>CAJXVS010000012.1 GCA_913061265.1 uncultured Halobacteriovorax sp. | reverse complement strand
GTGTTTCGGCTACCGTCATTATTATTACCTACGTTGGCACTACCATTATTGCGATTACCTTCGTTTCTATTCCCAGTATTTGCGTTGCCTACGTTGTTGTTTCCATCATTTAGATCGCCAACATTTGAATTACCACGATTGAAATCACCTTCATTACGATTCCCAATATTAAGGTTACCAGTATTTGAGTTACCTTCATTATGGTTCCCCTCATTATGGTCACCAAAATTTGAGTTTCCTATGTTTTCATTTCCTTCATTACGATGGCCATGGTTCAGATTCCCATTATTTGCATTCCCAATATTTGCACTACCAGTATTACGATTACCAACGTTGGCAGTTCCATCATTATGATGGCCTTGGTTATGGTCACCGTTATTTGAGTTACCTACGTTGTAGTCACCTGTATTGGTATTCCCAGTATTGTTGTTTCCAACATTAGAGTTTCCGTTATTATAATCACCATGATTTTGATGACCGTTATTTGAGTTACCTACGTTGCGATTGCCAGTATTATGATCACCTACGTTACGGTTACCTAGATTATTATCACCCACATTGCGATTACCCGTATTTGAATCACCTTCATTACGATTACCGATGTTTGAATTACCTACGTTGCGATCACCTTGGTTATTACTTCCAATATTTGAATCACCGACGTTCGAGTCACCAGTATTAGAATCGCCTTGATTGTTACTTCCGTTGTTTGAATTACCTACGTTGAAATCACCAGTATTAGAGTCACCTTGGTTATTACTTCCGTTATTTAAATTACCTACGTTCGTGTTACCAGTATTGGAGTCCCCTGCGTTATTACGACCATTATTCGAGTCTCCCCAGTTGTTATTACCAGTATTAGAGTCTCCATAATTGTTATTACCAGTGTTGCTATCTCCTCTGTTTTCATCACCTTCATTGAAGTCACCAGTATTTTCATCACCTATGTTCTCGTTACCAATGTTTTCATCGCCACGATTATCATTTCCGTTGTTGTTTCTTCCCCAGTTATAATTACCTCTGTTAAGAGAGCCTACATTTAAGTAACCGGTATTATAGTGACCATTATTCAGATGCCCATTATTCCCATCCCCAGTATTACTATCGCCATTGTTAGCGGAGCCGATATTGCCTCCCCCCACATTATCATCACCTACATTTCCGTTTCCATTATTACGAGCACCGACATTTCTAGAACCTGAGTTGTCCCTTCCTCGGTTTTGATCACCTACATTACTTTCACCATAGTTATAATCACCTTCATTGTTATCTCCATAGTTCCAATCGCCTACATTTCCACAACCGAAATTAGAATTTCCCGTATTACATGCATGATAAGAATTATTAACAGTTACAAAATTCCAAACTCTATAAGGATGGTCATTCCCAAGATCGATATCGATCCAACTCCCTGAATCATTGTATGCTGCAAGCGCTGTAAAATTTAGAGTATAGAGAAGAGATGTAAGCAAAAGAACTTTCATATTAAAACCTGGATGAATGATGTAACTGCCCTCGGTTTACAATAAAAAATAATGCTTCAGCAAATCAATAAAAGATAAATGTAAAAAAGTAAGTAGTTATTATCATGAAAGAATTGGCGAGATTACCTACTTTTATATAGTTACGTGCTATAATGATAGTAAGTTATAATCCTTAAATAATTGGTATATGAAGAGGTTTCCGCAGTCTTTTAACCCTAGAAATTATTTTTAACGAGATTATACTTCAGAGCCAACTCAATACATTTCAGTAACTTTTGTTCTGAGTATTTTTGGTCCAGAGGAAGTCGTAACTCTCTATTTCCTATATAATCAAATTCCTGTGGGTATAACTCTTTAAAGATAGATATTAGCTTCGTTCGGCAATTGACGAATATACTAATGTGATTAGGATTATTATTCTTCCAGTCTATTCGAATTGTACTACCTGAACTCTTAGTTAAAAAACTTGGTTCTCCCCATTTCAGCTCTTCCCCTAAGAAATCAATCTGCTCATCACTATTCGCAACCAGCAATATCAAGTCTCTCAGTTTAAGTATTTCAGTTTTAACCTTTAGTGGGTAATTATTATATTTCTCTTTTACCTTTGGATTCATAGTCAAAATAATAACCCAATTTTGTATAACATGCAGAGAGAAAAACTAGCTACGACTCATAATAATCTAAGTTTTTTTAACTTTTTATTTTTGAGCGTAAACAAAGTATCTGAATCTCTTAAATTATAAAGTGTAAAAATTGCAGTAAACATAGGTATAGCAGCGAAGAAAGGTAAGTTCCTAGGCGCCCATGGATCAAGATACTTTTCCCAAAAGGAAGGTAAGGACGAACAAACACCCTATTTGAAATTAGGCTCTCTTATAATTCTCTATTATATGAGGTAACTCTCCCCTTCCGAAGAAAAACTTTAAGAAATTTTGGTGTGAAATGCTATACTTCTATATATTACTTCTTCAAACTTTCTCTATTCAAACAAATACAAAGTCTTCTAAACACACTCATCCTGATAATCGTTTAAGTTCTGGACTTAAGTCTGGGGGAAATAGATGTGTTACCCCCCATTTCTATGCTGGCTGGGCCTATAATCACTTTGGTCCGCTTCAGAATTCGACGGGCTCTAATATGAAGAAGTTGTTTCAGTGTATTGCGAAGTCTTTACCGGATGGACTTTAGTTATTAGAATAGGACCGGCACTGATCTAAAGCGCTTCAGACTTTCTTCAAATATATAAAGGGTATTGTAAAGATGAGAAATGGTCGAGTGCTTAGTAGTAAACGAACATTTTATTTGTAATCGAACTCTCATACCTATAAGTAGTACCTGAAAATGATGACCTTATTATTAGGAAGTCCTTTACGTTTTTATTAACTCTTTTAGATAAGCTATAGACACCTTTGTTCGATGAAAACTTTGCGACTAGTTCTGAGTCCTCTCGCTTAGGATCCAAGGCATAAATGATAAAGCTGGCTTTTTGATTATTGTGAATCTCAAAGTCAACCAGTTGGTGGGTTTCAAAGTTAAATGTTTTTGGAACCACTATACTATCTAGGACTAGGCTCCTGCTGTTTACTTTATTTTCTTTAGGAAGGTCACTAGAGTCTGGCTTTTGATTGTTGCTCGTTTCAACGGGTAGTTTTTGGCATGAATTCATAGTAAGTGAAACGAGAACTAAGATAAATAAAAGTTTCATATACACTTTCCTTTAGTCCACAAACAGACTGGTATCATCTCTAGGGTAATAAATCTTGTTATGATTTCGGTTTCCTGGGGCATCACTGTACCATGATGAAAAGTCCTCATTTGGCTTAGTCGCGAAATTTATAAAATTACTATAGGCCTCATCAATACTCGTCTTCTCCATTGGAACTCTAAACTTATGCTGAATGCTTAGGGCCCATGGCATTCCATTATCTGTCTTATAGGTATAATTAGAGGCTAGGTTAGTCTTATCATCTCCTGTGTTAAAGAGTGATGTGCGGGCAAGAGCAGTAGGGGGATGCCCAGGTAAATGAACCTCTCTCCCTCTATCCTGATTGACAAAGATGAAGGGATTGAAGGGAGCATTTGAAAGAAAGCTAGAGTCAATAAACTCAGTAAACCTAATATCAATAGAGAACTCTTTTATGGGGGCTTCGTGACCACCATTGGTTCTTGTCATTCTATCTAATGGTTCACCCATATTTTTAAAAGCATTATCAAATGCAATGATGACAGCATTATCATGTCCCACCTCTAAGTTATTTGGAGACAAATTAATGATGGATTCAGTTAAGTTAATTCCTGAAACAGACTCAACTAAGTCTTTAGAGATGGGTAGTTCGATTCCAAAACCATTTTTATAACCAGCTCCGATGGCAAGTATGGCGAGGTCGATTTTCATCTTGATCGCCTTGGAATTCTCGCATCCAAGGTAAACTGTAACTCTATAAGAAATAACTAAATCATTAAAATCATAATCTCCCTTACGCGGCCAAAGATCTTCAAACGCAATGGTTCCTGTCCCTAGCTGGCTTGGTGTAAAGCTGGCGCCACAACTTTCGGGATCGTTTGGAAAGACATCTGTACAATCATCAACACCATCGCCGTCGGAGTCGGGACAATTTATGACGACATCCTTTGGACGGTCTGAGAGGTCATTAATTTTATGATTAGCCACATGCCGAATCACATAATCACCAGTGATAAGATCCATATTCATTAGGGTGGAATTAGCCTCATTTGTCGCAAGCCATGAGATATCATTGCTATCTATAGCAAGCGAAGTAATATAAAAGGGCAGCGACTCCGCACTTTTTCTTGTAACGTTATCACCTGTTTGAGAAGTATCAAAATAATAAAGACCTGAGTTAGGAGCTAGATAAAGCTCATTGTTGCTAGACATCGCTAGGTCGCCTCCACCAGTAGAGCCACTAAAGCCTTGTGGTGAAAGACTCGATATTTTTAATCCTGTTGAGGGGTCGAAAACACCTAAGTTACTCGCTTTCCCAATCAAGAGCGTCTTGTTCGATTTATCATACTCCATCCATGGCAGTCCTCCGGAGAGGTCTGGAGATGAGTCAATGACTTCAGTAAAAGTACCATCAACTAAGTTATAAAAATAAAGTGAAGCAGTATCTGGCTGATGAATATAAACTCTTTCGTTGTCTGGATCATAGGCACAGGCATAGGATTTTCCATCTGGTAAGTTATCCAAAAAAGTTGTCTGGTATGTAGATTTATTAATATAACCAAATTGACCAACTCCGTTCACAAAGAAAAGAAGGTCCTGGTCAGTAGGGACTACTAGGTTTTGAGCCCCTGCATGCCCCTGAAATAGAAACAGAAAAAATATTATTGAACATATTTTCACATAAGTCCCTGGATTAAGATGACCCTAGTATAATCAAAGAATTTTAAAGAAATTATAAGACACTATAGATTAAGTCCCTTAAGTAGTCTGAATGACACTATGATTTTAAATATTGGAAATAAAGATAGGGCCCGAAAAGGTAAGGACGAACAAACACCCTATTTGAAATTAGGCTCTCTTATAATTCTCTATTATATGAGGTAACTCTCCCCTTCCGAAGAAAAACTTTAAGAAATTTTGGTGCTAAAAGGGTACGTGATACTTTTTATGGAAAAGCTTAATGAATAGTTTTATTCAGACCATCTTAAATACCTGAAAAGTTGGCAAAGTTTTAAAGTCTAAAATAATATAAGCCACTGTTTTTTCGCTTTATTGAGCCTAGCTGATACTTCGCTAGTATCAGCTTAAATGAATCAAGGAAAAAGCATGAAACTCAAATCAATAAGTTCTATATTTATTTTTCTACTATTATCAAGCTGTGTTGAGCAAGAAACTTTAGATAAAGTACTAGACGCACTAGATGAAAATAAGCTTCCCGTTATTGAAAAGGGTGTCCCCTTTAACACCAGTGGCGTCACTAGATGCCAAGATCTATTTCCTGGGGATCACCCCGACGTCTGCTTAGTCTTTAATGATTCATTTGAAAGAGAGGACATCGTAGGAGCTGGATCACTAGAATGGGACAAGGTTATCATGGACAATGGCAGAAATGGATCAAACGTCGATGCTGAAATAGCTACAAGTGACCACCTAGGCGGCGTAAGCGATGGGGAAAAAGCAGTCCTCTTTAGAGGCCGAGAAGGCGGCTCTACTCACGAGATCTATCTTGTTACAAAGCCCGTAGACTTAAGCGGTTATGATCAGATCTATATTCAATTTGACTACCTCCCAATACATCTTGAACAAGAAATTCAATTATCTTGGAGCTCTGAGAGAGTCCCAGAAAATATAAGAATAGAAGTTTGCCATAGCGACGATCATACTTGTGGATTAACCGGATCTAACTCACAAAATAGATTAAGAGACCCCGCCGGATGGGACCGCTTTTACCAAGAAGAATTAGAGTTCGGAAGAAATAATAATATTAGAAATTATGTTCAGGCAGACTGGAAACTAGGACAAAACCTAATAGACCTAGCGCCCTATCAAGAAAGAATAGATAAAATGGTATTTAAGATTACTGTCTCTCTTGATGAAGGTTACGATAGAAACAATCGCGCCAACCAAATGGATGACGGTCTAATTCTAGATAACTTTATTCTTGTTGGTGTGAATGGGAATATACTTTTTTGATTAGGGAATAAAAAAAGGGGCCCCCTGCAAAGGCCCCTTTCTTTTCGGCATCCTGCCTACTTGAGAAGAACATCCTGTTCCTCACATACATAAATTATAACCCAGATATGGCTGGATAAAAGAAAAAAAACAAAGGGAAAGTTTTTCCATCACCTATAGGCACTAATTGACCGTTTTAAGTACGAGAGAGTATAATGAACAAATCAATAATGATGAGGAAATACATAAATGAATATCATCGTAAGAAGAGCTTTAGAGTCTTTAAATCTTGTTAAGCCGTTTAGAATTCAGACGTTTACCTACTATATCCCCGCCCCGCCACCTAGGAAGACAGGCTACCGAGAGAAACAGTTTGATAAGGTTTTTTATAAGTTTATTAATTCTGGATACAGGATCCTAGATACGAAAACTCAGAGTAATAGTGGGGAAAATGGCTCCGGTATGTGGATTATTTTTACTGTTCAGGCCACTAATAAAGAAGCAGAAGCCTTAGACTTTGATACTTTTTTAAGCGAACAAGTCCTTGATGAAATCGAAGTTAGCGAGGATGAAACCGTTGAAGGTCTTTACCAAATTAATAATTAGTCTATTCATTCTTAGTAGTTCTTCATGTACTTCTTTTTTAGAAAAATTAACTGAAGATAAGACGCCTCTAAGACCGCTCAAAGAGAGGCCCTCTTATTGTAGCGTAGAGGCTAAAAAGCTTAGTGTCTTAGGTCGTGATAAAGGTGGTGTCATTCTATTTGAAAGGCTCCTGTCCTCCTTACCTATTGAAAGACGCCTAAATAAAACCGAGAAGATTGTCGTTTGGTCCCTTATCCAAATGAACCTAAGGCCAGATCTCGCCACTCCAAGTGCTAGGTTTCAAATCCTCCTTGATTCCGGCAAAGGAATTCAGTATTGGGACTTTAAAGACGCTACTCTTGAAAGAGACTTTCCAAGGCTTGCCCCGCCGATGACTTTTCTTTTCGGGCTTGAAACGATCCTCAAGACTTACTCTCCAAGATCTTCCCTCAAATCATTGGCCCGTTTGATAGATACTTATCTCTCAAGCAAGATTCCCATTAGTGCGGAACTTGCTTTTTTTATAGAGAAAAACAAGGTTCAACTATTAGAGAATAAAATCTTTGAGAAGTCTTATTTTAAGGCCAAAGAGCAATTAAGGTTTGGTGAGACTCTCCGTAAGTTATCATTTACAAATATTATTTCAAATTATTATAGGTTCAAAAAACAAGCATCTTCAGAGATTAAGATTTCAAATGAACTCTACAACTTAGACATCGACAATCCTAATAAGGCAATAGATAAGGAAAGTGCTTCATGTAATGTTGACTTAGGTAAATACTCAACAAATCAAAATATCATTTCCCCAGATAATAGAGACCGCCATCACCCTTTCGGCCTTAGATTCAATCAAAAAAGTTTCTTCTTAGGAATCACATCAATTGCTTCGAGTAACTTTAAACCCCTTTTCAATACTTACTTAATAGACAGCAGCCAAGATGAAACAATTGCTCCTCTTTGCTATAGGGAGTCTCCTGAAGGAGTTCACGCCTACCTTTCATTTAAGGGAAGAGACCCAGGTCAGCATCTTTATAATTTATTTCAATTTAAGATTCACACTACATCGTCTGCTTCTGAGCTAGATCAATTCTTAAACCACCCTCGTCATCTTCTTTTAAAGAAGCCCGTACGCATTCTTTACGAATCTGATAGAGGTAATCAAAGTAGTTTAGATATTTTTCTTAAGAAGGATATTCCTGTTTATCACTCGAGCAGCCTTGGTGAAGTTTGGCTTTATAACCCTAAGAATGGCTTCATTTTAGATAAACGTGGAAGGGCCCATTTATCATGCCTAAAATAATTATCTTTGGAAGAGCCTCTCAAAAAGACATCATGAAAATTGAGGTAAAACCTGAAGATTTAGATAAAAACTTAATGGACTATTTAAGAGAGAACTCCCTTCCTATCGCTTCAAGTTGTGCCGGAAAAGGTCAATGTAAGCACTGTGTAATTAATGGTTTATTACTGTCATGCAGTGTAACAGTGAAAGAGTTTTTAAGAAATTCGTCACAACCTCTTGATGCGCGGTGCGAACCTGATCAAGCATTAGTAACTATCGATTATCTTTAATATAAATCTAACAATTAAAAAGCTCAACTACCTTTACAAGACGAACTCCTAAAAATTAACATTAGAGGCAACTAATAAATGGCATTAAACGATGCTTATGTTGGGACTAGGTTTTTATTGGCAGGAGCCATGAAGAAATCTTAAGATTTTCCCCTACATATAAAAGGTTTTTCAAGATGAAAAACGACCATGGATGGATTTGAGGTAGTTAATGAAAAATGGAATTGCTCTACTTATACTTTTAACTCTTTTTAGCACCGATGCTTTTTCAAAGAGTACTAACAAAGCAAAAAAAGGCTTTAATTTCGCCACTTTTAATATCAGAAATTACGGATCAGATAAGTCTTCAAACAAAACAGATAAGAGAAGACTTAAAAGTCTTCTTCTAAAGACGGGCGCTGATGTAATCGGTGTTCAAGAGGTTGTAGACGAAGTTGATTTCAAAAGATTTGTTAAGAACTACCTTCCTAAATACAGGGTTCGCCTCAGTAAATGTGGAGGACTCGGGAATCAAAAGCTAGGTTTTGTTTATAAAGCTTCTGCCTTAACGCTTTCAAGTTTCTCTGAAGATCAAATCATGAACGAGAAGCGTGAGTGTGCCAAAGGTCTTAGACCAGCTGCCGTTGCAAAATTCAGAAATAAGAAAAACGGTATCAGGTTCACGGCCATCAATGTCCATTTAAAGGCCGGCGGTACTCAGAGTAATGCTGACAAGAGATATTGGCAGTATGGACAATTAAGCAAGCTTATTAAGAAGCACCGTAAACAAGGGGCAAGATACTTTGTCGTTGTTGGTGATTTTAATACTACTGACTATGTACTAAGAAATAATAACTACAAAAGATTCTTAAACTTTGTTGATAGAAACAATCTCATCGACTTTTCTGAATCACTTGAATGTTCTTCCTTTTGGTACGGCGGAGTTGAAGACGGATACTTTACCCCTTCTCTGCTCGATCATATCTTAGTCTCTGAAGCCTTATGGGATCAATATAGCGTTCAAGAAGTTGAAGTTGGTTCTCATTGCAAGAAAGTACGATGTGACGAAGCTCATGAAGACCGCCTTGGTGAGAGCTTCAAAGAAGTTAGTGATCATTGCCCCGTTAGCGCGACACTTAAGTAATGAAGTACCTATCATTCGACCTAGAGGCGACAGGATTAGCAGAACACGACCTTATTATTGAGTTTGGTCTGATCCCTTTTTGCGCCAAAACTAAAACCTTACAAGAGAGCCTGGCCAAGCATTGGTTTATTAAGTGCCCTAGCTTTGATTCTCTTAAACCTAAACTCGATCAATGGGTCATTGACCACAATAAAGAGCTTATCGAAAAGGCCCACGCTGAAGGCATAGAGATGGCCCAGTTTAAGGCTGAGCTCTCCGAGTATATTAAGTCTCCTGAAGTGAGTGAATACTTTGAAGGGCAGAGGATTATCCTGTTCGGTAAATCTATGAACGCCATAGACCTTCCTTTTATGACAAGAGATCTTGGTTGGGATTTTATGAGAGAGCATTTTCATCACCAAGTCCTAGATATGTCTAGCGTTGCTATGGCCTTTGCAGATAAAGAGATCCTACCTGAGGCCTGCCGCTCTGGTGGAGGTCTTATGACTCATTTTGATATGGGTGAAGTCGCTCATACAGCTTTAGAAGACGCCAAGAATGTCGCCCTCCTTTATTTTGAATCATTAAAGAGTTAGTTCTTAGAAAGTAATTTAGCTGGATTTAAAGGCCTGCTATTATGCCTTAATTCAAAGTGTAGATGCGGTCCACTAGTTCTGCCTGTCATTCCCACTTGAGCTATGACTTGACCTTGATGAACTCTTTGACCTTTTTTAGTAAATAAGACTTTAGCATGGGCGTAGACTGAAAAGATCCCCCCACCATGACTGATGACAGTTAGATTTCCATAACCACCTAGATCATTTCCCGCATAGGCGACAACCCCGCCTGCTACGGCCAGTATGTGACTGCCCACAGGAGCTGGAATATCAATTCCCTCATGCTTTCTTCCCCAACGCTTTCCATAGCCGCTGCTGATCTTCTTTCTAGCAGGAACAGGCCAGGTATAGTTTCCATTTGAAATATAATCAGCTGAGGCCACCTGACGGTAACTTTGCTTCCCCATGACTCCTCGATCCATTGGAACGAAAATCCACTCACCAGCCTTAAACTTCTTTCCAACATTGGCCTCTTTAATTTGCCAAACAGGAATCTTGAATTCATTACTAACTTTCTTTAGGGTCTCACCTCTTTTCAATTGAATATATTGGCCACTACTCATATGAGCGCAGCCACTGATTAAGGCAAAAAGAAATGTGATTATAAGAATCTTTTTTTTCATCATCCAGTAAAGTGGGTACCGGATGGTTTAACTTAGATTTCCTCTAAGATCCGGTGCCAGTCTACTTTCTTATCGGGCGCACGACTTAAAAGATTTAAGGGCGTGATAGAGATTTTCTTGGCAGAAATTGCCTCTCCGTCCGAAGACTCCCATGGGGAGTGGCCTTTGTAGATTCCGCCTATCCAATAATAATCTCGACCGCGAAAATCTTGCCGTTTTTGAATGTCTTCTGAATAGTTTCGAAAGCCCAAAGTAGTCAGCTCGTGACCCTCAATTTTATCTTCTGACAAATTAGGTACGTTAATATTAAGGAGATGTAAGCTTGGTAAGTGAGTATGAATCCCTTTTTCGACGGCTCTTTTAACAAACCTCGCTGCCGTTAAATAATGAGAATCACCTTCATCGAAGTTCTGAAAATCAAGGACCGTTGAAACAGCAATAGAGGGAATACCATGAAAAGAGGCTTCTCTTGCTACCGCCACCGTTCCAGAATAATAGATATCCTGTCCTAGATTGGCTCCTCGATTAATCCCACCAATGACTAAGTCAGGCCTATGATCTCGCATCACTTCAGCCATCCCCATAAGAGCGCAATCGGCAGGGTAACCACTACAACCATAAACTTGTTTTTCGAGCTCTACGAGCCTGATAGGATGGTCTAGAGTTAAAGTATGTCCAGTGGTCGAACGCTCTTCTAAAGGCGCGACTACCCAGACGTCAGCGATAGATCTAAGCTCTTCGGCCAGGATCTTTATTCCAGGAGCATGCACTCCGTCATCATTTGAAATTAGAATTCTCATGGAAGTTAATATAATGAAAGTCTTTTTAGAAGTCGAGGTTTTGGTAATAATCTAAGTTGGAATCAAATTTTACCCAGTCTATAGAGCGAAATGAACTTTCGATCTTTCCATTAACTGGGATGCTACAAAAGTCGAAGTTGATATATTCAAAAAGACTTGGAAAAAGGTCTGAGTCCCAATCTGTCTTAAGTGCCAGTTTAATCTTATTATCATGCATGGCCTTAAATGTTTTCTTATGAAACATAGAAACGAATTCTTGAAAACGACCTGTATTATGGAGATGCTCTATTTCAGTGAAGGGAATAATTAAAACTTCTAAGTTCTTTGATTGAATAACTTTCTCTAGACTTTCTAGGTCAACATAGTTCCAAGAGAATCTTTGATTAAAGCTATCGTAATACTCAAGGCTTTGATTATCACTAAACTCTAACAAGATAGGATCTTCTGCAATCCCTTTTTTAGAAAGGACCTCTTTGGCATCAACAAGTAGTTTTTTAATAATATCAGGATGCTCATTTTCAAAATGAAGCCAATATTGGTTTCTAGAAGAAAATTTCTCCTCAAGAATCTCTAAGAATTTATAGTGCTGAAGAAAATTGAAACTCTTCGGTCTAAAATCAAAGCCAAGATCTAAGATCTCTCGTTGTTCAATATGATCGATGGTTTCAGGGCTATAGATTCCCTCTAAGCGAAGTCGCGTTTTCACTTTCCTATTATATCATTTTTTCTTTAAAGCCCCTAAAAAGGGCCTCAGGGCAAGATGTACCAACACTTTCTGGGTGAAATTGATAACTTAGAAAGTTCTCTGAATAACCCGACAAAACAGCCCCATTATCTACAACTAGTTTTAGGTCGTCACTAGTATCAGCTTTCTTAACTGCCAAAGAACTATAATATTGAACATCAATTTCTAAACCCCAGAATTCTTCTGCAAAGACAGCCCATTTTGGAACTTTAAACTTGCCGCTTCTTCCATGTTTCTTTGATTCTGCACTAACAATCTCATAACCAAGAGATTTAAAGATTAACTGGTGGCCTAAACAAATCCCAAAATGAAAGATCTCTTCTTTAAGAAGATGCTTTAAAAGCTCTAAGGCTTTAGGATATTGCTCGGGATGACCGGGCCCTGGTCCCCAAATGATATTTTTGAATTTATGACTAGTGATGAACTCACTAGTTATTTTACTATGATGATGGACTTCAAAATCTAGAGACCAGCTTTGGCAAAGTTCTGCAACATTATATATAAAGCTATCATCAAAATCGACTATTAAGATTTTTTTCATTATCTGAAGTCTGAAAGAGACTTAAAGCTCTTATCGTTAAAGTTAATCAAGAAATTCAAACTAAAACTCTTATCGATGACTGTCTTTGTATGAGCAATTTCCATTTTCCAACAATTATTTAATGGAGTATAAAGAACTTTATAGACACTTTTCTGCAAGGCTTTTACTTCGATATCATAGTCATAGATAACAGTGAAATCAAAATTCTTAGTTGCCGAAATTCCAAACTCTGTATTAATGAATTTAAAGATAGGGTCGATAAAACTATTATATTCAAAACCAACACTAAAATAATGAGGTCCCACGTTTTGAGTCATCCTAAAGGATAAGATATGCTCGTTCGTGCTATAAAAGTAATACTCGTTTAAGTCAAAATCGACATTGAAAACATTGGCACCTGTTGAGACATGAAGCCTTGTCAGTTTTTCTTCAAATTCATCTGTATCAACGGCTAAATCATACCCCTGCGACAGGTTGAAATAAGCAATCCTATCATAGCTAAAATTATCTCGAAGATACTTATCATCTATGGCCAAGTTAGCAGTTTTTGCTGTTTTTCTAATAATTGAATTGTTCCACTGAAGCTCTGCCGTATTTGATAATGGCAAAGATGTTCTAGATGAAACTTGAGAGAGTCTAAATTCTTGTTCTCGAATGGCGTCTTTATAATCAAATTGACCTGCTGAATCTGTTTGAGCAATTTGATTTCTAAAGTCTAAATTACCTCTAATCTTTTGATCGGATAAAAAATAGTGCTTTAACTTAAACTCTTGTTTATGCCTAAAGGAATTCTTTTCTCGAATAACATTCTTATTAACTAACTGACCGGAGAAAATGGGTGTTTCTCCAATGAGGTTTTCACCTAGTCCCTTTTCCTTAGTCTTTTCTGTAGCATTCTTTTTAAAATCTATCCTATCACTAGGGACCGACTCTTTATAGGCCAATCCAAAAAGTTTTTCTAAAGTCATAGAAAACTCAGTCTCATAGACCATTCCGGACTTTGTCATGGACTTTTCTAGTTCATAAGGAAAGTGATAGGTTTGATAATCAAGGCGAGCGCTAGTACTAACCTGGACTGGACCAAGCTCCCCAAGGTTCCAATTTATATATGGGGCTAAATCAATACGTGAAGCATTTCGAATAAAACTATTCTCACTTGTATGGTTTTGTTTAAAGTTCACAAATTCAGAATCAAAGCCAAATGATAACTTATTTAGAAGTGGAAGGTCTGACTGAAAAAAGTTTATGGGCATAAGGGATAAGTTAACTTCGGGCAGAACCTGAACATAACGATTATCAAATTCACTAGCGTCAGGGAAAATTTGATTCCGGCTATAATCCCCCTCAATAGTTAATTGTGCCCATGGCAATCTAAAATCAAAGAAGCCTCCTCCCCCATTTTCAGAACCAATCGTTTTAGATTTTGTAAAAAAATCATAATCTCTCTCTACATCTAAGTCGCGCACAGAATCAAAATAGACATGATGATTGATAAACGTAGAAGAGTTGTAATGGTGTTCCCAGTTACTAAAATGCCTAAAGAAGTGACTACCCGTTAATTCCTTATCCACTTTGTTATAATCATAGACTTTATCGAAACTATTTAAATGATTCATCTCAAACCAGAGACCATCTTTTATGACTTGCCTGTATTGAATCTCTGCACCAAGACCTCGTTTTCCCCAAACTGAAGGAGTTACCGTCATATCGACCGAGTCATTTATGGCCCAAAACCAAGGCTGCTGGAAGCGAACCCCATCATCAAAATTGAAAGCGAGGCTAGGAAAGAGAAGACCGCTTTCTCTTTGTTTTTTAATAGGTAAAACGATATAAGGAAAATAAAGAACGACGACACCTTTTATCTTAATATAGGCATGCCAAATCCTCACGTATTCGCCTACTGTAATCTTTATTTTCTTACCAAAGATACTCCAGGACTCTGGGCAATCAATACAAGTCGTATACTCAGCATTTGTGCCGGTAATAACATCATTTGAATGACGAGTAATTTCTTTACCAAGAACGACATAATTATCAGAGATGATCCGAGCATTGCGAACACTCATCTGCTTGTCTTTAAAGTTATAATTAAGTTCTGTTCCATGAAGAGTGACATTAGGTCCAACGTAACGAACATTCCCTATGACTTGAGTCTCACCGGTATTAAAAGACATTGAGGCCTTTTCACCATAGATGGCATTTTCTGCATGAGTAATAATGACATTACCTACAGCTTCAAATTTATTTTCTTTTGTTTTTCTAAAGGCCTTATCACTGAGAACTCTTACTTTATCACCAAGACTAAATTGAAAGTCTTCTCTAGCTTGAACACTAGTTAGAGATAATATGAGCCCCACGATTAAGGAGGTGTTTTTGGACTTCACTAATAAAGTAGTAAGATCCCAAGATGAGAGTTTTCTCACAACTTGATTTATCAATGGCCTCAGTCCAGCTTTTAACAAATTTTAACTCTTCCTTTCCTGCTTCTTTTCTTTTGTCTAAGACAGAAAGTAACTTCTCACGATTCAAAGCTCTAGGATGATCGAAGAAACAAATTGAAGTGTTCTTTCTCATCCTCTCGCAAGATATAATGACTTCCATCATTGAGTTTATTTCATCATCTTCACGATCAGATAATGCGAAAAAACATTCACTTTCCTCATCTAGATTGACGCGGTTATAAATACTTTGCACCAAAACTCTTAAACCATCTAAATTATGTGCACCTATAAAGATAAAGCCTCTATTTTCCAATGTCATCTGCTCAAATCGTCCTGGGCTATTTTTTGGTAGGGGCAGTTTTTCTAAATCAAAGCTCTGGAGGTTATCGACTGAGCGAGTCAACAGATCAACGGCCGTAAGGCTTACAAGCATGTTTTGGTCCCAATAGGCTGCTAGAGGGAGTTTAGGATATTTCTCTTTTAGATTAACCCATGGAATTTGATGAGTTTCTACAAAGGTTGAAACTTTTTTATTTAAAGTATCGCTTGTTAAGGCACTTATAAGAGGAATTTTATTTCTACATACTCCGAGTTTTTCTAAAAGAATCTCTTCCAACGTGTTTCCAAGAATATGACAATGATCCCTTGAAATTGAAGTCAGGCACACCAGATCTGTATCAAAGAAATTAGTAGCATCCAATCGACCACCAAGACCTACTTCTAAAAGAATAACCTCAAGCCCTTCTAAGCTTTTTGCCCAATGACAAAAAAGGTAGAAAAGCCCTTCGTAATAAGAAAGCTCTCTAGGAATTTGGGCTAGCCCTTCTTCAAAATCTGCCTCTTTAATAAGTGATTCGTTAAAGATGAAACGCTCTCTAACAGAGAGGATATGAGGGGAAGTCCAAAGAGCCGCAGAAATATTTCTCTTTCTTAAATGGCCATGAATTAGCCTAGCACACTCACCTTTTCCATTAGTTCCAGCGACTGTAATGATCTTGATCTTTTGAAAATGTTTTATAAAAGAAGAAAAGAATTTCTTTTTCTCAGAGAAACTGAGTTCTACTTTTTCTTTTTGAAATTTTTCGATACCAAAGAGAGCATCTAGCTTGTTATCTATTTCAAGATCCCAAGACCCGCCTCGATCCACGTTTATGCCTTAGACTTTGCTTTTGTCTTTTTCTTGTCAGTATTATTTCCAAACATATCCATGAAGAAACTAAGCTCCGATTTTAAGTCTTTTCTATGCACAATTCTATCTACAAAACCGTGGTCATAGAGAAACTCAGACCTTTGAAAGCCTTCAGGGAGTGTTTGTCTAATTGATTGCTCAATCACCCTTGGCCCTGCAAAGCCTATGAGAGCTTTTGGCTCAGCAAGGTTAACATCACCAAGCATAGCAAAGCTAGCAGCGACACCACCGGTTGTAGGGTCAGTTAAAACTGAAATATAAGGAAGCCCAGCATTCTTTAGTCTCTGCCTTGAAGCTGAAGTCTTCCCCATTTGCATTAAGGAGAGGATTCCCTCTTGCATCCTAGCCCCACCAGAACAACAGATAACGATTGCTGGGATCTTTTTTTCAAAAGCTATATCCATAACTCGAGCAATCTTCTCTCCAGTTACAACACCCATGGAGCCACCCATAAACTTAAAGTTCATGATAGCAATGGCAGCGGCCTTTCCTTCTATAGTACAGGTTCCAGCTAAGGTTCCATCTCGTAGACCCGTTTTCTCAAAGGCCTGATCAAGACGATCTTTATATGAGATCTTATCGACAAAATTTAAAGGATCAGAAGTTGTTAAAGACTCACCTATTGGTAAAAAGCTCTCTTCATCTACGAGAAGCTCTAATCTTTCAACTGCACCTAAACGAAAATGATGATCGCAATAAGGACAAACCTCTGAGCTTTCTTTTAAACGTGTGCTCTGAAGAATCTCACCGCAGTTTGTGCATTTCTTCCAAAGACCAGTCGGAGTATCCGTCTGCATCTTCTTAGAACTTTTTAATTTGGGACTTTTTACTTGCTTAAACCAGCCCATAGGAATCTCCGAATCTAATACTTTAAATTATTGCTAGTTTGTCCTTTTGAAAACAGGCTGACAAGTAAAAAGAACCTTACATCCTAGAGAAAATTTGAGCTAATTCAATATGTTAGAAGACGAAAGAAGTATCATCAGCGGTCAATAGGCTAATCCTATCTATACCGAGATCATCGACCTCTTGGATAAGCTGCTGCTGATAGTTGGGCTTTAGGTGCCCTAAGAAAATGGGTACCCCTTCAGGCATTTTCTTTATTTCTTGTTCAATAGATCTTGGAGTGTGATGAAAACTATCAATGGCCACTTTCTCAAGCTTGTTTGGAAAGCTCACTTCAGTGAAGATGGCCTTGAGGTCTTTTGCCTTCTTTGCCAAATCCCAAATCCGATCAGTAGGTCCAGTGTCCTGAGTAAAGACAACAGTCTTCCCATTTTTTTCGATTAAGAAACCATGCCCGCCAGCTGGATGATTTACCTGAACAGGAAGGATTTTATATTCGCCTAACATAAAAGGCTGCTCACTATCGACTTCATGAAACCTTAAGGTTGGATCATCTTTAGTGGGAAGCTTTGTAAAGTCAGGCCAGATTTCATCGTTTAGTAAATGTTTCATGATACTATCTTTAGCAATCTTAGAAGCATGAATTTCAAAAGGTCTGCCCTTTAGGCCAAAGCAATTGTCTGCTAAAAAAGCAAGGTCTGAGATATGATCAAGATGTGAATGCGAAATAAGAATATTATCTATCAGGACTTGTTCATCAATCTGAATTCCAGAAGCTACCGATCCGGCATCAAGAAGAAGTTTTCCATCTATTAAATAAGAGGTCGCTTTAAATCCTGGAGATACACCGCCGTGGCCTCCGATAACTCTCACAAGCATTTCGCTTTCCTTTTAAAGTATTCTCTTATTCTAACTTGCTTTTCGATTCTTTTCTAGTTTTTGGCCTTTAAACATTGAAGACTTCTCAAACCACCGACAAAAAGCCTCCACTACATCCTCACTAAATTGAGTGCCACTAAACTTTATGATTTCATCATAGGCCGTCATTGGAGGAAGCCCCTTTCTATAAGGCCTTGTGGAAATCATAGCATCAAAGGTATCAGCAACAGAGATGATCATAGCTATGACAGGAATCTCATCGCCTTTTAACCCAAAAGGATATCCAGTGCCATCTGGTCTTTCATGATGAAATCTCATTCCATCAACGACGCTTGAGAGGCTATCAATATGCCCAAGAATTTCATATCCAAGTCTTGGATGCTCTTTCATAATGGCAAACTCTTCGTCATTCAGGGCTGAATCTTTCTTTAAGATTTTATCTTCAATACCAATTTTTCCAATATCGTGAAGAACTGCTGCCATCTTCAAGTCCCTAATCTCAGAAGTATTAAGATCCATTTCAGAGCCTATACAATCTGCAAAGTGAGAAACCCTTTTTGTGTGTCCGCCAGTATAAGAGTCCTTCTTACCAATGGCATCAGCTAGAGCTGAGATCACTTGAACAAACTGGTTTTGAAGTTCTTCAACTAAAAGAGAATTCTCTAAGACGTTAGTCATCTGATTAGAAACGGCATCAACAAAGTGATAATCCTCTTCGTTAAAGTTTCCATGTGTTGAGTTAATTGCTTGAATGACCCCAAGTAACTTCCCCTTAGAAACCAGTGGCGCTAAAAGCATATTCTCTGGTTCTAAATCTTTTATATAACTTGTTAGTCTTCCAGATCTAATATCATATTTAACATCATCAATATGAAGAATGGCTGCATGATGAGCGCAGGATCCAACAAAGTTTGTGTCATCTATTTTATAAGTATATTTTTCATTGGCAATGGCACCACCACTTGGAGTGTAGTGCATAAGATCTTTCTTTTTATCTTTAAGATGGATAATGACATGTTCACATTCAAGAAGTCTTTTTAGAACACCGACTGCCTTCTTTTTTATATTCTTAAAGTCCATTGAAGAAGAAGTAAGTTGACCTAACTCAATAAGGCCTTCGTAGCGAAGAATTTTCTTGGCCAGAATCTCTTTAGCCTCGTCAACTTTCCCATCTTTTTCGAGATTATTGATAGACTCAAAAAGTTTTTCTATGACTATTTCTTTTTTCTTTATCATGACCTGAACACTCCAAACTACTTATCGGAGTTCTTGTTCAAGGTCTTGAGATTAATCAGTATTTTTTGAATTCTGTTCTAACTCAGTATAGATTTCTTTTGATTTTTTTCCGAGTATTTCGCTCAAGAGTTTTGATATCTTCTTATTATTAGGCTTAAGCATAACTTCTTCTGCAAGCTTTGTGATCTTTGAAGAACTTATGATCTTTGATTCTTTAATATGAAAGAGAAAAACAAACTCCCCTTTCTCTACTACTTCTTCCTTACCTGCCTCCCAAGATTCACTATTAAAGCGGTGGATACTCTGAAAAGTTTTCGTCAATTCCTTGGCCAAGACTACTTCGACATCTCCTAATTCAGAAAACGCCGTCTCAGTTGTCGAAATAACCCTATGAGGAGATTCAAAAAAGATATGCGTCCCAGCGCTCCCACTACAAGCTTCAAAGATCTTTTTCTTTTTCTCTGTTTCCTTAGGTAAAAACCCATAAAAATGAAAAGGATGTGGCGGAAGACCAGAGAGTTCCAAAGCGGTTACAACGGAATTTGGCCCTGGATAGGAGTCAATCTCATAGCCTTGATTAATCACTTCGCTTACTAAAGGGAAAGCGGGATCACTTATCATCGGAGATCCTGCATCTGAGGCCATATAGATATCTGTTCCAGATTCTAAAAGTTCTAGGGCCAGCTTTGTCTTACTACGGTCTTGATCGTGAAATGAATAAAGCGCCTGTGCTTTAAGTTCTATGCCTGCCCTCGCGACTCGGTCTTTGAAAACTCGAGTATCTTCAACAAAGAAGGTGTGTTCACCAGCAAGAGAATCTCTAACTCTTTGAGAGAGATCCGACATATTTCCAATAGGTAACGTTAAAAGAATAAGCTTTGCCATAGTTGACCTTAAGACTCCTGCACTTCCTTCCCCGTATTATGAAGGCTCTCTGGATGATATTATAAGTTTTGTCATCGGTCTATGCACCGTTTTTAAGAATTCAGCAAGGAGAGCATCATGACTATGAAAGCCAGATTAAGAACAGATTCTTCCGGGAATATTACAATTATGATGGAGGGTGGGCTCGACTTTGAAAACAGCATGCCTTTTAAAAGAGAACTAGAAGGGATTGTTAAAGATAACCCTACTTGCCAAATCACTTTAGATTTAAACCGCCTCGACTTTGTAGGTTCAAGCGGAATCGGATACTTCGTTGAAACAATTAAATCACTTAATGACCAAAAAGATCAGATAAGACTTAGTAATGTAAGAACTGAGTTCCTCAAAGTCTTTAAGTTATATGATCTAGATCTAATGAGTCTTATGATTGAAGAGTTTGATAGAGATGAAACGGAAGGTATGAGTCAAATGTTTGCTAACCGAAAAAATACTTATCAGAACTGATAATTATATAAAGGGATAAAGAAACTGGGTCGCTCTTTTTGTGACCCTTTTTTTATTCTTGGGTTTAAGTTTGGAGTTTCTCCAATAGTTAAGGCCCTAAGCTCTAAAGTCCTAGAATAAGCTGGCTCCCATCTTTCATCTGCAGGAACATCCTCTCCATCTTCTCCCCCACCATCTTCGTAAGGGCTACTGTCTGTATCAGGATAATAATCTTCTTCGTAATTTGGATTTTGTTCTTTATAGTTTTTATAATAATGAGAGCCCACAACATAAGCGCCAAATAGAATCCCTGCATAAAGACCGATACTAGCGCCGACGGCCCAAGATCTTCCTGGTGAATCAAAAGCATAACTTGCAACACCGAGAAGGAGACCACCTGCTGTTCCATAAACGGCCATGGTTCCAACGGCCTTCACTCGCGGGTCTAATGCATTCGCCTCTTCGAGAGGGGCTAGAGTTAAAACACTGAATATACTTAAAACCATCAAAAGGTATTGTAATTTACATCGCATAGATAAATTCTATCCTAAGGTGCTTTACATAATCCCGTCACTCTGCGTTATCTCATGGGAGACAGAAAAGTGCACAGGAAGTGAAAAACTCAAGCTCAAAAGCTCACAAGACCGATGCAGACGCCGTCTTTGCCCATCCGAAAGAAACGACTCACCAGATTTGGCCTCAATAACTTCTATATTTAATTTTTCTTTTTTTTTAATAAGGACGCAAACGTCGATTTGTCCGCAATCCATCTCTCTTAAAATAGCTGGAGAGACTAGAATGGGGATCCCATTTTTATGAAATACTTCTGAAACCTTCGCCTCGTAAAGATCTCCTTTCTTTAAAGAAATTCCTTCACTCCTTTAAATGATTTTCTATGAATCTTAGTGACTCCAAGTTCATCAATAGCACCTCTATGAAATTGAGTTGGATAACCCGCATGCCTCTCGAATCCATATCCAGGATACTTTATTGAGAACTGACTCATTAAACGATCCCGGTATTGCTTAGCAATGATAGAAGCAAGCCCAATGACTTTAGATTTTGAGTCTCCTTTTATGACTGTAACCTCACGGGCCGCCTTCAGTTTATTTTCAGGTGCTCTATTTCCATCAATCAGCCATGGTCCTTTAAATGTTTTATTTCTAGCAACTTCAAAGCTCTTACTCATGGCCTTTAAGCTTGCTTGAAGGATATTGATCTTATCGATCTCAACTGAACCTATTTCAACAATTGAAAAATAGCCGCAGCCTTTTAAGGGTCCCTTAAATGCAATCTTTGAACCTTGCTTTATTAAAGCCAGATCTATTGAAAGCTCTTCAAGGATAAGGTCACGTTTCCTTGAGTTAAGCTTCTTTGAATCATCAACATTAAGTTTAGCTAAAATTTTCAAGGACAATTCGGGCTTTATCAGAACAACAGTGGCTCCCACAACGGGACCTGCTAATGGACCACGCCCTACTTCATCTGAGCCTGCTATCGCATTGTCTTTTGTTAATAGATATTTTGTTTCGAATCTTGGCATTTTTTTAGGCGCAAAAAGCCCTTAACACTTGTAGAAAAAGAAATTTCTACATGAGTTAAGGGCCATCTTTTTATTTTCTGTCGTAATCAATGGCGATTCTAGCAGATTTACCAGAACGCTCTCTAAGATAGTAAAGTTTCGATCTACGAGACTTACCTCTTTGCATAACTTCAACTTTATCAATTGAAGGTGAATGAAATGGAAATACTCTTTCCACGCCAATTCCACTACTCATCTTTCTAATTCTGAAATGACCATTAAGGTTTCTTTCATTCTTAATAGAGATACAAACACCTTGGAAGATCTGAATTCTAGTCTTCTCGCCTTCAGTAATCTTTGCGTGAACAGCAATTGTGTCCCCAGTTCTGAATTCTGGCATTGTTTCTACATCTTTCTTTGCGTAGTTTTTTTCTACTAAATCTAATAAGTTCATTTGAACTCCTATTTTTATTAACTACATCTCAGAGGACCGGTTTATCCGTTCTTGAGCGTAGTCGTGACTTCATAGGCTTGCTTAATCGTTCGCTTGTTTAAAGCGATCGAGGTAGATAGCAACAGCCGACCTTACTGATAAATGATTATAACCATCACTAGCACTGCCAGTTAAAGGTTCTAATCGAAAGTCTGCACTCTCAACTACCGAAGCATAAAGTCCCCAGCCTGTACCAAATAGCAATAATATAGGGCGTTTGTCAATATTCGCCTTGCGGCAAGCATCAATCATCTTCCCATCATGACTTTCAAAATTTGCTCCAGTCACAACAATTAAGGGATCAACTCCCTCGATTTCTTTTACTTTAGAAGCCGCATCTTCTATTGAATCTATAACTGAAGTATAGGCAAGAGCGTCCTGTCTATCAGGGTTATAAGCCCCATTTTTATCCTTCTCCCAATGACCTAAGATCCTATTAACAAGTTCGTGCTGGGCCTTTAAAGGAGTGACAATAAAATAATGCTTTGCGCCATATGTACGACTACTTCTAGAGATGTCATGAATGTCTAGATTGGTAACCGAAGTGGTTACAAGATCATCACGTTTATTTTTAATAGGATGGTGAACAAGTGCCACATATAAATCAGTCATCTAAAAGATCCGGTCTAAATTTTTTCGTTATTCTTATTCTTTCTTCTTTTTTAAACTCAGCGATGGCCTTGTGATTCCCAGAAAGAAGTACATCAGGAACATTTAGGCCTTCAAATTCCCTGGGCCTTGTATAAACTGGCTCTTCTAAGAGCCCGCCATTAAAAGATTCATTCAAACTACTTAGTTTATTACCAAGAACACCTGGAATAAACCTAAGGGCAGAATCTAAGATTGTTAAGACAGCTACTTCTCCACCGGTTATGACAAAGTCCCCGATAGAAATCACTTCATCTACGTAAGCCTCAAGAAACCTTTCATCAATTCCTTCATAGCGCCCACATATAAAAACTAAGTCTTTGGTGCAATCTTCCTCCCAAACTCTAGAGGCAAATTCTTTACAATATTCATTGCTCCAAACCTTCCCACGAGGAGAGGTGAAAACAATATGAAGCTTTTCTTTAAAGTTATCTCCATAATTTCCAGGTCTAACAATCCCTTCGATTAAAGCATTTTTAAGAACATCGGCCCTAATAACCATGCCTTCACTTCCGCCAAAAGGAGCAGAATCTACACCTTTAAAGCCTTTTTCAGAGAAGTCTCTAAGCACCACTGAGTGAAGCTCAAAAGGAACTCCACGTTCCCCTCGCAAGGCCTGTCCAGCAACTCCACTATCTAAGTAAGATTCAAATAGTTTGGGAAATGAATTGATAACCCAAATCTTTTTGGTCATTCATCTTCCCCTAAGTATTCTGGGACATTAATCTTCATGAATCCCTCTTCGATATTTGTCTCAACAACAAAGTTATCGATCATAGGAATTTCAATATTCTGATCCCCTCTGATTTCAAGGATGATTTGCGCAGTATTATCGTAAAAGCTAGAGATCTTACCTATCTTAAGATCAGTCTTAGCGTCGATAACACTTAGGCCGATAAGATCATCTAAATAAAACTCATCCTCACCTATTTCAGGTAGGTCTGATTTTTTAAAATAGATATCAAAAGGTAGGATTTCTTCAACTTTATTTCTATCATTCACTTCTTTGAAGAATGTGATGACCTTATTTCCAAATGAAATTTGAGAGATCTCAAATTCTTGCCCTTCCGCCTGAAGCTTACTTCCCTCTTTTGGAATCAAATAAACCTTTGATCCCTTCTGTAGAGTTGAATCTTCAGGATTATAAAGATGTAGAGCAAAAGCTCCTTTAATCCCATGGGGTTTAGAGCATCTTCCTAGTTCAATATATTCTTCGTTATTAATTTCCATATGATTTATCTTCTAAAAAGGTGTCTTGTCTCAATATCTCGATTTTAAGCAAAAAAAAACCCCTCAAGACTTGTGAAAAAAACTTTTCACATGACTGAGGGGTTTTATTAAAAAAGGAGCGACCTGCTAT
>CAJXVS010000011.1 GCA_913061265.1 uncultured Halobacteriovorax sp. | reverse complement strand
ACGAGATCATGCCTAGTCTCGTGGGCTCGGAGATGTGTATAAGAGACAGCTATTTAAGTCGCTAAATGTGAGACAGTTCTCAGTCAATTCCATCGCTAATTGTGGATTACGGGCTTTAATATTTCTAAGAAGGACTTCACGTTCCTCTGGTTGCATAAATTTTAGCATCTCAATCACTTGAGCTTTACCATTGATAAAAAGACCTTGCTGGGTAGATTCCGCGTTAACTGACATTCACCATTCTCCTAGGCATCAAATTCGTATTTATTGATAGATTTTTTGTATTGAGTTCTAGCTGTATCAATACTGTCTTTATGTTGCTCAACCATTTTCTCTAGTTGCGATCGTTGAGTTTCTTTAGTTTCATCAATCTTACTGTCATGAGATTTTGTCAGTTCATCAAGCTGTTGCCCAAGTCTTCTATTTTCATCTCTGATCTTAATCTTGTGAGACATCTGTACATTTTTTAATTTTCTTTCTAATTCATTTTCGAGGTTGAGTTTGCTCACTGCGAATTCAGATCTCATTTTCTTGAGTTGCTTCTCATTACCTTCTACTTCTGATTTGTAATTCTTATCGCTTTGCCCACGAACTTTACGCATTTCGACCTGATGGCGTTTAGTTTCCATCTCTTTGTATCTATTTGCTTTGGCTTGTGTGATTTCCGTCATAATGGCCTTTTATTATTTACTGGGCACTGCACCCTAATATAAGGTTATCTCTTAACAGGAACTCTATTCAAGGGGAGGCAAATATGTCCCAAATTAGTCGGGAATTATACTCAGGAAAAATTTACCTAATCGATGGAAAACGAACACCGTTTGGAAGTTTTGGTGGAAGCCTTGGAGGCGTAACCCCTGTAGATCTTTCAGTTTCTGCGGCGAAGGCACTCTTAGAAGCAAGTAGTGTTAAACCAGATCAGATTGATCATGTCATTTTAGGAAATGTATTACCGTCAACTACAGACACGTTATATGGAGCTCGCCACCTTGGATTAAAGATTGGTGTTCCAGAAAATGTACCTGCTTACCTACTAAATAGACTTTGTGGATCAGGCGTTCAAACAATGCTCGATGCTGCTCGTATGATTAAGTTAGGCGAAGCAAGCTGTGTTTTAGCTGGTGGAACTGAAAATATGTCTATGGCCCCTCACGCTGTTTACGGTGGAAGATTTGGAACAAAGTACGGAGCTCTACAAACAGTAGATTTTCTTCTCGATAGTTTAACTGATCAATATTCAGGCTGCCCTATGGGAATCACGGCAGAGAACTTAGCCGAGCAATACTCATTAACAAGAGATGAGTGCGAAGAATATTCAGTGAACTCTCATAAGAAATACTTAAAGGCTTTTTCAGAAGGTCATTATAAAGATGAGATCGCGCCGATTGAGTTAAAAAGAGGTGTCCTCGCAAAAGATGAACATCCTCGTGAAGATGTTAATAAAGCCGGAATGGAAAAACTCCGTTCTAGTTTTAAGAAAGACGGTACAGTTACTCCGGCCACGGCTTCAGGAATTGTTGACGGTTCAGCCATGTGTCTTGTTGCAAGCGAAGAGTTTTGCCAAAAGAATTCAATCACACCTCTTGCTGAAATTATTGACGGGCAAGTTGTTGGTGTTGATCCAAAGATAATGGGGATCGGTCCAGTTCCGGCCATCAATCTTTTACTAGAGCGTAACAAGATGAAGCTTGATCAGATTGATCTGATTGAAATCAACGAAGCTTTTGCTAGTCAGGTTATCTCTTGTCAAAAAGAGCTTAAGATTCCTGATGAGAAATTAAATATCTGGGGTGGGGCTATTGCTATTGGTCATCCACTCGCGGCCACGGGAACTAGGATTTCTATGGCACTCGCAAGACAACTAAGAACTGGTGGATTAGAATTTGGTATAGCTAGTGCTTGTATTGGCGGAGGGCAGGGTATTTCTGTTCTATTAAAAGCGGTAAAATGAAAGAGCTCAACTTAGATAAAGATGACTTTATTCAATTTAGGAATTGGCTCAATCTAGAGATTGAGGCCATTACCTGGCAAGGTCGATATAAAGAAGAGTTCGAAGATTTTTGGAACTCTTTCTTTATCGAAGGTCTCTCTTTTGAACAACTCGTTCAGCGTTTTGATTATGCATACACTGAATCTAAAATTGGCCCTCTTTCATCATGGTTTCACTGGTTAAAAGAAAAATTTATTAGTTATACTTTTTTAAACAAGAACCTCTCTATCTTAGAGCTCTCTAAAAAAAGTGGTTTATCTCTTTCAGAAATCTCATCACTCTTAAGAAATTTCTTTTTAGAGTTTGCCCCTCACGAAGATGATAAGCTTAGCGAAAACTTTCAAATCGTTCACCCTACAAATCCAAATGTGCACTTAACGTTTGAAGGGCTCTCTGCGATTATCCGTTTACCGGAGATTAGCTGTGGAACGGGACCTGATGAAATAATGCCGAGCCTAGAGGTAACACTTTACGAAGAATGGAGTGCTTTTATTAGAAAGATGAAAAAAGACATCTATCATCCTTCTTTTGATATTAAAGCGATTAAAAGCCGAGCAAGTTTTAAAGAACAACTCGGCATCGTTAGAGAAGTCTTACTCTTACTCCTTATAGGAACTGTTTTAGTTTACGCCGTAAAATATGGAAATAAATTCTACGAAAAATATCTTATAGAGAAAATAGGAGTCTATGAGCCGCAGTTTAAATGGCTTGATAAGGCCCTAACCTTTAAGTCCGTTCAAGATAGAAAAGATGCCAAGTCAGACTTCTCTTTGAATATAGAAGATCTCGATGAAGTGGATGATTCAAAAACCTTTATCAGTGATTTTGAGGAGCAGCGCTTTGATGTGGAATCTGAAGTAGTCTTAACCTCTTGGGATTCTCTTCCAAAAGATTTTGGAGCCGCTGACTTAGAACAATCTGATTACGAAGAACTCTTAAAAAGAGGTTACCGTGAAAGTAGATACGGTCATACAAAAGTTTATCGAGTGATGGTGAAGTCGGTTAACTTAAAATCTACTAAGAGCCGTCTCAACAAACTTCTTAATAAGTATTCAGTAACTCAAGTTGATAATGTAAAACCAGGTCAGTTAGTTCCTGGCGGAGTCTATTATAATATCTTTGTTCCCCGCCTTCACTTGAAAGAATTCATGGCGCAGGTGATGAATCAAGAAGAAGCGATTCTTTATGAGAGTAGGACTCGGGTTCGCCGAAATCCACCAGGGAAGAATAGGGTGTTTATATGGGTAAAAGATATTTAACCAAACCTTTGGTTTGTTTAAATATCCTCGTTAGCGCACCAAAAAGCGCGCGCAAACCCTTATGCGTAATCCGTGCTTACTAGAAATTAAAGAAATTCGAGTTATAGTTCATTAGAAGTAGTATTGATGTTGTGCAGAGATACTCCGCGTGCTTTGGGCCGCACTAACGTTTGGCCACCGCTTTACGAAGGCTCAACGTCAAAACAGTCCACTGGACTGTTTAGCCGCAGGCCTTACATCTGGGCATCAGGGATTTCAAATTGAGCTTTTAATCTTCTAAGTAAGATGTGAGCCTTACCTAAGTAATACCACTGACGAACAAATCCAATCAACATCGCCGCAATAAAACCGTAAGCCACGCCAGAGTGAATTGTTTTCTCAACGAGATTTGTGTCATGAGCTCCGCCTAAAAGAAAAGCGATCATCCCGAGCACGAGCATCAGCATCGTCCATGGAACCGTTTGTCTTTTTGAGCGCTCTGCGTCTCTATGCCATTGATCAACTTTTTTCTTATAAGGCTCTAAGTCATTTGGGGCATTATCAAAAAGTTCATTTAGATTTTGCCCGCTGTGAATGATCATATGAACATTCTTAACAAGTCGCGCTACGCCTATAAAGTAAAACATTACAAAGGCTTGCGCGAAGATCGTATAAATAAAAGCAGGAATTGCAATATGAATATGACTCATCGATAGAGTCATCCAACCGTGAGCTAGGGCCACAGTTAAACTTATCCCCAAAACCATGAGTATTATCAGACCTCTTAATAAGTATGCCATTGTCCCACCATCTAATTGTCATAAACGACCGAATTTGTTATTTCTCCAGTCTCATAAAGCGAATGGACAATAAACCAACTCTCAACGTTTGGAAAGGAAAGGCAATGGCTGAAGCAAATCCTAAGAAATTATTAGAAAATAAGTTTCTAGGGGGACTAGTTGTTCCAATAGCCATCGTCCTAGTGGGAGCTCTTATTATTGTTGGTGTTACAAAGATGCTCTCTACTGAGCGCTCTTATAAAGACCTCGTGAGGGAGATTCAATCTAAGACTTTTGGAAATAGATGGGTTGCGGCCTATGAACTCTCTAAGGTGATATCAAGTTCTCAAATTCCAGCAGAAGAAGTTCCATGGTTGGTTGAAAATCTGAGTGGAGTTTATGATGATGCTAAAGATCCGAGAACAAGAGATTTTATTGTTGTTGCCATAGGAGCCCTAAAATCTAACGCCGGCCTTGATCTGCTAGGTCGATCTCTCGATGATCTAGATAAGAATGTAAAGTTTCATGGACTCGTTGCCCTGGGTAATTATCCAATTGGAACTAAGCTTAATAATGAAAAGATCCTCTCATTCTTAGACTCAAAAGATTTTGCCTTGCAGCAAGCTGCCGTTCTCGTGGCAGGCACTCATAAGATGAGCGCCGCTGTACCAAGGCTTGTAGGCCTTCTTACTTCAGATAATACGGGTATTCGCTATGCTGCAGCATCGGCCTTAATCCCTTTTAAAAACCAGGCTGCCCTTCCTACATTAAAGGAAATCCTTTTAGCCGCCGGAGCAAAAAATAGCAGTGGCATATCTCTTCCAGAGATGACCGGGTTAAAACTTAGCTTGATAAATGCATTGCAAAAAAATAATTGGTCTGATTTGAACGAAACTCTAATTGCTGTAGTGAACAATGAGCAAAACGCTAAAGTAATTAGTGAGGCTAGATCGGCCTTAAATCAGTTGAAAAAGTGAGACTTTGTAAGCATAATCTAACTACTTATTTTTAGATGATTTTGAGTCTGAAACTCCCTTGAAAATTGGAGTTAGAGCACTCGAATATATTAAATGGATACTTTCCTATAGAGGGAATTTTTATGAGCGAAGTTACTCGTAATAAATTGAACAGAAGAGAATTCTTTTCATACTTAAGTGTAGGTTGGATTGCCTTCACTGCTGCTTGTGCTGGTCTTGCCGGTATGGCCTTTCGTTTTTCATATCCTAACGTAAACTTCGAGCCTGAAATGGATTTCATTGCAGGTCGTATTGAAGATTACGAAGAGGGTGTTGATGAACGTTGGAAAAATGGTTTTGGTGTTTGGATGGTTAAAGAGGAAGGCAAGCTTGTCGCTCTTTCGAACATCTGTACTCACTTAGGTTGTGTACCTAACTGGATGCCAGCTGAATTAAAATTTAAATGTCCATGTCATGGATCTGGATATTATACGAGTGGGATTAATTTTGAAGGCCCTGCTCCACGTCCTCTGGAAAGATACAAAATCGGTCTTACTCCGGAGGGAACAATCAAAGTAGATAAAACTAAATTATATCGTTATGAAAAAGGTCAATGGGATAACCCTAACTCCTTTCTTTCAGTATAAGTTGTTGAGGATTTAAAATGGCTGAAAAAGGTCTAGCAGAAAAAGTCAGAGAGACTCAGGTATGGAAATCAATTTTCCGTCATGGGCCTCCAAACAATGCTCGAAACAGAGCAGCAGTTGTTGCAGGGAATGTTTTTCTTCACCTGCACCCGATTAAGTTAAAAAAGTCTGGGGTTCAACTTGGTTACACTTGGTGCATGGGGGGATTAACATTCTTTATCTTCTTAGCATTAACAGTTACCGGTGTTCTTCTGATGTTTTATTACCGCCCAACAGCGGAATATGCCTTTAACGATATCATCGCCCTTAAAGAACATGTGCCTCTCGGAATTATGAGAGAGATTCATCGTTGGGGTGCTCACGCCATGGTTATCACTGTGTGGCTTCATATGTTCCGTGTTTTCATGACGGGTTCATACAAACCACCAAGGGAGTTCAATTGGGGCGTTGGTGTTATCCTTCTCGTTTTAACATTACTTCTCTCTTTTACAGGTTACCTCCTTCCTTGGGATCAGCTAGCAATTTGGGCCATTACCGTTGGTTCGAATATGGCAAAAGCAACTCCAGTTATGGGGCATGGTGGGCCTGGAGCTATGCTCATGCAGATTGGAGACTTCGTTATGGTCTCTGATAAAAACGATGTTCGCTTTCAGTTATTGGCGGGACGTTTTGTTGGTGAGCCAGCTCTCCTTAGATTTTATATTTTACACTGCGTTTTTATCCCTCTCGTTGTTGGCGTGTTAATCGCGATTCACTTCTGGAGAGTTAGAAAGGACGGTGGAATTTCAGCACCACTATAATTATTTGAGAAATATGGAAGAATCTCTATGAAAGAGTTGATTAATTATTTAGCAGACCCCATTAGATCGTTTCCGATCACATGTGTGCTTTATTTTCTGATGATGAAATATTACAAAGTCGTCGGAACAAAAAAGTTTGCTTGGATTGCGGGAACACTCTTCTTTATCACTGCGGGTATGTTTGCAATGGACCCGAATTTTTGGCTGATCATTACATGGCCAGATAATATTCCAATTTCGATTCTTATCTTATCGGTAGGTTTCTTAACTTGGTTTACTCTTTATAAGTGTGCGGAAAACGATAAGAGAATTGAAGCAGGTGAGTGCCCTATTGAAGCACTTCCTGAGAACAGAGAAAAAGTTTGGGCCTGGCCTAATCTTGTTTATACTGAATTATTTGCCATCATCGCTGGGACGGCCTTTCTCATCGCTTGGGGGATCTTATTTGATGCTCCACTTGAAGAGCCTGCCAACCCAACTTGGGCACCTAACCCAGCTAAAGCACCTTGGTACTTCCTAGGTCTTCAAGAAATGCTTGTTTATTTTGATCCGTGGATGGCAGGTGTTGTTCTTCCTGGCCTTATCTTAGTTGGATTGATTGCCATTCCTTATATTGATACAAATCCTAAAGGAAATGGTTACTACACGTTTACTGAAAGAAAGATGGCCGTTTCCATGTTCATGTTTGGATGGCTCGTTCTTTGGCTCTACCTCATCATTGTAGGTACTTTTTTGCGGGGGCCTAACTGGACGTTCTATGGACCGTTTGAGTTTTGGGACTTCCATAAAGTTGTAGCTGAATACAATGTGAATCTATCAGAGTTCTTCTGGGTCTTCGGACTTAAGCAGGCTCTTCCAGGAAACCTCATTATAAGAGAACTTCCAGGAATCATCCTGACTATCCTATATATGGGTATTCCAGTAGCTCTTACTTTCAATAGTCTGAATGCAATTTTTCAGTCTATTGGTGAGTCGAAGAACAAGTTTCTTAATATAACGATGATTGCACCAGCCTTTAAATGCTTAGCTGGTATTCCAGCTTTTATTGAGAAGACTGGCTACATTCGTTATTACATTTATGTTTATCTCGCAGTCATCATGGCCATGTTACCGGTGAAGATGGTTCTGCGTTGGTTGTTTAGTTTAAAATATATTATTGCGCTCCCTGAGTGGGAACTTAACTTATAAAGGAATAAGCCATGTCAAAAAAACTTGAGCCAGGTATGGCCTATGACATGAAAAAATTGAACAAGGTCTTCGCATTTCTGTCGATCTTGTTCCTAGCGGTGACCTTTTGGGTTTTCCTAGACGATTTTGTTCGTCCTTGGAAAGCAGTCCAAATTCAAGGTCTTAAAGTAAAGCAGGCTAAAATTGATAAAGACTTAGCGATAGAAGCTAAGAAAATCGATGATAAAAAGATTGCTGAATTTGACGCTAAGATTGAAGAGGGTGAAAAGCTTCATGCCTCAAGATCTGAAGTTATTGAAAAGCTTAATGAAGATTTAAATAAATTAGACCTTCTTATGAAAGCAGAGACTATTAAGAATGGTCAGCTAAACTCTAATGTTTCAGCGACTAACTTTAATTGGGAGCTTGCTCATAGTCATCATTCAAAGAATGAGCCTGACCTATTCAAGCTATTAAAGAAATACAAAAAAGAATTCGCAGAATCTAAAGATAGAATGAAAGGACTTACGACTCAGATTAAGACGGCAAAGAAAGACCTCCTTGCTACTAAGTCTGAACTAACTAAAGCCCTTAGAGAAAAGGCCGAATTTATTGGCGCTAGAAAATTACTCTTGCAAGCTAGAAAGACTACGGAAATAGATCCTATTTTCGTAATAAGAAATGCTCCAATGGGTGACTTCTTAGACCCAACTCTAAAAGTTAGACAGGTTGTTCTTAATGACATTACTGATGATCGTTATTTTCAACATGTGCCGAAAGTTGATCGCTGTATGACTTGTCACCTTAATATCGATAAAAAAGGTTATGAAGATGTAGCGCAACCATATGCAACTCACTCAAAGTTAGACCTTATGGTCGGAGCTAAGTCTCCACATCCTATGAAGCAAACTGGTTGTACTTCTTGTCACGGCGGGGAAGGGCATAGAGTCTTAGATTTCAATGCTCCAGCTCATACTCCACAAAATGCTGAACAGAAAAAAGAATGGGTTGAGAAGTATCACTACCATCCTCCGCATAAAGTTCCTCAGGTTCAATTTAAAGTTGGGTACGTAGAAGCATCTTGTATCAAGTGTCACAAAGGTGTTGAAAGAATTCCTGGCGGGACAGTTGTTAACGAAGGTATCAGAAATCTTGAAAAATTTGGCTGTTACGGTTGTCACAAAATCGAAGGCTGGGAACATAAAAGAAAGCCGGGTCCAAGCTTAGAGAAGATTGCTTCAAAAGTGAGCAAAGAATTCTTTAAAAACTGGGTATGGTCTCCAAAAGCATTTAATAAGCATTCAAATATGCCTTCTTTTTTTAGTCAGGCCAATAATTCAAAGCCTGAGCATATGAAGAAGAATATCACTGAAGTTAACGCTATTGCAGACTTCGTTTTTTCTAAATCTGAAGGCTATCGTCCTTTTTCTAAATTCAGCCCTGGAAACAAAGCTAGAGGTAAGAAGCTTATAGAACAAGTTGGTTGTATGGGTTGCCATGGTGTTGAAGGCTTTGAGCAAGACTCTAAAAAGATAAACGCTTTTGCAGGTCCTTACTTAACCGGAACTGGATCTAAGATAAAAAGTGCGGATTGGTTAGTGTCTTGGCTTAAGAAACCAACTCATTTTCAAGAAGATACAATCATGCCTTCAATGAGGCTAACAGATAGAGAAGCTAATGATATTGCAACGTACCTTTTAAGTCTTAAGAATAAGAAATTTGAAGACCTAAAATTTGAGCCCCTTGATGATAAAGTTAGAGATGACCTTCTCGTTGAGTACTTCTCAGCCTTTGATACTTTAGAAGTCGCCAGAGCAAAACTTGCTAAAATGGATGACGTCGCTAGAACTCATGAACTTGGGAAAAGATCTGTTGGAAAGTATGGTTGTTTCTCTTGTCATAATATTGATGGATTCGAAGGAAGAGCCCCAATTGGACCTGAACTTTCAGGTGTTGGTTCTAAGCCTTTAACTCAGTTTGGTTTTGGTCATGAGTACGATGTTGAACACTCAAGAGGTGGCTGGATTAAAGCTCACCTTCAAGCACCAAGAAGATGGGACAATGGAATTGATAAACCATTTAAAGATCTTTTAAGAATGCCTAATTTTAATATGACTGAGAAACAGGCCGATTCAATTACTGTGGCCCTACTTGGTATGGTTACTGATTATATTCCTTTAAGAGGTGTGAAGAGTCTTGATCACCATGAAAAGGTTTACGCAGAAGGAATGAAAGTTGCTAACAAGTTTAATTGTGTGGGTTGCCATAAAGTTAAGAACGGACAGTGGGACGAAACTGGTGGAGATCTTCTTAAGAAAGAAGAGTACGCCGATGACTTAAACATGGGACCTCCATGGTTAGTTGATCAAGGTCACAGAGTTCAAGCAGATTGGTTTCATAACTTCTTAAAGAACGTAACTCCAATCAGACCTTGGATTCAAGTAAGAATGCCTAGCTTTAATCTTAGTAACGAAGAGATCAATGCTTTAGTTATGGGATTTCAAGCAGGGGCTAAGCAGCAAACCTTTGTTGATAACCACGCTAAGATCGAATGGACTCCTGGTGAGAAAAATGAAGCTAAGAGATTGTTTGATGCTCTTGCCTGTGCCTCTTGTCACACGACTGGCTTTAATAAAGACGAAGCTCAAGCGCCGAATCTTTACCTAGCTAAGAGAAGACTAAGACCATCTTGGATAAAAAAATGGATCATGAATCCACAAAGTATTCTTCCCCATACCTCTATGTCTAACTTCTTTGAAGATGGTGAGCCAAGTGAAGAAGATTACTTTGATGGAAGTGTTGAAAAACAAGTTGAAGCACTAACAAAATACGTATTAGAGATTGGGGACATAGAACTCCCTAAAGCTAAATAAGGATTAAATAATGGGACACGCAGCTTCTGGACCTAAAGAAATTCTCACTTACCCTGATGACGAGCAGTTTGGTAAAGCGTCACCTGGAAAACTCGGAATGTGGATCTTTCTTGGAACTGATGCCATGTCCTTTTCCGGACTACTGATCGCCTACGGAATCATCAGAGCTATCGCTTTTGATTGGCCTGAGGATGTTGTTAACGCCCTTGGTGGAGTTGAGCTATCTGGCTTTATGACCTTTTTACTTATTTGTTCATCTGTTTCTATGGTTCTTTCAATTGATGCCTGTAAGTTAAGAAATAGAAAGAAAATGCTTATGTGGCTTGGGCTTACTGTGGCCGGCGGGGCAAGTTTTCTTGCTCTACAGGTTTATGAGTACGGACACTTGATGAATGATATGGGGATGACTTTCTCAAATTATGAACATGGAAATAACCTTTTCTCTTCAACATTTTACGCTATTACTGGTTTCCACGGACTTCATGTTCTAGCAGGGACAGTCTACTTAGCTTGTATGTGGGTTAAAGCTTATAATGGTGAATTTGATAAAGGTGATTATAACCTTCTAGAAATCGCAGGACTCTTTTGGCACTTTGTTGACCTTGTTTGGATCCTCGTTTTTACATTCGTCTATCTCCTATGATCAAACTTTTAATAGCCGTTCTATTCAATGCAATCATCAGTACATCAGCTTGGGCATGCCCGGGCTGTGCTGGTTCTATGGATAATCCTAAAGACACTAGAATCGTCTATATTCTCATGGTCTTTATAGCTCTTATTTATATCCCGTTTATGCTTATCTACAGAACAATCATCAAGAACCGTAAACTAAACGATCAACTCTATGAGCAAGGACAATAAAGCTTACATCTTTATAGGTGTCCTAAGCTCACTCGTCTTTGCTTTTTTATTCTGGCTTATTTACTTCAAAGAAACTGCTACCGCTTCAGGGGATTGGGTTACTTATCTCCCAGCGCTCAACGCGATCTTTAACACGATGACCGCCAGCCTCTTAGTTCTCGGCTATAGCTTTATAAAGAAAGGCAAAAAAGAAGCTCATATCAAGGCGATGCTCTCAGCGGTTGGAACCTCGGCCCTCTTTCTTATTAGTTATATTCTTTATCATTATTATAAAGGGGATACTAAGTTCCTGGCCGAAGGAATGATCCGGTACGTTTATTTCTTTATTCTGATCAGTCATATTCTCTTATCGATGATTCAAGTTCCTTTGATCTTTACAACGCTCTTCTTTGCTTTCAAAAAGAACTACGCCAAACATAAAAAAGTCGCTAGGTGGACCTTTCCTATTTGGCTTTATGTGTCTGTGACTGGTGTTTTGATTTATGTTTTCTTGAAGGTTTTTAATTAAGAGTTATCAATCTTAATCTTAAATGAATTTAAAAGTGACATAGCCTCAGGGAAACTAAATGTAGCATCTTTAAGCTTAGTGACACTAGGATCAATATAGTACTGAATTGCCCCAGAGAAAGAGGCCTTCTCACAATTAGCGTGATGAAAGTTTGTCTCACTCAGATCTGTCTTAGAAAAGTCAGCGCTTTTTAAACTAGCTTCAGAGAAATCACAGCTTTTGGCCTGGGAATTCGTACAGACGAAGTTATCTAATTTCATTCCTAGAAAGACAGAGTAATTGATCTGACAATCATCGAAGTTAAAGCTAACTAGGTTGCTGGCCTCAGTCCAATTGATCCCTACTACCTTGCAGCCCTTAAAGCTTGAGTCTCTAAAGGTGCAGCCTGGAAAACGGGAGTTTGAGATGTTGCATGAGGTGAACTTACAGTCGATGAAGAGGCAGTTAGTGAAGAAGGACTCTTCAAAGTCGAGATTCATAAAGTTGCATTCTGTGAATTCGATATCGGTTTTGTTCTCTGGAAGAGAAGTGATCACCTCTTCTTCAAAGTATTCCAATTGAGTTCCTGTCTTTTCTTATTGTGGCTGAAACGACTAAGTTACTGACGATAAGGCAGAGAGTAAATGGAGCTGTTTGAGCAAAGATGATTAAGAGAGACTTTGAGAAGTCTGCTGTTAGATCAAAGTTGAACTGACTTTTAATGTAGAGAAACGCTGTTAGTGTCGTCGTGGTTTGAGTTAGGGTTAAAAGGTTCGCCGTTAAAAAATAGGAAAAAGGATTTTTATGGAAGAGAAGCTTTCCTAAAATGGCCACGAAGAGGGCAGTTACTATTGTAATAGTTAAAGTCGTAAGAGCGAAGCTTATGAGGCTTGATTCACTAAAAAGACTTACCTTTGGCTTGGTTGTAATATTTTGCGCCATTAAAAGGAAGCTGTTAAAGACAACTCCGCTTAAGCATAAATAGAGGTAGGCTAAGTATTTACTCTTCAAATTAATGTCCTTTTAAAACCCCGCCATCAATAGCAATTGATTGGCCTGTTATATAAGCGCCTTTTTCTGAAGCTAGAAAAGTCGCCATGTCCGCTAACTCACAAGGTTCACCAAGTCTTCCCGCAGGGACTAGTTCCTTAACTTTTTCTTCAGAAAGATTGAGGGCCTTAAGCCTGTCGGTATTTGTGTAACCCGGAAGTAATAAGTTTAAAGTGATTCCTTTAGAAGCATATTCATTTGAGATTGATCTAGTTAGACCAGCAAGTCCGGCCCTAAGACCATTAGAAGTTGTTAGCCCTGGTAATGGTTCTTTGGCAGCGAGGCTTGTTACCATTAAAACTCTTCCGTAATTATTCTCACTCATCTTTGGAAGAGCAGATTGAAGAGATTCAACAACTGATAACCAGATACTTTGAAAGTCCGTGTTCCATTGATCAAGAGTAACTTCAGAGAAGTTTCCTTTTGCTGGACCACCAGTATTAGTAATAAGGATGTCTAATCTTCCGAACTCTTTAATAACTTGTTCGGTTATTCTTTTTGCCTCACCAGCTTTGGTGAGATCCCCAGGGATAGCGAGTTCTGCTTTAATCTCGTTTTTTGTTTGATTAAGTGTGCTTTCAGTTCTTGAACAGATAGCAACCTTAACTCCTTCAGCGATGAGGGATACAGCGATGGCCTTACCAATTCCTTGAGAAGCTCCAAAAACGAGGGCGGTTTTTCCTGTGAGGTTTAAATTCATGACTGATAATCCTTTATATCGAGCCCAAGCCAATTAAAGGCATTTAGGCTTAAGAGTTTTTCTTTAATTTCACTAGTGAACTCAGATGATTCAATTAATTTTCCAGGCTCTAATTCACCTAGTGGGAATGGATAGTCAGTCCCTAAGGCGACTTTATCTTCTCCCATGATCTTAACAATAAACTTTAAAGCTTCAGGGTCATGAACAAGGGAGTCTATCCAGAACTTACCAAGGTAGTCTCTAGGGTTAATACTATTATCAATGGCGCAAAGATCTGGCCTAACATTAAAGCCATGTTCGATTCTTCCAATTGTACTTGGAAAGGATCCGCCGCCATGAGCGAAGGCGACCTTTAAGTTAGGAAGCCTTTCGAAGACGCCGCCAAAGATCATTGAACAAATGGCAAGTGAGGTCTCTGCCGGCATTCCTACTAACCAAGGAAGCCAATACTTCTCCATTTTATCTTTTCCCATCATATCCCATGGGTGAACAAAGATGGACATGCCAAGCTCTTCAGCTGCTTGAAAAACAGGGAAGAGGTTTTCATTATCTAGATTCCAGTCATTAATGTGAGAGCCTATCTCAACGCCTGGGATTCCATTTTTCTTTAATCTTTCCAATTCTTTAATCGCCCTTTTCGGGTCTTGAAGAGGGAGAGTCCCAAGGGCAATAAACTTCTTAGGATCTTTCGCCACTACTTCAGCGATATGATCATTTAAAAACTGTGAGACGTACTCGCCATCAGCTGGTTTGGTCCAATAGGAGAACATTACCGGAACTGTAGAGAGAACCTGAACGTCGACGCCGTGTTTATCACAGTCATGCTTTCTAGGCTCCGCTTCATAACAATTAGATTCAATCTTGCGAAAGAACTTTCCTGTATCAGAGACCATGTCAGCAGTGCAAGCATCACAATGGTGAAGCTCTATAAAGCCATCGTATCCAAACTTATCTTTAAACTTTGGAATCTCTGGGGGAAGAATATGAGTATGTATATCAACTTTCATCATTTCCATTCTTTCCCATTTTGATGGCCGCAGCTTTTGCATTTCTCATGAGGTGATCCATAATAATTAGCAAAGACAGATCCAAATTGCTTTTCAATATCATGAAGATAGAATTCTTCTTCATATAATTTATTTTCACACTTAAAGCAGTACCACTGCAGCTTATCAATATCTTCGCCTTCAACTCTTGTTTTTTCTACGACTAACCCAATCGATCCTGCGGATCTTTGCGGAGAGTGAGGCGTAAGCCTCGGAAGCATAAAAATTTCGCCTTCTTTGATATGAACAATATCCACTTTTCCATCAAGGTTTATATAGCGAAGATAGATATCGCCTTCTAATTGATAGAAGAACTCATCAGTCATGTTTACATGAAAGTCAGTTCTTTCGTTAGGACCCCCAACAACCATGACAATAAAGGTGCTGTCTTTATAAACACATTTATTTCCAACAGGTGGTTTTAAAAGGTGGCGGTTCTCTTCAATCCACCCTTTAAAATTAAAAGCAGTTAGATTTCCCATATTGATCCTAAATAGTCGCAATACACTTAAGCTCAATGGCTATAGGTGTAGGTAGGCAGTTAATTTCAATTGTCGTTCTACAAGGCTGATTGTCTTTAAAGTATTCTTTATAAAGAGCGTTGTACTTCTTGAAGTCATCTTTCATATTCGTAAGAAATACAGTGACGTCCACAAGGTTATCCCAGCTTGATCCTGAATCTTTTAAGATAGCATTCACATTCTTAAAGACGCTATGGCATTGAGCTTCAATATCATAGTCCTTGATAGTGCCGTCACCATTTAAGGTCACGCCAGGAATCTCTTTTTGACCTTTTACCCTTGGACCTACTCCTGAGAGAAAAAGAAGATTTCCTACTTTTCTAGCATGAGGGTAAGCGCCAACAGGCTCTGGGGCCGTATCTGAATTTAGTATTTCACTCATTGTGGCACTCCGGTGCCTGAAAACTCTGGTTTTCAGTTATTATTGATACAAATATTTTTAACATCACTATAAAATTTCAAGGCGTAGGTTCCGCCTTCTCTTCCGCGTCCTGATTCTTTCATCCCGCCAAAAGGGGTTCTTAAGTCTCGCATAAGCCAAGTGTTAACCCAGACTACTCCTGAATCAATGGCACTTGCTACTCGTTTGGCCTTGGTGAGATCTTTTGTCCAAACCGAACCTGAGAGACCGTACTCAGTAGAGTTGGCCCATTCAACAACTTCATCTTCTTTATCAAAAGGAGTGATCGTAACTACAGGTCCAAAGATTTCTTCTTGATTGGTTCTGCAAGATGAATCTAAATTTTCAATGATCGTAGGTTCAATAAAATAACCTGGTCTATCGGCTCGTTTTCCGCCAATAAGAATATTCCCGCCTTCTTTTTTAGCAATATCAAAGAAAGAGATGATCTTATTCATATGAGGCTCAGAGACTACAGCCCCTTGTTGAGTAGAAGCTTCAAGAGGATCACCCTGACGAAGCTTCTTAGTCTTAACTAACATTGCTTCTTTAAATTTTTCATAGATAGATCTTTCTATAAAGATCCTAGAGCCACAAAGACAAATCTGTCCTTGGTTAGCAAAAGAGCTTCTCATAGTAACAGAGAGGGCCTCATCAAAATCACAATCAGCAAAGATGATATTAGGGTTCTTTCCGCCCATCTCAAGGGAGTACTTTTTCATATGAGCGCCGGCGTTCTTGGCAATGACTTTTCCCGTTGCTGTCGATCCCGTAAAGGAAACGGCCTTAATATCTTTATGAGTTGTTAAAGTATCTCCGACTTTATGACCAAGTCCGTGAATAACATTTAGGACTCCAGGTGGAAGACCAGCCTCGTTACAAAGTTTTGTAAACATATAGGCCGTCATAGGTGTTACTTCAGAGGGTTTTGCCACGACTGTATTTCCAGCAGCAAGGGCCGGAGCAATCTTCCAAGTAAATAAATATAGAGGAAGGTTCCATGGAGAGATGCTAACGACAGGACCAATAGGGTAGTACTCTAAATAATTTTCTCCCATCCCTTCATCAGAGAATTTCTCTCCTTCGAACTTTAGGATTTCATCAGCGTAATACTCTAAATTTTTTGAGCTTCTTGGAATATCTACATGTTCTGAAACTTTAACAGGTTTACCATTATCTCTAGACTCAGCGATAACAAACTCTTCAAAGTTATCTCTAATAAGGTTTGCTAATTTTCTTAAGATAGTCGCTCGCTCTTCTTTTGTTGTTTTTTTCCAAGCAGGAAAAGCGGCCTTTGCAGCAGCAATGGCATCTAGGGCATCTTGTTCTTCAGAATCTGGAACAAGAGAATAAACTTCACCAGTTGAAGGATTATAATTATCTATATACTTCCCATTTCTAGGGGGAGTTAGTTCACCATTAATAAAGTTTTGTATCTTTTCCATTTTAGTCCTTAATCAAGACTGCGCGAACAGGACTTGCATCGCAGTCTTTAATATTGAGGGGAAGAGCGATGAGTTTATAAACACCATCGTCCACATGACTTAAAACAACACCTTCTAAGATGGCCATATCAAGTTCATAAATCTTTAAGTGACTTGTTAGGTCTTTCTCCGTTGAAGGATCTACGCTTGGTGTATCAAGCCCAACTAGCACAACACCTTTCTTTGATAGATATTCAACAAGCTCTGGTGAGAGTGAATTAAAATCTTCATTCCAGCTATTCGGATCTGGAAAAGAGCCGGTCTTAAAAAGAATACGTTTGGCCTGTATTTGAATGCCTTCAATATCTTTAGGAAGGATCCTCTCTCCCCTTGGAATATCAACAGTGATGATTTGGCATTCACCATAATAGAGGCTTAAGTCTCGATCCTCTATACCGCTTCCCTTAGGATGATAATGATTAGGAGCGTCAGTATGAGCCCCTAAGTGAACAGTTCCTTGGATACTTGAAAGCCCAAGATGATGACCTTGATCGAAATTCATCGTCATGGTTCTTTTGAATTCTACGTCACCAGGAAAAACAGCCAGTTTTTCACTAATTACAGGAGAAATATCAATGATCGTTTCATTCATAGTCATAGTTTGCGTCTTGTAAGAAAAGCCTAAAAAACATAACATCCCACCACTAAGATTCGAAGTAAATAGGGAGAAAAGAATGGACGAAAACGCCATTAAATCTATAGCTAACGAGCTTCATACTGCTCGGCTAAATACAGAACCAGTTACTCAGTTTAGTGACCGTATAGAGGGGCTCACAAGACCCGATGCTTACGCGGTACAAGAAGAAGGAATCCGTCTTCGGGAAGCCGCTGGCGAAAAAGTTATCGGTATGAAAATGGGACTGACTTCTGAAGGCAAAAGATTACAGATGAATCTTGATGCTCCACTTTATGGCGTGCTTACGGACACCATGCAAGTGAGTAACGGCGGAAAATATTCAATGAAAGGTAAGATTCATCCAAAGATCGAACCTGAGGTGGCTTTTCATATTACTAAGGAATTAAAAGGAAAAGTAACATGGAAAGAGGTCCTAGAATCTTGCTCTGGTGTTTATGCTGCCCTTGAAATTTTAGACTCACGCTACGAACACTTCAAATACTTTTCTATGGAAGACGTTATCTCTGATAACTCTTCTTCGTCTCATTATATTTTAGGAGAACTTGTTACTGACTTTGATCATCTTAACCTTAAAAACTTAAAGATGACTATGTCAGTAAACGGTTCGGTGTCTCAAGAAGGGAACTCCGTTGATATCTCTGGAGATCCAGTTGTCTCAGTAATGCAATTATGTGAACTCCTTGAGGCTAGAGGAAAATCTATTCCTGCTGATTGTTTTGTTTTAGCCGGAGCGGCGACAGCAGCCGTAGCATTAGAGCCCGGAATGGAAGTAAGCCTTGAAGTTGAAGGGCTCACTCCTGTAACCGTTTCTATTGGAGAATAAATGATTTACTCATCAGAGCATAATTCACTCGACGCAGCTATTGCACTCGATGCTAAAGATCCTCTTAGAAAATACAGAGATGAGTTTAGTTTTCCTAAATTAGTAGAAGGAAAAGAGACTCTTTATTTCGCCGGCCATAGCTTAGGTCTTCTTCCTAATAGAACGAGAAAAGTTATGGAAGATGAACTCGCTTCATGGGGAAAATACGGAGTGGAAGGTCATTTCTTAGGGGATCATCCTTGGCTTCCTTATCATGAATTTGTGACTGAGAGTTTATCAAGACTAGCGGGTTGCAAGCCTTCTGAAGTCGTGGCCATGAATACGTTAACAACGAATCTTCATTTAATGCTGGTTAGTTTCTACCGGCCTACGAAGACTCGCTATAAGATTCTTATTGAAAATAATACTTTCCCTAGTGATAAGTACGCCGTTGACTCACAAGCGCGTTTTCATGGTTTTGACGCCAACACTGCTGTTGTTGAATTAAAACCAAGAGAGGGGGAATACAAGGTTCACCCTGAAGATATTAAAGCTCAAATAGAAGCTCTCGGTGATGAGCTAGCTTTAGTCATGCTTGGAAACTGTAATTACTTATCAGGCCAGTGCTTTGATATGAAAACTATCACAGAGCTTGGCCATAAGGCCGGAGCCTTTGTTGGTTTTAATATGGCCCATGGTGCTGGAAATATCGAAGCGAACCTTCATGATGATGATGTTGATTTCGCAGTTTGGTGTTCATATAAATATCTAAACTCAGGACCTGGTGGGATTGCCGCCGCCTTTGTTCATGAGAAGCATCATGGTCAAAAAGACTTACCTCGCTTTGAAGGTTGGTGGGGAACAAATAAGGAGACTCGTTTTGCTATGGGACCTGACTTTGATCCGATTCCTACAGTAGAAGCTTGGCAATTATCTAACCCTCCTATCTTTCAACTAGCGGCGCTTAGATCGTCGATGGAATTGTTCGATGAAGCGGGTCTTAAGAATTTGCGATCAAAGAGTATTAAGATCACAAACTATATGGAGTTCCTTTTAAAAGAGAATGTAGGAGACTTTGTTGAGATCATGACTCCTGAATATGTAGAAGGAGTTCAGAACCGTGGATGCATGCTGTCTCTCAGGTTCAAGAAGAATCCAAAAGAGCTCAACAAGGTTCTAGGTGAGAAAGCCGTTATTTGCGACTTTAGGGAGCCAGATATTATTAGGGCCACACCGATTCCTCTTTATAATTCCTTTGAAGATGTTTTTAAGTTTGTAGAAGTACTTAAGGAGTTTGCCAATGCCTAGTGTGATTATTGGAGCAGGACTAGTTGGATCATTGCTTGCCATCACATTAAAAAAGGCCGGAGAAGATGTGATTCTTTTTGAAAGAAACACAGATATGCGCTTAGAAGAGTTAGGGGCAGGTCGGTCTATCAACCTCATCATCACTTCTCGGGGCTTACATGCAGTTAAAGAAGTTGGACTTCTTGAAGACGTTCTTGCTTTAACAATTCCCGTAACAGGAAGGATGATGCATTCAAAAGATGGGGAGTTGACCTATCAACCTTACGGAAAAGATCCAAGTGAATGCAATTTTTCTATTTCAAGAGCAGAGTTAAATAAATTACTCATGACGAAAGCTGAAGAGGCTGGAGTCGAGATAGTCTTTGGTCATAGTGTTCATTCTATTAGTGTGGATAAAGACGAAATATATTTTACGGGTCCTAATAAAATAGAAAGAACTGAAAAATTTGAAAGAGTTTACGGAACTGATGGAGCAAATTCTCAAGTTCGAAAAGAGCTGCTTAAATTAGTAGATTCTCCAAGTGAATCAATGAACCTCATCAATGCGGATTATAAAGAACTCTTTATGCCGTCCACTGCTAGTGGTGAGTATCCTATTGAGAAAAATGCCCTTCATATCTGGCCCCGTGGCAGTCATATGCTAATGGCCCTCCCTAATTTAGATGGAAGTTTTACGATGACTCTTTATCTTCCCCGAACGGGAGAGGATTCATTTGAAAACTTAAAGACGAAGGAAGATCTTAATAATTACTTTAAAATTAATTACGCAGATTCCATCCCCTTGATGCCTAAATTAGAGGAAGACTTTTTTGAGAATCCCCAAGGGATTCTCGGTACGGTACGGGCAAATCCATGGAACTACTCTGATAGGATTTGCCTTCTTGGGGACGCGGCCCATGCTATTGTTCCTTTCTTTGGGCAAGGGATGAATGCGGGCTTTGAAGATGTAACTTGTCTTACAAAGCATATGAATAAGAATCCTAAAGAGTGGAAAACCATCTTTAATAATTTCTCAGTTGAACAAAAGCCCAATGGTGATGCCATTGCAGACATGGCCATCGAAAACTTTAATGAGATGTCTGAAAAAACAGGGGACGAGCGCTTTCTCTTTTTCAAAGAAGTAGAGAACGAACTCCAAAGAAGATTTCCTGATAGGTTCCGTTCTCGTTATGGGATGGTTGTTTATACTCTCGTACCTTATTCCTACGCTCAAAGTGCAGGGTTGATCCAGCAAGAAATCTTGAAAGAGCTTTGCCTTGATAAAACGGAGGTGGATTCAATCGATTGGAAAAAAGCTGATGCTTTGATTGATGAAAAGCTCGTGCCCTTTCAAAAAGAGCACGGAGTTAAGCTTGAAAGATATAAGCACTAACTAAAATGAAAATCGAGCTCTTTTTTAACTGAATCTGGAAGCACCGGAAGTAAACTTCTTGGAATTAAAAACGTAGAGAGATTATAGAGATCTACAAAGACCCTATTGTTCTCAGCCGCTCGTTTTAAGTACTCGTGCCCCGAAGATCCACCGGTACCAATCTTTGTACCAAGCATTCTGTGGGCCATCATTGAATGGCGGTATCTCCAAGTCGTAAAGTTCTCATCGATATCCATTAAGGCAGTTAAGATATTAAAAGGCTGATTTAAGATAGGCTCGTCTCTATAAAGAAGAATAAACAACGCATTCAGAGTAGCTTTCTGAGAGAACTTTCTCTCTTTCTTTTCTATGAGAGAATTGTGAATCTTTTCATCAAAGAGGGATTCAAAAGTTTTTCTGGTGATACCAAGATAGGCCAACTGACCTTCCATTTCTTTTGATCCAAAATGATCTTCGTTTCCACGAATAATCTTCTCGTCTCTTGAAAGCATTGTTTCAACAGACTTATTGTATTCTTTCCAAAAATCAAAAGACTTATTAGCAGTAAAAGGAACTCTTTCAAGCCAGCCTTCTAAAAGCTTTAAAAAACTCGGTTGTTCTTCAATCTTTAAAAGTTTTTCTCTATCTGGCTGACTTAGTCTTCCAAGAAAGTACTCTCTATCAACTGCAATTCTATCTTTAGTTCCAAGACCAAGAAGAATTTCAATTTCTCTAAACTGAACTGATTGAAATCCTGAAGCTGGGATAAGGAGATCTCTAAATTCAAGAAAATCCATTGGAGTCATGGTTTCCATAACTTCAAGCTGGCTTAAGAGTAGGCCTTGTATCTTTTTAACTCGCTCTAATCTTGCAACAACAGTTGAGAGAGATTTCTCCTCAATACTTTCTTCACCGAAAGTAGAGTAAACACTTTTTAGTTCGTGGATGATTTGTTTGAACCAAAGTTCGTAAACTTGATGAACCAAAATAAAAAGCATTTCATCATGACACTCCGAGCCTACTTTTTTACTCTCAGGATGCTGTGAGTCTAGCAACTTATCTAGTTGTAAATAGTCGCCATAATAAACTGGTTCTCTTGGTCCCATAAATCCTCCGGTTCTTATTGTTTACCTTCTAATGTTTTTCTAAGCAAGGTGACTTTAAGCAGCCCCTCTTTTGGTGGCCTTTTGTCATCTGGCTCGGTATATAAACCGCATAAATCACAAAAATTTTACTCTATGCATATAAAACGATTAAGTGCCATTCAGATTTTCTTAACCTTCCTCCTGCTTTTGCTAGGAGGCTTGGTCCATAATACTGAATCAAGCTTAGCCTGCCCTGACTGGCCACTTTGTTACGGACAAGTTTTTCCAAAGATGGAAGGCGGTATCTTAATAGAACATAGCCATAGGCTGCTAGCTTCTTTAGTAGGCTTCTTTTCTATCTTAATCGTTTTCTTTACCAATAAATTAAAGTCAACAAGTGAGAATCACTCACATGCCAACATCATGGCCTGGGCATCACTAGGTATGGTTATTCTTCAAGGTATGCTTGGGGGAATAACAGTTATTTATAAACTTCCTACTGTTGTATCGACGAGTCACTTGGCCTTATCAATGGTTTTCTTTTGCGCCATTATCTATTTTTACCACTTTTGGACTTGGCAGGTTTTGAAGACTGAAAAAATCGAATTAACCGAAGAATCAAAAACTGGATGGACTGCAAGTTTTAAGCAGCTCTGGTTTGCAGGTGGAATTCTTATCTATCTTCAAATCGCCTTAGGCGCCTTCATGAGGCATTCAGGTGCTGGTGTTGCCTGCGGTTTAGGAATGAAAAATAGCCTAAAGTGTTTTGATAGCGAAGCTTGGAAGCATTTTCTTTGGCCTATTAGCTTACCGGCACAAGTTCATATGACTCATCGCTGGATGGCAGCATTATTGGTAATTGTCTCAGTTGCATTGATGATTAAGAGTTTTAAACTCCTCTCAAAAGTTGAACTGAAAGGGCAATCAAAGAAATTTCTAGGCCTATGGTCAGGACTTTTCTTTATGGCGGTCTTCTTTCAAGCTCTTCTTGGGATCTTTTCGGTAGGAAAGAACTTAGCTGTTACCCCAACCACTCTTCATTTAGGTGGTGGCGCTCTTTGCTTGGCCATTAGCTGGAAGATGTTCTTAAACCTTTGGACTATTGAGAGAAACTCCTTTCATGGGGATCTCATCAATACACTTTCTGATTATATTTCTTTATTAAAGATAAGATTAGCAGGACTAGTTATGACAACAGTCCTTATAGGAATGCTCTTAGCTCCTGGAGAGTTAACATTCTTTCTTTCTCTTAAAAGCATGTTCTTTGTCTTCTTAGTTGTAGGGGGAGCCTGCTCTCTTAATTGCTTTATGGAAAAAGACGTTGATGCCTTAATGGATAGGACTAAAGATAGACCTCTGCCAACGGGAAGACTGACCTCACGAAGTGTCCTCATCTTTGGATGGACGATATCTCTCGTTGGATTTGCTGGACTCTTTATCTTCGTCAATTGGCTTACTGCAGCTTTAGCTCTCTTGGCCTGGTTCTTTTACCTGGCCCTCTATACTCCGATAAAAACTAAAAGTGACTCTGCTCTCTTTTTTGGAGCAGTTCCTGGAGCCATCCCTCCATTACTTGGCTGGACAACTGTAACTGGTCAGATGGATGCTCTAGCTTGGATTCTCTTTGGCTTTCTCTTTTTATGGCAACTCCCACACTTTCTTGCCATTAGCATTTACTACTTACAGGATTATTCAGCGGCGAATATTAAGATTGTCCCACAACGTAAAGGTAGCCGTAGAACCTCTATTGATATCTTTGTTTACACTTTAGGCTTATTGGCCCTTTCGTTGACGCCGCGTTATTACGGCTATACCGGAACGACTTATGTTGTTGTGGTTTTTATTTTGGGCGCCGCGTTCCTGGTTCACTCTTCTCTTGGAGTTTTTAAAGTTGGAAACGAAGTGGCCTTCAAGACTTGGGCGCGTCAATACTTCTGGGGATCAGTTTTTTATCTACCACTTGTGCTGGGCGCAATCCTCTTTTTAAAATAGTTCATCAAACTTCACTCATTGCTTAATATCATGTGGAAAATACGTCTTTAAACCACTATAATCAGTCGGAATAACATGATTCAACACGTTTTAATTTTCTCAACCGAAGAAGGGATGAGTGTATGAGCTTTTTACTTACACCGGTCGTTGCAAAGACCGGCGAACAATTAGACTTTTGGCAAAGAATAACTCCACCGGAAGACATTTCTGAAAATGGTCACTTGATTGATTATCTTTTCAATTACACGACTGTTCTAAATTTGATTTTCTTTATTTTAGTTTGTGGCGGACTCTTTGGTTTTTCTTATTTGTATAATAGAAAACGCCATCCGAAACCGTACTACACTTATGGAAATAAAAAGATGCACGTTATGGTGGCTACTGTCATTGGTATCGCTGTCTTCCTCGGTGTTGATTTAAATATTTCAAGAATATCAAATAATGACTTCTTAAGTGTTTTTGCTAAATGGCCAAGCGAGGATGAAGACATCGTTCGCGTTGAAGTTTTAGCTCAGCAATGGATGTGGAACTACAGATACGCTGGTCGTGATGGAGTCTTCAACACTGAAGATGATGTTGTTACCGTCAATGATCTAAGGCTTCCCACTGGGAAAAAAGTTGTTTTTCAGATTATTAGTAAAGACGTTATTCACTCTCACTTTCTTCCAAACGCGAGAAGAAAAGTTGATGCCATTCCAGGCAGACTTACGAGAATGTGGGTAAAGCTTAATAAGACTGGTGTCTATGACGTAGCTTGTGCTGAGATGTGTGGAACTTTCCATTACAGAATGCAGGCCAAGATGCATGTCTATACTCCTGAAGAATATCAAGAATGGTTAGAAGAGGCGCAAAGACTTGCCCTTGAAACAAATGATACTGAGCTCGCAGATAATTTCTGGGGCTGGAAGTGGACTAAGTAGATTACGAATAGATTATTGGAGTTAAAAAATGGCATCTTTCGAACAACATATGCACCCCAAACCAACAACTTTCTTATCAAAGTATGTTTTTTCATTTGATCATAAAGTTATTGGTAAGCAATTTCTTTGGTACGGAATCTTCGGCCTTGGTGTTGGTGGGATGATGGCCCTTCTTATCAGATGGACTCTCGCTTTTCCTGGAGAAGCTTTTCCTGTTTTAGGACAATTTCTTTTTCCTGAGACAGCTGGGATTGTTCCTCCAGATGTTTATGCCATGCTTTTTACAATGCACGGTACGATCATGATCTTCTACGCCATTACGCCTATCTTGATTGGTTGTTTTGGAAACTTTTGTATTCCGCTGATGATTGGGGCGAGGGACATGGTCTTTCCGGCGTTAAACATGCTCTCCTTTCACTTGGCGCTTATTTCATTTGTTATCTTATTAGCAGGACTGTTTACTCCATTAGGAGCTGCAGCTGGGGGCTGGACCTCGTACCCAACTCTTTCAACCTTAGTGGGCTCGCCAGGTATTGGGCAAACCCTTTGGACCTTAGCCATTTTTGTTCTTGGTGTAAGTTCAACAATGGGAGCTATTAACTATATTACGACTATTATTGTTCTTCGTGCCCCTGGAATGGGTTACTTTGATATGCCTCTTACTGTTTGGGGTCTTTGGCTAACGGCCATCTTAAACGCAATCTTCCTTCCTGTTTTAGGAGCTGGTTGTTTACTACTTATCTTTGATAGAACTTTTGGAACTCAGTTTTTCCTCGCAGGAGCTGCAGCCACAAATGGCGTTGGTGATCCGGTTCTTTTTCAACATGTGTTCTGGATTTTTGGTCACCCTGAAGTATATATCCTCATTCTTCCAGCGTGGGGAATGGTCTCAGACATGCTTTCTTTCTTTTCTAGAAAGCCTGCTTTTGGAGCAAAAGCTACCGCTCTTGCTATGACTTCTATTACTATTCTTTCAACTCTTGTTTATGGACACCATATGTTTACGACTCAAATGAGTCCGCTTCTAACTCAGAGTTTTATGACCTTAACTATGACCATCTCTATTCCTTCTGCGATCTTCTTTGCCAACTGGCTAGGGACTTTATGGAAAGGGTCAATCAGGTTTACTTCGCCAATGCTTTTTTCTCTTGGTGTTGTCTTTGTTTTCGGTCTTGGTGGCCTTACAGGTCTTTACCTTGGAACCGTTACTACCGATCTCTACTTACATGATACTTATTTTGTTGTTGGTCACTTTCATTACACAATGGCGGCTTCAGTGCTTCTTGGTGGTTTTGCAGCGATCTACTTTTGGATGCCAAAGATGTTTGGTGTTCTTATGAATGAAACTTGGGCAAAGATTCACTTTTGGGGATCAATGGCCGGTCTTAATATCGTCTTCTTTGGAATGATGCTTGTTGGTTACGCGGGAATGCACCGTAGGCTTTACAACCCATTTGTATATGAATTCCTAGAGAAGACTATCCCAATCAATACTTGGATCACTTACGGAGCTCTTCTTATGGGAGCCTCACAATTGATCTTCGTTGTTAGTTTTATCCACGCGGTATTCTTTAAGAAAGAAAAAGCGGGAGCTAACCCTTGGGAAGTTGGAACTCTTGAATGGACGATTCCTTCACCAGCTCCGCATTATAATTTTGATAAAATACCAGTGGTTAAATGTGGACCACATGAATTTGGAAACCCTTCGCTAACAAGTGGAAGAGACTTTCAATATCAAACAGAAGAATTGGTAAAAGCTTAATATATGAATAAAGAAGCAAGCTTAGATTCATTAAACGGAAGTATTAAAGATCAATACATCTCTAATATCTCTACAATCGTAACACTGATTTCGTTTACGATGCTTTTTGCTACCTTGTTTCTGGGTTATGCACTTTATCGATTAACTGCTGAAACTTGGCCGCCAATGGGGATTGAAGCCCCATCGCTCGGGCTGCCAATAATAAGCACGATTGTTATCTTTTTAAGTTCAGTTTCATACTGGATGTTTGAAAAGAATTTTGAAATTAATAAGGAAAATAAAGGTTGGCTGTGGATTACAAGCCTTCTTGGTTTTGCTTTTTTAGGGACACAGGTAACACTTTGGAGCTCTTTGAAGGCTTCTGGGCTTTATTCAAGCAGTGGAATCTTTGGCTCAATAATATTTGGTTTCACTTGGATCCATGCAGCTCATATCCTTATGGGAATAGGTGCTCTAGGTTGGTTGGCCATTAAATTAAAGATGGATGATATGAAACTCATGACAGTTCAGAACGTTGGTAAGTTCTGGCATTTCTTGGGAATCATTTGGTTAATAATGTTTATAACTATTTTTGCTATATAAGAAAAAGAGGACGATTAGATTATGAAAGTCTCACTCAACTTAATGATCGTAGTTTTAGCTACAATCACTTTCGGCTGTAAAGAAAACCACTTTAAAAAAGACGTGGTTATGGCCGGTGGAAAGTATGTAAGTGCTGAAACACTGAATTACGGAAAATCTGTTTACACTGAATACTGCATGCCTTGTCACGGTGTTAACGGTGATGGAAATGGTGTCGCAGCTAAAGGCTTAGCCGCTCCTCCTCGTAACTTTAAGCTTGGTTTAATCAAGTTTGGAGATGTTGCCTCTGGAGAGTTAACTCATGATGATGCAATCGCTAGATCGCTTAGAGAAGGCCTAAAAGGAACAGCAATGCTTCCTTGGGACCTTAAGGAAAAGCAAACTGACGCGGTTATTCAGTATATCAAAACTTTTTCACCTAAAACTTGGTTTGGAAAAGACAAGGAGCTTGGTGAAAAGATTGTTGCTAACAACGATCCTTATGGGCTAGCCAGAAAGACGCAAGCCATTGAAAAGGGAAAGAAAGTTTATCATGGTGTTGCTAACTGCCAGTCATGCCATAGAGGCTACGTTAACCTTCAGGAATTCAATCAGATTCTTGTCTCTGTTGGAGAAGATAAGGTTAATGAATTAGACGAAGATTTTTATAAGATTAAGATGCAGGACTCAGACCATGGTTACGCCACCATGCCGCCAGATTTTACTTGGCATGAAGTAAGGTCTGCCCAAAACGTTCAAGACCTTTACATCCGCCTTGCAGCGGGTGTGGGTGGAACTGGTATGCCGGCTTGGAAGGGAACAATCGAAGATGATGAGATTTGGGCCGTGGCCTATTACGTTAAGTCTCTTATGGAAATTAAAGACACTCCTTCAAGAAAAGAATTAATGAGCAGGTTTAAATAAAACTTATATGACTACTGATACTTTAGGTTTCATTCGCAAAAGAACTAAACTAGAAAGGCTTATTCGTAAGCCTATTTTCTGGGTTCTCTTTTGCTCTCTTAGTATTGCTCTTCCGGTTATTAAAACAATTAACAGAGAACTTCCCCCGGAGCTTCCTGTTCTTTTTGATGTTCCAGAATTCAATCTAACTAATCAGTATGGAAAACCTTTTGGATCAAAAGATCTTAAGGGCAAGATCTATCTAGCAAACTTTCTTTTCACCACTTGCCCTTCAACTTGTCCGGCTTTGGTTAACCAATTAAAAGTGGTTCAAAAAAGAGTTAGGGGCTTAGGCCAAAAAGTGGCCATCGTTAGTTTTACGGTCGATCCAAAACACGATACGCCGGAAGTTTTAAAGAAATACGCAAAGAAAAATAGAACCAATCCCTTTGTTTGGTCTTGGCTCACTGGTGAAATTCCAGAGTTAAAAAAATTACTTATTGGAGGTTATAAAGTCCCAATGGGTGATGGTGAAAACTTTGAAGGTAAAGTTGATGGAGAAGATGTCTCACTTTGGGATATCGCTCATACAAATAAGATTGTCCTAGTGGACGTAGCTGGAAGAATTCGTGGTTACTACGGAACGGATTTAGATGGTGTTAATAAATTAATGATTGATTTGGGATTACTTGCAAACAGAACTTTTAATCCCTAATTAGGAGAATATTATGGCCGATGGAGCTCACAAGAGTCACACGAAAGAGTACATGTTTATCTTTGGATTACTGACTTTTTTAACTGTGCTTGAATTATTTATTCCAGGAATGGAAAACTTATCTAAGTTCGCAAAAGGTTCTGGTCTAACGGCCTTGGCCATTGGGAAAGCCTTCCTCGTAGCGTACTTCTTTATGCATTTAAAAGAAGAGAAAGCTTGGACTAAGTTCATAGCTGCAATACCAATTTCAGCAGCCTTATACGCGGTTGTAGTAATCTTAGAATCGATGGCGAGGTAAGAGATGGAAGCTAGAAAATCAAGTATCGTAACTGATGATGTTTATTTATTGAAAGAAGGGCAGTTCTATATGCCCACTTGGGGCGTTCTAGTAACTCTAGTTATCGCCTTAGTGGTTCTTAAGTCTTTTATTTATATTAAAGATGATAAGAGGCATGGAAAATAACCAAGCCCTAAGGCTTGGTTTTTTATTTTTTATTTTTCGAAACTTACAGAAAGCATTTTATCACCTTTCTGAATCTTCTTAACAACATCTAATCCCTCTACAACTTGACCAAAAATCGTGTACTTCCCATCTAGGTTCTTTAACGTATTTAAAGCGATATAGAATTGAGAGTCTGCACTGTCTGGGTTCTGTGCTCGTGCCATTGCAACGGTTCCTTCTATATGTTGAAGGTCATTAAATTCAGCCTTTAGGTTCTGACCACTGCCTCCGGTTCCATTTCCTTGAGGATCTCCGCCTTGAATGACAAAGTTTGGAACAACTCGATGAAAATTTAACCCATCATAAAATCCCTGTTGGATTAACTGAATAATTCTTGTTGTGGTGCTCGGAGCATGTTTTGGATAAAACTTGAACACGATATTACCATGAACAGTCTTGATAATGGCCTTTGCATTCGAGAGACTACCTGAGCCCATTTTGAGGTCTTTTGCCATTACTGAGGTAGAAGTACTATTGGTCGTAGGTGCCTGTTTTTGCTTTGTATCGTTTGTACAAGAAGTGGCAAAAAATACTAATGCCGCAGCGAAAAGATATGAATAAAGTGTTCTCATTTTTAGATTCCTTTGAGTGATTTGGATTGAATATATAGATAGTATAAAAAAAGGTTCATTTTTTTCAACAAAAAAGAACTTTAACAGTTGACAGGAATCATCGTTCCCATTAATTTCACGTTTACGTTTTGAGACAGTTTTTTTAAATCGTTGTGGAGTATTTGGGGGTGTAGCTCAGTTGGGAGAGCACCTGCTTTGCACGCAGGGGGTCGCAGGTTCGATTCCTGTCATCTCCACCATAATTTAAAAAAACGATTTCAATACAGCTCTTTAACATTTTAATAAAAGAATTAAGTTTTTCTTCAAGAGCAATCTTGTAGGAATGACCAAGACGAGAAAGGTTGTATGTTATAAACATACTTTTTTTAAACTCTGGCGAGT
>CAJXVS010000010.1 GCA_913061265.1 uncultured Halobacteriovorax sp. | reverse complement strand
CGAGATCATGCCTAGTCTCGTGGGCTCGGAGATGTGTATAAGAGACAGGTATATATAGCCATAAGGAATACTTATGGATCCATTAAAAAAAGAATATGAATACTTCCTCGTTCTCTGTGAAACCCCCAATATTTCAAGGGCTTCGGAGCTTTTAGGCATGCAGCAAGGAAGTCTATCAAAGGCCTTAAAGAAGCTTGAAGAGAGCTTTCAAGGTCAGCTTTTTGTTCGTCAGGGCCGAGGTCTTCGGCAAACAGAACTAGGGGCGCTCCTTCAAAAGCAGCTTTTAAAGTTAAAGAGTGAATGGGAAGTAGGAATTCAAAAGAACCGAGAGCATCTTCTTGAGGTCTCAGGGCGAATCAAGATTGGTGGGCATCAGATCACCGCCATTGATATCCTCTCTAAGGTTATTCCAAAACTTAATGACCGCTACCCTGAACTTCAACTTGATATGACCTTTAAGTCCTCAAACCTCATCACTAGAGATGTGATTGAACATGAGTTAGATTTTGGTTTTGTCGCTAACCCTATTGCCCACCCTACTCTTGTTATTAAAAAGATTCGAAAAGACTTTATAGGACTATGGGCGAAAGACCCTGATCACCACGATAAAGTTGTTTATTATAATCCCGATATGATTGAAGTCTCAAAGGTGCTTAGAAGGTATAAAAGTTATAAGCATGTTCCTGTCGCCGACTATGAAGTCCTGGCGCAATTTGCGGTAGAGAGTTCAGGAATAACAATTCTCCCCAACCCCGTAGCCGATAGATATAAAAAACTAAAGAACTTCGGCAAGAAGCTCTTAGAAGTAGATATTTGTATGATCTATAATATTGAAAGGCCTCAGACAAAGACCTTCAAAACAGTTTTAGAAGAGTTTAGAAAACTAGCAGTTTCCTAAACTCTTGGTCTTCTTCTTTTTCTTGAAGAGTCTGATCCAGATCCACTTTTAGCGCCTTCAGATCCTCTTGAAGAACTTCTCTCAGAACCACGTCTTGGGGATCTACGAGAACTTCCCGAGCGTCCAGCATCTCTTCTATTACGACCACCGCCACCACGAGAAAAACTTCTCTCAGATCGAACAGCTTCTTTAGCATCTAGCTCACCAAGATCTTGATAACGTCTTAAGTCTTTTCTAAATTTTTGAGAGAAAAGAACCTTTAAGATTTGATCTCTACTTAAACCTTCAAGAGATTCTTTAAAGTGATCATATGTTTCATCAAGTTTGAATTCTTCACCTTTTTCTTTAACCGTTTCAACAAGAGTCGCCATGCTAGCAAGCTCTCTATCTACTAAAGCGACTTTTAATTTAGCCACAGTAGGAAGCTTAGCCGGCTCTAATTTAGTCTTAACAAAACGCTCTAAGTAACGAAGCTTTCCACTTTGATGTGGATCGACAAGAGTATAGGCTTTTCCTTTAGTTCCGGCTCTACCAGTTCTACCAATACGGTGAACATAAGATTCCATATCTTGAGGAAAACCAAAGTTGATCACGTGAGTAAGATTATTAACGTCAATCCCACGAGCAGCAACATCAGTACAAATAAGAAGACTTACATGACCTGCCTTGAACTTCTTCATGGCAGCGTCTCTTTGGTTTTGATTAAGATCACCATGGAGAACATCTACTTTATGCCCACGAGCTAGAAGCTCAACTCCAAGCTCGCCTACTTCTTTTTTAGTCTTACAAAAAACAATCCCGTACATATCAGTTTCAAAATCTAAAAGACGACAAAGCGCTTCCATTTGATACTTAGGACGGATAAGAAAATACTTTTGCTCGATATCGGCATTACTTAAAGTTGTTTTTTCAATCTTTAGAATCTGTGGATCCTTGAACTCTTTATTAACAAGGTTAATAATCGGCTTAGGCATAGTGGCTGAGAACATCCAAATATTTCTCTCAGGAGGAAGAACCTTTAAGATCTCTTGAACATCATCTAAGAATCCCATGTTTAGCATTTCATCAGCTTCATCTAGGATAAGTTGTTTTGTATTATTAAGTTTAAGAACGCCTTTTTTCATAAGATCCATCACACGACCTGTTGTACCAACAACAATTTGTGGACGACCCTTTCTAAGACCATTGATTTGTTTTTCATAAGATGTTCCGCCATAAACAGTTAGCGTTCTAACATCAATATATTTTCCAAATTTCTTAATTTCTTCGTGAACCTGATTAGCAAGCTCTCTTGTAGGAGCAAGAATCAAAGCTTGAACTTCATTACTTTTAAAACAAAGTTGAGAGAGAAGAGGAAGAACGAAAGCAGCTGTTTTACCAGTTCCTGTTTGTGCTTGCCCTACAAAGTCGACGTTACCTTCTAATAATTTCGGTATTGCTTTTTCTTGTATATCAGATGGTGTTGAAAATCCTTCGTCTTCGATCGCTCGAAGTAGTTCTTTAGAAAGATTTAAGTCTTCAAATTTCATAGTTAGTTCCCTTTTGATTGAAGGCGTAAACTATCGTTTTTAGAAGACTCTGCATAATGATAGGGTAATTACTACAATAACCACCCTATCTACCTGAAATTAGGCTCCCTCGCGGTCACTCTTGCCTCGAAAAGGCTCACCAGTAAGATTAGTTATCTCCTGCGGGAAGTGATCGAGGATCCAACTTACAACATCTTTAATTGAGATCATCGAGACGGGAACATTTGCTTTATCCACAATAGGAACGTGGCGGTAACCACCAACGTGCATATTATTTAAGACATAGGCCAGCTCATCTCCAGATTCTAAAGACTGAGGGTTCCCAGTCATATAATCTTTTGCTTTTAGGTTTTTCCAATCATCAACAAGTCCTAAGACCTTCATCAACAAATCTCTTTCTGTGATAATTCCAGAGAGTTCTTTGTTTCTCGTCAGAACAACTGATCCGATTCCCTTATCTTGCATTAAGGTCACTACGTCCCCTAAGCTAGTCTCTTCGTCTAAAGCAATAACGGAAGGAGACTTGATACTACTGATGGCAGACTTAAATGATTCAGCACAAAGTGAAGTTCCACTCTCATCTTGCTCGTCAGCTATTTCTTGTTCTTCGTCTATTTGATCATCCATTAAACTCATAAGTACTCCGTGTGTTATAGAAAGAACCAATTATAACATAAATTTATTTAAATACTTTTAAAGGGTAGATGCTGTTTTAGTGCGTCAATTGTTTGTTGATTATGCTCATTATGCTCTACTAAATGAGTCTGAATAGCTGAGTGAAAGGCCTTATTTCGAAGGTGGTGATAGCTCGTAATAACAACCGGCTCAAAGCCTCTTAATAATTTATGTTCACCTTGAGCACCGGCCTCAAAGAGAGGTATCTTTTTATCAAAGCAATACTCCATTCCTTGGTAGTAACATAATTCAAAGTGTAAAAAAGGAAACTCTGCTTCGGCCTTAGGATCAATCCCCCAGTACCTTCCATACAGACACTCTTTCCCTGCTACAAATAGGCTCATGGCGATTAAGTTTTCATCTTTAAAAGCTAATGCAATCTTCAAATCATCTTCTAGAAATTCAGGAAGCTTCTCAAAGAAGGCGTGATTTAAATAGGCATAACTTTGCTTTTTACTAATGGTTGAGAGGTAGAGCTTATAGACTTGGTTCATGAGATCTTCATCTAACTCACTTCCCGTTTTCCACTCTATTTTAATTTCCGCTTTTAAAACAGCTGCTCGCTCTTTTTTTATATTCTTTCTCTTTCTAGTTTTAAGATGAGAGAGGAAGTCTTCAAATGAAGAGTAATGATTCTTAAAATGGTACTGTAATGTTTCTTTTCTAAGATAGCCCAGCTTCTCTAAAACTATATTCTCTTCCTCATTGGTAAAAAGAAAGTGATGAGAAGAGAGTTCATCATGACTTAGGTAGAACTCTTTTGCTTTTTCAATCAACTCAGCGACCCCACTTCCTAGAACCTTAGGGGCATTGATAGGAGTAAAGGGTAGAGCATGAATCATCTTTGGGTAATAGTTGACTCCATGCCTTTCGTAAAATTCGGCCCAGGCCCAATCAAAGATGTACTCGCCATAACTATGGCCCTTAATATAAAAAGGAAGAGCGCCCGTATCACTTTCAATACAGTGAGGGGTCCAGCCACTTTGCTCATTAAGAAGGCCTGCAGCTTCAAGAAGAGAATGAAATCGCCCATCACAAAAGGGATGAGGACTTTTTAAGTCGAGCATTTCCCCATCATAGCGAGTCTTTTAGTATTTGTGCTATAATTTGTTTATGGAAATAATCAAATTAACGGCCCTATTTCTCATCTCACTACAACTTTCTGCCTCTTCAGGAAATTACAAACCTAAGACAAGTAATTCAAATACCAATGACTCGGGTCCTGTAGATAAAAACTACAAGCTCTACGTTGAAGACCCTAAGCCTAAGAATGAAAGAGATGTAAAAGAATTTGTCTATTCAGTAAAAAGAAAAGGCGTCACCATCAATAATATAAATTATCAACAAGCCAGTTTTACGATTAAAGGCACCTACACTAGCGAAAGTAATCTTAGTCAATTCCTAGCTAATATGAAGAAATCGATTAAGTCTGAAAAAGGATTCGATCTAAAGACCTCAAAGACAAGGTTCGCAGGGGCCGTCACCAACCACTACAAAGTTTCAATCGATAACTTATTCTAGATGCTCTTCGATCTTTTCAACGAAGGCCTTGATTTCATCTCGTACTCTTCTATAGATAACTAAGGCCTCTTCGTGTTCTAAACCTTTTGCTAATCTTGGGGGATCGTCAAAACCAAAGTGAACAATCTTCCCTCCTGGAAAATAAGGGCAATTCTCATGGGCATCTGAACATACAGTAATAACAACGTCCATTTGGCCCTTCAGCTCTTCAGTTGTTTTAGAAGTATGCTTCGTTAGGTCAATTCCGCATTCCTTCATTACTTCGATAGCAAAGGGGTTAAGTCCATGTTTTTTAGTTCCTGCTGAATGAAAATGATAATCATCCCCTTTTAGGGCGAGGCCCCAGCCTTCGGCCATTTGAGAGCGGCATGAGTTTCCAGTACAGAGAAATAAGACGTTTTTCTTTTCTTTCATAGATCATAATTCTATACTGAAATGCTTAAAAGTATAAGAGGGAGAATCGATTGAAGCAAAAAAATCTTATCGTACGGCAGTTGTTTGAAAAGGAGTCTTCCACCTATACTTACCTCTTGGCCGACAGAGAATCTAAAGAGGCCATCATCATAGACCCAGTTGTTGAGTGTATCGATCGAGACCTACTGCTCATCAAGGAGCTCTCTTTAAACCTAAAATACATCCTAGACACCCATGTTCACGCCGATCATATAACCAGTTCATGGACTCTTAAAGAAAAGACCGGTGCCTCCATCGCTCTTGGCGAAAGAAGCGGCGCCACTAATGCAGACCTTCTTCTCAAAGACTCTCAAGAACTAAGCTTTGGAAGTTTTAAGATCAAAGTCATCTTAACGCCTGGTCATACAAACGGATGCACCTCATACGCCATTGAAGATATGCTCTTTACCGGCGACGCCCTTCTAATAAGAGGTAATGGAAGAACAGACTTCCAAGAAGGAAGCCCAAAAGAACTTTATCATAGTATCACTGAGAAGCTCTTTAGCTTTCCAGACGAAACCGTGATCTATCCTGGTCATGATTATAAAGGATTGACCTCCTCAACTATCGATGAAGAGAAGCAACATAACCCGAGGATTGGTGGTGGAAAAAGCCTTGAGGAATTCTCTCAAATAATGAACGCGCTTAATCTGCCTAACCCTAAGAAGATAGACACTGCTGTTCCTATGAATCTTAAGTGTGGAAAGGCTTAGAGCTTAAGCATCTTTGAGTCTTTAATATAAGTTTCAAAGTTTAACTCGTTAGCCTCTGAAGCTTCTTGGATCTTTTTGACGATATCTCTAATTCTTATTAAAGCATCCATTGTCTTATCCATCTTTTCTGGTGAGAATTCTTCTTTTCTTTTCATGATCTCAACCATCCCAAAAGCAATCGTTAAGGGGTTATTGATTTCATGGTTATAAGTTGTGATCAAAGCATTTAGGGCGTCAACTTCACCTTTCTTAGCATTCTCTAGGCTTAACTTTCTAAGACTAAGTTGAGTTTCGATTCTCGCAGTAAGGACCTCAGTATTCATAGGCTTTGTAAGGTAGTCATTGGCGCCTAACTTTAGGGCCTCAATAATATCCTTATCATCCTCATTTCCCGTAAGCATAATGATTGGCAATAAGCTCTTATCGACATTCTCTCTCAGCCTTTTTAAGATCTCAAGCCCCGAGAGCTCTGGCATCTCAATATCAAGAAGAATAAGGTCATACTCTCCTCCATCAGCAAGCTTAGCTCCTTCTACGCTTGAATGACAAATATCAACGGAGTAGCCTTTTTTAACCAAAGATTTAACAATAGCTGCGCTGATCATTTTCTCATCGTCAATAAACAGAATCTTACTTGCGCTCATTAGAGATCCTTTTAGCGTCGGTTAAAAGCTCTTCGAATTTAAGAAGTAAGTCGTCTTTAACTTCCTCAATAACCTCTAGATTTCCTTCTTTAGCTGCTTTTTCAGCAACAGAAGCTACGTTCTTTAATGACTCAAAATAAAAAGTCCCCGCAAGCCCTTTAATCGTATGAGTGCGAATTCTAATATCATCTATATTTTTATTTTCTAATGAAGAGATAAGCTCTTGCTTTTGATTATCAAAAGTCGAAATAAATTCATCAACGACTGAGAAGAAGATTTCTTCATCTTCAGCAAAAGCGCTTAATGTCTTTTCCTTATTGATAATCATATTATCCCTTTAATTGTCGGTAGAGTTCATCTATCCCTTCAGGCTTATAAAGAACAAGGTCGACTTCCCCTTTATGATTCTCTAAAGTGACAGTTGTATCCCCAGTAAGGCAAATGATCTTCACGCCACTGGAGTTATCTTTGATCATCTTACAAAGATCATTACCATTTTGTATAGGCAGATAATAATCACAGATAACATAGGCAATTTCATCTTTATGATGATGAAAGAGATCTAACCCCTTTACAGGATCGGAAGCCTCAAAGATCTGCCCATCGAATCCATCATCCTGTAGCCTCTCAACTATCAGTTCGCGGATTTCTTCTTCGTCTTCAATAAATAAAAGTCCGTTTTTCATGGCTTTATTATACCTACAATAGCTTTGATAAAAAATAAAATGCCAGCTTAATTTTTAATAAGTAAAAATTAAGCTGGCAATTCTTGACAGTTTTTTTCTTCCTTAGTCGAGCCTTTATTGGTTTAGGCTGAGAAGAAAAATTCTTACGCTGCCCAAACTTCTTTTGTCCAAGTAGACTTTGTGTCGACTACCCAGTTTTTAGATCTTAATTTATCGTGAACGAAAGCTTCAAGCTGCTCAGGGGATGAAACATCAACCCATAGCTCCATATCCCAATCGCCCATGGTAGAGCCGGCCCATTTTACTTCGCTCCAATCACCTAACCATTTCCAATCGCCCTTAGGAGCCTCGTTATTCCACTTCACCCAAACCTGGGCCATCCATTTTCCTGACATTAATACCTCGTTATTTTGCTTTAATTAGCGGCTTTGAAAACTTCTCGGAGCGATCTGCGCTCAGCCCAATGGATTAAAAATACTTTCACTAAATCGGAAAATGCTGCACCTCGCGTCCTTGCCAACACCCGAGAAAATCACTATTTTAATCAGTAATAAATCGTGGGGGTATAGCTCAGTTGGGAGAGCGCTTCGCTGGCAGTGAAGAGGTCCTCGGTTCGATCCCGGGTACCTCCACCATTTAAAAGCCCAATAGGCTTTTAAATGGTTGAGGTCGTAAACGACGATTAAGCGGTAGCGCAATCCAAAGTGCGCGGAGAATCTCACTAAATTTAAGTCAATAAACCGAAAGGGCCACCAAGAATTTTTTTCATTTCGGCAAGTAACCAGGTACCTAAAACCTACCTACCCAAGCCTGACAAAAGCCACCCCCAATAAACTAGCCACCACCCCTAAAAAATCCTAAAATCCACCTAAGAAAATACTTCTTTAATCTTGCCTCCCTAAGGGCTTTCTATGGGATCAAGACGCGGCTTTATTGGAAACGATTTAGTCTCCCGAATTTGGAAAAAGGAAGACCGATGTTAGACTTACAAGCTGCAAATAAGCTTATTGCGGATAGCTTTAGCGTACCCGTTAAGACTGTCCCCATAGAACAATCTCTTGGAAAGATCCTTGCTGAGGATATCTTTGTCAAAAGAGACCTCCCTCCCTTTGACCGAGTGGCCATGGATGGAATTGCCATCAACTCGAAAGACTCTGGTGATCACTATAAGACTGGTTCTTTTTCAATTGAAGAAGTTCAGGCCGCAGGTGAACCTCAAAAAACGTTAGAGAATACAAACTCTGGTTGCCTTGAAGTTATGACTGGCGCCGTCCTCCCTTTAAATTGTGATCTCGTGATTCCTTATGAGATGACGAATATTGAAAATGAGTCCGCTTCTATCATTGATCCTGATCAGGCCTTTAGTCCTTTGCAGAATATTCATCTTATGGGCAGTGATTTAAAAAAAGGTGAACTGGCGCTCTCTAAAGGCCAGCCTATTACTTCTTCTGTTATTGCCATCATCGCCTCTGAAGGGATGCCCTTTGTTAAGGTTTATTCAGCTCCTCGCATTGCTATCATTAGTACGGGTGACGAGTTAGTTGAGATTGATAAGAAACCAGAGGCCCATCAAATCTATATGAGTAACCTCTATACGCTTAAGGCAGAGCTTAGATCTTTTGGTCACCGGAGCGTAGAGACTCATCATCTTCTTGATGATGAGGCTTCTTTATTTAAGAGCCTTAAGAAGATTCTTGAAGAGAATGACCTGCTTCTTATCACTGGCGGAGTCTCTAAAGGTAAGTTTGATTATATTCCAAAGGTCTTAAGCGATTTAAAAGTTAAGAAGATCTTTCATAAGGTGGCGCAGCGACCTGGGAAGCCTCTTTGGTTTGGATCAGGAGAGCAAGGTCAATTAGTCTTTGGCCTGCCTGGTAATCCAGTCTCTTCGTTAGTGAATCTAAGAAGGCATGTCATCCCTTACTTAACTAGGGAGCCCATCTTGAAAGTTAAACTTAAAGAAGAAGTAAGCTTTAAGAAGGCCATGACTTTCTTTCAACCAGTCTTATTAGAACTTGTTGAAGGCAGCTATATTGCTAGGCCAATCAAAGGAAATGGATCTGGGGATTATTATTCACTTAAAGATTCATCCGGATTTATTGAACTGCCTAGCGATAAGAATACTTTTGGTAACGATGAACTCTACGACTACTACCCTTGGGGAAAGACATGTCTATAAATGAACTCCGTGATAAGCACGGTCGCCATATTCACAAATTAAGAATCTCTCTATTAGACGCTTGTAATATGCGCTGCCTTTATTGCATGCCAGAGAAGCAGGTCTTTATGCCGAATAAAGATTGGCCCAAGGCTGATGAGTTAATCTACATGGCGACCAATCTTGTTAAGCAAGGGATTGATGAGATCCGCTTAACTGGTGGAGAGCCTTTGCTAAGAGCGGATTTTATGGAGATCGTTCATGGTCTTGATAAGCTTCCCCTAAAAAAGTTTGGCTTTACCACTAACGCCATTCATTTAAAGAAGCATCTTAAAGAGTTAAAGAAGACTAACTGCCAGTATATTAATATCAGCCTCGACTCAGTTAATAGAGAGAACTTTCATAAGATTACTAAGACTGATTCTCTTGAAGTTGTCTTAGAGGCGATTCTCATGGCAAAAGAACTTGGCTTTAAAGTTAAGCTTAATACTGTTTTGTTAAGAGGCATGAATGATCATGAGATCATTGATCTTATCGACTTTGCTGAAGACAATGATATTGAGATCAGGTTTTTAGAATTGATGAAGATTGGAGTAGTGCTACCGGTCTTTGATAAGCTCTTCATCAGTGCTGAAGAAGTTATTAATAAGGTAAAAACTAAGTGGAGCCTAGAGAGCGTAGAGATGCCAGTGGATTCTACTTCATTTAATTTTAAAACTAATAGCGGTGGGAATATCGGCTTTATCGCTTCAGAGAGTAGGCCCTTTTGTGGAGGCTGTTCAAGATTAAGACTTGGGGCCGATGGAAAGCTTCGCCCTTGTTTGATGCTTGATGACGGCCCAAGCCTTAGAGGCCTTGAGCCTGATCAGTTCTATCCATTTTTACTAAAGGTCATGGACTTAAAGCCCCATACGAGAATCAATGAGCTAATTCAACCTATGCATCAGGTGGGAGGATAAGCATGAAAGATCTTAATCATATTGATGAAAAGAATAACCCAACCATGGTGGACGTTTCTCAAAAAGAAACTTCAACGAGGATGGCCCACGCTCGAAGCATAATCGCCTTACCTGAAGTTATTTGGGAGAGGTTAAAAGATAACGAGATTCAAACCAAGAAAGGGCCCATCTTTCATACGGCGATTATCGCTGGAACTATGGCCGTGAAGAAAACCCATGAGCTAATCCCCTTTTGCCATCCTCTTTTAATAGAGTCTTGTAAGATCGATATCACCCCAGTTGATAAGACCTTAGTCATTGATTGCAAGGTTAAGATCAGCGGAAAGACAGGGGTTGAAATGGAGGCCTTAACGGGAGCTACTATAACGGGGCTTACTATCTATGATATGTGCAAGGCCTTAAGCCATGAAGTTAGGATTGAATCCACTCACCTAGTAGAGAAGACTGGTGGAGAGAGGATTATTCGAGAAGGTAAGTATGTATAAAAAAGTAAAGATAGAATACTTTGCAGTTCTAAGAGAGCAAGCAAAGATCAACTCTGAAGAGTTAGAGACCAGTTCTGCTGATGCTAGAGAGTTACTTAGTGAGCTTACAAGCAAGTACAATTTTTCTTTAAATGAATCGACATTAAAAGTGGCGATCAACGAAGAGTACTGCGAGTTTACAACTAAATTAAATGAGGGAGATAGAGTCGTCTTCATCCCTCCTGTGGCAGGTGGTTAAGATGTTCAAGATTAGTCAAACAAAGATAGACCCAATAGATCTTGGAAAAAGATTTGATGACCCTAGGGCTGGCGCCGTTGTCACCTTTGAAGGAAAGGTTAGGAATCATAACGAAGGCAAGAACGTTACGTCTCTTGAGTACCAGGCCTACGGAGCCATGGCCGTTAAAGAAGGGCAGAAGATCTTAGATCAGGCCCTCAATCAATTTGATATTCTAGATGCTTACTGCGTCCACGCTGAAGGGCACTTAGAGATTGGTGACGTCGCTATTTGGATTATCGTTACTTCAAAACATAGGGCGGAGGCTTATAAGGCCAATCAATTTATAATCGATACCGTTAAGGCAACAGTGCCGATCTGGAAAAAAGAGCATTATGTAGATGAAGAGCCCGTCTGGGTTGCCTGTCATCAGTGCGCTGAGAGTGGTCATCATGAACACTCGCTATGAAAGACAAATGATCCTTCCTGAAGTTGGGGATACGGGTCAAGAAAAACTTAGAAACTCTAAAGTGCTAGTGATTGGTGCTGGAGGTCTAGGCGCCCCCGTTCTTCAATACTTAGCAGCAGCAGGAGTTGGTCATATTGGCATCTGTGATCATGATAAGGTTGATTTAAGCAATCTCCATAGGCAAATTCTTTTTACATCAAAAGACTTAGGCCAAAGCAAGGCCTATGTGGCAAAGAAGTTTCTTAATCAATTAAATGAAGACTGCCAGGTTTCAAGCTTTGAGTTTCGCATCAATTATAAAAACATTGAAGAAGTCATGAGTAACTATGACCTCGTCATTGATTGCACCGATAATTTTCAATCTAAATTCCTTATCCATGACGCTTGTTTTCTTTTTAAGAAAAAGCTCGTTCAAGGAAGCATCTATCAATTTGAAGGTCAGATTCAATGCTTTGATTTTAATCATTCAGACTCCTCCCCTTGTCTAAGATGCCTTTGGCCTGAAGTTCCTACTCCTGGCTGCGTCTCTAATTGCCAAGAAGCAGGAGTGTTAGGAATAGTCTCAGGGGTCTTTGGTTCTCTTCAGTGTAATGAGGCCATAAAGATGATCTTAGAAATGGAAGTCTTAGATCAAGGCAGTACTCTTACTTTAAATTTAAAGAATCTAAGTCAAAGAATCATTAAATGGAAAAAGTCTAAGGACTGTCCCCTTTGCTCATTGGGCCCAAGCATAAGAAAAATATCAGAATCTCATAAATTAACAGAGTTCGAAGTTTTAGAAAAAAAAGGTCATTTTACAGAGGTGGATCTTCGAGAAGATCCCTCTTTTGATGCTAAAGAAGCAGACCCTAACAAAGAATATTTATTTTTCTGCCAAAGAGGAATAAGAAGCCTTCATTTTGTTAAAGAGTTAAGAGAGCTAGGCCTTAAGAATACTTATTCCCTATTCGGCGGGGTAGATGGAAAATAGTGAACTCTTAATTCCCATCTTCTTTGTTATAGCCCTTCTTTACGCCATGGTTGGCTTTGGTGGGGGCTCTTCTTATATAGCCCTTTTGGCCATCTTTGGAATGAATCACCTCTTGATCCCGAAGGTCGCGCTTATTTGTAATCTTATTGTTGTTAGCGGCGGAGCCTATCACTTTATTAGGAATAACCAGCTTCCCTGGAAGCTAGTCATGCCTTTCTTAATTACCTCAATTCCCTTGGCCTACTACGGCGGAACCATTCCTATTTCTAAAGAATTTTATCAAGGAACCCTAGGGATACTGCTCTTTGTCGTCTCAATAAACCTGCTCTTCTTTCACAAGGTTCGTATTCCAAAGACTGGAGGCCAGCATAAGATCCTCTACTCACTCATGATTGGTGGGTTCATAGGCTTTATTTCAGGTCTTGTAGGAATTGGTGGAGGCATCTTTCTCTCCCCTATCTTGCACTTATTAAACTGGGCACGGCCTAAGCAGATTGCTTCTTTTTCGACGGCTTTTATCTTCGTTAATTCCCTAGCGGGGCTATTTGGACAGTTTCAAAAGACTTCTTTTGAGTTCAACTTTACTGACTTTTCCTACCTCTTCATAACCGTCTTTTTAGGTGGTCAGATAGGCTCTAGGATCTGCCAATTCAAACTTTCTCAAGAAAGCATTAAAAAGGGCACTGCCCTGCTGGTTCTCTTTGTTTCTACACGGCTAATCTTTAACCTTTTCTAAGGTTATTAAGACTCTCTCTTTTTAGAGAAAACATATTATTCAAGTAGTATTTTGAACTAAAAATGATACTGTTTTGCAGGTTTGCGCCGTCTGAAGATTAAAGCAGAAAAAGGAGAGACTCTTAGTGGTCTACTCTTTAACCGTTTAGATGGGCAAGTTGACGTAGGAACAAAGTTAAATGACGGCAGCTTTGAACTTGAAGTTGTAAAGATAGAGAAGAAAGTGATTAAGGAACTTCTCGTAAAAGTTTTATAAGAAGTTTTACATGAATATCATAAGATAGGCGTGACAAGTACGAGTTTAAATTGAGGACATTATGAAATTAGCCATCTTATCAAAAGAACCAGGTAACTACAGCACGAAGCGTTTAGTTGAAGCGGCTGAACAAAGAGGCCATACGGTAAAAGTCCTAAACACTCTTAAATTTGCAATTAATATTGAAGAAGAAAACCCTGATCTCTTCTATCGTCAAAAGCTTTTAGGAGATTACGATGCTGTTCTCCCAAGAATTGGCGCTTCAATAACTTACTTTGGTACAGCGATTGTAAGACAGTTCCAACAAATGGATGTCTTCAGTGCTAACTCTGCAGACGGAATATTAAACTCAAGAGATAAACTCAGAAGTTTTCAAATCTTAAGTAAGCATAATATCGGAATACCTGCCACGACCTTTGTTAAGGATAAAAAAGATATCCTCCCAGCTATTGAAAGAGTTGGTGGGGCGCCTGTTGTGATTAAGCTATTAGAAGGAACTCAAGGCATTGGTGTTCTTCTGGCACATACTCTTGAAATGGCGACTTCTATTATTGAGCTTCTTCAAAGTCAGAAACAAAACATCTTGATTCAAAAGTTTGTTGCCGAAAGTAAGGGTAAAGATATCAGGGCCATTGTTGTTGGTGATCAAGTCGTAGCTGCCATGAGACGAGTTGCACAGGGACAAGAGTTTAGAAGTAATGTTCATAGAGGCGGAAAGACTGAGATGGTTGAGCTTGATGATGTTTATAAAGAAACAGCTGTTAGAGCGGCTAAGATCATGGGTCTTGGAATCGCTGGGGTTGATATGCTCGAGGGTAAAGACGGACCACAAATCATGGAGATCAACTCTTCTCCAGGGCTTGAAGGTATCGAAGGTTGCTCAAAATTAGATATTGCCGGACAGTTCATCGATTATATAGCGGCTCAAGTAGACTTTCCAGAGATCGACCTTAGACATAGGCTTAGTGTAAGTAAGGGTTATGGAGTTACAGAGATCTATATTCCCGCTGAATCAGAATACGTAGGTAAGACTATTATCGAATCAGGTCTTAATGAAAAAGAAATCAATGTCCTTACTCTTCATAGAACAGGAAAGGTTATTCCTAACCCGAAAGCAACAAGAGAATTAGAAGCTGATGATAGGCTTCTGTGTTTTGGAAAGCTTGAGTCGATGAAGGCCTTGATTCCTAAGAAAACTCAAAGAAGAAGAGAGCCTAAAGCTAAGAAGCTTTAGTCACTCCGATCAATTAGGTCATAGCACTCTCAATACAAATAGTTCCGACGCTTAAAAGGATGGCCCAGATAAGTAAGATATCAAAAAGCCTTCCCGCCGGAGTTTCGGCTTCAAAGATAACGATATAAAGTTTTTCGCGCCAAGTTTTATTTGGATTATTTATAATGTCCACATTGCCTCATAGGAAAATCATATATATTGATGATTAGTCCTCTTGGATCTCTGCATTCCAACCATAAGTATAGCAGTCAGAGTTTAAGCAACTTGTTTCAGAGATTCGGTTTCTCCAATAACTAATTCCACCGAACTCTCTACAATTATCATTCTTACAAATAGCTTCGCCGTCTTGACCATAAGAAGTAGAAATATCCCAACCGTTTGAGAGGCAATCGTTATTCTTACAAGATGTGATATCGACTAAGATTTTTCCTTCGTCATTTTGAATTGAGACCCAGCCTTTAGTAAAACAGCCTTCAGCCTTACACTTAACATGGTAGGAAGAGTCACGGTTATCAAGACTGCTCCAGCCATTTAAGAGGCAATCATTCTTTAGGCACTTTGCTTCTAAAAGGTAGTCAGTTCCAGGCTCAGTGGTAGTCCAGCCATTTTCAAAACAATTATTATTATTACATTTGGTTTCTAAGACTTTGCCGAAGGCCAACCCCGACGCTCCTAGCATTAGTAAGACTAATAAGACTTTCATTGTAACTCCCTTTCCCAAAAGGGTACCGCGTCCTAATTCTACTGGTCAAGAGCTCCTGACTAAGGCTTATAAGTTCAAGCACTTAACTCATAGCGAATACCTGATTTGAACGGTTCTGATCCTCGCTATTATTTTTAGTCTAAACACCGAAAAGTATCTATGAATTGGCTTTATTATACCGCCCTTATACTTCTTCCTTTTTCACTCTTCGCCAATGAAGAGGAATTAGCCGAATCTGCAAAGCTGGTTTCAAAGGCGACTAAAGAAGTGAGCCGAATTCTATCATCTTCAGGCCTTGTTAGCTGTCCTATAGGGCCAAGACATTTTGAGGGTAAGAAGATTGAGATTGAATCAGATGATTTTTTCCCAGATAGAAATGGTGGCGCGAAGGTTAGAGTTTTAAAATTAAAAAAGCCCTACCCTCTCTTTTCAAGCACTGATGAGGCCGCAAAGTTCTTTGTTAATTATCTAAGACAAGAGTTTAAAGATCACCGCGTTGAATATTGTACTGATATAAAAAAAGCGGGAATAAAGTTTAGCTTTACTGATATTGTTGTTGGGACTCCAGCGAGTTGCCCTAGGCCAGAAGGGCGCGATGAATCTTTGATAGTAGCCGGAGTTCATACTCACCCCGGAAGCCATGATCCTAATCATACCCACTCTCTTGATGTAAGCATCAATATCCCCTCTGTTAATGATTATGCTGTGGCCAGCTATGAAAAGAAGCCTCAGTACATGGGCGCTCCAAGTGGGCATATTCTTAAGTTCACTAGTGAAGACACAAAATGCCGGGGGAAAGCCTTTTTAAAAAGAACCTATCAAATGGTTCAGCCCCCTTTTGACCAAACTCGCGGAAAGCTAAAGAATCAAAACTCTTGGACTTATATCAAATCTGAGAGTGAGTTAAACGCCATGAAACGCTGGATATGTCCTTAGTCCTATAGCCGAATCTATGTATAATAGAACTAAACGATCTTTAGGACTCATCATGAAAAGAAATCAGCTTCTTTGCCTTAACTGCCAAGCCCCTTTAATTGACTTAAAAAGCTCTCTCAAATGCGAAGGCTGTGATCAGCATTTTAAGATAAAGATCTCTAGAAAAGGAGTCAGCCAGTTCTTCTTCTTATTCTTGCCGGCCATTACTTTTAACGTAAGCATCGTTGTCCTCAACTGGAAGGTTGAGGAGTTCTTAATGATTCCCAACAGGGATGCTCTCATCATCTCCCTCCTAAGTTTGGGCAGCCTTGTGGCCATTTTCTCTCTTCTTAGTATGTCTAAGGAGTTTGAAGTAGGCGTTTAGGGCTTGTTTAGGCTGTAAAAGCTTCAAAAGAGGTGCTTTCCATAAGGATCTCTGACATAAGCCTATTGTGAAAACAATGCCTTATTTACTCATTCTTCTTCTCCTTACTTCTTGTTTTAAAAGCAAAGAAAAAGGCGCTCTCTACTTAACAGAAAGTAAACCGACTATTGAGAACCTCGGAACGAACCCTATTATTGAAGATTTAGAAAGACAAGTCAGGCTCTTTGAAGAAAAAGAGCTCGAGTGGCAAGAAATTCAAAAAGAGGCTCTTTATGAGTTTAAAAAGATTGAAAAGATTGTTAGAAAAAAATGTTATGACTGTCATGACTCAGATACAAAACTCCCTATTTATGGAAGAGTTCTTCCAAGTATAAACCCTGTTAATCATCATCAGGTAGATGGAATTAAGGCCTTAGATATGGTTCACAAGTTCCCTCTTAAGGCGGAAGGAAATCCTCCTCAATTGGCCCTCCTTAAATCTTTTAGAAATGCTGTTATCGATAAGACCATGCCCCTTAAAATTTATACTAAGGTTTATCCTTTTAGAAAGATCAGAAAAAAAGATCAAAAGAAGCTCTTGGCCTGGCTTAATCCACTGATTGAAAAAGTCGAGAACTTCAATGATAAATATGAATCTATAAACTTAGACCCAACACCAGCGGGGCGAGTAAAGAAAGTCTTCGCTAATAAGTGTATGCGTTGTCATGGTAATGGCGTCTCTAAAGGAGGCTTTGGTGGAATGGAAGATTTAGAAGCTCTTAAGAAGTCTAAGCATGTTAATTTAGAAAATCCAACAGAGTCTGAGTTATACCTTCTCTCTTATAATAAAAAGATGCCACCGAGTATTAGAGAGTCCCTCTCTGATGAAGAACTTCAAACTATCTTAGATTGGATTCAAGCCGAATCAGCGCCAAAAGATTAATTTTTTAATCCCTGAAGAGATATGATCTGTAAAGATATGGCAAAGATCCGCAAGAAAAGCTCCACCAAATAACCAAGTCAACATCTTATACTGAATGAATTCGTAGTTATAAGCGCGTAGCCAATAGTAAAGAAAACTAAAGTAGTCTTTTGGCGAGAACCTAATCTTATCCATCTCATAGAGCACGTAGGTTAAGATCCCTAGCATCAAGAAGCTATAAACAAACCTAGTTATAGTTCCAAAGAGAAAGCTGTGACTGACTCCCCTATGCTTAAAGAAGATTGAGTAAGGATAGAGAAAAAGCCTAAGTGGCCCTGTTCTAGCTTTAGGAAGTAAGTCTGAGTCTGGGGAAAAGATAAGCGTAGAGACAAGCCAGCCAAAAGCAAAAGAGCCCGTAACAAAAGGGTCTTGCTGAAGACCAATAAAGACTCCCGTAAGAATTGTTCCAACTAATAAGTTAATCTTATCGTGCGTCTTTCCAAGGGCCATCTACTCTCCGCACTTTTCTTTTTGTTCACTAAAGAAAATCAAGAGCGCTGGCAAGAACACCAAATCGACAATTAAGGCGACAGAGAGGATTACAGCGCAAAGCATTCCAAAGTTAACGTTAGGAATAAAGTCTCCAAGCATATAAAGGCCAAAGCCTGAAGCTAAGATAGCCGTGGTAACGACCAAGGCTGATCCTGTATAGGTATAGATCTTAGCGATAGTTTCATCGAGAGAATAACCCTGACTACGATAGCGGTAAAAGTTTGATAAGAAGTGAATGGTATCATCGACGGCAATTCCTAAACAAACGGACGCCACTAATGAAGAGCCAATATTTAAATCAATATCCATAAGCTTCATAAAGGCGCCACCAAAGATAAGAGGTAGAACATTCGGGACAAGTGAGAGAAGCCCGAGCTTTACAGATCTAAAGACAATCATCATTAGTAGAGCAACAAGGACCAAGGCCATAGTTACTGATTTAAAGAAGGTCTCAACCACATAATCCATCATTCTTTGAAAGAGTAAGAATTTTCCTGTGACGAAGACATCAAGCCCTTCTTCTACCGCCATCTCCTCTAACTCTTTTGCTCCTTCAAGCCAGCCACGACTATCATAGACACTCCAAAGTAAGCTCATGCGAAGAGAATCTTTATTAAGAGTCATTCTATTATTAAGATCCATTCCCTGCGGAAGACTCATGGAATAAAGAAAGAGTTGTTCAGCAATAGCCTTTTGCGTCTCAGGCAGCTTGTATTCTTCCTCCACTCCTCCATAAAGAGATTTATTCATGTCTTTAATAATGGAGACAATATCGATGGTTTTATTAACTTCAGCTTTAGCGTCAATTCTATTTTTGTATCTTTCAACCTTTTTTAGAAACACTGGATCTTTGATACCTTCAGCTTTGCCCGATTCAATAACAATCTCAGGTCCAGCATTTCCACCAAAGGCCTCTCTTACAAAGTCATTTCCTTTTCTAATATGAGTACTCTCTTTAAAGTATTCATAAGGATTTGAATTAACATTACTTTGAGAAGCAATATAAAAACCTATAACAGTTGAAATACTAAAGAAGATGATAATCGGGTAGGTAAAGCGGTGAAGCCGAACAACCCATCTTCTAGAAAAATCCGTGGCCTCTCCACTACTATTCAATCTTTCAGAGAAGATCTTTGGAACCTTAAAATCTACTTTTGAAATCCAAGGTACGATTAAGAAGATAGTGACAAGCCAAGCGAGAGCGCAGCCGAAGGCGGCGAGCAAGCCTAACTGCCTAATGGGCTGTAACTCAGTTGTGCTTAAAGACAAAAAGCCAATCATGGTAGAAACAGTTGTTAGAAAGGTAGGAATTAAGTTCTTATCGAGGGCCTTAAAGGCGGCATCTTTGGTATTACTTCCCATACCCCGAAACTGAAAATAACTCACCATAACGTGAACTGTATCGGCAATTGAGATCGCTATAAGAATCCCCGGCAAAATGGAGAGGATTGAGGTGAACTTATATCCTATATAAAAACAAAAACCTAAGGTTCCTACTACAGAGAAGATCGTCACGACCAAAGGAATGACCATGGCGACAAAAGATCTAAAGACCCAGACTAAGTAAAAAATAATAAGCAAAAATAGAACTGGTAGGATTAAGGCAGCATCGTTATTAGCAATCTCTCTAAAAGCGTCGTTAACCGCCGCTTCTCCCATGACGTAGTAAGTATGATCATGCTTATTTTCAAAGGGCACTAAGAGAGCTCTAGCATCTTTGACAATTTTTTCATAATCAGGACTGGTCTCTAGTGTCACCAGACGAGCAAAGATCATGGCGGACTTGCCATCTTTTGAGATTAAGTACTCAGGCATGACCTTATGAGCAAGAGCAGTCTCTTTTCTCTCTAACAGGTATTCTGGAGTCAATTCCCCTTCTTCAAGAAAAGGCTCAACATTGATGTCATCATCAACGGCAAAGGTATAATTATAATTGATAAGTGAATCCACTCTTAATACTTGGTGGATCAGCCATGCTTTTTCTGTTACTTCCCTTAGGATCTCAATTGATTCTTTATCGAAGATTCCTGAAGGGCTATGAATAACGATAACGAGGTTTTCATCATTACCAAATTTCTTCTCAAACTTATCAAGTTGTTTAATATTGGGATCAGTCTCTCTAAACCAAGTACGAACATTATAATCTTCTGCGAAGTGGGCCATCCCAGGCGCGAGGGCCGCAACCAAAAAGATAGTCATGATCATACATTTATAAGGATGGTTAATGATAAAATGAGAAAACTTTTGAACAAAGCCTTGGTCTTTATTACCTTCCATGGAATCTTTCCTTTAAATTAAAAAAATCTTGTTACCGTTAAGTAAGCGTATGAATCCCCATCATAGAGTTCAAGGCCCTTAACCGTCGCTTCTTTTTGAGGAGCATCGTAATGACGAAGCCCTGTTTTAATCTTCCAAATATCACTTAATCTTTGAGAATAACTTATATTGAAAAGGTACTCATGAGACCTTTTAACGTCCATAATAGTACTAAAGAAGATCTCCTTTCCCATGATGTCATTAAAGGCATACCTAAGACCTAAGAAAAGATCACTTTGAAAGAGGCTCATCTCCTCCATTCGTTCCTCAGTAGGACCAAACATCATCTGTGATTCAAGGTAGAAATAAGTCTCGGCCCCAGAGTCATGAGCAATAGACCACTCCGTTCCAAGGGCTACTTCTGTATTGTCTTCAGGTCTTCTTAGACCATTCACCGTATAGATCAAGAGGTCGTTTTCAAACTTTCTACTGGCGGCCTCAATTTTAAAGAGAAATGATTCCCAAGGAATAACCGCAGTCATGCCAATTTGATTAGACCTAAAGTAATAAGGAGTTGTTGGAAAGGCGGTAGGAATAGCAGTCCCACCAAGCATTGTATAACGATGAGTTCCTATTATAGGAAAGCTTCTATCTAGGTGATGAAGAAAGTGAAAGGAGAAGTCTGCTTCAAGTAAGGTAAAGCTAAAGCGCCCTCCAAACTGAACGCCCCAGTTTTGATTGGTAGTAGCATTTCCGCCATCGACCCAAATAACTCTTTCTAGATCAGCGCCAAAGCCAAGACGGCTCCTGTTTCCTGGAAAGATAGGGTCTTCAAACTTTGGAAAGAAATAAAGAGCGAAGGAGCCGTTCTCTAAGGTTCTTTCTAATTCTATAGTGACTTCACCTTTTTTCTCTAATGACTCAACATTTGAATCATAGTTTCTGCTGTTGATTTGATCAGCAGGATGAAAGGCTTCGGTTGCGGTCCAGTTAAAGAGTTTATACCCAGCTAGTACTTTCCAGTTACTCCCCTCTCCGAAGAGCATACTAAAGTAGCCATCTTCAACAATAACATTAGAGCGGTCATTATCTTTTTGATCAACCCGCCCAAAAGCGCGAAAGACATGACGATAGACATCTGTTTCAAAGGAAGACTGTACCCGAGATAAAATGGCCACACCAGTGTCAGCATTTTGAATATTAACATCCGATTCAAAGCGGCGGTATTCAAAGCCAACCTCTCCTTGGCCGCTCCAAGTTCCTGCCTCTTGTGAGAGGACTGTTAAAGGAATGAGAAAAAGGATTGCGAGGAAGTTCTTCATCTTTTTAAGTTATTCTTTCTAAATTCATTATCACTGAATTTGACACCAATCTTTCTGTTCTTCCAAGAAAAGATAGACTTCTTTTTAGTCTGCACATTGTCCATCTTAATGGCAGAAGGTCGGTACATTGATTTTCCAGCAACGGTATGTTTTTCATAACCTTCAAAGAGGGCCACCTTAAGAAGCTGATTCTTACGGTCGTAATATTCAACCTTCATTGGGTTACTGTACTTCTTAGAGATATAACTGATTTGTTTACTATAGCCAGACTTATAAGTTGGGGTTCTTTGGATCACATGACAATCAAGGCCCGCGAACTTAGTTTCCTTGAGCCATTTAAACTTATACTTCTCAACTTCCTGAGAACCTAAGTCTTCATAAGAAAACTCCGAGCCCATAAAAGAGGCTGACTTATTTTTAGAGCTAATCTTCTTTACTCTTCTGACTGAAGGAAGAAAGAGCCATTGCTGATCATCTTTACTTTTATGAGACCAAGTTAACATCTTGGTTCCTTTCACATCTTTTGGATTCTCAAAGATAGAGATAGATTTATCTCCGTCCCCTATAACTTCTTTAGACTTACCCTTCATGATACGAACAACTTTCTCACCGTGGGCATCAATAAGAATAAGTTCAGTCTTTCCAGACTCACCAATAAAGCCATTATTAGCAGCTTCAAATTCTTTTGCTAATCTTAGTCCTTTTTCCTCAGGTGTCTCTGCCTGCAAAGAAGAAAAGCCAATAAAAAGAAAAAGCAAAATCAATAGATGAGAGACTTTCTGTAATCCCACTGCGACCTCCGAAGGTAAATTCAAGTGTCCATATTTTAGCAAGTTTATTGACGTAAATTAAGCCATTAGTTACTATTCAGAAAAAAATTGTCCCGGTGCATAAATGACTATACATGTTAACAGAATACTCAACTTAAAAAAGATCAAGGCCATTGGCTTTGATATGGACTACACCCTAGTCCGCTATAATGCCGAAGCCTTTGAAAGAGACACCCATAGAGTGGTTTTAGATAAACTTGTGGCGCTTAAAGGTTACCCCAAAGAAGTTAAGAACCTCGACTTTGATTATAATAGCGTCATTCAAGGCCTTGTTATGGATCGCAAGCGTGGAAACCTCTTAAAGCTTTCTCGTTTTGGAAAAGTGAAGACGGCCACACATGGCACGCTTCCTATGCCCTTTAAGATTCTTCAAAGCATCTATTCAAATTGTGTCATCGATCTCAATGACCCTAATATTCAATCTCTTGATACGGCCTTTTCTATTTCTAACGGCGTACTCTTTGGGCAATTAGTTGATATGAAAGACCAAGGTCTTGCTCTTCCTTCGTACACAGAGATGAGTGAAGATATCAAAAGCATGATCGACTACGCCCATTCAGATGGTTCCTTAAAAGGATTGGTTCGTAAGAACCTAAAGAAATACATAGTTGTAGATCCTGAAGTCGCCCTCGTTTTAGAGAGATACAAAAGGTATGGAAAGAAGCTTTTAGTTATTACGAACTCTGATTATAACTACACAAATCTTTTATTAAGCTACACCATTGATCCCTATTTAAAAGAGCATAAGAACTGGAGAGAGCTTTTTGACCTAACAGTGACTCTTTCTTCTAAGCCAGGGTTCTTCACAACGAAGAATGCATTTTTAAAGATAGATCCTGTAACAGAATTGATGAGTAATCATTTTGGTCCTGTTACTGAGGGTATCTATCAGGGCGGAAGTGCTGAGAAGTTACAAAAAGACTTGGGCCTTGAAGGAGATGAGATTCTTTATTTGGGAGATCATATCTATGGCGACGTTGTGACTATTAAAAAGACCTTCAATTGGCGAACAGGCCTAGTGCTTGAACCTCTTGCTGAAGAAGTCACGGCGCTTTCAAAAAGTGAAGAGATTCAAAAGTCCATTGATGTTCTCATGATAGAAAAAGAAGAGCTCGAAACGAAAATCAATGAAATTGATCTTAAAAAGCATGAAGAAGGTGAAGAAGTTTCTAAGAAAGAATTAAACAACCTCTTCGCCCATATGGATAAGCTGAATCACAATATTGCCGATAAGTTAGAGGACTATCAAAAGTTCTTCAATCCTCATTGGGGAGCCATGATGAGAGCTGGTCAAGAAGAGAGCCGTTTTGCTGATCAAGTTGAAAAGTATGCTTGTATCTATATGCCAAAGGTCTCTGATTTAAATAACTACTCACCTAGGACTTATTTTAGACCCTTACAACGAGTTCTCCCACATGAGAATTTTGAAAGAATTCTAGCTAAGCCTCACGCATAAGTGTTTTGATAAATTGATCATAGATGGTCCAGGAGTCTGGGCCATAGCCTCCGGCCATTAACCAACACTGTGGAATATTTCTTTCTTTTAAAAAATTATAGACTAAGAGATCCCGTTCTAGCATCTGATCTTTAGTTAGGTTTAATTTATTTGTGCTTGGTAGAGCGTCTTTCTCAAAAGGATCCGCTCCCGCTACAACCACCACCATTTCAGGCAGATCTTTACTCTCAGACTCTAGTTTCTTAAGCCCCATTTCAAGCTTTTCTAGGTATTGATCCTCTTCTTTGTAACCAATAGGAATGTCTATAGTGCTTGGTAAGCGCCATGGACCTTCTCCAGAACCTACGTCTAAGGGCCAGCCTTTTTCCATATGAATACTAAGAGTAGAGATACTGGCATCACTTGTTGTTAAACTAGCGGTACCATCACCTTTATGAGCGTCAATATCAATAACCCAAGCATTCTTAATCTTATTAGTTGATTGTAAGTTTCGAATCCCGATAACAATATCATTAACAAGGCAAAAGCCTCGTCCAAAGTCTTCCATCGCATGGTGCATTCCACCACCTAAGAAAAAGACCATTCTTTCTTTAAGAGCAAGTTCGATTGAAAAAGCAGTTCCACGACCTTGAAGGAGGATGTCTTTTGTCATTTGAGAAAGTGGCTTTGAGGCCTCATCAGAGTCATAGCGGTTAGGCCTGCCTTCAGAGTCAAAGAGTTCGTAGCATTCTATTATTCTAGCCACCGATCTTTCTTCATCAAGGAGATCATTAACAAAACTCTCGCTGTGAACTTGGAGAAGTTCAGCCTTAGTTAAAGGCTTCCAGTTTGAGATATCAGTTAGCTTTACAGAACCTTCGAATTCTTTACAAAGAGATTCATAGGTTTTTTCGCTTCGATCATCCCGTAGGGGCACTTTAATCCCGTAAGTTTCAAGATGACTGGACAAATGGGGGTTATAAACGATCTTCACTTTGCTAATATTTCCAATTCTTTCTATAATAAGAGAGTGATAAAACTCATCTTAATAATATTCGTTCTCAGTACTTCAGCCTCAATCAAGCAAGCTCATGCAGCTGGCACTCGGGGTGAAATCCAACGCTACACCCTCTTACATGATAGGTATATCGTTGATAGAGGTTTACGTAAACTTAGATATGATCAATTCTTAGACCTTGATATAGTGGCGTCAAGTGGTCTCAAAAGCTTTCTTGGTGAAGTTGAATCCTCTTCAAAGAATGCTTCGACTACGGCCGAAAGAGATGTGGCTGTTTTAGGCGCCCTGGCAAAGAATGTTAATACAGAAAGGTTTGTCGATATAGATGTGACTCTCGGCGCTCCCCTTCCTTATATTCGCTATAGAAAGTTTCAACTTCTCCCTAATCTTTTTTATAATATTAATATGGGAGCCTCTACAACTCTTAGCAATCTTGAAGATGGTACCTCTATAAGATCTCAATCTTATTTAAAGATAGAAAAAAGAATGGGAATTCTTAGTCGAATCAAATGGAATAAAGAAGAGGAAGTTAGGCTGGCTCTTTACTCATTTACAAAATCAGATGTGGCTTTAGACCTAGATGTCTCCGGTGTCGCAGGTAAATCAAGTGTTTTCAAGTTTGATGATGCCATTAGAGATCAAAAGATGATCGCTTCAGATTGGGGATATACCCTTACAAAACCAAGGTATACCCTACTAGCAGAGGTTCAAGAACTTCAGCTTCTTAGTCAGTCTAAAGGTGTAAAGAGTCTTCAAGGAACGAGGCCCTTTATTCATACCCGTATCACTAATAATCTTCGTATCGGAGATCTCCTCTTAAAACCATTCTATGGCTTTCATTTTCGTAGATGGTATAATTTGATGGAAGGCCTTTATGTAGGGGCTTCACTAAAATACAATATTGAAATTCCATTTGAATTTCTTATGAAGCTCTCTGATGAATTCATCACTTTGATGCCTCAGTTTAAGACTAAGTACTTTCAGTTCATCTATAGTATCAAGACTCCTTATAGGAACCCCAGAGATAAGATTTGGGTATCAGCCTTGCATAACGTAAATATTTCTATACCGATCCCTTAATTAAGGAGAAGTTTTACATTCCACTGGAATCACATTCATAATTAAAGTAAGTTAATGACTGGTAGGAATACTGGAATACTATGAAAAAAACTTATAAGCGCCTTTTATGGATTAGAATTGAGAGCCGCCCTTTTGAGGAGCGCGCCCCTCTTAGTCCAAAAGCTTGCCTAACTTTGATTAAGTTAGGCCATAAAGTTGTGGTTGAAGCTTCAAAATCTAGAATTTTTAAAGACTCTGATTATAAAGAAGTAGGCTGCGAAATAGCGGCACCGAATAGCTGGATCATGGCCCCCACGGATGCTTTTATCCTAGGACTAGAGCCTTTAACGGGGGAGAACTTCCCTCTTAATCATCGTCATATCTATTCATCAAAAGCCTACTTTTCTGATAGTGATAGCACCCCTCTTTTTAAACGTTTTATGCTTGGTGGTGGAAAGCTCTACGACTTAGATAAACTAGTCGATAAGAAAGGATCAAAGGTTGCCTCATTTGATTACTGGGATGGCGTCATGGCCGCAGGGCTTAGTCTTAAGTACTGGGCCTTTAAGAAGCTCAGCTTAGACCCAAAAGACCTAGCTCCTCTTCTTCCTGAGAATGAGCTTAAGGACTATATCGATAAGATCGGTGGCTACTTAGACCTAGTGGGAAGCTTTCCGGAGGTCCTGATTCAAAATCATAAAAATGAAAGAGGTAGAGGGGCTCAGTTTATCTTAAGAAAACTTGGGGCACAGTTTTCTGCCTTAGAAGACGGCGAGCTTGATTTAACTATTCTTATAGATAAGCCTCTTCATCTGCACCAATCAAAGATGAGTGAAGACTTAGATTTTCTTGAGGCCAAAGAACTTAGTTCTTACCTGCCAAAAACCTCTAGTGAGAGTTTTAGCGCAGAACTTCTGCCTTATATAATCGATCTTCTTCAAGCAGAGATTGAAGACACCGCTTGGGAGAGAAGCCTAAGCGCCTTTTATAAAGAGATTGAAAGACTAGAGCTCTTTCCTGCCTCAAGCCCCATTATGGCGCAAAACCAAGATGATTCGGCCATAAACCTTCACTAATTTACCTATAAAATTCAGATACTTAGACTATCCAAGGTAGATATTACAAGAACCATTGCGCGTCGCGTAAACATGTCCTATAACTGCCCCTGCAACAGGGGAAAATATATGAAGCTAACAAAACTAACAGCAGTTCTAATCGCACTAAGTCTAAGCGCTGGGGCCATGGCCGCTAAGCATGACGTCAACATCAAGTTCTCTAAAGGTATCTCTAAGAAACAGAGAAAATTTATGGACCGTGATTTAGAAGTATTAGAGAAGCTTGAGTTCTTCCGTGATGCAGATCAAGAAACCTTAAAAGTAATGGGTCTCCAAAAGTTAAACTCTAAGACGGCCACGACTTGGCTTGAACAAAGAGTTGCCTTTGTTATTGAAGAAACCGATTGGAAGAAAATAGAAAAGAAGATCTCAATTGAAGAGAAGTTTTTTAGCTTCGAGAACCAAAATGTAGAACCAACTATTGAGCGCCCAACATCGGCCCCAACTGGCGAAGGCGTTGTGGTCATGAGTAATCTTGGTGCCGCTCTTTATTACGCTGGAAAATCGAGTCGATCGCTCTTTTCTTACCCTATTAAGACGGGACTTTTTAAGAAAGAGAAGGTTAAGTTTAGCTCACCTAGAGCTGGGCTTATCATGATTGGAGAAGGTCACTTTATGGACCGTTTTGATCACGATCAAGATAATAAAGATGCTAAGGCCAATAGCTTTGGTAGACTCTCAACATTTTTTCACGAGGCGAGGCATTCTGATGGTGCCGGTAAGAACTTAGGTTTCTTCCACGCAGTATGTCCAGATGGTCATGACTTTCAAGGTTATAACGCTTGTGACAGGAACTTAAATGGTCCCTACGCCGTTGGCGCTCAGATGACTAAAGAGTTCTTAAAGAACTGTGATGATTGCGATGATGTTGTAAAAGAAAAGATGAAGGTCTCATACCTTGCGTCAGTTGATAGAATTATCATCGAGACAAAGAAGCCAGGATCTAGCGATTCATTTGATGTTACAACTCTTGAGTTTTCTCTTGAGATGAAAGAAATGCTTCTTGCTTTTCAAAGTGGAGCAGAAAAAGAAGCTGCTATGAAGGAAATTACAGAGCTTAAAGCAAAAATTTTGGCAATCTCTGAAAGTGAAGGCACAATAGAGGTTACAGCATCTCAATATATTGATGCTTCTCCAGAAGGCGAAAGGATTGACTAAAAAAACTAAGATCACTTACTTAATCATTATAATGGCCATCACTATCATAGCGGTGGCCTTTTTATTTAAAGCAAAACTAGATGAGACCAATACTTCATCAGCCAGGGCCCCCATTAATACTGAGGAAGCTCATCATCATCACGATCACGAAGAAGAAAATCACGATCATACGATCAATGCTGCTGCGGCACCTGCTAAAACTAATATCATAAGAATTGGTTCTCAGGGAGTTGAGAGTGAGGTGGAAAAATGGACTCTACCTGTTTTTAAATCCTATGTTAATGATACCTTCAAGACCCTTCCTAATCTTAAAGATGCCAGAGGTCTTAAAGATGAAGAGGTCCATCAAAATCCAAAACTAGTCATGGACGCTGGCCTTCGCCTCGGAAGCATTAAGAAGCAGATTAAGCTCAATAGTGAATTTGAAGAAGAAGGTATGAAGTTCTACGATAAATGCGCCTTAAAGAAAGATGGCCTAACTCCCGTCAGGGCCTTATGCTTGGCCAACCTTGTTTATATGAAGAATCAAAAAGGCGAGGACTTTGAATTAGAAAAATACCCAGAGAAAGTAAAAGACCTAGCTCAAAAGGCCCTGGAACTTTCTTTTTAACAAGGCCTTCTATGACAAAGCTCATCCTTTTTAATAAACCTTTTGGAGTCATCACTCAGTTTACCCCTCACGAAAAGCATAAGTGCTTAGCTGAATTCATCACCATCAAAGACATCTATCCCGCTGGCCGTCTCGATCATGATTCAGAAGGGCTCCTCCTTTTAACGGATGATGGAAAACTACAAGATCAAATTACTAGCCCAAAGAATAAGATGCCAAAGACTTACTTAGTTCAGGTTGATAATGACATAACAGAAGAGGCCATCGAAAAGCTTCGCGCCGGGCTCTCACTAAAAGATGGAATGACTAGGCCCGCTGATTGTAAAAAGATTGATGAGCCAGAGTTATGGGAGAGAGTCCCCCCCGTTCGTTTTAGAAAAGCAATTCCTACCAGCTGGATTGAGCTGACTATCCGTGAAGGAAAGAACCGTCAGGTAAGAAGAATGACCGCAGCCGTTGGCTTTCCTACTCTAAGGTTAGTAAGAGTAAAGATAGGTCCTTATGAATTAGCTGATCTTGCTCTTGGAAGCTTTCGCGAACTTGAGGTGTAGTTCTACTTCAGGAAGATCTTTAAGGTTATTATGTTTGTTGTACCCAAGAATTAAGATCTCAGACTTTCTAATGATCTGATCTACTGTTGCTTTATAATCATCTTTTTGAAGATCAGTCTTTAGCATCCTTACCATAGCGCGTACGCGGTAAAGATCCATAGCAAAGTACTTTTGAGAGAGCTGGTCATCGTGCCCGCCATATTTATTAATGATAGCTTCACTCACAAAGCCCACTTCATACTTAGCCGTTATCTTTAACCAGAGATCATAGTCCTCACAAACAGGAAACTCTTCATCAAAATACCCAAGCTCCTCAAAGACTTCTTTTTTTATAAGAGAGGCAGAGGGAGAAATACAACAAAGTGGCAGGCAGTTTTGATAGATATAGCCGCCTTCCTTCTTATGAATCTTTTTTTGATTAACTCTTTTTCCATTTCGAATCCAGATCTCTTCACCATGAATAAGTTTTAGATTCGGAAAATGTTTGGCGAGATCGACCTGAGCCTCGAGTCTATTAGGAAGCCATTCATCATCGCTATCTAATAAAGCAATCCAATCACCAGAGGCAACCTTAATAGCGTGGTTTCTAGCAGCTGAGACACCTGAGTTTTCAATTCTATAAACCTTGATCTGATCTTTATATTTAGAGAGTACCTTTTTCGTATCATCAGTTGAGCCATCATCAACAACAAGGACTTCATGGGCCTTAAAGTTTTGATTCAAGATTGAATCAAGACAGCGCTCTAAAGTATGGGCCCTATTAAATGTGGGAACGACGACACTTATTTTCATTTACTAGAGACGATCTCTTTGGCTTTTTCTAAGAGCTCAGTTTTTGGTAAATGCGACAAGGCCTTAACCAGTCCATGCAGCTGCTGACTATTACGAGCTCCGCAGAGAACCAAACTTACTTCATCAAAAGAAAGATTATGCCCAAGGGCGAGCTCTAGTCCCGAATGACCTGATTCTTTTAAAAGAGGATTAATCATCTCCATGGCCTTGAAGCGGCTTTCTTTATCCATCTCTTTCCACCAAGGGGCCCAAGAGCGGCAGTCAGACTTATCAAATTTTCTTTTCCTATCTACTCTTCCCGTCAGGATGCCTTTATCTAAGGTTCCCCAACTCATAAAAGAGATCTTTTTTTCTTTTAAAAAAGGAAAGATCTCTAATGAATCTCTTTCAAAAAGGTTCAATTGGTTTTGGACCGCTTCGATCTCTGCCACTTCAGAAGCCTTTTCAATTTCACTAATATTAGTATTACAAAGGCCTATATGTTTTATCTTTCCTTCTAGCTTCGCCTTGGCCAGAACTTCGATGGGTTTTCTTATGTCTACTTTTTCATCAGGCCAATGGATCATAAAAAGGTCTATATAATCCGTGTCTAAATCCCTTAGGCTTTGCTCTAACATCTTTAAAGTAACAACCGGGTCGTTACTCATATCAACTCGTTTATTAGGCGCCCATGTGACGCCACTTTTAGAAATGATAAAGACTTCTTCTCTAGATTTCTTAAAGGCCGATCCGATTCTTTTTTCTGAAGTTCCAAAGCCATAAATAGGAGCCGTATCAAAGATCCTAACGCCTAAGTCTTTAGCCTCATGAAGTAAGCTGATGGCCTCATTTTCGGTGATATCACCAAAGCCATAGCCTGCCCCTTCCCCACTTATAGAAGCGCCACCAAAACCTAGTGGTAATCTACCTTGTTCTCTTACTAATAGCGTCATAATTGGATCCCTTGGTTTGACACTTGCCTAGGCGCAACAATATAAAGGGCAACTAATGAAAAAGAAACTCCTTATATTCGCTCATAGAGGTGAGGCCAAGCCTTTTCTCAGCTATTTTGACTTTAGCCCAGTGCCTAAGATCGATGGTCTCTATGAAGAAGAAGCTTACTTCCTCCTTATAACCGGCGAAGGTCCCTGGAAAGCAGGCCCTAAGCTGGCCTACGTTCTTGGAAAGTTTGAAGTCTCAGAGGTAGTTAATCTTGGCATTGCTGGAGCCCTAAGATCCTCCATAGAACTTGAAACTATCCTGCCTATAAGAAATGTCTACTTAGAACAAAACTCTCAGATGCAATTTGCCTCGCACGCTCTAGGAGCAGTCGGGCTTGATCTCATCACCTGTCATTCACGGGTCTTAGATTCAAAGAAAGCCGATCTTCTTGATGCCTTTGCCCCTCTTGTTGATAGAGAACTATGGGCCTTAGCTCAAGCCTCCGAAGTCGCTGGGATAAAAATCAGTGCCTATAAACTAGTCTCAGATGTTGTAGGTCAGAGTGAGATCTGTGAAAGAGTCAAAGAAAAGGCTGAGGTTTATTCACAAAAACTTTTAGAGTTCTTTTTAAGCTTAGATAAAACTGAAGATCAAAGCATCGAGCCTAAAGTGGATATTTTCTGGGAAGGCTTTTATTTTACCACTTCCCTTGAAAATAAAAGAGAAAAGCTTCTTTCGAGTTTAAGTATCAAATTTGGAAGTTTAGATCAGGCCTTAAGCGCCCTTGATATTGATTCAATAAAGAACTTAGAGACTCTCCCTAAGAAGAAGGCCATCTTATTGGTAGAGAAAATGCAAAGCCTCTTGAACCCAGTTCAAAAAGAGCTAAGCCTCTCACTTGAGGAAATCAGCCTAGAGTTAACAAAGGCTGGGGCTCAGATAAAGTTTCCAAGAGACTTAGAAAGACCAAGCTTCAACTTAAGCGCTCATATCGAAAAGCCTGAGGATATAGCCGTCCTTGTTAAGGCCATGGAGAACTTTGATTACCTAAGGTTGATCAACCTCATCGAAGGCCGTGCTCTCAATGTTTAGCCGAATTCTTATTGAAAGAAATATTGAAAACCACCCCCGAGTAAACTTTATTACCGAGAAGTTTCCTAAGGTCCCTATCAAGATGATCGATAAGGTCGATGATGTCTTTGGTAGAGTCAAAAAGCCCTACCTTCAAAAGAGAGAGGACTTACAATTATTCTTAGGTGAAAAGAAGGGTCAACTTGTAAAAGAAGCGCCTAATGCCTACGGCACAAAGGGTGAGTCTCATTTTTATTTTATTCATGCTTATAATTGTATCTACGAATGTGAGTATTGCTATCTCCAAGGTTATTTTAATAGCCCCGATCTCGTCTTCTTTTTAAATCATGAAGAGATTGGTGAGAAGATTGTTGAACTCTATAAAGAGTCTAAAGAAGAGTTGATCTGGTTTCACGCCGGAGAATTCTCAGATTCCTTGGCCATGAGCCACTTAACGGGAGAGCTTCCCTATTATTTTGATCTCTTTAAAGATCTTCCTAAAGCAAAGCTCGAGCTTAGAACAAAGTCAGTTAATATTAAGCCACTTTTAGAATTAGAACCTAGGGATAATATAGTTGTCACCTTTTCACTTTCCCCTGCCCATAGAATAAAGAGAACGGACTTAAAGACTCCCTCACTAAAACATAGGTTGCAGGCGATTAAGACCTTGGCCCTACATGGTTATAAGATTGGTATCCATCTTGACCCCGTCATCTTTGAAGATGACTTTACTAGTGCTTATCAAAGCCTTTTAAGTCAAATAACAGAAGTTCTTCCAAGCGAGCAACTAGATTATTTAAGCTTGGGCGTGGTTAGGTTTACAAAAGAAGTTTATCACCAGGTAAAGAAGAATTATCCAGATTCAGATCTTCATGCCAGCGAGTTTCAAAAGACGCCAGAAGGATTAGTGCGCTATCCAAAGCCTCTTAGGATGGCCATGCTTCATCGCCTTGAATCCCTTTGCATTGAAGAAGGAATTCAAAAAGAGAAGGTCTATCTCTGTATGGAAGATTAGACTCTTTATCTAATATAGTAGCGGGTTTTAAGCTGCTGAATAAGATCCTTGAATTCAACTCCAAACTCTTTTCTACGGGCCAAGTCATCTATCAAAAGATTCCATAACTCAGTCTTACTCCCAGCTTCTAAATCTCTACGCCAAATATTAGTAAAGCCTTTATGGTGTTCGAGAACTTTATCAAATAAAGGAGAGATATCTTCAATGACTTCTTTAGGAAGAAGTTGATTATCAACAAGAAGCTTGAAGAAACCTAGGCCATAGATAAGATTATTGGTGGTGTACATATCTCCAATAACCGAATCAAGCATGCTAACGCTCATGTCAAAGATATCCTTCTTCATACGAGGAGAGAACTTATAACGTTTGTTCGCCTCCATCACCGTTTCAATAAAGCGAAGTGAAGTCTCGGGCCTACAGTAAAACTCAATGGTTTCTATATGCTCTCGGTAACTAGCGGGCTTAAGTGAGGTTCCCTTATAGAGGTTATTTCTTACAAGAGAAGTTAAATAGCCGTAAGCATCGACCACTTCAGAGCGAACTAGGGTCTTTGTATAAACATCATGAAGTCTTTCGATTAGCTTGAGAGGCTCTTTATAAATAGGGTCTTCCACGTCAATAAAAGAGGGGTCTTTAAAAAGAAGCTCAGCATTCTCGCTACAAACCACATCTCGTTTCTGGGCCGGGGGCAGGATCTCTTTTAAAAAGCGATCATATCCCCCATCAAACTCAATTTTTTTACCATCTTCTTTAATAGCTATTTGTTTGGTCTTTGAACTTTCTACTTCAGTTTCAATTTGAACATCTTCTTCATCAATAAAAGGACGACTCTTGGCCTTAGGAGCAGATTCTTCAACTCGCTTTATCTCGTCAGGAAAGAAAGCTTTATAGAGATTGAAAGCTATCAATACTGCGAAAGTTGAAAAGACTAATTTTTTAATCTTTGAGTTCATAGGCCCTTGTCTAATGGATCAATATTTATCAGAGTACAACCTCATATGAATCAGGTCAAAATTGAATACTTTAAAAATGGGCATATCAACTTCAATTGGGAAGTTCCTCCTTCGTGGAAGAGCGCTATCTTAGAAAAAGACTGGCCCACACTCGACGGCCTTGCAGCAGAGGCCCTTTCAGAATCAGGTAGTCTGAGAGAAATCTTAGAAAAACTTTGCCCCGTTCAAAAGATTGAGCACCTCTTAAGCTTGCGAGAAGCCCCCGATGAAGACGGAATTTGGCATGATGACGGCTCTCGGGACCTGGCCTTCTCCCTAGCTCTAAGCTTAGAGAGCTTCGAAGGAGCTGGTCTAGGCCTTCGTATAAGAGGTGATGAGGCCAGTGCCATCACGATAGGATATAGGCCCTATGGTAGCCTAACCTGCTTCCTAACAGGTTCTAATGGCTATGAGCATAGAACCAATCAAGTCACTAAAGGAAGCCGTCTGGTACTCGCTGGTTGGGTCAATTAACGCAGCACAAACTAATTAAAAGAGACTCTTGCTCTTTGGCGGTCCTTGATATAAATTAAGCCTCCTAAATACGCCCATTTGAAGATGATAAAGGAAGTGGTTATGGCCCGTACATGTGATTTGACAGGAAAAAGAAGACTCGTAGGAAACAAGGTTTCTCACGCAAAAAATAGAACAAAGATGACTCAGAAGCCTAACCTTCAGACGAAAAGAGTTTTTGATCCAGAAACTGGTGAAACTATTCGTTTAAGAATCTCTACTTCAGCTATCAGAACGCTTGATAAAGTTGGTAGTCTTTCTAAGTTTCTAAGAAAGTATAGACACCTCATCGAAGGTTAATTCTTTAATAAAATCAATAAATCATACTAAAAAAGACGGTTATCATAACCGTCTTTTTTTTGTTCGCTAAACTTCACAGAAATTATCTAGGTTTTCAGGTCTTTTTACCGAAAAGACTATAGAGATGAAAAGCTATTTAGATAAGATATTTTCCTTTTTTATAACAGACTCAATTGAGCCTGTTCATAGAGCGCAAGCAAAGATGCTTTGCTTAGCTGCTCCTCTAATAGGCTCTCTTTCATTTTTAATCTTTTTATTCCCTCCTGAGCCTGATGAGCTTCTTCAAGGCTTTGGTCTTTTTGCAGCAGCACTCTTATTGGCCATTCCTTTTATTTTAAAGTTTTCACAAAATTATAAACTCGCTTCCGCTGTCTTTACTTCAGTGAGTTTGGCGATCTTTCCTTTATGTTTATTTGAATATGGTGGCCTTCTCTCGCCGGTTCTTCTTTGGCTTCCTCTCATGCCTATCCTCCTTGGTTATCTTCTAGGATGGAAAGAAGGAATGAACATCTCATTTCTCTTGGCCTTTGAACTAGTCGTTTTAAGTTTTGTTAATAGAAGCAATTCAAGTATTACTCCAGATCAAATGGAGCTTATGACAACTCATACCATCTCAGCCTTGATGGCCATTTTCGCAGGCATAATCTTGTCTTACCGTTTAGAGAGTAAGAAAAGAAATAAAGAATCAGAACTAAGTACTAGTCAAAATAATCTTGAAGAGGCTCTCAGGGCCAAAGAACTTTTTTGGAATAATATTAGTCATGAGATTAGAACTCCCCTAAATGGGATTCTAGGCATGACTCAAGTCCTCTTAGAAGCAGATTCAACCAAAGAGCAAAAGCAATTATTAAAGATTGTAAAAGAAAGTGGGAATCACTTAAAGGCCGTTCTCAACGACGTCGTCGATTATTCCCGTCTTGAACTTGGCGACTTGAAGATTAAAAAAGAGCCCTTTGAGGTAGAGCCAGCCTTACAAAAGATCACTGAGATGTTCGCTGAGTATCTTGCTGAAAAAGATGTTCAGATTTCCTATGAAATTCATAAGCATTTTCCGCAGGCTCTTCTTACAGATTCCTATAGGATCCGCCAGGTTCTTATGCATCTAATAAGTAATTCTGTGAAGTTTACTAGCTCCGGCTATATTAAGATCCGTGCTGAGATGACTGAGGTGGAGAATGTTTTTACTTTTAGTGTTACGGATTCAGGTAAGGGAATAAAGAAAAACGATCACGCAAAGATCTTCACGACTTTTTATCAAGGTGATATTTCAGCCACAAGGGAACATGGAGGCGCAGGACTCGGTCTTGCTCTTTGCAAGAGATTGATGGACACCATGGAAGGAAGTATTGATTTTGAATCTGAAGAGGGCCGAGGAAGTCATTTCTTCTTCTCTTTAACGGCTATGCCCCTAGACTTAAATATTGATTTAAATATTGTTCAAAGAGAAGTTCTCACTTCAACACTTACTGAGTTCAATCTAAAATCTTCAACTATTTTTTCAGAAGAACCTGCCCAAAGAACTCATGTCGAGCAAGTCGTAGAAGTTCTTATCGTAGAAGATAATCCCGTTAACCTCACGTTAATGGAAACTCTCGTTAAACAACTAGGACATAATGTTAGACTGGCCATAAATGGTAAAGAGGCACTCGAAGTTTTAGAAAATCAGAGTTTCGATATCATCTTTATGGACATTCAAATGCCTATCATGGATGGGATTGAATGCACTAAGAACATCCTTAAGATCTATGGTGAGGATCGACCTGCCATTGTCGCTGTAACGGCCAATGTTCATCAGCGAGAAGAGTGTATAGAACTTGGAATGGACGATTTTATTGGTAAACCTATCAACGTCTCTAAGATTAAAAGGAGCCTCAGAAGGCTTATATCCCCCACAATCAATACGGCAGAGTTAGGGAACACTAAGATTGAGATAGATGAAGGCCCAATGGTCTTTGAGCCAAATCTCTTTGTAGAAAATTTTGGAAATGACCAAGAGATCATCTTCTTTCTCATCGATCAATTTAAAGAGAACTCTCCTAAGTTAATTGAAGATATAGAACTTGCCATCAAAGCAAAGAATCATAAGCAACTAGAAACAGCGGCTCATAGTATTAAGGGAGCATTATCAAACTTCTTTACTCACGATTTAAGAGAGCAAGCGGTACAACTTGAGAAATGCGCTTCTAAGAAAGATTTCAAAAAAGCGGCAGACCTATTCTTAGATCTAAAGGTTCAAGTAGATATCTTACATATTGAATTAGAAGAGTGCTTTAAAAACAAGAAAGCCGCGAGTTAAGACCGCGGCTTACTACTTGTGAAATTGAAGACAGTCTTTTAGTACTGAACTTCAACTTCCTCTATTAAAAATCCCCATTTATTAACTGAACGGTCTGACTTAAAAGTGGCTACAATAGTATCCCCTTCCACATAATCAGTTGTATAAGCCTCACCTGTACCACTAACCTTTGCAACAGGTTGGCGAGTCTTAGTTGAAACTTGAATATAATCATAATTCTTTTCTAATTCATACTTAGCTACTTTTAATCGAATAAACTTAGCTCCTTCGATTGTAAAAGTTCTCTCCTCATTAGCATTGTCTGTATAAGGATGAGAAGTTTCCCAGTTTTGAGTTAGAGTGATTGTCTTCCACTGTCCTGGCTTTGGATCGTTACGTACCGGACGAGTATCAGTTAAAAGATTATAAGCATCAGCTCTACCACCGTTAACCATCTTTCCTCTATAAGCTGAAACTGGTACTGAAGTAGCTAATAACCTCTCTCTCATCGCTGCATGAGTCATTCTTCCTTCTTGAGAAACAAGAAGACCTAGAAGACCAGAGATATGAGGTGTTGCCATTGAGGTTCCTGAGAATGCCTTATAACCACCATTTTTAACAGTAGAGAGAATTCTATGCCCAGGTGCTGCGATATCAACTGTATTACGTCCATAGCAAGAAAAAGAAGCGAGATCATCTTGAGCCGTGTGAGCTGCAACAGAGATCACATTTTCTACTTCATAGTTTGATGGATAATGAGGTCTAACATCGTTATCAGTTCTTGAATTACCAGCGGCTGCTGTAAAGATAATCCCAGCGTCACTTGCTCTTTGAATTGAATCCATAAGAGCTTGAGAGAAGCCTCCGCCGCCCCAAGAGTTAGACATAATATCAACGCCTACTTTCGTGGCGTAATCAATTGACTTGATTGCGTTCTCTGTTGTTCCTGATCCGGCGTCCGTTAAAAACTTAACAGCAACAAGAGTCACATCGGCCATCACACCAGCTACACCTTGATCATTATTATGAACGGCACCAATTGTTCCCGCACAATGCGTCCCATGACTATGCCCATCTTTAGGGTCGCCATCACCATTGGCAAAGTCATACCCATGAATATCATCGATATAACCATTTCCATCATCATCAACCCCAGCAGTACCATTGGCCTCTGCTTCGTTTGTCCACATATTATCGACTAAGTCAGGGTGAGTATAATCAATCCCAGTATCAATGACGGCAATCTTAATTGATTTTGATCCTTTAGTGATAGACCAAGCTCTAAGAGCGTTGATATCGGCTCCAACACTTCCTGGAGATGTTCTTCCTGGTTCATTGCGTCCTGTATTCTTTAATCCCCATAGTGAATTAAACTTTGGGTCACTTGGAGTATAGTTAGAAAACCCTTGAGATTCTGGGCTTAGGATCTGATCTAGGTTTAACTCTTCTACTGGTTTAACAATTGAGTAGATAAAGTTAGGCTCTGCATATTCTACATTTGGATCTTCAGAGAGGACTGTTTTCAAACTTCCAAAGTTCTTTTGTTCAACTTTTAAAACATGAATCTGTCCGTAAGAAAGATCAATTGTACGGTCAACATTGAATCCATATGTCTTTGAGAGTCCGTTGATGCTTTTAACGTTTTTAAACTTAACGAGTAATTCACCTGGTACCTGTGCGGCGTTGGCCATTGCCATCGTTCCAAGTAGTGCAGAACCTGCAATAACAACCTTTGAAACCATAATCCCTCCGTGGAATTCTTGGACCCTCTCCCTCATAGAGTGGGGTAGAAATATTTGCTATCTTAAGATTACTTGAGCGACGCACTGCTCATAAAATCGGCAAGAACTTCCCTTTAAAAAATGCCCTGCGGCAATTGAGCATTATCTAGTAAAATAAGAATGTTAGGTCAAAACCCTAGGGAAACAAAAATGATATTAGGTAGCTCAAAAGACCCAGTTCTTATTAAAAAAATTTACCTTCGCATCTGGACCCTTCGTGATGAAGTGGAAGCTGTCATTAGTGAAAGGATTAGCTCAGGGGAAACAGATACTGTCTCCGTTGAAGACCTTATTAAAGAATACAAAACAAGAAGCCCTTTAGAAGTTGCAGCCGGTGGATCAGGCCTTGAAGTTCTAGACGGCGGAAAAACTGAAGACGAAGCAGAGGCAGAAGCCTCTTCTGAAGAAGCAGCTGAAGAAACTCCTGAAGAAGAAAAAGAGGAAGCAACAGCGGACTCAAGTGAAGAATCAAGCGATGAAGAAGTCGCCGCAAAAGATAGTGAAGAAAAGTCTGATGCCGTCAATGTTATGCAAAGAAGACCAAAGCTCGCCGAGGGCAAACTCTATAAAGGAACGACGGTCTTAACTGAGCTTAATATGGAAGAGATGTATTTCTTTTCTAATCAAAGTTTTCTCGAAGGGCAAAGTATCGTCATCGAGTTTATGATCCCAAATAAATTTGTTCTCAATGCTGATGTTTTTTACAGCCGTCCTTACAATCATAAATCTAGAATCATTCGTGATACTAACTTAATCTACAGAGTTGCAGTTCGTTTTAGTTTCTTAAAGCCTGGAGAGAGAACTCTTCTTAGACAATTTGTTCAGTCTGTTGAACCAGATCTGAGTAAACATGCTAAGCCTAAAACTGCTCCTAAAAAAGAAGCCGATAGTTTTGATGACTTAGATGATTTAGACCTATAGATCACTCGCGCATATTCATGAATCTTCTATCTTCAACTGCAGGGGCTCGTTCCCCTTTTAAGGACTCTTTGCGGGCCAAGCCCTCTTCCATTTTGATCGTCATAAAATAAAGCGGAAGGACAAGAAGGACGATGACTGATAAGATCGCCAGGTTCCTTTTCTTTCTATTACCCATTTCTTCCTCCAATTCAGCCTTACTCCAACTTGGGAAGTTTCAGGAATCTGAGAAGCTAATACTATTGTATCACGACACGGAGCGAATCCCCTACTATGAAGGGCTCAAGGTAAAGGCAAGGAATTACTTGATTAACTTAGGCAGTTTTTGCTCTACTTCTCATCTGCAGCGATGGCAAAGCTAGTCGCCCCAGCGGCCCGGGCGAGGTCTATAACATCAACGGCATTACCAAGACGGCTCGACTTATCCCCTTCAAGAATAACCAAAGTGGTGCCTTCTTTCTTAAGCGCCTCCTTGATGCCTTCTTTTAGTGACTCCAAATTGAACTGGACACCACCGACGAGAATCTTGTTATCAGCAGTTAAGGATATGATGACGGCCGCGTCTGGTTTACCACCTGACTTGGTTCCCACTTTAGGCAGGTCAATATCAAGGCCCGAACTTAACGAGACAGATGAAGAGACCATAAAGATAATAAGAAGAACCAACATGACATCAATAAGCGGAGTCATATTAATCTCTGCCATGATCTCATCGTCTTCATCATGGCTAAATTTCATGCTCACGAATCTAACCCTTTAATTTCATCGGCAAGGTCAGCCACACTATTTCTAAACTCAAGACTGATAACACTTATTTTTGTTTGAAAGAAGTTATAAAAAATGACGGCCATGACAGCGACGAGAATACCTGCGGCAGTAGCAATAAGCGCTTCAGAGAGTCCCCCTGCCACAACGGCAAAGCCACTTTGTCCGGTTCTTGAAATCTCTTCAAAAGACTTTATGATCCCTACCACTGTTCCATAGAGCCCTATAAAAGGAGCTGAGGATGCGATAGTCCCTAGGATCCAAAGAAACCTCTTAAGACCTTGCCTTGTTTCGGTAAACCTTCTTTCAAGCCTACCTTCCCACTCGTCAAGTTTCATTTCTCTTTTCTGAAAGGCGCTCAGGTAGGGTGCTCCAATCAAAGGGTGAGCATTATGACAAAGGCCTTTGGCCTCGTTGAAGTTCTTAAGAGCAATAAGCTGAGCCGCTTTTTCATGAAGCTGTTTATATTGTTTCTTGAAATGATTAAGAAATAAAATCTTCTCTATGGCCACTGCCCAAATAAGGAGCGATCCAATGAGAAGAGGGACCATTATAAAACCGCCTTCGCGAATAAGAGAGAAGATTTCGATGACGCGCTCCTTAAGTATTGTTAACCATTAGCTTATCATCTCTATACGAGAACAAACATTCAAGCTAGAATATTTCCATGCTTACCAAAGTTCAAACTAGCCGCACCAAGGCTTCAAATTGGTTATTAATTTCTTTTATTTTAGTGGTTCTGGTAAGCGCCTTTATTACTGAATTCTTTCAAGCCCCTACTGAAAAGACCCATGTTCTCAATCAGTACCGCCGCCTTATTGAAGATAAGAAAATTAACCAAGCGACTTCTATTATCGTTAAGAACTCACTTGGCTCTTATACTTTATCTAAAGAGGCTGATGATTGGAACCTAACCAAACCAAGAAAGCTTCCAGCGAATACTAAGACCACCATGATGATCCTTTCTACTTTAGGTGATATTAATATTAGAAAGGTCTATCAAAGCGATACTATTAACCTTTCAAATTTCTCCCTAGACTCCTCTGATATGGAATTTAGCCTGATCGATGCCAAGGGTGCCAGGGTGGATTATATCCTAGGTCTTGTTAACCCTATTGATAATTCAACCTATATTCATATCCCTCAAAAAGAAATCATCTATCAGGTCGACGCTCTCAAGAATACTTTTGAATCCCTAGACCTTTCTGACTTCGTTGACTCTAAGATCTTTAGCCAGGTCCTTGAAGAGACAAAAAAGATGAGGATCTATAGAAATAAAAAATCTTCAAATAATATTCAAATTTCTTTTGAGTTAAAAAAAGATACTTGGGTTGATAAGAACTTAAGAGGACAAGACAAGACAAAGGTTGAAGCTTACCTTAAAAAACTATTTGATCTAAAGAGTACTTTAATTGTGGATAAGTCTAGTGATGAATTAAAGGTCGAGCTAAATCAAATGTTAGAGAAGCCTTTGTACTTTATCGAAGCTACGAGAAAGGATGGAACTGTCTCAACCTATACGATTAGCCATATCATCAATACACTTCCTGATTTAAAGATTGAAAAAAGACAACATGTTCTTATTAAGGCTTCTGATAGAAAGAATATCTACCTGATTCATAAAGACAATCTGCCTATGTTCTCTAAAAGACAAAGCAGCTTTAAAGACTTAAATTTTAAGAAGCTTTTTTATTAGCAAGGACTCTAGAGTTCGAAGGTAGAGCATTTTCTTTGATGATCTTCTCAGGGTCAACAAAACTCTTGATTAAGCATTCCACTATTCTAGAGTTGTATCGTTTCATCTGCTCACTTCTTTTTAAGAATATCTTTAAAGCGTCAACAGGCTTCTCACCCGTCTCCACAATGCATTCAGCAAAGTCATCAGCGCAGCATACAATATTTGATAGGGTTAGGATCTTAGAGCCTCTCTTCCCGTAAGGAAAGCCACTACCATCGTAGTATTCATGATGCTGAAGAATGATCTGTTGCACTGATTGCCCAACATTTCTATTTCCTTCAAACATCTTAGCTCCTAATTCAGGATGCTTCTTAAACTCTACCCAATCTTCATCAGTAAAGTCTGCTTCTTTTTTTTCTAATAATTCTTTTGGCAACTTTGTCATTCCCACATCATGAAAAAGACAGGCCATAGCGGCGGCTTCAATGGTGGTTTTAGACTGCCACTCAAAGCGCTTAATAATAGCTGCTGCAAAAACAGTTGTTAGATAAGCATGGGTATAGGCATTTGGATCGAAGTCCTGCCAATCTCTAAGGGCCTTAAAAAGATTCTCATCTTTTTCAATGAGATTATAAACATTCTCAGCAACTTGCTTACCTTGCTCCATAATTTGAGGTTTCATCCCCTCTTGAAAAGATTCCTCTAGGAACTTTTCTGAAGCATTCTTTAGCATTGAGAGTTTTTTATCTGTTCCAATGCCTTTTGTATTGATTAACTTATCTGCTAGAAAATTTGTGTATTGAATATATTTTCGGCGGTCTCTTACATGAAAGAAAAGATGCTCTACCTTCTTTTCATTCTTATATTTATCAATTCTTTCTTTAGAGAACTGATCTCCGGCATGAAGGATCTTTAAATAGCGCCCTGTTCCTAATTTAATATAAACATCAAAAAGAACTGCTTTAGAAGTATAGAACTCATCAATCTTTACACTTGTATATTCTTCGTCCTCAGACTTAACTTCTTCTTCTTCCCTTTGTCCTTCACTTTTATCAAGGGCCTGCATCATGTCTCCAAGAGACTGATGACCTTCAAGGCAATCATGAAGGGCTGACATTTCAAAAGGAAGCTCTAAGACTTCTGTAGCTCCCGATTTTTTAAGAGTCTCTTCATCTATGATTTCATCTGATAAAGACTTTTCTTCTTCAGTCATGGGCTTATAAATGGCGACGACGTTTTGAGAAGGGTGATTTGTTTTAAGAAACCTTAAGACCTGCGGACCAGAGTGATCCTTGATTTCCATATTAAGAACAACGGCGAAGAACTTTGCATTATAAAGGGCCAGCTGGGCATCTTTACCATTACCAACAACATCAACTTGATAAAGCTGTTCCTCTAAATATTTTTTAGCAGAATCAATCCATTCTTCATTTGGATCAGCTAGTAGTATGCGTAATGCCAATGTTCACCCCATAGAAATTCATACCTATTTATCGGAATCTAACGGAATTTATTAAGGGGAATTTAAGGGATAAGTTTATGAAAATACTGGGAATAAACCATAAAAAGAAGACCCCTCCAAAGGAGTAGTCTTCTAAAATGGTCTGATACTGTTTTTATCGACTACTTAATTTCTTTATGAAGAGTATGCTTTCTCATGAAAGGATTATACTTCATCTTCTCAAGACGATCTGGTGTGTTCTTCTTGTTCTTAGTAGTTGAATATCTTGAAGGTGACTTTCCAAGCTTTCTTGCTTCTGTACATTCTAATGTAATAATAACTCTAGGACCTTTGGCCATAACTAACTCCTGAAATCGCTGTTGCGAGTGTCGGTTAATCTACATAATCCGTATTGTCCTGACAATCAAAAATTGCTATGTTCCTCTAATGAATAGAATTACACCAGAAAATTGGACCTTTTGCCACTTTAAGACTGAAGAGCTTAAGGCCTTTATCTCTATGACAGGAGCCCCAGGGCTTGCTGAAGAAGTAAAAGTTAACTACGTCGTCACCCTAACTGATCTAGAGCATCAAGAGTTATTCCAGAGTGAATTCGGTGACTTAGATAAGGCTGTGACTTGTTTAAATGATCGCTACGGGCATTGGGAGTTCTTTGATGCTGAAAACCCCCCTGAAACGGATGGTTGTAGTACTTGTGATAACAGTCATTGACAAAAACCACCAAATCTTAGAGATTACCCCCTTATAAGAATAAAAACCTGCCCTTGTATAAAATCAAGTGGCAAAAAAAAGGTCCATAAAGATGAAAGAAGGAATACACCCAGAATACAACGCCGTAGCAATCTCATGTGTTTGTGGCGCAACTTACGACACTAGATCAACTGCTAAGCTTGAAAGAATTGATATCTGTGCTGCTTGTCACCCATTTTATACTGGTAAGCAAAAGGTACTTGATACTGAAGGTAGAATTGAGAAATTCCAGAAGAAATTTGGTAACAGATTTAAGAAGAAGTAGAACTCAAAAAAAAAATTCAAAGTTTATAATAAAGAGCCGTTATTCACGGCTCTTTTTTTTTCCCATTTGAGTGTCTTTCCTCATTTAATTCAGAAGGACAGGTTACAATCAGAGTATCTACATAATATTTTGGAGTGATTGTGGCGTCTCAAACAAATTTAAAAAACGTAGCTATTTATTATGCTTTCTTAAGTTCTTTAAACTCGGCAGCCAACGGTTTTGATAGTACCAATGTCATCAATGATTTAAATCAATACGATATTGTCGTCGCTGGCGCGGGTATAGAAGATCCAGGTCATGGAGACTACGCCAACTCAACAGTTATCATCCCGGGACTCGCTAATTCCGTTGAACTCTTTGGCTATGTCACTATTGGCGATAATGGTGGGGCGCCTGAAACACTAGCTGCGATACAAGGGCGGATTGATAACTGGCAAACCTTAGGGGCCGAAGGAATCTTTCTTGATGAAGCTGGCTTTGACTTTTGGCCTTCTGGAACAGACGCCGCCATGCGAGTTAGGCAGAACACCATTATTGATTATGCCCACGGAAAGTCGATGAAGGTCTTTGTGAATGCTTGGGACCCTGATGACGTCTTTATTAAAGAGGCCACTAACCCAATAACCGTAACCAGCAATGACTACTACCTTCTTGAAAGCTATATCTTCAAAGATGGCAGTGCTAATGATCAGCTTACGACGATGAGTTTTGCAAACCACGAAATTAAATTGGCAAAAGTTCAAGCCGCTCAATCGAGCCATGGAATAAAGGCCATAGGAGTCTCTACCACTGGTCTTGATTCAGGAGCTTATAACCAAGTTGACTTTGATTTCTTGGCCGTAGCAGCTCAACTAGATGGTCTCGATGGAATAGGCTGGGGCACTAAGAACTTTTCAGCGACGGGAGTTGATGTAGCGGTCATGCCCTATAGACCCATTCAAGATCAATATAACGGCCTAGAACTTGAAGGTTCTTTATTGGTAGATAATCCCTCTGAGTCGAAGTCTCGACTTGTTCTAAATATTGGGACATTGAATGCGGATTATGGAAATCAAATTTTCACTGGAATCTAATGGTCTAAGTAGAGCTTATAACCTTCGTGGGTGGCCTGCATGCCAAGTTCTTTATAAAATTTATGCGCCTGTTCATCCCTATCTTTATTTGAAGTTAACTGAAAGATTCCACAGCCATTTTCTTTTGCTTTGATAATAGCAAACTTCATAAGCTCCTTACCAAGTCCCTGTCCCCTTCTATCAGATTTGATTCTAACAGATTCAACTTGCGCCCTAAAGGTTCCGCCAAAACTGACGTGGGGAAGATACATGATTTGAAAGCAGCCAATGAGAGACTCTCCTTCTGCTCCTACGTAGAGGTCAAAGTATTCACTCTCTATGATTTGATTGAAGGCCCTTTTATAACGAATGCGAAGCTCAGCGCTAATGCTCTCGCGCTGTTTTCCAAAATCATCATCTGCTAAGAGCGCGATGACTTGATCTAGTTCACTCGGAAGAACCTTTCTAATTTCCATCTAATCCCCTAAGTTCTACGCTAGCTCTTAATCTATTTTCTTTAAGAACCTTTAAAACGGAATAAGTCATTTCGTGACCAATGGATAGTTTCTTAAAAAGTTTTTGAGTCTTCTTGTCGAGGTTCTTTTTGGGAATCTCAAACTCGAAGATAGACTGCTTGCCGTCAATGACAAGACAGACCTCCCAATTAAAAGCGAACTTACTTTCATTTAGAAAACGCACGAAACGAGCAGTGGATTCTTCTCTGAGATTTGTTCCTGCTAGTTCATAAACATGCCCAATATAAGGCTGAACCTTCCGGTCCATCTTAGCCATTTGTCCTATGCGTTCAATTGAAGGATGCGGCACTTCTCTTAAAACTTGATGGCACCAATCTTCTCTATCATCCTTGATACGTCCTTCAACCGGACAAGCATGCTCAAGTGATGCGCAAGGATAATGAACTTCAAAGGTCATCTCCTTTAGGCCGGCCCTAAGTTTAAGAATTTCTTTAAAGACCTTAGAAGTTCCAGGTTCAATGAAGATGAGATATTTAGGGTTGATTCTTTCAATGATCTTTAAAGCTTGTGATACCCCAAGTTCATTGATGGCATTTCCAAAGAGAAGAGTCTTAGGCTCATCAAAAGGAATGTCTTTATCAGTAACAGAGAATTTAAGATCTAATTTAGGGAAAAGCCCTGCCCCTAAGGCCTTCGCCTGAGCGAGCATAGGTCCACTTGAATCAATCCCATAAAAAGGTCCTTTGATTCCAACAGAAGCGGCGGCCCATAAATAAGTTCCAGGGCCACAACCAAAGTCTACTAATGGCAAAGAGCTGATATCTTCTTTAATTTTAGGATCAAGTTGCTGCCAGATGAATTCAAACTTCTTTGAATTGGTTGGCATATAGAACTGGGTATAAGCGCTAATTTCTTCTTCAGTTAAAGAGACGCTCTCACCTTTTTCTTCTAAGTATTTTGCTTTTATTTGATTTAAAAGATTGGCGACCTTCATATCCGAAGGCCGCTTGATGAGAAATTCTTCTATTATCTCTCTCGTCCAGTGCATTAGCGCTGATCGATAGGAACGTACATTCTCTCATTTGCACCCGTATAGATCTGACGAGGACGACCAATTCTTGCGTTTGGATCTTCTTTCATCTCTTTCCACTGTGCTAGCCAACCAGGAAGACGACCAAGAACAAACATGGCCGTAAACATATTAGTTGGAATTCCAAGGGCCTGATAAATAATCCCTGAATAGAAATCAACATTCGGATAAAGCTTTCTCTCTACAAAATAAGGGTCTTTTAGCGCCTCTTCTTCAAGACCGCGAGCGATATCAAGAAGTGGATCTGAAACACCAAGAGATTCAAGAACGCTATCACAAGCTTTCTTAATGATCTTAGCTCTTGGGTCAAAGTTCTTATAAACTCTGTGACCAAACCCCATTAAACGGAATGGGTCATTCTTATCTTTTGCTTTTTCTAGGTACTTTTTATAATCCCCGCCATTGTCGTGGATATTTTGAAGCATCTCAAGAACTGCTTGATTAGCTCCCCCATGAAGTTGTCCCCATAAAGCGTAGATCCCTGAAGAGATCGAAGCGAAGACATTTGCATGACTAGAACCAACAAGCCTTACCGTTGAGGCTGAACAGTTTTGCTCATGATCAGCATGAAGAATAAGAAGAACATCTAAGGCCTTAGCAACCTCAGGGTTTACTTCATAGTCATCAGAGCCATACATCATATTTAAAAAGTCAGCAGCATAGCCCATATGCGGCTTTGACTTAACCGGCTCTAGACCTTGAGTCATTCTATAGAAATAAGGGATGATTGATTTAACTTGGGCCATTAGCTGAGCGATGGCCTTTCTTCTTTGCTCATCAGTTAGCATAGGAAGATTGTATTCAGGATAATAAGCGCTGAGAGATCCTACAACTGATCCAATGACTCCCATAGGGTGAGCTGAAGTTGGGAAGGCCTCAATAATTTTCTTCTCACCTTCATGAAGAGTAGAAAATGAATTAATCAATTCTTTAAAGGAATTCAATTCTCTCTCTGAAGGAAGTTTTCCAAAGTTTAAAAGGTAAGCCACTTCTTGAAAACTTGATTGCTCTGCTAATTGCTCGATAGGATATCCACGGTAACGTAGGATTCCTGTCTCACCATTTAGAAAAGTAATCTCACTAAAAGTAGAACCTGTATTTCCAAACCCAGAATCTAAAGTGACATGACCAGTGGTTGCTCTAAGAGTTCTAATATCGATGGCCTTTTCACCTTCGGTACCTTCAATGATGGGAAACTCATAAAATTTTCCATCTAATTCTATTTTTGCAAATTCTGACATACGCACTCCTTCATTAAATTTTAAGTAGCTTTAATATACAGAAATTACTTCTAGACTCAATGAACTAAGCATTAAGGCCAATTTGCCGGGTCTTTATGCCATTGGTCTAAGAGCTGAACGGAATCCGGGCTTAAGTTATTCTCTGATGCTGCCGCATGACTAATCTGAGAGAAGTTAGTCAGGGAAAATAGCGGTAGGTCATGCTTTTCTAGAACTTTAACGGCTGCAGGCATTTGATAGTCAACGATACAGACACAGGCCACGGGAATTAGGCCCGCTTCTTTAGCCCCAATTACTGCACTGTCTAATGAGCTGCCTTGATTCACTAAATCTTCGACTAAAATAATTTTATCACCTTTATTATATTTCCCTTCGATCAAGTTCCCCTTGCCATGGCCCTTGGCCTTGCCGCGGATGTAGATAAAAGGGCTTCCCATCATATGAGAGGCCAGCATCCCATGAGGAATTCCCGCTGTCGCTAGGCCCGCAATGCTGTCGAAACTGAGCTTACTTTCTCGGATCAGATCGACAAGTCCCTCGGCCACTTCGAGGCGTTCTGGAACATAGGAGAGGATTTGACGATTATCTGTGTATATTGGCCCCATTAAACCCGACGCGTAAGTGTAAGGTGAATCTGGGCTTACTTGGACACATTCAAGTGATAACAAAAGCTTAGCAAATTTTAGTCCTCTGTCAGTTTCAAACATAACTCTTCCTTATGATAAAGATTTTTCAATTTCATTGACCCAAGTGCGCCTAAACACTATATTTCAGCCGTCTTTAAATGAATAGTAAGACCTTCCAATTTCTAGGGGAAAAATATGTCTACAAAGTTAATATCTGCCATCATGCTTTCAGCTGCGCTCGGCCTTAGTGCTTGTGGTGAGAAAAAAGTTGAAACGCGTACTGTTGAAGTGGTTACTCCGTTAAGCACAGAGAACCCTATTATAGCTGGAGAGAAAGTAGCTCCTACTCAATCTGAGAAATCAAACTTCAAAGAACTAACAAATAATCCTCGTTCTGTTTATCAGATCACACTAAAAGAAGAAGCCTTAAAGCAAACCTTTCTTTTAACTGTGGCAGAAGTTAGTGGACCACCTACTCCTACAGGACATGCTCTTGCTAATAAGATTGTCTTCTTTGAGAAAAAAGGTGGAAGCCTTTTTATGTTTGAATCTCTTGATGGAAAACTCTCAACTGATTCAGTAGAGACTAGAGTTCTCCTGGCTGAGTTTCCTGTTGTTAAAGATAAAAATGGATATGTTACTTTTGATTTTAAAAAAGGCATCAAGCTTGTCTTTCAAAAAGGGTCTTACTTTGTTTCTGATTCTGGTCAGCCAGACTCTGGAGATCAAGTTTATAAGATCACTGATAGTTATATTAAGACTGTAGAACTTCGCGGGAAGTATATCTTTATCGATCAGATCGTTAGAATTGATACTCCTGCTGCCGCCGGTAAACCAGCTAACAACTTTAGCCGTCAACTTAAGTACACTCTTTCAACTTATAAAAAGAATCCTAACTTTAAGTCTAAAGAATCAAATGGACAGAAGAAAGTTGGATACTTTGAAGTTCATCCAATCATCGAAGCGGGTACAGGAAAATCAACTGTTAACGTGATGAAGTTTGATATCAATAAGCCTATTACTTACCACGTAAGCTCTAATGTTCCTTCTGAGTATGTTGATGCTGTTAATGAAGGGATCCTTTATTGGAACCGTGTTTTTGGTAAGGAAGTACTAAAAGTAGCAACTCTTCCAAAAGGCGTATCAGTTCACGAGCCAAACTTTAATATCGTTCAATGGCTTCATTGGGATACAGCAGGATTTGCTTACGCCAATATGATGGGTGATCCACTTACTGGAGAGACTCTTCAATCACATGTTTATATGACTTCTGTCTTTGGTAAAGGCGGACTTAAGCGAGCGAAGTCTTACTTAAGAAGATACAAGGCCATGGCAAAAGCAAAAGAAGATGAGCAAAAGTCACACGGTCTTATGATCGCAGGTTTTGAATCAGCTCATGTTTGTGGGTTTGACTATGATAAATCAATGAGTGATCTGACTTCAATCATCAAGGCAACTGAAGAAGCTGCTAATAAGGATGGAGAAACAACAGAAGCTCAAAAAGATGAGATCTTCTTAAGATTTGCTAAAGATTATGTAACTGAAGTTGTGGCCCATGAAGTTGGTCACACTCTTGGTCTCCGTCATAACTTTGCTGGGTCATTAAAAACTAATATTGCTCCAAAACTCTACGATACAGTGGCAAAAGTATACTTCCTAACAGGCAACCTAATCCCAGGCATGATTCCTGGTGGGTCAGTTATGGATTATACGCCTTCTATGATTGCTTCGATGATTGGGGCTCATATTAGACTTGGTCGCCCAGCTCTTTCATACGATAAGCAGGCCATTGAGTTTGGTTATACTGAGAAAAAAGCTTCTGAGATTGATTTTGATACTTTTTGTACTGATACTCATAGAGGAAAAGGGATTTACCAAGACTGTAAGGTTTGGGATCAATTTGCTAACCCAGTTGATGGTGCCGCTTTTGATATGAAAAACGCCATTCCTTTTAAGGCCTTCTCAATGGCCAATGCTTTTATCTTTCTTGATCCTAATCATAAAGACGAAGAAGAGACGGAGCTTACTATTCTTTCAAACCTAGATCGAATCAAGGCCATGAACCTAGACCCAAGAGCAGACGCTATTAAGCTTTTAAAAGGTCTTTATGTACCTCTTCTTGCTATGACGACTGAGAAAGCTGAGTTCATCGATATTAGAAACGATTATACAACTGTTGGTTCTCTTGAAGAAGATGAGTACCTAGAGAAAACAAGAATTTTTCAAGCCACTTCAATTGAGAATAACGGTGGTCTTAATAAGCTATTCGTTGAGCCACTAAGCAGTGTTGAAATTGATGGTAAGCCGGCTGTTAAGATCGCAGCTGAATTATCAGCTGCTTTTAAAGCTCAGTTCGCTAAGCTTTATAAAGAAGCAACTGAAGAAGAATTAAAGGCGGTCGACGCTAAGATGACTCCTTATTTTGAAGTTTATGAAAAAGAGATCGCTCTTTATATGCTTAAGCATTTAAATGGTCATACTTTTGCTACTAAAGAAGCTGGCTTTGGTAAGGCCATTGCTGCTGCCGCTGATCCAATAATCTTTTCTAAAGGTAATGAATTAGTTGGAACAAGCAGCAATGGATCAGAGGTTAAAGAATTTCTTTATCAGTATGCTAAGAAAGGTTTTGATCTTAGATCAGAAGCGGCCAAGGTTGTTGGTAGAAATTTCTTTCCCTTCTCACCTAGTTATATGAGAGGACAAGGAAAGATCGTTAAAGAGATGAAGACTAAGCACTCAAATGAAATGGATTCAGTTATCATCAATACTACCGAAGAAGAACTCTCTGATGAGGTCTTTGACTGGTATGTTTTTGAAAAGAAAAGAATGGGGGTTTTGAAAGCCTCTAATAAAGAATTACTAGAAGACTAATTAATAATGGGGCCTAAGTTTCCTTAGGCCTCTCTTATATCTCTTGAATTAATTTTATCGATTATAAGTTTTGGGCTGCCTTCAATTTGATTATGCACTAGCTGAACTTGTTCACTCTCAAAGATCGAAATACCTACATCCAAACAGTTCTTAATAATGCAATTTTTTACTAAGACATCTTTTGTTTCATCAACAAAGAATCCGTTGGCTATCTTTTGTCCATCGTAATTAAGAGAGTTTACTGAAAGCTCTTTTAGAGAACGCTCATTTTTAATCCGTACAAAGACAGAACTATTCTGAGAAATCAATTCAGCCCCATTTCCTTCAACACTAACTCTTAAAACAATTGGCTTAGACAGGATGATCTTCTCCCCTTTTGGAAAGTGAAGAGTCTGCCCTTTTAAAAATGCGGCGGCCTCTGCGAGGATGATAACCTGAGTATTATCTCGCCCCGGTTTAAACCCGAACTCGCTAATATAGATTCCTCTTTTCTTAAAGACTCTCGGAAGGCTGCTAAGTGCTCCTCCTAAGATTCCTCCAAATAAAAAATTTCGCCTCTTCATCATCTCTCCTAAGTAACTCTCCTTCTATTTTATACTGCTAGGGGCTTTAGCCCTAGAGGAATAAATAGCCCAGTGATACTGGTCAGTTATATAAGCTCTAGAGGGATGAATGATTTTAAAATGCCCCATTCCTAAGTCAAAACAGCCATTTGTGAAGCCAAATTCATATTTCCCCGCTATGCTGCCCTCATGAAATTTGAAACAAAACTAGTTAAAGGCAAGATCATAAAACGCTACAAGCGCTTCCTCGCAGATATTGAACTCGACTCTGGGGAGCTTATTACGGCCCATACGGCCAACACCGGTAGCATGAAGACCTGCTGGGAACCAGGCTGGAAAGTGCTTTGTAGCTTTCACGATAACCCTAAGAGGAAATTAAAATACTCTTTAGAGTTAACTCATAATGGAAAGTCTTGGATCCTTGTTAACACTTCTCTCCCCAATAAGATTGGCCATGAGGCCATTGAGAAAGGACTGATCAAGGAGCTTACTGGTTATGATCTCATCAAACCTGAAGCAAAGATTGGAAAGAGTAGGATAGATCTTCTTCTCACAAAAGAAAATGGTGAGAAGTGCTATGTGGAGATTAAGAATGTAACTCTTAAAGGCGATGGAGAGCTTGCGCTTTTCCCTGATGGAGTCACAGAGCGAGGTCAGAAGCACCTTAGAGAACTTATGGAGATCAAGGCCTCCGGCGATAGGGCCTGCATGCTCTATATTGTTAACCGCGGAGACGTCTCTAGCTTCTCACCGGCCGATTCCATCGACCCTATCTATGCAGAGCTTTTAAAAGAAGCTGAATCAAAGGGAGTTGAGATCTTGGTTTATCAAACAAAGATTAGCCCAAGTGAAGTCATCATTAATAAGTCCCTACCTTATAAGTTATAGGTACTTACCTAGCTTATCCTGTTATTTATACACAGTGCGTCATTTAATATTGAGAATAACGATGCGCCGTGACATAACTATCCCGCAATACTTTTTAATCGGAGAAATTATGAAAACCCTAATGATCATAGTGGCAGGACTGCTTTTTAGTGTAGGGGCCATGGCCCGCGACGGATACTCAGTAAGATATTCAACTTCTTACTCAAATTGGGATTCAAGCTTTGGATCACATTATAGCTATAGCGAAAGAACAACAACGACGACCACAACAACAACTTCATACGAAAGACAATGTGGTGCTTATAGAACTTGTTATGAAGGTTATTCATCGACGACTAACGTTTATGTTGAAGAGACAGTAGTAGAGCGTGGTGAGTATTCAGGTTACACAAGAGTAACAGTCTATGATAACCGTGCTTATAAACCACACCATAGATATGCAACTTACTATACTCATAACGGTAGAGTTGTAAGACGTCAGTACCATAGAAGACATAATAGATACCATAATCATTACCACTACAATGACTACCATAGAGTTAACTATGTAGTGCTTGATGAATTCACAGCTGGAATTATTATTGGAATGGAATTTGTTAATCTAGGAGCTACAGTTCTTTCAAACTGCGACTCTGACGACAGCACTTGCCAGGCCTTAGGTCTAGCTTCTTCAGTCTCTGGATCGGCCATTTCTATCTCTGCTTCACTTCGTGAAATGGAAAGAACTGAGCTTCAAAGAGCTATAGAGCAAAATCAAAAATCACTAGAAGAAACAGATATCGAAGACAGCTTAGACTAGAGAGCACTCTAACTAAGCTATAGAAAAAAAAGGCTCATGAGAATGGGCCTTTTTTTATTGGTTCAACGTCTAAAATTTAAACAATCCCCCTCCTCTAAGTTATTGATTATTCGGTCATTCCTTGGCCCTTTCCTTGCAAGATTAGTGGTATATGAAACTACGCCTAACCTTCCTTATTCTTTTAAGCCTCGCTACCTCTACGTGCTTCTCAGCGACTAAGTTTGGTCTGGTTCTAAGTTCTAGCGAAAAATCAATGCCTCAGTTTAAACGTATCACTGGATTTTTAAACTCCCTTGATTCAGATCTCCGCCCTGGGGTTCGCTTTGGAGTCGATCAGTTAATCAATATTAAGTTTCAAGACTCTAAGCGTTTGGTTGAACTTCAAGGAGATGATCTCATCTTTGATGAAAAGCTTCTTCCCTTTATTTATTCATACGAGACTAGAGATAAAACCAAAGGCAAGAGCCTCCGTGAGAAGCTTTTATCCGCCCTTGAAAGCGAGCTTTTAAAGATTCCTGGTAGTGATGATTTAGAGCGCTCTTATACAAAGCAAGAAGTGAAAGACATCGACTATTGCTATCTTAAAAGAAAGGCTGGCAACAAAGGAAAGAGGTTCCGTAACTTTCGTTTTTCTAAACAGATGAAAGAGCGCTGCGAACAATTAGATGAATTAAAAGAAAAAAGAAGAAAGCTTGAATGGTATACCTATAAAGTCGATAGCATGCTTTATAAAACTAAGATGGAATTCGACGCTACTTCACTGACGGATCAATCCTTAAAAAGATTTAATATTTGTAAGAAAGATTATAAGCCCACCAAGATTAACTCTAAGGGAAAACGAATCAAGGCCCTTGGCATGGCCATTGTTTATATGGCCCCTGGCTATACAACTTCTGTGGCCGGTCATGTAGCCGAGCGCTATATCTACTGCCTTGAAGATAAGCTTATGGACATCATGTTTGAGTATACCCAAATGACTACTGGGGAAATTGATAATATGAGATCGGTCTATAAGAAGCATCTTGATAAAGTTGATGATTCCTATATTGAAAGACAAGAAGGTAAGATCTACATGAAGCTTAGAACCAATCCGGCGACTACGGCCCCTGAAGGTTATGGCTTTGCTCAGTTTCACACCAATAGAGATATTATAGAAGTATGGCCTAAGATGAGTGAAGAAGATGTTTACGCTGGTCTTCAAGTCTCACTTAATCATTATAAGAAACAAGGAAAAGATTTTTTGGATCAAAAAGACTTTGAGGACTATAGCCTCCTAAGTAATAACTGTACCCATCCTATTAGAGAAAGATTAAATCAACTTGGGGGCGAGTATGAAATCAATGACACTACTGGCTTTAACCCTATTTGGATCTTTGGCTTTTTAAAAAAGAAGACAGCTGAAAAAGTCATCATCTATCCAAGTCAAAGAACTTTAAGAAAGATGAAGATGTTAGAGGCTGGACAAAGTCTCTTTTGGGAAAACGCTAGCTTTTGGTCCAAGGCCTCTAATGGAAAAGACGGATTAGCAGGATCTAATATGATCCTCTACCCAGAAACCCACGGTCTCTTAAAAAGTATTATCTACAAACCAACAGCCGCTGCTATAAACTTAACGGCTGCTGTTATTGAAACTCTTTATGGCGTCTTAACCACTCCTTTAAAATGGTTATCAAATATTCCTGGCTTTAAGTGGCTTGCTCCAAAGAGAGATCATCTTGGAATGGGTATAAAAGGCATCTCACTTTCAATAGTAGAGTTAACTGGTTTTAGAATGCGCTATCCAAAACCTGCCGCATGGACCAAGGAAGAGGAGCGTTATCTTTTTGAAGAGCTTCCCCATACTGAGCCTAAGATCCTACAGTTCCTCTTAGAGCGAGTTCAAGAGTAAGATAACTAAACTGCCCTACCTTAGTGGTGTTGTTAAAAGCCCACAAAATTCTATGCATTAATAAATTCAATCACTTCATACGAAGAGAAACTAATTCTGGCAGTAAAAAGATAGATGCTCTTCGTAGAGAGCTTCATTTGCTATGCTTCTGATCGTATGCAGTCATAACTATGCAATGTCACCATTGCAGTAGGGCAGTTTATGAGAAAACAGTACCTTATAAAATAAATTAACTTTAACGCTTCAAGCCTGTAACAAATTCCAGCCTCAAGTAACATACCTATAAATATTCGACTTCAAGGAGAAGATCTATGAATGGTAAATCTGTGTTGGTTGGTGCTGCGATGGCAGGGCTTTGTTTAGTGGGAGCTGGTTGCGCTTCTAATTCATCTACGAAAGTGATAGGTAAGTGTCATGGAGTTAATGCTTGTAAAGGTACTGGCGACTGTGGTGGAAAGACTCATGCTTGCGCTGGACATAATAAATGTAAAGGTGCCGGTTGGAAGAAGATGACTCAGGAAAATTGTAAAACTAAAGGCGGAGAATTTGTTTCAAAAGGAAGTAATTCTTAATAAAGCATTAAAAGAAAAGATGGTGGGAGTAGGGCTTCGAACTGAGCACTACTCTCGTCTTGAAGAATCTTTAGAGACTAAGGTTGATTTCTTTGAGGCCTTGACTGAAAATCATATGAACTCAGCGGGTCGCCCTCTTAAGATCCTAGAGCATATCAGATCTGACTACCCGCTTAGCTTTCACGGGGTCAGCCTCAATATTGCCCATCACTCGGGTCTTAATTATAGCTATATGAAAAAGGTCAAAGAGTTAGTGACTCCCTTTGAACCTATGATCGTCAGTGATCATCTTTGCTGGACAGGAGCCCCTGAGAGTAATCTACATAACCTGCTTCCCTTTCCTTATAACGAAGAGACTTTAGATTTTTTAGTCGGCAGGGTTAATGAAGTTCAGGACTTTATGGGAAGAGAGCTTGTTCTAGAGAACCTCTCCGCTTATTTTGATTATAAAGAATCCACCATGAGAGAATGGGAATTTCTGGCCCTTTTATCTAAAAGATCTGGCTGTAAACTCCTCTTTGATGTGAATAATATCTACGTTAACTCTCAAAACCAAAAGTTTGATCCTCATACCTATATGGATGCTATAGAACCTGAATCGATTGCCGAGATTCACCTCGCTGGCTTTACTGATATGGGAGATTTTCTTTTTGATACTCATAGCAAACCGGTTTTCCCTGAAGTTTGGGAACTCTTTAAGAAGGCCACAGAAAAAGCGCCTCACGCCCCTACTCTTATTGAATGGGATGATGATATTCCGGACTTTGATGTTCTTGAAGGAGAGGCGCTAAAAGCGCGCGCCATCATCAGTGAGGTTCACGGTGAAGCTTAAAGAACTACAAGAGGATTTTTTAAAGGGCATCTTAAAAAATAAACTACCTAAATCCATTGAGAAGACCATGCTCCCTGGTGGAAGCTTAGATCTAGAGGGATGTTTTAATACTTACCGCAATGATTATACAGCTAGACTCTCTTCAGTTTTAGGCGATAACTTCGAATCTTTATGGACTATTCTTGGTGATAAAGAGTTCTTTGAGATGACTCTTAAGTACATAGAAGAAAATCCTTCAAGGCTTTATGATCTCGGAGAATATGGAAACGAGCTTCCCTCTTTTTTAAAGGATCATGAGATTGCTTATCTAAGTGAACTTGCCTCTATGGAGATTGAATTTAGAAGGTTGTTTAACTCTGAAGTTGAAGAGGCAGTCGACCCTAAAGTATTTGCGAATTTAGAGGATCCCACTTCTTTAAAGATGATCTTTACGAAGAAACATTTTCTCTTTCAATCAAAGTACCCTCTTTATAAGATTTGGGAAAAACGAGGGGATAACTCTGAAGAGTCCTTTTCTCAAATTGAGTGGGTCCCAGAGAATTGCTTAATGTATAAATCAACTGATACTGTTCAAGTAATGTTCCTTACTAACTTTCAAGCTTCTCTTTTTTTAAACTTGCGTGAACAGTTAAGTTTAGGCGACGCCCTTGAAAAATATCCAGATGCTCCGGGGGAAGAAGTCTCTGATTTGTTCTCAAGAATGGTTAGTCATTCTTTAATCACAACGATTTCTTAAGACTAATTAGGTTTAATTTAAGCCTTTCGATATTTATCAATAATTTCAACCACATAGCCAATGTAAGATAACGCGCTTCCCCTCAAAAGGTACAGAGCAGTTTTATAGAATACGCCCTTAAACCTTTAAGGAGTAAACCCATGAAACTTATTACTTTATTCGCGGCGCTCATCATTAGCTCGCCTTCAATGGCAAAATCTTTTGTCTATTGTTCAGAAGGATCCCCTACGGCCTTCAACCCACAGATCACAACTGATGGAACCTCAAACAATGCCAGTGCTCATACAATCTATGAGAGGCTTGTTGATTTTAAATACGGAACGACTGAGATTATTCCAAAGCTAGCTAAGAGCTGGAAGGTCTCTAAAGACAGAAAGACTTATACTTTTACATTAAGAAAAGGTGTTAAGTTTCATACAACAAAATACTTTACTCCAACGAGAGAACTCAACGCTGATGATGTTCTTTTTTCTTTTAAGCGTCAGTGGGATAAAGATCATTCTTATAATAAAGTAAGCGGCGGAAGCTATGAGTACTTTACAGGAATGGACATGAACAACTTGATCACAAGTATCGAGAAAGTTGGCGACTACAAAGTAAAGATCACTCTTAACTCTCCTGAGGCTCCTTTTATTGCTAATATGGCCATGAGCTTTATGTCTATTCTCTCACAAGAATATGCTGATCAATTAGAGAAGAAGAATGAGAAAGAAAGAATAGATAATTACCCAGTGGGAACCGGTCCCTTTGTTTTTAAGAAATACCAAAAAGATACTATCATTCGTTTTACTAAGAATATGTCTTATTGGGGAACACCAGCAAAAGTAGAGAAGCTTGTTTTCTCTATCACGCCAGATCCATCAGTTAGGTATCAAAAACTTAAAACCAATGAATGTCATTTGATCATTGAGCCAAGTCCTGCTGATATTGGTGCCATGAAAAATAATAAAGACCTAGTTGTTATGCAGGGAGCTGGTCTTAATGTTGGCTACCTTGCCATGAATACGCAAAAAGCTCCTTTTGATAAGATCGAAGTTAGGCGCGCCATTAATCACGCTCTTAATAAGCAATCTTATATTGATGCTATCTACCTAGGTAACGCCATCGTAGCGAAGAACCCACTTCCTCCTACGATTTGGTCATACAATAAAAAGATTAAGGATTACGACTACAACCCTGCCAAGGCCAAAAGACTTTTAAAGAAAGCTGGTCTTGCCAAAGGTTTTGAAACTGAGATTTGGACTCTTCCTGTAACTCGTCCTTACAATCCTAATGGAAAGAAAATGGGTGAGATGATGCAAGCGGATCTAGCGAAAGTTGGAATCAAAGCAAAGCTTATCACTTATGATTGGCCTACCTACCTTAAGAAGGCCCGTGAAGGCTCTCACTCACTTATTCAACTAGGTTGGACTGGTGATAACGGAGACCCGGATAACTTTCTCAATGTTCTTCTAGGTTGTACTGGAGTTACTTCAGGATCAAACGTAGCAAGATGGTGTAATAAGAAATTTAATGACCTCATCTTAAAGGCCAAGCTAACTACTGTTAAGAAAAGTAGAAACTCTCTTTACCAGCGAGCTCAAAAAATCTTTAACAAAGAAGCTCCTTGGGCTCCTATCGCTCATTCAATTATTTTTCGCGCCATGAGTAAGAATGTTAAAGGTTATAAGATTGATCCTCTTGGAGGAGATATCTTTAGGACTGTTGAATTAAAATAGAATTAATCGCAGGGCCTAGCTAGATGATAGAGCTGATCTGAAAAGATTAAACGCCCTTTTAATGGCCTGTAACCACTTAGTGGAAGCAGGCCCTTTTCAACCGCCAAAGTTCCGTACATTTCTAGATTCTTTTTATTCTCTATATATTCAATACTTAAAACTGCTTTATTTTCCCTTTGAAATTCTTTGATAAAGCCAAAGAGTTCTGGGTCCTCCATAAATTTCTCTTCATGGAAAAGATAGTCTTCTACAGCTAGTGCATCAACGGCTTTAAATAAATCAGCTCTCTTAGAAGTGTACTTTAAGATATCTGCTCCATTTTGCATGACAATGATAAAGTTTTTCTTTCGCGCTCGAGTGAAAACACCAATCTCGGTGATGAGTTCTACCATCTTATCGCTGCTCATTTTCTTATCTTCAAAACTATGAAAGCCATCGACTATATCTAGATAGGCACCATCAAAGCCCGCTTCTATTAATCTAGCAAAGTAGCCTTTCTCTCCAAGAAGAATCTCCTTCCAGGCCGGGTCCCAGTACTTAATCTTATAATTTCCCTTCCATTCTTTATTTTCATGAAGAACAAAGTTCTTTGGCATCTTTTTAAAGTAATAACGATAGTCTTCAGCCTCACCGATACTTATATAGCTTAAGATAATATTCTTATTGGTTTTCAAGGGGTTGATCTCATAGGATCTAAATCTATTCTCTTCACTACCATCACGGGAATAATCAATCACCCAGAGGCTTTCTTCAGATTTCTGAATACGAGAAAGGCTTGTTTCACCCTGATAATTTTGTAACTGATAGCCCCACCTCTTCACTTTAGGCCAAGGCCTCTGCACTGTAGAACAACCGACTAAAAAGATTGTCATGAATATTACTAATTTCAACATTTTCATCCCTTTCCAGTATCTTACCGCTGCTTTAGAATGAATCAATATGAAAGTTTTGCTCCTTATCACCCTATTTTTTAGTATGTCTTCCTTTGCCGCTCCTAAGCTCAAGAGAGATATCTTAGCTCTTTATGATTCATCAGAATTAGCTCATGGCCGCTATGAAACCTCCTATCTGCATAAGAAAATGGAAGTGGTTTTTAACCATTACGGGTTCAATCTAGAATATCACGATGTTAAAAACGGTATCCCTAAGATCCTCAAGAACAAAAAATATGTTAAGAAATTTGCTGCCATCGTCAGTTGGTTTACTGATGATACAATGAAGTATCCAATAGCTTTTTCAAATTTTCTAGAAGAGCAACTTAGCCTCGGTCAGAAGATGATCATCCTAGGAAATCTAGGATTTTTACGAGATACGAAAGATAAACTTCAATCATCAGCCGTCATCAATCAAGTTCTTCAGCATCTTGGTTTAAAGTATTTCCCGCAATACTATGACAATCCCCTAATCTTAACTCCTTTAATAAAAGGAGACTCTAAGACCGTTCAATTTGAACGCGAGTTAGAAAATGAAATCTTCGAAGTATTGAAGATTCAAAGTTATGGAAAAAAGAATAAAGTCCATCTCTCAATTAAGATAGCCAACGAGGAAGCTCCTGCCGATGTTGTTGTCAGTGGACCAAATTTTTTCTATGCCCAAAATGGATACGATCTCTTCGAGAATCCACAGAACTATATTACTTCTTGGCGTATAGATCCTTTTTATTTCTTAAGTCAGTTATTATTAAATGAGTTAGAGCCTATTCCTGAGACTAACACTCTTTGTGGTCGGCGCATGGCCTATTCACATATAGATGGAGATGGCTTTATAAATGTCTCAAACCTTGATAGAAAGTCTCTTTCAGGAAAAATTATTCTTGATCGGATTATTAAAAAATATAAGATTCCTACCACCGCATCGATTGTAGTGGCTGAGATTGACCCTAAGTTATTAGGAAATAGACAGGCCGTAACAACTTCAAAAGAAATCTTCAGGGCCCCTTTTATTGAGCCGGCTAGCCATACTTATAGCCATCCTCTCAGCTGGAATAAAAAGGCGACGAAAGAAGAAGCCGTCATCTACCTTGGAAAAAAAGAAGCTAAGAAGCATGTTGGTCAAATCCTAGCCTATAAAATTGATGATTATAAATTAGATTATAAGAAAGAGACCCTAGGCTCGATAGATTATATCAATAAAGAACTCGCCACCAGTTCAAACCCCGCGAAGGTAGTCCTCTGGTCAGGCTCTTGTATGCCACCAGAAGAAGCACTAAAGCTTACTACAGAAGCTGGTTATCTAAATATGAATGGCGGGGACTCTCGAATGGATGACCTCTACAAGGGCTATAGTAACCTATCTGGTCTTTACCGAAAGGCTGGAAAATACTTACAGGTCTATACAAGTAACGCTAACGAAAATCTTTATACCAACCTATGGACTGGGCCTTTTAGTGGTTTTAGAGAAGTCATCAAGACTTTTAAAAGTACGGAAGAGCCCATAAGAATAAAACCCATGAATATCTATTATCACTTTTATAGTGGTGAACATATAAGTTCAATTAAGTCATTAGAAGAAGTCTATGAATACGTCCTTGAGCAAAAGCCTAGCCTTGTCTTTGCCAGTGATTATATTAAATGGGTCCATGGCTTTCGCAGCACACAAATTAATAAGTTCAATCGTCTAAGGTATGACCTCTCTAACTATGGGACTCTTAGAACTTTTAGAATTGAGGGAACAGATATGATTCCCGATTATAAGAAAAGTAAGAATATTATTGGGCATAATCATTTTCAAGGAAACCTTTATGTCTTCTTAGGAAATAAGAAGAGTGCTCACTTAAAACTAACAAATGATGCTCCAAATGCTCCTTTTATATCTTCATGTAACGGTTGGGTCGAAAACTTTGACCAAAGTCCTGATGCTAAGAATTTACTTTTTAGAGGGTTCTCAAGAAGTAAGTTTGAACTAGAAATAACAAAGCCTAATAATAAAAAGGCCGTCTATAAAGCAGACGGCCTGGGTTATTTTGAAAAATCTATTGAACTTTAATTACTTTTCTTTTCCACTCTTACTATCTCCGCCAGAGCCTTCACCACCGGCAGACGCTGGGACTTCGTCTTTAACGTAAAGAGAATCATCGTCGATCATCTTCTTGTTAGGTCCATAAGGAAATGAGCAATAAGCATTTAGCATCTTAGCTTTCGCGGCAGAACTAAATTGCTTAGATTGAACAATATTATCAATCGATCCAGCAAAACCGCCATAACCACCATAACCGCCGCCACCTGCTGATCCATCACTGAACTCAGCATCAGAATCATTGAAACCAAATGGTCCACTTTGTCCCCAGGGACTATCATCTTTAGCTTCTCCATCAGGATTATAAAGATCATCATTTCTTTCAAGGTGAGCATCCATCACTTTTTGAGCTTGTTTTTGATAAGACTCATAACATTGCTTTAGCTTTGCTTGCTTAGAATCTTTCTTCTTCTCACCAGCGTAGAACTTCTTTAGATCACGGCAAAGCTCGATATCTGTTGTGAAAGACTTATGTTCGTGATTTCCTGTTTTTTGTTTTGAAACACTTCTATGAGGAAAACACTTTCCACTTTTGTACTTAACATCAAAGACAGTTGTGTAATCAAAACCCTGACCATAGCCAAAGCCTCCACCACCAAAACCGCCACCGGGATACCCCATACCGATTCCAGGACCATACATTCCGCCACCGCCATAAAAACCATTCTTTTGTCCTAGACCAGACTTAGTTTTCAAAGCTTCAGTCTTAGATTGATTAGAGACTTGAACGATCTTGCCATCTTTATCTCTTTTAATCTTTATTGTGACTGTAGACTTTGGTGGTTTTGAAGTCGTCGGAAAACCACCTCCACCATTAAAGCTGGGCTGATCATAAGTGATCGTTTCAGTATTAGTTTTCTTATCAAACTTATAATTAGCCTTCTTATGCGTCTTAATTGTGCCATCGTCTTTCATTTCAAAAGGAAATCCTTTCGCCACTCCAGGGAAGGCAGGAGCAAAAGTCTCCTTACAATATTTATAATCAACTTTTGAATCAGCCGCGAATGACTGGAAGCTAAGTCCTAAAAGACTTAAGGCTAAAAATGTTTTCATAGATTCTCCTCTATTGTTTCTCGCTAAACTTATCGGGGGAAAAAGATCTAAACTTAATCTCTTTTTTCTCTTATTTAGCTTAAAGCTTCTCAATCAAGTACCCGATAATAGGTTGATGAATCCTAAAGCGAACTACCCTCTTATGGGGGTCTATTTACTCCTCTTCACCTTCTTGGCCAATATCCTGCCAACGGGAGTAAAGGTTCGAACTCCAGCTTCCCTTGCTGGCAGCGGCACTTGTAGTGAGATTGTAAAGTTCCTACTTGACCCGAAGACAAAGATTGTTCGAGATTTAATGGAGCGCTTTGAATTAAGCTTTAAGTATCAAAAGAAATACACAGACCTCTTTCTTGATTCAGATCTTACCGACGAGGAACTTCAAGTTCTTTTAAATTCCTTAGACCAGCTCCCTCAAGATCAAAGATCACTGGACCTTCTTGCTGAATACTTTGGCTTTACGGCAACACAATTTAGTAAGCAAAAGATAAAGACCTTAAGTGAAGCTTCTGCTCTATTTGATGGGAGTTACTTAAGTTCTCCAAAGTTTAAAACCTTTAGGAATAGGCAGAGGAAATTTGCCAGTTTCGAAGAGAAATCAATTCAAAAAGAGATTGATAAATTAAAAAAGGATCAACCAGATCTAAGCCAATCTCAGGCCAAGCGGTTAGCGCAAAAAGCGGCTAAAGAGCAGGCCGAGAAATTTAAGAAGCTCTACCGAGGCTGCCATACAAAAGGCATGACTCAAGAACATAAGGCCGGGGGTAAGGCCTTTACTTATTTTACCATCTCGATAGCTGCGGCAAGTTCCGGAGCTTTTTATACCTATTCTAATTATGATGATCCAGAATTTCTCACCAAAGAGTTCTTTGGAAAGATGAGCTATGAGATGCTCGGTGACGGATTATGGGCGGCTCTGGCCAGTTGGATCTTTAAAGATCCACAAGGAACCTTCCTAGCTAAATCAGTTAAGATGTACCTAGCAGATAATGTCCTTATCATGAGTGATGGTCTGGCCTGGGAGCAGCTCTTTGCTGAAGGTGAAGATGATGCCAATAAAAGAATTGATGAATTAAAGGCCCACCCAGATTTTAAGAATGAGATGCAAAAGCTAGTTAAGGTTCTTGAGCGAGATAAGTTCATGGATAAAGTCAGTAAGAAGTTTGGCGAAGTCTTAGTTCAGTTAAAAATAAATGAGCCTGAGGCCCTTGGGATTGACTGGGCCGGAATTGAGCTTGAAGACTTAGAAAAACCAGAGGTTCAAGAGCAGTTAATGAAAGCGGCCCTTATGGAAATGTACGAAGCTGAATCAGGTGAGTTAAGCCTTGGTACCTATAGCTCCGATCGCTGGGGCTATTATTCAGGACTTGGGCTTCCGTTTATGTTCCTTGATACCATCATCACAACTAAGATCTATCACACTATGTGTATGGCCCCAATGAACCCAAAGGCTGCTATCATGAAGTCTGCTTTGATCTTTACTGCTTACTCAATCTTTTATGACACGATTGCCTATCCCATGAGAAAAAAACTTATCGGCGAGTGACATCTTGCGCTAGTTTCCCTATAATTCACCCTTATGATTAAGTTTATGGCCAAGAGGCTCCTTGATTTGATTCCCACTCTTTTTGGAATCAGCCTCCTCTCATTCTTTGTTATCCGCTTGATCCCTGGGGACCCTGTACTTCTCCTTTTAGGGGAACGCGGTGCTGATCCGGCTGTCTATGCTGAGATGAAGAAATCTATGGGACTAGACTTACCTATTATTGAACAATACTGGCACTTCTTAAAAGATGCTTTTAACGGCGACCTTGGAAATTCAATCATTAGTAAAAGAACTGTGGTCAGTGAATTCTTTGACCGTTTTCCGGCTACTTTTGAACTTGGTATTGTGGCCCTCTTCTTCGCTATTACTTGTGGCATCCCTTTAGGGATTGTAGCCGCTGTAAAGAGAAACTCTTTTTATGATTACTTTCTTATGGGTGGTTCTTTAGCTGGTTATTCCATGCCCATCTTTTGGTGGGGACTTGTTCTCATCCTTATCTTCTCCGTTCAACTAGGCTTAACTCCAGTTGCTGGAAGAATGTCTGTGATGTTTGATATAGATACTGTAACGGGCTTTATGCTTATTGATACCTTGATGCCAGAGATCATCGAAGAAGAAGGCTTTCGACCCTTCTTTTCTGCTCTTTCTCATTTAATCCTACCGGCCATTGCTATGGGAACTATTCCCCTCGCCTCTATTGCAAGGATGACAAGATCATCAATGCTTGAAGTTCTAAGCGAAGATTATATCCGTACTGCAAAAGCAAAAGGCTTAAGTGTAGGACGAGTGATCGCAGTGCACGCTTTAAGAAACGCTATGATTCCTATCATTACTATTATTGGTCTTATGTTTGGCTCTATTATCACTGGCGCCATCTTAACAGAGACTATCTTTAGCTGGCCTGGAATCGGAAAATGGTTTGTGGCCTCAGTAAATGCAAGAGATTACCCCGTGATCCAAGGGGCGGTTTTATTTATCGCCACTATGGTCGTGGTCATCAATATGTTTGTTGATTTAGTTTACGCTTTTATAAATCCTAAGATGAGATAGAAGGAAGAACGTGGAAGAAGCTTTTGAGATTCATCAAAATGAAGTAGAGCCCAGTATTCTTAAAGAATTCTGGAGTGATTTTTCTAAGAACCGCGGCGCGGTTGCTGGTCTCTTTATTATTATTCTGTTCATCCTTATCGCTTTCTTTGCTCCTCTTATCGCCCCTCACGCTCCGTCAGAACTCTTTGGAGATGCTCTTAGAGTAGGTCCTGCTTGGAGTGATAATGCAAAAGACGGTTTCTTCTTTGGAACTGATGACGTGGGCCGAGATATTCTAAGCCGCTTAATCTATGGAGCGAGAGTTTCTATGTCCGTAGGCTTTATGGTTGTCTTTGTGGCCATGCTTATTGGCGTCAACCTAGGCCTTGTCGCTGGATACTTTGGTGGGTGGTCAGATAGAATTATCATGCGCTGTACAGATATTTTAATGTCCCTTCCTTCAATCCTCTTGGCCATTGTGGTTGTTGCGATCTTAGGACCAGGACTTCAGAACACTGTTCTCGCTGTAGCAGTCGTGGCGGTACCTAGCTTTATAAGGATTGTTCGCGCTTCAGTTATCGCCGAAAAAAATAAACAATATGTAATGGCCTCTCAAACTTTTGGAGCCGGCCCTTTTCGTATAATGTATTTAGAGATTCTTCCCAATTGCTTAGCTCCTTTGATTGTTCAAGGAACGCTTGGTTTTAGTGATGGGATCTTAAATGCCGCGGCCCTAGGTTTCCTAGGTCTTGGAGCTCAGCCTCCAACACCAGAATGGGGAACCATGCTTAGTGATGCCCGCGCCTTTATTGAATCTTCTCCCTGGATGGTAACCCTTCCGGGACTTTGTATCCTCTTTAGTGTTCTTGGCTTTAACCTCTTCGGAGATGGTCTTCGCGATGCCCTTGACCCGAGGTTGAAAAAATAATGTTACTCGACGTTGAAAACCTCTCTATTTCTTTTGAAACAAAACACGGACTTCTAGAGGCCGTAAGAGGCATCAGCTTTGAACTTGATGAGGGTGAAACCCTTGGCATCGTTGGTGAATCTGGATGCGGTAAATCAATTACGAACCTTGCTATCATGGGTCTTCTTGCCCCTAACGCTATAGTAAAAGCGGATAAGTTAGTCTTTCAAGGACAAAACCTTTTGGCGCTAAAAGAAAGACAGCTTCAAAAAGTGAGAGGTGGACAAATGGGCATGATCTTTCAAGATCCCATGACCGCCCTTAATCCTTCTTTTACAGTAGGCTTTCAAATTGATGAAACACTCAGAGTTCATGAAAAAGATCTTTCTAAGAAAGACCGTCTTGATAGATCCATGCAGCTTATGGAGCAAGTAGGAATACCTGCTGCGGGACAAAGGCTAAAAGCTTACGCCCACGAGTTATCTGGGGGAATGAGCCAGAGAGTGATGATCGCTATGGCCATCGCTTGTAATCCAAAACTCTTAATTGCCGATGAGCCAACAACCGCTCTTGACGTAACTATTCAGGATCAGATTTTAACTTTATTAAAAGATCTTCAAGAAAAACATAATATGGCCATGATCCTAGTGACTCATGACCTAGGTGTCGTCGCTCAAAACTCTGACCGTTTACAAGTTATGTACGCTGGTGAAGTTGTTGAGACAGGGGCCACTTCAAAATTAATTTCAAATCCAAATCATCCTTATACTTGTGGCCTTCTCGCCTCCCTTCCAGGAAGAGAAGAGCGCGCCTTTAGATCAAGCCTGCCTTCAATCAAAGGATTGGTTCCTGATCTCACAGCAAGACCAGCGGGTTGCCAGTTCGCCCCTCGTTGTGAGTATGCTGATGAAAAGTGTATGGCTGAGCTTCCAGGGCTTAGTGAGATGAATGAGAAAAAACTCCGCTGCTTTCATCCTGTTGAAAAGGAGCAAGCGTGAACGTCTTAGAAGTAAAAGATTTAAAGAAGTACTATAAGGTGAAAACGACCTTTGGAAAATCAGCTTTAGTTAAGGCCCTCGATGGAGTTAGTTTTAGCGCCACTGAGAAAAAGACCTTAGGTATCGTTGGTGAATCTGGTTGCGGAAAATCGACTCTAGCAAAAGCTCTTATGCGCTTAGAAGTTCCCACAAGTGGAGATCTAAGCCTAGCTGGACGCGGGGTAGAGAACTTTGAGCGATCAGAGTATCAATCAAAGATTCAAATGATCTTTCAAGATCCCTACTCTTCTATCAATCCAAGAAAGAAGGCCTGGCAAATTATCGCTGAGCCTCTCATGATCAATACAGAATTATCAAAAGCAGAATGTAAGGCACGCGCCTGTGAGATGATGAACACAGTTGGTCTTCGCCCAGAGCTCGCCAACCGTTACCCTCATATGTTCTCAGGTGGTCAAAGACAAAGAATCGGCATAGCGAGGGCCCTTATTCAAAAACCAGAGATTGTCATTTGCGACGAGCCCGTCTCGGCCCTTGATGTTTCAATTCAGGCCCAGGTCTTAAACCTTCTTATGAAGCTGCAAGATGAAATGGGTCTTACTTATCTTTTTATCAGCCATGACCTCTCAGTCGTAAAACACATTAGCGATGAGATCATGGTTATGTACCTTGGAAAGATAGTCGAATACGGATCCCGTGAAGAGGTCTTTCTCAATCCAAAACATCCTTATACAAAGGCACTTATTAAAGCCTCTCCAAGTCTTGATCAAGGACTTGGAAAGCACGTGCCTCTTGAAGGAGAGCTTCCCTCTCCGATCAATCCTCCATCAGGCTGCGCCTTTCATAAGCGCTGCCCAGTCGCCACTGACAGATGTAGTACGGAAGTTCCTACTTTAGAGATGAAGCATGGACGAATGATCTCTTGCCTTGAGGTTGAATAGGTTCCCGATTTTATTATAAAAGGGCCCTTAAAACTTAAGATATCAGACTAAAGATATCTAGTTTATTTCCTGCTTAAAACTCCGATAAGAATCTATATCTTTTTAATAAAAGTAGGATCCTTATGACTAAAGAAGAAAACCGATTAGCCTCACTCTATAACTTAGAGATATTAGACACCCCTCCTGATAATGCTTTAGATGAGCTAACAAACCTAGCTTCTCAAATTGCAGGAACTCCCATCGCCTTAGTTTCATTAATTGATAAAGATAGGCAGTGGTTTAAATCAAGAGTAGGGCTAGACGCAACAGAGACTCCAAGAGAAGTCGCCTTTTGTCATCACGCCATTGAGCAAGATGAGATCTATATCGTCGAAGATTCTAGAGAGAACGAACTCTTTAGTGAGAACCCTCTTGTGACAGGTGCACCACACGTCATCTTCTATGCGGGTATTCCGTTAAAAATGCAAGATGGATCCAACATAGGGACTCTTTGTGTTATCAATCGCGAGCCACAAAAGCTAACTATTGATCAAATCGATAAGTTAAAAATTGTTGCAAAGCAGGCCATTAGGCATATAGAACTTAATCACAAAGTTAATTCTCAATTAAGAATCTCTCAAATGTTACAACGTCTTCACGGTCTAAGCTTTGGAAATAAAGAGCCAATTGAAGAAGTCATTAATAAATACCTAACTGCGGGCTCAAAGCTATTTGACCTTGAGTTTGCTATTCAAAGTAAGGTTGTAGGTGATGACTATATAGTAGAGTCTGCTGTTTCCCCAGGAAATGTCTTAGAAATAGGAGCTGTCTTTGTTTTAAAAGATACTTATTGCGCAGAAGTCTTAAGTCAGGAAAAGACGATTAACTACCTAGAAGTCGCAAAATTAAATCATATGTGCGAGCACCCTGTTTATATCAACATGAAACTTGAGTCTTATATAAGCACCCCTATTTGGAATGAAGGTAAGCTCTATGGAACACTCAATTTTTCTTCGCAAACTCCAAAGAAGAAAAAATTTAGCAAAGAGGAAATTACTTTCGTTGAAATTATGTCTGATCTAATCAGTAGAAGAATTTCTTTTTACAAACAACAAGAAAACCTTTTAAAAACAAGAGAAGAAGCTATCAACGCTTCAAAATATAAATCCGATTTTTTGGCCAATATGTCTCATGAGATTAGAACTCCTATGAATGGAATTCTAGGTAACCTAACTCTTTTAGAAGACTCTAAGTTGAGCAAGCAGCAAATGGAATTACTTAGTGTAGCAAAACAAAGTGGTGATGGACTTCTCTCTATTATCAATGATGTTCTTGATTTAAGTAAAATCGAATCGGGAAAGATGGGAGTTGAAAAGATAGACTTCAATATTCGAGAATTAATCACTGAAGTCGTGAGTCTATTTGAGCACAAAGCTTCAGAGAAAGACTTGAAATTTTCGGTCCATTTCTCGAGTTCAATTCCCGAGTTTGTCATTGGTGACTCAGTAAAAATTAAACAAGTTCTTCTCAATTTTATTTCTAATGCTTTTAAATTCACTAAAAATGGAAGTATAAAACTGTTCATCATTCAAGATACAGCTGGTGGAGTTCTTTTCTCAGTTAAAGATAGCGGTCAGGGAATAGAGGAAAGCAAGGTTTGCTCAATTTTTGAGCCTTTTATTCAAGAAGATTCCTCCACCACCAGAAAGTTTGGTGGAACAGGCTTAGGTCTAACCATTTCTTCAAAACTAGTTGACCTAATGAGTGGAGATATTAAATTAGAAAGTAAAGTTGGCAAAGGCTCTACATTTAGTTTTCTCATTCCTCTGCCCGAATCAAGCGTTAAAAATATTAAAAGTAAAAAAACCATTTCACCTTCCCCATCTGTCGCGAAGGAGTTTCCTCATACAATTCTTGTGGCCGAGGATAATGTTGTTAACCAAAATTTAATCAAAGCATTCCTTTTAAAACTTGGTTACCAAATAGACCTTGCTAATAATGGAGTTATGGCGCTTGAAATGGCTAAGATGAAAACCTACACTCTAATCTTTATGGATATTCAAATGCCTAAGATGGATGGCTTTCAAGCGACTAAAGAGCTCTTAGAACACTTTGGGAGTGTGGCCCCTTCCATCATCGCCTTAACGGCCAATGTCTTCGAAGAAGATCGACAAAGGTGTCTAGAGGCCGGCATGACAGGATTTGTCCCAAAGCCTTTTGAGTTTAAAGACTTTATTAATGCGATTGAATTAGTTTCTAAGAAAAAAGAGGTCGCCTAGTTTAGGACGGCACCTCCATTAACTCGCATTAGTTGCATTAAAAGCTTTTAGTATATTCTTTCGAGTGATTATTCCTACAAGAACTTCTCCATCTACAACGGGCAATCTCTTAATGTTTTTAGAGATCATATAGTCAACAACTTCAGATAGAGAAGTTTCTGGTGCCACTGTTTTTAGGTTCTTAGACATGACAGAAGATAGCTTCTTATTCTTAGCTTCAGCGTAAAGAGTCTCAACGTCAGCAAAGTAAAAATTTTGCCCAAAGAGCTGCTTAATTGAAGCTAAAGCATGGGGAATACTAACCTCTTTTCCTACAAAATCAGATTCAGTTACAATTCCTACAAGCTCTCCCTCTTTGTTAAGAATTGGCATTACACTAAATTCATTCTCGACCATCAACTTGGCGGCTACGGCTACACTCTGATCCTCAGTACAGGTAATTACATCTTTTGTCATAAAGTCTTTTACTTTCATATTCTCTCCTTTAATTTAGATCAGAACATGACTTCAAAAAACAATCTATGATATAAATCATAGATTATTCAGGAAAATGATTTTTAGTAGTGATCTACTTAACATCTTTCTTAGTTTTATATTTTTTAAATTAAACATGATCCTTATCATATAAATCCGAACATCATGCTTCTATACTTTAGTGGAGTCTAATTCACTGAGGTTAATATGAAGAAACTACTGATCATCTTATGCACAAGTGCCCTATTCTTAAGCCTCGGCTCCTCTAAAATGCCCGAAACCTCAGCAAAAAAAACAATGAATATTGTGTTTAGAGGTTTCATGGGACTTATTCCCTATATGAGTGATCCCATGAAGTTTAAGGATCCCGCGAATAAAGTTAAGATACATACCCATTTATCAACGATGAGAAATGCATTTAGTAATGCTCGACATGTCAAAAAGTTCAGCCTACCGGGAATCAACCCTAGTTTTGAACAAGTAAAGCAGCACCTAAAAGAAACATTCGACGCCTTTGAGCTAGGACAACCTGATTTTGCTCGCGTAAGGCTTCGTGCAACTGGACAACTATGTATGACATGCCATACTCAGCTCGAACCTAACCGAGGAGCTGTCGGACAACTCAATCTAATTTCAAGGTCTGATTTTACAACTGATTATGACTATGCAGAGTTTCTTTTTCTCATTCGAGATTATAAAAAAGCTCAAAGGTATTATGAAAAAGATATTGAAGTCGTAATAGAGAAGACTCAGGAAATGGCCAAGATGTCTAAGATTTCTAAGAAATTAAAAGCAACCTACAAAGGCAGGAGAATTGAGGATTCTTTAGAGAAGATTCTTACTATTCATACGAAGGTTAAGTATAATCCGATTAAAGTGATTTCTCTTTTAGATAAATATAAAGATCATAAAAATATTTCCGCCCACTCTAAGCAAAGGTTTTCCTCATGGGTTAGTTCACTAAACAAATGGAAAGGAATTAAGGAAATACAGATAAATCGAGAGAACCAATTAGATAAGTTTTTAAGTAAATACGTTTCTAAGTATGAAACAGAAGTTGCAATGCAAGGCGGATCTCATGAAGTCACGCTTTTGATAGCATCAGGAGTTTTGTATAAACATTTACTAAAGAACCCAAAAGGAGAAACCGGGGCTAAGCTTCTTTATTGGATTTCAAAGATAGATCATATTTTAAGTAATACATACCTATACTCTCTTTCAGAACTATACTTAAAACGCTGCATAACAGAATATTCAAAGAGCTCTTGGGCAAAAAAATGCTACCGCTCTTACGAAGATCAAATAAATATAGGGTACACAGGCTCTTCTGGAAAATTTATCCCTGAAGACGAGCTCAAGGAAATGAAGAGATTAAAGTCTTTTCTAAGAGATTAAAGAGTTAAAAGATTCTCTTTAAGAATATCTTTACCTTGAGAGAAATTCGCTATATTTTCTAAGGAGGTTTTCGCAATATTATCTAAAGCCTCTTTAGTAAAGAAACCCTGATGAGAGGTAATTAAAACGTTGGGGAAACCCATTAGTCTTAATAAACCCTCATCAGAAATACCTGATTCAGAATGGTCTTTAAAGAAAACATCCTCTTCATATTCATAAACGTCCAGCCCCACCCCTCTCAATTCTTTTTTCTTTAATTTACTGATCAAGGCCTGAGTTTCGATTAAGCCACCTCGCCCTGTATTTAACAAAAAGGCAGTAGGCTTAATCAACTCAATTGTCTCAGAATTGATAATATGCCTAGTTCTTTCATTCAAAGGACAATGGAGGCTAATGATATCTGACCTTTTAAGAAGAGTTTTGAGGTCAACATAATGAGCACTTAATTCCTCCTCAATATCACTACGAGGTGATACGTCGTTTATCAGGATTGCGCATCCCATACCTTTCATTATCCTAGCAAAGGCTAAACCAATTTGACCTGCTCCTATAATCCCGACAGTTTTACCGTGGATAGTAATCCCCTCTAAGCCATCTAAAGTGAAATTAAAGTCTTTTACTCTTTGAAAAGCCTTTGGATATTTTCTGTTAATACACATTAAGAGCCCCAAAGTGTGTTCAGCTATAGCTTCAGGTGAATAAGAAGGTACTCTCGTAACAGTTATTCCAAGTTCTTTTGCTTTTATTAAGTCAAGGTGGGAGTACCCCGCAGAGCGGAGAGATATCATTTTTATTCCTAACTCAGAAAGTGATTCAAGAACTGGTTTGCTTAAATCATCACTGGCCCAGCAACTAATACAGTCAAAACCTCTAGCCAGCTGAACCACCGTTTCATTTAACTTTGTTTCAACAAAAACAACATTGAGATTATAATATTCTTCCCATCTTTTAAGGTATCGCTGCTCAAACTCATGGGTACTAAAACACAATACTTTCATCTTATTACTCTTGTTAAAGGAAATAAAAAAGGAACTCCTATTTGGAGTTCCTTTTTTTTTATCATTTGCTTAGGTTTTATTTATTATAAAAAAGGCTATTAACGCTATTTCCATTCATTCCTCTTACGTGAAGTAAAACTTTATCTCTTTTAAGCTTTGAAGGTACTTCCATCTTATAAGAAAAAGGGACCATCTTTTGTGGGCAAAAGTCAGAGATCTGCTTCATTTTAGGCAGGACGCTATAAACATCTTTTCCGTTATCTACAATATTGATCTCATCGAGTACAAAGCAATCACTTACAGTATAGCCTCGAAGCTCCACTTCTCTTGATCCAGACTCTTTCATAACGGAATCTACATTGGCATAGACATGCTCATCGACGGAGTTTGAAGTAGATTCAGCCACTTCGATAGAACCATTCTTTTGATAGATAGATTTTCCGTTTACGATAATATCGTAGTTCCCTTTATCTAGAAGTCCTACATTAACAGTTTCAACAAAGGGCACGATTGCTTCAGGACAAAAGGGATTAGAAGCGTCATAACGTAGTGCTGTTACATCAATCTTAATCTTAGAACCTACTATTTCAACTTTAGAAGTTGGGGACTTATGGCATAGGTTTGGTAAAAAACCTTCAATAATGATCTCAACATTATCGTTAGAGTCAAATCCATTTGGTGAATAAATGTTTTCTATGGGCGTCTTGATCTCTACGGGAGTAGAAGCAATTGCCACTCCACTTGAGAGTAAAAGCATAGCAATCATCTGAGTCATTTTTTTCATAAGATCCTCCGTGGTATCTCTATTAGTTAAACTTTAAGTTCTTTCGAGACTAACTATAGAAAGCTCTACAGGCTTTGAACCTGATAAGCCTTTCAAACAAGGATGAAATTTAAGGGTAAAAAGTGTGATTTAAATCAGGTTCTTTTCTTAAGTAAAAATCTATAAGCTTAAAATCAAGAAAGGACTTAAAAATGAGATTTTTTACCCTATTAATACTGATTTTAATCATTAAACCTCTTGCAGCTGAACAAATCTATAACTGCTTGCCAGATTCAGATTTACGTTATGAACAAAACTTTTATAAAGGAATGGATAAAGTTGAAATGGTTCATAGTGCAATTGCTGAGTTTAAGAAGACATTTTCTTCTTATGTATTTGAGAGAACTGGAAAGGAGTTAATCATCATCAATAAGTGGGAGGAGGCTAGAGTAAATGCCCATGCTACTAAAGATGAGAACGGAAACCCAATGATCACAATTAACGGGGGAATGGTCCGTCATCCAGAGATGAAAAAAGAAGGAATTTACTTTATCTTATGCCATGAGCTTGGACATTTTTTTGGAGGGGCGCCTAGACAATTTAGAGGAAGAAGCCAGATTCTCTCATGGTCCTCAGCAGAGGGACAAGCAGATTACTTCGCAGCTACAAAATGTCTGCCTCGAATCTTTTCTCAATTGGATAACTCAGGGTTTCAAGACAACCTCCAAGCGGATTTATCAAAACAAAAAGAGGTTGATAGGATTTGCAATGATCGTACATGTTCAAAGATTCTTTTAGCAGGTCTTAGTGCAACCAAGGTTTTTGCAAGCCTAAAGCCATGGTGGAAGGTTCCAAACTTTGAAACTCCTAATAATAGTTCCATTGGAATAACAAATCTAAGCCACCCTGATCCTCAATGTAGATTAGACACTATCGTCTCTGGTACTTTTTGCGATAAAAGAAATGAAGACTTTCACCCAACCGACCCTAAAGTAGGTGCTTGCTTAAAAGACGAGCTTCTCGGGGCTCTTCCAGGAAGCCGCCCTAGCTGCTGGTACAAAAGAGATTAGCCTCACTGACACCGACGCGTACAGTCATTTTGCCACCAGTTTCCTTTTGATCCGTTATTCTGGTCAAAATTTCAATAAGTTACAGAAGTAATTAGTGGCATAGAAATAGCAATATGAATCATAGGTAAATAAGCAGATTCCCAAATTCGGTATCTGGGGCACCCATCCCACCCAGTCTCAGGTACCAAAAACCCCCTAAAACTTTTTTAAATGGCCGCTTCACTTCCCTTGAAGTGGCCCTTTATTTTCTATTTTGTTTGGAGAGATTTGGCCAATTTTCAAAGGCCTTTGAGGCGGCTACGCAGGCGTCTTCAATATGAATTCCATGTTGTTTAGCTAATGATTCAAAGACTTCTTTAGAGGCGTCAGCGGGGACACTAAGAGGCTCTCCGTAGGCGACAACAATCTTACTAAAGGGCTTTGGTAAGCGAAACTTATCCCATGAGTTAAACTCCCAGTAGCTCTTAGAGATTGCGGCAAAGCCCACTAAGGGAGACCCCGATTTCTTTGCCATGTCTATAATTCCTGGCTTTACTTCTCTAGCGGGTCCCTTAGGACCATCTACTGTGACAGAACCTGGGATTCCTTTTTTTAATTCTTCGATCATCATCTCTTTGGCGGCCTTGCCACCTTTATCGACATTACCTTTTCTAGAAGACCCTCTCACCACTGTATGCCCTAAATTACGGCAGGCGTAGGCGACAGGCTCAGCGTCTTTACTCCTTGAGACAATCACAACGTAGTGAAGGCCAGTTTGAGAGAGGATGCCTGGGAGTAAGTTTTGGTGCCAGATACCCAAGAGGTAGCCACCAGAGTTTCCAAGTTTTTGAGCGCGCGTTAGGTTTTCAAGCCCTACATAACGGAATCTGTAAGTTAGGGATAAGAACCAGGCCACGGCGTAAAAGAATAGTGAGATAAGCTTCGTCATAGAGAAGAAGCTAACTGAAAAAGAAAACGGTGTAAATTACCTATGCCGCTTTTTTGATCTGAGTATCAAGCTCTTCTCTTACAGTCACTACAAATTGGCTAAAAGCACCTTTGAGGTCATTATGCTCTGGGTCTTTAAAGAGCTCTGTATAAGGAACGAAGAAGTAGAAGAACTCTCCATCACCTGAGACTGCATTTCGATCATTATTGAACTTATGCATGATACTCGTGCTTAAAGAGATGGTCTTAATATTATCATCACTTGGGCTAGAGAAATCATACTTGCCAAACTTCTCAATAATCTGATCAAAGTTATGATCCTTAACTTGAAGAAAAGGAGTAGCGTCTAAAGTCAGTTGAAGCGACTTAGAGTTATGAAGCTTTGAGAGGTTATTCTTACCTGCGAGCTTTAGGATCACTCCGTGCTCAGAAGCCTGGTGAAGAGTTACTTCAGCCGTGCTTAGAGGAGAGCTATCAAAGCGCCCTTCCATCTTTGCATCAAGCCCAACTCTAAAGCCACGAAAAGGAATTTGTTTTGTTAAGAGTTTTCTAAACATGAAGGCCGAATAGATATTCTTATTAAACCACTTCATATTAGTAAGACTTGTATAAGGACCAGCTTCGTTTTCAAAAGAAAGAAGAATCCCATCTCTCTCAAACCAAGTCATGCGAAGGCGGTTATCAAGATAGCCTTCGTAAATATCATAGAGAGACATCTTTACGCAGCCTCTTTTATTCTTAAGCCAGACTTCCGTCTTCTTAAGATCAGCTAGTTCATCATTTAAGTTCTTAAGCTTAACTTCGTTAGCGACTTCTTTAAAAAGATAATCTTTTTGGTACTGACAAGTCTCAGACCAATTAGACCAATGAAAGGATAGGTTTTTATTTTCCGTTAAGAAGTACTCACTCACAAGTGAGCTATTATTTAAGTACTCCATGAAGCTAGTTTCTTTCAAAATTTTCGATCCTTTCTTACGAGGTGATCTTTTTGTCTTAACCGCTTTTACACTTTCGCCAACCGCGCCCGGTTCCGTTCTTTTTGAAGCCATAGTATTTTCCTGCCTTATATATTGCCTAGGTATAGGATAAGTCATTGAGTATTTAAGTCGAGTAAAACCCATCAAACGGCAATTCCCCTTTAAATACGTGGAGATAGCTACTTTTGATTTTTGAAAAAAAAGCCGAAAAAGCGCCAACATTCCTTGCTATGGCCATAAAGTTCAAGCACTTAGAAAAAGCAGCTTCTTTTTTAGTCTCTGTTATAATTTAAGAATGAGTATTGAATTTCATGGCCCTTATTTAGCTTTAGAACAAAACGCCTTAGGCTTAAAGCTAACCCCTATCTCAATAAGAGAACTTCTCTTTATCTCAGAAGCTCCTTGTGAAGTCTTTGGGATCAAAGATGGGCTTTATAAAAAGATCATCGCCAAAAGCTCCGCTGTTAGTAACAACACAGTTAAAGAGCTCTTGCAAAAAGGACAGCACTATTTATTTGTCTTTAGAACCGAGCGCCACTTACTCATAGAGCATCAGCAAGAGAACCTACGCCAAGTCACCCGTTCCTTATCTGTAGGTGATCCGGTTGAAAAAGCGGTTAAGCAGATGAACCTCTTAACTATCAACTTAGGCTACCTATACGCAAATTCTACTAGTGACGAGCTACTAGATCTTCAGTTTCAAAGCGCTAAGAACTTAGCGAACTTTCTGATTGATAAAAGTGAGCTCCACGAACAAGTCTTTCAAGAGTACTTAAAACAAAAACATCACTTTATCTTGGCCCAACCGGCGCTTAGTTCTTTGTTTCTTATGGGTATTTTAAAGAACGCTAACCTTTATAATAATAGTGAGATTATCAACCTCTTCTTAACAAGCTACTTTAAAGATATAGGAATGAGTGCTATTCCCACTGAGAAATATGATCAAGAAGAACTTAGTGAATCTGAAAAAGTCCTTCTGGCCAAGCATGCTCAGCACTCTGTTGAGATTCTTCAAGGAAGAACAACTCTAGGGCCTAGCTACCTAAAAATTATTGAGAACCATCATAGTTTTTCATTGTTGACTCAAAACCTCGAATTAAATTTGAACTCTGATGACAATATCTTAGCTGGCTTTGAAACTATGCTTGTTACTGTTATGGACGTTATTAGCGCTATGATAAGCGGTCGCCCTTATAGAACAGCCTCTTCTCTCTATGAATCCTTAGACTTAATTAAGCTCTTAATTGCAGACCAGTATCCTCAAGAGTTCAAGCTAATTGTTACCTACTTTAGGAGCTTCTTCTTCAATGGTAGAAAAGGTGAGATTTTTTGACCACTATAGGACCACTAACTATCTAATTTCTTTTAGATTTTTTCTTTTCATTCTGTTTTTATTTTGTCACTCTAGTTTTAGAAAAAATGTTTGCAAAGATTGCGAACACTCTTTTGCTTAATGAAATCCAAGGAGGGAAGATCATGGCACAAATAGCAACAAGTCCACTTACAGGTATCATCGAAGAAGATAAAGTTTTTTTAGACTTTGGTGAGCATGAAGGTAAATCAATTCTTGAAATTCAGGATACCCTCCCCGCTTATTACGAGTTCCTTTGCGAACAAAAGCAAGATGGTAAAGCTGCAATTAGAAGAAGTAAGGACAAGTGTTATAGAATGTACGTCGCTCAAACAGTTTTTTAATTTATTGCTTGAATGACTATGTTTAAAAAAAGGAGATATTTATTATCTCCTTTTTTTTTATAAGAATTTATCTTTGAGAGACATCTTTAAGTACTGATAAAGCTTTTCTCGTTTTAAGAGCTTAGCCAATTTCCCTGCATAAGAACTTCCATCTTTTACATCAACCTTAGACTTACTTAAAAGCTGTAAGATCCCTTCATTATTATTCATAACACTAACAGCAACTAAAGGCGGGAAGACAATACTAGAAGTACTACGAACCCCGCAGCTTCCTCTATTGGTTATCCAGCGGTGCTTCCCCATATCGTATTTAATAAGTTCAAAGTTCTTACCTATAAGAACCTTTGTTAAATTGTAGCGGTTTAAAAGGACCCCTATATGAAGCACAATATTCTTTACCGTTATATCTTTTTGCTCATCAATAAGAGCAGTATCCTTTGGACTAAGGACATATCCTGGAGTTAAAAGCATCTTCTTAAATAGCGCCGTCAAAGGTCCTCTGTAGAACTTGGAGCTTTCCGCATTATGATCTGAGATCTCCATCTTCAAGGCCTGTTTGTATTCATAGGTTAGGCTTCCCATCTCTTTTATTCTAATACCAAACTTACCTTGAAATTTTCCTTTCCAGTAACTAACAACTTTTTTACGGCAGCTTTTATATTGAGATTTAAGAGCGTCTAAATCAAGATTCCCTGTCTCTTCGCTTCGAAGCTTTACTTTCAGTGGGTCTTTATGAACCATCAGTCCCTCTAAGAGTAAGACCTCACAGTAATACTCTCCACCAAGGCTTTGTTCCTTGCAGTCCTCAGCAAAAGCCGTATTCATCATTAAGATTGATAGTAATATAAATAATTTATTTACCAAGACTCATCCCTTCTCCCCTGGGGTCAGATACCCCGTGGAGTTCATTTCTTTCCATGGCCACAGCTTGCACACGGCAACCAAGGTTTTTCCTATTAATCTTATAGCCCATTTTCTCAAGTAGAGTTCTGGTTTCAATAGGCAAGCCTTTATGATCGACTCTTATCTCATCAGGATACCATTGATGATGGTATCTGACAGCTGCAACTGACTCATAAAGGGGAAGGTTATATTCAAAGTAATTGAGAATTGTTTGGGCGACACAAGTTAGGATACGGGTCCCGCTCGGAGTTCCTACAGCAAAGATGGGTTTTCCCCCATCGAAGACTAGAGTTGGAGACATCGATGATAACGGTCTCTTTTGCGCTTGCACTAGATTGTTTTGACCACCAATAGCTCCAAAGAGATTGACTGCTCCTACTTTGGTTGAGAAATCATCCATCTCATTGTTTAAAACAATACCAGTTCCAGGGGCCACGACTCCAGATCCAAACCAACCATTGATTGTTTGAGTCGAAACAATAGCGCTTCCATCTTTAGTCATAATAGAAAAGTGAGTTGTATGATCAGACTCTCCCCTTTTAAAATCTCCCGCTAGAACTTGCTCTTTCTTTAAGGCCCTCTCTTTTGGAATGCCTTCAACAATGGAATCTGCATACTTCTTTGAGATCAACCTCTTTAAGGGCACTTTTACAAAGTCCATATCCCCTAAATAGCGAGCACGGTCTGCAAAAGACTGCTGCATAGCTGCCGAAGTCATATGAACAGAGTAAGGATGATGAACCCCGTAGTGATTAAGACCCAACTTCTCCACTGTATTTAAGATTTGAATAACATGAACTCCCCCACTGCTTGGCGGGGTCATAGAATAGATTTTCTTACCGTTATAAGTTCCACTGACAGGTCTTCTTTTCTTAACATTATACTTAGCAAAGTCTTTAAGGCTTAAAAGCCCCCCAAGTCGCCATGATTCTTTAACAATAGCTTTTGCAATCCAGCCTTTATAAAAGACTCTTGCGCCTTTTTTAGCGATAGAGCGGATTGTTTTAGCTAGGTCAACTTGAGCGAGGTGATCCCCTGTTTTTAAAATATCATCTCCTTTAAAGAAGATCTTTTTAGATCCTGGAAAGCGGGCCAAGACCGAGGCCTTTGCTGCTAACGCCTTTGATAACTCTGGGTAAACCTTAAATCCTTTTTCAGCTAAGATGGCAGCAGGCTCTAAAACTTTTTCAAGAGGAAGCTTTCCATATTTCTTATGCAGCTCTAAAACTCCTGCCACAAGACCAGGAACTCCTACGGCAAAGATACCATCAAGGCTCATACGCGGGATTTCATTTCCCTCTTTATCTAGATACATTTTTGAATGAGACTTAAGCGGAGCCTTTTCTCTAAAATCAAAAGCAATAGGTTCGGTCATCCCTGGACTAAAATAAAGAAGAAAGCCTCCTCCGCCAAGACCTGTTGACTGTGGTCTTTCAACTGAGATGGCAAAACTAACCGCCACAGCAGCATCAACAATATTTCCTCCAAGCTCAAACATCTTAGAGCCAGCAGTTGTAGATCCTCCCCCTTGAGAGGCGATCATATATTCACTACCAAAGGCCTCGTAGTTCTTACGGGATTTACCTTTCATAACTGAGACCGTGCGAACAGAAGAACAAGAGAAAGTGAATAGGAGTAGTATTGATAAAGCGTATTTCATAGAAACCTCATAAGTGAGTTCCTATTATAAGAAGAAGAGGGCTTAATCTAGTAGGCGCAGGGCGCTCTTACTTACATTTGCCGTTTGGCTAAGGACTGAAGTACCTGCTTGTAGTCTAATATTAGCATTGGCCCTATTCGCCACAGAGAGAGCGTAGTCCGTATCTGTTATCTTAGAGCGGCTAGCAGAGTGAGATTCGTCGCTTATAGCTATTCCTTGCCCAATAGATTCCATTCTCTTCATAACAGAGCCTACTTCGGCTCTACCTGTGTTTAGATCGCTAAGGAAACTATCAATCCTTCCTAGGGAGTTTTGTGCTGAGCTCTTTGATTCAATGGTAGCTCCTGATAGCGAAGTGTCTCCAATCCTTTTCATGACCTTTTTTAAATTATAGGAAATCCTATCCTGACCAGGATTATTATTTATCCCAACCTGTAAGTCATACATCTTATTGGCACCATTTAAGATCTTGGTTCCGTTAAATTCAGTACTATTGGTGACTCTTTCAATTTCTTTTTTAAGACCTATGAATTCTAATCCAGCTAAACGCCTCTCATCATTTGAAACAGTATCTGATGCCGCTTGCATGGCAAGCTCTCTTAACCTGACCACATTATTAGAGATAGTCGATAGGCTTCCATCTGCTGTTTGCAAGAGGCTAATTCCATCGGAGGCATTTCTTCCTGCCTGACGATAAGAGCGGATTCGAGAACGCATGGTCTCAGCGATAGCGAGACCCGCAGGGTCATCGGCTGCCTGAGTGATACGATTTCCCGAAGAGAGCCTGATACTCTCAGTTTCCTCAGTTTGCCGGCTATTTCCGACATACCTCTGGTTGGTTAAATTTGGGACATTCGTCTGTATCTTCAGGATCTTTCCCTAGTTCCTCTTGTATGGCCTCCGTGGCCGTTCTAGGTTTATCGGAATAATTTTCCCCTTTCTTAAGTACCTGATAACTGGACTCCAGTAATTTGCCCGAATCTTAAAGTCGTGCTAAATATCACCCATGGAAACTCAACAAGCCCCTAATATTACAAAGAGACCAGACTGGCTAAAGGTCCGTGTCCCAAGTTCGAAGAACTATCACTCTATTAGAGGCATGCTGAAAGACCTAGGCCTAGTTACCGTTTGCCAAGAGGCCCTTTGCCCAAACATCGATGAATGCTGGGGAGGCGGAACCGCTACCTTTATGCTTATGGGTGATACTTGCACTAGAGCTTGTCGTTTTTGCGCTGTTAAAACGGGGAACCCAAAAGGAATCTTAGATTTAGAAGAGCCTACTAAAGTTGGTTACGCCATAAGCCAGATGAATTTAGACTATGTGGTTTTAACTTCTGTTGACCGCGATGATCTAGATGATCTCGGTAGTGGTCATTTTGCTAAAACGATCTCTACTATCAAAGAACATAATCCTAAGATGATTGTTGAATGTTTAACCCCTGACTTTAATTCAGAAAAAAGATTCATCGAAAAAGTTATTGAGTCTGGGCCTGAAGTCTTCGCCCATAATATTGAAACAGTTGAAAGATTAACTCCAACTGTAAGAGATAGAAGGTCTCAATACCGTCCGAGTTTAGAGACTTTAAGATTAGCAAAAGAGATAAAATCAAATCAATATACAAAGACCTCAATCATGTTAGGCCTTGGCGAGAAGGATGGCGAAGTCATTCAATCTCTTCATGATCTAAGAGAAGTTGGCTGTGATGTAGTTACCTTTGGTCAATACCTAGCTCCAACAGCTCGCCATAAAAAGTTTCTTCCTATTGTAGAGTATGTTCACCCGGATAAGTTCGCCATGTTTAAAGAAGAAGCAGATAAGCTCGGTTTTATGTACGTGGCCTCTGGTCCCCTTGTAAGAAGTAGCTACAAGGCCGGCGAGTATTTTATGAAAGGTGTTATTGAATCTGAACGTGAATCAATCACGAGTTTAAAAACTTATCCTATTCAATGAATCTAAAAACTGAAAACTGGGGACTCTCCCCTTATGCTGAATCAGAGCAAAGACAATCATCGTTAGTTGATTCGATCGCTAAAGGCCTCGAAGAAGAGCGCCTTATTATTTGCTCCCACCCATCAGTTGTGACTCTTGGAAAACAAAGCAGTGAAACAGATATGGACGGCTGGGATGGTGAGGTCCATAAGATCTCCCGCGGTGGAAAAGCCACTTACCACGGTCCGGGGCAAGTCGTTATGTATCCCCTTATTCATTTACAAAAACGCGTCGGTGACCTGCACAAGTTCTTAGATCATTTAGAAACAAGCATGATCCTTTGCTTAAAAGAATATGGGATCAAGGCCCATGGAAACCTGGATCGCGGAAACCCTGATGGAACCGGTGTTTGGGTGGATGGTAGAAAGATCGCCTCTATTGGTATCGCCTGCCGCCGCTGGGTAACTTATCATGGCCTAGCACTTAATCTTTATAAAGATCCTAAGGCCTTTACCGGAATAAATCCCTGTGGCTTCGATGCACAAATCATGACCAGCCTTGAAGAATTACTTGACCAAAAAGTTTCGCGCGAAGAATTTGAAATTAAATTGGCTTCACATCTTCTGAATTTCCTTAGACAATAGTTAAGAACTTTTAGCTATTGGAATAATATATGCGCATTGTAGAATACATAACTCAGGGTGGACCAATCATGTACATCCTCCTTCTCTTAAATATCTGTGGCTTCGCTGTCATGATCTCTAAGTTTTTTCTCTTTAATAAAGAAATCAATAAGATTGAAGAGTCAGCAAATGATCTTGACGGGAAGATTGATAAAGCAGGAAAAGATGCCAACTCTCTTTTAGAATTAGCAAAGCAAGAGCTTAGCCTTTATATAGGCGGACTTGAAAAAGGTCTCAACACTGTAAAGATCATCGCTACTATTTCTCCTCTTCTAGGCCTTTTAGGAACTGTGATTGGTGTGCTTGTGGCCTTTAGAGTTATGTCTGAGACTGGGCTTAATAACCCCGCTTCATTTGCTCAAGGGATTTCAATGGCGCTAATTACAACAGTCGGCGGCATGATCGTAGCGATTCCTCACTATATTGGTCATTCTTATTTAATGGGAATCTTAGACCGAGTTGAGATTGATCTAGAGAAAACGCTTGTTGGAAAAGTTTTATGAAAAGACGCTCTAGAGAACTAGCTGCTCCAGATATTACGCCACTTATTGACGTGGTCTTTCTCTTACTTATTTTCTTTATGGTATCCACTGTCTTTAAAAAAGACGAAGTGGCCCTTCTTTTAAATCTTCCAAAGATGGCTCATGGTGAAAATAAAGAACAGCCAAAGAACAAGCTCACCATAGAGCTTTCTATTGAAGAGCTCGCTGTTAATGGAAAGAAAGCGACTATTGAAGAAGCTAAGGCTCAGTTTTCAGTTGTTAAAGAAAAGAGCACTCCTATTGAAGTTAGGATTGATAAAGAAGTTAAGTATGACAGAGTTGTAACTTTACTAGACGCTCTTAAAGAATTTGAATTAACAAACCTCTCTTTAATCACAGATAAATAATTAACTTAAAGATTTATAGAAGTTGAAGAGTTCCTTACTGGTATTTTTCCAGTGGAACTTTTCAGCATAGGCCCTTCCATTTCTTCCCATGGTTTTTGCTAACTCATCATCAGATAAAACATTACTTAAGGCCTTGGCCCATTCTTCTACTGATAGAGGGTTAATATACATAGCTGCAGGTCCACCCGCTTCAGGAAAACAAGATCCCGTCGAAGTTATAACAGCAGCGCCAGAGAACATGGCCTCTACAATAGGAATTCCAAATCCTTCGAACAAAGATGGAAAAGCAAAGACAGCGCACTTTTGATAAAGACCAGGCAGGTCTTCAGTAGGAACATTGTCTAAGATATGAACGCGGTCAGTGAGTGAATATGAAGTGATGGCGTTAAGAAGTTTTTCTTTATATTCTTTGCCTCTTCCTACTAGGACAAGGTCATGGTCAGGGAAGTCTTTAGCAATGCGGCTAAAGGCCTTTACTAAAACAAGAGTATTCTTTCTCTCCTCGAGGGCGCCAACGTTTAAGATGAATTTTCTTGAAAGTGAAAACTTATTTCTCACTCTTTCGATTTCAGCTTCACTCCAAGGCTCATAATAGTTTTGATGGCATGCTTGATAGAGCACTTGGATCTTAGATTCTGGAACACCCAGAAATTCAATCAAGTCTGACTTTGTTTGTTCGCATATAGCGACAATCTTAGTTGAAACCTCGCAGGCGTGCTTAAACTTTTTCAAATAGACTTGCCTATCAATCCAAGGAAACTGCTCTGGGTATCTCAAAAAGATCAGGTCGTGAATGGTGACCACAGTTTTAATATTAAGCTTCTCTATTCCTGGAGGCAGCTCGTGAGAGAGGCCGTGATAGATATCAAGCTTATCTTCTTTTAAGACTTTTGATAAAAACATTGAGCGCCAAAGACTGCTAAAGGTTTTTGAAATTGATGTTTCAGGAGTTCTTACTTTGACTCGATCAAATCTTCTAACATAATCAAGGGATGATTTATCTTTGATCGGCGGGGTATAAAGAAAGAGATCATTATCGGGATAATACTTCTTTAAACTCTCCACTAAGGTTCTTGAATAATTTCCAAGACCTCTTGAGTTGTGAAAGATTCTTTTTGCATCAAAACCGATTTTCAATACGACACCTAGTTAAAAAATAAAATGACAGCCTCTTAATCTAGCACTTCTTACCCGTAGCTTCTAGCCACGGGCCTTTAAGAGTAAAGCCTTCTTTAAAACACGTCGCGTTTTATACGGTTCGTTATTTTAACTATTACTTGGAATTTGTATCTTTTGTTTAGGGTAAATCCTTGAATTCTTAAGACCATTGAGACCCTTTATACTAGCTATACTAGTCTTAAAACGCCTAGCGATACCGCCTAAGTTATCCCCTTTTCTGACCGTATAAGTCTCGGCTACAAGCCCAGGAATCTTTAAGCGCTGACCAACCATCACCCTTGAGCTTTTAAGCCCATTGGCCCTCTTAATCATTGAGATCTTTGTATTAAAGAGCCTTGAAATCTTAGAGAGGTTATCTCCTCTTTGAACTCGATAGGCTGCTGATTTAGTACTAGCTCTTCTTTTAGCCTTACTTATTTTCTTCTCTAGGCTAGCGAGTTTTCTATTCTTAGAGGCTGATCTTTTCTCTCTGTGACTTATGGCCACTCTATCAGTCTTCGCTTCAAGGTTGCTTGGAATAATTAACTTATGATTCCTGCCTCTTTTTAAATGAACCCAACCTGTTTTCACATCTGGGTTGATAGTTTTTAGCTTTGTATAAGAAACTCCGATCTTCTTAGCGACTTTCTTCAAACTAAATGATGAAGTGAACTTTGATTCCGCCACGTTAGCAAAAGGATTATTTCTTTTTTGAGGCTTATGAAACCCATAATGCCTTCTACTTTCATATATTTTTTTAGCGGCCATTACTTTTGGCACATAGTAAATAGTTTCTTTAGGAAGAAGTTTTTTCTTAACTAAAACTCTATAGTCTCTAGAGTTTCCTCTTCTAATAGCATTGATAATTCTATATTCACCTGCATTATAAGCACACAGGGCCAGTTCCCAAGAACCAAAGATATTGTAAAGATCTTTAAAGTACTGAGCAGATGCTTCAGTTGCTTTGACGATATTAAATCTTTCATCAACATAACGATCTACCCTAAGACCATATCTCGTTGCTGTTCCTTTAATAAACTGCCAAGGACCAACGGCATTAGCGTGACTAGCAATTTTTTCGTTATAACCACTTTCAATAAGGCCTACATAAAAAAGCTCTTCTGGAAGATTATGTTTTTTAAAAGTTTCTTTAACAATTGTTTCAACTTTATGCCCTCTATTCATATGCCTTTGAAGGCGGGCCTTATCTCTTTTGAGATAGTACTTCATCCAAAACTTATAAAGCTTCTCTGGGTACTTAAGATCAAAAACCTTTGAGCCCGTTGTGATGGGAATAATAGGTGTTGGGATTATTTCTTCTTTTTTAAGAAGAGGATTTCGCTTTGGAACCGTTCTTAAACTTTTAAGTTCGCTAGTTTCAGTGGTTAGTAACTCAATCTTAGTTTTAAAGCGTCCATCAATCTTAGTATCTTCAGAGCTTAATTCTGGTAGTTCTAAATTATCGGGCCGCAGTGGCGAAATAGAAGAGCAACTCACTAGAAATAAAAGAATGCTTATTAGACTGATCGATTTTCTCAACTGTAACTCCTAGAAGGATTAAATATATCTTCCAGTCTACAGTCCCACGCTAGGCACTCAAGGGGGTAAAAAGACCCGCTTTTATTAGTGATAATTTATTGAAATTAAAAAGGAATTCTTAGAAACCAGGGTTCACGATTACGCTAAACTTGATCTCTCCACCAAGCTCTAGTTTTGCCTTAGGAACTGAGTCAACTACTAGCTTGATTTCTATAGAAAAACTTCTGGCCTTGATTAAAACCTTCCTCCAATCAACTGGCTGAACACGCATATCAAGGCACTTTGAAAAGCAGCCTAAAGTATCTCTGTCTTTATCGTAAGTCAGGGCCAAGATGCTATCGCTAGAGAGGTCCTCTTCACTATTTTCTTTATCAAAGCTTGTTACGTAGTCATCTCTGACAACGGATTTAACACTTTTAGTATGATACCAAGGAAGATCCTCTGTATCGTCTTTGATGATGATCTCTTCTTCCTCTTCTTCACTAGGGCGAATAGTACCACCGGTATCTTCAGTTTCATTCTCTTCAGTTTCATCTCTATCAGGAATCACTGGATCAACATTGATATAAACTTCAATCCTTTTGATAAAAGAGAGGCTGGCCCCATCAATATCATCGTTCCCTACTCTTAGATGAACCTTATCAAGTCCTACGCCTTTAATATAATTAAAATCAATTTGCTCTAATTCAGCTAACTCAAAATAGGTGGGTTCGATAACAACTTCAGTTCCATTTTCATCATCAATAGAGATGTCCGCAAACATTCCTGCAAGCCTTTGAAACACAGAGCCCACAACCGGCACATTACCAATCTCTCCACCGAACTCATCCACTTCTAAGTCTTCTATAGATAGAGAGATCTGAATCGCCTCGTGACCAAACTGAGAAGTCTGCTGCTGCCCCAATGTTTTGGGGCTAAAGGCCGGTGTAATACTCTCTTTGGAGCATCCCATAATGACCGATAGAAATAGGAGGATAGAAAACGCTTTTTTCATGCTTGGACTGTATACATAATTTCCATCTCTAACGCTACGCGATTTGAAAATTATTCCTTCAAATTCATAAGCCTTTGAAATGGCTATAACATAGTAATTTCTATGACTTAAGTAATGTCCTGTAATAAGTTCTCAAGAGAGAAGCAATGGTTTAAAAAAATCCAAAACTAAGGCATATTATCGCCGTGCGTAACCTATTACAGATCCTCATATTCACGTTCTTCGCGAGCAATGCCCTAGCTGGTTATTATTCGACCTTACCTAAGGGAGTTCGCGCTTTTGAGTTTCGTCATATCTTCACCAGCGATATAGGCAGCCTCTATAATAATAAAGGCGTCAAAGAAGATATCTACTTCAATGAGAACTTAAATGCTGAAATCTTAGCCTCTCTTAATACGGCCACTAAGGTTTATTTTGATGAACTAAAGGCCCTCTCTCCTGAGGCCCATGATGAGTTTAGCTTCGGCGAGTATCAGGCAGAAGGCAGCGCTAATGTTGACGTTCAAGTTGTTGGGGGCGGAATTGGTATCACGGATAAAATTACAGCTTACTTTGGCTTTCCCATCTTTGATGCTGAGGTCAATCTCGATATAAGAAGAACAAGAGGAAACAATCACGCCAAAGTCGCTTCGATCTTAGAGAGAGACGCCGGGGATTCTGATACTGGAAGAATTCTTGGACAACTAACTGGACAACTTCCAGACGCTACTGGAGAGCTCCTCCAAGGAGTGATGGTTAATATGTACGGTTATAAACCTGTTGGCAGCTGGAAAGCTAAAGGCATGGGAGATACTGAGATTGGTCTGATGTACCGAATAGCTGAATGGGATTACTCAGGTCTTATGATGGTTGGTGGGATGAATCTTCCAACTGGTAGAGAAGATGATCCAGACATTATCCAAGACTTTGGTTTTGGTGATGGTCAAACAGATATCTTTGGTGAATTCGGTGGTGGGTTTGTTATTCCTAGATACTACTTTGGTTTCGATTCTTTTATCCGTTATACCTATCAATTGCCGACTGAGAAGAACCTCAGGATTCCCGATACTCCTGGGATCCCTATTGGTTTAACAAAAGGTGACTTTACTGAGAAACTTGGAAATAAGATTGATTTTAACCTTCAAGGAAGTTTCTTTCCAAATGATTGGTTAACGATCTTTGGTGGTTATATTTATTCTCATCAAGGACAAAGTAAATATAGCTCTAGCAATACATACGCCAATGATGCTTTGGCCCTCGATACAATGATTGAAACACATACCCTTCTTGGAGGGCTTGATTTTTCAACTGTTAACCTCTTTAAGAGAGGAAAGTTCTGGGCACCAGTATCTATTTCACCTAGTGTTCAACGAATCGTAAAAGGGATCAACTCCCCTTCTTATACTAGATACAATTTAAAGTTTAGATTATTCTTCTAATGCATAAAAGAATAGAAGAGGCGTCCCTTCTCTTCTGTCACAAGTCCAAAGGGATCTTTTTCCAAAAACAGAAATGAATCCAAATCAAAGTAATCAACACCGAATGCGAGATTCAATGCGCTTGAGATACCTAAGGTCGATTCAATCATGCATCCGAGCATCGTCTTGATTCCAAGTTCTCTAGCATCTCTTATTTGCTTCATGGCCTTTAGATAACCACCAGCTTTTTGCAGCTTGATATTAATAGCGTGGAATCTTTCTGCGTGATACTCAGTAATATCTGTATCCGTTATTGATTCATCTCCCATGATATCGACTTCAGCTTTATCAAATAAATAAAGATAATCATCATGATTTGAAGCAGGCATGGGTTGCTCTAAGAACTCGATGGGTAAGTTAGGTCCTAGTTTTTCAATAAATTGAATAACTGAATCAGCATCTTTAAAGCTTTCATTAGCATCGATTCGAATATTTCCGCGAAAGTTCTTATTAAGTTCTAAAACCTTTTCAACCGCATTATCTTGGTCGACCTTTATCTTTAAGGCGTGAAAGCGATCTAGAGAGTGATCATTAATAAAGCCTTTGATCTCCCCTACCTCTAGGATGGGTAGTGAGTAGCCTGTGTTAACTGTGTTTAAAGTATTGAGTCCGAGAATTTGATGAACACTCTTATCACTTAAGACAGCGAGGTAATGCACAAAGGCTGATTCAATTCCAAACCTTAAACAGTTTGGAATATCAAGAGAGCCAAGCGCGCTTAGTAGAGCTTCGATAGTTAAAAGGTTTTGAGGTTCCTTTTCGAGGAACTTGTTAAAACCTTTTTCAATCTCGCTAGCCGAGTCTTGGAGTCGGGTACTCAGAGAGACCTCTCCTTTTCCCTTAAGCCCATCGCACTCTATATTGACAAAGTACTGAACCTTTTTATTAGTGCTCCCATGAGCAATCTTCCAAGTATATCTCAAGGGTAATTCAATTTTTTCTATAGACCAATTAAGCATGTTTTTTCTTTGATAATAAATTGTTAGAATATAGCTACATAATACCTCTAAACTGAATGAAATGAAATGAGCTTTCCTACTGAACATATTATTAATGCCGTCGTAATAGGATTGGTTACCATTTTCTTAGCCAAACTCTTTGCTCCCATAGTGATGTCTATCTTTAGCCCTTATAAAGATAATAAAAAGAAGGGCGTAGGAAGTACTAATCTTGAGGCAATGATTGCCCATAAAGAAGCCCTGTTAAGAAAGGGCGAGAACAGTTCTTCCGGACCTGTGAATAATAATGCTTTAGCCGCTGGCATTGATGCGAAGAAATCAAACCGATCAGAGGTTGAGCTTCGTTACTTAGATAGAAAAGACAATACTGAAGATGAAGATGAAAAAATGGAGATGATAAAGGTCTGCACTTTATTTGAAAGCCTTCAATGGGGTGAAGGCCCAGCCATCAATGAAATTAGGCAAAAGTTTAATAAGAAATTTGGAACAGCTCCTGGACAAAGAATCTTCATCAATAATTTAAAGAATCTTATCAAAAGAGAGATTCCTATTTCAAGAGTGACAAAGAACCTACCCTCCTACGAAGAACTAGTCGAACTCATCATCGTAAAAACCTTTCTTCAATCCCTGGCCTGCCCAGATGAATATACCCCAGAGATTACGAAGGCCGTTTCTAGAAAGTTACGAATTTCGGCTTCTTCATTATCTAAAGCAGTGGCGACCTTACTCGCTAAGACTCAGGGAATGAATGAGCAAAAGATCTACCCTTCTCTCTTAGAAGCAAAGGATGCCTTTTCATTTTGGGATATTCCAATGAGAGAAAACTTAATCAATAAGACCTTGGTCTCAACAAATAAAAAATACTTTATCAATATAAAAGAATTGATAGAGCTTATCTCTTCAGAGGCTCATCTTTATCACAGCCTCTCTCCCCTTCCTGATTTAAAAGGAAAGAATGATATCAAAGGAGCTCTTAGCCTTTTTGGTTTAAAAGAAGATGCTACAGCTGATCAAATAAAGAAGGCCTATAAGAAGATCTCCATGCTAAAGCACCCCGACCGACTTGCCAGTAAGGGGATCCCTAAGGCCTTTGAAGAGATAGCCCATGAGAATTTTACAAGAATACAATCTGCTTATGAATTAATAAAAAAATAAGGAAGCTTAAATGCCAAAGTCTGAAGAACAACTAGTGGAAGATATGGAGCGCGAGCTTATTCATATAATTTCTGAAACAAATGGAATTAGTCTAAGTAATACTCTCGAGCTACTCTCCTATAGCCCTATCTCTCGAAAAAACCCTCTGGTCTTAAAGAATGTTGATGAGTTCATCCAGCTCTTGGCCATGTTTCATATTAATGAAGTACCTATTGAGAAGCTCCTAGATCATCCGGTCTCACAAGCTTTTAGAGAGTTCTTTAAACTCTTTCCTATCTCTTATCATGAAGAGCATATTCACCTAACAGGTTCTCTAAGTGCTGAGTTCATCTACCCCAAACTTAAGAAGCTTATAGAAGGTCCTCAAAAAGAGATCTATAAGAAAAAGATCGTTGAAGTTTATGGAAATGATGCTTGGCCTATTACAAGTGTTCAAGATGTCGATTATCTTATTCGCCTCAAAGAAGGTGAGCAGTTTAAGACTTACTTAAAGATCCTTTTCCTACCAAAACTAATCTTAATAGATAAACAGGCCCATGTAGATGCAGCCTATCATATGGCTTCGGAGCTTAATCAAAAATATAATATCGGTAAGATACGCTTAAAGTTCACCCTTTCTAGAAGTTCAGGCATCAGCTCAGAACAGATCCCTGGTACAACTGAAGTAAGTGAAGAAGATGTCGTCTTAGGGCTTTATGAAGGTTTTTCAAAGTATCAAAAAGAAGTTCCAACTTTTGACTTTGTTTTAAGTCCCAGCTTTAGAAAAGAAGCAGACTTCTATGATTCAGGAAAACATAAATCTAAGAAAGAGCATTTTAACCAACAGGTTAATTCTATTATAGGCCTTTTAGAAAAATATCCTTACCTAGAAGCACATTTAAAAGAAGTAGATACTGTTGGGGATGAGAAAGAACTTTATAGAAAAGCTCACTTTGAAGAAATGAGAACAGGACTTCGCCGCCTCCAATATGGCGGTTTTAGGATCCGCTCTCACCACGGTGAAACCTGGAAAGTGCTTAGAAAAGGAGTTCAATCAGTCGATAATGCTATGAACATTTGGCATATAGACACTCTTGAACATGGGCTTAGCCTTGGTGTTAACCCTAATTATTATTTTCACCGTATCTATCAAAAGGCCATGGAGCTTAATAGGATGGGCAAGGGGCCAGATACTCAAAGCCAACTTTATGATGAGCTTGATGATATGGAATGGCATGACCCTCGAGTGAAAGAAAAGATCTTAAATGGTGAGGCCATTAACGAAGATGAAGAGACTAGCTTTATTAAAACGAAGTTTCATACAGCAAGAGAGATCGAGCATTACCAACACGATGTACTCAATAGGATGATCCACAAGAAAGTATCCTTAGTCGCCCTTCCTTCTTCAAATTTAAAACTCACAGGAATGTTTCCTGATTACAAAGATCATCCCTTTTCTTGGTGGGAGAAAAAAGGGGTTAACTTAGGAATCGGAACTGATAATTATATTACTCTTAGCACCGATTATATTAAGGAGCTTTTGATCCTTCTCTTCTCTGACCCAGAGAACCTAAAGATCACAAAACTTCTCATGGTAGCGACGAAAGAGAAGCGCCGACCTTTTATAAGTCATCTTCTTTGGAAAATGAGAAAGGATATTGTTAAGTCTAAACCTAAAAAGAGTTAGCTGTCTTTGCCACTAACTCAGGAGTGATGTCGACTAAGCATTTTTTATAAACAGATTGGCTACAATCACCGCGCCCATCTTTTGTGCAAGGCCTGCATTCTAGATCTATCTCTAGAGTCTTAATATTGTTGTTCGTGGCAAAACCAAAAGCTGTTGGCCCTACTAGGGAGATTCCATTAACTCCCAATAGATCAGCCACGTGAATCATTCCCGTATCACCAGAAATAAGAAGTGTAGACTGGGCCACTAGTTGACATGATTCTTTGTAAGTTAACTTCCCCGCTAAGTTAATCACTCTTTCGGGATCTAGGTCTTCAAGCTCCTGGCAAAAATCATCTCCAGGGCCTCCAAGAATAAGAAACTTCTTATCATCCATTATTTCGATGAGTTTCTTAAAGTGCTCCATAGGCCAGCGCTTCATCTCCCAAGCAGCTGAAGGGGCCAAGAGAATTCCTTCATAAGGAATAGGCTCATCAATGGAAAAGCTATCTCTAAAACTTTTCTTAGGCTTAATTCCAAAAGCTTCTAGTGGCTCGTGATAAGAGATCATCCCTTTAAAAGGCTTCGGGAATTTATTAACGCGGAACTTAAAAAGAAGTATCCTCTTGATCCTCTCTTTGCTTCTTCTTGTGAACTTAGGACCTATGCCAAAGGGCCTAAGGATAAAACAGAGGATCCTCGACCTAAGTGAACTATGCGCATCATAAACATGGGTATAAGATTCACTACGCAGCTTGAGAGCAAGCCTAATCCAACCCAAGAGTCCTTCCTTGCGGTTAAAGGACCAAACCCTATTTACTCTAGAAGAAAGCGCTGGTACCTCTGCAAGGTCTTGTCTTGCGAGCCAGTCAACTTCCGCGTTAAGAGGTTCTTGAGTAAGTGAGTCAAGAACAGCCATGCACTGAACAATATCACCAAAGCTAGAAAGTCTTATTATGAGAACTTTATTTTTCATCTATTATTAGAGTACAAGTTCTCAAATTGGGTGGCAATTGGATAGAATACTAACTATGAAATTGTCCCTCTTTTTATTAGCATTCTCTCAGTTAGCCCTTGGCTCACCTTATGATTCCCATTCTGTTACGCCGCGAGAGCTCTCGATTCACGGTAATATTGTGATCGGTAGTATCTGGGAGAACCTAGGCTGGCCCATTGAAAAAACTCCAAGTTTTCAGCCTAAAGAGAAGCTTACCCTTCGCCCAACACCAAGACCAGAGCCAGCCCCTACACCGCTGCCCCTTCCAAGTAAGAAAGTTGTTAAGAAGCCTGAACTCTCTAAAGGACATTTAGCGGTTCAAGAAATGCTTCGAAAAAATAGAGAAAGATTAAATTCTAAAAAGCAGCTTAAGAAGGTTGAGAAAGATTCCTCAAAACCAAAAGGCTTAAAAGAAGAATACCTAGCCGGACTTAGTAAGTTAAAAAAAGAGAATTCACAAACTTTAACAACCTGGAAGACTCAAAGGCAGAAGACTCTTTCAGGCTGGAGAGATCAACAAAAAAAATTCCTCTCTCAACTTAAAGACTTTAAAGAAGCTCAGTTTAATTTAGAAGCGGGGGGAATTCCCCTCTCCCCTTCAAAGCTTAAGAAACTAGTTACTGCTCCAATGAAAGATAAGTTCTACGTCATTCCAGGAGCCTTAGACTTACCTATCCGCAACCAAGGGAAAAGACCTACCTGCGCCGCTTTTGCAGGAGTCAGGGCGATCGAAACTTTATTGATGGCGCATAAAGTAAAAAGGGATCTATCAGAGCAGTATCTTTACTGGCTAGCAAAACCAAAGTGCCAATCGAGTCCTTGTCGCAATAGAGGCTCATGGGTCTCTAAACCTTTTAAAGAATCTAACTCTTCTCCCTTTGAGGATATTCCTCTAGAGAGTTCATGCCCCTACTCTAAAAATGATAGGCCTAATAACCAAACTCACCTTCCTCTTAAGATGGGATGCCAGCAAGGAAGCGTAAAAGTAAATGGCTTTGATAAAGTGGAAGACCTAGATCAAGTTTTATTGGCCTTAAAAAGAAATCAACCCGTTGTCGCTGGCTTTAAATTATCAAGCAACTTTTATCAAAACAATGGTCTTGTTACTTTAATGAATTCAAAAACAAAAGGAGCCTTAGATGAGCATGCCAATGGCCATGCCCTCCTTTTAATAGGCTATATTAAATTGCCACCCGAACTTGTAAAGCGCGGGGAAGGAAGACTTTGTTTCCTAAGCGCTAACTCATGGGGAGAAGGATGGGGCCTTGGAGGCCATGCCTGCTTAACAGAGGCTTGGGTTCGCGAGTATAGAATAAAGAATGCCTTTATGGCCTTAAATAGTGCTAAACTAAAAAACAAATAATTCAAGAGAGGATAGGATGCCTTTTAATAAAACCAACTTGATTAACCTCGTTCAACTTGCTGTTCAGCATGGTGCTAGTGATATTCATATAAGATCAGGTGAAGTTCCATGTCTTAGAATTCGAGGAGATTTAGTCCCTGTTAAAACTAATCCTCTTAGCGCTGAAGATATGAAAGAAGTTTCTAAGATCATCCTTCATAAGAAAGAAGTCCTCGAAAACCTAGGATCATTAACTGAATATGACGGGGGTTTTGCCATTCCTGGTCTCTGTCGAATCAGGTTTAATTTCTTTAGGTTTAATAGAAAGATAGGACTCATCCTAAGGATTGTAAAAGAAAGCATACCTACCCTTGAGTCTCTTGGACTTCCTAAAGTTCTTATGCATATAGCTCAGCAACAGCGGGGCTTAGTCTTAGTGACTGGCGCAACCGGTTCAGGTAAGTCGACGACTTTGGCCGGCATGATTGATTATATAAACACTAATAGGGCCTGCCATATAATTACCGTTGAGGATCCTGTGGAATACCTACACCCTCAAAAAACAGCAAGAGTTAGCCAGAGAGAAATTGGAAAAGATACAAAAGACTTTGCTAGCGCACTTCGAGGAGCCTTAAGACAGGACCCGGATGTGATTCTTATTGGAGAGATGAGAGATATAGAAACAGTCCAGATTGCCCTAAAAGCAGCTGAGACTGGTCATATTGTTTTCTCTACTATTCATACAACTGATGCCATCACTAGTATTGGACGGCTTATCTCAATGTTTCCACCTGAGGAGCAAACTGAGGTTAGAAAAAGACTTGCAGAGAACCTCTACGCCACTATTAGTCAGCGTATGCTTAAGAATGCGGATGGAACAGGAGTTGTTATCGCTCAAGAGATCATGGTGACAAGTCCTGGTATTAAAGAATGTATTAAGGGTGAAGAGAGCATTAGCCGAATTCCTCAGATTATTAGAGAAGGCCGAGGCAAAGGTGGAAATGGCTCTCAAAGCTTTGATCAAAATATTATGGAGTTATACGAAAGTGGATCGATCACTAAAGAAACAGCTCTTTCAGCGGTCTCTAGTCAATCAGACTTTATGCAAAGCCTGATTGTTAACTAAGCACTCTTTTCGATCCTATCATCCATAACAACTGTTCCTGCCACAAGATCATGCAAGGAACGTTTATCTGAATTAAATAAAAGAATCAATGGTCCTATAACCGTCCCGATGGAGATGGGTTTAGCGATGAACTCTCTAAAGATTATATGAGAAAAGCCTAAGCTTTTTTCTTCGTCTGAAGACTGAATACTTAAACCTATAATCGATTTTCCCCAACTCTTATGACTAAATAATACTGGTAAGGCCAAGACAACAAAGTAAGCGATAAAAGCAACAATAGACATAACGACGATTCGGAAGACCTCCGGCTCTAATGGTTGATTAACCTGAGCGTCTCTTAAAAAATTTAATGAAAAAAGTTCAACAGTTTCCCACTGAGAACTGGCAGCTAAATATATTCCCATAAAGATGGCAGCGTCTATAAAGAAGGCCATGGCCCGTTTTACAGGACTTGCTATTAAGTCACTAAAATCAAGCATTTCTGCCTTTCTCATATCTGCCGCTACTTTAGATCGAGACCTTTTTGAAGCTTGTGAAGACTCGCCTAGTTTCATTTTTTTAGGTTTACGAGTACCTGCTAGATCTTTTTGAGCGTCTCTTTTTGCTTCTTCTTGATTCAACTTCTTCGCTAACCTCTCTTTACGAGCGATCCTTTCAGAGTTTTCTGATTCAGTTTTAACGCCTTCTATCTTAAAATCCCAGTCGTTTTCACCTTCATTATCTTCAGACATTACAAATCCTTTATTTTTTGAAGAACTTCATCCACAGCAGCTTTGGCCTTGGAGCATTGCTCTTTCCATTCTTCACTCGATAAGTTCTTATCTAAATTCATAATAAGCTTACCTAAAGTCATTGTTTTATCATTGAATTCTCTTAACAAGTCTGTTGCCAATTTCTCATCTTCTAAGTTTTCTAGTTTATCTAGAATCTCTTGCATATGAGAATTATCAATTAAATCTTCCATGTTATTTAACCATGCTTAGTTTTTTTCCAGCTTTAGTACGAAGCATATCATCAATGATATAGAGACCTTCTTCTAGAGTTGGATCTGATTGAAGTGCTTTTACCCAATCTTCTTTTCTTTGTTCAAAGTCTTTTTTCCATTGAGCCTCATCTCCTTTTCTAATCTTCTGATGAGACTTAATTGAAGCTTCAAAGTCAGAAACAAGAATTTCTTTATTCTCATCCCCTAGCTTTAACTTCTCAATGATCTTTTTACTTTCAATATCTTCTTGTTGAAGTTTTTTAAGATTCAGAGTCAATGATGTGTCCTCTCTTCTCTTCGTATAATAATCAACACTCTTTTGTATCTTTTGAAAACGCTTATCATTCTTAACTCTTTTAGCACTTCTTTTCTTTAAAAGAGGAAGATTGAATTCCATTTTCCAAGGTGAAAATTTCTTAGGTTTAACTTGATCCCAAGGAAGAGCATTATCTAAGTCTTGCTCTCTAGATTTTGTATAGGCCATTGGATCCGGAAGAATAATATCTGGAGTCACTCCTTTAAACTGCGTCGAAGCTCCCGTAATTCTATAAAACTTTTGGATCGTTACTTTTAGAGCTCCCATACTTTTTCCAAACATTGAAATAAGAGGTGCTCTATTTAGGTCAAGAACCGCTTGAACAGTTCCTTTACCGTGACTATGCTCCCCTCCAACAATAATAGCTCTTCCATAATCTTGAAGAGCTCCAGCTAGAATCTCTGAGGCTGATGCACTAAAACGGTTAGTCATGACAATAAGTGGTCCGCCATATTGAACTTCAGGGTCTGTATCACTAAGAGTCTCAATTTGACCGGTATGACTTTTAATCTGAACAATCGGACCTTTCTTAATAAAGAGTCCTGACATCTTTCTAGCATCTTCTAGGGCTCCACCACCATTACCTCGAAGGTCTAAGATCATAGCGTTTACACCAGCTGCTTTTAAACGAACAATTTCTTTTCTTACGTCTTCAGTACAGTTTCTATCTTTATCACTAGATCCAAAGTCTCTATAGAATTTTGGAAGGTGAATATAACCAACCTTAAAATCAAAGTTCTTATGCTTAATAACCGAACCTCTTGCATAAGAAGCATCAATTTGTACTTTATCTCTAATAATAGGAATCACTTTTTGTGAAGTATCAGGCTTCTTTACTGTTAACCTAACTTCAGTTCCTTTTTTACCTCTAATATATCTAACAGCATCATCTACTCTCATATCGACAAGATCGACGACTTCTCCGTCTCCTTGAGCCACACCTAAGATAACATCATCCACTTCAAGACCTTTTTGTCTCCAAGCAGCTCCGCCAGGGACAATTTTAACAACCTTAATATAAGGACCATCTTCTTGTAGAACTGCTCCAATCCCCTCTAGTTGCCCAGAGATATCAATATCAAAGTCTTCTTTTCTTTTTGGTGGAAGGTAGTTTGTATGAGGATCAAAAACCATTGTGATAGCATTAAAAAACTTTTCTAAGTTATCATTTCTATCTTCTTTAAGAATTCTACTAAAGTACCTTTTGTATTTCTTATCAACTGTTGCATGGGCCTTCTTTAAAAGCTCAGCATCAGTCATATCTTCAACAGCCTTCTCTTTTGACTTAGTAACTTTTTTCTTTTTCTTCTTTTTATTTTTTTTATCTTCTTTAGCCTTCTCAGCAATCTTTTTTGGGTCTTTGGAGTCTTTCTTAGTTTCTAAGTACTGCGTATAACGGCCGAGAACTTGCTGCTTATAAACCTTTCTCCAGTAGTCTTCAAAAGCCTTCTCATTCTTTAGCCAATCTCTTTTATCAGGGTCATATTGTAAGTACTCATCAGCATCAAAAGAGAATTGAGACTTAAAGAACTTTATTCTTAGAGCATCTGCCATCTTGATTCTTTTACGGGAAATTTTCACCGCTTCGTTAAGAAGTTTATGATCTCCAGAGATCATCTCATCATCGAGCTCAAGCTCATATTTCTTTAAGGCCTTAACGTCTTCTGCTAATAGGAATTGCTTAGAGTAGTCCATCTTCTTAAGAAACTCTTTAAGTGCTTTCTTAGATAGTTCATCATTAATTTTTAAGTCTTTATAGTGATAAGTTTCAAGGGCATTTTTGACAATCTTCCCAATCACTCGCTCGCGCTTTAAATTTCTTTCGCCAACACCATCTTTAGCAAAAACAGAAAGCGAAAAGATTAATGACATTAGACTTAGGCTGATAAGTTTCATTTTTAAATTCTCCAAATTAAATTCCGCCCCAATAGAGAGCTTCTCTATTGTAATACCTTCTCGGGTGGTACAAAAGGGTGAATTAATAGGACCTTGTGATTTTCTGGTAGGTTTTTGTCAGACTTTCGTCAACTCACCGCGAATACTGACCTGAAAGACTTCGGCTTTATCTAAAGCTTCGGTTAATAAAGCCGTTAGATCATTCTCGCTTTCAAAGCGGTGCCAATATCTTTTGTCAGGGTTAAGTACCGGACTCTTTGGAGCAAATAAACTACAAGCGTCATCGTGAGGAATAACGGAAGTATCATGAGTACCGATTTGCTCGGATAATTTAATGATGTCTCTTTTATTTAATCCAAGAAGAGGTCTAAAGATTGGCCTCTTTGAACTAGCATCAATAATTGAGATATTACCTATGGTCTGACTTGAAACTTGCCCAAGAGCGTCACCTGTTAAAAGTGCACTGGCCTTAACTCTATCGGCCAAGATATTTGAAGTCTCTACCATCATCTTTCTGAAAAGAATTGTGCGGTAGCTCTCTTCACAGATCCCACTCACCTTTTTTTGCACGTCACCAAAGGGAACTATATAGAGCTTACTAAAAGCTTGAAAGGTTCCAAGAATACTTGTTAGCTTTAAGATCTTCTCTTTTACTTCGTCTCCTACAAAAGGATAGGCGTAGAAGAAAATAAAGCTCTGCTTACACCCTCTTTTCGCCATTAAATAAGAGGCTACAGGTGAGTCAAATCCACCAGAGAGCATAGTGATAAGATGACCACTTGTTCCCCATGGAAGGCCTCCAAGACCAATTATCTTTCGCGAAGAAACAGCAATTGAATCTCTTAAAACTTTTATATCTAGTCGGTGCTTAGGTTTATGAACATTGACCTTCAATTTTCCGTCGTACTTAGTAAGACAATAGGCGCCCACTAGTCTTTCAATCTCCATACTGTTCTTTGGAAACTGCTTATCTGTTCTATGCCCTTCAACTTTGAAGGTAACGAGTTCATCTGATCCATCAAACCAAGTCTCAACTTCTTTATCTACGGCTTCCCAAATATCTGAGAGCTCATGATCCTTCTCCATTAAAGAAGCAGGGATAATCGAATAGATCCCTGGAACTTTCTGTAAGGCCTCTAAAAGCTCATTACTAATTTCAGATTGAGTATTAACTACAAAACGTTGGTTTACATTTTCAAAGATCGTTGGAAATTCAAATGACTTAAAGAGTTCCTTTATATGATTCTTAAGTTCCTTCATTAAGCGTGGACGATTGCCACCTTTTAGCCAAAGTTCGTCTACATTTATGAGAAGGGATTGCTTAGCCAAAATTACCTCTTTACGAACATTTTAAGTTCACTATGAACTTCTTTAAAAACACTTAAAAACTTCTCTATCTCTAAAGCACTTGTTGTCTTTCCAAGAGAGAGCCTAAGAACAAATTTATGCTTACTAACAGGTAAACCAAGGGCCTTCATTGTAGGGTTCTCCCCTTTTATCTTTGAGCTACAAGCCGATGTACTGGCAACAGCAATATCCCTCTCTTCTAAGGCTCTTAAGACAATATCAGAACTAATCCCATTCCAAAGTAAGGAGGTTATATAGGGTGAGCACTTATCCATTGCAAAAGGAAATTCAATTGAAGAGTCAATGCCTTTAATTCCAACGACTAATTGATCTCTAAGCTTTAAGACTTTTTCTAAATTTTGAGAACGATCCTTGAAGGCTACTTCTACAGCGGACCTAAAACTTGCAATAAGAGGATAGGCGATTGTTGAAGAACGAAAATCAGACTCTTGATTTCCACCATGTAGTAACGGAATTAAACTCAATGCTTTATTTACCCAAAGAGCTGCGACTCCCTTTGGTCCACCCATTTTATGAGCGGATAAAGAAACACTATCAATTTCACCTGAACTTAAATCTAGGGGAAACTTGGCAAAGGACTGTACTGCATCTACATGCAAGTGAGCCTTTGAAAAACGTTCTTTAAATTCTTTGGCAAAACTTTGAACACAAAGAAGTCCACCACTTTGAGAGTTAACACTACTGATTAAAACCAGCTTAACCCCTACCATCATTTCATCTTTTATAAGTCCTACTTCAGGAACGCCAACAGAATTGAGAGGTAATTCACCAATTTCAACTCCACTTTCTTTTAAACTAAGAGAAGGATTAACCAAACTAGCATGATCTCCAAGAGAGACTAATAGTCTATCGCCTGAAGCCAAGCCTAGACCTTTAATTAAGCTATTATTTGACTCACTGGCGGATCCAGTAAAGATCAAACGGGAGTCTTTTGACGCCTTTAGAGAGGCCTTAATTTCCTCACGAATCTTTTGAGTCTTTTGGTTGAGTTCCCTACCCCATTTATGGGCCGCGGACGGATTAGCGTAGTCTTCCTTCATGGTTATTTGAAGTGTTTCAAGTGCTTCGGGGCACAAAGGAGTTGAGGCGGCATGGTCAAAATAAAGCATGTGACTAATTCTCCTATATGACCCTTATTGTCAATGACATCTTTACTCTCAAAAGCCCTTGCATGCCTATGATCAGTGCCTAAAATAGGTAAAAACTTATTAAGGATTTCTTATGAAAAATAACGCTTACCTAAAACAACCAACTCTCTCTAATGGGCAAGTTTGTTTTGTTACTGATGACGATCTATGGAAAGTGACAAAGGACTGCCAGATGGCGGTTCGCTTAACTTCAGGAAAAGGAATTGCTTGTGATCCTCACTTTAGCCCTTCAGGCTCTTCCATAGCCTATACCAGTAATGTGTCCGGTCAAAGAGACCTCTATATAATTCCAGCCTCTGGCGGAGTGCCCGAGCGCTTAAGCTTTCATGGGGATGTGGTCATCTCTGGCTTTAAGAATGAAAAAACAATAATCATACAATCTAGTCACGGCACTTTTAGTCAACGTGAAAGAGTTCTCTTCGAAGTTGATATAAAGTCAAAAGCTATAAAGCCACTAAACTTAGGTCATGCTTCCACTCTTAAATATGGACCAGGGAAATCAAGACTCCTTGGTAGAAACCTTGGTAACCCTGCTCGTTGGAAAAGGTACCGCGGGGGAACCGCCGGAACTCTTTGGGTGGATAAAACGGGAACTAATAATTTTAAAGAAATCTTAACTAAATTAAAAACTAATCTTTGTAATCCTATTTGGATTGCTAAAAGAATCTATTTTATTTCTGATCATCAAGGAGTTGGAAATATTTACAGCTGTGATGAAAAAGGAAACCAAGTTAAGCGGCATACAGATCAAGAAGAATACTATGTTCGCTCTTTTAGTGTAAGCGGCGATGAAATTGTCTATCAATGCGGCGGGGAACTTTATAGTAAAGACTTAGGCGCTGGAAATGGTGAAGTCCTAAGCTTTCATGTTCCAAGTTCATTTGATCAAAGTGTTCCAAGAGCAGTCTCTCCCGTTGAAGACCTCCACGACTATGTCCTCGCGCAGGATGCAGAAGAGTTAACCTGTTGCGTACGTGGTCAGCTCTTTTCACTCCCTCCATGGAGTGGGGCTCCTATGAGATTAGGAGATGAAGGCATTCGTTATAAGAAACCTACTTATCTTTATAATGATAAAAAAGATGAGCTTCACCTTGCTGCTTTTGGCATGGAGCCAGAGGGAGAAGAAGAGCTTTTTCTTTTTGACATGGACACTCTTGAGTCAAAAAAGATTGCCACAAAGACAGACTGGGGAAAGGTTTACCAAATGGTTGCCTCTCCTGATGGCAGCCAAATCGCCATTAGTAATAACCGCTGTGAACTCTATATAGTCACTAAGGCGGGTAAGGTCACAAAGATCGATCATAATAAGCATTTTCATTTTGCAGGGCTTAACTGGTCTCCTGATGGTAGGTGGCTGGCCTACGAGTCAAAGCTTGGTTTTGAAAAGACTGGGATTAAGATCTATGATTCTAAAACGAAGAAAGCTCGAAGCCTTATAACTCCCGTCTCTATCGATGGTTCTCCTCATTTTGACCCGACTGGTGAGTACCTCTACTTTATTGGAAATAGAGAGTTCCACCCGGTTTATAACGAAACTCATTTTGACTTAGGATTTCCATTTGCTTCAAGAGTTTACGCAGTCGTTCTAAAGGATGATGGTATCTCTCCTCTAGATCTTCACTTAGACTTTGAGCCCGACGAGAGCGCATCAGAGGATGAAGAGGAAGATCAAGAAGTAAAAACAAAGAAGACAAAAACCAAGAAGTCCAAGGCCGCTATCGCCAAAGAAGAGTTAAAAAAGAAAAAAGAAAAAGAAGAGGAAGAAAAACTCAAGGTCGAGATTGATTTTGAAGGAATCGACAATAGAATTGTTCCCCTGCCCATTCCTCTTGGTGGATACCGCCATGTAATGGTTGTTAAAGATAAGATCTACTGGCTCAAGGAACCTGTTAAAGGGATAGACCCAAATGGAGATTCTTGGGATAGTGGCGGCGGACATGACCTAGGCGGTTACGATTTTAAAGTGAGAAAGAGTTTCCAGATCGATACAGGTGTTTGGACCATGAGAACTTCTCGTTGCAAGAAGTACATGATGTATGACGAAGGATCTGATCTTAGAGTTATTAAAACAGATCAGCGTCCCACTGAAGAAGATGGATATAATAGAAAAGACGGGTATGTAGATCTTAAAAGGATCAAGGCCCGCGTCGATCCAAAGAATGAATGGCGCCAGATGTACAAAGAAGGTTGGGTCCTTCAGCGTGAACACTTCTGGGTTAAGAACATGTCAAAGATCGATTGGACAAAGGTTTATAAAAGGTACGCTCCTCTAATTGATAAGGTTCACACACGTTTTGAATTCTCAGATCTTATGTGGGAAATGCAAGGTGAGCTTGGAACCTCTCACTCTTATGAGTTTATGGGTGATTATCATAGAGAATCCTACCCTTCTCGAAGTGGACATCTTGGGGGAAAATTCAAATGGATAGAAAAAGAAAAAGCTTTTGAAATAACTGAAGTCTACTCTGGAGATTCTTGGATTAAAGGAGCAGACTCACCTTTAAATGCTCCGAAAGTTGGCCTTAAAAAGAAAGACCTCATCTTTGCCCTTGATGGTCAGCCTTTTACTTCTTCAACTTCACTAGACGAAGCCCTCCTAGGAAAAGCTGGAATTAAGATAAACCTAACGGCTTGTCGTAAAAAACCGAAAGCCGGTTATGAAGATAAAGAGTTTATCGTAACAACGACTTTGTCCAATGAGCACACCATGCTTTATCGCCAATGGGTTGATAAGAACAAAGAGTATGTTCATAAAAAATCTAAAGGTAAGCTTGGTTATATTCATGTTCCTGATATGGGACCATGGGGCTATAGCGAATTCTATAGGAACTTCTTAACTGAAGTTAATAAAGAAGGTTTGGTTATTGATATCCGCTATAATGGCGGTGGTCATATTAGCCAGCATCTCTTAAAAGTTCTGGCGCAAAAGAAAGTAGGTTTTGATACAACCCGCTACTTTGGAGTTGAACCTTACCCAATGTACGCTCCAGGAAACTTAGTCTGTTTAACCAACGAGCATGCCGGAAGTGATGGCGACATCTTTCCTCATAGTTTTAAGTTAATGAAGCTAGGAAAGCTTGTTGGTAAGAGAACTTGGGGTGGAGTCATCGGTATCTGGCCTAGGGTCAGCTTAAATGATGGAACCATTGTCACTCAACCAGAGTTTAGTTTTTGGTTTAAAGATGTAGGTTTTGATGTTGAGAACTATGGAACTAAGCCTGATATAGAGATTGATAATACACCGAAAGACTTTCTAAATGGTGTCGATGCTCAATTAGATAAGGCCATTCAAGTTTGCCTTCAAGAGACTCGGAAGAATCCTGACTTAAAGCCAAACTTTAAAAAGTACCCCGATCTAAAGCTTCCAAAACTTCCTAAATCTTAACCGTTTTAGTCTTCCCCGCCCGTGCAAGAGCTCGGGCGCGGGATCTTTTAACCTTATATTTATCTTTCTTAGTGGTGGGGACTTTCTCCATCACAGTCGTAAAAGCGATACTTGAAAGAGCCTCTAAATGTTTATCTACAAAGGCATAGGTCTCTTTAGGATAGACTTGAATCGCCTCTCGTAGAGTCCAGCCCACTCCCTTTTGAACATAATAATGCTCATCCTTTATAAGCCCGTTTAAGAACTTAAAGACCTTTGTTTTTGAGGGATATGATTCTCTCATGCTTTGATAATAAAAAAGAGAAACAAGGGACTGTCTTCTTTTCCAAGGGTTCTTAGATTCATTCCATTTTTCTAAAGTTGGCATAACCTTTTTAGGATTAGACTCTAAGATTCGAGAGAGGCAATCAGAATAAACATCTGAGTGCGCCCAGTTTTCTATCCCTCCAACCATGGCCTTAAGATCAGTAAAGTATCTTTCAAAGTCAGCGTCACTACGGCGGCTTTGATAATAAAAAAGGCTTTGAGTCTTCACTTCAAAGACATTGGACTTATCCCAGATAAACTTCCAAATTCTTTTTTGAATATGATGAGGCTCTTTAGAAAAAGAAAAACCTCTCTTATGAAGTTCTCGCTGCTTCGGAGTAGAGAGAAACCAAACCTCAAGTTCTGTATTATAGATCTCAGGAGTGGCCGCGGTAGCAGCCGACTTCTTTGGTTTTCTGCCGTAGAGCTTTAGTTTCTTCTCCACCTCTTTTAAGCAACTTACAAAACTATGATCCATAAAGGCCTCTCTATGCCAGATTCCTGAGTTTTTGTATAAAGGAATATGCGAAGAAGTATAGCTTATCTAGCTGTTATTATGAAGAGAAATGAAATCGACTTACTATTAAACATCTAAAATTATTTAACTTTTATCCGAGAAGTAAGTAGATGATTTTTAAATATTCCCTCCTTTTATTCATTAGTATTTGCCTCATTGGTTGCGGCGGAAAAGCTTCGAAAGAAAAAACTTCTGCTAGTTTTAAGATCTATGCAGGGGCAGTCAGTGATCCAAACTTAAGTGGTGGGGTTATGGTTTATGGCCGCTCTGATACGGCCGAGAACTTCGCCATTAACGTAACCAGCGATAGTTTAAGCTTTCCTATTCCAAATGGAACTTGGGACTTTTATGTTTTTGGTTGGGATGGAGTAACTTCAATGACCGGAACTCTTCGCTGCGGAGAGACTTCGGCCACTTTAGATGGCGGAGATACTGTCGTTAGCTTTAATCTATCTGATGCCAATTGTTCAAATGGAAGCTTTGGAGCTCCTTCTTTCAAAGTGGCCAATCAATTCAAACCTCTTAGACTAGTTCATTGCTCTGATATAACAGGAGTCGTAGACGGAAACTCAAATTGTAATGGACTCCTCTCTGGAACTAAGTCCTACGAAGTTTCTTTATCTACTTTCGGCTCAGTTCCAAGCGCCCCTTTAACAAGCGGCTGTTTTGATGATTCAGTTAATGCTGGCGGAGAAACAGATACTGTCTTAAATATTCCAACAGGTGGACTCTTTGCTGATTTCTTAAGCCTTCATGTTTCTGCTTTTAAGAATACCTCTTGCGCCGGCGGGTCTATTCGAGAATATGACTTTAATTCAGGAATCGAAGCTGGTGAAGCAGACTCAGTTACTTATTCAAATGCAAGTTACTCAGTTATCTTTTTAGAGGCCCCAGTACCTATCGTTATTCCAGGGATTCAATTCTCTCCCATGGGTGGAAGAAATCTAGCGACCTCAACTAGCTATAGCATAAAGTCTACGGCGGCAGTTGTAATGAAGACAACGGACTCAACTTCAACAAGTTATGTCTTTAAACAAAACAGAAAAGCAAATGTAGATAAACTTAGATATTCAGAAAGCACAAATTTTTACCTGAGCACGGGTAACAAATAGGATCAACTATGAAGACTTTAAAGATTGTATTATTCATATTACTCCTCCCATCTACGGCCTGGTCATTTGGCGTTACTTGGGAAGGTCTTCTTACTCAGCCTGATGGCGTCACCCCTGATAGTAATGCTACAAGGGCGATTAACGTCAAGCTTTATGATAATGATAAATCATGTCTTCTTTATGAAGAAGATCATGTCGTCGATACTGCAACCTCAAACGGGTATGTTGCCATTGAAGTCGGAGCCGGTACCGCAGCTCAAGGAGCAATGAGTGGAAACCTTTTTGACAATACCCTCCTTCAAACTTGTTTTGGAGCTACGACAGAAACCTTAGCCTTAGATGAAGATAGAAAGCTAGAAATCACAGTTGGTGGAGAATTAATGTCACCAGACGTTACTGTCTCTTTATTACCAAGTGCCGCTTACGCAAAGCAAGCAGCTGTCGCCCAGGCCCTTAATAATGATGCTGTCGTAACTGCTTCAATAACAGATCAATCAATTACAGATGTTAAGATGTCTGGAATCGCGACTAATTGTGCTGCTGGTGAAGTCTTAAAGGCAGACGGAGCCGGTGCTTTTTCTTGCGCCGCTGATGACGATACAGGCTCTGTAACTTCTGTGGCCACGGGAACAGGTTTAACTGGTGGACCAATTACAACAACTGGAACAATCGCAGTTGACGCTGGAACTGGTGCAAACCAAATAGTCCAACTAGATGGTTCAGGTTTTCTTCCTGCTGTAGATGGATCTGCCTTAACTAATGTTACTGCAACAGATACGACAAAGTTACCTCTTGCGGGTGGAACAATGTCAGGCCTTATTGATATGGGAACAAACCCTATTCAAAATGTTGTTG
>CAJXVS010000009.1 GCA_913061265.1 uncultured Halobacteriovorax sp. | reverse complement strand
AGATCTACACGTAAGGAGTCGTCGGCAGCGTCAGATGTGTATAAGAGACAGTAAGAGGAATTTATTTACGTTTATATCTTTAGAAAAAATATCTATGTTTCTTAACAGACCTGTTTCATATTTCTGAGGGAACTTTATCTTTCCATAAAAGACTTCAAGCTTCCCTGGTTTTGGAATAAGTGACTCAAGATTAAGCGGGCTGGTAATATCGACAGTTAAGACCCGTGGATAACTGCTATTTTCCCATTTACCCTTTAAGCTAGCTCCATCACCATCTAGATGTAACTCAGGAGTCCATTCTCTTTTCATAGAAAAATAACGCCTGTATTTTACAAAGCCTTCAGTAAGGTTTTCTTTTATATTCAAGTTTTGCTCTTGAATCTTAAACCATAGAGTGATGCTTCCCCCTAAAGAATGGTATCTTGATTCTTGCTTTTGAGGGATGCGGGCTAAGATTTTTTTACCAAAGCTTATAGGCCTTTGTTCAATAGCGTTTAAAAGTGAGCCTCTTGAAGATTGATCGATTAATTGATTTGTGTTCATGATTTCTATAAAGTTATTAACTTCACTAGGCTCAAAGTGGAGGTCAATCTGAAAAGTACCGCCAACTACTTTTAGTAAGGCGAGTGAACTCAGAAAGTTCTTACTAAAACTTTCGATCATATTCTTCTCGAAGATTTCCTTAGAGAGATTACTCATCTTTCTTGAAAGGAGAGTCTTAGATAGCGCTTGCTCAAGAGCAAGTCGTCCTTGCTTCTTTATGGATTCATCATTCCTGTCGGTCCAAAGTTCAATCCTCATCTTGTTATTATTTGAAAAGAAGTCTCTTAGAAGAAGGGGATCGCTATTACTTAAAAGTTCCTGGCTTGAGGGAGCCCTTTGAGTTTTACCTTCATGGATACTCCAATAAGATTCAGTGTGATTGCGACTTATAAATAAGCAGGACACCCCTAAGAATAGGTAGATAAAGATAGATTTTTTGGCCTGTTTTCTCATTACACTTCCGACATAAAACTTATCGGAATATAGGCCTAGAAACTAAGGAGAGTTTGTTTAAAAAGAGGAAAGTAAGCCTTCGGAATTACTCTTCGTCTTCGTATTCTTCTGGGGCATGGAACTCCATAAACTCTTCAGTATACATGAGCTCTTTACTATCCTTTATATGATCTACGTAGAGCTTCCCAAAAAGGTGATCGAGTTCATGTTGAAAAACAGTGGCGGAAAAACCTTCAAGAACTAAGCTTTCTTTTTCCCCTGATAAGTTGAGGAAATCTACTTGAACTTTCTTAGGTCTTTCAACGTATCCACGTAGTCCTGGAACTGATAAGCAGCCTTCCCAGAATCCTTGCGGAGTCTCATCTATAACTTTTATGGTTGGATTGATGACAACATAAAGCGGGGTCTCTTCTGTTTCAGGGTATCTTTCTGAATCAGCAGGAACTCCTACAAGAGCTATTTGTTTACTCACGCCAATTTGAGGAGCGGCAATACCGATGCCTTCTTCAACTTCCATTGTGTCGAGCATATCTTGAACGAGGTTTTTTGTTTCAGGAGAGAGGATCTCTTCCTTGCTAAGGGGGGTTGCCAGTTCTCTAAGTACTGGATGTCCCATTCGAACGACTTTCTTTACTGCCATGAGCTATCTCCTAAAGAACCAACTTTGCCCTATTATACAACAATTTGTAAAATCTCAGGAGTAATGAGGAAATTATGAAGATTCTATTTGTTTGCTTAGGTAATATTTGTCGCTCCCCAACAGCTGAAGGGGTCTTAAGATCGCTCTGCTCTAACTCTGAGATTGACTGGGAGATAGACTCTGCTGGGACCAGTGGCCATCATATCGGTGAGAGAGCAGATGAAAGGATGAGAAGCCATGCTAGAAAGAGAGGCTATTCATTAGAGAGCCTATCTCGAAAGTTTGATCCCCATAAAGATTTCGAGGGCTTTGATAAGATCATCGTCATGGACGAACCCAACTTGCGGGATATTAAAAACCTGGATTTAAAAAAGAAGTATTCTTCGAAGATTGAATTGATGACCAAGTATTGTACTAAGTTTGAAGCCAGCAAGGTTCCTGATCCTTATTATGGCGGTGCTAAAGGCTTTGAAGTTGTCCTCGATATCGTTGAAGATGCCTGCCGAGGAATCATAAAGGTCCATACTTAAATGAAGAATGATAAGAACTATATTACTCCTAAGGGATTAAAGCGCCTGTTTGATGAACAGGAGTATTTAATTAAGGTCCTAAGACCTGAGACCACCAAGGTCGTTACTTGGGCGGCTAGCCTTGGGGACCGATCTGAGAATGCAGATTACCAATATAGTAAGAAGAAGCTTAGAGAAATTGATAGGCGTCTTAGGTTTTTGGCCAAGCGGATTGATAACGCAGTCTCAGTTGATCCCCTTGAGATTGATTCACAAAAGGTTCAGTTCGGGGCCACCGTTACTTTAGAAAATGAAGAAGGGGAAACAAAGACTTTTTCCGTTGTGGGGATTGATGAGACTGATACAAAAAAGTTTTATATTAGTTGGCGATCTCCTATAGGAAGTGCTTTGATAGGTAAGGAAAAAAATGATGAAGTCTTAGTTCGAACTCCCTTAGGAGAAGTCGAGTACAGCATTAGTCATATTGAATATAAAGTGATTGAAATGGAGGAGTGGAAATGCGTTTAGAAATTCCAGCTAGTCTTGGCGAAGTCATGGACAAGATAAGCATCCTTAAGATTAAGAATGAAATGATTACTGATGTTGATAAGTTAAAAGAAATCAGAAATGAAGAAGCCCAGTTAACTAAAAGAGTTGAAGAGCAGGGGTTGGATCTTGGAGATTTCCTCGATCAATTGCTGCAGGTCAATAGAAAACTGTGGAAAATCGAAGATGATATTCGAGATTTAGAAAGAAAAGGTCAGTTTGATAAAGAATTTATTGATTTGGCACGCAGCGTTTATATAACAAATGATCAAAGATTTGATATTAAAAACCGTATTAATTTAAAGTTCGGTTCTGATATCAAAGAAGTGAAATCTTACGAAAAGTATTAAGGAATTTTTATGAATGGAGCAACACCAATTTCTGTTGAACTAAAGCATCGCCTCTATGAAGAGTCTGTTCAAAATCACGAAGCTGATCTTGAATTTATGGAAGAGCAGTTTGAACATTTTAGAAAAAGAAAGCCTCGAACAGTAAGAGAAGACTTTGGTGGAACGGCTGCTATGGCCTGTGATTGGGTAAAGTTACATCCAGAGAACCGCGCTTGGGGAATTGATCTTGATCCAGAACCAATGAAGTACGGACAAGAGAATCATTACCAAAGATTAAATGACGAGCAGAAATCTAGAATGGAATATATTGAAGGCAATGTTCTTGAAGACTTTGATTTCAAAGCAGATATTATTGCGGCCTTTAACTTCTCTTATTTTATTTTCAAGAAAAGAGCGCAGCTTCTTGAGTACTTCAAGAAAGCTTATGAAGGACTTAATGATGATGGTATCTTTATGGTCGATATCTTTGGTGGAACTGAATGCTACGAAGAACAAGAAGAAGAAACTGAACACGATAATCATAGCTACTTTTGGGACTGTGATAAGTTCAACCCATTAACAAGCGAATGCCTTTATTATATTCACTTTAAGACCCATGAAGATGGGAAGAAATATGAGAAGGTTTTTACTTATGATTGGCGTCACTGGACTCCTATCGAGATTAAAGAGCTAATGGAAGAAGCAGGCTTTTCTAAGGTTTATACTTACTGGGAAGGCGAAGACGAAGATGGTGACGGGGATGGGGAGTTTACTCTTTCAGATACCGAAGAGAACTGTGAGTCTTGGGTCATCTATATCGCTGGATTAAAATAGTCGGGGATGGGTGAAATCTGCCCATCTTTACTCAAATTTATATGGCCCTATATCAGTGATATAATTGATATATGGTTGATAGTTCAAAGAAAAAAATCATAGTCGCGGATGACGAAGAAGGAATTCGCGACGTTTTCAGTATGATCATTGAATCAAACTTTGATCATGAAATCATTGAATGTGAAAGCGCGGCGGTGGCCATCGAGGCCATCAAGAAAGTAGGCAAGGTCGACTTAGTCTTTAGTGATTACAATATGGGGACTGATACGGGCCTTGATCTTTATAAATTTCTCATACAAAAGAACCTAAAAATTCCCTTTGCTCTTTGTTCAACCTATTCACCAGCGGATGTTAAAGGCTTTGAGAACTTCTTTGAAGATAATCCTCAGAATAGTTATTTTCAAAAACCTTTTAAGTCTGCCGATATAATCCAATACATTGAAAACTGCTTCTCAGACTTAACCAACTTTGACGAAGCTCCTTCAGAGTATGCTCGTATTGAGCCTCGGCGCTTTATGCGGGTAAATATTTCTAAGAAGCCTTTTAATATTTATGTTCGTTTAGCAAAGATGAAGTACGTAAAGATTGTAAGCGCTGGAGCAGAAGAGGGATTTGAAGTTGTTGAAAAGTACATCGCTAAAGGTGTTGAATTTATTTATATAAAAAGAGACGACTATCTAGAATTCGAAAAGTGCTCTTTAGGGGCGCTTCACAATAAATTTGAAAAGATAAAAGAAGATGGACCTAAAGAAGAAGTGATAGAGGTCGTTCTCGACTCTATAGCTTCAGTTCAAGACTATGTTCGAAATTTAGGGGTTAATGAACGGACAATCGAAAGCATTGAAAATGTTGTTTCGATGACTGAAGAGACCATAAAGAAGAATGATAAATTAGGGGATCTCTTAGGCCTTTTAAATTCTAAAGACGGGTTCATTAAAGATCACTCTTACTTAACTTGTTATATAGCCTGCTTGATAGCTGATAGGATGAGTTGGCAGTCTGAAGGAATCTGGAAGAATATTATCTTAGCCTCTCTCTTTCAAAACATTTCATTAGAAAATAACGAACATGCAAAGATCATAAACTTAGACTCCGAGGAGTTCAAGGCCCTAGATGAGAATGATCAAACAAGAATTAGGATGCATCCTCAGGACGCCGCAAAGATGCTTGAGTCCGCCAGTGATTACTTTCCTGAAGATACTAGGAAGATGATTCAAAACCATCATGAACAGCCTAATGGAAGTGGTTTTCCTAGAGGTCTCGATAGCAGCAAGGTCTCTCTTTTAGAGGGGCTCTTTATAATTTCAACAAATTTCGCAAGGGATCTTCTAATCTCAGGTTCTTTAAATAATATTATGATTATGGTTCAGGAGTATAACGAACTCTATAATAAGAGCAGTTATAAGCGCCCCTATCAAGGTTTCTTAAGCGCCTTTGCTAATATTATTTCTCTAGAGAAATAACCAGGTTCATTAAATTCTTATAAGTAAAAAGCTCTTTGTTCAAAGGACAGAAGATATTCTCTTCGTTGGCTTCATTAACAATTTCAACTAAATCGATGAGCTCAATTTCTTCTTCAAAGACATCATTAAGATCATCTCGGAGGGACTCTAGATCTTCTCCGACTCCAATCTTGGCCTGCTTCAAGATATTGAGAACCTTGTTTCTTCCTCTAAAATGTCTAAGGTTTGAGCTCATTAATTCAAGATAGAATTGTCCTTCATAACTAAAGGCGATGCCATTAGCTGAGCCTGCCGTGATAAGACCAGAATCTGTGCTTATAGCTCCATGAACCAAAGAGCCTGCTGTACTGGCCATGCCTTCAGAGACATGAGTAGAGGAAATCATAGGAGCTTTTACAGGGGCAACGATTGTATCTCTCTTATAGGCCTTGTAAGCCTCATCGCAAGCCGAGAAAGCTGATGACTGAAGAAAGATATAAGTACTTAAAATAATTAAAGTTTTCACGATTCATGCACCCCGTAATATAGATAGATTAGCTTTTACAAAGCTCCGCACAATAATGCAATCCAATAATCAATTTAGAATAAATTCTTCAAAGTTAAGCTTAGGATACTTCTTAGAGAGGGCATTTTTGACTTTTTTAGAGCTCTGATCGAGGACCATTACCTTATCTCCATCAGTTAGCTGAGTCTTCACCCAAGACATAATTGAGACGATATCAGTGTCTAGTGAATCACTCTGAGAATCGAGATGACCTAGGAAGAAGCTCTTACCAAAATGCTTGGTACAAAAGAGGTTCTTAGAAAGAGGCTCTTCTTGGTTCTTAACCATATTGAGTAAGAGACCATTAAGAAAATAGTCTAAGGCGTAGTAAGGTCTTGGGTATTTCTCAAGAGGCTCTGTAGTAATCCAGACAAGACCTCTTGTATGTTGATTAAGCTTTGATTGAAGTTGCTCAATATCAGAGTGCACAATCAATCCTTAGATAAAGCGTCTAGGATACCGTTGATAAATGAGAATGAATTCCCAGCTCCAAACTTCTTGGCCATGTTCACGCCTTCGTTAATAACGACAGAAGGTGGAGTTGAATCGATATGCTTAAGTTCGCAGGCGCAGATCATTAAGATGGCCAAGTCAATCTTATCCATATTCTCGATCTTCCAGCCCTTAGTTTTTTCCATTACTTTTTCTTCTAGAGGAGTCCAGTTAGAAAGAGTTTCTGAAATCAAACTCTTCGCAAAGGCTAAAGAGTCAGAGCTTAAGATATTATCAGGATGTTCTTTATCTTCTTCTGAATACGAACTTCTAAAATCAACTAGTTTTTTCTCTAATAAATCGGCGTTATTATCGCTAGGAGAATTCTTTAGTTCAGGTAATTGGTATTGATAAATAAACTTAAAAGCAAACTCTCTAGCTTTCGTTCTCTTACCTAGGTCTTTCACTTTATGTCCTTGTAGAAACTTCTATTTCATTATTTTTTAAGCTGGTTACAAATCCTTCAATATCATTGAAGTTCCAATAGAAGCTTGCAAACCTTACATAGGCAACAGGATCAAGTTGGCGCAGTTTTTCGGTTACATATTCTCCGATTAGCTTTGAAGGGACTTCTTTGGCCGGGTAATCTCGAAGCATTCCTTCGAGAGACTCAACGACATCATCAATTTGAGAACTAGAGATATCTGTTTTTTGACAGGCCTTCTTTAATCCTTTTAAAACTTTTTCTTTATTAAATGTTTCACGTCTTCCATCGGCCTTAACAAGAGGTGGGATCTGATGAACTATCTTTTCATGGGTGGTAAAACGAAATTCACACTTTTCACATTTTCTACGACGACGCACAGATTGACCTTCAAGCTGAAGCCTTGAATCAATTACTTTAGTTTCACTGTCGCTGCATTGTGGACAAATCATTTATATACCGGAAATTCCTTACAAAGGTCTTCTACCTCAGTTCTTATGGTCTTCAAAACATCCGCATTGTCTTTGTTTTTGATAGCTTCGACAATCCACTCTGCAATCTTTCCCATATGCTGAACATCAAGTCCACGAGTTGTAATAGCAGGAGTTCCAATACGAATTCCAGAGGTTACAAATGGTGAGCGTGTGTCACCAGGAATCATATTCTTATTTGAGGTAATAGCGGCTTCTTCAAGAATCTTCTCAGCTTCTTTACCAGTAACACCTAAGCTGTCTGTTTTAAGTAAAATTAAATGGTTATCAGTTCCACCTGAAACAATCCCAACACCTTTTGCTTGAAGGCTCTCTGAAAGGGCCTTGGCATTTTCAATGACCTTAGCTTGGTATTGTTTGTACTCAGGTTGTAGAGCTTCCTTAAAGGCAATCGCTTTAGCAGCAATCACATGTTCAAGAGGTCCACCTTGAATTCCTGGAAAGACGTTGAAGTTAACTTTCTTAGCTAGCTCTTCGTCAGTGGTAAGAATAATTCCACCTCTTGGGCCCCTAAGGGTCTTATGAGTTGTTGAAGTCACAAAGTGAGCGTGAGGAACTGGAGAGTCATGAACGCCCGCGGCCACAAGGCCTGCGATATGGGCCATATCCACCATAAGGTAAGCTCCAACACTATCAGCAATCTCTCTGAACTTAGCAAAGTCTAGAGCTCTTGGATAAGCAGAGGCTCCTGCCACAATCATCTTTGGTTTCTCGGCCTTAGCAACTTCTGCTAGGTGAGCGTAATCAATTGTTTCTGATTTTTCATCAAGTCCATAGCTGACGATATCAAAGAGCTTCCCTGAAAAATTAACAGGAGAGCCATGAGTTAAATGGCCACCTTGAGAAAGATCCATTCCAAGAACTTTATCTCCAGGCTTTAGAACTGAAAAGTAAACGGCCATATTGGCCTGTGAACCTGAGTGAGGTTGAACGTTAGCGAACTTAGCACCAAAGAGTTTGCAAACTCTATCGATTGCAAGTTGCTCGACAGTATCAACAAATTCACAACCGCCGTAGTACCTCTTTTTAGGAAGACCTTCAGCGTACTTATTTGTAAGGATGGTTCCTTGAGCTTCCATAACTGCAGGAGAGGCATAATTCTCAGAAGCAATAAGCTCCAGACCAAGTTCTTGTCTTGTTCTTTCCTTTTCAACAAGCTCAGCTATTTCTGAGTCCATTGTCTTCATATCTTTAGAATTAGGATGAAACCATGTCATGTCTATGCTCCTGTATATTTTTTTACAATAAGGGTCGAGTTCGTTCCGCCAAAACCAAAAGAATTATTAAGACCATATTCAAGATCAGCTTTTACGCTTTTATTGGGAACGTAATTAAGATCACATTCTGGGTCTTGGTTCTCTAAGTTAATTGTCGGAGGAATGATTCCTTCATGAAGTGCTTTGACAGTCATAATACTTTCAATCCCGCCTGCAGCACCAAGAAGGTGACCAGTCATTGATTTAGTAGAACTAACTTTTAGATCAAAAGCATGCTTTCCAAAGGTTTTCTTAATCGCTTTTGTTTCAGCAATATCTCCAAGAGGAGTCGAAGTTCCGTGAGCATTGATATAACCAATTTGTTCAGCTGAAATCCCAGCCGACTCTAAGGCCATTCTCATACTTGCGCAGGCACCATCTCCATCTGGATGAGGGGCCGTAATATGATGAGCATCAGAAGTGGCACCATGGCCTACAACTTCTGCGTATATCTTAGCACCGCGGGCTTTTGCTTTTTCATAGTTTTCAAAGACTAGAAGACCAGCACCTTCACCCATAACGAAACCATCTCGGCCTGTATCAAAGGGTCTTGATGCTTTTTCAGGTTCATCATTTCTTCTAGATAGTGCCTTCATATTGGTAAAGCCCCAAAGAGGAGTATCAACGATAACTCCCTCGGCTCCACCAGTGACAACTACGTCTTGTCTTCCTGATTCAATATCATAAGCAGCTGCGCTGATAGCGTGACTAGCAGAAGCGCAAGCTGAAGCAATTGTATAATTAACACCTTTAATTCCATGAAGAATACTTAAGAGACCTGAGGCCATATTAGGGATTATTGAAGGAATGAAAAAAGGAGAGACTCTTCTTGGACCTTTTTCAAGCCAAGTCTTACAAGTGTTTTGGATAAGAGGAAACCCTCCCATACCAACTCCTAAGATACAGCCAACTTTATAAGGATCGTAACCTTTAAGGCCATCTAAGAGGTCTGCGTCTTTTAGGGCTTCATGACATGTTTGAACAGCATAGTGAATAAACTTATCGTAGCGAGGTTGTTCACGTTCACTTAAGAGCGCGTCAGCAAGTTGAAAGTTTTTAACTTCGCCGGCAATCTTGACGGTTAGAGGTTCACTATCAATGTTTTCGATTTTACTGATTCCAGGCTTGCCGGCAATTGCGCCCGACCAAACATCATTAAGATTATGTCCTAGCCCACACATGGCGCCCATGCCAGTAATGACTACTCGGTTTCTTTTCATTGGATTTGTCCTATTTCAGCAGCATCTCCGAATACTTCGTTTCAACTGGGATCTGAAATACAGGTCTTCATGACCATAAAAAAAGCCCCGTTCGGGGCTCTCAATTCTTATTTCTTTTTTTCTAAATAGGTAACAACGTCTTGGATATTTTTAAGTCCTTCAGCATCTTCTTCAGGAATTTCTACTCCAAATTCATCTTCCATCTTCATCATTAGCTCAACGATATCTAGTGAGTCTAAATTTAAATCATCTACGAAACTCGTTTCTGCTTTAATCTTAGCAATGTCGATTTTCGTTGCTTCGCTAACGAGTTTAATAACTTTGTCTTCCATCATTTTCTCCGTGTTTTTTAACTATGAATTTTTATCTTGTTTTATATATAAATGCCACCGTCAATTTTAATCACTTCACCTGTAATATACGAGCTAGCTTTTGAAAGGAGGAAACTAACTAAGTTAGCAACCTCTTGGCAATCACCAAAACGATTTAATGGTATTTGGCTTAAATAGGCTTCTTTGGCCTTTTCATTCAAGGAATCTGTCATATCTGTTTGAATAAAGCCTGGGCATATCGCGTTGCATCTTATGTTGCGGCTAGCCAGTTCTTTAGCATATGACTTAGTCAGGCCAATCAATCCTGCCTTTGATGCAGAGTATGCAATTTGGCTGGCATTCCCCATTAGACCTACAACTGAAGAAATATTAACCACACTTACGTCTTCGGCCTTCAGAAAGCTTCTAGAGAGAACCTGAGAGAGCATGATGGCTCCCTTTAAGTTGGTGTCTATAGTCTGAGCTACATCTTCTTCTTTCATTCTTAAGACGATCTGATCTTTTGAAATACCGGCGTTGTTAACAAGACCTGTAATAGCACCATGCTCAGAGATAAAGGCATCAAGGGCCTCTTTCATTTGAGCGGTGTTAGTGATGTCAAAAAGAAGGGCGGTAGCATTAGTGGCCCCTGCGCTTTTAAGTTCATCTTTAAGAGAATTAGCAGCGTCTTCTTTTCCTTCTCTAAAATTGAAAACAACATGGGCTCCTTGAGTGGCAAGGGATAGGGCCAAGGCCTTACCGATTCCTCTTGTAGCTCCAGTGATGAGGATCTTTTTTTCTTTTAAGTCTGCATAAGTTACGTTCATGAGAGTGTTTCCTCTAGTTCGTCAAAAGCGCCTTCTTTATCAAGAGAGATCACTTTTATATTTCTATTAATTTTTCTAAGGAGTCCCATTAAGACTCTTCCCGGGCCCACTTCTAAAACTAAGGTGTCATCAGGAAGTGCTTGAATACTCTGAGTCCATAAAACAGATCCAGCCACTTGCTTGAATAGGTTTTCTCTTATGACGTCAGCCTCAGTACCAACTTCATATTCTTTGGCGTCAATATTGGCCACGTAGGGAATCTTATTTGGGTTAAACTCAACCGTCTCTAGGTGAGCCTTTAGGCTTTTTGCCGCTGGCTCCATTAGGCTTGAATGAAAAGGGGCAGAAACATTTAGTTCAATGGCCCTATGAGCTTCTTTGTAATTATCGCCAATCCATTTAACAGCGAGATCACAAGCGCTTGCATGACCGGAGATGACAATCTGATTTGGTTCATTAAAGTTTGCTGGCATGACTTGCTCTGATTCAGATGAACAAGCAGCGCAGGCCTTGATAATAATCTCTTCAGGAACCTTCATGATGGCAAACATCTTACCTTTCCCTGAAGGAACGGCTTCTTGCATATACTTTCCACGGAGATGAACGGCTTTAATGGCGTCTTCAAACTTTAGAGAGTCTGTTGCTACAAGAGCAGAATATTCACCAACACTATGACCTAGGACACGATCAATCTTTATGCCTTTTTTATCTAGGATTTCTTTCGCTTTTTGAAAAAGAGCAATTGAATGGGCAAGGATAGCGGGTTGAGTATTTTTTGTAAGAGTTAGGTCAGCGTCCGGACCTTCAAGCATAATCTTAGAGATGCTATAGCCTAAAGCTGTATTAGCCCTCTCTAAGTATTCATAAGATGAATGTCCCTCTAGTTGAGTTCCCATTCCTATGTATTGAGATCCCTGTCCAGGGAAAACAAGAGTTACTGATTTTGTCATAAGATTTCCTTAGTACCTAAGTAGGGTAGCACCCGAAGTTAGACCAGCACCAAAGGCATCAAATAAAACAAGATCCCCTCGTTTAATCTTTCCTTCTTTTATAGCTTCGTAAAAAGCAATAGGAATTGTAGCGGCTGATGTGTTTCCGTACTTACCAATGTTAACGATAACTTTTTCATCAGGGATACCGAGTAACTTTCCAGTAGTTTCGATGATTCTAATATTAGCTTGATGAGGAACTAACCAATCGATCTCGTCCATGCTCACGCCAGCTCTCTTCATAACAGTTTTAGCGTTATCAGCTAGAGTTCTTGTGGCGACCTTAAACATATCTCGCCCCTTCATTTGCATGAAGTGGGTTCTATTATCTAAATGTGATTGAGCAATGGGTTCAACAGATCCACCAACTGGTTGATCGAAGAACTCAGCTCCAGTTCCATCAGCACCTAAGATGCCTGACAGGACTTCTGATTGATCATCTTCATCGTTTCTTCCAATAATGGCAGCGCCGCAACCATCGCCAAAAAGAATACAGATACTTCTATCTTCCCAGTTTACCTCACGGCTTAGCATCTCTGATCCAACCACAAGAACGTTCTTAACCATTCCTGTTTTGATCATAGAATCTGCCATGTTGATTCCGTAAACAAAGCCAGAGCAAGCGGCAGCAATATCAAGAGCAGCGCACTTATTAGTAATGCCTAATTTTGTTTGAAGAATACACGCGCTGTTTGGAAGTTTCGCGTCCGGTGTTACAGAGGCGAAAAGAATCATATCAATATCATTTGGCTCTAATTTTGCTTCAGCTAAACAATCTTTTGCAGCATTAAGGGCCATGTCAGTGGGAAATTCTCCACCTTCAGTAGAGCAGATTCTTCTTTCGCGAATACCTGTTCTAGTAAAAATCCATTCATCATTTGTTTCTACTGTTTTAGATAAGTCATCATTAGTCATGACTTTTTTAGGTAAGTAGATACCGGTGCCTTTAATCTTTGATTTATACATACATAACGCCCGTTTTTGTTAAGTGGACTTTATACAGCTTTCTTCTGGAAAGTGGTTATAAGGTGCACAAAAAAACCCTTAATTCTAACGAAAATTCGTCAGGATTAAGGGTAGGATGTATTCTTTTGATTTCGAACTAAATTGGCAAGAAGTTATTCTTCGCCTTCGTCCTCTTCACGATCAGCCTTTGTTTCAAAGATTTTTTTACCTTTGTAGTAACCAGAAGGAGTGATGCAATGTCTCTTAGTTAATTCACCAGAGGTTGGATCAGTAATCGTGTTTACGTTGTCATATAATTTATGGTGTTGCCCCGCACGTCTTAGACCTTTACGAGAAACACTGGTTTTTTTCTTAGGAACTGCCATTTTTTACTCCACTTTCAGTAATATGAATCACGTATCATTACGTTATTGCACATAGGAAGTAAAGCTTTGGATCGGGGATCGGAGCATTTTGCGCTTCGCGTATGGTCGCTATCCGGCATTGATAACTAAAATAGAGGCATGAAAATATTGCTATGCGGCTTCATGGGCTCTGGAAAAACCACGATTTTTAAACGACTTATGGAGAATTCTCCTAAAGTCCTCGGTTTTGATTTAGATAATTTGGTCCAAGAAAAAATTTCTTTGGATGGCGAAGATTTAGGTCAGGCGATTGAACGGATTGGCTTTGAAGAGTTCAGATTAGTTGAAAGTCATCTTTTAACTGAAAAACTTAAAGAACAGGGTGATTGTCTTATTTCTTTGGGGGGAGGAAGTCTCTCTCCTGAGATCCTAGAGCTGATCTCTAAAGACAAAGGGGCAAAGCTGGTCTGGGTTAAGACTGACTTTGAAACCTGCTGGGAGAGAATTTCAGGCTCAACGGAGAGGCCTTTGGTTAAAAAAGGGAAGGAAGCTCTTAAGCAACTCTTCGAAGAACGTGAGGCCATATATTGCAGCGCGAATATTGCCTTGGAAATTGAGGCTCAGCAAAGAGTTTCAAACTTCGAAGAATTAGACGATGAGTGCCAAGTTAAGGCATAATTTTGGTTGAGCCAGGAAGGCTTACTAGGAGTTATTATGCGAAGCATTGATCATAGAACAAAAACCGAAAAAGCGCCTTTATCAATCGCTCTTCTCATGGAAGATATTTCTGAAGCAAAAGAGATCTCTGATATCTTGAGAAAGACCGGAGTTCTTCCTTATATCTATCAAGACTTAAAAACATTTTGGTTTGAAACTCTAGAGAAGATTCCTTCACTATGTATTATTGATGTAAAGATGATGACTGATGGAGAGCTTCTTTTAAAGAATCATCCTTATATAAAAAATGAACAACTGCCTTTAGCTTTTTATCATAGAAAAGAAACAGAACCTCTCTTGTATTCAACTTATGAGATCTTTAATTTTGGAACTGTTAGTAAAGAACAAAGTTTAAAGGGACAGTTAAAGTCACTTCTTAGACGTTTTAATAAAATGAGTACGGCCGAAGAAGAAAAACTAAATCTCAATATTGAAAATAAGAAACTCTCAAATCAAGTTGGGAGAATAGTCGCTTCTCATGAAAAAGGTCGCGAGAATGAATTCTATGATCAACTCTTAAAATCAATTGTTGGAAGACTAGAAATTCAAAAGAAGGCTGAGGATTTTTATTCAGCAGCAGAAATTGTTTTATCTTCAGTTAAAGAAATTAAGCAGTTCTCTATTCTTGAATTAAGTCATAATGCTCAAAAGCTAGTCTCACCTAAGCTCTTCCATTCTAAGTTCTGTCATGTTCCTAGCCTTTGGTTAGGGCAGGCTTCTAATAATGGAATTGAGTTCTTTGCTCAAAACATGGCCTCTCAAGTGGTTCTTGATCTAATGGGAGGAGATATCATGTCTCTTAATATTAGAGATAGAGATGATAATCCAAAGCTTATTATTTTCGTCAAAGTAGATGATCCCGAATTTCTTACCAATTTTGATTGGGAGTTATTAGAGAGATACTTAAGTGGATATCTATGTCACTTCCTTTGGAAACAGGATTCTTTTTTAGAAAAAGACGAAACCATTTGGAACCCGTGGCAATTATTTTCAAAGCTAGATCAAGTTAGGTTTGGAAAAATAAATTCTGATCCTGACGTTTCTGAAAAGAATAAATGGGAAGATGAATACACTCTTTTAGATATTGATTTTTCCAATTTAGTTGGGCTTGTTAAAGAAAAAAAATTAGTTCGCTTTTATTGGAATCAATTCTTTCAAGAGTTCTTTAGTCGAATGATTAATCAAAAAAAGATGGATGCAAAGATCTGTCCTATTGGCGTTGAGCATGTAGGGCTTCTTGTTCGAACTGAAGAAGCGATGAAAGTCATGAATGATGTCAAGGCCTTTGCTTTAAGATACCCTTACTGGCGCTACTTTGAAGATGCCGATATCATTCTTTCCAGAAATATGAAGCCTGAAGTTAAGATGATTCCATTGTCAAAAGACGCTTATATGAACTTCTTAGACAGCTTAGAGGTAGATGAGGACTTTGATTTTGCAAAGCCACTTAGTCTTGAAGAGAAGCCAAAAATTTGGAGACCAGCTCCGAGGTTAGACGCTTAGTAGATGAGATTTAAAACGGAACTCAATGTTAACCTTTCAGTCCTAGAAAGAAATTTTCAAAAGTTATCGAAAATTATAAGAGGCAATGAAATTATCTTTATGGTTAAGGCCAATGCCTATGGGCATGGCCTTGTTAGCACAACTCGTTTTGCCAATGAAGTTATCGGCATCAAAGAGTTTGGCCTAGCCTCATTAGGAGAAGCTATAAAGCTTCGGACTGAGTTACCAGGGCTTAAATTTGAGGCGAGTGTTTTTTCTGAGCTTCAATTTAGCAATGATGAGCTTCGTGAATTGTACCAAAGCCACCGAATCATTCCTGTTATTTCTGATTTAATCGACTTAGAAATATTCTTAAAAGACCCTGGATTTAAAAACTTTCCTTTAAGACTTCATTTTAATACTGGCATGAATAGGCTTGGTGTTGAGATGGATCAAGTTGAAGAAGTAGTAAATCTTTTAAAGAAAAGTGGAAGAAGATCTATTGATCATCTGATGACCCATTTTGCTTGTGCCGCAAACTCTATGAAGACGAATTCTCATAACAAAAGACAAATAAAGAATTGGGAAAGCCTCAAATCTTCTTTTAAGGGGAGCGGGGTTTCGGTAGATCAAACATCAATCTCAAATTCAGGGGCAATAGAACAAGGGGTTGGATTTGATGAATCTCATGTTAGGCCAGGGCTTATGCTTTATGGACCAAGTTCTTTGATTCCACCTATTAGGAATCAATCTCTTTGGCAGGGAGAAAATATCTCCACGCTTAAGACTGAAGTACTCAAAGTATTCAAAGTCGATCGTGGCCAGCCTGTTGGTTATGGAGCGACTCCGAGTCCGGAAGCTGGAGAAGTTGCCGTGATAGCTTTAGGTTATGGAGATGGTTTTCAGACCACATACCAGAGCTCTCATATGGCAGGAGGAAGAGTCCTTGGACGAGTAAATATGGATATGGCGCAAGTCTTTTACGAAGGCAGTTGCCCCTATAAAAGGGGAGATATGTTTCAAGTTTGGAATAATGAGCAAAGCTCTGTCATGGACCTTTCTGATGAATCAAGAAATACGCCTTATACTCTTTTTTGCTCCCTAACTGAGCGAGTTCCCAGAACATATTCGAAGGCCTAAACTCGAGTTTTTTTATCTGATATTCTTTTAGAAGAAATACTTGAACCTATAGCAAAATATTCAAGGACCATGTAAACTTAGAACAGGCTAAATGCTTAGATTTAAACATAAAAACTCGCTTTTATAGGAAGCGCCCTTTTATAGATATGATAAAAGAAAAAAACTGGCTCATTCGAACTTCGAATTTTCAGATACTAGGTCCAGTATCTAAAGAAAAGATTATCGAGTTCTTAAACAAGGGTTCCCTGAAAGGGGAAGATGAAGTGACTTGTGGAAATGGCTATTGGTTTTTAATTAAAGAACAAGACCTCGTTGAAAAATACCTTTTAGGAAATATTCCTCAAACCTTTAACCCTATCTCTGAAGCGCCCAACGTTTTAACGGCGAATAATTCAGCAGAGCAAACGGGTACTCATAATAAGATTACAAAACCAATTAAAGCTAAGGAAGCTGGCGTTGACGAAGTTATCCTTCCTGACGATGGAGATCTTGAGTATCCAGACATGGGATCTCCTTCAGGGGATATGTCACTCGATGCTCTTGATACAAGCCCAGCTCCTTCTGTGGCCCCTGCTGCCTCAAAACCTATCCCTGTAGAAGTTAATCCTGAAGATGAACTAGAAGGTCTTCTCCCTGGGGATGATGACTTAGAATATCCTGATATGGATATGGGATCTGATTCAGAAGCGACAGATGATAATATTGTTCTAGATGAATTTGACGAAGAGACGAATCCTTCAATAAGTGAATTCGAAGAAGAAACGGACCCTGGAATTACGCCATTAGAGGCAGTAGTAGAACCTGTGAAAGCACCGGCACCAACTCCAGCTCCAGAAGTTATAGCTGTTAAGAAAAATATAGCTGCTCCAAAAGCTAAGGTCCCTCGATCTAGCGCTGGGAAGAAGGCTCCTAAAGTCAGAAAGAAGCAACGAAACGATAAGTTACTTTTTGCTCTTACCGCTATCTTTTGCGTCACTTTTCTTGTGGCCTCCGTCATCTTTTATTATAAAAAAGTCTTAAATAAGCCACTTCCTTTTATAGGAAATCAGGTTATGGAAATATTTATCCCTAAAGTGCATGCTCAAAGTAGTCTTGTTAAAAAAAAAGCCTTTTTAATTTTAAAGATATAGCTGGAGACGATTTAGTTTTTTCTCCTACTTTAAATATTAAAGGTTTTGATATCAAAGCCTCTCAAGTTCCTAATTTAATAAAGTGTGAAAGAGTTAAAGACTTCTTTGTTAAATTCTATATTCTTTTATCAAAATCGGAAGAAAGAACGAGTAGCTTTGAAGAGTTTATTAATAGATGCTTCTTAGAAATGGATAAGAGTTTTCTCATCTTATTAAATCTAAGCAAATCTGACTTAAGGGACTCAAAGACTTTAAGTAAATACTTAGTATCCTCTGGGGCGAATATTGAGCAGCAAAAGACAGTGCTTTCAATCTTTGAATTAAAGAGAAAGTTCAATAAGCAAGTCTCATTGGTGGAGCGCTTCATTGAAGTATCATCAATTGCCATTGAAAACCCACCGAAAACCTTAAAATACAAAGACCTCTATTCCCATTTGAAGTTTGCTGAGGATGTACCCATTCAAAACCCCTTAAGGCTCTTACTTGAACTCTCTGTAGCTCTCAGAACCGATAATAAAGAATGGGTTCGAAAGTTAGGCAAGAGATTGGTCAATACTTCTGATCTTCAATTCGCTTCTTATATTGAACCAAGAAAGTTTACTAATAAGCTTTACCTACAATATATCGAAGCTCTATTTGATACTTTAAATTTGATGAAGGTTAAGAAGTTTGATCCAATGCTTGTAAGAATGATCGCCACTAGGTTGATCTTCTTTCTTCCTACTAAAGAAAAGTCTAGGTTCACTTCTTATTTTAACGCGAACTGGTCTTTGAATGAACTCCGAGAATTTGTGACGAGCCGGGAATACGGTCAATCAGGAATTGGGTTATGGTTTAATGTTTTAGAAAATAGGACCACAAAATCTGAAGTGAATAACTTCTTGGATGGTGTTCTAAAAAAGAGTGCCATCAAAAGAATGCCTAGAGAAGAGTTTTGGATTCTTAAGTATTTTTATCCAGGTGATGATAGAAGAGAGTTGTTGGACAAGAGGTTAGAGAAGTTCGTGAAGAAAACGACGAGTATACATGACAGCTTAGTCTTAAGTGAGATTCTCGAAAAAGAAGCTATACAGAAAACACTAGGGAAATTCGATAAAAGCTATATGAGACCACTTTTTAAAGTAAAGAGAGATGTTTATCAAGAAGTACTGAGAAGTGGACTCCCTTCGCAATTTGCTTTATATAATCTCTTTTTACTTGGTGAAAAAGACACGGATCTTTTTTGGTGGTATGTCTTATGAGTGAGAGAGTTTTTATTTATCCTACCGATACTGTCTGGGGAATAGGTGGTTCTATTCATACTAAAGGCATGGCCCTCTTAGTTAATAAGATAAAAGGGCATCAAGAAGTTAAGCCGCTTTCAGTCCTTTTTTTAAACCTTGATATGCTCTCAGACTATTTTATGCTGGAGCTTCTTGATCGTGATTGGTTAATTCACCTTTTTCAGCTAGAAGCAACCCTTGGACTTCCAGTCAGTTGGCTGAAAAAAGAGATTCCAAAAGAAGCTTATTCTGGATCAGATTTTATCTGCGTTAGGGTTTTAGATACTAACGAAATCTCGTCTATGTTCTCTGTATCAGGAGGACCAGTCTATACAACTAGTTTTAACTTAAAAGGTGAAGCAGCGCTCTCATCTTTAGAAAAAGTAAAATCCTTAAAAGAAAAGATTGCTCCTAATGCACAGCTTTTCGAATCTACAGAAACATTAAGCGGTCACTCTTCAACCATCGTAATTATTAGTGAGACGGAAGACTTTAAGATTCTAAGATCAGGAACTAGAGTAGGGGAAATTGAAGAACATCTCAAATTACTCACAACCTGAATTCTATCATTTTGCTGAAGAGTCTCTGGAGCTTGTTGATTTTGCCTCTAAGGTTTTAGCTCTAAGGAATGATTTGAATACAGCGATTGATTTTGGAGCTGGTTGTGGTGTCATAGGAATTGAAGCTCTACTCAAAAATCCAAGTATTACATCAATGACATTTCTTGAAGTTCAAAAAGAATTTATAAAACATATTGAAGAGAACTTAATCCAAGCCGAGATAAATAATGCTAAAGTTATAAATCAATCCTTTAGTCAATTTCAAGGAAAGGCAGATATTATCTTTTCCAATCCTCCTTATTTTAAACCTGGGGCAGGGAAAGTTTCAGATAAAAGGAATAGGCAAGTATGCCGTACTTTTGAAATTGATGGCATTGAAGTTTTCTTTAAAAAGATGAAGGAAGTGATTAACAAAGAAGGCTTAATCTTTTTTTGTATTAAAGATGAGAAGTATGTTGAACCATTTCTGAATTCTTTTAAGCTCATTCAAAAGAAGAAAACGAACTCTGCCTACTTATTCTGTTTGTCGAGACTGGATATAGATTGAAGTTAGCCTCTCTCTTACTTCTTCAGACTCAATATCTTTAAACTCTATTTCGGCCTGGGCCCGAAGCTTTCTGAACTCCGGAGAGTAAGGGTGAAAGGCCTTCTTAATCTTTTCTTCTTGAACTTGATCGACTCCAGCGCGTTCTTCGGCCATTCGTTTTTGTTTTTGAAAGTAAGTGGAGTCAGTCTTAAAATAAAGAGTTCTAAGTGAGCCTTCTAGACTTGGAAATTTTTCTTTTATCTTTGCTAGTAGCTGAACTTCCATAAATTTCAGCTGCTCCGAATAGGCGGGATGGTCTGTTAGGATTGTAAGTGAACGACGAGTATTCTTAAGGGGAATAGTATGCTTAGCAAGACCCGGGCCTATAACCTCTGACCATTTTTGGATCAGTTTAATAAAGTCGAAGGCCTCGCCTTGACCAGGTTTTTTTACCTTATTTGAATGAAAGCTGAATTTATGGTTTTTATTAAGATCAGAGGAAGAAAGACCATCTTTCAGAAGTTTTCCTAACTGCTTGAAACCATTTTTTTTTGCCAATTTTAATTCCCGAACAATAGCCAACCGAGGGACTAGAACGCTATAGTTCCCTTGTGAGACTATCTTTTCAAGCATTATTTCTAAATATTAAGGTCGTAGGCTTATTGCTTCTTTGCCTTCTTGTTTCATGTTCGGGTTATCGCGTCAAAAACTCTTCTAACCCCTTTGATTCTTATAATATTCGTAAACTGACTATCCCTATGTTTGTAAATCACTCAAACATTGCTAAGGCCTCTGTTCCGTTTACGAGAGAGATCTCAAATGTACTTTCTAGTTATCCAAGCCTTAGGGTTTATCAAGGTGAGGACACAGATGGGGTTGATGCTATCTTGATTGGTATTGTAACGACACCTAAGTACAGAGAGGAGACCTTTAGTACTAGGACAGAGACGACCTCTCAGGCTTCAAGGAAATTGATCAGTTCTACAGGGGGAAGGGCCAGGTTCTTTATCCCAACTTCAACTTCGTATAGAACCTATCTTAGGTTAATTCTTATTAAGAACCCAACCTCTCAAGAAACTCAGATGGCCCGTTCTGAACTAGTAAAATATCTACAAACTAATCCTATGAAGATTGTTTTCAATCATGTCATGGAGCTCGAGGGCTCCTTTGGACGGGAGGCTGGAGATACGATCTCTCCTGATTCTCCAGGAACGGTTAACTTTACAAAGAATAAAGGCAACTTTGAAAAAAGCTTAAGCGATACGGCCAAAGCCGCGGCGATTGAGTTCAAGGAAACGGTGCTTGATGTCTTCTAAGTGGCGACCATGGGACTTTCTTAAACATCATCCTGAAGTTATTGATAAAGACAATATGGGTCTAACTGTTCTTTATTGCTCCGACCCCTTTGTAGAGAGAATCCTTCGCAATAAGATCGACTTTAAGAATTGGTTTGGGCAATCGGCCCTTATCACAAGTGCTATGGAATTTACTCCTGATTGGATTGAAGAAAATATCTTAACCCTTTCTCTTTTTGGCTCGGATCAACCCATTTGTGTCCTTCAGGCAGGTCATCTCACTGCAGCTAGTAAGCGTTTTGTTCTAGAGAATGATCTCAATGAATCTGGAAGGCATCTTATTGTCTTCATGAACGGTGATAAGAAGTTCTTTAATGAGTGGCAGAAAAAAGCTAAGGGTACTTTCTTACAAGTGGAAGAGCCTATGTTTTGGGAATTTGGAAAGCTTCTCACTTATTTTGCGGATGAGATGTCTATGCGTCTTCCCATGAATATTCAGAACTATCTTCTCGAAGCTGTTCCTCAAAAATCTTCAGATATGGTTAACGCCCTAAAGAGTATTAGGCTTAGTTTTGGTACAGGTCCTTATCAATTGGATCAAGTTAAGATCATTATCCCTCCCACGCGTTTAGATCAGTTTAAGCTGGCCTCTCTATTAGGAGGCAAGAAGTTATCTCAATTCTATAAAGAACTAGAAAAATTACAAATGGACCCAGAAGATCAGATGCTCTTCTTTAAATTCCTTCAGGGTCATCTTCTAAAACTGATAGATACTTCTTATGTAGATAAGAAACCTAGGCCTTCAAAGTATGATAAAGAGATTCTCGCTCACGGAGTTTTATGGGAGAGAGGGGAATTACAGAAGTTAATTAGAAGTTTTAGTGAGCTAGAGATACTAGCAAAGACAAAGAGTCCCTATATAAAAGAGAAGATTAGAACCCTTCTACTAGGCGAACTATAAAAAAAAGCCCGTTTTTCAACGGGCTTGATATCAAAATAATTTTTTTAAATTTTCTTAAAGACTATTTACTTGGTTCGTTAAACGAGAAGTTTTACGTCCAGCAGTATTTGTCTTGATGATTCCGTTTTTTGCCATGATTGCAAAGTGTCTCTGAACCTTTCCAAGAAGAGTAGTAGCTGTTGCTTTGTCTTTTTCTTCAATAGCTGTACGTATTTTCTTAACGACAGTTCTTGCTTCAGAAGTCACAACTCTGTTTCTTGCAGTTCTAGTGATTGTTTGTCTTGCTCTTTTGGCAGCTGATTTATGATTGGCCACAATATTTTCCTTTCCGCTTTGCTCCTATGGAGCGTCAACTAACTAAATTAAGGCTTATTTCTAATTCAATCAAGGTGAGATGACAACATGCTAGAACGATAAAAGACAAAATTTATTATGCGCAGCGCACAGGCCAATAAGAGAGGTCAGCTAACTTGTTTATCTTACTAAGAAACGCTAGTATGCGGTCATTTTAAATTCCACTATAAAGAGGTAACTATGTCGACAATTTCATCAATTGGAGTAGTTGGTGCGGGTCAGATGGGCCGCGGGATCGCTCAAGTTGCGGCCATGAATGGTTTTACAACTAGTATTTGTGACGCCAACGAAGAAGCATTAAAGGCTGGAATGGCCTTTATCGAAAAACAAATGAAGCGTGGGCTTGAAAAAGGAAAATGGGATCAAGCCAAGGTTGATGAGACCCTAGCTTGCTTGAAGCCTGTTCTTGGTGTTGATGGTCTAGGCGATTGTGATCTCATTATCGAAGCTGCTACAGAAAATAAGAAAATTAAATTTGAAATCTTTAAGTCTCTAGATAAGATTGCTAAAAAAGGCGCTATCTTAGCGACGAATACTTCTTCTATTTCAATTACAGAGATCGCTGCCGTTACAAGCAGACCAGAGATGGTTGCAGGAATGCATTTTATGAATCCTGTTCCTGTGATGAAATTAGTTGAAGGCATTAGAGGACTTGAAACTAGCACTGAGACATTTGATGCTGTTGAAGAAGTTTCCGTTAAGATGGGAAAGGTCTTTATTAAGGCTAACGATGTAGCTGGTTTTGCTGTGAACAGAATCCTTATGCCTATGATCAACGAAGCAGTTTATACGTTATATGAAGGCGTTGCTGGAATTGAAGATATTGATCAGGCCATGAAGCTTGGTTGTAATCAGCCAATGGGCCCTCTAGAGCTTGCAGACTTTATTGGTCTTGATACCTGTCTGGCGATCATGGAAGTTCTTCATGATGGGTTAGGGGATACAAAGTATCGTCCTTGTCCTTTATTAAAAAAATATGTATTAGCAGGAAGATTCGGGCGTAAGTCTGGTCGTGGTTTTTACGAATACAATAAATAAGGAAAACTATGTTTAGTCTAAAGAATTACGAGACAATCCTTTTTGAACAAGAAAACTCAATTGGTAAGATTACAATCAATCGAGAATCAAAGCTTAATGCTTTGAACTCAAATGTTTTAAAAGAATTGAAAGATCTTTTAGAAACTATCATCAATGAAGATAAAAATTATTCTATTAGAGGTCTTGTCCTAACCGGAGCAGGGGATAAAGCCTTTATCGCTGGAGCTGACATTTCTGAAATGAATGGAATGACCACTGCTGAAGCTCAGGGCTTTGGAAAACTAGGTCAAGATGTCTCTCTTCTTTTCGAAAAGATTAAGGTTCCTGTCATAGCTGCTGTTAATGGATTTGCCCTTGGCGGTGGATGTGAAATGGCCATGAGTTGTGACTTTATTTATGCCACAGAAACTGCAGTGTTTGGTCAACCAGAAGTTAAGCTAGGCCTTATTCCTGGCTATGGTGGAACTCAGCGCTTGGCGCGCTTGATTGGAAGAAACAAAGCGAAAGAAATTATTTATACAGGAAGAAATATCAAGGCCGATGAGGCTCTAAACCTAGGCTTAGCGGTCAAGATGTTTAGTACGAAAGAAGAAATGCTTCAAGCAGTAGAGGATACCTTTAGCAAGATCCTTAGGAATTCTCCACTGGCCGTAGGCGCTTCGAAGAATGTAATGAATTTAGGAAATGATTTAACTGTGGCCCAGGGGCTAGAGTGTGAGCTTCAACAGTTCGCAGAGATCTTTTCTTCAGCTGATATGAAAGAAGGAACCACGGCCTTTATGGAAAAACGTGCTCCTCAATTTACGGGAAAATAAGATGAGTATTGAGAATGATTACAAAGAAGTAAGAGACATGGTTGCCAAGTTTAGTGATGCAGAAGTCGGGCCAATTGCCGCCTCAATTGATCACAACGGTAAGATTCCAGAAGAGTTGATTAAGAAACTTTCTGAAAATGGTTTTATGGGAAGCTATGTTCCTGAAGAATACGGCGGAGCTGGGATGGATTATGTCTCATACGCAATCATCATCGAAGAGATCAGCAGAAGCTGCGCTTCAACTGGTGTTCTTATTTCAGCGCATACTTCTCTATGTACTTGGCCTATTCTTGAATTCGGAAGTGATGATCAAAAGAAAAAATACTTACCTAAGCTTGCCAGTGGTGAACAGATTGGTTGCTTTTGTCTAAGTGAACCTAATGCGGGATCTGACGCTGGTTCATTAACTACCTTTGCTGAAGATAAAGGAGATTATTATGAAATCTCTGGAACGAAGAACTGGATCACTAACGGTAAAGAAGCCGGCATCGCGATTGTTTTTGCAAAGACCACAAAGACTGATGATCATAAAGGAATGTCTGCTTTTATTGTTGAAACCAATTCTGAAGGTTTCAATATTATGAAAGAAGAAGATAAGCTTGGGATCAAAGGCTCTTCAACAACTCAAATCATTCTAGAAAAAGTAAAAGTTCCAAAAGAAAATCTCTTAGGACCTTATGAAAAAGGCTTTAGGATTGCCCTTGCCACTCTTGATGGTGGACGTATTGGTATTGCAGCTCAGGCCCTTGGGATCTCATGTGGCGCCTTTCAATACGCTCTTAAGTATTCAACTGAGAGGGTTCAGTTTGGTAAGCCTCTTTCAAATCTTCAGGCCATCCAGTTCATGCTTGCGGATATGAGCACTAAAATAGACGCGTCACGTCTATTAATTATGGATGCCAGTGAGAAAAAAGATAATAAAGAAAGTTATAGTAAACGCTCAGCGCAAGCGAAGGTTTTCGCCTCTGAAGCTGCCATGTGGATAACAACTAAAGCTATTCAGATTTGTGGTGGTAACGGATATACCAAAGAGTACCCAGTTGAGAGGTTCTTCAGAGACGCTAAGATTACTGAAATCTATGAAGGAACATCAGAAGTTCAACGGATTGTTATTGCATCCCTTGAGCTGAAAACTGTTAACTAGTAATTGCCAAGAAAAGGCACACAGGGTACCAATAACCTCTGTTAATGCTTAGAAATTGGCGTTTAGTGCGCAGCATCCACAAGGAACATCGTGCTTAAAAAAATTTTGGAGAAAGTTAATATGGCTAAGAAAAAAGTAGCAAAGAAAAAAGTAGCTAAAAAGAAAGTCGCTAAGAAAGTTGCTAAGAAAAAAGTAGCCAAAAAAGCTGCAAAGAAAGTTGCTAAAAAAACAGCTAAGAAAGTGGCTAAGAAAAAAGTAGCAAAGAAAGTTGCAAAGAAAGTTGCTAAGAAAGTTGCTAAGAAAAAAGTAGCTAAAAAAGTAGCTAAAAAAGCCGCGAAGAAAAAAGTTGCTAAAAAAGCAGCTAAGAAAGTTGCTAAAAAGGTAGCTAAGAAAGTTGCCAAGAAAGCTGCAAAGAAAGTAGCCAAGAAAGTTACTAAGAAAGCAGCACCTGCAAAAAAAGAAGCCAAGGCTAAAGCAGAACCTGCCAAAAAGAAGGTAACGAAAGCTGCCGCTAAGAAAGCTGCTAAGTCTAAGAAACCTACAGAAGCTGAAGAGAAGAAAATAAAATCAAAGATTGTTGAAGAAGTAGCTGTTCTTGCTGAGGCTAACCCTCTAGCAGATATCTTTGAAGCTATTCGCTCAATGGAATTCTTTATTCCTGAGACTGACGAATGCTATCAAAAGAACTGTGAAAACCCAGCGTCGACAATGGGATATTGCCGTTACCACTATATTTCTAACTGGAATGAAGTGAAGCGTAAGGAAAGTATCCTTGAAGAAGGAAAACTTCAGGATCTCATCGAAGACTTAGTTGGTAAGTATCCACTTAAGCATATCGAAAGCATCTTAACTGACCTTAAAGACGATAAATCATTCTTTAATATCTTAGGTGAACTTAATATTGAATCTGATGATTTTGACGATAGCGAAGACTTTGATGGTGATGATGATCAAGACATCGCAATTGAGACTTCGGTTGTTGCTAAGCCTGGTTTTGATGAATGACCTGCGAGTAAAACAGTCCAGTGGACTGTTTTAACGCTGAGTCATCCTAAAGCGACGGCCAACCGGAAGGGCGGCCCAAAGCACGCGGAGTATCTCTGCAAAAAATCAAAACCCATTTAAAAAGAACGTCCGCTCTCGCTTTGCCTTCACGGACATACATCGCATCCTGCGAATAAGCGCGCGGAGTATCTCTACAAAAATAAATAATACTTTAAAGAACGGCCAGCTAGATTAGCAGGCTTTTTTTTAGCCAAAAAGTCTAACCCTCGAACTCATCACCAAGAAGTGCATCCGCCATCAAGCTGAGGCCAATATTTTCACGAGTAATCTTATAATGAAAGGCCTTATCCTTAACCTTTGATTCTTCCCAGTCACTTGAGTAGATAGTTTCATTTGGATCTTCTTCTAAATTAAAAAAGTTGTCGAAGAAGAAGCCAATGCTATCGACGAGTAAGTTTAGGATATCTTCAGGGTTTTCTTTCTCATTAAGATCGGCGCTGGCCATATAAGTAATGGGAATAATTGTTTCTAGCTCTTTATCTAATAGACTGACGGCCAAAACTAGTTCAGTTGGGTATGTGATGGCGTGGATATCAATATACAGATCCCTTGCATCACATTGAGGCTTATAAAGACCTTCAAGGATATTCTTGACCTCTGCGGTCCATTTTTTTGGAAAAAAATTCGCTTTAACTGTCTGTTCTTTCCTAGAAAGCATTTATTACCTCGTTCAAAACTTTGAGTCGGGACTTTACACTAGGAGTTATACGAGGACAAGGAAACGAATTATGCACTTAGTTAATATCGAAACAGTTAAAGCAAAAGTTTTTATTACGCTAGAAGGCAAAAGAGCCGCTGACACCTTCGAGGTAGTTCAAATGAATGAGAACTTCCTTAAGATTAAGGGTCGTATTCCAGTAGAAGAAGTAGAGAACATCAGAAGCATGGAGATCGCTTTATACTGGGGTCGCAAGTGGCGTCGTTATAAGGTTCTTGGTCTTGAGCCTATTACAAGGTTTCATGAAGAGGTCCATACTGACTGCTTCAAGATCGTCGTCAATAGCTTAGATAAGTTTTCTTTTGATAGGGATTTTCATCTGGCCCGTCGCTAGGTTACACCCCATCTTTTTTCTGATCTAATATCATCCAAATTAATCGATTAGGAGTGACCATGAGTGTCTATATTCTTGGGGGGACTAGAACCCCAAGCGGAAGTTTTTTAGGAAGTTTAAGTAGTGTCCCTGCAACAAGGTTAGGCGCCCGCGCCATTCAAGGTCTTCTTGAGCAAACCAAGGTTGATGGATCAAAGATTGATGAAGTCTTTATGGGCCATGTTGTTCAGGCAGGTACTGGGCAAGCTCCTGCAAGACAGGCAGCTCTTTTTGCTGAACTTCCCCATTCAGTTCCTTGCACAACAGTTAATAAGGTTTGCGGCTCTGGAATGAAGACTATTTTAATGGGAGCTCAAAGTATCCTAGCTGGAGACAATCAACTTGTTGTAGCTGGTGGAATGGAGAATATGTCATTAGCACCGCACCTACTTCCTGGAAGTAGAACGGGAGCTAAGTTTGGCGCAACTGAGATGAAAGACTCTATGCAGTGGGACGGACTATGGGATGTTTATTCAGATAGGCCAATGGGAAATTGCGCGGAAGAGTGCGCATCTAAATTTAATTTTACTAGAGAGATGCAGGATGAGTTTTCAATATCCTCATTTAAAAAAGCGCAGAAGGCTTCAAGTGAAGGGATCTTCGCTAGTGAAATAACACCGGTTACAATTAAGGGAAGAAAAGGGGATACCACTGTCGATTCAGATGAAGGGCCTTTTAAGGCAAACTTTGAGAAGATGCCTGCCCTTAGACCTGCCTTTGATAAAAATGGAACCATCACCGCAGCGAATGCCTCAACTATTAATGATGGCGCAGCAGCAGTCTTACTTGGTGGTGAAGAATATAAAGACCAAGCTAAGTTTAAAATTGTCTCTTACGCTGGTCACGCACAAGATCCAACTTGGTTTACAACAGCTCCCGTAGAAGCGATGAAGAAGTCCTTGGATAAAGCCGGATTAAAAATTGAGGATATTGGTCTCTTTGAAATCAACGAAGCATTTGCTGTTGTGACTATGGCTGCAATCGAAGAGTTAAAATTGGATAGAGAAAAGGTCAACATTTTTGGAGGCGGAGTTAGCCTCGGTCATCCTATTGGTTGCTCAGGAACTAGGATAGTTGTTACCTTAATGAACGCAATGGAAAGAAATAGTGTAAAATATGGTATGGCATCTATTTGTATAGGTGGTGGTGAAGCATTAAGTCTCGTACTGGAGAAGTTATAAATGGCTGAAGCGGCAGCTCAAAAGAAATCAGGTATCAAAAGGTTTGCGCCTTCAGACGTGCTCTTTAATGACGGTGATACTGCAGGGTCTCTTTATATTATTCAATCTGGTCAGGTTCGTTTATATAAACCAAAAGGAAAAGGCTTTATCGAAATCGCAATCCTAAGAACTGGGGAAGTGATTGGAGAGATGGCCTACTTCGATAAGAAGAGTGGCAGCAAAAGAAGTTGCTCAGCCGCTGCGATCATGCCAACTGAAGCAATCGAGATTTCTTTTAATGCTTTTGAAAAAACTATGGAAGGTCTTAATCCATGGTTTAAAACGATTATTAATACTCTTGCCGATAGACTTAGAAAAACAAATGAAAAAGTAAAGGCCCTCGAAAGTAACTCTGCCGGACATGGTGCCAACGCTGAATATAAATTCTTTAATAATACTGACGTCGTTAAGATGCTCTCTCTCTTCTATTTAATCTTCAAGACCCATGGTCATATGGAAGGCGGGAAGAGTGATATTCATATGAGTAAGCTTAAGTTTTACATGTTAGATATTTTTAATATTCAAGAAGTAAAATACGAAGAATTTATTCAGATGCTAAAGAATGAACATTTTATTGAAATCGGTGACGACGAAGATGGTCTTCCACGCTTAGTTATTGTGGCAAGTGTTGACCGTTTTAGAAGTCTCCTTGTCTTTTTCAATACTCAAAGAATTACCGTGGATGAAAAGAAACTTATTATATCCGATAATTGCGAGAAGTTTTTAAAAGCAATCTTGGATCAGTTTATCTTAGCTAAAGTAGAGACACCCAAGCACTCAGCAGATATCTCAGCCATTCTTGATGACTTCAAAGAAAAACATCTTCCTATTACAGACGAAGATTTAAATGACGCCGTTAATGCTGGCTATGCAGAAGACATCATTATCGGTGATGGTGGGAAACTAACTTCAGTAGTTGATTACGAAAAATTAAAAAAATCCTACCCGGCCATCAAGATGATGAACGCCATCAAGCGTGTTAATACTGGGAAGAATAAGAGTAATAAATACGCTAGATAAAAAGCTACGCTTTTTCTCTAGCGTATTCGTAAGCGACGGTTAAGCGGTAGCGCAAAGAACGTCTGCTCCGGCTCCTGCCTCCCGCAGACATACCGTCCATCGTGGACATAAACGCGCGGAGTATCTCCCTAAATTAAATCCCACAAACCGAATAGACCAATCAAAGCTATGCTTTTTCTCTTTTACAAGTAACCAGGTACCTCAAGAAAATTTCAAAAAAGAAAAAAGTATAGAAAAAAGAATTTATTAAGCTACAATAAAAAACCAAGGTGGCTTTTAGTATGTTGGGCAGGTAAATCTCACATACAGCCACCTTGGAAATACCTTTATATTCAAAAGTATATTTTTCAGAGAGACTAACTAATGACTTTGGAAGAGATAAGTTATTAAGGAGAAGTTCTATTTGTTATTGCACTTTTGTCATAATAATCTTGCTTAAATAAAAATGGCTACTAGAGAGTAGCCAAGATCTATTAATTTCACTTAAGCAAGTAACCAGGTACCTTTTAGTTTGGTACCTTTTAGTTTTGAGGATCATACTGAACATCAACAACCGAACTATTCGAATAGACAGCTGTTCCATGAAGCTTCAAGAAGTAACCTGATTGATTCTGAGCAGGAAAGGCCTGAGCATCATTAGTAGGTCCTTGAACCTTGATGTTGAAGGTTGCGAAGTAAGCTGGGTCACTGCCATTTTTCATAAGAGTCCAACCGTTAGTTGAGCTATTAGGAATTGTTTGTCCGTCGATTGTTAGTGTGATTGAAGGCTCGTATGGTTTTGCGACCATATTGGCGTAACCAAAGTATTCCTTTGGTGATTGAGTGCTTACGTTTAAGCATTCTGGGTAAGTCACTTGAGCTGATCCATAAAGCCTAACAAGGTAACCTGTATAAGGTTCGCCAGCAGTTGGAGCAAATCTAGTGTTTTGTGTTTGAACATTATTTGTAAAAGAAAACCCGTTGGCTCCTGGCCCTACTGGTTCAGTGAGTCTGTTTAAACTAGTTCCATTCTTGATGACTGATATTTCATTTGGATCAATAGGCGAAGCTCCTGAAGAAGCCACTGGCCAGTAGTTGTACTGGTGGTTGATCACTTGATCTTGAATTGAACTATTGATGCCATCAAAGATAGTGGCAAAGTTGCTTACGTCGCAAATATTGTAACTATCGTAGGGATAGCTACTTGAGACTGGGGAAGGGTTTCCATTTGTATAAGGGATTGAATAGGCTAGTTCACTCATCCTTTTATAAACAAAGTTAGCATCATATTGAGACTGGCTTCCGCCGCAATCTTCTGAGTGAGCCACGATAGAGAAGTATCTCATTTGAAGTGAATTTAGAGTTGTTCCTGAACAGGCTCCTGAGTAATTACCTCGGAGGCACATAAGTTCAGCGATCTTTGTGTTGATATAGTTATCTCTGTCATAGGCGGTGGGAAAAGCTCCCTGAACCCAAGAGTTATCGTCCTGGTTACTCATGACAACGATCATAGTGTAGGCGCCTTGTCTGAAAATACCGTTAGAAATATTTGAAGAGATTAGATCTACAGAGCGTTCTACTCCAGCTTCAAAGGATCCTTGTGCTGATGGGAACTGTGATAGAGCGTTCGATGCTTGTGAACGGTCAATCCTCATTGATGTCGCCGATCCAGTCAGACCAGTAGGATCATAAGTTACTAGCTTTGAATTTGTATTTCCGCTTCCTACAAGGGGCGAGAGCATAATATGGTAATCAAATCGGCTAGAGATACTCTCAATAGTTTGATTAAGAGCCGCTTTTGTTGATGAGTTAATAAAATTCGTAGAGGTTGAGTTATCCCAAAGGAAAAGAAAATCAACTTTTGGACGGATTAGAGTAAAGCTAGAGCAACTTGTGCTTGAGCTGAACTGGATTGGGTTCGCTACCGTACTTTCTTTCTTTTCATTTGGCTTGAACGCCCCTTCAGGGCAGCCGCTTAAGAAGGCAAAGAGTAGGATAAAGAGGGTAAATTTCAAATTTTTCATGGGTCCGTCCCGGAAACATACTGTTTTAATCAATTAAGCCTTAAAACTATTCATCTCTTTATCGGAATTTGATGTGAAAACTTAAGTTTCACTATAAAGAACCAAATCTCAGGGAAAAGGCAATAATTACCTCGGTTTATGGCTTTTTATAGACAGGTAAAATAGAAGGAATTGATCTTCAAAAGGGGAGAGTTATGTCCAAGAACTGGTGGTACGTAGAAGGCAGTGATCGCAAAGGACCTGTGGAAGAAAATGAACTGAGAAGTTTATTAGAGACAGGTGTTTTGAAAGAAGATGGTTTTATTTGGACCAAAGGTTTCGAGAACTGGATCAAGTTGAATGAAGTTTCTGAACTCTCTCATTTATTAGAAGGGGAAGCAGAAGTAGAAGCCCCCGTTGAAGTCAATCGAAAACCGGCCATTGAAAAAGCTAGTATTGATCTTCAATCTATTGGGATCAACGAAAGAATCTTTTATATAAAAACTGGTATTGATAGAAGCAAGAACGAGCTTGGGGCGGAGTATGGACCCTTTAGTATCGATCAACTTAAAAGACTCTTTGAAGAAAATCGAATTAACGATAAGACTTATATTTTTACGACAGGAATGGATAACTGGACTATCGTTGCAGACTTCGAATTATTTTCAACCATCTCAGGTGGTCAGCTCTCGAAGATAGAGGAAGATGAACGCCGCGCTCATACAAGAAAACCCTTTGTAGCGAATATGTATTTTCATGATGAAAGCCAACTCTTTGAAGGAGTTTGTAGAGATATTTCTATTGGGGGATTGCAGGTTTTAGTTTCTAATTTTCCAGGCCAGATCAACGATGAAGTGACAATGAATGTGCATCCTGAAAATAGTGATTTTAGTTTTGTTGCAACTGGAAAGATCGTTAGAATCTTAGACGGAAATAGTGGGTTCTCTCTTAGATTTCACTCTATCGGTGACGAAGCCAAGAACGCCATCAGTACTTATCTTCAAGGTAATTAAAATAAATGGATGATGAAAAAGTCATTGATGAAAGTGCGCACGGCAGAACTCTGATCGGTCACTTTCCTTCCCAAAAAGGGGAGGAGACTATCTATTATCGCCGCTTAGAATCTCTTGAGAAAAGTGAAGCTGAAGAGCCGATCCATCTTGTTATTGTTCACGACTTTGGTGAATATCATGCTCGCCATAGAGAACTTCCTTTTTATTTAAAAGAAAAGATGGGTGATAAGATTCAAGTCAGTTGGTTAGACTTAAAGGGGCATGGTCTCTCAAGTGGAACGAGAGGATTTGTTAGAGACTTCGAAGAATATACTCTTGATTTAGCTCAGTTATTATTAAAATTTAAAGAAAAAGGATTGGATAAAAAGGTTGTTCTTTTAGGCCACGGAATGGGAGCTCTTATTTGTTTGAGTTTAATTCAACGGCACCATTTCCCTCAGATTTCTCCAAAAGGACTTATCTTATCTAACCCGTTACTACGGCTTAAGATTGATCTGCCTAGATGGGCTGATTTCGTCTTTGATCATTGGCATGAATCCCTCTCAAAGTTAAAGCTTCCTTATGATATTGATGGTTATCAAATTGGGGCAGACATCAGAAAAGCGGGAGAATTTAACGCCGATCCACTCGTGATTCATCAAATTAGTGCGGGCCTTTATAAAGAGATTCTTAAGAACTCACATGCCCTTAGAACTTCTTCTTACTTCTTAGACTTACCTACAATGCTACTTTTAGGGGAGCGTGATCCTTTATGTGATGTAGAGGCGAGTAAGCTATTTTTTAAAAGTATGCCCAAAGAAAATTCTCAACTAAACCTCTATCCCCATGCAAAACATGATCTTTTTAATGAAGTAGGGAGAGAGGAAATGTTTAAGGATCTTTATGAGTGGATTTCTAAGATAAACCTCTGAATACATGAATATTTAGGTACTTAGATCCCAAAAAACTCACTAAAAAGCCTTTAAGATTCTAAGAAGTACTCCGATAAGAATCTAAGGAGTCTTACGTCTCATGACTGAAGAAAAACGCGAACGATTTGGAAAATACTTAATCTTGGATCACCTTGTTGATGGTGGTATGGCCAAGATTTGTAGAGCTAAGTTCTTAGGTGAACAGGCCTCTAAAGTCGTTGCCATTAAAATGGTTCAACCTCAATTCTCAAAAGACGAGTCTTTTAAGACTATGTTTATGGATGAAGTGAGATTAACTTTTGGACTTCTTCACCCAAACATTATTCAAACTTATGATTATGGAATGCATAACGATCAACTCTTTGTTGCCATGGAATATTGTGATGGCCGAAATCTAAAAGAATACTTAGATAAGCTAAAACAAAGAAAGTTCGTCTTTCCTGTAGAGATCACTGTTTATATTATTACTCAGATTTGCCAAGGGCTTCATTACGCTCATACTTATACTGATAAGTTGACGGGAAAAGAAGCTAATATTGTTCACCGAGATATTTCACCTCATAATGTTATGTTAACTTATGAAGGTGCTGTTAAGGTTATCGATTTTGGTATTGCAAAGGCTGAGAGTAACTCTGAATCTACCCAAGCGGGAACGATTAAAGGGAAGCTTTCTTATTTGGCGCCAGAGTACTTAGAGGGAATGGAGTTAGATCCTAGATATGACTTATTTGCTGTTGGTATTACTATGTGGGAAATGCTTTGTTCAAGAAAGCTTTTTAAGGCCAATAATGACTTGGCCGTTCTTAAAAAGATTCAAGAGTGCAAGGTTCCACCACCATCGAGTATCAATCCTAATGTTCCAAAAGAACTAGATGAAATTGTTTTAAGGGCCTTAAGCCGTGATAGAACAAAAAGACATGAGAACATGGATCAGCTCAATAGAGCTTTGATTAAGTTTCTTTATGCCAATTATCCTGAATTTAACGCAACTGATTTACAATATTTTGCTAAAGAGCTCTTTAAAGAAGAGATTAAGAGAGATAGAGAAAAACTCTTTGAGTTTGGAAAGATTGATCTTACTGATTATCTTAGAGAACTTAAAAGAGAGAACGAAGGCGGAACAAACCGAGCTGCAGCTGGCGATGTCGGTGGAATGAGTATTGAAACTGGTGCTTCTAAGCCTAAAGGTAGAGAAGCTGAACTTGATTTTGGTTTTGAAGAAGATTCAACTCAATCAAGAAGCCGTAGCCGAATCTCAAAAAGAAAGAAATCCAATCCCGATAAGACTGCTGATGCTGTAGATCTCGATTCTAAGTTTAGTAGTGATGGTCCTGGCATCTCTGGTGATGACCTTAAAATTGAAGCCACTACAATTGGAAGAATCAAAAGAAGTGATATTGGCTCCTCTAAACCAGGTGAGCCATCTGGAAAACAAAAGAAAACAAAGAAAGGAACCTCAACTCATACAAGGAAGGTTCGTTTAAAGAGTAAAAAGAAGAAATCAAGCAAAACATTTATCTATGCCATAGCTCTTGTAGCTGTTTTAGCTTTTATTGGAAAAGATTACTTACAAGAAGCCACCAAAAGAGACCCTGCTGGTGTTGGAAAGACTGAACCCAAAGTTATAGTTCCAAAAGAGGAAGAGATCTGGGAAGAGAATAAAGACGCCATCGTCATTATTGATAACTTTGATAAGAAAAAACATACGCTCTTTGTTGATGGAGTTAAAACCAAGATCAATTATCTTAAAGAAATAGTTGTTCCTGCTGGGAAAGAAGTGACCCTAAGGATTCAATCATACGGTAAAAAGCATCATGTTGTTAATGTGACAGCTGAAGCAGGGGGAGCGAAGTCAATTTCTATCCCTGAAATGAGTGATGAAACCTATGCTTTTCTCGTAACTTCGAGGACCTGTATTATAGGTAAAATGCAGTTTGAAATGTATGGAGAAAGTCGAAAAGAAAGCCTTCCTATCTCTGGTAGAATTTCTTTTCCTGCTCCTTCTGGCAGAGAGCCGTCAGCAGAAACATCTTATGAGATCACTTATCAAAGAAAAGGTGAGAACTTACAAAGAAAGGTTACGGTTGATTTTTCAAAGCAAGAAGAAGTCATTGATCTTTGTACTAAACTCTAAACCTAAGTTTAATCCTCATCTTCTACTTCACGATTTTGCTGCTTAAATATATTGTTCTTCCTCATACTTCTAAGCTTTATAATATCTGCAGCGGTCTCTTCTAAGGCCTTGTCAGTCACGTTAAAGATAGGCCACCTTTTATTCTCTTTAAACTTTTCATTGGCCCACTCAATCTCTTCATGGACTTTTGACATGTCTGCATAGTCTCCAGTGTGCTTCTTAGCTCCTAAACGGTCTAACCTCTTTTTTCGTATTTCTGATAGTGCATCAGAGTCTATAGTAAGGGCAAAGATCTTTCTTTGATCTATCTTGAAGATTTCCTCAGGAAGCTCTTGGCCCATGATGATCGGAACATTTACAACCTTGATTCCATGCTGAGATAAGTAAACTGAGAGAGGAGTCTTTGATGTACGTGAGATTCCTACTAAGACCACGTCAGCGAGGTGGAGTGATTGTAAGTTCCTCCCATCATCATGATTCAATGTGAACTCCATGGCCGCCACACGATTATAATAGTCATCATTTACCTGATGAAGGAGTCCTGGTTCTGCACTTGGCTCTTGGTTAAAGTAATTTGAAAAAGCAGTAAGGGCGGGGCCAATTAAATCTAGAGTTCGAACATGCTTAGTTCTAGAGAGGTGAGTTATATGTTCTCGAAGCTCAGCTTGGACTAAAGTATAGACAATAAGGTCATGATGAACGGCTGCCTCGTTGAAGATAGCATCGAGCTGTTCTTTTGACCTGACGTTTTTATAACGAGTAAAATAGACATCTCTTCCTGTAAACTGAGTCATGGTAGCGCGAGAGATTCCCGTAGCTGTCTCTCCCGTTCCGTCAGAGATAATAATGATCTTTAATCTTTTTCTTTCATGCGACATATATAATCCTTTTTCACTAGCTGACCAATCTTATTGGCGCTTAAGCTAGGATAAAATCTTTGCATTCTCTAAGGAGTTTCTCTTCATCTTTAAGGGGATGATAAGAACTCTTAGGTGTGATCTTTTTAAAGAAAGTTCTCTGAGATTTTGCTAACTGCCTTGTTGATATAGATATTCTTTCACTAAAGGCAGCCTCATCTTCAAATTCACCCTTAAGAAAAGAGAGGGTTTCTAAATAGCCAATCGATTGAAGGGGCTTTTCTTCCCCAGTAAAACCGTTCTTTAATAAGCCTTCTACTTCCTGCACTAAGCCTTTGGAGATCATCTGATTGGTTCTATGAGTGATATAGGACCAGTGCTCTTCTCTTGGAAGCTCTAAGTAGATATGATGAAGATCCCATTCATTCTTTCCTTTAGAAAGATCGTAAGGATCAAGATCATCCATTCTTTTCTTCTCTTCACTTAAAGGTTTTCCCGTCTGTTCAAAATGCTCTACTGCTCTGATGATTCTATAATGATCATTCTCGTGAAGAGTTTCTATGGAAGCGGGATCATTCTTATTAAGAAATTCGATGAAAGGCTTAATGCCATTTTCTTTATACTCTTGATCTAAGCGCTCTCTTAATTCTTGAGAGATACTAGTTGATTCGTACATTCCTTTTATCAAGGCCCTTAGGTAAAAAGCGCTTCCTCCCACGAGAATAGGGATGATATTAGCGCTATGACATTTATTGATCTCTTTTTCAGCCAATTGAATATACTGATGAGCATTCATTGGATTCTTTGCCGTTGTGATATCTATAAGAAGATGTTCATGACCATCTTGTTCTTTTAAAGTAGGTTTTGCCGTTCCGATATTCAACTCTTTATAAAAAAGTAGAGAATCAAAGTTGATAATCTTAACCTGACTGAGTTTTTCTTTTTTTATGAGGTTTGCAATCTTTAAGGAAAAAGATGTCTTTCCCGTGGCGGTTGCACCAGAGATGATAATAAGCTTTTTCAAACCTTACTCTCAAACAAGCTTTGTAAGGTCTCTAAATCCATTTTTACTAAGGATTTAGGATTTTTATGTTCCACCTTATTCCAAAGTGACTCAAAACGGCTTGGGCGGATCATTTTATAAAGTTTATGTTCAATACTATCTAAGGCTGTCTTGAGATTGAATTCTGAGTTTTGATCAATAAAGCTCAAAAAGGGCAGGACTAATTCATTTAAATTAAAGAGCATAAAATCTGGATGAATAGTCCTTAGTATTAAGGTTTTTTCATCGACTCTATCTAACTCAAAACCTAGATCAGATAAAACAGAGAGCTTGTTGTCTATACTTCCTTTAGGAAAACTAAAGGCTTCACCTATGAGAAGAGGAGTGCTTGAGACGACTGAATTCTTAGTGAGTTTATTTTCTAGGAATGAGCGTACAAAGACGTTCAAATCAACAAGATAGATCTCGTTCTCTTGGTCTCTAAGGATAAGATGCTTTTCATTAAGTTCGAAAAACCTTTTTCCAAAGCTGACTTCTGTCTCTTGAGAAGACGGGGCTTCTCCTCCGACGATATCTTTGTAGTTATTCCAAATAGCCTCTGAGGAGAATTGATTATCCTCAGAGTTATCAAGGTTCTCTAAGTCATTATCTGTTTTATCAATACAATTTGAAATAAGCCCAAAGATGACTGAAGGCTTAAGAAATTTGACATGAATCTTTCCAGGGTGAACATTAACATCAACTTGATCAGGGGGAAGATCAATAAAGAAGCAGTAGTGACCAAATTCTCCCTGAGGCCAGACTCTTTGAGCTGTCCTCATAAAAGCTTGGTGAAGAACTTTATCGACAAAGAGCCTTCCGTTGACAAAAAAGTAATGAGCTTTTCCTGCGGCACCCTTTGTTGTCGTTGTTGAATAAAAACCTCTAAGAGTAGTCCCTTCGTAGTCTTTATTTACTTCTACAACTTGATCAAGGGATTCACTATTGGCCTTCTTTTTAAAAAAAACACCAGCGACTCTTTTCTTTATATCAATCTCACTACAAGGAGGATGGAGTTGCTTTTCTTTATCATCCCATTTAATAGAAAAGGAAATATTCGGCTGAGTTAAGATAAAAGCATTTATAACTCTTTGGAGAGCATTCTTCTCAGCGGTTTTTGATTTTAAAAACTTGAGCCTCGCTGGAGTATTATAAAAAAGATCTTTTACAAAAAAGGATGTTCCGTTTGATGTGCTAGGAAGAGAACTCCATTCTTCTTGAGCCCCTCCGTGATAAACAATCTTCCCTCCACGGGCAGGGTCTTTTTTAGGGGAAGAGGTGCATGTGACTCTAGAAATACTTGAAATACTTGCAAGAGCTTCACCTCTAAAACCATAGCTATGAAGACTGTAGAGGTCATCAAACTTGGAGATCTTTGAAGTGGCATGTCTACAGAAGGCGTAGGGAAGATCTTCCTTATCCATTCCAAGTCCATTATCCTCAACTGAAATTAACTCTAAACCGTTGTCTCTAATTTGAAGGTCTATTCGGCTTGAGTTTGCATCAACTGAGTTTTCAATCAACTCTTTTAAAAGAGCACTGGGTCTTTCGACGACTTCGCCAGCTTTGATTTGATCAACGATATGTTCAGGTAATAAATGAATCTTTCTAGTTGGATTGGTTTGCAGGTCCATGGAGAACAAGTCTATTCGCGATAGAACTGTACTTGGTTTCGTCCGCCTTCCTTGGCCATATAAACTGCTTTATCAGATCTCTTAAATAGATCTGTTCCAGTATTAACACCTTTTCTATAATCGGCAACACCAATAGAAGCTGTTACCGGAAGCTTTTGCTCATCATAGATAAAGTCAGTTTGTTCAATAAGCTTTCTAAGCCTTTCAGCGATTTCAAAAGCCTGCTTTAGATTTGTTTTAGGAAGAAGAATAACGAACTCTTCTCCGCCGTATCTTGCGAAGATGTCATCATCTCTTGAACCATGATCACGAATAACGTCAGCCATAGTTTTTAAAACATAATCGCCAGCATCGTGACCGTAGTTATCATTTAAGTGCTTAAAGTGATCGAGATCAAAAAGGATGAGTGAAAGAGGATCACCGGTCACTTTAGATTTCTTAACTTCTAGATCAATAGCTTTATTAAAATAACCTTTATTAAAACAACCTGTATGAGCGTCAGTATTAGCTTCAAGGTTTAACTTATCGTAAGTTAATCTTTCAGGATCACCTTTAGGTAAGAACTTAAGGGCCATTGACCCAACCTTAATCATGTCACCTTTATTTAAGACGACAGAGCCTTCAATCTTTTGATTATTTAAGAAAGTACCATTCTTTGAACCCGCATCTTCAACTGCGTATACTTCATCGTCATCTTCAGATTGGCATACTTTGAAATGATAGCGAGAAATTCCATTGAATTCTAAAGGAATAGAATTATCAGGAAACCTACCAACGGTAGTGACCACAGTCTTTAGATCAAAGATTGTTCCATTTAAATCGCCACCAACAACTAGTAAGGCTGCGGGTTTTTCTTGAGCCTCCTTATCTGCTGAGGCTAGGGCTGCTTTGATGTCGGTAATTACAACTGTAGAATCGTCACTCATTATTTTCTAAACTCCGAAACTTCTTATAAAAGATAACCCAAATTCTACGCCTGATGCTTAATTCTTTCAATAGCTTAGATGATACTTCCTGAACCTATTGATTTCGCTCTTCTAAGCGGGCGAAGGCGTAGATTTTTCCTAGCTCAACACCTGGTTGATCAAAGGGGTCAATATTTAATGCAGAGCCCATTATGGCGGTTAATGACTCTAAGAAGAGGATCATCTCTCCCATGGATTCTTCATTATTTCTAGGTATTTCGAGGTGAATATAAGGCCTCTCCTGCTCTTTAAGGGCCATGAGAGAACCAGCAAACTCAGCCTCCATAAGACCAGAAAGGGAATGGTTTGAGAGCATCTTAAGTCGCGAAGCGTTGAAATTATTCTTTAAAGAATAGTCATTCTCAAATTTATTGACCTGCAACATAATCATGACTTTATCATGAGGTCCTTCCATAAAGAGCTGAACCTGAGAGTGTTGATCAGTGGCTCCATAGCCTGGAATAGGAGTAAGCCCTTCAAAGACTGTATCGCCATTTAGAGATAATTTCTTTCCAAGAGACTCGGCCCAAAGTTGAACAAACCAAAATCCCATGTCTCTTAACTTTGAAGAGTAAGGCATCATGACGGTTTGATTTCTTCCGAGTGATTTTTGATTCATTAAGAAGCTAGCTGTCTCTAAGAGAATATTTTTATCAAGCTCTTCATTTAATAGTTCTTTCTTTAAGTTATTAGCGCCTTTTAAAAGGGCGTCACAATCAAGTCCCGCAAAAAGAGCAGGTAGAAAGCCAACTGGAGTTAGGACGCTGAAGCGACCCCCAACGTTAGAGGGAATCTCAAGACAATCTACTCCAAGCTCAGCTCCAAGGTCTAAGAGCTCGCTCTTAACCGGGTCTGTTGCGAAGACATAGTGATTCTTGAATTCAGATTCACTTATTCCTTTTTCTAATAATAGATTTGAAACAATAGAGAACCCTGCCATTGTCTCGGCCGTTCCTCCCGATTTTGAAACAAAGTAAAAAAGAGTTTCTTCAATATTAAGGCCGGATATTTGATCATGGATCTTATCGGGATCAATATTGTTAATAAACTGAAACTCGCAATCATTCTTCTTAAGCGCTGTGATTAACATCTCAGGACCTAATGAACTTCCCCCAATGCCAACTTGAACAAAGCTTTTCTTATTCTTGAATTTAGAATGAATTTCTTTACATGAACTTAAGAGTTCTGATCTTTCCGTAACATTGAAAAAACCAATACTAGGGTTTGAGATAGTTTCTTTGAATGACGTAAACCACTCAGTTAAAGGGAGCTTAGAGCTATCCCAGGCAGGTGAAAACGATAATTTCATATATTCCTCTATTGGTATTGTTTTTTCAAACAACGAGCAATGACCACTCTTTGAATTTGGTTGGTCCCTTCTACAATTTGTAGAACCTTTGCATCTCTCATAAATCTTTCAACGGGATATTCACTAGTATAGCCAACACCACCTAAGATTTGAACAGCGTCAGTTGTTACTTTCATCGCCGTATCTGTGGCTTTTAACTTGGCCATGCTGGCGAGCTTTTGTTGAAGTCGTCCTTGATCAAATTGTTTAGCCGCTTCGAAAACAAGAAGCCTCGAGGCTTCTAATTCAGTCGCCATATCGGCCATCATGAATTGAAGACCTTGAAAATCAAAGATAGCTTTCTTGAACTGTTGTCTTTGAAGAGAATATTTAACGGCCTCATCAAGAGCCCTCTCAGCGAGACCTACTCCTAAGGAACCAATAGTGATTCGTCCTTTATCAAGACCACTCATAGCAACCTTAAAGCCTTCACCTTCTTTAGCTATTAAGTTTTCATCAGGAACAAAACAATTTTGAAATTGAATCTCTCTCGTTGGAGAAGCACGCCACCCCATCTTTCTTTCTTTTTTACCATAGGTGAAACCTTCCATTCCATCTCTTACGATAAATGCGCTGATCCCTTTAGATCCTTCTTCCCCAGTTCTGGCCATAACAATATATGTCTTAGCCAGACCGGCTGAAGTAATCCACATCTTTGCGCCATTGAGAAGATAGCCGCCCTCTGTTTTCTTGGCCGTGGCTTTTAAGCTGGCAGCATCTGATCCAGAGCTTGATTCACTTAAGCAGTAAGCGCCAATTTCTTGTCCGCTTGTAAGGGCCGGAAGGTATTTTTTCTTTTGATCTTCATTTCCCCATTCATTGATGATTGTTTGAACCATGCTTGAAACTGAGATTGTGACTGCGTAAGCAATAGAGCTTTTAGCAATTTCACTTAGAGCAAGGCAGACGTCTTCAAGCCCCATTCCAGCGCCACCATAAGCTTCTGGTGTACCCATTCCGGTAAAACCAAGCTGACCTAGTTCAGTAAAGATTTCCATTCGAAAATTCTCATTGTGATCGTCCTCTTCCATAAAAGGCTCAATCTTATTAAGACGGAATTTTTCTAATTGATTCTTAATCTCTACTTGAAATTCATTCATTACTTGGCCGCTTCTTTTAATAGGTTCTTGGCGATGATCATAATCATGACTTCATTTGTTCCAGCGCCAATTTCGTTTAATTTATTATCTCTCATCATTCTCTCAAGAGGGAACTCACGGCTATATCCATAACCACCATGGAGTTGAATAGCGTCAAGGGCGATCTTAGTGGCCATTTTTGGAAGAGCTAGTTTTACTTGAGCTGCAACAGTAGCCCCTTTATTTCCATTGTCATAATCTTTAGCAACAGAATAAAGAAAGTGCCTCATCATGGCCGTTTCAGTGGCCATCTCTGCGATCATCTTTTGAATAAGTTGATGATTACCAATTGTTTTTCCAAATTGTTTTCTTTCATTGGCGTATTTTACACATTGATCAACACAAGCTTGAGCTATTCCTAAAGAGATTCCAGAGATCGTGATTCTTTCGATCTCTAAATTCTTCATCATGTGATAAGTGCTGTCACCTTCTTCACCGACTCTATTGGCAAGAGGAACCTTAGCGTTTTCAAAGATTAACTCGCCTGTAGGGGAAGATCTCATCCCCATCTTATGAATTGGGTTTCCAGTCGTGTAACCTTCTGTCCCGGATTCAACGATAAAAGTTGTGAGGTCTTTTTTCTCATCGCCAGTTCTTGTGTAGACATAAGCCACATCAGAGAACTGAGCATTAGTGATCCACATCTTAGTTCCATTTATAAGATAGTGATCCCCATTTAATTTAGCGCGGGTCTGCATACCAATGGCGTCTGATCCATATTCAGGTTCGCTCATTCCCATACAACCGATATGCTCGCCTGAGATTAGTTTTGGAAGGTATTTTGCTTTTTGTTCCTCTGAAGCATTGGCCTCAATATTATTTACACAAAGCATGGCGTGGGCCAAGTAACTTAAAGTTGAACCAGCACAAGCGGCTCCAAACTCTTCCATTACAATAGTGGCGGCCGTTGCTCCAAGGCCAGAGCCACCGTATTTTGGATCGGCAGTTATTCCCAAGAGTCCAAGCTCTCCCATTTTTTTAAAGGCGTTGATGTTAAAGCTATCTTCTTCATCGTGTTTTTCAGCAAAGGGAGCGAGCTCGTTTTTTGCAAAATCACGACAGACTTTAGCTAGTTCTTTTTCTTCATCAGTGAAAAACCACATATAGGGGTGAACCTCCGTTAGGATTTGAAAGGCAAGTAGTGAAAATTTATACAAATATGGCTGCTTTCTGACAAGGTCTGACAAAATGAAGATTTCCTCTTTGGGCTTGGCATGTCATAGCTAAAATTGGTAAAATTTCCGTAACTTAGCTCTTCTTAGGAGTAAGTAATCAAGGATGATGATGATCGATGAGGTACCCGTGTCCCTAACCACCCCCGTGCCTAGGGACTTTGATGCAGTGTTTCCTGGTGAGAACTGGTTTCTTTATTGGAAAACTTCGGCTTCCTTATGGCAGGCCAAGTTTCAAGAATACACAGAGTCTAATAGAATTGTTGTTCCTATTAATTGGGCCTTTCACACTGAAACTGGTGAGAGTTATAACTTTGCAAAAGAGCGCCCTGAAACAGACTTAAAGAAATTAATTGAAGCCGCCAGATCTGCTGGCAAAGAAATAACCTTTATTATTCCCATCACTCCAGCACCCTTTCTTCCAAATGGTGGTCTCCCTTCATTTCTAGCTCGAACTTTAAGTTTGAGCCCTAGCAATATGGTTTATGGAAATCTTGATGGTGAAGGAAATCTTAATAAAATCTATAGCTTTTTTGATACCCGTGTTTACCAAGCTTTTTGTAAATTTGTCGGGGCCTTAGGAGAGTACTTTACTGAAGCCGGCGTGGACTCTGATATTTGGGGAGCAAGCTTTGGTTGTATCGAAAATGGAATCGATGATGGAAATTTTTCTGATTTCTTCTATGATAGATCTAGTGTTTTTGAACAAGGCTTTAGCCGTTATTTAGAAGCTAAGAAAAGCGAGAGGCAAGATGATGAGGTTGTTTGCGTTCGGGACGAAGAAGCTCAAAAAATAGAATTTCATAATACGATTAAAGACCTTTATTACCAAGAAGCTAAAGAATCTCTTAGTGGAAACTGGGAAGGCTCTTTAAAATTTGGTTTCTTAGGCGCCAATAGCGAAGCCTTCTTTAAGAGGCTCTCCGGAAATGATGATACCTTGGCCTATTCAAGGCAAGTGATGGAGTCCATGATTAGAAATGTGGTTCCTTCATCAATTTTAGTTCCTCACCGAAGTAAAAAGGGTGTTCTTGGAAAGCAGTTAAGTGATCTGATTGCTAACTCATTTTTAGAATCAAAATTGCGACATGATTATTACGATGATGATTCTCATATTACTTTAGTACCAATGCGTTTTTTCGAAGTCTATGACTATGAAAGTGGAAGAGCTCATAACCATGCCTCTTGGGATAACCTAGGTCTTCTCCATTATTTTTCTCGCGATTATAGATGGTGCTTTTCACTAAGCAATGAGACCTGTATTCCCTTTGATGAATCAACAGATCATGAAGAAAAGATTCATTTTTATCATGGGGAGAGGATGAACCGAAAGGCCTTCAACACTCTCTTAAAGATCTTTATGAGTGGCGGAAAGGTTATCCTTAACCGCTCTGGTCTCGGAATAGATTATTTAAAACGACTAGAGAGCTTTTTCTTAGAGAACTCTTTAAAAGTTGAGAAGGTAAACTTTCATACGATCATTCATAATATTGTTCTTGGTGAAGGACGCCTTATTATCTTAGAAGGGGATAAGCTTGAAGACTTAAACCCCTCTGTGAAATTAACCTTTTGGAAAAAACTCTTAGATACTTTTAATTTAAAACATATTTCAGTTAAAACCACTGATGGAGTTGATTACTTCTGGAGAACCAGAACAAGTTCTCCAAGTGAACTTAATTACGAAGAGATTAGAAGAGCTAGTTTTTATAATCCAACAAGCTATAAACAAAAGATTCATATTAAGATGAAGAAAAACTTTGCTCTCATGAAGGTTCTTGATGAGCATAATGTTAGCATTCAATCATCGCCTAATGAGCAGGTCATCGACATGCTTCCTGGTGGAGTTATTTCTATGGATTTTGGAGTGTACTCATGACCAATAATGATGCCATCGTTATGATTTATGATTATAAAGAGGGGGCTGATCTTAAGCCTTCTGCTTATTATCTTTATCATGCCTTTGATGAGAATGGATTAGTGGAGCTTGATACAATGGTTGATGTGTATGAAGAGTTTATCAATCAAGCTCCTGAGACTTCGAATCTTCCACTAGGCCCTTTTGATGATTTAAACTTTCTCAATCAGTTTGCTTTTAAGGTCTGTGAAAAGAATGACAACTCACTGGTCAGCCTTATTTCTGTTAAGGACTATAATGCCATACTAGAAGAGGCGACTACCGGATCGGAGCTTTTTCAAGACCTAACCGAGAAGGGAAATAGGATTGAGAACTTAGATCATAGTTCTAAGAGTGGTTTACTCGGGAAATTATTTCATTGACGCGAAGCATAGGCACTAATTAGAAAATCGCGATAAAATTTATCTATCATTGTCAGGAGGACAGGATGCTAAGTACAGAAGGTACTAATGATAAAAAGTGGGGCAACTTCTTATTGCTCGCTCTTTTCTTGCAGATTTCAGCATGGAGCTATGAAGCCTACTTTAATAGCACCGTTATAAACTCCGTCTTCTTTTTAAACCTTAATTTAAGCGATAGCTTTGCAACCGCCTTTGATATGGTTTCAAGTTTTGTTCTTCTAGGATCCTTTGCTCTTTTTATGGTGACCAAGAGAGCCTTCTTACTACTTATTCCTACTCTTTATGCTCTTGCCCTACCAATCTGCCAGATCATTCTTCATAGCAGTTTTGCCTATGAGTATGCTCTTCTTTCTAATGGAGCGAGGATCGGTCTTCCTCTAGTGCTTTATCTTTTTTATAAAGGTGAGCAAGTATGGAGCATCGAAAAAAGGTTTATTATCCGCTTTGCTATTGCCATGACTTTTGTAGGTCATGGTATTGAAGCCCTTATTGAGCATCCAAAGTTTATTGATTTTCTTATTGAATCATCTTCAATCTTTTTGGGTTATGAATTAACCGAGGGGAGCGCTATTCAAATTCTCGCTCTTATTGGAGCGGCAGATATTGTCTTTGCCATAAGCGGATTGATCAAACCTAGGGCCTGGATTTACACTTGGATGGCAACTTGGGGATTAGTCACTGCGGTTTGCCGCCTAGTTTATTTTCAGTGGGACGGGGTCTTTCCCATGCTTTTAAGAAGCGCTCATTGGGCCCTCCCTGCATTAGTTGTTTGGACCATATTAGAAAAAAGAAAAGCTGCTCAGCCATGGAAGGTTTGGAGCTCAGTCAAAGGATAGGAATGAAAAAATTATTTTTCTCTCTCAGTATTTTTGTATTATCGCTTAAGGTTTTCGCTGGAGCGGGACCAGGCATTCAGCACTTAAGAGTTGTTTGGCATGAAGACCCGGCTCATGAAGCCTATGTTATGTGGACTACTGATAAGTATAAAACAAAGTCTTATCTCTACTATGACACGGTCCCAAGAAAAGGTGTTCTTTCAAAGTATCGTTATAAGAATAATGCTAAAACAAAACCAATCCTCTACACCCTAGACACTCGTCATAAGTCTAAGCTTAAGAAGTTAAAACCAAATACCATGTATTATTTTATGGCCGTGACTAATGGAATGAAGTCTAAAGAGTATCATTTTAAGACCGCTCCTGATGGAGGAGTTAATTTTAAGATTCTTTTTGGAGGGGATAGCCGCTCTGATAGACCTAAGAGAAGAGAGATCAATAGAAGTCTTTCTAAGATGCTTGAATCAGATGATAGTATCTTGGCCCTATGCCATGGGGGTGACTATATTGCTAACGGACTTTCTTGGAAGCAATGGAAGTACTGGCTTGAGGATCATCTTTTAACAGTGACGAGCAAAGGAAGAATGCTTCCTGTGATTCCTACAAGGGGAAATCATGAACTTGCTTCTCCTCTTTTTAACGATGTCTTTGCCAGACCAGGTGGGCTTTTTAAGAAGAACTACTATCGTATTAAGATTGGAGACTTCTCCATTATTACTTTGAACTCAAATGTTTCAGCTGCAGGAAGACAAAAGCGCTGGCTTAAGAAGACCTTAAAGAAGGCAAGAAAAGACTCTAAGTGGATTGTCGCCAACTATCACCGTCCTTTATGGCCTGCTGTTAAAAAGCCTGGAAGAGGGATTAAGCACTGGGTTCCTCTCTTTGAGAAATACCAGATTGATATGGCCTTCGAGTCTGATGGGCATGTTTTAAAGAGGACTGTGCCGATTTATCAGAATAAGCAAGACCCAGTTAAGGGAATTGTTTATGTGGGCGAGGGAGGCCTTGGGGTTAAGCAGAGGAATCCTAAGAAGGACCGTTGGTTCTTAAGAAGCCCCGGATACGCCACTTCAAAACATCATGTAATGACTCTCGAAGTGACGCCAAGCAGAATGATCTATACAGTTGATCTCCCAGATGGAACTGTTTTCGATAAGATGGAACTTCTTCCAAGAAAAAGATAATCTCACTCTCAAAATAAACGCAACGCATGCAGGGCAAAAGCCCTGCAGGTAGCGCCTTTACATCGATTAAACTATTGATTACTCTCATATCTCAAAAATGAAATATTTAAAATATTTGGAATAGGGATATAAGATGCGACCTGAAGATTTACTCCACGAGCTTAAATACTTTGAAGATTTTTTAAAGAAGATCGGCTTCAAAAGAATTGAAGGATCTGTTTATGGCTTCTTGGCCTTATCAGAAAATTCACTTTCAAGTGAAGACATTCAAGCGGGCCTTGGGCTTTCTCAATCGGCTGTTAGTAACTCACTAAAGACTCTTAGTTTTTATAAGGCCATTGAATCAAGTGAAGACAGAGATCGTGGCTGCCGAGTTTATGAAGCCTCTGAAGATTGCCTTAGCATTGTCTCTAACGTCTTTAAGAAAAGAGAAAGCGACTTTATCCGCGAATATAAATTAATGGCCGAGAGGATCTTAAAGGTCTCAAGAGAAAAAGGCGCCACTGAAAATAGTGTCCGAGTTAAAAGGTTTAAATCTATTGTTTCAACCTGTGAGCTTGGAGAGGTCATCATCAAGTTTGTTTACTCTCTTGATGAAATGGGACTTAGCCAACACCTTCCAAAAGTAACAGATAAGCTTCCAAACGTTCTTGAACTAGTCACAACCAATGCTGAGAAAGGCCTAGATGTGGCGAATAAGCTCAAGGGAATAGTAGGCAGCCGCATGAAAAACTATATGGGCAAATTATCAGGAGATCAGCATGTTAAATAAGCAACGAATCGTCATTACTGGTGTTGGTCTTACAGCTCCTAATGGAAACAACTTAGCGGAATTTAGAAACGCTCTTTTGAATCAGGTCTCTGGGATTCAAAGAACTGAGATCCGCCATATGGGCATGCAGCCCGCTGGGCTTTGTAACTTTGATGAGTTTAAGCATCAGAAAAAGAAGACTCGTAGAAGAGGAACTAGAGTAGGATCGATTGCGATCTATTGCGCCAACGAGGCTTTAGAAGATTCAGGTTTAAAGATTGAAGATATTGATAAAGACAGAACCGGGATCTATCTAGGAATCACAGAGCATGGAAATGTTGAAACAGAAAATGAGATCCACGAGCTCTATCAAAATAACTTAGATACTTCTTACTGGTCTCATCATCATAACCCAAGAACAGTGGCCAACGCTCCTGCTGGAGAAGTTAGCCTTAACCTTGGGATCACAGGACCTAGTTATTGTATTGGAGCTGCTTGCGCTGCTGGAAATATTGGTCTTATTCATGGACTTCAAATGCTTCAACTTGGTGAAGTTGATATGGCCCTCGCTGGCGGAGTTTCTGAGAGTACAGAGACCTTTGGGATCTACGCCGCCTTTAAGTCTCAAGGGGCTTTAGGGGAAGACGAGGATGTGACTAAAGCAATCAAGCCACTTGATAAAAATAGAAACGGAATTGTTATTGCTGAAGGGGGAGCGGTTTATGTCTTAGAAAGACTTGAAACAGCTCTTGAACGTGGGGCTAAGATCTATGGAGAGATTAAGGGTTATCATGTTAACTCTGATGCCTCTGACTTTGTTCTTCCTAATCCTGAAAGACAACTACAGTGTATGCAGGCCGCTATGAAAAAGGCGGAACTAACTCCAAATGATATTGATATTGTTAATCTTCACGCGACGGGAACAACGGCGGGAGACATCAATGAGTGTGAGGCCGTAAGCATGGCCTTCGGTTCAAGTGAGAATACTCATATCAATTGCACGAAAGGATTTATCGGTCACGCTATGGGCGCGGCTGGTGCCCTTGAACTTGCTGGGAACTTACCTAGCTTTGAAGATAACAAGGTTCACTCTTGTAAGATCATCGAAGAAGTCGATCCAAAATGTAATCTAAAAGGTCTTGTTAATGGAGACCCAATTGAAAAAGAAGTAAATACAATCCTCAACAGTTCATTTGGAATGCTTGGGATTAATTCATGTTTAATTATTCAGAAATACACAAAATAAATTCTATAAAGGAGCTAATTATGGAAACAACAGAAGTAAGACAAAAAGTATTAGACATTATCGCTGACATTGCTATGGATGATGATGTGACTACAATTGATGATAGCGTTGCTCTTAGAGATCAACTTGACCTTGATTCAATGGACTTCCTTGATATCGTCATGGAGCTTAAGAAACGTCATAAGATTATCGTTCCTGAAGCTGACTATCCAAAGCTAGCTAGCATGGACAGTTGTGTTGAGTATTTAACACCTAAGTTTGTTCAGTAATTTTTGCGCGAGCAAAAATCTCAAGGCTTGGAACATAGTATGAACAATGTTTATGACACAATCATCATAGGGGCGGGAATGTCTGGTCTAGCGGCCGGAATCCGCCTAGCTATGTTTGATAAGAAGGTCTTAATCCTCGAAAAGCATACTATTGCTGGAGGATTGAATTCTTTTTATGCCCGTAAGGGCCGTAAGCTTGATGTTGGTCTGCACGCTATGACTAACTTTGCTAAAAAAGGTGAGAGAGGGAAACCTCTAACAAAGCTTTTAAAGCAGCTGCGTATTCCTTATGGGGAACTCGCTTTAAATGAACAGCAAGGCTCTAAGATTATCTTTCCAGATACAGAGCTTAGCTTTTCAAATGATCTTAATGTTTTTACTGACGATGTCCTTGAAAAATTTCCAGAGGAGAAAGATGGCTTTATGGCCCTCCTTGAAGATATTAGAAATTTTAATGAAGTCAGCTTAGACAATCCTTATGAATCTGCTAAAGAGCGTGTGGCCCGGATGATAGGGGATGAAAATCTTCGCGAGATGATCTTTTGTCCACTTTTGATCTATGGATCAGCTTGGGAAGATGATATGGATTTTTCTCAATTTGTGATCATGTTTAAGAGTATCTTTTTAGAAGGATTTTCTCGCCCAGAAGGTGGCGTAAGAAGAGTGATCTCTCTTCTTATGAAAAAGTATAAGGCCCTTGGAGGAGAAGTTCGCTTTCGATCCGGGGTTAATGAGATCATCTCAGAAAACTCTGTTATCAAAGGCGTAAAGCTTGAAAATGGTGAAGTGATCACGGCTTCAAAGGTTCTCTCTTCGATTGGATATCCAGAAACCGTATCGAATCTCAATGAGAAGATTGAGCTTGATCCAAAGGTTGGAAAACTTAGCTTTACGGAAACGATCCTTTGCTACAATAAGAAGCCAAAAGACTTTGGGGTCGAAGATACCATCGTCTTTTATAACGAAAATCAAAAATATCATTATAGAAGACCAAGCACTCTCTTTGATGAAAAAAGCGCTGTGGTTTGTTTACCCAATAACTTTGAAATAGATGATTATGAAGATGGGATGATCCGCTTAACCTTTATGGCGAACTTTGACCTTTGGAATGATTTATCCCCTGAAGAGTATGACTTAGAAAAAGAAAAAGTTTTAACCGCTTCAAAAGATATTGTGAGAAAGCTTTATCCTCAAATGGACGAGGAACCTAATTTTGTTGATATCTTTACGCCTACAACAATCAAGAAATTTACGAGTCATCACGGTGGAACTGTGTATGGCTCAACTGATAAAAGCCGGGACGGTAGAACACCTATCAAAGGGCTTTATATTATTGGAACAGATCAAGGTTTTTTAGGAATCGTGGGGGCCATGCTCTCAGGGATTTCCATGGCCAATCTTCACTGCTTAATGGAAGGAAGTAATTAATGCGTTTTAATAATGTTGTTATATCTGACTTTGCTCACTACTTACCTGAATTAGTAATGACTTCTGATGAGATTGAATCGAGGCTGGCTCCTCTTTATAATAAACTAGGTCTTCCTGAGGGGCGTCTTGAACTGATGACGGGAATTACAGAACGCCGCTATTGGGAACCAGGAACAAGGCCTTCGGCCCTCTCTACAAAGGCCGCTAATAATCTCTTTGAAAAAGGGAAGATTAAAAAATCTGATATTGATCTTGTTATGCACGCTAGTGTTTGCCGTGACTTTCTAGAGCCTTCAACAGCCGCGGTTGTTCATTGCGATCTAGGTCTAAAACCTGAAGCGATGCTCTTTGATCTTTCAAATGCTTGTCTTGGCGTCATGAGCTCTATGGTTGTGGCGGCTAATCTAATTGAAAGCGGTGCCATTAAGCATGCTCTCATTGTTAGTGGTGAAAATGGTGGACCTCTTCTTTTTCAAACAATTGAAAATCTTTTAAATGATGACAGTATTAATCGAAAGAATATTAAGAAATATATAGCTAACCTTACTATTGGTTCCGCGGCAGTTGCTTATACGCTCTCGCATAAAGATCATGCAGAGGGAGCTAAGCTTGTTGGGGGGATTAGTATGGCCGATACAACGGCTAATGTTCTTTGTCAGGGAGGCGGTGATACTCAGGCCCTAATGATGGAAACTGATTCAGAAGAGCTTATGAAAAAAGGCGTTGTTCTGGCCAAGGAGACTTGGAAGAGAACAAAAGCTGAAATTTCATGGAGTAATGAAGACATTGATTTCGCCATAGGACATCAGGTTGGGAAGGCTCACGAAACTCTAACCATGGAAGCTCTAGGGCTAACAAAGACAAAAACATTTAAAACATATCCCTTCTTGGGAAATACAGGTTCAGCTGCTCTTCCCGTCACTCTTGATTTATTGAATCATGAGATGAAGATTGAGAAGGGGTCAAAAGTGGCCTTACTAGGAATTGGCTCAGGTCTGAATTCCATTATGCTAGGAGTAGAGTGGTGAGACCAGCATGGCTTCAGGAATTATATCCTTTTAAGAATAATTATATGACCGTCGAAGGGAATGAACTTCATTATGTTGATGAAGGGGAGGGGGAGCCTATCTTAATGGTTCACGGAAACCCGACTTGGTCTTTTTACTATAGAGATCTTATTAAAGAATTCTCAAGCTCTAATAGAGTTATAGCTCCCGATCATATCGGTTGTGGTTTTTCTGATAAGCCGCAAGATTATGAGTATATGTTAGAAAATCATATCTCTAATATTGAGAAGTTAGTGGCAAAGCTTGATCTTAAAGGAATCACTTTAGTGGTTCATGATTGGGGCGGGGCCATTGGATTTGGTTTGGCCACTCGTCACCCGGATCTCATTAAGAAAGTCGTTATCTTAAACACGGCCGCTTATACTTGTGACTATATTCCACCACAAATTAATATTTGCAGAACTCCTATCTTAGGTGAAGCTGTAATCCGTGGCTTTAACGCTTTTGCAGGTCCTGCCACTCATATGGCCGTTGAAAAGCCGCTGAGTAAGAACGTTAAGAAGGGATACTTACTTCCTTATAATAATTATAAAAATAGAATCGCAACGGCTAAGTTTGTAACAGATATTCCTATGAAGAAAAGTCATAGAAGCTACAAGACCTTAGAGACTATTGAAAATAAACTTTCCAGCCTTACTTGCCCGAAGCTGGTTCTATGGGGAAGAAAGGATTTTTGCTTTAACGACTACTTCTTAGATCGCTGGAGAAATATTTATCCTGAAGCTACCTTTAAGATCTTTGAAGATGCTGGTCACTATGTCATTGAAGATGAAAGTGCTGCCGTTATTAAAGAGATGAGGGCCTTTATATGAATATAGCCGATAACCTAACGAAGATCTCTGGGCTTTTTCCTGATAAAACGGCCGTTCGCTTTCCTGTAAAAACAGGGGAGAGTTACTTATACAAAGACTTAAGCTTTAAAGAACTTGAAACTAAGATCAATAAATATGCTAACGGATTGATCGATTCTGGGTTCAAGCGCGGACAAAAGGTCCTTCTCTTTGTAAGACCTTCATTAGAATTTCACGCTCTAGTCTTTGCTCTTTATAAGATTGGCGCTATTCCTCTTCTTATTGACCCAGGTATGGGGAGAAAGAACTTATTATCGGCGATTAAAGAAGTTAAGCCCGAAGGCCTAGTGGCGGAAGCGGAAGTTCATTTTCTTAGCCTCCTCTTTTCTGACGCCTTCAAATCAGTAAAACATAAGATTACAACAAAAGGTTTAACTTGGGGGAAGATGAGAAAACTCTCTGACCTTTTAAACTATCCTGATACCTTTAAAGCAGAGCAACTTGAAGACGATGAGATGGCAGCCATTTTATTTACTTCTGGTGGGACCGGCAGACCTAAAGGGGTTATCTATAGTCATAAGATCCTTTATGAACAAACTAATGTTTTAAAACAACTCTTTAACTTAGATGAAAACGAAACCGACCTTCCTGGGTTTCCTCTTTTTAGTCTTTTTACATTATCTATGGGAATGACTTCAGTTATTCCTGATATGGACCCATCAAAGCCTTCAAAGGCAGATCCTAAAAGCCTTGTTCAGAATATTCTTGATACAAACGCCAGCTTTGTTGCTGGTAGTCCTGCTATCTGGGAAGGACTTGGAAAGTACTGCAAGAAAAATAAAATTACACTTCCTTCAGTCAAATACCTGGTTATGTTTGGGGCTCCTGTTAGAAACGAGATCCATCGTATGTTTAAAGATGTTCTTCCTAATGGAACAACCTATACGCCTTATGGTGCCACTGAATCTCTTCCTGTTGCAAATATTTCAGGGAGAGAAGTTTTAAAAGAGACAGCTCATTTAACGGAAGCTGGCATGGGAACTTGTGTTGGGCATCCTGTGCCTGGGACTAAAGTTAAGATTATCAAATATGTTGATGGACCTATCTCTACTTTAAATCAAGCTGTCGAATTAAAGACTGGTGAGATCGGGGAGATTATCGTCAACGGTGATGTAGTAACACGAAATTATTTTAATGCTGAGAATGAAACCTTAGCGGCTAAGATCTATGACCTTGATAAGATCTGGCATCGAATTGGTGATATGGGCTATCTTGATGAAACGGGAAGGCTTTGGTTTTGTGGACGTAAGTCTCATAAAGTTGAAACAATAAGTGGTCCTCTCTATACCATTCCTTGTGAAGCCATCTTTAATAATCACCCTGGGGTGAGAAGATCGGCCTTGGTTGAGATCAATAAGATTCCTCGTATTGTGATTGAAAGAAATAAAATTGGAAAAACAATTGCTAAAGATAAATTAAAAGAAGAGTTGGTTGAACTAGCTTCTCATCACGCTCATACCAAAGACATCAAAGATGTCTTTTATAAGAAAACCTTCCCAGTGGACGTTAGGCATAATATTAAGATTGACCGCCTAAAGATCCGAGATGAATTTCAAAGAGGAAATCGATGAAGATATTAGTAACTGGAGCTGGAGGCTTTCTTGGCCGTCACTTATGTAAAAGCCTGCAAGAAAAAGGTCATACGATTACTAACTTCTCAAGAAGTAGTTATCCAGATTTAAAAGATCAGGGAATTGATACCATCCAAGGCGATATCTCTGATGCTGCTACTGTTGAAATGGCCTTAGAGGGAATGGACGCAGTCTTTCATGTCGCTTCAAAAGTTGGGATCTGGGGAAAGTATGAGGATTACTACCGTACGAATGTTATAGGAACTCAAAATATTATTGATGGCTGTAAGAAACAGGGAATCAAAAGACTTATTTATACCAGTTCTCCCTCGGTTGTTTTTGGAACTGAAAGCCTTTTAGGTGTTGGTGAAGAGCAAGCTTATCCAGAAAAATATATTTCTCACTACGCCAAGACAAAGGCCTTAGCAGAGCAAAAAGTTCTAATGGCCAACGATGAAACCTTGGCCACAGTTGCCTTGAGACCACATCTTATCTTTGGCCCTGGTGATCATCATATCTTTCCAAGGATTGTTGATAGAGCGAGATCTGGTAAATTAAAAAGAGTAGGGAACGGCAAGAATATGGTTGACGTCATTTATGTTAAGAATGCTGTCGACGCTCATATTAGCGCCTTTGAAAGATTAGAGATAGGAGCTCAGGTCTCTGGGAAAGCTTATTTCCTAGGGCAAGAGGACCCGGTTAATTTATGGGACTTTATAGACGATATCTTAGTCCGCCATAAGGTCGCTCCTTTAAAGAGTAAAATTTCAGAAAACGCCGCCTATAAGATTGGTTGGCTGATGGAAAAGGGTTACGGACTTTTTAGAATCAAAGCAGAACCACCAATGACGAGATTCATGGCGCTTCAACTTTCATGCTCCCATTACTTTAGTCATAAGAACGCAGAAAAAGATTTAGAATTTGTTCCTAGGGTTTCATTGAAACAGGCCCTAGATGAGACAGTGAGGCTATAATGTTATTTAAGAAAAAAGATGAAATCACTTCCGAGTACGAAACCATTATCATTGGTGGGGGACTGGCAGGATTAACGGCAGCTAATAAGTTAGCAAAGAACGGAAGAAAGGTTCTTCTTCTTGAGGCCCATAATAAACTAGGCGGTTTTGCTACCTGGTTTAAAAGAGCTCAAGGAGATCATATCTTTGATATCTCTCTTCACGGTTTTCCTGTTGGGATGATTAAGACTTGTAAGAAGTATTGGAATAAAGACATCGCAAGTAGAATTGTACAACTTAAAGGCGTTCGTTTTGTGAACCCTATGTACTCGCTTCAATCAGATTTCACAGTCGATGATTTTAAGAGCAAGTTAACGGATCATTTTAAATGTCCTACAGAGCAAGTAGAGACCTTTTTTAATGAACTGATGAATATGAACTACTATGACGCTCCTAAGATGACCAATGGTGAGCTTCTTAATCATTACTTCCCTGATAGAAATGATGTTCACCGTTTTTTATTAGAGCCAATTGTATATGCCAATGGATCAACTCTAGAAGACCCAGGTATTACTTATGGAATCGTTTTTTCTAACTTTATGAGTAAGGGCGTTTTTACTTTCGAAGGGGGAACGGATCTTATTATTTCTATGATGAAGGATGAACTTCTCAAGAATGAAGTTGATATTAAGCTTCAATCTAAGGTTGATAGAATCGTCTTTGAAGAGGGCCCTAACGGAAAACGCGCTATTGGTGTTGAAGTAAATGGGAAGCTTATTAGGTCAAAATCTGTGCTTTCAAATGGAAACCTAATGAGCACTATCTTTAAGATGGCAGGAGAAGAGAATTTTAAACCTGAGTTTATTGAAAAAGCAAAAGAAGTTAGATTGAACACTAGTTCATGCCAAGTTTATATGGGCATTAAAAAAGGTGAGAGCATTCCTCAGATTGGAGATCTTATCTTTTATTCTGAAGCTCCCGAGTTCAAAACTGATGAACTCTTAGATATCAAAACAACCTCTAGAACCTTCTCTGTTTATTATCCTAAAACTAGAGATGATGACCGTTATACCATTGTTGCTTCAACTAATGCTCGTTATGAAGATTGGAATAATCTAACTGACGAAGAATATGAAATTGAGAAAAATAGAATGATTGAAGACACATTAACGGCCATAGAAAAACTGGTTCCTGGTGTGCGTGAGAAGATCGACTTTCTTCAGGCATCGACACCTAAGACAATTAAGAAATACACTCATCATGAAAAAGGGTCTTCATTTGGGACTAAATTTGAGGGGCTTGATATTTCTATGGGTCTTCATAAAGAAGTCGATGGATTATTTCATTCAGGAAGTGTTGGGATCATTATGTCTGGCTGGCTTGGGGCCGCAAACTATGGTGTTATTCAGTCTTACGAAGTAGAGAACTACTTAGATAGAGTATAGGAATTATTATGATGGATTTTACTGATCAAAGAGTGATTATCACTGGTGGAACTAGAGGAATAGGTAGGGGAATTGCTACTGAATTTCTAAAAGCGGGCGCTACTGTTATTGCTACTTATGCAGGAAATGATAAAGCGGCTGAAGAATTTAAAGCGGACCTTGGAGAGCTGGGTAAGAATATTGAAACTTATAAGTTTGATGTTACTGACACCAAAGCAGTTGAAGAGTTCTATAAGCATATTGAAGATAAGTATCCTTCCATTGAAGTCTTAGTTAATAATTCAGGCATAAGAAAGGATTCAATGACCGCTCTTATGAGTGATGATGATTGGAACCGCGTTCTTGATGTAAACCTTGGCGGGACTTTCTTTATGAGCCGCGGGATCATCCGTCACTTTATGGGAAATAAATATGGTCGTATTATTAATATGAGCTCTATTGGCGGATCTTTAGGTCTTGCGGGGCAAGCTAATTACGCTGCTTCAAAAGCGGGTCAAGTGGCCTTAACTAAGACTCTTTCTAAAGAGCTTGGTAAGAAGAAAATTACCGTCAATTCTATTTGTCCTGGATTTATCGACACTGAATTAATTGAAGATCTGCCTGAAGATCAAATCAAAGAATATAAGAAATCAGTTCCTTTAAGAAGATTTGGAACAACCACGGAAGTGGCTCACGCTGTTATGTTCTTAGCTTCAAGAGAAGCTAGTTATATTACAGGAACAACCCTTGAAGTGGCCGGCGGATTATAATGGATATTAAAGACCTTATTCCTCAGCGAGAACCTTTTCTTTTCATCGATACAGTTGTTGAAAAAGGGGAGACTCATATTCACGCTCAAAAGACCCTTACCGGGGAAGAAGACTTCTTTAAGGGTCACTTTCCGGGAAACCCTATTATGCCAGGGGTTCTTATGTGCGAAGCCTGCTTTCAAGCAGGGGCAGCTCTTCTCTCTGGTGGAGAAGGACTAGGTGTTGTGACAAGGATTCGTGATACAAAATTTAAAGGCATGGTAAGACCCGGTGACGTCTTAGATATTAAAGTTGAAGTCGAAGAGCGTATTAGTAACGCTGTTTACTGCAAGGGTCATATAGAAGTAGAAGGTAAAAAAGTGGTTCAAATAAAGTTTCAAGTGGCTGAGGTCTAAATGGATTTTTTAAAAGTAAGCGGAAAGACATATTTTATAACAGGTGTTGCTAATAAAAAATCAGTGGCCTATTTTACGGCCAAAGGACTTTTAGAAAATGGCGCTAAGCTTATCTTCTCTGTTCTAAACGATGAAGTGAAAGAGAAATGCCAAAAACTTTTCCCTGATTCAGAAGTCTTTGTTTGTAATGTTGAGGATGAAGATTCAATCGCTAATATGGCCTCAGAATTTATTAAAAAAGAAGTCAAACTATCTGGCTTTGTGCACTCAATCGCCTTTGCCAATTACTCTGAAGGAATAAAACCTTTTCACGAAACAAAGGTGGCCGACTTTCTTCAGGCGACTAATATAAGTTGCCTTAGTTTAATCACTTTAACGAACGCACTAAAAGAGTGCTTTGAAACTGATGCGAGTATTGTGACTATCTCAATCTCAAACACCAGAGCGACTAGTTATGGTTATATGGGTCCTATCAAGGCCACTCTTGATGCAAGCGTGGACTTTCTTGCAAAATCTCTAAGCGAGTTTAGCAATATTAGAGTTAATGCTGTTTGTTCAGGGCCTTTAAAGACAAGCGCTTCTGCTGGCATTCCTGGTTATATTAATAATTATATCTTTGCTGAAAAATTAACCCTTCGAAAATTAGCTCTTAAAACTCAAGAAACAGCGAATACTGCTCTCTTTCTTTTAAGTCCTGCTAGTAGTGGGATCAATGCATCTGGAATAGTTGTTGATGCTGGTATGGCCGTAAACTACTTCGATCAAGACGTTGTTAATAAAGTTGCTGATTAGGTGATTAGGTACCTGGTTACTTGCTAAAATGAAATAATTGTTGATTTAAGTTATATCCAAGAATTATAATTAAAAAACTGGTGTGGCATTTAACGTAGCCCGTGCAGGAACTAAGCTTTGCCACACCAGAAAAACACATTCATTCAAAGTGATTTTCTAGCACTATTGTCGTCATTCTAAATATTGTATTTAATTTATGAGAATCTATGTCCTGATTTTTCTTTTAAGCAAGTGACCAGGTACCTTTTAGAATTCTTCTTGTTCGTCGAGGACTTCAGGGTTTGTTTCCCAGAAGAGTCTTGGGACGTCGCCTGGAAGATGAATCCATGGGTCGTAGAGGACTAGTTCGTAAGTGGCCACGACTGATGGGTTATATAGGTCTTCGTACCCGATGACTTCAGCGTCTGGTAATCCTTCATCTGCACCCGCTGCATAAAGACTTCTGGCCTGAGTACCACTATCAACACGAGTAATAGTTCCTGAACCAAAATAACTATTGGTAGTCCCTGTAACAGAGTCACAGTTAGCATAGCTATTATAAACTGTAGGTGTGGTAGCAAATGATCCGGCATAGCAACCAGCCTTATCTGATCCGCCAGATGAGGAAACGGATGCTGATTGAGCGTAGTTTTCGTAACTTTTTGGTGTCGTTGCGTTTGCGTCAATTACACCCGCAAATCCACCAGCACTACAAAAAGAGGCAGTACAAGTTACATCTCCTTTTGCAAAAGAAGTTCTAATGATGCCATTAAGGTGAGAGCCAACAAAGCCACCGGCTCTTGATGTTGAACTGATAACGGAATCTAATGTGGCTCCGGCATAGGCCATTTCCATATGCTCGTGATTTAGTTCTCCAATAACTCCACCTGCTGTACCACTGGTTCCGTTAACTTGACCTTGAAACTGTAGTACCGCAAAGTCTAACTTTCTTGTGTGTCCCGCTGAAAGAGGACCACCACCGATGGCACCAAAGAGGCCACCAACTCCAGTTGCGTTACCAGAACGGGTAACTGTTCCTTCAAAGTCTGAACGGACAACATGAGAGTTTTCATTTGTTAAGTTCATTTGCCCGATGAGGCCGCCAGCTTTAAAAGCGCCGGCCTGTTCAATATAACCATTTGTCACATGCACTTTATAGGCTTTGAAGGCCATACGGTGGTCGTGAGGACTACTGGCCGTTCCTGAATCAGTAACTGTGCCTACTAAGGTTCCTACGTTATTTGCATTAGTAGTGAACGAAACATTATCTATATAAAGTGAGTTTCCTGAAGTTTGATCAAAGATATCAAAGTCTTCGACCTGTCCGGCTCCATGAGTAGCATTGAATGAAATATTTCTAAAGAGGCCTAGACTCTCAGATCCACTAGCTTCTGAGCAGTTAATGTCACTAATTATATGATCATTTCCTCTAAAGCTTCCAATGAATGGATTTGTGCTGCTTCCAATTGGTTCAAAGCCAGCTCCGCAATTACTACCTCCAAAACTAATATCAGCACCTAGTTTAAAGGTCTTTTTCATGTATTCTGGAGTATCGCCAATGGCGTTCCACTGATTCGCTGTTGATAAGATAATTGGGTCGAAGAAGTTTCCTGTAAAGGTTTCGCCGATTCCTTCTAATTTTACTCCATAGCTAAGTTCGATAGGGGTTGTGCTATCAATATCATCCCAAGCAATTGTTCCACTCGTATAACCTGGTAAATTGGTAATATCGACTATTTGAAGACTTGTTAGATCACCACCGGTTCCTCCCGGGCAATCGCCATCAGAAGCTGAAGTAGATTCATAATAAACGTCAGCTAAAGATCCAGTAACTGCAGATCCTATACATTCTTTGCCGGCAGGAAGAACACCTGAAGAAAAAGAGCGGACGATATTTGTTCCAATAGAGTTACCGATAAGGCCGCCATTATCAGCTTGGCCTCCAGGAGTTAGAGTACCTCTATAAAATGAGTCAGTAATAGAGGCGTAATCAGAGCGCCCAATAAAGCCGCCAACCTTTCCTCCACTTGGAACTGAAACGTCAGCTTCAGCAAAAGACTCAATAATAGAAAGTGACCCTGAAGGGGAGTTCGCAAAGCCCGCAAAACCACCGATATGAGCAAAGGTCGTACTGTTAGGGCTTGTAACGTCTGATTTTGAATAGGAGTTATTAATATTTACAAAGGCGCTAGCATTATTGACCATTATTTTTCCTACAAAACCGCCGCAATCAGAGGCGCAGTCAATTAGTCCAAAACTTCTATTATTATTAAAATCAAAAGTCGTGGCCGTAATATTATTTATTTCTCCAGCAAATCCACCAATATTGGTTCCTGAGTATTGATAAATATCTACAACTGATACATTTCCATCAAAAAGTGAGCCTGCTCCATCTGTTACAGCAAGTCCAACGACACCGCCCACTTGACTACCAGCTGAATAGATTTCTCCACTTACTTTTGAATCAACAACACGGACCGTTCTTGCTTCTCCAACTAAACCTCCGACTTTATCAAAATTATCTGAGAAATCAGTAGTGGAGTCTCCTATACTTAAATTCTCAACCACGACACCATAAAGTTCAGAGTCATTATCAAAAGCATAACCAACAGCTCCACCAACTCTTACGCCAGTATCTGTAAAAGACTTTGATTGAATCCTAATATCATTAATATTTGCAATCCTAAGGTAATTTGAATCATCCATCTGGCCTATGATTCCGCCAATATTTGAGTATTGATCATCGACTGTAATACTTACGTTTGTTAATTTAATGGCAAAAACCTGAATAGCAGTTGGAGAAGTCGCTGTATTACCAATTCCAATTAGGCCGCCGACTCCTTGATAAGAACCAGCTGTTCTTGTCAGATCGATATCAATATTTTCAGCCTGAACTCTTGTGATTAATGTATCTGGGTAGATATTTCCAGCTAAAGCACCAACACCACCAGTATCTGTAGCATCAATACTTATATTTAATAAGTTAAGATTCTCTACTTCAGTGGAGGCAGAGTCGCCGACGATACTAGAGAAAATTCCTAAAGGTTGTCCGTAGCCACCGACTATTGTTACGTTTGAAATCGTATGGCCATTTCCTCGAAGTTGACCCGTAAAGGTTCCAGAGACTAGACTTTCTGAAAAGGGACTAGCAATAGTGAAATCAAGGTCATTTCTAAGATGATAGTCAGCGCTTAGATTACTTTCTATTCCTGAAGGTCCAGCGAACTGATCTTCATTACAGATTAGATAATCTCCCCCAGATAAATAAGGAGCAGGTGCGTTTCCTTCGCCGTGAAGGCAAGGGTCATTGTCGATTCTAACATCGTTTGGATTGCCGTCACCTTGAAGGGTTCCACTTTGAAGTTTCGCGGCATAGGGTTGAGACTGACCGGCATAGGCATTGATGATCTCTAAATCCTGAGAAGTTCCACTACAACCAGCTCCGTCGAAAAGCCTAACTCTAATGGGAAAGGAATTATCAAACCAGCTTATAATTGGAATTCTAAGTTCTCCGTTTGCATCGACCATCTCTGTTACACCAGTAGGTGAATCAGCGTCTATACAACGAGTCGTCAATCCTGGGCCTCCAAAAGGGCCATCTGGTAACTGCACTTGAAAAGATTCTGCAACAGATGGGGTACAAGTGGCGTCATCGTATTGAACTTGTTTTTTATCTACACACTTTAAGGGTCTGAAAATCTTTGGTACCCCATTGGCCTCTTTAGTTTCGGGTTCTCCAAAGAACTCATCATTACATCCGGCATTACTTAAGGTTAGGTTGATGGCCACTTCGCCGCCAAAAAGACCCATGGTGTTAGATGTCCCGCAAAGAGTGTTTCCTTCTAAGACTTGGCCTGTTCCGTTAACGGTAGTTCCATCCCAAGTAATGGCGGCAAAGTCCCACTCACCATTATTAACTTCAAGTGCGCCTTGGCCTGTAAAGGTTAGGTTTAATGTTTCACCGGTCGTATTGTTATAACCATAAAGCTTTGTTCCCCCGGTCATACCAGGAATCCCACTAGCAATTCCACCTAGGATTACTAGGTTTGCTTTGGTGACCTTGGTTCCTTTTCCACCACAGGCGGCAAGGATAAAGATCATTAGGAATAGGGAAAGCTTCTTTAAGTTCATATAAAATTGACCTCAGTACTACTTCTTTTCGTCATTTCTAGGTTTAATTTTAATGCCGAGTTGGATTTTATTGAGAAACTTGAGGAAATAGTTTTTTAGACCTTTAAAAATAGAGGCTTACAGAAACTCGCGAAAGGGTACAAAAAAGGGGTTCTGAAATTACGCCCATTTTTATGGGCGTAAAGGGGTCTAATCAACCGAAATCTTAACAGACATCGCCTTATGATCCGACCCTTCAATATTTCCAAAGACATGAGAGTCATCAACACGGGCACCTTTAACAAAGATATAATCAAGATACTTTCCAAAGGTCTTCATTCTTTCATGACCATTATCAAACTTCACTTCTGTCATGCCAGCATCCTTTGCAAACTCATGAAGGTACTTCATTTTTTTCTTAGACCAAGTATTGAAGTCTCCTGCCATTACGGCTGGACCATCATGAGCGGCGAAGACCTTCGCTACGTTCTTTAATTGATGGCGAAGCTTCTTTGAGCTTACAAAATTAATAGCGTGAATATTTCCTGTAAGAAGAGTCTTACTTGTTCCTTCTAAGGCGTACTCAGTAAAGAGGACCATCTTAGGGGTTTTGATAAAGGGTTCTCTATAATGAGAGCGTTGCCAAAAGGTTCTTAGGGGTTCGATCTTGGCGGCGGTTCCAACTCCCGTAGGGGTGTCACTCTTTTTAGTGTCTATAAAGGAAGTCGCCATATGATAACTAAAGAGCTTGTCTTCATAGAAGGTCTCAAGCATTTTATGATCTAGCCAAAGTTCTTGAAGAATTAGAACATCGTACTTTGGTGTTAGGTTTTCATAGTCCCGTTTCCAATCAGGCATATCTCCTTTGTACATATTCCAAACAAAGATATCGATGGCGTTTGGATTCAAGGTATTTGAAGTGACGAACTCTTTTCGGTCGTTATTGATGCTAATCATAACTTCGTCGTTTTCTGGAACCTGCCAGCGCCAAGCATTAGCATTTACGCTCAAGAAGATGAGGCATGTAATTAGAGAGAAACGAGTAAATCGAGTCATATTCCTTCCTTAGTATAAAGAGATCATTAAATAGTTGTTGCTTAGCTTATCGGGGCATTGAAAGGGTAAAGTGATGAATAATTCCGGAGTGTTAGATACCGGTAAAAAATTACCTAAAACTTGGTAAATCTGTGTTTTCTTTGAGATTCTTTAGGAGAAATAATATTCATTTTAAAAGGAAACAAGCATGTTCAAGAAAAATATTTTAGCTATTTTGGTAGCTACACTTTTTAGTCAAGCTTCTATGGCGCAAAACTTTGGTGGAGACATTTGGGATAGCCTCAATATCTTTGTACCAAAACATAAAGATATTATGACAACTATTGGTGAGCCTAATAGATCTAAGCTTGACCCTGATAATATAAAGATTCTTGTTTGGAATATGTACAAGGGCCAAAACGAATCTTGGAAAAAAGACTTTAAATTTTTAGCAGAAGAAAGAGACATTCTTCTTCTTCAAGAGATGTATTTAGATGAAAAAATGATGAGTTCGTTTGAAGAAGATTCTGATCATGAATACCATTTAGCCACTTCTTTTATCTATAGAAAAGGGCAGATCAGAACAGGTGTAACTTCAGCTTCAAAGATAAAGGCGAGCAGTCTTTTTTATCAACAATCAGTTGTTCGCGAGCCAGTGATCAATACCCCAAAGATGGTTCTTTTTACAACTTACCCAATAGCGGGAAGTGATAAAGATCTTCTCACGATTAATATTCACGCCATTAATTTTGTCTCAACTGAAGGTCTCGCAAGACAGATCAAAGATGTTGAAGAAGTTATGAAAACTTATGATGGACCAGTTGTTTTCGCCGGGGATTTTAATACTTGGTCTCCTGGGAAATTTAACTTTGTTCGCATGATGGCCGTTAGAAATAATCTAAAAGAAGTTAAGTTTAAAAATGATCAACGTATGATGAAGTTTGGTTTTCCTCTTGATTATGTTTTTTACCGTGGGCTTGAACTTAAGAGTGAGGCTGTCTGGGGTGAACTTGAGGGTGCTGATCACAAGGCGATGGAAGTTGTTTTTAAAGTGAACTAGGCTTCACTGTTCGGTCCATCGTGGACCTCTCTGCGTTGTTCGGCTTCATCGGCTGTCCTGCCGATGCCGCCTCCAAAAGGCGATGGAAGTTGTTTTTAAAATTAACTAGAAAAATCAACTTTATATAATTCCAGTTACTTAAGAGGGCCTATGCCCTCTTTTTTTTGCACTTTTTTAGGCCCAAGATCCTGCTCAAAACCTGTAAATTCCTGAAATTCAAATAGGCCTTCTAGGTCCTTAATATTACTCACCAAAATTATGTATTTTTCCTCATAAATATAGTCAAAAAAAGTAAAAAAAATGGCCTTAAAATTAAAAGACATAGAAGGAAGACCGATAAGAAAGAGCAACCGGAGATTCAGAGCTTGATTGGTAAAAAGACTTTTCTATTCATCAGCGTATTATTTGCAAACCTTGCTTTTGCAGCAGGGCCTGCTGGTATTGATTCTGGTCTTCGTCTTTGGCTTGATGCTAGTGATACAGAAACAGTCTTCACTGATACGGGTTGTACGGGTGGAAATGAAGTTTCTGCTCACGGAGACAGTGTTCGTTGTTGGGCCGATAAATCTGGAAATGGAAACGATGCTATTCAAGCTTCAGGAACCCCTCTATGGGTTGACGACGGTGGGCTTGATGCTATTGAGTTTACTTCTGATCGAATGGATATTGATGGATCAAGTGGTGGCGGTGCCGTCTTTCAAAATGGCGATAGGATCTCTGAGACGGAAGTTTTCTTTGTCGCGAGAACAAGAACTATTTCTAATGGCTGGGCCTTTGGTTCTGTTACAGGTGGACGACGTTTTGGTACTCACTTTCCTTGGAGTAATAACAATGTCTATTTTGATGTAGGCGTTTGTTGTGGGACCTCTCGTATTCAAGCACCTTGGGGAGGAAGTTCATCCTTTTTGCATACATGGAACTTTATCAACGATGACGGAGCGCCTAACTATCAGGCCATCTACCGAGATGGGGCCCTTGTTGGTTCTGATGCTGTAGCTGATTATATTGACTGGGGAACTCAAGACTTTCAAATTGGTGCTTATGGAACTCAGTATCAACAGATCAACGCTGCAGAAGTTATCATTTATGACAGAAGACTTACTGATACTGAAAGAACTCAGGTTAAGAACTACCTCTTAAATAAATGGCGCGAGGCCATTACTCCTGCAGATGATTGGACTTCTGGAACGACTAAAACAGTTACTGCACCCTCTGGAACCGATAGGCTTCTTATTGTAGCGGTAGGTTTTGAAGATAATCTTACGACTAATAATATCACCTCTGTCACTTACGGCGGTCAGACATTGACTGAAGCGGTAAGGGTAGATACAGGAACTTCTTTTGAAGCAGAAACGGGAATTTATTATTTATTAGATGCAGGAATTACGGCTGCCGCAAATACAACCATTACAGTGAACACTTCTGGCGGGGCTCCCGATCATACGGATGTGGCCTCAGCTGTTTATACAGGAATAGATCAGGTCAACACTCTCTTTTCAACAGCAACTGCTGATGATGGTCAATCGGGACTTCCTGACTTAGAGACAACACTTCCTGTGGCTCAAGATGGACTTACCATTCTCTCTTCTCAAAATGGTAACACTGGTACTTGGGGATCAAACCTCTCTATCGTTGTAAATGAATCAGGAAATTCAACTTCACAGGCCGTGGCCGTTGAGATTGAAGGAGCTGATCAGGATTCAAAGACAGTTTCTATAAATCATTCGAATAGTTTTAGGATGCCTTTAGCTGTGGCTCATTTTAGATCAAATGTACTTCCTGTTGTTACTGGGCTGACGGCAGTGTCTTCATCAGATACTTCAGTTAATTTAACTTGGACGAAGAAAGCTTCTGTTCCAACTTACTATGTGACTTATCAAGCGGGGGCTACGGCGCCAGGAAGTTGTGAACTTGGAACTATTGTAAATGCTGGAGCTGTTGGAACTTATCAAGTAACAGGTCTTAGCGCTGGAACAGAATACTCTTTTAGAGTCTGTGCAAATTCAGGAGCTAATTATACAAACGGAGCCTTCGTAAGTGCTACCACTGATGCCATCGCTCCTGATCCTCCGAATGATCCTCTTGGTGTTGACTTAACTATCAATGGTCCTGATTCCGTTAGTTTTTCTCTCGTCTCTGGAGGCGGAGGAACAATTGGACATAGGCTTGCCTTTACTACGGGGGCCACTGCTCCAGTTGATTGCACCTCTGATACTCAAGTTGATATGGGTGGTGGAACAACTTATGAGTTAACTAGTTTAAGTGCTTTGACTCAATACTCTTATCGAATCTGTGCTTATAACGGAACACCCATTTACTCATCTGGTTTAACAGGAACTTTTACAACTCCAGGAATCGCTTCTCTCTCAAGTAATGTTCATGTTCTGAGTGGATGGCAAACAGGAGCGAGTCGATCTGACTTTGGAGTTGGTCAAAATAGAACTCTTGTCTATGTCTTTGGTTTTGAAAATGGATCTGACATTGCCTCTGTTGATTTTGGCGGGCAGGCCATGACTAAAGTAGTGAACAGAAACTTTAATAATGCGAGAACTGAAATTTGGACTCTTAGTGAATCTGAGATAAGTGCTGCTGTTGCTCCTCTATCAGCTGATATCACTTTCTCTGGTGGCGGTCCTACTTATACGGTGTACTCAAGTGTGGTCCTTGCAAACGTAGATCAATCAACTCTTTTTTCAGACACCAATAATGATGGCGTCAACGCTACGATTGATAATTTATCTTTAAATACTGAAGTCGGTGGTCTCTCCATCGTTGGCGCTACGACAAGAAATAATAACTCTGTCGCGACTATCAATACAGCAGGCTGGGAAACAGGAATTATCACCTCAAATACAGCTCTAGGCTTTGTAACAACATATAAAGAGAGTAGTGCTGCAGGTACTGACAATGTCGACACGACTTTCTCCGGTGGGGATAATAGATCCACTGTTGGTGGTCACTTTAAACTGGCTAACGCCACTGACCCTGTTGGGTTGGCGATGGTTTCTAGATCAGATGTAACTATTAATATTGACTGGACTTCAGGACTTGGAACAACTACTGGATTTAGAGTAGCTTATCAAGCGGCTGGGATGGCACCAGCTGATTGTAGTGCTGGGACTGATGTCTCTAACGTAGAAGTATATTCTATAACGGGTCTTACGAGTGATACTGAATATGGCATTAGAGTGTGTCCTTATAATGCCCAAGGAACTTTAAGCACAGGTATTGTTATTCAAATTCAAACCGATGATGCTCCCGTTCTTGCTCCTAATGAAATCATTGGGCTTGGACTTACGGTCGTTTCTGACTCTCAAATTTCTCTTAACTGGACTAATGGTGGGGGATCAACTGATTCATATGTTGTCACTTATCAAGCAGGAGGAACTGCTCCGGCTAATTGTTCATCTGGAACTGCCGTTAATGTAGGTACCTCCACCGCTTATCAAGTTAATGGTCTTAGTTCTGGTACTCTCTATTCATTTAGAGTCTGTTCAGCCAATGCTAACTTTGTTTATAGTACTGGTCTTACAGACTCAGGCACTACTGGAGCTGCTGGAGTTAATCCAACTGTTGCAGTCGCTGGTACTTGGCAAACAGGTCTAACAAGAACGATGGATGCGGGATCAAATAGAATGTTGATCTTTGTTGCCTCAAGTGAAGATACTGTTGATGCTGACTTGATCTCTGTCACTTATGGTGGTCAAAGTTTAACCCATGCTAAGTCTTCACTTAAGTCTTTTAGCACGACGGATTTTAATAAAGTAGAAATTTGGTATTTAAAAGAAACAGAAATCCTTGCAGCTGCAAGCACTACTTTCGTCGTGACTTGGGATCAGGGTGTTCAGAACAGACGATATTACTCTCATAATGTTTTTACAGATGTAGATCAAGCAAGCCCAATATTTAGTGATGCGAATGGAACTTTCTCCGATGGGGTTGATCCTATTGGAGTTAATATTAGTGGCGTGCTTGGTGGTGCCTCAGTTGCTGGGGCCACGACGGCCAACGATGGAACTTATACTATTAATAATGCTTGGACCTTAGGAAATACCCAAAACGGAAACTCATCTACCTTAGGTACAGGTCAGCTTCTTTCAGCGGCCACTCAAACTGAGTCGGCGAGTTTTAATCATACAGGAGCAGGACGATCTGCCTCAGCAGTTATTCATTTAAGCCCAGCTGAAGCGGCGGCAAATGATCTCTCTGGCCTTCTTGGAGTTGCTCTTAATTCTACTACCATTAAACTTGACTGGACCTCAGGTGGAGGTACCACTACTGGCTTTAGAGTTGCCTATCAAACGGGGGCAACAGCACCTACAAATTGTACTAGTGGAACTCAAATCAATGCCGGAAATGTTATTACAAAACAAGTCTCTGCTTTGACAGCATCGACTCAATATTCTTTTAGAGTTTGTGCTTATAACTCTTCAAGTGAATATACTACTGGGCAGATAGTAACCGTTACAACTTCTCCACCGGCCACGAATTGGACTGGGGCCGTTAATACTGATTGGTTCACAGCTGGTAACTGGGATAACGGAGTCCCAAGTTCTACCTCTGATTGTACAATTACTAATCTTGCTAATGATCCTGTTATTGATGGAACTATTGGTAATGCCGCTTGTAAAAATATCATCCTTTCAGCGCCAATAACGATTGATGGTTCTGTTACTCCAGTTGAATTGGCAGGCTATGGCCAAGTAATTTTAAATGGTGCCGCTTCCATTTCGGGTACGGATGGAGCTCTTGCCTTAAGAGATACCGGTACGACTAGCCAGGTGCTCTCTTCTACTACTGCAATACCTTTGTTAAAGCTGGCTAAAACTTCAGGAGGGGCTCTTAGCTTCTCTACTGATATAGCCACCAATGATATTGAAATTGAAGGGGGAAGTAGTTTCTCATTAAATCTTAACTCGGGAATTGATTTTGATATTAGTGACGATCTAGATATTCCTTCCAATGTAACCTTTGAAGTTAAGCAAGGTGGCGTCTTAAATGTTGGAAATGGAAATACGATAACGGTCTCTGGTGGAACATTAAAAACTTCCGGAACTATTGATACAGGTCTCTCAACTAACCCAGGCTATACGACAGCTCAAGCTCATATCGGAACAGTTTCTGGAACGGGCTCTTTTACTTTTCAAGCAAACTCTGGAACCGTCGATTTAACGGGAGTCAATATTGACCGAATCGATAAAGATGGAATACAGGTTCTTGGTACAACTACTTTATCAAATTTTAATGGAGTTCATTTAACAAACACTACAATCGGAGCTAACGGACAAGGATTTCTCTTTAACTCGACAGGAAGTTTTCCCGCAACATCAACCTATTTTGCTCTTGATGAACCGGCAGCTCCCGGCAATGACTACACAGCGACAGGAACTTACTTTGCCTACAGAGCACCTACAAATTGTGGAGCAGGCTCGCATACAATGACCTTTAATGAATGGTATGGAAATTTCTATACTCAGCTTGGTAATATTAAAAGCCAACATAATGCACCTACTTGTGAAATCATCATGCTCCCTTCTGCTTCTCCGATTACCATGGCCGAAGTGCAGATCACTCCTTTTTCTGATGCCATTGTCTTAGAGTGGAAGACGGCAGCTGAGATCTTACATAAAGGCTTTAATGTTTATAGAAGTGATAGCAGTGGATCTGGCTATATAAAGATAAATAGCGAATTAGTTTTAAACTCTATCTTCTCTATTGGCTTTGCTGGTGAATACCGTTTTATAGATACAGCTGTCGAAGCAGGGAAGACCTATCATTATCTGCTTGAAGATATCTCAACTTCAGATGAGCTTGTTCAGCACGGGCCTTATTCAGCTTCGCTTGATCCTTTACTTGGACCTGTTCCTGTTTTTAATGATGATCTCAATCAGTACGAAGGTAATATCGATTTTGAAGATAATCTTGTGAACGCGAGGAATGACTATGCTATCAACGTCGCTCCTGGCGCTGACGTCTATCTTCTGCCTGATGGAAACCTTAGGCTTCATATTAAGCCTGAGGCCTATACTAGTACTGACTCAGCTTGGAATGCTTCGTATAAAGAACTCTCTATCCCTTCTCATGTAAAAGTATCAGTAAGTGATAAGCCAGCTCTTCCGTTTACGGAAATCCTTATTCCTATTGAGAGTCTAGCCTCTAATATTACGGCCGTTGTTCAACAAGAAGATAGTAGAGATGAGAATGTTTTACCAGTGCCAGCTCCTAGCTACTCACTTGTTGGTGGTAATCTAACCGCAAGTTATTCAGCAGACGCAGCTACTTATGCTTCGGCCCTCTATTATCCAAGAGCTGACCATGTTGCCGTGGATACCAGTTCAGTAAGTATTCAAGGCAAGAATTATATAAAGGTTATCGTTAATCCGATTCTTTTTAGAGGGTCCGATTCATCGATTAAAGTTCTAACTGAGACCTATATTAATATTTCTTATAGTGAAGCATCTCCTGAAGTTGCTACGGGAAGCTCTAATGTTCTCTTTAATTCTTTAGAGAGAAATGGAACAAGGATTTTCTATAATAAAAAAGGTCATTACAAAGTTAGCTTTGATGATCTCTTTCAAAATGGAGTAGATTCTCCCTTTAATGGGATTACTCATTCAGAGCTTGAACTAACCTATAAGGGAAATTCTCTTCCTCTTCATATTATTAAGGAAAACGATGAGTACTTTGGGCAAGGAGATGTCCTTGTCTTTTATGCGCCTTTTGAAAAATCTCAATACAGCATGTCTGATAGTGTTCTTTTAAGTATTAATTCAAACTCTGAAGGGCTTCGCTATATTCCTGTCTATGACGACTACGTGGGAAGCCTAGGCACAGTTTCTTTTAATAAAAAGATAAACTATGAACAAGATAACCCAAACCTCTTTGTAACTTCTAGGTCTCTTGGATCAGGGGTGGATCATTATTTCTGGCAGTTTAAGTACTTGGTGACTGGGGACTCTTCTTATCCAGCTGCTTCTACTTATTGTCATAATGTCGATCTAGAGGGGATTACAGGGAATGATCTAAAAATTGATCTCAGTGCGGCGCCTAGAAGTAACTTTAATATTATTGGAGACTTTAAGGTTGAAGCTTACTTTTCCTCTGATACAGGAAATAAGGTAGACCTCCTTTTAAATGGACCTCTTCTTCAAGAGACGAGTGCTGACTATATCTTTAGTTTCTCACCGGCAGCTACTGAAGAACTCTGTTTTTCAATCAAGCCTTTTACTGGTCTTCCATCAGAGTATTATATCTTAGATTTTAATGGCTTTGATATCTCATACGCTTCAGAGCCTACAACTACTAATAAACGAATAAAGAATTTAGAGTTTGCTACAAGGTATGAACTTCCTTTTGATAATACAAAAGGTGAGTTCTTCTTACTTCAAGATGAAGATCAGGGGGATTCTTATCTTTATAAGAACTTTGAAATGAGCGCTAATCAAATTAGTTTTACAACTCAAGGTGTTGTCTCTTCAGAGAGTAGCTTTGATATTGTCTATCTCAATGAACTCTTTAGTCCTGTTCAGTTGAGCTGGGTAACTATTGAAGGGAGTTTACTTGATTCAATGGCCGAAAGTGACTTAATCATTATCACAAATTCACAGCTTAAAGATGAAGCTGAGATCTTAGCTAACCATAAAAGAGACATGGGACTAGAGGTTAGTCTTGTTGATGAAAAAAGAATCTATGATCACTACAGCTTTGGAAGAAAGTCCCCTGAAGCCTTTAAGGCCTTCTTTAAAGCCGTTAATAATTACCCAAGTCATAGGTTGAAATACATCTTATTTGCTCTTGATGCCTCAGTAGATGCGAGAGATTACGAAGGAAATCAGACTAGTGAGAGAAGTCCTGTTTATATGGATTCTTCAAAATATCATGATTATGCTTCTGATCAATGGATGCTTAAGGATGGCTCTATCCGTTTTGATTTCGCTATTGGTCGATTACCCGTGAACAATGAGGCAGAGCTAAATGCGATCACTCAAAAGATAATTGATTATGAAAGAAATCAGATTGATAGTATTTCAAATACTATCTCTTTTAACTACGTTGATGATAGTTACGCAGAGTTTAATTCGATCTCTGAGAATTACTCTCTTGAAGCGAGTAGCTTTTCTAAGAGGTTTGTTAACCTTTCAAGCTCAGCAGCAGGAACATTTCAAAGTGAAATGAGTGATAACTTTATTGTCAATTTTATGGGACATGGTAGTGAGTACGCTATCGGCTCTACCTCTACAAACTATCTTGAAACTACTGATGTAAGCTCAATGACTAATGACCAGCTTCCTTTAATGTTAACCCTTAACTGTTTATCAAATTACTATGCTTCATCAGACCCAACCGACAAGGGCCTCGGAGAAGAGCTTCTGCTTAAGGATGCAGCCGGTGCTATCAGTGTTATCTCTGCCAATACAATGCTGACTCCTACTGATCAGAATGTTTTTGCCCAGTACTTTTACCGAGAATTAGAGAGGACTGCTGACTCAGGTGATCAGTCTGTAAGGCTTGGAGATGTGATTAAGAACACTCGCCAGAGAGTGGTCTCTTCAGGGCTAAATAACAATCAAATCGATAGTATCCTTTTATTAGGAGATCCTTCACTCATGCTTCCTAAGTCGATCTTTAAGACTCCTGTAGCCCCTGTGGATGTAAATCCTGTAGCCGGCGGTGGAGGAGGCGGTTGTTCAGCAGCGGCCTCTGATGGATCAAATTCTAAGTCTTGGCCTGAAGGAATTCTTGAAATATTTGCTCTTTTTCTTTTTGGATACTTGGTAAGAAAAGGTCAAAAACTCTTATTTTCAAGATAATCAACTTTAATTTATTTTCCCAGTTTCAGTAGGATAGGCAGGTTGTGCCTTAGATCTTTTGCGCATTTTTAGAGCAGCGGAAAAAGCCTCCACGGGTAAAAAATGGCCCTTTTTATAGCCCCTATAAGTCGCCGTTTTTAATCATGAATATTGTGAAGATTTCGTTATGAAAAAGACCCTTAGATTCCCTCTATTGGACTTAAAATAGAGGAAGCTAAGTACCGATAAATAAGTACAACGGAGAGATAGTTTTTTGCTAAGTAAAAGTTTATTCCTATTCATGCTTTGCCTGTCGATCTTTACGATCGAATTAAGTCATGCTGCCTGTGGAGCAAATACTCGGCAATGGGAAGCGGATGCTGGTAGTACAAATTGGAATACAAATAATAACTGGAATGCCGCCAATAGACCAAACTCTGCTGGTGAGAATGCTGTCATCACAGCTGATTGGTTTTTTCCTGCTTATCCTAACAGCACTTACACTCTTGGTTGTGTTGATATTCAATCAGGTCAATTAACAGCAGATCGAAATAGAACTCTTACAATTACTGGTGACTATTTTAAAAACCCAAATAAAAATTCCCTTGTTATTGGTACCAATAATTTTGAAGTTCATATGGGTGGAGCAGCTGAACAAGAGTTTCAAAATGTCGATCCCATTAGAAGACTTCGCCTGAGTAATGGAACAACGACTAATCTGACGGGTAGTTTTTCAGTAGTCAATAGATTTCAGATTGATGCCGGTGCAGGGATTATTAATATTTCAGACACAGTTACTGTAGACACAACGGCAGCAGATGTAACAATACCAACTTCAGCAACCGTCGTCGTTAGAAATGGCGCGACTTTGAGAGTTCTGAGAAACCTTACCATCGCTGGTGTTTTAAAAGTTGAAGCAGGTGGATTATTAGAAATAGGAAATGCTAGAACATTGACTGTCTCTGCAGGTGGAGTTTTACAATTAGCGGGAGCGCCTGGGAATATCGCAAAACTTGATTCAAATGATTCTGGAAGATTTACTTTTAACGTTGCAGGGGATTTGAATGTTGAATACTTTAGTATCAATCATACAAATGCAGCTGGAACAAATATTACAGGGACTGTTCAAAAACTTCGTAATGGAGACTTTCATTTTATAAATGATAATGGATATGCCTTAACTTTTGGAGCAGCTGCCGTCATACCTTCTACCCTCGATAATGTTGGGTTTTTCGAAGAAGGGGCAACAGGCACTCAACGAAATGTTAATGCTGGAGCGTATAATGTATCCGACGTTAATTTTACTAACTGGAGTGGTCTTGGCGATACCGCTAATGAGACTGACGGTAATAATAGAATCATTTGGGGAACAGAAGCTACTCCAAAGCTTCAAGTCGTAAATAGATCCGCAAGTGGAGAACCTCCAGCGACAATAGGAACAGGATCAGCTGACACTCAGTTTATGACTTTTGGTTTTTCTATGACAGCAACTGCTGTCAGCGCAACTGAGATTACTTCAATTCTTTTTACTGTTGGCGGGGTTAATAATGCTGCTGATGTAAGTGTAATGAAAGTTTATAAAGATGTTAATGCCAATTGTACTTATAATGCTGGAACAGATACTCAGATAGGATCTAACTTAAGTCCTATCGGATCTCCAGCTGAAGCAAGCCTAACTTTTGGATCAGGAGATCTTACTGTTATTGATTCTACTGAAAAATGTATCTTTGTTTTACTGGCAACTTCAGCCTCTGCTCAAGATGGCAGTACTCTTTCTGTTAAAATTGCTTCAACTGATGATGTAGTCAATGATCTAGATTATGATTGGTCAACTTCAGGTGGTCCACCTTTAGAGGGGGGATTAGCAGAAGTTAATGGTGCAGGCTCTCGTGTTTGGCATGGTGGAAATGGTAATCCTGGAACGGGGGGGAATTATGCTCAAAATAATCAATGGTTGGCAAATGGTTTTCCTAACTCAACTCTCGATTGCCAAATTGGCCAAGGGTACTCATTCCCTTTCTTTAGTAATACAACCGAACGATCTTGTTTAAATGCTACCTTACCTGCTGGTGGACGAATGGATTGGCGTAGCTTTGCTACAACTTGGTCTATCTATGGCTCGCTAACAATAGGAAGTCCTTATACTTTTAATAATGCCGTTAACGGTACAATTGCTTTTAAAGGAACTGGTAATCAATCCATTACTTCAGATGTAACTTTCCCTGGAAATGTAGAAGTTGCTAATACTGGCGGAAGTGTTTGGTTAAATACTGACTGGACTATTTCTGGAGACTTTACAAATACAACGGGTGAGTTTGTTGTTACTACGGGAAATACTTTAACGATCACAGGTGACCTTAATATAAATGGCGGAACCTTTGTCGTTGAGCCTGGCGCAATTTTAATTATGGGCAATAACTCTTCAATTACAGTTGGAGCCGGTGGAAAAATTAAAGTGGTGGGAAGTGCATCACAATCAGCAAATATTACAAGCGCAGGAACAACTGAAGATTGGGATATGGCCGTGACTGGTACTATTGAGGCCCGTTATTATTCTTTTTCAAATTTAAATACGACAGGTGTGGTTATTAATACTGCAGCGACTATCGATGCAACGAACTATATGCAAAACGGTACTTTTTCTTACCCAGTAAATAACAGCACTGTAATGTTAAGACTGAACAGACAAATCCCAGGTGACGCTTTAAATAATATGACTTTTGATTCAGGTGGATCAACTGCTACTACAATCACTAATATTCAAACGGTAACAACTGCTGGAACTTTATCCATTTCAGATTGGAATGGAGATCTTGGCGGTGATACGCCAACGGATTTTGATAATGATCCTACGTACATCGTTAGCTGGGGAACTCAGACGAATACAATAGATATTGTTCAAAGCGCCACTTCAGCCGGCGGAATGGATCAAGGCTCAACTTATATTATGGGCCGTTATGCTTTTAAACAAACTCAGGCCGGAGCTTTTAACGATACAGATATTACTGAGCTCGCTCTTACTTTAACAGGAACTGGGGATGGTGCTGATGTTAGTCAGGTAAAAGCTTATTATGAAACTGATTGTAATAGTGCTGGAGGAACTCTTCTAGGTTCAGCTACTTTTAGTGGAGTTCCGGCTAAAGCAACTATAACTGGCATTACTGGGGCAACTATTCCAGCTCACGCTACAACTCCTCCTACTGTTTGTATTTATGTAGAGTTAGATGTGGCCTCATTAGCTACCTCTGGTGAAACGATTGGAATTAAGATTGATTCAAATGCTGATGTCGTTAACTCTGAAGTTTATTCTTTTAATGGAGCGGCATCTCCACCAGTTGATTTAGGTGCAGCGAGAGCAATTGTTGGATCGACAACAGTTTGGACAGGTGATTCAAGCACAGCGTGGAACACTGGTGGAAACTGGAATGGTGGCGTACCTACTTCAACTTTAAATTGCATCATTAATAGCGCCGCTAATAATCCTTCGATTGCAGGGATTACTGCTAATTGTAAATCTCTAACTATTGGTAACGGAACGCTTACTATGAGTGGCGGAGCTACCTTAAACTTATTTGGTGGCTTTACCAATACTGGTACTTTTACGCAAAACGGACAAACTTTTAATTTTGCTGATGATGGCGCCACTGCAACGACTCAAACTATAGAGTCTACCTCTGCTATCGAATCTATCGCCTTTAATAAGACAGCGGGTGGGATTGTTAATATTGGTTCAGGAACTTTAGAGATAACAAATAGTCTCAACTTTGGAGCGTCAAATAGTTTTGAATTCTTAGTTCAAGATACAAAGATTTTAAAATTAGCTGGCGGGGCAACTTTAAGCTCTGCTGCTATGAAGATTGAAAGTGGAGGAGAGCTTCAGGTTGGTAGTGCTCAAACTTTCCTTGTCTCTGGAGGCACCTTTACTCTTGATGGTGTGGCTGAGGCCATGCCAAATACTGAAGCGGCTAGTTACTATTCAAACTTTACATCGAAGAAAGCGAAGATGACCTCTATGGCGGGGCGCTTTGGTTTTAATGCTACATCAGGAACAGTAAGCTTAGACGGTTTTGTTATCGATAATATGGACACCAATGGTCTAAGGATTGCGGGAACTACAGTCTTATCTAATATGGATGGTGGTCAATTTGCAGGCCTTTCAACAACCTATGCTTCAGTAAAAGTGATGCAGATTAATACTTCAGGAAGCATTCCAAGTGCGGCTACAAAGATTGGTATTAACTGGGAAACTAGTGCTGGAACGGAAGCAAATACACCGGCCAACACTGATACTTATCAACTAGCAGCTTCAACAGGTTGCGGAAGTCAGACCATGGATATCACAGAATGGTATGGAGATTGGTATGATGAAACAACTACCTTTGATACAAGTACAAAGGTTAGTACGGCCTCATGTAATATTAACTTTAATGGATCAGTCTCCGCAGTAAGCTTATTAAGTTATACAGCGACTCCTTACAATAATGCTGTTGATCTTGAATGGGAGACTATCTTTGAACAAGATCATTCAGGTTTTAATGTCTTTAGAGCAGGAGAGGATGGAGAGAACTTCCTTCAGATCAATCCTACTTTAATTAGAAATAATCTAAGTTCAGTTTCCTATAAAGGTAAGTATCGTTTTGTGGATAACGATGTCGATAATGGGGAAACCTATCAGTACTATATTCAAGACATTGATAAATTTGGAAATACCGAACTTCATGGACCTAGAACAGTAACACCTATGGCAACATACGGAGCAGCTCCTGCCGTTGGTGGAGGGGTTAACGATGGTGGCAGTAATGATGATGATGGTGAAGCAGATGTAACTGATCCAGGAAGTATTGCGAACCCTTCTTTTAGAGACCTAGGCGATGGAGTTCAAATTCTATCTCAAACTTCTACTCATTTAAGAATAAAGATAACTCCTCCTGCAGCAAGTTTTAGTGCTAGTGCATGGAATGGATCATATGAAGAAGTAAGCATGTCGAGTTATGCTAAGACTCAAGTGGCAGGGAAACCGGAACTTCTCAAGAGAAATCTCTTAGTCGAAGTTTATCCTTTTGCCACAAGTGCTACTTTACAAAATAATACCCAAGCTCAATCTGCTATTGGGCCAAAAACGATTCAACCAGCTCCCGATTATGTTCTTAACGGGTCAAATATTTTAGAGCCTGTTTATGCCGTGGATACAAGCTTTTATAATGTAAGTCAGTTTAGACCTTCTAGCTTTGTCACAGTAGATACAAATCTTTTAAGCGTTAGTGGGAAAAAATTCATTAAGTTAACCGTGGATCCTCTAAGCTATAATCCTGTTACAAAAGATCTTAACCGATTAGATTCAGCCATTATTGACATCGCTATCGATGGAAATAGTTGGGAAGTTGATCCACCTGCAGATGCAAGTGATTACAACGCCAATATTATCGCCAATACTCTTAGGATAGATTTCTCTTCTAAAGGAATGATTGAAGTTCTTTATGATGACCTGGTGAGCAGCTCTACTGAAGCGCCTTTTGAGAATCAAAATACGGCGGATCTTCGTCTTTATAACGGCAATAGCGAGATTCCTCTTCATATTGTTGATGGAGATGGTGTCTTTAATAGTGGTGATAAGATCTATTTCTATGGCGACTTTGAAGAATCAAAACATGATCTTAAAAATCAAAGAGTTCTTAGCACTCAAAATATTTATAATAGCGCTGATAATCCTTCAAGGTTCTCGTCAATAGATGGAACTCAAACGACAGGCAGAGTGGGAGCGAATCCTTATTCAAGTTATACAGTTGTTGCTGATCAAAATAGTGACATTCTTATGTACGAAAACCTTGGTGATGACCAAGATCATTTTATCTGGAAGGTTCTTAGGGCGACTGGCGGTTATGACACTCTTACTATGAGCGTTGAGCTTCCCCATTTAAATAATGCCTTTAGTGATGAGGTTTCTTTAAGTTTAACTTTAAAAGGTAAGAGCCTAGGATGGAATGAAACTGAGTATGATCATCATGTAGGAGTTTTTATCAATGGGTCTGGAACAGCTGATAAGACTTTTACTTTTAGTTCTAAAGAAATTCAAACCTTAGATTTCACTCTTCCTCATAGCCTCTTTGTTGCAGGAACGAACTCAATTGTTATTAAGGCCCTAGGGACTTATGCTGCCGCAGTCAGTGTTCTTGAGACTGTCGCCATTGATAAACTAAGCCTAACTTACTTTGGTTCAAAAGGAAGCACTAACGACAGAGTAGAGTTTACTAATGATGACCCAAATACACTGGTTACTCTTGAAGGTTTTAGTGGAAGCTCAATTGAACTTTGGGATATCTCTGATTTAACAAAACCAGGCTTTGTTTCAAATGGATCTGTCTATAGCACTGATGGAAACGCCACTTTTAAGATGGACTTTGAGGCCAATGATAATAGCGAAAGCTTAGGCACTAAGTATTATGCAAGTTTAGTAGGAAGCTATCTAAAACCAACAGGACTTAGCCTCTCTTCAGGCTTTGAGCTTCCCTTGAAAGCAGGCGCTAATAGGGCAGATCTTTTAATCATCGGGCATAAGAGCCTAACTGATAAGACGACAGAACTTGTCTCTCAGCGAGAAGGGCAAGGGCTTACAACAAAGGTCATCACTCTTGATCAAGTATATGCTGAGTTCTCTAATGGCCAAGTTAGCGCTAAAGCAATTCAAGACTTTGTTAACTATACACAAACAAATTGGACGTCACCTTATCCTAAGTTCTTACTTCTCTTAGGGGATGGCTCTTTTGATCCAAAGAAGAATCTTTCCTCTACTACAGTTGAAACTGGGGATGTCCCTATGACTCTCGAGGGAGCTAGGTTCTTTGATTATGCTACTGATAATTACTTTGTCAGCGATGCCTCTTCTTATTTACCTAAATTAGCTGTGGGAAGAATCCCTACAAATGATCCGGCTAAGATCGAATCTTATATTTCTAAAATGCTTCTCTATGAAAATGGATCGACAGCACCAGAAGAAGGACTTATGCAGTTGAGCTTTATCTCTGGTGAAGAAAATGGAGCAGGAGATGTAACGGATCCTAATGAAGATAAGTTTGATGAAAGAATTGCTGAACTCACTAGCCTTAGTTCTCGTTTTTCTAATGATACTCTTCATTGGCATAGCCTTGGTGGAAACGCACCGACTAAGACTGCTGTTATTGATAGGTTTACCAACACGACTCCTTTTATCATGACTTATATGGGGCATGGTGCACCTAACCAGTGGGGCTCGTTAAGTTTTATGATTAATAATGATATGGACTCTCTTACTAATGCTAAGCTTCCCGTTGTCATGAGTCTTAATTGTGATAATGCTCAGTTTTATGACCCTGAAAGAACCAATCTTACAAGAAGTATGGGTGAGGCCTTAATTCTCAATAAGAATGGTGGCGCAATCTCTTTTATTGGTTCTTCAACTCAAACCACTCCGGCAGCGCAAACTTATTTTGCTAAAGCTTTTTATGGAAAGGTTATTGAAGAGACCAATAAGGTTTATCATAGAGTAACTCTTGGAGAGATTCTTCAAGAGACCAAGATAACTCTTGGAACAGATAATTATTCAAAAGATATAACGAGATCAACCATGCTCTTTGGTGATCCTTCGATGCCTATTCCAGCTGCTCTTTTTGCACCAGCTCCTGCTCCAACTAACCCAGTCGCTGGCGGTGCTGGAGGCGGCTGTTCAGCAGCAGCTGATGACGGCTCTGGATCTAATGGTCCATCTTGGCCTGAAGGCCTTTTAGAGCTTTTAACCCTCTTTGTTCTAGGATGGGCAATAAGAAGGGCCCAGAAGAAGTTTCTAGCCTAATTATCAGCCACTTAACTAGGTTGTATTAACTGCACACCCGCTTGTCAGAGCGGCCCTAAATAGCTAAATTCCGGTTAATATGAAAACAGATATCAAACCTAATATTTACGGCTATCCATTGCCGCTTTTAAGACAAGTCTTAGAAGATAATAAACTGCCTAAATTCAATGCAGATCAGATCTTTAACTGGGCCTATAGGAACTTTAAGTTTGATCCTATTGAATGGACCAATATTGGAAAGAAGACTCTGGCTTTTATAGAAGAGAACTTTGATACTTCTATTCCAAAGATTGTTTGGAATGGTCTTTCTAAAGATGGAACAAGAAAGTTTCTCTTGGCCATGAATGATTCTAAGACAGTTGAGGCCGTTGCCATTCCTGCAAGGGACCGCCTGACTCTTTGTATCTCTTCGCAAGTAGGCTGCGCTATTGGTTGCACCTTTTGTCATACAGGAACCATGGGCCTGACTCGTCATCTTCAAGGTGGAGAGATTGTAGGTCAGTACTTAGCGGTACAAAAGTTTCTTCATGAAAAAGATGAGCCTCGTCTTTCTAATATCGTTTATATGGGACAAGGGGAGCCGCTTCATAATTTTGAAAATGTTAAAGCTTCTGCTGAAGTTTTCATTGAGCCAAAAGGCTTAGGGCTTAGTCAGAGAAAAGTAACTCTTTCTACTTCTGGATTGATTCCTGCCATTGAAAGATTAATGGAATTTCCTCCAGTGAATATCGCCATTTCTCTTCACGCCGCTCATGATGATATTAGAACAGAGTTAATGCCTATCAATAAGAGGTACGATTTAACAAAGCTCTTTGCTGCGATTAAAACAATACCTTTGAAGGCGCATAGAAGAATTACTTACGAGTATATTCTGATTAAAGATCTTAATGATCGACCTGAAGATATTGATGCTCTTGTTAAGTTACTGCCTAAGAAAGAATCAAAGATGAATATCATTCCTTTTAACGAGTATCCTGAGTCTGAGTTTAAGAGACCGTCTAATGAAACTATAAAATGGTTTATGGATGAGATGAATCGTAGAGGGATTGTTACTACTGTTCGCGCGACGAAGGGCGACGATATCCTCGCTGCTTGTGGACAACTAAAAAGTCATTCTGAAGAGGGTAAATTAAATCTTTGGTAACAAAGATTTAATTTACTTTTCCCACTTCCAAAACATAACTTCATTTTCAATAGCACCTTTGTCTTTCGATGAAGGATTTCTTCCAAGCATTGTGGAATCATCTTCTTCTTCAGAAGCTAGGGCACGTTCTTTTTCTTGGGTTTCCTGTACTTTGTAATGATCTTCTTCCCATTTAGTTGAGCCTTTAACTGTAGGCTCGCTATGAGGGTGAAGACCTAGTTTAACTTTTGGGGCCTTGTATTCTTCGGCTCCGGCAGACAAACTGACCAAAATAAGGAGAGCTAACATTGATTTCATAATTCACTCCGTTAATAGCTTTTCGGCTATTCCATGAAATAGCTTGAGACCTACGAATTTTCGCGTATTTGAGGCCTAAAATCTTGAAGGAGTGAGGCGAATTTGGGACAATATCCCAGAACCATGGAAAAGGTTTTTATGAGTACCATAACTCATCGTAATCACTGGAGTTGATGTGAGTAAGTCCAAAAATAGGGCCGTCTTTGGCGTGCTATTTCTTGTTTTTCTTTTCTTTATAATCTTGATGATCTTTGCCACCTACACAATGCAGGTCCTTCAAGACGAAAGTAGCGGAATTACTGCTTCGCGTTCTAAGGGGAAAATCGGAGTTATTGAGGTTCAAGGGGTCATCATGGATTCCAAAGATACTATCGAACTTCTTCACAGAGCTGAAAAAGATAAATCTGTTGAGGCCATCATTCTAAGAATCAATTCTCCAGGGGGGGCAGTTGGTCCTTCTCAAGAAATCTATGAAGAGATTAGAAGAATTGATCTAGCTTACGATGCCAGAATGAAAGAAGACAAAGACGGCAAGAAGAAAGACTCTGATGAAGTTGTCTATGGAAAACCAATCTATGCAAGTTTTGGAACTATGGCCGCTAGTGGTGGTTATTATATTGGGGCTGCTGCTAGAAGAATCTATTCAAACCCTGGAACTCTTACTGGCTCAATCGGGGTCATCATGCAGTTCATGGATATGTCTAAGCTCTATGAGCTAGCAAGAGTAAAACAAGAAACCATTAAAGCTGGTCGTTACAAAGACGCAGGTCATCCTGATCGTCCTATGACGGCTGAAGAGCGCAAGATGCTCACCGATCTTATAGCTGGTGTTCATAAGCAGTTTCGCGATCATATCTCTGGGCCTCGCGCTAAGAAATTAAAGCGAGATTTAACTGAACTTGCTCAGGGGCAAATCTTCTCTGGTGAGCAAGCTCTTGAATATGGTCTTGTTGATAGAATGGGGTCTTTATGGACGGCCGCTAGAGAAATTCATGAAGAGATGAACCTCGAAGGCGAGATGACCATGAAGTATATTAAGAAAAAGAAGAAAGTTAGTGTTTGGGAATTCATGGATAGCCTTGAGAGCGCAGCTACTAACTTAAGTTTAAATACAATCTTTAACAAAGTTCCATTTTTAATGGCGAAGATGAAATACTAATTTATGGATTTATACATAGTCTGGTTTCAGGATCATTTACTTGCAGTTGTTGCTGTTCTTTTGACAGTGGTGTTGATCTATCACTATCTGATTGAAAGAGACACTGGTGTAAAGCTTTCAAAGCGCTATAGAAATTCAATCTTCGAAGCCCAATCAAAAGTATTCTTGAATGCGACTCAATACTTAATCTCTGGAAATAAAGACTTAGCCATTAGGGAATTCCTAAGTGCCGTGGATATTAATAGAGAAACAATTGATACTTACTTTGCCTTAGGTGGTCTCTTTCGTTCTAACGGAGAGATTGAAAAGGCGATTAGTATCCATAGAAGCCTGATCGCCAGAGAGAATATTTCTGAATCCGTTAGGCTTCGCGCTCTTAAAGAATTGGCCTTAGATTTTGATAAAGGTGGGTTTCTTGAAAAAGCAATTGAAACTTATAGAGACGTCTTAAAGATTAATAGAGACCAATACGAAGTGATTCAATCTCTTTGTAGGATCTATGAAGACCTAGAGGACTGGGGACAGGCCTATAATTACCGAATCATGTTATCTAAAGTTGGTCATGAAAACCAAGCGGAGACCATCTCACATATCTTAGTTCAAAAGGCGAAGATTGCTTTTGAAGAAGGAGACTTTAAGCGTTGTCATGAAGACTTAGATGATGCCTTTAGATTTGCTCCTTCAGTATCTGGAAAGATTCTTAGGCTTAAATTATTCTTGGCCGACGGTGATCTTGAAGGCGCTAAGACATTATTGATAGAACTTTTAAAAGAGCATCCCATGTATGCTTCTTTTATCTTTGTCTCCCTTGAAGAAGGTTTTAAAGGAGATGAGAATACGACCACTGGCTATAAAGCTAGGCTGGCGATGCTCAGAGATTTCTTCTTAGACCTAGATGATAAAGAGCTGATTGAAATTCCTTCAGTTATTCTCTCTAAGGTTAGGCTTCTTAAGGAAAGTGGACGCTCAATTAGTGCTCATGAAATTCTAAAAGCTTGGATGGGTGAGCATGGCGGTAACACAGAAGTCATGAAGGCCGAATATATTAAGCTTCTTATCGATCTTGAAATGTTTGAAGAAGCTGTAGAGAATACAAAAGATCTTTTAGACAATTTACATCAATCACTGACGAAACACTTTTGTAGTCAATGCGGGTATAACTCCGACAGTATTTTTTGGAGATGTCCACAATGCCATGAGTGGGAGACGATCAAGTTTAGGTGGAAAGTATGATAAAAAGATGGCTTATGATCTTTGCTCTTTTAGGACCACTTCCTCTTAGGGCTGCACCGAAAAAAGAAATCCTTAGAGTGGCTTACTTTAGGCCTATCTTTGGTCATGTTCATAGAAACCCTTCTCGCTATTCGAGTTCTTTAACTACGATTAGTTGTGGTCATCCTATCAAAGTTCTTAAGTTGGTTCCTGCGAAGGGAAGGCCGGTCACTGTCTTTAATAAGGTTTGGCACTTCGTCAAGGTAGGACCTTATGAAGGTTATATTGATGGGAAGTACTTAAAAGAAAAGAAGCCGAATTGCTTTCAAGATAGATACCCCAAATACTTTGATGCTCTTGAGTTAGATTTAACAGAGCTCTATTACTGGGGTCGCCTTTATGATCAATATGTCTTTGGTAAGTCGAGGGTTAAGTAATGAAAAAAATGATAATGATTCTTTTCATCTTAGGATCCGCGAGCTTTTTATTTGCAGAGGACAAAGATACTAAAAAAGGATCTCACTTAAACTTTGATTCTATCAAGTCCGTTCTTAAAAATGATTTCTTAACGGAAGAGGCCAGAAAGAATAGAGCTGGTGAATTAGAGAAGAATGAAGCGGCGAGGAAGAAAAAAGAAGGCCTCTACAACGCTCCTGATAGATCTGATTTTTGGACATTCTTTTCTGAATATTGGCTTGTTAAGAATGCCACCATCTTAAAATGGGATTTTGAGAAACCTGATTATGCCCTTGATGATAGCTTTAAATACTTTCTTGAGAAGCTTGGGTTTTATGAAAAGAGATTTAGAATCTTAATGGTTAACACGCCAAATATTACTCATTTTGCCCTACCAGCAAATCCTAATGAGTATGTATTTATCATTTCAGTTCCTTTTATTAGAACCCTTGATCTGACAAAACTTGAAATATCTCTTCTTTTATTTGAAGACATGCTTCGCGCTGATAACGGCTACTTTGTGAAGGCCGTTAGCACTGATGAACTTAGAGAACTTATTGGGAAGAACTTCTATGGTAAAAAGGTAAACTTAAAGACCCTAAAGAATTTAGAAAAAAAATATGATGAGATCATCTTTGATAAAGGCTTTAATTTTCAACAACAGTTCGCCATTACAAAGAAGATGGATCATATCCTAAAGACTGACCTTCAACTCTGGAACCTTTATTATAAGATGCTGCAAAAGGTTGATGACCTTGTTAAATCTAATGTTCTTTATACAAAGTACAACCAGATCTATCCTTCACCTGAATTGCAGATGAACTGGCTTAGGCCGAAAAAGACTATCCGTTAAAGCATGAGTATTCTCGAGTTATTCAGAAAGGTCTACTACACCTCTCTTTTTAAAAACGTGGTTTACTACTGTTCTTACAGTCTCTTAATCCTCATCGTTCACCATATCCTCATTTCGACAGCAGCTTTTTTTCATTTCCAATTAGATCATTCACTTGGAACTATTGAGGATTGGATCTTTGAAAAGGCTTGGGAAATCATCATTCTTACTAAGCTCTCATGTTCTTGGTTAATTCTAAAATTCATAAGCATAAAGTCTGATTCTCGAAATCCTGTAAGAGAGATCTTTGTGAAAGGGTTCTTAATACCAGAGAAAGAGACCGTCGTTTTTGTCATCTTCTTTATCTTATTAATCATTGGGATTGGTGGACCGACAAAAGGTCATCTTGTCTCTCTAGAGTTTTACAAACCTCTTACCTCATACTGGGGATTGATCATCTTTTATTTATGCGATGTGATGGTTTTTAACGGGTTAAAATCAATTCATCCGTTTACTAGGGTTGAAAAATGGTCTGCTTATGTAATTTTTTCGTCAATTCTTTACGCCTCTAGCAAGGGCACCTTTCTTTATGGGCTCGATATAAGCTTTAATATATACCTCATTGGTTTTATCAGTTTCTTCTTATCAGACTGGAAGAGGAGCAATTGGACTTTAACGGCATTCTTCTTAATCACTTGTATAGCGCCTTTAGGGGCCCTCTTGGGATTTGACCCCATTTGGAAAGCTAGTTTTACGCCGTTAGTTTTATCCCGTCCTATAGGACCTTTAAACTTGAGTCTAATTGTCATAGTTAGCCTCGGATATTTCTTCTATAAGAATCAAAGAAGATTTAATCGGTTATAATAGATTCACTAATAATATCGAGGATGATTATGGAATCAACACAGTTAGATATGTTTCAGATAATTTTGGAGAGTGGGCTTGTCGTTAAGTCTGTTCTTGGAATCTTGATCTTAGCATCATTTGTTTCTTGGGCGATTGTTTTTAAGAAGCGCTCTCTAGTTAAAGCCGCTGAAAAGAATAATAAGATCTTTATGGATCTTTATAAGAGCTCAACTAAGCTCAGCGAAGTTTATGAAAAGAGCCAGTCTCTTCCTTTTTCTCCTTATAAGTCTCTTTTTGAACATGGCTACAACGAGTTGCAAAAGGCTCGTGGGAATAATGGATCTGAAGATGGAGAGAATGCACATCTAAAGAAACACTTTGAAGGCTTTGGGCTTGGCATGATTGAACGTGCTCTTAAGCAAGGGGTGAACGAAACTAATAATGAATTAGAAAAACTACTTTCAGTCTTAGCCTCAATTGGTTCAATCTCTCCTTTTGTTGGTCTTTTTGGAACGGTTTGGGGAATCATCGATTCTTTTACTGGGATCGCTGGTGGGGGAGCTACTCTCGATGCTGTCGCCCCTGGTATTGCTGAAGCCCTCGTGGCCACCGCCATTGGACTTGCTGCTGCTATCCCAGCGGTGTGGTTCTACAATCACTACAACGCAGAAAATGCGAAATTTAATTCAGACATGGAAAGCTTCGGACAAGAGTTTTTGAATGTCGTGGAAAGATCACTGGTATAAGCTATGGCCTTTAACGTTGGAAAAGATAAGAAGTCTATCTCAGAGATCAATGTCACTCCACTAGTTGATGTGATGTTAGTCTTACTGGTGATCTTTATGATCACTGCACCCTTAATGCTCAATGGGATTAAACTTGATTTACCAAAGACTAAAGAAGTTAATCCGCTCAACTTAAATACGACTCAAGTTGTACTTTCTTATACGCTTGAAGAAGAACTCTTTCTTGGTAAGGATAAGATCCTCAATGAAGAAATCATTGGAGAGGTTCAATCTCTCTTTAAGAAAAATAAAACACAAACACTTTTCCTACGAGCTGATTTTGGAATTTCTTACGGAAAGGTTGCAAAATTAATGAGTTTTCTAAAGCGAGGAGGGATTAGCCAAATCGCCTTAGTGACTGAATTAGATAGATGATAAACTCTTACTTACAAAGACCTTTAAAATACTTTTTAGGTCATTCCATTTTCCTGCACCTCTCTATTATCGCCCTATTTCTAGGTGTGACTAAGTTGCTCGATATCTCCTTTGAAAATAAAAGAAAATCTAACCTCGTTTTAGTGGAGAGTTCGGTTCGTATTGATATGGTGGCGATGCCTAAGATGACGATCAAAGAGCTGCGTAATATTAAGCCTCTTGATCTTGGGGCTGATGCAGGCTCTGCCGTAAGTGAGCCGCCTAAAAAGGTAGAAAGTCAGAATGATAGTAAGGTTGAGTTTGAGAAAAAAGGCGTGAAGCCTATGAGCTTTATGGAAAAGATGAAGCTCTTGGCCAAGCAAAAAGCAAAAGCAGAAAAACAAAAGAAGAAAGGAAGCTCATCAACAGCGAATAAAAAGCAAAATGCTAAGAGCCAAAAAGAGCTAAGAGACCTAATCCTTGCAGGAAATAAATTAAGTCAAGGTTCAAGCACTGTTGGTAATGGCGCAGGCGCTGTTACTGCCTTTCAAGGTTATGTTCAGCAATTAACAGAGCAAGTAAAACAAAATTGGAAGCTTCCAAGTTATCTTTTAAATAAAGAATTACAATGCAGGATCAGAGTCTATCTTGGGGCGAGTGGAAACTTACTACGCACCGAGGTTTACGAATCAAGTGGTGATCCGGAGTATGACAACAAAGCAATAGAGGCCATTGAAGGCTCAGCACCTTTTCCTAGTTTATCTAAAGAGATAAGAACCAGGGCAAGTAAGGGTGATGTACTATTAGGATTCCCATTATGATGAAAAAATACTTCTTAGTTATAAGCCTACTCCTAAGTTCTTCAGTTAGTGCGCAACTCGTAATTGGGGCTGTGGGAGAAGCAGAACTTGAAACTTCAAAGTTCATCCTAGAGCTTCCTAATATTTCAGGCGCTCTTAATAGTGCTGAGAATAAAGCGGGGCAAGAGTTCATCTCAATTATTAAGAATGACTTTGCTTTTTATAAAAAGAAATTCAATACCCAAGACAATGTAGCCGCGAATGGTTTTTCGAAACCTAATATTTCTGCCCTAAAGAAAAAAAAGATCTCATTTTATACTCAGGTAAAGCTCTCAAAGTCTTCGATCCTCAATTACGAGTTAGAAACTTATGATGTAAACCGCGGGACTAAGATCGTTTCAGAAAAAGGAACACTTCCTATAGGAAAGGTTAGGGACGTGGCCCATGAAGTGGCAGATTATATCTATCAAACGATTATGGGAAAGCGCTCAATCTTTCAAAGTAAGATCCTTTTTGTTAGTGACCGTACAGGAAGCAGAAAGAACCCAAAGAAAGAACTCTATATAATGGACTTTGATGGAAACAACAGAAAGCAGTTAACCTTTCATGGAGGTACAGTTATCTCTCCAGCCATCTCTAAGGATAGAAGCCGCGTTCTTTATAGTTTGATTAGAAATGTGAATGAAAAGAAGAAAAGAAATATCAATCTTAGGATGCTTGATTTAAAAACCGGAAAAGACACTCTTATCTCTCAAAGGAAGGGGATCAACTCTGGGGCCGTTTTTATGCCTAATGATGAAAACAAGATCGTTCTCACCCTTTCTCATTCAGGGAACGCTGAGCTTTATATAATGAACCTTAGATCTGGCTCTTTGAAACGTTTAACGAAGCATTATTCACCTGATGTTGACCCTTCTATAAGTGTTGATGGCACTAGGATGGCCTTTCTCTCAGGAAGGCCTGGAGCGGCCATGATCTATACCTCATACACCTCAGGGCTTGAGAAAAGTGTGAAAAGGATCTCTTTTGTGGGTCAATATAATGCGACGCCTAGGTTCTCTCCTGATGGCCGTGAGATCGCATTTTCGTCTTGGCTCGATAATCGCTTCGATATCTTCCGCATTGATGCTGACGGTAATAATCTCAGTAGGTTAACGAAGGACTTTGGCTCAAACGAAGATCCTAGCTATTCAAATGATGGACAGTTTATCGCCTTTTCAAGCCAAAGAGTCCTCTCAAGAACCAAGGCCGTCCAAAATATATACATAATGGACCGAGATGGGGAGATTTTGGGGTCCGTGACCAAGGGATTTGGAAATTGTATAACTCCTAGATGGACTAAGTAGCTGTAATCACAGTTAAGGTGTCCATTTTTTGATTACCCGCGCATTTTTGTCTTGTAAAAAATTCATACATCTATTACACTAAATTCAATTACGCATGGCGTTATTCAAAAAACCGATCTTAATATAGTGTATAGGAGTTAAACGATGAGTGATTCACTGGCTAAACAATCAACAGAAATCCAAAACCTTTCGACAGTTCTTTTATCAACTTTAGACGAAGCACAATTCTTCAGTCATTTAGCTCAATTTATGGCGGCTCAGCTTGGAGCTGATAAAGCTAATATCTTTATAGTTAAAGAAGATTCAAAAGCTGTCCTTATTAGTGATAATGGTCAACCAGTAGACGGATCAATCGTTCTTGAAAAAGGTCACGGACCTGCAGGACATGTTATTAGAACAAAGAAACCATATTTTTCAAACTGTACTCAAAGAGATCCACTCTTCGCTAAAGAAGCTGAAGAGGGCGTAAGCGCTGAATTAACTCTTCCTATTGTTCATGAAGGAATTGTTATCGCAACTCTTCACCTTCAAGTTCTAGAGGGTGAGAGAGAATTCGAGCGTGTTGATATTACTAATGCACTATCAATTCTTGCTGACCTTAAGAAGCCTCTTTCAAATATTAAGATGTATCTTCAAGCGAAGTTCTTAAATGAATCACTTCTTCGTCAGATTGAGTCTAAAGAAAAAGAAATCCAAGAAAATAAAACAGGCCTTCAAATGGCCGATACTTATAGAATTCAAGAAAAACAAATCATTGGAAACTCTGATGCGATGAAAAGACTTCTTTCTATCTCTGATAGAGTAAGTCAAAGTTCTGTTAATGTCTTGATCGAAGGTGAGAAAGGTGTTGGTAAACAAATGGTAGCGAGACGTATTCACTGTAGAAGTGAGCGTGGTGCTAAGTCATTTGTAAGCATCGATTGTACAGCTCTTCCAGAGATTAGATTAGAAGCAGAAATCTTTGGTGAAGAGTCTGGAGATTTTACAGAATCAAAACTTAAGCACGGTCTTATTGAAGCCGCTAACGGTGGAACACTTTTTATTAACAATATTGATAAATTAACTCCTGGTCTTCAATCAAAACTAGTTCGTTTCTTAACTGAAGGAATGACTTTTAGAGTAAATGGACAAATGCCTTATAAATCAGATGTTCGTCTTATAGTTGCTTCTTCAAAGAATATTGAAGAGCTAATTGAAAATGGTGAATTCAGAGAAGACCTTTATTACTCAGTGAATACTATGAGTCTTGAAGTTCCAGCTCTTAAAAATAGACTTGATGATATGGAAGCTCTTTCAAACTACTTCCTAAACTTAGGAAAAGGACGCGAGCAACAAAAGTCACTTTCTCCATGTGTTATCAAGGCGCTTAAAGAGTACAACTGGCCAGGAAATGTTCGTGAGCTTCAAAATGTTATGGAGAGAGCTTATATTCTTTCTGACGGAATCATTGTTGAAAGAGATCACCTTGCTGACTCAGTTCATAAAGTTGAAGAAGATGTAGAAGAAGAAGATGTTCTCTCTTTTGACTTCACAGAGATGACACTAGACGAATTAGAGAAAAGACATATCTGCTTAACTCTAGATCACCTAGGTGGAAACAAAACTAAAACAGCTAGAATCCTTGGGATTACAGTGAAGACTCTCTATAACAAGCTGCATAGTTATGGAATGATTGCTCCAAAAGAGGCATAAACACTGGTTAAAGCGGTTAAACATACGGTAAAGTAATTAAGAATTTCGGAGGATAAAATGGCAAAAGTTATAGAAGCAGAAGGAAGCGCCGAGTCGGCAAAAGGTGGAAGAAACTTTAAAACTTCTACAGATGTTGAAGAGTTCTACCGTTTTGTTAACGATAACGGTCTTAGACGCGAAGCTCGTATGATTATGGAGTCAGTTCAAAAGAGAATTAAAGAACTGAATAAGAAATCAAAGAGACGTGGAAGAAAGAAAGTTCAATAAAAAATATTAAAAATTACGCTATAATAAAAGGCCAGCTCAATGCTGGCCTTTTGCATGGAAGAACTTAGAAATTAGGAAGTAGGCATGGATGTCCCAACAAAAGCAAGAGTCGTATTCGATCCGATATACGGTTTCATCAAACTAACAGAACTTGAGTATGACATTATTCATAGTCCTTTTTATCAAAGGCTAAGATGGATTAAGCAGCTAGGCTTTAGTAGTTATGTTTTCCCTGGTGCAGAACACTCACGTTTTGGGCATTCAATTGGTGTCATGAATAATGCTGACCGAATCCTAAGATCCTGCGGTCGGGCCGTGACTCAAGACGAGCTTATGAATCCTGCTGTGACTTCTAAAGAAAAGACTTATCATCAGGCCCTTCGCTTAGGCGCTCTTATGCACGATATGGGAACCTTCGCTTTTTCTCATACAACAGAAGCGGCTTATATTTCTTTTGGAGAAACAACCACGACAAAGAATGGAAAGGGACTCAAAGACGATCATGAGAACCTTGGAAGTTTTATCATTAAGAATACTGATTATGAAGGGGGGATCACTCGCATCTTACAAGATGGTGGGCAGGATCCTCAAAATATTTCTGACCTGGTAAAGGGAGTAGCCCCTTCTGTTATGGCCAATCAGATTCTGCATTCTGAGATCGATTGTGATCGAATGGATTATCTCTTAAGAGATGCTCATTATACTGGTCTTAAGTATGGAGCCTATGACAGGGATTATCTTCTCTATCACTTTCAGCCTATGAGTGTTGATGGACATGATATTTTAACTATTAAGCATAATGCTCTTCATTGTGTTGAGGATTTCTTAATGGCGCGTTTTGCTTGGTACTCGCAAGTCATTCGCTCCCCAAGAGGAAGTCGTTATGATGCAATTGCAGAGAAACTGACTTACTTCTTTTTAGAGAAAGGCTGGATCTATCGTTATTCAGAACTACTAGATATGATCATGAATGATCCTATGAAGTTCTATCAATTCAACGATAGCTACTTTATGAACCTCGTTCAGACTCGTTATATCGATGGAAGCTTAGATAAAGATCCCCGCATTAAAGATATGGCCCATACTCTTCTCTTAGAACGTGGCGCGAGAACCGCAAGGTCTCCAGAATTAAAACAAATTCTTATTGATCAAGATAATCAACAAGACTCAGATAAGATTGTTAAGAAAGCTCAGGCCAAGGTTGATGAAATGCAGGCGGTCCTTGATAAAAAAGGAAGCCCAGCGGATTGGCTTCTTCCTGATCTACCAAAGAAGCAAATCATCTTTGTTCAATCAAGAAAGAATATTGTGAAGGAAGTAAATGGAGGAAATGTTCTTCTGACGAGAGATCCAGTAAAAATTAGTTATGAAAATGGCGATATCAAACTTCTTGCAGAAGTTGAAAACTCGGTTATTTCAAGACTAGAGAACTGCTCTAACTATACTCCTAACGTATTCTGCTCTCAGTCTGCCTTTGAACTACTGACCAAAGAAGGGATCATTATCGAATAATCCGATAGTTTTCCTAGGTCAGGCTTTTAATTTCTGACATGAACTGCAAATGAGTACTCCTAAGACTAATCTATTATCAGATTAATTTTAACCATGATGGTTTTAGTCACAGGAGTGAATATGAAATCTAGTCTCTTAGGCCTACTTAGTTTTGGTCTTCTTTTAGTAAGTCCCTCAGTTTTTTCAGAAGTTGTCGATCATCCAACGGAGATTATCGTAGCCTTTAAAAAAGGTGCAAGCTTTGAAAAAGCTAGCTTAACTTCTTATAAATCTTTTAATGAACTAGCAGTTGGAACTGAAGAGCGTGGCGCTCTTTATAAATTAGAGTTACCTCAGACTCTAATTTCAAGTCAGTATATTGATGACCTTAATAAGCGAGAAGATATTCTTTGGGCCGAAGCTAACCCGGTTTTCATTGGGGACCCAAGAGAGTCAACTCCAAATGATCCTGAGTTCTCTAAGCAATATCATCATAAGATCATTCAAAGTGAAAAAGCTTGGGATATCTCAACAGGTGTGGCTGAAGTTATTGTTGCTGCCACTGATGATGGCTTTAAGCTTGATCATGAAGACCTATCAGGAATCTATTATAAAAATGACGGAGAGATTGAAGGCAACGGAATTGATGACGATGAAAATGGTTATATCGACGACGTGATTGGATGGAACTTTAATGAAGGGACCAATAATCCTGATGTGGCTGGTTATCATGGTGGGCACGGAACTCACGTGGCCGGGATCATTGGCGCTGATTTTAATAATGGCCTAGGAGTTGTAGGTCACGGGACGAAGATTAAGGTTATGCCGCTTAAGTTCTATGGAACAAAGTCTTGGACTGGTGAGATGATTCTTAAGACTTACAAATACGCTGCTGATAACGGAGCGAAGATCATCACGACTAGTTATAATATCGATGGAATGAGTGCTAAGAAGATTTATCAAGAAGCTGTTGCGTACGCTTATAACAAAGGGCTTATCGTCTTTAATAGCGCAGGTAATGGAAACGCTGAGCAATCAGCGAGAACAAAGAATACTCAGATTCTTTTAGTTGCTTCGACTCAATCAGGAAAAGATCTAAAGAAGCATGATCTAAGAAGCCGTTTTTCAAACTACGGTTATGGAGTTGATGTTGCGGCTCCTGGGAATCCTATCTATTCAACAAGTAAAAGTGGAAAGTATGTTGATATGAGTGGGACTTCGATGGCCGCTCCAAATGCTGCTGGTGTTGCGGCTCTTATTTGGTCTGTGCACCCTGATTATACAAGAGAGCAAGTACTCGCTACTCTTATGAGAAACTCAACTGATGTTGATCCTCTTAATAAAAAATATAAGCATAAGTTAGGAAATGGAAGAATTGATTCTTTTAAGGCTTTATCTGGAAAACCAAAAGCTCCAACAGTAAGAAGAGCTTGGTACGCTGATGGAAACAAGACGTTAAATATTCATATCCAGGGAATTTTAAACCCTAAAAGTCTTACAAGAGGTGGGATCATCTTAGAGAACTCTAAAGGTGATCTACTAGAAGGTTCATTAAAGTCTCTTAATAAGTATGAGATAGGGACAAATATTCTAAGGTTTAAGGTTCAAGCCGGATCTGGTTCATATCGAGTGAGAATGAATCCAAAAGCCTTTAGAGGTCCATTTGGGCTTGAGCTTGATGGAGATCAGGACGGAGAAGCTGGCGGTGAGTTTGTGTTAGATTTTGAAATTCGTTAAGTAGCTAATATTCCTGAGAAAAATAACCGACCGGAACATTTTTCTCAGGTTCCCTTCCTTTGAATAAAATCAGACACTTTGCTATAATAATGAAGAGAAACATAGAAAGTGTTTCTGGCTTAAGTCAGGATGATTTGAGTAGACTTAAAGGAAGAGTCAGATGCTATCCCAAAAGCAGAGTTTAGGCCCAGGCCTTTCATCACAAAAAATTAAACATTCGATTAGAGATCAGAGTTTTTACTTACAAGACGTCACTGTCGACTTTGGAAAGATTCAAGGCCTAAGAAATGTTCAACTCTCAATCAATAATAATGAAGTTCTTTTTGTCACTGGTTCTAGTGGCGCGGGGAAGACAACACTTCTTAAGATCTTAACAGGAGAGTTAGAGCCTACGAGTGGAGAAGTTATTCTTCCACCGAAGGTAAAGTTTGTCGCACCAGTCTTTCAAGATCTAAGATTATTAGAAAGAAAGACATGTGAAGCCAACCTCTGGGTTAGTTATGACAGTTCTGTTCATGGCTCAAAAAAAGAATACTTAAAAGAATTAAATGAATTAGCAAAAGTCTTTGGGATCACTGATCGTCTTGATATGAAAATGGATAAGGCCAACGGTGGATTAAAGCAAAAAATTGCGATTATAAGAGCGCTCCTCACTAGACCAGATATCTTGGTTCTAGATGAGCCGACTAGCTCACTAGACTCAGCGAACGCCCAAAAGTTATTTGATGTTCTAAGTTTTTATAATTCTAAGCGTGGACTTACAGTTATCTGGGCCACTCATAATAGAGAATTGGTTAAGAAGTTTAGTGGAAGAATCGTACACTTAGACCGAGGCAAACTCGTCTATTCGGGGCATGCATGCTTTATTTAAAACTATTTGGTGAAGTCTTAATTAAGAACCCTTTAAGGGCCATAGGCTTCTTTTTATCTGGGTTTACTCTTTGCTTTTTCTTAGGCCAATCTGAGCGGCTTCAAGATAACTTAATGAGTAATCTTCCTTCTATGGGAGAAGCACCTCATTTTTTCGCTCTAGTAGATAAGAAAATAAATTCAGAAGGAATCAGGCGCAAGTTAATGGAGCTCCCTGGAGTTTCTGCTGTAAGAAATATTTCTAAAGATCAAATCAAGGCTCAGTTAGGTGAAGTCATCGGTGATGTTGGGATTGATCTTCCTGAGAGCTTTGTAGCTCCTAGTATTTCTGGGTTAAAGATCTCTTTCGCGCCTGAATTAGAAGCGAGAAGCCAAAAATTAATTAAGAAATACTTGGCCCGCCTGACAGGCGAAGAGGAAGTAACTCTAGGGCCAACTATTGGAAGTCAGAAGAAGACAACTGATTGGATAAATTCATTTAAAAGCTCATTAAAATTGAAAGTAGGAGGGCTTCTTGTTTTACTAGCCGCTCTTCTCTATCTAGTCTTTGGCCTGAGCTTAGGCTCAGAACTCGGTAGGGAAGCCTACCTCGTTGAGCGTTTTAGCCGCCGTAAGAATGTTGTTAAAGTCTCAGCGGCTCTTGGCTATTTAGCTTCAGCTGCACTTATGCTCATTCCCGTCTTTATCTTTGGGAAAGTAAACTTAGCAGGTGTCTTAATCTTTGCATCACTTAGCCTTATCTTTTTCTTTGTGACATCAACGAGAGGTTGGAAAACAGCTTGAAGAAACTTCTTTTTACTCTTTTTCTTTTAAGTTCAGTGGCCTTCGCTGCTGTTCCGAAACGACCAAACTTAAGACAGGTTCTTCAGAATCAAAAGAAAGAACTAAAAGTGATTACTAAAGAGATCTACTCTTTAGAGTCGAGCTTAGGAAAGGGTAATAAAAAGTATCTAAGAACTCTAAAAGAAAAAGAAACGGTAGAGGATTCTATCTTTACCCTTCAAAGAAAGCTTAAAGATAATGAAGTACAGGCTAATCAAAGAGTTGAGAAATTAGAAAAATCGATCAAGAACCTTCTCGTCATAAAGTTCAGAAAGAACCAGAAACCAGGGGAACTCTTATACCTGAGGCTTCTTAAGAAGAGCTTAAAGAAAGAGGCTATTGTTCTAGAGAAGTTCTTAAAAGATAACTCCAAAGTCAGAACAAAATTGACAGCTCTTCAATCGAAACTAACAAGCGTTAGGGAAGTTGAAGCAGATCTTCTTAACCTGATGAAGGACATGGAAGAGACTAAGAGAGAGAAATCTCTTCGTTACGTTGAAGTAAAGAGACTAAAAGATAAGCTTCAGGGCAAATTGAAATTAAACAAAGCTAAGAAGCTTGTGCGCTCTGCTGTAAAATCAAAGAAGACCAAGATGATCAGCGAGAGGTTTACGGCACCCCTCGCTAAAATCTCAGATATGGAATATCAGAAAAAAGGCGTTACCTATAAATTTGATGTGCGCCAAAATGTTAAGTCATCGCGCGCCGGTAAAGTCATTCACACCGGCTCTCTATCGACCTATGGGAATGTTGTCATGGTGGATCATGGTAATGAAGTTAAGAGTATTTTCCTAGGCCAATTCTTACCCACAGTTAAAAAGGGACAGAAGTTAAAGGCCGGAGCTAGCATTGGAAAAACATTCGATGTTGCTAAGAACGAAGGGAAGCTCTACTTTGAAGTAAGAAAAAAGAACAAAGCTCAAAATACAATCCTATTACTAGACAGGAATCAGGCATTGAACAATAATCAAAGCCAGCGTCTTTAATATTTAGGTGGAGGACCTATGCGCAAAACCTTGATCGCCCTTTTGGGGGTGAGTACACTTATTTTTTCACTACCAGCTTTTTCAGCGAAAAGTAAAAAAGGAAAGTCTCGTTTCGAGAAGTTAGAACTCTTTAATAAGGTTCTCTTTCTTGTTGAGTCTCAATACTACAGAGATGTAGATACGGAAAAACTTATCCAAGGCGCTATCAGAGGAATGATGAACACCTTAGATCCTCATAGCGCTTTTTTAGATAAAGAAGTCTTTACTAAGATGCAAGAAGACACCAAAGGTGAGTTTGGTGGCCTTGGAATAGAAGTAACTCAAAAAGATGGTGTGCTTGTTATCATCACTCCTATTGAAGATACTCCGGCTTTTAGAGCTGGCCTCAAGGCAGGGGATCGTATTGTTGAGATTAATCATGACTCTACTGTTGGTATTACTCTAGAAGAGGCCGTTGAGCGTATGCGTGGGGATCTTCATCAAAAGATTCATATTGGTGTATCAAGAGAAGGCAGCGACGGAATCAAGCACTTTGAAATCAGAAGAGAGATCATCAAGATCAAGTCAGTTAAATCAAGCTTGATCGACAAGAAATATGCTCATATTAGATTGATCCAGTTTCAAAAAAATTCTGGTGAAGAAGTGAGAAAAGCTCTTAAGAAATTTAGAAAGAAGACGAAGAACCTCGCTGGTGTGATTCTAGATCTTAGGGCCAATCCAGGTGGACTCTTAGAAGAAGCCGTTAATGTTAGTAGTATCTTTTTAAAAGATGGAATAGTTGTTTCAACTGAAGGGCGAGACCCAAAACATAAAGAAATTAGATATGTTAAAAAGACCGGTCATAAGGAATTAAAATTGCCAGTTGTGGTCCTTATCAATGGAGCTAGTGCTAGTGCTTCAGAGATTGTTGCAGGTGCTCTTCAGGATTCCAAGCGCGCCATTATTATGGGGACTCAAAGTTTTGGAAAAGGCTCAGTTCAAACGGTCGCCAAGATTGATAATGTACAAGGTGTAAAATTAACCATTGCTCAGTATATGACTCCAAGTGGAAGAAAGATTCAAGCTGTGGGAATAAAGCCTGACATTGAAGTTTCTGACTTTGAAGGTAAGTGGGTCGGCGAAAATAAGGTTGAAGGAAGATACTTACGAGAGAAAGACCTTCGAAATCACTTAACCGCGACTATCGAAACTGACGATGAAAAGAAAATAAGACTAGTCACAGAAAAAGCTGAACGAAAGGCCCGAAAAGAAAGATTAAAGGCCCTAAGGAAAAAGAGGCTTTCAAAGAAAAATAATGATGCTGAAAAAGAGGACCTCTTTAAGAAATATAATGCGGATGAGGACTATCAAGTGATGCAAGCCGTGAATTATCTTAAAGGATTCAAGCTCTTTAAAAGCTTGGTTAATTGAGGGTAAATGGAGTCATTTCACTCAGAACAGGTCTTAAGAGAAACAGGAGAGTTGCTTAAGACCTATACTTCAGAGTACCCACCGAACTCAAGAGTTGAATACTTAATTGATAAAGAGTTTCGACTCTTTGTTCAACTTCATTTCTTAAGAAAAGATCCTTCACCCCTCGATTCATCTACTACAAGAATAAATAGCTTCTTAAAACCTACCGTTGCTCTGCCCCTTTTTAAGATAAGAAAGGCTGCCGTATCGCGTTTCTTTGATCTTCAGAAAAAAGCGAAACCAACTGATTGCCTATTAAACCATGAAGAAAAAGACATACTGATCTCTTGGAGAGAACTCGCTGAAGAAGAGTATAAGCGCTCTAGGGAAGTCTTTAATAAGGCATCTACTGAAGAGATCATCGAACTAGAAAGAAATGGAGTGGATTATTATAAGGCCTGTCATATAGCCAACCCTCCTGACGAAGAAGTGGGGCATTACGATGTTCACTTAGATTCTCATAGAGAAGTAGCAGACTTACTTAAGAAGATCATTCCCTATCGTGAAGATGGAAAGTACCGAATCTTAGAATACGGCTGTGGTGATGGAAGATTACTTTGGGTTCTTAGGCAACACTTCCCTGAGGCTGAGTTATTAGCGACAAATATCTTTGGTGAGTGGGGAGTTGTTGGAGCTGTTAAGAAAGATCCAAGGACTCAAATAATCTCACTCGCTTCAGTTGAAGATCAATCCTTTGAGGCCAATAGCTTTGATGCGGTCCTAAGCACAGAAGTCATTGAACATCTTGTAAGGCCTGAAGAGATGATAGAGGGGGCTTATAAAGTCTTAAAGCCGAGAGGCGCCTTTATCATTACAGCTCCAAGTTTGCATTACGAATTCTTAAGCAATAATCCGATGACCTATCTATGGGGTTTTCTTAGCGTTTTTTCTGAAAAACTTCTGCCAACCTTTCATAATCTTTGGCAGCCTTTAACTGATCTTCCTATTGTTCACTATGCTTTTAGTTTTAAAGGTTATGGGCGAATGTTTAAGAAGTATTTTAGAAATACTAAGGTCCTCACCACAAGATTCACTCATTTAAAGAAATTTCGTTTTGAAAAGATAGCGCCTAAGATTCCCTTCTTAAAAAGATGGGGAGGACTTGTCCTAGCCTATGGTAATAAAGATGAATAAGGGCTCGACCCTCTTCGTTTCGCCTTATCTTCCCCCTTATAGAAGTGGCTTAAGTGATTATAGCTTTCAGTTCTCAAATGAACTTAAGAAACATACAAGAGTCGAATTTCTCTTTGGATCAGATCCTGGTGACTGGAAGGGGTTAAAGCTCCTTTTAAGATTCTTAAGACTAATTCGTAGTGACGCAGATACAGTTCTCATTCAATACGTTCCCTATATGTACGGTAAGAGGGGTATCAACCTTCAGTTTCCAATCCTTCTTTTTGTTTATTCTCTTTTTAAAAGAAAAAAGATTGAACTTATGGTTCATGAATACAATTACCCTTATTTAGGAAATCTTAAATCATTAATCTTATTTTCCCTACATAACCTAATGGGAAAGCTGATGCTCTTGTCCTCTGATCAAGTTTTCTGTAGCACAGAATCTTTTGTCGAACTCTTAGGTCCTAAATCTCTAAACCCGGTCTCTCATTTACCAGTGGGAAGTAATATCTTAAAAGATGATATCTCAGAGCATATGCTCCAAAAGTTAAATCTTAAAGCCGGGGAGTATGTTTGTCTCTTTGGCTCTTTTCATTCAAGTAAGAGAAATGAACTTATCTTAGAGGCCTTAGAATCCCTTGATATCCAAGTGGTTCATATCGGAGTGACCGAGAATGATTATCAAAAAATAAAATATAATGGTTCCTTGAATATTGTTAAAACGGGCTTTCTTGAAGATAGAGAAGTGGCTGAGATCCTCTCAAATTGTAAGGTTCTTCTGACTTATTTTATTGATGGCGCAACGCTTCGAAGAGGCTCACTCTTGGCAGGAGTTGAACTAGGTTGTCAGGTTTTAACGAATTATTCCTCTCATACAGAGAAGGAATTATTATCTTGTAAAAATATTCACTTCACTAAAACCATAGAAGAATACAGTGAATCTCTCAAAGCCCTTGTCCAAGGGGACTTTGGCCGATCTGAAGAGGGGAATCCCTTTTCTTGGGGGCGGATTATCTCTGATTACCTATCGCGATGCGTAGGGCGATAGAGGCCAGCCCTTTGTTAAAATAATCACGCAAATGAGAGACGAATCCCAAAGCGTGACGTCAGTCGTTACCTCCATTAAACAAAACCTAGAATCGAGTTTTCGCTCCCTTATGGTCCTAGGAGAAATCTCTAACCTAAGCTGTAGCTCTGGTGGGCATTGGTATCTAACTCTCTCTGATAGTCAGTCAGCTATTTCTGCAGCGGTCTTTAAAGGAGACGCTTTAAGAAATCCTGTCATGAAGAATCTTAAAGATGGAGATAAGGTTATCTGTAGTGGCGGCATTGGCGTCTATGGAAAACGAGGAACCTTTCAACTCATCATTAAGCAAATTCAAGTGGCCGGTAAAGGTGACTTAAAATTAGAGTTTGAAAAACTTAAAAAGAAATTGGCCTCGGAAGGCCTCTTTGATATGGAAAACAAAAAGCCTATTCCAAGCCTTCCCAAAAGAGTGGCCGTTATTACGGCGGGTAGCTCCGCAGCCTTTCAAGACTTTATCAATATCTATGAAAGAAGAAGCATTCAAATGGATCTTATGTTGGTTCCTGCTGTGGTTCAAGGGGACGCTGCCCCTGCTTCACTTAGGAACGCTTTAATTGCGACCATCAAGTTTAGCTTAGCTGCTCCAAAAGAAAAACAGATTGATGTCATCGTCTTAACCAGAGGAGGCGGATCACTAGAAGATCTTTGGGCCTTTAATGATGAAGCCCTGGCCTGGGAAATCTATAATTGTCCTATTCCCATCATAAGTGCAGTAGGGCATCAAGTGGACTTTTCTATCTCTGACTTTGTCTCTGATCAACGCTGTGAGACCCCGTCTGCTGCGGCAGAGACCTTGACTGAAACTCAAACCAAGGTCATTGAGAAATTAGGACAAAGCAGAAGATCGCTCTTGAATCATATGGAACTTACCATGGGAAGATCCCGAGAAGTTCTTGAAAACTCAAACCCATCAAAGCTAGTTGAATTACTCTGGGCCCAGTTCAATGAACTTCAAAAAAGACTTTCAGGTGTTGATATAAAGAATAGGCTCCATGAACTAACTGGCTTTCATGATTTTTCTATGGCCTTAGATGAATATGGGGTTAGGATGAAGCATTCAATAGAAAAAAGGATGCAGGCTGCTGCTTCTAGATTAGAAGGCTACAATCAAATGCTAACAGCATTAGGACCTAAGAATGTCCTCGATAGAGGCTATTCCTACGTTAAAACCGAAGATGGTTTAGTTGTTACTAATTCAAAAGATTATAAGAAATTAAAAGATGAATCTAATATACTTATCGCCTTTTCCGACGGAACTGGAAAAGCAAAAGTTTTAAAGGAAAAATGATGAAATATTTAGTCCTTTTGTTTGTTTTACTAAGCGCTTGCGCCGTAAAAAATAAAACAGAGCCAACCCCTAAGAAGGAAGTGATTACTCAACTTCCAGATAAGGTCTTTGTTCCCAATGCTTATGTCATTAAACCTGGTGAAGTAAATTTTATCAGCTTCCCTGATTTAAGAGTTAATGGATCTGGCATTCTAAAGTGCCGTAAGAAAACCATCCCTCATTACTTAGGAAAAGATGGTCTTGAGGCCTATGTGGCTGAATCTTATTTTAGTAAGATGAAACCATTCTCATGTACCTTTTCTGCGGGAGGCAAACTGACTGTAGTGGCTAATCTAAGTGTAGAGAAGAAAGTTTTTCCATCAGAGAAGTTAAATGTAGCTAAGAAAAAGATCTTTCCTCCTAAAAAAGCTCTGATTAGAATTCGCAAAGAGCAAAAATTTCTCAATAAGAACTATGCCTCTTCTCCTAAGAGACCGTTGTTTACAAAGAAGTTTGATATACCCCTTGATTCATATGTAACAAGCATCTACGGATCTAAGCGGCTTTATAATAATAAGAAGCAAGGTCAGCATCTAGGGACAGATTATAGAGCTGCAGTAGGAACTCCTATCTATTCTACTAATGCAGGTAAGGTTGTTGTCGCTAGAGACCTCTATTACACAGGAAATACAGTCACCATCGATCATGGGCTTAGTATCTTCACGGTTTATGGCCACCTAAGTAAACTTAATGTCGTTGAAGGGGATATTGTCCCTAAGGGAAGTCTTCTAGGTCTTGCGGGAATGACAGGAAGAGTGACTGGGCCTCATTTACACTGGGGTATTAAGATCTATGGTGAATGGATAGAAGGTGACTCTTTAGTCAGGGCCACTGAGTGGTTAGGGGAATAAGTGAGAGAACAGTCTCTACCATTAACACAGGCACCGGATCTTCTTGAGATAAGGTTGGCGGAGACATTTAATTCAAATGAAAATGGTGAGCTTTTAAAAGTAATAGAGAGGCTTCCTTATCTTTTTAATATTGTGAACCTAAAGTCAGCAGCCAATGAGAAAAACCAGCCTGATAACGGTAAGGTTTTCTTTTTAACCCAAAGTGAATTTGAGCTGCTTAAGAAGAAAATTCCAAAGTGGAAGAACTCTTGGTTTTTTCTGTTAGTCGATAATGTAGGGAAGGATTACCCTGATACAGATAACCTTATTGTTTTGGATAAGAATACGAGAGAGCAGATTCCTGCTTTGTTAGAACTTATTAATGAAGAGTTCTGCCAACAGAAGAAAAAACAACTGGCTAAGAATGCCCTTAAGAACTTTCAAGTTCTAGGTAAAGAGTCGGTTAGCTTTCTAGAAGAACTTCAAGACTCTTTTAAAAGTCGTGGTGAAGGCCTAGGCCCTTTAGGAGAAAGTGCTTTAGAGGTTATGGAGGGCATTTATCAACTCTATGGTGAGTTTCATACCACGGAAGACTTTGAGGAATTAGATAGGCTCTTAAAAAAAGTGATAGGAAAGGAAAAGTTAATCAAGTCGATTCAGATCTATGAAGATTTTGATCAACTTTTAAGTGATGACATGGGGGGAGGCATGATTCTTCCTCTTGTTCATGGCGATAAATCTGCCTTTGCGCTGTATCGATTTCCTAAAAAGATTACACCGATAACCCCATTCTATACTTACTTTCTTCATTCAATGGTTTGTATTTCTTTCGCCAAGGTCTATCCAAGGAATGCTGACGCGGAAAATGCCCTATGGGAAGAAGCTTTTTCAAGGTTTCCTTTTCCTTGTGCCATGGTCACTCAGACGGGAGAGTTGATTCTTCATAACCCTTCCTTTTCAAAACTAAGCCTCTCACCGGTTGTTCTTTCAAAGCTATCGAATCAAGAAAAGATAGAATCTCAAGGGACTGTCTTTGAGATGAATAGGCTAGAGATCAATAGGGGAGAGCAGCAGCAATCAATCCTTATGTTGATGTCTGATAATTCTAAGATTGAAAAGAACTCAGGCTCTTCTGAAGAACTAGGTATCATTTCATCGTCAATCGCCCACGAATTAAATAACCCTCTTGCTGGAATACTCGCAACTATCTCTGTCTTAGAGCTAGAGGACGAATGGCTTGAGGACGCTGAAGTTACTCAAGGTCTTCTTGAAATGAAACAAAGTGGAAGACGCTGTAAGGACTTAATAGAGATCTTTCTTGGTTTCTCAAAGGCCTTTCCCAATGCTGGAGAGACCGATGAGATCAATGAGAACTTTTTAAAGTCTCTTGAACTCATAAGATTTAGAACAATTGAATCAAATGTTAGGTTTGAATTTTCTCATCATAAAGGAAGTTCTGCTTTTAAGAGGGAGCTTAATACATCTGTTGTCTCTATGATGTTCTATTTGATACTTAATGAAATCCTAACTAGTTTTAGTCATCATAAATTGGTTTCTGGGGCAGAAGATAATGTATTGAAAGGTCACTTTCATGAGCACCCTAGTAAGATTATAATTGAAATGGAAAAAGGCTTTAGATTTCAAAAAGGGCTTGATGAATCAAAGTTGATTCAGCACCTTCTCGATCTCTTAGGTATTTCCCTACAAGTCGAAGATAAAAAGATTATCTTGAGTGAGTGGACCTTAACCTAGAAGAAAATATGGGCATTAGTTATAAATTATTCTTTTGTATCTTTATGGCCGGTGGCCTTGGGGCAAACCTTCGCTGGATCACGAGTCACTTTGCGAATAAATTAACAGGAAAGATGTGGAGCGGTACACTTGTTGTTAATCTAATTGGTTGTTTGATTTTCTTTTTAGTTTCGAGGTATCAGCCGAGTAATAAAGAATTAGAGCTAGTTTTTAAAACAGGGCTTCTAGGGAGTCTTACTACCTTCTCGACATTTTCTTATGAAGTCGTGACTCTAATAAAAGCAGGAAGGCTTACCGAAGCCCTCCTCGTATTCTCTTTAAATATATTCCTTGGGATAATTATAGGTATTGGGATTATTCGCTAAGAAGTCTTCGAGCTCGGAGACGAATTGATCAGGATTCTTTTGTGGAATATTCTTACTAAAGATAAAAAGATCTGATTTATTATCTTTTGAATTTTTCAAATAAGTATCAATAAAGATCTTTAGAGTCGGATGAATATGTATCTTCTTGAGCTTGTTATTAGTCATCCTACTAGACTTTGAATTGATATATTGAATCAACTTCTTTCTATGACTAGGGTAGCGAAAGATAAGCCCGGACTTTTGGTGTAGAGCAGAGATAGGAAAGATGATCATCTGCTCTGGGACTAAATGATTTGTTATCACAAAGTCTCCAAAACCTCTCTCTAAGATAGGGCCTGTAGAAGCAGCATCTTCATCCGTTATCTTTGCAGGCATCTTTAAACTAGGGAGGTGCTCTTCCCATAAGAACTTTAAAACATCCATTCTAATGGGCGTATCAAGTTTACTAAAAAGATTTGAAAAATGAACAAGACTTTCAAGGAAAGGACCATAGACTCTTATGGTTATCATCTCCCAGTCAATCTTATCGATCTGTTCGGAAATGAATTCTTTTTCTTTGGTGCTATTTCTTAAGGGGAGGGCAAAAAGGATGACCCCATTTTCCCCTTTAAAAGTAATAAGACCTGGAGTTCTCATACTCGCGAGCTTCTTTTTAATGACTTCTTTTGATTCATCATTCTTAAAATGAATGCGGTCGAGCTCGTATCTATTTCTAGGATAATAGAGGTGATTTACCTTTTGAATATTCTTATCAATAAAGATCTGTAAATAATTTAAGAGCAGTTCCGCTGTGGCCGAAGCATCATCTAGGGCCCTATGAGCTTTTCTATGTTGGATATCAAAGATCTTACTCATGTAGTTTAAGTTTGAATTCATGAGATTAGGGATTAAGTACTTTGTCATCAAGTTGGTACAAAGACTTCTATTGGTTAATTCTGGCTTTTTTAATCTTCTTAAGACTGAATTAAAGAAGGGAACATCAAAGCTAGTATTGTGAGCGACTAAGATACTGTCACCCATAAACTCTAAGATCTCTTCAACAACATCTTCAATCTTAGGGGAGTCTGCCACATCGTCTGGTGTGATAGAAGTTAGTTTTTGAATAAACTCTGGAATATGAATCTCGGGCTGAATTAAGTAGGAAGCTTCTTTGACAACTTTTAGGTTCTCAATCCTAACCATTCCGATCTCAATGATCTTATCATTCTTATGATTACCACCTGTGGTTTCGAGGTCGAAAACACAGAAACTCATATTTTGAATTTCATCTGAAACTGATGCGGGTTCTTTATTTGTCATTTTTTTTCCAATTCGAGTATCCACTCGCAATTATTGGTCTAATTCATATCTTTAGGTGAGAACGCTAACGGAAGAAGATCTTCAAGAAGATGCTCTGTTTCAACGCCTTTTTCATTACCAATTATAATCTTTAAATTCTTAGGCGCAAACTCAACCATTACCTGCCGGCAAAAACCGCATGGTGACCAGCCTTCCTTAGTATAGACATAGATACTTGACCATTTCAGATTGCCTTCACTAACGGCTTTCCACATGGCCACTCTCTCAGCGCAAACTGTTCCGCCAAAACTAGAGTTTTCAATATTACAGCCGCTTATGATTTCTCCTGATTCAGTTAAAAGGGCCGAACCCACATTAACTTTTGAATAAGGGGAGTGGGCCATCTTACTGGCAGCAATAGCAGCATCTCTTAATTCAAGGCTCATTTAAATTTTCCAATGGCCGTGGTTAGAAGATCACTAAAAGTCTTCATCACTTTAAGGGCTTGTTCTTTAACTTCAGAGTGATCAAGCTTACTTTTTGAAATCCCCGCAGCCATATTTGTAATACATGAAAGACCACAAACTTGAATACCTAGATGATTAGCAGCGATACTTTCAGGAACAGTACTCATTCCCACCATATCGGCGCCGATGATCCCTAGCATTCTTACTTCCGCTGGAGTTTCATAAGTTGGACCTAAGACACCGGCATAGATCCCGGTTTTTAGGTTATAACCCATGTCCTTTGCAGCCGCTTTAAAAGCATCTTGAAGCTCAGGATTATAAGCTTGAGTCATATCAGGAAAGCGTGGACCTAGTTCATTAATATTTGGTCCAATCAAAGGATTGGCGGCCATCATATTTATATGATCACTAATACAAACAATATCACCTGGAATATAATCTTGATTAATTCCACCAGCAGCATTGGTTAGGATAAGTTTTTCAACTCCTAATGTAGCGAGAACTCTTGTTGGAAAAACAACCTCTTCCATGGGAAGACCTTCATAAGCATGAAGCCTTCCTTGAAGGATCGCAACATCAACATCGTTTACTGTGCCAAGAATCAAACGTCCTTGATGACCTTCAACAGTGCAGTCTCTAAAATGAGGGATTTCTTGATAAGGAATATGAATTTGATTTTCAACACTATCAACAAAAGCACCAAGTCCTGAACCTAAAATTATGCCAACTCTAGGAGGAGTGTCTTTAAAGGTTCCAATATGTTTTGCTGCCGCGCCAAGTTTTTCGTACATTTTATTTGCTCCAACGAATGTCCTGCTCATAAATGAGGGGATCACTCTTTGTTTGTTCGTTTGAGAATTTATAGTCTTTTTGGCTAAATTCTGTGATTAGCCGTTCAACGATACTTTTTTGATCTTCATTATGGTGGATAGTTAAAAGACTTTCACCCTTTTTAACCTGGTCTCCAACTTTTTTATGAATAGTAAAACCAACTCCAAAATCAATCTTATCTGTAGCTACGTGGCGACCTCCGCCTAAGTCTACACAATGAAGACCAATACTGGTGGTATCCATGGATTCTACATATCCGTCTTGCGGAGCAGGAACTTCGGTTGTTAGAGCTGCCATAGGAAGAAGGCTATAGTCGTCAATAACATCTCCTAAGCCACCTTGATTCTCTAACATTTCTCTAAACTTCTTAAGGCCTTCGCCGTTATTCATCACTGTAGTAACTTGCTCGATACCTTCTTCAAGAGTTTTGGCCTTCCCGCCTATATGAACCATGGCGCCAGCTAGGGCCAAAGAAAGATCTGCTAAGTCTTTTGGACCTTTGCCCTTAAGTACTTCAATGCATTCGATGATCTCAAGAGAGTTACCAATGGTATCTCCAAGAGGCTGATTCATATTTGTTAAGAAGCACATCATATTTCTATCGAAACGCTCTGCCGTATTCATAAGGCTTTGCGCGAGAACTCTAGCTTCTTCAATATTCTTCATGAAGGCGCCATTTCCAACTTTAATGTCCATGACAATCCCGCGCGCCCCTTCAGCGAGTTTCTTACTCATGATGGAACCAGTGATAAGAGGTACTGATTCAATCGTGGCCGTGACATCTCGAAGGGCGTAGATTTTTTTATCGGCCGGAGCAATCTCTGGGGTCTGACCGATCATGGCGAGTTTCTTAGTTCTTAATAAGTTTTCAAATTCTTTTAAATCAATTTCGGTATTAAAGCCTTTGATGGATTCAGCTTTATCAACTGTGCCGCCGGTGTGACCTAGGCCTCGGCCTGCAATCATGGGAACAGTTATGCCGCAAGCTGCTGCAAGAGGGGCTAGGATAAATGAAGTCTTATCGCCAACACCACCAGTTGAGTGCTTGTCGACCACGGAAGCCTCTTCAAATTCTAGGACGTCCCCAGAATAGAGCATGGCATCAGTAAGAGATGCGGTTTCATCCACATTCATGCCCTTAGTACAGACGGCCATGAGAAAGGCGGCCATTTGATAGTCTGCTACGGAGCCTTCAGTAAAGCCGTCTACGAACCACTTTATTTCCTCTTTAGTAAGAGCTTCGCCTTCGCGTTTCTTATATAAAATTTGATAAGCGCTCAAGCTCATAACACCCCGCAATCCTTGACTCCTCCCGAAAAACAAAGCATCGTTATAGGAGAAGCTATAAAGATGAAACTTATTCGCCCAAAGGGGAAATGGCTCTCATCTAGCTTTTAAAGGGCTCATAATAGGCTCTGGGGCTGCATAAAGCAAAGCTTTTTGATCATGCGCGAAACGTTAAGCTATCGGAATTAAATATGAAATCGAAACTTACTATCCTCTTTTCTGTATTTTCTCTAATTTTAGTATCTTCACCACTTATGGCCCAAGAGGCACCTGCTGGCGGAGATAGTACCTATTTTGAAGACTCATTCCGCGATATTTCGATCGTCGGGGCAACTGCAGTTGGCGGGGCCGTTCTTGGTCTTTCTACTTTGAGCTTTGTTGACGAGCCAGGGGATCACTTAAAAAATATCGTTATCGGCTCTGCCGTTGGGATCATTGTTGGTGTAGGTTTAGTGGCTTATATGGCCGCTTCGAAAGGAAAGAACGCTGTTGAAGGGGCTTCACTTTTAAAACCAAGTGATGACCAAAAATTTGCAACAACAACTAGGACGCAGTGGCACTTTGCTAAACATAATAGCAATAATAAAAAAGCTGCTTCGCCTTCAATGGTTGGCTATCAATTTACCTTTTAATTTAGATCACAGGATAAAATAAAATGGAAAAACTCATCTCATTAGTAGGCCTTTTTACAATGGTCGCCATCGCTTTTGGTCTAAGTTCAGATCGTAAATCAATAAATTGGAAGACGGTAGGAACTGGCATCGCTATGCAAATCCTCTTTGGTCTGTTGATTCTAAAAACAGATGCAGGGCGCGGGGTCTTTGAAGGGGCAAAAGTATTCTTCAACGGGATCCTAAGTTATACCAATGAAGGCTCTGCCTTTATCTTTGGACCACTTACAAATATTCCAAAGTTTGGTTTTATCTTTTTCGTTATGGTTCTTCCTACGATTATCTTTATGAGTTCTTTAATGAGTGTTCTCTACCACGTAGGAATTATGCAACATGTAATCAAGGCCGCTGCTTGGGTCATGATGAAAGTCATGGGAACTTCTGGAGCAGAATCACTTTCAGCTGCTGCAAATATCTTTGCTGGGCAAACGGAAGCCCCTCTTGTTGTAAAACCTTATATCACTTCAATGACAAAATCAGAGATCATGGCCCTTATGACTGGTGGTATGGCCACCGTGGCTGGGGGAGTTCTAGCTGCTTATGTTGGAATGGGTGTTGATGCTGGTCACTTATTGGCCGCCTCAGTTATGTCGGCTCCGGCCGCTTTAGTATGCGCCAAATTACTTGTCCCTGAAACTGAAGAGTCTCAAACAAAAGGCATGGTGAACGTTGATCTTCCTAGGACCACTGTTAACTTAATTGACGCTGCCGCTGGTGGCGCAGGAGAGGGTCTAAAACTTGCGATGAACGTGGGCGGAATGCTCTTAGCTTTTATCGCTTTGATCGCTATGGTTAACGGCGGGCTTAGCTGGGCCGGTGGTCTTTTTGGATTTGAGCAATTAAGCCTTGAGTTAATGCTTGGGTATCTTTTTTCTCCAATCGCTTGGCTCATGGGAGTTCCATGGAGCGATTCTTTCTTAGTGGGAACTCTCTTAGGAAAGAAATTAGTGGTTAACGAATTTGTGGCCTATCTTGACCTTCAGGCCATGATAAAGAATGGTGAGATTTCACAGCGCGCCATAACTATTTCAACCTACGCCCTTTGTGGTTTTGCTAACTTCTCTTCAATCGCCATTCAGATCGGTGGTATCGGGACCATCGCCCCTGATAGAAAGCAGGATCTGGCCAAGCTTGGCATTAAGTCCTTAATTGGCGGTACCTTAGCGTGCTTTATGACGGCCTGTATTGCAGGAATATTTATTTAGGAATAATGGGGGATGCCTAGACTTAATTCTCTAGGCACCTTAATCTATTCGTCATGGCAAAGAGCTTACTAATAAATCAAACATTAAATGAATGCCGCGCAGCACTCGTCGAGTCTGGAGAAATCTTAGATTTCCTCATGGATAGAAAGACGGATGACCGAAGCAACCACCCTCATGTAGGAAATATCTACAAAGGGAAAGTCCTTCGTGTTCTTCCTGGAATGCAATCGGCCTTTGTTGATATTGGTTATGAAAAAGCCGCCTTTCTTTATGTTGATGATGCCTATCTTCCGAGCCTTGATGAGCAGAGAGAAATGGCCAAGAAGGCTAAGAAGCTTGAAGAAGAAAGAGCCCGAGTAAAAGTTGGAGAGATCATCCCGGATGAATTCTCAACTCTTAGTGAAGCCGTGAACATGAAGCTTCGCCCAGCTGAAGTGACCATCGAGAGTTTCTTAAAAGAAGGGGACGAGATCCTCATCCAAGTGGCTAAAGAGCCTATATCAACAAAGGGTCCTAGGATCACAAGACATGTAACCTTAGCCGGTCGACATGTCGTTTTTATGCCCTTTATCGAACATACAGGTGTCTCAAGACGAATTGAAAAAGACGAAGAGAGAGACCGTTTAAAAGACATCCTTGATAAGATCCGCCCTGAAGGAAAAGGCATCATTGCCAGAACCGCAGCAGAAGGGGCGAGTTCCAAATTATTAAAAGCAGACTACAGTATGCTGGTTAAGCTTTGGAAAGAGGTCATGAAGAAATCTGACCGAGTCAAGGCCCCAAACCTTCTGCATAAAGACTTAACCTTTATTCAAAGAATCCTTAGAGATATCACTGACGAAGACGTCGAAGAGATCTCAGTTGATGATAAAGATAACTTAAAAGAAGTAGAGAAGTTTGTTGGTAAGTATCTTCCTTCGTTAAAAGGAAAAGCTCAGCTTTATACGGAAGAGATTCCTCTTTTTGAAAAGAACGGCATTGATACTGAAATCGAGCGTGGTATTTCAAATAAAGTTTATCTTCGCTCTGGTGGATCGCTAAATATTGATCAGACTGAAGCCTTGGTTTCTGTTGATGTTAATACTGGTAAATTTGTAGGGAGAAAGACCCTTGAAGAGACCATCCTTAGAAATAACTTAGAAGCCGTTAAAGAGATCGCCTATCAATTGAGACTCCGAAATTGTGGCGGGATCATCATCATCGACTTTATCGATATGGAGCGAGAAGAAAACAGAGACGCTGTTTATAACGCCCTTGTTGACGCTCTTAAGAAAGACCGCTCTAAAACAAATGTTATGCCTATCTCTGGCCTTGGTCTTGTTGAGATGACAAGAAAGAGAACCCGCGACACTCTAACGAGAGTCATGTGTGAGGCCTGCCCATACTGTGAAGGAACGGGGACTGTTAAATCAATCCTAACTGTTTGTTATGAATTAGTAAGACAGCTAACGAAAGTCTTAAAGAACGCGAAGGGGAGTAAGGTCTTTATCTACGCTCACCCTGAAGTGACCGCCCAGCTTTGTGGTGATGATCTTGATATGATTGAAACGCTAGAGGAGACCTTTGGTAAATCTCTTCTTATCCGCTCAGAAAATAATTATCATGTCGAGCAGTACGAGATCTTCCCTCAAGAATATTAAGGTAGGAAGTACTCACCAACTCCATACAACCCATTTTGTTCAAATGGAAAGATCAGTGAATTATTGGTTGGGTTATAGTCAATCTTATAGCCCTTGCAAGAGAGGTTCGACATCTGCCAAGGCAGAGCGCCAAGGTCTGTATTAGTCGTAATATTATGCTTGTAGATCCTAGCACCATAACAATAATAGGCCACATCAGTGGTTCCACCTTCTTTGACCCATAAGGCAGAAGCATCAACATTTCTTGGAAAATTAGCAATAATATCAGTCGTCCCGCCAGGCGTTACTGAGTAGACCTCACGCTCTGGATTTCGTGACATGGCCATCATTATCCAGCGGTTATTAGCAGCATCCCAGTAATTATTTAAGCCCCAACTATCCCAATATGGCATCTTACAGTTAATAGTGGCGGAACCATCAGCGCAAATACTATTGTAACCACCCACATAAGTTTCCGCAGGAACATTTGTCCCGGCTATATGAGATTGTCTGTAACTATCATTTCCATCATACTCCTTGAGCATAAAATCTTCCCAATGAGCTTCGGCTGAATTGTATTTCATGTTAGAGGTTAATAGCTTCTTAGTAGCAGTATCATAGCCAATAGGAAGTGAGTGACCTTGATTGGAACTTGATCTTCTACTTGTTCCTAGCTGACCATCATTATTCCAGAACTCATTAGCACCACCACCGGTTATAGGATCCCATTTATTTGTACTACGGTTTAGTTTTACAATTCGGGCTTCTGAGTTTCGCCTTACAAAAATTTCTCCAGTGGCTTTATCTGCTAGCCACCAAGTCGCGTCTGAGAAACCTTGAGCAGTGGCCAGAGTCGTTGTGTCTTGAGTTTGATAGTTTCCATTTCCAGCAATGATGTCGATATTTCCTTCGACAGTAAATTCTTTAATATAATAAGAAGTAGCATCGCCAACAATGATCTTTCCATTGTTTAATCGCGCTAAGGTATTGATTGAATCAAACCTCGAGTTAAGTGCATTGACGCCATTTCCATAACCAGGGTTTTGCCCAAAGAGAGTGACTACGTTTCCACTACTATCAATAGTTCTGATCTGTCCTCTATCTGTAAAATAGAACTTACCAGTGGATGTAACAAAGAGATCTTGAATATCCATCTTACAAGAAAGGTTAGCAACACCATCTTCACAGTGTCCTCTTGTTCCTTGTCCTAAAACTCTCGTATAAGAGCCATCAAAGTTAACTCTATTGATATAGTTTCTATCAACGATGACATAAACATTTCCGTCCATACCATTCATATGAAAGTATCTATAGTAGCGGTAAGAATCATCTAACTGAGTAGGGAGAGTCGCAAACGTCGTTGGGTCAAAATAACTTCTTGAGTACCTTTCAGTTGTGGTTTCACAGCCAGGGTAGCTTGAAGCATTTCTCGTTATTGCAGTAACTCCCGTAATCTGAGAGTTCGTAGGATCGTACCTTAGACCGGGGCTCATCATTCGGCATTTTGAGAGGTCTTGAGTTGAGATCCATCCATGACCATTTCCTGTAAGGTACTTAGATTCAATCTGTCCGGTAGCAGCATTAAATTTTCTAAGTCTATAAGTTGGATCAGTGTTGTTCTTTAAAGCGTAATCAGAATGAAAATAGATATCACCATTAGGAGTAGCAAAGAAAGTCATCCCTCTAGCAGTCCAAGAATTAGTTGAATGACTATAAATAGAGAGATCAAGAGGGTTAACAACAGTGTCTCCAGTCTGAGCGCCACCACCAATAATGGTTTCAATATTCGGAGTAGGGACATTGAGGTCTACTCGCCTAATTCGGTTTCTATCCATAATTAAAAGACGGTTTTGAAAATCAAGGGCCATCTTAACTCCATAGTTAAGAGTCGCATTGACGGCTGGACCACCATCACCTGTGCTGGTTCCCGTATTAGCAATGAAGATCTTTTGCTTGCCATCGTTAGGATCAACTTGAAGGATCCCTCGTTTATAATCGTTAAAGAAGATTCGTCCATCATTGGCCACAACTAAGGTTCCTGGATCTGACTCAGATCCTGACTTTCTTGTAAAAAACATGGCCGTTACTGCTGATCCACCAAGACCAGCTTCTGTGTTTCCAGCGATAATCTTGATAAGCCCTGAGTTCAGCGGATTAGAAATCATTTGCGAACTAATAGCCGTTGAGTCAGTTGCTTTAACTCTAATCTTATAACTAGTATTTAAAGGAGATCCACCAGTCCATTTAAAACAACCTTCATTGGCCTGTAAGGTATATCCAGTACAGCCGTAATTAGTTAAATGGTTAAGGGATTCAGCCCCTCCAATTTGAGTAAAGTTAATCTCATCAGTAGAATAATAAAGTGAGACGGTTCCAGCAGGGAAGGCAACGTCATCAGTAGCGATCCATCTAATATAAACATCAGATCCTGCAGCCACTTCCGCTTGCGCTCTTGTGGGAGGGTTTGGTGCATTAGGAATATTAGCAGCAATGACATCTGAAACTAGTGGCGGAGAACCTGGATCATAAATGCGGTCAAATTTATCAACACCATCAGTTCCAAGGCTTGCATTTGTTAAGTTTGAAATATTCTTAGCCTCATCCTTAACCCAGGCCGTAGCTGAAAGAGTTGTATTAGGAGTCCAGCCTAAAAGATGAAAATACTGTTCACTTAGATTTAGGGTTTGAGCTAGAGGTAAACCTACTGCTGGACCGTTGATAGTAACCCAGCAAGTATCTGTATCAATTGGCTGTACATTATCATTCGTTTTAATACAGATATGCGATAAGTTTACTGCAGTATTTTGACTAGTTGCCGTCATGCTTATAGGAACATTTGCGTTCTTAGTTGGATTGGCGGCAGAGGTTGAGAAGGCGGAAATAGTTGGTGCATCAGTTTCTCTAATCCAATCAGCACTAATGACAGTTGAGTTAGGAACAGCATTTGTTTGGGTAAAGGTATAGCTCCTGGTAGCATCAACTGATTGAGAGGCTGTGGTCCAAGTCCAAGCACCTGTATTACAAGTAGCTGATGAAGCCTCAGATCCTGATACAACAATGGAGAGTCCATCTTCACAACCGCCACCAAAACTAACTGTGCCTGTGTTACTTTTTTCTAAATTAGAAGTAAGAGTTAGAGCAGGTCCTGTCGTATCTCTAGTCCAGTTAACAATCACAAAAGAAGTATTTGAGGCGCTATCAGATTGAGTAAAGGTATAGCCGCGAGTGGCATCAGTTGAAACAGTTGGGGTTGTGTATGACCATGAACCAGATGAACAACTTGTGGCCGTGGTAACAATTCCAGTAATAGCAATAGAGTTTGTTCCTTCGCAGTTACCAGAGATGACAATAGAGTCTGAGTTATTGGTTAAGGCCCCAGTTCCTGAGGAAGCCACTGTAATAGGAGATGAAATAGTAAAAGGAGGAGGAGTTCCATCTCTTTCCCAACTTAATGAAAAAGGAGTTGAAGTATTTCCGGCACCATCAGTTTGAGAGAGGCTATAATTAAAGGTTCCATCAACTAATTTATCAGCCGTTGTCCATGACCAAGATCCAGCGCTACAAGCAAAGCTTGTGGTCTCGTCTCCAGTTACATTAATAGTATAATTGCCTTCACAAGTTCCGCCCCATGAGAAGTTATTCGCCCCTGTAAAACCTGGGTTGGCCCCAGTTGTCTTGGCCATTGAAGGAGGAACTTCATCACGGATAAAGGTTCTATTGGTTGTGCTTTGATTTCCAGCAGGGTCTGTATGAGTCAGAGTAATTGTTTTATTTCCATCATTATCAGAAAGGTTTAATAACTGAGAAAAAGCTCCACCAGCACAAGTGAGTGAGAAGGCGGCTTGGATATCTCCAGAGAAGTTAACATCTGCGCCGGTTTCACAAGTTCCCGTCATAGTTAAACTTGATTGATGGTATGAACTTGCGGCTGGAGTAGAGATCGCAATGGCCGGAGCGATTGAATCAATCTCAAAGGTTCCTGACTGGATAGAGTTAGAGTTTCCAGCAAGATCGGTAAAGTTAACTCTGAATCTTGCTGCCGTAGTGTTCACACTTGAGACTGTATAATTTTGGCTAAAGGCAGCTGTTGTTAAAGGACCATTTGAAGCGGTCTGTGTGGCAACAGCGTTTGACCAGGCTGAACCATTATAATAATCAATGGAAAAGCTTTGAGCAGAACTGGTACTAGCATCAGTAAGAGTCCAGTTAAAGTTATAGCTGGCCCCACCTTGAACAATAGTAGGAGTGGTAATTCCAAAAGCTGGGTTAGTTGTATCGTAATTAACATTTACAGTAGTAGCGGCTGTAGAGACATTCCCGTTTGGATCTTTTGACCATACCTTGACCGCTTTTACAGCATCACTGGCACTAAGAGTATAAGTTAGAGCAGCCGCTGTCGTTGAACAGGCCTGCCATCCGGCTGCGCCAGCAGCAGGAGCTGTTCCTTCGTTAAAATAAATAAAAGGATTATCCGTACAAGTGCTGGCTGTATAAGTTGAAGCCTGAGCACTTGTATACTGAGCACTAGCAAGGGTAACTGAAGGAGCGCTCGGAGGAGTCACGTCAGTTACAGTAAAGCTAACAGTCTTTGTTGCAATTGAATCTACAACCCCGTCGTTGGCCAAATAGGTAAAACTATCACTACCATTATAATTAGTATTGGCGGTATAGGTACAAGTCACGTCTGAAGAATAACCGCCAGTGGTTATACAATTAGTTAGAGTTCCATTTGTTGGAGCTGAGATGACTTTATAAGTAAGAGTCTGCGCTGGCACATCAATATCAGTTGCCCCCGAGAGGCTAAAGTTAGTGGCCGTATTATCGTTAACACTAAGGCTTTGATCGGCCACCATGACAGGGGCGTCGTTAATAGCATTTATTGTTAGGTTAAAAGTCGCTGTATTTGAATCAAGAGCGCCATCATTAGATTTATAAGTAAATGAGTCGGATCCATTGTAGTTAGCGTTTGGAGTATATGTACAAGCGGTAGAGGCGCCACCAGTGCAACTTAAAGATCCATTTGTTGTTGTGCTTACTACAGTATAGGTTTGAGAGTCGCCTTCAAGATCACTGGCTGCAGCAAAGTTAAAGTTAAGAACAACATCTTCATTAGTAGAACCTGATTGAGGAGAAGCTAATACAGGAGCGTCGTTGACTGGGTTTATGGTGATAGTGACAGTGGCCGTTGTTGAATCAAGAGCGCCATCATTAACTTTATAAGTAAAAGTATCTGTCCCATTGTAATTCGCATCAGGAGTATAAACACAGGCTCTTGAAGTTCCACCAGTACAACTGAGGCCTCCATTAATTGGAGAAGAAAGTGTTGTATAAGTTAGGCTTGAGCCTTCAACATCAGCTCCAGCAGTTAAACTAAAGTTAAGCACAGTATCTTCATTGGTTGAAACGCTTTGAGTTGCCGCTAGTGTTGGAGCGTCGTTAACTGCGTTGACAGTAATATTAACAGTCGCTGTATTTGAATCAACAGTTCCGTCATTAGATTTATAGGTAAATGAATCAGCGCCGTTAAAGTTAAGGTTAGGTGTATAGGTACAACTTGTTGAAGCGCCGCCAGTACAGCTAAGAGCTCCGTTCGTTGTCGTGCTTACTACTGAATAAGTTTGAGCGTCAGCATCGACGTCTGTTGCCGATCCTAAGTTAAAGTTTAGAGCGATATCTTCATTAGTCGATTGGGCCTGAGGTGTGCTTAGAACAGGAGCATCATTAACCGCATCAATAGTCATGGTTACAGTAGCAATATTTGAATCTAAGCTTCCATCATTCACTTTATAGGTAAATGTGTCAGTTCCATTATAATTTAAGTTTGGAGTGTAAGTACAAGTTCTTGAAGTTCCGCCAACACAACTGATTCCACCATTAGTTGGTGTCGAAACAACAATATAGCTTAGAGTATCGCCTTCAATGTCTGAGCCAATCCCTAGGAGGAAGATCTTATTGGTATCTTCATTAGTTGTTTCTGATTGAGTGCTAACTAGCGTCGGAGCATCATTAATAGCGTTAACGGTTATATTAATAGTGACTGTATTTGAATCAACTGTTCCGTCATTTGATTTATAAGTAAAAGAATCAGAGCCATTAAAATTCGCGTTAGGCGTGTACGAACAACTTGTTGAAGCTCCGCCAGTACAGCTTAAGCTTCCATTAGTAGATGTTGAAACAACACTATAAGATTGAGTGTCTCCGTCAACATCAGTGGCCACACCTAGGTTGAAGTTAAGAACAATATCTTCGTTAGTGCTTTGTGCCTGAGGTCCCGTGAGGACTGGAGCGTCGTTGACTGAGTTGACGGTGATATTAACTGTTGCCGTATTTGAATCAACGGTTCCATCGTTTGATTTGTAAGTAAATGAATCAGAGCCAAAGAAATTTGCACTAGGAGTATAAGTACAACTTGTCGAAGCTCCTCCGGTACAACTTAAAGCGCCATTTGAGGTGGTACTAACTACTGAATAGGTTTGCGCGTCTCCGTCAACGTCTGTGGCCGTTCCAAGATTAAAGTTTAAGACAATGTCTTCGTTAGTTGACTGGGCTTGAGGAGTTGCAAGAGTAGGGGCGTCGTTTACGGCGTTTACTGTTATATTCACAGTTACTGTATTTGAATCAACAGTTCCGTCGTTTGATTTATAGGTAAAAGAGTCAGCGCCATTGAAATTGGCACTTGGCGTATAAGAGCAACTTGTTGAAGCTCCACCGGTACAGCTTAAGCTACCATTAGATGTTGTTGAAACAACACTATAAGACTGAGTATCACCGTCAACGTCAGCTGCAGTACCGAGGTTAAAATTAAGGACGATGTCTTCATTTGTGCTCTGAGACTGAGGTCCGGTTAGAACAGGAGCATCGTTGATCGAGTTGACCGTTATATTTACAGTTGCCGTATTAGAATCAACAGTTCCATCATTTGATTTATAAGTAAAAGAATCTGATCCAAAGAAGTTAGCACCAGGAGTATAGGTACAGCTCGTTGAGGCGCCACCGGTACAGCTTAGAGATCCGTTTGATGTTGTGCTGACAACTGAATAAGTTTGAGCATCTCCATCAACGTCTGTTGCCGACCCAAGGCTAAAGTTTAAGACGATATCTTCATTTGTTGACTGGGCTTGAGGAGTTGCAAGAACGGGAGCATCATTGATTGAATTGACAGTGATATTAACTGTGACTGTATTTGAATCAACAGTTCCATCATTAGATTTATAAGTAAAAGAGTCAGCCCCATTAAAATTAGCATTCCCTTGATAAGTACAAGCTCTTGAAGCTCCACCAGTACAAGTTAAGACGCCATTAGAGACATTTGAGACAACGCTATAGGTTTGAGCGTCGAGATCAACATCAGTGGCCGCATCTAAGTTAAAGCTAAGAAGGATATCTTCGTTAACTGACTGAGACTGTGGTCCTGTTAATATGGGGCTATCATTAATAGAATTAACAGTTATATTGACGGTGATTGTATTTGAATCTGCCGTTCCGTCATTTACTTTATAAGTAAAACTATCACTTCCATTAAAATTAGCGTTAGGTGTGTAGACACAAGCTCTTGAAGTTCCGCCAGTACAACTAAGTCCACCATTACTAACGGCGCCTACGATAATATAGCTTAAGGTATCACCATCTAGATCTGTTCCAGCATCCAAATTAAAATTAAGGACAATGTCTTCATTAGTGCTTTCTGCTTGAGGGCCTACAAGAGTAGGGACATCATTGATTGAATTAACTGTGATATTTACTGTGGCCGTATTTGAATCTAGTGAACCATCATTTGTTTTATAAGTGAAAGAGTCAGCGCCATTGAAGTTAGCACTTGGCGTATAAGTACAAGCGGTTGAAGTTCCACCGGTACAAGAAAGAGCCCCACTTGTTGTAGTAGCAATCACAGAATAAGTTAGGGTAGAGCCTTCTATGTCGACCCCAGTTCCGAGGTTAAAGTTTAAGGCCGTATCTTCATTAGTGACTTGCGCCTGAGGAGTGGTTACGGTTGGGGCATCATTAATGGCAGCAATTGAAAAACTAACTGTTGCTGCTGTTGAAGATTCAACAATTCCGTCATAAGATTTGTATGTAAAGCTGTCACTTCCATTATAGTTAGCGTTTGGTGTGTAATCACAAGTCACATCAGAAGAATAGCCACCAGTGGTAATACAATTAGTAAGGGTTCCATTTGTAGGAGCCGTGATAACCTTATAGCTTATTGTTTGAGAAGGGACATCAATATCTGTGGCGCCGCCTAGAGTAAAACTAACAAGAGTATCTTCATTTGTTGTTTCGAACTGATTTGATGCCATAACCGGAGCATCATTCGTTGAAGAAATACTAATTGTTACTGCTGCCGTATTTGAATCAACGGTTCCGTCGTTAACTTTATAAGTGAAGTTATCAACGCCATTGAAGTTTAAATTAGGAGTGTAGGTACAGGCCGTTGAGGTTCCACCTGTACAGCTTAAAGATCCGTTTGATGTTGAAGTGACGATGATATAACTAAGAGTATCAGCATCAACATCAGAGCCCGCATTCAAGTTAAAATTAACAGCGGTGTCTTCACTTGTTCCCACTGATTGAGTGGTAGGAACGGTTGGAGCATCATTGATTGAATTGACTGTGAAATTAACTGTTGTATTAGCGACACTATAAGCAGATCCATCATGGACTCTATAGATAAAACTATCACTTCCGTTATAGTTAGTATTTGGTGCGTAGTCACAATTGAGATCACCATTAGAGGCCATACAATTACTAAGAACACCATTAGAAGGATTAGAGACAATTGAATAGGTTATTGTGTCTCCATCAATATCATTTCCTGCAGCTATATTAAAATTAAGGGCAGTATCTTCGTTTGTGATAAAAGATTCTGTTCCGGCGGAAGTAGGCTGATTATTGATTGAAGTATAACTTAGGCTCGAACTTATTGAATCAGAGCCACAAGTCCAATTGAGGCTAGCTGTCTTCGCTCCCTTAGTCGTAGGAATGGCCTTGACTAAGATGCTACAACTTCCTGAGGCTGCCAGGTCGTTAGTTCCACAATTATCTGTTGATATACTAAATTCTGAAACATTGGCCCCTGATAAGCTTGCTATTGTACAGCTATCGGCTGCTACAACTCCTGAGTTAGAAACTGTAAAGTTTGTATCCGCGCTATTGGCCTTATTAAAAACAGATCCATAGTTATGAGGACTAGGAGTTATCCCTAGAATAGGAGCTTGAATTCCAAAGTCTGCTGAGTCTTGAGTGATGGCGTTGCCAGCTAAGTCAGTATAAGCAATCCTCAACTTAGCAGATGTCGTATTGAGGTTCGGTAGTGTAAAAGTAGTGGAATAGGCTGTCCCTGAGTTAACTCCATCAGTGACTGACACATTAGGAAGAGCGCTCCAAGAAGTTCCATCATAGAATTGCAGGTTAAAGTTTTGACTTCCACCTGCATTGACTTCAGTTAAGGTCCAATTGAAGGTCGTACTTCTATCGGATCTATAATTGGCCTGAAGCCCAGCGTATGAAATAACAGGATCGGTTCTATCGAGAGTTATGACAAGATCTTCAGAAGAAGATTGCAAGCCTCTCTCATCCTTCCCCCATATCTTTATAGTGATTGGTCCATCAGCAGTATTAACTAAGGTGTGTGGAAAGACCTGAGGGGTAGCGCTTGAGCATGTATTGGTAAAATCTCCAGAAACGGGAGAGGTTCCATTTTCAGTGATGGCAAAGTTAGTAAAGCTTTCACAATTTGAATAGACCCCGCCGCCAAGAGTCCCCGTCGTTAGATCTAAGTTGATCGCTAAAGTATTAGTTGGGTTTGTTGTTCCAGCATTTAAAACATAAGGCATGGCCGTTGCTGGAAAATCATTAGTGACAGGAATGGTAACTGAAAAGTTATGATATGGCTTTGATCTATTTACATTTGAATCGCCACCATTTTTCATCCCGACATAAACATCCAGGCTTACTGTCGCTTTTGAATTAGCGCTTGGAGTAAAACTGGCTGTCGAAAGATTTGAGATAAGAACACTATCGACATACCACTCATAAGCCACTGTGTAGGTTGGTTTCCAGTGAGCGGCCGAGACAGAGAAGCTTCCAGCTGTTTTTTCTTGGAGTGACGTTGGGATCGAATTGTTTGAGATCTTAGGAGCAGACTCTGCTAGAACTGGCGGCGTTACTCCAAAGGCTTCATTAAACTTAGTGGTTGCTTCAGTAGAGGCTGTTAAACTTGCATAGACTTGATCTAGATTATCAGTGTCACTAGTCACAGACTCTAAGATGACCGTGGCCGCTGCAAACTTGGCCGTATCAATATCCGCATAGGGAATTGAGATGGCGGCATAGATAGTATTAGAGATAAGAGTCGTCGCCGGGCCCATTGCTTGATTTGTATAGAAACTAGTAATAATCCTTTCAAAGTTAACTGAACAACCAGTAGTCCGAAGCATATACCTTGTAGGAGTTGTGAGATCGATACCAATTGCTGAGGGATCAAAAGTGAACTTAGTGGTGGCATCAAGACCTTCAGCCCCAATAGGATTGTCAGCTAAGACCGTCATACTCTCAAGATCAAAGATCTGAACTGAAGGGGTAGTACATACGGCTGCCTGAGCTGAACCAAGAATTTGAAAGCTTGGTATTTTGGCAATCGATCCTAAAAGAGCTGGAACCGTACCGGTTACAGTAGGTGATGATTCACCTGTTCCACCGTTGGTGTTTATCTTATTGTCATTACTATTATTATCTTGAGCAGTATCAGTATTCTTTTTCTTAGGAAGCCCAAGGTTTCCACCATAGCCTAAGTCTTTATTCGAGCTCGTTGAATCTGAGTCAGAGATTACTGAAGAAGGATCTCTTGATTCCTCTTTGCCTGAATCAATCGGTAGTGATGAATCATTGTTCTCAAAAGAGTTTTCTGACTTTGCGGCCTTAGCTTTATTAAAAGTGGAAGCGCTCTTCTTAGGTAGTGTTGCGGTTTTTCCTTTCTTTCTTTTAGCGGCCTTAGCTGCTTTATTTTTCTGAGAGTTTGCTGGCTTTCTTGAAGGAGAGGCTTTTGATCTTACTGGTCTTTCAACATTAGCGTTGATCATCACCTTAGATTTAAAGCTTGGATTGCTGGAGTGAACTTTAGAAGTAACGGAGCGACTCTCTTGGGAGTCTGAATCAACAGTTAGATGAACAACAAGACTTAGTGTCGCTAATCCAAAGAGAATATATCCGAGTTTAATTAAATTTATTTCATACTCCAATAATCAGCAAACGTTCAGCAGTCTTAATTATTTCCGTAGGTTAATTATCGGTGAATAAAGCTTAAGTATTGAGGTCTTTTTATAAATGCTTGAAATGATTTGGGAATTAAGAAGAGTAAAAAGCTTAAGAAATTATAGGGGGAGGATAAGCGGCTCAAGTAGTTGCCAAGAGCCCCTTAAGATATTGAAAGTTCGAACTAAGTAGCCCTAGTTCAAATAGATAGGGTTAGTCATCCCAAGCAGGTCAACACTTGAGGTTTTCTTATTGATAGTCCAAAGTTCAGCCCTGATTAGGTCCTTCTGACCTGCAGGAATCTGAATCTTAAATCCAGAAACAAAAGATTTTTCTCCGCCAAACTTCTTAGGATTGATCGTCTCTTTTGCGATCAGTTCATTATTAATATTATAAAAACGAACTTCCCATCTTCTTTTTTTCCAGAAAGTGAAAAGTTTCGTAAAACTACTTATGACATTATAACAAGCGGATCTCATTCTTGTTTTTGAATGCGAAAAATCCGCTGAGAGAAGAACATTAAGCTCTCCCTTTCCCTTTAGATTATCTCCCATTCCAAGCCAATTATTATCTTCACTAAAAGAGGCTTTAATATTTAACTGAGGCGCCGTTGGCATTGTGATGATGGAGTTCTTTCCCTCTTTTAAAAGTGTCTTCACATCATCTCTTGAACCTGAAGGAAAATAATTAGCAGGGTAGTGAAGGGATCTGTCTCTTAAACAGGGAATAGTAAAATGAAAGTCGCTTCCTGCAACGGCCGTGTGACGCTTACCTGCTTTTAAAGATAGGGCCCATTGTTTTAGAGCCGCTCTGTTATTTGATTTCTTAAGAGGAATCTTTCTAAAGGCGGCATCTTCCATGATTGTATTCCATACCTCAACACCATCAACATCGAGCCATTTTGTATGGGGAAAATCATCTTTCTTACTAGGGTGATTAGCGATTCTAAATCCTTCACTACTTCTACTTTTAATGATTGATTCTTCATGCTTAAACTCTCTACCTTTAGAGAGAAGTTCCCAGTCTTTCTTAATATCAATAAGGCACATATGAGTTTTTCCGCCCCATTCAATTCCTCTTTTGATTTGAACCGCATCGTCAGAGAGATGAGAAACCTGATCGAAGCCTCTATCAGTATCATGATCTGTAAGGCTAGCAACGGCTTTCGTATCTCTAAGGGAGACAAAGCCTTTGACTAGATCAATTGTTTTTGAAGGAGAGATCTTTAGGAACTTTAAGGAATCATTATCTTGGCTAATATTTGTATGGATATGATTGAAGAAGTAAAAGCCATTGCTCTTAAGAGTTACTTTTTTTGTCCTAACATTTATAGGAGAAGATCCTTCGTTCTTCCATTTTGTAAAAAGAGGATCAACAGCGTTTCGTTGCTCAGAGTTCTTGAGAAAAAGCTGAAGCTTTCTTTTAAGATCCTGGCTTCTTTTATTAGGACTGATCTTAAGTTCGTCGTTTAGAGCATCGTAACTAGTCACTTCAAAGATTTCTTTGACTAACTTGTCCTGGACCACATGGCCGTCCTCGTCAGTTTTTTGCATCAAGCTTTGCGCCACAAGCCATTCAAGGGGAGCTTCTTCTAGGGAGGCTGCAAAGAGAGAGGTGAAGTTTAAACTTACTATAAAGATAACCAAGAATTTCATGGATCCGCCTTTTTCATTATTTTTGAGATGCACTTAGTTTACTAAAATTTTGGCCCAGAGGAGCCCGGGTAAATTATGTTTAGGCCTTATAACGCCTTGCGCGCCCTTAAAGACACCATTTAGGTGGTCTCATAGTGAACCACTTTGCTCAGGTAGTACCAAAATGAACCATGAAAAATTTTACAATTTAAAGAAATGCCGTAACGCGTCAATTGTTTGTCATGGTTTATAGACTCAAATTGATGCAACACAGAACAATAAAAACCCTGCCTAGTACGGCGGAAAAAACTTGGGAGTAACAAATATGAAAAGTTCACTTAAGTCACTAATTTTTGGTGCAATTTTAGGAACAATGGCAGTTAGTTTATCATCTTGTGGCGGCGGCGGAGGCGGCGGTGGATCAACTTATGGATCTTATTCATCTCCATATGTTTCAGCTACATCTTTTGTAAATGGTTTAAATAATGCTGATAATGCTCCTTCTTACGATGAGTCATTTATCCTTCTTTATACAGACGAAACACTTCGTTCTGGGGATGATTGGTTTGTTATTCACGATGCTAAGTATGGTGAAGATAAGGCCGTAAGCCTGCAGTATATCCGTTCAATTATCTATTATGATTACTACTCAAACAGCACAGGTCTTGCTGAAGAATTTAGAGATATCGAAACTGATGACATCCTCTTTGGAGATATCAATGGAGATTACTACGGGGATGATTATGAAGTTGTAGATTATGACTCATGGACTGGTACTTACGTAGGTAGAAACTCTGGATATGACTACGAAGATTCAGAAGAAACAACTGACGTTGCTCTTATGGCAGCTGAGAAACAAAAGAAGTCTTTTATCAAGAAAGCCGCTGCTGTTTCTTATGCTTATAGCGTAGGAATTGAAACTTCATTAAGCCTTGTATCTCTTGGATACAAAGTTGAAAAAGCGATCAATAAAGGTAAGGGAGAACTTACTGCTGAAGATCAAACGGCTATCTTAGGTGACCTTGAGAAACTAACAGGAAAGACATTTGCTGAGGTTCTAGAGTCTGCTACTGATAACGCTAAGAAAGACGCGTTAATCAAAGATATAGCTTCGAAACTTGGAACATCTGCTCAAAACCTTGAAGACAGAATCCTTCCTGAGCTTTTCAACATTAAGTAATAAAGATCAAAATTTAATTAAGATAAGAGGGGACCTTAGAGTCCCCTTTTATTGATCTAATCTATAACGCGCTACGCATGGCACGCCTCTTGTATATGTAATCTACGAAACCAAAAAGTTTAAATGAATTAAACAATAATGGCTTCCCCGGAAATCTGGGGCTGCATTAAAAACAACATAGAGGGAGAGAGAATGAAATCAAGTGTATTAGGAAATGTATTTAAGTTTGGCGCAGCATTAACCATGGTAGCACTAGTTGGCTGTGGCGGTGGAGGCGGCGGCGGTGGATCATCAACAGGTGGATCAACTGGCGGCGGAACAAGTACATATGGTACTTACAGTTCACCAAGTATTACAGTTCAGGCCTTTATCGATAACATCAGTTCTGTTGACGGTGAGATTGATGATTCATTCATGGTTCTTGATACTGATGAAACTTATAGATCATTTGAAGCTGGTCAGGATGAGTTCTTTGTTATGTACGACGCAAAGTTTGACGAATACAAAGCAGTTAGCCTTCAGTACATCAGAGCTATTACTTATTATGATTATTACCAATCAAACTATTCAACAGCTGAAGAATTCAGAAACATTGAAACTGACGATATCCTAGACGGCGACGTAAACGGCGACTTCTGGGGAGATGACTACGAAGTAGTTGATTATGATGGCTTCACTGATTCTTACTGGGGACGTAACTCAGGATTTGAGTATGAAGACGAAGAAGAAACAACAGATGTTGCTTTAATGGCTTCAGAAAAAGAGCAAATCCAATTTATCAAGAAAGCCTCTGAAGTATCTTATACTTATAGCGTTTCAATCGAGACTTCGATGAGCCTAGTATCTCTTTCTAAGAAAATGGAAAAGATGGTCTCTAAAGGTGAAGGCGAGCTTACTGTAGAAGATCAACTGGCCCTAGCAGGAGATGTTGAGAAACTAACTGGCGCTTCGATCTCTGACTTAGTAGCAGCTGCTACTGATGAGTCTAAGAAAGCTGACCTGATCAAAAAGATCTCTAAGAAAATCGGTACATCTGCTGACAACTTAGAAAACAGACTACTTCCTGATCTACTAGGAATTGAGCTTTAAGCTTAAAACCAATCTTTGAAGTAACTATATTGAGGGCCCTGTTTAGGGCCCTTCTTTTTGAGCAAAAACAGACTGTTACTCACCCTATAGTAATTACAATCGGAATGATGCAATGTGTCAGATCTGGTAAAGTAGACCTACAACCCCCCAGGAAGAACTATGAAATTAAAGGTCGTATTCTATTTATTGAGCTTATTGCTATCAACTGCAGCTTTTGCAGATGAAGCCAATATCCCTCTTGAATCAATTAGAATGCCCGGGGACGATCTTATTTATCAAGGGCGTCTTTTAACGCCAGAAGAAGCTTTTGAATTGTCTTCTTCAGTTGACCTCTCAAAGCTCTCTCCAAGTGAGAGTGAAGTTTGGAAAGATAGAATCATCCATAACTCAGACCCTCTTCAAGATGAACTACCTGTTAAAGATGGGGAGAAGATAAAGTTTAGTGCCACGATCGCATCTCCTTCAGGATTATTTAGATTTAATGCTGCTCCTTTTACCGATGAAAACCGTACTTATACTTTGATGCTAGATAAAACTCTGCATACAACTCTCTTAAAGAAGAACTTACTCAGAAAATTGGGCTTTATTGTTCCAAAGATGAAATACCTAAAGACAGTAACTCTTGTCTTTTCAAATCATGATCAAAAAGTAGACTTTATCAAAAGAAAGATTCCTGAAGGAACCTTCGGCGCTCCTTCAAGATGGATTGATAAAAAAGAATTAGAGAACTACGAAACAGATACTGAGAACTTAGAAGTCACTCTTAAAGATGTGGCCATCTTAAGACCAGAAGAAAAAGATCATTTTAACTTCGCCATTGGAGTTCCTCCAAGAGTTCTTACAAGTAGAATCACAAGATCATTGATCATTCCATACGCTCTTGCTGACATTGGTGAATCTGTTAATAAAGTTAACTGGTTTGTCGGGATCGAGAAAAACAAAGAAATCAGTCTTCCCCATAATACTTTTGGGATCTTTCATACAACTATGGATGATGCTAACTGGATGATGGATCGTTTAGAGAAGTTAACGGCCCAAGATATTGACGAAGCAGTGGCACAGGCTTTCTTTCCAAAGCCTGTTGAACTTCTTCTACAAGAGAAGATCAAGGCGAGAAGAAATTCACTTTTTCAACTCTTTAAAAGAAACACAAAAGAATTTGATTATAATGCAAAAATCAGTGATGGAACGGGAGTCCTTGATTCAGGGAAAATCACGCAAGAAGATTGGCCGGCTTTTGCGGCCCGCTTTGCCCACGGATCACCTGATAGTCCTTTTCAAGACTTTCAGTACTTTATCTTTTCAAAACTTCAATCAGCTAGCTTTGATAATATCTTAGGTAAGATTAACGAATTTATCCGTTATAGCCCAATCAGTGAAAGAAGAAGTGATTTTGCTAGAGGTCAGTTTCAAGAAGGGCTTGATCACTTTGTTGAAACGGGAGAGTTTATCGACTTTCCTGTAACGACTTGGTTTGCTCCTACTGTCTCTGGTGGTCTTATTGCCAATAGAGATATTGTTATCGGTAGCTATATGGGTACAGATAATCTTGTTCAACTTGCAGATACCTTTGGTGTTACTTTTAATCTTGGTGGACACCTTGGGATTGAAAACCTTCCTATCGCTAACTCTGGTGGATTCTTAAGAGCAGGAGTTTCTCTGGTTAAGACCTGGACTCACTTAAAGCCAGTTAAGACCTTAAAATCTTCATTCAAAGAACCTTATAAGAACATCATTGTGCCTTTGATTAAATTAAACCTAAAGCGCCATGTTCAGTGTTTAGCTGAATTCAAAGAGGGCGAACTCTCTAAGAACTGTAATGAGTACCTTAAAGAAATTGAAGCAGACGAAGCTGAGTCTGATAATACGGCTTCAACTGATGCAGACCAGAGCAACGATATTGATGAAGACGCTCTTCCTGAAGAAGAAGACGATGAGGCCTCAGAAGAAGAAAGACTTAAGAAAAAGCTTCTTGGAAAGATGATGGCCCATATAAATGAGAGCCTAGGTGTTGGTGAGTCAATCATCATCACGGAAAAGATCATTCCTAACCTAAACCTAAAGGTAAATGCAGGACACCTTCATTGGAAAATGGGTGTTGGTGTTGGAGCTGAAGTTGTTGTTGTAAGAAGACTTCATCTTTATAGAAAAGACGCTGATCATATTCAGATCTATGATGATAATGGAAAGGCCTTAGGCTTTTCTATGAACTTTAGCCTGGACTCTTATATTCCAGTTCTAAACTTAAGAACTAAGACTCTTAAGGGTAAGTACGATGTGGTTGTTCATACTATTAATATCAATCCAAAGTTAGACGCTAATCCAAAGCTTTTTGAAAATGCTCAGGCCCTTTATTATCTTTTAAGTGAAGGATCAACTGAACTTTTAGAAGCAAATGCTAACCCACATAAGATCACTAATAACTTTAAAGATAAGTCAGTGAAGATGTCATTTCTTGTTTGGAGAGCAAAGTACCTTAAAGGAAACTCTCTCTTTGCCGTTGAGGACCCGAAAGGAAAAACCGGCAAGTATCTTTCAGTTAAAGATGAAAGCCAATCTGGTGTTAACTACGAAAAATTTGCGAAAGATATTATCAACTTCTACCTAGCTAAGCTCTATGACGGCATCTCTTGGGGTGGTTCTGATTGGAGTAATCCTGCCCACACTTTTAAAGGGGTAAGTGCTTCGAGACTCGCAAGATTTGAATCAAGACTTGTAGGCGATGATGAAAGTGAGATTGACGAACTTAAGATCAAAGGGCCTTTTGTTAGCCTGACAGATAGAAAAGAAGGCTGGTCTATGAGTAATAAGAAACTCAAGTCAATGATCGGTGTTGTTAATAAAAAATATGGAAGAGTAATGTTTGATAAACATGCCTTTGAAGATGCTAAAAGATTAAAGCTCTATGATATCTCGATGAATACAAATATCTATGAAAGAGGGTTTGAAAACATCAAGAAAACAACTCCCGCTCTATTAGAGAAGTTTCAAAGAGTTTATAAAAAAGAAAGACAGTTTACAGCAGGCTGTGATCCTCGCCTTAGGTCTAATATTAAAAGAGGCTTAACAGTTGCTTGTGGTCATTTAAAACCACTTATTAATGATCTTAAATCATGTATCAAATTAGAAAAGAAAGACAAGAAAGCTAAAGATAAAGCCTCTTGCTGGTTAAGCTTTACTAAGAAACTTGAAGAAGCGCTTAAGTTTGAGCACTTTCTAAGACTTGTTGGGGAAAAGAATGTTTTCATCTACGGAAGCATCTCTGGCTTTAGACACGAATCAGAGATCTTAGCCGATCCTATAGATTCACATACTATTGGAAAGATCGGATCACGTTATTGGAACGGTCCAGTGGACGCTGTCCGCTCTATCATCGGTGTACAAAAAGGAGAGTTTGAAGGCTCTTGGATAAGGGAGAGTCTATAATGAAAAAGCTCATCTTAATTTCTCTTTTATCTCTGTCTGCCTTTGCTAACCAGGCCCCTGAGTTTAAAGATACATTCTTTCATCGTCAGTGGGGAGTTATCAACTCTGGACAAACAATTCAAAGAACAACTGGTGAAGTGACTAGAGATGAAGTTCAAGGCATCGCTGGCGTTGATATTAACTATCTTCATTTAACAGAAACAGAACTTCCTAAAGATAGGGAAGTCATCGTTGCCGTTCTTGATTCGGGAGTGGATATCCACCATAAAGATTTAAAAGATAGGATCTGGAGCTCTGACGAGTGTCGTCCTTCGGCGGTAAGAGATGATTTTATCGTTAAGTGCGCTGGGTTTGATTTTCTTGATCGTAAGACATCAGTTAAAGATGATGTTGGTCACGGAACTCACGTAGCCGGAATTATTGCTGCTAATTCCAATGAAATTGGAATTGCAGGGGTCGCCCCTAAAAATATTAAGATTATGCCGGTTAAGATTCTAAACGCTAGAACGAAAGACTTTGTTTATGACAATAAACTCATTACAGATATCTTTGCCGACGGAATAAGTTTCGCAAGAAGACATGGTGCTGACGTCATCAACCTTTCTTTAGGTTGGCCTAAGTTAGTTCAAACAAAAAAGATAATTAAAGAACTACGCCTAGCTCAAGAAGCAGGGATCTTAATTGTAGCCGCGGCAGGAAATAATAATAAAGATATCCCTGTCTTTCCTTGTACCGATAATGGCGTTCTTTGTGTTGGCGCTATTGATAACAAAGGTAAGATCACAGAATTTACAAATTACGGCGGGAAGATTGATCTTTTGGCCCCAGGGGAAAGTATTATTTCTACTTACCCTATGAATAAAGAATCAAGAACTCTTAGAATCACAGGTTATGAAAAGAAGCGTGGTTCTTCACAAGCAGCTCCTTATATTGCTGGGATTGCTGCAGTTGTAAAGTTAATGAACCCTGAAATCTCTCTCAATGAATTAAAGGCAAGGCTCTTTCATTCAGCTAGAGATGTCTCTGAAGCTGAAATTGATGGCAAGTCAGCTAAGTATGGTCTTGTTGATATGAAGAAGGCCGTGACTGAAAAACCAAAGCAGTTCATCACTCCTGATTTTAAGAATCTTTTAGCCTTAGAATACAGTATTAAAAGTGGAAGCTTTGGTTTTAACCTTCCCATTGCCTCTCTTGTTGGAGATGCCACTGATGTTAAGGTGAGCATCTCAATTGATAACCCTAAAATGAAGCTTAAGACTGATCACTTTATCATCTCTGAGATTGAGCAAGATGAAGTGACTAATAACTTTGTTCAGGGTGAGATTACCGATCTCTCTGGGGATGCTAATGCAAAACTTAGCGTCACTATTGAAACTAAAGAAGGCTTTAAAAAGACAACCTCAACACTTATCTCTTTAGCTAGAAAGCTAGGGGAGGAGAATGTAACAACAGCTCCGGTGGTTGGTGTTGATGCTAGATTGATCTCTTATTTTAAGGGCAGCAGAAAGCTCTCAAGAATGAAAAGAATTGAAGATCCTTATAACAGATCAAAGGGGCCTGAGTTTCAGTATATTCATCCTAAGAAACAAACTGATGAGTTAACCGTTCTTTCAATCCTTACTTTAAAAGATAATAAGTTTGTAAGCCGCGATCTTGAAATGCCTAAGATCGATAAAGTGATTAAAATCTACCGAGTTGATATCAATCAAGATGGTAGTGATGATTATATGACTTACTCAATCGGGAAGGATCAGCAGAACTTAATCTTTGGTTATTTTGATTCTAACCTTAAGCCTCTCTTTGGAAATAAGTCTTTTTGGAGATTTCCGATCTCTCGCTTTGAAGGTCTTCCGACTGAAAAAGATCAGATTCCTTTTAAGTGGGTTAAGCTTAAGACTTTTACTTTTGGAAATATTTTAACTCCAGCTATTACAAAGAACTGGATCATGCCAGAGGTTGATAATAGTGATGATATCCTCGGCGGCTTTGATGGCATCGATAGGCATCTTTACTATCTTCAACCAACTCAGGAAGGATCTGAGATTGTTGTTAAAGTTAGGGCCCTTGATTCATCTAGTATTCATGATGAAATAAGAGAAGAAGTAATGGCAAACTTTGACGAAGAGATTGAAATTGCTCCGCCATTCTTTCAAACGAAAGACGAAGCTGACCAAGGAATTGTAACCTCTCTTGTTTCAGTCGGTAGAGAATTTGTCCGCCGTTATTATATCTTAAGCTTTACTGAAGCTGGGAAGTACTCAATTGTAAGAGCGCCTTATAGAAAGAAGTTCTTAGCTTCAAATAATGTTTTTCCTCTTACAGATGTATCAACAGGTAACTCGGCCAGTGAAAGTTTATTCATGGCGCGTTTTGATAAGAAGAGAGCGAGAATGAGCTCCCTTGATCCCATTAGTGGATCTCAGTTAAATGTTGAATTTCAAAGCAGCAGCTGGAGTGATCCTGTCTTTACTTTTATCGGTGGCTTTAAAAAAGCAAGCGGTGAGAAGAGTCTCTTTGTTGAATCCCGCTATCATGTTTGGTCAATGAACGAAGATGGAACAAAATCAAAGTTACCCATTAACAGAGATAGTGCCTTCCCTGGAGTTCAGTTCGCTGAGACAATGCAGCCCATTGTTCTTAAAGGTAGCGACAATGAGATGCAGGCCGGGATCTATATCAATTCGACTCTGATCTTCGGAGATAGGCTCTACACCATGGCCAAAGAAGGAAATAAGCTTATTAGGCCAGCGGCCCTGTCGGTTAAGGTGCCTAAGACTTGCGTTCAATTAGAACCATCAAGACTTAATAATCAGGTAGTTAGCTCTTATACCCTGCTTTGTATTGCGCCGGGCAATAAGGCCATGATTAAATTCTTCCCTTTATCTTTATAGCGAACTGTACCTTTGGGTACAGGTTTGCTACATTCCAGCCACATTTATGAACGTTAACTCGCTCCCACCATTTGAGTAGGGGGCCATTTTGCCCAGGAGGTAACATGATTTACGAATTGTCTTTAGTGACAAAGGCGGAGTTGTCTGATGACGAAGTCGCAAAAGTAAAAGAGATGGTTCTTTCAGTTGTCAAAGAACACGATGGAGAAGTTTTCATCGAGGACGATTGGGGAACACTCACTTTCGCTCAACCAACTAGTACTGGTGTCGAGCAAGGCCACTATCTTTATTTTATGTACAAAGCTAACAACGCGAACAACGTTGAGCTTGCCCGTCGTTTTAGAATTAACGAAGGGATCATGAAACACCTAGTTATCGCTGTTGAAGAAGATGATGATAAAGTTGGTGAGATCGTTAAGAACGTAAAGACTCCTTTTTCTAAGAAGTATGCTGGTTCTGTAACTGATTCTGATGAAGATGCTGATGGTGGTAAAGACCGTCGTCGTTTTTCACGTAGAAAATCATGTTGGTTTGCTGCTCAAAAGATCAAGGCTGACTGGAAAGATCCACTCACATACGCTTGGCTTGTAAACGAGTTTGGAAAGATTTCTCCAGCAAGAGTTTCAGGTATTAGTAGAAAGCATCACAGGTTTGCAGATAAAGCTATCAAGCAAGCTCGTAATATTGGTCTACTAAGTCATTTATCAGGAAGAACCGCTCAAGGGCGCAATAGCTAGGGATTTGAACAGTAATGGAAAATCAAGAATGCTCACAAGATTCAAGAACTAATGTGAAAGAGCTCCGCTCTTCAGCAAGTTCTTTTTCGTTTGGAAAGCTCGCTTTCCTCGGAGTGTTGTCGATTGCCCTTTATAAGTTCTTACCTCTTGCCATGCTGACTCCCGTTCCACTTATATTTGGAATTCTTTTATTTGGGAGATCAAAAACTGTCCTTCTAACAATAGCTTGTTCAGTTGCTCTTTGGTTTCTTGCGAAACTTGGTGCTGCTGAAGCAACAGCTCAGCTCTCAATGGCCTCAGTCGTTGGATACCTTCTCTTTTATATCAATGCCGTGTTAATCGGTGAGGTTATTCTTAGAAAGGTTCATCCTGTGAAAGGGTTATTAACAACGGGTATGATTGTTGTTGCTTTATCCTCGGTGCTCTTAGGGGTGTATATCACCACTTCAGAAACACCGATTGTGAAGCAAATAGAAAATTCTTTAATCCAGACCTTTGAAATTGCGAAAAAGGAAAACCCTGGAGTTAAAGAAGCGTTAGAGGGTGGAGGAACAAAAGCTCTTCAATTACAAGATATGCTTAATAAGCCAGATGAAATTGCCAAAGGAATCGTAGAATGGATCCCTGCAGGAATCTTTATCAGCGTCTTCTTAGGACTCTACTTGTCGTTGATGATCGTACTTAGAAATGGAATCCTCTGGAAGTCGGAGCATACCTATCCCTATAGTATGAAGAATCTTTTAAAGTTCGAAGTTCCATATCCGATTATCTATGTTGTTATTTTCTCCTTAGCTCTTCTTCTCGGAAAAGAGTACTTAGGCGGAGAGACTGCAGCGTTAATAGGAAGCAATGTTCTTTATTGCTTAGGAATCTTTTACTTCTTTCAAGGTTTTGGTGTTTTGATAGATTTTCTCAAATGGGTAAACATTGTGGGATTCTTTCGAAGCATGCTTGTTGTTATAACTCTATGGTCCGCATGGAGAATTGTCGTTTTAGTCGGCCTATTTGATACATGGGTTAATTTTAGAAAGTTTTTCAAGAAAAACAAAAATAATGAAGGAGATATCCAATGAAAGTTATCTTAACAGAAAAAGTACCTGCACTTGGTAGTGTTGGGGAAATTGTTAATGTAAGTCCAGGTTTTGGACGAAATTTTCTTATTCCAAACAGAAAAGCAGTTATTGCTGATGCTGGAAGTAAGAAACAAGCTGAGCATCAAAAGAAAGCTCTAGCTAAAAAAGTTGCTGAAGAAAAAGATGCAGCTATGGCGATTAAGAAAGCTGTAGACGGTCTTGTTCTAACAATGATTAAGAAAGTCGGTGGTAATGGGAACCTATTTGGTACTGTTACTTCAACTGAAGTTTCTAAAGCATTAATGGAACTTGGTCATGACATCGAAAAAAGAGTGATCTCTTTTGTTACTCCAATCAAGACTCTTGGTGAATTCGAAGTACATGCAAAGATTTTTAGCGGAGTTATTGCAGAATTCAAAGTTAAGGTTGAGATCGATCCTAAGCAAGCAGAAGAATTAAAAGCAAAGCAGGAAGCTGCTGAGCGTGCTGCTGTTAAAAGGAAAGAAGCAAAAGCTGCTGCTTTAGAAGCCGGTGAAACTGGTGAAGAAGCGGAAGCGACTGACGGTGAAGCTACAGAAGCTGCAGCTGATGGTGAAGAAACAGAAGCTTAATTTTTTTATAGAAGTCCCCAAGGTTCTACTTGGGGACTTTCTTTTTTCAAAGGAAATGGGATGAACGAATTACCTCACGACTTACTTGCCGAGAGATCATTACTTGGTTGTCTGATGGTTGACTCTAATACCTTTGAACAAATCTCAGACTTAAAATTGGCTCGTGAAGATTTTTATCACCCTCAGTACGGCGTGATCTTTGATAATATGAATGACCTTTTCATTAGCAATCAGCCTATTGATTATGTGACCGTATGTTCAAAGCTAACAAGTACAGGAAAGTTAGATGAAGTTGGTGGTCAGTCCGCCATCGCTGATCTTGCTGAAGAGCTAGCTTCTGCCGCTAATATCTATCATTACGCCAAGACAGTTAGAGATAAGTCCTCCCTTAGAAATATCGTAAGAACTTCTCAAGACGTGGCCTCTCTTGGATTAAACTTCAAAGGAAACGCAGACGAATTCCTAGAAGAAGTAGAGAGTAAGTTCTTTGGGCTTACAACTGATGCTAAGGCCGGAAAGATGGTTGGACTAAAGTCCTGCCTTATCGAAAACTTAAAAGAGTTAGAAGACACTTCAAGAAAGCCTGGAGAGATCTCTGGTCTTCCTACTGGTTATAACGAAGTTGATAAGATGCTTCTGGGAATGCAGCCTGGGCAGCTTATTGTTTTAGCCGCTCGTCCTGCCATGGGAAAGACGGCCTTTGCCTTGAATATCGCCCTTAACTCGTGCGCTATGACAAAGCTTCCTATTGCTATCTTTTCACTGGAAATGGTTTCAAACGAACTATCAATGAGACTTCTCTCTCAGCAAGCGAAAGTCGATAGTAAGAGGATTAGAACGAAAGACTTTTTAGATACAGATCTTCGAAATATTGGGACTGCCGTTAATGACCTCTCGGCCCTTCCTATCTTTATTAATGATTCAGGTTCTTCGACGATTCTGGATATTCAATCACAATGCCGAAAGATTAGATCTGAATCGGGTCTTGGAATGATCATCATTGATTACCTTCAACTGATGAACTCACATACAAAGAACCCAAGTAGAGAGCAGCAGATTTCAGAGATCTCAAGGGGTCTTAAATCAATGGCCAAGGAACTTGAGTGTCCTGTCTTGGCCCTCTCTCAGCTTAACCGTCAGGTTGAAAGTAGACCTAATAAAAGACCAAATAATGCTGACCTTCGGGAGTCTGGTGCCATCGAGCAGGATGCCGATGTTATTATGTTCATCTATAGAGATGAAGTTTATAACGAAGACACAAAAGAGCCAGGTGTAGCAGAGATCATCCTCGGTAAGAACCGTGGTGGTGAGATCGGAACAGCGAAGCTAGCTTGGGTTGGTGCTCATACTTCTTTTGAAAACTTATCCTATGCACCTGGAAACCAATAACCTTCCTTATTCAATTATTCCTATAGGTAACAAGTGGAGGCTTTATTCAAATCCTTCAAAGGCCTTCTTATATTTTAAGAACTCGAAGCTGGACTTAATTAGCGGTGAGAAGTCTTTGATCTCCACAGAAGAGTTCTTAGAGTCAATCTTCAAAAGTGATGAGCAACCTCATCGCATCTTAACCCTCTCTTATGAGGCGGGGCATCTTTTTAATAAAGGCATTGATCTAATTCCTGAAGATGCCTGGCTCGCCTTAGACATAACATATGACTCTGAAAGCCTTACGGTTCCCTTAAGGTATCATCGTCTTTCACTAGAGCAGACAGCGGCGCCAAGTTTTGAAGAGTATAAAAATGCTTTTGATAAGGGTTATGAATCTCTAGAGAGGGGTGATAGTTATCAGTTCAACTTAACTTTTCCTTTTGAATATAAATACGTAGGAGACTTTTTAAACCTTGCTTCTAATTTATTTAGAAACCCCGCTCATCAAGGCGAGTTCGCCCACGCCACTTACTGCCCAAGTCTTGAATGGGGTATTCTAAGCAACTCCCCCGAATGCCTTTTTAATCAAAGAGGAAATACCTTAGAGACAAAACCCATTAAAGGGACAATCAAAGATGAAGAGGGGGCTTGGAAGAAAATGTCTGATAGTGAAAAAGACAAGGCCGAGCTTTTTATGATCACTGATCTTTTAAGAAACGACTTAAATAAGATCGAAGCCGCCGCTAAAGTTCTTAAGTTAAGAGTCCCTTTAAAAGTTCCAGGGCTTCTTCATCAATACAGTCATATACAACTTAAGAGTGAAAAGAAGATCGAGCTTGATCAAACCATCAAGGCCCTTTTTCCTGGGGGCTCTATAACCGGTGCCCCAAAGATTAAGACGATGAAGATCTTAAGCGAGCTCGAAAAAAGAGTGAGGGGGGCCTATTGCGGATCGACTCTTTTCTTTTCAAGAGATGAAACAAAGGCCTCAATCAATATTAGGACAGCTGAAGTTTCTACTTCTAAGAATACTTTTTCCTATGGGGCTGGGGGAGGAGTGACTCTTTTAAGCACTGCCCTTAGTGAGTTCGAAGAAATGCTCGCCAAAGTCGATAGCTTTACTTTAGTCTTACAGCCGGATACAGTCTGATTTTCCTTAAATATCAATGATTTACCTACATTTTCCACAATACAAACAAAAACTTACATGAGACCTTACAGGGCCTCATAAGTTTGACATGAATAAATACTGATAGATATGATTCCTTTGTCGAAAAAATCCTAGATGGGAGAATGACCTCTAGCCACGGAATAGCTTAAAAAATGAGATTTTAAGCTGGCTTGAGAATTTACAAGGGAGTGTAAAATGACAAACGCAAATGCACCAGAGTCAGGATGGCTAGATGAGAACGGGAATGTTCTTGGGGATGATCAGAAAGTACCTTTGAGTTCTTTATCTGAATTGACAGGATTTCCTGTTGAGTTCATTAAAAAAGAACTTCTTTTAAAAGGTGAAGAGCTAAGCATGTCTGATCTTAGATCATCAATGATGAATTATTTAGAAACAACAGCTTTAAGTGAAGAGAATACCGACGCTTAAAGATCAAATAAATATCTTCGGAAGTAGAACGACCGTTCTGCTTCCTATTCAATTTTAAATTTCAATAAAACTATAACCTCTTGTCTCTTTAAAGGGATCAGTCTAGTCTATTTTAAATAGTGAATTCGGTGAGATTCCGAAACTGTCCCGCAACGGTATTGCTCAAAAGGCTAAGTCCGATCCTAAGTTACCCGAGGAGGAAACTTGAAGTCTTATCTAGATGGCGTAAGCCGCTACCCAGAATTTTTAAAGAATATTTACGAAGGTGAAAAGCTCAAGGACCCAAGCTTTAGCTATAGGGTTTTTGCAAGAAAACTTGGAGTCAGTCATGGCTATTTGGCCAATATTATAAAAGGTGCAAGACCTGCTTCTAAAAAGTTTATCTTGGATACAGCAAAGATCTTAGATTTAAACGATGAAGAACTGAACCCGTTTCTCTCCTAGCGTATCCTCTTGGATACGACTTTTTTTTTTACAAGTGCTGTTTCCAAAAACAGTTTTTAGCTATGTATCCGCCGTATCCAAGGCTCAATTTCGGCACAAGACTTGCTTTTATATTCTCTAACTAATCAACTTGGAGAGAGAGATGAAAGCAAAAATTATTATGGTACTAGCAGTCTTATTTTTAGTTTCTTGTGGAAAAGAAAAACCACAGGTTTTAGGAAGCCAGACAAGCAGCTTGGAATTTATTCAGATCCTTGGAACCTACGAAGACTCTTATAATTCGGGTCATAAAATATCGGCTGAGTCTTGGGTTGTCTCCTTTGGAGAGTCCACTTCAACCTATGAGATTCTAAGCTTTGATAATGCGAACCGAGTGATTATAGCCCTGAATGGAGAGGATTCTTTTAACCCTGGAGAATATAGTCGTTTTGAGTGGGTTTACGTGGATTCTAAGCTGTTTTACTGCCAAAGTGTTTATGATGGGCAGACTATTGAAGAGGCGGAAGAGGATCAAAGCTCGAGCTCGAGCGACCCAATTGGAGGGGGCTGCGGAAGTTATGACTTTCCTTGGACCCCCTTGAATATCTAGTTTAGACCAAAATATGTTTTAGCTAAGTAATCGGCGAGTTTCTTTCCAGCAACAACATCGCTTGGGAAGTGAACTCCTCCGATCATTCTATTTTTTGAAACATCATTAGCCCTTTTGAAGAACTGTAGTCTTCTTTCAGGATATTTCTTCGAAAGAGCGTAAGCTAAGACTCTAGCAATTGAAGTATGTCCACTTGGGTAACTTGTGTTTGGATTTGGTTTTTTTATGCAAGGAACGATGTCATTAAAGCGAACAAAAGGTCTCTTTCTTGCGAAATGACTTTTAGCAGACTTGGTCTTTAGTCCTGCCATTGCATAATACTTAAAGAACAAGAATGTATTAGCGTAGACTTCATCTTCTGAAAGAGGACCTGTCTCACCACCAAAGAGGCTATTAAGAGTAACTTTTTCTTCTGCTGCGGCTTCAGCGCATTCAGCTTCTGTTCTGTTTTCTTGAATTTCAATGAGGGCCAGGTAATCATCCTGCTCTTCTACAGAACCAATTGCTGGTGGTGTTCCTAAAACTTTATCCCAATTCTCTCCGAGAAAATCTTCGGCCATTACGGCATTATTGAATATAAGTAGGGCAAAAATAGTGGTGAGTATTCTTAAAGATGGCACGTCTAAACTCCTTAACGTCATTATTGATAGGGAAAACGGTATCATCTTGGAGGTCGCCTTAAAAGCGCTTTAAAACCGACTCACTGTGTAATCTTTCCAAGGAGTCTTGATAAAAGTTCGAAATTCTGGTTAGTTAAAATCACCAAACACCGAGAGGGGAACTTAATGAAATTTATTTTTACACTAGCCTGGGCACTTGCCCTTACAGGAATTACTGCGCCTAAAGTTATGGCGGCGCCAAAAGTTTATGAGAAATCAGTTAAGATTTGGAATTCATTTTATCCAGATCATGATTGCTCGAAGTTGGCCTGTGCCAAGAATGTTCCACCGAAGGCCTTAGAGGCGCTTCTTGAAAAAAGCTCTTATTTTCACCCTGATAAATTAACAAAGGCCACTTGGATGATGGTCTCAGACTTCACTATGCATTCAAAATATGAAAGAGGCTTTCTTATCAACACTAAGACAGGTGCCGCTGAGCTTTTTCATGTGAGTCATGGAAAGGGTTCTGGGGACGGGGCTGGAAATGCTATTCGTTTTTCTAACCGGCATAAGTCACATATGTCCTCAAAGGGGCTTTATGTCACTGGTGAAACTTACTACGGTAAGCACGGCTATAGTTTAAGAATGGACGGAGAAGAGAGCTCGAACTCTGAAGCGAGAGGAAGGGCTATTGTTATTCACGGGGCAACGTATATGACAAAGCAATTTATCCGTAACGTGGGAAGAGCCGGTCGCTCACATGGTTGTCCAGCTGTTGATAATAAAAGATCAAAGACCTTGATTGATAAGCTTAGAAACGGAAGCTTGTATTATATTCATTCAAAATAGATCGCTTTATAGAACTGCGGAAGCGTGGCTTCGTATTGCGGGGTATGACATTCTTTCCACTTAGAATTCTTATAAGTGAAAAGAATGTTCTTATCATCAAGATTAACCTTAACCACTACTTGATAAGCATCCCTTGAAGTTGAAAGAGTCACTTTAGGCTCTTTAACATCAGGGGTTAGCACTTCGTGGATTTGATCAAAGCAATAATTACCGAAGAGAACGGGTCTTTGTTTGATTCTAAGTTTTGGCACAGTTACAGGTATGAGAGTGACATCTTTGGGCTCTAAAGATTTAACAACTTCTTGCTCTCTTTGGTTAAGTGCTTTGTATCCTCTTTTATAAATCCATCCATATCCCCATCGAAAACTTGTTGAAAGAGAAGGGCTGCCGCCTACTCGAACGCCCCAGTAAAACATGCTTCCAAAGAAGGGATTGGTTTTTTCTATGACGCATTCTGAAAGCTTCTTATCTGATTCAATCCTTTCAGCTTCAGAGCCACCCTTCCAATAGGCAAGGTCATGAACCTTGCAGCAATTAGTTAGGTCAGCATCAGGAACTTTAGAGCAGCCGTCAGTGGTAAAAGGGAGAAGTTTATTTTCAAGGGCGTTAGCCGTGAAGCAAAAAAGAAAAATGAGGAAAAGGTATTTCATGAAAGTCTTTTTGAAAGCCCTGGTAACTTAAGGAGTAAGATGGCCCCTGCCATAGTGATGAGTATATCTTTGAAGGGTTCAAAATAGAATTGATTTCTCATGACAACACCTAGGTCAAAAGCTTCTTTTGAAATGGCGATGAAGAAAAGAATAAGCATAGAGATGAGGATCGATTTTTTTAAGATCTTATTGAGGGCCCAGAAAATGAGAGCACCGAGAACAAAGTGAAGAACAATATCCAACGGAATAATTCCCCAAATCTTGGTCGTGGCTATCGCGCCAAAAAAGTCTCTTAATAGATTCATGGAGATTTTCTAACATGGAGGATTCGCTTTGGCAGCGTAAATTGAAAAAGCTACATTAGCTAAGGTGTTGAATCTAATAAGTGGCTGGGCGGTCTGAACAGGCGAAGGCAGCTGTTCCTACAATCCTTAAAGCTTTATACATGGTATTGGCCCAGAAGCGGCAGCTCTTCTTATCTTGAGACTCTTCCGCGCAACCCTTAAGGGCCACTTCTAGAAAGAGTTGATCACAGTCTTTGCGATTAAGACCCCCACTGGAAGGCTCGTGGTGATAGCAAAGATCATGCTTAATACAGGCCTTAAAAAAGGTTTCTTTATGACCACCAGATGGACCGGAGCAGCCATTTACGAACTGTAGGTCTCCATAGATATTTTCAAACTCACAGGTTCTAATGGGTAAGTTTAATTTAGACTTTGGGCATTTATATTTCTTTAAAATGACGCCCTTATTTAAATTACAATAAGTCTTAAGCTGATCAGCTCTTGCAAAACTTATAAAGAAAACAAAAAGGACGAGTACTTTCATTGGTTAGTCATATCACTGATTGAACGGCCCGTGGAGGGCCTAGTAAGAAATTCCTGCCTATCTATGCTTTGGAGCATGACGAAGAGGTCGATGGAGACGGGGATTTGAGTACTGGAGTCTTTTGCCCAAGGTATTCAAGTATAAACAGTGAGTTAGATTAAAGTCCTCATGGCTTAATGGCGATAAGTTTATGAAATCATAAAAACCCTAAGGATGGATTTATGGATATTGCAACCGTAATTGGTCTTCTTCTTTCAGTTGGTGCAGTCGCAGGCGCGATTTTAGCCGGTGGCGACGTCGGAGCCTTTATCGATGTACCTTCAGTGATTGTTGTTGGTCTTGGTGTTATTGGAACCACTTTTACAAAGTGGCCTATAGAAGTTGTTAAGAAGATTGTCGGCTTCGGGATGAAGACCGTTTTCTTTAGCCCAGCGGATCCAAAGGGAACCATTGATCAAATTAGTGAACTCGCAGAAACAGCTAGAAGAGAATCAGTTTTCGCCCTTGAGAAAGTGCCAATTGATGATCCTTTTTTAAAGAAGGCCATGACTCTTGCTGCCGATAACAGACCACCAGAAGTGATTAGCGCTATCTTACAATTAGAAATTGATGCCATGGAAGAACGTCATAAAGTTGGAATCGATGTCTTTCAAGGGGTAGCTGATGATGGTCCTGCCATGGGAATGATTGGAACCCTGATTGGTCTTGTGATCATGCTCGGGAACTTATCAGATCAGGCCGCCATTGGTCCAGCCATGGCCGTTGCACTCCTTACTACTTTCTACGGTGCGGTTCTTGCGAACGTTTTCGCGAACCCTATGAAGAATAAATTAACTCAGAGATCAAAGATGGAGCAGACTAAGATGTCTATCATCATCGCCGGAACTCTAGGTATTGTCGCAGGTGAAAACCCAAGACTTATTAAAGAAAAACTTATCGCTTTTCTTCCTCCAGCAGAAAGAGATGTTGAAGAAAGTAGCGAAGAAGAATAGGAATTTATAAATGGCCGATGACGCTGATTTTGTAGATGAACCAGAACAGAAATGTCCCGAGTGTCCTCCTGGATTACCAGGCTGGATGGCGACCTTTTCGGATCTGATCACGCTACTACTAACATTCTTCGTTCTTCTTCTTTCTATGTCTAAGACGGAAACAGCAAAGTATGAAGCGGCCCTCGGCTCAATTCGAAATTCTTTTGGAGGAAATGTCCTCAAGCACGGTGAAGTCATTCAAAAAGGGAAGTCCCCAGATAATTCTCCAACAATGCTGGAGAGTCAGGAACCAATTAAACCTTTTCCTATCGATTTTTTAACAATGGAAGGGATCCTTGATAAGCATGAGATCAATAGAGAGTCAGATGAAGATCTAGATTCTATGAAAAACGATCTCGATCAATTTGATCTAGCAGAAGAAGCTGATGTGTATGAAATGCCTGAAGGGATCAAAGTTAAGATTAAAGATAAGATCTATTTTGAAAAAGGCAGTATTAAGCCTTCTAAGATTTCAATTGCCGTCTACGATAAGATGCTACAGCTGCTTAAGAATAAAGACTGGGCCATCTTCGTTATAGGTCATGCCAGCCGCGGGGAAGAAGGAAGCAATAAAGATGCTTTTGAACTAAGTGCAGCTAGGGCCACAGCCGTTTCTCGAACTCTTATAAAAGGTGGAGTAAGACCTGATAAGGTAACCACTGTTTTTTATGGGGACACAAGACCTGATAAGATCAAAGGAAATGTTTCAGGTACTTTCGATGAAAAACAAAGAAGAGTAGAGTTTATTATTCGAAAGAGTGATCTTAGTGCCGAAGGGCATAAGGTTGAATCTCGTTAATTCATGAAGATATCAATTTCATTAATTCAAGACATAGAAGATCTCTACCAAGATCTTCTAGAGCCCCTTGGACTTTCTAAAAGTCAGTATAAGAAAGCGGGTATGAAAAAGAACCTAAGTTTTAAAAAAGGGAGAGTCTTAGAGCTTCCTGTGGAATTGCTTCGAAATGGCGAGGTCAATCCTACCTATGAAGGCAGTAAGATTGAGATTCTCAGTGAGGATGACCACTTCATCGCAATATCAAAGCCTTTTGGTCTTCATGGGCATCCTCAGTCTTATGCTGAGACCAATACAGTCCTTAATTTTTTAAGAGAGAGTAACCTTTGCCCGTCTTTTGGTGGCGCCGAACGAGGACTTCTCTATAGGTTAGATAAAGAAACCTCAGGGGTTTTAATTGTGGCCAAGAGTGAAGAGGTCTTCTCTGAACTACGAGATAACTTCTCGAAGCAAGCTAAAGAGAAAATCTACCTGGCTATTGTCGAAGGGAACCTCGTTGATCTTGGGGAGAAGACGCACTCTCTAATAGGAAGTGAAGCTAAGGGCTCTAAGCAAAAAGAATCAATAGAGGGAAGCGAGGCAAAGCTAAGCATTATCTCTACTACTTATAACAGTGAAAATGACTGCTCATTGGTAAAGATCAAGTTAGATACAGGTCTTCGCCATCAAATCAGGGCTCAACTCTCTCTCTTAGGCTTTCCGATTCTTGGCGATGAACTCTATGGAGGAAAGAAGGAAGAGAGGATCTTCCTTCACGCTTTGAATTATTCTCTAGAGTATAAGGGCACTAGGTATTCTTATGAAGATAAGAAGGCCTTACTTTTTGATAAGTTCTTTGACCTTAACAGTTGCTTGTAAATGATTCATTAACATTTGCTTATTTTTAATCGTAGCAAACTTAACCACAAACTTACCTTCTGATAAAGCCCCTACTTCAAGTAAGGGATGAACATAACGAATGCTCACCCAGGGAGTTCTCTCTAAGTTATCACTTGGAGAGTTCTTGGCCACCAAGACTAAACTATTTGCGAGTTCTCTATAAACAATCTTTCTCACTGTTTCTAAATCTGTAGGCTCTTTCTTAGCGGCCATATGAGAGACGGCCAGGTTTAGGTTCTCTCCATCACAACTAGTGGTCCAGCCACCAGGAATCCTTCGGTCTAATTTTACCAGGACGGCCTTACAAGAGGTTGGCTTTAAACGGTCTCTATTCCATAAACCTCCATCAGTGAAGGTGTTCATAAGGAAGATGGACATAAGTAATATGCCGATGGCTAAAATGGGCTTGTTCATCAATGATTTCAAAAACATACCCTAATTATAGGCTCTAGAAGCAAAAAAATCATTAAAGTAAAATTGCCCAGTACCCGACAAGTTTACTGTGTTAATTACGGTGCTAAATGGCTAGTTTTGCTAAGCATCTGAAGGATTTTAATGAGTTTACCAATCTTTAATAATCAATTTTGGACCATCTTAAAGAGTATTGATGAGTTAACTGAGATGACTGAACTTGAAAGTTTCTTAAGTGAATTCTCCGGCAAAGACTTTAACTGCGAACTTATCTACGATGTTCTTCAGTTTTTAAGTGATCATAATTATCCCGTTCAGATTGAAGAAGTTGATGGGGAGAAGTTTTTAATCCCTAATTCTAAGAAAGAGAAGATTCAATTTTCGCTCTCTTTTTCAGAATGGATTGCTATGCAAGCGCATATGCCTCTTCTTAATACTTATAAAGAGCATGACTTTAGTAAGTCAGTTCATAAGGCCTTTGCTGATATAAATGCTAAGTATCCCGCCTTTGATATCAATTGTGATAATGAATCAAATGAAGAATTAAGCTTTTGTTTTAAAGAGAGCTTATCTGACTTACTGCTTAAGTACGTTAATCATATTGAAGAAGCTTTTAATACTGAATCCCTTCTTCTGGTGACAGTTGGAAAAAAGACTTATGAGATCCATCCGCATAAATTAATCATGCTTGAAGGTGATCTTAGTTTAGTTGGTGAAGAGACGAATGATCGTTGTTTGGTCTCTTATCCTCTTGATGAAGTTTCCAAGATCAAATTAAATAAGATCAGTGATTACACCGCCAACTATAGCCGTTTTGAAGTAAATGAATTCATTATGGCCATTCGCGCAGTTTCAGGTAGAGAAGAGAGGCTTGTCCTTAAGATAGATCAAAACAACCCTGTAAACTTAAACCCGGCTTATCAATTCTTAGGCCACCCTTATATGACCGCTAATTCTGAAGGAGACTTCATCTGGGCAGCTTCTGTAGAGATCTCCTCTCCCTTGTATGATTGGCTTATTAGTATGGGTGAAAATATTGAGATCCTTGACCCTGCTGGCGTCAGGTCAGAGTTTCAAAAATACCGTGAAATTAAATTGAAGGATTTGGAAAAAAAGAATTTGAAAAAGGCTTCATAGATGTAAAACTTAATTGTGAATCAAAAGCTTTCTAAAAATTTCTTCCTTATCTCATTCTTACCGGCCATTGCTTATTGGTATCTTGAGGAAAACTATCCCATTCGAATAGCAGTTACTGGTGGGCTAATCTTGGCCTTTCTTGAAATCGCCTTAGAAAAGATCTTCACTAAACATGTTCATGGAATATCTAAATTTAATTTTTTCTTACTTTTATTATTAGGCGGGCTCTCACTACTAGGAGATGAAGGCCTTTGGTTTAAGCTGCAACCCTTTTTTACAGGCGTCATAATGGGAGGCTATCTTCTCTTCAAATTATGGAGGGGAGTGGGTCTTATGGAAGAGATGATGATGGCCATGATGGAAGAGTCAAGAAGGCCACCTAAGTTTATCATTAGAATTCTTGAGCTTCACTCAAGTGTCTTCTTTTTGCTCTATGGAATCTTCATGGGCTATGTCGCGATCTACCTCTCTAGTGATCGATGGATCTTTTTTAAAACCGCAGGCTTTTACATCGCCTTTGTAGGTTTCTTTTTAATAGAGCTTATTTATATAAGGCTTAAAATGAAACGAATGATTGAAAATCAAAAGAAGGCCGAACTTTTAAAGAAGTTTTAAAAAAGTGGATGGTATAGTTCTCTGAAAATTTCACGATCTCTTTCGCTTAACTCTGGAGCGGTTTGAGGTATTCGTTTTTTTATAATCCCATGTAAGTAACAATAGTTCATGATTGAAAAAGGATCATAGTCTCCGCTTGTAATGGCTGTTGTACTCATGGTTTCTTGCTTACCTTTACAATGAGGATCCTCTAGCATCTCGTCCCGCCCATGCTCATGTCTAAAGGAGAGAATATGACCTAATTCATGAAGGAAAATATAGGGAAGGGCATCTTCATAGGAGATATTTGTTTCATGCTTATATTGAACAGGCTTTAAGTTTAAAAGAACATAATGCTTTTCACTAGAAGGCACAGACTTAAATACTTTTTTGTAAATATTAGGAAAGCTAACCCTTCCGAAGTACCCAACGCTAGCCTTTCCATAAGGAATTCTTTTCTTTTTAGATTTCCCGGACTTTGGAACAACGGGAATAATATAAATATCTGAAGAAGGATCATCACTACAATCCTTACCGCCTATAAAATGAACAATTGTATCGTTTGGATTGAATTGATCTTGAACAACCTGATCTAGGTTTTCTCGATAATCTTGTGGAATCTTTCCTAAGACATAGTCATAAGACTTTCTCTTAAAAGAGGTCTTTTTTATCAACTTCTTCTTATCCACATAACAATACTTTATAGCCGCTTTCTTCCATAGGACTTCAGGTTCGTAGACCGAAGAGATTAAAGGGTTGGAGAAGAGTAGGAAGGATAATGTTATGAAGAAAAACCTCACCTTTGCTCCTTTGCTCTAAATACTATAGGCCCAGAGAAAAAATCACTTTTGGATATTGTATCTTCTAGCCAAATGGGAAAATTGAAAAGGTATTGATCAAGATCAAAAAGGCCATGATTTTTAAAAGGTTTAAATCTTCTGCGTTCGGATATTTTAAAAAGATCCAGTATTTTAGTCGCGCAGTTATTACTAAATATTTTATAGTCTTTATAATCCCTATTTAATCTTCTAACTTGATCAGCTTTTATCTCCTCAAAAAGGAAATTTATTTTTTTAGAAGAGTTTATATACTTATAATAGGACAAGTTTTGATTTCGACTAAAGTACTTATTCTCAAACTCTCTCTGATCTGAGTGGAGGTAAACCTTGAAGTTTGCTTGATTAAAAGCATTAATCTTATCAAGGAATCCTAACCTTTTTGTTTCCTCAAGTTTTTCCCCGAGGTTTATATCAAGGTTGTATTCAACAACAACACATCTTTTTAAATGAAGATGATAACTTTTCTTACAAAAAAGCAAATAGGAATGGCCTAGGGCGGATCCTCCGGGACCGGATGATGCTATTCCAACATGCAAAGATTCAAACCCTTTTGAATTAGCGATTTGACTAAAGCTTAAAATGAGTAAAAATAAGAGAACTTTCATAAAGCTATTCTACCGAAATTACTGGATTATAATTGGGGCTTCGAAATATTTATACACCCTGTTAGAAATGTAACACCTGTTATATCAGTTGCTTACCTTCGCTTTTGACAGATTTCCCCTATATTTGCCAACAACGCCGCTAGAAGAGGCATAACTCTTTTGGTACAAAGCGTTTAATTATTCAACTCATCTTTGGAGAGAGATATGACCAAGACAATTCGTGTAATGATTTTAAGTTTCTTCTTATTAATCAGTTCAAACGCTTTTGCCGTTCAAGGATCGAAAGAAGCAAACTTTATAGAAAAAATGGAAAAACAGCTTGATAAGACTCAAGCCGAAGTAAGAATGGAGCTAGACTCTTTTAGTGACGAAGAGCTTATGGAAAAATATGGAGATATTATTTTAGAGATCATCTTTTCTGATTCAGCCCTCGTTTCTAAAGCAGGTCTTTCAGTTGATGAAGGAATTAGAGGAAATGTAGAACTTCTTTTTTCAAATAAGACTAAAGACTTTCTTTTAGAATCGGCCACGGCAAGACTAGAAGAAGCAGGGTCTGTAAAAAACTTTAAGAAATTAGCAGCTAAAGCTGAAAAAGCACTTACAAGTAAGAACAAGAGTCTGGGAAGAGTTTTGACACTAATGGTGTCTTATATAACGCTTCCTTTTTTCTTAATCTTTGGCCCGTGGGGATGGGTTTATTGGAGTGTTCTTTTTGGTTACTGGGGTTAATTAATCCTGATACGCGCTATTCTCTAAGAATAGCGCGTTTATTTGACCGTCCCTTAGATCCTTCCTAAAATAAAGCCAGTTAAATTAATTAATCGAGATAAAAATGGAATTTAATTTTATTAAGATCTTTGGTGGTGGAAAGACCCTTGTTGAAGTAGGTCTCTTCGTCCCTGATAGTGTTGAGCATATCCTCTTGGCCTTTGGATCGGGAGATCAATCTAAAGAGGTGGTATCAGAGTCTCTTAATCATCTCCTTGAAGATGCGGCAAAAGATAATCGTCTTATCTTAGCTCCCACTGCCCCTGATGGTGTTCTCTTTCATGAAGGATCTGAAAAGTTTATTCCTAAATTATTAGAGGTCTTCTTTACTAGCTTAGAACAAAAGCCTCGAAAGATGAGTATTGTTGGAGTCGGAGAAGGGGAGCAGTCAGCTGAGGCGATCAAAGCGCTTTATCCTGAACTCTTTCTTTAATTTATCTTGAAGCAACAGGGTAGCTGCCAAGAACCTTAATATGACTGGCATCTTCTTTTAAGTTTCTTAAGGTCTCAATGACTTTTGTATCTGTTAAGGCACCCATAAAATCCACAAAGAAAACGTAGGCAAAGGGGTTCTCTGGAATGGGTCTCGATTCTAATCTAGTTAAATTAATATCGGCCTTAGCAAACTGCTGAAGGCAACCTAAGAGGGCGCCCGGATGATGCTTGGTAGAAAAAGCAATACTGGTTTTTTCTTGGCGGATGCCATCAGGGATATGCTTCTCTTTAACGAAGACTTGAAAGCGGGTGATATTATGCTTAACCTTTTGAACATCGTCGTTGAGGATCTCAAGGCCATAGTACTCTGAGCATAATCTTGAAGAGATAGTCCCTTGATCAACTGACTTTCTTGTTACTAAGTTCTTAGAAGCGCCAGCTGTATCAAAATCGGGGATGGCCTTAATTCCATGTTTATTTAAAAAGTCGCGGCATTGCTCTAAGGCAACCGGATGACTATGAACGGTCTTTAAATCTTTTAACTTAACCCCGGGTCTTGCCATAAGGCAGTGATGAATGGGGAGGTAGAGTTCACCGATGATAAAGAACCTATGTTGATAAAGAAGATCCATATTAATGGCGACATTTCCAGCGATAGAATTCTCAACAGGAAGAATTCCCATAGCGACTTCTTCAGCTTCAAGAGCGTCACCGACTTGTTCTGAGAGCTCATAGCCTACAGCTTCAACCTTGGTTTCACCGAAGAATTTATAGAGGGCTTCCTCAGAGTAAGCGCCTCTTGTTCCTTGAAAGGCAATCTTCATTCAGTAATCCTTTTATTCACCTTGGCTAAGGATTCTAAGAATTCTTCTCTCGTGCTTTCACTATAAGAATTGTATTTATTCATATCGACAAAGAGTTGCCAGGAATCGTTTTCAACTGTTTCAAGGATCTTCATTAGTCTTCTGTAACCCTTAGTATCAATGGCCAGCTCTTTTGTTCCAAGGTCCATAAGCGTTCGCCCAATAAAATGCGTAAGAAGAAGGGAATGACTTATTTCTTCATCATGCTTATCTGCTGTTGATTCAATGACTTTTAATCCATGATTATTAAGATAATTCTTTATATCTGAATAAAGCTTATCTTCAATTCGTGCCTTACAAAGGACTATCTTACAACCAAAGAGAGATTCTTTCGCTGAGTCAGGTCCAAACATGGGATGAGTCCCTAGCACTTGAATTTCTTTAGGAAGGATCTCTAACATCTTATCGATAGGGTGTTTTTTCACAGAACAAACATCAGCGACTAGTGTACCTGCTTTTAAAAAAGGCTTCATTTCAGTGAGAGCATTTTCAAGTTCGCTAATAGGAACAAAGGGAATGACTATTGGGGAATCACAAACTTGTTCTAACGATCCTGAAGTTGCTCCAAGATCTTTTATCATCTGCTCGGTTGATTCATTCGGAAACTTCTCGTAGACAACGACGTCAGCATCTTGAGCTATGTATTTAGTAATAAGCCTACCAAGGCGGCCAAAGCCAATTATTCCAATCTTCATTTTAAAGCCTCTTTGATTCTTCTAAAGGCCTCTGTGATCTTATCTTCGTGCGAAGCAAAAGATAAACGTAAGTATCCTTCTAGTCCAAAGGCAGAGCCTGGGAGTAGAGCAACCTTAGCTTCTCTTAAAATAAACTCTGCAGCTTCATTGCTTGATTTAAAGCGTTCTTCATAACCATCAAGACTTGGGAAAACATAAAAGGCTCCCTGTGGCTCATGACAAGAAAAGATTTCCTTAGTTAGCTTAAAAGCGAGGTCCTTTCTTTTTACCATCGTTTTGATCATCTCTTCAAAGTAAGACTGATCCATTGTTAAAGCTTTTAGGGCGCCATATTGAGCAAAGGTGCAAACATTACCATTGAGATGAGATTGAAGTTTCGAGACTTCTTCAACATACTTTTTAGGAGCTATCATATAACCAATTCTAAAACCCGTAAGGCAATGCGACTTACTTAGAGTCTGTACGGTTATGGTTCTTTCAAAAAGGTCATCTGAAAGCGCTGCTATACTTGTGTGGATGTTTGGCTCAAAGACAAGAGACTCATAAGCTTCGTCGGCAATAATAATAAGATCATGCTTCGAGGCTAAAGCGCCTAGTTTTATAAGGTCTTCTTTTCCATAAACCGCAGAAGTTGGGTTGTTAGGCGTATTAAAGAGGATGATCTTTGTCTTTGGAGTTATAGCAGCTTCAATGGCATCTAAATCTAGTCCTAGGTCTGTTCTTGATTTAACAATAACAGGATTTCCGCCAGCGAGCTTTACACTCTCAGGAAAAGTGACCCAGTAAGGAGCAGGAATAATGACTTCATCCCCGTCATTAATTAAACATTGAAAGAGGTTATAAAGGATCTGCTTTGATCCATTACTAATTAAGATATTCTCTAGGCTAACAACTCTGTTACTTCGAGAAGAGAAGCGATGGGCAATGGCCTCTCTAAGCTCAGGAATTCCTGGAACTAAGGAGTAGCGAACTTGAAGGTCCGTTAAGGCCTTTTGAGTCGCTTCGATTACTTCGTTTGGAGGAGGGAAGTCTGGCTCACCAACATGAAGGCCAATAATGTCATGACCTTCATTTTTAAGTTTTGCGACGAGGGAGGCTAAACCCACCGACTTTGATCCCTCTACTGATTTTATTCGATGGGAAAATGGCATTATTAATCTTCTTTGTTAGTTTTAGTCTCATTCATCATCTCAGTTTGTTTTTTTACTGAATGATCATGAATCACATCATATATTTCTTTTATATATTGTGGATTAAGACCTAACGCTTCGGCAATCTGCATTCTCTTATTCATAAGCTCATCCATTCTATGGATCTGAAGCGCAGTAATATTTGACTTGATCTTGGCCTTACCGATTGAGTCAACAATCTTCATCCTCTCTTGTAGGCTTTCAAGAAGGTCGTTATCGATTCTATCGATCTTATCTCTAAGATCATCGAGCTCTTGCCCAAAATTTCTATCATGAGAGTATTCTGTCCTAACAGAGATTGAGCCTAGGATTTCTTTTAGACTCTCAGGAGTTACTTGTTGTTTTGCATCACTCCAAGCCTCGTCTGGGTTGCAGTGAGTCTCAATCATAAGCCCATCAAAATCCACATCCATGGCCTTTTGCGAAACCTTTTGAATAAGATCTCTCTTTCCTGCGATATGACTTGGGTCGCAGATAACTGGAAGTCCGGGGAGGCGGCTTTTAAGTTCAATGGGAATCCTCCAAAGAGGGCGGTTTCTATACATGGTTGTTTCATGGGTAGAGAAGCCTCTATGAATAGCCCCTAACTTTGTAATACCAGCGGAGGCAATTCTTTCGATGGCGCCAATCCATAAAGCAAGATCAGCATTAATAGGATTCTTTATAAGAACAGGAACCTTAGTCCCTTTTAGAAAATCAGCTATCTCTTGAACAGCAAATGGATTAGCCGAAGTTCTCGCTCCGATCCATAAGATATCAATGCCACTTTTTAAAGCGAGCTCTGCATGCTTTGCAGTCGCCACTTCGCAAGAAGTTAGGAGTCCCGTTTCTTTTTTTACATCATCAAGCCAAGATAAACCTTCTTCACCGACTCCTTCAAAAGAGCCAGGGCGAGTACGAGGCTTCCAGATGCCTGCTCGGAAGATACGAACATCCTCATTTTTTACAATTTCTTTAGCAATGGATAAGCATTGCTCCCTTGTCTCAGCACTACAAGGCCCAGCGATCACAAGAGGTTTCTTTAGATTTGGTATCCATTTGTTGAGTGGTGTAATGTCCATAGCTGTTCCTTTAATTAATTATGCCATGCTTATGAAATCCATCTCCTAAGCGCTCTTATTTAGGGTTTATACTGCAAAACAGGTGCCCTATGTCATAGCAATGCTTATAGATGTAAGTAGCCGTATTTATATTTATGCTAAGGGGACACTTTATCCCCTTAATTCTTAATGGTGCCCTAATGCCTTAATCTAAATCATTCTAAGTTATCTTTGATCAATCCATTTCCTTGATCTTCACCTAAAACAAAGTAAGTAATATAAGGAAAATCATGAAAAGTCTTAGCTTTGAATGATCCGGTGATACCAACGTTTTCAACGCCAAAGATCATCTCTAAGTCTTCGAACCCTTTTGCATACTCAGCAATTGCTTCAGCAAGGTCTTTTAAGGCTCTAGCACTAATCTTAACTTCAGAGTCCCAAACCTTTTTATAAGCTTCAAAGGTTTGTGTAAGCTTCTTTAAACATTTTTTTTCAATCTTTGAAAGTCTTCCTGGATCATCTTGAGGGGAGGTTTTTGTGCAAACCCAAAGAGTGACTTCTCTCCAATACTCTTTTGAATGAAGAGCTAGGCTAGCAATGCCAGTTCCGCTGATCTCAGCGTTAATACTAACAGTCGCATTTCCCTTAAGCTCACCCTTTTTAAAATTATCCCAAACCTTTTGGTCGATATTGGTATAAAGCTTTCCAAAAGCGATGGCCTCAGCACGAAGTTTTTTCCTTAATCCACCATTTGTCTTGGGAGCATTAAACTCTTTACTAAATCTTAGGTAAGCTGCGTTTGAGTCATCAAGTTTTACTTCATCAATTGATAAGTCACGTTGTTCTTTTTGCACTTCATACTCAAGTGTTACAGTATCAGTGACTCTTCTTTTATACTTATCAATCTTATTTGAGTGAACAAGGGCCTGAATCCAAGTCTTCTTATAAGAAGACTTCTCCTGATTATAACGGAACATATAACGAGTTCCCGAACTATTTCTAAGAGTAACATCTGTTACAGAATTGCCTTTGAACTTATCATATAAAAAGAGGTGAGAGCTCTTAGACTCTTGATCTCTCTTAGTATCTTGCTCTGAAATGACATAGGCCATAAGGTCTAGGTTATTTCTAGGAAGCTTACCTCGAAGGACATCTTTAACTTCTTGATGAAGAATTGAATCTTTATTGCTAAGGAGCTCTTCGTCCCCAGCTTGAAAGCTAAGAGAGACATAACTTGATTCAGTTACACTTGAAGAGAGCTCATAGCTTAATAAAGAAATTTTAAGAAGTTTATAAAACTCTGCTTGAAGGCCAACAACAGCGGACTTTCCTTGGAGCTTTGTTTTATTAATTCCTACTCTTAATGATTCTTCACCTCTTGGGTAGTCTCGTACACCTGGCTTATGGATGCTTACATTATTGATTGAACTATAATAGAGAGTCCCTCCAGCATAAGCGGATAAATAATAAAACGAAGGAGTCGAAGAACTAGCGCTCACATCGGCACTTAAGTAATCAGTTCGAGTCACAGATTCATGATCTTCAAGGCTAAGAAAATTATCTCCACCGAACTTTAAAAAGCCTAAGAATAACTTTTGAAAATCCTTTGTAAGACCTTTAACGTAAGTTGGAGAGTAATGAATATAAGTATATGATCTTCTAAAACGAATACCCGCAAAGGCCTTGATAGCATCAGAGCTGATTTCAATATTTCTTCGTTCTGCTTGGTCATTTAAAAAGGTTTGAGCGTCGACTTCAAAGAGAAGCGTATCTTCAACCACCCAGCGTTTTTCTTCGTCGTCTTCAGTATAATCAGGGTATAGCTTTCTTCCGGCTTTGATCCCTGCTCCGGAAACTAAACCGCTCCAATCAAAACCAGAGAAGTTAGTATCGCCAATGGAATGACTTTGATTATAAGCAAGAGTCTCTCCAGTGATTTCATTAGCCTTTTCAAGAAGCTTTTCTTTGACGAGCGTTATTAACTTTTTATAAAGAGGATTGTCTTTAAGTCCTCGGTCAGCTCGATGGCCTTTATCATTGATTAAACTTACCTTTGATCCGTCTCTTGATGAAATTTCATAAGGGCCAGGATAGCTTTGAAAGAGTTTTTCTTTAACCTTTATTTGGCTAAACTCAACTTCGCTAGCATTAGCGTTAAAGGCAATTAAAACGCTTAACAACATCCATGTTAATTTGATCATTCTTCCCTCACGAAAGTTAATTGAATATTTGATACTTACTTTTCGGCGTGAAAGGGCTTTGAAAGAAAAATTGTTTGATTTAAGCAAGGTAAGAGAGATTCTTTCCGGTGGAAAACACTAAAGAATCAAGTATAGCCCTTACTTATGACAGCTATAAATGACTATTTTACCCCTTTGATGTAAGTTATCTCTTCAAACATAGCAAAAGGGGCCCCATGAACTTTATAGAACCAAGTATTGAACAATATGCCATCACAAAATCAAACCGTCCTAGTCAAGTAGTGAGAGACCTAGGCGAAGCCACAAAAGAATCTGTGCCTATGTCTATGATGTTAGTGGGAGAGATGGAGGGGTCACTCTTAGGTTTTTTAATAAGGGCCTTAAATGTAAACCGAGTTTTAGAAGTGGGCACTTATACAGGTTATAGCGCTCTTTGTATGGCAGAGAACCTGCCAGAAGCAGGGGAGCTGATTACTCTTGATATTGATGATGAGCTGACGGAGTTTTCAAAGAAGCATTGGTCTCAGTCGAGTCATGGTCAAAAGATCAGCAAGCTTATAGGCCCAGCATTAGAGACGATTCCTAAATTAGAAGGTGAATTTGATCTGGTCTTTATAGATGCTGATAAACAAAATTATTTAAACTACTTAAAACTATGTCTGCCTAAATTATCTGATAAAGGGATTATTGTTGTTGATAATGTTCTTTGGAGCGGGAATGTCCTTAAATCAGCCTCAGAATTAGAGGCCGACGATAAGTCCACGGAACATATAAAGGCCCTCAATGACTACGTTAGTGAGTCCCCGAGTTTATACGGAACAATGTTACCAATTAGAGATGGAATCTTCTTAATTTCAAAGATTTAGGGCCCTAAAATCTTTACAGCCCCTCTCTCAATTCGTGGATACATCTGTTATAAGTAGCCTTCGTAATAATCTGAGGGGTTCTTAATGAAGTGTTTAGTAGCAGTCTTTGCCATGACATTTGTTCTAAATGCTTCAGCTTATACTTTTATAGGATCACTTCTTGAGAACAAACAAATCTTAGAATTTGTAGCCGAGAAAAAGATAGAAGGTCTACACCTTACTTCAGTCCTAGATAGACTTGCCAACGAAGGCCTAAGCGAAGAGCAACGCGGGGCCCGAGGTCACTACCTTTTAAAACTTAAAAAAGTAACTTTAGTTGATAGCGAAGATGGGGACGTCGAACGGCAAGTGGTTATTAAGAAGTATGACGTTCGAACTGACTTTGGCCGGATTCAATCAATTGATGAAGTACCTGAGACACCAGTGACTCCTGAAGCTGATACTATCGAAACTCCAGAAGCTGCTGAATAATTTACTGACCTGAAGTCGCACCGGACAAACCACTTAGTTTATTTTCAATCTCTAATAGAAAAGATGAAGCTTCTGTATCATTAACTCTTCTTTGAATCTTTTCACGAATCTTTAACACCTCTTCTTTATTTGCTACTCGTGCAAGCTGCGCCTGAAGAGTTCTAATCTCTTTATCGTTATAAACTTTTACAGATCGAGCAACATCCTGAGGACCTAGTTTAAGAGGGCCTTCTGCTGGTCTAAAGAACTGAACTTCTCCACCACCACCTCGAACAACGCTGGTTCTTTGAGATGCTTTATCAACGAAAGTTAAACTTCCGCCGGTTTCATTCAGTATTGGATTGATCCCACCAATTTGTATGACATCACCTTCTTTTAAATTATATTTTGTAAACTCATCAAAAGGATTATCAGCAGTAGCAGTTACCCATTGATTATCAGCCTTTGACCTGTATTTATCGGTTGAACAGGGGAGAAACCATCTCCCAGCCTGTTTTAGGGCTTCGCCAGCTTTTCCTCCACGGCATAGTTGTACACCTTTTTTAACTTTAACTTCATAAACAGGGCCACCTTCAGACCAAGGTGGGTAACGGCCTTTCTCTAGGGCATCTTTATTGGGAATCTTTCCATCTTTGATGATAGAGCGGACTTCTATAAGCCCTTGTTTATCAAGGTTATAGATAATTTCCTTTGAACGAAGATGACTTAGGTTGGTACTTGTTAAGGTCAGATTCTTAGTAACTGATTTTAACTCTTTTTGCTTTCGTAAGAGTTCTGCTTGAATCTTAGCCCGCTTAACAGGGTCAGTTTGGGAGGCAAGTCTTTTCGTTAACTTCCTTTCTTGATCTGTTAATTTATCGAGTTTCCTCTTAAGTTCAGTAGTTTTCCCATCAAGAAAACTAATCTTCTTTTTAGCTTTAACGGGATCAAAGGACCTTAAACTTTTCTTTAAATACTTTTGAGCTTCTAGTCCCTCAACCACTCGTCCAAGTCTTTTAGACCTTGTAAGAGCAGCTAAGCGCTTAGCCTTTGGGAGAACTTTGGCGACAGCTCTAGCTTTTTGAGTAGCAGTAGCGAACTGGGCAGCCTTTTGAACCCGGGCCAGGACAGCTACATTCTTTGCACCGCCAGTTAAGACATTCAAAATAACTTCCGTTCCTAAATAACCAATACCTGTACAAATATAATTAGACTTTGCTTCTATATTGAGACATTTGAAGTTACTAATACCTTTTTGACCAAGCTTATAGATCATCTCAGGAATAGCACCTAAACCCTTCATGATTGTTTCTAAAAAATCTTGTGAGTCTCTAGCGTATTCACTAAAGAGGGTAGTAATTCCGCTTTTAAGGGCCAGGTGAAGATAGTTCACCATCTTTTTCCCAAACTTCTTAGCTAGCTTCCAACCTAATTTACCAAGGTCCCAAAAGTCTAAGATCATATCTTTTAGACCACTAATGAGTCCTTTTAATAGCCCTATCCCACAACCTAAAAGAGCGCCACCGAAGGCCTCTTTAAAAGTCGGGTCAGGGGAACCTTTTATCTTTCTGTCTTCGGCGGGAACCGAACTACAGACATCGGTCTTCTCTTCAATGTCTGCAATATCTTGCGCCAAGCGGTCAAAGGTAGTGGAGTTTGTAATGGGAGGGTTACAGTCATCAACAATTCTAATCTGAGCGTTAGCGCTACTTAAGATAAGAGTTGAGAGAATGAAAAAGAGAAAGTTCTTCATTTTCTACCCTCCATATACTCAAAGAGGGCAAGAGCGACTTTATCGTTAAGAGTTCCTTCTAAAGCATCGGGGAGGTTTAGCTGCCATTGATAGAACCAGCGACCTTGGAAAACATGACGTTCGTAAAAAAGGATGTTTTTTTTCTTTCTATTTTTATAAACGCCTTTTAATTTGAATCTAGCAAGGCCTTCCTTTTTCTTTTTATCAAAGGCAGCTTTTACTAATTTCCAATCTTGGATTCCCCCAAAAAGGTGAATAAGTTCTCTTGCCTCAGGCAGGGCCTTGACGTAAATCTTGGGTTTAAGGTCACTAAGCACATGAGGCCTTACTTGTTCAACTTTATATTGGCTTAAAATAACATTATTATGAATCCTGTGACGCCAAGCCTTCTCGACACCTGGAATAGTAGGAATTTCTTCGAAAGCATTTTTAAAATAAGCGTGAATATTATTGGCGATCTCTTCGGGGTTATCGCTTATCTTTCTAGAACCAATATTTACTGAAGGGGTGTAGGTTCCAGAACTTTGAACCTGTTCTCCTAAAAAATAGAGTCCTGTAATGGCAAAAACAAATATTAGGAGGAAAGTCTTCATTAAAATGACCTCCCTAAACCTAGCCCAATAGTCGTCGCAACATCAGTGTTCTTGCCTATGACTTTTCTATGTATAAAAGAGTCTAGCAGCCAATCGTTAGAGAGGTTATATTTTACAAGGAGTGCCATTCCTATCCATGATTCTTTTTTATTCCAAACAGGAATAAACCCTTGGGCAGCAAAGAATTGATTGAAAGGGCCCGATGCTATATCGAAGCCTCCATCAGTCCAGAAATAATCTAGGCTAGTTCCGAAAGATAATTTATCGAAGAATTGATAATAGGCTTTTTCTTCTAGAGCTAAATGATTATTTCCCAAACTGGTTAATGTCTTTTTATATTTAATCAAAGAGTTAAGTTCAAATTTGTTTAAATACAATGAATGCTTAAGATCTAGCTCTGCATAGCTTGTAAAATCATTAAAGCTTAAGAACTCTGGATGCCTTCGTCCTTGTTTTCCCGGGTGACGATAGCGAAGAGTGGTAACAAGGTCCCAAGTTCTTCTTTTCATTAACAGGTAAGATCCTTCAATAAAGAGACTCGTCAATTGTGAACGTGTATCGCCTTTGGCTGCCCCAAGAATAGGAGCGTCACTTAAATGAACAACCCCATAATTTAGCCCAGCTCCGATTTGAAAATTATTGCCAAGGCCATAATATCCATTGATACCCATTTGGTAGTAGTTTCTTTTAGCCTGATCATTATTACCTAAGATAAAAGTGCCTCTATAATCGGTTCTTTCATCCCCACGTAACCACAATCCTTTTGAGGTTGAGAAAGTTAAGTTTGAATAAAAAAAGCCTTGTCCTTTTTCGAGGACAGAGGCATTAGCCGAAAAGGCAAAGAGAAAGAAAAAGATAAATTTGTTCATGAATTCATTTTAGTGAATTCAAGAATTTTTGTTTGAATAATCCTAGGACGGAAGTATTTTCCTAAAAGGAATCTGTCTTATCTATGATCCAGCTAGTGGTGCCTTTTTCACTTAAAGAATGTCCCGCATCTTCGACAATTTTAAGTTCACTTTGAGGCAAGGCCTTATGAAGGTCCCAAGCGTTCTCAACACAACAAACAACATCGTATCTTCCATGGACTATAAAGGTCGGGATATGAGAGATGGTCTTTGCGTTATCCAAGATCCAAGTGTCTGATTCAAACCAACAGTTATTAATAAAATAATGACATTCTATTCGAGCGAAGGCGTCAGCAAACTTATCTTCACCATAGCTTGCGGCCATTTTCATATTAGGAATTAATTTTGAAGTAGATCCTTCCCAAGTTGCCCAGGCCTTAGCCGCTTTTGTTCTCTCCGCTGTGTCGTCTGAAGTTAATCTTTTATAAAAGGCTTTAACGAGATCTCCACGTTCTTCAGTAGGGATGGCCTCTAAGTATTTTTCCCAGGCATCGGGATAAATTCTTGAAGCACCTTCTTGATAGAACCAATGAATCTCTTGGGGACGCACCATGAAGATACCTCTAAGAAAGAGAGCATCTACTGCCTTTGGATGTTTAATTGAATAAGCTAGGGCCAATGTTGATCCCCATGAGCCGCCAAAAACACTCCATGAGTCTATGCCTAAGAGTTCTCTGATCTTTTCAATATCTGAAACTGAATGCCAGGTGGTATTGTCTTTAAGTTCGCTAAAAGGAGTGCTTCTACCGCAGCCTCTTTGGTCAAAAAGGATCACACGCCATTTCTCAGGATTAAAATAACGTCGATAGTCTTTTGAGCATCCGCCTCCAGGGCCACCGTGAAGAAAGACCACAGGCTTGCCACTAGGATTCCCAACCTCTTCGTAATACAAGTCGTGAAGGTCATCTACCTTAAGCATTCCGGTATTATAGGGTTCAATTGGGGGATAGAGTTCAGCCATTTTTTTCTCCAGATTAGTAAGGGCAAATCATAGATCAATCGAGGGAGAACTTCATTTTGCTTACTGCCATAAAAAATAACACTCCACGTAAGCCACTTTGCTTGCGGACCTTTAGTATCAATAATAGAGTGCCAAAATGGAAAAAGGTTTTTTACTAACAAGCCACTTTGAAGACTATAAAGGCGAGCATCTCTTGCGTTTCTATGGAGCAGGAGAGACTGGGCCTTTTTGTTTGGAGTTCACCGGTCAATATCCGGTCTTCTTCATCTCTAGAGCTGAAGCAAAGCTCCCAAACCTTAGGGGTTTACGAGAAAGAAAAGAAGTTAAGTTAGAATCCATGACTGAACTTCCCGTGGATGCCTTGTACTTTTTAACCTATAGAGACCTTCGAGAAGCTAAAGATGAGCTTGCCCAAAAGGGAGTTCGAACCTACGAGTCTGATGTAAGGGCCCCTGAGCGCTTCTTAATGGAGAGGTTTATTAATGGTAGTCTAGAATTCTCTGGAGAGTTCGTTGATAAAAGAGGAACCAAGTTCTATAGAAATCCTTCCATAAAGCCTTGCACCTATACCCCAAGCTTAAAGATCATGTCTTTTGATATTGAGACCTCAATGAAGAATGATCTCTTCTCCATTGGCTATCATCAATATAGGCAAGGGGATGAGAATCATGAATTCAAGAAAGTATTCATGGTGGGACCAAGCGGTACTCACCCCATAGAGGAATGTGACCTTGTTCTTCTAGACACTGAAGAAGAATTGATTAAGGCCTTTGATAAAGAGTTAAAAGGCTTAGACCCTGACGTCCTTATTGGCTGGCATGTGATTGGCTTTGATATGGCCTTTTTGGAGAGAAAATATATTCAATATGGAATTGAATTTAATTTCGGAAGAGGAAATAAGAAAACTAGAATCAATGAAAGAAAAGGGGCAGGTTGGTTTGCTCATCTTGAAGGTAGAGTGGTCGTCGATGGACCGCCTACATTAAGATCAAATTTCTTTTCTTTTGAAAACTTTAAGCTTGATACGGTGGCCAATGAACTTTTAGGTGTCGGAAAAGACATTAACGAGGGAGGCCCAAACAAGGTTGAAGAGATTGAAAGGCGCTTTCATGAAGATAAGAAATCATTAGCAAAGTATAATCTTCTTGATTGCATCCTCGTTAGTAGGATCTATAAAAAGACAGGTCTACTTGAAATGATTGTTAAGAGGACTCAAATCTGTGGTCTTCTTATGGATAGAGTGGGAGTGAGCACAGCAGCCTTTGATCACTTCTTTCTTCCTAAGCTTCACCGTAAAGGGATTGTCGCCAATAATGTTCCGGAATTAGTCAGAGACGCAGGAGCAGTTGGGGGCTTTGTTATGGAGCCGGAAGTTGGGCTGCATGATCATGTTGTTGTCTTAGACTTTATGAGCCTTTATCCAAGCATTATTAAGACTTTTAAGATTGATCCTTATTCAAGAATTAAGAACTCAATAAATACTGGAGCAACTCCTTCAGGTCTTTCCTTTTCACGAACAGAACATATTCTTCCAACATTTATCGAAGAGCTTATGGACCTAAGGGCGATGGCAAAGAGGGATGAGGACCCTTATCTTTCTCAGGCGATTAAGATTCTTATGAATAGTTTCTATGGTGTGATGGGATCAACAGGGTGCCGCTTTTATCATGCTGATCTACCCACTGCGATCACAGAATCGGGACAGTGGATTCTTAAAACCGCCATTAGTTACTTTGAGTCTGAAGGCTATAAAGTTCTCTATGGAGATACGGATTCGGTCTTTGTTAAATTAAAGGGAACAGACCGAGCTAATCCAAGTGAGAGAGGGGCAAAGCTAGCTCAAGAATTAACTGAGTACTTATCAGAGAAGATTAAGAAGCTCTATGGAGCTGATAGTGAACTCATCATGGAGTTTGAAAAATACTACAAGAAGTTCTTTCTTCCTGCCTCTAGAGGAACAGGAGCTGGGGCGAAGAAGAAATACGTCGGCTTGGTGGTTAAAGACTCAGTTGAAAAACTTCAGTTCGCCGGCATGGAGTATGTTCGATCAGACTCAACAAAACTGGCTAAGAAATTTCAGTTCTCCTTATATGAAAAGCTTTTTTCAAACGAAGAAATGGAAGACTATATTAGAAACTTTGTAGAAGAATTAAAGAACGGAGAGCATGATCGAGAGCTTGAGTATACAAAACGACTAACGAAGCCTCCTAAGGAATACTTAAAATCAGTTCCTCCCCACGTCAAAGCGGCCTTGCAACTCCCCGAAAAAGAACAAGATTCTCTGAGAAGGATCACTTATATTATTACAAGAAGAGGACCTGTTCCCATATCGCTTGATCATAGCGATATTGATTATCAACACTATATAGATAAGCAAATTAGGCCACTCGCAGAAGATGTGCTATGGTTGGTTGAAAAGAGTTTTGACGATATTATTACCGGGGATCAACTCAAATTATTTTGAAAAAACCAAGTAAAAACAAATTAAAGAAGTGGTTAAACGTTTTTATCATGTTTCTCCTTTTTGTCTTGTTCTACAAGCTGTACGAGCTTGATATTCAAGCTTGGTCCTGTGATGTTGAAGAGAATACCGGCTCTTGTCTTCTAACTTCTCGAATCTATTTGTCTTCGGGAAACCTCTCAATGGGAGAGAAGTATCTTCGAAGCTCCTGTAAGGGAGAATATCCTCTTGGCTGTTTTGAACTCGGTAAATTTCTTATTGAAAAAGGTGAAGTTGAAGAAGGGAATAATGTTCTTACGAAGTCCTGCGAATTAGGCCATGAACCGGCTTGTCCTTAATTTAAACTAGTCCTAGTTTTTTCCTCACTTTATCCTTAAACTCTAAGCTGCATAGGGAGTTTTTATGAAAGTCATCATCTTTGGTGGAACAGGTTTCTTTGGTATTGAGCTAGTTAAATCTCATCTTGCCGCAGGTAATGAAGTTACTATTGTTACTCGTGGCAATAACTCTCTTGATCTTGAAGGAAATATTGAGTTTCTTATTGCCGATAGAAGAGACTTCTCTTCTTTAGAGGCAACTCTCAAAGGAAGGACCTGGGAATTGGCCTATGATCAGATCGGCTATTGCTCCAATGATATGGAAGTTCTGTGTAAAGCTTTGAAGGGAAAGGTTAACCACTTAGTTTTTACTTCAACTACGAGTGTTTATGATTATGGATCTGACATCGAGGAATCAGTCTTTGATCCTACAACCTATAAATTAAAAATGGGAAGCAGCGATGACTTTGATTATCAAGAAGGAAAAAGACAAGCTGAAACTTACTTAGCCTCAAAGGCACCTTTCACTTACGGAGCTTTTCGTCCCCCCGTTGTTATTGGTCCTGGAGATACTTCTAATAGATGGAACTGGCATCTTGATAAAATAAGAAAAGAAGAAGAGATATACTTTCCAAACTTAGAAGCTATTTTTTGTGTCTTATCTAGTGTTGATGCCGGGCAAACCTTATTTGAAATGGGCGTTAAAAAAATACAAGGGGCCTTAAACTTCTATACCTCAACTCCTTCTCTCAGTGAAATAGTCAAAATTATGGAAGAGGGTGTTGGCAAAAAAATTAAACTGGCTACCAATATAGAAGAAGGAAATCATAGTCCTTACGGAATCAAAGAAGATTGGTTCTTAAGCAGATCAAAGGCTGAAAAAATGGGTTTAACAACTAAAGTAGACTTTAAAAAACTAGCGGCTAAGCTCTCAACTCTTTGCCTTTTCTTTTTTCTTTTGAGTATTCCAAAATCTTATTCTTCTGAGAAATTTACTTGGAAACTTGACCTTGAAGTCTTCAAAAAAGAAGCCTTTATTACTCATACCGAAGATAAACCCTTTGGATCATACCTTGGAATGAATATTCACTTTAAGCCTATTAAGTCTTTGTTTAAGAACTTAGATCAATTTCTAAAAGGAAGCTTAAATAAGAAGCAGGCGAGGAGTGAAGCTCATATTACCATTATTACTCCTCCTGAGTATGATAATGTTCTTAAAGAACATATAAGCATTCAAGAAATTAATGAAATTGCAAGATCACATTCAATTCAGCAAAGTAAGTTCACACCGGTTTGCATTGGGCGAGGTGAGTTCAAAAAAGCCAAGACTTATTACCTAGTGGTAAGATCTATGGCCTTATTAAAAATAAGAAGAAAGATCTTTGAACTCTTCAAATCAAGAGGTGGAAAGACTTCTCAATTTGACCCAAATCTTTTCTATCCTCATATAACGATTGGCTATACTGATGGAGACCTCCACATGGGTCCTCATGGAGTTAAGAAAGGCATAAACTCTTGTTTTGGGAAGATTGAAATTTGAAGCGAATCCACCACCGTTATATTAAAGCGGCAAAGATATTCTCAAAGAAAAAAGGAAGCACTTTAGCAGCTTCTTCTTCCTTTTATTTAATCCTCTCTATAGTTCCTCTATCTCTTCTCTTTATTCGTTTAGTCGGCTTTGCCCTAGGGGATATAACAAAAAGTGGAGAAGAATTATTATTCCTAGCTGGTGGGCTCTTTCCCGAGGCTGCCCCAGAGATATTAGAGCAATTTAAAGACCTCTTATCAGGGCCACTATTAGGTGGTGGAAAATTTACCTTGATAAATACCTTTATTCTTTTAATTACGGGGACAAGTCTCTTTAATTCAATTTGGAATGGATTGTATCTGATGACTGATGACCGAAGTCATACTTCTAGATGGAAATATCTTCAGGGAATTGGGATCATTGGATTAAGTATTATTACTCTTATCTTTTTGATCGCCTTGCCTCCTGTTCTTATGGGGCTTTTAACTTTCCTAAAAACCGGCTTTGCTTCGGAGTTTCTTGAGAGCAGGTTGTCTAGTACAAATGCTTTTCTCATCTGGCTCAATCAATTAAATATAAATAGTTTTAACTTCTTAAGATCAAATAGTTTTATAGGCCTTTTAATTCTTGGCTATTTCACTTTTCTTTACCGCTGGTTCTTTAAGTTTAAGATTACATGGAGAGAGTCCTTCTTTAGCGCTTTCACCTTTGTTTTCTTTCTTTTATTGGCCAAGAACTTGTTTTGGATCTACCTAAGTAACGCTAGAAGCACCTTAGTTTCAAACTATGGGGACTATTATACTTTTATACTAGGATGTACCTGGATCTTCCTCGTTATGTGCCTTTTCTTCTTTGGGGCCTGTTTATCTTTTGCCTTTCAAAAAGACCCCTTAGAGATAGGTCTGCCTATTGAGGAAGAAGAAAATAAAGGGCATAATAAACAACATGATTAGTGCCATCTTAAATATTTATATCTTAATTCTTATCGCAGATATGATCCTTTCGTACTTGCCACAGTTTAAGAATTATCCCGCTGCTCTCTATATTAAAAGAGGAGCTGACCTAACTTGCAGGCCAGTGAGAAGGCTCTTACGGGATATTGTTCCTAAGGATATCCCCTTTGATTTTTCACCGATGGTGGTAATTCTCGCTATAAAGTTTGTTCCGGCCATTATTTTTGCTCTTTGGTAGGACCGCTTTTCTTTGAACCCCCCTAGGCATGGGGGCCTTGCCCAATAAAGACAAACCTTGTCATTTAGTACGAATTCTTTATAAAATTTAGTGTACACACTTAATAGGATTGTTATGGAAGACACTCAGTTAAGCTTTGAAACACTTGCTAAAGAAACTATGGAAATGAGCCAAAGTCTTCGTGATAGCGAGTTTACGTTTTCAGAAGAGTTCATCTCTACAGAAGAGGATCCTCAATCTGAAGAAACTATCGAAGCGCCAGCTCCAGAGGGGCCTGGTCTAATTTATAAGCTAGAAAAAGGTGTAAGCACCTTTTGTGTTCGAGGCATCGTCTGCCAAGATATTAATGAAACATTCGAAGAACTAATGGAAGGGGAGAAATCTCACGCTGATAAGTTAAAACTTACTTCAGAAGAAGATATCGCTTCTATTAGATTCTATCCAACAGAGGCGGCTGAGCTTGCTGAACAAATCTCTGACGAGCTGATTAACAGGCGTTTTCCGATTGAAGAAGATATTCTTTGTAATCTTAGTGACCCTGGATTTAGCTGGTGGATGGACGAAGGAGAAGATCACTTTCAAGTCTTCTTTAAGTCTCACGGTATTCATAGGGCAGAAGACTATATCCGCCTAGGGCCTCTAGGGGACAGAACCATTGCAAGTTCAAGAATCTTAAAAGCAGAGTCAATCTTTAGAACAGCTTTTCCAGTGGGAGAGTTTGTTAGTAGCGATAAAGGTTTTGCTATTAGCACGACTGATCCAACTAATACTCATTTTCAAACCTTAAAAAACTTTTTCCTCACTGGCGAAAACGACACCACTGATTCAACATTCCCCCCATCAATAGAGGGCAAGACCCTCTTTTACTACTTCAAGGAAGTAGCAGCGATCAGGCACTTCTGGCTTACCTTAGAAAAAGAAATGGCCGAGTAGATCGCTTTTATCCTTGAGGTGAGTTAACTTCTTGATTTATAATGAAATGACAGGATGTTTCAAGAAGACTTAATGATTAGGTCTTTTTATCACAAACAGGAAGTTTGTATGGAATCAACAAGTGTAACTAGCGATAGGCTAAAGCGTGCTATTGAACGCAATAGATCTAAACAGGCCAAGCGCTCATCAACAATGTCATCTACAGTTAAAACAGAAGCACCCGCAAGTGGTTGGTCTTCTAGGCGTTCGACTAAGATGCGAGCAGAACCGGCGAGCACCCGTAGAACGGTAGCTCGGCAAGAAGATGATGTAGAGTTTACAACTTCAATTAGAAAATCTCCCCGCAAGGCTCCAGCTAATGTTGGTTACGCTACAAGCAGGGCAGTGGTTGCAACCTCACCGGTTAAAAGAAAGGCAGCACCTAAAAGAAAAAAGAAACAAATGAAAGGACAAGGATTCCTACTCAAGCTCGGATGGGCCTTTGCAGGAATCTTACTTGTTCGTTTGGTATTCTCAGGAGGAGGGGTCCTGGATTACTACGGTAGGCTTGAACTAGTGAGTGATAAACAAAAAGAGCTAGCTTCATATCACGTCGAGAATGAAAACTTAGTTGAGGAAATTGAAGAGATTCAAAACTCAGGTAAGTATCAAAGAAAACTTGTGAGAGATCACTTAGGCTTTATTGCCCGTGATGAGTTTTTGATATTATTTCAAGGATTGGCGTCGGCGAGGCCCATTTAAGTTGCTGACCGACTCTTAATTTTTTTGAGATTTTAGAGTCTGCAGCTAGTTCAAGAATATGCCTAGACATAATAGCAGGTGTCCTCGCAATCGCTGGCGGTTCATCGCGCCCAGGATGATGGGGAACTTTCCGTTGAATATTAAGAATCTTTAAATCTTTGTCTAAGAAAATAATATCTAAATCAAAATATGTATCCGGCATCCAAAAGCTTTTAGGGCCATCTTCCTTATAAAGAAAGAGCATACCTTGATGAAACTTGAGGCTTCCTTTCTTTTTGCCACTTAGCCCTTTTGCTTGATCGCTTTTACTGACGGCCAATTCTACTTGAATAGCTTCTTTCCATGGGGTCTTGAGAAAAGCTTTTTTAAGATTATCGGCCTGAATCGCTTCGCTGCGGCAGCCCATTGAGCTTAAAATGGCCAAGAGCAGGAGATTTTTAATGAGCCATTGAGGCATTTGCGTTATAACTAGTTTCATTCCTTAAAACTCTAAGGGATTAAAAAAGAGGTGGCAAATGAGTGGCGGATTATTACGGAGTCATACCTGTGGTGAACTAAGATCAAGCGATGTAGGAAGCGAAGTAACGCTTTGTGGCTGGGTTAATAAGTATAGAGACTTAGGCTCTCTTCATTTCATCGATATCCGTGATCGTTATGGTCTTACTCAATTAGGCTTTGAAAACTTTAAAGGCGACTTTGCTGTCTTAAAGCAGTGCTCTTTAGAATCAGTCATCCTTGCTAAAGGGATTGTACAGGCCAGACCATCTGACGCTCTCAATAAGAAAATGGACACAGGAGAAGTTGAGATTCAGGTAACTCACTTAGAAGTTCTCTCTCGCTGTGATATTGATAACCTTCCTTTTTTACCAAATGGATCAGTTGAATCGACCGAGGATTTAAAGCTTAAATATCGTTACTTAGATCTTAGAACAAAGAAACTTCAAGATGTTCTTAAGCTAAGAAGTAAGGTCATGCACGATACTCGTAATGCTCTTTATGATGAAGGCTTTACTGAAGTTGAAACACCTATCCTTTATAAGTCTACTCCAGAGGGGGCGAGAGATTATGTTGTTCCTTCAAGAGTACATCCTAATCATGTCTACGCCCTTCCTCAGTCGCCGCAAACCTTAAAGCAGCTTCTTATGATTGGTGGAACAGATAAGTACTTTCAACTTTGTCGTTGCTTTAGAGATGAAGACCTACGCCACGATAGACAACCAGAGTTTACTCAGATTGATATTGAAGTTTCATTTACGACTCCTGAATATATTAAGGCCCTTGTTGAAAAAACACTGGGAAGTCTTTTTGAAATAAATGACCTTAAGATTCCTGCTATGAGCTTTCAAGAGGCCATGGCCCGTTATGGTTCTGATAAGCCTGATGTTAGGTTTGGTCTTGAGCATATAATCCTTACTGATCTTTTTATAGATAGTGAGTTTGCGGTTTTAAGCAAGCCAGCGAAGGAAGGGGGAATGGTTAAGGCCTTCTTCGTTCCTGAAGAAGTGAAAACTTTTTCTCGTAAAGAAACAGACGCCTTTGTGGAAGTTGTTAAGCCTCACGGTGGAAAAGGTGTGGCCTTTTTCAAAGTCAAAGATGGGGAACGCTCTGCTGGGATTTCTAAGTTTATTACCGATGACATCATGAAATCCATCGAAGAAAAAGCAGTAGAGAAGGGAGACGGAACTTGGCTCTTCTTTGCCGATACTGATGAAGACACAGTTCATTCATGTGCGGACGCTCTTAGAAAATATCTAGGGCATAGCTTAGAATTATTAGGCGATGAGAATAAATTCCTTTGGATCTACGACTTTCCTCTTTTTGAATACTCTAAAAAAGAAGGAAGACTGGCCGCTCGTCATCATCCTTTTACAATGCCTAAAGAAGAACATCTTGAGATGTACTTAGAAGGTGGAGTTGAAAATTGGAAAAAATGCCTGGCAAACGCCTACGATGTTGTTTGTAATGGTTATGAATTAGGTGGTGGATCTATTCGTATTCATAGAAATGATATTCAAACAACTATGTTTAAAGCACTAGAGATGACTGAAGAAGATACTCAAAAACAATTTGGTTTCTTCCTAGAAGCTCTTAAGTATGGAGTGCCTCCACATGGTGGTCTGGCATTTGGTCTTGATAGGATTATCATGATTATGTGTAAGACTGAGTCGATCAGAGATGTGATTGCATTTCCAAAGACGAACTCTGCTTCAGACCTTATGAGCTCTACCCCATCTATGCCGGCTCAAGCTCAATTAGATGAGCTTCATATGAATTGGCAAAAGAAGTAATGCTAGTTGCTCTTTATGAATTTAAAATAAAAGAAGATATGAAGGCTCAGTTTGAAGAGAACTGGGCCCTCTTTACCGAGGCCATCTATCGTTGCCGAGGTTCAGTTGGCTCTCGCTTGCATACAACAAAAACAACAAATACTTACGTTGCCTACGCCCAGTGGCCAGATGAGGATACTTACTTCTCAGATGGAGATGAGCCTTATACAGAAGCTGAACTTATCGCGAGAGAATTGATGAGAGTATCAGTTGAAGAAAGTAAGGTGTTACACTTAATGGAAGTCTTAGACGACCGCTTAAGATAGAAGATCTTTAAGCAGCTTTTTTATCTGAATCAGCAGAATCATTATAAAATTCAGGACCTGGAAGGTAGATGACCTTCTCGTCATCTATAATCTTTGCCTGAAAATCAAGTTCTAGCTGAGTGCCAGTTTCTTTTGATTCTTCAAACTCACTAACCTTAATTTTATAAGTTTCTTCAGTTAAGACTTGGCTAGAGGAAAAAATGTCTGGAAGACCTTCTCTACTCTTGTTGAAATAGGGAAGAGCAAATAAAACAAACCCCGTAATATAACAAAAGAAATATCCAACTGTTCTTTTGAAGCTCGTTGCTAGTGATAAAAGTTCTGTTGGGTTATCTGTCGGGACTACTCTTAAACGAAAGAGAATCTTTCCAGGAGTTTTTCCGTTGCCCATATAATAGCTTAAGAAGAAATAACCAAAGAAAACCACAGAAATTACAGAGAGTTCAACTTTATGCATTTGTGAGGTAAGCATAAATTGAGACTTCTCACCCATTAAGTACATAAAGGTTTTAAGATAACTTATATAACTGGCCATAAGAAGGCGAGTCGTCAGAAGGATACAGAAAAGGTCCACAAAGAATGAAAATGTACGTCGCCTCAGAATCCCACCTTCTCGGGGAGATTTTAACCAGCTAGCATTTGGGGTGAAGTCCTTTAATTCCATTAACCTCTTATCGGGTCCTCTCAATAAAATCTGATAGAAAGAGGTCTAAATACTTAAATGCTTTGTCAGTAATTACAGTCAGTTAACCTCGTTAGGTCAGTTTTTTAGAAGATGAAAAGCTTAGATTGTCGTAAATAGGGGCTTTTTGGTAAGTTAGCGCCATGAAAAACTTAATCTTATTAGTCTTACTTCTTAATTTTAACTCAGTCGTTGCTGGTGTCCCAAAAGGGATTGATTGGTATCAAGGATCAGTAGATAAGGCCTTCAAGGAAGCTTCAAAACAAAATAAGCATCTCTTTTTATATTGGGGAGCTGTTTGGTGTCCTCCTTGTAATCATATTAAGAAAAAGGTCTTCACCAATCCACTCTTTCAAAAAGAAGTTAAGAATTTTATCGCCATCTACCTTGATGGAGACACTGATAGGGCGCAGATTTGGGGAGATAAATTAAAGGCCGCCGGTTATCCCACAATGCTCGTTCTTGATCCAAAAGGAAATGAGTTGATGAGGTTTCCAACTTCAATCGATGCTAAGAAGTATACGGAGATTTTAAAGGCCACCCGAAGTAGGACTTCGTCGATTACTGATCTTATTGATAAAAAGAGTCCTAGTGATTCTGAATGGTCTCAATTAGCCTTTTATTCTTGGGGACAAAATAAAGAAGTGAAGGAGAAGGCCGGTCTTTTTGAAAAGCTTTATAACAGAGTTCCTAAAAGATTAAGGGCGGAGCGTGCCTCACTTTTCTTAGCCTACCTTTCAGAGTTAGTTGAAGAATCGGGCGCTAAGCGAGATAAGACTTCTTTAAGAATTGAATTCACTAAGCTCCTTGATGATAAGATCCTGGCGAAGCGCTTTACTTCAGATCTTAGCTATAGTGGCGCTAAGTACTTAGACTACTTATTTGAAAAGGTAGATTCTAGGGTTTCAAATCATGCAAAATTAAAATCTCTTCTAGAAGATTTATCAAAGGACTCTAGTTTAACAGTAGAAGAGAGGCTCTTTACCTATGCCTACGAGATGAACCTCGCTTTAGAAGATCCTAATTCTTTAAAGTCTTTTCAAAAGAAGCTGCTTTTAAAAGTATCTGAAACAGATCTACAAGCAACTGATGGTTATTCAAGGCAAGATGCCATGAGCACGGCTATTTGGATGTTAAAGAAGTCTAAGCTTCTAAAAGAAGCTAAATCCTATGCAATGGGTGAACTTAAAAAGTCCATCGCTCCTTATTATTTTATGAGCTATATAGCTTCTGTTGAAGCAGAAGAAGGCAATATCGATGAGTCCATCAAGTGGCGAAGGCGCGCTTGGATGGAGGCCAAAGGGGGAAGCACTCGCTTTCAGTGGGGAACTTCTTATTTAACAAACTTAATTGATAATAATAAAAAGAAGAATTTCTCAAAAGACTTTAAGGTCATTCTCAATGAATTATTAAAGCAAGATGACGCCTTTAGTGGAAGAAATAAGAAAAGGCTCGAACGCCTCCAGAAGTCTTTAAGTAAACTAAAGGATAAGACCTTTAACTTAAGAGTTAAGGCCATTGTTATAGAGGCTTGCGGGGCCCTTCCTAATGGAAAGGCCTGTCATCAAAGCTTTAAAGATTTAAAGATGTTCTAGTGGACTTGGTTTTCAGCGACGAGCTGAAGATCATGAAGCTTCTTCATGGCCTCAAGAGGGGTCATGTTCATGATATCTAGTTCTTGAAGTTCCCCATCAATCTTTTTTAAGTGCTCAGGTATCACAACTTGCTCTTCGCTAGGAAACATACTGAGCTGGCTTCCTTTTTTAGGCTCTAGGTCTATTTGATTATCAGAGCCGCTTTCAAGTTGCATAAGAAGTTCTTGTGATCTTAGAAGAACCTTTTGAGGAAGGCCTGCCATCTTGGCCACGTAAATACCAAAACTCTGGCTAGCTGCTTTTTCAACAAGATTATAAAGAAACTGAACGTTCCCATTATTATTTTGTGTCTCTACAGTTAGGTTCTTAGCAAAGGCTTCTTTATCAGCAAGATCAATGAGTTCATGGTAGTGAGTTGCAAATAAGGTAATCGCCTTTGTTTCACTTAGAAAGTGCTCACAAAGTGACCAAGCTATAGAGAGTCCATCATAGGTCGATGTTCCTCTACCAACTTCATCAAGAATGATAAGAGAGTTTTCTGTAGCGTGACGGATGATCTCTGCAGTCTCTGCCATTTCAACCATAAAGGTTGATTGGCCCTTGAGGATATCATCACTGGCCCCAAGTCTTGAGAAGAGGTGATCACAAAGCCCAAGCTCAGCGGATTCTGCGGGAACAAAGCTTCCCATTTGAGCAAGAAGTTGAATGATAGCGACTTCTCTCATTACAGTCGTTTTACCGGCCATATTTGGACCAGTTATAAGACCAAAGAAGCAGTCCTTTGTTAGTTCTAAATTATGAGGAACGAATTTCTCAGAAAGAACTGACTTTATAAGAGGGTGCCAAGCACCTTTTAATTTAATGATCTTCTTTTTTTCATGAACAACTGGGCAAGAAAGGTTTTCTTGTAAGGCCATCCAAGTAAAACTTTGAAAGACATCAACAAGGGCCACTAGATCGGCCATCTTTTGAATCTCATCAGAGCTTGCATTTATTTGAGAGACGAGGTCTTTAAAGATCTCCCTCTCTAAGCGCTCTAGTTTTTCTTTCGCACTAAGCATCTCTTTTTCAAAAGCATCTAGTTCAGGAGTTGTGTAGCGTTCGCTATTAACAAGTGTTTGTCTACGTTCAAAAGTCTTAGGAACTTTATTAGAATGAGTCTTACTAATTTCAATAAAGTAACCAGCGACATTATTGTATTTGATTCTTAGCTTTGGAATTCCCGTCTCAGCTCTATAGCGCTCTTCCATCTCATTCATTTCATCATGAGCATTTTGAGAGAGCTTAGATAAGCGGTCACGCTTTTTATTAGCGCCTTTCTTAATGAGGTTACCTTTATCTAGGGTAGCACCAATTTCATCATTGATTGTTTTTTCAATATTAGTAGTAAGCTCTTCAAGAAGGAGGGTTTGTTTCTTATTTAAATCAGCCCAAACCTTGAACTTTCCTTTTCCAAGAAGAACATCTAATTTTTGATAGGCTCTAAAAGAGCTAGCGATATTAAGCAGATCTCCTGCTGTAGCCCGATTTGTTCCAGTCTTGGCCAGGATTCTTTCTAAATCTCTAACACCCGTAAGTTCTTCACGAATAGACTCAAGAGTCTCAATGTCTTGAAGAAGAAACTTTATAAGGCTTTGTCTGTTTTGAATGACTTCTTTAGACCTAACCGGAGTCATGAATTGTTTTCTAAGGGCCCTTGATCCAAGAGCAGACTTTGTTTTATTAAAATAACCTAAAAGAGAATCTTTATAAGTTTCTCTAGATTTAGGAAGGATCTCAAGTCCAACTAAAGTAGGGAGAGTTACCTTCAAACGGTCTTCATCATTTCTCATCTTAAAGGGACGGATATGAAAGAAGTCATCAAGCTGTTGCGTTGAACAAACATAAAATGAAAGGGCGCCTATTGGAGATAAGACTTCTTGGTTTAATTTAAGAATCTTATCTCTCTTATGACCTGGAATTAATTTTTCTGTATAGAGGTGGCTAACTTTTGGATTAAAATAATCTTCGCTAAGCCTAGTCTTTAAAGTTCCCATGGCCTCTAGCAATTGATCAAGAGGCTTTAAGTCTTCAAACTGACCCATATGGGTAATGAATTCACTTGGACCAACAAGACGAAGTGCTTCGAGGAAATCTTCAGCAGATTTTAACTTCTGACCAAAGAATTCACCGGTCGTAAAATCAAGAGCGGTTAAGAAATAGAAACCATTTTCTTCGTAAGCAGCGCTCATAAAACGGTGCTCATGACCTTGGGTTCTCTCTAAATCGTAAGGCATTCCAGGACTGACAACTTGAACAATGGCACGTTTAACAATTCCAACTGCATCTTTTGGATCTTGGATCTGCTCACAAACAGCAACCTTTAATCCATGCTCAGTAATTCTATCAATATAAGCGCTGGCAGCGTGATGAGGCATACCGGCCATAGGAATAGGTATTCCACCAATCTTCCCACGATGAGTCATGGCAATATTTAATATCTCAGAACAACGCTTAGCATCTTCAAAAAAAACTTCGTAGAAATCTCCCATACGAAAGAACATGATGTCGTCCATATGGTCTTTCTTAAGGGCTGCATACTGCTCCATCATTGGAGTTAGTTTAATATCTAGCTTTAGGATTTCTGCTAATGTGGTGTGTGCCAAACGGGTCTTCCTGGTTTTTTATTTGACTAAGTGACTCAAGAATACCTACACAATTATTCTTCGTAAAGTATTTCAGAGGGCTTAAGTTTCTGAAAATATTAGAAGCGGAGGAAGCTTTTTTTCTGTTAGAATACTCTAGTGAAGCTTACTCAATGGCTCCTTATATGTGTTTTTATCGGTATCTGCGGCTCCATCGTTGGCCTCTCCTTACTTGGTAATTGGGACGGCGGAGAGTTCAGAAACCTCAAGGCTATATCCACCGGTGAAAAGCAAAATGAAGAAAGCTTTTTCAAGGACGCTGAGTATTTCTTTTTAAAAGACTACAAGAAATCCCTCACTTTAATCTCTGATGAAATGGCCATTGATAGCACCACGGGAAAGTCTGTGTTTCTAGCCCCTAAAGGTATCGCCTACACAGGTTCTGAAAAACCCATTGAGTACAAAGGAAAGACAGGTCTTCTTAAAGAAGGAAAGGAAGAGCTTATTTTAGAAGGGGATGTCTTTATGGAAGTAGAGCTCTCTAGATACAGTGCCGATAAGCTTGAATACAATATTCTTAAGGATGAGCTGGTCTCAACGGGAAATGTTCATAGTTTCTCTAAAAACAGCAAGACAGGGGATGAAATCGAAATCCAAGCTGATAGCTCTCTAAGTTACCCAAAGCTCGAGAAGTCTCAGTATACGGGATCAGTCCGTGGGAAGATCCTAAGGAAGAGGGCCTACGAAGAGAATATTTTATTCAATTCCAACAAGTTAGACCTAGATATGACTAAGCATCGGATCGACCTTTTAGGAGAAGTAAGCATTAAAAAACAGGCATTTACGGCAGATGCCTTCAAGGGGGAAATATTCCTTGAGAACTATAATAAAAGACTCAAGTATTTCGTCCTTTATGACGATGTGAAGGTAGTGGAAACCATTTCTCCAGGTGATGGGAGCGCTTCTTTTACAAGAAGAGCCTTCTCAGAGAAGCTTGAAGGGATAGTGAGCGAAGGTAAGATCATTCTTACGGGAGCTCCAAAGGTGTACCAGCATAAAGATATAATTAAGGGCAATAAGATTGTCCTTCGAGAAAATAATGAAGTGGTGGAAGTAGATGATGCCAACACCAAGTTTGATTTAAAGTGAGACTATGGAAACTGTTAAGTATTTAGAAGCTAAAAATTTACGAAAGACTTACAGCGGAAGAACCGTTGTTAAGGACGTAAGTCTCAAGGTGAATCAAGGTGAAGTTGTAGGACTTCTTGGGCCAAACGGTGCAGGGAAGACAACTTCATTTTATATGATGGTAGGTCTTGTTAAGGCCGACGAAGGAATGATTGAACTCTCTGGAGTCGATTTAACTCCTTATCCAATTCATGAGCGCGCTCTGATGGGCGTGGGTTACCTTCCTCAAGAAGCAAGTGTCTTTAGAGACTTATCTGTTGAAGAGAATATCTTTTCTGTTTTAGAAAATAGAGATTTACCTAAAACAAAAAAGAAAACTTTATTAAATGCATTAATTAAAGACTTCGGTCTTGATCATATAAGAAACAGTAAAGGAAACGCCTTATCAGGTGGTGAGCGAAGAAGAGTTGAGATTGCTCGTGCTCTGGCCCTAGAGCCAAAGTTTGTTTTACTAGATGAACCTTTTGCGGGAGTTGACCCACTAGCGGTTAGCGATATCCAGTCGATTATCACTGGGCTTAAGCAAAGGAATATCGGAGTTCTTATTACAGACCATAATGTTAGAGAGACTCTCGGCATTGTGGACCGCGCTTATATTATGAATAGTGGTGAACTGCTTGTTAGCGGAACACCCGACGAAATTATTAATAACGATAGAGCAAGGAAGTTCTACCTAGGAGAAGAATTCAGGATGTAATTCGCTTGCGAGTAAATTATGGCGATTAAAATGAATCAAAGCATGAAGCAGACGCAGAGTCTTATGATGACGCCTCAGCTTCAGCAGGCCATCAAGCTTCTCACTCTAACCCACATGGAGATGACCAATCTTATTTCAGAAGAGATGGTTGAGAATCCAATGCTGGAAGAACTCGGGGTCGACGGATCGGATGCTAAGAATGAAGCCGATTACAAAGTCGAAACCCTCGAAGGGCAAAATCAAGAAACATCACCAGATAATATGAAAGAAGACCCTCTTATGAAAAAAGAAGGGGATGACTTTGACTGGCAATCTTATGTAGAGACCTTTGATAATAATTCAAGTTCTCCTCCTTCTATGGCGAAAGCAGATTTAGATGAACTTCCTAACTACGAGAATATAGTTAGTAAGGGAGCCACCTTAGTTGAGCATTTAGAATGGCAATTAAGAATGGAAGACCTAAATGATGCTGAGATGAACCTTGCGATGGAGATTGTTTATTCAATTAATGATGATGGCTACCTAGCTCATCCTTTTGAAGAAATTATAGCTGAGACAGAACTAGATAGGGAGCATGCTTTTTCTATCCTAGGGATGATTCAGAAGTTAGACCCAGTTGGTTGTGCTTCTGAGAACTTAGTAGATTGTCTTCTCGCTCAAGCTAAGATCGCTGAAGAGAGATCACCACTTTTAGAAAAAATAATTAGAGATCACTTAGAAGATATTCGCTGTAATGACTTTGATAAGATTGCAAAGACTACTGGAGTAACAACTGAAATTGTAAGATCGACGATTGAACTTCTTCAAAACTTTCACCCAAAGCCTGGAAGACTAATCTCTCCTCAGGAAACTCATTACGTTGTTCCAGATATTTACGTAGTAGAAATGAATGGAGTCTTTAGTGTTAAAGTGAATGATGAAGGAGTCCCAAGACTTCGTATCTCTCAGCTTTATCAACAAATGTTAAAAGATCCAGCAATGAAAAGTGAAGCAACTGAGTTTGTTACTGATAAGTTAAACAAAGCCCGCTGGTTGATTAAGTCGATTCAAAATCGTCAGAGAACGATTCACAAAGTGGCAGAGGCCATCGTGAGTCAGCAGCAAGAATTCTTTAAAAAAGGACCAGAGTTTTTAAAGCCTATGGTTCTAAAAAATATTGCCAACGAAATTGGAATGCATGAGTCCACCGTGAGTAGGGTGACAACTAATAAGTACATGCACACACCAATTGGATTGTTCGAACTTAAGTACTTTTTCAACTCAGGTGTTGGTGGAAAAGATGGTGGAGTAGACATTTCAAGCGAGGTCTTAAAGTTAAAGATCAAAAGCTTGGTTGAAAATGAAGCCCCTAAAAAACCATTATCTGACCAAAAAATTGCAGAGCTTCTTAGTCGGGATGACGTAAAAGTTGCCCGTCGAACAGTGGCCAAGTACAGAGAAATGTTAGGAATCCTATCTTCTTCTAAACGAAAGATTAAAGGCTAACTTTGATCAACCCGAAAAAGGGATATCACTTTTACACAGCCAGCGATGGCTACATTATTTGGAGACTTATTTATGAAAATAACGATTGAATTTCAGAACTTGGATCACACTCCTGCTCTCGATGAAAGAATTAAGGAGAAGTCTGAAAAGCTGAACAAATACCTCGATGGTAATACCCATATTAAGTGGCATTGTTATACAGCAGAGCAAGATCATCATGCTGAAGTCTCCCTCTTTGGTTTAGGCCAGGAGTTTCATGCTAAGGCCGCTGAGGATAGTCTTTATAAGTCTATTGATAAGATTGTGGACCGTTTAGAGAAGCAGTTGGTTAAGAAAAAAGAGAAAGTGAAGAATAGAATGCATAGAAAACAAGAAGAGCCAGTGCATCTAGATCCAGAAGACGCATGGCAGGATCATGAAGAAGATAAGTTTGATGATGTAGGCTAAATTAATCTAATTATTCAATATTCCAGCTCTATGCTCCTAGTATCATACTCTTGATGCGACGAGCATGGAGCTGCCTTTTTTTAGACTCCTTAAATTAATCGAACAAAAACTTACATGACTTGTAAGGTCGGGTACTCGCCCCTAATCTCTTCCTAACCAAATAGAGAAGGAAACTTACATGTCATTATTAAAGTTCATTGCAATGATTGCGGCCCTTAGTTTTAGCGCAAATATTCTAGCTTGCGATATGCACGGAACCACAGGAATCGTGGAAGAGAATGATCTTTATATCTCAGTGGACGATAAAGCCGCTGCAGGAATCAATAAGTTTCAGTTCAATAGAGTTATCGATAAAGTGGTTAATGTTTATAAAGAGATCGTCGAAGATAACGGTGGTCAACTTGTTGTTGAAAGAAAATGGATGGATGGAACTGTAAACGCCTATGCCAAGCAAAAAGGTGATACCTGGATGGTAAGTATGTTCGGTGGGCTAGCTCGTCATAGTGCTGTGACTGAAGATGGTTTTACTCTAGTTGTTTGTCATGAACTTGGACACCACTTAGGTGGAGCACCAAAGAAGTTTAGAAACGGTAAGATTGTTTGGGCCTCAAATGAAGGACAAGCAGATTACTGGGGAACCATGAAATGTTTAAGAAAAGTATGGGCCAACGAGCGTAACTCAGCTGTCATGCAAAATAAGACAGTGGATAAAACTGTAAGAAATAGATGTGCAGCGACTTACAGAGATAGAGAAAAAATGGCTCTATGTACAAGAACAGCAATGGCCGGAAAGTCGATTGCATCGCTCTTTAGGGCCCTTAGAAAACTTCCAAACAATGTAAGCTTTACGACTCCTGTTAATAAGCCAGTCGATACTACTTATCACGGGCATCCTATGCCTCAGTGTAGGCTTGATACTTTTATGAGAGCTTCTCTATGTCAGGTTCCAACTTATGTTGACGTAAGTTATGTTGATCCAAGTGTTGGAACATGTACAAGAGCTGGCGGACAGATCAATGGATCTCGTCCAAGATGTTGGTACAACCCAAAGAGCTCTCGCTATAATAGATAAGAATTAACTTCTTAGGGCACCTAAGAATTCTAAGACCGTGGCACGAGCAGAAATAAAATGCTTGTGCTCCAAGTTCAGTCCAGTCGTAATCAATCTAATTTCTTCAGACTCATTATCTTCAACCGTTCCATCGCTAGCAGCAATTTGAAATAAGGATTCAAGTAGTCCGTAACGTTGATCTTTTTCTAGGATATCGACAAGAGGCGGGCAATATTTATGATTCTCCAAGCCAGAGAGGTCTTTGATCTCGTCAATTGAAACACTCACGATAGCATCGATTTCTTCAGATCCAAGTTTAGTCCAATGCTCTAGAGCAGTTTTCATCTTACTTATTTCATTCTTATGAACTTCAAAATCAATGTAAATCACTCGGGCAAAGAGGCCAGAGATACAGGCCACGAGGATATGCTCATTATCAGTAGCTTCCGGTAAGAGCCCTTGGATCTTTATATGTAATCCTGAAAGCTGACTCTCTTTTTGACTAGTAGCTCCAAAAATATCCCAAAATGCCATGATTAATCTCCAATTTATAGACATTTACACCGTAAATCAGCTCGTCATTAGTGGCAAGTGAACATGTGTCCATCTTGCCCTCTTTAAAAGCAAAAGCGATAATAGGTTATGGAAATCACTGACCTTGACGACATTCGAATTGACCCCATCTTTAGTGTAGAGGATGACCATGATGGTGAAAGTGGAATTGCTACCGCCATTAAAAAGAAAGTTAAGAAACCAAAACTTTATAAAGTCCTTCTCCATAATGATGACTACACCACAATGGAATTTGTCATCTATGTCCTTCAGTCTATCTTTGGGAAGTCTGAAAATGACGCCATGGCAGTCATGCTTAAGGTGCATAAAGAAGGGCACGGTGTTTGTGGGGTTTATACTCACGAAATCGCAGAGACTAAGGCCCAGAAGGTTATAGAGTTAGCTAAAGAAGAAGGACACCCACTTCTTTGTAGTATCGAACAAGAATAGGAAAGAATAATATGATGTCTAAGAAACTTGAACTCATCATTAACTCCGCCATTAAGATGGCCAATCAAAAAAAGCATGAGTACCTGACTTTAGAGTCGATCCTCTTTGCTATGCTTGATGATGAACAAGTTAAAGAGATTATCATTTCTTGTGGAGCTGACTCACAGTCGATTAAAGAAGAGTTAGAGCAGTTCTTAAATAATAAAGATAATTTTTCAATTCTTACGGATGAGCAAGTCGATACTCTTAGCCGTAAGCAGTTTGTTGATGATGAACTAAGAAAGCTTGCGGCTGATTCAGGGATTGTTTATCAACCTGAAATTTCTTTAAGCCTTCAAAGAGTTATTCAAAGAGCAGCTATCCACGTTCAGTCTTCTGGTAAAACAGATATAAGGGGGATCAACCTTCTTGTAGCCATGTTTCAAGAAGAGGAATCTTTCGCTTTGTACTTACTTCAAAAAGCTGGGATCGAAAGGTTCGACGTCGTAAGAACCATTAGTCATGGTCTTGATAAAGCTGTCACGCCAACAGAGCCTCATGATTTAGTTGAAAGTGAAGAAGGCGATGAGGATGAAGTTAAAGAAGGCTCTCCAAATAAACCAAAGAAAGGAAAGGCTCTTGAGAAGTTTACACTCAACTTAAATGAGTTAGCTGAAAATGATAAGATCGATCCTCTGATCGGTAGAGAAGAAGAGATCAAAAGGGTTGTTGAAATCCTTTGCCGTCGTAGAAAGAATAATCCCCTTCTTGTAGGAGAAGCTGGAGTAGGGAAGACTGCTTTAGCAGAGGGACTGGCCTTTTCTATTGTAAAAGAAACTGTTCCAGAGATCTTACTTGGTACAACTGTATACAGTTTAGATATGGCTTCGCTTTTAGCAGGAGCAAAGTTTCGTGGTGACTTCGAAGAGAGATTAAAGAATGTTCTAAAAGAACTCGCTGATGAAAAAGAACAAGGTAAAGATAATATTCTCTTTATAGATGAATTTCATACAGTCATGGGGGCCGGTGCTACTGGTGGTGGTAGTCTAGATGCTTCAAATCTTTTAAAGCCTTGGCTAAGCTCAGGTAGAGTTCGAATTATGGGTTCAACTACTCATGATGAATTTAGAAAGTTTGTAGAAAAGGATCCGGCCTTTAACCGCCGTTTTCAAAAGATAGATATCAATGAACCTAGTTTTGAAGATACTTATAATATTTTAAAAGGTCTTAAAACCAAGTTTGAAGAACATCACAATGTTAAGTATTCAAATCCAGTGCTTAAATTGGCCGTAAGTTTAGGCGAACGCTATATAACCGATAGAAAGAACCCAGATAAATCCATCGATATCATCGATGAAGCAGGAGCTTCTATCCAACTTCTCCCGAAGGCCAAGAGAAGAAGCACTATTACTAAGAAAGATATTGAGACGATTGTGGCAAAGATTGCCAAGATTCCAAGACTTTCTGTTGCAGCCGAAGAAAAAGAGAAGTTAAAATCTCTTAAATCTAATCTTAAGTTACTGATTTTTGGACAAGATAAAGCTGTTGATCAAGTTTCTGATGCTATTTTACTTTCTCGTTCTGGGCTTGGAAACGAAGGCCAACCAACAGGATCTTTTTTATTCGCAGGCCCAACTGGAGTTGGGAAGACTGAACTCGCTAAACAATTATCTATTGAACTTGGATGTCATCTTGAAAGATTTGATATGTCTGAGTATATGGAAAAACATTCAGTCGCTAAATTAATTGGAGCGCCTCCAGGTTATGTTGGTCATGACCGCGGCGGACTTTTAACAGACGCTGTAAAAAAGAATCCACACTGCGTTTTACTTTTAGATGAAATAGAAAAAGCGCATCCGGATATTTATAATGTTCTCCTTCAAGTTATGGATCATGGATCTTTAACTGACTCTCATGGTAGAACAACTGATTTTAAGAATGCCATTATCATCATGACAACCAATGCTGGCGCAAAAGATTTTGAAGCAGGAAGTATCGGACTCGCCTCTACCAAAGGCTCTCGAGAGTCTAAGAGAGATAAGGCTTTAAAGAATTTCTTTGCACCCGAATTTAGAAATCGTCTTGATGGCATCGTCCAATTTAATAACTTAACAGAAGACCTCGTTCTTCTTGTTGCTGATAAATTTATTTCTGCGTTAGAAACAAAGCTTGCTTCTAAAAATGTTGAACTCATTATTAATGATGAAGCAAGAAAATGGATTGCCAAAGAAGGCTATGATCCAAAGATGGGAGCTCGCCCGATTTCTCGCTTAATCGACAATGAAATTAAGAGGCAACTTTCAAATGAAGTCCTTTTTGGAAAATTATCTGATGGTGGAAAGGTCATAGTTGGTCTTGAAAAAGATCTGAACGGCGAAAATAAGCTGAAATTCACTTTCTAATTTTTAACTTTTACTAAAAAACTGCCAACATTTTTTGCTTTTCTTGTAC
>CAJXVS010000008.1 GCA_913061265.1 uncultured Halobacteriovorax sp. | reverse complement strand
AAAAAGTAGCTAAGAAAGCTACAAAGAAAAAAGCAACTAAGAAAAAAGTAGCTAAAAAAGCAACTAAGAAAAAAACAGCTAAGAAAAAAGTAGCTAAGAAAGCCACTAAGAAAAAAGTAGCTAAGAAAAAAGTTGCCAAGAAAAAAACTAAAAGAAAGCCAAACGCTGCTTTCATGAAGCCACTTCAGGTTTCTGAGAAACTAGCTGCTGTTATCGGTAACAAGCCAGTTCCAAGAACTCAGGCTGTTAAGCTTATCTGGAAATACATCAAGAAGCATGACCTTCAAAACCCTAAGAACAGAAGAAACATCCTAGCTGATGCTAAGTTAAAAGCTGTTTTTGGAAAAGGCGAAGTAACTATGTTCGAACTTGCTAAGATCCTTAATAAGCACCTAAGCTAAGAATATAAAGACATTTTTTTATATTTTGAAGGCCCGCGTTATGCGGGCCTTCTTATTATTTGCATATGAGTGATTTTTATTTATAATTTTATTATTATGAATAAGCAGGTTAAGGCAGAAGATTCTCCTTAATCATTTTACCAGGAGAATGTTGTGGCAGAAGGTACAGTAAAGTTTTTTAACGGTGAGAAAGGTTTTGGTTTTATTGAGCCAGCTGATGGTGGAAAAGATATTTTCGTACACATCACAGGTTTATCAGACGGAGCCAGAATCAATGAAGGCGACAAGGTTAATTACGATGAAGGCGAAGGTCAAAAAGGACCATGTGCTGTAAATGTTAGATTAGCTTAATTAAATGACTAAAATTTAATTGATCAAAAAATGGCTCCTCTCAATGGAGCCTTTTTTATTTCTTTAAGGCAGAGTACTTGGTTCTGATCCTATCTTCTAAGAAACCACCTTCAGCAAGGTTATCGCAATCAGGTGTGGGATTACCATTGGCGAAGTCTACAACGCCTCCTAGGTAGCTTAAACAAGTCTTACTATAGTGATCGATGTACTCAGGGAAGTTCTTCTTTAAGTGCTTCACCAAGGTCATCCTCTTATCAATATCAATGGAAGAGAAGATCTTGCCAGGAAGAGGATCAAGACCCTTGAGTTTCTTTAAGACCTTTGTTCTTCTAGAATAACTTTGCCCTAATTCTTTGATGGTGCTCCAGGACTCGTTCATTGTTTTACCCGGAATAGGGCTGCCTAAGAAATAAGAGACATGATAGAAGTCCTTCCATTCAATGGGGAGCTCTTCCATAGCATCTAAAAGAGCGTAGGCGTAGTCTTGCTTTAGACCTGGGCCTCTAATAAGAGCGGCATGAACAACAGGTCTTAAAGACTTCCAGCACTCTCTTCCTACATAAGTATTAAGAGTGGACTTAACCTTTTTTTCATCTTCTTTCATTCTTACTGGCTCTGTGATGAGCTTGAAGATTTCAGATTGAATCCAAGGCTTCTTACAATGAAAGAGGGCATAGTCATCGTGGCCTATCTTCTTTAAAAATGGAGAAAGCGAAGCGGCTGGGTCTAGCTCTTTTAAGATGAGGGATAGTTTCTTAGCAAGCTCACCATCTTGTCTTGAAGTATTCCAGAAGACGGAGAGGTCTTTAACGCAGCTAGGGCCTAAGCACCTCTTAAAGTAGATGGTGGAGAATTCATGACGTTTATGCTGAAAGTAGCTGTCTTTCTTAAGTTCAGCCCAGTGAGAGAGGGCCTGGACGTGATCAAAGACCTCCTTTTGATAGGACTTCTTCCCTAGAAGGTCCTTTACGTAAGAAGTCGCCATATTGCTGACCATTTCACTCCAGTGTTTATCTCTGGAACTAGGTCTTATGTCTTTAGCGTGGTCTAAGAACTCTCTATATGATTTGCTTGATTCTAGTACTTCTAAATCTTTAATATCATAAAGAGCCGCCTGAAGGTTCAAGCATAGTAAGAAGGGGAGAATCATCCGTAATTTGCCCATACAAGTATTCTACGTAGGCTTTAAACACCTCGTCAAATAGCTAAAAGAATTGAGTTATTTGTATTTAAACCGATAGGGATGGTGGAGGCTTTTGTGGGACAAGCTAAAAGATCTGATAAAAATGCTGCTTTAGAAAAAGAAAGGCTTAAAGAAAAGGCCAAGATTGAAGAGCGTGATAGATGGCAACGAGAATTTGTGGCCAGACAGAATATGGTCGCCCAGCAAATGGCCCATCGAAAAGAGATGCGAAAGGTGCCTAAAATGGCAAAAGCCTTTATCATGCTTTGGGGTGGAGTTCTTGCCTTTGTGGTTGTTCTTTTTATTATGAGCTTTAACCCATCAACGAAGCCAATCGTATCAAAGATCCTAGGTGCTTTTAAAGTTTTCTAATCTAGTCCTGGCCAATTTAATTCAAAGACAAGAGCATCTTTAAACTGACTTCCTAATTGAGAAAAAGGGCGGATTATAAAAAATCCCATTAATTCACCAAAATGAGATGGCGTAACCTCTGTAGCACTACTACCTGAAAAGTACCTTAATTGAGAATCATCTTCTTGAACTTTTAACCAAGAGATTCCTTCACAACTACCGCAGGTAAGTAAATAGTTTCTATATCTATTATTGATAAGGCCGTCTTCAGTAATCTCAATCTTAAAATCATCAAGCTGCATGAAGGCCTTCAGGATTTCCTCATTTCTTCTTCTATCAATAATAAGACCAAATGTTGAATGATCAAAAAAGAAGGAAGTCTTTGCTCCTTTAGCAGGTGGGCCAATTTGAAAATTGATAAATTGATCAAAACTTATGGCCTTTCTTTTTTCACCTTCATGAATCAGTTTTATATTGCCAGCCTTTTGATTATCTATCTTTACTCTTAAAACTTGAGTGATCTTTTCTTCTTCAACAATTGTCTCTAGACAAAAGAGCATATCTCGATCTGAGTTCATGACCCTAATATTTTGATACTTATAAAGCCTACAATTATTATCAAATTCATAGAGCCTGGTTTTTACTAAAACCTGAAACATATAATCCTTTATATCTTTGAATAAGATTGAGTTAATATTGTCAAAATTCGGTAGGCTTGAAGGTAATTTCGCCTGTAGTGAGAAGCTAAAAAAAACGAGAAGAAAGAAACAAAACTTCATTCCTCGTCTGACCTGTTATCAATGATTTTGATGACGCCTTCTTCAATTAAGCGGATATAAGATTGAATCAAGTTTCTAACGAGGTTTAAATCGGTATTGCTTAAGAGCCTATTAAAGGTCAATCGTAGTTCGTCTAAAAATCTTGGGCTTTGAACTCCGCCTGAAGCAAATTCTGTGCTCGGAAAAATAAAGAGATGCCACTTTATAAATGAGGACACTCTGGCGATGGAGTTTTGCAGAACACTAAAGCTAAAATAGGTTTGAAAGGTTGAACCAGATATTTCTTGAAAAATAGAATCCAAGTAATATTCTCTTGTAGGAGATTTTACAGCGCTTAGGCTATAAGTGGATCTCCCTCTATTGATATTCCATGAAGAATGCTTTCTTTCATACTTAATACTATAAGGATAAAAAGTATAAGTGACTTTAGTTGTCTTTTCTTCAACGCTTAAACTCATGTTCATAAAACGCTGTTCACGAATAAAGAATTCAGCCACTTTTCCAGTACCAACTCTTCTAAGAGTAAGCCTAAAGAGCTCCTGGTCATCCCAGGCCCTTAAACTATAGTAACGACTCTCTTCATTTTTCTTTAAGTCAAAGCTACGCTGACCCTCAAAAAGCTCTCTCTCGCTAATAGGTTTTAAATCTGTTCCTGTTGTAACAACCAATTCTTTTAAGTTTAACTGATTATGACAACCAGTATAGAAAACGGATTCTGTTAAGCGGTTCTCTTCACTATCAATGCTCATTTGAATCTTTGAGAGGGTCTCACCAGCAGCGGCTTTAACCCAACTGCAGGTACTATCTTCGTGACTCTTAAAAGAGGCGAATCTTCCCTTCTTATGAGTGATATAGTTCTTTTGAAGCTCTGAGACTTTAAGTTCTAATTGGCCTCTAAATTCTTTAATAATATCATCAATTTTAAAGGCCTTCGATGGAAGACCTTTCCCATAAGCAGGGAGTAAACTAAGAATAAAAAGAATTGAGAGTAGTTTCAAGGCTACTCCTCAATAAAGGAATTTGTTCTTGGGTTATAATAAAGCTTTAACTTCACTCGATCAGAGCGTGAGCCACCGAATTTTTTTAGTTCAATCTTAAAAGTGATGAGCTTTTTATCTAAGTAGCGAAGACCCACTGGATTAAACTTTATGCCTGAAAGCATAAGGTTCTCTACTGTAAGAATAGCCTCTTGTTTGATTCCGCCGCCTTTGATTTCTACTTCAACACTTTTCTTAATATTATTTTGTCTGGCAAAATCCTTGTCGAGTTTAAAACCTAAGATCTTCTGTCCTGAAGGAGTCTGAAGAGAGTAAGGCTTAAGCACGCTTAGGGCCTCTTTAAATGAAAGGCTATCACTTGGAAAAGAATTGATTTCTAACTCTGAGAACTCTCTATGAAGTTCTAATCTTCTGAGCTTTTTAAGCTGTCTTATATAATCAACAAAGCTAAAGGCAGTAGCTCTTGTTACGATCATCAATTTTGAACGAAGCTTATCTTTACTTCTTCCAAAAAGACCTAATCCCCATTGGCGTCCACTTTCTTCTCGAACGGTATGAGTGCTGACGACCATAGTTGCCGTATCTTTAACTAGGTAGAGCTGAGGGTTTTGAATCGATAGCATAGTCACAGGCGCCATCGTTTCACCTTCAGTCGTGGAGTTGATAACTCCGTAGTTAAAATTATAGTTCTTAAGAACGACTAGTTCTGAATCAAACTTATTAATTGAGACAGTTCCATTAATGGTAACACCAGCTTTTGCTTCTTTAACAATCCCAGGTGAAGGAGAGATAAATACTGTCGATCCGTGGGAGTAGCTTATATCTGAGAGGTTTGGAATTAACTGAGTGATTGTTTCAACTTGAGTTATCTCTTGTCTTGAAACCTTTGTCCCAAGAACACTTCCAAGTAAATTAGATCCTAGCTTAAGAGCAAGCTCGATTGTTCCGCCCCCAAGAGAAGACAGGTCAACGTCAGTGGCATCACCTGTGTCAGTTGAAGCAGAGGCAATCTCTGCGCTTAAATGACTAAAGCCTAATTCTGAAACGGAATAGATCTCAGTGGTCAGTTGAACAAGAGCTGATGGATTGAATTCTTCAAAAGAATCTAATAGGGGAAGAAGGGCAATAAAACGCGTCTTCAATTCGACTTGCTCTAACCAGAAGTTGATCTTTTTTAAACTCTCAACATTAATATAGCCTTCTTTTGGTGTAAGGATTGAGGCAGGGAACATTATTGAATTAATACGGCTTACTAATTGGCGGGCCGTGATATTTTGACTGACATAAGTACAACGCTTAAGTTCATCATCACACTTAACCTGCGCGGGATCTTGCTCTAAGTTATTAGCAAAAGCTGTCGTAATCGAGAGTGAAAGTAATAGTACAAGTGTTAAGTACTTCATAAAGATCCTTTGATGTTCATAGTCATTTTAGGGATTTCTACAAAGGGGCAGGCCAAAAGGCTACGAAGAAATTGGCACAGTATAACAAATATAAGCTTTATTTATACTGCGTCACGTCAAAGCTATGATAATAGGTAGACACTCCTATCCCAAAATCTTAGAATTTTCTCTTTCCTAAAAAAGACTATAGAGAGGATATGGATATGAATGATATTCAAGTGCCTGAAAAAGCAATTCAAGTAAGTCACCTTATAGGTGGAGAGTGGGTCCCTGGATCAGGGTCTCAGTATAATATTGAAAGCCCTTATAATGGGGAAGTTGTAGGTAGTGGTAAGGCCTGTGAATCAGCCCTTGTTAACAAGGCCATAGAAAAAGCAAGTGCGGCCTCTAAGACTTGGGGAGCGACTCCTTTAAAAGAGAGAACATCAGTGATGTTTAATCTTAGAGAGATCCTCTTAAGAGACATCGATAAGATCTCTCAGATTGTAAGCTTAGAAAATGGAAAGACCCTAGGGGAATCAAAAGCCGGCATCATGAAAGGAATTGAAGTCCTTGAATACGCCATCTCGCTTCAAAACTTAGATCAAGGGGGACGAATGGAGGTCTCTCGTGGTGTTTTTTGTGAATACAGAAGAGAACCTCTTGGTGTTATCGCCAATATTACTCCTTTTAATTTTCCTGCCATGGTTCCAATGTGGACTCTTCCTATCGCTATTACTTTAGGAAATGCCTACGTTTGGAAGCCTTCAGATAAGACACCTATTACAAGTCTTTATATTGGGGAAGCTTTCAAAGAAGCGGGTCTTCCGGCCGGAGTTCTCACCATCTTAAATGGCGGTGTCGAAACCGTTAATTCTATTATTGATCATAAAGAAGTTAAGGCGGTAGGTTTTGTAGGCTCTTCTAAGATTGCTGGTCTTGTTTATTCAAGAGCGGCCGCACTTGGAAAAAGAGTTCTTGCCTTAGGTGGAGCTAAGAATCATATCGTGCTTCTTCCCGACGCTGACCCAGAGATTGCTGGACGCGGGATCGCTGATTCTTTTACGGGTTGTGCAGGCCAGCGTTGTATGGCGGCATCTGTCTTACTTGCCGTAGGCGATGTTGAAAAACAAATTGCAGCTATCAAAAAGCGAGCAGAGTCTATGACCTTGGGCCTAGATATGGGCGCCATCATTACAAAAGAGCAAGTTGAGTTCTTAAATGCCGCCATCTCTAAAGCGGAAGCAGCAGGAGCAACTATTCTTCTTGATGGAAGAAAATTTAAAGCTCCCGCTGGAAAAGAAGGTGGTTTTTGGTTAGGTCCTACTATCTTAGATAATGTTGATCCTAAAAGTGAGGCCTCAAAGGTAGAACTCTTTGGGCCTATTATCTCAATCGTGAGAGTGGCCTCCATTTCTGAAGCCATGAAGATTGAAAATGAAAATGATTATGGAAACGCTTGTAGTGTCTTTACTACAAACGGTTCTCTTGCAGAAAAAGTCGTAAGTGCAGCAAGTGCTGGTATGGTCGGCGTGAATATTGGAGTTCCTGTTCCTCGAGAGCCTTTTAGTTTTGGTGGTATCAACCACTCAAAGTTCGGTCACGGAGATATTACAGGAACAAATAGTTTAAATTTTTGGAGTGATATGAAAAAGATCACGACCAAGTGGGAATCCCAAAAAGATTCTAATTGGATGAGTTAAGGAAATATTATGGAAGACAAAATGAAACGCGCAAGCCATGTGGTGCTAACAAGCCACTCAAATCAAATCTATAAAGAAAGCACCCCTGTTAATTGGGGAGCTGAAGACCCGAAGGTTCGTGGACCGATCGTGGCGACTATCTCTGATAAAGGAAATAGAAATGCAATTGGAACTCATAGTGGCTCTTATACAGTCTACCGCGCTCTTTCTATTGCAACGGGAAGTTTCCCGCAAGATCATGTAGCTGATCTTGTAAACACTCACGCAACAACAGTAATTGGCCCTCACGAATCATGGAAAGACCCTAAAAAGATCGTCTCTATTGATCCCTGGGGAGCCCAGATCAATGAGCATTTTACTAAGTCTCTTGAAGGTGGCGTTGATGTTCGCCCAACGATCGCAGTTACACAGGCAAGACTTGGGATTCCAGAGATCAAAGAAGCGATTAGGGAAGGGCGTCTTCCTATTGACGGAAAGATCGTAACTAAAGAAGGGGATATTAAAGTAACTAAGGTTGCTATTGAGCCTGTTTGGTACCTACCAGGAATTGCAGAGCGTTTTAATATGGACGAAGGTGAGCTTAGAAAGGTTCTTTTCCAAGAAACTGGGGGCATGTTTCCAGAGCTTGTCACAAGACCCGATCTTAAGGTTCTTCTTCCGCCAATTGGTTCAAGCACGGCCTATATCTTTGGGAACCCTGATGATCTATCAAACCCAGATATTGAACTGACTTGTAGAGTTCACGATGAGTGTAATGGCTCTGATGTTTTTGGATCAGATATTTGTACTTGCCGTCCTTATCTGACTCATGGGATCGAAGATGCCGCTAGAACGGCTCAACGTGGCGGAGTTGGTATTGTTGTTTATTTTAGAAAAGAAGGGCGCGCCCTTGGAGAAGTGACTAAGTTTCTCGTTTATAACGCTCGTAAAAGACAAGAGGGCGGAGACTCAGCCTCTAATTATTTTTACAGAACTGAATGTGTTGCGGGTGTTGAAGATGCTCGTTTTCAAGAGTTTATGCCTGATGTTCTTAACTGGTTTGGTATCAAAAAGATTCATAACCTACACTCCATGAGTAATATGAAATACGACGCTATTGTTGGCTCTGGTATTGAAGTCGTGAATAGACTCTCAATTCCTTCAGAGTTAGTTCCAGCTGATGCTCAAGTTGAAATCGAAGCGAAAAAAGCAGCTGGTTACTTTACTGACGATGAAATTATGGATGAGAAAGGTCTTGATAAGCTTCAGGGTAGAGAATTAGAAGATGGAGAAGAGTAGTGAGCTTTGAATTTAATAAAGAAGATATAGATTTTCTCTTAAGCCCAAAAGCGATCCGTGAAAGAACTGGTAAGCTTTATCAAAGGGCCCTAGATGGAGAAGGGTATTTTGACTTAGATGAGTCAAAGATTGAAGAGACGGCCATGTTTGTTATGGATGTTATTCAAGAGAACTACCCTGATCTTGATATTCCCTTTCATTCTAGATGGGGACATTTTAATGTCGGAGGCCTTCATAGAGTCGCTGCTTTAAATGACAAGATTGTTAAAGAAGACCTTTTAGAAAAAGCTAGGCTTAAGCTAGACCTTGTTATCACTTCTGTTTTACTAGATGCTGGGGCAGGTATGGGTTGGCGTTATAAAGAAGAAAGTTCGGGAAAAGAATTCTCTCGCTCTGAAGGTCTTGCAATCGCCTCACTTGATATGTTCAATGGCGGCTTGTTTTCTAAAACAGATTCTCCTTATAGAGTCGATGGTGAAAAGCTTTTAAGTGTTACAGCAGAGGATCTTTTAAAAGGTTTTCAAGTCACAGAGGCGAACCCCATAATTGGATTAGAAGGAAGACTGACTCTTCTTAAGAGTTTAGGTAAGACTTGTCTTGAGAACTCTGAGATTTTTAAAGAGGGAAGACCCGGAAATATCTTAGATTACTTAATTGAAAAACACGGAATGAAATTTGAAGCAAGAGATCTTCTTAAAGCCGTTTTATTAGGACTCGGTCCTATTTGGCCTGGAAGGATTCACCTAGGGGAAGTAAACCTAGGTGATGTTTGGCATCATAGTGCTCTTGGAACGCCAGATTCTCTTGAGTCCCTTGTGCCTTTTCATAAACTCTCACAGTGGCTTAGTTACTCTATGGTAGAGCCTATCATGGCAGCTGAAGTCGATATCTGGGGAGCAGAAGAGTTAACAGGCCTTGCGGAGTACCGTAACGGCGGTCTCTTTTTAGATAAAGAAGTCATCAAGTTAAAAGACCCTGAAATGTTAAAGATAGAACATGAGCCTGGTAGTGAGTTGATTATTGAATGGCGCGCTTTGACAGTGCAACTTTTAGATAGAGTTGGTACTCATGTACAAAAGGCCCTCGGCAAGAAACCATTTGAATTTCCTTTGGCGAAAGTCTTAGAGGGCGGAACTTGGTGGGCCGGAAGAAAAACAGCGAAAGCTTTAAGAGAAGACGGTGGACCACCGCTTAACTTAAAGTCAGATGGAACAGTATTTTAAATAAAGGAATAGATATGAGTAATTTTAAATTAGTAGATCACCCGGTCTTAAGACATAAATTAAGTTTCTTAAGAGATAAGAATACAGGCTCAGCTGAGTTTCGCTCTATCATTAAGGAAATGAGTAGGCTCTTGGCCTACGAAGCCACTAAAGAAATGAAAGTCACAAGCATGACTGTTGAGACACCTCTTGCTACGGCCAATGTTGATAGGATTTTAGAGAACCCAATCATCGTCTCTATCATGAGAGCAGGAAATGGAATGCTTGATGGGCTTCTTTCTTTGCTTCCTTTTGCTAGTGCCGGACATATTGGAATCTATAGAGATAAATTTATTAAAAATACAGTTGAGTACTATTTCAAGTTACCAGACGATGCGAAGGGAAGACCTATTCTTTTAGCCGATCCACTTCTGGCAACGGCTGACACGGCCATCGCTTGTGTTGATAGGCTTAAGCAATATGAAGTTGGGCCTATTAAGATGCTTTGTATCTTAGTATCTCCTGAAGGATTAGAGAGGCTTCATCACTTTCACCCAGACGTTGAAGTTTATGGTGTTTCTAAAGAAGAGGGCCTAACAGCTGATGGTTATCTTCTTCCTGGTCTAGGAGACGCAGGTAACAGACTCTATCATTCAAACTAATGAATAAGATAACGATCATAGCCATTACAGGGGGATCAGGTTCGGGCAAGACAACTTTTGCAAGGGATCTTCTCGATGAGATTGGCGCTGATCGTTGTGGTCTTATGTATCAAGACTCTTATTATATCGATCAATCTTCCCGCTTTGATCGAGATGGAGGGGCGGTTAACTTTGATCATCCTGATTCCCTTGATTTCAAATTAATGGGGGAGCACTTAAAAAAGTTAAAGGCAGGAGAGGATGTTGAAATTCCTCTTTATGACTTTGCTACTCATTCTAGATTGAGTGAAGTTCAAAAGTTTAATAGTAAGGAGATCATCTTAGTTGATGGCATCCTTATCCTCTCTCAAGAAATTCTAAGACCACATTTTGACCGCGCCATCTTTATCGATTGCGATGAGAACCTCCGTTATGAAAGACGCTTAAAGAGGGATGTACTTGAAAGAGGAAGAACTCCTGAAGGGGTCAAGGCGCAATTTCAAGCTCAGGTTAAGCCTATGCATGATCAGTTTGTTGAACCATCTCGTAAGTTTGCCACTAGAGTCGTCAATCAGGATGACTTTCAAGCGGCCATGGAAGTGGTTGCTGACACCCTTCACTAACTCTTTAGTCATGTTCTTTTAATGGCGAATCCTGCTCTGTGTTAATATACAAATCCTCTTCATTATAGTAATTATCTTGTGCAAACTTAAGTAGGATAATTAATGACTAAGACTCATGGATTCGCTCCCAAGATCATAGAGAAGGCCTTGCCATTCTCTGGTTGGAAGATTTTCTTCCCTTCGACTTTCTCAAGCTTGATTCTGACGGAGGAAGACTCAGTAGACTCTTATATCTCTGATGTTTTTAAAAGAAAGACAGATTCAAGTTTTAATGACTTTAGAGAACAAGTTACTTTAAAGACTTGCCCTTTTTTAGTGGGGTATTTCTTCAAAGCCAAAGAGATTAGGCTCTATACTCCAAGGTTAAACGAAGAGCTTTTTCTTCTTCAATATGGGGAGCTCAGTGAATTAGTTTCTCTGAGGGCCCACGCTGAGAAAGTGGCCTTCTTAAACCCACAGGACTTTCCAAGTATTATCGATTGGGTAACCTATGAAGGGTCATTGCCTGATTTAGGCAAGGACAAGAAATATACTGAACTTGAAGAAGAGTCATCAAAGCTTGTTGATAAACTTTTAATAAAGGTTAATAAGTATTCACCAAGCCTCTTTGAAAAGTTCTCTGACTATGGATTAGGGTTAACGGCGCAGTTCGCCTTACTAAGGATTCATTTATTAAAGTTCTTGGCCATCCTTCCTAGTTTAGATCATGACTCTAGCGGAAACGAAGTGAAGAGGATTCTCCTTGAATCAATAAGAAGATTATTAACTGATAATGAAAAGGCCAGGCTCTTAGAAAAGGTTGGTCAAGAAAGCCCTCTTCCAAGTCATATCTACCTGGCAGCTAAAGTAAAGTATCATTTCTTAAAGCTAGTCCCAGCGGGACCTTTGTCATGGGGCGTGAGAACAGCTGTTAAGTTAATGGCGAAACGATTCATCGCTGGCGAGAATATTGAAAAAGCTGAATCAGGCTTTAAGGCGCTTTTTAAAACAGGCAGAGATGTCACTCTTGATCAACTAGGAGAGTTAGTTGTCTCTGAAAAAGAAGCTGATCATTATAAAGACGAAGTCTTAAAACTTATCCGAGGCTTTAGTCTGCATATTATTAAGGGGTCAAGAAATGACGCTGGCATCGAAAGGGCCCATGTCTCAATTAAAGTCTCTGCCCTTTGTAGTGACTTTAAACCAGAGGCCTTTGATTATACATATGATCTCGTCGCTCCAAGGCTAAAGGAAATCTTACTAATAGCCCGTGAACATCAAGTCTTTATCAATATAGACGCTGAACATTATCATTACAGAGACGTTGTCTTTAAAATATATAAGAAAGTCCTTCTTGAAACAAAAGACCTTAGTAACTATGCAGGGACAGGGATCGTTGTACAAGCCTATCTAAGAGACGCTTATACACATCTTAATGACATTGTTGATCTAGCTAAAGAGCGAGGCTTGATGATGCCTATTAGGCTCGTCAAGGGAGCTTACTGGGATGCTGAAACCGTAGAAGCAGATGCTCATAGTTTTAATGCTCCTGAGTTTTTAAACAAAGAAGAGACCGATATTCATTTTAGGCAACTGGTTGTAAAGATAATGGAGAGTAATCCTCATGTTCAACTTTGCTTGGCCTCGCATAATTTTTCTGATCATTGTTTTGCTGAAGTTCTAAGACAGAAACATTTTAAAGATATTCCTGTTATTGAACATCAATGCTTACATATGACTTATGAGGCGCTCTCAACTGCCATGGCCGATATGGGCTGGGTAGTAAGAAACTATGTTCCTATTGGATCCTTACTAGTAGGGATGGCCTACCTAGTAAGAAGAATCATGGAGAACTCTTCACAAGTTGGTGTTCTCACTATCATGAGGTCCCATAAAAAGGTCTCTAAGATTCAAAGCCCTATGCAGGTGCATGCCGATAAGATTCTGCAAGGGACATTGACGAGAGATAAATCTCAGCAATCCCTTACCAAGGAATACTTTAATATTCCTCCTGTTCTTACTTATCTAGATTCTGAAAGAATATGGATGGATAAGGCCATCTTAGAATTTAAGAATCTAAGATTAGGGCATTTCTATGAAAACCCATTCTTTAGTAATGGAGATAGAATTAGTTTGAAGTGTTCTTCAGACCCGAAGTTGATTGTAGGTGAGATTAATTTTGCCAATAAAGAAATTGCTCTACAGGCCATTGATAGATCTCATGAAGTTTATAAAGATGGTTCATGGGCAGCGTCTTCATGGTTTGAACGTTCATCTGTCTTAACTAAAACGGCAGATCTTATGCTGGCCAAGAGGTTAGAGCTTTGTGCTCTGATCTGTTTTGAGGCAGGGAAGGCCATTGCTGAAGGGCTGGCCGATGTTGATGAGGCCATCGATTTTCTAAATTTTTATGCCAGAGAAGAAGCATGGGTTCATAAAGGAAGCGAAAAATTTGGCAGCCGAGGTGTCGTCGCTGTCATCGCTCCATGGAACTTTCCGCTGGCGATCCCTTGTGGCATGGTTAGTGCTGCCTTAGTCGCAGGTAATACCGTCATCTTAAAATCAGCGGAGCAAACTCCGCTTATATCCGCAGTTCTTACAGACCTTTTTATAGAAGCGGGACTTCCAAAAGATGTCCTTATTCACGCTCCAGGACCAGGGGAAACTGTTGGTCAAACTTTGGTTGAAGATTCAAGAGTTGCAGGGATTGTTTTTACCGGATCTAAAGATGTCGGTATGCATATCTCTAAAACCGCCGGAAAGAGGGTTTATCATAATGAGCTTTATGATCTAAAGATTCCGGTTAAAGTTATTACAGAAATGGGTGGAAAGAATGCTGTTGTCGTTACAGCAAATGCTGAGCTCGATGAAACCGTCTCTGGTATTCTCTATTCTGCTTTTGCTCATGCTGGTCAGAAATGTTCCGCTTGCTCTAGGATTATTGTTGATAACTCTGTAAAGGCCCGCCTTGTAGAGAGGCTTAAAGAAGCTATTGCAGATCTCAAGGTTAGCGTCGCCTATGATTACTCAACAGCAGTAAACCCGATCATTACTGAATTTGATCAATTAAGATTAAAAAGACAAGTGATTGAAGCCTCAAATGAGCCTTCAAGCATTGTTCATATAGATAGAAGTGGTGAGGACCTACCTGGGTATTGCGTAGGGCCTGTCTTGATAGAAGTTGATTCTAAACAAGCTAGAGAACCTTCGAGTTTTGCTGTTAAAGAATTGTTTGGTCCCGTTATTCATATAATAGGCTTTGATACAAACGAAGAAGCCGTCTCACTCTTTAATTTTACGGACTACGCCTTAACAGGTGGAATCTTTTCTCAATCTCAAGATGATATTGATTGGTTTGCCGATAGACTTGAATGTGGAAACTTTTATGTCAATAGAACCATCACTGGTGCCCGCGTAGCAATTGAGCCTTTTGGTGGCTTTAAGTTAAGCGGTACTGGACCAAAGGCCGGAAGTAAGTCCTACCTTCAGGCCTTTCATACAAAGGTTAAAAGACCGCTTAGCTCTTCGATGACTCCTGATGAAGTGGGAAGCGTTGAAAATATAGAGTTAGCGGGAAGATCTAGTCTATCCTGCCATGATAGGGCGAAGATCATCTACGCTGGCACAGCTCATCTTCTTGAACATTTTGAGTCTTTGTATCATGGCATCTATGGCGACGATAAGATCATCTTAAATCGATTTCATAAATGGATGAGAAAGAGTTTACCGGGGTTTCAAGAAAAAGAGCATAAGAACAGGATCATTCCAGGACAGTTAAGCTTTAATGATTACTCCATGGTTCAAGAGCATGTTGTTGTAACTGCTTATGAGAGAAGGTCATATTTTCCAAACCTCTTAAATGTCCTTGGGGCCTTAAGTGTTGGAAGTGGGGTTACGGTCTTTGCGCGAAATAAAATATCTTTTAATTGGTGGCGAAAGGTTCAAGGATTCTTTATCCAATCAGGCATGGAAGAACAGCAGTTTCAAGTTCATTTAGTGGGAAGAGAGACCTTGTTAAAATCATTAAACAACCCCCTTGTTGGAAGTCTTATCTTTGATGGTCCTCTTGAGACCCTTGAAGAGATGTTAGAAATACTTCACTTAGAAGTTAAGGATGAGAAAAGAGTAAGACAAGTCTTAACTCCTTATGACACTCCCAACTTAGAGAACTTTAAGCGAATCTGTGAGCAGTTTGTATGGGTTCGCTCTTTTGCTGTGAATACGATGAGGCATGGAGCGCCATTGGATCTTAATTTATGAAAATGGCAGTAGTTGGTTGTGGTAACTTAGCCACGGCAGTAATTTCAAAGATTGATGGAGTTGATCTTCATACTTATACTCCAAGCTTTACGAGGGCAGAAGAGTTAGCAAGACTTAAGTCTGGAAAAGCATACCGAGATCTCAAAGACCTCCCTAAGGTTGATTATCTAGTTCTTGGAATGAAGCCACAGCAGTTTGAAGAATTTGCTTTTGGATTCAAAGACCAGTTAGATAAAGAGACTATAGTCATCTCTTTACTCGCAGGGACTTCGGTTAAAACAATTAGAAAACATTTAGGAAGTAAAAGAATCGTAAGAGTGATGTCTAATACTCCTGCTCTTGTAGGAGAGGGGCTTCACGCACTTTACTTTGATAATGTTGAAAATACCGAGACAGTTGAAGGTTTCTTTAAAACTTCTGGAAAGACAATTGTTGTTGGTAGTGAAGAAAAGATAGACGCCATCACTTGCTTTAGTGGCTCAGGACCGGCTTATGTCTTTGAACTAGCAAGAGTCTTAACTAATGAACTTGAGGGGAGAGGCTTCTCTCAAGAAGAAGCTGAGGCTGTTATTAAGCAAACCATCCTAGGATCAAGTATACTAATGTCAAAGTCTGAATCAAGCCCACTTGAACTTAGATCACAAGTTACATCAAAGAATGGAGTGACGGAAAAAGTTTTAGGTTCGATTGAGGCAGACGGTTTTGAAGCACTTTGGAAAAAAGCTATTTTAGCAGGCGATCAACGAATCAATGAGTTAAAAGGATAAGGGGTTATCATGAAAGACGTAGTGACTAAGAACGTGAATAGATTAGTAGGCAGCTTTATGGATCAAGTTCCAGATTCTTTTAAAGATACTGCAATGATTAGGCTCTTTGGACTAACAAAGATTCCTATGCTTTGGTTCATAAGCCCAGTTGTTCAGAAGATGACTGATGAAGTTTGTGAAATTAGAGTTCCTTTAACAAGAAAGACTAAGAATCATTTAAATTCAATGTACTTTGGTGTTCTCTGCGCAGCTGCTGATTGCGCTGGGGGCCTAACCGCCATGAAGCATATTAGAAAGAGTGGTAAGAATATCTCGCTCTCTTTTAAAGACTTTAATGCTGAATTCTTAAAGCGGGCCGAAGGGGATACTATCTTTAGAAATACCCAAGGGGCGGAGATCGCAGAGTTTGTTCAAAAGGTAGCAGAATCAGGTGAGAGAATGAATATGCCTGTTGAAGTGATTGCTACTGTTCCGAGCCTAGAAGGGGACGAGCCTGTGGCTAAGTTTACTTTAACTCTTTCATTAAAACTTAAGGGATAAGAATGCTTATTGATAACCTAAATCTAAATCTCTTAAGAGTCTTTGAATGTGTTTATAGAGAAAACTCAATGACCAAGGCAGCGGTAGAACTGCATATGACACAATCAGGTGTTTCTCAAAATATTAAGAACCTTGAAGAGATCTTAGAAGTAAAATTATTCGATAGAGTTAAGCAAAGACCTGTTCCAACTCATAAGGCCCATGAGCTTTTTAAGAGAACGAGCGTTTGCCTATACGATATTGAAAAAACCTTAGTTGATATTAAAGACGCTGATCAAAGCTTGAATGGAAGAGTGGTTATCGGTGTTCCTATTGAGTATGGAAATAATGTGATCCTTCCTCTTCTTGCAAAGTGGGGACTCGCTCAAAGTGGTCTTACCTTTAAGATTGTCTATGGCCATGCCAGTGATATGAATAACCTTATCTTAAAGGGACAACTTGACTTTGCTTTTGTCGATACCTTTGGCCTTGATAAACAGATTCGCTCTCAAAAAGTAGCCCATGAAACCTTAAACCTCTGTGCCTCGAAGGATTATGTTAAAAGTCATGGACCTGTTAGCGGCTCTAAGAAGTATTTTGATGACCTTGATTATATTTCCTATATAGAAGATGCTCCTGTCCTAAAGTCTTGGTTTAAGCACCATTTAAAGCTGCCTAACTTTCAAGGAAGAACTAAGGCATCCTTGATGGATGTTCAGGGCATGGCCCAAATGATCTGTGCTGGTTTTGGAGTAGGGATCCTTCCCACCCACGTAGTGACTAAGTTCAAAGAGCTAGGGCATAAGCTTCATGTCTACAAGGGCTCTGGAAAGCCGCTTCAAAACGCTATTTCAGTGGCTTACCTCGGTAGTCGCACCCAAAGTCCTGCTGTGGAGCAGACCTTGAACTACTTGGTTGAGAGCTTATAGAAATTACAATACTCTTCTAAGGCCATATTCGGGTTGATATGAATCCTCGGTAACTAACCTTGGAGAAATAATGAGAAACCTATTCGTTGTGGCATTTTTGGCCCTTTCTATTTCAGGTCTTAAAGCAGAAACACTAAATTGTGGTGGAACAGAACCTTTTTGGAACCTAACTATTAATGAATCAAGTGAGAAGATTTCTTTTGATGACTTTAGTGGAGATGATGCTGATACAAAAGTTTATAAGAAGTTAAAAGTTAAGACGACTTCAAATGATCTTTCAGTTCGTTTCTTCAAAGCTAAGAAAGGCCTTCGTGGACAAGATACGGCCACTGCCTTTGTCTCAAAGACAGATGGAACGTACAGATCATTTTGCAGCGATGGTATGAGTGACTTTAACTACCAGTATGAGATCTTCGCGAATATCGAAGGAAGAATCCTACAAGGTTGTTGTGAGTCTAGACTTGCACCAAGACTCGGCGGAGAGTAATCCTAAGCTGGGTTTTCTGAATCAATATAGAAGAGTTCAAGGGAGGCATGGTCCTCCCTTATTTTTTCCATCACGGCCTGAATGCCAAATTGCTCAGTAGCGTGGTGACCACCGGCGAAGAAGTGAACTTCACTTTCTTTTGCTTCATGCCAATCGTGTTCTGAGATCTCACCTGTTAAGTATGAATCAAGCCCTGCACGCAAGGCCTTGACCCAATCTCCATTAGCGCCGCCAGTGATGATACCCATAGAGCTTATCTTTGTGACTTCTTCTGGGTTTGAATGAATTATATCGTGATTGAGTTCAGTCTTTAAAAGGGCCTTTAATTGTAAGGGGTCTTGAGGAGTCTTAAACTTTCCTTTTACGCCAGTAGGGGAGCCTTTATAATCACCAAAGGGCACAAGATTCTCTAAGCCAATCTTGCGTGCCACTGTGGCTGCGTTACCTACTTCTAAGTTAGCGTCTAGAGGTAGGTGATAAGCGAAAAGATTGATTTCATTCTTAACGAGAGGAAGAACTCTTTTAGCAAAAGGACCGGTTAGGGTTCTTGTTCCATGAAACTTCCAAAACAGGCCATGATGAACAATCAGTGCATCTGCTTTTTCTAAAACAGCTTTTTCAACTGAATGTTTTGTGGCAGAGACGGCAAAGGCAATCTTCTTAATATCTAAAGCGCCTTCAATCTGTAATCCATTAGGGCCATAATCAGAAAACTCCTCTGGAGTGAGGAGTTTCTTTAAGTATTTATTTAATGTTTTAGCCGTAATCGACATCTTGCCTTCTTAGTTTAAATTTCCCGGGTGCTCATTTGTCACTTCTTTAAGAGTATGGGGAAGTTCAGGCTTTTTCAAGAGAGTCGCTCTGTTTATTTTAGTCGTCGACTTATGAATCGACTTCTTTAATTTTTCTACAGTAGAGTGAAGCTCTTCGTTAAAAGGGGCAATGCTTAGTGCTTTTGAGAATTCATCAAGGGCGCGAGTAAGGTTCTTTTTAAGCATCCAGGCCCTACCGGCATTGATATAAGGGTATTCTCTATTTTGATAATTGACAGCTTTCTTGGCCATATCAAACCACTTAAGACTCTCTTCAATCTGACCTTCGTTTAAAAGGTATGAGCCTAAATCATTATAGGGAGGGCCATAGTCAGCGTCAGTTTGAATCGCTCTTAAGCAATAACTCTTAGCTTGTTCTAAGTCTTCCATTAAGGAATAGGCCCAGCCAATAAGAGTTAAGACTTCAGCAGTTTCAACATAATTTAAGGCCTTATTAAAATGGGTCAGGGCCCTATCAAAGTCTTTTTCGAAGATGGCCTGATGACCAGCATGAAGGTCCTCTTGGTATTTCTTTTTTCTTTGTTGAATTAAAGAAGAGAGCATTCCGTTCTTTGCAAAACCAAACTCTTTGACTGACTCTAAAGGCAGGCTAAAGAGTTGGTAGTTTACAACAGGCTCTTCTTCTTCAAAGATCTCGTCGATTGAATGAACTAAAGTTAAGTTTCCAAGTTCGCTCTTTGCCTTAACCTCTTCTTTAACAACATGAGAAATAGAAGCGATCTCTTCAACTTCTAAAATATTTAGTCTTGGAACTTGAACATCAACTTCTGCATGATCCTTTAAATGTTTATGCATATAAAAAGCTAGTTGATAACTAGAGTTGATAAAGACTGTGAGTTTCTCCATCCAAGGAGTCTCATTGCCGATGCAGTTCATAAGTAAGGGGAGGGTTTCATAAAGACGGTGTACTTGGGTCCTAGCTTCTACCGGACTTTCAATGGAAATATGATTCCCAATACTGTCTTCACTAACAAAACAGCGGTTAAACTGATTGTTAAGCTGTTCTACTTTTTCAAATAAAACAACTTCGAACTCCTGATTCTTTCCCACTAATGTCACCTCATAGAGGGCATGGAAAAGTCGGTCTAGGTATGCACCCGCCGAGGAGAGCTCACTAGTGAGCATGTTCTTTAAATTCTGGTTCATCATCCTTGAATCGCCTTTTTTAATTTTATTAAAGTCTTCCTAACTTTAATCCTATTTGCCTGGCAGCTTTAAGACAAGCAGCCTTTTTTAAAATTATCTAACTCCACATGAGTAAGAACAGACCAACTACTACAAAGCCTTCCAGGGCCATATAAAGGTCTTTTCTTTCTATTACCAGAGCAACCGACTCTGTTTTTCTGCTACTTCTTTTCATATAAACATCCTTGTTCTCTTCTTCGTTGAAGAGTTCTCCTACGTTTCTATACTTCAATAAGCTTGCCAGTTTTGTTTATGAATTTACGGGAGGTTAGTCGGTGTCTTTATGGTGAAAGGAGGGGCCTTACGGCCCCAGAAAAAGTCTTATTTAGGGCGTAAAGCCTGTTCTAGCTTCAACCGACTCTGGAGTTTGTTCCATGTATTGTTCGAACTTCATCTTAGGTTTTGTTTTATGACCTTCGACGTTGATCAAAAAAGGAGCGTACTTTCCGTACTTCTTCCAAACAGATCTAAGTTTGTCTTGATCCATAGGACAAGTAAAAGTTGTTCCTGAATCCATGGTCATTTCACTAAGACGTGCCTTGATCTTTGTTACTAATTTCTCACCGTTAAAAGCAGAACAATTGATTCCTTCATCAAAAGCGTCATCAATATAGTTACTAAAATCAATAGGATTTTTCTCAACTCTTACCCAGGCGTTGTTTTCACAAGCAAGGTAGGGGCCCTTGTTTTGTCCTAGGATATCTTCATTCTTTTGAAGCATATGATTCCAAAACCTCATGCCGTTAAAATTAGCTGTTAAATCGCCATAGGCCATTACACCAGTGGTAGTAGCTCCCATATAGCCAGTTTCAGCTTTAAAACCGTGCTTAAGAGCTGATGAGATGCCTTTTTTCTTAAGATAGTTCTTCTTAAAGTAGGCAAAGCCACTTCCCAAGAAATGCTCAAACTTATCATCTCCTATAAAGACGCCATTAACTTTAAGCATAGAAGCAGAAGGGTCATTAACAACTCTTGCCCAGCCACCTGGAACTGGTGCTTGATACCATTTCCAATCACGGTAGATGCTCTCTGTAATTGTTGTTCTTATTCTTTGAAGATCTTCAGTCTGGTAGGCCCAGTTAGAGAATTCATCTGTATATTTATTTCTAAATCTTTTTCTTAAGACTTTATAGAGGGCCTTTTCATCACAACCTTTATCTTCAAGATTGGCGAGTTCAACGCCTTTTTGAAGCAGTTCATTCGCTTTGATATTCACTTTTAAAAGCGAGTCCTCAAGAGTGGAGAATCTTCCTGTGAAGCTATCAACTTCAGAGGCCATTACAGAAGCGCTTAAGCTAAGGGCCACGAGAGCAGTCATCATTTTCATGTCTTTTCCTTATTTAGTTTATACCTAGTTTTATCATGACCTTGCGCGGGCCTTGATAGGTCTTGAAGTATTTACAGGGGGTGTCAGCTTTTTGAACCCTATGATTATAGGGTCTTAAGACGTCGCGCGCTCTCGGCTCCTGCCTCTGGAAATAAAAAAGCCTTTCATTCGAAAGGCCCTTTTACTCAATTCTCACTCTTAAAACGTGTTTATTTATTTATTTATTTTCCAGCTTTGTATTTAATTAAGCGTTCATCTTTAAGTTTTCCATAGCGGTTAGAGATCATCCCAAATAGGCTGTCTTTCTTTCCGCCAACAGAGGCCACGCCTCTAAAGTTAAGGGTTCCACCTTTCTTGCCACCTTTTTTATTCTTAAAGAACTTAGAAAATGGATTTCCACCTTTCTTACTACTTCTTTTAGACCGGCTTTTTCCACCGCCACCAAAAGAGAGTCCACCGCCGCCACCTGAGTAGTTAATCTTACGACCGGTAACTCCACCGCCGCCACGAGATCCACCGCCACCTGAACCGCCACCGCCACCGCCGGAAGAAGCTGCTTTACCAACTCCGCCGCCACCGCCGCCACCAGCTCCGCCGCCGCCGCCTCTTTTCATGCTGCCAGCTCCTGGAGAAGGATCTATAAAGGCCGTCGAATTCCCAGGAGTCCCAACAGTAGTTCCAACTCCTGTAACCCCTTCGCCACGTTCATTTTTTGACTCAGAATCAATAACCGAATCTCTTGAATCTTCACGCTGAATCCCAGCACTTGTATTTTGTCTTGAAAAGCCACTTACATTGATTCCATTCCCATTAAACTCTCTTCCTCTATCAAAGACGGGCCCAACAGTGGCACATTCAGGAAGGGTAGGGTCGGCCTGACAGATCTCTGCATTAAACTCTTCAAAGGTTGGTGCAGCATTATCTTCATCGAATTTCTTAACATTATTAATCGCGTCTCCAATCATATCTGATTGGTCATTAAGGAGCTTTGTCTTTAACATATTAGAAGCCATCTCAACGCCAGCTTCAACCATGGCCTTCTTAATCTTTTGCCGGCAACTTACTTCGTTCATGGCCAAAGAAACTTCTCTTTCAGTAGCCACTCGAGAACAAGCCTTCTTGTTTGGATCACCTTGAAGAACATCCGCAGTTATAGTCATAACTTTATTATCATCTGCATTTGTAACCACTTGACCTTTACTATCTGTCGTTACTAGGTTGAATTTAACTGTTCTCCTTTCACTAGCGTCTTCGGAGCCGATCTCAGAAGCTGAACCTCTGGTTAAGGTAATACCCACATTAGCAGTTGAGATTGCATTTCGGATTGTAGTCTTAAAAGCTTCATAAGGTATACTTGCAGGGCTAATATTCGAGCCTGATACCTTTGCTTGGCAATCGGTGACTAATTCTTTTAGGGTAGGGATTTGGCTTAGGGCGAGCCCCATGGCTGCACCTTTAGCTCCTGAAAAAGCGGCCCTTGTGGTTGTAATTTTAGCCTGCTCATCAGTCATATCTTGTTGAGCCTTCATTCCTGAAGTTATGTCATTGGCATTTTCTTGAGCTGTGATACTAGCGTCCATAGAGGCTTCTTGAAACTGAAAGCTCTGCCCTATTTGTAAAGCTTGTCCTCCAATAAAAGCAGCATTGTATTTATCAATGGCCTTGCTACAAGCAGGAAAGTCCTGAGTCTCAACGCCATTTTTCTTAGCAACAATCTTTTGATCAAAAGATCTTTTGATATTATCAACACCTTCAACTGAGCTGGCCTTTGCATCAGAGTAATCAACTCTTAATGTTAAGTAAACGAGGGCCGTACATTCTTGAATCATCCTTGCTCTTCTATAGGCGTCATTTAAACCATCCTCTAGGATATCCGCAACAGATCTATTGGTAGCCTTTTCTTGACCGTTATTTAAGTCTTCTAGTAAGTGTCTGGTTACCTCTCCATAAGAAGCAGTAAAAAAAGCAGTAATGCGAGCTTCTTTTGCTCCACTCTTTGCCTTATCTGTTACTTTCTTCCAAGTTGTCCCGTCAGGAAGGAGCATCTCACATTTTCCCAAAAAGCTACCTGTATCACTACCAAGGATCTGGCTAGAAGTTTGTAGCTCAATCTCTTCAATATTAATTTTTGATTCAACTAGGTCACCATCAGGCATAGTCGCACTAATATTCTTGGACATATTCTTCTGAATTTCTTCAAAGAGCTTTCCAATCTTTGTTGGAGTCATGGCGTCTGGATTTTTTATTCGTTCAAGTTCGGCAGCGTCTTCTTGAAATCTTCTGTAAGCTGCCTTCATTTCAGGGTCAAGAGCATCAGCTTGAGCTTGAGTAATTGTTTTAAAGTCTATTTTAGTTTCGTCTGGTTCTGGAAAGCTTGCAGCTAAGGTCGGATCTATGCCTTTAGCCTTCATAGCTTCAGTTAAACCTTCCGCATCATCGTCTTCAAGTGGAGTATTATCGTCCGCATAAACGAGAACATTACCCTCTGCCATAACAACTACCCTAGGTGGGTCGCCAATTACGATAGGATCACTTAAGGCTGCTGTAGAAAAGAACAGAGCACTCAAGATGAGGAGGGCGTTAAAGATTGCTGTCGGTTTTGTTTTCATAGCTTTTCCAATTCATAGTTTCACATACTATTTTACTTCTCCTTTACGGTTACTTGAGTGAAAAACTTGAGTAAGTGGGTTTTAGCCTCGATATTGAGGAAATTTGGATTTAAGTACCTGTTTATAGAAGGAGAAGTGAGAGCCGCTTTGGTTTACAACTAAGGCAGAGATGCCTTAAATTGGTGGCTAAACTTTATAATCAACTGAAAGTACATAAGGACTGGCAGAGATGGAAGCGACCACTTTTCAATACCCTATACGTATACTTGAAAAACACCTTGATACCTTTGGCCATGTTAACAATGCGACCTACTTAGAGCTCTATGAAGAGGCCAGGTGGGACTTTATTGAAGCAAATGGATATGGGCTAAAGAAGATTCAGTCCACGGGGATAGGGCCTGTTATCTTAGAGTTAAAGCTTAAGTTTAAACGAGAGCTGAAGAACCGCGAAGAGATCACGATAACTAGTGTCTTTAAAGAGATGAAGAATCAGAAGGTCATGGTTCTCTATCAGCAAATGCTTAAGAGCGATGGCACAGTGGCCTCAGATCTAGAGTTAGAAGTAGGGGTCTTTGATCTTAAGAAAAGAAGCCTTATTACCCCAGATACAGGTTGGTTAGAATCAGTTGGCGTTAGTAGTTAGGATTAACATTAACTACGTAGCGCTGATAGATGGTCTCGGCATGATCTAGAACAATGTCTCTAAGTTCCATTGTTTTGTAAGCATCGCTTTCTAAGAATTTCTTAAAGACATCAAAACTAAACTCACTTAAGTACTCATCGGCGATGGGCCTAAAACTTAAGTGCCACATCTCAGGGGCGACGCCCCCTCTATCAACATCATAAGGCCTATAAAAACCGAAGGCCTCTCTATCGCTTATTCTCTTATCAAGCCAAGAGGAGAGTGCTCCAAAGATCCCACCTTCAGAATACTCTGAAGGAACTAATTGAACTCTATAACTTGGGTCTGTTAAAGCTTTTTTATCAATGACATCTATATCAGTTCCAAAGTGATGACGGCTTACTCCCGGAAGGGCGCTCCATCTTAAGATACGAAAAACAACTTCTTCTTTAGATAATTTATCAAACTCTAGAGGGTTTCCATCATCGCCTAAAAGAGGCCGCTGGCCCTGTGCCTTAGTATTCCAAATTTGAAGCTGTTCTTCAAAGGGACGAAAGGTGCTAATGGCCGTTAGGTCAAAGCCTTCAATGGCCGCTTCTTGCTTGAGGGAGTTAAACGCAATGAGAACTTCCTGGTGAACCAGGTAGTCTTCATTAAGTTTGGTGAGGTGGTTTTGAGTTCTTCCTGTAAACTGATCTAGTCTTTCTTGATTCAAGATTTTATGCCTTATTTATCCTCTCCAAAAAGTCTTCTCATAGCACTCTTAGAATACCTGGCTGAGATGACCTTCCAAATGGAGACGCCTTTATTTTTTACGATATCATTATCTTTATAATCATACTTTTTATCTTCCATAGCGCCCATTACTTTTCCGCTTTCTCCGCCACTATTTAAAAAGGCAAAATCATCTCCGCCTCTTTTAGAAGAGCTAGCTGATCTAAGGCCACTACCGCCACCAAGAAGAGCTTTTTTACTAATGCCGGATGATTTCTCTGCTGCGGCAAGTGAATCAGCTAGTGGCCCCGTCGTTGGGCGACCTGAAGAAGCTAGGCTTCCTAGGGTTGAACTAGCAGCTGTGGCAATTTGTTTAGGCGTTAATCTTTTTAGGGCCAGTTTTCCTAATCTATCAGAATCTAAATTAATAGCAGGAAGGCCTTCTGCTTTTCTATCTTCATTAACTTTTGCTATAATTTGGTCAGCTGCTTTTCGAGTCTTGGATAATTGATTGTTTAAACTACCGCCGTTAAGAGAACCAAGAGAAGTATTTCCATTGGCCAGGTTACTTACGGCCGAGGAGAGACCTGGTACACCAAGGGCCGTTCCAAGAGAGCTTAAAGAATTTGTTCCCATAGGTACTTTTAAACAAGCATTCTCACCGGTTGATTTATTAATCATACGGCGGCATTGACATTTTTTATCAACTTGGCCGCTAACAAGCATACAAACCTTCATCTTAGGATCAACTTTGCCCTTATAGTCAGTAGCAGCTACCATAAGGTTTTGATCATTCTCGGCCCAAAGCGCTTGGCATTTGTTTGACTTAGTTCGGTCTTGATTCTTACTGCCATCATTTTCATAACAATAACATTCTGGATTCTCAAGATCATTTCTAGCAGTAGGAGTACAATAACCTGAACCTGCCATTGTATCTTTAAATTTAGCGATTGTATCTTCTACGCCTTTTGCATTTCCTTTAGCCTCTTTTTCTTGTTTTGCAGCCATTCCTCTTAAGATAAGAGACCAAGCTCCACTAATTCCAGCGGCCCATGCTACTTGAGTAGAATTTAAAAGAAGGATCGAAGCAGTTTCTTTATCTGTAGGCGCTGGAATATTATTTAAAATATCGCAAGGATCAGTCATAGCTACTGGATTAACAGTCAAAGCAGCAGCTGCAGCCGCCGCTTTTGCCTTAAATATTTCATAAATGGCAAAGCCTGCAGCAGCTGTGAAAGCAACCATTTGTAGTGTGTAAGCATTTTTTCTAGTCTTAGCCAGGGCAGCGACTTCATTTTGTTCTTCTTTAAGATATTCAAGGGCATTCAATTGAGCGTTATAAGCATCTTCGTCAGCTTGTTCTGAATTATATTTTTTACCAATTTTTTCAAACTTCTTTTTGGCCGTCATACGCATATAAATTTCTGTTAGGACCATAATAACAGCGCCGCCCAAGTATATTTTTCTTGAGGTACATAAATTCTTTGCATCAGGCTTAGCTCCCCATGTAGCGTTAATGGCCATCCCTGCGTATATAGATTGGCCTATAACTCCTAACGTCGCGAGGTTCTTATCCGCAGAACTTCCTTTGTCTCCAGCACTAACACCAGTTTCATTTGAAGCATATTTATCATGACAAGTTTTTCTTTCATCAGGATCGGCCATCTCTGCACATTCTTTAAACTTCTCGCGTTCAATGGTTGCTTCTGCCGAAGTCACGCATCTGTTGAGACGGCAGACCCATTCTCTTGATTTATCTGAGTAACAGTCCCTTTGCTTTTTATCCATCGCCACATCATTAGGGTAGCTACAAGATTCTTGAGCAAGTAAAACTGTAGGAAGCGCAGGGGACATAACTGAAAAGATCAGAGCTAGGTTTAAAAATTGAATAGCGATAAATTTTATAGTCTTTTGCATTCGTCCCTCAAAATAGAATTAGCTTCTTTTAACTATTATAAGAGAGCTTCGGCTTTGAGGGGAGACTTTGATTGAATCTAATACAGTTTTTTTTAACTAAGTGCATGGTTTTAGGTCATTAATGGCCATTTTCAAGGGATATTTCATAGGATAGATTGCCTTTTTAATAGCCCCTATAAATTGGCAGTGCCTATGAAACTTAGTGTTTTACTCATGTTTATCTCAACTCTGTGTTTTGGAGCAGAACCCTCTTGGCGCACTGGGGACCTTATTCTCATACCCTTAAACTGTTATAGCTGCCGTTATATTGAATCAGAATCTAAAGCGCCTTTCTCTCACTCGGGTCTTTTGTTAAAGGTTGGTGGCGCTTGGAGAGTGACTCAATCCTTGGGGGAAGTAAACTCCGTAAGCATAGAGAAGTTCCTCAGCATGGGAAGAAAAGGGGAGAAGGCCCTACACTTAAGGGCAAAGTATTTAAAATCGAGCTTAACAGATCATGAGATGACAAAGGTCTATAAGAGAGACTTTGAGGGTCTTGGTTTTGATCCTGAATATAGATGGAATAACTTTGCCGCTGATGGGAGTGAGCTCCTCTATTGCTCTGAGTACATTACAAAGTTTCTCAATAGATTCTTATCAAAGAAGATCATCCCAGGGAAAATGAATTATTCAACTAACTGGGACTATTGGTTTTCCTACTTTAATGGAGAGGTTCCTCAGAACGAAGCCGGAAATAGCCCCGCGGATTTTTATTTCTCAAAAGACTTTAAGAAGATGAGATACATTGCTCTTTAAAAAGTTGGGATAGGTTTATTAAAGTTTATGACTTTAATAAAGCGTTTTGACTTTTTTAAACAAGACCTAAGCTTAGTTAGCTCGCAAGACCTTAGTGCTTTTCCAAGGGCGGTAGCAACGGCCTTAGACGACCCACTTAGATGATTATCCTTACTATCTCCTGAAAAATAATAATCTATTCTTTTAGGATACATTCTTCTTGAATCAACCATAGCATCGTTAAACTTAGTGTTCTTACTCGGAGAGTAAGAGCCGATGAGAAAGATTTTATCAGAACTTTTAAGCTCTTGAGGGTAGAGAAAAGTCTTAGCTTGAATCCCGCCTTCCCTTGTTCCGGAGGAAACAAAACTCGGGATGATTAGCTTAGGGAACTTAATCTTTTTCGATGTAGGATACCCAGCGGCAATGAGGAGAACGTCTAACTTCTTCTTCTTAGAGTAATCAAGTGCAGCTTCCCAATAAGTTAGGCGCTGTTCTCCCTTTTTATTAAAAACAATAATAGGGAAGATTTCAACGGACTTTGGGGCGTGCTTTAAGAATTCTTCAAGAACCAATTGCCCATGAAGGCGAGGATGATTTCTTTTTAAAGAACAGGTATTCCCTAAGTCTTCTTTAGTAGCGTTAAAGACATCTTTATATTGTTTGCCACAAAAACCAGTATCAATGATACCAACTCTTAAGTTGGCGGCGAATAGGCTTGGAATAAAAAAAAGGGCCAGTAAGAATACTGACCCTGTTTTATTAATGATCATTTGATCATTGTAGCACTAATTTTTTATCTCTTAAAGATTGAAAGGAGTAAATTGCCCTTCGTTCTTATAAACTCTATCGTAGTGACTTCTAAACCTTTTTCTTAGGTTCTTCTTATAAGTATCTTCGATATCGTCTCTTACATCATCAACATAACCTTCAACCTTACCCATAAAGTCTTTCTTATAAGGTCTGTAGCTGTTCATGGCCTTATCAAGAGTATAGATAGCGTTTACAGCGAAGAGGTGAATCCCAAGGCTTGAGTTACTAACGCTTGTCTTAGCAGCTGATAATAAGTGCATATTGTGAAGAGTCTTATCTTTGTAAACTCTCTTAGCAATATTCTTATCTCTGCTAAAAACTTTCCCTGACTTATCGTAGGCGATATTGATGTTTAAGATCTCACCCATCATCTTCACATTAAAAGTCTCAGCAAGTTGTGATTGGGCCACTGTTGGTGAGAAGTATGAAGTTCCGTTAAGCGAAGTCTTAATTTTGCTAATATGATTAGCAGCTGTCATCTTAAGAAGTTCAGCAAATCCAAGGTAGTTAACAAAGTTTTGCATAGAAGTTTGAAAAGCAGGTAGGTTAGCTTTTACATTCTTAGCTCTAAGTGGGTTAGTGAAGACCATATTGATTCTTCCAAGCCCTGTAACATCTACTGGAAACTTACCAGCGTCTTTGAATGAAGCCGTTTGCGTCGCAAGTCTTAATGACTCTTGGTTATTATCAACATAAACAAGAACGCTGTTTGTTGACTTAGCAATGGTAGCTTCAAATGGTCTTACAACTGATCCTCTTCCGTTATCCACAAGAAGAAGAGTCTTATTCTTAAGTCCATTATTAAGAGCTGTTGCATTTAAGCTGTTAAGACTAATGTCTAAAACACTTACCTTTTTAACACCACCTAGAAGAGCTATTACATCAAGAAGATCTCTAGAGTTCTTGTCAGCGTCTACAACGATAACTGGAACATCATTTCTTTTCTCAGCATAAGGCGCTTTTACCATAGTGTTAAAGACTTTATTGATTCTTCCAAGAACAACTCCGTTCTTAGAAACAGTTGCTGTAAAAGTAACTGGTGTATAAACATCTCTTTCATCACTTACTAAGATCTCAGCGTCAGTCAATTTAGCCGAACTAGAAAGTTTTGATACTGGATCAAACCCTCTTGTGATCACTTGTGAAGTCGCGTTTGATGTTAACTTAACATCAATTGATCCAGTGTAAGCTCTTTTAGAGTTGTTCGTAACAGTTACATTCATCTTGTTCTTCTGGTTAATAAGAAGTTGTGAAGAACTTCCTAAAGAAGACAATGCAAGAGGGTATTGAACAGAGACATTCTTAGTATCAACAGCAAGCACTCCAGAGTTTGCGTCCATAAAGTGACGTCCCTGAATTCTTTTCTCAGCGCTTAAGGCCTGAGTTAAAGTAAGCTTTGACTTATAAGTTGATCCAATTCTCGCTTGTGGTGGAATAACACCTTGAGAGACACCTTTTAAAGTAGTCTTCGATCTTGGGCTTACACTTGTAAGCTTAAAGCTTTGACCATTTTCCATTGTAACAACAACGTTAGTCGCGGCTTTCTTACCAAAGTTAACAATCTTAATATTGTTAAATGTTTTCTCACCTGGTTGGAAGACTCCATCAAGCTTAGCCACTTCATTAATTCCGCCATCAACAATTTGTGATGAACTAAACTTTAGAACTGGGTGGTTTTCGTAAACAGAACTGACTGAAGCAAATCTTGATGCTCTATAGATCTCTGTTTGAGCCGCTATATTTGATTGAAAAGTCGCTTCTTCGTGCCTAGAGTGAGAAGCGCTACGGATTTGCTCATAAACAGAGTTAAAAGTTGACCCTTCAACATTAGCGTATACTGATCTGAAGACGTCACTTGATCTATTTGGGTTACGGTTAAACTGATCTCTCAACTGAGCATAAAAGTTATCAAAAACACCTTGGTAATCTCTGTTATAAGCTGTGGTTTCTCCAGATCTATATCCACTGTCTCTATGAGCAGGATAATCTCTTGCAGAGAAGTCTTGGTAAGCACCTTGGTATGATTGATCATAGTAACCAATATAGTATCTTTCAATCTCACGGTCATAAGTTAAACGTGTGGCTTGAAAGTAACGGGCTTCATAACCATCAAGGTGGGCTAGACGAGCTAGTCTGCTTGGGGCCTGAGGTCTTGGGTTCCAATGACGTCCTTGACGAAAATCACCTGGAAAACTTGGAATATCATGTCCAAAAGATCCAGCAAATGGACCGAATGCATCTTCTACTTTTAGATCATTTGTTTCATATTTATCAATGGCCTGTCCTTCACCTTTAGCTGTCCCAACTCTCTTACCAGTTGTAACTGACCTTTGAAGACCATCGTTTTCTCCTTGCCTTTGACCAACTTGAGCGGCATCAGAGTTTTGAGCTCTTTGAGTTCCGGCAGCACTACCTTCTCTGTTTCCAGCATCAGTATTACCCTGACGAGTTCCTTCAACAGTTCCGTTTTCAGTCCCTACTCTTACAGCGCGAGCGGCACCATCAACATTTCCACGTGAGTGACCTACATTATATGAAGCTTGTTGACCGTCTCTAGTTCCAACGCTTTCACCATCTCTATAACCATCTTGATCACCAAAACGACGACCACGGGCCTGAGCTAGTTCAAGTCCTTCTTTTTGACCTGACTCACGTCCAAGTCTTGCGCCTCTTGAGTTGGCGTTAAGAACTTTTGTAATGACTTGTTGTCTTCTCGCAGTACGAGCTTGATTAATTTTCTTGTACTCAGCTGTCTTAAGCTTCTGCTTTCCAAGCATTGGTCTTAACTGTTGATTAGCTGTCTTAATCTTAGCGTCAACACCTGCTAGCTCTGCTTTCTTAGCAGTAACAGCTGTTGTACGAGTAGCGTTAGCTGTTGTGATATCAGTGATTCTTTTATTTGTTTGATTAAGTGACTTCTTAGCCGCCTGCGCAGCAAGCTTAGTCTCTGCAGCGCCTTTAACAGCGGCAGCATGTTGAACCGTTAGGTTAGCAACACGCTTCTTCATCTTATTAACTTTAGCCTGACATGCTGGTGTCGGAGCGGCCGTACAGTTAGTCTCTTCAGCAGCTAGTTTAGCTTTTGCTTGATCTAATTGTTTTTTAGCTTGTTTCTCACCTTGAGAAGCAGCTGTGGCAATGGCCTGAGTATCAGTGGCCGCTTTTTTAAGAGCAGGAAGTTTTGCTTCAAGTTGTTGCTTCTTTTGAAGAGCAGCTACGATCTCATTTGAGAGCTTAGTCACTTCTTGATTCTTTTTCTTTCTATTTTTTTGGAGTGCTTCTAAAGCAGTTTGCTTCGTTTGGATTCTTTTATTAAGCGCTTCCACTTCGGTCTTTAGGACTTTCCATCTTTTACGAATAACCTGAAGCTTTTGATCATCAGAGATTCTAAAAGTTGGCTTTCCAATATATTGATTCCGCCAATCATTCTTGTTTCCAAAGATGTCGTTAGAATTAAAGTTATTGTTATTACCGTTGTTGTTACCACCGTGGTTTCCACCGTGATGTTGAGCCATTGCCGCGCCTGAAACTAGTTGTGCAGTTAGTGCGAAAACTGCAAGCATCTTAGTCTTCATTATCAAATTCTCCTCGGTCATTTTGGAACCATAGTGCCAGTTGGCACCACAAAAAAACCATTTTTGGGCCGTAATTGAGCCTTTTGGTGTGCAAAAGACCCCAAAACGAACTCCGTTTCATTTATAGGGTTAAGTTAAGAGTTACTTTAGCAAAAGAGGGGCCACGGATGGCCAAAAGTATGCTGCGATGTATTATTTACAATGAGGTGACAGTTTCAGGGTGAATTTTTCAATCAATATTGAGTATTTTTCTGTGGCTGATAGATTCTGGGTCTAATCAAAAGGGGAAATTATATGATTATTAAGCACTTAGCTGTTTTGGCCTTTCTATCTTTATATACAAATGCATTTGCCACTGAATATTTATCCGCCGGTAACTCTAAGTCCTTTATATCTCAGCTAGAGAAGATCACTACTGATTTCCCTGAAGAGCTGATTCAAGTGGATATCAAAGGTTCTAGAAATAAGTCCGTTTATCCAGCTGGGGACCTTTATATTCTCTTGGCCGTAGGGAAGAAGGATCAATCTATGACCCAAACTGAGTATCAAAAACTCTGGGGCATCATGAACTACCTTTCAGACTCTGGTTTTAGAGTGATGATGAATGTTAAAGCGAAAGTCGCTCATCTTGAAGCGGCCATTGATTCAGTTGATACCAGTTTGATCATGTGGTCGAGCCACGGAAATAAGCATAGTTTTTATGATTACAATAGTAAGCCAGTTCCTTATGATATTTTTAAGAATGCTCACGAAGGACTCTATCAATTTGTTTTAAGTTCTTGTCATGGGCGTTTGGCCCTTAATGCTAATTACTCGGTTCCGGACTCAATTAAGACCTGGGCATGGAAGGGTCTTACTAATAGCACAGAGTTTATTAGCTTCTTGCTTTCAGACTCTTGGTCTGCCAAGAAGAAGAAATAGGCCACCTTTATAAGGCTTTTTATTAATGGTGAATAATATAAGTAATGATAACGGTCCTGGACTAGAGAGTTTCTTTACAGGGCCTATCTTTGAAGCATGTCTTTTTAAATACCCAAAGGGTCCCTATCTTGAAATTGGATGCGGATCAAAGCCCATCCTTCCAGATCTTTTTAGTCCCTTAGGCCCTGTTGATTGCCTAGATATTGATCCGCTTGTGATTAGGGAACTTAAAGACTCTAAAGTCTCTGCAGATTTTTATGAAGGAAGCATCTGTGACTTTCTAGCTCCGGAGAAATACGCCTTTATACTAGACGCCCATCTTCTTCATTGTTTGAATGACTTCGAAGAGTATAGGCGCGCCCTTAGAAATAGTTTTCTTTCCCTAAAAGAGGGGGGACTCTTCTTCTTAGAAACCATGATCTCTCATTCTTCTATGAGCTTTGAAGAAGGATTTAGCTTTGATGAGAAGACCTTCCAGCTTAGAAAAGGTGATATGGTCAGTCGTTTGATCCTTCCAAGCCTGCTTATCGAAGACCTCTTTAACTTGGCCGGCTTTAGAATTGAACAACTTAGGGTTCATGAGGACCTTCGTATGATCCCTCACGATCATAGAGAATTACCTCTTTTAGAGGATCCTCAGGTCCTCAGAATAATTGCCAGTAAGCCTATCTCCCTTTAAGCTATATCTATGTGGGAAGCAGCATCTAAGATTTTTAATTTAATTCGGACACCTCTTTTTGAGATAAGTGGAAACAAGTTTTCTATTATGTCCCTTATCTTGGCCTGTATTGTTTTTTACCTCTCAGTCATCCTTTCTCGAATGGCAGAGCGTTTTATTAAGAATCTATTAGATGGAAAAGATATAGACCCCGGTGTTAAGGGAAGCATATCAACTTTTACACGCTACTTGGTTGTCATCATAGGAACCCTCATTACTTTAGACACAGTTGGTGTCTCTTTATCTTCATTGGCGGCTCTCGGTGCTGTCCTCATGGTTGGTATTGGTTTTGGTCTACAAAATATTACTCAAAATTTTATTGCAGGACTTATTATTTTAATTGAGAGACCCATCAAGCTTGGTGACCTAGTTGAAGTAAAAGGTGTTTCTGGGAAAGTCATACAGATTGGCGCCAGGTCAACCTTGGTTAATACAAGAGATGACATAACTATCATCGTTCCTAATTCACAGTTCATCGCTGAGCAAGTCGTTAATGAATCTTTTTCAGGAGAAAGAATTAGGCTCCATATCTCTGTCGGTGTGGCCTATGGAACAGATACTCGAAAAGTAGAATCTGTTTTAAAAGAAGTCGGTAATGCCCAAGCTAAGGTTCTAGATTACCCAGGACCAACTGTTATTTTTGTCTCTTTTGGGGACTCTTCTTTAAACTTTGAGTTAAGAGTATGGACTAAAGAGCTTTGGGATAATGAATCATTGAAAAGTGATATTAGGTTCTCCATAGACGAAGCTTTTAGAAAAGAAAATATCGCTATCCCTTTCCCTCAACGAGACCTTCATATCAAGTCTACTGACGTTAGTTTACATAACTAGATAATTCAGGTGCCTAAATATTAGGTCAATTGCCAAAGATTCAAGTCAGGTGATTTTGGTCTAACCCCTGATTTTCAGTTGAGATTTTACCCATATTTAAAATGCTCTATAATGGCATTTCATTCAAATGTTGCACGTCGGAGATTAAGGAATGGAAAAAGCATTGGTGCCCGAATTCGGGTCAGATCAGTATCATATTGAAGAAGCTGTAGTATCCCCTGTAAGAGAGTCTGAGCCTGGAGCTGTCTTAGCATTAAGACCCTTTGAGCTTAGTAGTTTTAAGATGAAGGCTTTTGCCTGCCTTATTGATCAATTTGTTCTGATTATCCCAAGTCTTTTCTTTAGCGCAACCATGACCCTTATTTGTTTCTCTGCTTTGTCTGATCTCGGTCTTCACCCTGATTTCATGCGGGCCCTATGTGTGGGCTCCGGCGTTGCTTCATTCTTTAGTGCCCATTGGCTCTATTTTACTCTTTGCGAATCCTCTTCTAAGGCCGCCACTATTGGCATGAGTGTTCTTGGGATTAAGGTTCAAAAGGAAGAGGGGACTAAACTTAGTTTTCTTGAGGCGAATAACCGCTATTGGCTTTGGATGTTCTCAAGCCTTTTATTTGGCATGAACTTTCTAGGCCTTCTTGGAGGTAAGAAAAGCCTCCTGCATGATAAGCTTTGTCATACTGAAGTTGTAAGAGAGGCCTGATCAATTCTTCTGGCCAATTCAAAATCAAGAACGCTTAGATCATCTTTAGTATGAGTCCATAACTCTATCTCTAAATGACCCCATCCAAGATGAATCTCGGGATGGTGGTTCAACTCTTCACTTAGAGCAGTGATCTTCTCTAGGAGTTTAATAGCGCTTATATAATCAGGTAGGCTATAGCTTCTTCTGATTCTTGTCTTATTAAAACTAAAGTCCCAATCAGCATTAAGCGCTTTCAAGAGTTCATTTTTTTCTGCTTCTCTCATAACTGTAAAAGCCTTTCTTGAAGGTTAGGAGCGGCCGTCAGAGCGCGGCCCATAACAAGAAAGTCTGCTCCTTCATTAAAGGCAGATTCAGGCGTGGCGACTCTCTTTTGGTCTCCAGCATCTTGCCCTTCAAAACGAATCCCTGGGGTTACTTTAAGAGCGCTTAGGCCTAATCTTTTCTCTAAAGGCTTAATTACTGTTAATTCATTAGGGGAGAGGATAAAGCCGTCAATCTTCTCTTCAAGACCTATAGTAAAAAGCCTTTCAAAGTCTATAGCTTCTCCTTTTAAGTCCCATAGTTCTGAAAAATCAGATTCACCTAGAGACGTAAGAAAGCTAACTCCTAAGATCTTGGTGTTTGGGATATATTTATCCCGTGCTTGAAGAGCCGCTTTGATCATCTCTCTACCACCACTTAAGTGGATGGTAAGATAATCAATAGGTAATCCTTCCATGGCCTTAATGGCCTTAGAAACAGTGTTAGGAATATCGTGAAGCTTATAATCAAAGAAGATCTTCTTTTGATATCTTTTCTTAAAGTTGATAAGCCCTTCTCTTCCGTATTCAGTAAAGAACTCTAGACCGAGCTTTATATTTACAGGGGCTGAGCCTAGATCATCCATGAACTTATCTCTCGCAGATTCGTCCATATTATCCATGGCAACAAAAATTTTATCTACTCTACTCACTGCTGAATCTCCTGAACACTTACAGGGATTAAATCTTGTGAGAAGGTCCCAAGAAGAGCCTGTGTAACGGCCTTGATATTTTCTTCTCTTGTAAAGGTAGGAACTCCATAACTAATGGCGGTATTTCGAATAACTTCACCATCACTTTTAGAGACTCCCATATTTTCAGGAGTATTAAAGACCATAACGATATCTTCGTCTTTAAGAGCGTCTAATAAACTTAGCCCATCCTCTTCGCCAATCTTTGCTACCTTTGTACAAGGAAGGCCTTGCTTTCTTATATAAGAGCAAGTTCCCGCTGTTGCTAAAAAGGTATAACCATTTTGATGAAGCTGCTTTAAGTAGGGCAGGATAAAGTCTTTTCTATTATCAGCTAAAGAGATGAGTACCTTTCCCACTCTATTGAGATTCGGATAGTTTCCAAGATAACTCTTTAAAATCGCCATCTCCTTATCATAATCAATTCCGAGAGTTTCCCCAGTCGACCTCATCTTTGGACCTAGGATAATATTATCATCTAAGAAGCGGTCAAAAGGAAAAGTGGATTGCTTAACACAGAAAAAAGGAGCTAGTTCTCGGTCCCAGTTCTTAATCTCTTCTCCGAGCATGGCGTCTGTCGCAATTCCTGCTAGGTCCATGGCATAGGCTTTAGAAAGAAAAGGAATAGTACGAGAGCCTCTAGGGTTGGCCTCGATACAAAAGATCTCGCCATCTTTTACGGCGTATTGAATATTAATGGGACCTAAAATATCGAGATGGTTAGCTAGTTGAACTGAGATCTCTTTCATCTTCTTATAGAGCTTATCAGTGAGAACAACAGGTGGTGTGATCATCCCACTATCACCAGAATGAACCCCGGCATGTTCTATATGCTCACAAACTGTGAAGACATGATTACCCGATTTATCACGGATGAGATCCACGTCGTATTCTAGCGCTCCTTCAAGATAGGTCTCAACTTGAAAGACTGTGGAAGAACTCTTTAGCTGTTCTTTAAGTTGAGCTGGCAAGGATTCAAGGTCATCAAAGCTATGAAAGATATACATTGATTCGCCGCCAATCACATAACTTGGTCTGATGATAACAGGCAAACCAATTTCAATCATGGCGTTTCTTAATTGTTTAAAGCCTTTTACTTCTTTGGCCGTTGTCTGGGCCAGACCACACTTCAAGGTCACCTCACTAAAGAGCTTTCTATCTTCTGTTAGATCGAGAACCTCTAGAGTGGCCCCTAGAAAGTTGATATCAAGAAAATCCTTTCTAAAATTCTTCTCCAAGTGATTTCTAATCTTGATCCCTGTTTGACCGCTGAAACTTGTGATCATGCCTTCTACCTTTTCATTGCGAGCAATATCAAAGAGGTCTTCAGAGTAGAGAGCAGAGAGGTAGAGGCGATCAGAGCTATCATAATCAGTTGAAACCGTTTCAGGGTTTGAATTGATCATGATGGACTTGATGCCCTTTGTTTTTAAGTGGCGGCAACTTTTAACACAGGAATAATCAAACTCAATTCCTTGGCCAATCCTATTGGGACCTGATCCCATGATGGCTATAGCTCTACCGTTCGCTCCAAGAGAGATCGCTTCATTTTCTTCGGCATAGGTAGAATAAAAGTAGGGAGTCTCTGCGTTGAATTCACCAGAGCAAGTATCCACGGCCTTAAAGACAGGGAAGATATTATTTTCATGACGGTAGGTTAGGATGTCTTTTTGCGCCTTATTCGTTAAGAAGGCCAAGTGCTTATCGGAGAAACCTACTGATTTATAAAAACTAAAGTTCTCATAGAGGAGCTCTGGTGTTTTCTTTAGGTCTCTTTCAATTTCAATCAACTCACTGACTTGATCAAGAAACCATGGAGTGATCTTTGAATGCTCATGAATCTCTGTTTGGCTCATTCCTTGGCGCATGGCCTCCATGACGGTTAAGAGGCAGAGTTCTTGTTGATCAAGAAGACGATCTTTTAAGTAACTCATGGTGACGTCATAAGGAGTGGTCTTGAGTTGTGCCAGTTCAGGAATCTCAAGTCCAAGTTCTAAGCTGCGAAGGGCCTTAAGGAAGGCTTCGTTAAAAGAGCCTCCAAGGGCCAATACTTCACCAACAGATCTCATCTGTGGACCGAGCTTTCTTGAACTCGTAGGAAACTTGTTAAAAGGAAAGATAGGAATCTTAACGGCCACATAATCAAGGCTAGGCTCAAAGGCAACCGGGGATGCTTGAGTGATATCATTTAAGATTTCTTTAAGGGTAAAACCAAGGGCCAGCTGGGCAGAGATCTTGGCAATAGGATAACCTGTGGCCTTAGAGGCAAGGGCCGAGGAGCGGCTAACTCTAGGGTTCATCTCGATGACGACAATATCATCTTCATCATTTGGGTTAATGGCAAACTGAACATTGGCGCCACCAGCGACGACTCCCATATGCTTAGCAATAGTTAAGGACATAGTTCGAAGCTGTTGATAACAGCGGTCGCTTATGGTTTGGGCCGGGGCCACAGTGATTGAATCTCCCGTATGAATTCCGCAAGGATCGATATTTTCAATGGAACAGATGATCACGCCATTTTTTTCACAATCGACCATGACTTCAAGTTCTACTTCCTTCCAGCCCAGTAGGGATTTCTCCATGGTGATGGGAAACTTAAGGTCACTAGTGAAGACTTCTTTTAATTCTTCGGCGTTATGAACAAGTGCCGCGCCTTTTCCGCCTAGAGCGAAGTCACGTCTTATAATAAGAGGGTAGCCAACTTTTGATGTCGCCATCATAAGGGCGTCTTCTTCACTCTTTCCTTTAAAACGTTTTCCAGTCTCATAACCTAGAGTCTTTAACTCTTTAGCAAAGAGGTCTCTGTCTTCAGTTTTATTAATAGTATCAACTTTTGCTCCAAGGAGAGCGACGTTGTGATTACTTAGGTAATTCTCCTCTTCAAGTTCTACGCAGATATTAAGAGCGGTCTGCCCACCCATGGTTGAAAGAACCGCATCGACATTTTCTATCTCAATGATCTTCTTAATCGTCTCTTTGTTGATAGGCTCAATATAAGTCTTATAGGCCATATCTGGATCTGTCATGATAGTGGCAGGATTAGAGTTTAAAAGAACAACTTCTATCCCTAGCGCCTTCATAGACTTACAGGCCTGAGTTCCAGAATAATCAAACTCACTGGCCTGACCAATCTTAATAGGACCTGATCCTACTAACAGGACTCTTTTATACTTCATCTCTTTTTTAATAGGCTGAGAAACATCAATCAGAGGGTGAAGTGAATCAATATTAACGGGCTCACTCTTTCCTTTTAAGAACTCTTCTACTTCTTTAAAGAAGATAGCGGCATCACTAGGGCCTGGGTTGGCCTCAGGGTGAAACTGAACTGATCTTAAAAAGTTATCTGTAGAGCCAATGCCTTCGATTGATTTATCAAAGAGGCTCTTATGATGAATAAAGATTTCTCTATCAATAGGATTGGCCTTGGCAATCTTGAGAAGGCTTTCCTCGTCTGTGGCGTAACCATGGTTTTGACTGGTGATAAGAATCTCCCCAGTGATCCTATCAAGAACAGGGTGATTCACACCACGTTGCCCGAAGGGAAGCTTAATAACTTCAGCCCCAAGGGCCAAGGAGATAAGCTGATGACCAAGACAGATTCCTCTCATGGGAATACCAAGCTTAAAGAACTTTTTCACTTCTTCAATCTGATCTTTATACTCTCTAGGGTCTCCTGGACCATTACTTAAGAAGATCATGCTTGGCTTATAACTCGCTACCTGTTCCGCCGTAGCATTAAAAGGCAGAGTGATTAAAGGCATCTTCATAGCGGCTAGGTTCTTAACAATGGCGTCTTTAACTCCGTAGTTAATAAGGACGATGGGATTGTCTCCCTTAATCTCTAGTTTCGGCTCATTTTGGCTAACAAGGCTTAGCTCATTACAGATAAGTTTTGCATCAGTGAATTCTTTTGCGCTTGGTGATTGGTGCTTAAAACTTAAGACTGACTTATGACTCTTTTTTGAATTCACAAGGTACTTAACAAGGCTTCTTGTATCCATCCCAGAAACTAAGGGTCTCTCAGTCTTAAGTAGGAATTCGTTAGGGGAGAAGTTCCTAGCGATCAATGCGGTTGCGTGAGATTTCTCACTTTGATCGACTCGTTTATCAGATGCATAATTACCCACATGGGCGGTTGAGAAGATAATATGCTGACCCAGAAAACTTGGATCACTCCCCGTTTCTTGATAACCACTCATCCCCGTCGTAAAGGCGGCTTCGCCCCAGAGGCCACCTTCAATTTCAGGGTCATCTTTCTTTCGGTTGATATAACCTTTAAAAGATCTTCCATCTTCAAAGTGCAGGTAAACTTTTGATTGCTTTAGGCTTTTTCTAAACTCGCTAGGGGTCACGTATGTCTCCTTAATGTTAAATAAATAATAGGGAATAGCTTCGATGCGGATTCGCTTGATAGGGTAAAAAAAATATTAGAGGGCTTTAGGCCCTGTCTTAATTTTTGCATCGTCGCCATTGAGCTCTAACTGAGAGCTGATATTTCTATTGGTTAAGATAGCCGTGATGATGGCCATCCTCATGTATGTGCTGTTTTCAACTTGTTTGTAGCCTCTATATAAAGGAGAGTGAATAAGATCTTCACTAATCTCAACTCCAATATTCGCAGGCCCTGGATGATAGACGAAGACTTCTTTATCTAGCTTTCCTAAGGTGTCTAAGCTGACACCAAATTTTTCATGATAGGTAGCAAAGTGCTTATCTTCTGTGCCTTGATGGCGCTCTTTTTGTATCCTTAGTAGGTAGATACAATCAGATTGCTTAATGGCCTCATCTCTATTGTCTGTATGAGTAATAGAATCACTCTCACTTGAATTTGGTATATAACCTTCTGGTCCACAGAGGATAAGCTTCATTCCAAACTGAGGAAGAAGTTCAACTAGCGAGTGAGTCACTCTTGAGTGAACACAATCTCCAATGATGGCCATGGTCTTTCCGTTTAAATCACCTAGATCACCGATCATGGTAAAGAGATCGAGAAGCGCTTGAGTAGGATGCTGATTACTTCCGTCGCCGCCATTGATGATCTTTAAAGGAGGGTTTTCTTTGAACTGAGCTAGCTCATTGCTGACTGAGGTTCTGATAATGCAACAATCGACACCTTGATGATGAAGAGTCAAAAGAGTCTCTTCTAAGGTTTCACCTTTTTTAAGGGAAGAAGTATCTGCATTGAAATCAATATACATGCCGCCAAGCTTTTGAATAGCGATGGCAAAGCTGTGTTTTGTTCTGGTTGAGTTCTCTAAGAAGCTGGTTGCGATAACGGGTGTTCTAAAACCAGTGTAGAAGCTCTCTACGAGGTCTTTATCTTTTTTCTTATAATCTGATGTAAGGGATAGCAAAGCCTTGATCTGGATTAGACTTAGGTCGCTGATATTTTCTAGAACCGCTGGAAACCCTTTCATCACTTCCTTTCAGGTATTTAAACCTGCAATAGAACTCGTGTGTTTGTTTCAACACAAAAGCGGTGGTAGACTTCGTTAGTAAGTCTAAGATACCCGACTTAATTTGGAAAGAATGAAAGAGTTAAATGTTTATGACACGTCGATTCAAAAAGAAGCCTTAATCAATGAACTTAAGGGAAACTTATTTGAATTCCTAGTTGGGCAATGTCTGGCTAATTCTTATGGGCTTGAAGGGGAGTATTTAGGCTCCATTTCCCCAGAATTTACGGACCGGCTTCAAACCTATGAACTTTGGCTTCGGGAGAATTCTCCAGGACTTCTAGAAAAACTACCCCTTTTAGCAAAGACTAGCGCTGAATTCTTCAAGAAGAATGAAGTTGATAATATTGACGCTATCCTCTTAGTGGGAAAAGTCCTAGGTGGCAGTAGCGATCAAAGGGCCAAGGAAGCCGATCTTCTTTTAAAGAAAAAAGACTCCGTAAGCTCTTTAAGCTTAAAGCTTTGTAAGGAAAACTCTTTTGTTAATACTAAGAGTGCCGGGGCCAGGAGCTTCTATCCTAAGTATTTCTCTAAGCAGTTCCCAAGTGCCAGAAGCGCTCAAGATAATTTAAATCATAAACTTGAAGAAGATTATAAAGAAGTAAGCTTGGCCCTGCATGAAATGGCAGGGCTTCCTCCCGAAGAGAGCTTCGGAGCCGCATGGAAAGAGGCAGGGCTTCCTCTTCTTCCGGGTCAGCTTAATACCTCGATGAATAAAAGATTAAAAGAGCATTATTATTATATGATTCAGTCATTCTTCGAAGTCTGGGAAAATCTTTATAAGAAAGATAATAAGAAGTTTAAAGATTGTATGATGCCTTTGTTAGGCTTTGGTCATAGTGACCTGATTCAGCTTTCTTGTTTTTATTCAGGTGATTATCAATTAAGCTTTAATAACTTAAAAAAAGCTGGGCCCTACCGCTTAAGATTAGATGACTCTGTTTTAATCCCGCCAAAAGAAGGTTTAAGCTCTTTTGAGATGAAGATGGAGGACTGTAGCTTTCAAATTAGGCTAAAACCTATGAATAAGTTCACAGTTCCTGGGCTAAAAGTTAATTGCTCACTAAAACTGCATAAAGAGAATTAGGTTTAAATAAATGAACGACATCACCACGATTCTTATCTCTCCTCAAAAGCCGATCAATGATCCGGGCTTTAAGTTTACTTGGATAAGCACTACCTATGAGCTGAAGGCCAACTTGATAGCAAGGCCCAGGGATTGCTTTATTATTGATTATAGTAAAGTTGATCATGGCTTTGATTTTGATAAGGAGCTTTTCTTGTCTCAAGCTTCAGAGTTCTCAGCCGTTCAAGGATTGGCCTTCAAGATTAATAGGGGAGAGCCTCTTGTGACTCTTGGTAGTGACTTTAAGATGCTTAATGATGAAGCTCACTCTCAAGATATTTATAGAGATGGGCTTGAAAGAGTTCCTCTTTATTATCTATCAAAGATCGCGGCACTAGACTTTATAACTGATACTGGAGTTTCAATTCCTGTTGGAAACTACGGACTTCCTATCGCATTTTCAAAGTTGAATTTAGACTATAGGAAAAAGCGGCCTGCTTTATTTCTTGACCGAGATGGTGTCATCAATAGAGACGTAGGTTATGTCCATAAACATGAAGAGATTGAATATCTTGAGAGCATCTTTCCTATCATAGAGCTCTTTAATAAAAGAAACTGGCCTGTCTTTGTGATCACGAATCAATCAGGGGTTGCTCAAGGCATGTACTCTGAAGAAGATGTGATCTCCCTTCATAAAAAAATGGAAGTTGACCTCTTCAAAAGAAACTTAGTTATTAAAGAGTGGGTCTATTGTCCTTATCATTTTGAAAAAGGTCAGGGTGACTTTAAGAGGCATAGTTTTACAAGAAAACCTGGCGCTGGCATGGCGCTTTCTCTCTTAGAGAAACACGCCATTGACGTTGAAAAAAGTTTTATGATTGGTGATAAGGAATCAGATAATATTCTCATCAAAGGGCTTAACTTTCTCCAGGTAAAAGGGAAGTATCCCTACAACGAAGCGAACTCTTTTTGCTTCGATTCATTTTCAAAGATTCAAGATTATATTCAAGGCAAGATTGTTTAAAAATAAGCACTTGCCAAAGCGCGTAGAAAAGAAAAAAATAAGATAGTAAGTAATTGTTTGCTACCAATGGAGATACCAATGAAGTTAGCTCTCATTATACTAGGTCTCTTTTTTCTTTCTTTAACTGTTCGCTCAAGAGAGCTTACCTTTTCTGAAAGAGGAGTGCTTTTGGGCCTTCAAAAATCTAGTGAAATAAAATCCTATATGGATAATAAGATAATCAAGACAGACCTTTCAATGCGCGACTATATCGGCTTCTTGGCCCTTCGTCGTGCTTGCGATCCGGTTAATATCTTAGTCCGCCATATCGAAAAGCAAGAAGATGACTTTAAAGATCAAAGTAAATCTTTAGTCCCTTTGATGAATACTTGTGAAAAGGGCACTCTAGGATTGACTCATCTTTATATAGGTCAGAACCACTAGATCAGTATTTATTACACGGCGCGTTAACAAAGCCGGCTTAGTACGTTAGAATTTGCTAAAACTCATTCTATAAAGGTGCTAAGTATGCGTATTCTATTATCCTACCTACTTTTTCTCGGTCTTTTGACCAATCAGGCAAGCGGTTTTGAAGGTCCTATCAACGGAATTGGGCCTAAGAAGCAAGAACGGATAGACTATTTACTTAACCGCCATAAGCCGACTTCTGTTCGTCCTGAATCTTGTCCCATGCAAAGTAATAAGCATAAGGACATCCTAGGTAAGATCGAAAACATTAAGAATCTTTTTAAAGATAATTGCACCAATACTGATCCTGCTCGTTTAGATGAGCTTCTCTCTGGGGCAACATCAATTCAAACAGAGATCAACTCTGCTCAAACACAAACAGGTAGTGATCAAACAACTAGTGTTCCTACAGAAGTTAACGGGCAATCTATTAGCTCTGTTGTTAATAATATCAACGGCATCTTAAGTACTGGGCAGTGTAAGTTTAAAGATGGAAGCTTTCTAGAAAATACAGCTGACGTTATAACTAGTTTCTCTCAAATGGGGCTTCTTGTTCCTAATTCAAATGGGCTTGTGATATCTGCTGGTGGACTCGCTTTGTCTTCAATCTTAAGAATTATGCATAGTCTTTTTACTCCTTTGTTTGATTTTACTAAAACAAGTGAGCGTCAGACTTTTATTAAATTGAACTGTTCATTTTACGATATTAGAAGAGATATTGAAGCATCAGGCTTTATGGATGTCTCTTCAGATCATCACAAAGAAGACCTTGAAGAAGTAAAAACTATTGTTAGTGATCTTGAGAAAAAACTTAAGGCCATTGATAAGGAAAAGAATACTATCCTCACTAAGATTTCTAAAGATGAAGTGGCTTATGTTAAGACAAAGCTAGGCACTTTAGATGCTCTTTCAAAGCTGATCAATAAGGCCAACCTAATCGTTAGCGAGAAGGTTCAAGATAATGCTGGAGTTCCGGCAAATACAAAGAAGCTTCAGGTGATTCAAGAGTTAACTCTCTTAAGAGTTGAGTTAAGCTCTCTTTTAAGCTCTTATACGAATAGTGGAATGAGTAAGATTCCTCCAATGGATATGATGCTTGCTGAAGAGTTAAAGAAGTTAGACTTTACCGGTGAGAATCTCGAAGCTTATATGAAGTTAGTAAAAGAAGATGTTAATACTTTTAATAATGGTTTTAGGGCCAACCTTCTTTTTCACTTTGATAGAATCTCTAGTGATATCAAAGGAAGCGGGGATGAGTTAAAGAAAAAGTTTAATGATGAGACATTGATTGAAGGACTAAAAGTTCCTGAGTATATCAAGGCCTTAGAAAAAGAAGTGGCTACACTTACGGCAAGCATTGGCTCTACCCACAAAAAATTAAAAATCATTGAGTTAAGATTGGCCCGCATCACAAAAGATCAGTCTTATTCAAGCGCTGATGATGGAGAGGATAATATTGTCAGCATCCTTTCAAGTTATAATGAAGTTACAGAGCAGGTCTACGGTGAGTGGGGAGAGAAGTTTCTTCGCTACACAACTGAGAGCTCTTATGAGAAGAATAAAATCTTTGAAGAAAAGTTTGCAAGCTTTGCAAAAGCTCACTTAGTTGAAAAAGAAGGCGCACTAAGCGTTCCGAAAGTAAGTGAGACAAGTGATCTTAGAACTCTCTATGCCTGCCAAGATGCCGAGCCTTTTAGAAGGGCCTGGAAGCTTGCTAATGGGCTTAGTCAAAACGGTTATGACTTCCTGGCCACGAACAAAGACCTCTTTCATTCAGACACGGCGGAATCCTTAATGTCTGGGATTCACCTAAAAAGAAGTGATTTTGAAAGAATCCAGTTTCACTATAAATCGGCCATGTTTGCTAAGAAATTGATCAATAAAGAAGAGGTCTCTTCTAAGGATAAAGAGAAATACCTTAAGAAAAGAGGAGGACATAAGCGTTATTTAGGTATGGTAATGCTTGAGGTTAACCGTTCTAAAAAGAAGGCCATCCTCCTACAAGAGCTTATAGAGCGCTTTAACTGCTCTAAAGTAACAACTGAAGAATAATCAAGAATGTCTATAATGGAGTGCGTTGGCGGGTTTGAACCCGCCTTCTTTTTGACTATAATAACTCCATGACAAAAACTAAGAAGAACCTCATCATTGCCTCCCTTATCCTAGACGTAATTATCTTAATTCCAGTCTTGTTTTATTTCCTCGTTATCCCAAGGTCTGAAATAGACGGGCTAGTTGAGAACTTCGTAGATGTAAAAGTTGTTAAGAACCAACCGCAATATAAGATTGTCTCTAAAAAACCAGCGAACTGGAAGACCCTTAAAGAAATAAGCTACGTCGCAGCTCACGCCATTGTGGTCAGTGAGGACTGGGGCTTTTATCAACATAATGGCTACGACCTCTCGCAAATGAAAGAAGCAGTGGAAGATACTGTTGAAGATGGAAAGAAGCTTCGCGGAGCTTCGACTATTTCTCAGCAAGTGGTGAAGAACCTCTTCTTAACTAATGAACGCTCATACGTTAGAAAATTAAAAGAGCTTAGCTATTCTATGTACATGGAAAGAAGCCTAAGCAAAGAGAAGATCTTAGAGATCTATTTAAATATTATTGAATACGGTGAAGGGCTTTATGGTATTAATAATGCCTCTAAGAAGTACTTTAATAAGTCTCCTAAGAATTTAACGGCTAGAGAAGGGGCTTTCTTGGCCATGCTTCTTCCGAGTCCTAAGAGGCACGCCCAGAGCTTTAAAGAAAAGGATCTAACTCCCTTTGCTTCAAAGGTTGTGGATTCGATCATCGATAAACTAGCTAGAGCTAACTATATTAAAAAAGAACAGGCTCCTCTTGAGAAAGCGCGTAGTTTTAATTGGGAAAAAACCAAAAGAACAGCACCTGAAGAAGACACGAAAACTGATGTTTTAGAGTTAAAGCAAACTGAAATTGAAGATAAAGTACGGGCTGCTTCAGGACGAAAATCAAAGAGTAAGAGGCGTAAGAAAAATAGAGAAGAAGATCAGTACGCTAGGGATTCAAGTATTGAAGTCTCTGACGAACCTTCTTTTGATGATGACGCCATTATTGAAGATAACTCAGGCTTAGAAGAGGAATTCTCCCTCGAGTAAATAAAAACGGCCGTATAGAATTTAGACAATTTCCCTTAAATGATGTTCATTATTTCAATGGTTTAGAGCCTTATTCTCGGCACGATTCTTGTAACTATATCTCTACTTACACTAATATCTGCTGAAAAGGGCATCTTATGAAATCCATTATTTGGACTAGCTTACTTCTTCTTCTGATCTCGGTTAATCCGTCGTTTGCCGGTTTTACAGATCCTGGAAGCTTTGACGTAAAAGCTGCTTTCACGGAATTAAATCAAGGCCCAAGTGACCCTATTGTTTTGGCCAATGTTCCAAAAGCATTAATCTTAGAAGAAGCCAAAAAAGCTATTCTCGCTGAGGGGACAACTATAGTTGAAGTTCACCGTTTAGATTTTGATCCTACTAATAGGCTCGTTATCTTTGAAGGTATAACTGAACTACCAGCTGACGTTCTCGCTGATATGAATGAGATTGGTGGGATTGATGCCTCTGACGTTAGACTTTCTCGTCATAAATTCTCAATTCACTTTGAACTTCCGTCAGCTAAGAAATTGGCCTTAACTCGTTACTTTCAAATCACAATCAGAAGCCTAAAGATTGGCGGACAAGACTATACAAATGCGACTCATGTTCTAGGTCAATTTGCTGTAGGGCTTATGCTTAACACTAGCTTTATGGATTATATGCTTGAAGTTAAGCCAGAGGTTCAAGTGACTGATGAGAACCCTTCCCTCATGATCAAGCAATTGATTGAAAACAAGGGGCTTCGTTTTAGAGGTAATACAATTGCTTTTAAATTAGACCTAACCATGATCCCTCAGCTTGCTGCCTATAAAGACTTAGAAGGTCTTAGAGTTTGGGGAGTAACGCCAACAGTTCTAAGAGGTACACAAGGGATGATGGCCCTTCGTATTGAAGCAGGAATAGGGAAGCCAAACTCAGCTTGGATTAAGCAATCTGATAAAAGGCATAATGAAGATGAAGAAAGTCTAATGAGCGCAAGAGAAGAGCTCTACGCTGAATACTCAAGAACAGATGTTCTTATGAAAGACCTTGATCATTATATAAGTGAAATGGCGAAGACTCTTGGTCTTTCCAAATTTAATATCCGCCGCGGGGCCGAATACAACTCAATATCTGGAAAGATTCAAACTAGAGCGAGAGCTATCTTAAGCAAGAAAGACGCTAGCTTCGTAGCTGACCCTGAACTTACTTATGAGCTTTTTAAAGAAAGCGCTAAAGAAATGGTTGCTGCCTCACTAAGTGATTTGAAAAGAAGAGAATTAATAGAAGAGGCCATGTACTCAGGTGGATCTGACACAAATACTCTTCCTTTTCTTGAAAAAAGACTTTCCCAAAAGACTCTTGATGAAGCTTCTCGCTTCTTTAGAGAGTTTGAATTTGAAGGAGACCAAATGTTTCCTGAGCTTGCCGTCGTGCTTGACCCTAAAAATGGTGGGTTGATTCTTCGTGGGCGAGTAGCGATTGATATCAATATGCTTATGGCCATGGGAATGGAAGGTTCAGGAATAGAATTTAGTAAGATTCCTTTAAGAGTGGCAGAAGATCAGTGGGGAACTGGTATTCCTTTTCAACTTGGTCTTAGAATCAATATGCTTAAAGATAGTGTCCTAGGTCTTGATGTTCATCATCTAAGACTCTTTGATGGGACTCAATCTATACATATGTATAATGACAGCGATCACGGCTCTATTGTGATCAATTATATGAAAATGGCCATTACTCAAACTCTTGTCACAACTCTTATAGAGCAGCCTATCGCTGACGCTCCTGTTAACGGAGAAGAAGTAGAAGCTTATGACTCTTATAAAGAGATCATCTCTAATATTAAAAGACAAAATGGTGTTTATGATACTGCCGGTTCTGATGCCTTAGACTCAATCCTTCAAATCGCTAAAATTGATATTGAAAACAACCCTTTTATCTTAGAAGGGAAGAAGTATGTCGCAGGTAAGACTGAACTCTTCTTTAAGAAACTTATCCGTTACGATGAGAATGATAAGCTTCTTAAGATCAACCTTGACCCTAGAATTGCCTCAGAGAAGATCATGAACTCTGATAATAATATTCAGGTTTGGAATCTTGAGCCTCTTTATGACAAGGTCATGAATAAGACCTACCTAGAGCTTGCTGTTGGTAATAAAAGAAGGTCTAAGAAATATGAGAACCAACTTAAGCTTCGCCCAGAGAATAAAGACTCTCAACGTTTTGTAGGAGTTGATGAGACTAAGAAACAATCTCCAAGAGATCTTAATGTTAAGATGAACCTTAAGCACTTTGAAAACCTTATCAATCAAATCTTCAAGGACGCCTTCCTTGTTCAAAACGCTGCTGTAGAAAAAGCGCTTAAGAAAGACCAGGAAGTAGAGCAGTACCTTGTAAAGAATATTAACTTAAATGTTATTAGAGATGGGGAACTTCGAGTTAATATGGTTCTTAGTCATATTAAGAAAGGTAAGAAGTTCTTTTTGAACCCTTCAAGAATGTGGTCAAGTTCATATAAAGACCCCGCTGTTAAGACTATTACGGCATCGATGAACCTACAATTAAGTGTTGAAGAATTATCAAAGTACAAAGAAAGCCTTAAGCATGCTGATAATGAGATCTTTTTAGGAGACGAACTTCTAAAACTAGACATCTCAAAGGTAGGCCTAAAATTTGATGGTGATACTTCTGTTTTAGATAAGATCATAGGCCTTGTCGCTAAAGACATCGATTTTAAGAGATCAGGACTAGCTAAGAAGTTAAAGGTCTTCTTGCTTAAGTTTGCAGGAAAGTTCATGAATGAATCAGACCCTAAAAAGAACGGAAATCTAGAATTAGGTGGCGTTAAAATCAATAAATTCGTTAAGATGTTCACTCATAAAGAAGAGATCCTCCTTCAACTAAACCCACATGCTATGGCAAACGCTTTTGACGTGAAATTAATTCCTAATCAAAAATTTAACGGAACTGAACTCGGTCTTGTGGTTAAGAAAAAAGATAACTCTATTGCCTTTGATTTCTCGACTACAGGTAGCATGGCAAGTGTAGATAAAGGTGAGTTGACTCAAATCATCGAATCAGCGATTAAGATCTTCAAGCCCTATAACGAAGCCTCTAGTGCTGAAGAATTAAAGGAACTCCTTAAAGATAATTCACTCTTCGATAAGGTCTTCTATAATAGTGACTACGCCAAAGCTAGTCTTCTGCACAGGTTTAAAAGGATCCTTTCTCAGTACAATGGGATGATTGATATCATAGGCCTTGATACAGACGTGGTTGATCAGATCAACAGAAACTTAAACTCTAACTTCACAGTAGAGAACGGAACCTTTAATAGCCGTTCTATAACTAATAGTGGCGTTGAGATCATGTACTTCTTGTCTACTGCCATAGTGATTCAAAGACAGTTGGTTAAATTGATTCAAAAGCTAGAGGCCTTTGAGTTGATGGACCATGGTTATGCTGATGAACTTGTTGCTCTTCGCGATAAATTAGATAAGAACTATATTGATTCTCTTGTGTCTTTGTACGCAGAGAAATTTGATAAACATAATAAGAAAATCATTAAGAAAGGACCGACTGACTGGAATCATACTTACTTTCCAGATGCTCGTTATAGTAATGAAGTATTCGAGAGAATTAACAAGTTTTTTAGATAGGGATAAAAAATGCTTAAGAAATTACTGCTTATTTTGACATTACTTTGTTTAGGTTCAAGCGCTATTACAGCGCAAGACGTAAACGTTGGTGGAACTTCAACTGATGTTGAAATTGAACAACCTACTGAGACTGAAGATGATGTTAGCACGGCCTTTGGTGTTCTTGATCTCTCGGATGCTGAACTTAGAGTCATTGCTGAGAATATCTTTAACTTAACGAAGTCTATCTCTGAAGAGTTTTATATCTCTGATGGTTTATCACTTGCTACTTATATCCTTAGGTATATGGCAGAGATCGGAGAGTATGAACTTGTTTATAAAGATATGATGGCCCTCGTTAAGGCGTTTGAGAAACTTCAAGATCAGCCTTATGATGAGAATATCTACCTTATCTTGGAGCAAATTAGAAAACTTCAGTTTGGGACAAGAAAAGGAAAACTTTTCGTAAAATTCTTTTCTAAATCCGAAGAAGGCATCATCTACAATATTGATACAAAGAACGAAGAAGAAGGAAGTTCATTAAAAGAGATTAAATTTGTGACTATTAAAAATGGCGCAGAAATGTACTTTAATGAAGTGGATACAAAAGAAGAAAGAGTTGAAATGGTTAAATGGGTTAAAAAGGAATACCGAATAAAAACCTTCGGTAAGTATATGTTTCACCCTGATATCCCAAAATACATTGAGTCTTATTTTGACTTAGAGACGCCGGCTAATGCCATGAAAATCGAATATAAAGACATTGTAGTAAAAGTGGGAACTGATACTTTCTTTAAAGATATGGATTTAAAATTTAAAGATGGCTATGTTCTTCCTGGTTACCGAAAAGGTGAGAAACCAATACCAAGTTTTCTTTTGAGACTTGGAGCAAAGCTTGTGAAAGTTAAAACATCGATAGATCAATAATGAAAAAGTTACTCTTAATTACGTTTCTTATAACACTTACTTTCTCTAAGGCCTTCGCCTCTGAAGATCAAAAGTTGAGTGTAAGCTGGCAATTAGGGCCTGAGACCTCATCTTATAATTTAGATGTTGGAGTCTCTAGAGTTTCAACTCTCGGACTTCATTATCAGATGCAATTTAGTGAACAAAAATCAAGCAATACAAACTTCTTGGTTAAAGGGCTTTCAAACTATGGTTTAAATTACGAGCACTTTATTGGATCTAATGCATCGAAGTTTAAAACAGGCCTAGTTTTAACGGCCGGTATTCATATAACTAAGCTTGAAGAAAGCTCAATTCATCAAATAGTTATTTATGAAGGTAAGGAAGAAATTAAAAGCGGAGAATCTAGAACTGGTGGCAGAATCGCAGCTAGTTACCGCTTTTACGCCAAGTCTTTATTTGCAGGTGCTGGAGTAGAAGGAAGTAAAGTCGGCAAGGCCGTAAGCTTTCTTCCCATCAAGCTCCAATTAGGCGTTGTCTTTTAATTAACGGTAATTAATATCAGTTCTACCTTCGTAGATCTCAGTAGCGTAATCAAGAGCGCTAACCCCAGCGGCTTGTGTCGCCGCAGTCTCAGGAAAAAGCATAAAGGCATGAAGACGGCTATCAGGAGCCCATGCAGAACAATTTCTTACTTCACTCGTAACATTAAGGATTCCTCTTCTTGAGTAAACCAAGGCTCGGTGATCTTTTGCTGAAATATTTCCAAAAATGGTACTCATGACGAAATCTCTTGCCCCTTGAAGAACACCGATATTCCAATGAGATAATCTCTTACAAACCTTTGGCATTTGCGGAGCGATCATTCCATTTTCGTCACTTAAATTAAGACCAACCTTTAAAAAGGCAGACTTAAAATCTTTTAATGTCCTAGGAGTAAATTTATTCCAAAAGCGAATACCAAAATGAAGACCTGGAGAATCAGAGATAATGGTTCTTTTAGCCTCCATTGGAACAATTTTATCAAAGGTTACTGAATGAAGTAGGGATCCAATCCCGCCGGCTGATGATCCGTAAAGGACAATATCATTCAGGCTCTTAAAATTGATAACCTTCTTCTTTTGCAGATAATTGATAGTCTTTTGAATATTGCTATAACCCTTATGATGAACCTTTGATTTTAAACGGTAGCGGGCCTTATGATTTCCTGCAAAAACATCTGCCGTACAATAAGGAAAATAAAGCACACTATGATTCTCAAGTGGTGAGCCTTTTTTAACCATGATATTCATCTTACTAACTAGTTTTGGAAGTGGATGAACCCAAGCGCGCAGATTAGGACCATAACAAGTGCTAACAGACCAACATGCTCCGCCGCCCATGAATTCAACGGCCAGTTTTTCTGAATCAACATTTTCAGTGTCTACCCAAACCTTATAAGGCATCCCATTTCCACAAACCGCACCGGGAATGGTATAGGTCTTAAAATCTCTAGCTTGTAGAGAAATGAATGGTAAGAGAACTAGCATTAGACATGCTGAATACTTGATCATTTGGATGACTCCCTTTATTTTAGATAGTGTAGGGTATTTTACGTGGAGCATAATTGATAGGAAAAGACGCAAAGGGTTACTGGACATGATTACGAAGACTTACTTTTCAGCCTTCCAGAATATCTTCCAGAATCTCTGCTTAGAAGACTACTTTCTTAGAGAGACAGAAGAAGAGTTCATCTTGTTTTATATCAACACGCCTTGCGTGGTGTTGGGAAATTTTCAAAACCCATGGAAAGAAACTAGCCCTTTGGCCTTAAGTGAAAACGAAGTGGCCTTGGCCCGTAGGCAAAGTGGGGGAGGAACAGTCTTTCACGATGAAGGAAACCTTAATTTTTGCATCTTTCGTAATAAGCCATTGTTAACGGATATTGATAAGACCGATCATCTAGAACTTATCCAGTCATTTCTTCGTCAGAGGGGAGTGGTAACGGAAAAACTTTCTAAGAGTGGAATGGTTTTTCTTAAAGACGGAGTTTTGCATAAATTCTCAGGAGAGGCCTTTAAGCAAACAAAACAAAGAAGCTTTCACCACGGAACACTTCTTATTAAGAGTCAGTTAGATCTTCTTGAAAAGTACCTAAGACCTGCTCTTCCTCAGATAAAGACTAAGGCTATTGCATCAAACCCGCATAGAGTGGGAAACCTATCTGAAGTAATAGAGGGCCTGACTCCACTTAGTTTTTATCAAGAGTTTCAGTCTTTTCACGAGCTTCTTACTCTAGATGTAGACTTTGGCGCTATTCACAAATACATCTTAGAGAAGGCTCACCTCTTAGCAGGACCTGAAATCGTCCTTAAGAAGACTCCGGAATTTATCCTGCGTCAAAACGAAAAAGAGTTAACCGTTAGGCGTGGTCAAGTAGTCCTAGAAGATGGAGTAGAGGTAAGAGAAAGAGATTTCTCAGAAAGAGAAATTTGAGTTAGAATTTCGCCCATGTCAGCCCCTAATACTACCGAAAAAGCTCATTCAATTTGGATCAATCACCTAAAAGCTAATTGGAGCTCTTACGCCCTTGGTACCTTGGCGGTTATCACAACTAATATCACTCAAGTTCTTTGGACTAGAGGTCTTGGTTGGATCATTGATTTTTTCTCGGGAGATCCTTACCCTGATTTTTTCCAAGTGGGTACTAAGACTGAGAATTTTCAAAAGCTCTTTATCATCCTCTTTGTAAGCAGGATCTTTCTCTTTATTGGGCGCTGGGGATGGCGAGTGACTCTTGCCCGGCAAACGCATTTTGCTTCAGCAAATCTTAGGCGAGATATCTTTAAGAATTCACGCTTCTTTCCAAGACGTGACTTAGATAAGAAATTCACTAAAGGGCTTCTTATGAACGCCTCAACAAGTGACGTGAACGCTGCTCGCTTTATCTTTGGTTTTACCTTAGTCGCCGTGGTTGATGTTGTCTTTCTAGGTATCTTTACTATTTGGGCCATGCTCTCCATTCATACCGCCATGACTCTTTGGTCTTTAGGGGTTCTTCTCTTTCTGCCTTACTTTGTAAAAAAACTAAGTGCTATTGAAATTGATAAGTACACTGGAGCGCAAGAATTCTTAACAGTCTTTAATGACTTAGCTTCACAAGTTATCGCCACGATTCGTCTTCAAAGACAAACCCAAACCGGTGAGTTCTGGCGTTTGAGACTTGAAGATACGGCTGAAGAGTATAGAAAGCAAAGGTTAAGCGCTGTTTATACTTCTCTTCTTTATTCTCCTCTCATGGGAGCGGTTTACTTTGTTAGTTATCTTGTCATCTTCATCATGGGGATTAAGTTAGTCTTTGAAGGAAGCATGACTATTGGCGGTTTTATGGCCATGCAAGGGTTGATCTTTTTAATTCAAGACCCCTTATTTGAACTAGGGTTTATTATTAGTGACTGGCAAAAAGGGAAGAAGAGTTTAGAGCGTTTAAGCGAAGTCTTTATTCATAGTAAAGAGAAATGGCTTCTTCCTAAGGATGGAGCCGCTGTCAAACCTCAAGATGAAGTCTTAAGTGCAAAGAACTTGAGCTTTTCCTACGAAGAAGGACGCCCTATAGTTAAAGACTTTAATTTAAGTTTAAAACAAGGGGAGCGCCTTGGTATTAAGGGACCTATCGGAACTGGAAAAAGTACCTTGGTCACCATCTTGGCCGGGCTTGAGAGGGATAATGAAGGGGAAGTTCTCTTTTGTGGAAAAGAATACAATCAGTACGATCATCATGAGATAAGAAAGTCCGTTTGCTTTGTTCCTCAAAAGCCATTCCTATTTGCTGCTTCTATTAAAGAAAACATTTGTATGGATAGAGACTTTAGCGAAGAAGAAGTTTGGCATGCTCTTGAAGTCTCTGGCCTGAAGATGGACATCAGAACTTTTCCTGATGGACTCGATACGCCTCTTGGTGAATGGGGTATCAATCTCTCTGGTGGTCAAAAGCAAAGACTAACCTTGGCCCGTGCACTAGCTAGAAAACCTCATTTACTCTTTTTAGATGATTGCCTATCAGCCGTTGATACCGTCACTGAAGAGAAGATCTTAAAAGGTCTTGATAGAGAATTAAAAGACACTACCATTATTTGGGTCGCCCATAGGGACTCAACCTTAAAATACTGCGATAGAGTCATCGAAATTCAAGGGGAGGTTCTGCAATGAGTGATAAAAAGAAGAAAAAAGCCAGCTTCCTTCATGCTGATGAACAAGATGAATCAGTCATTGATAAGCATAGGATTGGAGATGCCGCAGCTTTTCTGTCGCTATTTAAGTTTGCAAAAGGGCATTACCTAAAGATCTCTATTGGTCTTGGTCTTATTTTTATAGGAGCCGCTACTGCTATTGTCTCTGCAAGACTTACAGGTTTTCTTGTTGACGATGGTCTTAAAGCCCGGAATATGGACCTTGCCATTAAGTTTGCCAGTTATATTATTCTTTGTGAGATCGTTCCTATTTTCATAGCTTGGCAGGGAAGAAAGCTTATTTCTTTTTCTACTTCAAAAACAATCTTTAATATTAGAACCAAGCTCTTTGACCACCTTCAAAAGTTACCCCTTAGTTTTTATGATAGGCAACCACAGGGACGTATCGTCACTCGCGTTACTCATGACGTAGAAGGAGTGGAACAATTCTTTTCAAATAGTTTAGGTCGCCTTATTCAATCTGCCGCGACAGCAGGTATTGCCATGATGGCCATGCTACTGACTTACCCTAAACTTGGGGGAATTCTGATCGCTTCAATGGCACCGGCAATTCTTTTTATCTTCTTCACGAGAGAGCTTGTTAGAAAAACCAATCGAAAGATGAGCTCTAAGTCATCTCAGTGTAATTCAAAGTTAAGTGAATACTTAAATGGAATGGAGGTTATTAGGGCCTTTGGAATGGAGAAGTGGGCCAATCAAAAATATGCCGACGCCGTTAATGAACACGAAGTATCTCAACTAGCAGCGAATAAACTCTTTTCTTGGTCTAGGCCTTTGATTAGTTTCTTATGCACTCTTCCACTTGTTGGCCTTGTTTGGTTTGGAGGTAATGCTCTTATAAGTGGAAGCATTACCGTAGGTATTTTTGTCGCTTATATTAGATACTGTGAAAGATTCTTTATGCCTATCATGACTCTTGCTCGAGAGATTCATGTTATTCAGCAGGCCTTTACTTCAGCTGAAAGAGTGGCGACTTTTATTAATCACGAAACAGAAATTAAAGAACTTGGTATTGATGGAGAGTATAGGGGAGCTCCAGGGTCTATTGCTGGAAAGGTAGAATTTAAAGACGTAGGGATGTTCTATAACCCTGATCAATGGGTCTTAGAAGATTTAAGCTTTGATATTAAGGCCGGAGAGAAAATTGGTCTTGTAGGGACCACAGGTTGCGGTAAAACGACGACAGTCTCTCTCCTATCTAGGCTCTACGAGTTTCAAAAAGGAGAGATCCTCCTAGACTCAAGGTCTATCCGTGGCTATGAAAGAAGTTTTCTAAGAGAGCAAATTGGATTTGTCTCTCAAGATGTCATAATTTTTCGTGGTTCATTAAAACAAAACCTAACTACAGATGATGCTCTTAGTGACGAAGTGATTATTGATTGCTGCAAGAACACAGGACTTTATCAAGTGATGAAAGACACTGGGATTAACTTAGAAAGCGAGATCTTAGAAGGTGGCTCTAACCTCTCAATTGGGGAGCGCCAGTTAGTGGCCCTCACAAGAGTGTTAGTAAGAAACCCAAGCATCTTAGTTTTAGATGAGGCCACTGCCAATATTGACCCTGGTTATGAAGAGATTATTCATAACGCTGTTGAGAAGGCCATGGACAAAAGAACCTGTCTTATTATTGCTCATAGGTTAGATACTTTAAAATCTTGTGATCGTATCTTTGTCTTTGATAAGGGAAGACTTGTAGAAGAAGGCGCGGAAGCCGACCTACAAGCGCAGAAGGGCCATTTCTATCGCCTGCAGAATGCAGATCAAAATCATCAAGTATAGAAGGTTAATTTAAAAATTAACTTTATTAATAACTTTTCTATGTCGATAAGTTATTAATGAATAAATTTCTAAGATCCATATTGGTTAAGAACAATCTCATCGATAGTAGTGGGAATATCACTTCTGATGATGGTGATCATATCTTTGATTGTATTGGTAAGGCCTTAGATTCTCGGGAAAAAGAGTTTGATACTTTAAAGGCCGAGATGGAAAAACTAAAAGTTATTCTCGACACAACTCCCTGTACTATTTCTTGGCTTAATAAAGACATGACTTATGGGGGCGTTAATAAGGCCTTAGCTGACTTAACAGAGCTTAAGACGGACGCTTTTAATGGTAAGACTATTGGTTTTTATACTGAAAATAAATACTTTTATAATTTTGCAGATACTATGTTTCAAAGCAAGGCCCCTTCAATTTATCAAGAATTAAAAACAGATATTGATGGAGAGCAAAAAGAATTCTGGGTAACCGGAAGTAAGTTTGATAATGGCAACCAAGGGGTTGTCATTGGTATTGATATTACGGAACTTAATAATATGAGAGAGCATGTCTCTTTCAACGATAAGCTCTCGCAACTCGGTGAGATGGTGGCGAGTATTATCCATGAAGTAAATAACCCATTAACCATGATCCGTATGCAGGGTCAAAGACTTGAATCCCTAGTTGAAAAAGGGGAGAGTGATAAAATCATCGCTGCTTCAAAAAAGATTGTGGAAACTTCAGATAAGATCTCTCAAATTATAAGGGGTGTTAAGTCTTATGTTCGTGGTGGTGAGCAAGATCCTAAGCAGATGGTAGGGCTTAAAGAAGTTCTCGCTGACGCTATAGTAATATGTGAAGGCAAATTAAAAGAACAACAAGTATCAATTGAAGTTAAAGAATGCCTCGATGTAAAAGTTAATATTAACGTTACTCAAATCTTTCAAGTCATCGTGAACCTCATTACAAATGGGGCTGATGCCATTGAAGACCGTGATGAAAAGTGGATGAACGTTGATTGGGAAGTCTTAGAAGATAAGATAAAGATCAATTTTACTGACTCTGGAGAGGGGATTCCTGAATCTGTTCAAAAGGGTATGTGGGATTCATTCTTTACGACGAAAGGTATTGGCAAAGGAACTGGTCTTGGACTAAGTCTTTGTGCAAAGATTATTAATGACCATAACGGGAAGATCTACGTCGACAACTCATGCCCTAATACTAGGTTTACTATTGAGTTGCCTCTTGAGTCCTAATTTCACTTTTTTTTAGATCCCTATAGACAAAAGCCCGCTCTCTAATTGTTTTGATCGCTTGAACTGTTGTCTTCTTACGCGAGACTGATTTAGAAGCACCTGCTTCTTTCACCATAGCGCTAAGGGCACGGCCAATGGCCTTTCCTAAAAGAGGTGGAACAGCATTACCAATCTGCCTCCACTGAGCAGAAACCGGTCCAGTGAATTCAAAATTATTCGGAAAGCTTTGAAGAGCAGCCGCTTCTCTTTGAGTTAGGTATCTATTTTCAACTGGGTGATAATAACTATGTCTATGAGTCATGATTGTAGGTGAAGGTAATTTACGATCAAGCCTTTGATACTTTGTTTGTCTAAAGCGGCCTTCTCTTATTGTTTGCCAATTAACTCCTAGTTTTAATCTTGGAGTTAAGTAGGCCTTCTCATCTCTTTCATAACGAATTCCTTTTCCTTCAGGAATACGCTTAAGACGAGCGAGATCTAACTTATTACTTACTTGGGCTAGATCGATATCATGGTTTAAGAACTTACCAGACTTTGTTTTAAGCTTCTTTAAAGCGTCTCCAACAGTGACTGCAGGGATAAAACTACGGCCAACAATTGTATTATGGCTTGGCTTTGGAAAAGAGATGCTCGAGTTTAATTTGCTTCCAATAATAATAGTTCTTCGTCTTTTTTCAGGAGCTCCATGCTGTTCGGCAGAGAGGACTTGAACACCCATATTATAACCCATGGATTCAAACTTATTAAAAACGGCTTTTAAGGTATCTTCGTTTTTCTTTGCAAGAAGGCCTGTTACATTTTCCATCACAACAAAGGAAGGAGAAGTTAACCTAACAACTCTTACAAACTGTAAGAAGAGTGAGTTCCTATCGTCATCAGGATTTCCTGTTCCAACTGTTGAAAAACCTTGGCAAGGTGGACCACCAACAACAACATCAATATTATTTCCATCAAGCATCTCTAAGAGCTGTTTCTTTTTTAGCTTATGGATATCACCGCAGAAAACCTTGGCGTGCTTATGGTTCTTCTCGAAAGTGTTCATGGCATGTTGATTGAAATCAACACCAAGAAGGCAACGGTGTCCGGCCATTTCCATTCCACATGAAAAGCCTCCAGCACCTGCGAAAACGTCTATGAAATTAAGTTTAATTTTTTTATTTGTTGGCATGCTTAATTATCAATTTTTCAAAGTAAAATTGTCAATTTTTAATGACTTTATGACGCTTTTTTATTTTGATCAGTTTCATCGTAATTAGCGTTGACAATCTTCAAGAAGCCTTCCTCTTCGGGAGTTTGGCTTGATGGCATCTTAATCATGGTACTTTGGAATCCATTATTAAAATGATTCACTTGAAAAGAATTGAGCTCATCTCTAAATATTGTCTTCGTAAAGTGAGCTGACCAACTGGCTTTGAAGCGAGTGTTGACCACAACAATTTGACCTGAAGTTGCTGACTTATAAACTAAGGCTGAGATAAAAAGCGCTAAGCTTTCTTTGCCTAAGAACTTTTCGGGGTCTTCTAGGAAAAGGAAATCACTCTTTTGAAGTAAGGCCTTTACAAGGGCGGCCAGTTTTCGAGTTTCATCATCGACGTCTTTTGGCATTGAGGCTTTTAAACGAATGATGTCGCAAAGTCTCTTCAAATGGGGGTTTCCGCTCTTTTCTAAAACGATCTCAAGTTGTTTTTCACGCTCAAAGGTCTCGTTACAATCGACGTGTAAGAGGAGGTTATCCTCTAAACTAAGATTTTCAATCAAAGGCCCACCGGCTTCAACATGAGAAAAGCGAAACGGCCTTGGGTATCCAAAGTGGCCTAAGAAACCAATAAAGTCCTTAAGCTGACTGAATTTACATGAATGTCCCTGTCCATTATCAAAGAGGGCAAGGTCCATTTTTTCCAAGGGTAACTTCTTTTTCATACAGACTTATCGGATGCTGAATAAAGAATATTAAGGGCTAAATAGCTGAAATAATGAGGTAAAATCTGCCCCATGGGAGGAGCCTGCAAAGGGGGGCTTGCCTGTTATAATAACTCTAAGACCAGCGAGAAAGGAATATCGAAGTAAAATATGACCAAAACCCTCAAACAAGAAACAATACTTGTAGGCATGACTGGAAGAATAGACTCCACTGTTGCTGCCTACCTTCTTAAGAAGCAGGGTTTGAATGTTATTGGAATAGGGATTCTCTTTAACGAAATTGATGAGAACCCTCCAAAGGATCCTAAAACAGGGGAATTCATAAAGCCCTTTGGTGTTCACTTTATTAATGACCTTCAAAGAGTAAAGGGGGTTTGTGATGAATTGGATATACCTTTTTACGCAGTCCATGCAGTTGATCGTTATAAAGCAGCAGTCCTAGATAATATCGTAGCGGCCCGTCTTGGTGGTATCACCTTTTCCCCGTTTATCTTTTCTAATAAATTAATCTTAGAGATCTTAGGAGAGAAGATGGCGGCCTTAGGGGCCTCGCGAATAGCAACTGGAAATTATGCCAAGGTTAGTATTAACCCCAGCACAGGGGCGATTGGCATTTCTCAAAGTAATGATTTAGACAATGATGAAAGTTTTCAACTGGCTAAGATTAGTCCACGTAACGCGGCTACATTAATCCTTCCCCTATCTGAGATGAGAAGAAAAGAAGTGGTTAAGATCTATGATTCACTTCATTTAACCAACCATGTCCTGGCTTCTGAATTAAAAGGAGACAAGGCTTCTGAGTTTCTTCTTATGGAAGATTTAAGACTTGAAGATGTCGTGGTTAAAAATAGTTCCGAGGATTTAAGAAGAGAAGGCTCTCTTATTAACTATATTGAAGACACAACTATTTGTGAGCACGAAGGAATCCACCGCTTCTATATTGGACAAAAGAAACTTAAGACAAAGAATGCTGCGGCCATCGATCAAAAACTACAAGTTATAAAAATTGATCCTACTAGAGGTAACGTCTATATAGGGTCAAGTGAAAATCTTAAGTTTAGCTTTTGCGAGGTTAAGAGTTTTGCTACCGGAAAGGATAGGGACTATTCAATTCCTCTGGACGCCTATGTTAAGTTCAGGCCTGACCTAAAGAAGGTTCCTTGCGATATTTACTTAGGAAATAATGAATCAGCCCGAATTGAATTTAAAACTGAGCAAAATGGGCAGCTCGTTCAAGGTCAATATATTGTGATCTATGATCGTGACGGTGAAGGCGCAAAAGTAATTGGAGCTGGGATAGTAAACCGAAGCGGTTTCTATGATGAGCTGGGAGTTCAACGAGAGCTTCCTATAACTAGAGAAGAAAAGACGGAAAATGAAGATAATGACTTACCAGTTTCTAAGAAAGTGTTTAGGTTTTAAAGTGAAAGGAATAAGCGCCCTTCTTTTTCTTTTTATCTTTAGCGCTGAAGCGATTGAGCTGCCTAAGAATCTGCAAACACCTAAAACGAAATCACATTTAAAGATGATCCTCAGAAGGATGAAGAAAAAAGAGATGGAAACAAAGCTTCGCGACTTTGTTAAATGCTGTAGGCCTTCAAGGATAGTGGGCTCAAGCGGCCATAAAGACGTCGTTCCTTTTCTGATCAACCAAGTTAAAAAAGCTGATAGTAAGAACAAGGGGATTTTGATTGTTGATCAGTTCAAGCCAGATGTTCTTCATGCAATGGAGTTGTATCAAGAAGACTTTAAGCGTGAGATTGTAGGAAAGTATCCCCCAAATGATCCACAGTACAAAAAATGGAAGGACTTCACAGATTCAATGGTGAAGGCCTTAAGTGAAAATCAAAATGTCTTTGGTAAAAATATTATCTGGGAGAAAAAGGGCTATATAGACCCTAACTCTGTCATCACTATTGGCGCTCACTTTGATACCATCTCTCATGATAAAAAGACTAAGAAGATCCTTAAAACAAGTCATCAACCAGGGGCTGATGATAATGGAACTGGTGTGGCCATCTTACTTGGACTTATTGAAGTCTTATCAGAAGTGGACCTTCCAAAGACAGTAAGAGTGGTTTTCTTTGACTACGAAGAAATGGGATTTCTCGGAAGCCGCGCTTATATGAAGAAATACAAAGATCAGATGAAGAAGCAAAAATTTGCGGGCTATATCAATCTTGAGATGCTGGGCCATGATTCAAAGAGGCTTGATAAAAAGAAGCGCCTTGGTAACTTCAAGGCCTATATCAGGAAAGAAGATAATAACGGGCACTCCTTGGATAAAAGCTTTTATAAGAGGCTAGATCAAGGGGGATCAGAGATGACCGCTAAGGTTAAGTTTGAACTAGATCCAAATGGCTTTGATTCCTCAGATCATATTAATTTTTGGGCAGAGGGACATGCCGCTGTAACCTTTACTCAGAACTGGGAAGAGGATTTAAACCCCCGCTATCACACGAAAAATGACTTCGTTGAAACCCTAAACTTAAAGACTTGGTTTGCTTCTTATCAGTATATTACTGGGGCAGTTCTTTCTTGGGCCTTCGACATTCTCTAAAAATTCAGGTACATCAAGCTTAATGGACAAGCTAACCAAAGCCAAAATTGGGGGAAGAAACCCTGAAGATCTCACTATTGTAGTGGGAATGAGCGGTGGCGTGGACTCTTCAGTCACGGCGGCTCTTCTCAAAGAATGGGGCTTTAATGTCATTGGTCTTTTCATGAAGAACTGGGAAGAAGAGGATGAAAATGGCGTATGCCAAGCTTCTCTAGAATATGAAGATGTCATCTCTGTCTGTGAAAAATTAGATATTCCTTATTACTCAGTAGAGTTTATTAAAGAGTACCGCGATAATGTCTTCTCTCATTTTGTAGAAGAGTACAAAGCTGGTCATACACCAAACCCTGATATCCTTTGTAATAGAGAGATCAAGTTTAAAGTCTTCTTTGATAAGGCCATGGAGCTTGGCGCTGATTTTATGGCCACGGGTCATTATTGTCAGAGCGCCTTTGTTCAAGGTGAAAATAGGTTGATCAAGGGGCTTGATACTAATAAAGATCAGAGTTATTTCCTTTATACGAATAAAGATAAGATCCTAGAAAAAGTCCTTTTCCCAATTGGGGGAATGGAAAAATCTGAAGTGAGAGACGTTGCTACTAAGTATGACCTTTCAACAGCGGCTAAGAAAGATTCCACCGGTATTTGTTTTATCGGAGAGAGGAACTTTAAGAACTTTCTTTCAAACTATATCGATTTTGAAGAGGGGGACTTTGTCACTCTTGATGGCGAAGTCGTAGGCAGTCACTCAGGACTTTCCTTTTATACTCTAGGGCAAAGAAAGGGCCTAGGCCTTGGTGGTCCTGGAGAGCCATGGTATGTGGTTCAAAAAGATAATAAGCAAAATAGAGTCATCGTTGAAAGAGGAGAGTTTCATCCTGCTATGTATTGTGATGATCTCACAGCGACCGAGCCCTCTTGGGTCAGTGGAAGCTTTCCTTATGAGTTACCTCTAAAGTGTTCTGCAAAAGTTCGTTACCGTCAAAAAGATCAAGAGTGCACCATTGAATCTATCAATGATGGGGAGCTTAAGGTTAGCTTCAAGAATCCCCAAAGGGCCGTGACTCCGAGGCAAAGCATTGTCTTTTATATTGAAATGGAAGGGCATCATGTTTGTTTAGGGGGAGCTTTGATTAAAGACCCAGGGCCCTCATACTTTGAAAGAAATCTTGAGTTACCAAAGGGAAGGATCGTTTAGATCAAGTTCCTTTTTCTTCCTAGGTCCTTTTTCTTCAAAGGCCATACAAGACCTACCCGTTTCATCTTTTACCAGCATCGAAGGCATCTTATGGCTTTGAAAGGAAAATTTTCTGCAGCCTCTCGGTCTCTGAGGGTCGTAGGTCACAAAATAATGAACGCATTTCATGCATCGTGGTTCATCCATGTAAAGATTATAGCAAAATATTTGGCCATCGCGAAAAGGGGAACAATGTTTAGGCAGTGTCTAAATATTGGCTAGAAAGGAGCCTTGTTTAAGGTGGTAAGTCGTTGAAATTACTCTTTCCCTGCCCACTAAACTTGGCACAATATTCGCAAAGATATAAGTAGGCTTACGATGGCCATAAAAGGTGAATACAAATGTCTGATACAATTAATAAAAACAGAGTCTTTGATGCAAATGTTGTTATGTTTCCAGCATCTAAGAATTTCCCCCCAACGGTAGACTCTATAGACCTCCATGACGACCCCTTAGAGGCCCTTCTTAATGAATTTAGTGATGTTCTCGACGAAGATCATGATGAGGACTTAGAAGCTGAACTAGAAGAGATAGCCCGTGAGAACCTTGAGAAATATAAGAAAAGCCAAGATATTCAAAATATGGCCTTACTTGCTGAAGATGAGCTTAAAGAAACAGTCTCAAAGCAACTGGCCTACCTAAACGAAACCAACCTACGAATTAAGCATTTAATGAAAGAGATTGAAGCTTATATGCCTGGTAAAAGATAAGAAAAAAAAATTAATTTAAAAGGAGGGGGCGGGAACCCCCTCCGAAGATAATGAGCGAGTTTGTTACTCTTCTACAAAAGTTTCGTCTTCTGAAGTAGAGTCCTCGTTTTCTGGTGTAATAAAAGCTGGAGCTGGAACAACTTCTGATGAAGCTTCATCATCAACAAAGCTGTCATCGTCATTTGAAGCTAGGCTCGTTCCTTGTTCATTCGAAGATAATATTGTCTCTAAAAGAATCGGTTTTGAAACAGAGCGCATAGAGCTTTCTCAAAGAATTGAAGTAAGTGAAGGGGACCTCGTCGCTCTTATGAGCGATGGCGTATCAGGTCATTTTACAACGGAAGAGATCGTCAAACTGGTCACGACGGGGTCATTTGAAGAGAGAGTGGCGGCTTATGTAGAGAAAGCTGAGGCAGATCCGGATAAGTATTATTCAGATGATAATTCCCTTATTCTTTTTAAGATCTAATAGAGGAATGTTTCTTGCCTAAGACCTCTAAATTAGGAAAAATAGGATATGGAAATCTCATTAAAAGATATTCAAGATCATGTTGATGAAAGCGTTGCAGTGTCTCTTACGGACTCTTTATCCCAAGTAGAGCAAAAGTCATACTTCTCTCCTTTTAAAGGGGGGTTCTCATTTTGGTTTAGATACCTAAATGTCATCGATGATAAACTTGAATATGGAAACTTAAAGTACCTACTTTTAAATAAACAAGTTTATCAATTTGATTGGGACTCCGATTGCTTTACTCCCTTTGGAGATAATGGCGACCCTCTGATTGAAGAACTCGAGAATTATTTCTTAGAGAATGAAACAATTGTTAATCACTTTTTACGTCAGGTGGATTCTCTAGAAGACGATCTCTACGATAGAAAACATTCTTCAGTCTTTATGGATAATTGGTTCGATTTAAAAAAGGAACTCTCTAGGATTGAAAGATTCTATGATAGGCATATTACAGCCCTAACGGGAATAGATAAATGGAATAGAAAAGAAGAGTTCTTTGTTAGTCTTGATATTGCAGAGTTGATTAAAAACACTGAATACTCTATCTCTAATGTTAAAGGCGCAATCATACGTTTAGATGGCCTACATCATTACTATAGTTCAATCAAGAACGATAAGCTTAACAAAAATATTTATATGTTAACCCTCGTTTCTGGTGTCTTCCTTCCTTTAAACCTTATCGTAGGTTTCTTTGGCATGAATACTAAAGGACTCTTTCTTGATCAGTACAACAATGCCACTCAATATGTTCTCTTCATTTTGTTAAGTATCTTAGTCCTAAGTGTGACTGGCTTAACTTTAATCAAGCTAATTGATCGATTTATTTTACGATTTCTTCTTGGAAGGACCACTATTTATAAAGGGATCTCAAGTCAAATGGAAAAGCTTGAGAATAGGCTGGGTTTAGATAACTAGGAATTATATGAAAAGCAAAGTCCACATAGAAACAGACCTAACAGTTCTGGCCACCCGTGGTAATAAAGACCTTGAACGCCTCTATCTTGGAAGTATGACTGAAGCTATCCTTAAGCTAACGGACTCTTCTGTTTTTGTAGCAAAATTAATCAGGTAATTATGGAAGAATTCTTAAGCAAATTAAATGAACTCATGGTTCGTTATCCTTATTCAAAGACTGCGATTTATTCCTTAGGTCTCTTTGGCTTTTACTATATCTCGCGGTTTCTTTTCTATTCAAATATAAACAAGCGCGAGATTAATAAAACAGAAAAAGTTTTTTATAAAAAGAAGGTAGAACAATACCTTCGTTACTTTTTCTTTTTAGTTCTCTTTTTGCTTTGGTTTGCTCAGCTTCAGGTCTTCTTTGTCTCTATCTTTGCCATTGCTGCCGCTCTGGTTCTGGCCTTTAAAGAACTGATTATGTGCGTGACAGGTGGAGTCTTAGTAAGAAGCTCTAAAACTTTTAGTGTTGGTCATCGAATAGAACTTCAAAAGCTTAGAGGATATGTTTTAGAGAGAAACCTTTTGACGACTAAAGTTCTTGAGATTGGACCTGAAAGTAACTCTCAGCAAACAACTGGGGATGTGGTTACTATTCCTAATTCTTTAATGCTCTCTCAAGCGGTTAAGAATGAATCTTATTTTAAAGGCTATTCTATAAAATCATTTCACTATAGAGTAAAAGCAGCGGCCCATATAGAAGACCTTGAAAAAGTACTCCTAAACAAGGCCATAGAGGAATCCGAATCCTACCTTGAAGAGGCCAAGAAAAGCATTAGTAGGTTTTGTCAAAAAGAAGGCTTTATCATTCCTTCAATAGAGCCTCGAACTAAAGTAATTGTTGAAGATGATAAGATATCAGTTTTAGTTAAATTGCCTGTTTTAAACACTGAAATTGCCAATATCGAGCAAAATTTTAATCGTCTTTATATCGATTGGTTAGTTCTTCATGAGAAGCCAGATTTGGAAGGGACAGAAAAATAAGCTTTCTAAAGAAAACCTCTCTTATATTTATAGCCCTTGTGGCCCTGATTATTGTTAGTTTCTTTTTAACGAAGGGCCTAGTCAAAGATCAGGTTAACAAGACTACACAGGTTGAATTTAAGATTAAGACTCTTATTGATAATTATGGACTTGGGCTTCTTCCTCCTAGGATAGAGGTTTTTGGAATTTCCTTGTCAGATAAAAAAGGACGGATCTTAGATTTAAAGAAGGTCACTCTTGGTCTTAATGGTTTAAGTATTGAAGGAGGTAATCTTTGGAAAATGCCTGTTTTACCGAAAAAAGAGAATGAAAAAAAAGAGACCAAGAAAACAGAGAGTAAAACGACTTTGCCAGTTAACTCTATTTTCATCAAGGATTTTAGTTTTGATAAATCAGTAGTCCTTAAGAATGATACCTTTCAAATTGATAAACTTGAGGTTGAAAATATTGAAGCTGGTGGAGGATCTTTTTCATTTATAGCTAGAGAAGGAAGGTTTTCTTTTAAAGACTCAAAGATCTTTATCAACGGTAATGTTGAGAAGAATAAGTTGTTAAAGGCTAATTTAAAGATCAACTTAAAAGAGATAGACCTTAAAATTATTGCTTCAGAGAATATTTTTAAACCGATATCTGGAATCAAAGGCAAGTTAACAAGTGAAATCGCCTTGAAGCTTCACGGAGAGGAGATAGAGCTTAGTCTGAACTCATTAGTAAAGAATTTCTCATATAAGACAAAAGAGTCTGCAGAATATTTAATTTCTGAGTGGGATCTAAAAGAAGGGAGCCTAAAAGGAACTTCTAAAGTCTTTGACATTAGTCTTAAGGATTTTCTATTTAAAGGGATTAAGCAAAAAACAAAAGATGGTCTGCCCCAAGTGATAGAAGTTCTTTCTCTTAATTCCCTAAATTATAAGAAGACTGCAGGTCATAACCTTAAGATTAACCTCAATAGAGACGCCACAGTGGCCATGGATTCAGGTCCAGGATTTTTAAACTTGGCCATTGATAACCTCGATTTAAAGAATTATTCAGATTTTCTGATCATTGATTCAAATAATAATATCGACTCAGGGAAACTCTTCGCCACCTATAATAGCAAGATAGACTCTGAAGAAAATATTGACGGTAAATTGAATGTAAGCCTCTCACAGCTGAACTTCAAAGAAAAAGATGGAGCCAGCTCAATTGGCTCTTTTATGTCTATAACTAAAGCAGTAGGTATCGTTAAGGATGAGAATGGCAAGGTTAAGCTTGATTCTAAGATTGAAGGCAAGAAGTCTGACCCTGAATTTGATATTATTGGTTACCTCTCTAAAGGGATCGGTAGCATTATCGCAGATAAATTTTACTCCTTGATCGCTGTTGAAGCGGCTAAGAGAGTTGCCCCCTTATTATTAAGCAGCATTCCTATCAACCCCTTAAATGCTTTAACTCTAATAAAGGCGGGTTATAAGTTTGCGGTTAAACCACGTTTTAATGATCTAAAGTTTGCTCCTCACTCAGCTTTAATTAAAGGAAGAGAGCTAAAAACTCTAGAGAGAGTCGTCTCTTTTTTGAAAGGCCAACCTGAAGTTTCTTTAAGCTTTTGTCCTCAAACTTATCTTGAAGAGAAGGAATCTAAAGTTAGTCTAATTGAGGGCCTTAAACTAAACATAAAAAGAATGGATTCAGTCTTAAGGCTGGTGAAGTCATTGTCGCCCGGTGTTGAAAAACAAATTGTTTTTTGTGGGGCCCCAAAGAGCTTGGAAGCCAAAGGGACCGGCTCACTAGATATACAAATATAATGCTATAGGAAAGCCTTTTTAAAAGGTTAGAATAGGCGCTTACTCGAGGCAGAAATGAAGAAGAAAGAATTAGTTCATATTGGTTGGAGAGAGTTTATCTCTATCCCAGAATTAAAGATCAAAGAAATTAAAGTTAAGGTTGATACCGGGGCAAGAACCTCTGCTCTTCATGTAACAGATCTTACTTACCATAAGAAAGGAAGGAAGCATTTAGCTGAATTCTATATTCATCCAAATCAAGAATCTAGTCGGCCCCGTTTTAAGAATATTGTTGAGGTTAAGTGCTTCAAAAGCATTAAAAGTTCTAATGGTATTAGCCAAAAGAGGCCAGTCATAGATGCCATGGTTAAATTTGGTGGTATGGATAAAGAAATTGAGATCACTCTAGTTAATAGAGATATGATGGGTTTTCGCATGCTCCTCGGAAGGGCCGCCATGAGAGATACCTTTTTAGTTAACCCAAGTAAGTCATATCTTTTGAAAAAGGTTAAAAGGTGAAGATAGCCATTCTCTCAAGAGGCCCAAAGCTTTACTCAACTCAGAGTTTAGTCAATGCTTGTAAGGCAAGAGGGCATGAAGTAGAAGTTATCAATCCACTTCAATGCTATATGAATATCACGACCAAAAAGCCTACCGTTCTCTATAAAGAAAAAGTCTTAGATTATTTTGATGCTGTCATCCCTAGGATCGGTGCAAGCGTAACCTTCTATGGAACAGCTGTCCTTAGACAGTTTGAAATGGGCGGCGTTTATGCGGTTAACGAATCAGTCGCCATTGCCCGCTCTAGAGATAAATTAAGAAGCCTTCAGATCATGGCCAAGGTGGGCATAGGTCTTCCTGTTACTGGCTTTGGAAACTCTACTCAGATGACGGATAAGCTCCTTGATCAGGTTGGAGGAGCTCCTTGTGTGATAAAACTCCTAGAGGGAACTCAGGGAAAAGGCGTTGTTCTAGCAGAGAGTAAGAAAGCCGCAGAAAGCGTTATGGAGTTAATCTCTGGAACCAAATCAAACTATCTTGTTCAAGAGTTTATCAAGGAATCAGGTGGCTCAGATATCCGCTGCTTTGTTGTGGCCGATAAAGTCGTAGCCGCCATGAAAAGAACTGGAGCGGAAGGAGACTTTCGCTCAAATCTCCACCGTGGTGGAACCGCTGAGATTGTTAAGATCTCTAAAGATGAAAGAGCCTCTGCTGTAAAAGCCGCTAAGGCCATGGGCCTTAATGTCGCTGGGGTTGATATATTAAGATCTCATAATGGTCCCCTTGTTCTAGAGGTAAATTCCTCCCCAGGACTTGAGGGAATAGAGAGTGCAACAGGAAAAGATGTTGCCGGAATGATCGTGACTCATATAGAAAAAGCGATCGCTAGTAAGAAGTCTAATAAGACCAGAGGTCAGGGGTAATAGTGAAGAAGCTTAAGATATTAGGAAGAACAATTCTACCTGGAGAAACCATAAACCTTGAAGCCGAGGTGGCCAAGCTTTATGACTCTACTGACTTAACTATGCCCGTAAAGATCATCCGCGGGGAAAAAGAAGGCCCAATTGTTTTTTTATCAGCGGCTATTCACGGCGATGAGATCAATGGCGTCGAGATCATTAGAGAAGTCTTAAAGATCATAGAGAGAAAGAAGATAAAGGGAACTATCATCGCCGTTCCTATTGTTAATGTATTTGGCTTTAACAATAAGTCTCGCTACCTTCCGGATAGAAGAGACTTAAACCGCTCTTTTCCTGGATCAGAAAATGGATCTTTAGCCTCAAGGATGGCAAAGATCTTTATGAATGAGATCATTTCAAAATGTACTCACGGAATAGATTTTCATACAGGTGCCATTCACCGTTCTAACCATCCTCAAATTAGAGCCGATCTTAGCTGTAAAGAGACGAAGAAGTTCGCTAAGAGTTTTAGGGCCCCTATCATTGTTGATTCTCAAACAAGGGATGGCTCTCTTCGAGAAATGGCGAGAAGAAAAGGCGTTATCACTCTTGTCTTCGAAGGTGGTGAGGCCCTAAGGTTTGAAGATGATGTTATCACTGCGGGGGTTAAAGGTTGTATCTCTGCTCTAAGAGAGATTGGTGTTCTTCCTAAGTTAAAGCTAGTCTCAAATAGACCAAAGCCCATCATGGCCTTGGGAAGTTATTGGATTAGGTCACCTAAGGGTGGAACCTTTAAGTTAAAAGTGAAGAATGGTCAGATGGTGAAAAAGAATCAAGTTATTGGTGAGGTCACTGATCCTTTAGGAACAGACGTGGAATTGATCCGTGTTCACAATAGTGGTTATATACTAGGCATTAATAAATTGCCTTTGGTGACTCAAGGTGAAGCCCTAGTACATATAGCGACAACCCGTGAAGGGAACTATAAAAAAGATAGACTTATGGATTCGGTGGACTAGAATTTAGAGAATGATAAATTGTGTCAAAAGTACTTTAGTGCTCCTTCTTTTCTTTAATACATCGCCGGTTTTTGCATTGGATTGCCATTCTGATCGAGTTTTCTCTTTAATCTCGGCTCAGGCCGCGAATATCAAATCTTTCTTAGAGGGAGGCTCTAGAGAGTCTGGACCTGCCTTGGTTTTTGGTGAAGCTTTTGTTTTACAAAAGACAGACGAACTCGTTCAAAAAGAAAAATTAAGATTAATTAATAAACGAGGGATTCTGCCGGAACATGAAACATTAGCGGGCTGTCTCCTAGAGACAAAAAGTGTAAAAAAACAGCAGAAGCTCGTTGATCTCTCAATAGAGTTGACCAAACTAAGAATTGAACTTCTTATAAAAAATAAGTCTCTTAATAACGCCATATACGAGAAAATAATTGGGGAAAAAGAAGTTCCCGGAATAAAAGAAGATATCGAAAAAGAAAACCTCGCCTCTGAAAAAGAGAAAAAGAGCCTGGCCTTTGAAGTCCTAGAAGCAGAGATAAAAGTCAACACCATCAATGATGCTAAGAAGAAAGAGATTTCTTCAAAGATATCAGAATTTAAAAAAATTAAAATTGAGTTGATCAATAAAAAGCTTGAATACAATAGGGCCCTAGAAGAAAAGCTAAGTTACTTTGAAAAACATTCATCAAAGCTTTCCATTCTAGCAGGCGCTTCAAACGCAGAGTCTTCAGATCAAGTTATAGAGAGTTACCAAACAGTTGAGAGTATCTGGAAAGAGATATCTTCTAAGAACTATGATCTCTTTAAGACAGATAAGACCTTTACCCTACCTAGTATTCCAAGTGGAAGTATAAAGAGTTATGGAAGAGATGACTTACGAGCTGACTTAGAAGAACTCGAAACAGTTAAGCTTCAATTAAGTGAACTTAGGCTTAAGACTCTAAAAGAATTGACCCTAAAAAAGAATCAAGAATTAAAGCTTCATAATGACCTGCTTCTTCAGGTCAATAATGTAAGGGGAGTCCTCTATAGACAGTTGCCGGCTGGTTTCGTCTTTAAAAAGGTTTTAAGTCTTGATTACTATAAAGGCATAGCTAATGAATTAACCTCATCTCCTTTTAGAGTCATTAGTTATTTTTACAGTAAACTTCTTTATATAAGAGAGCAGCTATCTAAAGGTAAACCTGGGGTCACAATATTGGCCTATGATGCTCTTTATCTTAGCTTTTTGGCGGTTCTTTTTTTTATATTGAAAACGCTCTTTTCTAATTCTCAAAATTGGGTGGATAAAAGAGTCAGCCAAGTACTAAGAAATTATAGATCATTTAAGTTGGTGAAGATTTTTTTATCTCTTTGGAACAAAGTAAAAGATAATCTTGAAGAAATTTTATGGTTAGTTCTAACATCCTTTTTAATAGATAAAGAGACCTTCTCAGACATTCGTTTACTTATAATTGTGGTCCAGGTCATTCTTGTTAGCCATATCTTAAAGTCTTTTGTGATCCTTTTCTTTGGATCTGTTTCAAGAATTGATATCAAGAGCTTTGCTCAGTTTAAGAAAAAGGCCCAGGCCTCTGCAAATCATATTTCTAATATTTATTTATTCTACGCCCTCTCTCTTGTTGTTGCCGACGCTACAATAGGAAGGACTTATATCTTTTCGATTGTGAATATCACTGTCGCATTCTACGCTGTCTATAGAATCGTGATGATGTCCGCGACTTGGGAAAAAGAGTTTTGGACCTATATAGAGCGAAACTTTTCAGGCTTTATCGTCACTAGATTAGAGGGAATGTTCAAAATAGTTCCCTCTAAAGTAAAAGCCACCATTTACTTCTTTATCATCATTGTCTTTTCTATTCTTAATACTTTTATTAGGGCCACTGAGAATTTTGAAATTTCTAAAAAGATATCTGCCAATATCTTTAAAAAACAAATTGAGAAAGTTGAAGTTGGCGATGGTACTGATAAAGAGATTCCTGAGGAATATTGCACGCATTTTCAATTGCAGTCCTTAGAAAGCAAAGATGATTATGTTTGCGTAAGTGAAGACCTAGAAAAAAATATAAAGATTGAAATAGACGATTGGTGCGATGGTAAAAGTGATGAACATTCATTAGTGGTTTTTGGAGATAAAGGAGTCGGTAAAACGACTTTAGTAAAATTCTGTCTCAATACTATTGAAGAGCAGCGTAAGGAAGATCTTAATATTATCAGAACAAAAATTCCGGCTAAAACTTTTGAAAAAAGCACTTTACAAAACTTTCTCAAAGAACTTTTACTAGGAAAAGAAGAAGCTAGTGATAACAATTTTGACCTTTATCATATAGATAAGAAAATTGCGAAGAAGACGGTTATTTATTTAGATGAGGCTCAAAATATATTTCTTTCAAAGACTGGTGGATTTGGAGCTTATGATGCCTTAGCAAATATGATCAATTTTAGTACTGAGAATATTTATTGGGTTCTCTCTTTTAATAAGTACAGTTGGCTGTTCCTCGATCGTGCTTTTGGTAGAAACCAGTTCTTTAGAAATGTATTTGAGGTTAAAGGCTGGAGTGATACTAAGATTAAAGAGCTTATCATGAGCCGTCATAAGAAAACGGATTATCGGCTTTCTTTTGACCTCCTTATTAATGCAACACGCTCTCAAGATGAAATTGACCGTTATGCCTCTGTTGAATCAAAATTCTTTAAATTACTTTGGGAGCTTTCTAGAGGTAACCCTAGAGCCGCTATTGTTCTATGGATTACAGCTCTTTCTCAAAAACGAACAAAAGTGCTCAATGTTAATATACCAAAAGAAGTGGAACTGGTTGGACTTGAGAAATTGCCTGATGACCTAATGTTTGTTTTGGCCCATATACTTAAGCATGAAAATTTAACAGGAAAAGAGATAGAAGGAACAACTGATTTACCATCAGGAATAGTAAGAAACGCTATCAAAGTAGGATTAGAAAAAGACTTTCTCTACCGAGACCAAAGAGGTCGCTATATGATCGAGATTGCTAGTCAGTTCGGTCTTATTAAATTCTTAACTTTAAAGAACTTTATTTATGGAAGCTAACGCAACGACGCTTTATATTTTAGACTTTTTAAAACTCGATAAGATCGTCTTATTTATCTTTCTTATTGGTTGTATTGTTTTTCTGGTTAAGATCATCAATATCTGGAGCGAAAAGCTTCAAGTTAAGTTCTCAGGAAAAAGACTGGTCATCCTTCAAGTGGCCACCATCTTCTCGTTCTTCCTCTATCTCTGCGGCTTTCTAGGCTCATTCTATATGGTCTTTAGACCTTCTAAGGAAGTTCTTGTCACTATTGGTGGCTCAGCCGCTGTGGCCATTGGTTTTGCCTTAAAAGACCTTGTGGGCTCTGTCATCGCAGGGTTTATCCTTCTCTTTGACCGCCCCTTTCAAGTAGGTGATAGAGTTAGTTTCGCTGACGTGTATGGCGAGATTAAAAGTATTGGGCTTAGATCAGTAAGACTTCAAACACTAGATGATAACTTAGTCACTATTCCAAACTCAAAATTCCTAACCGACGTTGTCGCAAGTGGAAATAGTGGCGCTCTTGATATGATGATTGAAGCAAACTTTCATGTTTCAATCTATGAAAACTTAGAGCGTATAAAGACCTTACTTCATGAAGTGGTCATCACTAGCCGTTTTGTCTTCCTAGAAAAGTCAGTCATCATAACCTTTGATGAAGTGCCTATTTCTAATACCTTTGTTATTAGGGTTAGTGTTAAGGCCTATGTCCTTGATGTGAAGTTTGAAAAGGCTTTCCTAAGTGACTTAATCGCAAGAGGTAATAAGATACTTCTAGAGAATAATATTGGGCGCCCTTCGAGCTGTCCGGTTCCTGTTGAGATAAATTCTTAGTGACATTTAAAAGGAGCCAAGTTTTACTAAAGAGTAAAACTGGCCAAATAGACTGAGGCGCCTATAGCAGATAGGGCTACGATTAAGTTTATTAAAGTCTTATACGGGATTAAGCTTGGTCTTTTAGAGACCAGGGCGCTTAGGTTTTGAAGTCCTAGGTAACTTAATTGGACAAGAATAATAAGGGCGAGAATATAGGAGTAATTCTTCTTTGTCCTGACTGGAGGACTTTCTTGGATTACTTCTTTTTGGGGTCTCAAAGAAATATCCTTCTTTAAAAGTATATTTATCTTCTTATCCATTGTTTCAAGTTGTTTATTATCAGCACTATAGACTTTATTAAGGTCAGGGATCATATGTTTTGATGGAGGCGTTAAGTTGTTAAGGGGCTGCACTTGAAGGCTCCCTGAAAGCTCAACAATATCTCCTACTAAGAGCCTATTACCTTTGATACTTCTATTCCAATCAAGCCCTAGGAGTTTTCTTGATAATGAAGTCTTAAAGCTAACAAAGCGGTTGGTATAATCCCAAGAATCTTTAATTAAGGGTGAAAAACTAATGAGCACTTCGTGAGAAACTCTTCTCTCTCTTAAAAGAAGAAATCCTTTAACAAGGAATTGATTAGGTTTTCCTGCGAGTATCTTTTCACTTTGAAACCTTATAGTCGGAAACTTCTTACTAGCAAAGAAATCCTCAGATCTTAGGTGACCATCTCTTATTCTGCTTCCTGTATCCACCGAGGAAGTATCAATGGAGAGGTCTATCTTTCTAGGAAGTTCTCCGTCTTCTTCGAAATAGATCCTGCCCCAAAATTTTTTAAAATGACCGTCTATCTTTGAGAAGCTTAGGTAGCTTACTTCAAAACGAAGAGAGGAATGATCTTTATTAGTATCCCAAATTAAATGAGTTTCGCTGAAGACTGCGCCTGAATAAATAAGGAGTAATAAGAAAAGCTTCATCAAAGGAGGCTACCTTATGTGGAGCTCTTCGTCGATGGATGATTAAAAAGCGATATCAATAAAATTTGCTTCACCCCAGTCTTTCTTGGGATTACCTTTTCCCCAACGGTTACACTGCAGCTCTTTGTCTTCTTGGTAATTTAGGCCCGTGCCTCTGACATGAATGCCAACTATTTCTTTTGTTGTAGCGTTAAAAACAGCAGAGCCCGAGTTAACAGAGAAAGTGTCGAGTTGATGGCGGAAGGAATTACTTTTATTATCAACAGAGAGTACCTCTCCATTAGGTTGATACTTTAAAGGAAGGCCTAAAGGAAAGCCTAAGATAAAGAGAGGAGTACCAACTTCGACTCTTGTTCCAGGACTCATGATTAATGGAGCTCTGTCTTCAACATCTTTAGTCAGTCTAATCAAAGCGTAATCTTTAAAGGTAACCCATTCAAATTCATTTTTTATAAACTCTTTAAAATAGTAGACGTTCCTTTTGAGGATTGTCTTCGGGGCATTTCCATTCTTGTCAGCTTTATAATCAAAGACAACGGCATAATCTTTAAGGCCCATCTTTAAACCGGGATCTATGCAGTGAGCGGCCGTACCAATGACATCTTTTCCAACAAGAAATGCTGAACAGTTCGCTAGGAGTCCTTGAGATTTTACAAACTTTTCGTCCTCACAAAAACCTAGTTCATCTTGATAACTACGATAGGTAACTTCAAAGTGATCATCACTTATAGATTTTAAGAACTTTCTTTGAACCAAGGCAGGAATGGACTTTCCCATTTCTTTAATCTCTTCATTTTTTATCAGATCTATATCAATCCTATCATCACTATGAAAGATCGTGCCGTGGACGAGGCCACCGTTTAGGATGAAAAAAATGAGGAGAGATCTAAGCATGGGCTATTTAACCATAGAACTGATCCATCATTTACTTAAGTGTAAGGACTACATATCTGTATAAAATCTAGGCGTTAATCGACTAACTTACAGTCATCTTCCTTCTAAGACCTTGGTAAGGGATTGAAATCTCATTAGTTTCTTGGCCTCAAACTTGTAATAAAGAGAGTATGAAAATACTTATCAAATTACGCTTTATAGCGCTCTTTAGTGCCCTTAACCTCCTCGTTCTTCCAGCTTTTGCCGAGCTTGATTGTGTTAGAGGACAGGTAAACCTCTTTCAACAAATAGACTTTCAAACTCTAGGTTTACGAAAGGTAGTGCAAGCAGCAAAGAAGAAAGAGAGCCTTATGAAGGCCGATATTAAGTATGGTTTTATTGGCCTTAATGTAGGGAAGGCAACTATCTATTTAAATACTAGTGAAGGAAAGATCGTTGATCTCAATGTAGACGCTGATATAAATGTAGTTGGGCTTGTTAAAGAAAAGATTGAACAAAGAATTTCTCTTTATCAAATTAAAAGAGGTGACCCGCTTAAGTTTCAAATGGCAGGGTCAGAGCGCGGTGTTTTAATTGTTCAGCCTGGCGCTGATATGAATGAATATGGTGGCAGTGCGACTCTTAAGATCTGGAATGGCTCTAAGTATTCTCTAGAGAAAATCATGATTAAAAAAGTTAATGGAAAGTTTCAGGTCAATAAGGTAACAAGCAGAGGCGAGAAGAAGATCACTGGTCTCTCTGTAACAATGGGTGGAACGAGCATTCCTAGAATGTCAGTTAGTAAGTATAAGATTAAAACCAATTAGAGAAAAAGGGGAGGTTAGCCTCCTCTTAATATTAAGTTCCTGTTTATATCTCGGATTCAAATCGGATCGTCTAAACTTTAGACAGTTTTAAAATGAATCACTCAACTTTAGTAAGAATCTCACTTTAAAATACCGAAAAGAAGCTGATGAAAACTCTGCTTTTTCTATTCATTTTCACCTTGTTTTTGCCTAAGGCAAACTCTACTTGTAGTGATGGTGTTAAGGCGCTAGAGAGTGTCGTCTCTAGCTCTGTTAGTTCAGGGAAAGTGGTAAAGTCTGAGGCCTCCCTTCAGGCTAGACAAGCTCGTTTTACAAAAGATGAAGTGGTAGAGAATGTTTTAAGCTCGAAGTTAAGCCGAGGCACTAAGCTTGAAGAAGCTGTTAAAAAAGAACTTGGCATAGAGTTAAAACTTTCCCTAAGGCAAAAATTTGCTCTCTCAAGAATTAAAAGTAAAGGCACGAAAGCAGAAGTTGACCGAGCGAAGAGCTGGGGAAGTAAGCCCACTGTTGTTGAGAGTTTACCAATGGAGAACTTTAAGCTCCAGGTTGAGGCCATGAGAAAGGCAGGAATTGTAGACCCTGACGTGCAAGTGGTCGCCATGAAGAGTGGGCTCTTTGGTTTTCCTCCAAGACAAGGAATCCTAGATAATTATAGGACGCTTTTTACTAAACCAGCTACTCATGAACGTGAAATCTTGGCCCAGGCCACCAGTGCATCAGATCTCTTTGCCACTCGGTTCGCTGGCTCAGTTGATGAGATGGTGAAAACTAATTCTTTTAGAGATAAGAGCCTCTATCAAGGAGGGGTTGATCTTTGGTGGGAGAGAGCGCGTATCGATGGGGCAAAGAGTAAGTCTCCCATTACAAAAGAATATGGCGAGGGCGCCTCTAGAGAAGTTTGGTGGCCTAAGAGACAAGTTGAAGCCGCCGATTCTCCAACGGGCAGCTCGACGAGGGACGCTGCCATGGACGACATGAGAATTGCTATTAATTCAAGTAAAACAAAGCTTCCTGATGGTAGGGTGATTAAAGAAGAGCGCTCCATTGAAGTGATTTCATTGAATAGAAAGACCGGAGAGTTTGAGCCTTTTTATTATGAGAAAGTCGACGGCGATTGGGTGGCGAGAGAGACATTCAAGCTTGGAAGCAGGCAAGTAAAAGTTAAAGACGCTTGCATAAAATGCCATAAAGGTAACAACGGAAAGTTTTCACCTCTTCCGCAAAAACCTCTCGTAAAGGATGTCGATGATCTTATTGATAGAGGTTATACAAAGCGAGAAGCGGAAGACTTCTTCCGTGCCTTTGGAGCAAATCATTAAAGGCCATGCACCAAAGTTTTGGTGCATGGCCTGATAATTACTTCTTATCAAAGAAGTCTGCTAAGTGTTTTAAAAAAGCGGATAGATCTGCCTTGCTGCAAGAACACCCACAACAACCACATTTACAATCCGTATTCTTCTCTACTTGCTCACTCATAATTCCTCCAGTTAACAACATTTGTTAGAACTTTCAATAAAATCAGCAAGCGCGCGCAACTGCTTGGCAAGTTCTTTGCCTTCAAGATCATAGAAAACTTCTTTACCCTTTTTAACTGATCGTAGCACTCCAGCCGATTTCAATTTCGATAGGTGTCGACTGACTACCGAAAAATCAATATCGCAACAGCTAGCAAAGCTACCTACATTCACATTTGTTTCTTTGCAGTTACAAACATGGGCAAGCATCTTGAGGCGATTCTCGTCTGAAAGGGCCTTAAAAAGAGTGGTCAATTTTGTAAGATCTATCTTCATAGATGTATATTTGCACAAATATGCAAGTAAGTCAAGCCCTCTCTAAAGAAGGGCCTTGATAAGATGGGCCATGGCCAGACCAAGATAGTTTCCAAAGGCATAGCCCATAAGACCAGAAGTAAGGCCAGAGACGATAACTTGCTTATTGCCAAGGGAGCGGGCCACGGGAGCTACAAAAGCCGGACCAAAGACCGCAGCCACATTTGTGATCAGAGCGGTATCAGCATCAATCTTAAAGAAGCGGGCACCAATAAAATGTAAGAGGATTGCCATGACTAAAACCAAGCTGACAAAGAGTAGGATCTCAGGAGCATTGGTGCTTAGGTTGTTAAAGTTGCAAAGACTTCCAAGTGCTATACAAAAAATATAAAGAATATACTCGCCGGATTTAAAAGAGCTTGGGTTTGCTTGTATCTTTTTAATTAGAGAAAAGAGGATACCGAGGCTGGTGCATATCAAGAGGATAAAAGGAGCGAAGAGTTCACCATAGAAAAGAGTAGAGAGGCCTAGGCTTACAGCAACAACTAAGAGGGCAAGGGCAATGGCAATCCCCGCGGCTTTAAACTGAAAAGCATCGCCATCGCTTATATCCTGATCTTTTATATCTTGGTATTTATAGGCAGGTAGGAACCGACTTAAGATCTTTTTTGCTCCCATAAGAACTATCAACATATAGATTGATGAGATTAGTATATCTGCGGCGTTCACCATTAAGAAAGTCTCGTTAGGAACTTCTAAGGACTTTCCGATGGCGCTCATATTAACAGTGCCTCCTGAATAGACCCCAACAAGCATTCCTCCGAGCTTCCAAGTTTCTAGGTTTCCTTTAGGGAAGGCTAAAGAAACACTGAGGGTGGCAAGGCTTATACTAACTAAGCTTATGATAAAGCTAATAATGGTAGATCTTGTATTTTTAAGCCAGGCCTTTATATCAAGAGAGAACAGAAGAAGGGGGACGGCCAGAAGAACTGATACTTCTATTAAGCTATTAGTTAACTTTAAATCAATATAGGACGAGGCCGTATTACCAATGATAATACCAAAAAGATAACACCACACAACTGTTCCAAAGAATGACATCCACTTAAAGCGCTCTTCCCCTTTTTTAAAAAGATAAGGCAAGATGAGAAAGATTATTAATTGGGCTGCCATCAAGCTTCTTCCTCATGATCTTTGATTAAGGCAATTGAGCTTTCGATAGCGTTTATTTGAGCCTCTTTAAAAAGAGGATCTTTCTTATCACCGCCGGCTAAGATGAGAGCGCCAATGATTGTGTAATGAATCTTTTGGCTTAGTTGAGTTAAGTTCTTAAGCTTTGGATAGATGCCTTTTCCCACTGATAGAGTGAGGACTTGCTCAATCCTATTTCTCATTAAAGGAATATAGTTTTGATTGTTCTCGCGCTCTTTAGATTCAAAGATTGAGAGGTAGTAAAAATAAAGCCATAGCCTTCCATGATGAGGGTAGTTTCTACAGAAATCATAGAGCACTTGTATGTAAGAAGAGATGCCTTCAAAGCTTCCATTTGAAAGGGCCCTCTCTATATAGAAATTAATATACTTAATTGATTCTTGAGAAACATGAAGGATGGCGCAATCAAGAAGGCTAGGCCCATCTTTGTTTCCAAAGTGATAATGAATGCTGCCTAAACTTATCTTTAACTCATCCGCCAACTTCTGCATGGTCACATTGGGAACCCCATGGGTTTCGGCCAGTTTCAAAAAACCTTCTACGATTAAGATCTGTTTCTCCGAAAGAATGATTTGTTCTAGAAATTCACGGCGATAGTGAGAAAATTGATCCATAAGAGCCCCTGTAAGTTACTGATAAGGTATCTCATTTTGAAGAGATTTTCAACTTAGTTGAAATATTATGCAAATAGTCAGTAAAATTGTATTAATTCAAGGAATTAGAAAAGGGAACCCATTTGGACGAAAACAAAAATAGCTTACGTTTGCTTATAAAGTACCTCTGCGTAAGCTCGGTTTGCTTCTTTATCAGCTGCGGCATGGTCAAGGATGAAAGTCTAGACAACTCAGTCTATGACCTTGAGGCCCTAACTCCCGCATGCCCAATCGACACTCAGCGTTTAGCAAAGATTCTTGATGAGGATCTTAAAGTCGAAATCGATTGCCTTGAAACTAATATCTTTAAGTTCGCGGACTTCGTTAAAAGAAATAATCAAAAAGAAATCAGAAAAGAAGAACTAGCAAAGTTTGTTAACAAGTTTCTCTCTTCAGACTCAGATCATGTTGCCCTTTACTTAGACTTGGTTTTTAAGGTGAATAGCTTGGCCCTAAAACAGAGACCTGATGTGATGGATGTAAATCGTATCAGCGACTTTATCATGCTCCTTAGGCATACTAATACTTATGGCAAAGAGATCAAAAAAGACCTCGATCTCTTAAATGGTGAGAACTACCTTCAAATTAGAGAGCAATTAAATAACTCCTTTAAGGCCTTCTCAGATGCTCTTCTTAAAACCATCTCTGTTGATGCTCCGACTTCATTTCAGGTTAACCTCCTCGATTTAGCAACTGAGATAAAAGAAGCGGGAGAAATACATGAAGAGGACTTAGATATTAAAACCATTGAGGAGCTTCTTTTTCTTAAAAGAATTATCCTAGGCGGTAAGCATGATGAGATGGACACTAGAGGGTTTGAAGAACTCATAAAGATAGCTCCAACTTTAGCGAGTATTTATTTTGACATAGTAGAAGTGAATAAAAGAAGTTTTATCAAGAAATCAAAGTACTACCGTTTTCTGCTCTCAGCTCTTTTAGATCTTAAGAAGATTATCTTAGAAAAGGGAGAGGAAGAGGTCTACTTCTTTGATACTAACCTTATCGATACTCTAACTGTTTTCTTTGGTGGAAAGGACTGGAGAAAGGTTGGGGTTAGCTTTCAAGTCTTCAAAGCGGATATCATTGGCGGCGACGCTAACTTCTACGATAAAGAAGATATTCAAAAGATCTTTACTTATGGAACGGAGATTATCGAATCACTCTTTTTCTCTGCTCATACTTATGAAGCACTAGAGGAGATATTAGAAAAAGAGGAAGCAATTACAAAGTTAGATTTTCCTGATTCAAGTGATTATTCAATTGTTAATCAAGAACGAATACCAGCTCTTTGGGCAGACTTTCAAGAACTCGCTTATAATCAAAGAACCTTTGCGGGGGAAAATAAACTTATCAAGTTCAATTACCGTTATAAGAGAAGTAGATGGGGCTTTCTCCTGTTTACTCTTTTAAACTATGCCGGTGATATGTTGTACGACGTTTACCATACGGGGATAGACCCTGAAGGTAATCAAACTATTGATAAAGAGCAAATTAGAAATATTGTCTTAGATTATCAAGACGCCCTAAAAGAGTTTGAACTTTGGCCTAAAGATTTAGAACGTCTCGTCAGTGAGCTTCTTACAGGGAGTGATGTCTTTCAATTCACTTCTAATGGAGACCTCTTACTTCAAAAGTCTGAACTCGTTCAATACCTGCCTACTGTTATTGCTGCGAACTCTATTGGAAAAGACCTTTATGAGAGGCTTGAAGTCTACTGCCTGCCTGATCCTAATTTACATTATGAGGTTCAGTGTTATAGAGATAACTTCTTTCCTATCCTCTTCTTTGATTTTGACTTAATTGAGAATTATCCCAACTTCTTTAAATATTATTCAGAAGTTCCATGGGAGAGGACTCAAAAGTATCTCCAGGATGCGGAGCAGATGGCGAGAATTGATGCTGATCCTAAAGTTCCTGTTACAAAGGTAGATCTTTCAAGATTAGTGACCAGTATGTCTAATGCTGAAGTTCTCTTTTTAAAGTTTGATGAAAATGAAAGTGGAATACTAGATCCTAATGAATTAGATAAGATCTTTAAGGTTCTAAAACAGACCTTAGCTGTTGAGGCAAAACTAAAACCGACCAGTAAGTTATTAAAGTCGGTTTTCCTCTACATCGTTAAAAAACAAAAAGAGCCCTCTGCCGGCGCTCTTTTATGGTTTCATGTCTTTGGTAAGAAGAAAAATATAACTGCTGATAGAAATACTATTGCAGGAGTTTTAAGAATGTTCGGAAACAAAAAAAAATAGTGGAGAATCACATGAAGTTAGGTCAAGCAGGTCGATCAAAAGAAGAACTTTTTTTAGAGATGGAAAAAGTTAAAGAGCATGATATCAAATGGAAAGAGGGTAAGGCCTTTAGCCTTGTCTTCAATGGTGGTCAGGAGTTAAGTGACGTTATTAAAGATGCTTATTGCATGTTCTTCTCTGAAAATGGTCTAAATCCATCAGCTTTTCCAAGCCTTAAAAAATTCGAAAACGAAGTTGTCGGTATGACAGCTTCTTTATTATCTGGTGGCGAAAATGCAGCAGGCTCTATGACCAGCGGCGGAACTGAATCCATTCTTATGGCGATTAAGACCGCAAGAGAATGGGCAAAAGTTAACAAGCCACATATTAAAGAACCAGAACTCGTTATGCCAATCTCTGCCCATCCGGCCTTTAATAAAGGTGGTCATTACTTTGGCGTTAAGGTTATCGCGGTTCCGACTAGAGATGACTATAGAGCAGACGTTACGGCCATGAAAGAAGCTATAACAGACAATACAATCTTACTTGTAGGCTCTGCCCCTTCCTATCCTCAAGGGGTGATTGACCCAATTGAAGAGCTATCATTATTGGCCCTAGATAATAAGATTCTTATGCATGTTGATGCTTGTGTAGGCGGGATTGTTCTTCCTTTTTATAGAAAGCTTGGTATCGAGCTTCCAAAGTTTGATTTTGAGCTTGAGGGAGTTACGAGTATGTCAGTTGATCTCCATAAGTATGGCTATGCCGCTAAGGGCGCTAGTGTTGTGCTTTATAAGACTAAAGAATTAAGACGCCATCAATTCTTCGTGACAACTGATTGGCCGGGGGGAATGTATGGATCTCCGAGCGTTTTAGGTACAAGACCAGGAGGAGCTATTGCAGCTGCCTGGGCCATTATGAATTACTTAGGAGAAGAAGGTTACTTAAAGTTGATTGGACAGATTAGAGAGACCACTATGGAGTTTAAAAGGCGAATTGCTTTAACCCCAGAGATAGAACTGGCCGGTAACCCTGATATGTCTGTTCTTTGTTTAATCTCAAATACTGTAGATATCTTTCAAGTAGGAGATTGTATGGCCGCGAGAGGCTGGCATCTTGATATGCAACAAGCTCCTAATAGCCTGCACCTAACAGTTTCAGCAGCTCATAAAGATACTATTGATGAGTTCTTTAAAGATCTGGCAGAAGCTGCCATTGAAGTTAAGGGAATTGGAAATAAGATCTCAGGAATAAAGACCACCATGGCCAAGGGTCTCTTAAAGACTATGCCTAAGAATATGGTGAGTAAGATGATTAAGAAGGAAGGTCAAAATGTTGGCGTAAGTGATAAGAGACCAGAGAAGATGGCCCCTATGTATGGAATGATGGCGGCCATAACTGACAATAGTGATAGAGAAACCTTAGTTAAAGATGCCTTAGACAATCTTTTTTCACCGAGACTTTAATAATGAAATTATCGGTTATCATTCTTTGTCTTATCACCTCTAACCTCTACGCTTATGAATCTAAAGTAGAGGTCTCAAGGAAAGGAGACTTCAAGACTTTTAAGGCCATAACTTCTGGAGAGTTTGAGGGAAGCTTAGAAGAAGTTATCGAGGGAATCGAGAACTTTGATGAAAAATGTAATAATGAAAAACGATCTAAAAGAAAATTCATAAAGTGGGAGACCAAATGCCGCTTTCATAATGAAAACCTTGTTGAAGCTGTAAAGATCTTCAAGCCTATGGAGCAAAAGCTAAAGAAGTATAATGGGTTCCAATACCTCGTTTGGAGGAATATCTATAATAGTGGAAAATACTCTCACTATGATGTGGTGACGAAGAATAAGATAAAAGAAGAAGTCATCATTACCCATGAAATGCTAAGTGTTAAAGAAGTAAAAAATATTATAGATAAACCTGAGAAGATAAATTCGGCTTTTGATAATATTCGAGGCACCTACAAAGTCTCACAGATGAAAAATGGAAAAATAAAGGTTGATTATATCTATGAGTCAAAAACAGATCATTGGTTTTTGACTAAAGATTTCTTAGAAAATAAGATTAAAGAGAATATAATAAGCGGGACTCAGCAAGCGTTAAAGACGATTGAATTATCCCTTAAAGAAGTGAGGAAGCAGTGAAGTATAATGTACCTCTCCTTGGAGAATCCTGCCCTTGGTACGAAGTCGCTAAATACGCACCTACTAATGTAAAGTGGTGTGAAGCTCCTACTTGTGGAATTATCAGTGAGCCGGCCAATACCTGGTCGAATATTGTCTATTTTGTTTTAGCTTATTGGATCTATAAAAGAGTTAAGAAGTACCACCAAGATGAAAAGCTTTTTATGTACTTTGTTCCGGCCATCGCTTTTATGGGGGCTTTTAGTTTTATCTATCACGCTTCTTATAATTTCTTTACCCAGTGGTTCGATTTCCTAGGCATGTTCATGATGACAGGTCTTTTTATCTCACTGAACTTTAACAGGTTAAAGATTCTAAAAAAGAAGAACATCCTAAAATTCTATCTAGGTTCGACACTTCTCTTTGGACTTCTCACTGTTATTTTTTATTTAACTTATATTCCTCTTCAGATCTTAGTCGCTGTTCAAGCACTCTTCTTAGTAGGAAGTGAGATTGGGATGAGAAAGAAGATTAGTTTTAGTGAATACAAGCCCTTTTTAATAAGTGTCGGGCTTATTCTCATAGCAGTAACATTCTCAGTTTTAGATGTGACAAGAACCATGTGTGATCCGCATAATCACTTAGTACAGGGACATGCCATCTGGCATTGCTTTAGCGCACTCTCTCTTGGTTTTGCTTTTAAGTTCTATTCTCAGTTCAAGTATGAATATGGCGCTTAAACTGCTTCTTCTTTTCTTTCTTCCTATGAGCGCTATGGCCTCATGGGACTTAAGCGCTGAGCAACTTCTAAGAACCTTTCCTACAGGGCTTTATCTAAAGTCGACTGCTGGTTATTCAAAGAAGTTTTGGCAAGGGGATCAGCCTTTTCTATACGGTTATATAAGGCCTGCTATAACTCTACAGACAAGTGGGCTTGTGAATGTAGGAAAAGCGCATGTTGACTTTAATCCCATTAGTTTTATTAATCTAAACTTTGGTAAGGCCTATACCAAAAGAAATATCGCCAAGATCTCAAACTTTGATTGCGCTCAAGTTATTTGCCGTGGATCTCTATCAAGGACTTTCTATGGTGCAAGGTTAGCTCTAACTTTCAAAAAGATTCTTTTTATGGGCGGGGTTAAATGGACTAGAGTGAAGTTAGTTGAGAAGAGCCTCTTAAGCTTTGCTGATGAACTCTCTTCAACCATTGCTTCCCCAGGAGAAGACCTTTTGATACAAAAGACTTTCTTAGCTGGCTATCAGCTTAACTCAAAGCTTCTTCTGGCCTATCTTGGTCAGTTTAGTAGGATGAGAAATACTGCTTTAGAGACAAAGATGCATATGTTCTTGTCCCAGTATCAATTCAATAAAAGATGGAAGCTTACGGTGGGACCTGGGCTCTTTGAGACCCGCACAGGGAGTAAGAACTTAACCATCTTAAGCCTTATTAATTGGAATTATAAAGAAGCGCCGATCTTGGCCAACTAGTTCCTGTCTTTTCAGCCGTTTGAAGTGAATTTTTAACAATGTAAGCTCTTCACACCTTATTAACCAAAATCCTGGCTTATGTTAGAGTCCGGCATGTTTAAATCACTCTTCTTTCTCTCATTCATTTTGTTGAGCCTGACTCAAATCAAGGTCAATGCTTCAGAGGGCGCTGTTAACTGTGAAGAGTTAAGAGAAAGCTGCGAGTATTACTCCTGCTTTGAAGCAAACAGAAAGTGTGGGCGTTTTGGTTACTCTAGAGGCTTTGGAAAAAAGTACTGTCTTCGCTTTGAAAAAAGGGCCCCACAGTTTTCAATAGCTGGTGAGCTTTGGGTTTCTAAGACTAGAAATTGTCTGATAAAAAAGTTAGAAGATAATATTGATGCAAGAAGCTGCCGCTCTATAAAAAAAGAGTCTTTTAAAGAACATCTTTCTTGTTATGTCGATAGTGGCTTTTGCGAGCTTTCTAAGAGTGATAGAAAAGAAGTCTATAAAACGATTTGGCCTGGCCTTTGGCGTATCCGTACTCTTAAAGCGGGAATCGCTATCAAGAAGATCTGTAAGGGCCTAAAGTCTTAAAGTTTAAAGAATTCCTTAATACCTATCAAGATATTAGTCGCAGCGATTGAGGCCAAGATAAGCCCCATGACTTTACTAATAACAATGGCACCAGAGTTTCCAATCTTTCTATTGATAGGCCCTGCTATCCTCATAAAGAAATATGTGATGAGGATCATCAGTGCCATAAGAGCCGCTGTGATCCCTTGATCCACAAGGGAATGTCTTGAATTATCTGTTAATAAGATCACCGCTAAGATAGCCCCTGGTCCTGCAATTGAGGGAATCGCTAGGGGGAAGACGGCCGTTTCTTGAGCGCTTTTAAGAAGTTGTATTTCGCCTTCAGGCTTACTATTACCAAAGATCATATCAAGCGCGAAGATCAAAAGAACAACCCCGCCCGAGACTTGAAAGGCAGGAAGAGGCACGCCCATTCTTCTGAGTAAGATCTCCCCAATAACGAGAAAGAAAAGAAGGATTAAAAAGGCCACAACCGAAGAGACGAGGGCGATTCTTTTTTTCTCTTCTTCACCATAGTTCTTAGTCACAGCGATAAAGACTGGGATAGTTCCAACAGGGTCGATGACGGCCCATAAAACAATAAAACTGCTCACCAAACTTTCAATATCTATCAAAACATTTTCCCCGAGTAAGAGAAGATACACCTAAAGATTATAGAAAAACCTGATCTAAAACAAGCTTTTAAGGAAGTTTACCGTTTTATAAATTTTATTGTTTTCCCAATTCAGAATTGCCCTTAACCTTAGACTAACTAAAGATTGAGAGGATCGAGTGAGCGCAGCTGAAGAAGATATTGTCATAAGGAAATCAGACTTTGATCGATTTATAAAATCAATCTCTCAGCTCAAAGATGGAATAGATGAGACGATATTAGATAAAAACCTAAATAAGATCTTAGATTCTTTTTATAAGAACTTTAAAAACACTGAATCAGTCACAAAAGGAAGTAAGCTTTTACAATCAGAGCTTCAGCTCAATGAGCTTATTCATAATGAGTTGATCTACTCCCGTACAGATAAAGCAGGGAATATAACGGAAGTAAATGGAAAGTTCTGTGAGCTAAGTGGTTATACAAAAAAAGAATTAATAGGAGAGAACCACCGGGTTGTTAAATCCGGTAAACATTCAGAGAAATTCTATGCCAATATGTGGGAGGTCATCTCTGCGGGAGAGACCTGGCGCGGGATCGTGGAGAATAAGGCAAAGGATGGTAGTCCCTATTTTGTTAAAGCAGTTATTTCTCCCTTTTATGATATTGATAAAAAACTCTCTGGCTATCTTTCCATTAGAAGCGATGTGACTAAAGAAGTCATGATGAGAAAGAACCTCAAGAAGACTTTAGATATCTTAAACGAGACAAGTAAGATTGCAAAAGTCGGAGGTTGGGATTTAAATGTTGAGTCAGGATACCTAACTTGGACTGACGAGACTTATAATATCCTTGAATTTAAAAAAGATAAAAATAAAAAACCTGAGTTAAAAGAAGGCTTAAGTGTTTATACTGAAGAATCCAGACCAGTCATCACCGATGCCATCAATAAGGCAATTGAAGAGGGCGTTCCTTATTCTCTTGAGTTACAAGTCAAGACTGTCTCTGGAAAGCTTTTATGGATTTATACAAATGGAAAGCCAAATTATAAAGATGGCAAAGTCATAAGCTTGTCTGGAACTATCCAAGATATAAATAACAGAAAAATAGCGGAACAAAATTACGAAGAAGAAAGGATTAAGAACCTGCACTCAGCAAAGTTGGCCTCCCTTGGAGAAATGTCTGCAGGGATAGCCCATGAAATAAATAATCCCCTTACTATAATAGCTGGAACAGTTTCTCTTCTTCAAACTAGAGAGCAAACCTTAGAGCAGACTAAAAAAAGAGTAGAGACCATTAGAAAATCTACTGAAAGAATAGGAAAGATTGTAGGAAGTCTTAAAAAATTCTCACGCTTTAGTGATATTCAAGACTATGGCCCTCATAAACTTTCTACTATTGTTGATGAGTCAATGATCCTAACCAGTATTAAGGCAAAGGGAAGTAATATTGAACTTACTTCAGACATCCAATCAGAGGCCATGGTCTTATGTAATGACATCGAGATAGAACAAGTCTTAATCAATCTTATCAATAATGCAGCAGACGCTATTAAAGACCTTGATGAAAGATGGATTAAGATCGAGCTTAGTGAAGAGAAGTCCCATGTTTCATTAAAAGTAACTGACTCAGGAAATGGAATACCCCCTGAAAAGGCCAGCCGAATGTTCGATCCTTTTTTTACGACTAAAGATATAGGTGAGGGAACTGGTCTTGGTCTTTCAATTACGGCCAGTATCTTAAATCAGCATAACGCTTTAATTCGGGTGAATCACAAACATCCTAATACTCAGTTTATTATTATCTTCAATAAGATTGTTGAAAGTGATGCCAGTATATCCGACTAAAGTGTTTTTCTTAAAGTAAAAGAAAAAAAAATTAAGATATTACTCGGAATTAGTTTATAGTAACACTAAACAAATTTTGAGGATTCAATGTCTGATAACGACTTACTAGATAAACATATTTGCGACCTTGTTCACAATGAACTCATTTTCTCTAAAACAAATGTGAAGGGAGTCATCATTGAAGTCAATGATAAGTTCTGTGAATTAAGTGGTTACTCAAGAGAAGAGTTGATCGGGGAGAACCACCGTAAAGTAAAATCCGGGAAGCACACAGAACAGTTTTATCAAAAGATGTGGGACGTCATCTCCTCAGGTGAAGTCTGGAAAGGAATTATTGAAAATAAAACTAAAGCGGGAAAGCCTTATTTTGTAAAGGCCATAATCTCCCCCTACTTTGATTCAAGTAATAAAATTACAGGCTATATCTCAGTTCGAAATGATGTCACTAAAGAAGTAATAATTAGAAAGGACTTAAAGAAAACTGTAAGAATGCTAAATGAGACTAATAAGATTTCTAAAGTAGGAGGCTGGGAGTTAATTGTTCAAACTGGAGAGCTACATTGGTCGGACGAAGCCTTTAGAATCTTTGAAGTAAATAAAAGAGAATTAAGCTGCCCAGTCTTAACTGATGGATTAAGCTTATACACTGAGGACTCTCGACCTGTTATTGAAGAAGCTGTGAACGAAGCAATAAATAATGGTACACCTTATTCTTTAGAGCTACAGGCGAAAACCGCAAAAGGGAATATTATTTGGGTCTATACAAATGGCAAAGCAAACTACAAAGATGGAAAGGTCGTTAGCCTCTCTGGAACTATCCAAGATATTAACGATAAAAAAACAGCAGAGTTAAGATACGAAGAAGAAAGAATCAAGAATGTTCATTCCTCTAAATTGGCCTCTCTAGGGGAGATGTCTGCTGGGATAGCTCATGAAATTAACAACCCCCTTGCTATTATCTCTGGAAGCATAACAATTCTTCAAAATAGAGCACAGACCCCAGAGCAAGTCGAAAGTAAGATTGAGTCTATTAGAAAGTCTTCAGATAGAATTGCAAGAATTGTAGCTAGCTTAAAAAAATTCTCTAGGTTTGGAGATAAGCAGGAATACACGCCGCATAAGCTCTCTTCTATTGTTAAAGAATCCTTAATCTTAACTGAGATTAAAGCTAAGAGGCATGATGTTGAATTGACCTGCTCGATTGAATCAGAGGCCCTAGTCTTATGTGATGAAGTTGAAATGGAGCAAGTCCTTATCAACCTTGTGAATAATTCTTGCGATGCCGTTAAAGAATTAGAAGAGAGATGGGTAAAGATTGAGCTAACTGAAAAGAAGTCTCTTTTAAGCCTAAGCATAACTGATTCCGGTAAGGGGATTCCTGAAGATCAGGCATCAAAGATGTTCGATCCCTTTTATACTTCAAAAGTTGTAGGTGAAGGGACCGGTCTTGGTCTTTCAATTACGGCCAGTATTTTAAATCAGCATAACGCTATTATTAAGGTCAACCGCTCTTGCCCTAATACTCAGTTTATCATTCATTTTAATAAATATACTAAAAGCGAATCTGAATAATTACTTTAACTGGTACTTGATGACCTTTCTAACCTTGTAATCAAGTTGATCTTGAGAAGGGACAAAGGCCCAGGACTTTGCTGATTCAACTGCGCTTTTGGTTAAGACCTGATGAGCATTTGAGCTAAGGACATCAATATTTTTAACTAGTCCTTTAGATGAGACATGAATAAGCAATTCTACATCCCCTTGCCATCCACGCTTTCTCGCAATCCTTGGGTAGTTTGGAGGAGTGTTCTTAATGATAGACTCCTCAAAGGTCTTTACTTGAGAGGCATCTTTACTCGGCTCTATGGGGAGAGTTTTATCTACGGTCTTTGACTCTTTTGGAAGAGCCTTTTTTATTGGTTTTACTGAAGGCGCAAGCTTAGGTTTAGTCTTAGTATTTAGGATGCTGCTAATGGTGAATCGACTTGGGTTAAAGCCAAGTTTTGCTGTGATCTCTTTGATTCCTTGCGACTTTGGAAAGACGAAGAAAAGGATCAACCCATGAAGAAGGAATGAGAGAACCCAGGCCTTGTTAAATATGATTCTTGGCTTTGTAAAAAACATCGTTTTTCAGTGTAGCCCAAGATTCAGAACTGGTCATTTACTCTGTATTTTGTCGCCATTTTAAGAGTTAAGCACCTAACTAATAACGTGAATTCAGTACGTTAAAGACCGGTAACGTGGGGCAATAAAAACCATTTGCAATTTTAATCAGACGGGGGTACTTTGCCTATAACACTGATGGCACTTTCGCCGTCTATTTTTTTAGGATTATTATTATGAGTACAGGTACAGTAAAGTTTTTTAATGAAGCAAAAGGTTTTGGTTTTATCACTCCAGAAGATGGTGGAGCTGATCTATTCGTACACGCAACAGGTCTTGACGGTATTTCTTACCTTAACGAAAATGACAAAGTTGAGTATGAAGTAGGCGAAGGTCAAAAAGGACCATGTGCTGTTCAAGTTAAAAAAATATAATATTTGAATAAATATATATAGATTTTAAAGGGAGCGTCAGCTCCCTTTTTTTTGGTCTTTAATCACAGATTCTAGATAAGCTCTCAGGTAAATCCATTAGGTCCTGCTGTCTTTGTCTCTGCTCAGCCGCCGTTCCATTTTCATTCTTTAGATCTTCACGAAATTCATCTAGCAATTCGTTAAAGGCCTCTCGGTCATATGATTCAAAGCTTGGGCAAAATTCTTCAACAGTAAAATCCTTAAGTGATAACTTAAAAGGAATCTCTTCACGGTCTTGATCAAAGCTATCTTCTACGGTTTGATCTGTTTTATTGATATAGCTCATTATGGTGGCGATGATTCCTGTAAAGTATTCTGGCATAGATTCTTCATATTCTCTGTATCTCTCTAAAGCAACTTCTGCTCCATCAGTAAGGTAGGAGTAGATAGCGTTGAAAGACCTAGATTTAAGTGAGCTCTCATCGACGATTCTCTCAGAGGCTTTGAGAAGTTCCTCCATGCTACTATCTTGAACAAATGCAAAGTCTTCTTCAATTAAAGCCGCGCCGGCGCTTAGGACGGGCTGCATATAATAGATGAGGCCACCGTACTTTGCATTAGGATTACCATAGCTAAGGCCTGGAGTGTCTATTAGGTATTGGCCAATCTTACGAGAGTAGATATTTCTCATGGTAATTCTTCTCTGTGCCACATTATCTATTCCTTCTCTGGCAAGTAAGAGAAGTCCGGTGGTCTCTGCAAAGGATTCACTTTCATGAATACTATGAGCATCGTTATAAGCAGATTGAGCTTCAGGAAGAAAGCGCTTATCAAGGCAATGACCTAGTTCGTGATAAAGAGAGAACTTCTTCATCTCTTCAAACTCTAAGCCTTCTTTTAAGTGATGGTACTCAAGGTCACCGTAGGCGCCCTTTATATTGAGGCCAAGCAGTCTTTCACTTTCAAGCCTTTGATTAGAATTAGCGTCGGCGTGAAAGACTCCGCAGATTTTATAGGCTTTATTGCTAGAATATCCCTCTGTTAAGGGAAGGGCCACGGCTGAGTTTTTGAGAATACTTAGATAAGTATCAAAGTTACTTGCATGATTAGTAGTAAGGTCCACTCCGGTAAATTCTTTTACATAAGCTTGAATCACAGGGATTCTCGCTGACTCATTCTCTTTTCCAAAGACTTTAGCCTTGGCAAAGCGCCAGTTAATTTCGTCTTTATCAAAGATCAAGATTGGTGACTCATTGGGTGTAGCGTATTTATCTTGGACATACTCTACGAGTTTACTCATCTCAGTCTTTGCTAAGGCTGAACTTGTAGAAACTAAGATGGTCGTGGCTAGAATGGCTGACTTAAGCATGAGATCTCCCTGATTTTGAATGATCTATTCTTACCATGGGAGGCTTTAGGAGCGGGAGAGCCTGTAATGAGGGCCCGTCACGGTGGATGAAGTTAGAGTGGTGACGAATCTAAGGACTTGAATATTCAAAACCATTCTTGCATCTTCTTACAAATGCTCATGAATCTAGATTCTTTAAAGAAGTGGTACTTGAGTCTCTGTGTCGGATAAGGCAGTGAATTACTGGTAATCACGTTAGCGCCAATAGCATGACGAAGAAAGAATGGAGCTTATCCTTACAGAGGCAGACTTTTAATTGACAGAATCACTCATAGAGGAAAAAGTTTATAGGTAAAATTCAAATTATTGATTAGCTTTTAAGGAGGAAAGTCTATGAATATCGTGGAACAGTTTCAGGCCGGTGGATTCTTTATGTATTTCATCTTGTTATTTCTCGTACTAACCGTGGTATTTATCTTCGAAAGATTTTATGCCCTCTACGCTACGTACAAAGCAGCCCCAAAAGGATTCAGAAATAGTCTCTTAACCTTTATTGGACAAGGTGATTATAAATCAGCAAAAGATTATGCTGAAGCAGACAAGAATAAGTCTAGCTTAAGTAGAGTTGCAGCTGTTGGAATCAAGATGCGCTCATTAGGTGCAGGAGACGATGCTCTTCAGGCCCGTATGGATGAGCAATTATCAAAAGAAATTTCTAGCTATGACAAAAGAACTGGTTTTCTTGCCATGTTTGGTAACGTCTCAACACTTTTTGGACTACTCGGAACCGTTACTGGTTTGATCAGCTCATTTGCTGGTGTTGCCGCGGCATCTCCTGTTGAGAGAGCGAACCTTTTATCTCAAGGTATTTCTGAAGCCCTAAACTCGACGGCCTTCGGACTTGTAGCAGCGATTCCTGCTCTTGTGGCCTACGCTATTTATCAAAATAGAACTGAGAAGATTGTCAGTGAGCTTACTGAAGGTGCTAGCGAGATCTATCACGACCTTCTTTTTTATACTGAAAGTCATTCAGAAGAGAAAACGATGACTCCTCTTAAGTCTTCTACAGAATCTCAAACGGATATGACGAGAAACTAGAAGGCATTTTTTAAGAACGATAATATCTAAGGACTAGGATTATTATGCGTAAGAAGATTGGACTCGGTACAAAGAAAGAGCTTGATGCTCAGCTTAACCTGACACCTTTTATTGATTTACTTTCCACTATGGTTTGTTTCCTCCTTATAACAGCTGTGTGGATTGAGATCGGTACTGTTGAAGTTAAGCAGAGTCATGGAAGTGCCGCAAAAACTCAGAAAAGTGAATCCTTTGATCTAGATATTATCTTTAAGAACGACAAAGAAGTTAGAGTCGATCTTAAGAAAGGCTCTAAGCGTGTTCGAAGACTTATCGTCAAAGATGAGAACTTCGAAAGCATGATGGTTAAGCTTAATACAGAAATCAAAAACAATATTCTCGTGTTTAAAAAGAAAGCTATTGAAATCGCTACTGCGACTGTGACTCCTAAGAGTACTGTCGATTACGGTAGTTTGATTATGACTCTCGATGTTTTACGTAAGAATAAAATCGTAAACATCGGTGTTCTAACGGCGAAGGGTAACTAATGATCTTAAATCAAAGTTTGGTGGCGTCTGACGCATTTGAAAAACACCTTATCAATAAAAAGAGAAAGAAGCATTGGGGCATTAAGGCCATGGGCTTTACGCTGATGCTAACTTCCATGGTTGATATGTTCAGCATGCTAGTTGTCTTCTTACTTCAAACCTTTTCAAGCTCACCAGAGATCATGGTGACAAAGGGAATTCAGATTCCTGATTCAATCACTCCTTCTGTTGTTAAAGAAGCGCCGGTTCTGGCCTTGTCTAAAGATGGGAATATGTACTTGGATCAAAAACTTGTTGGTAAGACTATAAGCATCTTAAAGAAACCAAATAATCTCTTAAATAAACTAAATACAATTAAGTCTCAGTGGGCATCGAGCCATAGCACTCCTTTTGCTGGAGAGATTAATTTACAAGCAGATAAAGAAATTAAATCGACTTCCGTAGCGACTATTATGGGGATTCTGACCACAAGTCAGTTTCAATCCATTGAGTTAGCGGTCATAGGGCATCGATAGTGAAAAAAGGACTGCTTCTTTTCATTCTTCTTTGCTTCTCATCTAATAGCTTTAGTGCCGATTCAAAGTACTTAATCAGTGAAATGGAAAAGCTTCGAGACTCTCTTTCGTTAGAGGATCCGGCGCGAATTGATCTAACTCTTAGACTGGCCGATCTTTACTTTGATGATTCCATTAAAGAAGGAAACGAAGCTGATTATAAGACCTTAAAAAGTAATCGACTTAAGGCCTTTGACTTGTATAAGCATAGCCTAAGTGTAACTAACGTCAGTGGGCTGACAAAATTGAAGATAAAGTTTCAGATGGCCCGTCTCTTAAGCCGTCTTGAAGAATTTAAGAAAGCGGAAGCCTATTACTCTGAAGTTCTAAATCATAAGAATGTACCGACTAGAATGAAGGAGCAATCTTCCTTGGCACTAGCGGAGTGGTTTGAAGAAGACGCTAAGTATAAAAGATCAGAAAAACATTATGATATTGCTATCAGTCTCTGTAAGTCGTTGACCTCTTGTAACTACGCTCATTATAGAAAGGCATGGCTTTATTTTAAAGATACTAAGTTAGACCTCGCTATCAATGAGATGAAGGCTTCGCTGTGGTCTTCAGAAACTGAGATCAGAGAATCTTCTCTTCAAGATCTTATCCTCTTTATGTCTAATAATTCGACGGAAGGTGAGGCTGAGCTTGAAACGATTAAAACAATAGTTCAAAGAACCAATAGACCAGTACTTGTGCAAAAGATGGCAGAAGCCTTTTATGTTGCGGGAAATAGAAAAGCAGGTTCAAACCTTCTGACTTATATAAATGATCAGTCTCCGAGCCTCTACTTTGAAGTTAGGCTTCTTGAAGAAGTCTATGGCTTTAGAAAGTGGGAGAAAGTTGGGGATTTCTTAACCTCTCTTGAAAAAAGAGGCTCTAAAGATATTCCTTTAAAGAAAGATCACGCGAATGAGGTTCTTAAGATCTTTAGACGTTTCTTAGTTCAGATAGATTCTGAAGCCATGGTAGTTCCTGATCTTAATCCTTATCTTAAAAGATCAATTGATATCTATTTAAGTATCTACCCCAATGACGATCTTCGTAAGAAGCTTCAAGAAGGTTGGCTTAAGGCCGAGACTTCAGAGTTGGCCAAGGTTGAAAGGATTGGGAGATGGATAGAAGAAGATCGGGCCTTTGGGCATAAAGAAGCTCATATTAGAAAGCTTAGACAAACTAGGCTCTCACTTGCTCAAAAACTTAAGCTCTCGGATATTGTAATCACTGAATCTATTGCTATCGCAAAGATCCTTGGAGATACAGTTGAAGCTAAAGAGTTTCATTATGTAACAGCAAGAGAGTACTACACTCAAAAGAAGCATGATCAGGCGCTTCCTCTCTTTCAAAAATTAATAAATGATCCTGAGAATAAAATTGAATTAAATAAATGGGCGCTTCTCTCTCAGAACCTTGTTCTTGATATCTTTAATGGAAGAAGTGAATACTCTAATATTGTTAAACAAGTGGCCCTTTGGAGTGAGATTACTAAAGACTCTAAAGATAAAAAGATCGTTAGTGAAAATAAGCAGATGGATCAACTTAAGATTGATGCTCGCTTTGCTCTTGCTGTAAAGATGAAGGAGAGTCCTGAATCTTTAAAGACTTTTTATGACTTTTGTTTTGCTGGTATTAAGCCCGCTAAGTCCTGTAGTAACGCAAAGGTCTTGGCTATTAAGATGGAAGATCAAGCTAAGGTCATTAGCCTTTTAGAAAAAGAAGGGGATAAGAAGACTCTTATGACTGAGTATGAACTTATGGGGCGTTTTAGTGATGCTGCCGCTCTTCAAGAGAAGTTCAATCTTAATTCAAAGTCTGAGACGACTGATTACCTAAAGATCGCTCTTCTTTATGAACTTGATAATAATCTTAAAGAGCGCGATAGAATCCTAAAGAAACTAGTTAGAAAGATTAAGCGTGATAAGAGCATCTCTGAAAAGTATGAAGGCGCTATCTACCTAACTCTTAAAGATGCTGGGATGATTGATAGTTCATCTCTCGCTCTGCCTTGGTCTTTAAAGAGAAAGCTTAGACTGGCCACCACCTTTGAACAGCTTAAACCTAATAAGAAGACACAGAAGTTAATCCTAAGCCAATCTAAGAGTCAGGGACCGGTATGGTCTCGCTTAATACTTAAGAAAGTTCAAAAAGACTTCTTTAAGATTGGAAAAATTAGCTTTTATGGGCGCGCAAGTGCTTGGCGTTTTAAGAAAAGAACTAAGGGGATCGCAAGATTTGCTAAGGTTGCTAAGGGGCATTTAAATGGTGCCGACCTAGAGACCAGGACTTATCTCCTTCATATGTTAGAGCGCGCTTATGGGCAGCTTGTTGAAGATATCTTGGCCACCCCGCTTCCTCCAGATCTTGATGAAGCTACTATGGCAGCCGTTCAGATCAAACTTCAAAATATGAGTGATCCTTTTGAGAAAGTAAGAAGTGATTATAACCGTCTTCTTGATGAGCAGTTAATAGAATTAAATGAGGCTGATCAGGTTCGTATTAAGGCCAACCTCGATACAAGGATCTCTGATTACTCAGAGCTTGTACCTCTAGAGGTCATAAAGGTTGAAAGCTTGGCCACTCTTGATCAAGATATTATTCAAAAAGAAAAAGTGAAGCTCTTAGAGTTTCCATCTAATACAGAATCTCTAACGAACTTGATGAATTATTATCAAAGTTCAAAGAGACCAAGGTTACAGGCCTATTTTACTGGGCGTTTAGAGAATAAGGAGAAATCGAGTGAGCTTTAATAAATTAATCTTGCTTCTCATTTTAATTATTAGCTTTAGCGCTAGTGCAGCTGAAAATAAAACAAAGTCTAAGGTGAAGTTTAAAGCTTCAAGCCGGATTGATTTTGAATCCCTTTTAATTGAAGGGGAGCGAAAGAAACCAGAAATGGCCGTGGTCACAGGTAATATTGGTGAGAAAGACTCAGGACTCTTAAAGTTCAGGGCTGATTTCACAGATGTTATGGCAGATGACCTTGGGGAGAGTATCGAATGATTGCTATTGAAACGGAATCAGGTGAGCTAGTTAAAGTCTTAAAGAATGTCTCAGGAGGAGAGTTTGGTCTTCATGAGCAGTTTGGCTTTATTAGTAAGAAACGCGCCGATGAAAGATATGGATCAAAGAAACGCCAAGGCTTTGAGTTTCAAAGAAATGATTGGGCCTGCTCTTTTAAACTAAGCCAAGAAGAGGACCGCTTCTTAGTTGGCGGTATGGAAGCCTGCTCTGCTCTTCAACTTGATGATGGTTGGCTCTTAGAGACTCCTAATGGGAAGTTTAAGCTTATCCAGGGCGGACAAGCTTCTATTGATACACTTCTTACGGATCAAGTAGACAAAGCGCCGTGGATGGAGCGTTTGCCAGAAGTCTTTTTTGCTCTTCTCTTTTTATTGATTCCTTTAGTTTATTTTTTACAAGGATCTCCTGAAAAAGAAGTTGAAGAAGAAAAAGTAATTGAACCTATTACCGTCACTATTATTAAGAAAGTTAAAACAGTTAATGTTCAGCAGAATGTTAACCCTAATATAAAAGTTAAGCCTCTAACTAAAGCTGAAGTTTCAAAAAGGGCCGTTAATAGAAACCTTGGTTTCCTTGGCATGGTTGGATCTAAGAATCTTAAAGATGCTGTGGGCGGAGTTCCTACCAAACTAGAGAAAGCCACGGCCGGTGCTGGGCCTGGTGGTGACGCTGGATCGGGCGGAGAGGTTTTAACTAATCTTGGAAAAGGACTTAAGAAAACTACCGTTGGTAATACTGGCGTGGCCGGTCTTGGCGGAAAACTTGTGACGAAGGGAACTTCTGGTGGTGGAAAGGGTGGATATGGAAATACCCGTGTCGCCTCAGGATCTGGAAAAGGTATTTCAGCCATCGCCGTCTCTAGTTCTGATGTTGTGCTTGAAGGTGGGATTAGCCGTTATGCTATTAACGCCACTATCGCTAAGTACCTTAACCAAGTCAGGCGCTGTTATGAAACTCAGTTAAAGACAAAACCAACCATTCAAGGACTTGTTCAAATGAGCTTTGAAATTGGCGCTTCAGGAATGCTTAACTTTGCGAATGTCTCACGGACTTCGTTAAAAGATAAGCCAACCGAGCAATGTATTGTGAATAAGATGATGACTTGGCAATTTCCAAAGCCTAAGGGCGGAGTAAAGGTTCCAGTTAAATATCCATTTATGCTTAGACCAGTTGGTCAGTAAGAAGAGTAAGTTATGATTAAGTTAATAAATTTATTGTTGATCCTCTCGGTTGTAACTCTTATGAGTTGTAAGCAAGACCCTTACCCAACGGATGGGGTTTATAGACAAGAACCAGTGGTTCAGGGGCAACAGCCTCTACCGGCCTTGGCAATCTCTGTCGGAGATAAAATTGAATATAGAGAAGGACGTAACCTTGGTCTAAAAATTCGCGTAGAAGTTGAGGAGCCAGGTGAGCCAATTGTAAAGATCGATGGGCTTCCTGAAGGTGCAAGCTTTGACCCTAAGACTTTTATGCTTAGCTGGACTCCTAATTACTTCCAAGGAAATGATATCAACGACGCCAGTATCAAGGCTCGTTTTTATCCTATTACTATTTGGTTAAGAAGCTCGGCCCTGCCTAAAGAGTATTTAAGAAAGACTGTTAACCTTGTCGTTTTTGATATTCCAAGGGCGATTGGAATTGGATCTTCAAGAAATTCATCTGTTAATGAAAACAGTCAATTCAATGAGACGATCACTATTAGCAATCTAGATTATCCGCAGGGACCTTTTAAGCTCTTAACAAAAGACCTTCCAGCGAACATGAAGATTGAGGAATTATCTCCAACACAATTCAAACTCTCTTATAAACCAGATTATTTTCATGTGAATAGAGCAAGAGGGGAGTCTTCTAAGATCTATAATGGAAAGATCATAGTCTCTAATCCTGCTAATCATATCGAAGAAGTTGATTATAAGTTCACTGTGAAAGATGTTAGGCGTGAAGTAAAAGTTGTCGCTCCTGAAAGCCTAACTCAAGGTCTTGATGTTAGTTTTCAAGTAGCTTCTTATGACCTTAATAGAGAAATCTCTCCAGATATGACTCTTCTAACTTCAAGACCAGGCTTTGGAAATTTTAGAACTGAAGTGGTTAAGAACGAAGATAGCTTCTCTAGTGTTATGAATATTTATTGGACTGATATTCCTCCTGTGTATAACGGAACGACTCAAACCCTAAAATTTAAGGCCTGTGTTCTTGGTTCTTGGGGAAATAGAAGAGATGAGTGTAAAGAAGAAGAAACTGAGATCAAGATTGTTCTAAGAGATAGAACGGCCCCTGGGATCTCAAGAGATGATTGGGACCGCGGAGAACTTATCTATCTTGGTTTTAATGAATCTATGACAAGAAATATTAAAGTTGTAGATAATGAAGATAGAAGCCTCTCTCCTAGAGTCGAGATCTTTCCAAATGAGATGAGAGAATTTGTTTCATGGTCACGAGGAAAGTTAAGACTTAGGTTTAACAAATCTGGTGTCTTTCAATTTAACCTTGTGGCAACGTCAGATTACAATATGTCTTCAGCAGAGAGTTTTATTGTTGAAGTCTTTCCTAATAATAGAAATAAGACTCTTCTCTTTGCTGATTCAACCCGTGATCCTGAGGCCCTCTTCTATAAGAGCGCTTTTAAAGGCACCATGGATATTATGAATCCTGCGATTCAAGAAGTTAACCTGCGTAATATCTCTGATAGAGAAACTCTCGTGATCACGACTAGCACGCTTCTTGATAAATCAGTTCAAGCAGAAATTCTAAGCGCTATTAAAGGGATTAAGAATATTGTGGTGGCCTCACCACTTATTAGAAATCTTCCTCCTGAGTTCTTAACGACTTTAGAAGAAGAGTATGACTTCCTTCCGATTGGTCGTTATTCAGAATTACCTAATATGCCTGAACTCTCAAAGATGAAGTTTGTGGCCGTCTCCAAGTTTGCAACTCCTGTTAATGCCGTAGGGCTAAAGCAGATTGCTTCTAAAGAGTCTCATGATCCTATGATCTTTAACGGTGGTCTTCACGACCCAGATAAAATTTGTAAAGGAGTTCTAGGCTTAAGTGAAACAGGAACTAACCCTTATGTGACGGGAGTGTCTTGCGCTAGAAAGAATGGCGGAAGAATCTCTATACTAGGAACAGAGTGGGCGGATCTTTTAACAAAAGAAGCTGATAAAGAAATCCCTGCAAAATGGTTTGATACATTACTGAACGGAAAGTTCTGAGGTTTATATGAAAAAAATGATAACGCTTTTCGCTCTATTTCTAAGTCTTCAGGCCTTTGGTGCTGAGACTTCTTTAGATAAGAAACTAGATGATCTAAATATTCCTAATGATCAGGTTACTCCTGTTCTCTCTCAAGATAACTTCTATATCGTAAACACTAGGTATTCGAGTCTTATTAATCGTCATGAAATTGGGATTCAAGGTTCCCATAACTTAACTGCCGATAGTCATCTTGATGTTAAGCAGATCTCGGGCTCTTACCGCTATCACTTAAACAGCAAATGGTCTTTTGGTCTTCGTTATAATCATTATAGCAATAAACTTACCCAGGCCGGTCAAAGACTCTTAGATGATCAAAAGATCGTTCCTGATCAAGACTTCGCTTATAACTCTCAAGAAATCTTTGCCACTTATAATACAATCTACGGAAAGCTAAGATGGTCTTCAGAGACTGTAGTCTATTTTGATCAATACATCTCACTTGGAGGCGGTCAAATTGAACTAGCTTCAGGAAAAAGTAATCATGCTCTTGTAGACTTAGGCCTGGCTTTTTGGATTAAGAAGCATGGATCGATGAGAGTAGGGGTTCGGAACGAACTTTATAATCAAGTTAAACTAAGCGGCGAGAACCTTAAATACAATGCGATGGGATATATCGAGTTTGGTTTTTTATTCGGTGATGGTGATAGGGTATAAGATGAATAAGTTCATATTAATTTTCTTATTCTCAGTAAGCGCCTTTGCTAATACAAAGACTCTTCTAGATCAAAATGGATCAGACATAGATTTAAGCGGTAAGCTTAGAACGCAAAAGACTTTAAAGCTAAACGACGCCTTCTTAATTCAGCTTTATAGTAGCTGGAAAGCAAGGGGGGCTCTTGATAATCAAAGCAATGAGTACTTTCAAAACACAGTTGATCACTATTATAGAACAGCTCTAGTAGCTCTTCAGAAGATTGACTCTTCAAAGAGATCAGACCTTGTTATCGCCAATGAACTCTATCTCTTATTTAAACTCGGTCACTACCAGGCCTTCCTTGGTAAATGGATCGAACACTCTTCAAGCACTGGCTTTCTAAAGTCTGAGCTTGGCTTTGCCCTTGATCAAGTTGTGGCCCCTCATGCAAGCCGCATCTATTTAAGCACGGGCTTTTCTCTAACTCCTTTAATGAGTGAGAAGTTATCTAAGATTGAAGACATTCCTAATCAAACTAACTATAGCCTTCAGGCCCTTAAGTATCTTAAGTCTGGGGATAAAGCGGTTAAGTGGATTGGAAAGCTTGATAAGGGGGATTACTTTAGAGTTCAATTAGCTTACTCGGCTATCCTCTCCTATGCTAAGCAAGGAAAGATCGGCGCTTCTGGTACTTTGATTAAAAAGATCATTGAGCCTTGGATTGAAAAAAATAATAATAAAGAAGATATAGCTTTTTATTACCTCACTCTTGGAAGGCTCCTCTATCAGGCTAAGGCCTTTGATGAATCTCTTTCTTATTATAAGTTAATCCCAGAATCTTCTAAGTACTTCTTAGAGGCGAGGACTGAATCTCTTTGGACTCATCTTCAAAAGAGAGATTTCTCTAATAGCGCCGGAGAACTGGCCAGCTTAAAGCTTTCTGTCTTTAGTGATCAATTCTATCCAGAGATCTTTTTAGCTTCAGCTATTGGGAACACCATGCTTTGCCAGTTCACTGATGCCAAAAAATCAATTCATGGTTTTATTAAATCTAATAAAGTGTGGGGTAAAAAGATCGAAGCGGCGCTTAAGAGCCCGGCTCCAAAACTCATTCGTGATACAGCAACCACTAGGCAGATGAAGAATCAGATAACCAATATCAACAAAGAATTATTGTATTTTAAAAAGAGGAAGATCACAGGTTATAGCGAGGATTTAGTTCTAAGACTTGCCCATGCTAAGAACCTCTTAAATCAAGAATCACGCTCGCAGTGGATGAACCGCTACAAGATTCTAGACGCCGCTCTTTATAAGATGAGGTTTGTGCGTATTGAACTCTTAAGCCGAATGAAAGCTGTTAGTGATGGTCTTCAAAAACAAATAGCAGGATCTGATAGCGTAAGCCGTTATCAATCGGCCGTTTTAAAAGGCAATCAAATGTCTTTTCCAAACGACGGAATGCTTTGGGGTGATGAGCTTTTTAATATGAGCGCAGACGTCATCAATCAATGCATTAAAGGAAAGTTCTATGTTAAGTAAATCTTTATATTGCTTAATCGTACTCTTAACTCTGACAAGTTGCTTTAACAAAGAGACAGCTTATCTAAACCATATTGTTTCACCTCTTCTACAAGAAGATAAACGTCTTTATCCACTATCACTCCTTCAAGTGAACAATAGAATCGATGTGGTTCTTGTGGTCGATAACTCCGGAAGCATGAGACCGATTCAAGATAGCGTCATTAATAATGCTAAGCTTTTCTTTGAGCAGTTTGCTAAAGAAGCTTATGTTGATTGGAAGGTTGGTATTGTTTCAACAGATAAAACTGAAGAGCCTTTCCTCGGTTTTAAAACTAAATTTGATTCATCCTTAGTCGATCAAGATGACGCCACTAGCTTTGATAAAGTTGTTAGACAGTTCCAAGGGGCCATGAGCAATCTTGGTATCAATGGCGCAGGCTATGAGTATACTTTTTATAATCTAAAGAGAATGTTAGACCGCTTTAGTGGCGGGAATACCGACTCCTTTCAAAGAGGGGATTCCCATCTTGTTGTGATTATGATCTCAGATGAAGAAGAGCAGTCACGCACCTTCGGAGATGCTTACGAGGCCATAAACTTTCTTAACACTATGAAAGGCTATGTCTCTAGTTCTAAAAAATTAAGATTCTACGGCGCTATTAAGCATAAGCAGCTTAAAGATTGTAATAACTACGATAGAGATCCTTGGATTGGCAGTGAGTTTGAAAAGATTATTTCGGCCTCTGAAGGCTTTGTAGTCTCTGCCTGCGTGCCTAAGTTTGGAAACGAGTTAGCACGTATCGGAAAGGATATCGCGTCTCTCGTAGGCCTTCCAAGCCTTCTCCTTAGAAGAAGACCAGTGGTTTCCACTCTAGAGGTGTTTTATAAAGACGTCCTTCTCACTCCAGGGCCTGAAGAGGATGGGGGAGCTTGGTTTTACGAAGAAGTCTCTAACACGATTAACTTTTATAACTTAGATTTCGTCACTGACCTTAAAAATGGTCAGTTCCGAATTGAGTTTGAAGTTGATGATGGTGTTAATAGAGATTTCTAGGAACAAGTCCTAGTCACTCCCACCATCAGCAAACCAAACATCAAATATCTTAATATCGCCCCTCGTTGACTTGGCATTTGAGAGTTGTTTGGAGATATTTTCATACTTATCTGATTGATAGATATCTTGGTACAACAGATTGATTTCAAATATTCCAGCTGAAGAAAGTGATCTCAGCTCAGTAGGCTCAGACGTACCATTACAATCTGAATTATCCCAAAGCCTCAGCTCACTAAAGACTTCATCTTCATGATTGATAAGTCCATCAAGGTTCAAGTCATATTTGGCGAGGGCAGTAAAACCGTTTGAGGACGTGTTGCCGTCTGGTCCTACTGTGTTGTTTCCAAATAACTGGTCAACGTTAAGAATCTCTCCATTTTTAGGAAGTGTTAGAAAGACAGTATTCGAACTTACTGGACAAGATATTTTCTCTTCAATATCGTCACCATTAATATCAAAACTCATGCCTTCGCTTGGTGATGAAAGCTTTATTCCTTCCCCAGCAAGATCAAGCATTAAAGGTGAATAGGTCTTATCACACCTAGGATCATCAGAGTCTCTCAAACGGCTAAAAAGAATATCTACTGTATTTCTATTCCAACTAGCATTTTGAACGATCTTAGAACTCCATTTAGTATCATGTAAAAAAGAGTTGGCAAAAACCAAATGCCCATAGGTACGAATATCTCGAGCACTATGAAAACTATAAAAGATCGAACGGATAGAGAGCCCTACTGGAATCGGCTCTTCTATAAGATCATTCATATCAAAAGTGCCTATCGTGTTCCCAACAATAATATAATTTAAATAGGAGTTCTGCCTTGGAACAAAAAAGGTTCCATTTGTTAATGTAAATCCAAAGGTGATCTCATTGGTTGTAGTAAATACTTTGGTTGAAGTAACCCCTGGGATTAAAGTATAAACCCAAGGATCGTGAGAGATATAAGGCCCTAGGGTTCTATGAATGGAACAAAAGTTATACTTCTTAATTATAATAGGTTCAACTTCAGGAACGGGTACGACTACTACTGGCGGCTCTGGCGTAGGTAGTGGCGTAGGTATTGGTGTAGGTATTGGCGTAGGTAGTGGCGTAGGTATTGGTGTAGGAATTGGTGTAGGTATTGGTGTAGGTATTGGTGTAGGTATTGGCGTTGGAATAGGCGTTGGAATAGGCGTTGGCTCAATAATGACCTTACATTTTCCAATAGTATCGCCATGGTTAATATGTGCCGCCACTGCAGATTCAGAAACAGTAATCTCATGAGAGCTTCCATTTCCTGTCCTATGGCAGATCGTTACTTTAGTATTATTTCTCTTGGTAAAGACATTTTTCTCAGATGTCAGACCAACGGCGTTCTGTTCTCTTAAAGGTTCGAGGTGATCCCCTGATCCTTTTTTAAATTCCTTCTTCGGCTTTTGTACACATGAGCAAGTTAGCACTAGAAGGATGATTGTTAATATCTTCATAAGCCCCCCAATCAAAAGATTGTTAATTTAAGGGTAAAGGGGGAAAGCCTCTAGGATTCAAGCATAAGCTTTAATTTGTATGTTTAGGGTGAGTTAGGAAGGTATATATCAGTCAGATAAATATGTAGGGCGCCACACTTATGAGTTTAAAAGGCCTAAAGAGTTGAATTCTAAAGGCCTAAAAAAGGGGCTTTAATTAGCAATTAAAGTTCTCATCCCCATCTTCATCAAAGTTCTTAGGCTTCTCCACTTTTGGTGCGGCCGTATTCCCCGTAGCATTTCTATTCACTTTAGGGTTTCTCTTGATATGACTTGAGAAATCTTTAGTTGGCCCAAATTCTCTTCTGTATCTTTTCTTGATGGCAAAGTCGCTTTGATGAGTCATACGAAAATCATCATGGATCATCTCTTTATCAGCGCAGGCGGCGCAGATCCACTCAGCATCGACAGTTGGATTATTATGCTTGAATCTTTCCACATCAGGTTGAATCAATTCACAGACCTCGCAGTAATTACGCGCTTTTTGATGAACCTCTTCTTTGGTCTCTTTCTTGGTGGGCTTTAGATCCCTTTCATTTTGAGATTTAGAAGATTTAAATCCTGCTTTTTTCATTGCGTCTTTTAAGCTCATGGTCTGCCTCAATATGCTTAGTAATAGAGAGGCATAGTATATTTATTTTGGGTTTAATTATCTAGGGGAGGAATGTCATTTATGGAGTTAGGTGCTTTCAAGGACTTAACTAGGGATCCTCTAGCAAGAGGCATATGAGTTGTTAAATATGCCGATATCTTACTTTAGTTTATTCAGTGCAAACTAAAGTATATGAGTCAGCTTTGTAGGATAACGCTACTCTAGCTTCGGTTTCACCTTCTGAAGTTACTAACTGGCTTCCCATTTTTAAAGAAACCACAATTCCATATTGAAAGGGAAGGTAGAGAACTTCTGCTTTAACTTCACCGTTAGAACCAAAGTAGATCTCAGTTCCTTCTTCTTCAAAGTCTTCTCCAATTGAAGCGATCAGAAGTAGATCTTCAGAGTTGTTTTTTGTGAATGAGCAATCTAGGCTCCCTTCGAAAGTTGGTGCTGTTGCATGAACAGTTCCTGTGATTGCTAGGATGAGGAGGATAGTGCTTAGAATTGTTGTTTTCATGGTTTGCCTGGGAAAAGATTTTTTGTCTTATGCCAGAGGTAAAACGTTTTGGGTACCTGGTCACTTGCTAATGTGAAATATTTTTTTGGTGGTATGCGGAGTTTGCTCCAGAACTGCGTCCCCAAACTCTGTTTCTTGAGGTTCAACTCTTTTATAGCTTTTAAGGAGTTTCAATTGTCCACTGGACAATTGAATTGGGGTCGTGAACTCCGTTCAAGTCCAGCTCGGTAGAAGTACGAAGCTAGGTGAACTATAAATTTTTGGGGGGAAGAAAAAAAATTGGTGCCCAGAACTGGACTTGAACCAGCACGCCGTGAGGCACACGCCCCTCAAGCGTGCGTGTCTACCAATTTCACCACCTGGGCACAGACATGCTCGTTAGTTCTTCCTAGTAGGACTCCATGACAGAAAGCTAGCGGTGCAGGCTTGAGGAGCCTTTAAATTCGCTTAGCAACCTTCTAGGTTAAAGATAACGAAGGTGTAATTTATTAGATTTAATCGCTTATGTCCATGTGAAAACGGTGACTTGGGGCGTCGTTTTAGGGTGAATTAAATACAAGATGGTGCCTTTTTGGCCCTTTCTTTGGTACTTATGCGTGCTTATGAAATTTATGATGTCGATAATTATATTCTTAATGTTCTTGGGAGGCTGTGCAGGCACTCCGGAGCATTTATCCAAGGACAACCTAAAGGATGTCACTGGGATGATCGCTCATAAGAAATGGCTTATGGAAGAGATCGATATGGTGGAGCGTGAGCTTCGTAAGGTTGATGATGCCATCATGACAACTAGGCTCTTGATTAAGCAGCAGGCCACGGTAGATGAGAGTGATCTTGATGGTGAGATTGAGAAGTACTCAAGTGATCTTTCTCGTTATGAATATGAAAAGATTGATTTGATCAAAGAGTTAGCTTCCCTTAAGAAAAAATTCTAATTAATTCCTCAAAAAAATAAATGACTGCGATATAACGAAGGGCCTTTCCTAGGGCCATGAAGATTAGCGTGAGTAGAGCTGGAGCCCGAGTTAGGCCTAAGACGAAGGCGAAGACATCTCCTACTATAGGTAGCCAACAAAGAAAAGCTAAGAGGACGCCGTAGCGGTTTAAACTTATCTTGGCCTTTTCTATCTGTTCTTTTTTAATCCTTAAGAAACGCATAGACCATTCAAGTTTTCCGGCGCGGCCTAAAGAGTAAGTGAACATTCCTCCTAGAGTATTTCCTAAAGTCGCTACTAAAACTAAGAGGGGGAGAGCTTCTCCTTGGTTTTTTAGAAAAGCTAGGTGAGCTTCAGATGAGAAAGGAATAAAGGTTGCCGCGAGAAAGCTTGAGAGAAAGAGAGTGAGCATTTTAGAGAAAGCCTAAGTGATTAATGATGACGTCATAGCTTTTGATCATCTCTCCCCATGAGCTTAGGCTATAGTCCGCTTCTTTTGAGAAATCTCTGCCTTGATGTTTTGGGTTGTTAAACCAGATGGTCTTACTACCTGCGGCCTTACCGGCCTCTATATCATAGAGAAAATCTCCTGTCATAATAACGGTGGAGGGATCGACATTCCATTTCTTGCAGGTCCCAAGGACCCCTTCAGGGAGAGGTTTACAATCTTTATGATCTTCTCTTGAAAAGATAGGATCAAAGAAATCTTGTAAACCTTTTAGCTCAATCTCAGCAGCAGCGCTGCAGTTTCTAGTGAGAACACCCATCTTTATGTTTTTCTCTTTTAGTAGGACTAGAAGTTCTTTGACATGCGGGATTGGTTTAAAATTTCTAGCGGCTTCAAGTTCAAACTCTAGAAGAATCTTTTCTTTTTCCGCCTTCTCAGTAGGATCGACAATTGTTTCGAGGTGTTCAAGGATAGGCATCTCTCTTGGGATAACAAGTGCATCTTTGATGGCGTTAAAGTCCAAGTCGACGTCGACTAAGGTTGAATCTAAATCAAAGATGATGCCTTCAAGTTTTTTCATAATATTAAGGGGATCACAAAAAGTGACATGAGAGTGATAACTATAATGGAGAAGATATTGATAAAAAATCCAACCTTTACCATGGTCTTTATACTAACTCGTTGGCTTCCAAAAATGATGGCATTTGGAGCCGTAGCGGCCGGTAACATAAAGGCGCAGCTGGCGGCTAAGGTAGCTGGGATCATAAGACTTAATGGGTTAAGACCTGTGGCCTTAGCAATTGAGGCTAAGATGGGAAGAAGCATTTCCGTTGAGGCCATATTGCTAGTGAGTTCGGTTAAGAAGGCCATTCCGCCAGTTAGAGCTGTAATCGTTATAGCTGGATGAACATCAGCTAAGGCTTTAAAATGCTCCCCAATAACCATAGAGAGCCCAGAAGTTTGTATTCCTTTGGCTAAGGCAAAGCCTCCTCCAAAGAGAAGGATAGTCTGCCAAGGGATGTCTCTTATGGCGGATTCGTCGAGTATTCTTTTTGACGGATGAGTCTCGTTTTTATTTCTAACGGGAATCATAAACAGAATCATGGCCATAAAGATGGCGACCGTTCCGTCGTCAAAGAGTTTTGGGTAAGTCATGAGATTTGACCAACCCGGGATTTGAATAAAACCTAGGTTAAGATCTTTTCTGAAAATCCATAAAAGTGCCAAAGAGACAAAAACTATTCCGATGCATTTTTCTTCGTATTTTAACGGGCCTAATTTTTCTTTTTCTTTTTTTATGACAGAAAGTTCTAACTCCTTAATGCCTTTATTTCTAATATTTAAAAACCAAATAGCAAACCAAGCGAAGGCGACCATGACTAAAGATGCTGGGACTCCAAAGAGAAACCAGGATCCAAAAGAAATCTCTGGGGCAAGAGGAAAACTGATAGCGTAGATTCTTGTAAAGGCTAAATTAGGAGGTGTCCCGACTAAGGTGGCAATTCCTCCGATGGTAGCGGAGTATGCAATAGACATCATAAGAGAGGATGCAAAGTAGCCTGACTCTTTAGAGATGCCTTCGATTTCTTCGTAACTTTTAATGATGGCCAATCCTATAGAAACCATCATGACAGTCGAGGCAGTATTAGAAATCCACATAGAGAGAAAACCCGTGGCGCACATAAAGCCCGCCATCAATCTTCCTGGTGAACTTCCAAAAACACCAATGATGGTAAGAGCAATCCTTTTATGGAGGTTCCACCTCTGCATGGCGATGGCGACGAAAAAACCCCCAACAAAAAGGAGTAAAATAGAACTCATATAAATAGGAGCCGTCTCTTTAGAGGACATGATCCCCATAAGGGGATAGGCGATGATTGGTAAGAGGGCGGTAATTCCAAGAGGAAGGACTTCAAAGATCCACCAGAAGGCCATTACGGCGGCTATAGCGCCCATGGCGAAGACCTTGGTGGTATAACCGTTGGCTATATTAGCCGATAGTATTACTAGGGTAAATACTCCCACAAGTAGAAGAAACATTCTTAAAGGGAAGTGCTTTTTAGTATTTTTATTGTCCATAGACCAAATCTTAGACGTTTAGAAATCTTATGGATATGCAAAAATAAAAATTAGATGATAGAAAATTTTAAGGATGATGCAGACTAACTGACTACATTTATTAAGTACCAAGGCCAAGTAGAAGAAAAGCGGTAGAGAGTAAAAGGCCGCTCTTCTTTTTTATATTAGCAGGGGCCTATAGTCACAATAGAATCTTTTGTTAAAACCAATTCACTTCAATTTTTTGAAAACGTAAGCAGTATCTAATTTTAATGTTGGAGTTATTTCCCGTAGCGGGCGATACTTGTTTTAAGAGTTTTGCGGGCGGCGACGCTAGCTAAACACCACGGGGGTGCAAGTCCCTCCCATAGAACACCTAGTTACTATGGAAGCCAGGATCTCTGAGTACTTAAAGTGATTTAAGACTCGGTTGCAGATCTGGATTGACTTTAAGACGATACCGAATCTTAAAGTCTGCGAATGAGCAGGTTGTAGCATTAAGTGAACCTTGCGACCAAGAGGTATGAAGCAGTTAACGGTAACTGTGGAGCCTTGAGAAAGATTTCCGAGCACACTGGCAAAACGTGCGAAGGACAAAGAGATTAGCGTAGAACTAGGTATTCGCAGCTAATTGAATCTTTTTCTGGTCTAAGAGAGGGCGACATGTTCAGAAGGGTGAATAGTGAAAGCGCGGAATAGCTTGGTTAATGGAATAGGAACTTTCAAACCTATTCAGGTAAAAAAGACGGAAACGCTAACGAAGTCTTTATTATTGTTAAACAAGTTAGGCGGCTGAGGTTGTAAGTGTTTAGGGATGTAGCAACATAACTACATTCTAGCGAGGACCTCTGAGGCAGATTAAGACCAAAACAGCATGGGTGTTAATCTTAATGACGTTTAGTTTCATGACTGTTCGAAACTAATAGGGTCTAAGTAAACTGAAGTAGAAGTTTGGTGTATGTTTTGAAGGAACTTAAACTAGATTGAGACGACAGGAAAACTTAGAAGAGAAATGTCGGCCTTGGCAACCGTACTGGAGAAAATCCAACGTGCGGATCCGAAGTTAAAGGGTTATGTAGGAAGAAGTTTTTATGAAAGTAAGAATGGAGGCCTACATAAATTCCTTTTTTTTCTTTATCAATTCCCTCCATTATTATTACCCGATTAAAGTGTTTTATCTCGAGTAATTTTTTCCCTTTAAACCCTTAATATTTAATCAAAGTCATCTCTAAACGTTTGAATTCCGATTAGCTTATATGGAATTATTAAAACGTAAAAAGCTACTATGGGTATTTCTCTTTCTTTTTATTTTCGCTTCTTGTGTTCAAGAGGGTGAAGAAGGAGATTCGGTCTTTGATCTGCCTGAGGATCCCCCAGTCGTAACACCAACACCTACAGTTCCTCCTGTAACTGGTGGAGACTTTAAAGATAAGGTCTTCCCTATAAAATCTTTTGAAAGTGATATTGCCCTATCAAAGTATAGACCAGCGGGAGTTGGGGGCGGCGGGGCCATGAGTGGTCTATCGATCAGTCCCTTTAGTACCTTATGGTTTGTTGGAACTGATATGGGGACCTTGTTTCGTTCGGTTGATTTTGGAAAGAACTGGCGAGCGGTTCATCATCTTGAAGCGGTTTTCTCCCCTGATATTGACCACGCGGTCTCTGTTGGCTTTTCACCTAATCCAGATATTCTCTTTCACGCCCCAGGGGGACTTGTTCCTTTAAGAAGTGAAGACGGCGGAAAGACATGGGATTCAATTAATATAAAATTAAAGAATAACGAATTTATTAAATACTGGCGCACAGATAGCTTTAACGAGAACTTAGTTCTTTGCGGAACAACTAAAGGGCTCTTTACGAGTCAAGATGCTGGGCTTACTTGGGAGCGTGAAGACCTTCTCAATGTAGAATCAATGGGAAGCTTTATTGATTATAAAGTGGGAGGTCATAGGATCTATCACGCTACTAAAGACCGCGTTTATCTAAGTGAAGATCAAGCGGCGACTTGGAATGTTTTTTATAATGACCCCGCGATAAAGATACGCGGTTTTACTGGAGGACGTGATAGTGAGGGACTCACTTTTGCTCTCTTAGATAATAATGGAAAGAAGGCCTGCTCTTGGGCAGAGGCCCACCGCGCTGATTGGGGGGACGATTGGATGAACACCAATTACCGTGATTGCGGCTATGTTTGGGTGGGATCTGATAACGGAGTCTTTACAAAAAAAGATCAGTACGGCGGCGATCATATCAAGATGGCCGAGAATGATTCTAAGACAATCTATGTAACTGGCGGACGCTATTGGGTGCGCCAATATGGAACTAAGGTATGGAAGTCCACTGATAAAGGTTCGAGCTTTGATCTAAAGCTCTTTCAATACAATTGGGACGTATCTCCTTACGAGCCATGGGATCTTACTAAGATTGAGGCCAGTGCACCAGCTATTGAACAGGGTTGGTGGGATGATGGTTATGAGTCTTTTACCGTGAATCAAAGAGATTCCACGCAAGTGGGAGGATCTGGTTACTTTTTTTTACACGCCTCTATTGATGGAGGAGAAACTTGGAAAGCGCCTTTTACGAAATACGCTGATACGGGAGAGAAAGTTAAGGGTAAGAGATGGGAATCAGTTGGGCTTGAAGTCACGACTGCCTACCGCTTTAAGTTTCACCCAAACAATCCGCAATTAGGCTATGTCAGTATGGCCGATATTGGTGGGCTCGTGACTGAAGATGCTGGGCAGACTTTTAGGATTGCTCAAGCCGCTTATAATAGTAATTTTGATCATGCCTTTGATCCCGCGGATGATAATATTGTTTTTGCAGCCTCAGGGAATCATCATGACTTTCCTGAAGGTTGGCACGCCGAGGCGATCCGCTCTACGGGTGGAATCTATAAATCTAATGATAGAGGCCATAACTGGAGCAGGTTAACACCAGTGACGACGGCCTTTGATCGTCAGTATTTGGCGGTGGCCTTTGATAAAGCTAGGAACACTTTATACGGCGGTACTCAGTCAACTGGTATGGTTAGATCCACTGATGGAGGAAGTTCTTGGGAAGTCTTTAATAAGGGCCTTCCTGTAGGGGATCTTATTGTTCCTCAAATTGAGCTCGATCCTCTTAATGGGAATGCTTATATTATTATCACAGGGGATTATCCTCGGTTTACTAATAGAGAAAAAACCGGGATCTATTTCTTAGATGTAGAGAATGGATCGGATACTTGGGAGCACTTACGAGGAACTGTTAAGTTTCCCACAGGTGAGGTGGATCCTATCTACGAGCTTTGGTATTATCCTATTGCTTTTGCCGTGGATTTTTCAGTAGGCTCTGATAGGTCAACTATATGGATGGCCGATTACGAAAATAATCTTAATTGGCTGGCCACAGGTATTTGGAAGTCTACAGATAGGGGAGCAAACTGGGAGAGAAAGATTCAGTACACTCACCCGACTTCTATTTTATTAGACCAAGAGAATCCTGATAATATCTATCTCAATGGAAGATGGCAGATTGAGGGAACTTGGGGTGATGGTGGGCTTATTTATTCTACCGATGGGGGTGACTCCTGGAAGAAGAATGCTGATGTTCCTCTTCAAGCGAATGGTTATAACACGACTCTAGATCCCAATGATCCGGATAAGATCTTTTATACTTTTTTCGGAAACGCCCTTATGCATGGACCTAAACCAAGATGATACAAATCATAAAAGCTTTAGGGCTTATTACCTTTATAGTTGGAACCAACACTGAGCTTCTCTCTCGTTTAATAGATATGTGGGATAGAGGGCGCTACGTTAGCATGCTTGTTTTCTTCGTCATCTGGGGAATATCTCTTCTTAGTCTTATTGTTGTTTTCTTTAATAAGAGTATTGGAGTTAGAGTCCTCTTTGGGCTTCTTATTTCAATCTCTACCTTTTGTGGAATGAGTTACTTTAGTATTGGTGGTCATGCTCTGAATTATATGGACATGGAACTCTTATGGATCTCTCGCGCCCATTCGATGAAGGCCCTTGACTATTATTTTCCGATTTTGGTCACTCCTTTTATCTGGGGAGTCTTTGGTTTTATAATTGCCATACTGCCGGTGAATCTTCCTCAAAGACTAACTAGTTATATAAAGAATTTTATTTTTTTAGTGCCTCTACCTTATCTTATTCTAAGCACTATTACTTATAAGAAGGCCGGTTACGGAACTGTTGGGATGCCTAATCAATTTTCTTCAGTTTCAACTTTTATCTTACTTCATGCTTATGATAGCGTAAGCCGCGGCATGATTGAAAAACGTGTGGCACCTTATTTTCAACCAGAGGATAAACCTCTTGCTAAAAATATTATCTTTATAATGGATGAATCTATCCGTGGTGATTATCTAAGCTTTGATCAAGAAACTGGAACAGTTCCTACTTTATGGGATAAGAGGGAGCTCTTTGTTGATTTCGGTAAGATGAGTTCTTCAAATAACTGTAGTGGCTATAGTAATGCAGTCTTTAGAATGGGAGGGATTCGAGGAAAATTAGAGTCGATTGGTTCGAACCCTTTTATTTGGCAGTATGCTAAGCAAGCGGGCTTTAAGACATGGTATCTTGATGCTCAGTTAAAGCGCGGTGAACTTCAAAACTTTATGACTGAAGAAGAGAGAAGCTATATTGATGAGTTTGTTCAGCTAGATAAAACTGAAGAGCCTGATCTTGATTATACTTTTGCTTCAAAGATCAAACGAATTACCGAATTGAAGGGAAAGAACTTTATCTTTATCAATAAGCGAGGAGCGCACTTTCCCTACGCCGAAAGTTATAGGCTAATAGGGGAGCCCCGTTATAAGCCCCTTATGAAAAAGAATCAAAAGCCAGAAAAAGAGTCGATGATCAATTCCTATAAAATGGCGGTGTATTGGAATACCAATAGGTTCTTTGAAAAACTTCTAGAGAGCACACTTAACGATAGCTTTATTTTTTATACTTCAGATCATGGTCAAAACCTTTTTGATAAAGGTCAGCAGACTCATTGTAATACTGAAGGACCAGCCTTCTCAGAAGGCCTCGTTCCTTTTTTAATCTTTCCTAATGAGAGAAACTTTGAACTCGTTCAAAAATGGAAGGGAGTTAACCATGATAAAGGAACTCACTTTCAGCTCTTTCCATCGGTCTTGTTTTCCCTAGGTTATAATAAGGAGATGATAGAGAAGTCATATGGGCCTCTTCTTGATAAGAGAGCAAAGTTCCCGCAAGAGTTCTCAGCAGGGCCTGTTTTATCTAAGTTTGGAAAGGAAGTTGATTGGAACTCTATTAGTCAGTAGTGTTATTTTGATTGAGCCTATTACGAGCGGCTCTTAAGATAGCGAGTCTTCTTTTTCTCTGGTTTCTCTTTTTATTAACCTTGCCCGTCTTGGCCACGTCCTTGGTGACCTCTCGGCGTTCTTTCTTAAGCTGCTTCACTTTCTTTCTTTTTATCTTCTTTCTCATAGAGCTTAATTTCTTCTTATCTATAGAGGGTAGGGAGCGCTTTTGTGACCTTGAGCGCGCCTTTAAGTCCTCTTGAGCAAGGACGCCTACTGATAGCATCAGTGTTGAAAGAAATAGGATGAGAGCTCGTTTCATAGGGTTATTATCCCAAGGAAAGCCATTTTAGCCAAGCATTAAGTAAATTTAAGGGGTTAGAAAGGGGTAAAGTTTTTTATTTACCCCTGAATATGACTACTATTTGATGATTGTGAACTTAGTGATGCCTTTACTATGAGTATGGGCGAGAAGCTCAGTAAAGATAGTATCGTCTTTTTTAAGAACCCACTCATCTCCTTCTCTATCGAGAAGAACCCTGAAGCTTCCATATTTATTCTTTCCTAGAAGCTTAAACTTCTTAAGGTATTTAATCGTAACGTCACCGCCATTATGAGAGGCCACATTATCTGATTGAAGGACGATGACATTGAGGCTCATCTTAGTAAGAATTGTTTTTCCTTCAGGAAGTTCTTCAGGAGTAACATTGACCTCTCTAGCGAGATCGCCTTCTTCACTATAGATTTTAAAGATAACTTTAATAATATCGGCTTTATCATCAGTGTTGATGACTAACTCAGATTTTACTTTATCTGATGTTCTGTAAATGGTGGCCAGGATCTTCTCGGCTGACATGGCATTAGAGATTGAACATAACAGCAGGGCCGTTAAAATTACCTTAATCTTCATCTTCGTATTCCCCTTTAATTGAATAATCCTTATTCTGCTCTCGCAACATTCCATGGTTTTCGACGCTTTGCAATAACCCTTGGAAAATATACAGGGTAGCTCCCTAAATTTATTGAGGATGCTATGAAGGCTTCACTTAAAAGGGGACGTTATGAAGATGAAGATCGCTATTATAGGTGGAACTCATGGAAATGAGCCGGTTGGTATTGAAGTTATAAAGAATCTAGAGCTTAAGAAAGAGGCCTCTTCGGTCCATGAATATGATTGTTTCCTAGCGAATCCAATGGCGCTTAAAGAAAAGAAACGTTTTGTAGATACAGATCTTAATAGAAGCTTTGGTGCAAAAGGAACGCGGTTAGGAAACGAAGAAACTGAAAGTGCAAGGCTAACTTCAGAGATCTCCGGAAAGTATGACTTTATCTTAGACCTCCATACCACCACTTCAAATATGGGACTAACAGTCCTGTTAAATAATGATAACGAGCTCACAAGACAAGCGGCCGTGCGTATTCAAAAGATCATGCCAGAAGTAAAGATTATCGAAGGCATGAGGATGAATGATGATTGTCCTTATACAAGTAATCTTATAGGTGCGGGGCTGACTATCGAAGTTGGTCCTGTCGCTAACAATGTTTTAGATGCAAAGTTAATTCTTGAAACCAAGAAAATGGTCATGGCCGTTTTAGAATGGGACTTTGAAGATAGATACGACTTAAAAGAAATTAAGCACTATAAGTCCTTTGGTGAGTATGAATTTCCTAAGGAATCAGGTTGGTATATTCATCCTGAACTAGAGGGATCAGACTTTAAAGAGCTTAATCCTGGAGACCCGGTCTTTATCAATATGGATGAAGAAGTAAAAGGCTTTGAGGGAGACTCAAGCATTACTCCCTTTTTTATAAACGAAGCTGCTTACCAAGATGATCGCTTGGCCATGACTATGTCTAAAGTTCGCTTGGGGTTTTAGTCTTCAAGACCACGTTGAGAAATAAAGCCTAAATTTAAGGCCTCAATAATCCTAGGGTAGAAACTCGGTGGCCACTTTGTAGCCCCTCCATCTTGAACCAATTCAATGGCCCCTTGAAAGCGCTCTACGTCACTAAGGTTCTTGTGAGTATGAAGGTATTCTTCAAGTTCATTGGCCAAGCAAAGTATAGGAGAGTTCTTATAGATACTTTCGCCTTTTAGCCCTTTAGGATAACCACTTCCATCCCAGTATTCATGATGCTCTTGAATCATCTTAATAACTTGTTCAGGAATTCCTTTAGACTTTCTAATGATCTGAACTGAGTTGTCAGGATGATTTAACATATGGTCGGTATAGTCGATATGATCGGGATTCTTAAGGATCTCTTCAGGAATCTTCATCTTTCCATAATCATGAAAGATAGCAGCCAAGTAGATGTTCTCTAAGGCAAATTGATGGGCGTTCCCAAGACTCATGGAAATATACACGGCCAAATTACCCACAGCAATAGAATGTGAAGCTATTGAGTTTGATCTTCCCACCATCATTGAAAGCGCTTGAGAGTATTGGGAATTTGATCTCATCTTCTCCACAAAGTCTTGAACATTGCTTTGTAGTTGATCTATCTTCTCTAAGTTAAGTTCTTGATCTGAGAAGACTTCATAGACAAATTCTTCAAGCTTCTTAACGTCCTTAAAAGCCTCTCTTCCTTCTTCACCAGCTCTTGTGACGAAGGCTTCAATCTCTTGAGCGCTCTTATCATTAAGCCATGCTTCAAACTTAGGAAAATCCTTTTCGGCGACATAGAGGAACTGAATCCCTTTACTCATAAAGGTATCGTATTTTTCAACTGTTAAGTTTTCACCAGCGTTCTTAAACTTAACGAACTTATCATTAAGTTTTAAATAGATGTCAGCCGGCACCATGGCGTCGGGGTTTATTTGAGAAATGGGGATCTTTGAATAAGTCATCTTCGACTACTATTTTAGCCGAAAATGACATTTTTTTGGATAATATTTCTAGTTTCTTTGATCTCTTCTACGTCTTGGTCCTGGTCTCAAGGTTTTAAAATCAACCCTTTCCCCAGTTCTTGAATTAGTCATCTCGAACTCAAAGACGTTCTCTAGCAGGCTATTAGTTGAAATATAGCTTTTACGCACATAAGCATGACCATTTTTATTCTGAAACTCTGCTTCAATATAGATGGCCGGGATACCGTGCTTTGTGACTTCTTTTTTATCAATTAAGTTAGCAGAGGAGCACCAATTTGAGTTCTCACTACAATAAACACTTGGGTTCAAACTGGCGTTTATCTTCTTTGTTACTTCTGCAATATACTGATCAGTCGGCATAGATCTGATTTGAGTATCTCTCATATTCCCTGGACTTGAAGGACAGTAGCTTGAGTTTCTTCCTGATCTTGTGGTTTGGTTTTTAATCTTAAAACGAATAAAGCTTTCAGTTGCTCTTGTTACAACTACATCAGTCTTAACAATATAAGAGCAGTTCACTCCATTAGAATTAAAATATTTTTTATGATTAAAGCTTATTGAATCTTTAGTTTGAGGAAGACCGCCGTTAGCAAGTACACCAGTCGTGAAGGCGTTTGGGTCAGATGCAATTGGTCCCATATTTGCTGGCAATTTATTGTCTTTTCCGCAGCTACTAAAAGCTAAACATAATACGATAAGACTTAAAATTTTTGTTTTCATAACTCTCTCCAAAATTGATTCATTACTAGACGTATCAAGCTGCCGGATGCAATGCAAATCAAATGGCAAAGTGTAAGTATTTTTTTACGCAGTGGTGTCTTTATGGCCCTTGAAGAAGGCCAGATTCTAGGTACTTATCGCTTAGGCACTTGAGTGGCATCCCACTGGCCAAAGGGGTTTCCGATGAGTCCTATTTGTACTTTATGGAACCTATTTCGAAAGAGGATATTATAATAGTCGCGCCCAACGTCGTACTTTACGAAGAAGTTTATGTTTTGAAAGTACTGAGGAAGATTAAAAAGGGCCCTTGCTTCGAAGTGAAGACGATCATGCCATTTCGCAGGTACTGGTGCTACTGGTGTGACGTCTACATTATCAGGAAGTGAGTAATCAATAGGAGCCACCCTATAATCGAGTCCCGAAATAACATAACTAAGGCGGGCATAAAGTTTAAACTCAGTTTTAAAAAGAAACCAAGGTTTCAAAGGAGCGGTTCTAAAGGCCACTGCGACTTTGAGGTCTTCGTATTGACCATCAAGATTCTTATCTCTGTTAAAACCCGGGTGCCATATTAAGGAGAGTTGAGTCCAAGTCCAGCTGGTTAGATCGGAGAGTTCTTTTAGTCCAAAGAAGTTGTAACTTGAAAGCTCTACATAATTGGTTGAGAAGTTTCCTGAATCAGTATTAATGGTCCCGTTAGGGTTATAGAAATCTCCCGCTTGACCATTACTATGATGACTAAGTCTTAGTGACCAGTAATTGGGCTTCTCTTCTTTTTTCTCAACGCTGTCCCAGAGATAAAAGGTCACTCTTGGTAGATAACCAGGGGTCTTCACGGGGGCTGATTTCTCAGTTGTCTGCCGCACGAGAAATTGACCTGAGACTTTAGTCATATAGTCCCAGCCTTTATTATTAAGTCTTTCAAAACCGGCCAAGTGAAGATTGATCTGCCCTTCGTAAAGGGCCTTATTGAAGATGGTCCATTTCTTGTGACCGTCTAAAGTAAAGTCGAGACCATTTCCAAAAGCCAGGTAACTTGGCTCTAAGTTTGAGTTGATGATCTTCTTTAAACTCTTTGACGTTGAAATTTGAACGGGTTCTGCGTGAGAGGCATCGATAGATATGATGATAAAGAATATAAAGCCTATAAGTCTTTGCAAAGAATCTTCCTCTCTATGTATTTAAGCCTTTAGTTTAGACGCCCTGACAGGGAAGGTAAATGCAAGCAGAGCGTAAAGGACAAGATCTATAAGCTTTTTATTAAATTTTTGGCAAAAAGCTCTGCAGAATCTTTATTCATCCTAAAATAGAGGGCAGGTTCAATCATTTCTAGTTCCATAAGCTCAAAGCCCGATTTCCCTCTTACGAGGTCAACTCTACAATAGAGCCGCTTTGAATCGACTATGGCAGTCGCAGTATTTAAGAGCTCTGGCTCTGGCTTAACTTCTTGAATATTCCCGCCCCATTCCTCTTGAACTCTGTAGTCTCCTGACTTTGGAGTCTTGAGGATGCAGTGTGAATAGTCACCCTTAAAAAAGAAGAGGGAGAACTCACCCTCGCTGAGAACATTATCGACAAAGGCCTGAACAAAGAACTCCCCAGATCTAATATCAATAGGAGGCATAGGCTCTCCTAAATTAATGGGAAAGGTATTATCTGAATTGGCCCCGACATAGGGCTTAAAGATTATTTTATTTGTTTCTAAAAGCTGGCAGATCTTCTCTACACCTAAACCTTGAATCTCATCATGAAAAAGTGTCGGGATGATTAGCACTCCCTTTTTTTTCAACTCTTTGAGGTAAGATTTATGAGAGTTCCACTTCACGGTTTCTAGATCATTAAGGAGGAGGGTTTTACAAGAGATCTCCTCTAGAACTTTAAGAAAGTCTTCATAGTGATCTTGATAGTCCCAGGTGCTTCTAATGACGACGGCCTCGTACTTTGACCAATCTTCAGTTGCGCGCCAACTGATACTATCCATCTGATAACCAAGCTTCTCTAGTGGATCTTTGAGAAGCTCATCATCACAAGTAAAATTATCTAAGTTGTCTTTTGTTAAAAGGGCAATCTTCTTCATTTATTTAGACTTTGATTTTGTTTTCTTAACTGCTGGTAGCGAATCATTTTGAATATTCTTCCCTGATTTTCTTCCACCACCAAGAACTTGGGTTTGGGGCTTTAGTTCACATTCAAAATGAACATAACGATAGATTAAATAGTCAGCTGGTCTGGCCCTTGGACCTTCTTTTAAAGGAGCGCTTGTTTCGTCTTCAATCCAGTTTCCTTCATAGGTGTCTTTAACAAAAGTGACTAAGAAGGTGGCAATTTGTCCTGTGCCATTAAGATTATTGATATAGGTTTCTGTATTTGTAAAAGTAAAACCTTTACTTTCAAGGCGCTTAAAAGTTGCTTTAAATTTATTGATCTTCCCTTGGTAACAACGATTCTTTTTAAATTTATAAGATCTTCCTAGCTCTTCTCTGTCGTAGCTGAAGTATTGCTCAGAAGTATTTCCATAACCAGACTTTATCTGAAGACCAGAGTCTTCAATGAATTGTTCATCGGCATTGGCACTTAGAGTGAGAAGTAAGAGTAGTATAGAGAGGGCTTTCATATCGATCCTTTAACTTTCAAGCAATTAAGTTGCTTAAATCATAGCAAGTGAAAGCTCCTCCTGCTAGCGTCTAGTTTCTTGACAGGCCTTGTTTTTATGACGGAGTAGGTCATGTCATAACCAGTGCTTAGCCTTCTTTTTGTGGAGTAGTTCTTGCTCTATTAAAGGGATAGTTCAAACTACTGGAGATTTAAATGAAGTATTCATCCCTCGTCTTACTAGGCCTTTTCCTCACAGCTGGAGCTTTTAGCGCTGAAGTTATTGGCACACTCGAAGAATCTGACAAAGGGGAAGTCATCTTAAGCTCCCTTGAAAAAGGGAAGCTCGTCTCACGAGTTCTTCTAATGGATGATAAGTTCAAGTACACACTTGATTCTAAAATGTTAAATAGCCCAGGTTATTTGCTTAAATTTGATGGAGAGATTGAAGCAGATCGTTTTATCACTTCTAAGACTCCAACCATTGTTGCTGGAGACTTAAAGTTAGTCGGCGTTCTCAAAATGAGAGATGAAGGTGGGTTAAGTATCAACGGAACTGAAGTCGTCTTTGGAAGGACAAAGCCTATCTATGGCATTCCCTTTGATGAATCAAGTAAAGCAAGCTTTGTAGATAAAGAGGTAGAGGCCGTAGGTCAGATTGTTGATGGAGTCTTTAAGATAAATGCTCTTATAGAAAAAGATCTACTCTCAGTTAAAGGGCCAGATAACTACCCGGCTCCAGCCGCTTTTAAGGCGGACCCACTGAATTTTATCCTTAAAGAAATGCCTAAGAATATTAACTCTCAAAGAGTGAATCCTTTTAGTGGAATCGTCTTTAATAAAAAAGGTTATATCCCAACACCAGGTGAAGGAGTCTTAATTATCACTCTTAGTGGTAGGCAAGGAGATTCTCCAGGAGCTTCAGCAGGGCATTTTGCTATTGGTGGAGGAGTTGTAGGAGATGATCTTTCTATCAATGGAGAAGCATATAACTTTTATTTTGAAGGTCCAAAGGAAGTGCTAGCTGGAAACACTGACCTTATCAGTTATTTTGGGCATCTTATTCAAGGACAACAGAACTATCGTCCTACCTTTACTCTTTACGCTTATGGGATTTCTCTAGAAGACCTGCGCAAGGTAAGAGATCTTTATGAGACAGAGCTTCATAAAGTGAGAACGGAAAAAGGCTTAGAGATAACCCCCGGATATAATTGCACGACTACTTCAAATTATGTTTTAAGAGAGATTGGTATCCACGGTGCTCATCATAACCTAGGAAACCGGATGCTCGATATTCAAAATGCAGGCTATATCAATCCGCTTTCATGGTGGGCGAATAAAACTGCAGGCGAAGGTAAGATCGGAGGCCTTAGGGTGCTAAGTTATGTGACCACAAGAGATCCTGAGCATTATGTTCCAAGAGCAACTCTAGAATCATTCGTGAAAAACTTCTCAAACAAAAGATGGAATAAGAGAAAGGGCATTAAAAGAGTTGATTATATCTTTATTCCTCAAACTCCGAGCCGAAGACAAGTAGGTGGGATGAGCTATGATTCACCTATCAAAGAAGGTAAGAGAATTGTTGAGTATAGTAATGAGCGAGGGGAGCGGTTAGAGCCCATCATTAAGGCCTATGACGTTATCTTAAATAAAGAAAACTACTCTGAGGCTGAAGTGGTTGAAGCGCAAAAGGTTATTGATACAGATCAAGCAGAAGTAAAAGCGATCCTTGATACTATTGACTAGATTTTATCTTGATAAGCTTATCTTTTAACCATTTTTTGGTGGGGATGAGCTTACCAGTTTTATCTTTTATAAAATACTCTTTGCCAGTGGTAGAAGATCCGCTGGCAATCTTTTCAATAAATGTTGTTACATCTACAGCACTTCCTTTTTGCCAAAACCAAAAGCCTTTTAAGACGTATTTATACTTATACTCAAGATGAGATCTTGCGGCTTTTGAACTATGTTCTTTTCCATTTCTAATAAAGGTCAATTCAGAGTTCTCCACTTCAACAAGAAGCTTTTCGATCATCTGTTTATCAGTGAGAGCGCCGGCGAATAGTGTTTGGCAAAAGAGAATAAGAAGGAGGGGCTTTATATAATACACTTCTTAGATCATATTTGTATAAATACCATGAGTGACTAAGACGACAGCGAGTACGAGAATCACAGAGATAACCTTATCTTTAACTTTCTCTTTCTCTTTGTTGCTCACTCTTATCTCCATTTCAGAAACTTATAGTATTAGTTTGCATTAAGTTCTTATCGTCGCAAAGGCCAGAAACATAAAGCTTCCCTCACAAGTTTGTAACTCTCTCAAATAATAGGGGTTAAATAGAAAATGTCTAGAGCTATCTCCTTGTATTATAGTGGGGCATTATTTGAATCTAGAGAAGGAGGCTTTTTTGGGAATGCCTACTTTAAGAGGAAATCTTCCATGGATTCAAAGCCTAGGGATTGAATAAGATCCTCGGGGCTTTTTCCTTGTTCACGAAATGAGATGAGGCTCTCTCTTGAAGGAGTCTTTCCACCAGAAGTTTTTGAGATCTTCTGCCCTTTCGCATCTTTAATCAAAGGGTGGTGCATGAAGACGGCCTTAGTAAAGACTTGGTCCTTGATACTCTCTGCTAAAAAGAACTGTTCTATAGAAGTTTGAGTTAAGTCTTCGCCTCTTACGATGAAGTTAATATTCATTTCAATATCATGATAAAGAGAAGTCAGGTGATAAGAGGGAAGGTCTTCTTTTCGCCAAAGGATAAAACTCCCATGGGGAGAATCTATCTTAACTGCCGTCTTATGTTTCTCAAAAGGAAGGCTTATCTCTATGCAAGGACAAGAGTTCTCTTTGAGAAAGCTTCTAGAGCAGGTGCAGTTATAAAGATTTGGAACCTTTTTGAGAAACTCAAAATAACTTGATGTCTTTAATGATTGAGAGAAGTTTTGTTTAAAGTCCACTAGATCTTTTGGGCCGTGATCTATCTTTATTCCAAGCCACTCTAAGCTCTCAAAGATATCCCTTATATACTCGTCTTTTGATCGGTCAATGTCTGAGTCATCAATCCTAAGAAAGAGTTCACCGCCACGCTTAATTACTGCTTCTCTATGAGTAACTAAGAAATTATAGGCATTTCCAACGTGAAGATAACCACTTGGAGTTGGTGCAATTCGGCTTTTTATGGACTGAAACATAAGTCAACCTTATACTATAAGGAACCCTTTTTCTAAGGAATATGCTGTGAAAACAGAGAAGTTAAAGAATTATGCAGAGAAAAAATTTGGACCTAAGGTTAGGCGGATCATAGAGAACCCGCAAAATGTTCTCAATGAATTAGGCTCTGCTTCACAGCTTATGCTTAAAGATAAAGTCGCCGCGGGTATGAAGGGAAGCTTTGAAGATTTTAAGCTTCTGCTTAAGATGATAAAGGCTTGGGCCACAGGAGAGTATAAAGAAGTTCCCTGGAAGTCCCTTTGGTTAGGCATCCTAAGTGTTGTCTATTTCGTTTCTGTTATTGATTTTATTCCGGATTTTATCTTAGGGGTAGGCTTTATAGATGACTTTGCTTTGATCACTTGGGTACTGGCTTCTATAAAAGATGATTTAGAAAAGTTTAAAAACTCTTCGTATAACCAACCCTAAGTTCAAAGGGTAAGCTGTGTTTTGTTTTAAAGGTGCTCTGAGTATTGGTGAAGACTCTATTCCCACCAGAATCTGCACCTTGATCTAATATTTGTCTTTTGACTGTGGTGGTATAAGGAATAAAGATCTTAAGACCAACCTCTATATGCTCCATCTCTTTGATCATGTACTTCATCCAGAAGTCTGTGTTTAACTTTAAGAAGGGTTGAATCTTATCTGTTTGATCCCAACTAAAACCATCACTAGCTGTTGTTAAAAAGCTTTCCTCTTGAGTGAGAGAGTAATAGGCGTTTAGACCTACTCCATAAAAATATTTCTTTAAAGCTTCAGGTCTTTTTTGAAAACGAAGCCAAAGGTCAAAGTCGGCGTAGCTCTCGGTAGTCACAATAAGACCGCTAGGAGTTGAACTCCAAAAACCAGTCCCTTTATTAACTGTATACCTGCCTTTCATGGCAAAGCCTGCGCTTCCGCCTATATTATATCTACTTCGTTCAAGGCCAGTGAAGTAGTCAAAACCAATCCTTGGTTGAATGGCAAAAGAGCTTTTTAGATTTCCTTTTTGAGATGCAGTTGTATCGGCGCTTTCAGATTCACCACCAGGGCCGAAGGCATAACTTCTCGAGGCATCACCGAAGGGGTAGATAAGCCTAAAAAAATAATCGAGATCATAATTATAAAAGATTTCTCGCTTCTCTCTCATGTTGATTTCAAAAATATGATCCCCAAACTTACTGCTACCGATATCAGGGTCTGGATTAACTTTGGCGCCACTAACAACTCTTCTATCATTCTTAGTGCTTTGACTTACGGTTAAGACATTTTCGTATTTGATAAGAATATTTTGAGACCAACTATAGGCAAAGGTATTTTTTAAGTAGAGGTGAGAAGACTTTAAATCCTTAGTGACAGTATCAGATCTCTCTTCGTAAGAATCTATTGCCAAGGCAAGAGAGCTCGACCAAGTCAGCATGTCCTCTAGTGGCCTAAAGTTGAGAAAGGGGGTCTTAGGAGAAAAACGTTTTCTAATGGCGGTGTCTAGTTTGCTTTTTTTTAATTTTTCAATCTTGCCCCGTCGTTCTTCTTCAAGTTTTTCGACAATGGCATCTTTACCAATCTTTTCGACAATGGCCGCTTCTCTAGCCTTTTTGGCATTCTTTCTTTTTAAGAGCTCTTCCACCCGAGTTGAAAGGGGGGCGTTGTCTTGTGCAAGGCAAAGACTTGGTGCAATGAATATAGCTAGAATCATCCATGATTTCATTAACTTAAATTATAGTTGATTCATGCAGTTTATCCAAATTTTAAGCGCCAGGCGGTGGAAATCGCGTTGCCTCTAAGCGTTAAACCTGATAGAAACCCTCATGCGAAATTCATATATCCAATTAGACACACCCAATGTTCATATTTCTAGAAAAAGAGAGATCGGTACCAAGTATCCCGAGGTTAAGAATCTTATGGGCCAAAACCCATGGAGTCTTCTCTTTATCGCCTTGATCACGGGCTTTCAGATTGCTGTAGCCTATCTTCTTAAGGATCAAAGCCTATGGATTGTGGCCCTAGCCGCCTATATGATCGGCGCTTTTTGTAGCCACGCACTTTTCGCTCAAATTCATGAATGCTGTCATAACTTGGTCTTCAAGAGAACTTGGGTCAATAAGCTAGCGGGAATCTTTTGTGATACTTGTTTAGTTCTTCCGGGGGCCCTGGCCTTTAGAAAATATCATATGGTTCATCACCGTCATATGGGCGAATATAGTAAAGACGCTGATATAGCGAGCGTTGAAGAAGCGGCTTTTATTGGTAACTCTCGTTTTAAGAAGCTCCTTTGGGTTATCTTCTTTGGACTCTCTCAGGCCTTCCGTCCTATGAGATTCGATAATATCAAGCTTATGGATAAGTGGATCTTTTCAAATATCCTTTATTCGATTCTGGCCAACGTTCTTATTTATATGGCAGTTGGGCCCATAGGATTAGCCTATTTAGCCTTTTCGACTTTCTTTGGATTAGGGCCTCACCCTGTTGGGGGAAGATGGATTCAAGAGCATTATGTGACTAAAGAAGGACAAGAGACCTATAGCTATTATGGGCCTTTGAATAAGCTCTCTTTTAACGTGGGCTTTCATAATGAACACCACGATTATATGAATATCCCATGGAATAACCTGCCAAAATTACGAAAAATGGCCCCTGAGTTCTACGATAATCTTCATGCCTATCAGAGCTGGAGTGCGGTCTTATGGAACTTTATTACCGATAAAGGCATCAGTGTTTTTGATAGGATCCTGCATCCTGAAAAGAAGACTACGGCTTAGGTAAAAAGTTCTTTCTCTAGTATTTCCTTAGTGAGTGAAATTTAATTTCATGTTACTCTTTCCCATTCTTTGGAGCGGGTATGAGTTACTTTTGGGAAAATTTATCAGATGAGGAGCTTCTAGATCTGAACCTAGCTGACCTTGGTTTGAGCCTTGAGGCATCATGGTGCGCTCCCTTAATTAAACAGCTTGAACGTGAACTCAGTCGTAAGGGCCTTAACTTTAAGCCTCACTGCTGGGTCTCTGATGAGTGGTTCTCTCCAGAGGGAATCCCTGGCATCGCCATTCCCTTTTTTGTACTGCACCCAAGGCTTGTTAAGCTAGAGCGAAAGATGATGGGAGAAGTAGAAGGGGCCACGATACAAAGCTTCTTAAAGCTTCTTCGTCACGAAGCAGGACACGCTATCGATCATGGTTTTTCACTCTCTAGAAGAAGAGGGAGAGAACAGAGATTCGGCGACTTGAATATCCCTTATCCCAATGATTATTCCTATAGACCTTATAGTAAGAACTTTGTGCGCCACTTAGGCGAGGGCTACGCTCAGGCCCACCCTGAAGAAGATTGGGCCGAAACCTTCGCCGTTTGGTTATCTCCCACTGAGAACTGGCGGCAAAAGTACAAAGGCTGGGGTGCACTTGAGAAGCTTAAGTACATGAACAAGCTTATGATAGAGCTAAAAGGACGGATGCCCCGGGTTAAATCAAAAGAAGTCATCGATTCACTTGCCGACTCACGGCTTACTTTGCGAAAATACTATGCAAGGAAGGCGATAAGCAAAAGAGTCAAGGGAAGGCCCTTTTTCGGAGCGAAACTGAAAAAGATCTTTACCCGCGGTAATGGAATTAGTGGCGAGAGTATTCTTAGAACTAATAAGAACAAGCTGAGGCGAGCCGTAGCTGCCCAGACTGGTCAATACCAATACGAAATTGAACCTATGCTTAAGGACCTTTTGAAAGAGGCTCGAGGATCTACTCTCTACTTTAAGGGAGATGTTAAGAAGCTGGAGTCTAAGCTGACCACTCTACTTGTAGAGGAATCAAGCCGATTTAAAAGGCAGGGAAGGCATAGGATTGTTATGTGAGTAAACTTAGAATCTTAGTTTTAGTCCACGAAGCCTTAGTGCCACCTGAAGACGCGGGCAAGACCCATGAAGAAATTGAGTTTGAACCATGGGTAACTGAATACCATGTAGTCTCAACTTTAAAGAAGATGAAGCACGAGGTCTTAGTTCTTGGGGCCTATAGTGATTTAAGTGTCATCAGATCTGCCGTTGATGAGTTCAAACCCCATATCGTTTATAACCTGCTTGAAGAGTTTGATGGTCAAGCGCTCTTTGATCAAAATGTAGTAAGTTATCTAGAACTTCTTAGAGTTCCTTATACGGGCTGTAACCCAAGAGGGTTGATCCTCGCACGAGATAAGTCCTTGGCCAAGAAGATCTTAACTTACCACAGAATTCCAACGCCTAAGTTTTTTGTCTTTCCTAAGAATAAGAAACTTAAACGTCCTAAAAACTTAGAATTTCCCCTCATGGTAAAATGCTTAACCGAAGAGGCTAGCTTCGGTATTTCTCAGGCCTCTGTTGTTCATAATGATGAAAAGCTGCAAGAGAGGGTTGAGTATATTAATAATAAGCTTGGAGACGACGCCTTAGTTGAGCAATTTATTGAAGGGCGAGAATTGTATGTTGGCATCCTAGGAAATTACCGTCAGAAGGTTATGCCCGTTTGGGAGCTCTTCTTTGAAAAGGTAGAAAAACCAGAGAAGGAATTTTATTCTAGCCGAGCCAAATTTAATAAGAAATATAGAAGTAAGAAGGGCATTAAAACAGGGCCAGCTGAACTGGAGCCCGCGTTAGAGAAAAAGATATATAGTATTTGTAAACGTGCTTATAAAGTTTTGAATTTAAACGGTTATGCTCGCATTGATCTTCGCCTAACTAGTGAAGGAGAGGTTTATATCTTAGAGGCGAACCCCAACCCGGATATCTCTGCCACTGATGAACTGGCCCAGAGCGCCTTACATATCAAAATAAAATATAAAGATCTGCTTTCAAAGATACTAAGTCTTGGTATAAGTTGGACGAAATCTTACGGAGAATAAAAATGAAGTTACTATGTCTTATCTTATTATTTTGCACTTCAGCTTTCGCTGAGGGCCAAAAAACTGATTTTCAAAAAGCGTCGAAAAGAATTGAGAAAAGAAAAGGCTATTGCTCTCCTCTTGATAAGATGATGAAGAAGTGTGAGACCGCTGATGATGAAACCGACAAGAAGATTGTTGATAAGACTCAAAAAAAATTAAAAGACGTTTCTAAAAAAGTTGAAAAAAGAGAGGACTATTGTTCTCCCTTAGATAAGTTAGGTGGTAAGTGCGGGAAGAAAGATTAATGAAAGTCTTTAGTAACGCTCCCTTACCAAATAACTTTGCAGGAGAGGCAGTGCTCTCTCCTGATGGGTCAGAGTTCGCCTTAAGACCTGATACTTCAAAGCTTTTTATCGATTGGTGTTTAGAAGAAAATATTGAAGTCACAGGCTTTGATGTTTGGCTTCAAGGACCGACAGATCATACGGCCCTTGATAAGTTTAGCTTTAGAGGAGATAGAAAAGCAGTCCTTCGAGAGATCGATTGCGTTCTCAATCACTCAGATGTTCTAAGCTTTAACCGAGACATACTTTTTAATATCTGGGTTAACTATCTTCCTCATTAATGTTGTTGTCTTAAATGAAGCGCTTTTGGTTTTACAAAAGTAAAGATCCCGTGAAAGCTTAAAGTCATTCCAAGTCCTGAGTTCTTTCTTCCTGACCATGGCGTATAACCTGAGACCCTATCACAGCAATTTAAATAGCATGTGCCAGCGTCAATCTGCTCCATTATCTCTTCGCCTCTATTTCGCTTAGAAGTATAAACGCTGGCCGTAAGACCATAGTCTGTATCATTCATAAGCTTGATGGCCTCTTCGTCGTTAACCACTTTTTGAATACCAATAATAGGCCCGAAGCTTTCTTCTTTCATGACATCCATTTGATGATTCACGTTAGTAAGAACTGTGGGTTCAAAGAAATAACCTGGTCCCTTGATAATCTTCCCGCCTAATTCAAGTTTAGCCCCTTTAGAAGTAGCGTCTGTGACTTGGTTTTGTAAGTAATTTAAATGCTCGAAGCGGCTGATGGCCCCTTGAGTGATCCCTTTCTCATTAGGATTTCCTACCTTTAACTTCGAAGCGGCTTCAAGAAAGTGACCTAAGAATTCATCATATACTTTCTCATGGACGTAGATTCTCTCCACTGAGCAGCAGCTCTGACCATTATTATAAAAGGCGCCACTAAGAGCAGACTCGGCCGTCTCTTTTAGTGAGATGACCTGATCTGTTACATAAAGAGGATCCTTTCCTCCTAGTTCAAGACCAACAGGAACTAATTTTGGCGCTACTGTCGTGGCTATATGTTTTCCTGTGGCGTAAGAGCCTGTAAAGAAATATCCATCGAGAGGAAGCTCTAATAAGGCCTGTCCTACTTCCTTAGCACCAATGGCCAATTGAAAAATGCTTGAAGGAAAGCCTGCTTCAATAAGAAGCTTTTCAATTTCAATCCCAGTAAGAGTTGAGAACTCACTTGGTTTATAAAAGACAGCGTTCCCGCAGATTAAAGCTGGAACAAAGATGTTCACCCCCACTAAGTAGGGGTAGTTCCAGGCAGAAATATTGGCTATAACTCCTAAAGGTTCATAAGCAATATACTCTTCAGTAGAGCCATCGTGATTCACTTTTTCTTTTCTAAGATGCTTTTCACTTTCTTGTAAGAAAAATTGTGTCTTAACAGCTGAGGCCTTAATCTCTCCAAGGGCCTCGTTTAGTGGTTTACCCATCTCATCACTTAAAATTTGAGCAAGCCTATCTTTGTTTTCTCTAAGAAGATCAGCGAACTTACTCATCATGAGGATTCTATCTCTAACGCTTGTTTTCTTCCAAGCGGGAAGAGCCGCTCTTAAGGAATCAAACTTATGCTTTAAGGTATCTTTGGTATCTGTAGGTACTTCTTTAATCAGCTCTTCAGTGGCCGGGTTAATAATCTTTAAACTCATTTTAATTTCTCCACTTCTTTTAAGAAGTAATTATAGATCACATTAGGGTCACAAACCTTGTCGCCAAGGCTATGGGAAAACTCTGGGTGCCATTGAACGCCGATCACTACTTGATCCCCATCATAATGAAAGGCTTCAATGATCCCGTCGTCCTGACTTTTAGCATCTGTTATAAGTTTATCTCCAAGCTTTTTGACGGCCTGATGATGAACTGAATTAACATTTAAGACCTCTTCTTTATAAAGAGCTTTTAGAAGGCCATTACTTTCAAGAGTGATCTTATGATTCACTTTATCGTAAAGGTCTGGGTCTCTATGGGCGACTTTTGTATCAAGTTCTGTTTGAATATCCTGATGGAGAGTTCCTCCAAAGTAAGCATTAAGAACTTGGAAGCCACGGCAAATGCCATAGATGGGCTTCTTTGCTTTAAAGGCATAATCAATAACTTTTAACTCAAATTCATCACGGTACTTATCACCGGGCCATTTCTCGATATTTAAAAAAGGTTCATTATAACTTTCAGGACTAAGGTCAACGCCCCCTTGAATCACAAAGGCATCTGCTTCTTCTAAGTAGGCCTGAAGAAGTTTATCTTCAAGATCAGGAAGGAGATAAGGCATGACTCCTTCTCTGGCTAGGTAGCGAACCATATCGTTTTCCATATAGGTTAAACTCTTATGACCGAAAACGATTCGGCTTGGGTCTTTGTACATAAAACAGGGAGTGAGAGCGATCTTTATCAAAGGGTACCTTCAAAAGCGTTAGTGTAAATATTTTTAAAATCACTTAGACTTACTTCTCTAGGGTTACAAAGATGACAAACATCTTTTAAAGCAAGGTCGCATAGAGAGTCCATCTTTGAAGGATCAACTCCAAGCTCTGTAAGATTTAAAGGAAGCCCAAGAGACTTATTAAGATCAATAATCCAGTCTATAAAACTCTTCGTACTGGTCTCGCCAAGATCTAGAACTCGACAGAGAAATTCAATCCTCTCTTTTGAGACTTCTTCGTTAAACTTTACGCCATAAGGAAGCATGACCGCATTAGCGAGACCATGGTGAGTGTCAAAGACAGTTGAAAGAGGGTGGGCGGTGCTATGAACAACGCCTAAGCCTTTTTGAAAACTAGTGGCCCCCATAAGAGCTGCCATCTGCATCTTTGATCTTGATTCAAGACAAGGATTAGTAGCGGCCTTGATGAGAGATTCATGAACAAGCTTAATGCCTTCAATGGCCACGCCATCACAAAGGGGGGAAAAACCTTTTGAGAGGTAGGCTTCAATATTATGAGTTAATGCGTCCATGCCCGTAGCCGCAGTGACTGACTTTGGTAATTCCATGGTTAAAGCAGGGTCGGCGAAGACGATCTTTGCCATAAGCCTAGGAGAGAAGAGGACTCTTTTTTGATGAGATTCATCCTCAGAGATAACAGTGGAGCGGCCTACTTCGGATCCGGTTCCACTAGTTGTTGGAATGGTTATAAAGTAGGGAACCTCGTTCGTTACATACTTGTCCCCACCTAAAGCGTCGTCAAAATCAAAGAGATCTCGCTCGTGATAGGCCTTTAAGGCAACCGCTCGAGCCACGTCCATACTAGCGCCGCCACCAAGGCCTACTATACAATCTGCTTTTTGATCGTGAAAGCTTGAGACTCCTGCAAGAACATTCTTCTTAACAGGGTTCTTATCAATGTCTGAAAAACTTAGGCATGTAAGGCCAGATTTTGTCAGTTCACTTATGATTGATTCATAAAGAGGAAGTTTTATAAAGCCCGGGTCAGTGACAATAAGAGCGCGCTTAAGGCCTTGTTCTCTTAAGTGAGGCCCAACTTCGTCAATAACCCCTGGACCAAAACGAATAGGGCAAGGGTAGTTATAAGTATAGCGTTGTTCAAAGTTCATAAATATTACCTAGATGATTTCAAAATATCTTTTGAGTTCCCAATCAGTGACGACCTTAGCCGCCTCTTTCCATTCCCATTCTCTTGTTTGAGAAAAATGTTTTACAAACTCTTCGCCTAAAATTTCATTGGCGAGCTTTGAGTTTCTCATCCTTTCATTGGCCTCCCAAAGATTAGCGGGAAGGACGCCGTTGGATTTATCAGCGTAACCATTTCCTGTGCAGGGAGCCCTCGTTAGTTTTAGATTGTTTTCGATTCCGTAGAGACCACAAGCTAGGGAAGCGGCTTGGGCCAAGTAAGGATTAGCATCAGAGCCCGGGACTCTCATCTCTATGCGAGTTGATTTATTAGAGCCAGGAAGAACACGAATGGCGGTTGTTCTATTATCAATCCCCCAAGTCACAGTGGTAGGTGCCCACATTCCCTCAACAAGACGCTTATAACTATTCATAGTGGGAGCGTACATGGGAAGAATCTCAGGGAGACCTAATAAAAGTCCTGCTAGATAGCTCTCCATGGTTGAACTCATCTTATTCTTTGCTTTTTCATCAAAGAAAACATTTACTCCATCCTTCCAGAGGCTTTGATGAATATGTCCTGAGCAACCCGGAAGTTTTTCATTGAACTTTGCCATAAACGTCGGAATCACCCCATGATGATGACCGATCTCTTTTGCTGAGGCCTTAAATAAGACGGCCCTATCAGCAGCTTCTAAGATGTCTTGATATAAAATAGCCGCTTCATAGACCCCAGGTCCTGTTTCAGTATGCAGGCCTTCTATAGTGACTCTAAAGTCTTCCATAAGATCAAAAAGATCGTTAAAGAATTCTTTTCTTTGAGTTGATCTTAGAATTGAATAACCAAACATTCCTCTAGTCATTGGATTAGGTGATTGAAAATCCGCATCGTTGAGATCATTTGAATTCTCTTCAAAGTTAAACCACTCAAATTCTTGAGCAAAGATAGGAGAGAAGCCCATGTCTAAGGACTTTTGCCTAACTTTTTTAAGCAGGCTTCTAGGACAAACATGAAGCCCATCAAAGTCTGCTAGGAAAAAAGGAATCTCTTCGTCCCATGGCACTTCTCTAAAGGTATTAAGATCAATCTTGGCGTTCGCGTCAGGGTAACCTGTATGCCAGCCTGTATAGTCCGTATTATCATAAGAAGCGTCCGCACTATCCCAACCAAAGATGACGCTGCAAAAGCCAAAGCCGCCCTCAAGAACAGAGAGGAATTTATCGACATGAATGACCTTACCGCGAAGGATGCCATCTATATCAGTGACGGCCAGCTTTACTTTATTTCCGCCAAAACTTTTAACTTTAGCTATGATTTCTTCTTTTGTTAGTTGCATTATTTTTCCTTATGAAAGCAGGTGAAGATTAAACTTGAAGCAAACATGATCCCAAAAAACAGAAGGGCCAAACCTTGATTGTAGTAACTCATGGCCACGATAGAAACGCTGGCAATTAAAAGCGCTAAGGCCGGAACTAGAGGATAGGCAAAGACCTTAAAGGGTCTTTCTAAATCTGGTTCATCAACTCTTAATCTAAAGAAAGCGCACATGGAAATGATATAAAGGCTAAGCGCTCCAAAGCAGGCCAAGGTGATAATATCTCCCGTTCTATCAGTGAGAACAGCAATTATTCCTATGGTCATATTAAATAAGAGTGCGACGGCCGGAGTCTTAAACTTAGAATGAGTTGAACCAAAGATCTTAGGTGCAAAACCAACTCTACCAAATTCAAAAGTGGCGCGGCCTGAAGCTAAAATAATTCCATGAAAAGAGGCGACTAGACCAAAGAGTCCTACCCAAACAATAAGATGATAAAGAAAATCACTTCCTCCAGCGATGGCCTTGATGGCCAATGGAAGAGGAGAGTCTGAGGCCTGAGTGCTGCCGGCTTCGTAAACAATGGATTCCCAGCCTGCGACGCCAATGGCAGAAGTAAAGGTGAGAAGGCAAAGGATAACGAGAGTAAGAATAGCCGAGCCAAAACCAATAAGAACATTTCTTTGTGGGTTTACAGTTTCTTCAGCAACGTTTGCGACGCCTTCAATGGCGAGGAAGAACCAGATAGCAAAAGGAATAGCGCGAAAGACACCTTCCCAACCATTTGGAAAAGAGTTCTTAGCAAGATTGGCCGCTTCAAAGTGTGGCAGGGCAACGCCGGCGAAGATCAAGAGTTCAACAACGGCTATAATGGTTATCACTAATTCAAACATGGCCGCTATTCGGACACCTAGAATATTGATCCCTGTGAAGAGGATAAAACTAACGATGGCGATAGTGTTTACCGGAATGCTTGGCATATGAATATTGAGATAGGCTCCAATAGCGAAGGCAATAGCAGGTGGGGCAAAGATGAATTCGATATTTTGGGCCATCCCACCTAAGAAGCCCCATTGATTACCAAAGGCACGCCTTGAGTACTCAAAAGCACCACCGGCCTTAGGTATAGCGCAGGCAAGTTCCGTGTAGCTAAAAGTAAAACAGACATACATGATGATGATAAAGAAGGTGGCAATGGCAAGGCCTAGAGTTCCGCCTTCAGGAAGACCTAAGTTCCAACCAAAGTACATTCCACTAATAACGTACCCAACACCAAGACCCCATAACATAAAGGGCCCTAGGGTGCGGTCAAGCTTACCCTCATCCTTGGTCGAATCACTCATTGATACCTCGCTAAAGATTAAATTTTGAATCTCTAAATGATAGTTAATTAATAAGAATTCGTCTTAAAAAAAGAATAATGCTGAGGCGTATAGTCGGGAATGGAGAGGGGATTTAAAGCGTGATCACTAGGTGATCACGCTGGTATTGAAAACTCTCGTTATCTGAGAGGCATTCTATAAAATGAACCATGCTCATGAGCATGCTTTTGAGTGATCATGCCATAGCCATCAAAGTTTTCACCTTTGATTTCAAAGTCACGACCAAAACCGCCCTTACCCCAGCTGTTCTTAAAATAGTAAACACCCTTATAGGTAAAAGTCTTAGTGCTTCCATCTTGCATCTTAATATTTGTCGTTACGATCTTATCATCGTCATAACCAACAATAAGGATTGAGTGACCAGCACCATTTTCTTTTGAAACCTTATAATCAACTGAATTTCTTTCAGGGTAACCTACGATTCCCTGATTCCAGTTAGTGGTCTCTCTTCCAATTCCAAATTCAGTCGCCTTATTATGATTCCAAGCTCCGTAAAAGAATTCGATACCAAGAGTTAGAGGGTAGCCTTTAGAGAGGTATCTCTTCACGTCCGCAGTATAATAAACCGTATAGTTAGTGCTAGAGAAATTGATATAGCTATCACGAAACTGAAAGGCTTCAGATCTAGCCTCTAGGAATTCTGGATCGTAGAGTGAGCTTCCTTCTTCAAGAAGTTGCTCATTACTTGCGTTTAGAAGTCTTGGGTTTCTATGACCTAAAAGGCATGAAGTTTTAAGTCCACCAACTAAATCACCACATCTTTCTGTCGCTAGTGGGTTTAAGAAACTCTCTTCCCAAGTTTGACCTATATAATTTAAGGTAGACTCCGAAGGTGTTCCATACTTTCTAATAGCATTAAAGTTTGACCATGAGTTTGATCCATCAGAGTTTCTGTTTCTCATGATGAGGTATTCAAGCCATTCTTCAGAGAGATCAAGTGTCTCTTTATCAAAGTTATAGTTCATAAGAAGCATAGATTCGAGCATAGCGATGGCGCTAAAGATCGAACAAGTTCCACGGCTCCCTTGAGATTTGATAGGAGTCATGATTGCTTGCATTTCTAGAAAGTCAGACTTGCTTAGGCTTTTAAAATTAGACTTACTCTCAATAGGATGAACAAGATTTTTATAAGGAGCATCTAAATAAGCTGTGTTTTCAGAGGCATTTGAAGATATTGAAAAGATAAGTAAAAGTGCCAAGATAATGTGTTTCATATGCTCTCCTGTTTAGTTCTAACGGGCGGGACAATCCCTTGATCACCACAAGTAGTCAATTAATCATTTATTATGCTGAGCTATAAGCTGCCCTTATGAGAAAATGCATATCCTGATTAAATATCAATGCTTTAGAGTCTCGATTTTTGCTCCTATGTTATAATTAAGTGGTGAACACTCTAAATAAGCATAAGAAAAAGGGCCTTGATGGCTTTAAGAAGTTCGTTTGTTCCCTTGAAGGAATGAGTGAGGCCACCCGTTTAAAGGTGGTTCAAGTTGCTATTCTTGAAGACCCTACCTATCTTATGGCGGCCCTTTCAAATATGGTGAGCTTTGATTATATCTTTCGTTACGAAGGATCTGATATTCAAAAGCTTTTTGAGGCGGTTCCAGGGGGAGTACAGACTCTTCTCTTCGCTTTATACGCCCACGATAACGCAGAAGAATTCTTATCTAATCTAGATGACACTACTAGGCTCTCTTACAAAGATGAAAAAGAGTATCTTAAGGAACCAGAAGCAGCGCAAATAAATACGGCAAGGAATACTTTTGTGAAGGTTATGCGAGCCCTCCAACAAGACTTTCAGATTGCTGACTTTGAATGGAGTCTTCCAAGCGTTTCAGTTATAAATGGTGAGAACTTCTCTAGTGCAGAGTCAACGGGATTTTTTCATTTAAATTATGACTCTGGGACTAAGGCCCTAGAGGGAGAGTTAGAAAAGAAGCTAAGGATTGGAGAGTGGAAACACTTCTACCCAAACGGCGCACTCATGGCAGTGGGGTTTTATGTAAGTAGTGAAAAAGCAGGGAACTGGATTTTTTACTACGCCGATGGCAGTGTCAAATCTAAGGGCGAGTATAGAGAGAATTTAAGAGAAGGTCAGTGGGAAGAATATGATCGTGATGGCCTGATGATTCATGTTATTTATAAAAGAGGAAAGCCAGATGTCTAGAAGGATTCGCTTAAGGACTCAGTCAAGGCCTTGATGACTTTTTTATACGAAGGAAGTGGGTAGCGCTCTCCCATCACTTCAATGATCTCTTTGATACTTAGTTTATTTTCTTTAAAATCAAGCAGGCTTGATACAAAGTCTTCGATCACGATAAACATTATGCTCATGGCCCCAAGGTTTGAACTATAGACTTCACTATAACCTATTCCATTTCTTGCACCGTGGTGTTCTCTAATAATCTGCTCCGCTCCTCTTGGGGCAAACTTCATTTCATGAACTAGGCTGGCCATCTTATTGGCATGTTCTAGGACGAGTTCTTTTTCTTTTCCTTCGAGTTTCGCCTGATAAAGATCTACCTTATTTCGGATCTTAATATGAACTTCTTCTATTAAAAGGATATCGTGAAAGAAGGCGGCGAAAGTCATCCTTTCAATATTCGCTTCTAACTGTTTATCTTCAGACCACTCCATCTTATGCATACAAGCAGAAGCGAAGACACTGATAAGATATGAATGTTTATAAGCAAAACTTCCTTTATTATTTAAGATATTCTTAAGAAGAGAGCCCAACTTTTTATTATGAGCGACAGAAGCGACCATGGCCTTGACTGAAGCTTGGCTCATGAGAATCATCTGTTCAGTGATCCCTGTGTTCTTAATAAGAGTTTGATTGATATCATAAGCATCAGATCTAAGTTCAACTAAGACGGGTTCTGGCTTACTATTGTCAGTGATTGAGACGAGGTATTGTTTAAGTTGAGCTTCTAAGAAGAGGTTTTTTTGATCTTTAGGAACATAAAGCTCTGTGACTCCTTGAGACTCATATTTCTTAATACCTTCTTTATCAAACTCATCTCCAGAATGTATTCTTTTGACGTACTGATCCCCAGTAGCTCGGGCTAGTTTTATATAGGTATCACAAGGGGCTTTATTCATAACGTAAAAGTTTTGAATCTCGATAGGTATATAGTCACCTTGTCTAATCTCTTTAAGATCTTCTAAAGAGATGCCCAAAGTCTTTCTTACTATAGTAGTGAACTCACTTACCTTAAAGCGATCTGGAATATGAGCAAATTCAAAGCCGGCAGCTTCAAACTCACCAAGAACTAGCACCTTACATTTAAGTTCATTATCATAGATAAAATTTAAGATAACCTTAGCAGTCTCTTCAGCGTTATTAGTTGGAGAAGCATTTATATTTCTAACGACAACTAAATCGAGAAGGGGGTTTTCAGAAATATAGGCGGTACCAGGCACACCATGCTTTTCAGTATGTACGTCAGCGTTAAACTCTGCTCGAAGGGCAGAACTAAGGAGGCTTATGGCCTTTGGATTACTTTCGACAACTAATACTTTCACAATATTTTCCGGATGTTACCTCTGTATTATAACTTATTCTTAGAGTGTCGTGGGAGAGTAAAATTATTCCTTTTTAACCGACTTAAACACGTGGGAATCAAACAAAGATACTTGAAGCTGCTAGGTATTCTGGTAAAGTAAATTAACAAATTTCTTAACTAGGATAACTTATGGAAGCCGCTGAATACGCCAAGATTATAAAGAACGTTAGAGTTTTTAAAGGATTAGCTCCTTCTCATCTTGAAAGGCTTGTTGGGGTTTGTACTCGCCTAACCTTTGCTGAAGAAGAGCTTGCTCTCAAAGCAAATGGGGACGGAGAGGATATCTTTATCGTTCTCTCTGGTAGGCTAGCCGTTATCAGTTCTGATCATGAGACTCTTGCTTTAATCAACCCAGGGCTTTGCGTCGGTGAGATGGCAGTATTTACCAATAGAAAACGCTCAGCTGATGTTAAGGCGGTTCTTCCTACTGAGGTTCTGAAGTTAAACAAAGAAGATCTTTTTCAATTTGTTGAAGATGAACCAGTGGCCGGTAATACGGTTTATAGAAATGTTATTGAGATCTTATCCTCTCATATGGCGAATAATAATCTCATCCTAGAATTTTCACATATCCTAGACGCTTAGTTTAAAACCCAGCGACCAGCTTCTTCTTTAAAGCCAATCTTTTGCCAAAAGGGGAGGCTTAATTCTTCTTTAGTTATATCAACCCATAGAGTGCTCTTTGAGATCTTCTTTAGGTTCTTAACAAGCTCGGTACCATTTTTCTTCGCGCAGTGTTTTTCTTTGATGACTAAGAGTCTTATATGGAGGAATCCTGGTAAGGGAAATTGGTCACTAATCTTTGTAAAGCCTATGACTTCACCCTTGATTTCTAAAGTATAAAACTTGGGAGTACCCGGAACTTCTTCTAAGAAAATTTGGTTAGTAAAGTCTTCAGCATTAGGAAGATTATTAGAACGAAGGTAGTTACTGGAATCTTCGAGGACTTCTCTAATCTTAAAAAGGTCGATGGCAGATAAGGGAATTAGTTTCATCTTTTAACTATGCAGCATCTAGATGGACAAGTCATCTCTAGCAATCCTGTAATTGGTCTTTTCTATCAAGCGCGGGCATTGATTAGAGAGGATATCCATTTTATGAGGATCACTTGTCGTCTCCTCAATACATTCATAAGTTGATCTTAGAGACTTAATCCTAGTACAGGTTTGAAGGATTTTTGATTCTATACAGAACATCTGATCTTGAACGGAGAGGTCAGAGGCTATGATCCGCATTCCCTTTGTCATTCTTGAATCAAGGGCCTCTTCAATATTTCTCATAAAGCGAGAAGCGACGATGACTTCAAAGAAAAGATCCATTGTTTTATCAGAGAGTTCAGTCATGGCGCATTGATCTTCTTTAGAGAGACCTTCTTTTCGATCTCTAAAGCGCCAGCTCATCTTATCTAATTGTTTCTGTTTTAATTCATCAGCACGTCTTGAAATACTACAGGCGCAGAACTTATCCATCTCAGTGATCATCTTATAATTTTGATTGTCATGTTGATCAGTTAAGAGATCAGGGTAGCGCGCTTTAGTGATAGGAGAGCGTAATATCTCAAAGAGGCATTGTTCTTGATCGATATTTACTTTGTAGTCGCTAGATTTTGTCAGGGCAAAGGACTCTAGAGGACCAAAGATGATCATCAAAATGCCGCAGAATAGAATGCACACTCCCAGCCGATTTCCCATACTCCCTCCTGATTAACATCTGTGGGGAGCCCCATGGGATGGGGCTAATAGAACTATTATACCATAGTATTATTAGCTGCGTATATTCCTAAATTGTATGGGAAAAAAAGACCCTCATTAAGAGGGCCTTTCTTTATATTAGTACATTCTGATGTCGTTAAAAAGTTTTGAAACTTCTGGGAACAATAGCGATAGATCAATAAGACCTGAGTTATTATCCATATCAACTTCGTAGTCCATACCGCCACGACCGTTAACAGAGATCTTAAACTTAAGTTTCTCACCACGAACCTTTGAGATAACAAAGCTATCACCAAATTCGATAGTTCCTCTATTGATTTGATACTCAGAGATACCAACAGAGATAACGTTCTCAACCATTCTTTCCATAGGACGAGCCCCATAAAGATCTGATCCACCGTTCTCTCCCATAAACTTGATAACTTCAGGGGCAACAGTAGCATTCCAATCAAAGTACTCTTTCATTTTCTTAACTTTTTTCATCGTCATAATAGTTGCTAGTTGATGAAATTCAGCTTTTGAAAAAGGAAGAAAGATGGGAATAGAATCAAAACGATTTAGAAAACTTGGACGGTAGAACTTTTGTAGTTCTAGGTTAACAAGTCTTTGAAGATCAGGGTTGTTTCTTTCTCGTACTATTAAGTCGTGACCAGCGTTAGTTGTCATCATCACCATAGAGCCACGAGCAAAGAGTGGTCTTTGGTTCTTATCGTAAAAGATCCCTTCGTCCATCATAAAGAAAAGTCTATCAAGAACACGAGTATCGGCCTTGTCGATTTCTTCAAAAAGATAAACAGCATATGGGTAGAGGATAAGATTGTTAGCTACGGTATCGAGGAATCTATCAAAAGATTCTGCTGTCGCGTATTGAGTCATATCAAGAACGATGATCTTCATGTCCATGAACTCTGCGGCTTTCTTAGCTATATAAGACTTACCTGTTCCTGTAGGTCCTACAAGAAGAAGAGCACCAGCTGGTTTTTCATCTGTACGACCTGCAACATAACCAACCTTAAAGGCCTTGATCACTGCTTTTTTCGCCATATGAATACCGACAACATCACCATCAAGCATGCCTGGAAGATCACGAACTACTGTGTAGTCTCTTTTAATAATCCACTCTGGTACTTGAACCATTTCCATAATGGCCTGACGTACTTGAGTAATTGTTAATGTGATGTCCGCAAGCTTTTGCTCTAGGATACCATCAATCTTGAATCCCTTATCTACAACAGATCCGTCAGTAAGAAACTCCATACGAAGCTTATTCGTATCAAAAGACTGTGATTTGATCTTACCTAATTTTCCAGTTAGATCTTGAAGGTGAGTGTTTGTATGAAAGTCATAGATTCTAAGACGGTCTCTTCCTTTTTCTGTTTGAAAGTATTCAAAGCTTAACTGAATCGCGCTGGCATCAGGGCGATCAATAATGATCTCTTCTTTAGCATTAGAGCCATAAGGATTCTTAGACTTGATCTCAGTTCTGAAAAGAGTTCTCTTCATTGGGTTCTGACGGATCAATGATAAAACAACATTCATAGTTCTTTGTGGTTCCATGATGTTTGGCTGGTAGTACTGAATATTTCTGTACATAAAGTTGGCCACTTTATCACTCATCTTAATATGAGGAGCATTAAGTGTTAGGTAAGACCTTACAAGCTTATCAACTTGCGCCATCTTTAGATCATCGACATTGATTGTTTCTTGGAAACCATTAAGAACATAAGCATGTCTTCCGTGAACTAATCTTTTGTAATCATACTTATTAAGGAAGGCTACAGTCTTAAGTTTCCCTGTCTTAACAGCATTGATATAAGTTGATTCAATCCCTACATCGCGGTTCATTGAAGTTCCGATACCGATAAGTAGAGCGAGGTTGTTGATATAAAGAACAACGTCTTTGTTATAAGCTGGCTTCTCAATAAAATCACGCCAGTTTCTCTCAGTCGTCCCTACGTACATATAACCCTGCAGCTTTGCGATCTTTAGGTCCATATGTGAAAGACGCTTACATCCTTCCTCAGGTCCCATCATGGCAAGGCGGGCATACATATACTTAAAAGTATCACTTGGCTCACCAACAACTAGTACTGACTTGTTTGGCTCATCAGAACAAAGAGTGCTCATCATTCTTTTAACTGATTCGTCAAAGATGTCGAGGTTGTTCATTAAACCTGTGATTTTTTCCCAACCCTTATCAGTAGGGAAGGCTGCGTCTTCTGAGTGAATGACACGCGCGATCTCTGAAAGCTTTCTGAAGTCAGGGCGACTGTCAGCGAAAGCATTAAAAGAAAGGGCGAGCATCAGAAATGGAATCAATAATAACTTCATCTTTATCTCCTGTTGTTATCCTTTAAACTTTAAAAGGTTTAAAATAAGGTTTTTAAATACACCTGTTAGTAAATCTTGTTTGCCTCGAACCCAGTAAAGGCTGAAGAACTTAGTCTTGGCCTTAATAGGTTTGCGGTAAAATTCGAACATAAAAAATTTCAAACTACCGTTATAGAAAAAATCAAAAAGTAGCCTTTTTGCGCTGATAAGAATGACACCTTCGCGAAGGACTCCAAGAAGTCCCTGACTAAGGGCCGAATTAAAAACGCCGAAACCTACGAAGAATAAAAAACGGGCATGGCGGCGGCGAAAAAAGTAAACCGGGGCGCCTAAAAGTGAGGCGAAGAAAGTCATCCATATATTGATGAGAGATTGACGGTTGATATTATTATACCAAGGTCCTTCTCCCACGATAAAACGATAACTCTTATTAGTCGTTAGGCTGCTTGATAAAATAGAACGACTGACAAATTCAGTCCCAAAAGTCATGGTGGTGTTGATCGTTGTTAGAGTGATGATCTTCGAGCTATTAGCGCCCCAGTAATGGGCCCACTTGGCGGCGGCGCCGCCAATGGCACTTACTTGAACCAGTGACATCATTGTGTAAGACCAAATGGCCAATTTCTTTCCTGCTGCTGCAATCGTAGACATAATCTTCCATGTTTATGTAAATGAACTAAAAATTCTAGCAATTTGCTCCAGTAAATGTATAGGATTTAGGACTTGAGCGTTATTCTCGGTTAATCTGTATAGTTTTTAGACGGCCATATAATTTTTTCACGAAGCACCGTTGTAAGTCATTGTATTTCCTCATTAATTATTGGCACCTAACTTGTAATAAGAGAAGTAGGATTAAGGGAGAAAATCATGAATCAACAACTAGAAGTAAAAAAGAATGCGAACGCTATCCAAATTAAAAGGCGCGAGATTCAGATTCGTAGAGAAAAAGCTCATGCTATGGCCCAGTATAAAAGAGTAGCGGAGCAAGCTAAGAAGCAATCAAAGCCTCTTCCTTCTAAAGAGCCTATTTCAATCAATCACGCCATCTTCTTTACTATATGTTTAGGAGTTGGCTCAGTAATGGTTCCAGAACTTATGGGAATCGCCATTATCTTTTCGGTTCTCATCTTAGGGCAAACCCTTAGTGCACAGTTTGATTGGTTCCAAAAACGTGAAGAAGAAAAAGCGCCAAAACAAACATTCTCAGACTCTAAGATGTTGAGAATGGTTAAAGAAGATGTCGTAAAATTAAGTCATAAAAAGAAGAATGTAGAACTACCTATTCATAAATCAGTGGCTGGAGTGGCCTTTGTTGGAGAAGACGGCGGGACAGTGACTCAGTTTGATTGGCGACAATTGAGCGAAGCTAACTAGAAAATGGTGCCAAGGCGTTGACGCCTAAAAGGCACCAGGGCGTAAAATCCTTAGATAAATTCCTAATATTCCGTAGAAATTCTTGGCATCTTCCTTGCTCTATAAGAGAAGTGAAAGAGCCTTGGGCTCAGCTTACAGGAGGTAAGTGAATGAGAGTTTTATGGATGAGTCTGATATTGCTGATGGTAGGTTGTAACAACCAGGTGTCAGTCACCCCAAAGATTAAGAATCGATTAGAATCCCTAACTAATATGGCCATAGGTAACCAAGCTGCTCCTTTATTAGGCAGCAAATGGTACGCTGGGCGATTTGCTGAAGAGTCTGGCTTTAAAAGAACAGAGCGAGCTCTTTTAAAAAATGTTGAAGTTAAAAACTTCGACTGTACTCTTCATAGAGTAGGGGCCTGGTATTCATTAAAGAGAAAGACCACTTGTAAGGGGAATATTGTCTTTAAGTTTAAGGCAAGACAAAAGAATAAGAGCTTCGTCTCAAATTTAAAGTTAGTCGTTACTAGTTATGATAAAAGAATCCTCTTTAATAATGACTTCTTGAAAAGACGTTTAACGAAAGCCTTTGTTAAAAAGAATCCTTTTTCAAAGAGAACTTATTCTAAGTACTGGCATGTTCTTAAAAAAGGAAAGCTAGCTGTTGGGATGCCGGTTGATTATTTAAAGATTTGTTGGGGAGCTCCACTTCGAGTCTTTGATAAGTCTATTGATAAAACGGGAAATCGTGAGACCTTTGTTTATGATAACTACTTTGTCTTGCTTCATGATGGAATTGTAAGCAGTATTCACAAGTTTGATTCTTAGTTCCCGGTATAGACGGCGGGGATAAGGACTTCATCACAGTCGTTGATCTGAAGTGATTTCATTCTTCTGCTTCCGACGCGAACTCTAGAAGTTTTAATATCACACTTCGTAACAGACTTTTTATAGATGGCCTGATCTTCTATCAGGCTTTTTTCTTTATCTAAGCTAAAGCCCATGAATCCCGCCACATCATCTTTATCTAATTCGTACATAGACTTTCTCTGGTTAACTCCAAAGATGGTGACAAAATCAACAGGGCTGTCTTTATAAAAGATGAGTTCAGCAATATTGTCAGGTGTCACTGTATGGCGACCTAGGACAGTATCTGTTGGCCAATTGATATTCCCAAAAGCCTGAAAGATAAGTTCACTACAAACGATGACATCCGTTGAAGAAGAATCAAAGTTAAAGTCATAAGCTTGTCCATAATGACCAAGGGCCCTTTCGTATACGGCGAGCGTTCTTTGTCTGTCTTTTAAAACATTCGGAACTCGCATAAGGAGGATTTCATCAGTATTGAAATAACTTGAAAGTGGATTGATCTGAACTCCTGGGCGCAGGGCCTCAAGGACATTTCTTCCGGCGCTAATCATCTTTTGATAAGGTTTAAAGATAGGATGTTCCCATAGACCTAAGCTCTTAAGTTGCTTTTCTGTACCTAGCCAAATCGCTGGGTGAGTCCAATGCCCTGGAATCGTCATATCAGTTAGCGCAAAAGGACTTCTCTCGATGATGATATCAAGAGGCATGAGCTTCCTTTTAAACTCATGAAGGGCCTCAGTGTTCTTATGAAGAAAGCCCTTTCTAAACTTTACTTCTCCTAGAACATTTCCAAAGCCCTTACTCAAAAGATACTCAAACTCAGTTCCTAATTGTCCGAGCTTATCATAAAAGGTGTATGTCCAAATATTGATAAACTTAGCCTCTTCAAAATTCTTTGAAAGAGAATTGACGCTGATTAACTGATGAAGCCTGTCAGTGCCTTCTGAGTTTGATGATCCGTTTAAATAGAATTCTTTATAAAGATACTTAAGAGCTCTTTGATTTTCTTTACTGGTAACTTTATGAAGAAGATCTAATAGCTCGTCACGTTTAACAGAGCCTTGCTCTGCTTTCTTAAAAGCATTATGCATTTGAGCGCGCATAATTCCCGGTCTAAAGTAGGCCTTATGAATTGTTTTTAAACTTTGAAGAAGCTTTAAATGATTATGAAGATAAAGAAGCCTCTCCTCTACAGTACCAACTTCACTAAGAGGCTTTAAATCAATTTGAGCCTGAATAAGAATATTTCTATAAGTAGGAACAAATCTATAAAGGACTTCAAGTTCAGATCCTGAGAGTGGCTTACCTGATTTTAATTTTTTTTCATAACTTATACCTTTTTCAACGATGAAGCGGGTAAAGCTATTAAGGATTCTTCTTAATTTATTGGCCTTCTCTATAGGGTCTTTTTCCTCAGATAAAGAGTAGACCTGACGGTCAGTTTTAAAGATCACTTCACGGGGGCTTAGGCCACCGGCAAAGGATGCAGTACTTAGGACAAAAGTCATTAGAATTAAGGTCAATTTCTTCATCACTAATAGCTTAAAACGAATCGCTTTTTTAAGGGACTTCATTGTAAAAACTACGGACGCTGTCTTAAGTTTAGACAGCTTAGATGCCTTTCTCGCAGCGTTATCTCGGTTACTTATGTCATTTTTAAGTTAACTTTTTGTTACAGGGTTCCCAAGGCTAAATCAATTCGCGGTATAATAGTTAAGAAGGCGAAAACAAAAAACGCCACAACGTAAACTTCAAGGATGAAATATGCGTTACACACTTAGCTTTATGCTTTTACTTTTATTATTAGGCTGCCAAGAAACTCAGGAAGAAGATACGGCAGAAGACAGTCCAACTGACGGAGCTCCACCTATTGTGAGACCAGCTCCAAACCCCGGCGACTCCACGCCACCAGTGGAAGGTGTTAAAGGCCTTCTTAAGATTGGTGTCCTAGGAGATCTGAATGGATCCCTCGGCGACCCAAATTACGCCAGTAGCGTAACATCTGGAATGGGGCATATTTTAAATTCTGGTTATGATCTTATTTTAGGAACCGGCGATTTCACCAGTGGTGAAGATTATAAAAAGAGGTTTCCCGCATCTCGCTTTGATCAGATGTGGACTTCTTTTGAGCAAAAGATCCTTAACCCGATCTTAAATTCTGGTATTCCCTTCGCCCCTAGCCCGGGAAATCATGATGCCAATATTGAACGAGAGCGTGGTTATTATAAAACGTTTTGGAGCCCTAGGATTCCCGGGGTTACTATGATCTCTAGTGAGGCCTATCCCTTTTATTATTCCTTTCTTTATAAGAACGTCTTCTTTATTTCTATGGATGACGTAAGAACTTATTCATTAAGAGATAGATCAGTTAATGGGGTGACTCAACGAGATTGGATTGCAAACCAACTTAAAACTCCTCAAGCAAGAGGGGCAGTAGCAAGGATCGCCTTTGGGCATGTGCCAATGTACCCGGTTCTTTCAAAGTCTAAGCACTCAAGCAGCGGACGAGGAAAGTACTACGAGATCATGGCCAATGAGCAACAAGGCAAAAGAACAAATTCTTTAGAGCAGATCTTTAAAGAAGGGGATATTAGCCTCGCCATCTTTGGGCACTCTCATGCTTATTACCCGGGAGTTGTTCATCATAATAACGAGGCCCTCGAGGATTCGTTAAACGTGCTCTCAATGCCATGCTTAGGTCATGGGAACCGCTACTTAGATCAAAGAACAAGGTCCAGGTCTCCAAGAGGCTACGGGCAGGTTGAGATCGATTTAGACACCGGCAAAGTGAGCTTCGACGCATATCTTACGAATGGGCAAAAAGTCGATAAAACAGGCCTTCCAGAGCGTATAAGGCCCTATTCTCACCTAAGCATACGCCGTCATGATATTGTTCAAAAAGAGCTAGGTTTACAGTAATAATTACAACTCTCTAGCTCATTTTCAGGGTCCTTGCTAGAAGGGCCCTATGAAAAATCTAATCCTCCTAAGCGCTCTATTATCTGCTCCCCTCATGGGTAGTGAATTCATTTCTCCTTCAGGCCTTGAAGAGGCCTGTCATGTGGCTTCCATTAGCGGGACCAATCAAGGAATAGAATATTCTCTTAAAGACTTAAAGAAACAAAAGAAGCTTTGTAAGATGGACTTTCATTCAAGTGAAAATCAATACAAATATAAAGGTGTTAAATCTAAGCTTGCGGTTTGCCCAAAAGTTAAGAATACTTCTCCAGCTCTTGAGGTCTTTGTCTTAAAAGCTGAAACAGACCGCGATCAGTTTCTGGCCTCTGAGTGTGGGAATAAGATAAAGGCAACTGCTAAAAAACTAGCGAAGTTTAAAGTCTCAACAAGCTGTGGCTATGTGCCATCAATGCTTGGTTACTATCATATAGGTAGGCTTCTTAATATTGGAAATGTTCCAGTAGCGGTTTATAGAACTCTCGATCTTCGGGAGCATATTAAAAAAGCAGAGTTTGGAGTTGAGCTGACAAAAGGCTTCTCTGGTTGGCTGCCAAAGAACTGGGTTACTTTAACTCAGCAATTAAAGAGCGGCTCTTCAAAGTTGGTTAATGAATCAAAAGATCAAAGTTTCGGAGCGCTTCTTGATAACCCAAAAGGTGAGCTTTCTTATTCAGCCATGTTTGGATCAGGAACTTCAGGTTATTTAAAGACTAAGTTTTATAAGCAAGCAAAGAAGCGTGGAGAAATAACAAAACAGTTCTCTAAGAGCCTCTCAAATATAGGCTCTATCTTTGCCCTTAAAGACTTTACAGACATGCTGATCATAGACGCTATCTTGTCTCAGTTTGACCGTTACGGAAATGCTAATGCTTATCAGTATTACTACTTCTTTGAAAATGGAGAGTTAGTTGAAGAGAAATTTAAGAAAGAAGACCCAGCTCAAGTAGCTCTTATGAAATCAAAAGGAGCTCGTTTAGTTAAGAGGCTTCTTCTAAAAGATAATGATTGTGGAATCGCTTTTAGAAACAGAACTCTTGAAGACGGAGCTCTTAAAAAGATACGTCATTATTCAAAAGAGACCTTTGATAAACTAGCTTCTCTTAATGAAAAGATGAGTGATCCAAGCTTTGTAAGCTTTCTAAAGAACAATCTTAAGTTTAAAGATTCCGATGTTGCCAAAGTTAGGGCCAATACGGCTAGCGTTTATAACCTTATTCATAAAGGTGTTGAGTCAGGAAAGGTCTTTTTAGACTTAAACCCGGCTGAGTTCAAATAAGTTAAGTCTCTAAAATCTATAAGCTCTGTCTAGAGTTTTTACATATAATAACTATCTACTAAGGCCCCTTTTTCTCTAAAGGGCCCGGAATCTGTCAGTATAAGGATATATAAACCTATTGATAGGATCAATCATGCTTAAGAAACTTATGATCTTTGTGATCACTCTTTTACTCTCTGGTTCAGTTTTCTCTGAAGAGCTTCAAAGCTTTCAATCAGATGGCTGCTCTATGTACCCTGATGGTGTTCCTTTAGTTGAAGATAATAAATGGGTTCACTGCTGCATAACTCACGATATGTCTTATTGGGTTGGTGGTAAGAAAGAAGAGAAACTTAAGGCCGATGCCTTATTAGGCCAATGTGTTGCTGAAGAAACATCAGAGTTTCACGGTGGTCTTATGGAGTTAGGTGTCCTAACTGGCGGCCTTCCAAACTCTGGTCTTCCTTGGCGTTGGGGTTATGGTTTCAAAAACGGTAGGTCTTATAAAACAATGACCCTTGAAGAGAAGAAGATGCATTTTGAAAAATTTGACGGCATCATCTTTGAAATTGAAAGAGTAAGTCCTGATTTAACTCTTGATCAAATCTCTTATATGATAGCGCGCTTTGAACTTCAAAGGCATCTATTGGCGGTAGAGCTTAAACTTCCACCTGAGGTTGAGATGTTAAGTTATGATAAAAGGCTTGAGATTGTTTATAGGATCTATAACCGAGATGCTGCTTTATTTCCTCAAGATCAGTACTAATACTTAATAGAGCGAGCAGAAATCAAATTTATGCTTTCTCGCTCTATAGATACCACCAAAACCCATCTCTTGGATTCTTTTGCAGTAGCTTCTCTTTAAAGACTCATTAGGAAAGCTATATTCAACCGCCTTAGGAAAGGCGAGGAAAGTTATAGTTAGTTCAAGCGGGTAGTCATAATATCTTGTGAAGCTAATCTCAGAGTTATCCCCATAGCTAAGTTTAAAATTTTGCATAAGATTAAGCGCCTTATCTCTACCTGTATTGCTGTGAAGTTTTTTGATTTCTAGCACCATGGGCTTCTTTACCTTATGAACAATGGCAAAATTTAAGACTTCTTCAAGGCTTGGAACTTTATATAAAATATTTGCGTTCAAATAAAGTGATTGCATCTCTTTAAGAGTGACTAGCTCTACTCTTAGTTTTTTATATTTGTACCTCTTTCCTGTTCTCTCAAAGACATTTTGAATAATCTGCTTATACACCGCTTTATTAACGCCCTTGTTAGGAATCATTCTCTTAAAGTCTTTATCGTGAAAGAGGACAAGCTGGTTATCTAAGGTTTCTTGAATATCGAATTCAAAGTAGATAAAGCGGTCATCTCCCATGATGGCGTCTTTGCCACCTATGCCATAGATAGAGGCCTCTAAAACCGATAGGGAGTTCTCAGGAAGGTGCTTATGATAATCACTGCCTAGTCTATGCCCAAGGTTCTTTGATTCGGCATTAAGAGAAAGAAGAAGAGCAAAAGCCGACAGAACATATTTTAGGTTCATTCTAGTACCAGAGAGAGTTTATGGACTAGTTAATACTTCAAGGGGAGGTTTAATTCAAGTAGTGAGCTAAGTATCTGAAAGAAGCCAAGCGCAAAGGGAGCGCTTGGCATTCCTAAAGTATTAATCGTTGCTTTGAGCGCTATGCTTTCTTCTTGCGTGAGCAACTCTTTTTTTCTTTTTAGCTACTTGTTTCTTGCGTGCTTTATTAATTCTCGATGTTGCTTTTGCTGAAGATTTCTTACGAGCATGCTTAATTCTTTGTTTTTTCTTTTTGGCCTTCTTGACTCTGTCTTTCTTTGCTTGACGGTCTTTTTTATTATGTTTCTTTTTAAAGATCTTCTTTGAAGTCTTATTCTGTGCCTTGTTTAAGCGTCTTTTTTCAGCCTTCGTTACTTTTCCATCACTCTCAAGTCTTCTCTCTATTTTTTTAATCTTCTTTTGATCACTCTTTAAGTTCTTAGCCTCGCGTTTTGTCAGCTCTCCAGATCTCACACCTTGTTTGATACGTTTTCTTTGAAGGTCTTGTCTTTTATCGGCTTTAGAACCTTCAGCGTTTACGGAAAAACTCAGAAATAGGGTTGCGGCCATGAGGAGAATTGTTGATAATTTCATAATATTCCTTTTGTTGATTGGTTAGCGGTCATTTCTTCTGAGAGCTTTACGGCAGGTGGGATTCAAAAGTTGCGTTTATTCGCCATTTTTATAAATAAAACCATAAGTACTCGTTTTTAAAGGTAGATAATCTTGTCGCGCAACTTTTTAGGTCTTTCACTCGTAATGTTAGGAAAGCTTTCAGATGAAGAGCTCATGAGCCTCGTTCGCGATAAGGATCATCAAAAGGCCTATGAACACCTTTATAAGAGGCATAGAAAAGCGGTCATGACCTATATGGGTAACTTGATCTTTGATAAGTCTGTTGTGGAGGAAGTAGCGCAGGAAGCTTTCTTTAAACTGTACCGGCATAGGAGCCAGTTTCAGGATGAAAAGGCGCTTAAGCCATGGCTTTGGACTATCGCTCGGAATACGGCCCTTGATTATTTAAGGAAGAAGCGAGACCTCCTTATAGAAGATATGACACGAGAAGAAGATGACCGCGATGCAATCGCTATGATCGAAGATGAGAGTGATAGTGCTGAAATGCAATTGATTAAGAATGCTCGCACCGAAGAGATCATGGCAGTTTTAAATAAGCTCCCAGGAGCGCAAAAAGAAATCCTAAGCTTAGCCAGTTTATCAGAGCTTAGCTACGAAGAGATAAGTGAGATGACGGGAAAGAGCCTAAGCTCAGTGAAGTCAGTTTTATTTAGAGCAAGAAAAAGATTTGTAGAAGAGTATAAGAAACAATTAAAGGATGAGTAGTGAAGTCATTTCTTAATATTTTAAAAGAAAAGTTAGTGTCGAAGGATGAGTTCGGGAAGAAGTCTGAACAAGAATTCTTATCTAATTTCAAAGAGGAGTTCGGTGATAAGAACTCTCTTTTTAATACTTTTCAAGTTAAGCATATGCTGGCCGCGATGGTCTTAGTGGTGGCGATTGTGGGTGTTTATCAATTTCAAGACCAAGAGCTAGGAAGTGATGCCTTTGCCAGTTTAGAGATTGTAGAGAATGAGACCATGCTTGCTAATATGGAATTAATGGAAGATTTAGAACAATTTGAAGACCTAACTGATGAGGACTGGGAAGTTCTTATTGGAGATGCTTCTTGAAGATAGGCTTAATGCTCCTATTTCTCAGCTTAAGCTTTTGCTATGCTGAGGACTTAGGAGCTGAGGATAAAGAGATTTTAAAGCAGCTGGAGTTCTTTTCGAACTTAGAGTTATTAGAAGATGATGTTGACTTAGAGGACTTAGATAGAATGGAAATAGAAAATGCCGTTAATATTCAAACTGAGGAGAGAAAATGAGAGGGATTAAAACCTTTATCATATTTTTAACTCTCTTTTTTGCTGTTTCTACTCTTGGTTTCGCAGAAGTAGCTAGTGAGAAAAAATGGAAAGACCTCTCTAAAGGCGAGAGACAAAAGATAAGAAAGTTTTACCGCAAATGGAAGAAGCTTCCTAAAGAGAAGAAAGACAGGCTTCAAAAGAGGTTCAAAAAATTTGATGGTTTATCTTCTGATAAAAAAACAAGAATAAGAAAGAATCATAAAAAATTCAAAAACCTCAGTCCCGAGAAAAAAGCTAAACTCTTAAAGCGTTTTGAAAAATTCAAAGGCCTCTCACCCGAAGAGAAAAAGAAACGCTTCAAAAAGATGAAGAAGAGAAAGGCAGAGCGCCGACTAAAAAGGCGACAAAAGAGGTCAAACATGTCTAAGGCAGAGAAAAGAAAGGCCCGGATCGAACGAAGAAAGAAGAGGCGTCAACGCCAAGGTGATGGAGCCTCTCAAAACTAGTCAATTGATAGGCTCTTGTTCATAATAAAGTTATGAAAACCATAATCCTATTAGGAGCCTTGATTATATCAAGCTCTGCATTTTCAAGTTATATCCCCTTTGTAAAATCAATAGAACAAAGAGTTATTGATGACCCTAGAGGGGGCAGTGTAAAACGCTTCGAGGGCTGTGGCCCTATCGCTGCGGCCATGCTCTTAAGTTATTGGCAGGGACAAAAAGACTTTGAGATCATGAGCGAAGATAGCTTTGATGGAAGTGTTCACCCAGATAAGACGATCAAGGAATTCTATAAAGCTTCATGGACGCAAAAAGCGCCAGCAAAAGCAAAAGCTCCAGATAAGAAGCGCTACAACCAAAGCTTTACTCTTCCTAACTTTATGGTGAAAGGATTAAAAAGTTTTGTCGAGAAATCGAATCAAAAAGATTCTAGAAAGTTAGTGGTTAAAAGACTTAAGGCAAAGACAGGATCCTCTAAAAAGATATCTCACTTAAAGAAGCTCTTAGAAAAAGATATTCCCGTCATCTCTTTGATTCATAATATTCCCGCTTGCCTTAATTCTAAAGATAATAAATCTGGTGGTTGGCATTATGTGGTCTTAGTAGGAATGAACGAGAAAAAGAAAACCGTTGATCTTCTCTCTGGTTGGAAAGAGCTAGATGCGAATACTTCAACAGGCCCAGAGGTTCATCAAAGAAGAAATCACCCAGATTCAGATAAGGGACATGTACGCTGTAGTATTAGTGAATTAGTAAAGGCCAATCCCGCTTTTTATTGGATTGAAGAAAATGATCTATAGAAGAACGTTCTTTAAGCTTGGTTTTAGCGCTGCTTTTTTATTAGGCGGAGCCTTTTCAATTAGTAAGTCCTTAGACTTTGAAGCAATGCCCGGGTTTAAGATCTTAGATAAGTCTGACGCTGCCACACTTAAGGCCTTTATTCCGGTCATCTTAGATGGCACTGAATTAAATCAGAATGAAATTCCTGAGGTCCTTCAAAATATTGAAGCGGCCATCAAAGGACTTAGTCCATCGGTTCAAGGAGAGGTAGGAGAGTTGCTCCTTCTTTTTAAGTGGCGTCCTCTTAGATGGAGCACAGGAAGAAATTCTCCCTGGAGTGAAGCTAGCTTTGAAGAGATTGACGCTCTCCTAGTGAGCTGGAGTCATCATAACTTAGAACTTTACCGCTCGGCCTATAGCGCTCTTTGTGAGCTCGTTAATGCTAGCTACTACTCTATGGAGAGGTCATGGCCCACAATTGGTTATCCCGGTCCTCCAGTGCTTGATAGGGAAGAATCACTATGAGTTTTAAAGATCCTTTTTTAACAGAGAACTTTAAGATCTGGGATGGAGCCTTATTAAAGAAAGGCTTTGTTGATCATTATGATGTTGTCATTATCGGAAGCGGAGCAGGTGGCGCAATGGCGGCAAAAGTCCTAAGCGAGAAAGGGCAATCGGTTCTTCTTGTTGAAGAAGGGCCTTTAATGCTGACTCATGAGTTTGATATGAAAGAGTCCACTGCTTATCCAAAGCTTTATCAAGAATCGGCCGCCAGGCTGACTAAAGATAAAGGGATCAAGATCCTGCAAGGAAAGAATGTAGGCGGTGGTACTACTATTAATTGGACTAGCTCTTTTCGCACACCTGATAGAACACTTAACTGGTGGAGAGATGCTCATGGAGTAAAGGGAATAGATCCCGATTTAATGAAGCCTTATTTCGAAGTTGTTGAAAAGAAGCTTGGTATTAAAGACTGGGAAGTTCCCCCTAATGAAAATAACGAAGTGCTCGGAAGGGGACTCTCAAAATTAGGCCTCTCTCAAGGAATGATAAAAAGAAATGTAAAAGACTGTCATAACTTAGGTTACTGCGGAACTGGTTGTCCTGTTGGGGCCAAACAATCCACTTTAGTCTCTCTTATTCCAGAAGCCTTACGTTCCGGGGCAACATTAGCTCCTTCTTTTTATTGTGAAAAGATTGTCTTTGAAAAAGGACTGGCAAAAGAAGTTCACTTGAGGCCCAAGATGAATCCTAAGTTAATCTTTAAGATAAAGGCCAGAAGGTTTATCCTTGCTGGCGGGGCCATTGGCACTCCGGCTCTGCTTAAACGAAGCGAGGCCGTTGATCCTCATTCATTAGTTGGTAAAAGAACAACCATCCACCCGGTTTGTTTAAGCGGCGCTTTGATGAACGAAGAAGTAGAAGCATGGCAAGGAGCCCCTCAAAGCATCTATAGCGATCATTTTCTAGACTCAAGACCCCTTAGTGAGAGAATGGGATTTAAGTTAGAAGTTGGCCCCATTCATCCAGTTATCCTGGCAACCGTTATTGAAAAGCACGGTGAAAAACATCAGGCCATCATGAAAGAGTACCCAAAATTTCAGGCCATCTTGGCCTTACTACGGGACGGTTTCCATGATGAATCTATCGGGGGCGAAGTTTATTTAAAAGAAGACGGTAGCCCAGGGCTTGATTATAAGATGACCCCTTATCTTTGGAAGGGCGTTCAGGACGCTTGGCTTGCTAGCGCGGAGATTCAATTTGCAGCGGGAGCTAAAAAGGTTTGGCCTATTCATAGGGAAGCTCCTTTTTACTCTTCATGGAAAGAGGCCAAGCACGGCATCTTAAATCTTCCTTTAGAGATCTTAAAAGCAAAACTAGTCAGCGCCCATGTGATGGGCGGCGCGCCTATGGGGGAGGATCCTAAAACATCTGTCGTCAATTCCTATGGAAGGCATCATCAGGTAGAGAACCTCTATATTATGGACGGATCTATCTTTCCCACCAGCGTAGCCACAAACCCGATGGAGAGCATTTTGGCCTTTAGCCTAAGGAATTCCATGGCCATGAAAGCCCTTTAGTTTGCCCTAAAATTTTGCTATATTCGCCTCATGGAAATCTTAAATCGAGTAGAAGAAATAAAGACTGAGTTTGCTAGCTTTTCAAGTTGGGAAGACAGATACGCCCATATTATTAAGATGGGCAAAAGCTTAGAGGCAATGCCAGAGAAGTACCGCGCCGAAGATAATAAGGTCCGTGGCTGTCAAAGTCAGGTCTGGCTTTTTCCTGAACTTGTTGATGGAAAGATTATCTATCATGCTGATAGTGATGCCTCGATTGTGAAAGGGATCATTGCTCTTCTTGTTAGAGTCTATTCTCAATCAACACCCGAAGAAGTTTTGGCCGTTAAACCAGATTTCTTAGATGAGATAGGTCTTCGTCAGCATCTTTCCATGAGCCGCGCCAATGGACTAAGCTCAATGTTAAAGCAAATTTCAATGTACGCCTTAGGTCTACAAGCAAAGATAAAGATGGGGTTAGCATGAGCGAAGGACAATTTCCTTACCTACACGGTTTCTCTCCTATTGAGCAGGCCCGTCTAAAAAGACAAGCGGAGTTCTTAGAGCAAACTATTTACGAAGATGTAGATTTTTCTCGCTGTAAGAAGATCATTGAAGTTGGCTGTGGAGTTGGTGCTCAATCAGAGATCCTTTTAAGAAGACACCCTAAGATAAAATTAACTGGAGTTGATCTTAGTGAAGCGCAATTAGAAGCGGCCACTAAGACTCTTAGTGAACTTAGCTATGCTAAAGGGCGCTTTGAATTATCTCAGGGAAATGCAGAGGACTTAGAGTTTGAGTCGGATGAATTTGACGGAGCCTTTCTTTGTTGGATCTTAGAGCATGTCCCAAGCCCTGAGACGGTTCTCTCTGAAGTAAGGAGAGTCTTAAGACCTGGTGGTCATGTCATGGTGACTGAGGTGATGAACTCTAGCTTCTTCCTAGAGCCTTATAGCCCAAATGTATGGAAGTACTGGATGGCCTTTAATGATCATCAATATGAAATCGGAGGAGATCCTTTTATCGGTGCAAAGCTTGGTAATATGCTTCTCTCAGTAGGCTTTAAAGATATCCAAACCAACCTTAAGGTTCTTCACTATGATAATAGAGCGCCTGATCGCAGAAAAGAGATGATCGACTTTTGGTCTGAACTGCTTTTAAGCGGGGCTGAAGAATTAGTGGAAGCATCGAAGGTTGATCAAGAACTGGTTGATGAAGTGAGAAAGGAATTAAAAGCTGTAAGCCGAGATCCTAATGCTGTCTTTCATTATACGGCCATGCAGGCCCGCGCCCGTATATAAAAAAAAGGCCTTCTAAGTGAAGGCCTTTAGTTTATCTAAGTTTTAAAAAGAATTAGTTAATATAAGATCCAAACTTTCTCGCTTGTTTCTTAAGACGCTTTCTTGTTGTAGCGTCCATTTCTAGAAGAAGAAGAACACCAGCATTTTCACCGTCATTATCTTTTCCTACTAGAGAGATATTCCCAGATTTCTTATCACCGATATAGAATCTAAAAGTAGCAATCGCTCCATCAATATCTAGACCAAATGGGTAGAAGATACCAAAGACTTCTTTACCTAAGTAAATTGTCATGTTGTTCCACTTCTTGATAGTAAAAGCAAGAGCAGGAAGTGATCCACCACTAACTCCAGGAAGAGCACGTCCACCAGGAAGAGTTTGAGGATCAAGCGTATCTGCAAGATCTCCTAGAAGATCAGAGATAGAAACACTAACGGCCATTAAAGTTCCGTTTGAATTTAAATCTGGTCCAACTTCTACATAACTGTTTTCAAATTTTGGTAGAACATATCTAAGACCACCGTCGATTTGAATGTTTTCAAATACTGTTGTGATTAAGATCTGGTCTTGAATTAAAGTGATAGTCGGTCCATCGATACCTTCGATTTTCAAATTATCTCTTTGGTTGTCTCCACACGAGGCAGAGAAAAAGATTAGGCCAGCGGCGGCCAGGTAACTAATACGTCTCAAGATTGAAAAGTTCATAAATCCTCCATAATTTATTAGCGCTTATTAACCTAATCTAAGGGGTATAGGCCTTTGACACAAGGAGGAAACTTATACAGTAACAATTTTGTTGATTATAACTTTGAGGACAAATTATTGGCAGAGCAAAACCCTCTGCCAATATTTCTTACTTCTTAAGACTTTTTAAGTATTTGTTCTGAATGTCCTTTATAAAAGGGACTTTGGTGATTCTAAAGACTGACTCTTCAGAGACCCAACGTGAATCAGAAAGACGATTAGATTCGTTACAAAACATATCAATGTTTCGTACATAATCATCTCCACCCTGAACGAGAATTCCTTCAACAAGTTTTGTTTTTCTATTAAAGACCGGACTTCCTGAATTACCTGAGTAAGTATCAAGGTTAGCGTTAAAATAATATCTTCTCTTAAAGAGTGAAGAGATTGGTCTTTTGATTTCTGTTTTATTTAACCTTTGAATTTTACCATTATCAGTGATCTTCATTGGCAGTCCTGAAGGGTGACCTATGACAACTAGCTTAGTTCCCACTCTGGCTTTTTTATTTCTTCTAAACTTTAATGGAGTTCTTCCCGTTGCTGGGCGATCAAGTTGAATTACGGCATAGTCTTTTAACTTAAAACGAGACTCGCTTAAAACTCTCTCATGAATCTTTTTACAACTAAAAACATTTTCTTTTTTAATCTTTGTGGCGCCTTTCTTATATTCAAAGACCCACTTGAAGTTATCACAATCTGATTGATCTTCGATGCAATGACCAGCGGTCACTAGGGTATCAGGAGCGATTAAGAAACCACTGCAGATAGGAAGAGTGTATTGTTTGGCAAAAGGCTCTTCTTCACAAAGTTCAAATTTATCTTCAGCTGTTCTTTTAACAAAATTCATTAGGGTAGGGTCGCCAATATCATCACTAAGGTGGCGGCTTTTAACCATTCCTGCCACGCTTTTGGCCATCTCTTTAAATGAATTACTTGGATAATCGTCAACTTCGTATCGGTCATCCGTTCCATAGATAATGTCTGTCCCTGGAGGAATCATGGACGTAACCATAGGACCCATTAAGGAGTTAGCCTGAACCTTGAGTCCAAAGCCCATTGAGATGATCGCAATTGTTGCCAATATTCTTTTCATAATTTCCTCGTGTTTCGAGGCTAAAATATCAAGAATAGTGGTTGTTTGCAACGCAGTGTGTAATAGCTACTTAATTAGCTTAGAATGGCGCTAAAAGGGGATTCTTAGTTCTTTTCGACGCGAACAGGGACTTTCTTTTTCTTCTTTTCCATCCTAGCTTTAGCCTCAACGGCCATTCCCAGAAGGATCCCAGCAGCAATAACGATTATAATTTGTTCCATACTCTACTCCCGCTTAGTGTTGAGAGATTCTCTACTATTATAGCGTATATTCCCTATCGGATGAAAGTAGGGAGAAGTTAAGTTGTAACCTATTGATATTTTGTAGAGGTTAAAAAAAAGTTGCCTATTTTTCCGGGCTAGAGAGGGTTTTAGCAATGGAATTGATCAATGCTTCCTCATCCCCAGGGCGAAGGTCCTTGAACCATTCTGCACTCGGGTAAAGCACAGCTGAAATACCTTCTTCGCAGCGGTCAAGACAACCACTAGCATTGATTCTTACCTGATCTTTTTGAAAGTTTATTCGCGCTAGGTCTTTGACGGATTTTCTAAACTTCTTGGCCGTATCCTCTGGGCAAAGGGCTGTGTCACTGTCTTTATACTGACACTTGGTGCAAATGAAGAGGTGAGCTTTAAAACATGACATAATATTTGCCTATCCGTTTAATTTCTATAACTTGTAGTAAAATAAACTTAATAATTGAAAATGAAAAGGTGATTCATATGGGTGCTAACCCTCTATTAGAAAATTTAACAACAAATCAAAAAGCTTTGGCCATCAACCTAGATGAAAATATCTATGGCAGCTTTGCTGAAATCGGAGCTGGTCAAGAAGTGGCTCGAAATTTCTTTAAGGCCGGTGGCGCTGCTGGAACCATTGCTAAGTCTATGTCTGCGTATGACATGACAGTGAGTGATATTATTTATGGAAAGAGCGGAAGGTATGTCAGTGAAGAGAGAGTCAATACAATGCTTGATCGAGAGCATGAGCTTCTTTGTGAAAGACTCTCTGAAGTAAGATCTGTTGATACTCGTTATTTTGTTTTTGCTGATACGGTCGCCGCTAAAAGTTATAAAGGCGGAACTGATTGCCATGGCTGGTTAGGGGTAAAGTTTCAACATGTAAAAGGGGCTAAACCTAGTCAACTTGTGATTCATATCCGCATGCTCGATCAAACAAACTTTCAACAACAAGACCTACTCGGTGATTTAGGCGTTAACTTAGTTCACGCTTGCTATTTTCGCTTAGGAGATAAAACAGAATTGGTTGAAAGCCTTATAGAGAACTTAGGTAAAGATAGACTTGAGATCGATCTTATTCGTGTGAGTGGACCTGCCTTTGATAATATTGACAGTAGGCTTTTAAGCCTTGAACTAGTTAAGCATAAACTTTGTTCAGCGGTTTTATTTGATAATAAGGGAAAAGTTCTTCTAGCAGGAGACGCTCTTTATAAAAAGAATGTCTTGGTCTGCCGTGGTAGTTATAGACCGCCGACTCTCGTTAACCTAGATATGCTTAAAACTGGGGAAGAGAAGTTTAAAAAAGAATTAGGAAAAGAAGAAGAAGATAATATCTTAGTTATTCCCGAGATCAGTATGCATAAGCTTCTTGATCGAGGCGAAGTGGATGGTGAAGACTTCTTGGCCCGAGTGGATCTGATCAATACTTTAGGTCACGATGTTTTAATTTCAAGCTTCGAAGGTTATCACGATCTAAACGCCTACCTTTCTACTAAAAATAGAAAAAGGGTCTCTTTTGTTTTAGGCTTTTATAACCTAGAGGAAATCTTTGATGAGACTAAGTACTTAGATGAAGAGGATGGTTTACTTGGCGCAGTTGGAAAACTATTAGGGCATAGAACTTCTCTTTATATTTACCCGAGTGTGGATGATAAGAGCGGGGAGACCCTGCATTCAAAAGACGCTGGTGTTGATAAATCCATGCATAAGCTAATTGAATATTTAAAAGAAAAAAAGAAAATCATTGATATTGAAAATTTTGATAAGTCTGTTCACCATATTTGGTCTCGGACTGTTATGAAGATGATTCTTGAAGATGCAGCAGGTTGGGAAGAGATGGTTCCTGAATCTGTGGCCAAAGCCGTTAAAGAGAATTGCCTCTTTGGCGTTAAGTGTGAGATTTAATTATGGAAGATGATTTTTTAGAATCTAAATTAATGAAGTCAAAAGAGGATGTTATCATTATAGATGATGAACAATCTGTTATCGATCTTCTTGAGATGTTCTGTGAAGAGCTTGGCTGTTTTAGAAATATTATTACGGCTAAAGATGGTTCTATTGGAGCGACTAAGTTAAAGAATCAGTCCTTTTCTCTTATCCTTCTTGATATAAATATGCCCAAGAAAAGTGGTGAAGAAATCATAAGAGAGTTAAAGACTCATAAAGGCCCAAATACAGTAGATGCTGTATGTGTAACTTCCGGACAGATAAACAAAGGTTTTCTAGGTGACGCCATAGAAAATGGTGTAAAGAACTTTTTAGTAAAGCCCTTTACTAAAGAGCAGTTTAACGAAAAGGCTAAGAAGATCCTTAAAGTAACTGCTCCCGATTTATTTACAGGCTCTTAGAGTTGTCCTCATTAAAAACATGAAGAGTCTGAGTTGGGAAAGCAAAATTAACACCCATTTTCTCAGCTAGCTCTAAGATCTCTATTGAAATTTTATGCTTCTGAACAAGCTCCGCATCCCAGCCCGGCACCTGCCAAAAAAGATAAATGAGAATATCTAATGAGCTTGCAGAGAAAGCATTAAAATAGACTCTAAAATTATCCTGCCTTATATATTCATTATTCCTTACTAGTTCACGAATACCTTCACAAAAAGCGTCTATTTTCTCTGGAGAAGTATCATACTGAACGCCTAGAGTTGTTTTCCAACGCCTATTATTTCGCCTACCCCAGTTATCAATATGTGAGCTAGTAAGAGTTCCATTAGGAACTGTGATGAGTGAATCATAAAGAGTTCTAACTCTAGTAGAGCGAATCCCTACTTGCTCAACTACGCCTTCAATATTGCCACCAATATTGATTAAATCTCCAATTTGAAAAGGCTTATCTAGAAGCACAGTAAGAGAGCCAAAGATATTAGCGATAGTATCTTTAGCGGCAAAAGCAAAGGCCAGTCCACCAATCCCCATCCCAGCAATAATGCTCTTCATATCAAGAGTAAGAGAGTCTCCAATGAAGATGATGCCAATACAAAAGACAAAGAACTTAGAAGTCTTTGAGATAAGAGGAACTAAGATATCGTCATACTTGTTCTCAGTGCTCTCTGCTTTCTCTAGGAGCCAAACTCCTAGGACATCAACAATTCTATAAGCTGCGAAGACGCAAGCTATCGTGAAGACAACATAACCACCCCTTAAAAAGGTGGAGAGTTCTCCATCTTGAAACTCTAAGAGCCTAACTGATAAGGTCCAAAAACCTGAATAGGTCATAACTCCTAGAGGGAAGGTAAAGTGGCGTTCTTTTTCTTTTTCAAACTTAATATCTTTCTTAACGAGGAAACTTGTTAAGTAGCTGCCTATTATAAAGCGAGTAATCTTCTCTATGATTAAGCTAAGAAAAAGGATTAAGAAGATTCCTAGCCATTGACCATTAAGGAGAAGAAAGGCCCTATGACCTGTCCACTTTGGCATACGTGATTTTAACTTTGTTTTCCAATTGCTAAGGCCTGTAACGCCACCAACAATCTTTTGACCCTTTAAGCTTTCTTGAAAGAAGCTGATACTAGAGACCGTCTTAGAGGTGAAGAGCCACTTCTTATCTTTTAATCCAATTGCGATTTCTACATTATGATAAACACCTTCAATTGAAACCGATTGCTTTTTATAAATCCAAGTTTCTGAATCTGGAGCGGAAGGAATGTTCTTTATGTCTATATACTCTAGTCTATCGAGAGTATCGATTAAGCGCGTAGCTGCTAATTCTGAAGAAGCTTCTTTTGTCGCTGGGTCTAGCTTTGAAGTATCAAGAGCTTTTACAGCAAGGCTTATAGCAGCTGTGTCTCCTAGCTTATAACCCTTCATGGTTTTTAAGAAATAATTCATGGTCTCTTGAGGGTTCCCAAAATTGGCCTGAGGGTAATCTGCAAAAACAGGAAGAGATAAAATAAAGAAAGCGAGAACAATAAATTTGCGCATAATAAACCTAAGTTAAGTTTTGTGCCTATATTAATATGGCGAAGGGTTCTTGACAAAATTTTGTATGACACCATCTTATAGATAGAAATAGAGGCTCGTCGCTCTTAACGCGCCAAGTATCTGTAAGTACTGAGTTTATTGGAGGTGTTATGAATAATTTCGACGTAGTCACAGAGGGATCCCTAAGTATTGCTCAAGCTGAGCTTCAAAAGCGTAAAAATACGGAACTTACTTCGGCGCACTTATTATTTGGTCTTATTAAAAACCCAGCCACTTTTAGTTCAAAAGAATTAAAGAAGCATCTCTCAGAAGTTGAGGATCTTATAAATGAGGTTCCAACAGCTTCGTCAAAGATAGACATGCAAAATATTAGGCCAGACTCAAAGCTAAGTGAGTGGCTTACCTTTTCTTCCTCTCACGCTATCCAAGCGGGTAGGAGTGATATTACGGAAAGAGATTTATTAAGGTTCTTGCCACAGATCTTTCCAAGCCTCGATATCGATTATGAATCTTTTAATATAGATGATGAAGAAGAACTTGAAGTTCCTAGCTTCCTAACTAACCTCAACGAGCTGGCCCTGGCCGGTAAGCTCGACCCTGTCATAGGAAGAAGTAAAGAGATACGAGCCGTCATGGAAATCCTAGGCAGGCGCTCTAAGAACAATCCGGTCTTAGTAGGACCTGCTGGTGTTGGTAAGACCGCTATCGTAGAAGGATTAGCAGAGGCCATCGTAAAAGAATCCGTTCCTGATGTTTTATTAGGAAAGGTAGTCTACTCCCTAGATATGGGATCTCTCATGGCAGGAACTAAGTTTCGTGGAGAGTTTGAAGAGAGGCTTCAGGCGCTTCTAAAATTTGTTAAACAAAAGGGATCTGAAGTTATTCTTTTTATTGATGAAATTCATCAGCTTGTGGGCGCTGGTAAGACTGATGGCGCTATGGACGCGGCCAACCTCTTAAAGCCTGCTCTTGCTAGAGGGGAGTTAAACTGTGTTGGAGCTACTACCCCAGAAGAATATCAAAAATTCATCTTAGGTGACTCGGCCCTTGATCGTAGGTTTCGCTCTGTTCCTGTGAACGAGCCAAGTAAAGAAGATGCCATTGAAATCTTAATGGGTATTAGAGAAAAATTAGAGATTCATCATGGAATTAAGATCTCTGATGAGGCCATCTTTAGTTCGGTTATCCTCTCTGATCAATATATCACTGATAAGAACTTACCAGATAAGGCCATTGACCTTGTTGATGAGTCTTCAAGCGCTTTAAAGCTCTCTGCAGAGGCCATGCCAGCAAAACTAGTTGAACTCGAAGGAGAGATCCGAACAAAGAAGATTTACTCGCAAGTTAACGCTAACGATGAAGAGGTCATCAAAGACATTTCGGTTCTAGAGAAAAGATTCCTTGAAGAAAAAGCGGTTTGGGAAAAAGAAGTCCTCTCCGTTAAAAAACTAAGTGAGCTCAAGAATCAGCTTGAAAAATATAAATTTGAATTAGATCAATCAGAGCGGTCTCAAGATTATGAAACTGCCGGTAAGTTAAAATACAGTGTAATACCAGAACTTGAGAATCAATTAGCGGGAACCACACATGATTGGATCTTAACCTCTAAGGATATCGCCTCTGTTATTTCAAGGCAAAAAGGAATTCCGGTTGAGAAGATTCTTAAGAGCAAGCAAGATAATATCTTGAAACTCGAAGAGGCCCTAAAGCAAAGAGTGTTTGGACAAGAAAGCTCACTGCACGAGATAGCGGAGACTCTGATTTCCTCTCACGCTGGGCTCTCAGATGAAACCCGACCGCTTGGAAGTTTTCTTTTAAAAGGACCTTCTGGGGTTGGGAAAACTGAAACAGCTAAGGCCTTAAGTGAATTTCTCTTTGATACTGAAGCTAACCTTTTAAGATTTGACCTCTCTGAGTTCTCTGAGAAGCATTCAGTTTCAAAACTTATCGGAGCGCCAGCCGGCTATATTGGCTACGACGAAGGGGGAGTCTTAACTGAAGCGGTTAGAAGAAAACCTTATTCAGTCATCCTCTTTGATGAAGTAGAAAAGGCGCATAAAGACTTTTCGGATATTCTTCTTCAAATTCTTGATGATGGAAGGTTAACTGACAATAAAGGCAGGACTATAGATTTTAAGAATACTATTATTCTTTTAACAACTAATAGTGTTGATCTAGAAGGGGACTTTAAGCCTGAAGTCTTAGGTCGTCTTGATGGAATCTTAAGCTTTAACCCCCTTGAAGGATCAGTCATTCATAGCTTAGTGAACAAAGAGCTAGAGAAGCTTAATGAAAGACTTAGCTCTAAGAAACTTATTTTGACTTTAGATGAAGAGTCTCTTGTGCAAATAAGCGAGCGCGGAGTAGATCAGCGTTATGGAGCGCGACCACTTAAGTCGGTTTTTAATAGATTAGTAACAAGGCCCCTAAGCCGGAAGCTTCTCGAGGGAAGTCTTGATGAAGGGACTATTAAAGGCGCTTGGAATACTGAACATAAGAGTATTGATTTTTAAGAAGCCTTTATAGTTGATCGATTCGGTTCCTGCCTATGAGGGACCGAATTTCCTTCAAAATTTTTTCAACTAGAAGTATAATAATAATGTAATCACCTTTTAAGGAGTTGAAATGGCTGAGGCAGATTCTCTAAAACTTGAACCAGAAGAATATTTAATTCGTGAAGGTGAAGAATCAACTCAAATGTATTTTCTAAAATCAGGAACTATGGCGGTTTTCAAACGTAAAGGTGATGCAACTATTCAGATCGGAACCATCTATTCAGGTGAAGTTGTTGGAGAGATGAGCTTTCTCGATAAAGAGCCTCGATCTGCTAGTGTAAAGGCCATCTCTGATTGTGAGCTAACCTGCATTCCTAGTGAAAAGTTTGAAAAGACTCTGAACGCTTTACCGGCCTGGTATAAAGCCCTCGTTCATACTTTATTAGATAGGTTAAGAAGAGCAAACTCACGAATTAGAGTCTAGCTAGAGAACCAAATCTTAAAGGTTTTAAAGATCAATTCTTTTTCCTCATCGAGCCACTTGTTATTATCAAGGGAGAGATGAAGAAGTGATTTAAGCTCTTTTAACTCTAAGGGCATATGTTGGAATTCATTTCTATCTAGGTTTAATCTCTTCAGTCTTGAGAGGCTCTTAAAGCTATTAGGTAGAGCCTCTAAAGAGTTTCCTGAAAGATCAAGTACCTCAAGTTGGTCAATACTTCCAATCCATGAGGGAAGCTCTATAAGCTTATTATTGGTCAATTGAAGGTTTTGAAGCGCTTTAGAAGGCACTAAGTCTTTAGGGAGGTTCTTTAAGCAACCGTTTTTAATCTTCAAGATTTTAAGTTTTGGTAGTTCGAAGATTTCTTTTGGAATATTTAAGACATTGGCCACTTGTAAAGTCAAAGACTCTAAATTTTCAAGCGATGACCATTCTTTTGGGAGTGAGTCAATTCCTTCAGAGATAAACTCTAAGCTTGTTAATTCTTTTTCTAAGAATAACTCGCTTGGAAAGGAAGATTGATTCTTACGTAGTTTTACTCTCAAATTCATCTCTCAATTCTAACAGAACTAGCGGCCCTGTGCCGCTAGCGGATAAATTGCTCCTCAAGAAAGATTGGAAAAGCAGATTTTTTATAACGGCTTGAGATAATGGTGAAGATATTCTTCTTGGTATCTTTGTTAATGCCATTATTGTCGCTATTTCCCTCTCCTGCTAGCTTTAAATTTCTTTGATGCTTGTAACGTTTAGAACTAGAGTTCTTTTGATTACTTGCTTCAAGAGCGGCTAAGGCCCGTTGATCTTCAAGGGCCTTTCTTTGTGCTGCCGTTAGATCTGAGTCATCTCCATACTCAAAATCAAAATTAAAGAGGTCCTTGTTTTTATTAATTGTTCCTTTTGAACCAGAATCAAGTCCAGCGGCTACGCCTTTACTTCCTTTAGTATCTCCAATAGCTGCTAGGGCAGGTTGGTTACTTGATGATCCTGTTCCTTTAGTACCTAGGTTCATATCGTTATAGTAATTTGAAAGGCCACCACGGTATTTTTCTTGTTTAACGTTGGCAGGGAAAAGATTAGCATATTTCTTATAGGCTCTTTTTCTTCCCTCTACGATTAAGTTCTTAGCCTTCTTAGAGAAATCAATCCTGCCTTGTCCGCCTTTTTCCTGATCTTTATTGAGGTCAGCAAAGTTTCTTGTGATTCGTCTTCTGACGGCATCTTTATTTCCTGAGAGGTTACCGGTTTCTACATTGGCCTTGTCAAGTTTTCCACTTAGGGCCTTATCAGTCACGCCTTTAATCGCCTCTTCACTATCAGCTAAAACTCCTGGAGCAAATTCTCCAAGCTCTGGGTACTGAAGTTTTGCACAGGTATTTGTTTTTTGGCAGCGACAAGTGGCATCGACTTCTAGAGTTCCACCGGCGCCTTTTTTCATACAGCTAACGGCTGAGGAAACTTGTTTCTTTTCAATTTGGACGGCGAGCCCTTTATCTTTAATATTCATTTGTTCTCTCATTTTATTAATAAGCATCACATACTTTTCACGTTGACCTACGGCCTGGTCTAAAAGACCTAAAGTTCCGCTTATATTTTCTCTTACAAGTTCAGTAGCTGCCATCATGTATTTAACTCTCGTCTCTGGAGTTGGCATTCCCGCTACAGGTAGGTTACTTGTTTCTTGACGGTACTTACCGCTAGCAAAAGTTTTATCCTCAAGAATGTCTTTAATACATCCAGAGGTTCCACCTTTTTCTGCACAATAAAGAACAGGGTTATCATTTTTTCTGTAACCAGAGTTACTATCTGTAGAGGCGTCGTAGGTCTGAACTTGCCAGTCTTGATTTTGCTTAATAACGAATTGATAAAAAGAGGAAGATCCAATGGCCATGCCTAAGGCATTCGCGGATCTCACTGTGCTTCCACCAGAAACTGTTGCAGTTTCAGTATTAGAACCCGTATCAAGATTATCAGTGGCCAGAGCAGCCGGGAAGACCAGGTCAAAGGCAGATTTACCAACGGCCTTAAAGTATTTCTTTAGATAGGTTTGAACCGCATACCTTTGAAGATTACGCCCTAATCCTTTAGGCATAACAAAACCAGTCTTACCACCAAGAGCGCCTAAGTTTTGATCGCCAATTTGTTTTCTAACCTTTTCTTCAGCTTTTTCAAATGCTTCTTTAGCTTTCTTCTTTGTGTTTTCTGCATAAGAAACTTGATTAGACTCAGCGGCCTTTGACTCGTCAAAATTACAGGCAAGATGAGTATGCTCTCTGGCCTCTTCGCGTTTTCTTTTCCATTTCTTTGTAAAGTTGGTCCATTTAATTAACTCATAGCCAAAATAGATAAAAGCAGCATAACGAATGCCAGCTTCTATATACTCCGCTTTTGCTTTAGCAAGAAATGGTTGCCCACAAGAACAGAGTGAGGCCATTAAGGAAACACCAATGGATGTAAAAGTAATCGCCAAGGCAGTATGAAAGATCTGAAGAGCAGAAGAGACGGCCAAGCCAACAATTGCGTCTCTAATCCCTTTTTTTCCTTTTTTAACATTCATCTCAGCTGTCATGACCAATTGTCTTTTATCGGTCAGTTCATGTTGAGCTAACATAAGAGCTGTCTCGTACATCTCTAATGCTGTTTCTCTAGATCTTGGAGCGCAGCCCGTTTCTTGCCCAGGGGCGCAGCTAACACCGGCAGAGGCATCACAGATCTTCTTTAGATTCTCTACTCTTTCTCTGGTTAAAATAGCCGTGCCATTAATCTCAGGGATATTATTCGGATCAGGGTTAACAGTTAAGCACATTGAATCTACCATTTGAGTATGAGAGTTCAAGGCCTTAGAAACTGTTTCAAACTGAGAGTCTTCCTTTTTATTTTCTTCGTTAAAGACTTCATCTTCTATACAACCTTTTAGTTTTGTATAAGAAGCTTGATCCCCAATCGTGGCTGCAATATAAGTAGCAGATGCCGCTCTAAAGATATGATAGGCCTTAGAATCATGGCGCCTTTTTGGATCACACTTAACTTTTGTAGTGGCCGCAGAGGCCATGGCCATAACATCTAGATTTGAAAGGGCCTGTTTACCGCCACTTGATGCACCATCTAAATCTTTTAGTGCCATCTCATAGAACTCATAATCACCACCATTTTTATTAGCAAACTCTAGTCTTGCCGTCTCGGCGATCTTTTCTTCAGCAAAAGATGAAGCATTTGAAGTATAGCGGTCAATAGCGTCTTTTAATTGTTCATTAGTATCATAAACGGGACCTTGAAGAGCTCCGTTTTCACCCTCACCAGCAGAGGAGAGAGCGTCAGCTTCTTTTTTATTCTCTCTATTAGCATCAATATCAGCGCCCGCAGCAGCAATTTCACCTTGCTCTGATCTCAGGGCCTGACCAATATTATTATAATCTTTTGTGGATTTCTTTAATGACTTCTCCGCTCTCTCAAGACCAGCAACTGAAGCATAGTATTCACCTTTTAGTCTTTCTATCTTAGCTCTTTGTTCCCGGTTACATCCAAGGGTTCTTTCTTGGCAAAGATTACTTGCGGCCTCGTACTCTCTTCTTTTATCTGGAACTAAGGCCCTAAGCCTAGTCACTTCTTTTTGATCAGCTTCTTTCTTAGCCTTTAATTCAATCCTGCTATTTTCAACACCCTCATCATCTAAGTGAGCAACCTGCCCGCCAGCATCGTCTTTATACTTATCTTCAGCTAATGCAAGAGAAGATCCTTCGTCACTTATCTCTGAACTCTTCCCAACAAGTTCTAAGCCTTGACCACAAGTGATAGCAGGGCCACCAGTTAGGCCATTGAGTCTTTGTCTTAAATTACAAATTTCATCAAAGCCTTGAGCACCAACGATAGAGCGGTACTTTGTAATGTCATTCATTCTTCTATTCTTGTTAGCCCCTTGAGTTCTACAAACTTGTGAAGTTGAAACATCGTGCTCAACAAATACCTTTCCATTGTTTCTATTGTCTTCAGTTTGTATGTTCTTCTTAGCTGATTTATTAACTTGTTCTACTGTTCTAAAATCTTCCACAGTAAAACCTGGTGGCATCCAGGCATCATCTGAAAGTGAGGATTTTGTTTCTTTAGGTTTTCCAATATCCGAGAAGGCTGTTGAAGGAAGAATACCTCCAATCGCCGTCATCTGAGTCACCACTAAAACTAAGTTTAGAACATAGATATGGGTTGCCTTTTTTAACCATGACCACGATTTCATGACCTTCTCCTAAATTTTTAATACCTTACTAGCTAATATTTTAAGGCCAAATACACTGCACAGAAGCTTTTCCTTAAAAAAAATAAACTTATTTTGATTATTTTAGCTTAAAAGCCATTAAAATCAAGTAGATAGCTTGTTTGTGACTCTCTTTAAATCATTTAGGAAGAGATTTTTTGACCGCCCTATTTAGTGGTCGAGGGGTTTTTGGTTTATGATAAAGGCTAGAAATCAGGTTGGATTAATTTTTCAATAGTAGGAGTATGTATGAAGCTAGTCTTAATCGTTTTAGTAAGTCTTTTTAGTATTAACTTGAGCGCCGCTGACCTTGATGCCGACCAATTAGAATCTCTTTCTGAATGTGATTATTTTAAATACACAACCTGTAGCGCAGGAGGACTGACTATCGGTGCTTGTGTGAAAGCGAAGTATGATGCCTTTGTTAAGGCCTGCGGAAAAGTGCACGCTGATAAGTTCACTTATAGTAGAGAGATGTTTAAACCAGCTCTGTCTAAAAAGAAAAGTAAGCTAAGTTGCGAAGGGGCTCAGACTAAGTTTTGTGGAAGTTCAGGCTTAAGCCTTAGTCAGTGCGCTTCTAAATTTGGCAAAGAGATGAGCGCTGCTTGTGGAAAAGAATTTATGGAAGGGGCTAATTCAAAAGAAGCAAAGGCCTATGATCAGTGTTATTCTTTAAGAAAAAAAGAATGCGGCAATGAGATAGACCCCGAATGCGATGCCCGCTTTAAAGCTAAAGCACCTGCTTTTTGTAAAGCTCCCGTCGTAAAAACTAAATCATCGGTTAAAGGATCTCCTAGCGAAGGCAGGCTTATGCTTGATTGCTCAGAGAATATTGCCAGTAAATGTAAGCTTGATGAAGATGAGATTGTTAAAGAAGGCGTTGATGCTAGTGAGTACCTTAGAAAGTATCAGCAATGTGTAAAGCGTGCCGTAGAAAGCGCTACTGGAAAATGCGGAAAGCACTTTGAAGTTGAACCTACGGTTAAAAAATATAATAAGTAATTAAAGATATTTTACGAATCTATTATTCTCATCAACAAGAATGCACTTAGGTTCAATTGGTTTATCACTGACTTGAAAACCAATGATGATAACTTCTTCACCTTGCTTGATAAGATGGGCTGCCGCTCCATTGATACAAACCTGACCTGTTCCACGGTTCCCTGCAATGACATAAGTCTCAAGACGAGCGCCAGAAGTATTAGAGACTATTAATACCTTTTGCCCTGGCCACAGGTCTATCCTATCTAAAAGGTCGGTGTCTATAGTGACAGATCCTATATAGGAGAGGTTAGCTTCAGTGATGGTGGCCTTATGAATCTTAGATTGAAGAAGTTCTCTCATGGCAGAAATCTATCCTAATCTTATAAGAATGCAAAGCTTCCTAAATTATCGAAGAGCTAGGAATTCCTAAGAAGTAAAGAATTGTCGTCATGGGGCCATGACTCATATGTTGTTCTGCAGTCTTTCTGACTATGTCTTTGGCATGATAAGCAATGCCGAGACCGGCCGTTGCCAGCATTGGTAAGTCGTTAGCGCCATCACCGATAGCAACGACCTGATCTAGAGAGATCTTTTCTTGCTGGGCCAAGACTTTTAGAAGAAAAGCCTTTTGTTGGGCGTTTACAATTTGTCCTTCAACTCTACCTGTTAATTCACCATTAACAATCTCAAGCTCATTGGCAAAAGCGTAGTCGATGCCTAGTTTTTCTTTTAAGGCCTCAGCGAAAAAACTAAAGCCACCGGAGATAATTGCAACTCTATAGCCTAAGGATTTAACTGTTCTAATGAACTCTTCACAGCCCTTAGTAAAGGGAAGGCCCTCTAGGATCTCTTGCATCTGTGAGACTTTAAGTCCTTTAAGTTTTGAAACTCGAAGCTCTAATGATTCATCAAAATCAAGCTCTCCATTCATGGCCCTTTCAGTAACTGCGCGAACCTCTTCTCCTACTCCATGGGCATCGGCCATCTCATCGATGACTTCAGTTTGAATAAGGGTAGAGTCCATATCAAAGACGATAAGTCTTTTAGATCTTCTAAAAACATTGTCGCGAAGAAAAGCTACATCGAGGCTATGTTCTGTAGAGAGGGTATAAAGATTTTCTTTTATTGATTTAAAGTCTAGGCCATCTGGAATGGAGGTCGTAATCTCCATGACTTTAAAGCTACCTGGTTCCATATTATCAATACGAACAATATTGATATTATGATCGGCAAGTCTTCTTGAGACATCTCGAAGGAACTCTGCGCTGATTCGTTTAGTTGAGACACAATTTAAGATATATTTCTCTGAAGAGTCAGTGGTCTCTTTTAAGGCCTGTACTGGCTGGAAAGTTAAGTTAAGCCCTTTTTGAGAAGTCTTAAAGAGCATCTCTTTTAAGACAACAGGGTTACCATCAGCGTCTCTATTTTTTACTTCGATAAGAATACTAAGAGAAAGAAGTCCATGAGTCACGGCCTGACCCATATCTGCTAAAGCGTCTCCGCTAGCGGTGATGGTATCCATGAGCATGCTCGTAATACCGGGACTATCAGGGCCTGCAACTGTGATTAAAATATATTGGCTATCTTCCACGTCGGCTTTCTTCCTTTTTCTGCTTAAACTTTTTAAGAAGCCCCATAGAATACTCAAGTGCTGAGTAAGTTGAAACGATAGAGGCTAAATAGATAAGAGCATTTCCCATTGGGATCATTGGAATTCCCCAAGGTCTGTCATAGGCCATGAGTAAGGGAATACCTACCATCTGTGTAGCGGTCTTTAGTTTCCCTAATTGTCCAACGGGAACTTTAAGGCCTTTCTCATTGGCGAGAAGCCTAAGAGCTGTGATGTAGATCTCTCTTAAAACTAAGATGATGACGATCAAGACAGGAATTCTATCTAATTTTTGTAAAACAATTAATGAACTTACGATGAGGAACTTATCCGCAATAGGATCTAAGAATGAACCAAAGACTGTTACGATATTTCTTTTTCTAGCGATATAGCCATCAAAGAAATCAGTTACACTGGCAGCAACAAAGGTCCATGCGGCTACGTAGCCAAAGGTCTTCTTAAGGCCATCAAGCCAAGGAAAATCAAGAAGGTTGAGATAAAGACTTCCAATAATAATTGGAATTAAGATGACTCTAAAAAAGGTTAACCTATTAGGAAGGTTATCAATCTCCCATTCTCCGGCGCCTTTTTGGTCCATATGGCCTGATTCTTCCATGCAGCAGCATTCCCATAAAACTAATTAGAACAATCAAGTTTTAGCACTTTAGAGCTATTTTTACCACCTAAAATGGATCCGCGTCATAGGTTAAAATAAAGAAGCACAAATAAAGGAAAGAATATGGAAGGTCATCTTAATCTCATCAAAACTGAATTTAAAGAAACTGAAAAGAGGGTCTTTCCCCGCTTTCCGTTTACCTATTTAACTTTTAAAGCTGTTGGGGGTAAGGATCATGTCTTTCAAGTACAGAATATAAGTTTTACGGGAATGCAGATCTCACTAAAAGATGGGGGTTGTGACTTTAAGCCTAAAGATACTATCAATGGAGAGCTTCATTGGCGTGGAGCTTCTATTACTATTAAAGGGAGTATCAAGTGGGTCGAAGGACAAAGACTCGGCATCGCCTTTGACGAAAGCCTAAGTAAAGAGACGATCCCTAACTTCTTAAGCGTAGATAATATAGTCGCCGGTATGCGCCCAGTTCATTCAAGCGGTCTTGATATTGAGATGCCCAATAACCTTAAGTATTGGCTGCGAGCAGATGGCCCTTTTGAAGTCTTTGTTTGGGAACATAATGACCATGATATCTCAAAATTTCAGGTCATCCTTATGGACTCATTTGTTGAATGGGAAGATGGCAGAGGGCTCCGAACTGGAAATGTCCTTGGCAGGAAAGATGTTGAGACGCCTTTAAATAATGAAGATGAGTTTACCTTCGAAATCGATTCAAATTGCGACGAAGAGAAGGTTAAATTTGCTGGCCGCATTATAAATAACCTGCCTGAAGACTATCTTCCGGACACGGTGACGGATTTTCTTGTAAGAAAGATAGGCTCTTAGACAAAATCTTTTCAGTTGATGCAATAGCCTCTATAGTTCCTAGGTACTTAGAATTATCTGGAGAAACTATGAATCGTAACTTAGCCCTTGAATTTGTTCGCGTAACCGAAATGGCCGCTGTCTCTAGCGCCCGCTGGATGGGGAGAGGCGATGAAAAAGCCGCTGACCAAGCCGCTGTTGACGCAATGAGAACCATGCTTGATTCCATTGACTGTAAAGGTGTCGTTACTATTGGTGAAGGTGAGAGAGACGAAGCTCCTATGCTTTATATTGGTGAAGAAGTTGGATCAGGAAACGGGCCTGAACTTGATATCGCCTTAGACCCATTAGAAGGAACTACAGTTTGCGCTGTTGGTGCCTCTAACTCTTGTTCAGTTATGGCCATTGCCGAAAGGGGTGGTTTTCTTAATGCCCCTGATACCTATATGCAAAAGATTGCCTGTGGTCCTGAAGGAAAAGGCGTTATTGATATCAATGAGTCTGCTGAAGAGAACTTAAGAAGACTAGCTGAAGTTAAACGATGCCGAGTTCAAGACTTAACTTGCATCATCTTAGATAGAGATAGGCATGCAGGTCTTATTGAAGAAGTGAGAAAAGCTGGAGCTAGGATTAGACTTATCGGTGACGGTGACGTTGCTGGTGCACTTGCTTGTTGTGAGCCTGATAGTGGTGTTGATCTTATGATCGGTACTGGTGGAGCACCTGAAGGTGTGATCGCAGCAGCTGCCCTTCGTTGTATGGGGGGAGACTTTCAAGGCATCTTAAAGTTTCGCCATGATGAAGAAAGGGCCCGCGCTACAAAAATGGGAATCACTGATTTTGATAAAGTTTATAATATTGAAGACCTCGCCTCTGGAGATGTTATGTTCGTCGCTACTGGCGTAACAGATGGAACATTCTTAAAGGGTGTAAAGTTTAGATCTTGGGGTGCTGTTACTCATTCTATTGTGATGAGATCAAAATCAGGTACAATTAGACATATACAAGCCGATCACCGTTTTGACACAAAGCCTAGGTACTAAATCCTAGGCTTATATTTAAGGAGGCAATGGAATGGCTCAAGCAACTAGAAAAGAAACCTTTGACGTAGATATTCAAAAAATTTACGACACCATAATAGACTATGCATCTTACCCTGAATTTGTTGATGGCTGCTCAAGTGTAAATATCTTAGAGCAGAATGAAGCAGGAGCTAGAGTTGAATATGGTCTGAATCTTATCAAAAAATTCAAGTACATTTTAACAATGAAGCATGAGGCTCCTAATAAAGTTTCTTGGAGCTTCGAATCTGGAGACCTATTCAAAATGAATCAAGGTAGCTGGATTCTAAAAGATAATGGCGATGGAACAACAGATGTTGAGTATTCACTTGAAGTTGATATCAAAGGATTTGCTCCTAAAAAGATTGTCGATAATTTAACCAGTAAGAATTTACCCAATATGATCACTCAATATAAAAACCGAGCTAAGAGTAGGTAGAGGCCATGACTAAAAAAGATGAAAAAGAAGGCTTAGGGGACGTTATTAAAAAAGTCGTCTCCATTGGTGTTGGCGCGGCTTTTATGACTGAAGAAGCGGTAAGAGGAATTGTAAAAGATCTTCCTCTTCCTAAAGAAATAGTCACGGGCCTCATCGAAAATGCCAAAGGGGCTCGCACTGAGTTCTCAGCTGGAATTCAAGAAGAGGTACGCAAGCATCTAAGTAAGGTTGACCCTAAGCAAATGCTAGAGACTTTACTTGATGGCTACGATATTGAAGTCAAAGCTAACTTAAGTTTTAAGAAAAAGGGCGAAGCAGAAGATGGAGAGGCGTGAGCTTTTAAAGATCCGCCTTCAACTTCTAAAGCGTGAGATTAGAGAGACTAATCTCGTGGCGGTTTCTAAGAATACCGATAGTGAAAGTATCCGCTTTGCCTTTGAAGAAGGGCAGGTAGACTTTGGAGAAAATAGAGTCGAGTCCTTAGAAGAAAAATCAATTGAACTAGAAGACCTAGATTTGAATTGGCATTTTATTGGTAAGCTTCAATCTAATAAGATCAACCGCCTATTCAAAATTCCCCGATTAAAATACATTCATTCTGTTGATTCATTAAAGCTGCTTGAACATCTATACAAAAGAGTCGATCAGATAAGCTCCCAGAGAGTAGGATTCTTCTTGCAAGTTAACACTAGCGAAGAGGCTGAGAAGAGTGGCTTTTGTATCAAGAATTATGATGAACTCGCAGCAGCCGCTAATTTAATCTCTCAGCACCTTGATTCAAAGTTCTACTTATTAGGTTTAATGACTATGGGTAAGTATAGGACTGATAACTTTGAAGAGGATGCTAGGCTTTGTTTTAAACGCTTAAATGCCGTAAGAAGTACTCTTAAGAGGGACTTTGAACTACCTGATTTAAAGCTCTCCATGGGCATGAGCCAAGATTACTCTATGGCCATTGAAGAAGGCACGGACTTTGTCAGGATTGGTACATCCATCTTCAAGCCCGAAGACCCTAGAGATTAGTAAAAATTACCACTTGGTTTGACGAATCAGCGATGTTTCTTCATTCTGAGGCTTAGAGGTTTATATGAGTAATAGGCAAGTGCCCGAACTAAGTTTACTAAGCTACGTTAATGGTAGCCCTGAGGTGAGAAATCAATTCGTAACAGATCTTTTTGAAGGTCTTAAAGAATATGGTTTTATTATTCTTGTGGATCATACTGTTGATGCTTTAAAAGTTTCAAAGGCCTATGATCTCGTTCATCAATTTTTTCAATTACCGAGTGATACCAAGAATCTTTATGGTGGTGTTCCTGGTGGGCAACGTGGCTATACTCCTTTTAAGAAGGAGCATGCTAAAGACTCAACTCATCCAGATCTAAAGGAATTTTGGCATGTGGGGCGTGAGCTTATAAATGACAGTCCTTATAAAGGCCGCTACCCAGAGAATCTTTGGCCTAAAGAAGTTCTTAATTTCAAAGAAGTCTTTTTAGAGCTTTATGATTCTATGGATCAAACCGCAGTGCTACTTTTAGAGGCCATTGGAGCTGGACTTGGAGCAAAGGAGAACTTCTTCAAAGAAATGATCCATGATGGAAATACAGTCCTAAGGACAATCCATTACCCACCTACAAAAGGTGAAGATACAGAAAATTCAGTAAGAGCGGGCGCTCATGAAGATATAAATTTAATCACTTTGCTTGTTGGCGCTACTGATGGAGGCCTTGAGCTTTTAGACCGTGATGGAAAGTGGCTTTCAGTTAAAACAGAACCAGGACAAATCGTTGTGGATACTGGGGACATGATGAGCCGTTTAACCAATGATATCTTACCTTCAACAACACATAGGGTAGTGAATCCAAGTGAGTCAAATTCAACTCGTTATTCTATGCCATTTTTTGTTCACCCCCATGATGATGCTATGATCTCTTGTCTTGATTCTTGTATTGGGGAAGGGGCGAAGTATGAGGATATTACGGCCTCAAAGTTTTTAATTCAAAGGCTTGAAGAAATCGGTCTTTATTAGAATTTTACTCCGATTGAGAACTTAGAATTTAGGACAGTTGTTGTTTGTTCAATACCATCAGCAAAACTCTCTGTGATTCCAATAGACTCAACAGCTCCTTCAAGAAGAACCCACTTACTGTTACTGATATACTTAGAAAATCCAAACCTTAAGGTAGGAAGAACAAACGCCGTTCCGGTGCTGACTGCTTCATCGACAGTGGTAGAAGAGAGACCGTAACCAAGACCTGCTCCTACATAAAAATAATTCTTAGTTGAATCGTCTTCGTTAAATTTAAAAGTTAATTCACCAACTCCAAGAAGCCTAGTGGAGGGCACATCAAGTACTGGTTCTGAGACCTTCTGAACTTCAGAATCTCTTCTTATGCCAAGCCCAAATTCCCAGCTTCGATCAAAATTGAGAACATAGAGGACTTCTAATTGATAACCTGACCTTGTTGAAGAGGTCTCAGCTTCTGTTGAAGATACTGTATCACTAAGAGCATAACTAAGATTTCCTCTAGCGATCCAAAAAGATTTACTCTTAAATTGTAGGCCTTTTTCAGCAAACTTCTCTAGTCTTGGTAATTCTAAGATTAGGTTCTCTATGGAGTTTGTAAAGGTGACGTATTCTCCTTTTTCAAAAGCTACGCCGCCTCGTTTATCATTTACTTCCCAGATAGACATGGTTCGGTTGACTTCTGTCGCTGTAGCGACGACTCCCGAACTCCTGATTGTGAAGAGGGACTCTTGACCTATAGCGATCCCGTCTAGAAATCCTTTTCTAATAACAAAGGTCTTCTTAGAAGTTGAAACAGTTTGGATGATAACTAATTTGTCAGCGGCCTGAGCCGCATTGGTTAAGGCAAAGATTATAAATAGAACTAAATAGACGATTTTCTCTCTCACAATAATATTATAGCAAAGCTTGTCCTTAAATTTTTAAGGGGTTAAGGCTTTCCCCTTAGGCCATAGAATGAAATGACCGATGATATTAGTATGAAAAAGCGGATTGCCATAGCAGTGGGAGGTTTGGGGGTTTTGACCTCTATCTGGGTCTTGTCTTGGAACAAGTATCAAGAGGATGTAACCTCTCCTTCAGTCATAGAGAAGGAGGATGAAGAGATTGAAAAGTCCTCTCGAAAGCCTTATCGCTCTAAGAGGTTTCCTGCGGCAAAAGTAAAGGTCAAGGTTAATAAGGGGTTTAAAAAGTTACACTTTGATACACCTTTAGTGATGAAAGAATTAAAACCAAGAGCAAATTCTGGAGTGATCATTCACCCGACTTCGAGTATTAACTCTGGATCAAACTCCTATGGTGTCGTAAGTAATATAAAGGTTGTTCCGGTCTCAGAGAGTCACCGTTTTGATGATTCACAAATAGTCGATAAGAAATTTGGAAAGATATTTGTAAAAGAGGAACCTGAGAAAGGTGACGCTCTTGTTTTACATAATTCGAAGACAAGGCAGCTCGCCATCTTGACTGGGGTTTTTAAGGTAAAGCTTCATGATCATGATTCTTGGAGAGGCCTTCAATCTGAATATGGTCTTACCCTCGAAGGAAACTTTCCTGGTATTAGGTTAAGTCTTCTAAAGACTGACGACACACAGAAGGCTCCCTTAATCTTAGAGGTATTAAAAGATGACCCACGGGTAGAGAGAGTAGAGCTAGAAATCCTAGAGAATCCTCCTGTCACTAAATAATCATCCTTTCACGTTCTATTTTCAATCATTTAGATTTAAAAGCTCAAGTAATCTCCTTTATTTCCGTTAAGGAGAGTGTAAAGGTCAGTTATAATGAAGATGATGCGAAAGCTAAGACCATTCAAGTTAACTCTTATGTTAAGTCTCTTAACAATGATCTCTTGCGTTCCAACTCCTGGGGAGAAGACTGACTCTGGGAAACAAAAAGCTGGAGCGACTGTAACCTTTGTTCCGAACTCGACTCCCTTTATAAGTGGAGCGCCTACTGTGATTGTGAGGCAAGATGAGTATTACTCTTGGTCCCCAACAGTATTGACCACAGGGCTTTCTTTTTCTGCTAGTAACTTACCAAGTTGGCTAAGTATAAGCACTTCGACAGGAGTTATAAGTGGCATCCCCCGTAATAGTGAAAATGTTAATAATATTTATATAAGGGCCTCGCGTGATAATAAATTTACTCAGCTAGGACCTTTTTCCCTGCAAGTTTATGGAGATCCATTAAAAGAACATGCATGGCACTTAAGAAACGATGGACAAAAGAATTTTTCAATTACAGGTGGAACAACTGGAAATGATATTAATATTGAGACGTCAATAATCAATGGTGACCTAGGCAATGGAGTTAGTATTGCAGTCAGTGATACTGGCCTTGATATTGATCATCTCGATCTTTTTGCCAATGTGCTTACTCCAAGATCTAAAGACTATGCCCTAGCAGCACCTTATTACGGTGACCCAGGAGTTAGTCCTGGAGGGGATCATGGAACCTCAGTTGCAGGTCTTATTGCAGCTACAGGATGGAATGGAATTGGTTCAAGAGGAGTTGCTCCAGAGGCTAAGGTGGCAGGTCTTAATTATCTTGGTGATAATGTAACTCAATCCACAGCGGTTCAGATTGATCAGGCCTCTGATGATTTTGATATTTATAATTATAGTTATGGATCTGGATTTGTCCCTATGAAACTTGCCACTGATTCAACTTATGTGGATCAGTTAAAGTACGGCGTAACAAGTCAGCGAGGATCAAAGGGAAGCCTTTATATTAAAAGTGCAGGTAATTCTTTTCAAGAATGCGACTTCTCATACGCTGGTACATTTATTGGTTATTTTTGTTTTTCTCATAATTCAAATCTAGGTAAGGGAAGTGAAGTTCCATGGATCCTTTCTGTTGGGGCGACGAATGCTCTTGGGATAAAATCTTCTTATTCTTCTCACGGCAGTAACCTATGGGTCTCTGCCCCAGGCGGAGAGTATGGAACAGAAACTCCTGCTATGATGACGACTGATACAGCTGGTTGTAGTGATGGTTATTCAAGATTTGGAGTGGCCGGAGTTCCCTTTATTTCAGGAGGAGACGGAAATACAAATTGTGATTATACTCATCAATTTAATGGAACTTCTTCAGCGGCCCCTGTGGTTAGCGGAGTTGCCGCACTTATGTTAAGTGCTAACCCGAATCTTACTTGGCGTGATGTTAAGCATATCTTAGCAAGCACTTCTTCAAAGATTGATGCTCTTTCAAGTAATATTTTAGTTGATTCTAGTCTCGATTTTGACAATGGGCCTTACGCTACTATTACAAATGCTACACTCGAAGGTCATGTCTACGCGCAGGGCTGGGTGACCAATTCTGCAGGTTATAGTTTTCATAATCATTATGGATTTGGGCAAGTTGATGCTGATGCCGCCGTGTCTATGGCAAAACTTTATAGTGCCAATTCATGGGCCGCGATTCAAGAAACAGATGCTAGTTTAACAACTTCAACTACTGCTGTCGGAACTATTATTCCAGACAATAACAAAGACGGTTTAAGCAATACTATTAGCGTGGCTTCGTCTTATACAATTGAAGCGGTTCAAATTAAATTAAATATCACACACCCAAGACCTGGGGACTTAGGAATAGAGCTTACTTCTCCAGCAGGAACAAAAAGCATAATCATGAATGTAAACAACTCGCTTCTGATTGGTCTTGATGGAGCTACTCCAGATTGGATTGACGATTATACGGAGTCAGTCTTTCTTTCAAATTCTTTTTATGGTGAAAACTCAAATGGGAATTGGACCATTAAAATAATTGATGGTCTTGGTAGTGAAACTGGAGACGTCGATCTAGATTCCGCTGCTCTTCAAGTTGGTACATTAGTTAATTGGTCAATTAATGTCATTGGACGATAATGGCCAATTTTGGTCTTTTAGCCAAAAATAAATGCTAGATTCTCAGAACTTAGAATGACTCCGTTTCTAGGCAATACCTAAGTAACCATCCGAAATTATTCCAAAAAGTACATATGAAGATTCCTTGACCGCCTTTAGGGGGAAAATATCACTATAGAGGGTTTTATTAAAGTTAGGCCTCTAAATGGGCGAAAAGGAGAGACGAGGATGTGGGATTCTCGACTTAAAGGTTAGATGAAGAAAATAGGATACATAACCATATTCATGTTGGTTTTCTTGGTGGGCTGCCTTGGTGGCGCTTCTAAGAAAACGGAGAAGCCTGACTGCGCGGCTGGGCAAACATTTGATACTCCTTCGAGATCATGTCAAGGCGCCATTGTTACTCAACAGGCTCCAACACCAACGCTGACAGCACTTTCTCTTCTTGAAGATTCAGGAACGACTAGTGTTGCTCTTACTTATACTGATATTAATAGTGACTTAGCTTTTACTTGCACTGTCTCTTCTCTAGATGCCAATCTTTTTACAGTTCTGCCACTTTGTAATTGTACGGGCGGGGCATGTTCAATCAACCTTACACCAGATGCTAACTTTAATGGAGCAGCTGACTTTTTCTATACTATTCAAGATGATGATGGAACAAGTGCTACCCAATATGTTTCAGTCACGGTAGCTTCGATCAATGATAAGCCAACAGTTGCTAACTTTGCTATAACTGTAAATGAAGATACGGCGATTGCTTCAGTGAATGTTGCTGTTTCAGCATCTGTTGATGATTCTTTAGGAGGAGCGCCAAGTGAGAACAATACGCCTCTTACTTATTCAGTTATCACGCCACCAACAAAACATTTAACTTACGCATTAACATCAACGGGAACCCTTGATTATACTCCAGCTTTAAACGAAGAATTTTTAACTAGTGATCAAATGGTCATTCGTGTTTCTGATTCACTTGGGGCGACTGAAGATATTACAGTTACTTTTAATCAAGGTGTAATCTTTGATGATAATCCTATAGCAAGTACAACAGCAGGAACATTCTCGCTGGCCTTAACTGAAGATACGGCAGCAACCTTTTCTTCAGCCTCTTCAACAAGTCAGCTCGCTTTTTCTGAACCAGACACGGCTCACTTTTCATTACCAGATGTTTATAATTGTGTTGTAAATCCTGACTCAGTTACTGGTGGTGACTTTTTTCAAACCAGTGCTTGTACTTGTGAAGTCAATGCAGTCACTGGTGCTGGAACTTGTGAAGTGGCAGTTTTACCAAAGCAAAATACAGACTCTTCAGCTAACGCTAGTGCTGGACCCTTAGTTGCTTATTATGTGAATGATACAACTGAAGTGGTTACTTCAAATCAACAAACCTTTAATGTACCCATCACTGATGTGAACGATGCTCCTGTTGCCTATTCGGCCGTAGGTGTAACCTTTGCAGAAGCCGCTGGGGCAACTCATGTTGCTGGAGCTCAGGCTCTAACTATCCCTGACGCTTGGGATGAAATTCCTGGCTCTGTTACTTACGCAATCGTTACTGCTCCAACAGCTGGAAGCTTAGCCTCTTGTATGGACGCGGGATCAAGCTTTACTAAAACTGGTTGTACCTATACGCCTACTAGTGGAAACCTTCAAAATACAGGAACTCCAGCAGCGGCCACTTGGACGTTGGCCGGAGAGATTTCATTTGCATCTCTTGTTCCTGGAACTTCTTTTAATACAACGACTATAACGATAGCAGCAGGTTTTAATATTGGTAATGATCCTCAGATCATTGTTGATCCTAGCGCTGACAGTATTACTATCTATGTCGATCAAGCAGGCACTACAGCAGCAACAGATATTACAACAGCTCTTGCTGCTCATAGTATTGCTTCACAATTAATTTCGGTTACGGCGACTCCTGGGAATGTTTCGACTATCGGAGCAATTGCAAGAGTTGATGGAGCTGCTGGATATGCTGATTCATTTACTTATACGGCAACTGACGGATCGGGCACTTCTCAGACCCGGACCGTTTATATAAGTATTACAGCAACTAATGATAATCCGGTGATCTGTAATTATAGTAACTATAATGATCTCAACGCCTGTGGTGGTCTTGGCTGTCTTGCTGATTCAAATCCAGATGACCTTTCAATTTCACCTACAACTCACACGGCTAGCAAACCTATCGTCTTTTTTAATAAGGCAGAAGGGGTTTGCTGGAAATCAACGAGTGTTTCAGCCTGGGAGCTACAAAGTGGCTCTTTTATTCAAGACGTATTAGTTAACGAAGGTGAAGGCACCTTTATAATAGATAATATTGGAATAGATGAAGGTGGAGCAGGCTCAGAAGACACTGATACGATCGGTGTTACTTCTATTGTTTCAGATAATGTGATCTTAGTTCCAAGCGGAAGTGTTCGCCCTTATTTTAATAATGTGCTTCAAACAGTTGGTGCCATGCCAGGTGTCGCTTTTGGAGGCGCAACAAGTGAAGGGGAAGAGACCTTTCGTTTAGACATTACGCCGCAAATTGGTGTGACAGGGACTGCGAATATTACAATTACGACTGAAGATTTAAGTGGTGCCAGTGCTAGTTATCAATTTGCTTTTACAGTGAACGGTTTTTCTGCCATTCATAATGGTTGGAAGAATATTACAGCAGAGGGGCCTAAGTTTAATAAGTTTGATCAGTTTATTGAAGATAGCGCAGTCACAGGGGATGAAAACTTTGTCTGCTCATTCAATGTTGATAAATGTGGGGCAGGGGGAATCTGTAAAGGGACCTCTACACCAAATGGTGTTGTGACAGCTGATGCTGCTAATGTTCTTTATTACGATTCAGCTAATAATCAGTGTTATAAGGCAGCAGCAGCAGGAACGACTTGGACAGCACTTAATACTTATTGCGCGGTCACGCCTAGTTATCTTATAACGGATTGTAATGCTTTAGGGGCAAGTTGTATCGGTACGGCCGATCCAAACGGAACCTATACGGCAACAGATAGAAACCAATTCTATTTTGATGAAACCAATTCAACTTGTTATAGATCAACGGCCGCTACTAATAGTAACTGGGTTGTTTATAACGCAGCTGGTGAGATCACTATCGAGTGGGAAGCCTTCGATCCTATTCCTGCTAGTGAATCTATTTCAGAGCACCAGGTCTTTAGAAGGTTGGAGAGTGACCAATTTAATTACAATGCTCCTATTAATAGAAATACAATTTCTTCTTCTACAACGACCTTTACGGATAACGCAATCAATTCAATTTATCCACCAATTCCAAATACAGTTTATTACTACGAAGTAAGGCCTATCATTCAAGGCATATCAACTAATACTGATGAAGTCTTTAAGCTCTTAAGAGTTCTCTCTCCGCCTGATAATACGGTTTTCGTCCACAGATGGATGGTGAATAGTTCAATATGTACGCTTATGAATTCGACTTCTATTGATCCCAATAATAACTATAGATGTTCTTATGAAGGTCCTGGAGATAGTGGCGGTGTTCCTGGTGGAAACTTCTACGATATCGGGCAAGATCTTATTGTTGACCGCTTTGAAGCCGGTTGTGATTACTCAGGAGCGCCTACATGTAGCGGAACGGCAGATGGAAGTTGTATTGGGATTAATGATCCTATAACTGACACCGGTATTTTAGCCACTGCTATAGGAGATATTTATTATTCAAGATCAAATGGAAAGTGTTATGCAGCAACGGGAACTGGAGCAGGGAATTGGGCAGAAGTAACTGGAGCAAGTGCCATTGCTGGCTATATAAAAGGTCATCTTCCTCCCTTAGTAAATATTTCTCAAACTAATAGTAATACTTTTTGCTCAAACCAAACGTGGAGCCAGACAGGTTCAATTGGGTTTGCCGCTCCTGCAGCCATTTCTAAGACTCTTCCATCTAGAAAAGAGCAAATGGCCTATAGCCTTTGGGATACAGATAATAATACTGACGCTAATCTAACAACTATCGAAACAGGTCTTTCTCTTAATAGTTCTGCTAAGTGTAATAGTTCTCAAGCGAATGGTTTCGCTGCTACTTATTCTGATGTAGCAGTGCCTGATTCTAATACTTTTTATTCTCTGCCTGGGACAGCAACTTCTAATATCAGAAGTATGATGACCGGTAGTAATCAAACCAATACTTGTAAGTCTCGCTTTGGTGTTCAAGATCATGTCGGGAATGTTGCTGAGTGGACTAACGAAAGATTCAATTGTCATAGCACTTGTCCTTATTCAAGAACGGGGTGTAATACTGCTAATAGCCAGTGTACAGGCGGGGGTGATCCTTCAGCGACTTTTACTGCGGCCATTGGAACTTATTATTTAGACGGCGCTACTTGCTATGTGAATACTGACGGTCTTACGACTTGGTCAGATGTGACCTTATTAAATGCAGGGGACCGCTATGGAGCTTCTTTTTGTGAAGCGCAGATCACTGGAGACACAAGTGCCCTTGCTACTACAGGGACAGACATGCGCTACGGTGATGGCTCTGATCAGTGGTTTAAAAAATACTTATTAGATGGTGCTATAGGCCCTTGTGTGGATTCAAATTCTGATGATGCTTGTGATGGTGGAATCGATTCTTGGGCCTTAGAGGATGAAAGAAACAGCGCAGGTCGCTTCGTGATACCCATGGGACTACCTGTAGTGACTGACTTTAATTCAAACTTTTCGGCTTCCAATATCTTAGACTTTCTCTTTGAAATCGGGCCAACTTCAGGGATCACTTCGACTCAGCTAAGAGATGATATTGTTAACTTTGATTCTGCTACTATTGCCGCAGAGGCAACTGGTTGTGGTGGCATGGCCACTGGGGGATCTTACTTAGATGGCACTGGAGCTGGTGTCTATGCCTTAGAGCTTCTTCCTTGTACGGATTCTGCTAGAAGTTATTTAACCGTAGGAGACGTTACTATTGTTCAAGTTGGAACAGGAGTAACTCCTAATCTAGAGTTTATTAACCTCTCTGCTAATACAGCAGCGGAAGTTGTGTCAGCTAACGCCGTTACAGGTCAAATTCAAGTGACTCTTAGAGATACTGCAGGGAATGTAACTTCTGTTCCAAGAGATATAGTAAGCGCTATCAATAATGATGGAGTGGCCAGTACCTTCGCTTTTGCCATTGTTAGTGGAAATGCTAGTACGGTCCAATCAGCGGCTGGGCAAACTAACTTCACGGAAACAGATAAGAAAGACACCATGATCGATGTAGGCTTTAGATGTGTTGCCCCAGTCACGGGTTACTCAGAATAACGCGTCGTTTCTATCGACTAAGGTCTTGATTCCTTTACATTCATAAAAAGTAAACTTTTCCCCTGAGTCAGCTCTTGTTACTATTTTCTTATTCGAATACTTAAAGGAAAAGGCCATGGCTTCATTTTTTTCAAAGTTTAAAGAACAACCTCATGCTGATGATTTACCTAAAGGGAAGGTTATCTCTTTTCTTAATCAAAAGGGTGGCGTTGGGAAGACGACTATGGCCTATAATACTGCCTTTGCCTTAGCTGAAGAAGGGCATAAGGTTCTCTGCCTCGATCTTGACCCTCAGGCCAACCTCTCCCTTCTTTTTGATGCGGAAAAAACAGGCGAAACCCATATCCATCATCTCCTTATCAATAGTATTCGAGAGCTTAAGGCCCTTCATGTTGGCTCTTTAGTTGATGATGTTTTAATAAAAGATAAGGGGGTTGATCTTCTCCCGGCCGGGCAAGAGTTAAGTGGTTTTGAACTTTCAGTTGCAGGGATAAATTCTCCTAGGCAATTGATCCTAAAAACATTCCTAGAAAAGAACGATCTTTTAAAGAGATATGATTATATAATTGTTGATTGTCCCCCTACACTAGGTCTACTTGTAGTGAATATTCTCTGCGCTAGTCAAGGGGTAATGATTCCTTTTAAAGCGGATGAGTTTTCAAGAAAAGGTCTTGCTCATTTTTATGATGTCTTAGGTGATGTTAGTGAAATGGGAATTACTAGGGCCCCTGATGTCTTAGCTCATATACCAAATATGGTTGATCTAAGGCGCAAGCAAGAATCTAAAGATTTAAAAGTGATCACAGAAGAGAGAGAACATGCTTTGACGGTTGATCCTTTTTTCAACCGTGCCCAATTAGTAAAAAGCCAGGCCCAGAAGAAATCGGTTTTTTCTTATAAGTCTAAAGAATACCTACCCCTTCAAAAACGTTTTAGTGGGCTTGCAGGGATTATCACAAAATGGAACGAGCAGTATGAACACTAAAACTAAGAACCCCTTATTTGTTGTGACTAATAAAGGACAAGATGTTGAAGAAGCTACAAACCTCTTTGATGCTCTTGTTAAGAAATTGGGCCTTGCTCCTGTTATCTCTATACTTGAGGGAATCTTACAAGATCTCTTGAACAACGTAACAAGCTACTCAGGCTTTATGGTCTTAAAGAGCTTTATTGATGAGTTAGTCTTAAACCTTGAAAAGTTGATTAAAAAACTTGATCCGATCTTGGCGTTCTCCCTTTATAAAAGATAGTATTTTTCCTCTATAAAATTTCTCTACATCTCTTATAATAGTGGGGAATGATTAAAAAACTCTTCTATCTTATTTCTTTCATCATGATTGTTTATACAGGCATGATGATTCGCATGCGCCCAGGACAGATGTTTAAAGGAAAAGCTTCTCCTAAGGCCAAGATAGCTGAGGCGAAAGAGGCTCCGGTTCGAAATACGGCCTTTAAAATATCCCAGGAAAGAAAAGTCATCCTTCGCAATTTTACAGGGTCGGTAGAGGTAATAAAAAAGGGAATTAGTGTTGATGTAAGAAAAGGAATGGTCCTCGGTTTTAAAGATGAAATCATTACTCATAAAAAAAGTGTCGCTATATTAAGCTTTGCTAATAATTCAACCATCAAGGTCTTCTCTGGTTCTGAATTTAAGATCACTAAAATTCAAAGCCGCGAACGCTCTGATATTAATATGCAGTACAATATCTTCGATCTTAAAAAAGGAGCTCTCCTGGTAGACTTTGTTAACCAAGGAAAGAGCCACTTCTTAGAGATCACATCCCCCGTATCAAAATTACAAATAAGAGGAACTCAGTTTCTTTACTTACACAACAAGACTAAGGGACGCTCTCAGTTAGCAGTAAGAGAAGGAATTGTTAAGGTCTTTGGTATAGACCCTAAAAAGTCTACATTTGTTATGCAAGAACAAGGGACCTTAATAAAAAATGATGGCATGATTGAAACGGTCACCGAAGATAAATGGGTAGAGAAGATTAACTGGAGTAAACTATCAAAGGGAAGTGGAATCGATCTTTATGATCCAAAGGCCAGCAATCTTATAAAAGATGAGTGGAAAAGTAAGCGCTCTAAGATGCAAAGGAAAACGATCTCTCAGATAAGTGAAAATGTAGGCGAAGCCGCTGGTAAAACAAAAACCGGCGGTATGATCAAGTCAGTGATGGGAAAGGTTCTTGAAGTTGGAGGAGCTATTGCGGAAAAAGGGGTTAGCACTTTTAAGAAGGCAAGCCCTGTTTCGAAGATCAATGAAGTCGGCTCTGATGTAAAGAACTTCGAAGACGAGCAAAGAAAGAAGCAGGCGCTTCTTGATTCAATAGGTGAAGATTAAAAGAAGTTCATAAGTGGAAGGCCTATAGAGAGACCCGCCATCTTAGAGACATATCCATTTTGCCCCCAAGTAATATAATTAAACTCCCAAAAAGGACCTTTTCCCCATCGCACCCAAGTATTCGTGTATTCTACGTCACTTTGAGTAGAGAGGAAGATTCCAAAGCTTATAAGGTAATTCTCTACTCCAAAAGCATTCTTATAATTGATTTCAGCTCCTTGAGGGAAGATAACTTTATTTTGCGCTTCAGAGAGTCCATCACCTTGCTTGAAATAAAGTCCTTGCGCCCCTAAAAGGGGAACGATCTCAAGGCGCCCATCAAGAGCGTCTGCTAATTGATAGGCAAAATAGAATCCAGAATTATTAAAGATGGTCTTGTTGTAGGCCAGGGCATCAAAGACTCTTACGCTGGTGTGGCGGGTCAGCTCTAGTTTTCCATAAAGGTAGAGAACTGGAGCGATCTTCCAGTCATCTTTTTTAATGACCGATTCTCCGTAAAGCCCGGCAGGACCAAAGCCAAAAGCGGTCTTCACTCTGTTTAATCTTTTAGGTAACCTGGCCTCTAATTGAACTGACCTATGTTTACCTTCTTGATCTACAACCTTAAAAGAGACAGGAGAGTTATCTTTTATAAAGGTAGTAAAAGGCGGTTTCTTTCCATTGATAAGAGAAATATTAGTGGCAGAGAAAGTAACCTCTAAGAAGGGCTTTTCGTATCCCCAAGTACCAACTCTCTCCAAGCGGCAACCAACGCTCATATAAACATCATCAAGACCTTTTATATTTAGTCCATATCTTACACAGCTATAATCGATTAACTTAGTGTTCTTCTTCTTGTCGATGATCTCAGAAAAGGTATGAAGCTTTTCGATGACCGTATTACTTTGAACGATCTTAATAACTCCTGGGTCAAAAAGGTTCACAAATAATTCAGTATAAAGATACTTGCCTCTTTTTTGAGGGATGACGTTTTTTCCACCAAACTCAATATGGATATTGTTTTGGTTCTTCAAGATATGAATCCCCATACGGGCCCTTGGAGTAAGAAGGTTGCTGCTACTTCTTATCCATTGGACAGAACCCTTGATGAGGTTTGATTTTACAAAAGGGCTTTTAAATTCTTTTTCCACCTTAAAATCATTAAGTTCTAGTGGGACTCTGGAGTCACCTATTTGAACTGGGCCAAAAGAGACGCTAAAGGCACTATCGCCGGCCAAACTTTTGGATGAAAAGGCAGAAATGACTAGTACAAATACAAAGAGGATTGAGGCGTGAATTTTCATAGGGGAAAGTGTAACAAAAGCTCAGGTTAACGGGAACGATATCTAAGCTTTTTTTTGTCTTTATGAACTGCGCCATTAAAAGGTGCTAGTGGTTTTGGTAATTCTTTCTTTAAGATACCAGCTTGACCGGTTGAGACCTCATCAACAATCCATTCTACCTTGGGTTTGATCTCATTCTCACCAGGAAGGTTAACTTCCACGGTCTTTGAAGCCTCTTCTAAAAAGCTGAGCTCATCATAGAGGCTTGTTTCATTGGCCTGCGCTCCTAAAGATCCTAAAAAAAGGAGGAGGGCCGCTTGTCGAATAGTATTCAGATTGGGTACAAACACTCTTAAATGATGACATATAATGAAGAAGATTTAAAGCTAAGCTCTTATGATTACGAGTTACCGACAGAACTTGTCGCAGAGCGTCCGGTTACTGATAGAGAGTCTTCTAAACTTCTTATCTATAATGAAGAAACACAAAGAGTTGATCACGCTAGCTTTACTAAGATAGTCGAAGAGCTCCCAGAGGGAAGTACCTTGGTCTTGAATAGATCAAAGGTCTATCCATGTAGGCTCTTTGGGAAAAAGGAAACCGGAGCTAAGGTTGAAGTCTTTATCCTAAGCCTCGATGCAAATAATGGCGCCTATCCAGCTTTACTAAAGAGCAGTTCTAAGAAACGAGTGGGGGATAAGATCCTTTTTGAAAAGGGATTAAGCTGCACCATCTCTAAAGTTTTAGAGGGAACCTTTGAAGTTATGTTCTCTGATTTTAGTGCTAAAGAGGTCGTAGAGAAGATTGGGATCGTCCCTCTTCCTCCCTATATTAGAGGTGGTCTCTCTGATGAACTAGATAAGAGTACTTATCAAACCATCTATGCAAAAGAGCTAGGTTCAGTGGCAGCTCCTACAGCGGGGCTTCATTTTACGCCTGAATTAATAAAGCGTTTAAAAGATAAAAAAATCGAAATCGCCTATGTTACTTTACATGTGGGCCTTGGAACCTTCCTTCCGGTTAAAACCGAAGAGATAGGTGAACATAAGATGCATAGTGAAAAGTACTTTGTTGATGCTGAGAATTTAGAATTAATTAAAAAGGCTACTAAGTTAATCTGTGTGGGAACGACTAGCCTTCGTGTCTTAGAATCTATGCCTAGTGACTTAGTGGCAGATCAAATCTATGAAACCGATATCTTCCTCTATCCAGGTAAGAAAGTGCTATCAATAGACGGAATGATTACAAACTTTCATCTTCCTAAGAGCTCATTGATTATGCTTGTGAGCGCACTAGTTGGAAGAGAGAAGACTTTAGAGTTATATAAAGAGGCGATAGATTTTAAATACCGCTTCTTTAGTTATGGGGATGCAATGCTGATAAAAAGAAAGGGACGTTGGTCATGAGTTTTTTTACTTTAGAGGGAACGTCTCAAAATGCTAGGGCCGGGACTATTAAGACGGCCCATGGTGATATTCAAACACCTATCTTTATGCCCGTTGGCACAAGAGGGGCCATTAAAACCTTAGAGACTTCTCATATAGAGTCGATGAAGGCCCAGATCATTCTAGGCAATACTTATCATCTCTACTTAAGACCAGGTCATGAACTGATCGAGAAAGTCGGTGGTGGGCTTCATGGTTTTATGGACTGGAGTGGCCCAATCCTTACGGACTCAGGGGGCTTTCAGGTTTTCTCTTTAAGTGATTTAAATAAAGTCACTGAAGAGGGAGTTAAGTTTAAGTCTCATATTGATGGCAGCTATCATATGTTTACACCAGAGAAGTCTATGGAGATTCAGAAGGCCTTAGGCTCTGATATTGTCATGGTCTTCGATGAGTGCCCAGCACTACCGGCGACTAAGGAAGCGCTTCATAAATCAATGGAGCTTACGGTGAGATGGGCCAAGCGTTGCAAAGACTATGAATTAAAGCCGCATCAAAATCTTTTTGGGATCGTTCAAGGTGGGCTTCATCAAGATATTAGAATGGAATGCTTAGAGCGCTTAGAGGAATTAGACTTTCCTGGTCTTGCTCTAGGTGGACTAAGCGTTGGTGAAAAAAATGAAGAGATGGTTGAGTTCCTTAATGATTTTACACCAAAAATGCCGGCCCATAAGCCTCGCTATTTGATGGGAGTCGGGAAGCCCCTTGATATTTTAAACGGAATCCGCGCAGGGATTGATATGTTTGACTGCGTTCTACCCAGCCGTAACGCTAGAAACGGGCAAGTCTTTACCTTTGATGGCCCCATGAATATAAAGAATGAAAGATATAAAGAGGACCCAAAGGGCATTGACCCTGAACTTAATTGCCCTCTGACTAAAAGGTATAGCCGTGCCTATTTGCGTCATTTATTTAATGTTGGAGAGTATACGGCTGGACTTCTCATGACTTACCACAATCTCTACTTTTTTATCGAATTAACGCGAAGAGCAAGGGAAGCAATTTTAGAAGGTAAGTTTGACGTCTTTTATGAGTCATTTTATAAACGCTACACAGCTAATCAAATAAGTTAAATCTCGGAGACAGAATGGATTTTTTATTTTCAACAGCATATGCTCAAGAAGCCGGTGCAGCCGGACAACCAGCCGCTATGGCACAGTTCGCACCCTTTGTTATTATCTTCATCATTTTCTATTTCCTCATGATTCGTCCTCAAAAGAAGAAGCTTCAAGAAGAACAAGTAATGCTTGATTCTTTAACTAAAGGTGATGAAATCTTTACGAAATCAGGTATCATCGGAACTATTCACGGACTAACAGATAAAATAATTACGTTAGAAACTGAAGGTGGAAACAAATTAAAAGTTCTTCGTTCACAAGCCGGCGGTAAGGCCAGCATGATCTACGAAGAGAAAAAGGAAAAATAATGTTTGGACTAGGCGCAACAGAAGTCGTTGTTATTCTCATTTTAGCACTGATATTTATTGGGCCTAAAAAACTTCCCGAGCTCGCTAAAGGGCTCGGCAAGGGTCTTCGCGAGTTTCAAAAAGCGAAAGATGATCTAATGACTCAAGTAAATGAAGAAGTCGAAGACGCAAAGCTTGATGAGTTAATCGAGAAGAAGAAAAAAGAAGAAGCGGACCAGAAGATCACTGGCGTCACAACTGACGCAGTAGAACAAAAAGCCGACCCAGAAAAACTCTCTTAAGATTCTAAAAACTTAAGTCTTTTAAAACTAAGCCCTTCTGCCTTATAATAGCCTTCATCTATAAAGAAGGAATTTTAAATGAAAAGAAGTTGGTGGTATCGATTTACCTTTCTCTTAATTGTAACAGTCATGTCTATTGTGGTTGTTATCCCAACAGCAATGAATTTTGGGGAAGAGAGTAATTATCCCGTTAAATCTAAGATTAATCTAGGACTCGACCTTCAGGGTGGACTCTATATGATCTTAGGAATTGATTTTAACAAGGTCTACCTTGATGAGATCAAAGGCTACGCCAGAAGGATTGAGTTTGTTCTCAATGATGATGGTATTGGAGCTAAGGTTGGAGTTGTTGATAAAACAGAAATCTCAGATCCGAGACATTCTATTATCTTAACAAACCCTGCAGATGCTTCAAAAGCAAAAGACAGAATCAGGCAATACTTTGGAAGTTACCTAAGACTAACATCTGAAGAAGGGGCGACTCTACAATTTGGTATGGCAACAGTTGCTAAGACTCAAATTGAAGAACAGTCTGTTTCAAAATCAATTGAAGTTATTCGAAATAGAATTGATGAGTTTGGTGTAACTGAACCAGAAATTATTTCTCAAGGTAACGATAGAATCATCGTTCAGCTTCCTGGTGTAAAAGACATTGATAGAGCTAAAGAGCTTATCGGTAAGACGGCCAAGCTTTCTTTTAAGATGGTTAACGACGAAGTCTCCGGAGCTACTGTTCAGGGCTGGATCGACGAAGCTACTGCTGCTGGAATTGTTTATAAGAAAGGGGAGAGGTTCTCTCTTTATATAGCAAAACTTAACGATCACTTAAGATCTAAGTTTCCTCCTGGATTTGAATTAGCTTTTGAAAAAAGAGTTTCAAAGTTTAACAATGAAACTGAAGCTCAAATTCCCTACTTAATTGAATCAAACCCAAAGTTAACTGGGGATGAGCTTCAAGATGCTAGAGTTCAGATTGATCAACAAAAGAATGAGCCTTATGTTTCTCTAGAGTTTAAGTCCCAAGGGGCGAAACTTTTTGAACAACTAACTGGTGATAATGTTGGGAAGAGAATGGCCATTGTCTTAGACGGTAATGTTTATTCAGCTCCAAATATTAATGAGAAGATCGGTGGTGGTCGTGCTCAGATTACTCTTGGCCGTGGAGGCTTTGATCAATCTATGCGAGAAGCGCGAGATCTTGCCTTAGTTCTTAGAGCTGGTGCTCTTCCTGTGCAGCTTGATTTTCAAGAACAAAGATCAGTCGGGCCTTCCCTTGGTCAAGATTCAATTGTTAAAGCTCGTTACGCTTCAATCATCGGTTGTATCGTGGTCTTCCTTTTCATCCTCATCTATTACAAGATGGCCGGTGGAATCGCTATGATGACCCTCTCATTGAATATTCTTTTTATCCTCGCTTGTTTGGTAGGACTAGAGGCAACTCTTACTCTTCCTGGTATTGCTGGTATCGCTCTTACAGTTGGTATGGCCGTGGATGCAAATATTATTATCTATGAAAGGATTCGAGAAGAGATTCGAAAGGGCGTTGGAAATTACAAGGCCGTTGAGAGTGGATTTGAGTCAGCCTTTTTAACGATTGTTGATGCAAACATTACAACTGCCTTAGCTGGTATTTGTCTCTTAAATTTTGGTACTGGTCCAATTAGAGGTTTCGCCGTCACACTCCTTATCGGAATTGTGGCCACTGTTTATTCAGCCTACTTTGTAGGGAAGCTTTTATTTGAATTTTATATGAACAAAGTAGAAGGTCAGGACCTTTCAATTTAGGAAAAGGATTATTTTTATGATGGAAGTAATTAGACACGATATAAATATAAACTTCATCTCGAAGTTCCCAAAGACGGCTGTCGTCTCACTCATCTTGGTTTGTCTTAGTCTCTTTGGACTATTCTCAAAGATGAAGTACGGGGTCGACTTTAGAGGGGGAGCGGAAGTTCAGGTTAAGTTTGCGCAGCAGATGAATCTTGATGCTATCCGTACAACCTTAGTTAAGAACGGATTTAAAGGTGCCTTGGTTCAAACCATTGGTGAGAAAGCTGATAATGAGTACCTTATTAAGGTTCAGGCCTCAGATGAAAACTTAAATGAAGTGACTGAGAAGATGTCTCTTCTTTTAAACACGACTTACAAGAATGAAGGTCTCAATATCAGAAAGGTTGATATTGTTGGTCCAAAAGCCGGAGCAAACTTAAGAATCTCTGGATTCCAGGCCATGCTTTGGGCACTGATTGCCATTATGATCTATATTGGTCTTCGTTTTGATTTTAAGTATTCTCCAGGAGCTATTGTGGCTCTCTTTCATGACGTCACTATTATTCTAGGAATCTTCGCTTTTACTGGGACAGAGTTTACTCTTCAAACAGTGGCGGCGCTTCTTGCTGTTATTGGTTACTCGGTGAATGATACGGTTGTTATCTACGATAGAGTGAGAGAACACGAAGAGAAACACGCAGGACGCGATCTTGGTGAGCATATTAATAATGCTGCTAATGAGACACTTTCTCGTACTATTCTTACTTCAGGAACGACTCTCTTTATCTCAGTTACTATGTTCATCTTTGGTGGTGGAGCGATTAAGGATTTCTTCTTTGCTATCTCACTAGGTGTTTTCGTTGGTACTTATAGTTCAATCTTTATTGCAGCTCCTGTAACGCTTTTCTTTGATCGCCTCAATGCAGGTAAATCAAGTTCAGCCGTTAGTGCATAATCAAAATAAAATTTTCACAGTTCTTATTCTGGTCCTCCTTCTTGGAGGGCCAGTTTTTTCTCAAGACGATGCCGGCCTAGATATTGAGTCTCTTGAATCAGATGTCTCAACATCAGAAGAGTTAGGCCTTGATCAAGAAGCAGTTCTTGAAGAAGACCCACTTCCCGGTGGAAATGCTAAATTAAATAAAGAATTGAAAGAAAAAGGCATCTCTAAAAATGATATTGGGACGATGCTTGAGTCCTTGAGAAAGATTGACCCTGAAGGCTTTAGAAAGATGGAAGCTGGGGAGCTTAGTACTGAAGAGACCAATGAGATGATGAAGAATGCCCTCTCTAAGCTGCCCAATAAGGACGTTATGAAGCTTATGGGAGGTACTAGTGACCTTCTTGCTGAGAAGCTTAAGGCAGTCACTAAAGGACTTAGTTCGGTACCTTATGAAACTGCCTTAGAGAATATACGAACTCAAGTTGATAAGTCTAAAGCAGCCCCTCTCTTTAAGATGGTGCCTAAGTCCCATGAGTTCTTGACTCATTTTTTAAGAGATGAGGAGGCCACTAGTAAGTTCTTTGGTATCGTTAAGGACCGTAAGCGCTTGCTCACTTTCGCCGGTGTCAATATCTTCTTGATGTTTATAGGATGGCGTTTAAAGGCGCATAGAAAAAAGATGAATTATTCAGCTGCAGAGGCTTTTTCAAAAGGTTTTCGCCAATTTATTCTCTTTAGTGTGATTAAATTATGGGTGATCTGGTTCTTCTTTTCTTCAGAGATTAAGCCTATCTGGGCCGTCATTCAGAAAACTTATTCTTAATCAACGCTAGGAATACAGGCAAAACGTTTATCAGGTGGTCTAATAGAAGTATTAAGCCCAGAGGTTGCTCCCCCTTGACCGAGATCTTCAGGAGCACGAATCGTATACGTTCTCTGAGAAGACTTCTTAACATAAGGATTCACTTCATCTGGTGGCCAGTAAAAGTGAACTGTCTTTGAAGCTGAAGTTATTTCATCAGGAACAAAGTGTTGATTGTTTTCAAAATAAAACCAAATCTTCTTTAACTGTCCTTCTCTGATCATAAGAAAATCATTTGGGGCTAAGTTAAAGGTGCCATCTCCGTTAGGAATAACAATGGGCTCTCGCTCGGACATGAACAGACCCTCTGTATCAACACCGACAACTTCTTTTAAGACTCTAAAGAGGTTATCCCCAGTTGAGCCGTTATACTCCTCTTGACCAGGGCAAAATCCACGTCCTGATTGAGGGTTAATAAAGGCCTGCATGATAAAACCTAAGTTAGGGTTAGTTGTTGCTAGAGGGAAGTTAGGCCATGGCAGAAGGCCAAAAAGACCTACAGTTCTGACTTCGTTATATTCATTAAGAAGCCTATCTTCTAAAAGCTTATTGATATCAGGGTTTCCGTCTGCGTTAGCATCAGCAAAACGAATATCACTAAAGTCCCATAGGGCAAGGTGCTGTGGCACAAGCTCTAATCTCGGGTAGAGAGGAGAGTCGATAGCTCCATTAGTATTTACATCATGACAGATATCAAAAGTATTATTAGCAGGCATTGGCGGTGGGGTTGCGTTTGAGGCAAACATATAATGAACTCTTGCCGCATTTTCAAAATTATTATCATTTCCTTGAGTCCCATCTCTAAAGATACATGTGTATAAAGATGAAGGCATGATCTTCAGTGGTGAGTTATTCGTCGTTGATCCGTCGTCTTGAGGAATACGGTAAAGTTGAAAAGTATCAGAGCTAGCATTAGATCCTGATCCATTTTCAACAATCTTAGCAATATAAACTTTGTTCGTTTCAAGTGACCCAATATTTACTGTAAAGGTATTTGACCCTTGAGGAATATTGATCGTTAAGAACTCTTTAGAACTTCCATCATCAACTTCAAGAACACAACTAGGACCGGTTTCTTCGTTGATCTCAACAGTACACCAGTTAGCTAGTGTTCCAAGCGCCGGGTTAAGCTCAACATCAGGACCCACTGTAACAGAGCCATATAAAGTCGCCGCTTGATCAGCAGCATTCTTTCCAGAACAAAACTGATCACAATTATTAACAATGTCTCTCTTATTTCCAATACAAGAACAAAAATCTTTTTTAACAAAAACCGAATTCACAGGACGGATAATGCCAGAACCTTCAAGGCAAACAAATTGCGCAGCTTCAATCTCTGCTAAGACCTGAGCCTTACTTTCATCAGTTAAGCTGGTGCTATTTTCAACTTCGCTAATTGTAGTGGTAAGCTCAGCATCAGTTGCAGCGTGAGTTACGTCAGCTGGGCAGGCGCTTAAGCAAGAAGCATCAGAAACTCTATAGGCCCCTGTACAATTAGCGGAGCCGCCATCAGTTTCGATTGAGAAGTCTTTTATAAGAGCGCGGCCCTTTCTTCCCCCATCGCTAATACATGAAGTTAAAAGACAAAGGAGGGCCAATAAAGAGGCAAGCCTCTTTAGTCCTAATCCTTGTAAATCTCTTAATTCATGTTGCTTCATATTTTTTTCTACCTATAAGCTTTTCGTCAGTTATTCCCATGCTCTTTAGGCATTTCTTGCCTACTGCCTCTATTTTATCGCGAATAGCCTTTATAAAGGTGGAATCGCCCTAACCTAGACATAAACCTTGTAATAATAGATACTTAAGGAGTTTTGAAGGTAAATTCACAACTGAAAACCTGCCTCAAAATGGTGCCATGCAAGGATATCGCGAACTTGTGTTATTATTTAAGAAATAATAGGCACTTAACCCTTTAGTTATTTGGCGAGTCTACCGAGAAGGCTAGTACAACTTACTGATAGTATTACATCCATAGAGGAGAGAGATATGACAAAGGCCGATTTGATTGCAGCTCTAGAAAAGCAAGCAAACATCACCCATAAGCAAGCTGAGACTGTAGTTAATATTTGTTTTGATAGCTGTATTAAAACTCTATATGAAGACGAAAGAATTGAAATCAGAGGATTTGGATCTTTCGCCAACAGAAACTACAAGGCCTACGAAGGACGAAACCCTAAGACGGGTAAAGTCGTTAAGGTACCACCTAAGAAAGTTCCTTTCTTTAAGGTTGGGAAAGAGCTGAAAGAAATGGTGGATGCTGGTAAAGACAAATACGTTATTAGAGAAGCTTAGAATTAAAATATTTATATAAATAAAAAAGGGAGCCTAGTTGCTCCCTTTTTTTATGCACTCTTAGTTAATATTAATTCCATGGGCCATTTGAAAGAACCAGGCGTTCGCCTCATGAACTCCTACGTTCTTGTAGCGTTTAACTTTCTTAGAAAACTTAAGAACATCAACAGATCCAACCTTTTCTATATCAATAACCATGCCTTGATCATCAAAGATAAGCTTACTAATGCTAAGGTCTCTGTTCATTGTGTTATCAGCGCCAATACCAGCTAGCTTTGAAGTATCAAAAAGAAAGAGCCTGTGATCGGAAGTATCAGAACAAAGCGCTTTAGATTCAACCTTGTACCAAGTGTTCGTTATGGTTTTTCCTTTTCTTGTTTGTAATTCAAAGATTCCAAGTCCCGTTGGGCGGTTACAGGAAACCTGTCTGATCACTCCTTCAATTGATTTATTTGTCTTAGCAAATGCGTTTAGTGATCCAAGTAAAATAGTTATTAATAATAATGTTTTCATGTTTATCTCCTTTAAAGATAGTTAGTTATTAAAGTCCAAGTCTTTCTTTTTTAATCTTCGTCCAAAGTGAATCTAGAGGGGAGAGCATCTTGTTTTCGCAGTTTGCTTTAACCTCGTAATCTCCAATGATTTGATCATTAACATCAGTTCCTGTTACTTTTAATGGATTAGTTCTATTTAAATAATCAAACTTAAAGATTTCCTTTATTGACCTTCTCGCCAAGTAGAAGTCAGCTGTTCCATCTCTACCTTCCTCCACTCCATTAGAGATGACATAACAAAGATCAATATAGCTCTTCGTTCTTTTCTCTCTATAGAGGTGTTCTTTATTATATTTTTTATTAAAAGGTTGAGAGACACAGTTTGAAGCCGCTGTCGCAGAGTAGTGATAAGTCCTAGGACCTACTTGATAAACTGATCTGCTAGGGTGAAAGGTTGTAATTTGATGACTTGATAAAGTCTTACCCTCTTTAGTTAATTCAACCTGACAGATCATATAGTTTTCAGGAGTACTAGGAAGATTGGCATTGGCGTTAAGGCCGATTGAAAGAGCTGCTATTGTTAGAATTGTTTTCATGTTGATTCCTTTTGTTTTCAAGTTTCGTGTGGGGTGAAATTAACAGAAATTTGAAATGCTGCAATGGGTTACATTCAATATGTGAGGACAGGTATTTGTCCACGGGTGAAAAATTCATAGTAGCAAGTAACTGTTTTCATTGAATAAACTAGACTGTCTTAAATGTTTACAGGGGCTTACTTTTTTTCAACGAAACCCTTTTAGGCCTAAAATCCCTCTAAAATAAAGAGGTATGAAAACAGATCTATCCCTTTTAAACGAAGTTTTAAGTCAAGACTTTGAGCTTAGAAAAATAAAGAACAAAAGCTTCTCTATGCGCGCCTATGCTCTATTTCTTGGGATAGACAGCTCTCTTCTCTCTAAAATTCTTAGTGGTAAAAGAGAAGTCTCACTTGATCTTTTCCTCTCCGTTAAAGACAAGCTTATTGTTGATAAGGCCCTCATTAGCGCTTCTTTAATAAAGCTTGAAGAAGAAAATACTGTGAGAAGCTTTAGGCTTAAAAAAGCTAGAGAGGGCCATACCATTTTAAAACAATCTCATTTTGAAATCATAAAAGATTGGAGGCACTACGCCTTTTTAGAGCTCTTAAACTTCTCAGACTTTCAAAACTCAGAGGCCTGGATGGGTGAAAAATTAGGTATTACTGAGAGCGAAGTTAAAATGCTTATTTCTCGCCTGGTAAAAACTGAGTTATTAGTCATTAACAGTAAAGGAGAGTGGATAGATTCAACAAACGGTCTAAGCTCCCACGTTCTAGAAAATGGAGAAGTCTCAATAGCGAATAAGCTTTATCAAGAAACCTTAATTGACCTCTCAAAAGACGCCCTCAGAAATACGAACATAGAAAGAAGAGATCAGTCATCTATTATGATGGCGACTTCAATTGATAAGGTTAAGGCCGCCAAACCAATCATCAAAGAATTTAGAAGAAAGCTATGTGCTTTTTTAGAAGAGACAAACGAAGTCGATTGCCTCTACCAATTAGGTGTTTCACTTTTCCCCCTTGTAGAGAGTCAAAAAGAAGAGGTGCAAGATGCTATTTAAAATATTAATTCTTTTGTGCCTTAGTAGTTCTCTTTTTGCTCAAGAAAAAACTTACCTGGTTGAATTGATGAAAAAACCCATAACAAAAGAATCAATTGAGCTTGAGATCACCCTTAAAATATTGAACGGTCTTAAAATTCCTGAAAGAAGAGAGCTTATTGATAAAGAAAAACCGGCGAAGTTTGATAAAGAGGTAGAAGAGCTTTCTATTTCTTTAGGAAGAGAAGGCAACGGCGGAGACGAAGAGGCCCTTAGTTTCGCGAGAATCTCTGAAGAGATCATCTCTCAGATCGAATCTCAGAAGTCCCTTGTCTTCACAAGTAATAAAGATTTTGAGAACTTTGATTTAGATCAATTTATCGAGGCCACAAGGCATACCAAAATATACTTTATCGATTATAAGCTCTGTTCTAAAATGGGCGACTACCGCTGCCCAAAAGAAAAAGGCTTCGTTGCTAAGAACTATCCCTCTATTTTAGAAATACATGTGAATCAATCAAGATGGGAGAAACTAAACAACACTGAAAGGCTCAATATTGTCTTTCACGAGTACCTAGGTATTCTTGGAATTGAAAAAGGCCGTTATAACTTAAGCTCGTCTTTAGTTACTAATGCTAATGAAGATATTAAGGCCTCTAAAGTTCATTGCAGCATCACCTTTATAGATAAATCAGACTTTAGTATCTACACCGCAAGTATTAGTGGAAACAAATATGATATCAACGCAAAACTTCTTCCCCTAAAAGCGGAAGGAAAACTTACTCGCTTCGTAGCTCCGGTCATCATCTCAACAGGATACTTAAGAGTTCAGGTAAAAGAGGGATATGAGAAACACGGCAGCCCATGGTTCAAAGAAAACGGCGCTGAATTAATCAAAGAAACCGTCCTTTTCGAAGGCGCCGTTTCAGGCTCTAAGAAAATCCAGAACAAAGACTTTGCCCTTCAGGCCAGCTGCATGGGGCTCTAAGCTCGAAATCTGACTAAAAAACTAATGACACGAAACACAAAAGGCCTTATTTTGAATAGTAAGTCGTTGAAACTTTATCCCGAATGCATTAAATTAAGACTCCCTTGTGAAGCAATTCATAAGTCTGAGGAGACGTGCTCGAGTGGTCCAAGGGGACAGTTTGCAAAACTGTAAAGCCGCCGGTTCAAATCCGGCCGTCTCCTCCATTTAAAAAGCCACTAATCGCAAGATCTAGTGGCTTTTTTTTTATCTAGTTGTTTTCTAAAGTTGGTTTTACTTAGGTTAATCAAGGTTTTTAGAAAAGCAGTTTGCCTCCAGTTGCCGTCACCATCCTATTTTGTGCTTAAAATGTGCTTAGTTTGGGCTTAGAGAATTTGAAATAACCTCTAAGCACAAAAACTTCTTATAAACCCTTCATTTGACGACTGCTGGTAACTGGTGGGGAAAGAGAGGTGTTTTAAAAGTGGCTTAATCCCATGTTAAAATAGTGTATGAAAGACGGCAAAATTCAATTCGGCCCCGAGTCTAAAGAAGAACTAAGAAAGGATTTAAAGGAGACGGTTAGAGCTCTCTGGTGGACCTTTGTTCCCGTTTTATTAATACTGGTTGTTGGATTACTGGTTTTGTTTAAGTTTAGGGGAGTGATCCTTGGTTTCTAAGAGGAAAGTCTCATCGTGCTTTTTTATTAAACAGGACCTAATAAATAAACGCTGCATTGAAAAACTCTATAGAACATAAAGTGAAAGATTTTTAACATAAAGGTTAGACCATACCCTAATGAGAGGGGTCTTTTTCACTCGGACGACTTCCGAGGGGCGGCACCGATAAGTAGTATTATCATGCCCGAGACATCTTATACCTTCGGGAACACAAAATAATGCCCAATACTTGCAGTATTTTGTAGGGAATTAGTTTGGGAGTTATTTAGGGTAGTTTTGCTCTAGTAAATAGAGCTTTAAGTGTATAGAAATCCCCAGTTTTCTAAACTGGGGCCAAGTTAGTTACTTGATTGAAATTGAGCAAAAATATTTTGATGGTACCTCAGCATGAGATCCATCCGGTTGTAGCACAAGATCATTCCTTCTTTCTATTTTTAGTTCAAGGTCTTTAGAAAGAAGTTTTTCATTTATATAATCAAACTTTACCTTGAAAAATTTTCTAAAGAAAGAAGCGTCATCATAACTTAAGAGAGACCGATTTATAAGTTTTAAGATATCTTCTTTCTTTTCATAAAAGTCTTTAAAGATAGCCTGGATAAGTTTTTTATCTATTAAAGAGCATACGTAACCGTGACCCCAAAAGATCAGATAAGGATTTAAAAAAAGGTCTGCAATTCTTGTTTGGTTAAAATCATAAGGAAGAGGGAGGAATTTATTATTTTTGTTTTTATAAATCTTATAATTATGAAATTGATGGTCGTTAGATGGGTTTCCGATTCCCTCGTCAGAATTACCTATAAGCCAGTTAAAGATTTTTGCTTTTAGAAAGTCTGTTTGAGAAAAGTTATCGGGATTAATGTTTTTGGCATCGTCTATATATCGAAGCTCCAACCTTCTTCCAAGATCCTTACTCCTTTCTAAAAAGAATCCATAGCGATTTACATCTTGGTGTGTTGATTGATCTCCAGTATTTATAAAATCAATCATAGCAAGACTAGAATAATATGAAAGATCCATTAGGATATTTTGAATCTTGTAAGTGTAAAACTCTCTGAGTAGATAGTTATTTCCACCAAGTATACCATATTCTGGCATTTGATCGAGGTTATTTTCAAAGTCATTGCAGTGACTAACGAATTTTACCCCACTGCCCTTCTTAAGGAAGATGAAATCATTAATGAATTTAAATTTAAGCGGTGGGTAATCACAATTCGGAAGAAGTGGTCCATCTGAAGAGCCCCCTCGACTTAAACCTGCTCTATGGTTACCTCTAATTTTCATTTTAACTTCTACTAGCTTTTGTTCAAAAGAAAGGACCGCTGGATGATAAGTACGAGTCTTTTTATCACGATTCTCCCAAGATTTTGTAAAGTCACCTTTTAACTTAAGCTGAATCACTTCTGATGCATTTACATGAAAAGCTATCATGAATAATAAAAATGTTATCTTACCCACTCTTCTTCCTTCCCTCGTGTAAACTCACATATAGCTAACTTAGTGTCTAAAAAAATGTAATTATCCACAGTAGACTACTTAAAACCCTCAGCTTTGTCGAAACCTACACCTAACCCTATTTCTAGAGCATCATAACCATACGAAATAACGCTCAAACCTAGAAACTTAAAAACTAGGAATATGTGCCAACTAAAGTTTTATTATCAAGGTAATGCCCAATATTCACAGTATGGTTTAGCCAATGAATTTGGGGTTATCTCCAAAGCTAGAGTTAGAGAATAGATAGGACTCTTCATTACTACTCTTAACTTATTAATATTGCTAATTTTTAACGTGACTTAGACAGAATCAGTATAATTGTGTCGACCATATTGAGTTTAGATATATTTAACAGAGCTATAATTAAAGAATGGATAAAGATATTGGAGTATTTTTTTTGACTTGTATCTCGTACTTGATGATTTTAGCCTCAGCTTTAAATGACGGCTTTAGTGGCCCCTATTTAGGGATACCTTTCATTATCTACGGGCTTGGAAGGATGTATTCAGGTTTTAAGAAACCCAATCTATATTTCTTTTTTGGGTTAATCATTTTTTCGATCTTTATTACAATGAGAGTTGGAGATAGAAGTCGATTTTCTTTTGTTTATCCAATTGTAGGCGAGGAAATTATAGTTTTAAAAGATACGACGATTTCGAGTTCAGCATTTAGGCCTTACTCTATTAATTTCCACGATTGTGAAAAGAGGGATGCTAAACGTTATAAGCAAAGTCCTTGCCGAGAGTTTATTTTAAAAAAGGGAAGTAAATTTAAAATTACTAGAAGTATAAAAATGGGCAATCCAGATATAATGGGAGTTAGTTTTGATTTGGAGTTAGATCTTGATAATGTAGGCTTAGCCCAAGAGATCATTAATTATACTAAGTTTAATGAACAAAATCTGGATTTTCGCGTTGGTTATTATCGTTTTTTAGATACTGTCGGAGCGCGAAAACACAAAAATGTTTTAAAAAACGGAAAGCTGTATATCAGTGATTGGCAGCTTTTAAGGTATGATAAACATTTTGACTACAATTATAAAGAGATAGAGAAGTTTCCTCGCCCTCTTGAAATTCTAACAGCACCTCTGATCATTATTCTCTATTTCCCTATTCTCGGGCTATTCCTTCTTTTAATTTTTTTCGTTTATATTCACGAAGGGAAGGATGAGAGAACTAAGAAGGAAGGCCTTCGAGATTGATTGGTAATAAGAATACAGATAGAACAAAACGTGCCATGAATTTTATTTTAAAATAAGTGAATCTTATCTAACTTTCAAAGTAATAAAGTTAAGGGAATAAATGATGGATGAAGATAAAGAAGATAAACAACTTTTTAATATTTTTCTTATAGGATGTATTGTCATCTATATATTTACTTATTCTGTAGGCATTTCGAATTCCTGTGACTCTTCTCCGCATCTAATCTTTTTTAGCTTCATTTTTGGCTTTCCGTGGAGCTTGGCCTTCTTGGATCTTTTTGAAGGATGGCTTAAACACATTCCTTCTTTAATAAATCCAAGTATGCTTTGCCTAGGCCCTCTAGATAATTTGGCATACAGCTTTTCGATTATTATTAATTGGATGTTAACTCTTCTAGTATATCGATTTTTAACCGATAGAAATAGATGATCAGTATATTATCAATTACCAATATAAATGAATTTGTTGGAATTGCTTTTGCAAAACGTAATTGAAAAAAGGAAGCAGAATGGTCACAATTCTTTTTTAGAAGGTAGCCGGACTTGTATCATGCTTATTAGAGAAGAATACTAAGGATCCCGGACTCTACTTAAGTGTTTATTCTCTAAAACTGTCAGAACTTTGGTCTTCATCTTTTTTTGCTCTTTGATAATCTTACTTAAATTAAGAGTTAATAAGCATAAAGCTTATCCTTTTCCCTTTAAATAGTAGGAGTTTGAAATGAAAGTTTTAATTTTAGGAATATCAATAATAATGATGTCGCAGGCCTTTGCAAGAACTAGCCAGTTTCGCGGAACAAACGATCACGGTACTTGTTACGTAGAACTAAGTGATAATCAAATGTCTATTGTAGATGATAATAGAGAGTCAAAGAATATTGTTCCAGACGGTGGTTTCTACCCCAATGAAATGAGAGAGATCTGGTCAAGATCAACCTCTTTTAAGTCTATTGAAAAATCAAGTTCACCTCTAAGTTTTGGCTCTGTTAACTTTAGTTTTACTTTTAATTCGGATCATGAATTACGTGTTGTTTCTGTTGAAGAAGGGCAGAGTTTCTATTGCTCAAATCTCTCTTATATTCACTATGACTTTCGAAAATAGAAGAAAAAACGGCTGATTTCTTTTCCTTCGAGTGTACAAAGTTTAGACAGTTAAAACGCTTAGATGACCTTCTAAGTGTTATCGGAACGAATTTTTAGGCACATAAATTGCAACATAAGCCATACACCCATTAGTAACGGAAATAACTATGAAACTTCAATTACTTGTTAGCTTTATCGCTACTTTGCTCCTAACTTCCAATGCTTTCGCAGAAGTTCCCTACCTTTATGGTGAAGGTGAACTCGGAACCAAGAGTCATAGCGATGAATTAGAGAAGAAGATAGAAGATAGCCTTCTTACTGATGGTGATATTGATTACGTTAAGCTTTATTCTAAGATGGTTTTCTTAAAAGCGAAGATGGCCCAATATGAAAATGATGTTTATCAAAATCTTTATATCAGATCGATTGAAGATCATCACTTAACTGCTAAGCAGGCCAAGAAAAAAGCTAAAAAGAGGATTACTTCCAATAGAAGAACTTTGCTTGCCTTTGATGAGGCCTTATTAATCCTTGATAAAGTTAAAGATTATACTCTTGATGGGGGAAGCGTTAATGACCCCGCTATGAAGAACCAGATCGCCAAATATGGAATCTATCTTTCATTGATTGATACTTATTTTCAAGAAGATGTTGACCGTGCAATGATTGACGATATTCGAAAGATTTCTAAGTTATTCTATAAGTTCAAAAGAAAGAATACTAATAAAGACGAAGCCTCTAATCTTCCTTCTCCAAGTGGAGAGGGTTTTATGACTCAAGGGGAAATAAAGGACTTAGAGAAATCAGGCGTTGATATCTCTACTATTGATCCAGGTTCAAGTGCCTTTTGGGAAAAGAACAATGTTGAAGACTTTGATCCAAATGATGAAACTTGGAAGGGACATGTTCTTTTTCAACCAAAGGATCAAGAGCAGGTTCTTCATTATAAGAGAATGGCCGATGGTACTATTAAGATGAAGGCCTATTGGTTAAATTCCAAAAAAGAAGAAGTAGACGTTACCATAAGAATGTCTAAAGAGATTCATTCAGGAACTCTTGGAAGCTTACTCTTTCGCTCCCTTGGTTATCATGCGACGCCTACTGTATTTAGAAAACACGTAAAGTTAAAATTAGGAAAGACAACTTACGAAGAGTTTCTCTCTCACCTTGATAAGAATCATGGTGGTGGAATGACGGATATTTCAAACTTTGTATCTTCTTATAATGCTGAAGAGAACTCAGTCATTCTTAGGTATATTGCTTTAGAGGCCTATCCTACTAAAGATTACTATAGAAAAATGGGGCCTTATAGAACAGGCCAAAATGGTTATGACAATAGAAGAGAGTACCGGGCCATGGTTATGAGTGGCGCCTTATTAAGTCTTAATGATGCTAAAAGTAGGCAAACAAGAGCTGATATCTTTAGAGATACTCCAGATAGTCCATGGCGGCCGATGATCTTTCTTTCTGATCTTGGTTATTCGATGGGGTCATACTTAGTCTATGATAACCTCTCTTCAGTTAATGACTATGTCACTGATACAACCCATGACCGTAAGAACTCAGTCACCGTAAGGTGGATGAATAGTTATGGTTATAAGAACTTTGAACAAACAACATACGCTGATGCGAGATGGTGGATTAGAAGAGCTAGAAAGTTAACTTCACCTAAGATTTATCAAATGGCCATCAATGCTGGTTACCCTGAGCCCGTTGCAAGACTTTACGGTAAGAAGGTAGCTGATAGAATCAATAACTATATTGAGGCCTTTCGTTTAAAAGAAGAAATAGGTCTTATTGAAACTGAGAGTTATGATGAGATTCATAAAGAGTTTCCTAAGTACGTAAATAAAAAAGGGAAGATCCAGGCTTCGATAGATCAAGAAGATAATTCAAATATTTCTCATGTAGCCTACTTTGGTCTATGGCACGAAGGGCTTGGTATTGCAGGAGCTACTGTTGCTAACCTTATTGTTAATGGAGCAACAGAGTTAAGCCTTAGTCAATTAGGTGTTGTTAGTACGACCTTTAGTCTCGGAGAAGGGGTACTAGATTTTGATGTTAAGTATAAAAAGAAGCGAACTTTTGATGTCAATAAGAACAAATCAAAGAGTCAAAGAAGGATCCTCGTCATTGATACTTATACCTTAAGTATTCCTGTTGGAAGCCTTAATGGAAGTATCTTAAATCAAGATGTGGGGATTACTCTTCCTCTTAATTATAAGTATGAGTATGAATTCACTCATTATCATACCTACGACACAGTTAAAGAGGCCTTTAAAGCTGACTTTTTTAAGACCTTTGACCCAAGAAGGCTTTCTTCTATTGCTAAGAACCTTAAAAAAGGTGAGCAAGTAAAACTCTCTAAGAAGCACTCCTTTGATATCGGATCTTTTAAAGCCGATGTAACTGATTACGCTTCAGTTAACCTGAGTATTCTAGGTCATAGCAAATCTAAGCTTTCAGAAGTTCTCTTAACGAAGTCTGATGATCATATAGAACTCTCTAGCAGCAGGGTAAAATCTGGTAGCTGGAGAACAGGATTTGATATTAAGGCCATCTTAAAACTTGGTCTCGGCGCTTCTAAGACAAAAAGAATGGAGCAGTTCGAACTAAACAGGGTTAGATTAGATGATCTTGATGAAGGGATTAATGAAGTTGATCTCAACAATGCTTTTAGAGTGGCCTTTGAAAAGGGCGACTTTAAGAAGATTAGAAAATACTCAAAGAATGTACAGATTGATATTAAATCTAAAGTGAAGAACTGGCATGCTGGGTTGTTTTGGTGGTCAAAGTATTCAACATCAGATTTTATCGAATATGATGTTAAGTCTGATGTTAAAAAGAAGCTAAGTAGAAAAGCTTATGTAGCTAGGCAATACAAGTCAACAACAAGAGACTTTGGGAAGTTCTATATCGAAGACTTTGACTTTGGTGCCATAGGCTTTGCCGTAGACTTTGCAGGAACCCGTATTAATGAATCAAAGGTGATGGGGACCTCTTTAGAGTTGGTTCTTAGTAAAGATGAAAAATCAATTGATGATATGGTTTTAAATATTACTGTTATTAAGAATGATAATCACGCTACGAAGAAAGAATTGAAAAAAGAGCATCTTGATTATTTCTCCAAACTAGTAGGGGAAGATGATTACTTCAATTTTCAGATTCCAAAAGAAGTTAAGTACTATTCACCTTTAACGACGACTCAGTACTGGCAAATTAGCAAAAAAGGATTAGAGAAGTTTGTTGAGAAGTTTACTGCCAGCAAAAGATGCAAGAAAACTTGTCAAGAAGAGTCGGCTCAAATTGAGGCATTAGAAAAAAGATTATCTGGCGCAAGTAAAGAGGGTTTAAAGCCAATCGTAAAAGATATTATGGCAGCTTATATCGGTCTTATTGAACGGGCCATTGGTAAAAGAAACAAAAAGATGAGCTCTCTAAGAAAGTATATCTCTAAGAAGCAATACTTTATCTATACCAAACTAAGTAACGTGAATAAGTATACTGTTCCTATGAGTTTTACTAAAGAGATGGACCTTTACGGAAAACCTCTTGGTAAGTATCAAGGGCCAAGCTTTCTACAAAAATTTAAGCGCTCACATTATCTTAAGCACTTTATAGATGTAGAAGCAGTAGCTCCGAGTTTATAATTTCTCTTAGCACCCTATAAATAAAAAAGGGGTGCTTTTATTTTTACTCTAAAAAGAAGTGGTCACAGCACATTCTTTAGGCACCTAGAACTCCTGTAAATATGATAAATTCATTGTTAAGTAACCGATTATTCGTACACTTACGACTTACTTTAGAACAGTAGAAGATCTTCATTTATAATGAAGAGATAACTACCGAAAAGAAGTCACTATTATGATGAAACTCTTTACCTTTTGTATTTTTCTTATGTTTGCGGATCTTTTGGTTGCGGCCCCTAGAGTTTTAAGTTTTGATCTTAATAAAGATGGAGTTAAAGATAGGTTTGAATACTATGAGGGTAAGAAGTTAATTAAATTAGAAGAAGATAGAAATAGTGACTCTAAGATTGATTTTGTTACGCTTTATAACGATCTAATATTTTATAAGATTGAAAAGCAGGACACTAATCGAAATGGGAAATTTGACCGAGTCGTCCTTTATAAATTCTTAGGCAAAGGAAAGACCAGAATTCAGACCAAAAGAGATTCAACGGGTGATGGCCTTTTTGACATTAACTTTTTTAAAACAAAAAACTCTATTCAAAAACAAGATAACTGCAGCGAGGAGTTAAATAGCCTCCCAATTCTTAATGAAGTAAGTGAGACGGCGTTTAAGGCTGCTGCGGAATTAAGTGAAGGGCTCTTACCGACAGATTTTGGGCATAATATAGATAAGTCCTGTATCAGTAAATGGGGAGTAGGATTCCCTGGCATTGTTAAGGACTCGATAGAAAGAGGGCTTAAGTGTCTCTCTAAGTTAGCAAAGGAATCTTCTAACACAGAGGGAATATCTGGAGCGGCAAGAAACTACCGTGACATTGAAAAAATATTATCTCAAAAGAAAGTCTCTCTAATATGTTCTGAGGATGATTATAGCTGGACAGGAACACGTGCACATGCTTCAACCTCAGAGAAAGATGAAATTAAAGGCCTAGGTATTAGTCATCCTTTTATTTCTCTAAATCCAAAATATCCTGAAAATAAAAAGGCTGCGACCAAAGAAGAAATTGAAGGTATAAAGAAGACCATTTTCCACGAGCAGATTCATAATCTTGGTTACTTGCATGGGCATGGCGTTGAGTATGCCTATACTTGTGGTGCTTGTTGTTTTGATGATTATGGGGGAGACGAGGGAAAGAAGGCAGCTTGTAAGATTTGCACGGGTGATTATAAGAATGCTTCTGGAAAAAAATACTTAGAAGATATGGTGAATTTCTCAAAACTCACCTATAACGAAGACTTAGGGCAAGAAGTATCAATCAATTTCCTAAAGGAAAACCCAAAGAGCATGAGTGGCATGGCCAACTTAGCCAAGATAAGCTCCAACCTCTTTAACCCGATTGGTTATCATCTTGCTTTAATTGTCGAAAATAGAAACAAGGTAATCTCAAAAGAAGATCAATTATTGTTAGAAGAGGCAAAAGCAAAAAGGCCTGAGGATGGCAGTTTATCAGGAGAAATCCTGGCAAATGTCTATTATCATTTATACTTTGAAAAAGATGGAGAAGCGGCAGTTTCAATCTTGAATAAGAATAAGGATCTTCTGAAAAATGACCTTAAGAAAATGGACGAAGCCAGTCAGGGTACTAACTTTATGGTTAGTGAACTTAAAGAGTCCACTTATAACTTAATCTACGATATGTGGGTAAATCGTTATGCTCCTAATAACAAAATAGACCCTGATTCTCCTGAATCCGTTTCACGTAGGGCCTATGAACTTCATAATTTCTTTAAATAAGGATGACTGATTCAAAATGTTCGTCGTTACGAAGAGGATTGTAAGGCCCTCTCCTTTTAATTCTAAATATCTCGGCATAAAAGCTCTTTAATTTAAAAAGGAGAGCACCTATGAAAAGTTTATTAATATTTATTTCAATTGCCGCTATATCTTTAATACCCTCTGTTTACGCCAGTGAAGTTAAGAGTATCGAATGTTTCTTTGATGGCGGAGGCTATGATGATGAGTATATCTTTCTTTCAATCAAAGAAGATGGCACAACCCTGGACTTTAAGTACGAATCTTACAGAGGTGAGCTTCCTGGCTTTCAAAAATTAAGTGAAAGAGTCTATGGGCATTCGCTTGATTCTGAGAAGATTTATACTGTTGTTAGTTTTAATAAGGACCTCAGCAAAGCGTCTATGCTCCTTAATTACAAAGCTAATGGAGAAGAGTTCTTTCGCCAGGACTTTGTCTGTAAATAGAATTCCTAAAAGTAATCTTTGTAGTTGACCTACGAATTTAAACTGAAATCGATCACTTAGAAGAGGGAGGGGGTTATAATATTACCATCCCTCCTTTGCATCTTGTTTTTCCCCTGATATCGCACTAAGGAACCTTTAATAGTGAGAATCATATGAAAGCCATCATTACTTGTATAACCTTAATTCTAATCTCTTCATCAGCCTCGGCATCCTATCTCGAAAAATGTCAGTTTGAAGCAGAAGTTAAGACGATCACTACTCTAGCTAAGCTTGGGGATTCAGTTCAAGAGCAAAGATTAGTTGCTATTGTTGAAATTAAAAAGGTTCTTGCTGATCAAGGAAGTCATGTTCCTAGTGCTTGCGCGAGACATTTAGATAATGACTTAAAGGTTCTAGAGATCTCTAAGCGTGAGGAACTAGTTGTAAACTCAAGAGTTAAGCTTGATTACTTCTATGCTAACAGCAGAGGTCAAAACACAATCAATCAAATAACTCGTTATACAATCTCTAAATAGTGATTCAAAACGGCAGGTGACTATTAAGTCACCTGTTTAATATCCTATTTTAAAAAGCAATATACTTACTACCAATATTTTCTTTAATAAGTTCAATGCCTCGCCCTTGTGGTGTTGCTCTATACCATTCTGATCTTCCGCGTTCGCTCCAAGTAGCTGCACCACTTGACCAGATGTGCTCCCCTGAATAGGTTTGATTCTTAAGTTCTCTAGTCTCTGTGCTTCTATAATAAGGAGAGGCCTTTCCTGTCGCTACGACGACCTGACATTGACTTGCCTTTGCGAGTTCATTGGCAAACTTAGTTGAAATATTACAAGCATAGACCTCAATAAGGCAGGTGTTACAAAAATTGATACTCTTATTGATGGCCGCTTCTTTTAATTCAGTTGAAATAACTCCTTCATTATAGAAATATGATTCTAAGGTCGACGGGGAAGCATAGATTCCATCTTCTCCTGTGTAACCCGGAAGACCATGAAATTCACCAGAACCTAGTTCATCAGGAGTTGACCTCCAACCATGGGCCGCAATGGTGACCTTTGGAATACAGTTCAACTTCTTTTCTCCGTAATACATATGATATCTTTCAATTCTTGAAGAGTACTCTTTTAAGGCGTCAAGAAAGGTACGCCCATCTTGCCAGTCAATAACGGTTTGACTTGTTTTACCTAGGATATTCTTAAAGATATTATCATTCCAGTTTTCTTGTTTTAGAAGGCCAAGACCTAGGCCACCTTCTTTTCCTGTTCTTCCATCATAAGAGAAGTGATCTATTCCATATTTTTCGAACCTTGTAATATTAAAGTCCTGCATCAGCTTTGATCTGTAAGCCTCAGCGACCTCTGATCTTTCAACCTCTAAGGGGAGACCTTCACCAGCGTTTAGTGTTCTTAGTTCCGCATAAGAAGTGCTTATTGAGAATATCGAAATCAGTGTTAATAATGGCCTAAACATTATGCTCTCCCTTTATATCTATTAAAATCTATTATCTAATTGAGTATCGTAAGAGCTCCGCCACAAGGGATGAGCCGTTGATATTATAATGAATATTAGTTCTCCAAAGCCTGCGACCAAGCCTTCTCGCCTCATGGGAATTGTCCATGGAAGAGTTGAGAACGGGATTCTTATAGCGCCTTATACGAAGGTCTGAATTTCCTTGGTAGATCTTATTTTTAAGGAATCTATTAGTATCGATAAGATTGAGGATCTTTGACTTAGACATCTTTCTATAGATGGCATCATAGCTGTCGATGATAAAGTCTCTATCGTATTGAAAATCTCCCCCTTCAAAATTAACAGGAACATTTGTCATTAAAAAGATCTTGGCCCTTGGTGAATGAGCTTTTATAAGCTTAATTAACTCCCAACTTTGACGTTCAAAATTAAGAAGATGGGATCTAGAGTTATTTTGAAAGATATTTAATTTAGCAGGAGCGTCGTTAAGACCAAAGCAGATTACATAGAAATCACCAGTTTTATCCCAACCTCTGTGTGTCTGGTTTGAATAATACTTACCAGTTCTTAAAAAATCTTTTGTCGTGGCCCCGCCTACAGCTGAGTTAACTGAAGTTAGTCCAGGAATAAAATAGGGTGTTTCAGGGTTTTGAATGAGGGAAGTGAATCTATAGTCAGTTCTTATTTGTTGATTATTTTTTGGATTAAGATAAGTCAGTGCAGTGTTTGAGTCCCCAAGAAAGACAACTTTCTTGGCAATAGCAGTTTGAATCGAAATGATGACTAAAAAGATATAAACACTAATTCTTGTTACTTTCATAAGTTGATCCTCGATGCGATCAACCTATATGAGATCTCTTTTTTAAGAAGATTCTTTTGGCCATTTTGGTAAAAAGTTCATTCGTTATGACGATAAATCAACAATAACGACTACTTCAGTAGGCCTTTGACGTGATCTATCTGGGTTACTGTCATAGGAACGACGTCACCAACACCTTCTCCAAATCTTCCACCAATTCCACCCCAGTCATTAACCTTAACGGTGATCTTATCTTTTGTGTCCTTAGTATTAGCAAAGACCACCTTTCCATCAAAGCAGTAGATCTCTGTCTCACCGAGAAGTTCACTAACAACAACTAAGAAGTCGGTGCCTCGAACGGCCATAGCGGCGGTCTTGGTTCTTATAAAACCTTTCTTAGAAGAGGGTCCCTGAGTGGTCCATCTCATGAGCCCGTCGAGGATAATAAAGGGAGAGCGTTCTAACTTCTTTGGATAAGTAAGCCTGACCTTCGAGTTTGCACTTAGGGCCATGATGCTATTGTATTTTGTTACTCTTAATTTGAGGTAGGACTTTGCTTTTACTTCAACAAGTCCATTTTCTTCGAGGGAAGTAGTGTTTGTTATTTGCTTACCATTATAAAGGACAGTTCCCTTAAACTTTACCACTGTGGCGGTGATCTTCGAATGAGCATTGATCGAGAGGCTAAAGCTAAGAAGAACTAAGAGTAGTTTCATTAAGATTCCTTTATTGATTTATCTTAATATTTACTCATAGGCAGGAGCATGCGTAAAGGGTTTAAGTTTATTTTAGCCTTAAACTGCCTCCTACGCCCTACTGAAGGGGTTTTATGAACATCGATTCTCTAAAGATGGAGCTATTTGAAGCCGATAAGCACTAAGTGATTGATCAAATGAATAGGCCATAATGAACCAGTTATTAAAGATTCTTCTTTTTCTTTTATTTATCTCTAAGCCTCTAATGGCCAATGAAGTCACTACGTTCTCAAAAGATATCCTGTCTCTTATACACATCTCCGAGCCCACGAGACTAGGCATGATCTCGTA
>CAJXVS010000007.1 GCA_913061265.1 uncultured Halobacteriovorax sp. | reverse complement strand
AAAGTTTGTTTCATCTCTTTATAGCGATCCTTAAGTTCTTATCGGCAGTTCTATAAATTCAGTACTTTATTATTGTACGGGAATGATGCGTCGCTTCGCGATTGCAGGCACTTATAACCAGTCAGGTTTTAAAAACTGACGATTTTCAAAGGCAGAGTTAAGTTATTGAATATATTGAGATACGAAGGGGGAAAAACTGCCCATAAACAAAATAAAACTACAAGAAGTGTTAGATAAATGACGCAGGACTGATAAGTGATTGATATTTGATGGGGGCAGCACAGGGGCATTCGAAAACCTGCCCCAGTATTAATTTATTTATTTTCAAATAAAACGGCATGAGCCGCCTTAATATCCGGTAAGTTTCCAATTCTCTGACTATTTGGCTCAAGTTGAGGAGTCCCTGTTGAGCGGAGTACATCTCTAAGTTTCTTAGGACTAAGTGAAACACCAAGGTTTTTGGCCATGCCTAAAAGTGAAACCATCGCGCCACCAACAATTGGAGTAGATGAACTTGTTCCAGAAAAGGTTTCTGTGTAGTTTGCATTTTCTCCTCTATGAAGATCTCCATAACCTGAAGTTACAACACCTCTTCCATATCCGTGTGCATCAACACGGCTTCCATAATTTGAAAAATCTGCTTTTCTATGACGGTTAGTTTCTTCAGATAAAGCAGCTCCAACGAGAACACACCCACTATCTCGAACCTTAGTATCAAAAGACCCATTATATTCTTCGTGGTCTAAATCTTCAGAACCATTTCCGGCTGCCGCCACACAATGAATCCCTTTCTCTTGAGTTGCAAACTTTAAGATTTTATAAACGGGAGTCCAATATTCAGTTGGAATATATTCTCCACGAGGCCCTGGTGAATGCATTTCAAGAACAATCAAATCACCTTCACTTAGTTGCTCAACTATCTTTGCAAGGTTTGCAGCTACGCCCTTATGATAAGGATTCTCATCTTGTTCAGTACAACCAGAGTCATCGCTAGTACAACCTCTTTGTCCCCAAGTATTTTGATTATCAACAAGCCTAGACATGAATCCATACTCTGCTTCGTAAGAAATACCAGTGACACCTTTGCCGTCTCTCTTTGCGATCATCTCACCAGCAACGGCCGTTCCATGATCAACCTTCCCTCGAGGAAGCTCACTAACAAAGAAAAATTTTTCAAAGTCTTCATGCTCAGAGTTAACCCCTGTTTCCATATCGATGATACGAATACCAGCTCCTGTTCCACCTGGAATAGTCCAGCCAAAACGGGCATCTACTCCAAGAGGGGCAGCATCTAAGTGGTACTGCTTACTTTCAAAATCAGGAGTTTCAATCTTATCTGTAGTTTCTTCTTTTACAGTCTCTGCTTCGAAGAAACCGGCTTCTTCAACTTTAGGATTAAAGATAGCGTATTCAATATTTTTTTGAGAATACAAATCCTCTAAGACAGAAATAGCATCCTTTTTTGAAAGTTCTTTTCTAAATTTAACTTCTGAAAAACCTTTTAAGTCTTTTGCTGCTCTAGATTTTTGATCACCTACTAAGTTTTCAAAAAGTGGATTGACACTAAAACCTTCAACATTTTTAAAGTCCCAAAATGAAAATAACTTATGGTTTCCAAGCTTACGGTACTTAATAACAATTGAACTTGTATCAACTAAACCTTTTTTAACCATCAACTTACCTTCAGATAAGCTATGACCGGCTAGTGATAATGTTGAATAAAAAGTGATTAAAAGTATGACGACCAGTTTCATTTTCTTCCCCTAATTTCCGAGCCTGCAATAGACCAAATTTAGAGGAAAAAGTCGAGTCAGGAAGAGGATTTTGTAAAAGTTATACCCTTGAAATTACTAGTCTTTTAGGCAACGATCCATGTTTTTTCCGCGGGTATGGCATAGCTCAACTAATGACAGATGAGCCTGGGCCCAGCCAGCGGCGGAGAGGCTTTCTGAGTCTAGAAGACGGCTCTGATCTTGAGAAAGCTCATTGATCGTTACCCTCCCCTTGTTAAATCTTTTTACCGTTGATCTATAAACTCTTCTTGAAAGGGCCAAGTTAACTTCCCTATCTTTTGCGGTTTGAATTGAGATATCAAAATTAATCTGCTTTGTTTTCCATTCACTCGATGCATCTCGCTCAATTCTAACCAGACGGTACCTGGCCTGTTCACTAAGGGCCTTTTGAGTTTCATAATCAGAGACCCCGCGCCAGCCATTAAAAAGAGGAATACTTACGCTTAAAAGAGAAGTTCTTTCATTAATACTAGAAGTATAAAAATCTGTCTCACTCCAAGAATAAGAAAAATCTACTTTAGGAAAGAAGGCCCTAACCGCAGACTTTGCACTGGCCTCTCTAAAAGCGAGATCAAACTGAGCTTGTTGATAGTCAGGCCGCTCTTTTAAAAGAAACTTACCTTTTACTTTAGAGTGATCCTTCTTTTTAAGCGTTTTTTTCCAAGGCCAATCCATCTTCACATCAGAATGACCAAGAAGAGCGACTAAAAGTCCTCTAGCCGTATCAAGTTGGAGAAGAGAGTTGTTAAAGCGTGCCTTAGCGTTATTAACTTCTACTCTAGCCTTATCAACTTCAGTTGAAGGAGTTAAACCTCTTTGAAAGCGAGCTCTAAAAGTTTTTAATGATGATTCTTTTGCTTTTAAGATTTTCTCCAAGATCTGAACTTCTTTTGATCTTAGGATATTAGTAACAAGTACTTCAATTGCCGAGGCTTCAGCTGTTAGCTTTGATTGAGAGAGGCTGCTTCTTCTTGAGTCAAGCTGACGATTTGCCGCTTGATACGAAGCATAGTCTGCCCCAAACTTAAAAAGATTAACGGAGGCCGTAAGATCAAAGCGGTCAAACTCAGAAGTATTAACCCGGTTCTTTTGCTTATTAAAACCAGCAGAAAGATCAGGAAGAAAACTAAGCATCTTAGACCTAGCATTTGACTGGCTCGCCTTTAAGAAGGCTTCTTCTTGAGGGATATTTGTATCCCTTTTGATTATTTCCTTAAGTGCTTGATCAAAGTTCAAGCCCTTGGCCTCTGCACTAAAACTGATAAAGAGTAATAGGATAAACTTCACAGCTGCCCCTCAATCATAACGTCTTCAGTTGCGGGAATGAGAGGATCTTTAGTTTCATCAACATTTTGATTTGGACGAGGAAGTTTAAAGTCCTTCTTTCTTTTCCAATCTAAGTATAAAACCTCAAACATAGGAACAAGAAAGAGAGTTAAAAAAGTTGATAACCAAAGGCCACCAGAGACAGCGATCCCTAGAGGTTGAAGAATCTTTCCCCCTTCTCCAGAGCCAAGAGCAATGGGAAGCATTCCTAGAATGGTTGTTAATGAAGTGATTAAGATTGGTCTTAGTCTCTTCTGACCAGCGAGGATAGCCGCTTCAAGAGGAACCATTCCTTCGCTAACAAGTTTTTTAATAAAGTCCACTAAGAGGATTGAGTTCGCAACGGCGATACCATTTAAGAGAATAATTCCAAGAGCAGAGTTCAAAGATAAGGTGCTACTAAAAGCAAAAAGAGACCCAAGAACTCCCATGATACCAAGAGGAACCGCTAAAAGAACAATTAAGGTATGAGCGAAACTTCCAAATTGTAAAAGTAAAGTAAGGAAGATGAGCAGGATCGACATTCCGATGGCCATTCCTAATTGCTTAAGCGCCCCATTGAGTTCTGATTCAGCATCCTCAAAATAAATTTGAGGTTTAGTAGTCAGGCCAAGTTCTTCAGCCGCATTCTTTTCAAACTCTGCGATAGCTAGCTTTGCTGCTTTAAAAGATTCTTCTTTTTTCGATTCTTCACCTTTTTTCTCTTTTGCCATTAAGATAATTTGATCTCTACCGTTAACTCTATAGATAACAGGCTTTGACTGAACCAGGCTTACATCACCTAGTGCGCTCAAAGGAAGTATTTTATCCCCTACACCAATAGGCAATGCCTTTAAATCTTCCATAGAAGACATGGTTCCTTCAGGAAAACTTAGCCTAATGGGATAAGTCTTTTGATCAATACTTACGTCCCCTAAGTTTCTTCCTTCAGAAGCCACTCTAGCTAGATCAGAGAGATCATAGGGAGAGAAGCGAACACCTTCTTTATAAAGAAGAGGCCATAATTCTCTCTTTGCTAAGACTTGAATATTTTCTACTCGGTCAACACCTGATTCTGTCCACTGACGTGAGAAGATTTCTTTTTCTTGAAGAAGATTGATGGCGCCTTTCGCTAAAAGCTTTCTATCTTCATCTGAGCCACCTCTAACGATGGCCTTCATATGAGGAGGATCAGGAAGCGGAAGTTCTGCTGGGTTCCAAGGACCTACCCAAAAATAAGTTGTAGGTGAGTTTTGAAATTCAGTTTCCATGGCCTTCCAAACGCGGCTCATATCTTCTTTCTTCTTAAGGCGTGCCATGATCGTAGAACGATTGGCCCCTTGAATCTGGACAAATGTATAATTAATATCAGTTCCAAACTTCTCTAAGAGCCTAGCTTCTTCAATCGAAGAGGTCGTCTCCATCTGGCGGATATTTGTATTACCAGAAGTATTAACAGCGAGGATCATCCAATCAGTATCAGGAGTCCCAATGATCTCTTTTTTAAGTTTTGGTAGGACTGTTATGAGAAGAACAGCAAAGGCACCCATAACACTAAGAACAGTTAACCACTTTACGATCTTACTCGTAATGAACTTTCTTAAAAGATTAGCGTAACCATTTTCAAGTTTAACTAAACTTCCATTAATAGGAGACTTAGGAGGCTCTACCCCTTTTTCTCCTTTCATCAAATGAAGTCTAATAGTAGGAACTAAGATAAGGGCCACAAAGGCACTAAATCCATGAGAGAACACAACCGCCTTAGCTAAGTCGCCAAGAATCGCATTAGTAAGATCACTCGTAAAAGCTAGAGGTAGAAAAACAACAAGAGAAGCAATAGTCGAGGCGACAACCGGTCCCATGACTTCTTTTACCGCCCTCACAACAATTTGCATTCTTTGCGAGTAATTAAGAGGCCCCGTTACTTTTTCAAAGTGACGGAAGATATTCTCCATCACAACCACGGATGCGTCCACATTCATCCCGGCAGAGAGAGCAAGCCCTCCAAGAGAGATAAGGTTCAGGTTCATACCTGTAAGCTTCATCATTAAAAATGCCAGGACCATGCTCAGTGGGATTTCAATAGCAGCTGTAATCGTATTTTTAAAAGAGCCTAAAAAGATAAAAAGAACAATAACAGCTAGTCCCGCTGCTAAGAAAACTTCATGAATAACATTCTTTACTGATTCGCGAATAAACTCACTTGGATCTACTAAGTTCCTAAACTCAACATCAGAAGGAAGTTGAGGTTTAACTTCTTCGACGATCTGCAAGATTTCTTCGGCCATCCTCTTAACATTTCCACCAGTTCGTGGGTTAGCAAAGAGAATCAATGACTCTGCCCCATTGGTTTTAAAGATACGGTTATGTCCACTTGAAGGCCCCTGATCGATATGAGCGATATCAGAAAGGTGAACGAGGTTTCCTTTTGGTGTTGGAATTAAAAGATTCTCTAAATCAGAGAGATTATTAAGGTCTCTAGGCATCTGAATTGAAAGCTTTGTTGTGCCTACTAAAACTGAGCCGCCAAAATAACTCGACTGAGCGCTTTTAAGGGCTTCGTCAATATTTCTAGGAAAAAGACCAAGTTGTGCCATGGCCTCAATATCTAATTCAATACGAACTTCTTTTCTATTGGGATTCCAAAGACTAGCGCCTTCAGCGTCAGAGACCTTAGCAAGCTTTGGTACTAATAAAGGCTCTAAGATATCATAAAGCTCATCTAGGCTTCTCTCTTGTGAGAAAAAGCTAATAGCAATAAAGCCTGAACTCTTGGACCAAAAGTTAACTCCTAATGAGTCACGTACTTCCTTAGGCCATGTTCCACTTAGGCCATTAAGAAGTCCTTGAACTTCTCTAAGGGCCTCTTTAGGATCTGCGCCCCATTCAAATTCAATATTATAACCAACACTAGAAGTTCCATACTTTGCTACAAGTTCCTCAACTTCAAGGCTTCCTGTTGAAATGGCCTCAAGAGTTGATTCAATACGGGCACCATAATTTTGTAAGAACTCTTCAGACGAAGAGCTTCCATAAGAAACATTGGCGTAGATCGTAGGCTTTGAACTATTTGGATAAAGAGAAATAGGAAGCTCTGTCCCGGCCCAAATACCAGCAATGGCCAAGGCAAAAAGACAAAGATAGACGCGAAAAGGAGATGAATAAAGACCTTTCATTAAATCTTCGCCTTAGCTTTTGAAGCTTTCTTCACTTTCTTATCTTTTACTTCCTCTTTAACTTCTTCTTTCTTAGGAAGGTTTCCGATAGCTACTTCAGCTCCTTCAGGTAAGAACCCACTGGCCCTTTCAATAACCATCATTCCTTCTTTTAAACCACTTAGGATTTCAACTTGCCCTCTTCTTTTTTGGCCAAGCTTTACTTCAACTTTCTTAACTAAGTATTTTTCATCTTTTAGTTCTGTTTGACGAACATAAGTCTTCTTACCAACGTAATAGATAGCATTTTCAACGAAAACAAATCCTTCATGGACATTTGACTTAAAAACAACCTTCCCAAGAACTCCAGGGATTAATTTTGCTTTAGTGTCGATCAATTCTAATTCAGCAGATGCCGTTCCTGTTGCAGGGTTCACAAAAGGACTTACCCCAAGGACTTTTAATTTAATGACTGAATCATTGGCCTTACTTGTAAAGCTTCCGACTAATCCTTTTTTAATAAACTGAAGATCCTTTGCCCCAACCTCAATCTTAACTTTAACTTTTGAAGGATCTGTTACTTGAAGGATCTTTTGTCCTTTAGAGACAAGACTTCCAACGCTAACGAAAACTTGGCTTACAACTCCACTAACAGGTGCTTTCAAAGTGACTGGTTTGTATTTATAAATGGGATCAGTGTGGCGGATCTTAACTAAGTTCTGATTTCCCTTAACGGCATACCCTAGTGGAGAGCTAATACTTTCAACAATTCCTTGAGACTCACTTAAAACAATTGCGTTTACAACCGCCTCGACTGTTGCAGGATAGGCAAAGCTATCAAAGATCTCTTGCTTAGCAGCTGTCTTTGTAAAAACAGACTTAAGCTTCTTAGGCTCGTCTTTTGAAAAAGCGCTAAGGCTAAATAGAACAGATAGGCTGAGATAGATAAAGATCTTCATAATGTCTCCAAAGGTTTAGGAGAATGTTCTACCAAGGGCGTTTTGAAAAAGCCCTTGGTATGAAGAATTTTTATGGTTTATTAAGAAGTAATTATAGTGAGTTATCTAAGGCTTCTGGATCATCTGCTTCGATACGGCGACCTTTCTTATCAATAGGAAAACCGTATTTATCAGTCTTCTGCCCATTCATATTTACTCTATTCCCATTACTATCTAAACGCCAAAGGTAGAACCCATCAGGTCTCTCACCATTGTCATCAGTATCAATCATTTGCTCAATAAGAGAACCTAGCTTTGGTGACCCCATCCACTCTGTCTTCATAAGCTTATCGCGGCAAAACTTACAACGACGGTAGTAGACACCATTTTTAAGCTTATCGTATTTCTTAAGAGCACTATAAGATGAATCTTTTCTTGGATAAGGATGATCCGCTTGATCGCTTTCAATTCTATAACGAGTATTAACACTAATTCTCTGAGGCGTACCAAAGCGAACGATATCGTACATCATATAAAGATCAACACCTCTAAGTCTTAGACAACCATGAGAAACAAAGCCTCTCACTAGCCTCCCATTATTTTGATCAATATGAAAACCTATGGCCGTATGCCCTTTACTTGGATCTTCTTTTGTTGTGATACGAATAAAAGGTTTTCCAAGAAAATACTTAGGCTTAGATCTGGCATAAATGGCTCTTTTCTTATCAAGGAAAGAGTTTTTATAGATAGGAGTTAAAAGCCTTACATCGTTGTATTCAGTTTTATTATCAACACTTCCTACTCCAGTAGGAAAGATAAAACGAAGGTCTGAATTCTTATCAGTCATAAGGACACGGCGATCGACCATGGCCACATTAACTTCAAATTCAGTATCTTTAAGATCGATACTTGCGTTCAAAGTTGAAGTTGGGTTTAAAGTCCCGCTAGCACTATCATAAGTTATAGTCACTCTTTGAAAGCTAACATCTCTAAAACGAAGTGCTTTTTCTTCTAGTTCTAATTCAGATAAATGAATCTCTCTATCCCAACCAATGTCTGTAAAAAGCTTAAAGTATTCTTTATGAGCGATCATCGCATCAATCTCTAAAGTGATGATTGATCCATTGATTTGTGGGTAATCTCTAAAGAACATGCCATGAAGCTCTACGTAAGGAACTGAGAAGAACCTCTCCGGGTTAGCTTCCATAAGTTCAATCATTTCTTGTAGCTTTGGGATATGTGTCTTGGCGTACTTCTTAAAGTCATTCAAGCGAACACCAACAACTTGGTTCTGATCCTCAGACTCAATTGGAAAAGGAGCGGCAAAAGATCGGTTCATCATGAAGGTGCTGAGGATGGTAATTCCAACAGCAACGGTAAACAGTTTTGTAAGTTCTTTCATAGAAAAAGTCCCATAATATTTAAGTTTGGGAGAACTTCGCAAATCAGAGGGTTTCTGTAAACCCGAGTGTAAAACTTACAGCGAATTTTCACTACTTAGCTGGCTTTTATCAAAGAGAAAATAAAAGAGTTGAATTCCTAAAAGATCAGAAACCATAATAAAAACAGCATCTAGCGGAGTTAAAAGAGCAGATAGGGTCAATCTCGCTTCACCTAAAAAAGGTAAGCTCGTAATCCCCGTCACGGTGAGGTTTAGGATAAACATGACGATAAAGAAGCCCACAACACTACCCCAAAAAGGTTTTACGATCTTTCGAGAAAAGGAGAGGTATGATTCATCCCCTTCATTAATCTCAGGCTTTAAGATGGCAGCGAAAGGCGCAAAGTAGTGAAAGATAAAACAATAAAAGCCAGGGACAACAAATAAGAAGAGCCCTACCATGATTGTTAATCCATAGAGCAAGCTATGAAGAAAGAAAGTAAAGGAGTCATAAGTGGCGTCTAAGATCTGATCTAAGAAATCAACCTCTTTATTTTCTTTGATAATTCTGTAGACCTGAACTAAGTAACAAAAGTTCCAAATCGTCAGTATGCCCGACAAGATCTGTACCCAGATATCCGGTGCCGTTCCAGGAGCAATACCGAATAACTCGGCCGTCACAGAAATAAGCTGTATAAGTGTTTGAAGGATGAGAAAGATAAAGAATTTAGAGAAGTTTTCTCTAAGGAGTTCAATGACTGCGTTAAAGCTAAATCCCATTTTTATTCCTGATATTCAAAAGTTCTTATGGTGGGATTCTTTCTCACTCCAGGCACAGTAAAGACCTTATTATGAAAAGAGATATAAACTCCCGGCTCTAATAGTCTAGAAGCTAGCATGGCCTCTGTCACATTTTGACGGGCGTCGCTATCTTCAAACCCCATTGGAACCATGGCTCCTGTAAAGACAATGGCGCAAGCAGGGTTTGGAATATCTTTATAGATCCTCTCAGCACTTCGGGCCATAGTATCGGTTCCATGAAGAACCACGATGGGTATGTTCTTTCTTAATTGTTGTTCGATGGTTTTAACCATGATGGTTCTATCGTACTCAGTGAAATGAAGGGAGTCCTTAGCGATGATAGAGAAGACCTCAATCTCGGTATAAGGCAGCCTTAATCTTTCAAGAATACGCTTCTTAACTTCACTTTCGCGGTTACCAAGAGAGCCATCAAACTCATTATAAGTTTTCTCAATTGTCCCGCCAGTTGAGATGATCACAACCTTTTCTTTATTATTTGTCTTTTGCATCATGTCTAATTCCCGAATTTCAATACCTTACTATCCTAGAAAAATCTAAAAGTTAAGCTCCATCGACCTTGACGTAAAACTTATAGCCCCCATCTTATAAAGGAATTCAAGGCGCCAACGGCGCTATGCAAAAACATAATATTAAGGAGTGATACATGAGTGAAAGAAAAGGAACCATCACGGTTCAGACGGGAGATATCTTCCCAATTATTAAGAAGTGGCTCTATTCAGAGCATGACATTTTCTTAAGAGAACTAGTCTCTAACGCAACTGATGCTATTACCAAAAGAGCGACACTAGCTAGAACAAGAAATACAGAGCTTCCTGCGGGGTCAATCAACGTAAGTGTTAATAAGTCTGAGAAGACAATCACTATCGAAGACAATGGTCTTGGAATGAGTGAAGCAGAAGTCGAAAAGTATATCGCTCAACTGGCCTTCTCTGGGGCAGCTGAATTTGTTAAAAAGATGGAAGAAACTGAAGGAAGCGAAAAAGGCTCTGATATCATCGGAAAGTTTGGTCTAGGTTTTTATTCTGCCTTTATGGTAGCTGAGAAGGTTGTTGTAGAAACTCTTTCTATGGAAGAAGGTGCAACTCCTGCTAAGTGGACCTGTGAAGGTGAAACTGATTATATCTTTACTGATTCAGATAAAAAGACAGTGGGAACAAAAATCACACTTCACGTTAATAGCGATGGAGAAGAATTCCTTGACGAGCATAAAGTATCAGAGACTCTAAAGAACTTTTGCGATTTTATGCCCTACCCTATTGGCCTTCTCGACGAAGAGAGAGCTCCAGTTAAGCCTACTAAAGAAGATGGTTCAGTTGATGAGGACGCTCCAGCAGTTGCGGCGACTCCAAATATTATCAACAATACAGAGCCTCTTTGGAAAAAAGATCCTAAAGAATTAAAAGATGAAGACTATAAAGATTTTTATAGAAAGATGTTCCCTATGGACCCAGAGCCTCTCTTTTGGATTCATTTAAAGGTTGATCATCCTTTTACTCTCGAAGGAATTCTTTTCTTTCCAAAGTTAAATAAAGCTCAACCTTTTAAAGAAAACAATATCCGTCTTTACTCTAAGCAGGTCTTTGTTTCTGATAACGTAAAGAATGTTATTCCTGATTTTTTAAGCCTTTTAAAAGGTTCAATTGATTCAACTGATATTCCTCTTAACGTAAGTAGATCGGCCCTTCAGGGTGATCCTAATATTAGAAGAATCTCAAACTATGTGATCAAGAAAGTTGGAGAATCTCTTAAGAAACTCTACAAAACTGATCGTGAGAAATACGAGACAATCTGGGAAGATATCGGGATTTTTATTAAGTATGGATGTGTAAGTGATACAAAGTTTGATGAAACTCTAAGAGATATGGTTATCTTCAAGAATGCTGATAATAAGTACATGACTCTTCCTGAGTACAAAGAACAAGTTCCTGCAGATAAAATCGAGAAGGTTGGTAACACGGTTCTTTACTTTGAAGCTGGAAAGTCAGACTACTCTCTAAGAAACTCTCTTAAAGAAGCTGGTGTTCATTCAATTGAGACTGAAGATCATATCGATCCACACTTTATGCAACATGTAGAGACAAAGAAGATCGGTGAGAACGAATACAAGTTCGCCTCTATTGATGCTGAAGTTCATAATATCCTAGACGTTGAAAATGCAACGGAAGAAGATATGAGAATCCAAGAGCTCTTCTCTAAGATCCTAGCTCCAGCACCTATCAAAGAAGACAATAAGGACGCAGCACCTGCTATGGGTGGAATGGAAGTTGAAATTCAAAAGATTAAGAACTCTACTTCTCCTGCTTATTTTAAAACAGATGAGCAAATGAAGCGTTTTGCAAAGATGGCCCAAGGTATGGGTAACAATGCAATGTTTCCTATGAAAAAGACATTAGTCATCAATCCAAATAGTGGTTTGATTAAGAATGCTTTTAAGATTCATGAAAAAGGAGATAACGAGGCTCTCGTTGATAAGATCTGTCACCATGTTGAAGATCTCGCCACTATTTCAAGTGAAGGACTTAAGAACGAAGATAAAGATAACTTTGTTCAAAGATCTCAAGAGCTTATTCAAGAATTAACAAATTTGGCCCTTTAAGCCTCATGAGGGGGGTGGTAACGCCCCTCTTCTTTTTACTTTCCCCTACTTACAGACATAACTTATACTTATTACCTCTATAGGCGTTTTTTATTTTCCAATCGGTCTCTTTTTAGAGAAACTCCCTCGTTGCTGAAATGCACCACACCAAAATAAAGGTTCCGGGGGGAATTCATGAAGTTAATCTTCTTACTAACTCTAGTTTTAAGTGTCTCTTGTATTAGTAAAAACAATACGAAAGGCGAAATCAAAGATGGAAAGATTTTATCTAACCGTCCACAAAATACGACTCAATTCATCGCTCTTGTAAGACTACAAAGTCCTGCTCTTTTAGAGAGCTCAAGCCGAGTTGATGGAAGAACAATCATTGATGAGAACGCAAAGGCCGCACTACTTGCTGAGCAAGAAGCCGTTATCAAGCAGATGACTGATCTATCAACAAAGATAACTGTGATTCATCAGTATCGTTTTGTTTTAAACGGAATCGCCTTTGTAGCTCCTATTGAATTAAAAGATAAGATCATCGCCTTAAATGGTATTGCTTATATGGAAAACGAAGCTCAGTTTAAAAGAGCTTCTACTGTTAAGAGCTTAAGTACTTTTAAGAATAACTTAAAAGCAGATATCTTAAATATCAATTCTGTTTCTTATATTGGTGCTACTAAGGTTCACGAACTAGGGATAAAAGGCGCTGGGATTAAAGTTGGCGTCCTTGATTCAGGGATCGATTTTACTCACTCAATGCTTGGTGGAACCGGTGACCCAGCCGTATTCGAAGGAATGGACCCAAACTTAGAGACAACTCATTTTCCAAACGCGAAAGTCGTAGGCGGAATTGACCTTGTAGGAACTACTTATAACGCCAGCTCTCCAGAGTTTTCGCAAAGAATCCCAAAACCAGATAAGAACCCTATTGATGAAGGTGGACACGGAACTCACGTGGCCGGTTCAATCGCTGGACTTGGGGATGGAATCAATACTTATTCAGGTGTAGCTCCAGAAGCTCTCCTTCACGCCATCAAGGTCTTCGGAGCTAACGGTTCTGTTGGTGACGGTGTTATCATCGCAGGTCTTGAGTATGCTATCGATCCAAATGGTGATCTAGATACTGAAGATCAACTTGATGTTATCAACCTATCTTTAGGTGGATCATACGGAAAAGAGCATCTTCTTTATAAAGAAGCGATTAAGAACTTAGTTAAAGGTGGAGTAACAACTGTTATCGCCGCTGGAAACGAAGGTCATAATTCTTATATCGTAGGATCTCCTTCAACAACTGATGAGGCGATCTCAATCGCCGCTTCAATTGATAATATGGATCATAATTATAAATTTGATGCTGTCGCTTTTAAAACTCTTGAGAATGAGAAGCTTCTCTTTCAAGTAGTTGAAGGAAGTATCTCAACACCTATTTCTGAAGCAGGTGATATAAATGGGAAGCTTGTCCTTACAGGAACGGCCGCCACTGATTTAAGTGATGAATTAAAAGCAGCCCTTAAAGGAAACGTAGCCTTTATTGATAGAGGGGAAGTTTCTTTTGTTGATAAGTTAAAGCGTGCCTTTGATGCTGGAGCTATCGGTGTAGTTCTAGCTAACAATGTTGACGGTGACGCTTTTCAAATGGGCGGAGAAGGAAAGATTGATCTTCCTGCCGTTATGATTACAAAGGCTCTTGGAGATAAACTTAAAGAGCAGATGAAATTAGGGGACGCCCTCGTTGATTTCCAAGTTGAAGATAAGATTGAAACTCCAGAGATTGTAGATACTCTAACAAGCTTTTCCTCTCGTGGACCTAGAATGAATGATAGTCACCTGAAGCCAGAAATTGCGGCTCCTGGGTATAATATCATCTCAGCCAGTATGGGCGGCGGAACTGAAGGCGTTCAGATGAGCGGAACTTCTATGGCCACTCCACATATGGCTGGAGTCTTAGCGCTTATGACTGAGAAGTTTCCAAAGTTAACACCACTTGAATTAAAATCTGTTGTTATAGCTACTGCAAAAACGATGACTGATGCCAAAGGCAAGATCTACCCTATCGCCCTTCAAGGCTCTGGTAGAATTCAAGTCGACATGGCAGCAGCTGCAAAAGTTATCATGACTCCATCAACTCTATCTTTAGGTGAGATTAACTTAAGCACTAGAAAAGTTATCAGAAAAAAGATCATGGTTAAGAATATCTCAACTGAAGATCTTAAACTAACTCCAAGCTTTGAAGTCTCTAAAGAGCTTTCCATCAAAACAGATGAAGAACTGGTTTTAAAAACTGGCGAAGAGAAGGAAATCACTCTTAGTATTACAATCTCAAAGCCAGATAATAACGCCGCTTCAATTGAAATGGACGGAAGACTTCTTCTTAAAAATGGTGAAGTTGAAGTAGCAAGAATTCCTATGCTAGCTGTTGTTAACAGAGTTTCAAAACTAAACACTAGTGTAGCGATCTTAGCCACTGACGCTGAAGACATGGCCGGTTCTGCCGTTGATGTTATGGTCAACAATAGTGGACAAAATATGGGACACGCTCTTTTATTTAACCTTCTAGGAGTAGATAAAAGAAAAGTAACTCGCGGAACAGGAAACTCAACAAGAACTAAAGGCTGCGACCTTCAATCTGCTGGTTACCGCGTAATTGAAAGAGACGGCGAGAAATTCTTTCAAGTAGGAGTGAAGCTCTACAATGCCATCTCTACTTGGCAAGGCTGTGAAGTAACTATTTTATTAGATGGAGATAATGACGGAGTGGCCGATCAAGAACTGGCCGGTCTTATGACTCAAAACCTACCTGGCCTTACAGGACTTGAATTCAACTCAGTTCTTTTAGACGCCACTAAAGTAAGAGAGATGAGAAAAGCTTACGAAGTTGAATACGCAAGAGCTCTTGGAGCTTCTGAAGAGCTTCCTCAAGAAGACTATGTAACAGCGATTGTTACTGGTTCTCAAATGATGGCCTACGAGCATTCAACCATCTCAGTTGTTGAAGCTCCTCTATCAATGCTTAAGAAGACAGTTCACGGAGAGCTCTCAATCAAGCTTGCCATCCTCAACGAAGACTCAGCGGCCATTGAAGCTGATGACTTCTTAGGTGAGATGACTAAGTGGAAGAAGATCAACCCTACAACGGATGCTATGAGTTTCTTAGATATGCCAGAGGTTGTTGAAGTTGCGGCTGGGAAATCAAAGACTGTCTCCCTAACAAAAGGCGAAGGCGAAGAGGCCCTTTTAATCCTCTACCCTATGAACAGGGCCACTAAGACCCATACAAGATTAGACGCTCAATCAGAGCTTCCTGAGCTAGTATTTGGATCAAATATGAACTTTAAGAAAGAACCTGACGATGAAGATAAGGGTTATAAGAAAGAGCCTGATGATAATGATGAGTGATAACCAGGCCCTTGATTAGGGCCTTTTTTTATTCCACCGATGAAGGCGCTCTTTTAGAAAGAGTACACGCAAGAGGTGTCTTCCCTCCACAGTAGATCTCTTTTTTATCATAGATAGACAGGCCTTTTTGAGAAAGCTCAGAGAGACAGCTCTGCTTAATGGAGCTTGTATAATGCTTATGGAGATAGGTCACTGCTTCAAGCGCCTCTAGCTCGCAGTCCGCTTGAAGATCAGTTAAGACTTCTTCATCCCATGTCTCCCCTTCAGCAATATCGTAAGAACTTTCAAGCAAGTCAGAAGCTTTTGAGCTTATTCCATTATCCCCTAATATTTTTTCTGTAAGAACTGCCGTATATTTTACGGCCACCTCAAACTCTTTATCTAATAAACAATCACTACTTTTTGATTCTGCTTCTAAGATATTTAGGTAATATTCATAACTCTTAGGTAACCCAAAATCGGGATTTGAAACTGAGCTGATTATCCTTCTCTTATTTGAATATTCGAAGCTGTCTTTATATTTAGTTTTCGGCGATAAGCTTTTATGCTTTCCAATTAAGCTATCCATAGAGTCACAGATCTCCACGTCAGTATTGTCCTTACAGAACTGAATAGCTTTTTCTGCTGGCATACATGTTGAGAGGGGGTTTACTGATTTATCTTTATCTAGGAATGCAAAGGTTCTGGAATTTAGATAATGCTTTTTTAAATCAATGCACTGCCCTTTCGCTAGATTCTTTTCCATCTTTTTCATGAGGTCCAGCATGTAGAGGCTTTTGAAACAGATCTCTTCACCAAAGGCAGCGAAAGAGATGAGAAGAAAAAGAGCGATAAGAAACTTTGTCATATCCAAGTATAGACTAGGGCCATATTTGCGCAAAGAAACGGGTCATTTTGAGCCTTTAGCTAAGCTCATGCTGCCTCAAACTAGGGGCAATTAGCCGTTTGGAGCCCATTTATTGGCCAATCTCGTCTGTAAGGGCTTTTTATACGAGCTAAAGATCAATCAAAGCTGCTATAGTAAACTGCAATCAAAACGACTTTTATGCTCCTAAAAAGAGCTTAGTTAAGGAATCTTAATGTTTAAAAATATACTCGATCACTTCTCAAATGACTTAGCTATAGACTTAGGAACGGCCAATACTCTTGTGTTCGCCAAGAATAGAGGCATCATTGTTAACGAGCCCTCAGTTGTTGCGGTTCAACAAGATCATCGAGGGGTGAATAAAGTTCTAGCAGTAGGTAAAGAGGCCAAAGATATGATCGGCCGAACTCCTGGATCTATTCAGGCCATCAGGCCCATGAAAGACGGAGTCATCGCTGACTTTGAGATCACTCAGGCCATGCTGCGCTACTTTATTCAAAAATCAGTATCGGGATCAAGATTAATCAAACCTAGGATTGTTATTTGTATTCCTTATGGAATCTCTCAAGTTGAAAAAAGAGCTGTTAAAGAATCAGCTGAACAAGCTGGAGCTAGAGAAGTTTATCTTATTGAAGAGCCCATGGCCGCGGCCATAGGAGCAGGACTTCCCATCACTGAGCCGACAGGAAATATGATTGTTGATATAGGTGGTGGAACAACAGAAGTAGCTGTCATCTCTCTTGGCGGAATCGTCTTTTCAAAGTCAGTAAGAGTTGCAGGAGATAAGTTCGACGAAGCGATTACTTCGTATATCAAAAAGAAGTACTCTCTTCTTATTGGAGAGAGAACAGCAGAGGCGATTAAGATTAGTATCGGAAACGCCTACCCTTTTGATTCAGAAGTTAAAAGTTATGAAGTTAAGGGACGCGACCTGATTGCAGGCGCCCCAAAAGTAATTGAGATCACGTCAGATGAAATCAGAGACGCTCTTTCAGATCCTATTGCAGAAGTTATTGAGGCCATTAAGGTATCTCTTGAAAAAACGCCTCCAGAACTTGCCGCAGATATTGTAGATTCAGGCATCATCCTAACTGGTGGCGGCTCATTGCTTGCCAATCTTGATGTCTTGATTAGAGAAAAAACGGGCTTACCTGTATCTCTAGCAGAAGATCCGTTAACAAGTGTTGTAAGAGGTTGCGGAAAAGCTTTGGAATCAATAAGCCTTCTCAAGCAAGTGACTAACTTAAGTTAGTCACTGTTTAAAAGCAGGTCTTATAGTTCTCGCTAATCTTAGAGATAACAAGAGCACGTTTTCCAACGGTCACTTCTCTATTATTATAATTTCTCAGTATAACTTTATAAGGCTTTCTTAAAGTCGACCAATACCTAGCCGCTCCGGTGTAGGACTTCTTTCCGTTTATTTTCTTATACTCTCCAGAGATTACTTTATCCTTTCTCATCCAAGTTTCGATTATAGCAAGAGCACACCTCATGCTTTTAGCCGGATCCATAATATCTTCTTTCGTTTTAATTATATAACAACCATTTTTCTGATAGATCTTATACTGAGTTGCCTTAAAAGAGAGACCAATAAGACCCTTACTTTGAACTCCGCTATTTTCATTAAATGAAGTTGTTTTAATAAAACTTGATTCGTAAAAAGAAATATTGGTTAAGAGATGGCCAAAAAAGACCTGTTTTTCGTAAGAGCTTAGCTCATTATACTTAGGACAAAAATGTTTTATATCTGAGACTTCAATTGTATCGATATAGGAGAAGTAATTTTTAACAGCACTATAGGCGATCTTATTAACTTGATCGTAAGTTAGTTTCTCTGCACTAGCAGTATTTAAAGTTAATATAAATAAAGCTAGTAGCCCAAGTACCCTCATTCAACTTCTCCTTTCAATTTATTGTGTTTGTCTTTCGGTCAGTGAAGTAAAAACCTATATCATGAATGGATTTTGTACAAGGGCTTCGTAAATTTTACAGAGGGGATAGCTTTTTAGAATAGATGTTGGAGAGCTACTAAAAAAACAAGAAGGGGCCCGATCGAGCCCCTTCTTAACCTTATAATACTGGTTGAGTTTCTTAACTTATCTGATTTTGAATTCCTAGATTGATCTTTTCACGGTTAAACTTAAGAACCTTTTCACCATTGATTTCATTGTTCTCAATGGGTATTTCTTTGATTCCGCTATTATCAATTCCTTGTCCTCTTGTATGAGATTTCTTTTCATAAAGAAGATGACTCTCCCCTCTCTCTTGCGCTTCTTTACAAGCGATACAATGAGTGGCGGTTGGTCTTGCATATAGTCTTTCAAGTGCGATCTCTTCTTCACAATCAAAACATTCTCCAAAGCTTCCCTTGTTAATTCTTTCAAGAGCGCCATCTACTTTCTTTAGAAAGAAGTTTTGTCTTCCTTTTAATTTAAGAAGAAGATCTCGGTCTCTATTATTAGTGGCGATATCGACATCGTCTCCGCCTTCAAGTTTCTGAAGCTCTAATTCTAAAAGATCTTCGCGCATAACTTGGCTGTTTTTAAGTTCGTTAAAAAGTTTTGTGAAGTGATCTAGTGTTTGATTTTCCATAATATTATCTCCGTATAATGGTGCCAATTCCTTTGGCGTAAGTTTCCTACGTACAACCCCTTACTGGGGTAACTGTTTTACCTTATTGCGAACATCGTGCCAGAGTTGGCATTTAAGAAATTAGGCACTTAGCCTATGAAAACCCCTGCTTTTTAGGCCCAGTAGCATTTTGGGGTGTCAAAGATGGTGCACATTGTTAGACAGAGTAAGTTAGATCGATAGGCCTTAAAACAAAAAAGGCCCTCTATAGAGAGGGCCTTTGGTTATAGTGAGAATTTGTTTTTTTCTTAAGCTTCTAAGTCATAGTCATAAGTGTCTTCCACATTATTAACCTTAACTTCGACCCGTTCAAAGGTCATCATTAGCAAACTAGGATTCCGTAAATAGAACCAAGCGTTTTCAACTTTCGACAACCACTTGTTCCAATTAGACTCTGTAAATTTCATACGACTCCTTTTCTGTTACGCTCTTCCGTTTGCTTATTCTTTCCATCCTAGAAAAAATTTTATTGAGGGGGAGTTTTTTATCCATCCTTGGAATTTGCGCCCCCGCATATGTCCGTCAACATGTTCACTTCCTGTGAACTTTGTTACTTATTCATGTTGCGAGAACCGTGCCAACTTTGGTTTATAAAGAATTAGGAACTTATGCAATGTGGTGAATCGTACTAGTGGGAAAAGGCCACTGATAAAGTGCACCTACTAATTAAGATTTATTTTATTAGAGGCACTCTGACCACAAATGTTAGTCAGAGTAAGTTAGACAAGTTTTTCAGAGTCTTTGTTTAGGACAAGCTCACCCTTATCAACTTTCTTTAGGACAATATCTAAAACTCTGTCAGCTGCTTCGTTAACATTTGAAACTGACTGAGGTGGACCTAAAAGAATCACCTCTATGTCTTGCCTAATAGTTGAAGAAACATTTTGTAAGATATGTTGTTTTAATTCAGTAGAAGAAATTCTTAAGGCCAAGGCCAAGTCTCCTATCTTTATATCTCTTAGAAGTTCTTGGAGCATTTTCACTGTTAGATACCTTAGGTCTTCAAGGGTAACCATATTCTTTCGAAGTGCTTCAGCCATTTCAGGATCTTTCTCGGCGATGATTCCTAGAACGTTCTCACGCCCTTCTCTATCAAGACCAGCTAACATCTTAGCTGCTTCTTCTACTCCACCTTTAAATGCCATGATTACTCCTTTGAATTAATGAAACTTATCCTCTTTCATAAGATAGCCGCTAACATAATCGTGAACGGAATCCTTAAGTGATCTGAATTTAAATTCAGGCAGCAAGCGGTTAAGCTTGCTGATATTTGCTTTAGTATAATACTGGTACTGATCACGGATGCTCTCAGGCATATCGATATAATTAATCTTAGTTGTAGCTTCCATTGCTTGAAAGGTGAACTCAACTAAGTCTAAGAAGCTATTCGCCTCCCCAGTCCCCAAGTTGTAGATTCCACTTCCAGTCTTTTTCTCCATCATCTGAAGCATTACTTCTACGCAGTCCTTAACATAAACAAAGTCTCGCAGTTGTTTTCCATTTTCAAAATCAGAGCGATGAGACTTAAAGAGTTTTACATGTCCATTTTCTTTTATTTGGCCATAGGCTTTGTGAACTAAAGAGCGCATCTCTTCTTTATGATATTCATTTGGTCCAAAGACATTGAAGAACTTAATGCCATACCAAGTACTTGGTGTTTTCTCTAGCTTTAACACCCATTCATCAAAGAGCTGCTTAGAATATCCGTAGGCGTTCAGCGGTCTTAGAGTTCCGATTGCTTTATGATCATCATCAAAGCCTTCTTCAATACCACCATAAGTGGCAGCTGAAGATGCGTAGATAATAGGAAGGTCTCGCTCAACTGCGAGGTCAAAAAGGTTTTTGGAATAATTAACATTGTTTTCCATTAGAAAATCAACATCTCTTTCCGTAGTAGAGCTACAAGCTCCAAGGTGATAGATCTCCGTGATGCCCGCAAGGACTTCGTCCCAGGCTCCTGTAAAGAGTTCATCAGCATTTATATATTCAATAAAACTCTTACCACGAAAGTTTTTCCACTTTTCATCAGTTCCTAAACGATCAACTAAGATAAGGTCGTCTCTGCCTTTAGAGTTTAATTCCTTAACTAAAACAGATCCAATAAAGCCTGCAGCACCGGTAACTAAGATCATATAATCTCTTCCTCTTTTCTTCTTAAGACTAAAATAATGGCGCTTAAAAGAAATATAACTTTTGTCCCTTCCATTTTGACATAGAGACCGTGATAAAAATTGTGTGTCTTCAGGAGCGCCTTATATTCTTCAGAGTCTTCTGAGAGCTCCCATCTTTGTGTATTAACATCAACAATAGTCGGTGAGACATGAAACCTAAAGAAGGCCGCAAAAAAGACCATCATAAAAAAGAAGCCTAGCCAAAGTTTTTTAAGTTTCTTCTCATAAATCAAAAGCCCACCTATTACTAAGATAATAAGGGAGAGCCCTAGCTCAAGAGTATTGAAGCTTTTAAAGATGACCATTCCGAGTGTGCCCGCTTCCTTTAAGGATGAGACATTTCTAAAGATGGCCGGAGCTGCAACAAAATCAATAAGAACTGATGGCGCTAACCAAAAAGTCATAAAGAAAAGAAGCAGTTTAGCTTTCACGTATGCTGCCTTGCCAAGTAAGGATGCACAATTAAAGCAACACCCCAAATACCAATTTCAAAGAGAAGAACAAGTGGAAACCAAAGGCCCATCATAGTGACAACATCAGGAGGTGTTATCATGGCCGCAACAACGGCAAAGCCTACATAGATATAGCGTCTTTTTTCTCTAAGAGAGTACTTGGTAACTAAGCCCATAAAGCCAAGGATCAAAAGGATATTAGGTAACTGAAAGACAAGGCCTAAAAAGACCAAGATCTTTGAAGACAAGACTAGGTATTCTTTTAAAGAGATAGTAGCTGCTACATCCCCCACTCCAAAATCAAGTAGAGTCGGAAGGACGATAGGGAAAACTAAGAAATAGCCAAAACCGACACCTAGGCAAAAAAGGATAAGCCCTATTAGTAAAAAAGGTCTCACCATTTTTATTTCGTAGTCAAAGAGCCCGGGTTTAATAAAGCGCCAAACCTCGTAAAACCAAATTGGTGCACTAATAATAATACAAGACCAAAACGCAATCTGAAGTTGAGAGAGGACTTTATCGAGGATACCTAAATAGACAACCTGCCCACGACCAGCCTCTTCCAAGGCCCCACGTAAAGGAACCAGTAGAACTTCTGAGATATGTTCACCAAAGCCATAGCAAACAAAGAATGTAACCAAGAGGATGATAACCACTCGGATCATAGTTTTCTTTAGCTCTTCTAAGTGCTCAATTAATGACATTTCCTTCATAGGTATAAATATATCAATGCTTTATTGGTTAGTCCCTTGAATAATCCAAGAAGGAGCTTAAAATAGAGGTAGCTATGCAAGTATTTCTGACTATTACGCTCTGTTTAATTTCCTTTAGGCTCTTCGCTGCGCCTCTGAATCCTTTGGTGGGATGTCTCGGCAATGAAGAATTAAAGCTGCATAAAGAAAAAAGAACAGGTCCCGTCTATAAACTGAATCAATTATTTTTAAACGACCTTGTTAGTGCTGGAGATATAACACTAACTGAATCGGCTTATAAAAAGGTTTGCGTTAATTATGTCTTCACGCCTTCAGTAGACCTTATGCGAGAGATTCTTTTAGACGGTGAGAAGATCTTTGTCTTAAGTAGAAGTGTAACCAACAAGAACTTAAGAAACTTTCAATTATCTGCTATCGCTGAAATAGAAAGAGTCATCCCGCATATCTTTTTCAGTTACCTCTCAGACCTCCAGGCCAGGACAGCAACTTCTGATTGCTTAACTAAGTACATCCCCGGATTAAAAGCTATCCACAACCGCTTTAAGTACTTAGAGAATGAGATTAGCCCCGGAGAACTTCTTAAAGATAAATCTAGGATCAAGGGCATCTTTAAAGCGCTTAAGACTTATCCAGAGATTAGAAAGAAGTGCAGAAGTGATAAGAAGAAGCGAGATGAAAAAAAGAATAAGTAATTATTGTTCTAAAAGGGCCCTGGCCTGTCTTGATTTAAACTCAGCAAAGACCTCTTGAAAATTAACTAAGCATGATGTGCAGCCTGCTCCTGCCTTAGTGGCATTGGTTAATTCTTTATTTCCAAATTCAGGGTTCTTATCTAGGGTCTCTAAAAGCTCTTCTTTATAAATACCAAAGCAACGACAAAGAAGTTCTGATTCAGGCTCATTCTTAAGCTCATATAAAGCAGGAACCTTCCCGCGGTAAGTCTCAAGCGATTTCTTTAAGAGATAGAGAGGAAGATTGAAGAAACCGGGGCTAGTGCCTAGGTCAAACTTCAAAGATTGAAGCTCTTGAAAGTTAGTGCCTTCAGAAGCTTTTGCTAGGGCTTCAAAGGATTCTAAAAGTGCTCCCTGCCCTTCGTAAAAGAGGCCTTTTAAGCGGTCTCGTTTATCAAAATCGAGGTAAAGCTTAAAGCCATTATGACTGGCCATGGCGCTATGAAAGAGCGGTTTTTCTTGGTTAAAAAGTGGCATCTTCGTCCGAGCGAAGAGTTAGGATATCATGCCCATCTTCAGTAACGAGGATAGTATGCTCAAATTGAGCGGACCACTTTTTGTCTTTAGTAATAACAGTCCAATCATCAGAGAGGAGCTGACAATGACGGCTCCCTAAGTTGATCATAGGCTCAATGGTAAAAGTCATCCCAGGTTTCATCTCTGGACCTGTTCCTCTTTTGCCTACATGAACAACCTGAGGTTCTTCATGAAACTCTCTGCCAATTCCATGACCACAGTATTCTTCAACTACAGAGAAGCCATGCCCATGAGCGACTTCTTGAATGATGGCGCCAATATCACCAATACGCCCACCGGGCTTAACTGTATTGATAGCTTCACGCATACAACGGTAAGTAATTTCAACTAGATTCTTAATCTCTGGAGCAACATTTCCTACAAAGTAAGTCTTGTTGGTATCACCATGGAACTTATTTAAGTACGTGGTGACATCAATATTTAAGATATCTCCGTCTTTAAGGATTACTTTTTCACTAGGAATCCCATGACAGATAACTTCATTAGGAGAAGTACAAATACTTTTAGGAAATCCGTTATAGTTTAATGGGCTTGGGTAAGCCCCATTTTTTAGAATATAATCATGGCAGATCTTGTTCAAATCTTCCGTCGATACACCGGGCTTTATATGACTCTCAATCATCTCAAGAGTAGATGCTGCAAGTCTTGAAGTCTCACGCATTAACCCAATTTCTCTACTGCTCTTAATATGAATCATTTAACACCTATCTTTCTAATATTAGGTCATTTTTAAGACGATGCCGGACACATGTCAACTTAGCAAAGCACCCTATCTTTATTACACAGCGCGTTGTAAATCATTCCGGTACAGGATATAACTAATTGAATATACAATGGATACATATGAAAAAGGCTTTTAAGATCATTCTAATCTTCCTAACCCTAGGCTTTTCAGCCTCTTGGGCCTCAGAAGATTATGATCAAGTCTTAAAAAGTCCCACCTCATTTTTCAAAGAAGTGGCAAAAGTTATGCTGCAAACCCCAATTACTTGGGAAGAGCCTACTAACCAAAGTATTCACTTAGAGAAGAACACAGCTAAGTACCTTCTCGTTCAAGAAACTATCAAGAAACAGAATGCACTCAACAATAGGTTTGGTGAAGAGATTCAAAATATAGTGGATCAAAGCTCCGTTTTGAACGGCCATGAACTTCATCTATTAGGAAAGATCATCGGTGCTTCTCACTCTCTCTCAGCGAGGGCCCTTGAGTATTCGAGTCTCTATAACCTTGCAAGAAATGGATCAAAGCCTAAGGTCATCTACATTGATGACTTAAAGAAGACTAAAACAAACCTTCTTTGGCTCTCTACTCATGTAAACCTATTTGGTCTTTATATAGATGCCTATAACTACTATTACAGCAACGGTAAGATCAGAAGAGTTGTTAAGAATATCTTCAAGACAAGGGACATGAAGAATCAAAAATTCAAAGAACTTGGAACTATGATCTCTCATACAACCTCTTCGCAAAATCGAAAAAAATTGAGAAAGGTCCTTATCGAGTTCAACCGTAATCTTCCTGAACTTTTAAATCAGCCTGCTCTAGATGATCAAACAAAAAGATTAGTAAAGTCTATTCAAGAAAACAGAGTCACAAAGATTCTTCGCTCTAAAGAAAGCCTAACTTTTAAGTCTCATAGTTTTATAGACGGCTTCATGTCTGTTCTAGATAAATCTATGAATATACTAAGTGCTTTCTTTGGGAACTCTGTTGGCGCTGTTCGCTGGAGAAAGGGTTACCTAAATAACAACCTTGAGGTGATCAACTTTTTAGAGAAAAATTTAAAACCTCTAGATATGATCTTTGAAAAAACTCCTTTTGCTTTAACCGATACTTTTATTCCGGGCAACTTTGGACATGCCGCTCTTTATATAGGATCAAAGTCTCAGCTAATAGAGATTGGAATGTGGAATCATCCTAAGGTAATTCCACATCATGATGCTCTCAAGAAAGGACATGTGATTGTTGAGGCCCTAAGACCTGGAGTCAGAACCGCTTCTATTAAAGAATGGATGAATATCGATGAAGTTTTGGTTTTAAGGCATCCTAAGATAATTGAAAATAATAAAGAAGAAGTCTTTCGTATGTACTCTAGGATCATGGATCAGATTGGAAAGAAGTATGACTTTAACTTTGATGTAACAACTACTGATAAAGTGGTTTGTTCTGAACTTATCTACCATGCTTTTGGAAAAATAAATTGGCCTACAAAGTATATTATGGGAAGGGCCACCATCTCACCGGATGATGTAGCTCAAGTAGTCCTTTATAAAAATTCCCCCATAAAGTTTACCAGCTACCTCTTAAGCCCTAAGAAATCTGTGGTTAAGGTTCTAAATATGGACCAATTAGCCGATAAACTAGGCTTTAAGAAGAATATCGAGAGAAGTACTGACCTTAAGGCCAGCTATGATCAAGTCATTAGAAAGTGCCGTAAGGTAAGAAGAAGATCTCTAAGACAAGGATCGCACCGCAACAAACACCGCTTGATTACTGTGTGTAAAACTGTGTATAAAGAACTCGACTATAAAAATCTTGAACGCTCTTACTTGATCGACAAAAGACACAAAGAAGATGGGAACCACAAACCTTAGATACTTTCGCTTAGACAGCTCTCCTTATCAAAAAGAAGAGTTTTTCCAAAAAGAAAATAAAATGTTTAAAGCCTTAGGTATTGAAAAAGGAGAATCTCCTTTTGATTCAGAGATCCTTATCTCTAATACTCATACTGACTTTAAAAAGATTCCTTTAAGTGACCTTAAAAAGACAAAGCTTATCCTTCACCCAAACTCAGGCTACGATAATATCCCTGCTCAGTTTGTAAGTGAGGCCAGCTTCCCTATCCTTACAGGAAACTCTATACGCTCTCATGGAGTTGTTGAGTACACCCTCTCCAAAGTCTTCAAACATTTTTGCGCCCAAGAAGACTCTCCCTCATGGGATGAATCAAGAGCTTGGAATCGTAAACGCCTCCGGGATCAGAATGTCTTTATCTTAGGTCATGGAATAATAGGCACTCTCCTTGAAAAAAGCTTAAGACCCTTAGTTAATAAGATTCAAGTCCACGACCCTTTTCAAGGCCTTCATAATAAGGATCCCGAAGACATAGATATTGTACTTCTAGCTTCAAGCTTAAATAAAACGAGTGAGAAGTTTATCAATAAGGCATTCTTAAAGAAGCTCAACCCTGGATGGCTCTTGGTCAACGGGGCTAGAGGAAAACTTATTGATCAAGAAGATCTTTTAACATGCTTAAAAGGAATGTTGGATGCTACGGCTTACCTAGATGTTTTTGAAACTGAACCCTTCTTAGCTGAAGAGTTTAGAAATATACCAAACCTCTTTAAGTCATCTCACATAGCAGGAGTCTCTATGAATCTAGATGAGTTGATCATTGATTTTGAAAGGGAGTGTTCCTCAAAGTTCATAACACACCGTTCAAATCAAGCTAATTTTGAGACTCATTTCAAAGAGTTACTGCTCAAGAATAAACTTTCAAAAGATATTTCATTCCTAGTCTGATAGGATTACCCATGGAATCAAACGACATACTTAATCATATTTTATGCCCCCCTGGGGATGGCGTCTTCACTGTTGAAACGGCCAAAGAAAGAAAAGAAACTCTTCAAAAGAAACTCTACGGAGATGAAGATTGTAAGAGCGCATGGTTAAAAAGCCTAAGCTCTTTAAAGGATTCGCCCACCGTTCTTCTCGGTGTTCCTAGTGATACTGGCGGAGGCATCTTACGTGGAGCCAACTGGGGACCTTTGGCCCTAAGAGAGTACTTAAAAGAAGACTATTTTGATGTAGGCGATATTAGAGTTGTTCCTCATCTTCTTCATGACAATTATTTAAATACAAAAACAATTGAAAATGTAAGACAGGCCCTTTATCAAAAGACCTGCGATCTTCCTGTCTCCCCTCTTTCATTAGCGGAACTTGCAGTAGAGACCATCTTAGAAATTAATCCAAAAGCGAAGATCTTTAGCGTAGGCGGAGATCACTCAGTTAGTGCAGCTCTTGTTCCTCCTTTTGTTAAGAAATACCCCAATCTTGGAATCCTTCACTTTGATGCCCATACGGACCTTCTTGAAGAAAGGCTTGGTATCGATAAATGTTTCGCCACTTGGGCCGCTCATATTCTCCCTAGCCTTGATCACCCGAAGAATATGGCGCAAGTTGGAATTAGAAGAAGCGGACAAGTAAAAGAGTTTTGGGAAAAGAAATTTGGAATCTCACAATACTGGTCACAAGATGTCTTTGACCAAGGACCTGATGAAATCTCAAAACAAATTATCGCTCAATTCAATGATCGCGGAATCAAAGATGTTTATATCAGCTTTGATATTGATGCTATTGATTCAGAATACGCTTCGGCCACGGGAACACCTGAGACCGGAGGACTTCGTCCTCATGAGGCCAGCATAATCATTGATTCAGTTGCCCCTCATTTTAATATTGTTGGCGCTGATATGGTTGAACTAGCTCCCTTTATCAATCATCACGGAAGTAAGCCTACACTTGCCCCAGAGCCTAGCTCTACCTTTGAAGTGGCAGGACTTCTTTCAGATAAGATGTTAGCGACCTTTAAGAACTAAGTGGCGATTGTTGATTTCCCACCTATTGAATCTTCAGATGAAAACGGGCTTGTGGCCGTAGGCGGAGACCTCGAAACATCTTCATTAAGACTGGCCTATAGTCGAGGCATCTTTCCATGGCCTATCTCTAGAGAGTTTCCCCTTGCATGGTTTAGCCCAAACCCTAGAGGCATCTTAGAGTTTGACGACCTCAGTATTTCAACTAGCTTAAAGAAATTCTTAAAGAAGGACCTCTTTGAGGTCAGGTTCAATACTTCTTTTATGGAGGTTATAGAGGCCTGCGCTTCAGTTGAGAATAGAAAAGGTGAGTCAGACACCTGGATCACTCCCGAGATTATTCAAGCCTATATAAACTTTCATAATGCCGGTCACGCCTATTCCGCTGAGAGCTTTAACAGAAAAACCGGTGAACTAGTAGGCGGAGTCTATGGAGTTATAGTCGGTGGTCATGTCTCTGGTGAGTCTATGTTCTACCGCGAATCAAATGCTTCTAAAGTGGCTATCCTGGCTTTAATAGAAAAGTTAAAAGCTTCTGGGATAACTTATCTTGATACTCAGATGGTGACACCAGTTGTTGCTGGACTTGGAGGTAAAGAAATCTCAAGAGAAGACTTTGTTAAACGAATTTCAGTTGAGAAGAAATTTAATTTTTATACAATGTTTGATTAATAAGGAAGAAGCGGTCTATCTTCCCCGATCTTACTCTGATGAACCCCTGAATAAGTCATTAAGTATTCCTTATCCCAAATTAAGTTCATTTCACTGTGAAGAGCTCCTGGCATCTTTCCATCCATTCTAATAGCATCTACAGGACAGGCAACTTCACAAAGCCCACAAAAAGTGCACCTAAGAATATTGACATCAAATTCAAGAGGCTCCGCTTCTTCTTCATGAGGATTCCCTTCAATACTTATGCAATGACTAGGACAAATATCTTGGCACAAGAAACAACTAGTACAGGCCAACTTGCCATCTTCCTTAGTCGTTAAAACAGGAGCACCTAAGACAGCTTCTTTATTTTTAGATTTTACACCCCTAGAAATAAAGAGACTCCAATAAGTAGGAATCAGCTTATTAAGAACCTTCAAAAGGTTTAAGATTCGGTTAGAGCGCTTATAAAGTTTTTTCTCTAAGATCATCGGTCAACCTCCCCTATAGAAATATTTAAGGAGCTGATGACCAGCGGGACCTCATCGGGCTCTCCACCTTCAATAACATCAGAGAAGCATTGCCCAGAATAATAGCTCGGCGTCCGTAACTTAAATCGAAGAGGCCTTGAGGAATTATTACAAAGAAGATGAACTCCAAGCTCACCGTTTGGTGATTCAATAGAGTTATAGAACTCCCCTATAGGAAGCTGAACTCCTTCTTTGATTAGCTTATGATGAGCAATCAAGGCCTCTGACTCTTTATAGACATCTTCTTTAAAAGGAATATAAATTCTTGCGTCTTTTGAGAGATGACTTCCTAGAGGTAAGTTATCTAGGAGTTGATTAATGATTGAGATTGATTGAAAAATCTCTTCAACTCTAACTAAGTAGCGATCATAACATTGTCCATTTATTCCAAGTGGAATTTCAAAATCAATATCATCGTAAAAATAATGAGGGTTAACTTTCCGAAGATCGTAATTAACACCACTGGCCCGTAAGTTTGGACCAGTTACTCCCCAACTTAGGGCCTGATTTGAATCTAATTCATAGTCACATAAACGGTCCATCCACAAAGTGGACTTAGAGATCATTCTCGAAATCTCAATTGTTTTCTTTTGAACAATTTCAAGTACTCTTAAACAATCCGTGATCCATCCTTTAGGTGTATCTTTAAAGACACCACCGAGAATAATTATTTGATGAGGCATTCTTCGTCCAGAGTATTCTTTTAAGATCTGGGTTAAGCCTTCACGCATTTCGAGGCACTCAAAGAGAAAGGGTTTACAACCTAAATTATCGCAGACTCTTCCAAGAGTATCTAAATGCTCGAAGATCCTCTCTATTTCGTTGATAACCATTCTTAGAGCTTTAGCTCTCTCAGGTATATCAATATCTAAGTGCGCTTCTACTCCATCACAAAAGACTTGCTCATAAAAAGATGAGCAGTTCATATTTATTCTTCCAAGGTGAACTAGGATTTGCCTCGCTTCTAAGCCCTCGGCGATTTTTTCAATCCCTCTATGGAGAAAGCCTACCTCTAACCTTCCACGGGCGACCTTATCTTCGTCACATTCTAAGATGGCCTTAACTGGTCCATTCACTTCACCTAAAAAGAAATCCTTTTCAAGAACAGTTCTTTGCTTCCAGATTTCACGGTCAACACGAGGGTCAGGGGTAAATTCATACTTAGAGCTTTTTAACTGAAATGGTTTTGGTCTAAAGTCTTTTCTTAAAGGAAATCCTTCCATCCCATCCGGAGAAAAGATTCTTTCTTTAGGGATCTCACTAAATTCGACCCCTAACATATCCCAAGTTTCTTGCTCACACCAAAAGCAACCTTTCCATAGATTGGTTAAGCTAGGGACTACTTGTCCCTCGGGAACCATGAACTTGATCACTAGTCTTTGATGGGTATCCATATTGAGAAGCTGAACTTGCAAACAAGTTTGTCCTTCAGCTTCAGTATCAGTGCCCCAAAGGTTTAAAAAGAAGTTAAAGCCAAAAAAGGTCTTCAGCTCTTTTATAAGAGGATAATAGCTATCTAAATTTTCATCAAAACTCATATTTAAAGGGTTTTCAAAATTAAGTTTATCTCCAAACTTCGAAACCATTCTTTCTAAAAGAGCGATCCTATTTTGAATAAGGTCTTCATTCTCTTGAGCCTGGAAGTCAAACATTCAGACTCCAGTTTATTTGAGAGATAGCGCTTACTCTTTTCTCTAAACGCTCTTCAATTGAAGAGAAAGCTTCAACGATAGCCTCAGGACTCGGAGGACAACCAGGAAGATAGATATCCACAGGAAAGAGCTGGCTAACGCCTTGAACGACTGAGTAAGTCCAATAGGGACCTCCACTTGAAGCGCAAGCACCAATTGCCATAACCATCTTACCTTCTGGCATTTGCCGATAAATCTCTTTTAATCTTGGAGCCATCTTATGAGTAATAGTTCCACCTAAGACTAAGAGATCTGCTTTATCAGGTTCTCTAAAGTACTCGTGAAGATCTAAGATGGATGGTTCAAAATGTTTTCCTTTAAAGCCTCGAAGTTCTGTCGAACAACAAGAAAAGGAAACAGGGAAAGGCCATAACTGATCTCTTTTAAGGGAGATCGACCAACGCTCTAAGAATGACTTTGAGTCCACTACCATAGCAACGTCACTCAAAATATCTTGATTCATATTATTATCGTTGTTCATTTTGTCTTACTCAACCGTGAATCTTTTCCATTGTAAATCAATGGGAAAAACACGGGAGGGATTATTCTTTTCAAAGTCTATTCGTGCTTCTTTATCTTCAGTTTCACTACAAGAGATCATCTTTCCGTCTTCCTTAACCCAAGACTGAACCTTTTGATGAGTTCCCCCTACTCCATAATCATATTCAATAAACCTATAATAGGGCTTTGAACTTCTTTTTAAACCAGTATTAACTGTGACGACTTGGTCAAAAGCAAAATCAAGAGAGCTCTCAGCGCAATTTCTCCTAGATTTTAAATTGAAGATTCTTTTACCACTAGAGAGTTTAGAGTTCTCAACCCAGCCTCTTTTGTTGCACCTATAAATAAAGCTAGAGTTCTCTAGATTCATAAAACCATTGATAAAAGAAAAATACCAGTGCCGATCAGAGTTAACCGTTAACGAACTAGGCTTAACAAACTTCATACAAGTCTTGTACCTATCAACATAATTATCATAGAAGTTAAAAAAGAAAGACGAGAAGTCCTCATACTTTTTCTTGTTCCTTCTATATTCTAATTCTTCCTGGCTCTTGTTCTTTCTCAAGACTTCTTGATTAGTGAATCTTTTTTCAATAGTAGGAGCTGCTGAAAGTGTTTTTGATTCTATAACAAAAAGGTAATCGTCTTTCTTTTTCTTCTTTTTATTTATCTTCTCGGTTTCTTTTTGTACTTTACGAACGACTTTAGAGCCCTCCCAAAGATAATCATAAAGCTTATGACAACTGGCTCTCATTTTACTCATCTCTTCAAACTTAAAAAGATGTCCTTTTTTGAGAGCAAAGCGAAGAGATTCTTTTGCTGGAACTTCCCCTACCATTCTATAAGCTGGTGTTTCAAAGGGACCATTTTTAGTTCTACCAAAACCATTTTCCATAAAGGCCTTAAAGTAGTTCCAGTTATCTTTCTTTTTTAACTGGGCCAAGCTGTTAATACGCGAATACCTAGGGTCTTCTGCATTAACTCCGATCAGCACTAAAGTAGAAAGCCAATTATCTCTTGTCTTACAGGGGTACTTTTCACAGAACTGATGAATAACCCCGCCGATGACTTTAGCCCTCTGGCTTGATCTGGCCATCTTATCAAACCTTCCAAAGTACTTCTTATTACCAAAAACCATAATCTTTTGAGGCTTTCCAAGTTGATCTAAGACTCTAGGCACAACACCGATAGCGAACTTAGGCCGGTGCACGTCCCCTTCGTATTTTCCCCAAATATCTGATTGCTCACAATAACTAAATTTGCGGTAAAGCCTTCCAGAAGGCAGGTCGATATCATAATAATGTTTAGAATCAACGGGAGTGGTCACAAAAAAGTTTATTGAATTATCTATTTCTGAGCCAAAAGGCGCTAAATCGAAGAATGGATGCACAAGAGGTGATCCAGTCTGATCTCTCATGGAAAAGCGGGGCTCACTTTTAAACCAAACAGGAGTGGCCTTAACTTTCACAATAGCCGATTTCTTCGTTCCGCACGAAGTTAGAAAAAACAGAAAACAAATCATAAGTGATAACTTCACTGTTTTTAATTGACAGATATCCTGCCTATAGTTCAAACTCTCAAACTGCATCAAGTAGACCATGCCCCTATGCCCGGGTGGTGAAATTGGTAGACACAAGGGATTTAAAATCCCTCGTCCTTTACTGGACGTGCCGGTTCAAGTCCGGCCTCGGGCACCATTTTTTTACCACCACATATCGTTGTGTAACTCTCTGAAATTCTAACAACTTATTCCCTGACTGGGAAGGTTCTGTTAGCCTTTGGTATGGACTTCTTTGAAAAGATTTGTGAAATATCCCCCCTCTCACCTGAGTGCACGACTAGACTAAGCACTCACCTTACAAAGCGCTTAATACCTAAAGGAGAGCTCCTCATAAGCTCTGGGGACAAGGCGAGCTCAATCGCTTTTGTCGTAAAGGGCTGCATGAGGCTCTTCTACCTGACGCATGACGGTAAAGAATTCAACCAGGCCTTTAAGTTTGAAGGCGATCTTGTGGCCGGTTACGCTAGCCTGCTAACTTCAAGTCCTTGTCAGTTTAGTATTGAGGCCCTTGAGGAAACAGAGCTTCTTCTTCTGCCTTTTAAAGAAATAACGGAGCTCTTTGATAAAGATCATTCTCTTGAAAGGCTCGGAAGAAAGGTCGCCGAACAACATTTTCTTAATAAAGAAAAAAGAGAAGCTGCCTTCTTACTTTTAAATGCGAAAGAACGTTATGAAGAACTTTTAAAAGAAAGACCGAATATAAATCAAAGAGTCCCGCAGTATCATATAGCCTCATACCTAGGCATCACGGCTGAGGGTCTTAACCGTTTGCTTAAAGATCTTTAACGGTATCATTTCCCTTATTCCAAATATTCCATCTAAAAGAATAGTAAGCGCCGAGAGAGCCGAGAAAAAGGATTTGTAAGAGCCTATCTATGACGGCTATATAAAATCCAATTTGGGGATTGAATCCCATAAGCGCTAAGAGGCCCGATAGAGAAGCTTCCTTAATTCCAATATTCCCTGGGAGAATGGGAACTGTATTGATTAAAAGCAAGAGTGAAGTCAGAGCGCAAGCGTCAATAAAGGTCAGGTCTAGATAAAAATAAACACCTAGAAGATAGATCCTTAAGGCGTAAGTAATTAGACTAAAAAAGTAGAAAAAGCTCGTCACAATAAAGTTATCTTTTTTGTTGATGAGATTCCATTTAGTCTTTTCATGATAAAGAAGTTCAAGCTTGGGACTCAACTTAGCTAAGAACTTGGTTGAATAAAGACCAAAGAAGCCAAGGAAAGCGAGGGCCAACCCTCCAAGTTCTAAAAGGAAGAGAGGCTTAGTCCCATTCCAGCGCATAAAAGGGAAGAGCGCTGATCCCACAGCTCCGAGAACAAAGAGTCCTGCAAAGCTTACAAAAACAGAAAAGGCTGCGTAGTCTCGCTTCTTTAAGTTGAAGTTCTTAAGAAGGGCAACACCCCTAACAAAGACTCCCCCTCTCGCTGGTAATAAAAGGTTGAGAAAGTTTGTGACTATTGTGAGGGAGAATATTTGAGAAAGAGTAATAGGTATATTTATCTTTCTAAGGATATAAAATTGAGGAATTGTAATAAGAAAATAAAAGACTGCATTTAAAAAGATAAGAGCTCCACCTAAACGCCAGTCAAATTGGGCAAGGTGCTGAACATCGTTATTTAAGAATAAATAAGATAGTCCTGCCAAAAAAATAATGAGTGAAAGAACATTCTTATAATATTTCTTAACCAACTTCATTTACCGACTCCTTTTCTTATACAAAAATAGAGCAAAGGTATAAAGTATAAGACCGAGATCGTACCAAAGATGAGACCAGAACCCATGGCTAGGACCATCGGTGAAATAAAAGCATCAGTCTCTCCTATAAATCCATAAATACTAGGAATAAGGCCTGCCACTGTGGTTAAAGTTGTTAAAAGAATCGGCCTCATTCTAATGACTGCACTTTTTACGATATTTTCAAATAAACCATCCTTAGAGTCTTTATTCTTATCGATAAGATCAACCATGATCAATGAATCATTAATCACAACTCCAGAGAATCCAATGATTCCTATCAAGGCCATAAAAGATAACGGAGCACCATGAAGCTTAAAAGAAATAAGTATCCCCAAAAGCCCAAAAGGAATAGCCGAGACTATTACCATAGGTGTTGAAAAAGAATTAAACTGCATCGTTAGGAAAAGATAAATGGCCAGGACAGCAAAACAAAAAGCAAGGATCGCTTTTTGATAAGCATCATGACTTTTCTTAATCTCTCCACCTATATCTACTCTCATTTTAGGATACTTAGCTAGTATAGGCTTTAACTTAGTGCTTAGTTTTTTATAGATTTCTTTTTTATTAGAGTTGAGCATCTTAGCTTTAATCGTCGTCGATCGCTCAAAATCGTAATGACTTATAACGGATGCGCTCGCCTCTTCTTTAACTCTAACCAAGTTCTTCAACTCTACAAGGTGACCTTTTTTATTAAGAACCTTTAATCCCTCTAAGGGTGAATCAAAGTTTTGTGACTGATTATCAAGAAGCACTCTAAAAGGAACCTTCTCATGAGACCTTTGAATATGACTAACAATACTTCCTTCAAAGGCAACTCTTATGGTCTTTGCAATTTCAGATACCGAGGTTTGGTAGCGGCTAATATTCTTATAAATAGGAATAAGCTTAAAGGTTCGGCTTCCTTCTTCTCTATCATTTTCAATATCTTTCAAAGAGAACTCTTTTAACAATGCTTCCACTTCTAAAGTCAGTTTTTCTCGCTCATCATTATCTTCACCTAAGAGATGAACCTCAACCCCAGCTCCTAATGGAGGCGCGCCATTATCTACTCTAAAGTTTAGCTGAGAGAAGGAAGACTTAAATCTTCGTACTATCTCGCGGCCAATCTCTTCGGCATTTTGCTCTCTACTTCCATACGGAGATAGCTCTAGCTTTATATAAAAACACTTTGTGCATTTATTATTTCCAAAGTAACTTCGCCCTACTCTGGTCCTAAAGCTTCTCACTTCTTTATCTATCTTAGTTTCAAGATCCTTTTCTAAAGGTATTACTTTTTTATCAGTAAAAGATAAGGTTCTCCCTGCTTCAACTTCTCCATATAAGTAGATTCTATTGGCCTGTTCACTGGGGAAGAGTTCAAAATCGGGGTTTAAACTTAAAGAAAAGAGCCCAAGAATAAGAAGACCAAGAATGACAAAGATCGCCTTGAATCTCTTATTCAAAAGAGAACTAAGACTGCCATGATAAAGCCTTTCAATTCTGGCTAAGAACTGATGCCCTATAGGCTTCTTAGTATCTTTCTTAAGTCCATGAAGATGAACGGGAAGAAAAAAGAGTGCTTCAAATAAAGAGGCCACAAGAATTAAGATCACGACCGTTGGAATTTCAGAGGTGAACTGACCGACGAGACCTGGAATAAAATAGATGGGTATAAAGCTAACAAGGGTTGTGATAATCGTAAGACTAACAGGCTTTGCCACACTAAGAACACCAGAGAGAACTTGATCAAGAGAACTCTCACCTTCTTCGTTCTCTACTGCCCTATAAATACTTTCACTGACAATAATAGCATCGTCGACAATCATGCCTAAGACCACAATAACGCCACAAAGTGAGATGCTATTAATAGTCACACCAAAGAAGGGCATCAGTGAAAGGGCCATGGCCAAGGAGATCGGAATACCAATAGCCGTCCATAAGGCGATCTTAGTATTAAAGAAGAAGAGAAGGATTCCAACCACGAGGGCCAAGCCTAGGAGTATATTGCTCGAGACCATCTTTAATCTTGATCTAGTCTCAAGGCTTGTGTCATGGGTAGAGATAAAGCTTAAGCTTGACTCTTTTTTATCATCTTCAAACCTTTTTATAGTCTCAACAACTCTATCAACAGCGTCAATGATATCCACTCCAGGCTTCTTATAAACCCAAAGGCCTAATCCTTTTTTTCCATTATATCTTGTGATTATATTTTCTTTTTCTAAAGTGCTCTTAACCGATGCTAAGTCTTGAATACGGATTCTTTTTCCAGCCTCGTTACTTCGAACAATGATCCTATTGATCTCAGCTATATTCTCAAACTCTGAGATGGTAATAATTCCTTTCTTATGAACAAAGGACTCTAGCTGTCCCCCACTAAGCCGTAGTTTATTTTCAGAAATAGCGTTGAGCACTTCTTGAAAAGAGACGGAGAGCTTATTGAGTTTTTCTAAACTAAGTTGGATTTGAATTTCCTCACTCCTCTCCCCCGAAGAAGTGATCTTTGAGACCTCAGGTAATCTTTCAATCTTTCGTTTCAACTCTTTTACAAGTTCACGAACTTCAAGTTCACTATGACTCTCACTTACTAAAGCCACGTCATAGATGGGAAAATTATCAATTTTTGTTTCAAAGAAGACAGGCCTGTCTTGAATGTCAGTTGGAAGGTCAGAAATATTATCAACTGCACGCCTTATATTATCTTTTATCTCACCTAGGTCTTTATAGTCTTGATCAAGAGTTATCTTTAACTTTGATTGGTTCTCCATAGACTTAGAAGTCACATACTTGATACCAACAATTCCTCGAATCGCTTGCTCAATCTTTGAAGTAACATTGATCTCAACATCTTCAGGGGATGCCCCTGGATAGAAAGTTTTAATGTCGAGAGTATGAAGATCAACTGGTGGATAACTATTTCGTTCAATGAACTTAAATGAGAGGATACTTCCTACAACGATAAAAACTAAAATCAATTTGGTTACCAAAGGCCTTAGAACCAATGATGAAATTATCTTTCTCATAATACTTACTATTTTAGTTCGCTTTCTTATCTAACTCACTAATAAGAAAAGACTTCCCCCTCAAATTCCGACTATAATAGAGCTGTGACTGATTCAAATCTAAAGAAAATCATTATAATAGGAGCAGGTCCTAGTGGTCTCTCTCTTGCCTATCACTTGAAGGAAATGGGTCTAGAGCCGCTTGTACTCGAAGCCGGCGAAAAGCTAGGTAGCAGCTTTGAGAATATGCCCGACTTCCTTGCTCTGATTAGCTACTGGAAAAGCAATTATTTAATAAAAAAAGATAAGTCTAAGTTTAGCTCGATTTCCCAACTCCATTCCAAAGAATTCGCTAAATACTTGCAAAGTTTCCCCTCCCGCTTTGGGATTGAAGTCTTTACAAATTGCCTTGTAAAAAAAGTAGAGCGATCTGAAAGGATTTACACACTTGAGACTACTCAAGGAACCTTTCAATCAAGCATTGTTGTTAATTGCACCGGCTATTACTCTTCTCCCTTTTATCCTAACTATTCAGGAATGGAGACAAGTGGGATGCTTAAGTTACACTTTAAAGATTATAAAAATATTGAATCACTTAAGGGATCTAAAAAAGTCTTAGTTATTGGCAGTAAGTTGAGTGCTGGGCAGATTCTTTTGGACCTTGAGCATAGTGATCTTGAGTTAAGCCTAAGCAGCCGCTCAGCCATTCAATCTATGGTTCCTTCATTCTTCTTAAAGTTAATACTCTATTTTATTGATCATTTAGAAAAACCATTAGAGTTCTTTTCAAGTAAGAGAATTGAAACTAGCGCACCTATATTCTATGAAGCTAAAAAACTTTTAAAAAGTGGCCGGGTTAAACATCGCCCTTCTATAAAATCTTTTCATGATAATTCAGTGAGTTTTGAAGATGGAGTCACAGAGCCCTTTGATGCTGTGGTCTTTGCAACAGGCTTTAGTCCTAAACTAGATTATTTAGACTCCTTAGTAGAGTTAAATGAAGATAAATTACCTCTTCTCTCTAAGGGATTTGAAGCTTTATATTGTAGGAACCTTTTCTTTTTAGGACTTGATCATCAACAGAATATGCAAAGTCGGTTCTTGAGGGGAATTAGAAATGATGCTAAGAAACTCGCCGTTCTGATTGCTGAGCGACAAAAGTATTAGACATCGAATTTTTCTTTTTTATCGCATTCTTCTTTTTTCTCACAAAACATACAATCATCACCCATGATCTTACCAAGACCACCGCAAGATCCTTTTAAAACTTTCTTGTTAACTATAGCCCCTATCGCCATAAGAAAAACAAAAGTCAGCATGGCTCCAAGAGTTATTAAAAAGATCTTCATTTTATACCTTCTCTAAAAGATTCAAAGAAACTTGTCTCTGCTTCTACAAAAGCTCCCTCTATTTGACCAGCGGGCCTATAGATAAAAAGGGCCTTTAATCCATTATTTTCGGCAAAAACTAAGCCCTTAACGGCTCCCATAGTCATAAGCGCAGTGGCCCAGGCGTCAGCTTTGGCCGCTGAAGAGTCATGAATAACAGTCACAGAAGCCAGAGTGTTCTCTGTAGGGCGACCTGTTCTAAAATCTATAGTATGACCATAGCGCTTGCCCTTATCTTCAAAGAAGTTCCTATAATTGCCACTAGTGGCCACGGCCTCACCTGATAGGTTTAAGATCTTATGAATAGGCGCTCCAGAGTTCTCAGCGCTTGGGGTTTCAATACCAATCTTCCAAGGAGTTCCATTCTTAGAGCCTTTTGTTTTCACTTCTCCGCCAATCTCAACCATATAATGATCGACAAAGTTAGATTCAAGAAAGGCTGCAATCAAGTCCACTCCATAGCCTTTCGCTGACGCAGAAAGATCTAGATAGAGATTCGGGATACTCTTAGAAATTGAGCCATCAAGGACCTTCAACTTCTCATACCCTACTCTAGACTTTGCTTTTTTTATCTCTACTGAGGAAGGAACCTTTCTCTGTCCCTTAGGGCCAAAGCCCCATAGGTTAACCAAAGGACCGATAGTCGGATCAAACTGGCCCTTTGTTTTTTCTGCGATCTCAATTGATAGTACTAAGGTCTTATAAAAGTTCGGGCTGATCCTAAAGGGTTTATTAACTGAGGCGCTGCTATTGAACCTAGAGATCTCACTCGTCTTAATATAGGTCGACATCTCCATATTTAAATCTACAAGGAGCTTATTAATCTTTGGTTCAAGAGCTTTTAATTGAGGAGTCTTCTCTCCCGCCTGGTACTTAACGGAAAAGCTGGTACCCATGGTCCTTCCCACAATTTGAGAAGGAGGGTCTTGTTTTTGACAGGCCCAGAGACTGAAGCTGAGGGCCAGTATTAAAATTCGGGAATTGATCTTAACCCCCGAAGTCATCCAACATAATATCATCTTTCTCAACACCAATATCAACAAGCATATCAATCACACACTTATTCATAATAGGAGGACCACAGAGGTAGTACTCACAGTCTTCTGGTGCTGGGTGATCCTTTAAGTAATTATCAAAGAGAACCTGGTGGATAAAGCCTTTATAGCCTTCCCAATTATCTTCATCTTGAGCATCCGATAAAGCGCAATGCCATGTGAAGTTTTCATTTTCTTTCTGAATGGTATCAAAATCATCTACGTAAAACATTTCACGCTTTGAACGAGCTCCGTACCAAAATGTCACCTTACGATCAGTATTCACTCTTCTAAATTGATCAAAGATATGTGATCTCATTGGCGCCATCCCTGCTCCACCACCAACAAAGATCATCTCTTTCTTAGTTTCACGGGCAAAGAACTCACCAAAAGGACCAGAGATTGTTACGTCATCCCCAGGCTTCAAATCGAAGATATAAGAGCTCATCTTACCTGGCTCAACATCGGGAAGACGAGGAGGAGGAGATGCGATCCTTACATTTAACATAATGATCCCTGTCTCTTCAGGGTAGTTAGCCATTGAGTAAGCACGAATGGTTTCTTCAGGAACATTTGACTTATATTGCCAAATATTAAAATGATCCCAATCGCCTTTATACTCTTCTTCAACATCAAAGTTTTTATAATCAATATTGAGACCACCTGGTCTCTCAATCTGGATAAAACCACCAGCTCTGAATGGAACACTCTCCCCTGCTGGTAATTCAAGAACAAGTTCTTTAATAAAGGTAGCAACATTATGATTTGATCTAACCTTACAAACCCATTTCTTTACACCAAATACTTCTTCAGGAACTTCGATCTTCATGTCTTGCTTTACGGCCACTTGACATGAAAGCCTACAGCCTTCTTTGGCCTCTTTTTTAGTGATATGAGAAAGTTCTGTTTGAAGAATCTCTCCCCCGCCTTCGAGGATATTAACCTTACACTGGCCACAAGTTCCACCGCCGCCACAGGCGCTTGATACAAAAAGTTTTTCATCGGCTAAGATATTTAAGAGCTTGCCACCGGCATTTACTTGAACATCTTTTTCACCATTAATATTTAGCTTAACAGGACCACTTGCTACTAACTTAGACTTAGCAAATAAAATAACTAAGACTAAGGCCAGTACGACTGCGGTAAACATTGTTACACCTAAGACAATTTCATTCATCCTATACTCTCTTTAAAGCTGTATTCCACTGAAGGCCAAAAAGCCTAAGGCCATAAGACCGACAGTAATAAAAGTAATTCCTAAACCTCGAAGACCTTCTGGTACATCCGAGTATCTCATCTTTTCTCTAATTCCCGCGAGGGCCATAATCGCTAAGGCCCAACCGACACCAGAACCAAAGCCAAAGACCACTGATTCAGGGAAATTATAATCTCTTTCAACCATGAAGAGTGATCCACCTAAGATGGCACAGTTCACGGTGATCAAAGGTAAGAAGATCCCAAGAGCACTATAGAGAGCTGGGAAATACTTATCTAAGGTCATCTCAAGAATCTGAACGATTGCTGCGATAACACCGATGTATGAGATCAAACCTAAAAAGGAAAGATCAACATCAGGATGACCGGCCCATGCTAAGGCTCCTTCTTTAAGAAGGTAATTATAGATCAAATTGTTCACAGGAATAGTGATTGACTGAACCACAATAACTGCAATACCAAGGCCGATGGAGGTCTTAACTTTCTTTGAGACGGCTAAAAACGTACACATCCCAAGGAAGAAGGCTAAGGCCAAGTTTTCAACAAAGACCGCTTTTAAAAATAAACTTAAGTAATGTTCTAACATCTCTCCCCCTACTCCTGCTCAATCTGATCTTTCTTCCAGGTCCTAAGTCCCCAGATAAAAAATCCAATTAAGAAGAAGGCACTAGGTGATAATAGGGCCATCCCGTTTGGTTGATACCATCCACCATCAGCGACGAGTGGAAGAATTTTAAATCCAAGAAGAGTTCCAGAACCAAAGAGTTCCCTAAAGACACCTACGAAGATTAAAACGATTGAATAACCAAGTCCGTTACCAACACCATCAAAGAAACTCATGATAGGGCCATTTTTCATGGCATAACCTTCAGCTCTTCCCATCACAATACAATTAGTGATGATCAGCCCAATATAAACAGACATGCTTTTAGCCACGTCGTAAAGAAAGGCCTTTAGGATTTGATCGGTTAAGATAACAAGGGAGGCGATCACAATCATCTGAGCGATAATTCTGATACTGCTTGGAATATAATTTCTAATTAAAGAGACAAAGAAAGAAGAAAAGCCAGTTACCAAGACCACTGCGATCGACATAACTAAAACAGTCTCTAACTTCGTTGTCACCGCTAGGGCAGAACAAATCCCTAAGATCTGTAAAGCGATAGGGTTATTCTTAAAGATAGGATCAAAGATCGTTTCTCTTAATTTCATAAACTTCCTCCTGCTTCTACGCTAGCTCTAAACTTAGCGAGAAATGGACCAAAGCCGTGATCTCCTAACCAATAGCGTACAAGACCAGTTACACCATTACTTGTAATAGTAGCTCCTGAGAGTCCATCTACCTGATGGCTAGCATCAGTGTTTCCAGAGTTCACACTTCCTTTAATAACTTTTAAAACTGGTTTCCAGTTATTATCAAAGGCAAGTTTTCCGGCCCACTGAGCTTTCCACTTAGGATTATCAACCTCACCACCAAGACCTGGGGTCTCACCGTGTTGATAGAAACCTAAACCTAAAACTGTCGTCGTATCCGGAGATAAGGCCATAAAACCATATAGAGTCGACCAAAGTCCTTTACCGTTAACAGGTAAAACCACTTGAGTGATGGCTCCATTGTCTTTTACATAATAGATCTTCTCTAACTTAGAACGTTTCTTGATTCCCGCTTTATCTTTAGAAGAAGGAATCAAAACATTAGACTTTGGATCTTTACTAGCTTTAACAGCGTCAAAGTTCTCAGGGTTAATATCAGTTACGATCTCCCCTGTTTCTAGATTAACAATCTTGGTCTCAATATTCTTAAAGGCCTCGTTGATATCATCGCGAGTAGCATTATTCGTAATAAGTTTAGTAGCAAGAAGAAGGTTCTTCTTAATATCTAGTTTCTTATTTTCAACTTGTCTTGATTTGAGTTGAACCGCTGCTGTCGAAACAAGAACAGAACAAACTACGCAAAGAAGAAAAGCAACTAAGATAGTTTTCATAGTACTAGCATTTTGCATTACGCGCCTCCCTTCTTTTGATATCGCTGTTAACAACGAACCAATCGATCAATGGAGCAAAGCAGTTACCAAAGAGGATCGCTAGCATCATGCCTTCTGGGAAGGCAGGATTGATCACTCTTACTAAGATCACCATGATTCCGATCAAGGCTCCATAATAGTATTGTCCTTTAAAGGTCATGGCTCCAGTTACAGGATCAGTTGCCATAAAGACGAGTCCAAAAGCAAAGCCCCCAAGAACAAAGTGCCACTGCGCTGGCAGTGAGAACATAGGGTTGGTTTCTGAACCAATTGTATTAAGAAGAAAAGCAAAGATTCCTGCCGACACTAAAAGTGAGAGCATGATTCTCCAAGAAGCTATTCCTGTATAAAGTAAATAAGCTGCGCCTAGAAGACAGGCTAAAGCTGAAGTCTCTCCCATTGAACCGGGAATAAGACCTAGAAAGGCTTCCTTCCAAGTAAAGGCAGCTGTTACAGCTTCAACACCACCAGCTGCGGCTTGACCAAGAGCAGTGGCTCCAGTGAATCCGTCAGCTGCAATCCAAACTGCATCTCCTGAAATCTCAGCAGGGTAGGCAAAGAAGAGAAAGGCTCTAGCTGTTAAGGCTACGTTTAAAAAATTCTTCCCGGTTCCACCAAAGATCTCTTTTGCCACAACAACACCAAAGGTGATCCCCACAGCAACTTGCCATAAAGGAATAGTCGCAGGAAGAGTTAGTGGAAAAAGAATTCCTGTAACGAGAAAGCCTTCATTGATTTCATGTTTTCTTACAGTCGCAAAGATAACTTCCCAAAAACCACCGACAATATTAGTCACAAGAAAAATAGGCAGAAAATAAAGAAGCCCTAAGAAAAGGTTTGAAAAACAATTAGTAGGGTCTACTGCAAAATTAAGCATTGAGAAGATCTCTCCCCTCCATCCTGAAACCACAGTTGCGCCAGTACTTAAAAGGGCCGTATTAGCCTGATAACCAGTATTGTACATGGCCATAAAAAGACATGGACCTAAGGCCATGGCCACGGTGACCATGGTTCTTTTTAAGTCGATTGAATCTCTTAAATGAACATTTCCTTTTGTGACATCCCCGGGGGTATATACAAAGGTGTCGATCATTTCATACATGGGATAAAACTTTTCGAGTTTTCCTCCCGCTGCAAATTTATCGTGTTGGGAATCCAACAAGTCTCGCAAGAACTTCATTATCCTTCCTTCTCAATAATTGTTAAGTTTTCTCTTAGGACTGGTCCAAAGTCTTTTTTACCTACACTGGCAAAAGTACAAAGGGCCAAGTCTTCTTCGTCTAATTCAAGACAACCAAGTTGTTGAGCTAGATCAGTATCTTTTGTTAACAGAGATCTAATCAACTGAGTTGGAAGCATATCTAGAGGCATCATCTTCTCATAATTTCCAATCGGAACCATCGCTCTATAGGAGCCATGCTGATTGGTATGAAGATCAAATTTCTTATGAAACATCTTTCCGAGATAAGTTCTAGTGACAGTAAACTTCTTAAGCCCTGGCATTTGCCAACCTAAGAAGTCTCTCTCTCTTCCTTCACTGAGGACAGTTACTTGATTATCGTATCTTCCAAGGTAAGAAAAAGGGGCCATCGACTGAGTCCCATTTAAAAGAGATCCACTAATGATTCTATTCTCGCCTTCTTTATTTTCACCATGTGTGATTTCAAGAAGGTTAGCGCCTAATCTTGTTTTGATTAATTTTGGATTCTTAACTTGAGGTCCGGCTAGAGAGACAACTCTTTCAGTTGAGAGCTTGCCTGTAGAGAACAACTTCCCTACCGCGATCACATCTTGATAACCAATATGCCAAACTGTTTTATTAGCGTGAACGGGATCAATAAAGTGAATATGTGTTCCTACATTTCCAGCAGGATGAACCCCAGAGAATTCATGAACTGTAACATCATCGCAATTAGGAGCCTCAATATTCGCTCCTCTCTTTTTAACAACGTGAACAGTCCCTTCAGTCAAACGAGTCAGAACCTTGATTCCATTTTTAAAATCATTTTGATTTTCTGAAATAATGATCTGAGGATCGGCAGAAAGAGGATTTGTATCCATTGCTGTGACGAAGATACTTTTTGGAGTTTCACTGATTTCAGGAACCTTAGAAAAAGGTCTCGTCCTAAGCGAAGTCCAGAGTCCAGACTCAACCATTAAAGACCTGACGTCTTCAGTTGATAAATCTTTAGGCTCAACATTCTTGAAGTTCGAGAATTCTTGAAAAGATTCTGTTTGAGAAACTTCAATGACGATTGTTTGAAAAGCTCTTTTAGCTCCTCGATTAATCTCGAGGACAATTCCCCCAGCGGGAGAAGTGTAAACCACGCCTTCTGTCTTTTTACAGGTAAAAAGAGGCTGACCGATCTTAACAACATCCCCAACATTAACGAGCATGGATGGTTTCATGCCATTAAAATCGGGACCAGTTACAGCAACGGTCTTGGTGGCTAGCGCAGGGCTAATAGTTTGGACTGGTTCTCCGCTAACGGGAACATCCAGCCCTTTCTTGATGTGTACCATAGGCCAAATTTCCTAACTTAAAAGTTGGTTAATTTAAAAGCCTATAGTACTGATTATGCGCCCCTTTTACCAGAGCCTTACGCTGTTAAAGCTAGATAATTGTTAAGCATTAGCTGCATTCGCGACGCGACGAATCTCTTGTCCCGACTCTTGAATTCTATTTTGCAGTTCTCCTAAGTAATGACTAAATAACTCAAGATCTTTTGTTTGTTCACTTAATGTTTTACTGATCTTGAAGAACCTCTTCATAAAGCTTTCTAAATGAGGGCCAATTTTTAACTTAATTTCATCACTGGCTTCCGCTAAAGGAATTTCTAGCTCGGGAATTCCCCCTGATTGTTCGAAGGAAGCTATCTTTGTATAAGTTAAACGAAACCTACTAAGTAAAGGCTTCCACGACATAAGTTCCCAATCCTCTCCGGCCAGGCGCTTAATTCTAAATTGATTTTCGAATCCCTGGTCCCAGAGATAGCTCTCAATCTGAAGGATCTGCTTGTTAATTAATGTTAGGGCTTTTGTCTGATTCATATGAGTACCTCCTGTACTAGTTTCACAGGTTAAATTGCAAGACCTGTTCCGAATTGAGGTACTGTAATTATAGATACTTAGGGAGGATAAAATGCGCCCAGTGTCAGGGCGCAGTGTCCTTTAGGCTTCTTTATTAATGCAACACTTCTTATGTTTCTTTCCAGATCCACAAGGACAAGGGTCATTCCTTCCTACTTTTGGACCTTCTCTCATGATTTGTTGCTTCACGATAACACCATCATGAAAATACCAACGGTCTTCTATTTTTACGAAGTCAGCTACTTCTTGATGATCTAGTTCTTCTTCTTCAACGGCGTAGTGGGCTACAAATTCGATTCTCCCCACTTCATCAGTTTCAGTACCTTTCTTAACATCTAGGATCTCAAGACCTTGCCAAGTAGAATTCTCGGCCCAAGTTCTGATCTCATCTTTATTAACTTGTGATCTAGTCTCTGGATTATGCGTGTCATAGATATAATCAATCTCACTTTTTACGAAGGCACTATATCTTGAACGCATCGTGGCTTCAGCCGTAGCAGGAAAACTATCTCCCTTATGAAAAGGCTCACAACATTTTGAATAATCGCTTCCACTATCGCATGGGCATTTAGACATGACTTCTCTCCGTATTAAAACCTATATAAAAGGTCCGTAAAGCTTGTACTTGATTCGTCAAAATGTACCTTACTCTCAAGAATTCGACTAGAGATAAAAGTGAAGTGCTTCTTTAGAATCTTTTGATAAGCGCTTCGGCTTCGGCGAATGGCATAAGTATCATGAAACTCAAGATCTTCTATCTGAGCGTTAAGTTCCTTATCTGTGGGAACAGTAAGATAGAGGTATTTAACCTTTTGCGCCATAACAGGCAGACAAACCTCTAGCTCTTCGTTAGTAAGATATTGAAGAACACTAGTACAAATCCCAAGATCATAGGCCTTTGTTCGGCTTGTTTGTTTGAGGGCCCAAGTCTTTAAGTCTATATTTTCAAGCTTCACTTTCGCTGAAGCACACGGACGAAATTTTTCCACATTAGCTTTTTTAAAAACATAAGAACTAGGTTCGATGCCATGGGCCTTATAAGGAATAAATTGTTTAAGTGCTTCTTTAAAAAGATGACCTGTCCCAAAACCAAAATCAATGATGGATTCAATATCGATAAAGTCTAATCTAAAAGATAAGTCCATATAATGAACATGTTCTTTAGCGTTAGCGATACCATCCATCTCTTTAGGCTTTGAATAGTTTGTATCCCAGTACTTTTTACTAAATCCTTGGGCACCATTTTCTTCAATTGACATAAATCTCCTTTCTAATTTTATAAAACCCTGTAAAGCCTCGAAAGACATTAAGTGAAATCATCCCTACCCATAGGAAAGCAAGTGAGTTTGTGTTCACGGCAATAAAAGCCAAGGGTAGAAAAACAAAGATGGCCCCTATGATCATAAATTTTCGTAGATAGCCAAACTCTTCTAATCCAAAAAGAAGGCCATCATAAACAAAAGCAAAGGAGTTTGTGATTTGAGATAAGACGATAAGAAGCCAAAAGCTAAAGATAACTTTGATAACATCATCGTCTTTAGTAAAAAGACCTACTAAGAAATCCGCACCAAAAGCGTAGATAAAAGTAAAAGCAATTCCAATCACTCCACCAATCATCAAGAGCCTAAAAAAGATAAGCTTAACTTTCTCGATCTCTCTCTTAGCGTAATATTTTGCTCCAAGGACTGTCCCCGTCACTGCAACCCCATCGAGGAGAAAAGAACAGAAAAGCCATAACTGAAGCAAGATCTGATGAGCAGCAAGTTCTTTAATCCCAAAGCTCCCAGCAAAGCGAGTAGAAAGAAAGAAGCAAGTCGTAAGTGTGAATGAGCGCCCAAAGATGTTAAGAGAGTTTTTTCCAAACTTAAACCAACCACTTTTCTTAACTCGGCTGCTAAGGAACTTTCCTTTTACCTTTTCATCGTTAAGAAGATAAAGAAATGAGAGAAGACTTCCTAAGACAAAAGAGAGAACTGTTCCCCAGGCTGCCCCTTCAAGACCTAAGTCAAAAACAAAAAGCGCTAGATAAGTCAGAAGAGCATTCAAGGCCGTCGTAAGTCCGATCATAAAAAAACTTATATTAACTCTTCCTAAGCCTCGTAATAAAGAAAGAGTTGTTGTGTATAAAAGAGTAAAGCTATGCCCAAGGATTCTAATGGAATAATAAGAATTAGAGTGCTCATAAAGTGTTTCATTAACACCAACCAACTCAAAAAGAGGCTCTTTAAAGGCCCAAAGTAAGAAGGTCGTAATAACTCCAACAACTAAGGCCACTGAAAGTGAGGTCTTAATTGCTTCACAAACTTTAGAGTCTTCACTAGAGGCCACGGCTTGAGTTGAAGCATGGACAAGAAAGTTAAACATCCAAGTAAAGGAACTTAAAAGAGTAACAGCGAGGGCCATGCCTCCAAGCCAAACAGTACTGATCTGACCAACAAAAGCCGTATCAATAGTCCCGCTTAAGGGTTCTAAAAGTGAAGAAAGGATTGAAGGAAGAGAAAAAAGGAAAAGTTCCTTATAAGAAAAATCACTTTTCTCTTCCATAAACTACCTTAGAAAGGTTTTGTAACGGCCATACCAATAGCCACAAACATAAGAATTAAAAGAACGCATAGAGCAAGTCCACGATGTGCTGTCATTCTCTTTGAAGCAATCGGTCCACCAATAGCTACTAAAGCCCAGATTGTAATCTTGGCGTGTAGCCAACCAGGCCATCCTTCTCCATGACCAATATTAAGTCCTTTTGCAATAAGCCCCATACCTGCCACAAGAATGATTACAGAACTGATTCCAGTTAAGATCTTTGCTAGTTTTGGCGGGTTTTCAACTAAAAAGCTAATTGAAAGGCCTGAAACAAAAATAAATAGAGTGATATAGTGAACAATTTTATAAAATTCGTAGCTCATAGATTCTCCCAAAATGTTTAATGCTTTATTTATGCCTTATCCTCACTGATATGTCCTTTTTAAATTTCCGATGAATTTACTCTAATTAAAGATTCCCTTCCTTGATTAAAGCTCTAACTAGGCTAAAATAAAGACATGACCAACTCCCTTTTTGGAAAGCCCCGCGGAGTCAAAATCTATCGCGGCGCTTACGAATATTTAAAAAATGACAATATCTACGCCGAAGAGAACTTCGATGTTTATCGCGATCCTAACGATATGGGTATTCACTTTGTCGGGCAACAGATGGCAAGGGTGAGTACTGGAGAGATTCTAAGGATCAATATGGATTATGTTATGAACAAGGATTTCATTCCTATGTTTGTAAGCGTTGAAAAGATTCTCGGAAAAGATCATGTCAAAGAACTCTACGCATTTGATAAAAAAAGAAACTGCTGCTTATATGAGTATGAATCTAAGACCTTTAAGAAACAAGAAGAGCTTATTGTCACTCCCAAGTTTCATATATCTACTCCCTTAACTTGCACCAGCTGTACTTTTATTAAATCAAAGAAGGAAGACCCTACTGCAAAGAATATTTACTTAACTTTAAAGAGTTTTAATAATTGGAATTATATTGATACCCCTGCGATGCAGGTCTTAACCATGCAACGAATGAGCTTAACCTCTGAGAATATTACAATCTCAGGAAATACAGTTCAGGCCACCAAGTATAACCTTTTCGAAGAAGAGCAAGAGGACCTTACCAACCTCAAGAAAAAGGTTATTAATCCGCCTGTCATTAAGATTTCATTAAGTAAGTACTCAGCCATTCCCTATCAATTACAAACCAGTGATGGAATAAAGATACAGATGAAGTACTTCAACGATCTAGAGCCTGATTAGGGAGTAAACTCCTCAATAAACTTGTGCACCCCTTCGCAAGCCTCTTCAATTCCTGTTCTTTGTATTTGATAAGGCTCCATCAGTTTAACAAGCTTCTCCATCGTATTGCCTTTCCAGTTTTTAATCCTAGAATCAACAATAATAACTCCACCAATATCACTTTCAGTTCGAAGCAGGCGCCCTAATTTTTGGTGAAGGCTTCTGGTTCGATGAGCTAAGTAGTAATCAGTAAATTCATTCCCAAGATTGGCTTCGTAGAAGTTCCTTCTATCATTGATTACCTTATCCATACGAAGATCAGGGATCTTATCGATAAAAACAAATTGCAGAGCTTCTCCAGGAACATCAATCCCTTCACCAAAGCTTTCCATACCGAGCAGGATTCCAACTCCAGAGTTCTTAAACTCATCAATAATATTACTTCCCATTCCTTGAATAAAAAGAGGTATCTCTCCTTCAAATTCTTTAAGTAAGATCTCTCGGGCAGTCTCAAACCGTTTTCTTGCAGAAAAGAGAAGTAAGCTTCTTCCGCCAATATTTCGAATCAACTTGATGATAGAACTAAGAGTGTCTTCAACAAAATGATTGTCATAAAAAGGAAGAGTATCATCACAAAGATAGACCTTTGTTTTATTTGCGTAATCATAAGTAGCTGGTAAGAAAAAACCAGTCTTAAACCTTTTCTCAGCTTCTAGATAGCTATAACCCGTAGACCATTCAATTCCTCTCGTTCCTCTATCGCCATGACCATTTCCAAGTGTAGCACTGGTGTAGACAACGCTAGCACTAGTTTCAAGAAGCTTATCATGAAGAACTCTCCCCACATCAATGGGGGCGGCCAAGGCTTGATAGCCTTGAGATTCATGAAACTTCAGGGAGTGACTAAAGCCCTCTTTTTTATCAAGAATAGTTGTAAGGGCCGTGACGAAGTCTTCAAGTTGTCCCCAAAAGGTTTCAAAGCGAGTCAGAGCAATGATCTGATTATCGTCTTCAAGAGAGTTCACTTCCCATAGGTTTGAGAAAGGCATTAGGTCTTGAATATAAATATTTAAGATATGACGGATACTGTCAAAGTGATTAAAGATCCCAACGCCGGCAGCTTCTTCATTTTGAGTACGCCCGACCATAGGGACTTCATTCCAAAAATGAGAAGTGTACCTAGGTCTTTTCTTAAAATAGAGTTCTACTAAATCTGGAAGTGGCTTTAAGTGATCCTCTAGCATCTGATGAGTCGAAAGCGTCTTCTCTCGGATCATATTGATCTTATCGGTACTTGCCCCCTCATGTTCCTCAAATTGAGCAAGTAAAAAGAAGAGTGAACCTACCCCTTGCAAGTTCTGAAGGCTTTTTACAAAGTTCTCAAGCTCAGGTTGGGAGACTTCAAGAGAAAAACTACTCGTCGTTTCCTCTTCAATCTTATGGGCTTCATCTACGACAACATAAGGAGGTCTTGGAAAACCTCTAGGCCAAGAGAACATAAGGCTATGATTACCTAAGATGATATTGGCGTCTTTAGCTTCACGAAGACCAGTTAAGTAAGAACAATCCTGACGAAAAGGACATTTCTTTCCTGTACATGATCTAAAATCAACAGCAATCTCTTGCTCTTTTTTAGCGAAGTTCTTAAAGCGTCTTTTGAGAGCGTAAGGAAGGTTATCTCTCACTACCTTTTCTTCGTAAGGAACATAGGAATTATAATAAAAGAGAGCTTCAAAATACATATCAGTAAACTTAACTTCAAAGTCTCTTGCATCAAAGAGAAGGTCTTCTTTGATTCCTTCTCTAAAGAGAAGTTCACAGAGGTGATTTCCAGAACCAATCAAACGTTTCACCTTAAGCTCTTCTTCGTTTAAATTGAGAAGAGACCTAATCTGCGGAACATCTTTACTTAAGGCTTGATGCTGAAGAGTTTTCGTTCCTGTCGCAACGAGAACTTGTTGTTTTTCCGCTAAGCTAAAGAGGGCCGCAGGAAGAAGATAACCTAAGGTCTTTCCCGTTCCTGTTGGGGCCTGGACTAATGAATGAATCTTATTCTTAAAGCTTTGACCGGTTTTTAAGGCCAAGTCTTCTTGAGATTTTCTATAGCGATAAAAAGGGAGCTTCTTACTCACTTCCATCTCATCTCTTAAGATCTCTTTTATATTCTCACCACTAAAAGTCAGAGGCGGGGCTACATAGTTATCTTCCGTTTTTTCAGCGATCTCTTTGATTTGTTTTTCAAGATAGTTCTCTCTCGCCTGAACTAAATCAAAATCGATGCTTTCAGCAATTTCAAAAAGCTCTTCCCTGTCTGACATATAGAACTTTGCGTACCACCAGTCTTCTTGGGCATATTTCTTAAAGAGGTTCGAATAAAGCATGGCCTTATTTGAATCTGACTTAATTAAATAAGTTCCTAGAAGAAGAACCTTAAGAAGGTCGAGGCTGTCTTGAAAGCCTCTATGCTCTTCTTTATCCGCAAGGCCAAGGTCCGTAATAAAGCCTTCGAGCTTAAGATTTGAGCGCTCGGGGAATAAAAGCGCTAAGTACAACATTGAATCAAGATATTCTTCCCTCTCTTCTCCTTCGTCTGCACTATGCTCAATTTCATCAAAACTAGCTTCAAGGAAGCTTTTTTCAAAGTCAGAGTTATGAGCAATGAGTTTTGAGCCATAGAGCTCTTGAACTTCTAGTTCCACATCTTCCCAGCGCGGGGCTTTTTTTAGCTGTTTTGGTTTGATTGAGGTTAGTTTTTGAATAAAGTACGAAAGATGTCCTTCATGACGAACAAGAGAATCATACTTTCTCACAATTGAAGTTCCATCGAACTCAAGGAAGCCAATATCGATAATACTATCGTTTGCGGGATTGATTCCAGTGGTTTCAATATCGATAACGGTCCAACGACCAAGATGATTAGTATGCATCGCGCAAGTTTCCTGAGAATGAAATGGGTATAAGTCCGAGGTTTTTGCTTTTCCTCTGCCCTATCTTCTATTATAAAAAACGAAAAACCAAAGAACTTTAATGACGACAGCTATCATTTTTCAAATTCAGTCCTTCCTCATCCTATCCCTCATTTTTGTAGGGATCTATTTTAGGAAACAACGATCTAAGCACGTGAAAATAATGGGTTCCGCCATTGCGTGGGACCTTCTTCTTATCCTTCAGATCGAATTAGGTCGCAGCGCCATCGCCAAGGCGATAAAACCCATTGAAAACAAGACGATGCTCAATATTCATATAAGCATCGCAGTATTAACGGTTCTTTTTTACTTTGCCATGATATTCACAGGCAGAAAGCTACTTTCAGGCGATACCTCTATCAGAGCAAAGCATAAGCTTCTTGGTTGGTGTACAGTTAGCTTAAGAGTGTTAACCTTTATCACAAGTTTTTTCGCGGTATAAAATATGGAATTTCAAAAAGTAGAAGACCTCATTAAGACAAGTTTAACTGATGCACAGGTTAGAGTAACAGATCTAACAGGAACTCAGGATCACCTTGGTATTCTTATTATCAGTGATGCCTTTATCGGTAAGAGATTATTGCAACAGCACCAGATGATAATGGATATTTTAAAAGAAAGTTTAAAAGAAGAAATACATGCAGTTCAATTGAAAACACTAACTTTTGAGAAGGCTAAAACAGCCGGCTTAGTTGAGTGATTCACAAGAGGAGATAACGATGAGTGAAAACAATAATCCCTTTAATATTTTAGGTAGTGATCAGGTTCCAAAGGATGGCGGAGAAGCTGTTGTTGCTGTTCCTGCTGGCGCCAATATTAATGAAAAGATTGATACCCTAATCGGTTCAAGCCAAATCTTTCTTTTTATGAAAGGAAACCCAGACGCTCCCCAATGTGGCTTTTCAGCCAATGTTATTGGAATGCTTAATGCAACAGGTGTTAACTATAAGACCTTTGATATTCTTTCAGACATGGATATTAGACAAGGTGTTAAAGACTACAAGAACTGGCCAACTTTCCCTCAGCTTTACGTAAAAGGTGAGCTGATCGGTGGAAATGATGTCATCACTGAACTCTATGAGTCAGGTGAATTAAAAGAAGAACTAGGTCTAAAAGCATAATATTGATAATCCCTCTCTTTCTTGAGAGGGATTTCTTCCCAACTAAGCCCAACTTTGCCACAATAATATTCATAATAGTTTTCTAAGAAATAAATTTAATTTACAATAACGACTCCCTGTTTATAACGAGATAAAAATGAGTCTAAAAACAGTAAAGGTCCCAAAAAATATAGAGCCACTCTTTAAGCAAGCAGAGGAGTACGTATCTGAATACTTTAGTAAACTCGACCTCTCACCTGGAACTGGTCAAATCCATATAAACGATGAACGCTATATCTTAGTTAGGGCAGAGTCTCTCTCTGTTAACTTCCTTGAGTTTTTAATGAATATGTACCCTTCCCTTAATTCAAATGAAGCAAGAAGCGCCTCCTCAAAGGTTCTCTTTGATATGGGTCATACAATCGGTAAGGCCGATGCTGCCAGCTTTAATAAAGAAAATAGCAAGAGTGATCCAATTGAGAAGCTTTCTTGTGGTCCAGTTCATTTTGCCCACACGGGTTGGTCCTTTGTAGATATATTAGAGCCAAGTAACCCGACACCAGATGAAGATTTCTATTTGCTGTATGATCATCCTCACAGTTTTGAATCAGACAGCTGGCTTAAATCAGATAGGAAAGCTAACTTTTGTACCTGTCATATGAACGCGGGCTACAGCTCAGGCTGGTGCACCCAATCCTTTGAAGTCGAGGTCATAGCAAGAGAGATTCTTTGCCGATCAAAAGGCGATAAGATTTGCCGCTTTATCATGTCGCCTCCTCACAGAATTGAGGAGCATATTCAGGCTTACAAAACTCAAAATAAGGAACTCTTTAACAAGTGAAGATTAAGACCTATAAATATATTCTCAACACCCTTTTAAGAGTCGCACCTTTCTTTGCCGAAAGCGTCTTAGATGAAGCAATTAGAAAAGCTGGCCATACTATAGACTCTGTCAGTGCCGGTGAGATGCTTAAGATCTTAAACTCAGAAGTTCTGCCGAAGCTTTCAAAACAAAAAGACTTCCTAACCGACTCATTGATTCTGGCAAATACTTCAACAATTCAAACAGATATCAATAATGAGATTCTTATTTTCGAAGGGCCTTTAAAAGAAAACCTTCCAGAGAATTACACCGTTTTAGACTTACAGGATCTTGGGTTTATAAAAAGGTTAAAAGATACCTACCTCACCACAGTGAGAGAAATACAGATTGAAGATAATATCTTCAAGGTTTCAATCTCCCCTATCTTTGATCCAAATAAAAAAATAATTGGCACTCTCTCTACAATAACCAACCTCTCCCTTCAAAGAGAAATTGAAGAAGAGATTATTCACTATAGTGAGAGTTTAAGAAGGGAAATCGAAGCGAGAATTGAAGCTGAAGATGAATTGAAAGAAAATCAATCACTTCTCTTTCATTCATCAAAACTCGTCGCCCTTGGAGAAATGGCGAGTGGGATTGCTCATGAGATCAATAACCCCTTAGCTTCCATTAAGCTCTCCATTGATCTTATGAAAAAGCTTAGAGATCGAGACCTTCTGACAGAAGAGAAGGTCGAAAAAGAGACCAAGTCTCAACTAGAGCTCATCGATAGAATAAGTAATACCATTATTAGCATGAGAAAATTAAGCCGCCCCTCTGATGATGACGGAACAAAGTTTCTCTCAGTTAAGCAGGTTATCAATGATGTCCTAACTTTAAGTTGTGAGAAGTTTACCCTAAATGACATCGATATACGTTTTGATGAAACTAAAGAAGATATCCTTATCTACGCCCAAGAAACTCAATTAGGTCAGGTTCTTATCAATTTAATTAACAATGCCTTCGACGAGATATATGATCAATTCCAAGATCCTTGGATTGAAATTGACTGGAACGAAGGACAGGAGTTTAGTTATATTATGGTCACCGACTGTGGCCTTGGTATCCCTAACAAAAGCATAGAGAAGATCTTTAACCCTTTCTATACCGGTAAGATTGAGAAAGGAGGAACTGGTCTTGGATTAAGTATTTCAAGCCAAATCCTAAAAAGTCATCAGGGCCACCTTTATGTAGACTCTGATTTCCCGAATACCAGGTTTGTCATAAGCTTACCTAGAAAAAGAAGTGAGAATTAAGATGATAGAAAAAGTATTAGTTGTAGATGATGAGCCACATATCTTAACTTCAATGAAAGAGTTGCTAGAGCTTGAAAACCTCACTGTTGAAACTGCAGAAAATGGGGCCGTGGCTTTTGAAAAAATAAAGAAGACAAAGTTTGATTTGATTATATCTGATGCAAAGATGCCTCAAATGAATGGCCAAGAGTTACTTGAAGAAACTAAGAAGTTTAATAAAGAAGTTAAGTTCATAATCCTAACTGGTGAAAGTGAGTTTTCTCAAGAGAAGCTAAAGTCTATGGGTGCCGATGCGGTTTTCTATAAGCCACTTGATTTTGATATCTTAATTGAGACGATCTCTGCGCTTTAAGAAGACTAAGGCCAAGATAAAAAAGACTAAGACGCCCCAAAGCTTAAATTCAAGAGTCCAATAAACAGCGTAAGCTCCACCTCTAATAATCTTCGAAAGGTAAGGGCTCTCCAAAATATAAGGGGCTAACTTTGGTCCCCAATCATAATAGAATTCTACAAACATTCTTCCTAAGCTAAAGCTTAAAAGAAACTCATCTCGCCACTGCCTAAAATAATCAACAATAAAATGATCGCCACCAAAACCAGCGGTCAGCATAAAACAAGCATTCTTCTCGAGCAAGGCCTCAATCTTTTGGGGAGTTCCTGTTAGGCAGTTTGATAGCAATGAAGAAAATTTAAATTTATCTTCAAAGTAAACGGCAAATTTATAGCTAGTATCATTAACAAGGTTCTTGATAGCCGCTTCACCAGAAGTGGCTTTTTGCTCCGTTATATAACTCGTTCCTAGGAGTGCGGCAGTTCCGTAAATAGTTTCACAACCATTGGCTCCAAAATCGAAAGCGACTATATTATTTAGATTTTCAAAGTTAAAACCTTGGTAAACAGCTGTTAACCTACTGTCACCTTTAGTTAGTGAACCTAAGGTAATTGTATTTGTGTAAATCCTATTACTTAAAAAGATATTATAAAAAACCCCGCCTGCTTTAGCCGAGGGATCTATAGTGTTTCCGTTTCCTTCTTGAGAACCTATAAAAAAATAAACAAGCCCATCTAAAACTGATGTGGGGTTTGCTGTATTAATAATCCCTGTACAATCGAGATCACCTGCTCCAGCTGAACACATGCTAGCAACCGTAAAGTCAAAGATCTTACCAACCTCATCCCCTGCGATAGCTTGATTCTTTAAAACTTTATAAACTGATGAGCTAGAGTCTTTAATCGCTACATGTAGAAAATCACCTGCAACAAAACCACTAGTATCTAAAGACACTCTCAATGTTCCCGTAATGGAGCCTACAGGATCACCTGTAGGAAGATTCGTTCTTGGAGTGTACGTGCTGTATTCTGTATTTCTTAAAGAAGCATCAGCGTTAAGGTTATTTTGTATGGGAACATAGACTTTAGCTGGGGCGGCTTCAGATGTGCCGTCACCACTTGGGGAGTCTACGACTAAAGTATAAGTAGAGGCCGTGATGAGTTGAACCACTGGAGCAGAAGCTGTATTTATTCGAACCGTCGCAGCGTTAAGCTGAAGCGCGGTGGAGAGAGTGAAAATTATTGCCCAAAAGCATTTTAGCATTTAGTGAAAACCTTTATAGTTACAAGTAATTATCCCAATATTTAACATTGTCAGTCAAATATTTGCTTAATCTAATATTTAGGCCATAATCGCGCCCATGAAAAAGCTCTTCACCTTCCTATTTCCCCTAATTATTGCATTGAGTTGTATCAACCCTCAATCTGCCGCAAAGAACAAGAAAAAGTCTGTAGAAGTCATGGCCGATCAGATTGCAAAGAAGTTCCCAGAGGCTCCACAACTTAGTATTGAAGAGTTTCTTAAATGGAAAGCAGATCAAAAGCCTTTCGTCTTAGTTGATGTAAGAGAACTACGTGAAACCAATGTCAGCACTCTCCCAGGCGCTATCACTAAAGCCGTGTACGAAAAAGAAATCGAGAAGTATAGAGGCCATACAGTAATCGCTTACTGCACTATTGGTTATAGAAGTAGCGAATATGTTCAAGAACTAGTTAAGGATAATATCAAAGCCTTTAACTTAAAAGAGAGCCTCTTAGGCTGGGCCCACCGCGGCCTAAGCTTTACCTCTAAAGGTAGTGAAACTAAGAAAGCTCATATTTATGAAGAAGCTTGGAACTTTCTTCCTAAAGGCTACGAAGGGGTTAGCGATTAAAGAAGTCGTCTCAATTAATGGTCAGATAGATTCAAAAGCCGCTATTTCAGTTTTCGATAGAGGCTTTCTTTATGGCGATTCTGTTTATGAAGTAACTTTAACTTATAACAAGATCCCCTTTCTTTTAGACGAACACCTCGACAGGCTCTATAGATCAGCGAGATCCATTCATATGGAGTTTAGTTTTTCTAGGGAAGAACTTATTAAAGATATTAATAATGTTATAGAAAAGCTTGAAGGCGACCGCCAGTATATTAGAGTCATAGTAACAAGAGGTGCTGGAGAAATTAATTTAGACCCAAGCGCAGCAACAAAAAATAACTTAGTCATCATTGGAAGAAATCTCCCTGAGTACCCAATTAGCTGGTACGAAAAAGGAGTGAGCATGATCATCACAGATATCTTAAGAAACTCAAAACGCTCTATGGACCCAGGTGTAAAGTCCGGAAATTATCTCAACAATGTTTTGGCCATGGCAGAAGCTAAAGAGAAAAAGGCCTTCGACGCTATTATGTTAAATTACAAAGGTAATATAACTGAGGGGACTACTAGTAATATTTGGATCGTTGAAGGATCGAGATTCGTCACTCCTCCTCTTGATGCAGGCCTGCTCGGTGGTATTACAAGAAAGACCCTCCTTCTTATTGCTTCAAAGAATAACCTAAGTGTTAGTGAAGAAAATATTAGCCCTGAAAGATTAAAAGCAGCTGATGAGTGCTTCTTGACCAGCTCAACAAAAGAAATCGTTCCCATCATTTCTGTTGATGATTGCCCTATAGGAACGGGGACTCCTGGCCCTCATACTAAATCTCTGCATAAAATCTATAAAAAATTTGTTCAAGAATCCTTAAAGAAATAAGGCTATCCTACTAAAATAACTAGCCTTTCACTCTTTGGGGCCTTGATAAGAATCGCCCCAGCCTCATTGACACTTAAAGCCCCTATGGGTAGATATACACCTTATAATTTTAACTAGTTATTAATTTAACGCAGAGTCAATTTAGTTGGAGTAACAAATGGCAAAATCAACTACTGGCCGTAGCAAATTCAAAATGCAACGTGCCCTCGGTATCGAACTTCCAGGTCTTGGAAAAGCAGGTGCCCTTGAACGTCGTCCTTACGGTCCTGGTGTTCATGGAAACGCAAGAAAGAAAATCTCTGAATACGCGATCCGTTTGAAAGAAAAGCAAAAGCTTACTTTCCATTACGGTATCCGTGAAAAGCAACTTGTTAGATACGTGAAAGCGTCTAAAAAAGTTAAAGACAGAGCTTGGATGGAAACACTAATCATTGGTCTTGAGTCTCGTCTTAACAACGTGATCTTTAGACTTAACTGGGCTCCTTCGATTCCAGCCGCTTCTCAAATGGTTGCTCACGGGCAAATCCTGATTAACGGTAAGAAACTCGACAAGTCTAGCTACATTGTTCAAAAAGGTGATGTAATCACTCTTTCTGAAAAAGGTTATAACAACCAAGCTTATAAGCATGCACAGACAACTCCACGTCTTCCAGCTGTTCCAGCAAACTACAAAGTAGAAGGAACAGATAAGAAAACAGCGACTATGGTAGAGCTTCCTCTTCCAACTGATATTCCTTTTGAGTATCAAGGTCAGCTAGTAACGGAATACTACTGGAAAGTTAAGTAGCACCTCATATTGCTATCGCAATATATCGGTTCTATTTGCACCAAAAAATTTCTATTTAATGAGAAGGCTCCGAAAGGAGCCTTTTTTATTTGCCCCGAAGCTCGCTAGAAGATATTTCCTCGAACTCATGATTACCCAGGAAAACAATATGTAGCTCAGGGAACCTCAAGACTTGAGCTTCTAGTTCGACTTCGCTCTCCCCGCGAGGAACCACAAAAAGAGTTGTTATATGCTTAACAAGCTCATCAACATCTTTCCACTTATGAAGATTTAAGAAGCTATCATCCCCTATGAGAAGGCTCTTCTTCTTGCAGGTTAGTTTTGGAAACCAATCAACAGTAGGATTTCCTTTTTCTAAGCTTAAGAAACCAGGATAGATGCTATAGTCAGTCTGATCTAAAGTCTCACAAAGATCTTTTAATTTTTGCCATGGACCCACTCTTTCCTGATCAGTCTTCCAAGGATTAAAATCTGGAACAACGACGATACTCTTCACTGGGCATAGCTCTAAACAGGCGCGGTGACCTAAGTGCCAGGGATTGAAGGTACCGGGGTAGAAGACCACATGATCTCCAAGCTCTTTTTTTAAGAGCCAAGTAGGTGCTTTTTCTGGAATAGATTTAAAGAGCGAGAAACGCTCCCCTAACTGACGGCAAAAGAGACTCTCTTCTTCGATTGAAGAAAGATTGATGTCAGCCAAGTTAATATCGTCTTTAAAAAACCTTGGGTTCATATTGCCTTTTTTCTAAGTGAGTAACTTTCAATTGAATAAACGATTATGCCAATCCAAATCAATCCAAATGAAATAAGCCTTTCTATTTCAAACGATTCTTTAAACAAAAAGACACCTACCACTAATTGTAAACTAGGAGCTAGAAACTGTAAAAAGCCTACTGTTCCAAGGTCTAACTTCTTAACTGCAGTATTAAAAAGCCATAGAGGAGTAATTGTGACTACTCCAGCGCAAAAGACATAGAAGCTTGTACTGGGGCTTAGCTGCAAAAAGGCCAATTGATTATTAGTTCCTAAGTAAACAAAGTAGCACAGAACAGGAAGAGTCCAGACCAACATCTCAAAGAGAAGGGCCGACTCGGCGGATAGGTTAGACTTCTTCTTTAGGAAACCATAAAGAGAAAACGTTCCCGAGAGAAGAAGGGAGATCCACGGACTTCCAGAGTTTGAGATAAATAAAAATCCTACCCCCACAAAGGCCAGGATAACGGCAATGATTTTACCTGGTCCCATAGATTCCTTTAAGAGGAAGTAACCAGAGAGGACATTAATAAGAGGGGTTAAATAATAACCAAGGCTAGCGTCTAATATATGATCGTTGTTTACCGCCCAAACAAAGAGGTACCAGTTGGCGAAGATCAAAGCACTAGAGAGAAAAAGGACCCGGCTTCCCTTTTCTTTAAGCTCAACAAAGACTGACTTACCTTCTTTTAACATCATCAATGAAAAGAGGCAGAGGCAACCCCAAAGAATCCTATGACCTAAGAGCTCTAAAGGAGAGATCTGAGAGATCTGTTTCCAGTAGATGGGGGCCAACCCCCAAATGACGAAGGCCATTATACCAGTAGCTGCAGGCAGGAAACTTTTGACCAAGGGTGAATTATACATACTTCTATTACCGCCAGAATATTTATGCTAAAACCACCTTAGAGAATTATATGAGCGCATTCAAGTTAGATTATAAAGATTATGAATTCACCATTACTTTGGAAACAGATCCATTGCATTGCCCTATTGAGCGTTGGTGTATCTTAACTGATGAAGACCGAGAGCTGCTCGAATCAGGGGAGATGGCCTTCTATTCTCTTGAAATAACCAGTGAAGCAAACAATGAAAGCTGCCTTCACTTCATCCCTGGAGTACAACTTCCTGTTGGGGACGATGAGCAAATGGAAGACCTTGAGATCATCCTTCTCGACGAAGGCCTACTAGATGAGATCCTCGAGCACTGGAACCTCCGAAATAACAAAGACCTTACTCCTTCTTGGGCATAGGTTGCTGTTTTTACTAGATTATGTCTATTGAATATCTTACACAGTGCGTTGTTTAGCATAAAGTTGGAAGGTACCATAAGCCTATGAAAAACCTTATAAAACCGACCCTCTTGGCCTTGGCCACCCTATTCTCCTTCCAGGTCTTTGCCGAAGAAGTAACCATTAAAGACTTGATCTATTTTGAAGAAAAGATTGAAAGCCTTCTTGATGAGAATATTTCAGCTAACTCTAATAAGAAAATTAGTCTTAATAGTAGGTTCAACAAGATTCATAACTTCAATAGTAATTATGCTCATCAACTCTTAAATGAGCTTCAGAGTGATAAGCCATTAAATGGTTACCAGTTAAGTATCTTAAAGCTCTCAGCAGGAGCTTACTTAACTCTTGCTGAAAGGCTTCACAAAAAGCTTGCCGTCTTCACTCCTTCTCAAGATTTCAAGGGAAGTAATAAAGAAATGGCTTGGCTCATCAGCTCTATCAATCTTCTACAAAACTATAAGCAAACCTATGACCTATTCTATAAAAGCACTTCTTTAAGAAGAGTCTTAAAGGATCAGTCTCTTGATCAAGATTCACAAATTAAGAATATTGAAAGCATTACTAAGAAGATCTTAAACAAAGAGAGAGTTAAGGCCCTAGCTAAGTTTACAGAAAGCTTTATTCTCAATATTCATTTAAATAAGAATTTCTCTCTAAGATCTCAACTACAATCAACAAACTTTTATAAGAAAGTAGACTTAGAAGAATCTATTAAAGAATTCTATAAATTTAAATCTTTTGGCATCTCTTTCTCTGATGGGTTTGCCAATACGACTGGCACTCTAACAAGTGGTCTATCGGCAGGATTTGGCGCTTTAGTAGGTCCTGTTGAATGGAGAGAAGGAAGACTTTATAAGAACTCAAAGGCACAAGGCGAGCTGCTAAAGAAACTCAAGCCCCTTGATCTCCTTCTTGAAAAGAAAGCCTTTAAATTAACTGATTATACCATTCCAGGTCATTGGGGACATATCGCTGTATGGCTAGGAAACGAAGAGCAGCTAAGAGAAATTGGAATGTGGAATCATCCAGTGATTCTTCCTTTTCAAGAAAAGATTAAAGAAGGTTATTCAATCTATGAAGTAAGAAGATGGGGACTTGTTTGGGATAAGTTAGAGAATTGGCTTAATCTAGATGCTGTAGCCGTCATAAGACATAAGCAAGTGGCTCACTATAATGAGCTAGAATACACCCGCGTCTTTCAAGGGCTCTTTGGCCAAATTGGAAAGAAGTATGATTATAGCTTCGATGCTATGACTGCTAATACTATTACTTGTACTGAAATTATCTCTCTTTCTTATGGCCCTGTGAACTGGCCTACGACTAAGGTTATTGGAAGACACACTCTTCAACCAGATAATATCGCTAGCCTTGTCTACTTTAACAATTCTCCAATAGAACTAGTCGCATATCTTGAGGGATCAGAATCAGGCTATGCCTTTGAAAGTGAGCAAAAATTTTCAAGCCTTGTAGGATTTCGTAAGAAAAAGAATTCAGCTCAAGGATTTGAGAAGAAGTTTAGAAAATGTAAGAGAGAAAAGTATCGCTCTAACCGCAGAGGCGGTATAAGATTTAAGAGCAGCTGTTGGTCTTACTATAAGTCTTTTGATTATAATCAACCAACTAACCACTTGGAAGAAAATGAACTTTAAGAATATTCCATTAATTTTAGCTAGTTTAGTTATGTTAAGTTTCTCGGCACAAGCGAGTGAGCAAAAGATGCTTTGCGCCAGCTACTACGCCTTTTCTTTTAAGAAAGAGATTGAGAAGCTTCCAAACGACAAGAGCATGCATTGTACTATGTCTTGTTACCTTGCCGTAAAATGCCCCAACGTAGAAGCCTCTATCATTGGATACCTTAAAGAGTTTTGGGATATTATTGGTCCGGGTGATTTTGATTATAATGATATTAGGGCTAATAAAGAAGGTATCAAGTTTTCAAAACATAAAAGCCTTCCCTACTGTAAATCCGCATGCCTTAAGAAGTATGTTAAAAAGAAAAGGAAAAAGTAACAGGCCCATCGTTCTCGATACAAACCTTCATGCTAGCTCCAAACTGACCAGTACTTACCTTGGCAGTCATAGCTAAAGAATCACAAAATTTATTAAAGAGCGCTTCAGCCGGTTCGGGATCCATAGAGTTATCAAAGCTAGGTCTATTTCCTTTGGTTCCTGCCCAAGATAAAGTGAACTGGCTTACCACTAAATAGCTTCCCTTAGCTTGATTTATATCAAGGTTCATCTTCCCCGTTTCAGGGTCAGTAAAGATTCTTAGTTTTTTTATCTTTTCCGAGGCTTTTAGAATCAGCTCTTCGGTATCTTCTTTTTCACAGCAGACAAAGAGAACAACCCCAGAGTCAATTTCTCCAACAATTGATTCATCAACTAAGACTTTTGAATGAAGAGATCTTTGAAGGACTACTTTCATTTACTCAGAAGCAGCTTTCTTTTTTATTTCAGAGTTGAGCTTCGCACCGTATTGATTTTGCATATCTTTTAACTGAGAAGTCTTTAGTTTTATCTCTTTTTCAACTTCCGCTAATTTAGATTCTAATTCTAATTTTTCATATTTCTTTATTGTCTCTTTTAAAGTCTCAAACTCATTTTCAAAGACACTTTTATTTTGAAAGATTTCGTATTCGCTTTTCACGCTTTGAAAGCTATCTTTTGATGTTTGAGATTCTCCATTTAGAGATGAGATATTGAATTTTGCTTGAGCGATCTCTTGTTCTGCCTTAGTAATAGCCTCTTTCGCCCGCTCGATTTCTTTTTCTTCTCGCTTTATCTTTAACTTAAAGCCTTCAACTGTTCCTCTATGAATACGAAGCTCGTTTTCAAAATCTTTGGCAGTTTGATATTCAGAGTTTGTTAGGATCTTTTTCATTTGGTCCATCTTGGCACCAACTTCAATCTTCCTACGCCTCATTTTTTTGAGACCTTCAATCTTTTCACAGATATCCTTGTTCATATTTTCAAGTTCTTCTATGTACTTCTTAGAACTTCTAAGGGCCTTTAATCCCGTTTCAGCTTTTCCTCTTGGTCTTAGTATCTCAACCTTAGGCAGGCCATCACTAGGTAAGGCATCACCTTCATCGTAGACTTCTTCATTTTCAATTCGTTCAATCTTTAAAGTTGGATCACTTTTCTGATCAAACCTAGCCAGCTCTAGAGACTTACTCATTTCTGGAAGGTTAAGCTTTCTCACTATAGAGCTAGAATAAGAAAATTCTTCAGAACCTATTCTGATAATATCTTTTGGACTAAGCTTGAACTTCTCCCCAGGAATAAGCGCTACATCATTGAGAAATGTTTTATTAGAAGAACCGAGATCAACTACATAAACCTCGTAATCAATGATCTGAACTTTAAAATGAGACCCGCTAACTTCGACGTCATCAACGAAGACGCCTGAGCCTTCATCTCTACCAAAGATTAAGTTATCAAATAGTTCAATCTTTTCCATATGGTTTAAATTGAACAAGAAAAAGTCATTATCCTTCACAGCTTACTCCCTATTACCTAAGTAATATTCGGTCTTTAGAGCCTTTTTCTTTAATTTACCGAGGTCTATTCTCATCAGAACCTTAAGGAATATGCGCAGCTAATAAGATTAGCTATACTTAGAGCTCCTTAGGTCTCCCAGGGAAAATCAAATTTGTTTTCTTTTTGTATTCACTATAAGAGGGCCTCTCCTTATTCTTCTTCTCAAGCAATGGAATACCTGACACTTTTAGAATGAGAAAACTGATAAGAACTGGAGAGATGAGACTTAGGTAAAAGTATTGATGGGGAAGAGAGATCAGATATAGTCCCCACCAAAGAGTAATCTCTCCAAAGTAATTGGCGTACTGACTATACCTCCATGGCCCAGTGGTACAAGGCCTATCAATATTTTCTGGATTCTTTTTAAACTGCATCTTTTCATTATCGGCCCAGCTCTCCCAAAAGAACCCAAAACCCCAAAGAAGAAATCCTATCAATTGAAAAAGACCTAATTGAATAGGAGAAGAGTTCAGCCTTAGAATAATTGGAGAGCTTATGATAACAATGAGTAGACCCTGTAAGAGGAAGACCTTAAAAAATGCCTGTAGATTTGCTGTTTTCCCCCATGATTCTCTCATTTGACTATAGCGAAAGTCCTCAGGCTTGCTAAAGTTTCTAATAAATAAGAAAGATGAAAGCCTTATTCCCCATAGAAAGATACAAGTCCCAAGTAAGTATTCTGTCCCTGATTGATGATTATTGAGCTTAAAGCTAAGGAGAACAATTAAGATATAACCTAAACCCCAAGCGATATCTACAAGACCAAAATTCTTAAACCTGCTACTAATTAAAAAACAACCCGTCATAAAGAGCATCACAGCTAAAAGATAATAAGAAATGATAAAGGCCATGCCGCGTCGCTCCTGATGATATCCACTTGGAAAGGTTTTCAATAAATCTTATAATCTCTTAAGTAATAGCAATTGAGAAATTATATCATTGCTTAGGAATGATTTGTCTAAGACACGGCCCCTAAATATATGAGTACACCTAGTTTAAGTATTATCATTCCAGTTCATAATGACTTCTCAACGGGCTTCCTAGAGAAACAAATCAAGGTTTTCAAGACTTTAGAAAATACCGAAGTCCTCTTTATAGATGGTGGAAGTACAGATGGAAGCCTTAAGCTGATCAAAGATTCTGGGTTCACCTTCTTTGAGCTAGATAACTCCAATAGAGCTTCAAGATTAAACTTAGGACTTAATAAGAGCCAGTCAGACTTAGTTCTCTTTCATCATCCTAGAAGCCTAATAAAAAAAGAAGGTCTGGATTTCCTTAGTCGTTCTATAAAAGAAGACTGGGGTGCCTTTACTCATGCCTTTGATAAATCGAACTTTCTCCTAAGCTTTACCTCTTGGTACTCGAATGAAGTTCGCTACAAGATTCGCTCTGTTGCTTACTTAGATCATTGTATTTTCTTTAAAAAAAGCCTCAGTCAAAAGAACCCTAACCTACTTCCTAATATTGATATCTTTGAAGATACTGCTTTAAGCTCAAACCTAAGCGCCTTAAGTGAGAATAAGATCCTTCTCCCCTATATATCTATGACTTCTTCAATTCGTTTTGAAAGAAATGGTCTTTGGAAACAGGCTTTACTTAATCAAGTTTTAAAGATTTGTTGGTATTTAAAGTTATCTCCAGAATTAATGAATAAAATTTATGAGAAAGGTCTCGATTTAAACTCTCGAGTTTAAGACATCAATTACAAGAAGTAGCTTAAGCCTAAACTTGTCTTCATTCGGGAGTCGCTAACTCCTTCATCGCTTGAGTTTGATTCATTAGAGAGGCTCCCTTCAATTGAGAGGCCTTCTACTCTCTCGAAACTATAGTATCCACTTAATTCAAGTATCCTTTCGCTATAGCCAAGGCTTACATCAGTATTCTTCTTCTTTTCAATAGATAGATCGATAGTAAGAGAGAGACCTTCAAAGAGTTCCAAGTTATTACTAAGGCCTATGATAATCACTTTAGAATTTTCAAAGCCTTCACCTTCTTCTTCTGAACTTATCTCTAGCCTAGCTTCCGGGTTCCAATAATTTGAAAATGAGAGATAGCTATAGACGCCGCTTACACCATATTTATCAAGCTGTGCTCCCGTCTGATATCTTGATCTAGAGATTGGTAATGAGAAGGTCATTTGATTTCTTTTCTTAAATATTCTTAGCATCGGACTAATCTCATGAAAGTCATAATCAGATTCAAACTCTTCATCAACTCTTGGGCGAGAGTAATTCTTTAAGAACACATAGCGTGTTGATAGGATCATTTTATCAAACTTTCGATAATCCCATGAAGTTGTAAAGCTAACGTTCCGGCTATCATTATCTTTTAGTGTTGCTTCACTATAGAGCTCTTCAGAGAAACCCAAGCTAAAATTATAAAGGCTTGAGTAACTAGGAGCATGAGACACAAAAAGACTTGCTCCTTTAGAGGTAAAGGCAGAAGCTTTGACCGTCTCTGTACCAATACTATTTCCAAGAAGGACATTACTATCATTGCCGACAGAGAAGCTTACGCTTCCTCCTACTGAAGAGCCTTTAAATTCATTAAGGTATTCTTTGGCATAACTCTGTAAGTAACGGTTTCCACTTTTATGATAATAGGCGGCTCGTAATAGCGCTAGGCCTTCATCCATATAACCGAAGTTTAAAAAACTCTCTCCTAAAAGAAGGTTAAATTTTTGCTCTAAATCTTTATCTTTATTTGATGACATTGAATAAAGCTTTAAGGACTTTAAAAAACTAAGAGAAGCTTTTTCATAATTCCCATATTCTTTATAGATCATTCCTAGGAAGTATTTAGTCCTAGGCTCCTGAAATTTAAAAAAGTCACAGATCAAAAAATACTTTGAAGCAGTATCTAAGATGCGAGTGGAGAATCCTTCTGAGGAAGAATCGACTAAATATAGATCGTAATAAAGAGAGCCTACTTTAAAAGCTAAAAGAAGCGCATCCTGACTAGGCTCTTTTAAATCGACCAAGATTTCCACAAGCTCATCAAGTTTCTTGATATCTTTCCAGCTACTACTGTGAAGCTTTTTTATTCCATAAAGATAAATCTTAATCGCTTTCTTAAGCTCTCCTGTATCTTCATAGATCTCACCTAGCTTGATGACATCTTCCATGGCCACAGGACCTTCAATCAATCTTGATCGCAACTCTTGAACATCTAAAGCCCTAGAAGAAGAATCTTCAGCAAAACTTGAAAAGTTAAAAGCTATGAAAAAGAGAAGAAAGTAAAACACTTAAAAAGTGTAAACGAGTGAAGCTCAAATGCCTACTTTAAGAGTCTTTTAAGTTTCTTCTTAGTCCTCTTATCAAGGTCTAAAAGGAGAAAATACCCAGCATTCTTAGCGAAGATATCAGGGGATATAAAGTGAAAGCGCCCCTTCTTCTTATCCCCAACAAAGTAGTCAAAACCCATATTAGGAATTGTATTATTCCAAGGAAAGTAGATCGCCATATGAGTATCACTCAAATAGAAGACCATATTAGTAAAACTTTGTACGGTAAAAGCTACTCCAGGCATTCTTCCACCTGGAACATCAGGGATAGCTCTTCCTCCAGGAAGGGCCATCATTTCCATTTCGCCAATCTCTCTTCCTAGAATATCTTCGATTGAGAAAGAAAAAGAGAGTAACACTCCATCAGACTGTAGATCTGGACCTAGTTCAACATAAGAATCTCTTAATTTAGGAAGTGGGTAGCGTAGACCTCCAGCTAGACGAAGGTCTTTGAAAACCGTAGAAACAAGAACATGACTACTTGTAATGTTGACATGTGGACCATCAAGCCCTGGAATAACCGGGTTTTGACCACCGCCATCTCCTACACAAGAAAGAAGAAAAGCAGATAATATCATTACTAAGTATTTCATTAAGCCTCCGAGATAATCTCTCTTCGGCTTTATTCATGCTGCTTCGAAGCTTTTGCCCCTCCGTCGACAAAAGGGGCAAAACTTCCCGTTATTCTATTTCCGTACCTCAACAGTCGCTTTCTCTAAATGAAAGTTTAAGTTCTGAAAATCACTTAAGGCATCACTAAGGCCGGCTCTTTGAAAGGAGTCCCTTGGGATATTTCTATCCATATAGCTGATGCTTTCAATCCACTCTTTTTCGCTATCAAATAAGTCCGCTTGCTGCCAAAACTCATCAAGGATGACTGAGAAAGAACTAATAAACATAGGCTCCCTTCTCTCCTTTTTAGCAATCTTCCTATAGAGCTCAAAAAGCTTCTTTTTTACAAAGTAAGACTCAGGAATCTTAGTATTCCAATATTTTGCATCACTAAGAATCCTCTCTTTTAACTGCCGGTTTGGATCTTGCCAGTACCTAGAGGCCTTAATTAAAAAGATAACGCCAAAGACAAAAACTCCAACCTTAAAGTTTAAGATTAAACAAAAGATTGAAAGCAAAAATAAGCTTATTAATTTATTCTTTTCTTTTTTCATTTTCTCCCCCTAAGTATCAAGTACAGATATAGTCTATCTTTTTAATTTCAACTGGCTTTACCAATCTTTCTTTTAGGGCCACAAGCTTTTTGTTTAAGTCCTCACGGTTCTTAGAAAGGGACCATTGCTCATATTCAGAATCAAGATCAGCGCTTTCGGCAAAGTCTGTGTTTTCTAATTCAAGTTTAAAGACTTCCTTCTCAAGTTTTTGAATCTTTGAATCAGCACTAAAATTCTTGGTTCCTGCGGAAATGCTATCAAGGCTTTCTTTTAGGTTCTTTCTTAGCTTTAACGCCTCTACCCTACCAGATAAGACTTCCATCTTTTCTCTCGCTAAGACCATCTTAACTTTTAATTCATTTTCCATCTTCTTGGCTGAGTCGACATCTAGAATTAATTTATCCTTTTGACCTTGAATAAAAGTCTTCTCTTCTTGTAAAGACTCCATCTTTTCCATAAGAGTTAAGGCCTCTTGGTCTTTATTCTCTCTTGCGAGTGATTCAACTTTTTCTTGATAGAACCTAGTTAGACCTTCTGCCTTCTTAAGTTTTTCTTCTAACTGTTTTTTATAAAAGACGAGGCTTGTTAAAGACTTTCTCGTCATCGCCTGCTTCTTTGCATACTCTCTAAGAGTTGACTCAATAAGGAGTCTTGGGTTTTGAGTTTCTTTTGAAGAGATAAGGTCTTCAAAAAAACTAGATACTAAATTCTTAATTCTTAAAATAAACTTCATACTATCCTCCTATTAGAAATAGATTCTTTCTTTGTGATCTGGAAAAAAAATTGATATCGCGACGTAAGCAACCAGGGTAATCCCGAAAGAGGCCAAGAAGCTCATCACAGTAATAAGTCTTACGAGTCCAAGATCAACTCCATATGTTCTAGAGATCTTTAAACAAAGGCCAAGCCCTTTAGCGGTTTCGTAGCTCTCTAACTTATCTTCCCTAGGAAGAACTAAGCTCATTAAGATATAGAGAAAGAAACCTGTGCCAAACAAGAACAAACTTAAAAACCAAACGGCTCTTAAGAGATTAGGTTCAACATCAAACCTTTCACCGAGTCCTTCGAAGACTCCAAAGACAACTCCATCACTAGAGCGGACCCATCTTTTATCAATACTATTAACTTCAACAACCATTTCTATACTCCTCTTTATGATTTTTTATATAATATACCATATCTATACATACTCAAGCATAAAAATAGACAAAAATATGTATTTTTAATAATTATACGTTGTTATATGTCCGATGAGTCTGTAGAATAAACAAACGATCTACGAATTTTCAAGGAGTTACCATGAGCCAAAAGAATTTAAAAAGAATCAGTTTGATGTTGAGAGAAGATCAGTATCAGCAAGTTCATGAAAGTGGTCTAAACCTCTCCGGCCTTATTAGAGATTTAATCGACGATTACTTGAGCGACTTTAAGATTACTCTTAGTGTGACTCAGGAAACCAGAGAGCTCTACGATATGATCATCTCAAATACGGGGAGTAACGACGAAGACCTCGAGGTCTATCTTAAAGACTCTTTGAAACTGCTTTTGAGAGATAAGATTAAGAATATGCAAAACCTAGAAAAGGAACTTTCAAAGAAATAAAGGCAGCTTCATACAAAAAACGGAGCCGCCTCCTTTTATGAACTCACCAGTTCTTATATGGTGAATTTTAAAGCCAAGTTTCAAAAGCTTGATATCAAACTTGGTAGATCCTGGGTGTAGTAATACATTCTTACCATCAGGACAATAGCAATTTCCAGCAAAGTTCTTTAAGGCCTCTTCCTCTTCTAAGATGATTGTTCTCTCAAACCATTTTTCTAAAAAAGCATTAGTCTCTTCTTCAAAAGCACCGGGGTAGTAGGCCAATGTCTTAGAATCTAAAAGAGAGAAGCATGTATCGAGATGATAAAAGCTTTCATTGATAAGTTTTAATGGAATGATAGGAATATTGGTTTTATTGAATAATTCTTCAAGAGCGGCTTCTTCAGTTCTAAAACCATGCCCTCCCCATAGAAGCATGCTCCCCGGGTGCCAAAGAATATCCCCCATGCTTTCAAAGTATGATTCCATCTCGATGAACTCATTGATCCCCTGCCCTTCATACCAAGACTTAAAGACCTTAACTTCAGGGGCGCGCTCCTCTGACCTCATCTTTGATAGGACAACTCTCCCATCAGGAAGAGGAAAGCTTTGGTTAGCCGAAAAGACTAAATCAGGAAGACCAGAGACTGGAGGAATAGTTTTAACCGGATAGCCAATCTTCTCAAAACACCTTTTTAATGAGAGCCATTCTTGTAAGGCCTTCATCGGGTTGACTTGGTTGAGCTCTCCAAATTCGTCGATCATATGATTATTAATGGCGTACGAGACTGTATAGTACTTAGGGTCACTCATGAGGATGGAATTAACTTGAGGGCATTCTTTTAGGTTCAGTGTATCGCCTAAAATCTTCATTTAAGATTCTCTTGAAGAGACTGAATGACTTCTTCAGGGAGGATTTGATTCAAACAGATCATACTCTCACAGTGATGAAGACCACAGTAGTGAGCCTCTCTTGTTCTACACTCTAGGTTTGGAATATAGAAATAAGGATGCTCACTCTCGTCGTAAGGATGCCATTCATTTGGGGGCTCTGGCCCAAAGAAAGTACAAGTCTTTATACCTAGAGCAACAGCAATATGTTTTAGGCCGGTATCATTTCCGATATATAACTTAGAGCCATTCAAATTCTTAGGAAGCTCATTAAGAGAGCTCCTTAAGAACTCTACCGTCTTTGGCAGTCCTTCTTTTTTAAGCTCTATCTCTGCCTTTAAATCTTCTTCACTATTTGAAAGCGGAATAAGGATCTTCGTAGAGGGTGAGTCTAAAAAAATCTTATGGCAGAGCTTTGCATAATAACTAAGAGGCCATTTCTTTGTTTCTCTTGTGGCCACTATCCCAAGGATCACTTGATCTTTTGAATGGGCTTCCATCTTCATCTTTGGTGAAAAATTTAAATAAGATGGCTTCTTGCCGCCATCTCCTAGAAAAGACCAGGCACCATCTAAGTCGCGCTGAATAAGCGCCTTAATAACACCTTGATCAAAAACTTCCCCACCGCTTTTTAAGTGATGGTTATGAAAATAATAAGGGGTCTTATAAAGTTTTTTATAGAGGCTAAAGAATTTCTCAGTTCTTCCTGATAAATGCATTTCATAGATAATATCTGGAGCAATCTCTAAAATCTGCTTTCTAAGATGCCACCAATCAGAGAAGCCTTTTAGTTTTAAAGGAATAATCTCATCTGCGTCAGTCTCTATGTTCTCAAAGAGCGGGGCTACCCAAGCAGGGATAGCATAATAGATGACTGAGTCAGGAAAGAGGCTTTTTATATAACTAACAGTGGAAAGCCCCATAACGGAGTCCCCCATGGCCCTATTTTTGACAATGAGAATTTTATTTGGTGATATTGAAGTCATATAAGTAATTAATTTCTCGAAGGAATCGTGTCCTCGATGGTAAAGATTTCAGTCACAATTATAACGTTCAATGAAGCGAAAAACATAGCTCGTTGCATTGCCTCTGTAGAAGGGCTTGCTGATGAGATCCTTGTGGTTGATTCCTTCTCTACTGATGAGACAAAATCGATCTGCATGGATCTTGGTGTTAAGTTTATTGAAAATACTTTTCAAGGTCATATAGAACAAAAGAACTTCGCCCTCGAGCAAGCTGAACATGATTATGTACTCTCCCTTGATGCTGATGAGTGCTTAGATGAGGTTCTTAAACAAAATATCCTAAAGGCTAAAGAGAACTGGAGTGGTGAAGGCTATTATTTTAATAGGCTGACAAACTACTGCGGCCAATGGATCCGCCACTGTGGCTGGTACCCAGATAAGAAGCTTAGGCTCTTAGATAAAAGAGTCGGAAAATGGGGAGGTAGTAATCCTCATGACATTATTCAAATGAATGAAGGCACGAAGCAAACTTATCTTGAAGGAAATATTCTTCACTATAGCTATGACTCCATCAGCTCTCATATTGATCAAACAAATAAATTTACAACCATTGCAGCAAAAGAGGCTTTTAATAGAGGAAAAAGAAGCTCACTTTTAAAGCCTACTTCTCGAGGTGTCTTAAAGTTTCTTAGAGACTATTTCTTTAAGAGAGGATTTCTTGATGGCCGCTATGGTCTTATCATCTGTTCAATAAATGCCTTAAGCGCTTTTTTAAAATACGCAAAGATTAAAGAGCTTCAAAATAATAAGGCCATCGAGTGAAGATTGTCTTCCACTCAAGTGCTCCACTTCCTGTTAAGACCTATGGTGGAATAGAAAGAATTGTTTTCTGGCATATGCGAGAATTAGCAAGGCTTGGACATAAAGTTGTGCTCATCGGTCACCCGGATTCAGAAGTGGCCGAGTATGGAATTGAACTTATCCCCTATGCAAAGGCAAATCTTGATTGGGAAAAGTTGATTCCTACCGATACTGACGTCGCTCACCTTCCCTATAATCATCAAGTTCGAAGTGGTCTTCCCACTATTTCTACTGTTCATGGCAATGGACAGATTGGTGAAGTCCTCAATAAGAACTCGGTCTTTGTCTCTAAAAGACATGCTGAGATTCATGGGGGTGAAGTCTATATTCACAATGCTCTTGATTTTAGTGAATACCCTTTTGATGATAAGAAAAAATTAAGTTGGGACCGCTTTGTCTTTTTGGCCAAAGCCTCTTGGCGGGTTAAGAATCTTAAGCATTGTATCAAGGCCTGCCGTTCAGGAAAAAAGGACCTTGATATTATTGGCGGGAAAAGCCTGATACCTTGGCCTCGCATTCACTCTCATGGAATATTGGGTGGAGAGAAGAAGCTTGAGATCTTAAAGAAAGCGGATGCCTTACTCTTTCCTGTTAGATGGGAAGAGCCTTTTGGAATCGCTATCATTGAAGCCATGTCACTAGGGCTTCCTGTCATTGGATCTAGCTACGGTAGCTTAAAAGAACTTATAAGCGATGAAGCCGGTGTTACTTGCAAAAACTATAAGGAGTTCGCTTCGTTAATAAGTAATGGCCCAACGAGAGATTTTGATCCCTTTGTCATTAGGACCTACGCCGAAAGCCAGTTTTCAATCGCGGATCATACTAAGAAATACCTAGACCTCTATGAGAGGGTTATAAAGGCTGAAGATCTTCATGGCTCAAACCTAGGCTTTAAAGGCCAAGTAAGAGCAGAAACCCTACTTCCCTTCTAAAAATCAGCTACTTAGACCTTATCATTTCTACCACCTCACTTCCCCGAAACCTGAATCGCTGATAGAAGCAGTGCACATAACAACAGGAAACTAGATGCACGCTTACAGAGTCTTTCTCTATATTCTATTAAGCTTTTGGCAACTCAGCGCATATGCTGATGAGGCTCTTCTCTCTAAAGAAGATCAGGCCAGCATTATCTTTTTCATAGAGCGCCAGCAAGACATAGTTCAAAACAATGAAAAGATCTTATCAAGGCTTGTTCGAAGATTAGAAAAAAATCAAATCAAAGGTCTTGAACTTATAGTAGCGGCCTCAGGTAAAACAAGAATGGAGAGCCGCTTTGGTCATACCCTTCTTCGTTTTGTTGATAATAATGGAAATGCTAGTGACGATATTGTCTTAAGCTTTGTTGCCGACCTTGATGGACCAGAGCTAAGTAGCAGAAGAGGAATCTTTGGAGGCTATCCGGTTTATCCACTCTTAAAAACCTTTAGAATGTTTAACAAAGATTATGTTAAAAATGATGAGCGCTCATTAGAGAGGCATATCATTCCTTCGACTAGAGAGATGAGATCAGATTTAGTCCAAAAATTGATAGAGCAATGGAATGAGCTTCAAGATCTTCAACTAGAGCTTGATAAGAAACAAGTAGAGAAGGCGCGTAGGGAAGCTTCTAAAGTAGCGAAGAACCTTCTTGGAGATAAACAGGGACAATTGATTCCTATTTTTAGCGCCGACAGAAGAATGATCTATGCTTGGAATATCATTCAAGAAGTTGAAGGCAAGAAGATCATAAAGAAAGTTATCCCAGTCGATCTAAAACTGGCCGATACTAAGTCTTTTGGAAAGTACAAATTTTTTAGCAATAACTGTTCTGGCGCTTTAGTTAAGCTTCTTAAGAATTCAAAATTTCCCAATAGAGGAAGTCTTCTCTTTGCTGGAAGAATCCCCGTGAAGATGCCTGTCTACTTTGAAAAATCTCTTTTAAACCCGTTGCCTTCTGTTTCAATCCCTAGCTTAAAGGGACTTAAAGACAAGCTTCGCACTATTTTATCAATAGACAAGAAAGAAGGAGTCGACTCTCTTTTAAACCTAGAGCTCTGGCCCTCTAACGCTAATGAATTGATCTTGAATGGTATGAACCTTTTAGAGAAGATGCAGGTTCTCGACGCCATTAGCCCACTTCCAAAAGAAGTCATCTCAACTCTGGCGAACTCTCTTCCTGAATATAGAGAAAGACCTAGCTATGATGAAATCTATCAAATAACAACGCTTCCCCTTTCTCTTTATAAGACTTGTGTAACAAGTGAATGTATCGAAGATCTAAAGGCTAGTGCCTTTGATACCTGGAGTGCTCAAAAGATTCGCTCAAAGAGAAAGAAACTTAAAAGAGTCTTAAAGAAGATAAATAAAGGTTCACTAAAATCAAGCCTAAAGCTTAGACCTCAAATAGTTCTCCACCATAAATTATTGTTTCTTTAGTTTAAGCCGCCCATCTTTCGAGAGTGAGTTCTTCGTCGTACTTATTTCTATAGAATGCTTCAGCCTCTTTCATATTCAACTTGGCATAGATGCCCGTTAAAAGCTTAAAGATAGGAGTGGGCTCTATGGATACCTTAGAGGCCCTTACTAAAGTCTTTGCTACAAGCTCCAGTTCGATTCCACGCCCCTGCTGGACGATAGCATGATAGAGGTGACTATGATCATCGTTAGAAGAGTTCTCAGTCGCCGTCTTAAGATAAGCAGCAGAGACCTTAAAGAACTTCTGCCTCAACTCCTTCTCTTCTAAGACTAAGGCGTATTCAAAGTTTAAAACCCCAAGGGCCATAGAGGCTAGATAGCTGATCTCTCGGTCTTGTGTTTCCATATAGGCATACTCACAAAAATCGATGGCCTTCTTTATATACTTCTCTCCTCTATAACTCTTCTTAACAAAGAGCATGATCCCAACCGCTAGGGCCTCTTTAGGAGAAAGATAGGAAAGTGGTGTTTTCTCCCAGTCGCGGCATTTTACCACGAGTAAGGAGTTCAAGGTTTTACTTCTTACGACTTCTTCTTTGAACGACTCTCTCTTATGAATAAAGTAGATCCGCTTTGAATAAAAGTCCTTAAAAAGTTCTCGCTTATTTATATTCATGAGGTCCCCTGATTTTTGCTCAGTCTATAGGAAATCGAGCTTTATTCAATCCATCCTCTTTTCAATAGGTTTTAACCGTAAATTTTCTCAGAATTTGCCTGCATACTGAGGCAGCCCTTAAAATCAAAAGAAGTTTCATTTAGTCAAAGAAGATATCTCTTTGTATAATGCTAAAAAATATTCTTTATTAGAGGTGAATTGTGTCTGATTTTTTTGAGCTCGCTAAGTTTAAAACCAATATAAAAACAGAAGTCCTGGCCGGGATAACAAGCTTTTTAGCCTGTTCTTATATTATCGTTGTGAACCCTTCGATCTTAGCTGCCACAGGAGAGAGCTACTCTGCCCTTCTAACTGCCACTGTTTTAATAAGCATGTTCAGCAGTATTGCAATGGGACTTTATGCCAATAACCCAATAGTCTTAGCACCAGGAATGGGACTGAATGCCTTCTTTGCTTTTAGTTTAGTTCTTGGAATGAAAGTGCCGTTTCCCGTCGCTCTCGGAGCGGTGTTCTGGTCCGGTATTATCTTTTTATTACTCTCCTTGTTTAAGGTTCGTGAACTTATTGTAGAGAGTATTCCCTCTAGTCTTCAAAAGGCCATCGCTTGCGGGATTGGTCTCTTTATTGCGTTTATCGGTTTTAAGAATGCAGGAATGGTCGTTGATAACCCCGCGACACTTGTTTCTATGGGGCCTATTAATATTAAGACGGTCAGCTTCTTAGTTGGATTTTCAATAACATGTTTCTTTATCTTAAGAAATATTAAGGGAGCCCTTCTTTTTGGAATCGTTCTTACAACCTTTCTCTTTTTTCCAATAGGCAGACTATATGGAAATGAAGTGCTGATTAACTTTAAAGGCATCTTCGCCATGCCAGACTTCTCACTTCTTGGAAAATTAGACCTAGTGGGTTCTCTGAAATGGAGTTTGCTTCCGGCCATCTTTAGCTTGGTCTTCACAGACCTCTTTGATTCCCTCTCGACTTTTGTAGGGGTGTCTCAGGCAGGAAATCTGATCGATGAAAATGGAAAACCTCTTCGCATGAAGAAGTCTCTCCTAGTTGATGCAGTTGCAACTACCTTCTCTTCTCTAGTAGGAACTTCTCCTTCGACCAGTTTTATAGAATCCGCTGCGGGAATTCAAACAGGAGGAAGGACTGGGTTAACAGCTGTAGTCGCTGGGCTTCTCTTTTTTCCTTTTCTTTTTCTTTCCCCCCTCTTATCGATGATTCCAAAAGAGGCTACAGCACCAGCTTTGATTCTTGTAGGAGTCTTTATGATGGTGCCTGTCTTAAAGGTGAAATGGGATGCTCTAGAAGAGGCCATTCCAGCTTTCTTGGCCATGCTTCTTATTCCCTTAACCTTCTCAATTTCTCATGGAATCATATGGGGGTTTCTTAGCTATACTCTTTGTAAGATTATTGTGGGGAAAACCAAAGAGATACCAAAATTTCTCTTTGTCATTGATGCTCTTTGTTTATTTATGCTTTTCTTTCATTGAGACTTCCAGTCTAAGTGGAATTCTCCTTCTTCAAAGCGAAAAGAAATCATTGAGGCCGTTGAGAATCCAAGGGCCATCTGATTCTTTATAAGCATCTCGGCTAGGATTCCCATAAAAGGCATATGTCCTACGAGCATAATATTCTTTTTAGATTGGTGTAATTGATCAAACCAAAACTTTGGGTCACTTCCGGGGAGAAGATCTTCCCCCTTAGTCACTGTGTGGTTAAGGCCAAGTTCCTTTTGTAAGATCTCTGCAGTTTGCTCAGCTCTTAGGACTCCACTATGAATTATTTCATCAATAGCAAAATGCTTTCTTCTGATGGAAGAGGCCAACACGGCAACCTGCTTCTCACCATTTTTTGTCAAAGGTCGATCTGGGTTTATCTCAGCTCCCTCAGCTTCTCCATGACGTACAAGATATATCTTCATAACCACTCCTAATTTTAAAAATTGTATCATAGTAAGATTTGCCTAATAAAGTGCTGAAATAAGGCTAAACCCGCTCTTTTTACTCAAGAATATGTATTGAATATCCGATAGGAAACTACTGGAGTCACATGTGTACAATGCACACCATTTTTATTTAACTTTTAATCCTCATCTTAATAACTATATTGAGCCCGACTATACTCAGGCTCATGAGTTCTACGATTACCTAAAGAAGGCCATCAAAGCTGATAAATCTGCTTATGCCTATTGGGGAAAATTTATCGCTAAAGATCGAGAGCATAAAGTGGACATGGAAAAATTTAAGAAAGCTGTAGAAGAGAACTCCTCTCATGGCGTAAGCACCCATATCTATATTAGTGACTTTAAGAATGTCTGGGTTGGAAAAGTAGAAAGTGTTCATAAAACAATTGGAAAGGATTTTAAGACCCTGAATATTTATAAAGATAAGAATGTAGAAATCTGGTTTAAGATTTCCGACTTTAGTTTATTAGAATACACCTATGAATCTACGGCCAACAAGCTTAGTGAGCTCTATATTGATAACGAATTCATGGATCTTAAGATTCATGAGATCTCACCTTTTACTACAGCTCTAAGATACCCAGCCATTCTTCAAGATCTAGCAGATGAGCATTACTTTGATGAACTTGATACGACTGAGTATTCACATTTAATTCTAAAAGAAAATCAGGCCATTAATACGACAGGACTTGGTAGGGTTATTAAGACTCTTCACAACTACGCTTTTCCAGAGCCTATGTATAATAAGATTCCTCATTCAGCCAAGCATGAAATAGAATCTGCTGAGCTCGATATGATTGAACACCGTCATCATAATTTAAAGAAAGTGGCTTTTAGTTATATTAAGGCACTTGAAATAGTTTTAAATGATCTAGTCTTTCATCATCTCAAAAGACAAGGGGCAGCGGATGAATTCTTTGTAGATGCAAGCTCAATGCCGCCTAAAATTCTTTTAGATGATACAAACTCAAACGCAATCATGCTCTCTCAGTTTCATAAGAATTTCTCGATCAATCAGATAATTTATTTTATTCAAAAGGCAACAAAGAGTAATCGTTTGAACTTTGCCCGCGCCTTTGGGAAACATAAGCCCTTTTTAAGATGGGTCACAACAGACCTTCAAAAAACCCTCGAAGAAAATAAGATCTTAGAGCTCCGAGGAATCTTGGCCCATAGTGATTCGGATAAGATTAGCGGAGAGGATGCCTTAGCGATTAGAAATATCATTTTAGGAGTGGGATGCACGGGACTTATCTCTCAAGCCTATCAAAGCTTCTATCCAGAAGAGTTTAAACCCATTGCTCACGTTATGGGCGCTTATAAAGATAAAACTAAGGAGGCCATCGTGGCGAATAAGAAATCTAAACTTAAGCTTGTAGGCTGATGCAATAATTAGATAGACCTTCTATCATTATTCTATATATTCTAAGTTCCTAATATCATTAAGGAACATCGTGTCATTAGAACTACTAATGAACTATCGTTAAAAATATTAATTTCATTTGTACCGTGCACACTGTTAGAAACCTCTCAGATATAACTTAGCAACTGAAGAGGTAGCAAATGAAAACCCAATTAATCGCAGTACTCGTACTCCTAACAAGCCTTAGCACTGCCCGTGCAGACAATAAAAGAGCTTGGGACAATGACAATAACCCTAGCAAGATGGGCTATGATTATATTTCGAGAACCTACCAATATGATAATTCTTTTGAGGCCCTTCCTTTAGAAGGTAGCTTAACAAAAGCCCCATGGAGTGGAGATTACTGGCCTACTTATAAAGGCGGAATAACCTTTCGTTGGAATAGTCAGAAAAGCACAAACGAAAACATCGCTTATGAATTAACTGACGTTACTAATATCAAATCTCTTGATGAACTATCGAAGCTTTCTCCTTCAGAAAAATACGACCTCTTCTTAGGAAGAACTGACTTTCCTCTTACAAAGTACGAAAGAGAAAGAACAAATGTTCTAAAAACAATTCCAGGAACTGATTCTTATGATTCAAGCTATAAGATTCCTACTTGGGAAGGTCTTTGCCATGCATGGGCACCGGCAACCATTCTTTTTGATAGCCCGAGCCCAGTGGTAGTTAAAGGTCAAAACGGAATGGAAATTCCTTTTGGAGCTAGCGATATTAAAGCTCTTCTTACTTATCACCTACACCATAACAAAGCTCAAACTCAGTTCTTAGGTGGACGTTGTAATGTTGATCTTGCTGATCTTAAAAGACAGCTTCAAAGAGGAGAGATCACACAAGCAGCTTATGATCGTGTAGCGGAGCAAGGAGCTTGTGAAGATACAAATGCAGGAGCCTTCCATATTGTTCTCGCCAATCAAATTGCTCTTAAAAACCAAGGCTTTATTGCTGACGTTACTAGAGATCTTGAAGTATGGAACCAAGCTGTTCACTCTTACTCAACTAGAGTTCTATCAGAGAAAATGGGTGCTTCAAGTAAAGCAGCGCCAGGAACAGTTAAAGAGATTACGGTCTTAACAAAGATGCACTACACTGTTGAAATTCAACACTCATATGATGAAACTTCGGCTTATGACTCAACTCATACTAAAAATTACAAGTACACATTAGAGCTCGATAAGAATGGTCGTATCATCGGTGGTGAGTGGATTTCTGAAGATCGCCCTGACTTTCTTTGGAAACAAGATCTTCCAAAATGGGATGGATTCTTCGCTCCACTTGAGGAAATCTATAAAGCATCAGTTTCTCAGTAATAACTAATTTCAATGCCCTAGGGATCTTACCTAGGGCATATTTTACCAATCCCCATAAGAACACCCCTCTCAATTAAGCATCCCTCCTTTAAATAACGAAAAGCTATTTAGTATTAAATTTGGAGGATGATATGAAAACCTTATTGGTTTTACCTGCGCTTACACTCGCTCTAAGCTTCACGCCAGCTCATGCTGGGTTAAAAGATTGGCTAAAAAAGAAATTCTTTATTCCTAAAGTGGCCGACAGTCATGTCGTCTATGGAAAGTCGAGTAAGGGAGCTCTTAATCCAAAAAATGTAAAAGTCTTTGTTTGGAATATTTACAAAGCCTCTAAGAAGGGCTTTCTTGGTGACTTTGCCAGGCACGCTAAAGGGTCTGATATCTTTATGCTCCAAGAAGGTGTGATTAACAACGATATGGATAGGGCCCTAGGTCTTTTTCCCGGTCATCGTTTTGATATGGGAATCTCTTTTATTAATAGAAGTAAAAAAGGAGACCTTGCTACCGGAACAGTTATTGGAAGTAATGTTGAACCGAACTATGTTCTTATAGAAAGAACAAAAGATCTAGAGCCTATTATTAAGACTCCTAAAGCAAACACTGTTGGGTACTACCCTATTGAAGGGTCTGATAAAGAGCTTCTGATTGTTAATATTCACGGCATGAATATGGCAGGAGATGAAGCTTTTGCAAGACATGTCGATCAGTGTTTAGAGCATATTAAGAACCACGATGGACCAGCTATCTTTGCTGGAGATTTTAATTCTAAAAACGATGTTAGAATCAATCATATGGTTAGAGGCATGCATAAAACAGGTATGGTTCCCGTCCTCTTTAGAGATGATAAAAGAAGAAAATCAAAGTTCAGTAGGGCCGTCATTGATTATAGCTTTGTAAGAGGCCTAAAGATCAAAGATGCTTGGGTTCTAGGCAAGCTAAAGACCTCAGATCACATGGCGATGGTCTTCGAAGCTGAGATCTCAGACCTATAGAAATTTCAAAGGTTTGGCCCAAAACACAGTTATAAGGTAGTTTGGGCCTTAGTTTGGAGCACTTAGAATGTTGAAGTTTTGGATCATCCTATTTATTTCTTCTATACAATTTGCGGCGGCATCTCCCCTCGAAGAGCTATCAGAGTTAAGTGAACTCTCCCCCGAGCAAAGAATCTATTATTGGACGAACCACTTCATAGGATCAAGCTATGGAAAAGGTGGCCCCCTAGGGGAAGGAAGCCATGGCCTCTATGATCAAGACCCACTTTATCGTTTTGATCAATTTGATTGCACTACCTTCGTAGAAACTGTCACAGCTCTTTCTCTCTCTTCAAAGAAAGATGAATTCTTAGGCCACTTAAATGCGCTTAGATATAAGGATAGCGAAGTTTCGTATCAAACAAGAAATCATATAACTAGCCTTCAATGGATCCCAGAAAATATCCAAAATGGTTACTTCAAAGAAAGCAGCCTTGATTTCCCAAGCTCTATGCTTAAAAGAATTGAAAACTCAATTGATATGCCTTCATGGTTTAAGTCCCATGATATGGAACGTTTAAAACTTCCTCGCCTTTCAAAAAGAAAGAAGAAGAAACGTTTAAAAGATCTCCAGAGAAAGGTCTCTAAAGAATTTCATATAGGCCAAGTAAGCTTAGATTACCTCTCTATCAAAGAGGTTTTAAATGATTGGGATCATTTTGAAGATGCGCTTGATGGAATCTATATCATCAATATTGTTCGTCCTAATTGGAATCTTGTTTATAAAATAGGAACTAAGATCAATATCTCTCATCAAGGTTTTCTCTTAAAGAAAGATGGGGTTCCTACTATGATTCACGCTAGCACAGCAGGCGAAGTCGTTCAGGTTAAATTAAAGACTTATTTAAACTGGTTTAAGAATTCTTCGACTATCAAAGGGATTAACCTTTTAAGCATTCTCTAATTAATCCTCAGCAACTGGATCTTTCTTAGGATATGGGTTCTTATTGAGATAGATATTCTCGTGAAGGATGTCTTTAAAATCAAAGTTATCTTCATCATCCATAAAATAAAGATCAAAGTCCTTACCTTTATGTTTAATATCGATCTCATCAATAAGGTGAAGTTTTTCACCGACTTCCTGAGTAAGAACTAGGCAGTTCACTTCATGGTCAAAGATCTCAGTCATAGCTTCGTTAGAAACAATATCGTTAGTGCTATAAGTAATCTTTAAGCGCCCCGTGATTTGAAAGAATTCTTCAAACTTACCCTTGATCATCACGATCTCCCCTTTAAAGGAAATCTGATTATCGCTCTCGCTCTCACTTACTTCTACTTCACTATTAAGCTCACTTAGGAGCTCTTGCATAAAATCTTGCGAAGCATCTAAAACGAGTTCTTGAGGAGTGGCAGCTTGGTAATTACTTAGAGATACGGGGTTTTGAAATTTCATAGGGCATACATATATGTTTTAACCCGCTGTGACAACCAAATCTACCTTCAAAAGCTTCAAAAATACCTGTAGGATGAGCCCCCATGAATAAAGCTGAGAAAGTACAATTTATTATCGATGAATTAGAGCACCTCTACTCTGAAACTCCTGTTCCTCTGGACCACACAGATGCCTATACTCTTCTTATTGCGGTCCTTTTATCGGCTCAGTGTACGGATATCAGAGTTAATATCGTTACCAAGGACCTCTTTGCTTTAGCGGATAACCCAAAAGATATGGCCTCTAAAACGATTCAAGAGATTGAAGATATTGTCCGCCCATGTGGACTTGCCCCTAGAAAGGCTAAGGCCATCCATAGGCTAAGCGAGATGCTTCTCGAAGATCACGGCGGTGAAGTGCCAGCTAGCTTTGAAGAACTAGAAAAATTTCCTGGGGTTGGCCATAAAACCGCGTCAGTGGTCATGGCCCAATCTTTTGGAGTTCCAGCATTTCCAGTCGATACTCATATCCATCGGCTGGCCCAACTATGGGGCTTAACGAATGGAAAGAATGTAGATCAAACTGAAAAGGATCTTAAGCGCCTCTTTCCAAGAGAGCTTTGGAATAAGCTTCACTTACAAATTATTTTTTACGGCAGAGAATACTGCAAAGCTAGGCAATGCTACGGAATGATCTGTCCCATCTGCACTAGCCTCTACCCAAATAGAACAAAAAAAGTTGAATACTCAAAATCTTAAAGGAATATCATGAACGAAATTACAGAGTTTATTAAAAAATTACCCAAGGCCGAACTTCACCTGCATATCGAAGGATCCCTTGAGCCAGAACTTATGTTTAAACTTAGTGAACGAAATAAAGTAACCATTCCTTTTAAGTCTGTTGAAGAAATCAGAGCGGCTTATGAATTTGATAATCTTCAAAGCTTTCTAGATATTTATTACGCAGGAGCTGCAGTCTTGTTAAAAGAAGAAGACTTCTATGATCTTACTTGGGAGTACTTACTTCGCTGCAAAGAAGACAATGTCATTCATACAGAAATCTTCTTTGACCCTCAAACTCATACTGATAGAGGAATCTCTTTTGATACAGTTATAAATGGAATTGATAAGGCGCTAAAAGACGGAAAAGAGAAACTAGGTATCAGCTCTAAGATCATTCTTTGTTTCTTAAGACATCTTGATGAAGAAGCCGCCTTTAAAACCTTAGAAGAGGCTAAGCCTCATCTTGATAAGATTGTGGCCGTTGGCCTTGACTCCTCTGAAGTTGGTCACCCACCAAGTAAGTTTCAAAAGGTCTTTGATAAAGCTAGAGAGCTTGGGCTTCTTACTGTTGCCCATGCCGGAGAAGAAGGACCACCAGAGTATATTTGGGAAGCCTTAGACCTCTTAAAGGTCTCAAGGATTGATCATGGAGTTCGCTCTTTAGAAGACGAGAAACTTGTTCAAAGATTAGTTGAAGAGAAGATTCCTCTTACTGTCTGCCCACTATCTAATATTAAACTATGTGTATTTAAAGAAATGAAAGATCACAACTATAGAGAACTTCTAAATAAAGGACTTGTGGCTACTATCAATAGTGACGATCCTGCTTATTTTGGGGGCTATATGAATCAAAACTTTACGGAAACCGCCTTGGCCTTAGAGCTGACAAAAGAGGAGTTGGCCTTAAGTTCAAAGAATGCCTTCAATGCTAGTTTTATTAGTGATGCTGAGAAGAAATCTTTTTGTGATCAAGTAGACGCAATTTTATAATTATTTGTTAAGAGGGCCCAGATCCTTGGGCCCTTATTATATCTCTAATTCTGAAAAACTTGTCACGTGAGGGTGATCCTTTGTGGAAGGTAAATCATCTCTAAAGAGCTGCGTTACCTGAAGCCCTGCAGACTTTGCGGCATCTAACTCTTCAGTAATATCAGAAAGAAAAAGAACTTCATTTGCTTCAACACCAAGTTCATTAATAATATTCATATAGCTATCAACTTCTCTTTTATGACCTACCCCTGTATCAAAATAATTGCTGAGCAAGGTCGTAAGGTCTCCTTCTACGGAGTACTTAAAAAGAAGCTTCTGGGCCTCAACTGAACCAGAAGAATAGATCCCTAACTCAACTCCTCTTCCTTTCCATTCTTTTAAAATTGAAGCCACTTCGGGATAGAGGTGCCCTTTAAGTTCTCCGCTTTCAAAGCCACCTTTCCAGATCAACCCTTGAATCTTTTTGAGCAGTCCATGCTTCTTATCTTCATCAATCCATTTATTAAAAAGCTCGGCAGCTGCAGGGAGGCTTAACCCACTTCCTTGTTCAGCACATAGCTTAGTTAGGATATCTTGGACTTCAGGGACTTCTTTGTTTTCACGAATAAACTCGAGCATATTTTCTTTAGCATAAGGAAAGAGAGTCTCATGAACAAAAGAGATTGAAGAAGTCGTTCCCTCGATATCCATAAGAATAAATTTTGTCATAAAGCTTCCTTACTTATTATATTTTTCATCAATTCCTGAATTTGTATAATTGGCCACCCAGCCTTCCATGCTAGTAAAAATACGAATGGCCTTCACTGTATAGGCAGGAGCTAGGTCAAACCAATGGGTATAGCCTGCTGGAACCGAGAGAAAGTCTCCCTTTTTACAAAGTAAGCTAAAGACTTCACCTTTTACATGAAACCAAAAGAGACCCTCTCCATCAACAAAGAAACGAACTTCATCTTCACTATGAGTATGTTCTTTTAGGAACTTCTCTCGAATCGCTTCAATATTTTCTGTCTTTGGATTCACAGAGATAACATCCGCAGTCTTAAATCCTTTTTCTTTCATAAAAGGAGTCAGCTCATGCTCATAGGCGCTAAGAATATCTTCCTGAGTATCTTTATCTGTTAGAGGCTTGTTCGCTTCCCAAATTGAGAAATCGATTCCTCTCTCTTTTAGAAAGCTGGTCACTTGATCTAGGTCATTGATAACAATATTTTCTTTAGGGATGTTTAAGATGGCCACTAATTCCTCATGTTCCAATAATATTTAAAAAGATAGGTATAAGCATCAAGGTGACGATGGCATTCTGTAATATTTGATCCCCAGACATAAAGTCCGTGGCCTTTTAAGATAAAACCATAAATATTCTCTCCTTTAATCCTAGGTGAGATTTCTTTTTTTAGTTTTTCCATATCTTGATGATTTTCAAATAGCGGAGTAACAATCTTTGTCTCATGAGTTGTTTGACCAGAAAAGGCTTTGAGTAGCTCTAGATCTTCCATGATGAACTCATCATTAGAACTTAGTTTTTCAGCGCAGAGAAGGCCTTCAAGGATATGAGTGTGAAGAACACAGCCAGCTTTTGTTTCTTCATAGATCATAGAATGAAGCAAGGTTTCATCGCTTGTCTTGATTCCATCCCCTTGGTAGTCAGGATAGATCTCGCCTTTTTCATCAATAAGAATTAAATCTTCGATTCCAAAGGCCGTTTTATCGACCCCTGATTTTGAAATGATATAAGAGTTTTCTGATTCAGTTCGAAGTGAGAAGTTTCCGCCAGTAGCAGGAGTATGCCCTTCTTTTGAGATCTTATTTATGACTTTAACCAATTGAACCATTTGGCCTAAATCTACTTCAGTTAACATATTTTTTATTCAGCCAGAATCGGTTTTAAAACTTTGGCACTCCCATCTATTTTATGATCTAGCTTTAGACCCAAAATTTCAAGGATCATCGGATAAACATGAATATTTTCAAAAGCAGGAATCTTCATTCCCTTTTTGAAGTTTGGTCCTTTAGCGTAGAAGATCCCATTCATAGAAGGAGTTTTAAGAGGCTCAAAGCCGTGTGTAGCTCCTTTTACAGAGTTACCTGAACTTCTTAATTGCTTTAGATAATAAGGCGAATGAGTTGAGATAACTAAGTCGCCAATCCTTTGATTATTTGAATAACCAAAGTGTTTTGGTATGTTTTCTTTTTTATACACACTTAAGTGTGAAGCCTTTCTCAATTCTTGAAAAACCTTTTCTCTGATTTTAGAGTTAGGAATATAGAGGTTGGTATGGGCTCCACCACCAACGACTCGTACGCCACTCAAATCTTTAATATAATCATCAAGAAAGAGAACTTTATCTTCATAGAGCTCTTGCATGCCATGATCTGAAGCTAGAATAACATTTACAGGAAGGTTGATCTCTTCGAGTCCTTCCATCAACCTACCAAGAGCTTTATCTACATTGTGAACGGCCTTCTCTACTTCAGCTGAATCAGGCCCATACTTATGCCCTCTAGAATCAACTTCTGAGAAATAAAGAGTGATAAAGTTTGGCCGGCTTCCTAGAGGTAGTTTTAACCAATCAAGAACCTGATCGACTCTTTTGGCCTTAGAAGTTCTTCCGTCATAGCGATACCAATAATCTGGATAATTTCCTTTAGCATCAGAGCCTACCCAGAAGTATGAGGCGGCCTTTAAGCCTTGCTTTGAAGCAGTCTTCCAAAGAGGCTCCCCTGTATACCATGAACCGTCTTTTCCTGAGCTTTTCATAAAATGATAAACCTCATCTCTAAGAGGATCATAAAACTTATTTTGAACAATTCCATGATTCTCAGAACGCATACCTGTTACTAAGGCGTAATGATTCGGAAAAGTGAGGGATGGGTAAACGGGGATAATTCCTTCAGCTTCAACTCCACCTTTTATAAAAGTTCTTATATTTGAAGGTCTATATTTCTTTGTGTAGTCATGGCGGTAACCATCAAAGGAGACCAAGATCACATAAGGTGAATTCTTTTGAATTTCATTTATTTCTTGAACTGGCTTTTTAGGTTCACCTAAAACCGGCTCGTCCTTTGAGCAGGATGAAAAAGCTACAATCAATAATAGAGAAAGAATTTTTAAATTTTTCATAGGAGGCCTAAAGGTTAGATCTAATATCCATATAAATATCAAAGTATTTATATGCGGGTGGCTTGTTCAGCCCAATCTTATGATCCGCTCTTAGGATCAGTCCTCTTGTTTTTAAAAGAAGCTCTTTAATATTTTCATTTTGAAAAACTTTCGCCTCCATGGCACCACGAATTAATTTATAGTGAAATTGTGAGCCTGCGGACATGTCTTTGTATTCAAAACGCTTACCTCTATATGAGACAAACTTGATTCCATTTTCTTTATTAATCTTATTCGCCATATCCCCAGCCTTTTTTGACTCCCACATAGAGAGCCTAGAGACTTCATCTCTTGTATAAGGATAAATAAACTTATGACGAGGATCTTTTTTATCCATAGGGTCGGGGTACTTTAGTTTTTGCCAAAGGCCTTCAACGGACTTGTAAAAGACTCCTTCAAATTCAAATTCAGATTCACCAAGATTTGAAAAGATACCAAGTTCGGTTCTTTTCGAGAGTATGACTTCGCCCTTTAAAGCATCCTGTGGAAGAACTTCCCAGCTATTAGACTGATCTCTTGGAACTTCACGCCACCAATCACCAGGATAATCTCCAGCAACAAGAAGCGTGCTCATCATCAATAGAGCAACGCTAATGAATTTCATTTTGATAACCCCTTATATTGTTAGCAAAAAACTAACGAACTTCTATATTCAGAACAACGGGGAGGTGATCGGAGTATCCTTCTCCTGTCTCAGCATCAAAACGCTGAGGAACATCTTTGTAAGTCACTTCTTCGCCTGTTTCTGGATCTCTAAAAGTCACATCTTCGAGCATAAAACTTTTTCTAATAATTTGAAAAGAATCCCAAAGCGGTCTTAAACAAGTACTAAAATAACCTCCGCAAGCATTCTTAAAAGAGTCTTGAAGAACAAAGATCTTATCTAGGCTCGTCCACTTACCGCGGTAATGATGTGTTCCTCTAGAGTTAGCTTTAACAAGAGGATAAGGCTGATTGTTAGCTTCCCTCTCAGAATCATAAAAGAAAGCACGAGCACTATCATCGTGGAGCCATTGATTAATTCCATGAGGATTATCACTTGGGTGAGTATTGTAATCCCCTAAGGCAATGGTTGGAACTTTAGAAGACTTTACGGCGTCAAGAAGTGTCTTAGCAGCGATATCACGTGTCTCATCATCATGAGATTGACTCGGCCAATGATTCCCAAGCACTCTAAGCTTTGATCCATAAACTTTGAAAGTAGCATCAAGAATAGGTCTTGTTTGAGGAACCTTCGTTCTTCTTGGAAAGTGAGAAGTTAGGTCAACTTGATGAATCTTTGCTTTACCTGAAAGTGGAAACTTAGAAAGGATTCCTACATCAATACCACGGCTATCGGGACCTTCAATAAGAACAACTTCCTTATATCCTTCCCCCTTAAGGGCCACGTCTCTTAACATCTTCAGAACACGATAGTTTTCTACTTCTTGGAAAACAATAATATCTGGAGAATCACCCTTGTCCATAACCTTAATCACTCGGGCAAGTTGGTGTAGTTTCTTGTGCAGGTTCTTTACGCTCCAATCTAGATTTAAACAATTGAAACGGTAGTAATAATTCCTAAGCCTTTCACAGTATTTTTGAACTTCTTTAGACTTTCTTTTTTCTTTTAAAGGAAGGTAGGTCCAATCATTCTTACCATCATCATGCTTTTCATCAAAAAGATTTTCAGCATTATAAGAAGCAACAGAGATAGTTCTCTTACCTGCTTTATATTCTTTTAAGATTTGAGATGAGACTGATTGAGAAAAAACGAGTGATGCTAAGATCACAACTCTGGCCAATCCATTGACACATAAAAACTTCATTTAGAACTCCCTTTCTAAACACCTAACCTTTAAATTTTAAAAGGCCTAGCTCGTTCTGTCTTATGTTTTTTAAGGAAGTTTTTAACGGTTGTGCATAATACCAAAGTGCAACTCTCTGATTTTAATCAAGGCCTACGTGTTGCGGCAGGCCAAAATGACTCAGCGAACACCAGTTTTCTTACTCTCTAGAAACCACCACACCATTCCAAGGGCATAGGCAGTATTATTTCTACTTACTAGAAGTGGGCTCTCTTCATTCGAAGCACCATGAAGACTCGATTGGATCACCCCGCCAAAGAGGCTTAAGCTTTTTCCTAATAAATAAGTAAAGCCAGCGGTTAGGTTTGTTCCCATGTAACCAGCCTTGCCTTCATAAAAAGGCCGGTTAGGAGTTGAATATTCGCTAGCTACTGAATAAAAATGATCCATAAAAGTATCACTAGCAAAACGTGCATCAACTCCTAGGATAAAAGTTAGCTTAGGCAGGAAGACTCTTTCGCGCATGTATATGAGAATGGGATTAAAGATAATCCCTTTCATATTCCAATGTTTAAGATCCGTACTAGCAGCAATTCTAATAGGAATACTCAGGATAAGTTTATGAGGGTTATCTGTTGTAGGTTTGATGATCTTCCAAATAAAGGTCGGACCAATCTCTCCCATTGTATCCAAATCTGGCATACCTTTTCTTTCAGCATTTTCATCACTATTAGCAGGGAGACTGCCCCCAACACTTAGATCAAACTCCCAGTTTTCCGTTTTATAAAACCTGGCTCTAAGCCCGCCATCTTCATCGGCCCTGACTCTCTTACCTCGATAAACAAAACCTGGAATAGGAACCGTATGGAAGGTTGAGTGACCTGCCCCTGGGTAATCAGGTACAGAGGCGGTTATGACCCCCAGACCAGCTTCCCATAGAGGAAGTTCTTCTCGAAGCATCGAACCTGTTGCCTGAGCAAAGAGGTTTTGGCCTACAAGAAAGCAAATAAAAATGAGAGCTCTTATACTCAAAAGCATAAATTTAATTTCCTTAAAAGATTTAGACTATTTTTATACTCTGGGGACTTGTTTTGAAAGAAGATTATAAGAAGAAAAAAAAAGAGGAAGCCTAAGCTTCCCCTTATTATAAAGTTTTTTAGCTTTCAGATGGTTTGTACCAACATAGTGGTCTTACACCAAGGTCGTAATTTTCTGATCTATTACAAACACCTTTTGTTGGGTCTTTTGGATCAACTTCACTGGACCATTCTTTTGTACAAAGAGCCCCTTGAAAGTAAGTGTCTAATCTACACTGACCAGCCGGGTGCTTATTATTTGTTTGATCGACTACTGACGTATCAGGAGTCTTAAAACTAACAGATCTTCCTCTATTAAGAAGTTTAGCTAGTGATTTTCCTGCCATGGCCGCTCTTATACAAAGAGCCACTTCACCTTCGTTAGTAAAAGAAGTATTACACTTATCCTTAGCTTCTAAATCAATTTCCATTTTAGAGATGATAGTAACGTTGTCGTCATTCTCAAAAACTCTTCTAAAACATTTCATAGAACCAAAGTAATCAGCCTGACCTTCATTAGATGCCCAGCCCGTGTATCTTGGCGCTCCACCTAGATGATGTCCTAACTCATGGCAAACAACCATAGCGAATCCATCAGCAGAAACATCTGGATGTCTTGCAAGACCACCGTACATATTTACGATCCAGTACTTCCACATTTGTTGAGCGCTGGCGTTAACTGTATTGTTCTTCCATTTTCTTTTTACTTTAAGAATTGCTTTTTTCTCTTTAACGACTTTTTTATAAACCGCTTCAACTTTATCAATGATGGCGTTGAATTTTTCTTCCGTCATGTCATTGGCAGACTTGTCTCCTACAGCAATTTGCATATCATTTTCAGGCATGAACCCAGTGTTACCGTGCATATCGCAAGCGAAAGAGGCTGGAACAGCTAAGATGGAAATTAAAACTAGTGCTTTTTTAAGCATAAGATCCTCCTTGATCAAAATCTAATTTAAAACTTCCTTCATTATGTACCCAACGATTAGAAATGCTTCTTATCTTTACTTACACGTAGTAACCGTAAAATTTGGTCGGATTTGATTATTCGATTGCTTCTAGGAAAGGAGCCCCGTTCAGAGCTTCCTCTTTCTTGAGGATATTCATGATCTCTTCTTTTAACTCATCACCGAAAACTAAAGCATCATCTAAAATTCTAGGCTCTGAAACAGACGCGCCGCTTACTTTAGTAATACTCAGAAGCTTGGCGCTACTTTTAAAGACAACCGTCTCTTTTTCGTTCTTTCTAATCTTTAAAACGGGAAGCTGCCCTTCAATCTTAAATTCAATATTTTCAGTCACAAAAGAAATATAAGATCTCAGCCTCTTTCTTATTTTCTCTAATAATTGAATCAACTTAGTCCTTTGCTGATCATTAAGATTTAAATCCTCCGTGGCCAGGTCAATAAGCATTGAGATCTGCTCTTGAGTGCTACGAGGGTTATCAAATAAGAGGCTACTCATCTTCTCCACATCAGATTGTCCTTTGAACTTTCTAATCTCTTCGAAGATCTTAGACACCCCTCCCCTGGTCCCTTGGCTTAAACGGTCAAAGGCCACATGAATATAACCCTCTAAAGAAAGAGGTCCTGGGTAGCTTGGAGGAACAAAGCCTCCCTTCATCTTCTCCCCTTCATAAGGAGTATTTAAAAAGAATGTCTTAACTAATTTATCACTTCCGATCATTGCAGGAAGAGTTTGTTCAGAGAAGAACTTCCAAAAGCCCGCATGAGGTCCATTATGAAAAAGGTTTGTCTTTAACTCTTTGATAAACTCTTCTTCCGCCAAGATACCAAGCTCATAATAATGAAGAGAGTCAGCAATGCCAGGAAGCTCATGTAAATAGTGCTGGAGGACAATATGCTTCTTAAAGATCACTCGCAATTTATCATTGGTAATTGAAGGGTTAAGCACATACCTCTTTTGAGAAGGGTATCTATCTAAGACCTTTTTCAAAACAGCTTTTGATTTCTCACTTCCCGCACCTTTTAAAAAGGAGAGAAGTTGATCTGACTTTTTACTTTTTACATAAAGAAGTTCTTTAAACTCTTTAAGCTTTCCTAAATCTGAATCAATAACCCCTCTTTTAAAAGCGGGATAAGAAAAACCAATAGATTCGAGCTCTAGCTTTACTCTGCCCTGAACATCCCTCAAGATTTCTTTTTGATGATCAATAGATGTTGTCTCGCTCTTATCTGTCCTATTTTCCAAAAGATTATCGAGTCTCAAGGAATAGGCCGTATCAATCTCGGCTTGTTCTTTTAAAGAAGCAAGGCCTTTACTTGTTAGATGAGAATCATAGTCATCCGGGCCCGCGTAAAGCAGCCTAGGGAGAAATAGAAATAGGAGAACCACCAAACGGTGTTTCAATAGAGTCATTGAGTCTTTCCTTATAGTTCTTTTCGGGATTTTAGGGGGTTAGCTTAATAAAAAGCTGAGGGAAGTACCTGAATTTGACTAGTAAATTCAGGTACTTAAATTAAATTATTTGAGGTTTATTTACTGGATGGCAATCTGATCGATATAACCCTGATTATGTGGCTTAGTAATACCAGGAAGCTGATCCTCTAGCCTCTCAAGGATATAATCAATAGGACGGAACTCATTCCAATCGATATTCACAACCTGAGATCCTTTTTGCTTTAATTCAAAGACGAGGTCTCTATAGAGATCATCAAGTCCTTGAAGGTACTCTAGAGGTATCCCAGATTCGCAACCACGAGAGCGGCTGTTGATGTTCTTTAAACAAGTCTCAGGCTTAGCGTCTAGGTATAGAGTCACATGAGGAACCATTAAGTTTTTAAGCATAACGTCTCTCATATTATTATAGTTTTCAAAATCAAGCTCACTCATATTTCCATCAAGCCAATTTCTTTTGGCGAAGATATAGTCTCCATAGATAGAGCGATCATAGATACAAGACTGACCAGTTTTCCAAATATGCTCAATTCCTTCTTGATGAAGTCCATAACGATTACTCATTAAATAGAATTGCATAGGAAGAGCGTACTTCTTTGGATCGGCGTAATACTTTTCTAAGTAAGGATTTGTCGTTACTGGTTCAAAGAAAGCTTTAGCCCCTAAGGCCTCTGAAAGCTGAGTGGTTAAGGTAGATTTCCCCGCACCAATATTGCCCTCAATAATGATCATTTGCATGAATGTCCTCTCGATATAAAGTGTGTTTGTGTGTGGGCGGTATTAAAGCAGGAGTTAGGCGGAATGAAAAATATCGAGGAGCAGCAACTCCTCGATTATAGTTAAAAAGAATTTCTATTATTTTCTAACGGCCTTTATTGGATAATATAAGTTCCGTAACAACGTGCTGCAAGAACGTTATAAGCGATGTTAGCTCCAAGAAGTAACTGATAAGAGTTTCTTGTAACCATGCAATTATTCACACAAGCAAGTCTTTGAGTTAAAGGATAAGTTCTGCCGTAGTTGTTTCTCACAGTCATATCGAATTTGTACTCAAGAACGAAGATATTGTAGTTCGAGTAGTTCTCAACCATACACTCAAGTGTCTGACCTTGATTAACAACTCTCCCTTCAAAAACATAAGCTTGTGAATTGAAACTAAAAAAGATGGCCAACAAGGCCATTAAAGTAAGCAAGTGCTTCATACATCCCTCTCTACATGGTGTACCAAACAAGTACCAAATCATCTTAAAAGGCGTCAATCCTCACGGTGCCACGAGACGAGAAAAACTCGATTGTGATTACGGATACTTAATCAATTTATTATAAATTATAAGGAGATTTCGTAGGTTTTCTCTTCTTCAGGATCTAAAACCACAAGCTTCCCTTTCTTGAGGGTCCATTTTGGCTGCTCTGCTTTATAAGTTGTTCCCTTTGAAGGAACATATTTAAAAGGAAGATCTCCCACTAGTTTCTTCTTACTAAAGACCAAGGCCCTATGCATTTCTATGGGCTGGCTGGTTCCCGCTGTACCGCTATTATAAATAATAAGTAAGACGCCACCCTGCCGCTTCTCTTCTTTTATGAACTTAGGGACTCCCCCAACCGATTCAATTGAGAAGCTGATCCCTTTGTCATTCTTTAAGAAAAAATTATCTTTCTTTTGAGTCACTTTCCATTCAAAGCCGTGGGCAGAAAAACTAAAGAGAATCAGGAAAATAATGAACTTCATTTCTTTCCGCTCCAAGAGTTGTGGCGAAAAGACCAAGGGATATTTCTAAAAAAGTGATGCCTTGTCCCGCTTTGTTTTAATTTCTTACCATTAAGAACAGGCTTAACAATCTTTGAAGTATCTTTCCAATCAGGGCTCACATAATTTGTATGATAGTGATAAACCTTCTCAACTTCACGAGCGTTTTCAATCTTTGTATTGTGATAAAGAATATAAGACTTAATTGAATTGATTGTGTGAGGATGACCATGACCCGATTTAATCGCCCTTTGCCAACTAGGATCGTTCTTATTGTACATTGAAAACTGCGCCTTCTGAAGAGCAGAGTCTAGTTCATTGGCCTCGGCAAAGCCTTTCTTACGAGCATAGTCAGCTCTATTACTAACAACTTTCATAACCATAACCATCTCTTCAAGTGGTGGTGCAAGGATTCCAGCTTCTCCAAAGGCGGTTAAAGTTAAGGCCGCAAATTCTTGTTCTTTACGGTTTAACTTTTTATAGAGATTCTTAAAGACTTTCTCTCTATTTAAACTTCCGTCTTTATTCTTTGCCCCTTTTGTAATGGTCTCTTTAATAGATTCAAGGCAGCTCGAGATTTCATTATAGAGAAAGTCTCCAAATTTATCAGCAGCAAGAACCTTACAATGAGGCTGCCAATTCCCTTTAACTTCTTTTGGGATTGCCGCCTCAGGAGTGCTTTCTGCTTCGTCTTTACACTCCCGTTGTTTTTCTTCGAGGGCGGAAGCAATCTTACTTGGCATCTTCATGAGTTGTTTTGGTTCAGACTTTGTCCAGTAAGTTGTTTTTTGTTTGTAGCCAGAAGAATCCGTGACTGTCTTTGTAAAAGGAATATAGGGACCTCCGTCATAGCTTTCTAAGTCTATCTTCATCTCCCCCTTAATGGCCTCATCCCAAATTTCTTTTTCTGGTTTTATCTTTGTTAACCTCTCGGGAACAGCTGGATAAGAAGCTTTTCCCTTACTCACTTGCTTCATCTCTTTTTTCATTTCTTGAAAGTATTTCTTAAAGGGTGTTTCCTTAAAAGAGGATTCGCTATCTTTAACTCTAGTCTTTCTCGGAGATGAGAAAGTTTCAATACCTGTCTTAGACATATCAATTTCTTTACGGGATTCTTCTGGTGCTAGAATTGAATCTTCTTGGTGAGAGCCCTTTGATTTAACTTTTGATTTTGGAGCTGATACTGATCCGCCCTTAGGATCCTTAAGATTAAAGTCTTGCTTCTCAGGATCTTCTGCAAAAAAGACCCATCCAATCTTTCCGCTTTGAGCGCCCGAACTAATACGCACTTGAAAAGAGACTCCCCCTTCATGGCTTGTATCAATGGAGAGAATGTCTGCTGTGTCTCCTGGGTTTAAAAAGCCCAAGATATTAGAGCCGCCTTCAAAGTAACTTACTTCACGAAGCTCAGTGCTTTGATCGATGACTAGATTTGAAGGGAAACCACTTGCCCATAAAGTGGAAATAGAAAAACAAATCAAAAATAGAATGATGGCAGGTACTCTCACAAGTAACTTATCGGAATTATTAAGAGATATCTTAACTCAAGGCCATTTGGAATATACCTCCAACTAGCTTAAATTACTGACTTATTTCTAAGCGAAGCTGTTCAATAAAGGACTTCATATAAGCTACCCTCTCTCTAGCCTCAAGCTCACCTGCCTCAGTATTCATGAGTTCAGGCAATTTAAAAAGTTTGGTATAAAAATGATCAAGAGTGAAGCGCTTGTCATCAAATGAGCGCTCCTTCGCAAAGGGATCTTCTTCATCATAAAAGTCCGCCTTAAAGCTAACTCCGCAAGAAATCATTCTCATAAGTCCTATGGCGCCTAAAGCATCCAAGCGATCAGCGTCTTGAAGGATAGCAGATTCGGGGCATGAAGGTTTCTTTCCTAAAGAATAACTATGTTCATAAACGACAACGAGGGCCTTAGAAATAAATTCCTCATCATAGCCAGCTTCTTCCAATAAGCCGCGCGCTTTTGTAGCGGCCATGGTGGAAGCTTCCGATCTTCTTGGATGATTCTTTGGAAGATTGACCACATCATGAAGTAAGGCTCCTGCCATAAGAACTTCTTTTTCTGTCTTACCATCAGCCGCAAGTTTTTCACAAAGAAGCATAACTCTTTTTATATGAGCGAACGAGTGAGCAGGGTCTCCATTATTATAAGAAGGCTTAGCTAGTTCAACGAGATGTTCGAATCTTTGATTCATAATATTCCTTTTAAATCTCTGCAAAAATATCGATTTGATTCCCGTCTGGATCTAAGACAGAAGCATAGCGCTGTCCCCAAAAAGCATCCCAAGGATCTTTCAAAACTTTAAATCCGCCCTCGCTAATTCTCAAAACCAGTTCATCTACTTTTTCAGGAGTCTTTTGAACAAAGCCAAGAACAATTCCAGTTCCTGATCCCTTTTTAAAATTTGGGTTTATCTTTTTCATAAGCTCTACTGAATCAAGCATGATCCGAACACCACTTGGGGTTTTCCCCTCAAGATGATCAGGGCTTCCAGCCTCTTTTATCTCAACGCCAATAATGGCATAGAACTTTACTGACTTATCTAAATTACTTGAAATTATTCCAATAGCATCAAGGCTCATGGTCTTCTCCTAGGGACTTCAAATATATCGGCCAGTTTCTCCAATGATAAGAAAATATCCCTTTAATTTTATAAGATTTTGAGTTTTTTGTTTTTCGTGTTAAGCTGACCTCATCATGAATAAATAAACCTTAAAAACATTCCCCCCATTAAATTCTTAAAACTTGTTAAGGTGGCTATCATGAACACTTCAAATTCTCTCTAAAGTTATTCTCATTACAATTATTTTTGTTGGAGGTGTTCTTGAAACAGCTTTTTTATACTCTGGCCTTTGGCCTGAGCTTTACCCTATTTGATTTAAATTTAACCAGGAGAAAGAGCCTTAAGACTTCTTCATCTCACTCCTATGAACGCGAGTTCGACAAAACTGATAAACGCGAAAGAAAAAAAAGGCGAAGCTATAGAAAGTCTAAGTTTAAATCTAGGAGTAGCTATAGGGAAAAGGTCTTTAAGCTTAAGGGGACGAACTCGAAAGATTCTCGCTATTCAAATCAAAGAAAGATAAGAAGAATGCATACGAGTTCTTAGCGGGCCTTACTACAAGAGCTTGGTCCGTAAGTAATAGAAAGAGTTTCCATCTGATTCTTGTTAACTCTTTTAACGATCTTAAAGTAACCAGGAATAACACAATTCCACATCGGCTCTTTAGCAGGCTCTACTTTTTGAGCAGGCTTTCGTGGTCTTGTATTTCTAGGTTTTGGTTTTGCTATTCTTTCTTTTTTACTTTTATCTTCTTTGAACTGGAGTAACTTATGAGTCATTTGGCCTAAATAGCTTCGATAGCCTTTTTTATTCTTACAGTAGAAGACTGGGTCTGCAGTATTATAGGTATCAGAGAACTCTGAGAACTTAACCTTCCCATCGCGAATCCTAATGCCTTCTCGGCCGTTATCTTTTTCGTGTTGGCATTGTCTTACTATTAACTCTACAGCTAGTTTCTTAGCATCAAAGCGAGAGAGCTTCTCATAATCTTTAAGTAAGTCATTGATGATTGTATCGACTATATCTAATTCTTCACCTGCACATGGCCTAGATATGTCTTTAGAGAAAGCATTTAAGCTTGCTCCAAAGAGTAAAAGAAAAAGTAGAGTGCTAAGTTTTAGTTCTCTCATAGAAGCCGTATCGGCTACTTAAAGGAAAGATATTTGCTTTTTCTTTTTAGCGAGTAATTACAGTAAGATAGCACTCAGGGAGAGAGCTGGTCTCTTTAGTTTCTTTTTCTAATTCTTAGCTACTAGAAACGAAAAGATGGGGAAACAAGTAGAGTTGCCTGATCCCTTGAGCCACGAGCATCTCCCCTAACAGAAGAAGTCGAGTAGCCAATTTCACCCTGAAGTTGAAAAGCTCGAAGGCCAGAAGTTGTAAAAAGGATACCTAGGTTAACACTTTTCAATGTCGTGGTATTAACCAGGTTATACTTAATTCCATCGGTTGCAGTTATAGATCCTTCCATCTCAAATTCTGTGTAGAAGAAGGAATTATAAAGCATCAAGTATTTATTAAACCGAAACCCATGCTGAAGACCGAAATCAACACTTTTTAAATCAAGCTCACCGGCTAAGTTATCTTGAGTGCTATTAGTTGTTGTATCATTTAGTTTAAAATTACTCTCTTCTTGAGAGCCCCTTCCTATTCCTGAAGAAAAGGAAGCTTTGTAACCAACAGTTCTCTCTTTTGTTGATCCCCCTAGAAACTGCAGAGTTGCGTTGAGGACAGTAGTAGATTCGCCAGACTTTCTTAACCCGAGCTCTAAAAAATTAGTCAGACCAAAGCGCCCACCTAAACCTAGAACTGCGGATGAGCCCCCTTTAGGAGAAGCATTGATAGTTGTATCGGCACTAGAGCCAAAGATTCTTACAGATTGCGCGCTCCCCACAACAACTTTCTGAGTTGAAGTTAAATAGCCACCAATATTTCCAGAGAAGATAGCTCCTGAAGCTTCAGGTAAATAGCCCCCTGTTGTTGGGACATGGTAATCAACCGTAAGCTGACTACAGCTGCTTAAAACGAGAGTTAACAATATAAGAATTAGTTTCATAATAAGCCTTGATCAAGATTAACTAGTGTTCACTTTAATATCGAGCACCTACAGACCTAAAAAGGCCTTTTAGAGCGTTTTCCATCTCTTTTAAAGATGGTATATAGCCAGAGTGCATAGGTAGTATGACTTCTCAAAATCATCCTATCAAGATGAAATAGAACCAAAATGACTTAGTGGATTAGCAATATGAGTAGAAAGATTGAATTATTAGCACCTGGTGGAGATATTGAAGCCATTAAAGCGGCCATCGTTGGCGGCGCCAATGCCGTTTACTGTGGTCTTGATTTCTTTAATGCTAGAAACCGCGCATCTAACCTTTCAATAGATGAACTCTACGCGGCTATTAGATTGGCCCACGAGTATAGCTGTGAGATCTTTCTTACGCTTAATGTAGTTATCTTAGAACATGAGATTCCAACCTTAGTCAGGCTCTTAAACCAAATCGTGAATAGTGGGCTTGATGGAATCATCGTTCAAGACTTAGGGGTCTTTGACCTTGTTAAGAAACACTTTCCTACTCTTGATATTCACGCTTCAACTCAGATGACCACTCACAATGAAGGCCAGATTCTTTTCTTAAGTAAGATTGGCGCTTCAAGACTTAACCTCTCTAGAGAATTAAACCTAGAGGAAATAAAAAGCCTAACGGCCCTTTCTCATGAACATAATGTTTTAACAGAAGTCTTCGTCCATGGTGCTTTATGTATCGCTTTTTCCGGACAATGTTATTCAAGCTCAGTCAGCGTTGGAAACTCTGGAAACAGAGGTCGTTGTAGCCAGGCCTGCAGAGATGAGTATGAAATCACGGCCGCAGGAAACAAGTATCCTCTCAATCTAAAAGATAACTCCGCTTATTTTGACCTTCCTGAATTAGTTGATGCTCAAGTTGACTCTCTTAAAGTTGAGGGAAGAATCAAGGGCGCTCACTACGTCTATACTGTCATCGATACCTGGAGAAAGCAGATCAATAGCTTTATTGACTCAGGAAAACTCGTTGGTGATGATTCAAACTTACATAAAGTCTTTAATAGAAGTTTTACCAACTCATTCCTAAAAGGAAATCTTACTAAAGACATGTTTATCGATAGCCCTAGAGACTATAGTAAGATTCATGCTATCGATGAAGCAGAAGCCACCTCTGAAGAAGAGGTCAAAAAGGTTAATAAGGATTTATTTGAGGACAGGAATGCCATTGGAGCAAGCCTCTCTGATAAAATAAAAGACCTTAATATTGAAAAGCCCAAGCTTACGCTTTCTTTTACAGCTAAAGCTGGCTCTCCTTTGACTATAACTGCTGTTACTGGTGAAGAAACCTATATTATTGAATCAACAGATATTTTAAGCACCTCCATCGAGAGCTCTATAACTGCAGAGTCTCTAAAGAAGCGTTTTAAAAGTTTTAACGACGCTTCCTTTATGTTGGTCTCTTCTGACTTTTCAAGCTTTGATGAAGGCCTCGTTATTCCTTTTAAAGAAATAACTCAAATGAAAAAGCGTTTAGCCTTTTTACTAAACGGCTCAAAAGAAGTTGTGGCCCCGGTAGAGATTCCAAAGCTCCCTCTTTTTGAAAAAGTTGAGAAAGAACCAAAGCTCTCCTATTTAATAAGTGACGAGAAAGACATTTCTCTTTTAGAGAAAACAGATGCTGATATCTATTTTAAGATTCCAGAGAGTATTAAAAAGGACTCCACTTTTTATAGTGACCTTCTTCTTAGGAACCCTCGCTTAGTTCCATGGTTCCCTGCCGTGATGATTGGAAAAGATTATCTTGAGGCGGTTAAGATCTTAGAAGTAGCCAAGCCTTCAAAGATCATCTCGAATAATACAGGTATAGCTTATAAAGCTTTTGAAATGGGTATTGAATGGATCGCAGGTCCTCTTCTCAATACAACAAACTCTTACGCCCTCAACACTCTTAAAGAAGAGTTAAATTGTTCAGGCGCTTTTATCTCTAACGAAATAAATAAGAATCAAATTAAGAAGATCAGAAGACCTAAAGACTTTAAGCTTCTCTATAGCATCTATCATCCCATCCTCCTCATGACGAGCCGTCAGTGCTTCTTTCAACGGACAGTTGGTTGTAATAAGCCAAGTATCGATGCCGCCTGTATGCTCAGCTGTGAAAAGGCCACGACGATCACTAATGTTAAGGGAATCTCTTTTGCCGTAGATAAGCAAAAAGGTGGTTACCCTAGTATTTATAACCACGAGCAGTTCTTAAATATTGAGGCCATGAAAGACTTCAGCGGACTCTTTGATGAATTCTTCATCGATTTAACTGATATCGGGGCTGGATCAAAAGAAAGATTAGATAAAGAAGTATTGATTCAAGAGTTTGAAAATGCACTCAATGATATTAATAATCCAACGGATACTTTAAAGAAGATGATACCTGTCTCTACGAACGATCAATACGTTCAAGGATTATAGGTTCGTCTTACTATCCCAAGAAAAAAGGTACTGCTCCTTACTCTCCAGCCAAAGTGGATACTTCCGCATGGTCTTTGTGAACAATAAGCTTTGCATCTGATTCTTAAGCCAAAGAGTTAAACGCGGATATGGGGCTGATCGAAACCATTTTTTATCAACATTAGCGAACTGCCGAACAAAGGGTAGAATCGCCAGGTCAGCGAGGCTTAGCCTATCTCCCATAAAGAAGTCTTGATTTGATAAAAGGGATTCAAGGCTGCTGATATAGGTTTCACAGTTAGTGCGAAACTTAACCTCATCTTCAAGGTGGTAACGCTTATTATGTTTATAGGCGCTCAGGTTAGTCCTAAACTCTCCATCCCCTTCTTTAATCAGCTCTCTCATCCTTGTATAAACTTCAGGCTTCTCTTTGAAGAGTAGATCTACTGGATCATTCTGATTCAAGGCCCAAATCATAATGTCTAAGCTTTCATCAATGAGAGTTCCATCTAAAAGTAAAAGAATAGGAACTGTCCCTTTCGGAGAAAGCTCTAACATATCAGCGGGCTTATCTTTAGTGACAATGGCCCGTAACATGACTTCTTGTTTGGCCATAAGAAGGGCCATTCGAGCTCTCATAGCGTAGGGACAATGTTGAAGAGAATAAAGAATAGGTAAACTCATATCGCTATTATACACAATAATTATTCTTTTAATTTAAAGGAAGCATTTTTAAAAAATGTCTTAACAAGATGATCTACTAAGATTTCTTGCCCTTTAGATGTCAGATGCCCAAAGTCCCCTGCAAAAGAATCACTAAAGACTACATGATAGCCTAGGTCTGAAATTGCCTTTTTAAAGACTTCCTCATTACTTAAGTATAAATGATTTGCTCCAAGCATTTCTTTAGTTGGAATTATCGAGCGAAGTGGATAGCTCATAACAATTGAGTTTAAGCTTGCTGAGCCAACTCTCTCAAAAACATAGGACAGATTATCGACAAGCGAGGGAGTCAGCCTGGTACGCTCTATAGTTTGAGATATCATATTATTTTCTATGTTCTTGGGCCCTCTAAGAAGTTCTTGATCTAGCCCAGGGCTGCCTTCGGCAATTAAGAGGTTAGAGTAAAGAACTTTCTTTCGTGGAGGGAGGAGCTTTAAGGTATAGGATTTTTCATAAAATTGAAGCGCCATTTTCTTATCTTGAACGGCATTTAAGTAAAAGTCAGCGAGATCATCAAAGTAACTTTCAACTTGAGTAAAATACTGAAGTTCCTTAGCTAGTAACTCTTTAGATTCGGGAAATTCATTTAAAGACCAAAGGCGATTAAAGCGAATGTCTTGGTCCTTTGGATATATCTCAAGGGCCGCATTCAGTATGGCGAGGGACTCCTTAAAGTCTTGTTTATCCTGGTCATAGTAATCGGCTAAAAAGAGATAAGATTCTGGTAACAAGGTTTTATTAAATTGATATAAAGTTTTTAAAATGAAAAACCCATAGTCTCTTTTATTTGCATTAATGAGTCTAAGCGCTTGAAGTTCAAAACTATTTTTTTTGTAATCTTGAATAAGAAGTAGGACTCGATAAGTAAGAGAGTTATGGTACCAACTTTCTTTATGAGAAATAGCTTGTGATAGCATGAAGTTATCATTAATTCCTAACATGCTTATGACGGTATGGGGCTTAACTGCTTTTATGATACTCTCAATATTCCTTTTGAAGTAAGAGCTGGTAACCGCTGTTTTCCCAAAATCATAAACAAAGTATTTTCCAGGATGAATAAGATCTAGCTTCTCTTGAAGGACCTTGGGATAGCCCCCTTCCGTTGTCGATTCACCAAGGCAAAGAATCCTATGCTTTGAGGGCATGGGTTTAATATTTAAATCATCTTTCTTATTGGAAGAGCTAAGATAATTAAAAGAAAAGAACACAGCTTCTAAAAAGACTAGAAGCCCCAAACTTATCAATAAAAGGATCTTTATATATTTCAATCTCATCAGGCTTCTATAGTAAAATGTTCTCCGCGCTAATTACAGATAGAACTAACTAAAATATCCTCTGTAGCTTAAAAGTTTTTAACGCTACTTCCCAAGAAGAGTTAATGCCCTAGCAATTAATCAAGGCCTTGAAACCACCCATCATCATTCGCATTCCATCAAAAGGCATAGTACTTGGATCCATTTCGTTCATAATTGGATGCTCCATGAACTTCTTTTGAATTTCATCTCGGCTTTCTTTTGATTCGTAAGTTACCCAAGCGAAGATAACTTTTTCATTTTCTTTGGCCAGTACTGCTTGAGGGAATGAAGTTACTTTTCCTAGTTTAACATCGTCGGCTATGCACTCTACGTATTCAAGAGCACCGAGTTCTTTAAATACCTTTGCCATCTTTTTTGCTAGTTCTTCGTATTCAGATAATTTGTTTTCTGGAACTGGGATTAGGAATCCGTCTATGTAATTTCCTTTCATTTTTATTCCTTTTTTTGAGTTTGCTATATGGGGAATTTTATAGGGGAAATGTTTTTGGATCAAATCCACTTAGATTTTGGGAACAAAAAAGCCCAGTGGGTTAAACTGGGCTTTTTAAAAATTCATAAAAAAATGGTGCCCCGACGCGGATTTGAACCACGGACACAGGGATTTTCAGTCCCTTGCTCTACCGACTGAGCTATCAGGGCACAACTTCTTTTTGAGGTTACAAAATTAATAGAAAGGCCTTCCTTCGTCAATGTAATTTGGTAGTCTATTTCATATGAAAATTGAAACTAAGGTTCATAAGTTTATTATTGATTACGAAGGGCAACAAATAAACGCCCTTGCCTTTATCCCAGAGGGAGAAATCCCCTCTCCCAAGGCCCTAGCGGTGTTTAGCCACGGCTATTCAAGTCATAAGGGCTCTCTGCTTAACTGGCCTATTCGACTGGCCGAAGAAGGGATGCCCTCTGTCATTTTTGACTTGCCCGGTCATTATCTTGGTGGATACTCTGAAGCTCTAAGCTTTGAATCATTTAAACTAAATTCGCCTAACCTCTTTGTAGCGGCTTTTGAGAAACTAAAATCACTTTCAAACACCCAGCCAACTCAAGTTGTCCTAGGTGGCCATAGTCTCGGGGCCAGCTTTGCTTTAATGGCCTCCAAGCTTCCGGAGCTCAAGGACTTAAAACAAACCTTAGTTTGCGTGGGCCTTGGTCAGTTACCAGTGGGTGCAAAACATCTTTTTACTTCGGCCTTTTATAAATCAACTTTAAGCATCCGCTCCCAACTTGTTTCAAAAGAACTCCATCCGGATAAAGTATTTCCGTGGATCAATGAGATGAAAAAAGACTTTAAGATCTCAGGTAAAAGAATTCACTTTATCACTGGAGCCGATGACTTAGTTGTTGGAGAGGGTGGATCTGAAAGGATGATTGAGAACTTAAAAGCTCAAGGTAATGTTGTCAGCTTAGACTTACCGCCAAAACTTGCCCATCACCAGCCTGAACTTGCCGCTAGTTTTATTAAGAAATTTTTAAAGAAGGAAGGATTTTTTAGCTAGGTTCTTGAGAAGGCCCTGCTTTCCTGTTCGCTCAAAGCTGGTTCCTTTAAATTTTCTAATGAAGCCTCTATTACTTAATTCTTCCAAGTTTTCTTTAAGCTCACTTGGCTTTGGCACTAAAAAGAAATCGACTATTTCTTTAGCCGCTCCTTTTGGCCAGTCTGCTGTCATTTCAATCTCACCGTTTCTCTCTCTTCTTTTATTCCAAGGACAAACATCTTGGCAGAGGTCGCAGCCAAAGATCTCTTGGGCGCTCTCATAGCCTGCTGGAGCTTCGGCGTCTTTAAAGAGTTCAATGCTAAAAGTACTAATACATTTAGAAGCGCTAATCTCTCGTTTTTCTAAATCAATGGCATCAGTGGGGCAGATATCAAAACAGGCAGTGCACTGACCACAATGATCGAGTTGCTTTTCATTTTCTTCAAGACCTAGTTTTTCCTTTAGTAGGAGGGCCCCAATCATATTGAAGCTTCCTTTTTTCTGGTGGATCAGCATGGAATTCTTTCCAAACCAACCAAGGCCACTTCTATAGGCCAAGTCTCTTTCTAAAACGGGATGAATATCTAATGAGAAAGAGTATTCAACACCTAACTTAGATCCAATCATGGCCATCTTTTCGCGAAGGACATTATGATAGTCCCCGCCTTCAAAAGCTAACGAGTAGCCTGCCACCTTTAATTTATTTGATTGATCTGTTTTATAAAAGTTCTCTAAGGCCATCTTTTCTTCAGAGTAGCTAAACAAAAAGACCACGGCGGATTGAAAACCCGATTGAACAGAGTCCAAGTTCTTTCTTAAATCCTTTCTATGATCTGATAGATATTTAAGAGGTCCATTCTCCCCTCTCTCAACCCAGTCTTCATACTTTTCAAAAGAACTAGGAATAGGATCTTCTGTATAACCCCAATCGGCCACACCAAGAGAGCTTAGAAACTCCGGGGTTATTCCTTTAAGAGGTTTCATCCTTGAAGATTTGGATGAATCTCAATGGCGCCTGTAGGACAGGCATCAATACATTGATTATCCATAGTGCAGGCATGAATCTTGGTAGGATCTATATAAGTTCTTTTTTCCTCATCATCGCTTACGGCCCAAATATCGTGGGGGCAGATAGAGACGCAGTTCTGGCAGCCTGCACAGAGGTTAGTGTCTAAAAGAATTCTTTTTTTTTCATCGCGCTCAATCTCAAGCCCATCAGAGCCTCCAAGAACCTTTGGTCGATCCTTGATGGTGTGAACTTTTACTGAGTTTGAAGAACCATGTGAAAAAAAGCGTCCATCCCCTCTAGTGATAACGAGCTTGTCACCATTTTTTAACTTGAGGTCATCTTTAACTTTTTGCAGGACATCTTTTTGAAAGTTAAAACTATCGGCTTTGTAGTCTACTAAATAATAAGGCTGAATTCCCCAGTAGAGGCTAATCCTTCTCACTGTATCAATTTTATTTGTAACACCTAGGACTTCTGTTGAAGGTCGGAACTTTGCAATCTTTTGGCAAGATTGCCCTGATTCAGTTACTGATAAGATCTTAGCGGCGTAAACCTTCTCTGCTATCATCGAAGCTGCCACCATGACTGCTGCGTTAACATTTGAAAGGTCTAAGTTTCTTAAAAAGGGTCTCTCTTTAGGACTTCTCTCAGCTTCTAAGACAATCATACTCATCATCTTAACCGCTTCAATAGGATATTTTCCTGCAGCTGACTCTCCGGAGAGCATAACAGCATCAGTTCCATCCCAAATAGCATTGGCCACATCTGAAGCCTCTGCCCTTGTAGGAGTTGGGTTCTCAGTCATGCTCTCTAACATTTGAGTCGCTGTAATAACAGGAACTCCTTTTTCATTACATTCTCTTATGATTTCTTTTTGAAGCCCTGGAACATGATGATTCCCCACCTCTACACCTAAGTCACCTCTGGCAACCATGATGATATCAGCCGCTTCCATAATCTCTGAGAGGTTATCTATGGCCTGAGGTTTTTCAATCTTCGCGACTACGGGAGTCGTCATCTTAAGCGAATGAAGTATTGCTTTAACTTCTTTTACATCTTCTTTTTTTCTAACAAAAGAAAGAGCGACGAAGTCGATCCCTTCTTCAAGGCCAAACATTAGATCCGCTCGGTCTTTCTCGGTAAAACTAGGGGCCGTTACATCACAATCAGGAAGATTGATTCCCTTGTTTGATTTTAAGGTTCCCCCTATATGAACCTTGATTTTATAAACATCTCCATCTCTTTCAATGGCAGTAGCGCTTATAAGACCATCATCAAAAAGAATCCGAGCACCATCGTGACAATCATTCACTAAGTTTTCATAAATAGTAGGAATGAACTTATCCTTGTACTTTGCGTATTTCTTATCTGTTTCAAAACAAGATTGACCGATGACCCATTCTTCACCATCTTTGAGCTCTAGTGGGGTTGGAACTTTATCAACACGAATCTTAGGACCTTGAAGGTCTAAGAGGATGCCTACTTCTTTTCCAGCAAGAGAGGAGGCCTCTCTAATATTGGCAATGACCTTCGCATGAGCTTCATGAGTTCCATGACTCATATTTACTCTTGCTACATTCATCCCAGCTTCAATTAAGTCTTGAATCTTTTGAACAGTATCTGACGAGGGACCTAGGGTCGCTACAATTTTCGCTCTACGCATGATTTATCCTTTTTCAGGATAAGACTACCACATAAAAAAAGGGCCTGAAAATGGCCCTTTAGATGCTCTGTAACGATGTTTATGAGGTTTAAGAATCTTTATTGTCAGCTTTTCTTGCTTCTAACGCTTCGTTTCTCATACTTTGAACGATTTGCATCTTTTGATTAGAGTTCTTTAGCTTGTCCATCTTAAGCTGATACTTATTGTCCATGGCGCGCATTTCGATCTCTTTAGCTTCTTTTAATTTAATATAATTATTCCTCTCCATATTGATGGCGAGTTCTTTCTTTTGCTTAGCTTCTAGGTTGTTTTGCTCAATTCTATCTTCGTACTTTCTTGTTAAAGTCGTTAGTTGAATCTCTTGCTGATTTTGTTGCTGCTCTAAGCGTTTCTCAAAATCTCCCTTTAACTTAACCATATTCAGATAGGCTTCTCTGTCCTTTTGCTGAAGAGTTCTACGAGTAGCTCGTTGAATCTCCATATTTCTTTCATTCTCAGCAATCTCTCGCCTTTGAATCTCTCTAGCCGATTTACCCATTTGAACTTCAAGCTTATCTTCATATTGTTCAACAAGGCGTTTCTTATCATTCTCTAGGCTTGTAATCTTATCTTCAAAGCTAGCTGCTGCGACTTCACGATCAAGTCCCATTTTAAGTCTAATGTCTGCCTTATCCTGGTTATTCTTTCTCTTCTCACTAGCGATAAATGTGCTCTGCTCTTCAGAGAAAGATTGAGCCATCTCACGAACTTCATTTTGTGACTGTTCATTAGCTTTATTCATCTGACGGATTAGGTCCTCACGTTGAGTCTTAATCTTCATATCTTTAGAAAGAGCCGTTGAAACAACCTTCTCTTTCCCTTCTAGACCAGCGAGGTCTCTAGATTCCATCAATTTTTCAATTTCATTTTGTTGTTTTTTCTTTAGATCACCAATTTCAAATCTTCTAATATTACTAATGGTGTTATCTTTCTTATCGATCTCACGTCTGTTCTTAATCTTCATCAAGTTTCTAGACTCTTGCTGTTTCTCAATTCCTCTAGACTTATCCTGCTGATGAGAAAAGTTCATCTTAGCCAGTCTATGATCATAATTCTTAAGTCTATTTTCATAAGACTCTTTATTCTTTCTAAGCATTAAATCGGATTGATTACTCTCACCAGAATTTACGGCTTTGTTTATCTTCTGCTCTAGAGAGAGCCTTGAGTTCGCAAACTTAGCTTCTCTCTTGGCAAGGTCTTGCCTATTCTCATCTTGTAACTTTCTAAGTTCGTGGTTGCCCTTATCAGTAATATTTTGAGCTATATACTCGAAATTAGACTTCATCTTATCTTTTTCAGCTGTATTATTATTTCTTAAGTTTTCAAGCTGGTTTTCTGTATGGTTCTTTTGAGACTTATAAGAAACTTCATGAGAGTCTCTCAGCCTTTGCTTCTCTTTTTGAAAAGAGTTCTTCATTAGGTTTTGTCTAATACTGGCATCTTGAGTTAACTCTTTTTTCTCACCAAGGTGCTTACGATCCTGATCCTGTCTTTCCACAAGAGTGTTATCTCTATAGGTATTAAACTTATCAGTATTGTTTGCTTGAATGCTCGCAAGGTTCTTATCGAAAGTTCTTTGATTTTGAAAAGAAGCATCTTTAAAATGAGATTCAGCTGACTCAGCTCTTAGAGTTCCAAGACGGTCCCTCTCTTTCATTTGAGTAGAGAAACTCGTTGAAATGTTCTTTAACCTAGAATCATATTTATTTTTATTTTCTTTTTGAGACCTAGCGAATTCATTCTTAGTCGCCGATAAGTTCTTAACAAAACGATCTGTACGCTTGTCGATTTCTTGCCTAGTCTCGTTAATATAACGGTCATGGTTAGCTTTATTCTGGGCTTCTAGATTACCTTTTTGATCACCGAAAACTTTGACAGTTTTTTCATGACGAGCCTTATGGACCTTTTCTAATCCCCTCTTCTCATCCGCATGATTTTCACGCATCTCTGTGGCAGCATCGCTATAGCGTGTTCTGGCTTCTGAGAGTTTTGCGTTGTAATCAGATATTTCCATCGACTAAAGACCCTTCCTAGGTAGTTAAAATGAGGCCTTCTTACTGAAGACCTCTATTGTCGCTTCTCTTATTGTATCTAATTATTGGGGCGAGCGCCCCTATGGTAAAAATTTACCCTAGGCGGCAAAAATAGCCGCCTGAAAGAGTCTACTTTGCGAGTTCAGCGTCTATAAGTTCGCTAAATACCTCAATTGGATGGGCACCGTTGATCATCATACCGTTGACGAAAAAGGTCGGTGTTGATTTCACGCCGATCTTCTTCCCTTCTTCCATATCTGCCTTAACCTTTTCAGCAAACTTTCCAGAGCTCAAACATTTTGTGAACTTTGAGACATCAACCCCAATCTTCCCTGCCTTTGTTTTTAGAGCTTCTTCAGCAAGACCTGCTTGATCAGCAAACATAGCATCGTGCATTTCCCAAAACTTAGCTTTGTTTTGTTCAGCAACACAAAGACCAGCTTCAGCGGCTTTTTGAGCATGGTTATGAAATGGTAGTGGGTAGTTCTTAAAGGCTACTTTGACTTTATTTCCATATTTCTTTTTAATTTGGTTCACTATCTCTGCACCCTTTGCACAAAACGGACACTGAAAGTCAGAGAATTCAATCACTGTTACTTTCGCGTCAGCTCCGCCCATAAAAGGAGCGTCCCCTGCTTGAACATCAAAGACTGGACGAGTCGGAGGAGTCATATAAACTTCAACTGGGTTCTTAGAGGTTTGCTCGTCTACCCATGAATCAATGGCCTGTTTCTTCTTTTCTCTAATGAGAAAGCCTTTAATTCTTTCCGTCATTTGATCATTAATATGATCTGTTGGAATATTTCTTTCTTTAATAAATTTATCGATATCACTCTTTTCTACTTTTGCTTTAGAAGCAATAACAGTCTCTAGGAACTGATCGTTTGTTAGACCTTTTTTCTTAGGGTGATTGTTCATCAGTTTCTCAAGAACGATGGCCTTAAGCTTATTCATCTTTAATTCATGAACCTTTAATTTAGCTTCATATAACTCAGCCTCAATCCCTTCAGAGATTTCAGCATTAGAAATACTTTTTCCATTTAACTTTGCAGCTGTCGTGCTGTCTGGTGCTTTTTTAAACACATAACTTGCTTTTGATTTAGCTTCTTTAGTGCAAGACCAAACTAAAGCTGTGATAACTAGTGCGAATACCCATGAATATTTTTTCATTAAAAAACTCCTTAATTAATTTCTTAGAAATTGTAACCAACTTAGACTCTCTTAGGAAGTCATCTCGGCCATGAATTCTTGGTACTGCGCCACGCTAGAGATAAGCTCTTGGTGAGTCCCTGAACCAACGATCTTTCCACTATCCATGACTATAATGCGGCTCGCCTCAAGGATAGTCTCTAACCTATGGGCTACAATAACCGTCAATGATTGCTCTTGAACCAGTAAAACAACCCTACGCAGGGCCAGTTCAAGCTCGGAATCTAAGGCCGAAGATATTTCATCAAAGAGAACTACTGGCCGCTTTAGATAACAAGCTCGAAGTCCACAGATGAGCTGATTCTGACCGAGAGATAATGAATCTGGCGTTAAAGCCTCATCCGGCTGAATACCCCATGACTTTAAATAAGGAATCTTTTCAAGGATCCATTCCCAAAACTTATCAAACTCAGGGTCCTTTTCAGAACTCAAGGTAATATTAAAAGATAGGCTCTCAGAAAAGATATGCGATTCTTGAGAGACTAAGCTTATCTGCTGACGATAAGTGACAGCATCATCTAAAGACTCTCCCGGAAAGATCAAATTATCCTGAATAGGAGAAACTAATTCGATCTTGGCGGAGTCAGGAATAATATTAGCCGCTAAAATATTAAGAACAGTCGACTTCCCGCAACCAGAGAGCCCAACGAGACCAATAAGCTCCCCCGTCTTTCCTTCAAAACAAACATCTTCAATCTTAAAAGGAGTATGGTCTTCGCTTTCAGAAGTATTGTATTGAAATTCATTTATCTCGACGCTTAATTTCTCCATGCTAAAAGGAGAATAAACTTGTCCCTTAGGAGAGCGTGGGGCGAGGGCCAAATCACCTGTGAACTCATTGATTCTTTGAATACCAGTGGCTGCCCTTTGAATATTAGTAATCTTACCCGCGATGTTTTTAATGGGGCTAATGCTTCTTTGAATAAGATCAACAATGGCAAAGATCACCGCAGCTTCTGTTATCTGACTATAAGGAAAGATAAAAACCATTAAGGCTAAAAGAAGTGGATAAAGTGATTCAGCAATTGAATAGTAAGAGGCATCCCAAACATTGGCCTTGAGTTGCTTATAAAGAAAGTCTTTGAATTGCACTGTTGAAGACTTTGATGCGTAATTATGATGATCAGTAAAATAAGCTTCACCGAGCCCGCCAACAACATTGGCGACACTTTGAGAAACCATACCTCTACTCTTACGAACATCATGAAAGACGGATCTCATATACTTTCCGCCCCAAACTAAAAGGACGGCAACACTAACTTCAGTAATAGCGAGAAAAGCCCCACTTAGAGAATTGATTTGAACCAATGAGATTAAGCAAGCAAGAACAAAGAAGATATCAATCAAGATCCCAAAAGTTCCAGAAGTCATCAATTCACGAATCGCCATGGTATCACTCATGATCCTCGCCATGACTTCACCCTGAGGATAATTGTCTTTTCCTTTTTCTTTCGCTTGAACTTCGAAGGCCAAAAGCCATTTTTCATAAACTTCCGTTCTCACTTTTTGAACTAGTTTAAGAACATAACGGTTAATTCCGAGTTGGTAGGCGACTCGGTTTAGATAAACGAGGAAGAAGTAGCCCATCAATGTATAGAGAGAAGTTTCAAACCTTGCAGTATCTGAGTAGCTGCCTGCTAATTCAATCATTAGCTTAGGTAAATATGAGCCCAGAATGGAGGATAACACCAAGCAAGTGAGGACAAAGGCAAGCAAGGGCTTAGCCCCTTTAAATAAGAAAAAATCAGACAAGCTGTTTTTCAAAGTACTCATAAGTTTTCGTATCCGTTTTTAATAAACTATCGACACTACCTTTTTCAAGCATGCCCTCAATAGTATCAATAAAAAATAATTCATCACACATCCTCACGGTAGAGAGTCTGTGCGAACAGAGGATGATTGTTTTTCCATCAAGCCACTTTGATTTCTTAAGTTCGGTAATAATTTCTTTTTCTAAGATAACGTCAACACTACTAAAAGGATCGTCCCATAAGAGGACTTCTGCATTACTTAAAATAGACCTGACAAGACAAAGCCTTTTAGCTTGACCACCAGAGAGCCTCTTTCCATGCTCACCCACTTCCATAGACAAGAGTTTTTCTTTATTTCTTTCAAGGTAATCAAGCCCAAAGAGAGTCAAGAGCTCATAGGCCAATTCAATCTCTTCAGCTGTCGCTTCTTTTCCAAGAAAGATATTTTTAATTAAAGTATCGTTATATAAATAAGGAGATTGACCAACCAGAGAATGAGTCATCCCCTTGTCAAAGAAGAGACAGGCCAATTGATTTAAAACATAAGACTTTCCAGCTCCCGTTTTCCCAATAAAAACATTCCAGCTCTTTTGCTTTAACTCAAGGGTTAAGGGCTTATCCCAATATTCAACCGCTCCAATAAATGAATCGTTACTTAATTCTAAAGGATGAGTCTCTTTTAAAAAAAGCTCTCTCTTGCCTGGAGTCTCAGTAGCGTTCATCAACTTTTTAATTCTATCCCATGAGGCTTTTGATCCTACGATGACCACGCCGATCCAAGAAAGAAAAGCTAATGGCTCTAAGAATAAAAAGACATAGCCACCAAAAAAGATGAGAGCACTAGCTCCTAGTTCCTGATCTTTAATAATAAAGCCCCCCCATACGAGGGACAGGCCGACACCAAGAGGTACAAGAGGCATGGAAATACCAATACCGATTCCAGCTTTATAAGCGTAGAAAAGTTCTTTCCATGAAAAACTTGAAAAAAGCTTAATAAAACTCCCTTCCGCCAAGTAGTTCTTAATACTTTTCTTACCTGCGTAACTTTCCATGATGAAGTTTTGCACATCACCTTGGGCGTCGGCACCAAGGCGCCAATAATTTCTAGTTCTTGCAGTGATGACACCGAAGAAGAGAGTTCCCGCAAGCATGGGAATCAAAGCTATAACTAAGTCTTTGTTGTAATCCATAAGCCTTGGAATCAAGACAGAGAGCCCTACAATAATATTTCCTACTTGAAGAAGAGCAAAACCAATAAGGGCTCGCATCTGCTCAGTATCTGCATTTAAAGCTTGAAAGAGCTGACCAGAAGAAAAGCTTTCGTAACGCTCAGGTCTAGTGGTCTCTAATTTATTTAAGATATCGACTCGAATATCTTTTTCCATTACTCTCGCTGGATAGAAAAAGAGAAGCCTTGAGGAAGTTCTAAAGACAACAATGCCAAGAGCCAACCAAAAGAACTGAGAAGTCTTAAAGTTCTCTGCTCCGCTTTCAACTAACTCGGCTAATTCTTTTGCTAATTGAGGTAAGTAAGAACTGGTTAAATGAGTGAGAAAGAGCGCCACCATAGCGCCTAGGTAGAAGCCCCAAAATCTTTTGATTTGATAAGCAATAAAACCTAAAAGTGATTTCTCTAATCCCGAATTCATGAGGCATGAATATACTAGGGAGAAAATGAGTTGGCACCCATCATATTCCCTTTTCATATAACTTAGAGCATTAAAATTGACAGTTGCAAGCTTGGCCCTTAAATTTGTCTCATTAACTGGTCGTGTAGCTCAGTGGGAGAGCACCTCGTTGACATCGAGGGGGTCACAAGTTCAATCCTTGTCACGACCACCATTTGTTTAAAAATCTTTGATTTTTAAACAAATGGTCGTAAGCGACGGTCAAGCGGAAGCGCGACCCAAAGCACGCGGAGTATCTCTGCAAACATCCAAGAAAGAATCTTAAATAAGTTGGTCGTACAGACGGTCATAAGCCCTAGCCCCCAAACAAAAAAAAAGGGCCAACAAAAGTCAGCCCCCCTCAAATATTCTACGTTTAAAAAATCTACTTAGCCTTCAACTTCTCAGAAAAACTAGCCTTAAGATCCCCACTCACAGGAGTGATCAATTCTTTATGACTAGCATCCATCTTCACAGAAATTTCAACATTATATTTCTTACCGGCCTTTGGTGCTTTAGAGAATTTATCCGCTTTAAGAGTAAGTTTAGACTTCCCATCAACTTCAGTGATTTCAAAATCAGTCGCTTTAAGAGTCTTATCAATAACCTTTGATCGCCCAATTCCGATAAAGCCTTTTTTCTTAATCATAAGAGAGACAGTAATCATTTTTTTATTTCTAATCTTTCCAACAACAAAAGAGATCTCTTTGCTTGAAAGCCTAACGCTTTTGATTCCCTTAGTAACAGGAGCTAAAAAGGTCGCCTTATCAACAACTCGGGTTTCGATTGTTGCTTTTACAGTAATGTCTTCATCCCCAGCGTCGTCAATATCAATATTAGACTTGGCAAACATAAGAGCTGCCTTAGAAGAAGTATTCTTAGCCGTGATCTTAACGTTTCCACTTTCTTCTAACTCAACGGCTACAAGAAACTTTGGTTCCGAAACATCAAGAGACTTGAATGAGAGATCAACTGAAGCGTTTACTTTTCTTTTTACAATATACGGTTCTGCAATTGTTTGAACGCAGGCATAAGTCTCAGTAGTGTAAGTTGTCTCATCATGGCATTCCCATTCTTGATAAGACTCCTGAGGACAAACTTGTCTTCCTGGAGTTGTATGACAAACCCTACGACCTGGCTTATTTTCACAGATTTGATGACCTGGTAGATCGCGGCAAACTTCTCTGCCTGAACCATTGGTTCGGCACTGTGTTCTGCCTGCTTCCCAGTGACATTCTCTTCCTCCGCCTTCAGTAGAACAAACCTCATCTCCTGATTCCCAGTGACAAGCTCCCTGACGGTAATATGTCTCATAACCACAAACTTCAGAAGTATGAGGAACCTGACGAGTACATGTTGTGTTGATATCGCGGTAGGTATACCTAGTTTCATTTTTAATAATATCTAAGCCTAGAGTTTCAGTGCTCTGACCGTAATACTTAACTTCTTCTTTTGATCCTGCTTGAACATTTAGACTAACTAAAAGAACAGCGCAGCAAACTAATAGATAACTTTTCATATATTCCCCCTTAAAATTTATATTGCTTAGCCTGTTGCAACACTAGGGCCAAAATAAGTTTCTTTGACCACGCGTCAAGAATCTAATTTAATTCAGAGTGAAAAAGTTTGGTATCTTTCAATTCGGCACTAGTATCAGAGTGCCCCGACAAATAGGTTTCAATATGACATTTATAATACGGTGGGCTAAAAAGAAATTCCTGTTGCAAACTTCAGCTCTCGGTTTGAAGTTTCATTGGAAAGTGTTGAATAATCTATAAAGACTCGGTCGAAAACTTTTAGGAGCTTATTAGTAAACTTGTATCCAAAACCAAAACTAAAAGCGCTATGAGATTCCCCTGCTTCGCTATTCCACTTCTCTAGAAAGTAACCAACCTCAGCGAAGAGGTTATTGGTAAAGTTTAGATCCATATAAAGACCTAAGTCATAGACTAGAAAGGTTTCCTCTAGAGCAGTTCCAGAGAGAATCTTTAGAGTCTTTAAACCAAACTGTCCTCTCATTCCAATCTTTGAATTGAATTCTTTTCTAGGAGTCCAACTCGCGCCCATAGTCACGATGGAGTCAAAGTCATCAGCTACTTGAATCAATTCAAAACTAAAGGCCGCCAGCTTTGCATCACCTGAATCGGAATAAGGGCTATCTTCTTCCCCAGAACTCTCTTCAGCAGAGGCAAAGTCTTCATTAGAAGGCTCAGACTCTTGGCTTTCTTCTTTGAGGGAGTCAATCTCTTCGTCGAGTTCGTCTTCAAGGTCTTCGCTTAGGGCCTTATCAACTCCTGATTTTACTAGAGCTTCATCAACTTTATCGTTCTCATTAAACTTTGAGAGTTCATCAAGCTCGTCGTTAAGATTGGACTGACTAACAACGGCTTTCGGCGCGCTTATCTTAGGCGATGGCTTCCTAACTGACTTAGAACTTCCCTTTGCTTTTTTAAGACGGGAGACAAGTTTCTTACCACCCCTCGAGAGTTTCTTATAAGGCTTACGGCTAACTCTGATCTTTAAACGATCGTTACTTACTTTCATCTTTCTAAGATCTCTACGAAGTCTTTTTGTTTCAGAGCTACGGTTAAAGTTCTTAGTTGTCGGCTTACATTTATAAGTCAATGCACAGGTTTCAGTTCTTGGGGCGCTCCCTTTACAAGACCAAGTACTCACGGCCTTTGGCATATAAAAGCCACGGCAAAAAGAGGTGCTTCGGGCCATCTTTAATTCTGTTCTTTTTTTCAAGCTGGCTATACTGCCAGGGGCTCCGCTGAAGCGGACCTTGAAAGGCTTCTTATTGACCTTGGCCATTAAAGGCCCAGTAAAAGAAAGAGAAATGAAAATGAGTAATAAAAATCTAGTTATCAAAAATGATCCCGTTTAATTAATAGCTTACCTATAGTTTACCGGAAATCTTTGGCGTGGGGCAAATGGCAAAGCACTAAAGTTTTGGTATGTATGAACATTAATTGAGAATTAAAACGCGAGGCAGCATATGAGTATTATTGAAGTTCTTCCAGAAGTGAACGAAGTTCTTAGGAAGTTTGAACTTCCAAAAGAAGTTGGCTTTGGCAAAATAATGGCCCCTATTATGATTGAGGCTGATTATGCAGATGGAAAATGGGGACCTCTTCAATTGAAAGCCTATGGTCCAATTACTCTAGACCCGACTGCAAAGGTTCTTCACTACGCCCAAGAAATCTTTGAAGGTCTTAAGGCCTACAAGACTGATGGGAATGGACCTTTTCTTTTTAGACCAGATGAAAATGCCAAGCGCTTCAACGCTTCTGCTAGAAGAATGGCCATGCCAGATCTTCCCATCGAATACTTTGTTGAGGGCTCAAAAACCATCACATCTTATTGTTCTGAATTTATTCCGCCAAATAGTGGTGAGACTCTTTATATTCGTCCCTTTATGTTTGCAACTGAAGGAAGCCTCGGCATAAAGCCAAGTGAGAAGTTTAAGTTTCTTATTATTGCTTCTCCAAGTGGTGACTACTTTAAGTCTGGATCAGTGACAGTTGGTATCGAAAGAGATGCCGTACGTGCAACTCCAGGTGGAGTAGGTATGGCCAAGACTGGCGGAAACTATGCAGCCTCTCTTCTTTCTGCTAATCAGGCCATTGCAAAGAACTGCCAACAAATCCTATGGCTCGATGCTGTCAATCATTCAAGAATTGAAGAGATGAGTGGCATGAACTTCTTTGCCGTCATTGATGGAAAACTAGTCACTCCAGAGCTCACAGAAACCATTCTTGCAGGGATCACCAGAAAATCAATCCTAGAGATTGCTCAAAGTGAAGGCTTTGAAGTTATCGAAAAGGAATTACTTATTGAGGAAGTTATTGAGGGGATTAAGTCTGGAAAATGTACTGAGGCCTTCGCCTGTGGAACTGCTGCCATTATTACCCCAATCAATGCTTTACAAGAATCTGATGATACTCAGTACAAGCTTCAAAATCCTGAAGGTCCTGTTGCGGCGAAATTAAGAAAGACACTTTTAGATATTCAAGAAGGAAGAAAAGAAGGACCAGAAGGATGGGTTGTTAAGATCAACCCACCCGTTTAGTTTTTTTATAAGTTAGGTAATAACCACATACAAATTCCAGCGACAATTGTTGGAATCAATGAACCCATTAAAAGTTTTAATGGGTTAATTCCATCATCTCCAAAACTACCTTTTAAGATACCAAACCCAGCAGGGTTTGGTGCATTAGCAATCACAGTTAAACCACCACCAGTAACGGCACCAGCCACTAAGGCAAACTTCTTAGAGTCTGAGAGTTCAACAAGAGAGCCAAGATAAGTTAAAAGAGCGTTATCAGTAATACCAGTTAATCCAGTTGTTCCAATGAAAAGGCTAAACTCACCTAGCATTCCAAGAACTTCTTTAATCCACCAAGCTTGCATAGACCCTAGAGTCACAAGCCCCGCTAAAAAGAAACCTACTAAGAGTGATTCTTTTAACTGAATACGATCCTGATATTCTTGAGTCACAGTTGTAAAACCTAAGAAGAAAAGGAAAAGGGCCAAGAAGGCGACAATATGATGGGCCAGAAGCACTACCATGGCGATAAAGATTAAATGAATAAGAGTCATCCACCAAGTTGGTACCATATAATTATCATGTTTTTGCTTGATCTCTAATTCACCAGTAAGTTCTGATTTAAAGTAGACTGCTGTAGCAAAAGTACAAATAAGAATTGAGATGATGGCCTTCCAACCAAAGTGAGTGAACATAAAGCCCATTCCCCATCCCCATTTACCGGCGACCATTAAGACAGGAGGAGCAGCAAAGTGAGTCAGAGTTCCTCCAATCGAAATATTAACAAAGAGTAATCCGATAGTTGCGTACATAAATTTTCGGCTCATCTTAGAACTATAAAAATAATCTAATAAGATAAGCGCCGTCACAGTCATGGCAGCAGGCTCAGTAATAAAAGAGCCAAGAAGTGGACCAAAAATAAGGGCCGCACAATAAAAAGACATCTTCGGACCAAAAGGCATAACTTTTGCGAACATTCCAATAAGCTTTTCAGCCATTAAAATAATAGGTCTTGTTCCCGCAATGGCCATGATCACAAAGACAAAGGCAGGCTCTGTAAAATTTAGACCAGAGAGATAATTAACAGCACCCTTAACATGAACGCCACTTGCATCTAAATAACCTCTATCGACACCTAAGATTAAATGATGGGCATCATCGTAGTTAGCAAAGCCCTTTAGTCCTGCGTAGCAGGCTAAAAAAGCGGCTCCCCAGATACCAAAGACGGCTTCGACTTCTCCCATAAAATGCCAGAAGTTCTCGCCCATAGAGCCTTCAGGATATTTATGAGCTATCTCCTGAAATTTTTTGACCATAAAAGTGTGGGCAACGGCTAGGCCAAAGCAAACCGTTCCAATGATTTCAATTGTTGAGGGATTCATGAAAACTCCAGTAAATTCAAATTGTTGATTAAGATAATTCTATCAGGACTCAAAAATCTAGCAATATAAAAGGTATTTTCTTAGAGAATCTGAACAAGAAAAAAGTTATTTAGTCGGCTATCTTTTCTTAATCCGCACCAACCGAAAGCCTAGCATATTAGAGGCCCAAGCATGGCGGTCGCTTTGCCTTAGGACCTTTTGATTATCAAAAAACTCTTCCTTTGATAGCTCCATCCCAAATGAAAGACCGAAAAAGGCTATATTTTGGCCTTTGCTCTGCTCTATCGAAGTCGAAGGGTCCTTTTTGAAAATATTTTTTGAGTAGTCGAGATAATCACCCGTAAATTCCCAAACATTTCCTATTAGATAATTCTGATTCTTATTAAAGGACATGCTCGATTTACTACTAGAAGTTTGTACCTTACCTTCATGACCATTTTGATAAGAGTTAAAGAAGCTCCAAATACTCTTTAGGAGTTTTCTGTAGCCTTCTCTATTATTCTCTACCCCTTTAGATATTAAATAATAATATTCAGAGAGTTTTGGTAGCCTATAGTGATAGTCTTTCGACTTATTTAAATGTTTTAAGAACTTTTTAACATCAAGAATCGAAAGACTCTCTACAGGATGATCAGGACATAAGCCTACTTTATTGATAATTTTAAAACTCTTTGGGCAAAACTCCTTTCGAGAAAAATAAGAAGGGTTATATTTCACCTCATTATAAAAGTATTCCTGGCTGACTTCGTTCTTCATGATGTCAAAGTCATTTACAATGATAACCTTGGTAAAGGTATTTTCATTAGAGTCATTCTGCTCAAGGGCAATACCCTCCCCTTTTTCAACCTTTGAATAGTTCGGCTCTTCAGCCAGAAGGCTTCCAGAGATAAGAACTAGAGCGATTTTTATAAATATCTTCACCTTTTAACCCTAACGATTCTAAAACCCATGACATTGCTTGAGACATTTCTTAATTCTTGGCTAACTTCAAAGAAGTTACTAAAATATTTCTTATAATACCAAGCCCCACCTCTCATTAGTAAATAACGTCCAGACTCTTTTATTTTCATCTTGTAAATTGATCTCTCATAGATTTCGGTGATATCGGGGTCATCTGTCATTTCCTCTAAGATTTCCCACACATTTCCTCTAAGGTCATAGATTCCAAGAGCATTGGCCTTCTTAGATTTAACCTCTCGAGCTTGTCCCTCTGAGTTTTCTTTATACCAAGAAACTTTATCTAGAACTTCCTTGTACATATCAAGCTCAAACTCAAACTGGGAAGAGCCTTTAATTCCTCTCGCGGCTTTATCCCATTCGAAGTAGTTAGGAAGCTTATAGTGGTACCCATCTTTTTTCTTGTTTAAGAGGCTTAAAAAATAAAGGGCATCTTTTCTTGTAATGTTTTCAACAGGTAATCGAGGACAATATTGATGTTGAGCCATTTTAACATGACTTTTTTTACAGTATTTTTGATACTTAAAATAGGAGGGGTTATATCCTGTGACTTTAAAGAAGGTCTCTTGGGTGACTTCGGTTTTTAATATATCGTAGGCCCTATCTACTTTTATAGGAATAATTCTTTTCTCATCTTTAACTTTGTATGACCCCATTCCGACTGAGGCGAATTCGTTTGGTGAATAAAAAGAGATGCCAAAGGCATCTCTTAATCCAAAGATCAATGATATAAGAACGAGAAAGCTTATTTGCACTATTTTGAAGTTAGAGTCTTTCTTGTTTCTTCAATAACATAATGCCCTGGCTTTATATTTTTTCTAAGCTCAGTTTTTCCACTAGGCCAAATGATTTCAAGTTCTTCAACTTGAGAGCTATTTCCAAGTCCTATATGGATTAACTTTTCAGATTGGCTTGTACCATTATTGGCAATAATATTCCGGTAGATTTTCTTATTTTGAACCTTCGCTACAACTCTTGCGCCGATAGCGTCTTTATTAGAGTAATCAGACTTTAGTGAAATCGTAACAGACTTCCCTTCTTTATTCTTATTCTTAAAGAATTCTAAAGTTGGAAAATCGACATCTTTACTACCTGGGTCTGCATTTCTTAGCACAATATCCATTTGCCCTGATTTATCAAAGTCTCCGTAACCTAGAATATAGCCGTCAGCGATACTATCAACTCCCTCTAGGTACCCAACTTCAACAAAGCCACCATTGCCATTATTTCTAAAGAGCCTATTTCTCTCAAATCCTGCAAGAGATGGACGATGACCTTTAAGCTTTCCTGAAGCTTTTGAAAGCTCACCTTTGTAATTACTTAGGATATCCATAATTGAAGATTGAGACTTATCGCGAAACTTTAAGAAGCTATGATCGTCTTTGAAGCCATTGCTTTTAAAAGGTTTCCCTTTAAAGTTAAGTTCATCTTCAAAGATCTCAGTCGCACTTGCCGTTACAAAGGTACTTGATAGGTCGTATTTTGCTTCTGCAGAGGTTCCACTCCATAGACCGTTTGCTACGTAAATATCTAATAGACCATCATTATTATAATCAACGAATTCAACCCCGCCTACACCTTGACCTACATCAAGCTGCGAGACCATTTCTAAATACTTTCCAGATTTAGAACCATAAAAGATTCTCAATCCATTTGTTCCAAGAGTATGCCTCTTAGCTTCATTCCAATTCATCTCACACGAGACATTAACCCTTTTAGAGGCATGAAAGTTTACACTTGAAATTGCCAAGTCTTCAAAACCATCATTATTCAAATCTCCAATGGCCATTCCCATGGCATAGTCTTCATTGATAACACCAATCTTTTTATTTGATTGTTGAAACTCACCATTACCAAGATTCTCAAAGATAGGACTAACATTCCCTCTATCATCAGCTACCACTAAATCGATATCACCATCTTTATCATAATCAACTGCAACGGCTGAATGAGGATAGATATCAGAAGCAAATGAAGCTTCTTTAAGGGCTTTCTTTGAGTGATCTTTAAACCCATTTTTTCCGTTATTTACGTATAGCCCTTGGACTTGATATTTTTTACTAGAGATTTCACGTTCCTTTAAAGTTGTAAAATCCTTAGCTCCAGGGAATCCTATATAAAAATCGAGAAAGCTATCACCATTGAAATCACCTATAGCTGTAGGCATGGCATAGCGGCTTGAGAACCTATGATCAAAAAGATTAGCAGTCTTTTTAAACTTCCCTTTGTTGTTTCTGTATAAAACGATATCCGTTGAATTAGTTACGTTTTCCTTTCCGGGAGTAAAAGTAACAACTAATAAATCTTTATTTCCTGTATTAAAGAAATCACCAAAGGCTGCAGACTTTACTAAGACATGATCCTCTAAACCAAGTGACTTATTATCAACCTTTTCGAACTTGTTATTCTTCATTCCTTTTAAAAGACTGGCTGCCCCTGCTGCACCAACATACATATCAAGTTGACCATCTTTATTGTAATCATCAATAGCTAAGGCGTATCCACCTCTTCTAATGGCCTCTGTTCTTAAATAAGTAGGAACAGAAGCCTTTATTCCTGAAACAGCTGTATCAGTTGAAAATGATGAGCTACTAGCTATTAATTTTTCGGACTTTACTGGAACGAATGATTCAATCTTATAACCATTTTTTTCTTTAACAACGATGAGCTTAACTCTCTCTCTAAACTGAACCTTTTGGTTTTTAGAGTCTCGCATTCTGATGTCAAAGTTAGTAAAGAGCTCAACTCTTTCGAACTCTTCTTTAGATAAATCTCTTTTTTTATTTAGGGCGTGGTAAGACTCTGTGTGTAAATCTAGGAATACGATCTCTTTAATATTCTTAAATCGAGATAATAGTTGCTCACTGACTCCTCGCTGAGTCATAGCGCTTAGATTGAAAACCTGATTTGATAGTTCAACACTTCCATAGTTCTGAATATCTTTTAGAACAGGCTTTGAATAAATAGGAAATATTGGTTTACTAGAAAAGAGCTTAGATAGTTTCTTAAATTCTCTTTTAGATAAACTGGTTCTGAAGTCATCTAATAAGCTTCTATCGATTTTAGAGAATCTGAATTCGTCAGCATCACATAGGTTTGCATTTATCTTTTCATGGCTTACATCGGCCTTAAAAGTTTCCTCTCGATTCATTTGGAGCTGTTTCTGAATCTTCTTCAAGTTAATGGCGGATTGTTGTCCTTTCGAGACATCTGCAAATGAGGAAAAACAAAATAAGCTAGATAAAATGGCTAATGAAAAAAGAGTAACTTTCATTACTAAAACCCCTTCTTAAAATTGAGAATATTCAACCCTAATTATAAACGAGATTCATTTTTTAAGCAAAGCTCTCTCCCTAGGCAAATCGTGTAACTACGGATAGTTACGACCAAAAAAGCAGGCCCAGAAAAGACCTTTTTTATCTCAAATTCTTCATATTTAAGAGTAATGCCTTTAATAATTGCCATTTTTTGAACTTGAGATAAAAGACAAAAAAAGGCCAGTTATAAAAACTGGCCTCTAAGTCTGACTGAATTGATTAGCTACTTCTTAAGCAGCGTCGCTTCCGATAGATGCAACTGGACAAGCTTCTAGTTGTTCAACGCAAAGCTCAGTTTCTTCAGGTGTTGTTGGTTGCTTAATAACATAAGCATTACCATCTTCATCTTCAGCAAAGAAGTCTGGAGCGCCCGTGTAACAAACGTTACAGGCGATGCATCCCTCTCCGTTATCATCATCAGGATCAGTACAATACCATGCACCTTCGATATTCTTTTCATGCTTCATTTCTGGATTAGCCATATATAACTCCTCTATTTAATAAGACAATTTCAACTATTTATTACCTTTTTATCGGTATTCTATCAATCTAAATTGAGTCAAATCTTAAAAGGCAATATTTTGCCGTGCTTCATTGCCTGTGGGCCCTAAATTTGCGAAAATTGGATCGCTTTAATCAACCAAATTCAGAGAGTTATTATGGAAGAACAGGCTATTGAAAAAGCTAAATACTGGGCCTCAAGCACTGCAATCGACGAAGCAGACCGCCAGGAGATTCAAAACCTAATTGAAGGTGACTTTAAAGAAGAGCTTGTAGAACGTTTCTATAAAGACCTTGAGTTCGGAACCGGCGGTATGCGTGCCATTCTCGGTCAAGGCACCAACCGGATGAATAAGTATAATATCAGAAAGGCCTCACAGGCCCTCGCTTCCGTGGCCCTCAAAGAAGACGGACCTCATGGAATCGCCATCTCATTTGATAGTAGAAGGTTCTCGTTTGAATTTGCGAAAGAGGCCGCTGCGGTCTTCGCTGGAAATGGAATTACGGCCTATATCTATAAGCGACTAAACCCTGTTTCTTTAGTTTCTTTTTCTATCAGGCATCATAAATGTAATGCTGGCGTCATGGTGACTGCTAGTCATAACCCTCCTGAGTATAACGGCTTTAAAGTATTTTGGGCCGATGGCGCACAGGTAACACCACCGAACGATAGAAATGTAATCGATCAATTCAATTCACTTGAAGATTACGGATCAATTAAGATGATGGACTTCGAAGAAGGCGTCTCTTCTGGAAAGATTGTTTGGGTTGGCGAAGAAGTGGAGAATCTCTACTACGATGCCATTCTAGGAAAATCTGTTAACCCAAAGATGTGCCAAGAAGAAGGCGAAAAGCTTAAGATCGTTTATACCGCTCTTCATGGAACAGGAGATTATCCCTGTAACAAAGCTCTTAATGATCTAGGCTTTAAAAATATTCTCAATGTCCCTGAACAAAAAGAACCAAATGGAGACTTCCCAACTGTTTCCTCCCCTAATCCAGAAAATGCTGAAGCTCTAGAGCTTGGTGTAAAACTAATGAAAAAAGAGCAAGGGGATATTGTCTTTGGAACAGACCCTGATACCGATAGAGTTGGTGTCGCGTTTGATAAAGATGGCAAAACTATCTATCTCAACGGAAACCAAATTGGGATCCTTATGCTTCACTATATTTGTTCAAGTCTTAAAGAACAAAAGAGAATGCCGACTAATCCATACTTTGTAAAAACGATTGTCACGACTCCCCTTCAAGATAAGATCGCTGAGAGTTTTGGAGTAAGAGTTGAAAATACTCTTACAGGTTTTAAATGGATCTGTGGCCGCATGAATGAGATTGAACAAACAGAACCTGAGCGTAATTTTATCTTCGCTACTGAAGAGTCTTTTGGTTACCTCAATCATGAATATGTAAGAGATAAAGATGGAGTAAGCTCAATCACTCTTCTCTCTGAAGTCACTCTCTTTTATAAACTTAAAGGAATGGACCTTCTTGATGCCTTAGATGAAATCTACACAGAGTATGGCTTTAGTAACGAAGAGCTCCTTTGCCTTGTTTACGAAGGAAAGTCCGGCGCGGAAAAGATCGCTAGGATTATGGAACACTTCCGTAACCTTCCAGAACCAATCTTTGCCAACGAAGCCGTTCATACTCTTAAAGACTATCAGTCTCGTGAGATAAAAAACTACTATGAAAACACAACGACAGAATTAGATCTACCGAGTTCAAATGTTCTAGGTTACTTTCTAAAATCTGGTGACTTGGTTTTCTTAAGACCTTCAGGCACAGAGCCTAAGATTAAGTTTTATATTATGCTTCAAGTAACTGAAGGCAGCCTCGTTGAGAAAAAGAAGAAGGCTATTGATAAAACAGAGAAGATCTTAAACTATATTAAAGAAGCAGCAGAGAGGATTTAGGAATGGCAAAAAGTAGTGAATTAGCAGTTGTTCTTGTAAGTGGTGGCATGGATTCTTTAGTCACGGCAGCTCTTGCAAACGAAGCTCATGAGAAACTTGCCTTTCTTCATCTAAACTATGGTCAGAACACTGAAGATAAAGAACTTCAGTGCTTTCATGAGATTGCAGATCACTATAAGGTTCCCGCTGGAAGCAGAAAGATCATTGATGTCTCCTTTTTAAAACAAATTGGCGGCTCTTCTTTAACTGATGATTCAATCGATGTTAAAAAGTACGATGGTGATTCAGATGAAATCCCAGACAGCTACGTCCCTTTTAGAAACACTCATATCGTTTCAATGGCCGTAAGTTGGTCTGAAGTCATAGGCGCCAAGAAGATCTATATCGGCGCCGTTGAAGAAGACGGCAGTGGCTACCCAGATTGCCGCCCATCATATTATAAGGCCCTCAACGCCCTTATAAAAGAAGGAACAAAAGATGGTGACATCGAAGTCATCACTCCTGTTATTCACTTAAAAAAAGAAGAGATTGTTAAGAAGGCCGTAGAGTTAAAAGCTCCCCTTGAATCTTCCTGGTCATGTTACGAACGTGGGGATAAGTCCTGTGGAACTTGTGATTCATGCGCCTTAAGACTGCGAGGATTTGCAAAAGCAGGCCTTGAAGATCCTATCGAGTACGATAAAAGACCAAGCTTTTCTTAATTAAAGATTATCTAAGATTGAATTAAGCCTGACCACTCTCGCTCGCCGAGGTACACCCTGCCTTTCCATTACATCAGACAAGCTCTGAAGCTTCTCTAATTTTTTCTGTTTCTCTAAAAGCTCTTTTTTGGTTGGCTCGTACTCATCAAAGCTTGAAGGCGCTCTACCTTTTGGTTTATCTTTTCTATAACTTTCAACCAGTTTTTTGACATCATCAGGAAAGACATAACCTCTCGCTTCTGCCTGACTAATAGTCAGAGTCTCTTGAAGCTTATAGCTCGTCCCACCTTTAGGCGTATAGAGTTCAACCTGCTGAGACTTCTCATCTAAAACAGCAATAGGATAACCTTTATGCTTGGCCAGCAAGCTCGCCTTAACCGTATTATTTTGAAATTCATCTTTAGGTACAATTCGAGTCATCAAACTTCCCTGTGCAAAAGGAACACTTGGAGCTGGTGGAATATAGGCCGTAGCATCGTTCACTGACGAGCTAGCCGCTGCACTACCACTATCACTTCCCACATAAGCAGAAGTATTCCCTGCCACATTCTTATAACTATTAGAGCCGCCTCTACCAACAGATCTTGTCTTATCTCTTGGAGGAGCAACTGCCTGAACGGCCTTAGGATTCTCAAGGGCCTCAGCACCATACTGAGATTCCCAGTCCCTCTTCTTATCTTCATAGCGAGCAATATACTCACCAATATTTTGTTTTTCTTTATAGATCTCTTCTAAGAATTCACCTTTATTTAACCTATCCACTTCATCAAGAAGCTCTTTAAGCTTCTTCTTCTTGGCCAGTGGTGGAAGATCACTATTCACAATCCGGTCAGTCTCACCCTGAATATCAGAGATCCTCTTCTCAACTGCATCATCGGCCCACTTATAAACTTCACTCTTATAATTCGCTACTGCTTGAGCTGGGTCCATCCCCGCCGGATAAGAAAAGTTTCTTCCGCTAGGAAGTTTTAGGTTACTTAGAAAACCTTTGAAGTCCTCTTCAAGCGCTTCCACCTTTTCAGACTTCACTGGTGCTTCAGAGTTACTAGCTTCTATTTTTTCTTTTCCAATTCTTTCAGCGATTCTTTCGAATCCTTCGACTCTGTTGATTGCAGAACTCACATCCGACTCAATTTTGCTAACAACTCTTCTTGGAGAATCTCCATGTGGATTACTTAAAGGCCCATTTCTTTCTGAAATGAGCAAATGAGAGTCATCTTCTCCTTGTCCTAATACTTTAAAATCAAAACATTCTAAGTTCTTTTCAATTTTATTTATAAAAGAGGTCTCGCTAGAGTTCTCTGTAACAAAGCCAAAGAAATTTGTTCCTTCTCCTTGATCAAGAACGTTCTTAGCCCCTCTTAAAACATGGCCTCCTGTTATTTTACAAATACTCTCAAGGCCTTCCAAAGATTGCTTACATTCTCCATGCTCTTTATTTATAAATTTTTCTTTTAATTCTCTGAGGGAGGAGAACTTGTTATTTTTCGCGATACTAGAAAATTCTTTAAACTTTCTTCTAACCTCAACATTATCTTGATTTGAATGATATTCATTTAGATTAAACATCCATCCCAAATCAGGATGGCTTGCTAGAATAGTTCGTTTTTCACTATCCTCTTCGTTAAGTTTTTTTCCGGTTAGTGAAAAAAAGTGCTCTCCATTCGGAGAAAGTTTTTTCATCTTATTTTCGAAACTTGCATCTGACCTAAGAAGAGAAAGAAAAGATTCTATAACTTCGCCTTTTCCAATTTCATCTAATTTCTTTTCAAAAGAGCTGCTAGAAAGCCCGTAAAACTCATCTTCTTTTAAAGAATTCTTTTCGAGAAAAGTCTTTCGCTCCATCGCAACTGAAGGAAAATAAGACAGTCCGTCTTTAGTCATGCCTTCAGGTATTTTATTCTCTTTATAAAGGGAATCAAAATATTTATCTAAATTTTTCTCGGTAAATCGATTTCTCTCTTTTTCATTAAAGTTAAAAGACTCAAGATGTAACTGAGAAGACACATGAATCTGTTCAATTTTTTCAAAGCATCCCAGTTCAAGGCTCTTTTCCTTTATTTTTTCAATACAATCGTTACCATTTTCTTCTGAGTAACTAATCAGGTCTTTCAAAAAGACTGACCAAGCTCTTACTTCAAAAACTTCTTTAATGACCCTGACTTTTTTTTCAAAGTTTTCTTTATTGTCACAGAGTTTCTTACCTATTTTATTTCCACAATAACAGCGAAGTGGGATTACTTTCTCTTTATCTTTATCAAATATTTTGAGTGAATCAAAATCGAAGTCACTGCTACTACGTGATGACCTCTTATACCATTTCTCACATTGTACTTTTCCAATAGAATCATTAGCTTCTACCAACTTTTGAAGAGACTTTGGAAGGGCCGATTGAGAGCAATTAAAAAGGGAAACATTGTTTCCGGTTATCTCGCTATCAGCACAAAGCTTCGAAAAGTCCTCCGCTTTTAAGACAGTAGTGCCTAAGCATAAAAATAGAGTTAATAAGTAAAAACGCATAAGTACTTATCGCCCTAAATTTAAAGTACTTAAGGCCTTTTCTGTCTATTTTCTGGTCATTGTCAGCTACCTAACACCCCTCTTATAGGGGGTAATGCCCTAGAGTCCCATGAACAAGGCCTCTTAACTTGACTAGATTGGACCACTTTTGGCATCAAACCTGCATTAAATATAAGTACAAGCACTTCTGGGGAGAACCTGCATGAAACTTTTAGTTTTAATTTCAATCATAATCTCAACAACAACTCTAGCTAGCACTGATGTAGACTGTGATGGTCTTTGTGGTCAAAAAATAGCTTCAGAGTTTGACTCATCACTAATCCAAGCACTTTCGAATATTTCTCGTTATTCAGGCACTCCAGGCTATCCAGAAACACTGGCGGGCGACACTCGTAAAGTTAGAGGTTCTTCTTCGCCTAAATGGTTGGCAGCTGTAGGGAGACTTGTTTCTACTACTTCATCAACAACTCAAGAACAGTGCTCTTTGAGCATTGTTTCGGATTCCCCTGAAAAAGATGGAGTTATAGCCATAACAGCTGCTCACTGCGTGGATCATTGGTACCAAGGGGATGGGAACTTTGAAGTTGGAAAGAACGAAGTAACATTCACAACTAATAATAAAAAAACAATTAGAAGATCTATTAGTAAAGTTCTTAAAGCTGAAACAGTTGGTTCAGATTATGCCATCGTAAAGTTGAACGCTCCTATTTCAAGAAAAGATATTAAGCCTCTTTTAAATGCTCCTTATGACTATGCGGATTTACTTGATGAAGAGGTTTCACAAACAGGATTTAAGCCATTCGCTACTATGGCGGGGTTTAGTGCTGACAAAGGCTTAGGTAAAAAAGGAAAAGTAATGACCTATGATGAAAAATGTCGTCTTAATGGCGGAGCTTCTGGAAAAAAGAAAGGTTATTGCTACTCATACGGTGGAGCCTCTGGTGGACCAGTTGTTGTAACAGCTAAAATCTCTGAAGACTATGCCGACGAAGATTATCATACTGAAGTTCAGCATTACTTTGTTGGATCAATTGTTGGTGGAAGAAATGGAGATGACAATTCAAAGACTTTGTTCACAGATTCTACTCACTACACAAGAACTTTAGATAAGATCCTCGCTGCCCACTAATCACTCTTGATCCTCATCAGCGGTTCCCGCAAGAAGAGGATCAATATAATTATCAGGTTGAGACTCAGTACTTACCGCCCCAGTAACTTCTGCCATTTTTTTCTTGGCCATGGCAATGATCTCATTACACTTTGAAAAGCCAGCGGAATCTCCTCGATCGAGTTTTAACTCGCCTGCTTCTTTATAACTTCTGATACCGGCGGGGGTCATATTTTGTTCGAACTTTGATTTACCGAGTCCGATGAGAGCGAGTTCTTTTAATTTACTTAAACCTGGCTCTGGTGGTTGTTTGGCGTTTGCTTTTTCTATGATGTCGTTAAAGATCTTTTCAGATTCTTCGTACTTACCTTTGTAGACTTGAGTGATGGAGAGCCTTATTCTTACTTCGTAGGCCTCCGCTTTTTTGTCATTATCTTTTAGGAGTTTAAATGATTCACTCAGAAGTGTTTCAGATAGATCGAAGTGTCCAAGGTAGCAGTTAAGGATTCCGGCTTTTGCTAGGAGAAGCCCTCTCTTTCCAGGATCTTCTTCTTTCTCACTCTTAATCATAAGAGCGGCCACGCCCATCTTCATCTCTGCAGTATCTTCTGCAACTTCTCGAAGGTCTGCGCCAATCTTATGCCCTAAATTAAACTGTCCTGCAGCCATCACTTTCCTACTTTATAAAGTCCGAATATCTTATTTCCTCTTCTAGTCTGAATCAGAGGCGTAAATAAATCAATATATTGATTGAATTTTGCGATTCCTTTTTCTTCGTACTTAACATGCTCAGCCCCACCGACGACCAAGTATTTTATTCCAGTTTTTACTAACCACTCATAGGTCTTTAGGGGATCAGTCGAACTATAGGCTGCGTCAATTTCTTTCTTTCTTCTGAGAGTTAGCCTCGGATTGGCGCCTCTAATAATGACATGCCCTTCCCAACCTAAGTATGTCGGTAATCCTGTATGCATACTAATCCGGGAGCGGTTGTTTTCAAAACTCTTTCCATAGGTCTCTAGGATAAGCGGAGTCCCTTTTATATTTTCATTTATATAGTCTACGAATAACCTATCTTCGTTAGCGGTCTTTCTAAGGTAATAGCTTCCATCAAGGGTCGGTCTTCTTGTGCCAAAAGGATTGTAGCGGTTCAGGCTAAATTGATTAAAGCTAAAGACTGAAATGAAGAAGACTAGACCTAATGAAAGGACGATCTTTGTGTACTTAGTTTCTTTGTATAAAAGAAGGCAGAGGCAACCGGCCAAGATAAAGAGCTGATTACCAAACTTAAAAATAGTGTTCATCCTATCTAGAAAGACAATATTTTCAGTAAAAAGAAGAAGAGCTATATAAGTAAGACCTAAAAAGATGATGTTCCGACTAACCTTCTCTCGATTCTTAATCAATAAAAGTACCCCTAAGATCCACCACGCACCTTGATGGGTAAAATAATTAAGCACGCTATTAGATTCACCTTTAAAGATGCTAAACATAGCTCCTTCACTTCTTCCTAATAGGCTAAGAAGTGAGATGCCCCACGCCCCGAATCCAAAAAGGATGGAGAAGTAGAAAGACTTATTCAAAAAGGTTTTCTTAAAATTCAAAAGAAATAATGGAATAAAGAGAAAGCTTAAAAAGATAATATCCCAACTATTTATCGCCAAGAGTGAGAAGAGGGAGAACCCAAAGATAAAGCATTCTAAGAGTGAGTAAACTCTCTTCTTCTCAGTGACAATCTTATAAAGGATTAAGAAACCAAAAAGCGTAAAAGGATAGCTCATGACATGAGGGTGAAGATCAGCAAAGAGAAAAGACCATGAAGGAAACTCAGAGAACCAATGGTTCTTAAAGACTCTTGTTCCTCCCCAAAAGGCCAAGTATCCCCGTTTTCCATCAATAAAATAGGCGCTAAGGCTGCCAAGGCTAGAACCAAAGAAGAGAAGGCCACTTCCCATAAGAGCTTTAGAGAATCTATGCCCTAAACTTTTCATGAGGGCCAATCCCGCGAGGAAAAAGGAACCTGCGATTGTCCCGAGAGATAAGTGATAACTAATAGCTGAATCAATACCTAAGCTCTCTCCCATTCCTCCAAACATAAAGTAGCCAAAGTAATAGTACTTCATTCTATGCCCTGCGAACCAAGGATCATTAGGGGGGAACTCAGTATTACGGCCAAAGAAATTAAAGAGGTTAAAATCCATGGGCTTCTCCCCCCAATAGATTTCAGGGTGAAAGGAGAGGCAGATTAGGATCAACCAAAAGATGATGATAAAGGCATTTAAGTATTTAAGCTGCTCTAGTTTTTCTTGAGTTTTTTGTTTGTAAAAACCATAGGCACCAAGAAGGAGAACCAAGGGTGCTGTGAAGTTAACAGGGATGAGATGCAAGACTAGCCAAGAGGCCCACGAACATAAGAGTAGAGTTATTGGGAGTGAAAAAGGAATCAATTCTTTGTGACCCATCTTCGTAAAAAGAGAAGAACCAAAGAAGCTCCCAAGAAGAAGACTCCCTAGCCATGTATAGAGAGAGAGAACTTGAAGGAGTCCTAGATTAAAAAAGAAAAGGTTAAAGAGAAGACCCGAGAGAAGACTAAGAGTAAAGACGATAACTGATTTCGTTATAACCAATCTATCTTATCCCTATTTTCTAATAACTGAGAGAGGCTATCGCTATCATTTCTTTGAAGAAGTTTCTCTACGTCTTGAAAGATTCCTTGAAGAAGAGCTGGTCCTTGAAAGATAAAGGCTGAATAAACCTGCATTAAGTTTCCACCTGCTTTCCAAAAATCAAAAAGGTCTTGAGAAGAGGAGACTCCTCCTACTCCGATAAGGTCAATATCAGGAGTTTCTTTTAAGGCCTCTAGAATCTTAAACCTTACTTCCCTACCCTTTTGAGCAAGAAGCTTACCAGAGACGCCACCGGGACCTCTCTCTTCCATGATGGTTGTATTAGTAGCAATCAATCCGGTTAGATTATGTTTTTTACTTATCTCAACGAGACTTAAGATTCCCTCATCAGAGAGATCTGGCGCTATCTTTAAATAAAGAGGACGAGGCTTCTCAGTTCTAAGAGGAGCTAGAGCATCAAAGATGCGGTCCATCTCCTCTTCCCCTTGAAGGTCTCTAAGACCAGGAGTGTTTGGTGAACTCACATTGATGACTAGGTAATCACAATCAGAAGCAAATTTTTTATAAAGAGTTGCATAGTCGTCACAGGCCTTATCCGCGGGCGTGGTTTTATTCTTACCTAAGTTTACGCCGAGGACTCTTCCGTTCTTTTGTGATCTTTTAATTCTTTCTAATAGGACATCAGCCCCATCATTATTAAAACCCATACGGTTTCTAAGGCTCTCTTCTTCAACTATGCGAAACAGCCTTGGTTTATCGTTTCCTGCTTGCGGCTTAGGAGTCACAGTTCCCACTTCCACAGAGCCAAGGGGAAGCTTGCTAAAGAAATCTATGGCCATGGCATTCTTATCAAGGCCCGCTGCAAGTCCTATTGGAAAAGGCCAAGAGTTTCCACCAATATTGAGAGTGTACCTTGTCCCTAAGTCATTCTCCCCAAAAATCTTAGAGGAGAGGCCAGGGAACTTTGAGAGAAAACCCATTGAATGCTCATGAACAAACTCAGGGTCCAGCTGAAAGGCAGCTGTTTTGAAAAGCTTATAAGAGGCTTGGCTAATAAAGTTGGACAAAATCCCCTTCCAGTACTGATCCTCCAGAGTGAAGGATCGCAATCGCTCCATCTGGTCCAAAGTAATCAATGATCTCAACGGTTCCTTTAATTTCGCCTTTAGAGACGCCAATCAAAGCACCAGTTTCAGGATCATAGATCTCTTGTCCTTCAGTAATAACTTTTAAAATATCACTAATCTGGATTCCACTTCTGCGTCCAGCATTAACATAGATTCTATTGCCGATGATCTTAGCCACTCTTCCGACCCAATCAAGCTTAGCTGAGATGTTTAAGATACGAGGAACTGACTTTCTCGTGGCCACTCTAATGGCGTATCTTAAAAGCTCTTGCCGATAAGTTAGGCGCTCTTCCCTTTTTTGAGAAAAGAATCTAAAAGAAGCATCATCTGCATAGCCTCTTAGGGTTTCTGTGTAGATTTCTTTATTTGAATTAACGTCAAAGATTCTTATCTCTACTTTTGCTTCCGTATAAGACTTAGTCTCTTTTACAACACCAATCTCGTCGATCTTTTCTCTAATACGAGCATGAGTGATTCGGCCAAAAACAACAAAGTTTACTCCGCTCACCTTTGCTTTTCGAGCAAGTTGAACAAGCTTAACGCCACCACCAGCATAGATCTCTTTAGAACTTCCGAAAAGCTTTCTGGCCATGGGATCGATAATAAATTCGCCAGTACGTGAGAGCTCTTTTCTCAACTCTTCTGTAGCGGTAATCCCTAAGTCTTCTCCACCATAAGGAGCCTCGTTAAAGAAGTTTAAAAGAGCCACCTTCTTTTTCACACCACTAAAGTATTTACGCGCCTTAGCCCGAGGTCTTTTTCCTTGCTGAGTTCTTTTAATCACTTCATTTGAACATGAGGTGAAAGCGAGAACTAAAGCAATAAGAATCGAGAATGGTCCTTTGCTACTGAGATACATTTTCATTTTTCATATCCTTAGATTTTATATCTTCAAGAGCAGGTGCTATTTCACTTACAAGGACAAAGCTAAAAGGGCTTTCATCCGGGGCCTTAGAAAGAAAACGGCCTTCATCTATTTTAGACTCAGTTAAAGCTGCTAGTGTTGCGAGGAGGCTTTCTTTATCTCCTGTGTACTTAAGCCTAAGCTTTCCTTTTTTTCCTTCATAGGTAATCAACTTTGAAGAGAAGCGTTGACTCGCGCCTTTGATGGCCAGCATATCGCTCACTTTTTCAAAGTCTAAGAATGTTTCAGCTCCGGAGATCATAAGATCAACAGATTTCTTTTGAACAGGAATTGCCGCGATTTTCTCATCGAATCTTGTAAACTCAGATGAAGCGCTTCTATAAATCCAAGTCGCAATATTTGTTGAGAGCTGGGCAGTCTTCTCAAAGCTATACTTATTGGTAAGGATAGGAAGATCAAAACTGTGAACGATCTCCCCTGTATTCATATCGACTAAAATAAAATCCCCTGACAACCTATAAACTCTAGTCATCATCAGCATATCTTCACTAACCTTTGAAAGACCAATCTTTACTTTTAACCAAAGACCATCGTTAAATTCGTTTAAGGGAAGTGGATCAGTGGCGTCTTCAGAAGTTGCCGTGACGGCCGCTTCTTTAGGCGCTTTCAAATAGCCTTCTAACTCTTTATCAACTGAAGGATCTGTTAGCTCTATCTGACCAAAGCGAGTCTTTAAGTTTTCAGATAACCATTTCTTCCAATGATCTCTGATAACAGTGGTAAAGTCTTTTTCAAGTTCAACCCCGATTTCACTCCAGTTAAGATCATGAATATCAAAGTCTGTTGAAACAAAGATTGTTTTAATCTCTTTAGCATCTCTATCCGAGATCATTTGAAAGTAGATTTTCTTCAGTAACTTTCTATCGACTTTAGCGCTTAGGTTGATATACCTAGAGTTTGGAATCTGAGGAGACCTCGTCATCTTCTTAATTGAATAACTAGTTACGGCCCTATCTAAACGACCATACTTTCCTTTTAACCCAAGCCTTTTTAATCTATGTCTTTGATTAAATTTCTTTTTCGCTGCAAGGTTAGGCTTATTGTCCATGCCATACTTCTTTTGCATCTGTTCTTTGATCGGTGAAAAGTATGATTCAAACTTCTCATCATAGCTTTTCCAAAACTGAGAGGCATCAAGACCTAAGAACTTAAGTTCTTTGGTGATGACATCGCTAAAGGCAGAGTGAAGTAATTGGGATTTTATAAAACTAAGTGAGTCGTCATCTTTTGCGTAAAAGCGACCTTCCCCATCAATACCTGAATTGCTATCAGCAATAACGAAAGTACTGAAAAGGCAGCACACTAAAAGTAATAAACTTTTTCTTATCATGACGTCCTTCCTTAGAGCCTGATTCTAATTAATTAAATTGCACTTCTTCAATTCTTCCATCGACAATAAACTTGACGCTGTTAGATTGAAACACTTCGTTAACCTTTGCGGCCATCTGCGGCGTCGGGTTAACTAAGAACTCTTGCCCTAGCGGCAAGCGAGCCTTTCCTTCTTCAGATTCAAAAATAACATCCAAAGGAACAGTTCCTCTATAGCTTAGAAGTACCTGTTTAAAACGCTCTAACCTCTTTTGGTTAAGCTCATCTATTTTAACATTAATTCTTACTCCAGTAACCCTATCCTCTGCCTGATCTCGAAGTTTTAAGATCTTCTCCGGAAAAAATTTCCTAGGCTCTTCATTGAGGTTACTAAAGCCTTTCATGACAAGTGGTTCATCTGATGAAAGGATCTCTTCATACTCGGCAAAAGTTCTCGGAAACACGATGCACTCGAGCTTTCCGCTTAAGTCCTCGAACGTCGCAAAGCACATTTTATCGCCCTTTTTAGTCAGAATATTTTTCCTACCTGTGATCATCCCTGCAAGAGTGACCTCACGCTTATCAGATCCAGTCATATCCATAAGGGTAGAAATTTCCATAGAAGAGAGCTGTTTGATCACATCCTTAAATCTATCAAGAGGATGGCCACTTACGAAGATGCCCATAAGGGCCTTTTCATAGCCAAGCTTTTCACGGTCATCAAAGTCCGCAATCTCTTGAATATCTAAGCGCTCCATAGTGGTGGAAGGATCACTTTCCTCTGCACCAAAAAGTGAGACTTGCCCGAGGGCCTTTTCTTCTTGTTTCTTTTGAGCGTAAGCAATGATGAGTTCCATGCTTTCAAGCAAGGTCTTTCTATTCATGCGCTCACAACCATCGAAGCCACCAACCTTAATCAGGGATTCGATCATTCTTTTATTGATAACTTTAAGATCGACTCTTTGACAAAAATCAATAAAGCCTTTGAACTCTCCGTTCTCGGTTCTCTCAGCGATGAGAGAGCCAACAGCAGACTCACCAACGTTCTTAACCGCTCCTAATCCAAAGCGAATATTCTTTTCAACAACGTTGAAGAGCCAGAGAGATTCGTTAACATCTGGAGGAAGAACTTCAATATCGTAATTCTTCGCATCGTTAATATAGATGGTCACTTTATCAACATTAGATAATTCCGTTGATAAAAGTGCAGCGAAGAAACAGGCTGGATAATAATGCTTTAAGAAAGCCGTTTGATAAGCGATTAAGGCATAGGCCACGGCGTGAGACTTATTGAATCCGTATTCCGCGAAGTTGGCCATAAGCTGATAGAGCTCATCGGCTTTCTTTTGATCAAAGCCTCTCTCATCGGCCCCTTTTAAGAAGATGGCCCTATGCTCTTCAATAAGACTGATCTTCTTTTTTCCCATGGCCTTACGAAGAATATCCGCTTGACCTAGAGAGTAGCCGGCAAGAACCTGAGCGATCTTCATCACCTGCTCTTGGTAGACAATAACCCCGTAAGTATCTTTAAGAACCGGTTCTAATTCAGGAAACGGATAAGATTCAGTCTTTCTCTTATGTTTAATATCAATAAAGTCATCAACCATCCCAGAGTTAAGGGGACCAGGTCTATAAAGGGCGTTGATGGCGGTAATATCGTCGAGTGTTCCAGGCTTAATCCTTTTACAAAGATCAATCATCCCAGAAGATTCAAGCTGGAAGACTCCGATTGAGTTTCCTTCTGAAATATAGTCATAAACATTACTATCTTCGATATCAATCTCTTCAATATCAAAGTTAGGGTCATGATCTCGTTGAATAAATTTGGCTGCGTGATCAATAACCGTAAGAGTCTTTAGACCAAGGAAATCAAATTTAACAAGCCCAATATCTTCAGAGAAGTCTTTATCAAACTGAACAACCTTCTCTCCTTTTGATCCTTTAAAAAGAGGGCAATATTCTACGAGAGGCTTATTGGTAATAATAACACCCGCCGCATGAATACCAGCGTGACGATAGAGTCCTTCTAACCTAAGAGCGATGGTTATAATCTGGCGGATCTTAGGATCTGATTCCATAAGTTCGCCAAACTTAGGCTCCATCTCTAAGGATTTACCTAGTGAGATTCCAAGTTCATCGGGAATGAGTTTCGAGAGGACATCTGATTCAGAAAAAGAGAGTCCGAAGACACGGGAGACATCTTTAATAACAGCTTTGGCCTGAAGCTTACCAAAGGTAATAATCTGACCAACATTATCTTCTCCGTACTTCTTTGTTACATACTCAATAACCTTAGGCCTTCCGAATTGACAAAAATCAACGTCAAAGTCAGGCATAGAAATACGTTCAGGATTAATAAATCTTTCAAAAAGAAGGTTATAAGGAAGTGGATTGATATTAGTAATTCCTAGTGAATACGCCACTAGAGAACCAGCACCAGAACCCCGACCAGGACCAACGGGGATGCCGTTGTCTTTAGACCATTTAATAAAGTCACCAACGATTAAGAAGTAACCAGGGAACCCCATCTTAATGATCATCTCAACTTCTTCAGTCAGGCGATCGTAATAACTTTGTTTATCTTCTTCCCAGTTTTCTTCAACTCGAATCTTAGCAAACTGAGGACCAGCAAAACGCTCCTCAAGACCTTCACTTGTGAGCCTTCTAAAATAGTCATCAGTTGTTTCATCTGTTTCAATAGGAAAGTCTGGTAGATGATAGATCTGATTTCCATCATCATCCGTCCAGTTAAGTTCCACATTACATTTATCAGCAATAACAAGAGTGTTGTCACAGGCTTCAGGAATATGACTAAAGGCCTCTCTCATCTCTTCAGGAGTCTTGAAGTAGAACTCGCGAGAAGTCATTCTCATCCTATTTTCGTCAGCGTAGGTCTTCCCGGTCTGAACACAAAGAAGAACTTCTTGAGCCGTTGCATCTTCAGGAGTCATATAGTGAGCGTCATTAGTCGCCACAATATTGATATTATTTTCTTGAGCGTAAGCAATCACCTTTTCATTAACAATCTTCTGCTCAGGGATTCCATTTTCTTGAATCTCTAAATAAAAGTCATCACCAAAGAGATCATGCAACTTAGTAACGGCCTTAACCGCTCTTTCATCTTGACCGGTAAAGAAGTTATAACCAACCTCTCCTTTTAAACAAGCAGTCGTACAGATAAGACCTTCTCCATATTCTTTTAGAAGATCGAGGTCGGCCCTAGGCTTATAATAAAACCCCTCAAGGTAGGCATGAGAGAGAAGCTTACATAAGTTTTGATATCCAACATTATTTTTAGCCAGAAGAATAAGATGGTGAATCTGTCTTGAAGACTCTTCTTCATCTTGAGAACTAACTGATTTATTTCTTTTGGCGGCCTTACGATCAAAGCGAGAGCCTGGAGTAAAATATATTTCTGAACCCAGAATCGGTTTGATTCCGGCCTTCTTACAACGTTTATAAAAATCAATCGCCCCAAACATATTGCCATGATCTGTTTGCGCGATGGCAGGAACACCAAGCTCCGTGGCCCTTTCAATAAGGTCAGGTAAGCGGATGGCACCATCAAGAAGAGAGTACTGGGTATGTAGATGCAAGTGTACAAACGAGTCGGGTTGGCTTTCCCGAATGGAAGTAATTTCAGTCATTAAATGTCTCTCTCAGTGTTGTGTGTATTGAGTAAAAGACTATAATATTTTTCACTATCCGTCAGTTTTGCTTTTACTAAAAACCCCTATAATTACGACCAGTTAGACAATGTAAGTTAGTCTCTTAACTGCCTAGAAGTTGGTCGATAACAGGCCCATAAAACTGCACGAGCGAAGAGCGTGGTAAAGAGTTTCCACCATCAGGCCAATGACTTCTTAAGGATTTCATACTCTTGGACTTCTCCCCTGGGTGCTGCACAGAACAAAACATACTTAACCCATCTGGTGAAAAACTAATCCCCGTGAACTCAGCATCCGTTGGGGCCGAGGCCACTTGATGCACAGTCCCAGCAAGGTCTCCACTTAAGGGTATAAAGAAGAGTCCGTTATTTTTAAAAGGAAGATAGGGAGTCTTTCGATTCATATCGCTGCCAGACATATCTGAACAAAGCCAAAGGTTTCCATTTCTATCAAACTCAATATTATCGGGGCAAGCAAACTTATTAGTAACACCGCCAACCATAAAGTCAGAGGCGCTAAAGTTCATACCTGAATAAGAATCTTTTTCAGAAATCTTTAGAATCGATCCGTGAAAATTTCCTTTAGGTTTATTATTTGTAAGAGTAACAAGGACATCTCCATTATGGGGATTGATAACAATGTCTTCAGGTCGATCGCAAGGAGTGGCTCCAACAAGCTTAGAGGCCTCTCGACAAAAGGTTAAGACTTCAGTTTGATCTTTGAAGGCCTCTTTTAATTTGGGCTGCTTATTAATGTCCATGCTAATCCATTTTCCATTAACGATATCAGCAACGAAGAGTTCACCCTTGTCTAAGCTTCCTTTCTTTTCGGAAATAAACTTATAGATATGCTCCCCTTCTTTATCATCTCCTGAATAAACAACAGTCTTCCCATCTTTATCTAAGACGCAAGTAGCGCATTCATGAGAGAAGCGCCCAAGAGCGGTTAGCTTCTTTGCCTTACCCGTTAAGGCCTCTACTTCTACAACCCAACCATAATGTTCACCTGGGTGCTTAAAGTGTTGCTCCCAATTAAAGGGTGGTTTCTGAATAACTTCGCCCTTACTATTTCTCTCGGTAAAGTGAAGCATATAACCTTCTTCACAAGTTAAGAAACTTCCCCAAGGAGTTAAGCCCCCGGCGCAGTTTCCATGGGTACCAATAGCAATACTATGACCCGAGATTTTTCTCTCTGCCACTAAAGGGATCGCCGACTGACCGTCGACTCTTCTATTGTACTTAGAATCTTTTTCTATATTCCAAAGACCATCTTTTGATTTCTTTATCTTTAATAAAGATCCACCAAGGGCCTTCATCTCTTTGATGATCTCAGACCTTGAACGTTTTCCTGCGTAGGAGACATCTCTGTTATGAAACATATTTGGGTAGAGGTATTCATGGTTAACCCAAAGGATGGATTCATCCATCTTTCCTTCAAAAGGAACGCTTGAAGTGAAGTCGTTATTAAAGCCATAACGCTCACCATTTGAATTTATAATATCGTCCCAACGGGCCATGATATGAAAGTTTAATCCGTCCACGCTTTCAAGTTCATCACTTTGAATGGGGGACATTGGAATAAAAGGAAGTTTCTTAAGGTTCTTATAAGTTGAACAAGAACTCATAGGAAGAAGAGATCCGATCGCCCCCACCTTTAAGGCCAGGACACCAGCTCCAGTTAAGAATTGAACAAAGCCTCTTCGGGTTAAATCACTCATATTATCTCCTTTTCATTTCCCTAATCCTACTTTTATCCCCCTGATTTTACTAGGGAATCAATGTCAGAACCCGGCCCGTTTAGAAAGCCTCACTATTTTTCACTTCCATTGCCAAGAGCCCGATTTTACGAGATAATGCATTTCGTCATACGGAGAATTAATGGTCATTGGTAAGAAAAGCCGAGAGGTCACAAAGTCCCAACTAGAGTTTAGTTTTGGGAGACCAAAAGAAAAGGATCGCAACCACCATCTTGGTGGGAAGAGTTTCTATTTCTTCGACTTCGACGATAATGTTGTCTACCTCTCAACACCAATTGTTCTCTTTCATAAAAAAACAAATGTAGAAGTCTTTGTTGGCTCTGGGGAATTCGCTCAGGAAAATAAAAGGATCGGATCAAGCGGTCCTTATGCTGATTACTTTTTAAACTTCGATGATACTTCTGGAAGCTTTCGTTACTTTAGAGACCATAACTTTGGTCTTCTCGATAAGATCGTTAGAAAGAAACAAACCTTTGTTCAAGATGTGGCTAAGGCCATTCAAAATGCTGAGTATGATTGGAAAGCGCCTAGCTGGAACTGTTTTTATCACGCTACTTTTAATCACCGCCCAATGAGTGTGATCACGGCCCGTGGACATGACGCCTCAACAATCGAAGAAGGCGTAAAGCTTATGGTGAGTGAAGGCCATCTTCCGAATCATCCAAACTTTCTTTCTATCTACCCGGTTAGTAATAACGAAGTTCGGATTGCACTAGGAGATAAAGAACTAAAGAGCTCCATCGCTGAGTTAAAACGTGGGGCTATTAGAGAGTCTGTCGAAGAAGCGATTCGCGTTTATGGCTATAGCCCTCATCATCGTTTTGGGATGAGTGACGATGATCCTCATAACGTAGAATTAATAATGGAAGAGATGAAATGGCTTAAGAGAAAGTATCCTGAAATGAGCTTCTTTGTTATCCATACTCATAAGGATCATTTTGTTAAGAATGAAGTCCTTCAACATAGAGTAAAGAAAGAGAAAAGATCACAAAAATTTGAACAAGTAGCCCTAATATAAGACCCTCTCTTTCAAGAGGGCCATTTTTACTTATTTTTTCCTAGAGTTCTTAAAGGCCATTCGCTTTGCCTTAAATTCTTCTTTAAGTTGGAGCCTACTTTCTTTTCCTGCTTTACGGCAGCTCTTGAGCTCTTCTCTTGAACTAGCAGAGCTTATACAGGACTTATTTTTTTCTAAGAGACTCATCTTTGAACTGATCCTTTCCATGGCCAATTCTTTAACCTTATTAAAGCGTTCCGCTTTCTCAGGGTTTTCTTCGGCAAAGACAAAAGGGCTTAAAAGTAATGAGAAAAATAGGATGAACTTCATAATGACCTCCAGGTTTTGTTCCTAAAGGTATTACGAGAGAGGCAATAAGAAAGTTGCGTTTCTATCTACCTATAATTATAGGATTATTCCCATTCAATAGTGCCGGGGGGCTTACTTGTGATATCGAGGACAACTCTTGTGATTCCTGCCACTTCATTAGTGATTCGAGAAGAAACCTTTGAGAGAAACTTCCTTGGTACATCAGACCATTCAGCGGTCATGCCGTCAGTAGAGTTAACTAAGCGAAGACAAATCACTTGCTCGTATGCACGGGCGTCGCCTTTGACTCCAACTGTGTTAACAGGAAGAAGAACTGTAAAGGCCTGCCAGACAGAATTATAAACATCTAAGTTATGCATTTCTTCAAATAGGATTTGATCGGACTCTTGAACCTTAACAATTGATTTTTGATCAATCTTTCCTAGGATTCTAATACCGATACCAGGACCTGGAAAAGGATGACGGTGAACCCATTCATGTTTTAATCCAAGCTGCTCCCCCATCACTCTAACTTCATCTTTAAAAAGAAAACGAAGTGGTTCAAGAAGCTTAAGGTTCATCCTCTCAGGAAGGCCGCCAACATTATGATGAGACTTAATAGTCGAACTCTTTCCATCTTCATCATGAGGGGAAAGAGACTCAATCACATCAGGGTAAAGGGTGCCTTGAAGTAAGTATTTAAATTCAATTTTATGAGAAGCCTCATATTCATGAACCTTTTTTTCAAAGACTTCAATAAAGGTAGTCCCAATGATCTTTCTTTTCGTTTCAGGGTCTCCCTCTCCATCAAGCTTTGAAAGGAAGAGTTCTTTGCAATCAAGAACTTCAATATTAAGAGGTGTCTCTCTCTTGAGAAGCTCGATATGATGATAATCTTGAGGTCTTAGAAGTCCGTTATCTACGAAGAAGCAGTGAACCTTATCTCCAAGAACTTCATGACATAGAGTGGCCGCCACTAATGAATCAACTCCACCAGAGAAAGCGCAAAGGACGTACTCGTCTCCAACACTAGAGGCCAATTCTTTTGCTTCAATCAACATAGTCTTAGCGGACCAATCACTTTTTAGTTTTGCGATGTCTTCGTAAAAGTAACGAAGAATATCTTTTCCATGTTCAGAATGCTCTACTTCAGGGTGAAACTGAAGCGCCAAATATGGCTTAGATTCATGTTCGATTCCAGCGATAATATTATTCTTACTCATGAGGATTGTTTTAAAATCTTTTGGCGCTTTTATGACGTGATCAAAGTGGCTCATCCAAACATTGAATTCAGCTGGGCAGCCAGGAATCTTATCCCCCTCGAAATGAAGCTTGGCATGACCGTATTCACCTTGAAGACCTTTTTCAACTTCTCCGCCCCAATGCTTGGCCATCAATTGCATGCCATAACAAATACCTAAGGTCGGTAGATCATCAAGACCAATTAAGAATTCATAATCATTCTTATCTTCAGAGACACTCATAGGGCCTCCAGATAAAACGATGGCCTTTGGTCTTAGGCCTTCTTCAATTCTTTTCCGGCTTTCTTTTAAAGTAATGATCTCACTAGAAAAACCTAGTTCTCTAGACTTTCTTGTAATCAGTTGAGTGTACTGCGACCCAAAGTCGATAATCCAAATCAGGCGTTCCTGTTGATCCATTATTCTACCCTTAACTGATTGAGTAATTAGGCGCTTCTTTAGTAATCATGACATCGTGTGGATGACTCTCTTTTAATGAAGCTGCGGTAATTATTTGAAATTGAGCTTTCTCTCGAAGCTCTCCTAGATTTTTTGATCCGACATAACCCATGCCAGATCTAAGTCCACCTAGAAGTTGATAGATATTTGAGTGAAGGCTTCCTCTATAAGGAACTTGCCCTTCAATTCCTTCAGGAACAAGCTTTCCAACCTCATCGACAGAGCCTTGCCCATAGCGGTCTTTTGAACCTAAGGCCATGGCACCAATTGAGCCCATGCCTCTATAAACTTTATAGCTTCTTCCTTGATAGAGGATCATCTCTCCAGGAGTCTCATCAGTTCCCGCAAAAAGAGAACCGATCATAATGCACTTTGCTCCTGCCGCTAAGGCCTTCACAATATCTCCAGAATACTTAATCCCGCCGTCAGCGATATAAGGAACTCCTGCTTTTTCACAAACATCTCTTGCATCAAGAAGAGCGCTTAACTGTGGAACACCAATTCCTGAGATCACTCTCGTGGTACAGATCGAACCTGGTCCAATCCCAACCTTGATGGCGTCGGCTCCCGCATCTATTAAGGCCTGACAGCCTTCCGCGGTTCCAACATTTCCAGCAACGATATCGCAGGAAACCTCTTTCTTTAGTTTCTTAACCATTTCAATCACTCCTTTAGAGTGACCATGGGCCGTATCAACAACAATAGCATCAACACCAGCTTCGCAAAGAGCGAGGGCCCTTTGAAATTCTTTTTCTCCAACACCAATGGCGGCGGCACATCTTAAACGGCCTTGCTCATCTTTGCTTGAGTTTGGATAATCAATATCTTTTAAAATATCTTTGATAGTAATCAGCCCTTTTAATTTTCCAGCCTTATCAACTACTGGAAGCTTTTCAATTCTATGCTTATGTAAAAGCGCCTTCGCCTCTTCAAGAGGAATATTCTCAGGAGCTGTAACTAACTGCTCTTTAGGCGTCATCACTTCTTTAACTTTTTGACTTAGGTTATTTTCAAACTGCATGTCTCTGCTGGTTAAGATACCAACGGCAACTCCATTTTCATCTACAACAGGAACACCTGTAATCTTATGAGTTGAAATAAGATCTACTAATTTGAATAAGGTTTCATCAGGATGAATAGTAATGGGGTCAGTGATCATCCCCGCTTCAAACTTCTTCACCTTTTTTACTTCAGCTGCTTGAGCTTCAATAGAGAGGTTTTTATGAATAACACCAATGCCCCCTTCTTTGGCCATTGTGATGGCCGTTTTAGACTCAGTCACAGTATCCATAGCAGAAGATGCGATAGGGATTTTAATTTTGATATTTCTCGTGAACTGAGTTTCTAAAATAGCTTCGCTTGGAAGGATTTCAGAATATCCAGGTTTGAGGAGAACATCATCGTAAGTTAGTGCGGGTTGATCAGAAATCTTTGACATAGAGAACCTCAGGCTTTTTTCGAATTATACGATAAATGGCAGCCGACGTAAACGAAGAGGTATGGATATAAGTCTATCTAGGGAAGGAAAAGGATTGGTCACTCAGTGCATTAAGCACTGAGTGGATATGAATTAATATGATCTTTGATAGTCCTGATCGTAGCTTTGAAGCTCATTGATCAGGTCATTAATCTCTGAAGTATGACGCGTTTGCTTCTTAAACTCTTTTCTAAGAGTTGATTCAAAGACGTCTTTTGGAGCTTCTAGCTTATTAGTGACTGAAGCTGGGGCCCTTTGCTTAACTTCTTTTTTAACAACTGGAACTTGGCTTAGCTTTTCAGCTGCTTCAAGTCTTTTTGGATCATAGACTCTGATGTCACCTGAAAGCTTTTGAGCTTTAGGCGCCCAGTCAGCTCCGTAAACAAAGATCTTTGCACCACTTTTCTTTTTATAATTAACTCTGTTCTTTCTTACTTTCTTTGTAGGCTTCATCTTTGAAACTCTAGAGTTGTAATATCTTAAGAATGATTCCTTCTCTGTTGTTGAAGCCGTCTTCTTGTAGGTTGGCTTATAGCGTGGCGATGCAGCTGGAGCTTTTCCGGCAGCCGCAATCTCTCTAATAAGAGCAGTGCTATCTTCTTCACTTCTTGTAGGAAACTCATCCCCTTCAATTTGAGAAGCAATCCCACGATTAACCATAGGAACTTTAAAGCTTGTAGGTTCTGTCTTTTTTACATTGGCGTGAACTTGAAAGTCCCTTGAAGCTTGTTGGTTAAGCCTCTTAACACCACCAAATAGTCCAGTCACTTTAGAAAAAGACCCCTGTCCAATTGGAGTTGGTTGTCTTGGTGAGCCACCTTCATAATCTTTTGAGATAAAGGAAAACTGACCTTCTTGAAGCCTGGCTGATCTATACTTTTCAAATTTATTAGAGAAGTCCCATCCACCAGAGATAGTCATGATCTGTGTCTTTCCATCAAATGAATTAAAAGAGATGACTGATTCTCCATACATATAATTAACATGAGCATTAGCAGTCTCAACTGCAAATGATTCTTCTCTATTAAAAGACTGAAGCCACAGATAACCTCCTTGAAGCTCTACGGTCTTCCCGTTTAACTTAAGGTGTCCACTTCCCGCTAGGTGATACTGATGATCGTAGTAATCAGAAAAACTGACCTGACTCCCGACTTCAGTAAAGATCTCAGAAAAGTTGTGGATATGATCGCCCACTTTTACTTTCTTGGTCTTCCCAAGGTGATGGATAAAGGCATTACCTTTTACTGCGCTTACCATAGCTATTGGAGCAATTGCGTTTGCATTTGCCATAAGCCCTAGGGTAGCGAAAAAAGCTATTACCAGACTACTTCTTGTACTTCTGAACAATTTTTTCATAATGGCCACTCAGGATTTTCCATTCGTCCGTGTTTCTATATTTCAATCTAAATTCTTCTACGGTTTCGAAGAACTGATCGCTATTTCCTAATTGTAAATGTGTTAAAGCACCCCAAAGTCTTGCTCCTCTATAATATTTAGAAGCGGGGTATTCTTTTACAAGACGGTCAAGGTGAGCAATAACCCACTCTGGATGATCGCCAGACTCGAAAGCCGCGACACCTGCTTGAAAAAGATACTTATCATTGATTTCTTTATGTTCTGGGTAATGAACAGCAAGGGCATGAAAGAATTGAGCGGACTTTTCAAAGTCCTTCTTTCTAAATGAAGTCTCTGCTGTGGCCAAAATCTGGTTTGGACTCCACTTATAAATATCGTACTTCACTAAATCATTTTGAGCGGCAACAGGAGCCACTGAGGCTAATCCTCTTCCCTTCTCTTCAGTTTTCTTATCTTCAAGTTTAACTTTTAAGAAGCTATTGGTACTTTCTAGCCCTTGGATTTCAAAACGCAGGCGTTCGATTTCCATCTTCAGCTCTCTATTGTCCTTAGCTAAGGCAAGCGAAGTTCGCTCATAGTTGTTAATAACAACGGCCTTCGATTCAATTTGATCCATCAAATCGCAAGAGGAAAACAGCGAGGTAGCTGCTAAAAGGAGGATAAATTTTTTATTTTTCATGTTCATAATTCAGCCCGTAAAAGTGACTATTACTATTCTTCATACGTCTAATCGGACTCTTAGGAGAAAAACTTAAACCGGATGTTAAAGAATCTCCTCAAAACCTCCCCTTTCGTTCAACTACTTTAGATAACTACCCAAAATCCTTGACTAGGATCATCAAAGATCGAATAATTCCCTATAGCCTAATAGGAAAGATTGTATGGAGTATTTGCTAGGATTCGATATCGGAGGGACTAAGACTGAGGTTTCTCTTTTTCAGCTAAACACTGGTATAGGCCAGTTCAATCTCTCCCGTGAAGACCAAACGACCGACATTAAACTTAATTTTTCTAAAAGAATGCCCACCGCTAGAGACGATGGTTACGAAGCCTACTTGAAAAATATTGTGGCCCTGACTCATTCTGCACTCGAAGAAAATAACCTAAGCATAGATTCAATTGATGGCATAGGACTTGGCCTTCCAGGTTCTGTTCATCCACAAACGAAACAGATGCTTAACGGAAACACTCATATGTTAATCGGAAAGGACTTTGTCTCCGATTTTACAAAGGCCTTAAACTTTAAGAAGAAGATTTCGGCCAATAACGATGCAAGCTGTTTTGCTCTGGCTGAAGCCTTATGTGGCGCCGGTTTAAAGTACCAAGAAGAAACTGGGATTTTAGTTTCCTCTCAGCAATCTATTGGCGTCATCCTAGGAACAGGTTGCGGTGGTGGTCTCATCAATGCTGGAAAGATTATTGAAGGTGGAAAAGGTGGTGGTGGAGAGATTGGACATTTTACTCTCGTCACTAACGGCCATTCTTGTTACTGCGGCCTTAACGGTTGCGCTGAACAATACTTAGCAGGACCGGCCATAGAATCCTCCATGAAGATAAGACAAAAAGGCAGCAATAAGATCATAAATGCTGAGGAAATCTTTACTCTAGCAAAATCTGGTGACGCCCTAGCTTTAGGGGTTATCAATGATTACAAAGAAAAGTTAGCGGACTTCTTAATAGCTCTGAATAATATCTTCGACCCACACTACTTTGTTTTAGGTGGCGGGGTCAGTAAACAAAACTTAATCTATGAAAGCTTAGAGGCTGATCTCTCTAAGAAGATGTTTGTATCAGGAAGGACTCCTAGTATTTACCAACATCAATTATCTGATAGCGCTGGAGGACTCGGCGCTGCCATCATGACTCTTTAGGAGAAGCATTTGAATCACTTAATCTACTCTGCCTCCTTAGCAATACTCATTGTTATCTTAAGATCCATTATTGTCTTTGTCGGAGGAAGTTTTTTTGATGGCCCCTACCTTGCTGGCATCCTTCTCTCCTTTTTCCCAAATTTCTTCTTTATCTATATTCTTTCCTTTTTTGTTTTCAAGGACTCTGTAGAAAAAACTGAAGTCAGTAAGAAGAAAAAGAAAAAAGAAAAGAAAGACCCCGTCTCTATCGCCCCACAAGAAACTAAGGCGCTAGTTTTTACATCTCTAGGAGTTATTAACCTCTACTTTGTAGCAATGGTATTGACCTTCTTTTACGAGAGCTTCTATTTTAAGCTTCCTTCAAAGGATGTCTTTTTCTATCTTGATCAGCTTAAGCATTTAGAATCTTCAATTGGAGCGAACGCTCCTTATGTAACTTCTGCTTTGCTCATCCTCATATTTGCTTCAACCACATACTTCTTAAGCGAGTTTCTTCGTAAAAAGAATCTCTCTGGGAGTTTTAAAAGGCCTTTTGTTGTTTCCATTCTCGCTGTCTTAACAATCGCGGCCCACGCAAGCTCCTCTAGTTTTAGTAGCAAGATGTATGCTGGAACAAGACATGGTCTGATCCATTTAGTCTTAGACTTTTTCGACAAATCAAAGAACACCAAGGCCATAGCGGCAAAGGTCGATTTCTCTAACCTGCGCCCTTATCAAATCTCTCTAGGACAAATTCCTCCAAGAGGCGGCCTTAAGCCTGAAGCACCTTTTTGTGAAGATAGGGCCTCTAAGACTTTTGTTAAGAATAAAAGATCTGTCATCATGCTAGTTTTAGAAGGACTCGGGACAAACCAGCTTTCTCAAAAAGTAAAAGGTCAGTTCATTGTTCCCCATATTAAGAAAGTCTTAGATGAGAACTTAACATTTCATCATTTTCTGGCGGCGGGATCAAAGTCTTCACAGGCCCTCCCTGCCCTATTCTCTGGCCTTCCTCCTCAGCCGCAAATCAACATGCTATGGAAGATCCCTCCACCGAGAGTAAGAGGAACTCCAAATATTCTAAGTTCGAATGGATACAAGACTTCTTATTTTCATGGTTCAGACCTTTCTTTTGAGCATCAACGTGAGTTTCTCAAAAGAGTTGGCTTTAACGAAATCATAGAGCTAGACCCAAGCCTTCCCGATCAGGTTTATGGTTGGGGCTATGACGATGGAACCATGTACAAGAAGCTACAATCTTGGATTGAATCTAAGGGAGGCTCCCCATACTTTACAACATTCTTCAGCCTCTCAACTCACGACCCTTACTTACTGCCTAAAACTTGGAAGCCGAAGTTTGTTAAAGCGAATAAGGAGTTCGGGGACGGAAAAGATTGGTTCAGCATCTATAAAGATGATGACGAAGGTAAGATCTTAGCGGGCTGGGAGTCCTATGCCTTTGCCGACTCTGAGTTTAAGAAGTTTTATGATTGGTATGAAAAGAATGAAAAAGAAAAAGGAACTCTTCTTTTGATTGTTGGAGATCATACTCCTTATTATCTTGAACGAGGAGCTGACGAACATAATCGTTTCAAGGTTCCTTTTTCAATCGTAGGCCTTACTCAAGGAGAGCTTAATAAATATCAGCAATACACAAAAAGAAGAGGAGCTCAGCATGATATCCCTTCAACTATAGCTTCTCTTTTAGAGTTTCAAAGGCACCCCTGTGATCAGGGTCTAAGCCTCCTAGGAGAAGATGAAACCTGGCCTACAGATAGGATCATCTACGCCGTTGGCGGTGAATCTCAAGAGAGGATGTATTTTTGGAAGAACAAAGGGGAAGGATTCTTTGATAGAGAGAAGAAGACTTTAACAGTGACGGCCACTGAAGAGTTCGGGCGCCTCCAGCAAAAAGAGATAAAACCCTTTCTCTTAACCATGAAGAACTTTATTGAAAAGATGAGTCCCCTTCATGCTTATGCGATTAACAATAATGCTTACTTTCCAAAAGATACTTTAGAGCAAAGCACTAAATCTCCTCTTAAAGAAACTGATGCCCCCCTTTTTATAAGCCACCGAGGGAATATCAATGGTCCAGCCAACTCTGAACTAGAAAACTCAAAACTGGCACTAGAGAATGTTATTTCAAGCCCATTTAAATGGGTGGAACTAGATATTCAAATCACCAGTGATGGTATTCCAATTCTTAATCACGATCCGACTTATAATAATAATGGAACAGAGTATTGGATTTTTAGAAGCACACTCAATGAACTAAGGAGCTTGCCTCAATTCAAAGAGCTTCTTACTCTTGAAGAAGTTCTAAAAAAATACGATGGAAAGATAAACTTTCTCATTGAAGCTAAGAATCAAAAACATATTTCAGCGACCTTAGATTTAGGTAAGAAGATCGCTTACTTAATAAAGAAAACCATCAAAAGCTCTAAGGTCATTATAGATTCATTCGATACCAATCTCATCGCTTCTATTAATCTTTACTGTCAGTGCGAAACAGGATGGGATACTCCTTTTCAACAACCAGTAACTGAAGAGTTCTTAAATTTTGCCAATGAAATGAACATGAGCTGGATCTATGTACACTTCAAGGTCTTAACAAATGAACTGATGAAAGAGGCTCATGAGAGGGGCCTTAAAGTTATGGTTTATACCGCGAATATTAAGGATGACTTATCAGGCTCTACAATAAAGCCTGATGGGATTATTACTGATACGACTGAGATGTTAGAGGTTTATTAGAACTTTATTTCGAGGCCAATTGTATGGATGAGTTCATTGCCTTCATCGGCTGTTTGAAACATTCGATCTGACTCTTCATCAATGAGTTCAACTCCTAAATAAGGACTAATTCTAGAGTCTCCCCATTTAAATGAAGTTGAAACCTTAGCCCCATAGGTAGATTCATGAAGTCCATCTGTGTCTATACTTTGTCTTGTGTAAGCATCTAGTGCTAGAAACGGGTTATCAGCTTCACGTCCGCCCATCCTTCCAGAATCAAGGCCAACAGAAGCGAAGACTTCAACTTCAGCTCGGTCCAGGTTCCAGGCATCAATTCCAGCTAACCCTTCAACAACCGCCTTACAGCGCCATTTACCAAGGTCACCTTCAAACTTCTTACCAACACCTGCTTTAAGTTCTAGGGAGTACTCATCGTCCATAAAATCTTTATAATCATATTTAACAGAACCACTCATCTCATGCCAAGAGTTCTGCAGTGCTTGAGATCCACGGTTCTCATCGGTTCTTTCTCTAAAAGAGAAGCTTCCGATACCATAAGTGTTTTTATCTGAATCAAAGTTCTTAGTTCCTCTTAAAAAAAGAGTTGTCTCTTCCATTGCATCTAAGCGTAGTTTACCATCATCCGTCCAACGATCCTCAGCACCTGTACTAGTGACATCAGGAGAGCGCCTTGTGAAAAGGTTACTGCTATAACGCATCCTAAAACTTCCATCATCCCCTTCAGCATCATACTGTAAGGCATGACCATATGTTCTTGCGCGGTCATCTGCAGTTTGTTCACCTGTTAAAGCAATTCCACCACCATGAAGAAGATTATCGTTATAGGTATCTAAGGTGATTTTGTTTTTTATATTACCGCCCATCCAACGTTTCATGAAAGTTCGGTCGTCCTTAATCTTAGCAGCTTCTTTTTTAGGATTATAACTAAAGGATAACTCTTTTTCTGAAGGAGAGGCACAGAACCATCCCTTCTTTTTACCTGTCTTTGTTTTCTTTTTATCACTAAATTTAAACCTAGCCTTGTCACTTTGAACCCCACAAGAAGCCCCTTGTTCAACAGGAAGGGTGGCTGCTTTGGTTAAAAGGTCTAAGTTTCCAACGCTTACTTCAACTAGTTGCTCCTCTGAAGGTGGCTCTAGACTTTTCATTAGTTTATTATTTAAGGCTAAGGTAAGCTCTTCGTTCGGCGTTGCACCTAACTTCTTAAGAAGCTTGTTCATGTGAATGATATCTTCATAACTTTGAATCACTCTTTTACTATCGAGCTTTCCATTTTTATAAACTTCATACACGCCTGCCTCGTTATCATAAGTCAGGCTAACACCCTTGCTTGAAAAAACAGGCTCACCTGCAATGGCCGATGCCAAACAAATTAGGGATAGAATAAATGCTACGTATAATACTCTCAAACTTACCTCGAGAGCTTTATCGGCAACTTATCTAAAATCCTTGAAGAAATTTATAATTTTGGGAATTCCGTCTATAAACGGCGCTGGGCCTGGCTGTAAGAAGATCGCCGGGTCTAATTCAAACACCCGGTCATTCTTTATAGCTTCAATACCAGCATAACCTTCGCGGTTCTTGATTTGATCTATATCTACTTTCTTTCCACACCAGCATCCAAAGATAAAGTCAGGATTACAAGAGATGACATCCTTGTGAGTAACGATTCGATCCCCCGCCAAAGACTGCTGAGCTTTTTGGCTGAAGATATCCACTCCCCCGCAAGCTTCCATTAACTCTGAGAACCATCTGATTCCACTAATCATCGGTTCATCCCATTCTTCAATATAAACACGTGGCTTTCTTGAAAGAGATCTTGAGAACTCAGCGGCCTCTAAGAGGTTATTCTCGAGGGTCTTGATTAGCTCCATGGCCTCGTCTTTTTTTCCCACAAGGGATCCAAGGCAAAGGATATAATCGAGAATTTCTTCAAGGCTTCTGTGATTGGCGAAGTAGACGTTAATACCGGCCCCAATAAGGTCTCTTGCGATATCTTTTTGAATATCAGAGAAGCCTAAAACAAGATCAGGTTTTAACTCTAAGATCTTCTCAATATTGGCCGAGGTAAAAGCAGAAACCTTCTTAATCTTCTTAGCCTCAGGAGGTCTTTCAACGTAAGCGCTAACACCAACAATTCGGTGTTCTTCGCCTAAATAAAAGAGAGTTTCTACGGATTCTTCAGTCAAACAAATGATTCTTTCGGGGTATCTTGCCATGCCCTATAGTAGCAGCGAAAAACCCTCTTGAGGCGACACATGACATAAAACTGACAGTATTCTAGTAACAAAGAGACAAAGTTTTGTTAAGATATTGCCGTTAAGGAAGTCATATGAAGTTAATCTCTACAATCTTATTTATTTTTGTCTCTCTCTCTTTGCGCGCGGATAACTCTGTTCCAGATGATGTCGTTAAATTTGGTGCGCAGCTACTAAGTCATGATTCAAAGACATACTTAGTTCTAAACTACGAAGCTGCTCCTAAGTGGCATACTTACTGGAAAAACCCAGGGGATGCGGGACTTCCTACTTCAACAGACTTTAAGATTGATGGCGAAGAAATCAATATAGTCCCACTCGAATGGCCAAGCCCTAATAGATATTTTGAACAAGGAAATATGCTGGCCTTTGGTTATGCTAAGAAATACAGCTTCTTCTTTGAGCCCTCCACGGATCAGCTAAAGAAGATTGAAGCGAGCACTATGGTCATCACTTCTAAGTGGCTTGTCTGTAAGCATATTTGTATTCCTGGAAAGAAAGTTCTTAAGCTTGAAAAGGGCTCGAGCATTGGAAATCAGCTTATCTCTCGCGAAGAAGCTGTTCAACGCTTAGAGAACCTACCATTAGAGACTTCCATCGCTGATAATCTCGACTTGATCTTAAGTAAAGATGAAGAAACCGGCGGGCTTGTTCTCTTTACCAACCTTACAAGTTCAGAGACAAGCAAGCTTAACCCTTCGCTTAATCTTCTTACTCCTTTTCCATTAGACCCTTTTACTTTTAAGCACGAAGAAAAATTTAAAGATAATAAAGGTAATATCTATTCAAAGATTCTTATTGAGTGGGATGGAGAATACTCAGAGCCGCCTCTAAAGCTTCCAGCAGATGGAGTCTTTGCTAGTCCTTACAAATTTTCTTTTTTATACGCAAACCCTATTAACGGGAAGATTGAAAAGATTACTAAAGAGTTCACCTCCTTTAATTTAAATGGCGCTGAAAGGCTAAATGATTTTATAAAGATCCTCACCCCTGTTCCTCATGTAAATCCTGAGATAAAAACGGAGAAGGCTGCCTTAGATCAAGAAGCTAGTGAAATAAATGAGGTCGTCAATAAGAGCACAAGGAGTATCTGGACTTATATCCTCTTCGCCTTTATAGGTGGTCTTATCTTGAACATCATGCCTTGCGTGCTTCCGGTTATTTCAATAAAGCTCTTTGGGCTTATCTCCCATTCTGAAGAATCAAGCTCTAGAATCTTAAAACATAACCTCTTTTATACTCTTGGGGTCCTAGCAACTTTCTTATTGATGGCCAGTATCGTTGTCCTCGTTAAACTAAATGGCGAGTCCATTGGTTGGGGCTTTCAACTTCAGTCACCAAAGTTCATTGCAGTGACTCTCGTTGTTCTATTTGTCATGGCGCTTAATATGTTTGGTCTCTTTGAGTTTAGCACCCCAGGAGGAAGCAAACTTGGTTCCGTAAAACTTAAAGATGGTTTTAGTGGTGACTTCTTTGGTGGAGTCTTAGCGACAATTCTTTCGACTCCTTGTAGTGCTCCTTTTTTAGGAACAGCACTGACCTTTGCTTTTACTGGATCTAACTTTGATGTCTACGCAACCTTTCTATCAATTGGACTAGGTCTCTCGGCTCCTTTTATCTTAACAGGATTCTTTCCAAGTCTTATCTCTTGGTTACCAAAACCTGGAATGTGGATGGACACGGTTAAGAAGTTCTTAGGACTAACCCTCCTTCTGACTATGGTTTGGCTCCTTGATGTCTTTGCCACGCAAGTAGATGGAACATCGGCCCTTATCAAATTAAACACGGCCATCGTCCTCATCTTCTTTGCAATCTATGCTCATCATAAGATCACTAAGAAGTGGCCACTAAGAATTCTCTTTTACTTATTTCCGGCCTTCTTTCTCTTTAATATCTTTACCTCATCATTAGACTCTCCTGCTCTAAGTTCTGGAGTTTCAAAGATGGTTATTGAAAAAAGAGCAACAGGACTTCCTTGGGAAGTTTGGAGTGAAAGCGCTATGAATAACCATAAGGAAGACGGGAATTATGTCTTTATGGATTTTACAGCGAAGTGGTGCTTTACCTGTAAAGTGAATGAAAAAACAGTTATTGAAACAAAAAGCTTTAAAGAGCTAATTGATAGAAAAGGAGTAAAACTCCTCCTCGCAGACTGGACTAAGCGTGACCCCATCATTGGAGAATGGCTTAAATCCAAGGGTTATGTCGGTGTTCCTGCTTATTTTATCCAAAAGCCAGATGGAACCTTGATAGATTTAGGAGAAACCATTAGCCTTAAAGAGATCGCCTCAAAACTCGACTAGGATGAGTGATGAAATTTCTCTTATTTTCCATTTGTTTATTAATAAGCACTTCCCTTTATGCTGAAAAAAACAAATGGGTCCTTCTCGAAAAAGAAAACAAAATCCAGCTCTTCACGGGCACCAAAGATATCAACGATATCTATCCCTACAAAGCAAAGGTCTGGGTACCCTTCACGATTCCAGAGATCATCGCCGTCTTTTTAGACACCAAAAGAAAGAAGCAATGGATTCCTAGATTAAGAACAAGCTGGGCCGAAGAAGTTCCAAACAGCAAAGCTTCCCGCCTTGAGTACGCAGAAGTCCTCATGCCTTTTCCCTTTGATAATAGAGAAGTCCTCGTGCAAATCGATACCATCATCGAAGGCTCCCTAGATAAGATCCGCCTCCACTGCAAGTCAGTTCAAAATGAGCGTATCATTAGAAAAGGAAATATCCGTGCCCTCGTCTATCCAAGCAACCTAACCCTGACTTGGGATAAAGAGAAAAAAGAGACCCTCCTAGAGGCCGTCTCCTTCACTGATCCTCAAGGGAATATCCCCACCTGGGTTGTAAACCTCTTTCAAAAATCTGAGGCCCTCACCATGGCCCAAGCCTTAATAAGACAGCTTAGGAAAAACTTATATTCAAAAGAAGAGATTGAGAAAATACGGCTCCAATTAAAAGAGTTAATTTAACTCTATGAGACACCTAAAGACTTCAACCCATCCGGACATAGAATTAAAGAAGTTAAAAACTAGCCATACAAGATACTCAACGAGGGCGATTGCTATCAGAGGAGAATCAGCTCTTATGCTTTTCACTGAAAGATACAATGATTACAGCTTCCCTGGCGGCGGACTTGATGATGGTGAAGAGAAAGTGGAAGGAATGATTCGAGAATTAAAAGAAGAGACGGGCGCTAAGAATATTCAAAACATAAAAGAATTCGGCATCTACGAAGAGCACCGCCCTTGGTACAAAGATGATTTTGATATCCAGCATATGATCTCTTACTGCTATACCTGCACAGTCGACGAAGAGTTAGGACAAACTTCTTTTGAAGACTATGAGATTAAAAATGGCATGACTCCCCTCTGGATCCCCATCGAGAAGGCCATTTCCCATAACCTAAACACAATTTCAAAGAGTAAGAAAAAAGGGATGTCAGTTCAACGAGAAACCTTCCTTTTAGAGCTTGTTAAAAAAGAGCTGTCTAATCTTTAGACATATAAATTCTACTGAAATAGACGAATTTCTCCCCCTCGGCCCCCTTTAAAAGGCAAAATAGAGCTTTAACTAACAGGAGAAAACCCATCTTTACGCCAAAGAAGAAGCTTCTATTTATACTCTTATTACTTTTCTCTGTAGGAGAGCTCTTCGCTAAGGACTATGTTCTAGTCGGTGTTAGTGGCTTTGGGACCAGACGAGCTGAGAATGCTTGGCAACCAAGCGGCGCTCACGAAAACCTTCCCTATGATGCCTATAAAAGATTTGAACTTGTTCACTATAGTAAGAAGGCCGAGCTACAAGAAGTTATTGATGAATTTGAGTGCTCAAAAGAAGCTCAGGCCCGTCCAAAGCTAGGTCTTATTATCATGGCCAATAGCTGGGGCTCTGGAAAAGCAATTAAACTAACTAAGATGTACGCAAAACAATGCGGTAGATCGGCCGACCTCTTCGTCATGGTCGATGGTTTTAAGAAACCCTTCTTACCGCAAGGACGAACTCCTATCGCTAAAAAGTGTATCAATTATTATCAAACCAAAGGCATCATCCGAGGAAAAGATATCAAAGGCTGCAAGAACTATAATCTTACAGATAAACTATGCCCAAAAGGCGTAGGTGGCATCGAATGTCATATCAAGGTTGAATGGGCCGGCACCGAAAAAGGCGCGTCTCTTATTAAGAGAAATTACTTACGTTAAGAAACCTTCTCTATTCTAATTCAAAGCGAGAAGGCGTATTCATAAGAGTTTCAATAACTTCTTTGGCCTCTTTTTCATTAAACATAACTTCATAAGCGGCGTTAAAAATATTGGCGCGAATCTCATACTTTTGAGAAAGAAGATGAACCGCTTTGGTTGTTTTATAACCTTCAACAGTTGTTCTTTGTGAGCTTATGATCTCAGCGGGAGTTCTTCCCTTCGCTAACTCTAAACCGAATTGTTTATTTCTTGAGAGTCCACCTGTTGTGGTGAGGATTAAGTCCCCCATTCCTGAGAGGCCGTAGAAAGTCTCTGGTCTGGCGTTGAAGACTCTTCCGAATCTTAGCATCTCTGCAATTCCTCTTGTGATCATGGCCGCGCGGGTATTGTCGTTATAACCAAGACCTTCGATGACTCCTCCGGCAATGGCGAGAACATTTTTAAGAGCTCCACCTAAAAGAACTCCTTTAACATCATAAGAAGGTAGCGCTTTAAAATAAGGGGACTCAAACATTTGCGAAACGCTTGTAAGAACTTTTCTAGAGCGACCCGCTAAAGTAACAAGAGTGATTTGTGCTTGCACGATCTCTTTAGCGAAACTTGGTCCTGATAAGAAAGTGAAGAGTTCTTTGTGATGAGGAAAGAATTCGTAAAAGAGATCATCGGCCATCTCTAGTGTGACGGGATCAATCCCTTTAGAGAGAGAGACGACGGGAATTCCTTCTTCAAGGTAGTTTTGAAAACGCTCTAGGTTCTCTTTATAAAATCCAGAGATCGCGGCCGTCGGAAGACCCGAGACGATAAGTTCAATATTGCCTTCTTTTAACTCATCAACTTCATCCCAAGTGAGGGCCGGAACTAAATGACTTGGAAGCTTTAATCCCGGAAGATAAACAGCGTTCTCATCATTTTCTTTTATTGGCGTATAAACATCTTCAGATCTCACCTTTAAGATAACTTTATCAAAGTTATTAGCAAGAACAGATGCAATGGCAGTACCAAAGGCACCTGCCCCGATTACGAGGGCCGTTTTTTGGGACATGGAATCTCCTAAAGTGAAATAATTCCTTCTACTGAAGAAACCTTTACATAGATTTTAATCACTTCTTCGGGAGTTTGAAGCATTTTTTTGATGGTAACGCTCATATAGTTCCCTTTTTTACTGGGCTTAAGGATGACTTCGGCATCACCGACGAGCTCTATCAGGTACTCGTGATTATCAACAGGGACAATAAACTTGAACATATACTGACAGGGCCAAACTTCCGTGGCCTCTAAGACTGCTTGTAAGTTATCTAACTTTTCTTTATCCATAATTAATCAAATTGAGGAATTGGTATTTCAATATCGTTGGCGTATCTAAAGATATCAATCACCTCTCGCACGCAACCGGCTCCGCCTTTGCGGTAACAAATATAGTCAGCCACTTCTCTTACTTCGTGAGAAGCATGATCCACAGTTGCTGAGAATCCTGACTTTTGCATTAAAGGCATGTCAAAGAACTCATCTCCCATATAAAGGATCTCTTCAGGCTCATGACCTTCGGCCATTAGCTTCTTATAAGATTCTCTCTTATCTTCGTTACCCATATACACAAAATCGAGTTTTAAGTTTTCTTCAAAACGTTTAAAGACGCCTAGGCTATCTCCGCCCGTGATGATTCCGACTTTATAACCAAGTCTTTGCATGGCCCGCATTCCATAACCATCAAGAACATTAAATTGCCGGTTAAAGCCTCTCTCTTCTCCGTCCCAATATACATTTCCGTTTGTGAGGATTCCATCAACATCAAAGGCCAAGACTTTAATCTTACTAAGCTTAGCTTTAAAATGTTTTCCAATAGCGCGAAAGTCAGGAAGGTCATGATTATGCATATTAAACTACCTCGTAGATTCGTAATAATTTTTCAACAATAACAGGGATCGCCTCAAGGGAGAGACAATTTGTCGGGTCACTCTTAGCCAGATCAGGGTTCGGATGGGTTTCCATAAAAACGCCATCTGCCCCTGCGGCAATAGCAGCTTTTGCTAAAGCAGGTATTTGCTCTCTAGCACCACCAGTAGAAGTTCCAAGACCACCAGGTCTTTGAACACAATGAGTAGCATCGTGAATGGCCTTAACACCAAAACTTTTCATGATTTCAAAAGAGGCCATATCAACAATCAGCCTATTATACCCAAAGGTTGTTCCTCTTTCAGTGAGAAGAATCGAATCTTCTTTTAAATAAGTTTTAGCTTTAGAGACAATATTTGAAGTCTCTTCTGGCGAGAGGAACTGTCCTTTTTTAACTTTTAAGCGGCTTCCATTTTCTTGGCAGGCCTTTGCTCCGGCAAGAATCATATCTGTCTGGCGGCAAAGAAAAGCTGGCACCTGAAGAACATCACAAACCGAAGCCACTTGAGAAGCCTGTTCAGGGTAATGAAAATCAGTGATCACTGGATAACCAAAGTCTTTTTTTATTTTCTCTAAGATTCGAAGGCCTTCATCTATTCCTGGTCCTCTATATGAATCAATTGAAGACCTATTGGCCTTATCAAAGCTGCCCTTAAAGGTAAGTTTAATTTTATCTTTAAAGGGCTCTAAGTTTTTCTTTAAGCTAGTGGCAATCTCTAAGGCCAAGGCCTCTGATTCAAGGACACAAGGACCAATAAATAATTCAAGAGGCGCTTTAGTGCTCATTATTGCTGCTGCCTTTTATCTGAAGCTTCAATAAACGTTTTAAACAGTGGATGAGCCGCAAAAGGTCTTGATTTAAACTCTGGGTGATACTGACAAGCGATAAAATAAGGATGATCTTCAAGTTCAATAACTTCAACGAGGTTTAATTTCTTATTAACCCCAGAGATCACCATGCCTGCTTCTTTTACCTTATCAAGATACTCGTTATTCACCTCTAATCTATGACGGTGTCTTTCGCTTATATCTGCTTTCCCATAGATCTTATGAGCATAAGTTCCTTTTTCTAAATGACAATCATAGGCCCCTAGTCGCATCGTCGCTCCTTTAGATCCGTCTTTTGATTGTCCTTCCATATAATGAATAAGTTTTGATCCATTCTTATCAAACTCTTCACTCGTAGCATCTTTGATTCCAGCAACATTTCTAGCGAATTCAACCATCGCAAGTTGCATTCCTAAACAGATTCCAAAATAAGGAACCTTTTTCTCTCTAGCATAACGAACGGCTCTGATCTTTCCTTCAGTTCCTCGCTCTCCAAATCCACCTGGAACTAAGATCCCGTTACACTCACCTAAGATTTCCTCTACCTTAGATTCATCCTCTAAGTCTTGAGCATCAACATAAACAGTATTAAGTTTTAATTGATTAGCTAATGCCCCATGGGTAAGAGCTTCTTCAAGTGACTTATAGGATTCTTGAAGATCAGTGTACTTACCAACCACAGCGATCTTAACTTCTCTAAGAGGGTTATTATGGTTATAAACAACCTTTTCAAGATCATCGACCTTAGGGGTTGCTGTCCACATTCCTAAAAGCTGCGTTAACTTGTCATCAAGACCTTGCTGATGAAAAGCAAGCGGTACTTTATAGATTGAATCAGCGTCCATAGAAGCAAAAACATTTCCCTTAGGAACATTACAAAAGAGTGAAATCTTATCAATGATGTTTGGATCGATGTCATGCTCTGATCTAAGGATGATCATATTAGGAAAAAGCCCCATTGATCTAAGTTCTTTAACTGAATGCTGAGCTGGTTTTGATTTTAACTCTCCCGCTGCACTAAGGTAGGGAAGAAGAACTAAGTGAACGAAGAGAACATTTTCATGCCCAACATCATGAGCAAATTGTCTAATAGCTTCAATATAAGGTTGAGATTCGATATCACCTACAGTTCCGCCAATTTCACCAAGTAAGAGCTCACAGTTTTCAGCGGCTACATCAATTCTTCTTTTAATTTCATTTGTAATATGAGGAACAACTTGAACAGTCTTTCCTAGATACTTCCCTTCTCTTTCATTCTCAATAACCTGCAGATAAACTTGCCCCGTCGTAAAGTTTGAACTCTTAGATAAAGTAAGTGAAGTAAAGCGCTCGTAGTGACCTAGATCGAGATCAGTTTCAGCTCCATCATCAGTGACAAAGACTTCCCCATGCTGAGTAGGACTCATCGTTCCTGGATCAACATTGATATAAGGATCCATCTTAAGCATATTAATCTTAATCCCTCTTCTCTCGAGTAGAGAAGCGATGGATGCCGCCGCTAAACCTTTCCCTAGAGAACTGGCCACGCCACCTGTGATAAAGACAAACTTCTTACTGGGTTTACCCCGTTTCGCACTATTCACTTAAAACCTCGGCTAATTTTTTGATATCTTCAGGAGTATCGACTCCCATCAAGTTTAAATTTGTAACTAATGCCCCAATACTGAGACCTTCTTCTAAGGCCCTTAACTGCTCGAGCCTTTCTGTTTTTTCATAGACTCCAAGAGGAGACTCACAAAACTTCTGTAAGGCTTTAGGCCTATAAGAATAGACACCAATATGCTGCCACCAAGACTTAAAGTCTTTTTCCTCTTTTAAGTGAGGAATAGATTCTCTTGAGAAATAGAGACAAGCTCCAGTTGGTGCAACAATGGCCTTAACAATATTTGGATTCTTAAATTCTTCTAAGGATTCATTCTTTTTAACAAGAGTAGCAATATCAAACTTTGAATCAAGGTGAAATTGAACCAACCTCTCAAGCTCGCTGCTCGTGAGTAAAGGCTCGTCTCCTTGAACATTGATAATAAGATCGAATTTCTTATCTGAAGACTTTTGAAAAGCTAGATAGATTCTTTCTGTACCACTTTCAACTTCATCATCCACTCTGACGACATTTCCGCCGAAGGACTTAACATGAGTTTCAATTTCTTGGTTATCTGTGACGACGTAGGCTTGGATATCAAATGAGGCAGCGGCGCCCTTTAAAGTACAATTCTCAAAGACTCTTTGAATCATACTCTTGCCAGCAATTTGGGCCAGGGGCTTTCCAGGAAACCTAGAGGAAGCATACCTAGCCGGAATGAGGACCAAAACTCTGCTTTTGGTCAAAATTACTCCAAGTCAGGAAAGGGGTAATACCCGTTCAAATAATGGAGCAAATTTATCACGAACTCACCCCTTCGCAAAATTATGATAGAATATTTATATGAAATCATTTTTATGCGTGGTGCTATATTTATTTACCCTTAACCTCAATGCCCAAGATTATAGGAGCACTGTGGTGACAGATCCTTCAATTTCAAGGAGATGCGACGCGCTAATGAATAAAAGGAACCTTAAGATCGATCATAAGCAAAAACTAAAGACCCTCGTTATTAGGAATCAAAAGATCCAAAAGATCGTCCCCGGCGAGAAAAGGTCTATTAAGCAAAACCTTCAAAAGAACCTACGCCACCTTGAACACGAGCTTAAACTGACTTTGGTACAAATCCAAAACCAAGAAGAAAACATCATCCGTAAGGGTTGTCCCGGCATAACTCTCTAAAATACTTCTCAAAGACTAAATTAAAATTCATTCACCTTCTGGTGCCTTCGAAAATTTTATGCAAGAATCTTAAAACACACACAATACGTCACGGAATAGACGAGAGAAATTTTGATTCAAAAAGCAATCTTCATAGTAAGCCTATCTGGGCTTTTATATTCAGGTCCCGTTTTGTCACAGGAGGATAAGTCCACCTATAAGACGGATAATGAACTTCTTAAAAAACCTAATTTAAGCGTGAACCCTAAAGCCTTCAAGATGAAAAGCGACGGCTATGTTCAGCAGGTTGAGCGTTTTAATTTCAAAGACAGCTATAAGTCTCTGGCCCTCAATGATGTGTTAGAACAAGGTCTTCGTAAGAATTACGACCAAGAGAAACGCGAAAACGAAAGTGAGATCTTAGATCTTGGCTGGAAAGATACTTGGGAAGACTTCTGGGTTCCTACCTTAGATATTACTCTAAGCTCAGGAGAACAAGCTCTTGGTAAGTTTAGAGAAGGTGGAAAATCAAGAACTGGTAGAACTAATCTCCCTAGTGGGACTCTTGGGTTAAATATTGGCGACTACACGATCTTTAATTGGGGTAAGGATTATTTAAATTACCTCAATGCAAAGGCCACCTATCAAAGAAATACAGAAATCCTAAAAGAAGAAAGAAGAGATCTCAGACATAACCTCATCATTAAGTACTTTGAAGTTTATAGAACTAAAGAGATTGAGAAGATAAGAAAGAACCAACTTCGTCATTCTAGTTTTATCTATAGAATGAACCGTGAAAAAATAACGATTCGTAAGATCCCAAGACAAGATTACTATCAAGCTAGGGCTGAGTACTTAAAAGCGCAGAATGACTATCATGATGCAAAGATTGCGGCCACTGTGGCCGACGAGCAAATGGCCTTCCTTTTAGCGGATGATCCTGGCACTCGTTATATCCTTCTCGATGAACTTGATTATAAACAACTCAATTTGGCTTATAAAGAGGCTATCGAAATAGGAAAGAAGACCAACCCTAATATCCTCACGGCCCGTACTCTTGTGGAGAACGCCAAAAGAACTTATACCAGAACATTAAGGGATAACCTCCCTCTTCCAAAGTTATCAATGAACCTTGGGGCTTATACTCATAGCTTTGGACAAAATCAGCATAGAACAAGATATGAGACGACTGCTGCCAATGGTACGAGCATGGTAGGATCAGGAACTTCCGATATTGAACTTATCGCAACTGTAAATGCTACTTGGACCCTAACCGGATCAGGTGGTCTTTTAAATGGTCGCTCAACGAGAACGAAGCTTCTTCAAAGAGACTTAGCCTTTCAAAACTTGGCTCAGTCTGCTCATTATACTGGCTCGACTATTCGAACTCATTATAACCGCATAACAAATTACCAAAGCCAAATCACGATATTAGAAGCTCGTATGGCCAACTTACAAAAAACCTTTGATACCGTTCTTGAGAATTACATCAATCGAAAAACAATCTATGAAAACTTTCATACGGCCCTTAATGAAATGACTGAGACTGAAATTCTTCATGCTAATACTCTTTATAGTCACCTAGCTGAGAAAGTTGAGCTGGCAAAAAGTGTAGGCCTTGAAGACTTTCCTGGTGAGAATTTTGAATCTGTCGCCAAAAAGGTGCAAAAAAGATGATCCACCCTATTTTAAAATCTCTTTTAATTCTTTTAGCCCTTGTTAGCCTAGTAAGCTTAGCTAATGCTCAAACGGCCAATAATAATGGCGGACTAAGTAACGTAGAACAATCAGAGCTAGATGCTCTTGAGGCCGGAGAGAAAAGCAGCCGAAAGAGTAGTGTTCGCTCTCAAGAGCTAGAGAATAATGATATCTATGAAGAGATGAAAGATTCTGACCAAGATATTGTCATCCGTCAGATCGACCGCAATATGGGAGTCTTCCTAGAAGATTATTCCACTCAAAAAGATCAACACCGCTTTGGCCTAAATTATCATTTTAATACAGATCTAAAGAGCCCTTTTGAAGTGACAACTCTTGAAGCAAATTACGCCTATCGTCTAGGGGTGGCTTGGCTTGAGTTCTGCTTAGCTTATACGACTGGAAAGTACCGAGAAATGACTAGGCTCAATACCGCTATTGGTGCTGAGACAGAACTTCAACGTGAAGAGAACGCGACGAACTTAACCTTTGGCGGAGGCCTCGGTTACAGAACGCGTTACATCAGAAGCTTGATTGATAGCCAAAATATCTTCGAAACAGTCGCTGCTTATTTGACCTATAACTCCTTTAGCGATAATTTTCGCTCTGAAAGTTACACAGGTTACGGAATCAAAACCGACTTTGGTGTTCATTTTCGTTCTGGTGCTAGAAGCCACTGGGGAGCCAAGTTTAGTTATAACTTATCCTCAGTTAGAAAAGCCCAAGAATTTGAAACTCAAGGCTCGGCGGCCAGAAGCCTCACCCTTACGTGGGCAACCTTTGGTCTTGATTACAGTTTCTACTTCTGACCCCCGAACGCTTTTGACTAAGGTGTTCAATAGGAGAAAGCATGATCTCACGGTACGAAAAAAAAGAAATCTCTAAAATTTGGGAAGACCATCATAAGTTTGAAACTTATTTAAAGGTTGAGCTGGCAATTCTTCAAGCTCTTGAAGGCGATAAGGTTCCAGCCGGAGTCACTCAAAAGATCAAAGACAAGGCCGTTATCAATCCTGAAAGAATTGATGAGATCGAAAAGACAACCCGTCATGACATCATCGCCTTTTGCACAAGCATCACTGAAAATGTTGAGCCAGAGATTGGGAAGTACTTTCACTTTGGAGTCACTTCAAGTGACATCATCGATTCTTCAACAACCATTCAAATAAAAGAAAGCTTAGAAGTTATTCTTCCCCTTTATAAAAGCCTCTTAAAAACTCTTCACACAAGAGCTCTTGAAATGAAGGACGTTTTAACTATTGGAAGAAGCCATGGTATGTACGCCGAGCCTATGAGCTTTGGGCAAAAACTCCTTGGTCACTACAATGAATTCGCTAGAAGATACCAAGAACTTGAAGACTTTTATAAGAACGAACTCACCATTCAATTCTCTGGAGCCGTTGGAAACTACTGCATCCTAACTCCTGATCATGAAGCAAAAGCCGCTGAGTTATTAGGCTTAAATGTTGAAGCAGTTTCAACTCAGGTTATCCCAAGAGATAGGATCGCAAAACTAGTCAGCATCGGCGCTCTAATTGCTAGCGCCGTAGAGAGGCTCTCTGTTGAGATAAGACACCTGCATAGAAGTGACGTTGGAGAATTAGCTGAGGGCTTTAAGAAAGGCCAAAAAGGCTCTTCAACAATGCCGCATAAAAAGAACCCTATCAGTGGTGAGAACTTAACGGGAATGGCCCGTATTCTTCGCAGCCATCATTCAATGGCCCTCGATAATATTGTTCTATGGCATGAAAGAGATATTTCTCATAGCTCTGCTGAGAGAATGTACCTACCTGATCATTTTGGAATCATGGCCTACGCCATTGAAAGACTCGACAATACAGTTCGCGATCTCGTTTTCCACAATGACGTTATTGAAAAGCGTGTTCTTGAAGGAACCAATTACTTATCAAGTTACTATCTTCACCATCTTGTAGAAAAAACTGATGTCAAAAGAGAAGATCTTTATTACTGGGTTCAAGAAGCGGCCTTCGTTGGTCAACAAGATGGAAGCGCGGAAGCCTTTCACGATAAACTCTTAGAGATTTCTGAATCTAAAGGTCATAAGCTAGATTTAAAGAAGCCTGATCTCGATGAGATTAGAAGAATCTATACTTGTCAGTCTGATAAGGTTTTTTCAAGATCGATTGAGCAGTATCCACTTCCTAACTAAAGATGGTCCTTACCGAAGTCTTTAGTTTTTAAGTATTCCACTGCCTTCTTTACGTCTTGAGCCTTCTCTTTAGGGATGACTAAGATATTGTTCTCAGTTGAGACGACAACAAGGTCGTTAACCTCAATCAATGAGACAAACTTATCCGGAGCAAAGACAATATTCCCAGAGGCCTTCTCAAAGAAGACTTCTTTTGCTTGCCCAACATAATTATCATCTTTCTTTTCAAGAACGCTCTCAAGAGCATCCCAAGAGCCAAGGTCATTCCAATCAAATTCAGCAGGAATGGTCATGACTTCTTTAGATTTTTCCATGATGGCGTAATCGATAGAATCTTTTGGAATCCGGTCATAGACAACTCCCGTTTTAGAGAAGTCATTGGCCGCATCTTTTAAATCATTATAATGCTCAAACATAGTAGGAGCGCAGGATTCAAACTCTTTTAATAAGCGCTCAATTGTCCCCACAAACATGCCAGCATTCCAGAAGTACTCACCAGAGGCTACATAGCTTTTAGCTGTTTCAAGATCTGGCTTTTCTTTAAACTCGGCAACATCAAAAGCCGAAGTACTGACTTCCTGACCTCTATGAATATAACCAAAACCTGTATGAGGAAAGTTTGGCTTAATACCAATGGTTACTATCTTTGAAAGACCTAAAGAGATCTCCGCTGCTTTTTTTAAGGTATCTCTAAAGCCTTGATGATTAAGAATAACATGATCACTAGGAACAATCGCCACCACGTCCGTACTTGAAGCGCCGTTGGCCATAAGACTTGCCAAGCTAAGTAAAATACAAGGACCAGTGTTTCTTCCACTAGGCTCAAATATCACTCCATCCTTACCAATCTTATCCCCTGCCGAGTCTTTCACAAGCTGCTCTTGCGCCTTAACAGTAATGACATAGCGGTCTTCAGGAGCCACAAGTCCATCAAAACGCACAAGCGTTTCTTCTAATAAACTTTTATCACTAATAAGGGGAAGGTACTGTTTAGGTTTTTTTGATACTGAAGATGGCCAAAATCTGGTGCCTTGACCTCCCGCCATAACGAGACAATATAGTTTTGATTCTTTCATGAAATTATTCGAAGCGCCCTATCACGTAATCTTGACCACGGAAAAGTTCCATTTCTTTTTTGATATAGGCCTTAGTCTCCTCTATGGAAGAGAATACTCCTAAACTAGTTCGATACCAAGTTCCACGACCACTAATTTCAACTTCATTAATGATGGGATTATAACCTCGGTACTTAAAACCATTGGCAAACTCTTCGGATTCTTTTTTACTACGGTGTGATCCTAATTGAATGGTGAACTTCCCATTGAAGTCTTCTCCACTAACTTGAGTAGTAGATTCCTCTTCTGGAGACTTCATCTCTACTTTAGGCACATCTTCTTTTTCAAGCTGTTCTTTAAGCCTCTCTTCTAAGGCCTTATGTGTTTCGTCTTTCAGCTTTTGTGGATCTACTGGGACTCTTTGGTCCGTAATATCCTTAAGCTGCTCTTCTTGAGTTGAAAGCATATCAACTTTCGCCCGGTCCTCAGGTGTAAGACCTGATTGAAGATAGGAATAGTTCTTCCCTATTTTAACTCCAAGCACAAATGCTGAAACAGCAATAAGAACCATAAAGATAAAAATAAGGGCCACTTCTTTTTTTGCAAAGACGTAAAGCTTTGTATTTTCGTTCATATATCAATTTTAAAGTGAAGTTATGGCGGATGCAAAATAATTCGGGGTTCTTTTTTTGATCCCCTCTTCAAACTTTGAACTTCGATGAGATCTTCATAAAACAATTCCAACAGAAGCACTCAAGATAAGCTTCTCCTCCCTTGTAAGACTCAGACCACCGATCAATAGGGAGCAAGGAGTTTCTATGAAAAAAAATCAAGTTAAGCCCAGTTTAAGAAATCAAAATGGTCAAGGAGTCCTCGAGTATGTGATCCTCGCCAGCCTCATAGGTATATTCTGCCTAGCCGCAGTTAAGCAATTTGGATCAGTGGTTAATACCAGGATTAATCATATGAGAAAGACTGTCGTTGAACATATCCCAACCAATTAATGATCTCCTGGATATCAGCGTTCTTCTTACTCTTCTTTGTCTTCATCCAAGGGAATCAGCTTTTAAAGCAAAGGTCCTGCTCTCATGAAGTTAAACAAAAGATCTTCTCTAAGATCACAACAAAGCTGCTTAATAAACGCAGCTACGGCACTAACCTCCTCTCTACTTGTAAAAAGAGAGAGGTTCTCTCCTTCAATAAAAAGAGTTTCTTCCTTAAAAGATCCTCCTACAAAGCAAGCTCTCTTCCTTAACCAAAACGGAATAAGCATCCTGGCGCCTATGATCCTAAGTATGGTTTTCTCACTTGGGATTTTACATACCTATAAAGCGATTCGAATCAATCAAGTGATTAGGGAGAGAAAGCAAGTCTACCTATGCTTAAAAGAATCAGAATTCAAGAAGAGAAGCTACCTAAAGAAGATGGGCCACCTTAACAAGCTGGTTCATGCTGCTTTTCTCGCAAGAGCAATCCCCCCTATTTCTCCTTATGCGAAAAGAGTACAACAAGCTGCTCAGAACATTCAGCTCTTTATCCACATTTCAGAATTGAAAAATGCCATGAGCTTCAAGAATTGCAGCTCCCTATTCTCTCTTAGTTATCTTAGAACTCTTCCTTACAAGACCAAGTCCGCTCGCTTAGTTAGGCGCCTTGATGGCACTACTGCCTTAAAGAAAAAGAAATGGAAGGAGTACTTATGGTCAAGCAACAAAAACATCATCCTCCAGAGTTCTCTCAAGGTTTCAAGCCGCTTCTCTTCAAAGTTCGAAATCAAGAGAAAAGAATTCTCCAAGGAGGCTTTGCTGAACTTGAAGGAGTCCTATGGACAAGCCTTTTCTTTTTCATACTAGCTAGCTTTGCAGGCCTCTTGCTACAGATTGAGAACAATTCTCAAGTTCAACTTAAGGAGTTCCAAATTGAATGGAATAAAATTGAAGAATAATGACCTCTCACCGCTTAAGGTTGAACGCTTAAAGTGGATGATCCTTTTGATCCTCTCCCACCTTTTTGTTTTTCTCCTTCTAAGCATGCAAGAAGAACCCACCCTTAAGCCTCTTTCAAAGGTTCGTTCCGGCTACGTCAGGCTCCAGCTGCCTCTAATCTCTCAAGCTTCCCTAGGTCAGGATAAAACCCTTGTTATCCTCATGACAGAGAATCAAAAGATCATCACAAGAGAAGCGGAACTTATTAAGAAGATATCTTTAAGAGAAGGGATCGACTCGTCAGGCACCCAGTATCTAGTCGATATACCAGAGCGAGATATGGAAAAACTTATTCGAATAAAAAACAAAACAGTCTTTGCTTATCCGGCAACAAAACATTTTCGTTCTAAGAAGAAAATTAAAAAAAGGGAGAACTATGAAATTCATTTTTAAATTAAGCCTAATAAGCTCATTACTTTTTACGTCAATAGAAGCTAAAGAAATTATCTTAATCGCTTTTCACCCGAGCCAAAAAGCTGTGACTGAAATGCTAAGAAAGGTTCTTCACTCAAATATGGACTTCCCTACCGAGATGGTTCAATTCAAAGAGTTGAATAAACCCTGTAAGAGGGCCTCAGTTTCAGCGGCCCATATATGCATAAAAGAAGATGGAGAAATGGAATTTCCGATTGTTTATACAAAGACGATGAAAGAGACGCTTGGGGTATTTTGGGATGATGAACTTGAAAATAATTAGAAGCCCCTTCGCAAGAATGCGAATGGGCTTAATTATATCTTTAACAGATTTTTACTTTTTTTCTTCTTGGTGGATTGCAAACTTTGGAGTTGTACCATTGTTGTTATTTGCATTCTTTCTTTTTCTACCTGCATTTACTTTCTTGCGGGCTCTTCTGCTTTTTGTAACACGTGTATTTGAAACCATTGTAATTCTCCTTCAACGAAACCAACTGTGCGAACATCGTAGATTCAAGTATTTACCGAGAATACAAAACTATGTCAAAGCTTTCGCTCTGACTTTTTTATTGCTTCCGACTCAGGGCTCCGCGAGCCTACAGGTCCCAATGAAAAATCAAAGCCTTATCTTAAGTATTGGAGAAATTCGTGAGATCTCACTTCCCGGACTAAAGCGTTTTACCGTCGGAAACAATGACTCACTAACCCATAAGTTCCTTGAGAAAAAGAGCACTCTTCTTATAAAGGCCAAGAAGCTTGGGCTTTCAGAGATCCATGTTTGGAAGAGAGATAATGAACGTTTAAAGATTCAGGTCTATGTCCTCTCAAAATCAAACCAGCTCAAGCTACTCTCGCTGGCCGAGTCCTTTAAGAACTTAGGTCTCGAGATTCAAACAAATGGGCCTTGGCTTAAGGTTTCAGGAAACCTAGATCAAGTCTCTACCTATAATCAGTTCTTAAAGCTATCAGGCCTTCATGAGGAGAAAATTCAAGCAGAAGTATTACTTAGTGAAGCCCTTAAGAAAAAACTCTTCACTAAAGTCATCCGGGCCTTATTTGATGATCATATCAGCGGCTTTAAATGTGAGTTCCAACTGATTCAACTAATTTGCCACTTGAGTGACAGCCGCTTACCATCAACAGAAGTCGAGAAATTCCTAGTTGATCAGTTCGCCGTAAAGTTCATCCGCCATAATAATAAGAATCAAAGTAAGAACTATCGTCTAAAGATGAAGATCATCCAAACGGAATCAAGCAGCTCTCGCTCTCATAGTCTGGGCATGTATCAAATTGAAGGAGACTTAAGATCTCTGTTCAAACAAGGCTGGCAGTCGCTAGTTGAAAAGAACCTCTTACAACTAAAGAGCCTCGGTATAAAGACTTCCCTTCTTGCGGAGCCGAGTATCTTGATTAGGTCAGGTAAGACAGTTCGCTTACAAATAGGTTCTGATCTTCCTTATCAAAGCACCACCAAAGAAGGTGTTCAAAATACAAACTTTAGATTTGCTGGGCTTAAGCTAAAACTAAAACTCATTCCTGAAGGCAGTGGTTTTCTTTTAGACTATTCAGCCGAAGTCACCAAGCCAGGAAACCAAGGGGCCATCAGCGGTAGTAAGGAATCTGCTTCCGCCCGGGTTTCTCTCTTTGAACCTGTTCAGCTCTTTGAAATAAGTTTTGAAAGCGATGCCTTAAATCATCAGGGCCTTCCTGGGGTAAAGTCTACGCCCTTTATAGGAGGATTATTTAGCAACAACGAAAAGTCTAAGGCCTTTAAGAAGATCACTGGCCTTATTTATTTGGAGGAAGAATGAGATCGGGAATACTTTTAGACTTCTATCAAGAAGTGAATAGAAATAGATCAGCTCTCTTATTTAAAGACTTTGATTCCACTTGGGGTTTCCTCGGCCTTAACCCAGAGATACTCGATGATAAGAATTCATTGGTCTGCCAAGACTGGTTTAAGAATGTCTTCCAGTTTAAGTTTATAAGGGAGATTTTAAAAGAAGATCAATCTAATGAAATTCTCCTCCATAGAAAAACAGAGCTAAACGACGAAGACCTTCTCTACGCTCTTGAAAACTTGGCCCTCAAGAACAACCAAAACTGGAACACTTCATGCCCTTACCTCTCTACCAAAGTAAGCTTTGATGGTGAGTCTTTTAGGGTGACCTTAATCCATCCTGAAATTACTAATGGAAGCCGCGCCCGTGTTTTCTTTAGAAGGCATCGAGCAGAGGCCATAGAGCTATCAAGTTATGATGCTCCTGATATTCTTGAAGAGCTTGTTAGATCAAAGAAAAACATCATCCTTTGCGGAGGCACAGGCTCAGGGAAAACGACCTTACTTCAAAGTTTACTAAACCTATCCCCAGAAGATGAACACTTAGTGATCTTAGAAGATACAAATGAGATTGCCCTTGAAGATAAGAACACCACTCATCTTTTAAGTTCAGAGAATGCAAGCCTTTTAGATTTCTGTTCATACGCTCTAAGGATCAGTCCTGATCGAATTATTTTAGGAGAATTAAGGGGAGCTGAAGTCGTTCCTTTAGTTCTTGCCATGAATACGGGACACCGTGGTTTCATGACCACCATTCACGCCAATAGTGCCCCTGAATGTTTAAATAGACTAAGAACACTTCTAGAGTTCTACGCGCCTAAGAATTCACAGAGCTTTTCTATGATATGCCAGAATATAGATACTATTATTTATATGGAGGATAAGAAGATCATTGAGATCATCTCTGTTCTAGGTTTTGATGGATCAACACCACTTTATGATTTTGTCTTTAGAAGTGAGAGAGAACCAGTTCATGAAGTTCTTTAAGGCACTTATCGAGGTTCTCATCTTCAATAAGATAGCTTACGGAAACTGAGGACTCTCCTACCTTTTTAAAAGGCAGACCCTCTAGGCTTCCTAGCTCGTCTCCAACAAGAGATAAGAGATTACCTTCAGAGTTCTTTAAAAAGCTTAGCCCTCTAGGACCTTTTTTAGAAACGCAGTTTCCATGAATCCTCGTCCCTTCTGCTTTAGGGTTCTTACTCGAACCAACAAAGACCGGGATTCCCTTTCTTTTGGCCGGAAAAAGTGTCTTTGGATATAAGACCTTCGCCCCAAGAAGGGCCAAGGTAGAGGCCTCTTCGTAACTTAACTCTGGAATAAAGCGGGTGTTATCAATTAAGCGCGGATCGAAGGTTGCGACGCCTTCTACATCAGTCCAGATTTGAACTTCACTGGCATCAATGGCCTCTCCGATCAAAGTGGCTGAATAATCAGATCCTTCTCGCCCAAGAGTTGTGGTAGCCCCATCAGAATCAGATCCTATAAAGCCCTGAGTAACAATGATAACGTCCCGAGCTAAATCAGGAATCAATTCTTTCTTTGAAGAGTTAGAGATCTGATCTACCTGAGCCACACCGGCACCAAAGGTGGAATCTGTTCTAATAAACTTTCTTGCATCCTTAAGGATAACCTTTTTCTTTGTTTTTAATTGAAGAAGCTTTGAGAAAAGAAAGCTGCTCATTCTCTCGCCTAAGCAATAAAGAGCATCCATATCTTTTTTAGAGTATTTTCTTTTTTCTGAAATCTCAACTGCTAGTTGCTTGGCCTCTTTGAGGATCTCTTCTAAGAAAAGCTCCCCTTCTTTAAGGGCTTCAGGACTTGCATCGATATCAGAACAGATTGAACAATGGCGCGCTCTTAAGTGATCCACTAAAAGAAGGGCCTTATCAAGTTGCCCTTCTTTTGCTGTTCCAGCAATAAGCTCTAATTCATTAGTCGTGTTTTGCGTAGCAGAGACAACTACCACGGATAAGTTTTCTTGAGAGCAGACTAGGTCTGCACATCGCCCCATGGCCTCAGCATCTTTTACGGATGAACCACCAAACTTTGCTACTTTCAAAACAACTCCCATGAATCTTAGTCACGCTTAAGTTTCTTATAGGTCAGTCTTCTAGGATTAAGAGCTGAATCACCTAAACGCTTACGTTTATCTTCTTCATACTCTGAGAAATTTCCATCAAACCAAACAACCTTTGAATCACCTTCAAAAGCTAAGATATGAGTGGCAATCCTATCGAGAAAGAACCTATCGTGAGAAATAACTACAGCACAACCGGGGTACTCTAAAAGAGCATTTTCAAGAGCACGTAAAGTATTCACATCTAAGTCGTTGGTAGGCTCATCTAATAACAGGACGTTACCTTCTTCTTTAAGCATGGCCGCTAAGTGAACTCTATTTCGCTCACCACCAGATAACTCAGAAACTTTCTTCTTCTGATCTTCACCAGAGAAATTAAATTTAGCAATATAGGCGCGGCCATTAATATCACGACCACCGATCTTTAATAATTCAGTTCCACCAGTGACTACGTCAACAATGGTTTTATCTCCATCAAGCTCTCGACCTTGATCCACGTATGCAATCTTTGCTGTTTCACCAATTCTAAAGTCACCTTCATCAGGCTTTTCAGCTCCGGTTATCATCTTAAACATTGTCGTCTTACCAGCACCGTTAGGACCAATGATTCCAACAATACCACCAGCGGGAAGTTTAAAGTTGAGGTCATCATAGAGAAGCTTATCACCAAATGCTTTTCTTACATGATCAGCTTCGATAACAACGTCACCAAGACGAGGTCCTGGTGGAATCCATAATTCATTTGTTTCGTTAGTAGCGTCTGCTGTTTGCTCGTTCATTCTTTGCTCGTAATCTTTGATACGGGCCTTACTTTTTGCCTGACGAGCTTTTGGAGAAGATTTGATCCATTCAAGTTCCTCTTTCATCTTACGCTGACGTTTTGATTCAGTTTTCTCTTCTTTCTCAAGACGTTTTGCTTTTGTCTCTAACCAATCTGAGTAGTTCCCTTCAAAGGGAATCCCTTGGCCTCTATCGAGTTCAAGGATCCAACCCGCTACATTATCTAAGAAGTAACGATCATGGGTTACAGCAATGACTGTGCCTTTATATTGTTGAAGATGCCTTTCTAACCACCAAACAGTTTCAGCATCAAGGTGGTTGGTTGGCTCATCCAAGAGGAGGATTTCTGGTTCTTGAAGAAGAAGGCGGCAAAGGGCCACACGTCTGGCTTCACCACCAGATAAGGTTCCACATTTTTGATCATTAGGCGGACAGTTTAATGAGTCCATGGCAAGGTCTAGTCTTGAGTCTAAGTCCCAAGCATTAGCTGCGTCTAATTTATCCTGAAGCTTTGCTTGTTTCGCGAGAAGCTTATCCATTTCAGCATCGCTCATCTCTGTAGCGAATTTTTCATTAACAGCGTCAAATTCTTTTAGAAGATCGACAACTTCCTGACAGCCTTCAGAGACAATATCTCTAACTGTTTTTTCAGGATCAAGTTGTGGCTCTTGTTCAAGGAGACCTATTCGATATCCTTTTTGCATTGAAGTTGTTCCGAGGTGGTCTTCATCAATTCCTGCAAGGATTCTTAAGAGAGTCGACTTACCAGATCCGTTCAAACCTAAAACACCAATCTTGGCGCCATAGAAATAAGAAAGACTGATGTCTTTTAAGACATGCTTATTATTGAAAACCTTTCCAACCTTATGCATGGAATAAATAATCTGCTTGTCGCCGCCAGTGCTCATACTCGATCCTTTTGATGATATTTTTTAAGTCCCTAACCTATTAGATATTTCCCTTGTTATCAATAGCTTGACGCCAATTGTCTTATTAAGCCTAAGATAACCAAGAGATAAGAGAAGAGATAAAATCCTAAAAGGTGAATAAAGCGCAGTCCGCCTAAATGAAGTTCAAATTGACGGCACTTCTCCTCTCGCAAATGGTTCAATTCACTGAGAAGTTCCCTGAGCTCTGAGTCAATTGAGATGCCTTCCTTAGTCCACTTCTCACTTAGAGAAATAAGCTGCTGACCGAGGGCCCTAAGGGGTCCCTTTGGTAACTCTAAGAACTGATCGGCCTTAGATTTTCCTAGAACCTCTCCCATTGAAAGACCTACGAGCTTTAAGCTTTGAAAGAGAAAGAGCCTTTTAAAGAGTTCATCAACTTGACCAAAGCTTGAGGTCCTCATCTTTTGATAAAAGAAGATAAATGAAACAAGACCAGTAACTTGGAGCAATCCAACAGCAAGGACCGATGATCCAGTACCAAGAGTTTGAATGGAGGTAAAATAAAAGATCCAAGTAAAGCAGCTCAAGATAAAGAACTGCCCCACCGAATTTAAAAAGAGTGATTGGATCTTCTCTTCAAAACGCAGGTCTTTTGAAATCAAAGGCCTTAGACTCTTGAGGAGTAGATGAGAGCTTAGCCCGTGGCGGAGCTGCAGAGTCCTTAACTCCAAAATAAAAGGGGTAAAAAACTTGAACTGAGGGAGAGAATTTTGAGCTCCTTTTTGCATAAAGAAGCTTCGAAGCTCTAAAGTCATCTCCCGACCGGCTTTAGTATTGACCCAAAAGATGCGGTAGAAGTCATCTCCACGGCAAATAGCTTTTGACAGCCAAGGATGCCCAAAATAACCAAAAAAAAGAATACCTAGAACTGTAATGATCTCCATAATTTCTCCCACTTAGACTCTGAAACATTGCAATTTTGACGCCGGGCTTTTGACTAGTTGTGGTGAAATTGGGAAACTCCGAACATGGTACCAACTGAAGTCATCCACAATCAAATAAGTGAACCCTCGCTAATAGACCTCAATCTACTAGAGAGACGCGTCAAGAAGCTAGAGAAGCTATGCCAAGAGGTGGATCCTTTTATTCCCCTTACTGATGAATTAAAGAATGAGCTCTCTATGTTTGGTATTGAAAACTGGAGAGACCCTGATCACCTCACAAAACAGATCATCTTAATGTTTGAAGATTCTGTGAAAGAGCTGAGAGATTTAAAAGAAACAACTATTCAATGAAAAACCTTCCGAAGACCCGCAAAGTAAAGATTCACCCTGCCTCCCTTAAACATATTAAAAAGGGCCACCCTTGGGTGACTGCTGACAGCTACACAAAAGACTTTCCTAATGGAGAAGACTTTTTACAAGTTGAAGCAGGTGAGACAAAACTTCTTTTACTTTCTGATCCTAATCATCCTCGCATCAAAGCGAGGGTTTGGGCCTTTGGAGAAGGACGGGATCTTCGCGCTAATTTCCCAAGAGAACTAAAAGAAAGAATGACCGCTGCCTTTAATCAAAGAAAGGCCATGAATGTTTCAGAGCAAAGGGATAATTTCTATCTTTGCTTTGGAGAAGCTGATCTTCTTCCCGGACTTTTCATCCAAGCTTTTGGAAGTCATGTTTTAGTTCAGGCCACTTGTAACTTTTGGGTTCTTCATAAAAAACGAATTGCAGATTTAATAAGACCACTTTGGGAAGAACACTTTCCTGACAGAAAATACTTAAACGGATGGTGGTGTGATAGAGGACCTAATGCTCAGAGTAGAATCACTTCACTTAGGCAAGGAACCAGTCCACCTGATCAGCTAGTCATTGAAGAGTTTGGAGTTAAGTACCATCTAAAACCAATGGATGCTCATGACCCAGGAATCTACACTGACATGTCGGCGATTAGAGAAGAGCTTTTTCCTGTATTAGAGAGCTCTAAGAAAGTACTAAATCTTTATGCTTACACTGGAGCCTATTCTTTGATTGCCTTAAAGAAAGGCGCCGAAGAAGTTCATAGTGTTGATCTTTCTCAAAAATATATTGATTGGTTAGAATCTAATCTTGCTGAAAATCCAGAGTTAGATGCTAGTAAACATACTTCTCATTGTAGCTCTGTTGAAGAGGCCTTGAAGAAATTTAAGGCCAGTGGTGAAAAGTTTGACCTCATCATTTGTGACCCTCCTTCGGCTTCAAGTGACGGAAAGAAAATGGGCCGGGTTACTGACTCTTACCCAAGAGATCTTCCTCTTATGAATAGTCTTTTAAATGAAGGTGGAAAGATTGTAGCCTTTGTTAATACTCACGCCATGTCATGGAAGAAATTCAATTCAAACTTTGACGACATTATTAAGAATAAGAATTTGAAACTGAAGTCTTTAGATATCTTAAAGCTTAGAAAAGACTGCCCTCTTAAAGGTGGTTTTCAAGAAGGCGATTACTTAAAAGGAAGAGTCTTCGAGCGGTTTGAATAACTCGAAAAGATAGATACTTCCAAGCCCAATAACCTGTGAAATCATCAAAGCAATGAGCATCATCATAAAGAGACCTGGTCTTGAGCGCACTCGACTCATACGGTCCCCTTCAAGAATCTCAACTTTATTCTTAAGATAAGTTTTTTGTAAACCAATCTTGGCCAAGGAATCTCTTAGGTTTTCATAGATCTTGTATTCAAATGTATAACTGGCTTTCATCTTTTCAATTTCAGACTGAACAGGAAGAAGCTTCTTCCCTTTCCCACCAAAACGTTTGATATAACGCTCTTTGGTTCTTTTCGCGTTCTTAAGTTCACGGTTCTCATCAATGATGGTTTGAAGCCTACTGGCCGCACCAAATTTATTAAGAGTTATGTCTCCGTTATACCTTTCTCTTTTTGCTTTTCTTTTAAGCGCTCTAATCTGCGAAGAATTCTCTGAGAGCCTTAGGTTGATATCATTAACATCCCCCTGAAGTTTTTTAAGATAGTTCCCAGTGTTCCCTTTTTGCATCTCTACAGTTAGGTTTCCGATCCCAGAGCTTTTACCAATTTGATCTTCTTCAAGTTTCTCAAGCCTTGCTTTTACTTCATCAATCTTTACCTTGAAGTACCTCTCTGCACTATCAAAGTCTTGAAGCTCTCGCTCGACTAACTTTTCTTTGGCCAGACTAAGGGCGTAGTTAACTAAGAAGACCGACCGGCCTTTTCTTTTTGAACTTACCTTTACAATGATTTGCCCGCCCTTACTTGGGTTGAACTTAACTTTTCCTCGCAGCCAGTTGGCAACGGATTGATTAAGCTCTTCTTCATCTTTTTTATGCTTAAAAGCTGAAAATATTTCTTCGATAACATCTTTTTGCTCGGCTGAAGCGTCGCTGTCTTTATAAGTCTTCATTCCCTTTACCATCGATAAAAAGAAGTCATTCGTATCTAAAAAGGTTGAAGCTTTTGTCGCTGAGTCGTAGCCCTTTGAAACTGAGAGCCCGCCTACATTTCCTACCATTCCTGATATGAAGGACTGGATCTGAGAGTTCTTTGAATCCTTAATAAGGAGTTTTCCCTGGGCTGGGTAAATGGGGAAGAATTTATGCTTAATCAAAGCGCCTAAGACGCCTATTAGACCAAGGATCACTAGAATCTTCCACTTACTTAGGAAGATTTGCATGACCTGATACATAGAGATTTCTTCGTTGTTTTCGCTTTCCACAAGACCCCTAACCTATTGAAAAATTTATACTATCAGTATCGACATATTGACTAAATACTTAAATTTAGACTACTTTGCTGCATACAGTTTTTTACTAAGGATACTTCGATGCATAGAAAATTTATGGCCACGCTTCTATCAGCCCTATTAATGGTGCTTTCAAATCAGGCCCTCGCTTTTGAATTATCTGACCGTTCAGCTCAGTCACTGAAGTTATCTCGTCCAAGTGAGTTTCTTTTTCAGAACTTTAAGAATCAAGAGTTGATTTCAATTAGACTTTTAGGCGCCGTTAATAAGCCAGGTCTTTATCATGTTCCAAAGAATGTTAACTTAGTAACTCTCCTTACCTTAGCCGGTGGTCCTACAAAAGATGCTGATATAGAAAAGATTAAGATTGGTAATGACTCACGCTCTTATACAGGAAAGAAGTCTGTCGCTACTTTTAAGCAAAAGAGCCTTACTCTTAATCTTAATCATGCTATCTCAGCTGGTTCAGATCCAAAGTACAACTTAGATCCAAATGATATTGTTCTCGTTAATCAAAAAAAGGCATGGATCTCTGGAGATACTTTTAGACTAGTCTCAATCCTATCAGTTGTTTTAAGTGGAATCTTAACCGCCATTGTAATCGATGACCGTTTAGATAAGTAATACCACAGCAAATCTATCAAACGCTAAGTAACTTACAGGATAAGAAGCTTAGACTATAATAGTTAAAGCATGGCCCTATCACGATTTAAAAAGATGAAATTCAATAAGCGTAACTTTACGGAAGGACTTTGCCTCTTTCTGATCGCTATGATGTTTATCTCGAAGATTTCTTTGAAATGGACAGGTGTTGTCCCAAGAACGCTGACACCTTTTATCTTTCAACATGGCCTTCATCCTTATATGAACTTTGGGATTAACTTCTTAGGCGGCTTTGTTCTTCTCTATATATATTTTAGAAAGAAGGAAAGACCAAAGGTCAGTCCTACCTACAAATTCTTAATCTTCTCTATGATTGGCATCTTAAGTATTCAAACCCTCTTTCAAATTGCCGTTGTTAACATAACTTATTCTATGACCATGCAGCTTGGTGGCTTGATCATGGCAATAGCCGTGACAACTATTTATGGGGTCTTTATTCCGGCCTTACTGCCCATTGATAGGATGGTTCATTTTACGAAACGCTTTGTCGTCATCTTAGTTTTTGCTAGTCTAATTCTACTCCCTGTCCTCTCTCCTTTTATGTTTAGAGGAGGAAGGTTTATTGGCGTCTTTAAGCATATCCCTCATATGGTTTCTGCTTCGACTTTTGCCTTTATCTATTTTCTTCCTTCAGTTTTTAACTATCGATCTTTTACTTGGAAGAAAAATAATATCCTCAATATCCTAGCCCTTATCTTAATCTTCTTTGCCGTTATCTTAACCGCAACAAAAGCAGCTCTGATCACATGCCTTATTGCCGTCGTTGGAGCCATCTTGATCTATGGTTCAAAGAAGAAAAGTGTCCGCATGTTTAAGTTCTTTTTTATAGGATCAATCCTAACTTTTATCATTACTGTTGGACCTTCGGTGGCTAACTTTGCTTATGATGTGGCCACGGGACAAAAAGGTTTTGGAATGAGACCTGCTCAAGATGGAATCGAATCTCGAATGGAAGAGATCCATAGAGGCTGGGGACTTTTTCAAGAAAGCCCTGCCTTTGGTAGAGGCATCCTTTATAAGTTTATGAATGCTGAAGGTGTTGATGTTGGAGGCTATAACTCCTTCAAGGACCCGCATAATCTCTTTGTTAGCGCCGGAGTCATTGCTGGCTGGCCCTTTATGATCTTCTCTGTCTTCGCTTACCTCGCCATGGTGGGAGGTACTATTAAGGGACTCGCCAGTAAGAATCTAAACCATCAAATGATGGCCCTTTTCCTCCTAAGCCACCTTCCCGTTTTCTTGATCTATCACGTCCATATAAGCCTCGGAGGCATGGGGGATCGTATGTATTGGCTAGTCTTTGGATACCTCGCCTTAAACCATAAGAAATCGACCGATATAACCACCTGATTTTATAGTAGCTTCCCACCTCTAAACAGAAAAAGTAGCCTTAATTTTACATGGGGGGTTTTCATATTCCCTATTTTTGATAGAGTGCGCCACAGTTCGGAATACAGATTTTAAAAATTAAGTTCTCGTTGGGGGTTCGACGTGGGAATTACAAGAATGAAGAAAATAGATTTAATTATTTTTAGTTTAATTTCACTAATCATATTAGTCAGCACAAAGGCTCAAGCAGCCGTATTAGTTGCTCTAAACTAGATCACTAATTAGTGTTGAATAATGTCCGTCTGAGAGGGTCTTCGAAAGGGGGCCCTTTCAATACTTCGGAATAAATAAGAAATTACAATCTAAGATATCTCGGCTTTTAAAAACATCCTTTAATTCAATCAAATCATTTTCATTAAGAGAGCCAGCTCTTTCAGTTGAATAGACGTCGTATTCTAAGCCCGTCTCTTCTTGAAGGAAGTTATAAAACTCTAAGCTCTCAGAAGAGGCCACTTCGATAAGCATCTTAGGCTTGTTCTTTTTAATAGTTTCAACCCCGCCTTTGATTAAGAGTTTTTCAGCCCCTTGAACATCAGCCTTGATAAAGTCGACCTTTGAAAGATTAAGGTCATCTAGCCTTAAGACTTTCACTTTAACGGATCTTCCTTTTTTACTTCTACCAGATAACTTATCTTTTAAGAGGCTATGACCACCGTCATTGAAGGTATCGATAAAGAACTCAGCCTCACCTGCCTGATCTGAAAGGGCAACATCGAAATGCTCTACTTTCTTAAGGTTATTTTCTTCAATCGTCTTCTTGATACACTCTCCAAGCCAAGGGATTGGTTCAAAGAGTTTACATTCTAGGTTGGGGAATTTTTGTTTAAAGTAAAAACTGAAGTGCCCGATATTGGCACCAATATCTAAGAAGACATCACCATCTTTTAAATGAGTTTCTATTAAATCCTTATCAGCTTTTTCGTATTTAACAAAGGCCTTTGCCTTATCATAGCTAAGGTCAAAACTTGGCCCTGAGATATCAATCATAGAGAGGAACATCTTAAAGTTTCCATCTACTTGAACATAGGCCATCTCAGGCATTAGAGGCCGAAAGTATTTCTTCATCCATCTCTTCGATGATATAAATAGCTTAACTTGGTTCCCTAAATCTGACACTTTGCACCTTATGGATGTATTAAAACGATTAAATGATAAGTCACTGTTCCTCCTTAGTCTATTGATGACTGTGATCGCCTCTTATTTATCAAAAGGCTTTCTTCATCCTGATGAGCAGTACTACGCCATTGATTTTGCCGCCTATAAAGTTGGCCTTCTCGATAATCTAACAACTTGGGAATATCAAACAAAGTTAAGACCTTGGCTTCTTCCGGCTATCTATGTTCCTTTTTTAAGCCTCTTTAAGGCCCTCTCTTTCACGCCCTTTACAATGGCTTGGCTCTTAAGACTTCTCTCTGGAATAGTCTCTTGGTGGGCCTTAGTTAGGTTCAATAAGAAACTAAAAGATTTTTTCCCAGGAAGCATCTCCTACAATATCTTTGTTTTCTTTACTCACTTCTCTTTTTTCTGTTTTTTCATGCAAGTCAGGGCGAATTCAGAGAACTGGTCCACGGCTTTTATCCTTTTAGCGGTCTCTCTCTTAATCAGAAAAGCACCCTACTTAAGTGACTATATTATTGGTGGTCTCTTTATGGGCTTGGCCTTTAGCATCCGCCATCAATCTGGTCTTATCTGTTTAGGTTTTGGCCTTTGGCTACTTATTGTTAAACAAGTTGGTCTGAGAAAATGGTTTGGAACCTTTGTTCCCTCCATTCTTTTTGGTGTTGGTATTGGAGTCCTAGTCGATAGCTGGGGTTATGGTGAGCTTACCTTCACTCCTTACAATTATGTTTATCAAAACTTAATCTTAGATAAGATCTCTCAATTTGGGACATCTCCTTTCTACTCTTATGTCTTATGGACCTTAAAGGACCTGACTCCTTTATGGTTCTTCGTTATGTTTATTGGTTTTTGGAGAATCGTTATCTTTGAAAACACAAAAGAGAACTCTTGGGTTATCTGGAGTGTGGTTCCTTTTGTCTTGGTTCACCTTTTTATAGGGCATAAAGAGCTTCGCTTTCTCTATCCTATAGCTCCCTTTCTCCTCTACGGAGGCGCCCATTTTTTCCATGAAAGAAAGGTCACCTTAGAGCCTTTTAGAAGATATTTTTACAAGGCCACAGTCTTTGTAAACTTCTTCCTTCTTCTCTTTGTTTTCTTTAAACCGGCCTATACTCCTATTGGTCTTTATCAATACCTCTATGAGAATTATCCAGCGGACACAACCGTAAAAGTCTTTCTCAATGAAAATGGAAGACATGCTAACTTAGAGATGCCTTTTTATAAAAGATCTAACCTTAGCCTTATTCCTGAGACAGGAATGGTTAAAGAAGGACTCTATTTAACAACAAGATATAAAGAGCTCGATCATTTTACGGGAAGCCGTTGTGAGAGGCTCTATTCTACTTACCCAAGTTGGCTCTTTAAGTTTAATTTCACCAATTGGCTAAGTAGATCAAGCATTTGGATTCTTACTAAGTGCCAATAAAAAAGCCCTCGATTCGAGGGCCTTATTATAATAGAAATTTTAGTTTTTTTTAGTCTTTAACAATTCTATCACGCCATGCTCTTACATCATCCGCTAAGTAATCGTACTTCATATTATCAACTGTATAAGAAGCAAATTCGTAATCCGTTGTATGTGTTAGGCACTGAGTAGGACATACAGTCGTACAAAGACCACAGTACATGCAAAGGGCAGTATCGATAGTGTATTGCTTAAGATCGAGTCTGATAGGAGTTCCATCTTTAGTCTTAATCTTCTCAGCTTCTTTGTCTCTTCTTGTTGCTGTAATATAGATACAATCAACAGGACAAGCTGTTGCGCACTGAAGACATGAGATACAGTTTTCAGCATCATTGAAAAGCCTAGAGCGTGAGTTCTCAGGAAGAACTTCTCTTACTTCAGGGTATTCAATGGTAACTGCTTTTTCTGCCCATACATAACGAAAAGTAATGAACATACCTTTAGAAACTGAAACTATAGTTTGGTAGATATTTCTAAACCAACCCTTAAGGGTCAATTCTTCTTCATACTTCTTGGCGTTTTCAGCGTAGTTCGCATGTAAGTCTGGGGTTAATTGGCTCATCGGTCCACCTCTCCAAGAACGATATCAATACTTCCGATAGTTGCAACGAAGTCAGCAATCATCTGACCTGGTGCCATCTCACCTAACATTGATGTATGTGTAAAACATGAAGACTTAACTTTTAAACGATAAGGAGTTTTCCCACCGTCTGAAATTAAATGATAACCTAACTCGCCTCTTGGGCATTCAGTTCTCATAAAGATTTCACCTTCAGGCACTTTAATAATTTTTGGAACCTTACCCATAACCGGACCTTCTTCAATCCCGTCTAAGCATTGCTCTATAATCTTAATAGATTCGTGCATCTCTCTCATTCTAACATGATAACGATCCCAGCAATCTCCAACTGTTCCTTTTTCCCCATGACCAACTTGGACATCGAAGTCTAATTCACTGTAAAGACTATAAGGACGGTCTTTTCTTAGATCATGTGCTAGACCAGATCCTCTAAGGACAGGTCCACTTGCTCCAAATGAGTAGATTTGCTCTGGAGTTAAGATGGCCACATTCTTAGTTCTATCGATGAAGATCTTATTTTCACCTACAAGAGTATGGTACTTCTTAAGCTCTTCTTTCATTTCCTCAACAAATTTTGCAATTCTTCTAAGTTGAGCGTCAGTAACATCATTCCAAACACCACCGATCCAGTAGTAGTTATAAAGAAGTCTGGCTCCACTTATTTCTTCAAAGATACGAAGAATAAATTCACGTTTTTGAAAGGCGTAAAGAAATGGTGAGAAGGCTCCAAGGTCAATGGCGTAAACACCAAAGAACATTAAGTGAGAAGCAAGTCTTTGCATCTCTCCTATCATGACTCGAATGTATTCAGCACGCTTTGGAACTTCAGTACCAAGCATCTTCTCAATAGCGAGAGCATAACCCCACTCCATTGACATGGCCGCAAGGTAATCCATTCTATCAGTAAAAGGAATCACGCCTCTATAATCAAGATGCTCACAATGCTTTTCCATACATCTGTGAAGGTATCCAATATGTGGAATGGCTTCTGCTACAATTTCAGAATCTGTTTTGATTTCGACTCTTAAAACACCGTGGGTAGCCGGATGCTGTGGCCCCATATTTAGTGTTAATAAGTCAGACTTGATGGCTTCGCCGTTTTCTATTAGTTCGATGGCCATATCTATTCTCCCTTCCAGCTATGAGAGATTTTCTTAGGATCTTCTAAGGTCTCTTGTATCTTCTTAAAGAAGTGGTGGTCGGCATTATTGATCTTTTCAGCAGGGTTCACTTTCATTCCGTGATATTCCTCTTGAACAACATAATCTTTTCTAAGAGGAAAGCCTTCCCAATCTTCAGGGCAAAGAATTCTTCTATGATCTGGGTGACCGTTAAACTTCACACCAACCATGTCCCAGCATTCTCTTTCTTGCCAGTTAGCGGCTTTCCAAACAGAACAGACAGAATCAATTTCTGGAATGGAGTCTGATGTTGGCTTAGGAAGCTTAACCTTAAGAATAAGTTCGTTGTTTTTTGTATAGCTACAAAGAATATAGCTTACTTCAATTCTATCTTCGTAATCTGTTCCGGTAATAACTTGAAGAGTATGAAACAACCATTCTCCCGTCGCCAATTCTTCACAAACAGCTTTGATATGAGAGGCATCAACAAAGATTGAAGAGTCACCAATTTCAGGAGTAACAGCAGTAGCATTACAACCAGAGACAGTACTATTTAAGTGGCTTACTAATTCATTATGCATTCTTCACCCACTTATCTCTAAGAAGTCTTTCTGTAGCGATCTTCTTTTGTAGAGTCATTAGTCCTTCGATAAGAGCTTCTGGTCTTGGAGGGCATCCAGGAACATAAACGTCCACTGGAACAATTTCATCAACACCTTTTAAAACATGGTAACCATGCTGCCAGTAAGGACCACCCTTGTTTGCACAAGAGCCCATGCTGATAACATATTTTGGCTCAGGCATTTGCTCGTAAAGAGTCTTGATTCTTTCAGACATCTTGAGCGTTACAGTACCTGCAACAATCATAAGATCGGCACGACGTGGAGTTGCCATAAAGGCACCACAGCCAAACCTCTCAAGGTCATATTTAGAAGCACCTGTTGCCATCATTTCGATAGCACAACAAGCAAGTCCGAAGGTCATAGGCCAAAGCGAATTTTTACGGCCCCAGTTGAGAAAATCATCAACTTTCGCTAGAACGACACTGTCCTGCATTAAAGATCCTTTGATCGAGTTTAAGTGTATAAAATTGTACCTATATTTTTACCTTTTAGGGCGGGAAACCGTCAATGTACTGGACTAAAAAAGAGCTGAATTTTTTATGAATTTAGTGCGGAGGATTAAAGGCTTGTTTGAACGAAGTTATTACATCTCAAAGAAAAATTGTTTTGTAATCGTGAAAGAGCCGACTGTCTTGAGTGAACTGAGTCCTCCTCAAAAGATGCTGGAGATCTCTTAGAATCTCTTTTAAGAGCAGCTATACGCCTAAAGTCGTTCTGACACGCCTTCCCCATGATCAATACATACTCTTCCATTGCTGCAACAGGATAAGGTTTTCCATAAGCTGAACTGATAAAATCACTATCATCTTCACTGAGGTGCGGAAATTCTTGACTCTCTACGCCAAAGCGAGAGAGGTCTCTTTTGAACTTTCTAACGAATCGCCCAACTTTATAAAAATGCTGAGTTCCGAGGTGCTTTGAAAGCTTTCCTGTATTTTGATCCGTTACCTTTCCACAATTAGAACTAGAACCACCCTGCTTTGGGAAAAGCTCATTCTTCACTTTGCACTCAATCATATAGGCATCAACTTCGCCGCCTTTCCCCTCTACAGTTGAGTGGATAAATTCGTGGAGCTTAAAGTTTTGTCTATAAGGATTGAAGGGCTCTCTATAAGTAAAATGAGTTAACTCATGAGCCAGATCAAGAACCGCGTCCATAGTGCTTAAGTGACGGTTCACAAATACTTTTGTCTTTGTTTCGTAACTTACTTTATTAGGATTTGTTGCTGAAAATCTTCTAACTAGTGTTGTATCGGTTAAAGATCCATCGCCAACCTTGATAACTTCTAAAAGTGTTTCACCCTGATCTGCTGATTTTTCTTTAGCTAAGTAAAGTAACTTCTTTCCTGTCTTAGACTTAAGAAGCAGTTTAATGAGAAAACGAATTCCCTCGGTTTCGTTCATATTTCCTTTGATCCAATTTTCTTGCAGTGACGAAGAACTATCTGTGAAAAGGACTTTTGCTTTTCTCTCAAACATCTTAGCTTGCGCTAGGTTTAAGAAAAGGAAAAATGGTAGAAAGGCTTTTAGAAAAAACATACCCTTTCTTTTCGGAAAGATAGGGTAACTCTCTTAAATATATGTATTTTGAAAGGTTTTTAGGTAGTTTTTGCCTAGAGGAAGCTACGGAAATTGAAGAGCTCTTTCTTTTTCTCTTCTGTTACTTCTAAAGGGCCTAAAAGAAGCTCTCGATTCACCCCCGCTTCATGAATCTTTGCAAATACTTGATAAGAACCTTTAGCCAATTTGAACTTCCCCATCCACACGTCTGATGGGAGTGAGCTCCAAAACCGAGTATCAGCGCGCTCACTATTTTCTATTCCTTTAGCGCTAGCAAGGTATTGGATGATGGCCGCTTGCTTAGCAAAAAATGAAGCATTCTTTCCAGAACTCATGGCCTTGTAAGTCGCGAAGGCCGCAACAATGGCGGTGATATGTTTTATGGCTAGCCTTGCACCAACTCGTTTATAAACAGAGGTGGCCTGCTCAGCTACAGCTTGCTCGGCTATATCACCAAGAGGAGCAACAAGAGAGAGGGGTTTTCTTGCAACGATAACTCCCTCCTTATTTTTTATTAAAACTTCATTTGTATAATGAATACCGGGGTTTTTTATCTTTGGTAATTCAAACTTAACGGCTGCCCCAGTGACGGCGGCCTCCGCGACTTTGATTCCAAGATAAGCCCCTGCTGGCGAGTAATGTCTAGGCGGCGGCAGTAATCCTAGCTGAGAGGCTGCAAAAACTGTTAACACCGCAGAGCCAATCTTAGCGGCTGCACCGGCTTTAGGGTCGTTCATGGCCGCGCCAAGACCAAAGTATTCCTTAGATCCTACTTTCAAGGGAATGATTCCTTTTTGAAAGAGGATCGTAATATTAGGGTTTCTTTCTTTAGAGACTTTTTTAAGAAAGGCTTTTGTTATACCGTAAGTCTTTTTTAAAGAGCGAATACCATTAGGCCTAATTTCATAAGTAAGATCTACTATTCTTTCATTTAAGAATTCTTTAAGTTGCTTTTGATAAGCGGTCTCTTTTATAAACTTCGCTTTGACATCTCTCTCCCCTATTTTGGGAAATTTATCATAGTTTTTATTATATTCTTTATAAGAGCCATTAAAGCTTTTATAAGCGCCATAATTTCTCACCAATAATTTATGAGAATCTTTATAAAGTTGAAGGGCAATCTGCAGATCCGTATGGCTTCCGATCAATTCATGAATATAGGCCCCAAAGACTTTGGCCAAAAGGTCGTTCTTAAAGACACTCGATCCTTTTCTCTCATTTTTTAAATTAGTAAGAAATGAATCCCAGGCCAATACTTCTGCCCTCGCTGACATTTCTCTGCCTTTAATCTCTTTCTTTGTTAATTCTCTTTGAGCAATCTTTCTTACGCCATCCTTCCCTTCTTTAACTTCATAAGCTTCATAGAAGCCTTGTTTAGAGATAAGAAGATGATTAAGGGCCTGATAGAAGTGAATAAGAGAGATCTCGTAACGTTCGCCATAATAGATATCATAGTTGTCGTTAGCGATGAGTTTTTGAACTTTATTGGAGATACTCTTAGTAAAAAGAGCTCGCCCAAGCTCTCTTGCTTCTTTTAAGACTTCGGAAGATTGATAGTACTTCCCCGCCGAATGAAGAAGAAGGCCTTTCTCCATGAGAAAGAGTAAGCGGTTATCTTTATCTTTATAGACTTTGCTCTCTTCGATAACTTTTAAAGCTTCACTAAATTGTGAGGTCCTTAGAAGTTCTCGAAGTTTATTCCTCTCTTTCTTCCCCCCACTTGCACAGGAGAAAAGAAAAAGAGAAATGAATAAATAAGGTAATAGTAACTTAGGCTTTACCACCCAGATCCGCTTTGCTCAGAATACTTAGAAAGTTTAGATCTTGTTCTCAGAACTTCTATGCCTTTTTCAAGGTCAGTCATTCTGATATTGACCGCGTACTGCTTGATTGTTTTACCTTTTCTCGTTGCTGGCTTCATAAAGACGTTACCAAACACTAAGAGATCGGCTCCTGTCTGACGACCAACTCTTTTAGCTGTAGAGGGATCAACCATTCCATCGTGCTGATAAGTAATCTCTTTTAAAAGAGACTCTCTAGCGGCAGCATCGACGAGGATAAAGTCACCTGAAGCTGAGATCTCATTTAAGAACTCATCGTTGATATCATTGATAGGAAAATAAGCTTCGCTCGTTAGGTTTTGAACATTGCTTATAAAAACTGTTGGAGTCTTACCGTGACGACGAAGATAGTTTTGAAAGCCTTTATGTTTTTTAATGCTTTCAAGGATTTCCCCAACAACTTTCTCAGTATCTCTTTGAACCCATTGATCAGTAATCTCAAGGGCCTTCTCATCAGACTCTTCGTTATCAACACGCTCTGCTTTAAAGCTAGAACAGCTAGTTATGGTTAAAAGTCCTAGTAAAAATAGTATATTTATTCTTTTCATGAATGCTCCTTAAGCTTATTCGCCTTTTTTTGCTTTAATAAAATTTTCTGATGCGTCTTCTAGGGCCTTACGAACCGTCTCTTTAGTTTCAGGATCATCGTTCCTACCGGCTACATGATTTGAAGCCTCATCGATGGCCTTCTTTAGACTTGCTGTTGGCATACGAAGAAAAACTCCGCAAGTCCAAGCAGTGAAATCCTTCTTTGCCCCTTTTTCTTTTAGGTACTTTCTTTTTTCCCAGTAAGTCTTCTCCACGTGGGCTCCATGGATCAACGCCTGGATCTTTTCAGTAAGAGTGTTTTCAACATACTCTCTTAAAGATTGAATCTGAGGGTTGTTCTCATCGATATTGGCATTCCCTTGAGTAGAAGCCCCAAGCTGCTTATCGATAAAGGTTGTAATCTCACCAGCAATGTCAGATTTTGCATTGGCCTTAGCTAAGTTACAGCTTATATTTCTACTTACTTTAGGGTCTGTCTCATAAGAAAAATAAGTATACTTGCTCAAATCCTTACTATGATTACCGGCCCAGACTTCAGCATCTTCAATCCAACCTGGTCTGCTGTTTGAACTAGCATCAACTACTAGATAATCTCTTGCGATATTCTCATGCTCTCTTTCTTCTAGTTTTTTATTATCTTTTGAAGCACACGAAACGGTTAGCGCTCCAACGATAAGAAAAGTTAAAAATTTAGACATAGTATCTCCTTTTATATTTGTTTGCTCTTTAATCGATATTTAGTTCAATAATCTTCTCTTCTAAGAATTCTTTAATCTCAGGTAAAGCACTTTCATATGCTTGATTTAGGTTTCTTCCTGATTGAATAGTTTTAAAATTAAGGGCGCCTATCTTTTCATTATTTCTATTCAGAGATTTTAGAGTTAAGAAGAACTTAAAGCGCTTAAAACCTGAGACTTTCATATGCTGCTCTTCTTCTTTAAGGCTTCCTCTTATTTGATACTCTGATTTCTTAGAACTTGAGTTTACTACCTTAAAATCATAATCAAGAAGATGCCTCGTGATGATATTCTTAACTTGAGAGATACGACCAACTTCTTTGAAGCTAACTTTAATGATTGTCCCTAAATCTCTTTTTGCCTTCTTCTTCTTTAATATTGAGGAAAGTGAAATGGGAGATCTTAAGTTCTTATCACTAAGAAACAGGTGCCTAAGGTTTAGGCCCTCACGAACTCTGTACAGCCTTAGTCCCTTATTAAGAGAACTTCGCCTACCATCATTAATAAGAGCTATCATTTCGGTATCAACAGTTTCTATCTCTGAAGCAATCCCTTTAGCCGCGCGAGGTTTATCAAGAGCAGCAAGGGCGAAGAACGAATCCTTGGTTTCAAAGAACTCTTTAACTTCTACTCCTTTTAATACTTCTTTAGTCTCTAGCTCGATCTTCTCCGAGACATCTTCGTTGATCTTTCCGGTGACGACTTGATCGATGGTTTCTGAGTTTGAGGTTGTTTGAATATTTAGAGTTGATTTAATCTTGGTTTCAAAGATCTTGGCCAAGTTGTTTCTAGCAGCGATCTCGGCCCCTAGTCTTCCGGGGGCTTCCCCGACTGCGCAGAGTTCATATCTCTGACAGGCTTTTCCGGCTTCGAAAAGCCATGCAGGTCTTTCGCCAGATCTAACGATAATCTTTTTTTGTTTCTTAAGATTCCCACAAGAACTAAGGCCCAAAATGAGAAATAATAAATTAACATATACCGTAGCGCGCATATCAACTAACCTTCCATAGTGCCTATTAGCCCCATAAGACTACCCAAAGACCCTGAAAGATTCATTAAAAATATCTTTTTCCTAGTGAATACGTGGCACAGATTGTCAGGTTTTACTCTGTGCGAAGTGCTTAAAGCCCTGTCTCAATTTACACTGCAACTCGTTTGAAATGTCTTTATTAATCAATAGAAGGAGTATTTATGGCCCATCAATTACCTGAGCTACCATGGTCTAATGACGCATTAGCACCACATATCTCACCGGAAACAATCGAATACCATTATGGAAAGCATCACAATGCTTACGTGACAAAATTAAACGCTGCCATTGAAGGTACTGAATACGCAGAGATGTCTCTAGAAGACATTATTAAGAAAGCCGATGGTGGTCTTTTTAATAACGCCGCTCAAGTTTGGAACCACAGCTTTTACTGGAACTGTCTTGCTCCAAATGCTGGTGGTGCACCTACTGGCGCAATCGCTGATGCTATCACTACTAAGTGGGGATCTTTTGATAAATTCAAAGACGAATTCTCTGCTTCTGCCGCTGGTAACTTCGGTTCAGGTTGGACTTGGCTAGTTAAGAATGCAAAAGGAGATCTTGAAATCGTTAATACTGACGATGCAGGATGTCCTCTAACTTCTGGTCAAACAGCAATCCTAACACTAGATGTTTGGGAACATGCCTACTATGTAGATTATAGAAATGCTCGTCCAAGTTATATCAACGCTTTTTGGAGCCTTGTAAACTGGGATTTTGCTAACAAAAATCTTTAGTCTTTAATTTTAAATGCTTATTAAAAGATGGCCACGAAAGTGGTCATTTTTTTGTCTTTTCTCAAATCCTAACCCCCTCTAATAACAAGCTTACTGCTTCGCCTTGAAGTTTCTGCTCCTTGCCCTACTATTGAACAAGATTGATTGGGAGGAATTTGTGAAAACTTATGCTCACGCAGCTTTAGCCGTTTTTCTCATCGTGCTTGGGGTAAAGACATACTCCCTTAAGGTGTCGCGTAGTCTTCAATCTCAAATAACTCAATCAACTGTCTCTCCTCTTGAGTCAGTAGAAGTAGCAGAGGTCCTAAGTAAATTAGAAGATGTGGGCGAAATAAATGTAGAGAGAAACCTTGCGAATTTAAGTGAAACTGAAGAAGAGGATATCTCGATAAAGTTGAATCAGTTAGATCAGCTGGCCTTAGAACTAGAGCACGCCTATTTAGAGTCAGGGGATAACTTTGAAGTCATAAGCCACTTAAAAAGAAAGATCCTCTCTTTAAAAGAAAAAGAAGAAATAGATTCTCGAAATGTTGAAGAATGGGAAATAGAACTGGTTTATTTCCTCATCATCGAAGAGCAGATGACCTTGGAAGAGATTAATCTTATGAGTTCCCCTAGGGATCTAAACCTGAATGAGAATGAATGGCGAACACTTATCACTCAAAGCCAATCGCCTACCTTTAAAAAGAGAATTATGGAATATAAAGACATAGAAATTAATAATCCTCTCGATACGTTAACGACTGGTATTGAGCAAGAAGAGCTTATCGAGGAAATTTGGGGAGAGGAAGAATGAGTAAAGTTAATCAGAGAAATAGTTTTATCAATAGAATGCTTGGGAAACAATTTCCCATCAATCCGGCCTTTCAGTATAAATTTATGCTGTCACTGACCTTTGCCTCTATCCTTTCAATGTCTGTTCTTTATGCTGCTCAGACTTATTTTTTCCAGTACTTTTTAGAAAAGGCTCAAAGTGTAAACCTACCGCCTAATCATGTCTTCTATCATCTCTTAAAAGAGCAGCAGCATGTCATGGGACAGATCTTTTTAGTCACCACTCTTTTTATAGGATCAATCCTCTTTCTTTGGGGACTTTTTTATTCTCATAGAATTGCAGGCCCCATGTTTAGGATAAACCGGGACCTACGAGAAGCGGCCTTAAATGGTCAATCCCTTACAACTTTAAGAACTAGGGATAATGACTTCTTTCCAGAAGTCCCCGAGGCCATCAATCTTTATTGTCATTCACACGATGGCTGGGGTTTTGTTAGAAAATCTGCGGACGAAGAAGACGACGAAGAGAAAACTCTCGCATCTTAATTTATATTAAGCTCTAGGCTTAAGTAGCTTCCATCATATAAGTGGATGTCCATGCTTAAGTCTCGATCTTCATCCCAAATAGCGCTCGTACTCAAATCTAAGCAATGAATTTTAATCCATGACTTATATTCTAAAACAAAGATGCCTCTATCTCCCCTGAGTCTTTCCCAATGGGCATTTGAGATCTCAAATCCTATAAGAGTACTATTTTCACGATCACATTTAAGCCGTGACCTAATCTTTGAAGTTAAGGGAGTTATATCTCCGTTGTAGCTAAAAAAGACTTCAGCGAAGTGATCGACTTTCTTTAAGTTATAAACCTGAACCACGGCCACACCTTTTTCATGTCTAAAGGTACTTGTATGCTTGTCTTGGGTTATGTAATCCCTTAGCTTCGCCCCCATATCGTCCAAGGTGCTATGAGATTTAATTCCTATTTGATGACCTATTTCGTGAACAAGAATAGAGATCATAGTGGGAAAATCAAAAGCTGCCCCGTTTCCCGCATAGATCATGTCGAGATTGATAAAGATGGGCGCTCCTTCAATAAAAGCAGTCTTTGCCACTCGTACCTGAGCATCTTCTGTATCCTCAAAGAATCCAGGGTAATCAACTGAAGAGAGAAAGATCAGGCGATCCTTCTTAGCAATATATTTATGAGAGACAACTCCAATTTTCTTTAAAACCTCAAGCTCTCTTCCCGCGAAAGGACAAAGGGCAGAGGCTGAACAGCTACTTATAATCTTTGAAAGCCTCCGGTAAGCATAGCGAAACTCTTGTTCAACGAGTCCTCCCCCATTTCCAATAATATCTCCACCAGCAAGTCTTGCTGCTAATCTAGGAGAGAGATCCATGGCGCGAAGAACTTCTGCTGAAATCTGAATAGAGAATGTCTCCGCAGCGTAAGAATTAAAACAAATAAGAATCGATAGGATTAACTTCTTCATACTTCAATACCTTCATTAGTGTGGGGAAAAAACTGGAGGTTTAACTGGTAGATTTCACTTGCTTCGTCTGTAAAAAATTTTTGATCGAATTCTTCTAGAAACTTAAAGAGGTATTCCTGCGCTTCTTTCATTCGATCAGCTGGCATCTTCATAGTCAGAGAACTAACTTGTCTTTTCTCTGTATTAAGGTCAGTTAAGGCGTTAAAGCCTTGTTCAATCATTCCTCCATGATGCGATTGGATCGCAGCACTTTGAGGGCCATTTTTCATATGTAAACTTTTAGAAGTGGGAGCGAGAAAACCTGATTCGTCTCGAATGATGAGTTCGAGCTCTTCAAGTGTATCTAGCGCTAACTGAATATTCCTTCCGGAAACTTTCTTTCTTAACTTTTTATGTATCCAATCAATATCTTCAATAAAACCTGGTGTACCAACGAGTTGTTTAATAACTAAAAAATACCATTTTGAAACTAAGCTAAACTCTTTAAGGGGGATTTGAAAGGAGCTTTTTCCCCCAGAGAGTTTATTTAACTTCTCTAATATTTCTGTATTAGGCTTCCCTTTCTTTTCACACTTTTCTTTTTCGACCATTAATTCAAAGAACTCAGCTTCTTTAGAGCCTAAGAAAAGGTCTTTGATAAGAGCACGTTGCATCTCACGGCTAGGAAGCCTTGCTCCCTTAAGGACCATATTTAAACTGCTAGGTGATTTATAGCCGAGACGGTTGGCCCATTTTTGTAAGGTGTTCGAGCGACCGTTATAATTTCCTTCAGGAAACCCAGCGATCATAAGGAAGTCTCTAAAGTTATCAAATTCAAAGATGTTAACTTGAGTCTTTATATTTTTATATGTATTTAGATTCATAAAAACCAAAAAAGCTCCCCCTATGAAGGAGGAGCAATATTAAGTATTCTTAGTTACAAGATTTAATTGTAAAAGTTTTAGTGAAAAGGTGACGACCTGGTCCAACTTCCCCTTGTCCTCTATGTTCTTTTCTTGAAACTTCGATGTCATAAGAAGTGTTGATTGAGTAAGGAACTTGTCTCCATGTTCTACATCCACCACCATCAGATTCACCTTCGTAAGCAGTACATACGCTACGAGTACCAACCATTGCTTTTGAAGGATAAACATTTTTCCATTTAACACATTCGTCGTCTCTACCAATAGTTTGAATACATTGTTTTTTCATTTTCTTAGTTCTTAAAACATCACCATCAACACAAACACCACCAGCTCTTACGAACCAACCGTAGCTAAGTTGAAATTGTGGAAGTTCAAAATAAACTCTGCTATCTCTACTGATTTTAGACCAGTCAGAGTTTTGAGTTGGCATTGACCCTGCAGTTGCTGCAGAAATAAGACCTGCTGTTAAAGCAACCATTACTAAAAGATTTTTCATTTTACTCTCCTTAAGAACTACGTTTGTAGTTAATTATTTTCGTTGTGTTTTATATAGAAATTTAAAAAGAAACTAACAATGGAGTTTCACATATTGAACAAGTTATTTTTCACAGATTGTGAAAGCTCGTCACACAAAGTGACCAAGAACTGATGACGAAGAGGTAACCCCTTAAAAACATATATTTCATTGTAATTGTCTGAGAGAACCTCTTTAAAGAGTCTTTTCTCAGACTAGAAAAGCTACCATGAATTGGTAGCCTGAATTAAAACTTAAACTTCTTAAATAACCCTTTAATTTTTTCTTTAGCTTTTTTCTCTACCGCTTTCTTTGGAGTTGAACCTTTCTCTCCTCCAGTGGCTGAGGCCACAGCTTTATCTTTAGCCGATTCGACGTCTTTCTTTTTAGAATCAAGAAGAGAGTTCATCTTATTTTTTAATTCGTTGAACTTCTTAGTTAGGGCCTCTTTTTGAGGACCAATCTTATCGTCAATTAGCTTCTTAGCCTTTTGCTTTGCTTCGTCTACCTTGGCCTTAACTTGTCCTTTTACGCCATTGGCAAGCTCTCTACCTAAGCTCGAACTAATTCCCCAATCAAGGTTCTCCCAAGAGCCTTTTGCTCTGGCCTTAACTTGAAACTTAGGAATTCCGTTTACAACATTGGTTAGAGTCTCCTTAACAATCTTATTCTTGGCATCGATCTCATAGGCAACTGAACTAAACCAATTAACCAAATTGATGTTTACATCATTACCAGAAACAACCGCATTTAACTGGGCCTGTCCGGTTGCCTCTTTAATAGCGAATTTGACTTTCTCACTATTGGAGAGAGACCTACCTGCTACGGGATATGAAGCAACAGAGGCTTCGATGGTTTGCATGGCCTTCTCTTTAGTATGATCTAAAACAACCCTTGCATCGACTCCACTAATTCTTTGTTTTGGGAAATTCCCTTTAAGAGTAACAATCGCTGGCTTACCTAGAAAACGAGGGTCACTAGTAACATCAACAATCTTTCCGTCCATATCACCGCTAAATTCACTTGCTCCAGACTTTGAAGAAATTCTTCCTTCTTTTAGCCAAAACAGAGGGTATCCATTTTTGACAGTGAATTTATAGTTCTTTCCTTCTCCTCTTTTATGAGGAACGAGGCCTTCTTTCTTAGAATCTTTTTTAGGTGGCATGTATTCTTTAGCTATTTCAAAATACTTATAGATGTCCCCAACTTTTTCTTGAAATAATTTACCAAACAGACCTTTAGAGAAGTCTTTAAAATCCAGGTTTGGAATCTTAAACCTTTTCTGGAGATCACTTAGGTCTTCTTTAATCAGGTCATCAATATTAGCGGCTGCTCCTGAATAAGTCTTAACATCTGTCTTTAAATCACTACTCAATTTTTTATATTCATTGAAGACAGTCTTGGCCTCTTTTGCTACTGACTTATATTCTTTTAAACTCTTCCAAGGTTTTTTCTTATCGTACTTGATGGCCTTAGCTTTAGTCGTAACTCGCTCAAGTTGTTCTTTATGATCGAGCCCATCGATTCTTTTTTTCCATTCGTCTTCTTTGGTTTTGATTCCGGCTTCAAGTTCCTTCATCTTCTTTTCAGCTTTCAATTCACCTTGAATGCTCTTGATTTGATCCTTTGGATCGGCTCCACCTAGAACTTCAGCCACATCACCTAAAGCGTTTCCTTGTAGGTCCTCTTTGCCTTGAGCTAATACGGAGCTCTCTAGCTTACGAAGGGCTCCAGATTCCTTGTCCATCTTCTCTACAGGGACAATGAAGCCCGGTTTCTTACGAGGTGAATAGATTTGAATATCTAAGAGTGAGGCCTCATTAACGACAAACTTGGCCCTCAGAAGTGCATCCCAAAGAAACCCAAATTTTGCTGAGCCTAACTGAAAGATATTATTCTCAGGTTTCTTTTTATCTGTGACTTGTAAGTTATTTAACTCAAAGCTTCCCTTAAAGAAGCTTGATTTCACTTTCCCAATATTAACTTCAGCCCCGTGCACATAAGTTGCTGTCCACTCCATTCCTGATCTTAAATGTGAATCAAAGAAGAAGTTTCCATAGAGAGCAAGAACAAGAACGACTATAAAGATCGTCCCTAACGCTTCTACTCTTATAGGTCCCTTGGGCTTTTTTACTTTTTCTTCTTTTTTAGACTGAGTAGAGGCTGTCATATTTTGCATACCATTTGAAAAGGGCTGTGGCCTTAACGGCCTTCCAGAATTTAGTTTCTTTAAACTTATCGACTACTTTAACTCTGTATTTTTGAATAAGAATTTTAGCGAGGACAAAGATCAAAGGAGAAAGTGCAAAGGCCAAGACTCCCGAGCCCATCACAAGTGAATTGTAAAAGCGCGTATAAGGAATGATGGGCATATTATAAAGAACCGTCCAAAGAGAACTGAGGCTTTCAGTTTCTAATAAGAGCTCCCCTACTTTTGAAAAAACCGGGTCTAATAAATAGGCCGGGAAAGCAAAAAAGAAGGCTCCTAGCAATGCGGCTCCTATTTGAATTCTAAAGAAGAGAATCATCAGGATGATTAAGATTGTTTGAAGCGAGAAAGCTGGAGTCATGCCAAGAACAAAGCCAGCGGCCACTCCTGCGGCCAGTTGATTTGTTCCTGTGTCTGAATTCAAAAGCTTCAAGAAACCAAAGATTTGTTTTAGCAGTAGAGTCATATTTCACCTATTGTTGAGCCTAGAATTATGGCGCATAAGCTCTAATTAAGTCATATGCCACGCGCAAGCTTGTATTTAAGCGCCACGCAGCAATTATAAAGTGTATAACTAACGTCATTCCATAAAAATTGCTTATTCTAAGATTGACTTTGAGCCCCAATTTTTCTAAAAAATCAGAATCTTATCGCGTAAAAAACCAAGTCATCTAGAGAGAGTCTATTGAGCACTTTTAAACTTAAATCACCTTTGAGCGGCATCCTTATGCCGATTGAACAAGTTCCAGATCAAGTCTTTGCACAAAAGCTTGTTGGCGATGGAGTTGGAATTGACCCAACTAGCAATATCCTAATTGCTCCCTGCGCTGGAGTTATCGTTCAGCTTCATCAATCTCATCACGCTATAACTATTGAGACAGAACATGGTGGGCAGATTCTCCTTCATATCGGTATCGATACTGTTAATTTACGTGGAGAAGGTTTTGAGGCCTTCGTAAAGATTGGAGACACTGTTGTTGAAGGCCAAGAGCTTATTAAGTTTGACCCAGACCTCATCGCCAATAGAGGTATGTCTCTTGTTAGTGTCATGATCCTGCTTGAGGGCTCTACTCAAAATAAATTAACTTACGAATTTTCAAAAGAGATAAAAATTGAATCTCATCAAACGGTTCTCGCAAATCTCAACGTAGAAATGATTTCTTCTGAGCAAAAAAACAACGGCCCCCTTAAGGTCGAAGAAGCTTATGAGTCTGTTCCTTTTTATGTAAGAATGCCTTCAGGAATGCATGCAAGGCCTGCGGCAAAACTAGCTGAGCTCTCAAAGAAGTTTAAGTCTTCACTAGAGTTGATCAATAAAGGTAGAGCCGCTTCTCTTGGGAGTATTATTTCGGTTCTAGGTTTAGAGATTGAAAAGGATGATAAGATTGTTGTCCTTGCTATTGGATCTGATTGTAAAGAGGCTGTGAAAGAAACCCTCTCACTCTTAGTTAAAATTGAAGAAGAAGAGTTAGAGACTTCTCTTAAAGAGAAAAAGCCAGAGCTTAAACAGCTTGTTGAAATTCAAAGTAATGAAAGAACCTATGTTGGTGTTTCAGCTTCTTCAGGAGTCGTAGTAGGAAGAATCTCTGTCTTAAAAGAAGAAGCATTTCACTTTGAAGAAAAGGCTTCTGACTTAGATGCTGAAAGACTACTTTTAGAAAACTCGATTCTATCTGCCACTGAAGAACTACAAGAAATAGAACAAAGACTTAGTCAGGATCAAAAAGATAAAGCAGCTATCTTCTCTGCCCATAGAGAAATGCTCTCAGACCCGGAACTCATCGAAGAATGTGTCCAGCATATCAATAAAGGCTCAAGTGCCGCTTTCTCATGGGATCAAACCATCAAAGACAGAGCGCATAGATTAGAGAGCTTAAAGAATGAACTCATCGCTGGTCGCGCCAATGATATTCGAGATATAGGAAAAAGAGTCCTCAAGAAGATCCTTGGCATAAAGGATACTGCAAAAGAGCTTGAAGATAATATCATCCTCGTTGCTGAAGACTTAACTCCTTCAGACACTATTCAATTAGATAAGAAAAAAGTTTTAGGCTTTTGTACAACTTCTGGTGGTGCCACATCCCATGTCGCCATCTTAGCCCGTTCAATTGGCATCCCGGCCATAGCAGGAATTGAGCTTCGAGCCTTAGATCTAAAAAATGGCACAGAGGTTATCCTTGATGGAGACCATGGCGCTCTTTATCTTGATCCTTCTGATGAAGAAAAGGACACTGTAAAACTAAGACAAGATAAATTAGAAGTTAAAAAGAAAGCTGCCCTAAGTTCGGCTTCGGAGCCTGCCACAACTAAAGACGGTCACCGTGTTGAAGTTGTCGCTAATATTAGCGGCATCTCTGATGCGGAAAAGTCTGTAGAGCTCGGCGGAGAAGGCGTAGGACTCTTACGTACAGAATTTCTCTTTTTAGAAAGAGACCACGCCCCAACTGAGGATGAGCAGTTTGAGATCTATCAAGGAATTGTCGACGCTCTCGGTGACAGACCCCTTGTTATTAGAACTCTTGATATTGGCGGAGATAAATCTGTCAATTATTTACCTATGAATAAAGAAGAGAATCCTTTTCTTGGAATTAGAGGCATACGTCTTTGTTTTCAAAGAGAAGATCTTTTTAGAACACAGCTTAGAGCGATCTTAAAAGTTAAGTCAAAGTCCCCTATTAATCTAATGTTTCCCATGATCGGTCAGCTTAGCGAACTTAGGTTAGCTAAGAAAATATTAGAAGAAGAGCGAGTGGCGCTCAATGCCCCTCAGTTAAAGATTGGAATCATGATTGAGGTTCCCTCTGCTGCCGTTATGGCAGAACAGTTTGCTAAAGAAGTAGATTTTTTCTCAGTCGGAACAAATGATTTAACTCAATACACAATGGCCATGGACCGCGGTCATAACGAACTAGCAAAACAAGTTGATGGGCTTCACCCAGCAGTTCTTGGTCTTATCAAGATGACCGTGGACGCTGCTCATAAACATGGTAAATGGGTTGGAGTTTGCGGCGGAATCGCTAGTGAGCTTAAAGCGCTTCCGGTTCTTCTCGCTCTTGGTGTGGATGAGTTAAGCCTAAGCATTCCTAATATCCCAATGATCAAAGCAGCCGTTAGAGAATTAGATAAAAAAGAATGCGAGAAGTTATGCCAGGATTTTTTAAGCGCAGAGTCCGGTAAAGAAGTAAGAGAAATTGTCATCAATAAATGGCCTCACTTAACTTAGAGGTAGGAGTTATATATATGAATATTGGAAAATCATCATTTTCACTTTTACAGAAGATTGGAAAGTCACTAATGCTTCCTGTCTCTGTTCTTCCGGTTGCTGGAATCTTACTAGGAGTAGGGGCAGCAAAGTTTGGTTGGATGCCAGGAATCGTTTCTCAGTTAATGGAAACTTCTGGTGGAGCGATTTTTGGATCTCTTCCGCTTATCTTTGCTATTGGTGTTGCTCTTGGGCTGACTAAGAACGACGGCGTCAGTGCTTTGGCCTCTACCGTTGGCTATTTTGTTCTCTTAGGAACGATGGGCGTCTGTGCAAAGGCCATGGGAAACCCGACAGCTACCGTTATGGGAGTCGAGACTATTAAGACAGGTGTCTTTGGTGGTATCTGGATCGGGATGATCTCTGGTTGGCTCTTTAATAAATACTATCGAATTGATCTTCCTGAATACTTAGGTTTCTTTGCAGGAAAAAGATTTGTTCCTATTGTTACGGCACTAGCTGCAATTGCCTCGGGGATTATCTTAAGTTTGATCTGGCCACCTCTTGGTGCCATGATTAAATCCCTTAGCCTATGGGCCGCGAATGAGAACCCAATGACTGCTTTTTCAGTCTATGGAGTTGTTGAAAGAGCCCTTATTCCCCTTGGTCTTCATCATATTTGGAATGTTCCTTTCTTCTTTGAGATTGGTACTTATATTGACCCAAATACTGGAAAGGAAATAACAGGTGAGATTGCTAGATACCTACAAGGCGACCCTACAGCCGGTAATCTAGCTGGTGGTTACCTCTTTAAGATGTGGGGACTTCCTGCTGCGGCCTTGGCCATTTGGCATACGGCAAAACCAGAGAATAAAAAGAAGATTGGTGGGATCATGATCTCTGCTGCTCTTACTTCTTTTCTAACTGGTATTACAGAGCCTATCGAGTTTGCCTTTTTATTTGTAGCTCCTATTCTCTACGTTCTTCACGCTGTCCTCTCTGGTGTAGCTTTTGCTGTCTGCTTGGCCTTCGAAATCAAGCATGGAACAACTTTCTCTCACGGCCTTATTGATTATATTGTCTTATTTCCTCAGTCTTCAAAGGCGCTTTGGCTTTTAGTCATAGGACCTATGTGGGGAGCTCTTTACTATACAATCTTCAGAGTAGTTATTAAGAAGTTCAACCTTAAGACTCCAGGTAGAGAAGATGAAGCCCTGACCGAAGTTTCAGAAGTTCATAAAGGTGGCATGGCAGAATCTCTTGTTATGGCCTTCGGTGGAAAGGCCAATATCAAAACCCTAGACTCTTGTATAACAAGGCTTAGAGTCGAAGTTGCAAACTCTGAGCTTGTAGATAAAGGAGCTCTTAAGACTTTAGGCGCCTCTGGCGTTGTTACTGTCGGTACTGGGGTTCAAGCAATCTTTGGACCAAAGTCAGGCAACCTAAAAACAGATATGGAAAGCTTCTTAGAGAACGCTCCTCTTACAAAACCAATCGAGAAGACGGCTTCAGTAAAAGCTGAGACGACTCAAAAGAACCTAGACCCTGCTCAGTTTACCCGCCAAGCAGAGTGGATCAAAGAGGCCTTAGGTGGCGCTCATAATTTAAAGTCTCTTCAGGCCGTGGCCAAGACAAGGCTAAGAGTAGAGCTAAAAGATAGCTCATTTTTAAATCTTGATGAGTTAGAGGATAAGGCCGGGGTTCAGGCAACTGTTAATATCAGCCCTGGAGTCTATCATCTTATTATTGGTGACTCAGCAGAGCAGTTAGGCGACTTACTAAAAGATTAAATATATTCGTGCTCGGGTTATTTGGCCTGAGCACGACTTGCAAATTCTTCAAGTCTTTCAATTTCTTCATTCACTATTCTTTTCTTGGAGCGTGCAACATCATTCACGATGATTGATGGGGCTAATTCAAGGTCGAGTCTTTCGTGCTCACCATTCTCTCCATAGTGCTCACGGTCTGTTCTTTGAGCGCAAAATCCATCAACATTTAACTCAGAGACAAAAAAAGGCATGGACTCATTTGTGAGAAACTTTGAACTTCTATTTACCTGGGCCGTTAGGTAGGAAGTCTTATAGTTAAGAAATTCTAAATAAGGCAGGACAAAGAAATCAAACATACTGATCTCATCATCACCTGAGAGCTTAAGTTTCTTTCTAATTAAGAACGAAGAGCTTAGAGCATCTTCATCTTGAAAGCTTTTAGAGATCTTCTCTAACATTTCGTAAGATTTTAAGCTGCAGTTTTGATAGGAGATAGATTTATCTAAATAGTAGATATCATTTTTAGAGAGGTTCTTTTTCTTTCTTAAATAACCAAGACCTCTAAGCTTAGAGCTTGAGACTTTCTTTTTTGATTTGAAGAATTCAAGGCTTTCCTTGATGAGAAAATTCAAAGTTTCACCTTCTTCGATGGCGAAGGCCCCTAAGCTACAACATAGAATTAATAGGCATAGAACTGACTTTTTCATAAAACTCTCCCTTTCTCTTATTACCTCTATAAAGAGCAAGAATAGGGCCAAGAAAATCGAGTTAAACACCTAAAATCACTTAGGAAGATCGACTAAAACTTAGGCAGTTCTTATTGAAATTTAGACAGTACTCGCCCAAAGAGGGCATCAATTTTTGAAGGGGTTATCTCCCCTTTTGGATTATTCCAGGTAACAGATAAACAGAAGCTGTCTTTGCTGGTTTTTGAAGTAAAGAATTGAGTGTATTGAAGCACACCGGGGGCCCTGCCCATCTTAAATGAAGAGTACGAATACCTTTCAAACTGAGCGAAACCTTTATTCACCTCAGATAGAGAAAGGTCTTTAACTTCATTCATCAAATGACAGAGCTCTGTCGTGCTAAAGAACCAGCCCAACTTTGAGAAGTTTTCACTCTTTTTATGAGGAGTCATTTTCTTAGATTTTAATTTTTGAAGATGCTTATATTTCTCTTTAAGAGAAAGCTTAAGATACTTATCTTCCCCATCAAGCTTAATTTTATAGTACTCAGAGGTGCTCAAGAAAGGGCGGTTCACTTTGCTTTCTTTTTCAATCTTTGACCTTGAAAGAAAAGAGTGAAGGTGATCAAAGGCCGTTTCATCAGAATAACCCATGAGCATTGTTGCAAGTGTTTGCAGAGTGATTGGGGAACCAACAGGCCAGCTATAGAGCTGCCCTCCTGGAATGCTTTTTAATTCTTTCTTTAACTTTAGCTTCTGACTCCATTTAGACTTTGTTTTAGAAATCTTATTTTTAAGAAGCTTGATCAAAAGAAGATCAGAACTACCCGCTACCGAGAGGCGTTTTTTTTCATTAAGCCCAAGAATTTGATGCTTATTGTTTTTGATAAAGACGAGAGACTTCATCCCTGGCAAGTTCTTTAACTGAAGAATCACTTCAGAGATTTGATCGCTATACTTTGTTGTATTTCCAAACCAAAGGCCTCTGATTCTAGAGTTTTCATCTAAGTAGATCTGCATGGCCCTTTGGCTTTTCCCTGTATTGTAGAGGTAGTTGCTCTTGTCGATCTTCTCGATACTAACACAAGGTCCTTCTTCTTTTTTAAAAGAATCAAGAATCCCAATCAATTTGATCTCTGGTAGTTTTGAAAGAAAATAAGGATTGATATGTTTCGCTAGGCTAATATTCTCATACTGACAAAGTGACTTAAGAACTTGATCCCTAGCGGCCTCTTCTTTTTTATCTTTAGAGAAGAGGGGCGTTGTGAAAATGAGAATAAAAAAGAGGGCTGACCAATAAGTCAGCTTACTCAAGTACATTCTCTATATTCTTCTTAAGATCAAGTGACCAAAGAAGTTTTACGTATTCAGCATGACTCCAAGCTAGTGGCGTCGCAGCTCCAGTGCCTAATCCATTATGCTCAAAGATTTGCTCAGGTATCATCATCCCACTATTAGCAAAATCCACATAACTTTTAACAATCGGATTAGTTTTCTTTTTAGTCTCTTCCCACGAAGCCGTCTTATCACTGAACTCTTCGATAGCTAGACGAGCATGCTCTCCAGAGAGAAGTGGCCATAGGCGTCCTTTTCCTTCCTCTCCATAAGCGTCAAATGAATAGCGATACCAGCCACGTCCGTTAGGAGTTTGAACTGAAATATGCTTATCTACTAAGCTCTTCGTTTTTTGAATACGCCAATCACCTGCAGGCTTAAGTCCCATAAGAGCAAGTTTCATAAAACCTTGATCCAAAATTAAGCTTTGCTCCACTCTTCTACTTGAGTTTGCAATATGCGTTTCTGATCTATCATTAGGATTCCAAGTGGCCCCAAAGCTAGAGCCACCAGCAATTCTTAAATAGTATTGCCCGTCTCCGTAACGTCCATTTGTAGTAAAGGTCCAAGTATCAATATTATCACCTGGTTTAGTCATCCAGCCATTCGCTGTAGAGGCACTTCTTTTTCCAAGATCTGTACCATTATAAAGACGGCTACCGATTATAAGGGCCGAAGTGGCTACTGAAAAAGAAGAGGGGGAGATTCCAAAGTTCTCTTCCCATCTCTCTTGCTGAGTCCATGGACCGTACTTTAAGATAAAACTTAAAGCACTTTTTAACATGCCTCCAAATTCCTTAAGCATTTCTTTTTTCTTTTGATCAGATACTTTTAAGTAGGTTTGATAAAAAAGATGAATTGGGTAACCAACTTGATCTAACTGAAGACCACCCCAGTATTCTTCTCCTGTCACCCAAGTGTTTTGAGGGAAAGCCCCTTCTTTTAAAATATAGCGAGGAGAAACTTCCCAGGCCCCTGAGCCTTTCTTGTACTGAATCTTCTTAAGAAATCTAAGAGCATTCATAGGAGTTTCAAGGTCTCCTGAATACAACATCGCTAGGGCCACATGATAATGATCTCTGGGCCAGATTAAGTGATAGCCACCAATCTTATTTCCTGGGGTCTCAGATTGTTTCTCTCCCCAAGGAATTGAAAGTGAAGCAATAAGCGCCCCACGAACTCTCTTATCTTCATGAACCTTAAGGGTGTAGATCGATCTTTTATAAAGCATATGCTCGTCAGCACTTAAATTCTTTGGCGTATTGAGTGAATCTAAATATGTCTTCCAATCCTTTTGGTACTTAGCTTTCTCACTCGAGTAATCCTTCTTGAAGGTAGCACTTAGAGCGTCGATGTTTTCGCTGAACTTATAGATGATATAGAACTTATAAGTTCCTTTCTTAGCTGGGATATTAACTTCACCAGTTGTCGCGATATTTCCTTTTTGCGCTGAACTATAGAGGTAATTCATTTGCAGGTTTTTCTTTAGATCTTGCCAACCATCTGAATGCCCTACAAAGCCTACTGATCTTTTTCTAAAGCCAACACTTGAAAGGATTCTTAGACCTGTTTTTCCTTGTCTAACGACAAAGCCACCATCCTTGCTAAATCCTGAATCTTTAAAACCAGTATTATTAATATGTGGATTCGATAGGTGAAAGAACTTAAGCCCATCTCTTTTTGCAACAACTTCAACTTCATCGATGAGAACAGGACTATTTCCTAGAGTAAAGAAGGTATGCTTAATTTCAAAGCGATCAAGCTTATCTTTATTTATTAATTGAACAAGAGAACTTGAGAGAACTTTTACTTCATGATGAGTCTGTTTCTTTTCTTCAACGAAGAAAGTCTTTTCATCACTAATAAGAAATTGAGCATCTTTGATCTGTCCAGTATCGATAGTGGGAAAGAAGACTTCTGTTAAAGCACCTTCAGCATTTGTAAACCATAGTGGCGAATTACTTGTCTTAAGTTCTAGGCTTGTTCCTACTTGAACATTCTTAGCTGATGCCCAGTTAGGAGTGATGCCTGGAGTACCAAAAGCTTCGGCTCCCATGGCCTCAAAGGATAAGAATAAACTTGAAATAAGGGCGTAGAAAAATAATTGTTTCATAAGTCTCCTGGAGGCATGTCTTTTAATGGCGATATTGTGCCAAATCTAACGCAGCCTTGAAAGTAAAACCTGACTTAATTTGTTGATTTTATTCATAGGCAAAAGCGCTCCTATCTATCTAGAATTAAAGACTCCTCTTTTTTACAGGCCAACTGTCTTATTGGATCCTGCTGTGTATAGTCCCCTGTAATCAGTTTAGGAGACCATATGCAACGCATGGCAATATTTATATTTCTCATTTCACTTTCAACCGCGGCCAATGCCGATAGTGATCTTCTTAAGTTCCTTTTAAGTTTTGATGGGCAAAGATCAAGCTGTGATCAAATCTTGGTCGAGAAAACCTATAGTGATGACGAAAAAGTTGTAAGGATCACTCTTCAAGATCTGGCTGAACTTGGAGACGAAGCAGTCGTTAGCGGTATCGAACTAAAAAAATTCGAGTTCACTGATCGCTATACGGCAAAGGCAGAAAGATTTGGAAGGTACCAAGGAAAAAGGGTGAAGGAAGTCTTCACATTCGTAAGAGATGATACTGGCGCCTTTGTTTCGGTAAGCCTTGTTAGATATAAAAGAAAGCTTCTTCGCTATGGCTATTCCCTTGGTGGAATCATCTGCCGTAAGTAAAGAATTACAAGAACCTAGAGAAAAGCGGATAGAAGACCCAAAGCGGCCCGACTAATAGAAATTGTAGATCTTCAAAGAATGAGGGCTTCTTCCCTTCAATCTTATGTCCTATAAACTGTCCTATCCAAGAAAGCACAAAGACCACAATTGAGATCTCTAGCAAGGGAAGCCCAAGGCTAGGCCCTACAAGATAGCAGATCCCCAGCATCAAGGCTGAGATAAGACTCATAAAGATTCCAACCACTATGCCGAGAGAAAAATAAAAGAGATGACTTAAAAGAATAAAGAGAGTCGCCCAATTCATAAAGGGATTGAACTGAAAAGCTTCAGGTGTAGGAATGGCCCAAAGCATTCCTAAAATCGACAAGACGATAAGAGGAACGCAGTAGTTATGAATTGTTTTATTCGTAGGGTTTTTATGGCTAACAGAATATTCTTTTAACCAGGCCTCTAAATTTCTCATAACTCTCTCTTTTAAGAAGTAGTATTTTAGTCAGGTTTCTCTAAGTCTTTCTTCTATTTTACACTTCCTTTTAGGCATCACCAAAGCATAAATTTTGTCTAATAGAGTAAACTGCGCTAAATTTTTTATATGAAATTTTTAATATCCCTTCTTTTCCTCATGAGCTTTCAGCTCTACTCAACAGAGACGCCTAAGATTAAGGATATTCACCTCTCAACTATTAGTACTAATTACGTAGATAAAACCTATAGCCTTATGATTGGCGTTGATGAAAACAATACGATTCAATATGTGAAGACCATTAATAATAAGAAAAACAAAGTAAAGATTTATCAAAACAAGCTCTTAAAAAATAACCTCCCTCTGGTCAAAGCTGCTGGAGTTGAACTAGTTACTCTACGCTGTGAAAAATTTGACCCCTCAAAGGGTTGCCCTATTACCATTCGCTACCCTATCAATATCTTAGTGATGGCCTTTAAAAGCTTTAAAGCCGAAATCAAGAAAGATAGTAATGGTGAATGGGGACTTTATAGAGGTACTCAGAAGTTTACTAAGATGAAGTTGATCGCAAGAAAAGTACTAGGTCTTCTTATTGGTGTTGACCGAATTGAAGTCTCTTAATTTTTAAGAAACTCTTCATCATAGACTTTAACCATATACTGCCAATCAAACCTTTTTAAATTGATAACAAATTCTTGATCCAGAGATAACTTCTTTTGAAGAACCTTTTTTGTTTTAGCTTTTAGTTCTTCGAAGCTTGAATAAAGATGCTTAGAAGGATAATTCTCAGGGTATGCGAGTCTATTAGGAAGGATAGGATAAACGCCATTCATAGTCGCTTCGAGAACAGAGACACCAAAGAATTCATGATTTGAAGTCACAGGTATTACGGAGGCCTTTGAAAGAATTTCAAGATAGGTTTCCTTTTCTTGAAAGCCCCAGTACTTAATTTCATTCGCTAGAATTTCTTTTGCTTCGTTAAAGATCTGAGGAAAATCTTGATAACTCTCCCCTAGAACCGCCAATTCAAAGTCACACCCTTCATTCTTCAATTCAAAAAGAAGCTTAAAGAATTCTTCAGGGTTCTTATCATGTTCCCAGCGATGGTTCCAAAGAACTAAGGGCGCACCGGTGTTTTCCCTACGCTCAAGAACCTTTGGCTCTATGCCTAGAGGAAGGACTTGGCATTTATCTTGGACGCTTGAAAACCACTTAGGCCCTACTTGATCTGGCATCTTCTTTAAGAGTTTTTTAGCTCCCTTTAAGAAGCTCTCTAAATTATAGCGAGAATTAAAATAGGCTTTATCTGCTGCTAAGCAGGACTTAAAATTCATAAAGGCGTAATGATGAAGTTGATTCTTAGGCGCATTAACTCCTTCAGGATAAGCAAATTGATTTTCATGAAAGTAAAGGACAAGAGGAACATCCCTAAATTTTTTATCTAAGAGAGATTTAAATAGAGGCAGGTCTATCATTCCGGAGATCAAGAAGAGCTCGGGAACTTCTTCGTTTAAGAGTTGGTCAGCAAGAGCGATCGCTCCCCCTTGCATACGCCACTTCCAAAACCTTCCGCTTAGGGAAAAGATCTTAATCTCGTGACTGCTGTATTTTTGGTAGGACTCAATCCACTCTTTATGAGATTGACCAAAGAATGGTTCAATATAGTAGATCTTCATTTATTAAGCTTATCTCTTTCTAAAAGGGCCATGGGGATAGGGAGTTTATCCCAATAAAATCCATGCTTCTCTTTTAGTAGTAAGTTCTCATTGGTCTCTTCTATTGATTCTCTAGATTCTAGAAGCTCTAGATCACTAGAGCAGTTCTCACCATCTTCGACGCCGCTGCCGAGGGCATTAAAGGCCAAACAACCATAAGGTTTAACTTCAGGGGGAAGAGGACAGCCAAGGGATTCATGCTTGAAAAAAGGACAAGTATAAGTTCTTCTAAAACTTGTTCCCCCTTTTGTAGGAATATCTTTATCAAGTCGGTACTCAACGATGCAGGCTTCTAGCCTTTTGACTAAGTCTTGATTCCATTGATCATTTGTGACTAAGTATTGGTAGAGGTCTTCTGTTTCTAGAGCTGTCATACGCATTGAGTTTGCGTGAAAGGTACAACACTTTCCCGTACAGTCTTTGCAGCTAATATTATTATCCTCAAGGCCAGTCATGGCCTTGAGGAGTAAGTTTCTTCGATTCATAGTGATTTAATAGGCTAGATCTAGCTAAAGTTCAAGGGACTACTTCTTAAGAACTCCGTATGGATCTGCTGCTTTATCAATAAGATAGAGGGCCGGAAGGATATTCGCCTGAAAAGCGGGCTCGATAACCTTAGCTCCTGGGTAGAAGCCTCCCCTCCACCGACTCTTTGGGCTTAACTCGAAAGTAAAACAAAAGATTCCGTGCTCTCCATAGGCCCAATCACAAGTATCTCCCGTTGCGACGTAGAGTCCGCTTGCTTGCATGGGCTTGTACTTATTCCACTTAGACATAGTCTCTGCCATCTTTGTGAACACCTGACCATCTTTTCCTGAGACGCCATCTTTCTTTCCACCCCATGGGTAGAGGATCAATTCTGAGAAGGTATGAAAACTAAGGATGATTCTAATATTGGCATGCTCTTCAACAAACTTCTTAACTGCTTGAGTCTCTGGTTCACTAAAAGGCTTAGGCCCCATAAAGACATCACTGGTCTCTCTTCTTGAAGAACCACCAGTTCCCCAACCATAGCTATAGTTTCGGTTTAGATCGACTCCAAAACTTCCTTTTGAATTTTCAATTCTATTCTTTCTCCACATCTTATACTTACGGCCCTTAATATCATGCATGGCCCCATCAGGGTTAAGCATTGGAACAAAGTAGATATCTCTTCCATTAACAAGATCTGTAATCCTTTGATCAGTTCCATAGTTTTCTAAAAGGTACTTTAAAAGAAGAAGAGGTACTTCAGTAGAGAGATGTTCTCTAGCATGGTGAGCCCCTACAAAAAAGATCCCAGGGATAAAGGCATCAGATTTTAAGTTTCGAGGCCCTGTGATTCTTAATCCTTTAAGCTCTCTTCCTTCAACTGATGTTCCGAGACTAAGGCTCGTGACTATCTTTGGATATTTCCGGGCCATTTCGTCTAAGACATCCATGGTCTCTTTATAGGTGTGATACTTTTCGTCTTTTTTAGGAAATTCAATTTCTTCGCTATTATTCTTTGGCCCCTTAGGTACGTAGACATGAGTCTCGATTAGTAGGTAACCTATTTCTTTTTTCAATTCTTTCAAGTCATCTTCATTTACAACAGCGTAGATTGAATCTTCAATCACCTGATCAATATGAATAATATTAGCTATCTTGGAGCGCTCGATATCAGTCTTGGCCTTAAGGTGAACAAAATGCATTGCTCCAAAAGCGTTTCCTGTCATAAATATGGCCGCAAGCGCCATAGTGATTAGTTTTCTCATTGAAGTTCCTCTTCATGCCAATTTCTTGGGATATTAAATTTCCTATTTAAAACTTCTTCAATTTTTTCAGTCAAATAGGGTAAGATCAAAACCTATGAGCGAAAGTAACGATTTGTTAGTTGAGCGTAGCTCTCAACTAACGCCGGAAGATATTGTTTTTCTTCATGAAGATGAAAACTTTGTGATAGTCGATAAACCGAGTTGGTTAATTGTGCATCCCTTTAAGCGTTTTCATCATGAGAAGACCAACCTTATGAAGCTAGTCAGAGATAGGCTCGGTCAGTACGTCTACCCTGTTCACCGCCTAGATAGACAAGTCTCTGGTCCTATTATTTTTGCTCTAAGCCCAGAGGCCGCTAAAACCATTCAAGATCAGTGGCATAGCGATCAAACCAAGAAAGAATACCTCACTCTTTGTAAGGGGCACCTAGAGGGAAACGGTCAGTTCAATTTTCCTTTAAGGGATAAGAAGTTTAAGAAAAAGTCTTTAACTCTTTATAGGGTGATGGAGCATCTTGATGATTGCAGCCTTGTTAGAGTTGAAATTAAAACAGGACGCCGCCATCAAATTAGAAGGCACTTCTCAAGAAGAATGCATCATATAATTGGGGACCGCCGTTATGGTCATAAAGATTTAAACGATCATTACCTTGAAGAGTATCAACTTCAGAGGATCTTTCTTCATTCCTATAAATTAAGGATTCCTAATCCTTGGACCATGAAGATGGTGCAAGTGACTTGTCCACTCCCGCCCGAGTTACGATCAGTCCTTAAGAAGAAAGGATTAGAAGAATCCATTCTTTCTAGCATATAATAAATCTATGATTGAATATGTAATTGCGAACAATCCTGACGATAGGATTCTACAAAAAGCAAAAGACCTTCTTAGTAAAGGCGGCCTTGTTATTCTCCCTACGGATACTAACTGGGTAACCCTCGCTGATCCTTTTTCTAAAAAAGGCGTCGAGAGCCTTTATCAATTTAAGGGAGAAGACAGAAGTCATCACTTTAGTTTACTTTGCGATACTATTAAGAGGGCCAGTGAGTACGCTCATATTGATGACAATGCTTTTAAGATTCTAAGAAATAAGATCCCTTGCCCTTTTACTTTTATCTTTGAATCAAGAAAACCCATGATCAAGGCCTTAAAGGCCTCCAAAACAGATCATCAGATTGGTGTGCGTTTTAGCCCAAGTGCCTTAGTCACAAAACTGATTGAATTCTACGATGGCCCTTTGATCTCTACTAATATTCCTTTTGAGAAATTCTCTGATGAAAGCACTGATGAACTTTATGGCTATCAGATTGAAGAGACCTTAGGTCATCAAGCACTGATCCTCGACCCTGGGGAGTTTGAACTCTTAGGGCAGAGTACAATTATAGACTTTTCTTCCGGTGTTATGGAGCTTGTTCGAGAAGGCTCTGGAGCCCCTTCCCTTTTTCATTTGTAGCTATGGCCAATATAAAAAATAAAAGAAGTCAAAATGTAGAGGGTAATTTTTATGTCGATCAAACTTGTATTGATTGCGGAACTTGTTATTGGATGGCCCCAAAGGTTTTTGAAGAAATCAGTGGCATGAGCGCTGTTACAACGCAGCCAGAATTTAAAGATGAGAAGCGCGCCATGGAAGCACTCTTCAGCTGCCCTACAAACTCTATTGGCTATGCCGGACAAAGAGTTGAGATGAGAAGAGTAAGTAAGACCTTTCCTCTTTTAATCGAAGAGAATGTCTTTCATAATGGCTATCATAGTGAGAATTCCTATGGAGCTGCTAGTTACTTTATTCAAAGAGAAAATGGAAATATTCTTGTCGACTCTCCCCGCTACTCGAGTGTCATTTCAAAGAATATTGCGGACCAGGGTGGCGTCTCTCTTCAGTACTTAACCCATAGAGACGATGTAGCCGATACGGACCTTTATCAGAAGAACTTTCAAGCAAAGAGGCTAATGCATAAAGATGATATCTCTGAGAAAACAAATCACTTTGAGATTCAGCTTGAAGGCCAAGATGACTATCCTATTGATAATGACCTTCTCGTCATTCCTGTTCCTGGCCATACAAAGGGTCATACGGTTCTTCTTTATAAAGAGAAGTATCTTTTTACAGGTGATCACTTAGCTTTTAGCAAGAACCTAGATCATCTCTACGCCTTTAAAACGGCCTGCTGGTATGACTTTAAGATTCAGATTGAGAGTATGGAGAAGTTACTTAATTATGATTTCACCCATGTACTACCTGGTCATGGAGCGCCCTTTAAGGCCTCGACTACTTCTGAGATGAAAGAGCAGCTAAGAAAATGTATTGAGTGGATGAAGAACTAAACCTACGGCATTATTTCCAGTGGCGGATCATAAATTCAGTATCATTGACCGTTTCCTGATAAGTTTTTGTTTTATTAAGTCTTAACTCTGGGGTTACCTTTATAAGAACATTCCTCATTTCAAAAAGATAGATTTTCTCTAATCCTTGAGTCCCTTCATAAGAAAGAATATGAACGGCCTTTCCACCGAGGTCAATCTTAGAGTCTTGAACCTTTAGATCACCGTCTTTAGTTAGCTCTTCGATATACTTTAATTTATGAAATTCTAGATTCTCTTCTTTTAAGAGTTTCTTAAAGATGATTCTTATCTTAGCGCTCTTATTTTCCTTATTAGTTAGGATAAGAATAGGCTTTTGAAGCAGCTTCTTTTGCTTAAAGTCGTAGCGGCTATCATTGAAAGGAATCTTAAATTCTTTCAAGGGATATTCAAGATAAGTATCGTTCTCAATCGTCGTCATTAAAACCTTAGGTTCCGAGAAGATATTGATGGAAAAGACTGAGATAATGATCAGTGAAGCTAAGAAGATCGAATCTCTTTTTCCTATCTTAAACTTATTATCTTCCGTTAACAAAACATCTGCCGCTAAGTTCTTTACCCAAATAAAAAGCACTCCCGTAAAGAGGATTAAGAAGCTGAAGAACTTAAAGAATTCAAACGAGAGAAAAGGCGCTCTAATCGCCCCTAAGATATGATGAATAGGAAGAGTTAAAGCAATCATTGAAATGATAGGTTTAACTCCATAAAGAAGCTCTGGAAGAAAAAGATATAAAAGGAGAATAGTTCCTATAGCAGAGACTTCTGATTGCTTCTTAGCGATAAGCCCTACCCCTATTCCTAGGATAGAGACAAAGAACGATCCTACAAGAATGGCTAAGATACTTGAGATAAAATAGGTTTCCTTCCAGTGAAAATAGATCACAATTCCCATGGTCACAACAAAAGTGGCAAAGGTATAAAAGACAGCTTTTCCAAAGATAATACTTCTTGTGCTTATAGGAGTTAGTAATAAGGCCGTCAGGGTCTTCTTTTCTTTCTCTTCAGTTGTTAAGAAAGCCGGACAATAAAAGCCGATCATAACCAGTGACATATTCACAGTCATTTCAACAAAGAGCTCCCCTATGGCAAAAGAGAGGAGGATGTTCATAAAGAGAACAATGGAGAACATGGCAAGACTTTGAGGATGCCTAAAGAAGTCCTTTAACTCTTTAAAGAACAATGGCTTTAAAGAATTATTCATCGTCATCATCCTTTAACAGAGTCAGGAAAACATCTTTAAGTCTTTTAGCTGAGTACTTTACAAGAAGTTCGCGCGGAACTCCTTCTTCGATTAAGCTTCCATTTTTTAAAAAGCCAACACGGTCACAAAGCTCTTCAACCTCTTCCATAAAATGAGAAGTGATAAAAACAGTGGTTCCTGATTCCTTAAGGTTTTTTATAAACTGATGAACTTTATCAGCAGCAATTGGATCAAGACCACTTGAAGGCTCATCTAGAAAAAGAATCTTTGGTTTATGTAAGAAGGCCCTAGCAATTAAAACTCTTTGCCTAAAGCCTTTAGAGAGTTCACTTGCCTTAGTATCTTGATGATCTCTTAATTTTAACTCATCGAGGAGTTCTTCGAGTCTTGAAACATCAAGTCCTAAAAGTTTTCTAAAGAGGTCTAAGTTCTCATAGACGGTAAAATTATCGTAAAGGCTCTGGGCCTCTTGAACGACGCCAATATTTCTTAAGTATTCTGTATTTCTAGGTATTGGTTTATGGCCAGCTAAAAGAATGTCATCACATTCGCAATCAGTAAGGCCTATAAGAATTTTGATGGTTGTACTTTTACCTGCACCATTAGGACCGAGGAAGCCATAGATTTCACCTTCACTCACCTGCAAGCTTAGGCCCTTAAGAACTTCTTTTGTTCCGTAGGACTTTTTCACATTTATGATTGAAATAATAGATGGATTCATGACCTCAAATTATAACAGTACCTCGTCCAAAAGGTCTTTAATTACTTTTTAGATCCGGGCTCTGAATGAGGCTCTTTGAAAAGGTCCCAGACAATAGCGCACCCTCTAGGTAAGGTTTCTAAGACGATAAACTTAACAACAACTAATCCACTCATTTGGCTCTCCTTGGTTTAACTAATCAATGTTAAAGCAAAGACCGTGCCGGCCAAAAGAGCCTTTTTTGAGGTCAAAATGGAGTTATTAGGACCTAGATGCACCGTGCACCGCTACTAAAATACGGCCAAAAGGTGCCAGAATATTGGTTATTTTATGAGCTCGTCGACTTCTTCTTTGGAGATACTTAAATAAGGAAAGAGTCTACCTTGCGCTGGAAGCGCTGCGGTTCTAGCTCTGCCTGGAAAAATCATCATCCCTATCCCCCTAGTGGCATCATAAGGATCGATAGTCGCTCCTTCAATTGGGGGATTCAGTTTTAAAAGTTTATCCATTAGGTATTGACCCATGACTCTTGCATTCTCTATGAGATTTCCACTTCTAATTCTTTTTAAGATCATTGTAGACTTTAACAATGATTCAATTTGAGCCTCCTGCGTAACAAGAGGGTTTATGGTAGTCCCACCTTTACTTGCTACTCCAGCAACTTGTAGACCTTTCCCAAAACTAACATAGTCAGGGCTAAACCCTGGGTAATGTTCATAGGCCCAAAACTTTCCACTTCTTCCGCCACCAGACAAAATCTCATCTGCAAAAATGGGAATATTTAATTCTTTGCAAAGAGATTGAACTTTAGAAATAAAACCTGGTCTAAAGAACCAAACGCCATCGCTGGTAGCTTGAATACTTTCTAGGAAAAACCCTCCGATAGGTTTATCAGTTTCTTTAGCAGCTAAATACTTTTTTTCGATCGCTTTTAGGGCCTGTTCTTCGAGTTCTTCAAGACGAGCAACTTCTTCAGGGTCTGTTGGATTGAAGGATAAAGTCCTTGGGGAAGGGATTTTGAACTCATCTAAATTTGGTGCGACTTCTTTTCCCATTCCATGGTAACCGGCACCAGAAATTTTTCCTCTTACTCCACCATAGACTCCATCTAAATATAAAATTTCTGCATCTTTAGCATCTTTTGAAATTGTTCTTCTTACATTAGATAAGGCGACTGTATAAAAGAGATTATTGGCATCACTTCCCGTTTGAGTAAAAGCTATAGGACTATAACCTGGTGATAACTGACTCCATTCATGAAGGAAGTTACCTTTAACAGCTTGGTACTCTGATCTATTAGAAGAGCTTAACCCTCCCCCAAAAGCATTTGAGAATCTTACCGTTAATTGAAGGTACTCAGGGTCATTCCAGACTTCATCGTCATCAGCTAAAAGCCTCCAGGCCCAACCTCTGTGCATATTCTTTGCGCCCTCGGGATAGTCTTTATAAGAATTGGCAACCTGACTCATCACTTCCATACTTTTCTTAACGCCTGAGATATTTTTCCCAAAAACAAAGTTCAAATCCTCTTTCTCTACTTTACTTAAAAATTTTTCAAGAATTTTCTTTTTTGCCTCGGTACTATTGAGAGCTTCTTCACTAATCTCCTCAGCCAATTCTAGAAAGACTTTTTTAACAGGCTCGGCAAGAAGAATAAGTTTCCCATTACTCTGAAAACTGATATAGGCTAGCAATAAATCCTGGTCTGAAATCTCATCATGGAAGTTAAAACTATCTTCCCTTATCGTTAAAGGCGTATCTTTTACAATCCCTTGGGGGTTTGCCAAGAGAGCTTCCTTTGAAGCTTCTTCTTCTTCAAGGGCTTTTGCAGCAGCCTTTTGCTCTAACTCAAGAATTTCTTTCTTTCTCTTGGTCTCTAACAGTTCTTCTCTTGCTCTAATCTCATGTTGAGCTCGGCTAAAAACATAACCTAAATCATCAGCAGGACTTAAAGCCTCATCTTCTCCAATGACATCTAAAAAATAAACTTTAGCGTATCTTTCGTTAAACTGACGAGAAACTTCGCTGACTTGCTGAAGCTCTTCTAAAGTCGATTTTTCGAAGTGCTCTCTAAGCTCCCCTGAGCTTAGGCGGTAAAGTCGGATAAGCTCAGGAACCTGAGATTCATCAAAAGGGTTCTCTTGTCGATCGACAACAAGATAATAAGAACTAAGTTTTTCGGCTCTGGTTTTTGCTTCACCTCTTGGTGAAACATAAAAAGATTCTAAGAGTCCTCGTATTTCATCAAAACTTCTTTGAGAAACATCATGACTTACCTTTCTCCTAAAGAAAATATCCCAATGAGGTGAAGTTAGGTCTATTGAATGAGAGTTTTTAGCGATATTGAATAGGTTTTGAATTTCAGTGTTAGCAGCTTGTTTGAAAAATTGAACGAGTTCTGCTTCACTAGCCTTAGACAAAAAGTGAAGTTCATCAAGAGACTCAAGCGGGACTGGTATCTTCGCTTTTTCGAAAGGAAATTTAGTACTCTCAAGAATTTTTACTTCTTCATCACTGAAAAGTGACCTTTCAAAACGAGTAGGCCTCTCTTCCACTAACTCTAGGTATTGCTCTAAGGCCTTTTTTTCCGAAAATATTTTTTCTGCAGATTGGGCCTTAACTGAACTATCGGCTTCAAACAAGTTCCTAACGATTTTTCTGCAAAAGCTTGAAGCTTTCGTGCTCGCGATCGAGCGAGAGCTTGTACTAGGTCCATTGATTGTGGAGCAAGACATAGTAAAGATAAATATCAATAAGAGTATGGATCTATTCACCCTATCTTTTCGGTAAATTGAGGGTTTTAATGAGAATTCTAGATTCTAATTTTATAAGATATTAGCTACTTACCACCACAAAAGTCCTTCTTCTTGCTTCTCTCACAGATAATTCCCATATGATCGTTGGTGAACTTATAGTCATTCTTGATAAGACCCTTAAGCATGCTTTTCTCTTCGGCATAGGTCATTCCAAAGTAAGAGGACTGCATCTCTTTTAATTCTTGTTCCGTAAAACTTACTTTCTTCTTTCCGCCATTTTTCACTAGGGCCGTAAGGGCACTAGAATCGCCTTTCTTATCTTTAACATCATCTAAAATATAATGCTTTAACCCGTCTATCGTTTTCTCTTCGACATCCTCTGCAATTTTAATATGACAGTAAGAAGAAGTTTCATAGTATTCCTTCAAATTTACTTCTAGAGAGATCAGCTGCTTTACTGCGTCTAGTATCTCTAAGAGGTATTCTCTCTTTCCTTTCTTACAGTCTTCTTCTTTATAATCACCGGTCATAAGATAGTATCTTTCTATTTCGGCCGCGACGTCTTTGATATTTCTTTGATTCTCTTCAAACTTTGGATACCAAACGCTAAAATTCTTTGAGTCTTTTAGAAATTGAGCGGTTAGAGTTTTCTCGCTGACCTCTTTTGGAAAGAGAGGATCTACCAATTCATTACATTTCCCATCAACAAGTTCACTTGTTCTTCTAGGGTTGAACTGATCTTTCTTGATACAAGTGTTAAAACAACCACTACCGCAGCTCGGTTTTACTGGGCACTCTTTTACTGAAGTAAAACTAAAGAGCTCTCTTACTGTTTCAACTCCGGCGCCAGCGGCATGACCTTTTCCAAAGGGATGAACATCCCCTGGGCAACGCTCTAAATAGAAGTTTCCACTATGACTCCAAACAAAACCGCAATAAGGCTCACTTGATTTAATCATTCTATCCGGTGACCACATACAACCTTTATTATGTTTTGTTTCGTATTCTGAAGATGCGTATGTGGCGCTATAAAGTCCAGGAGTAAAAGACTTATCATACTGATTCTTATTTTGAAGACCCTCTTCCTTAGCTCCTCGTTTCTTATAAACCGTCTGCGCCCCTAAGATCTTAAGGATAGTCTCTTCCATCTCAAGTAAGTAAGACCTACTTATAGAGAGTTTCTGCATGACGATTTGACTGTTCTTAGCTTGTAGCCGGTTGTAATTATTTCCGCCAGCATTACCTATTTTCTTAAGTGCTTTAAATTCACGATCAAGAATTTTGTGCATCATTTGTTCATGAACATACATATCTCGGTAGCGCATAGAATTTTGAAGAGAGAGGCCTGGCATCGCCTTCCAGAATTTAAAAGGATCATCTAGAGCCGGTTTTTTTCCAAGCCACTGCATTGCCATTAACTTTGTATTTGCTTCATAATGTTTCTGAGTGATGATTCTTTGATGAGTAATATTTAAGCGGCACTGCTTTTTATCTACCTGGACAAACTTTTCGTAATTATAAAAAGGAAAATCATACTCGCTTGCGAAAGCGAAGTTTGTAAGCAGCCATAAGAAAAAGAGTAACCCTATTTGTTTGCACACTTTATCCCCCGATTTATCCTGGAGCAAACGTACAACACTGTAGGACAACTATAGGATAGGCCCGCCTCATGCTTTATCTCCTTCAATCTAGCATGATTTCAATAAAATCAATTACATAGACTTAAAAAGGGCTATAAAAGAGAGAGTTTAAATGCCCAGTTTGCGAGGTAAATAGGGCCATGTATACTGAATCAGGTAATAGGAGAAACTCGTGAAATTACTTAAACCAAATAAACTAAAAAAGGGAGATACCATTGGTATCTTTACGCCTTCATCCCCGGCCTACAAGGCCAACGAAGAGCTTTTCTTAAATGGAGTAAAGAACATTGAAGATCTCGGGTTCAAGGTTAAGCTCGGCTCTCTTACAAGCAAGCGTAGCTCCGAGGGTTATCGCTCCGCTGGTCCCAAAGAAAGAGCCGATGAGTTTATGGATCTTATTAAAGACGATGAAGTGGACGCCCTTATTTCGACTATTGGCGGAATGAACTCAAGTAGTATGATTCCTTATTTAGACTTTGATTTAATAAGAGAAAAGAAGAAAATATTTTGTGGTTATAGCGACGTTACCTCCCTTCACCTCTCTATTTTAAAATTTTCAGGATTAAAGACACTTTACGGACCAGCTCTTATGACTTGGTTTGGCGAATACCCTAATGGAATTGAAGGCAGTACTGAATCCTTCTTGAAAGCAGTGACAGATGACTCAGGTTTATCTAGAGAGTTAACTCCCTTTTCAAAATGGAGTAATCACTTTAGAGACTGGTCAAATGGAGATTGGAAGAACCTACCTAGAGAATGGAATAAAAATAAAGGCTGGAGGGTTTTAAATAAAGGAAGTATTAAGGCAGAGATCGTTGTTGCCAACTTAAATACATTGGTAAGCTCTGCCGGAACTTCTTACTTTCCCGATATTGAAGGAAAGATTCTTTTGATTGAAGAGATGTCTGCTCCCTATTCAAGAGAAGAGAGAAGCTTACGACAGCTCCAGTTAATGGGCGTCTTTGATAAAATTGTAGGATTAATAATGGGAAAACCTGAGGTTCCTGATACTGAGGGAGCCCCATTTTCTTTAGATGAGCTTCTAAGTGAAGTTATTGGACCTAGAAGCTATCCCATCGTTACGGAGTTTGATTGCTCTCATACAGTACCCATGCATACTATTGGGCAGAGGTGCCAAGTTGAGCTTAAGGCCGAAGATGACTACGCCGTTCAGCTCACCTTGCTTGATTCTTTTGTAGAATAAAAGGTCTTACTTACCCGTAAAGTTTGCGGCTACGAATTCACCAGAAGTCTTTAAGAAGATATAAAGCTTCTTGCCCTTAACGCCCTTATCATTGGTAAAAGTAACAAGCCACTCTCCCTCTTTTAGAACAGATTTATCAAAGCTAGACCTCTTCCAAGAAGCGTCAATCTTCTTTTCATGAACTAGCCTTTCAACTTGAACTCGACCAATGACTCCCGTTCTTGATTTCTTGATCTCACGTTTTTCATGACCATGCGAATGCCCGTGTCCATGAGAATGGTCATGCCCAGAACCGGCAAGACTATTAAAACTAACAAGCGTTAAAGCGATCAATAAATACTTCATATAAACTCCTTATAAATTATCGTGTTTGTTTTCTTTAGCTGCGTCCATATCAAGATGATGATGAATATGCTCATCTTGACTAAAGCCAAATTCATCAGGGTAACTGGTATGGAGATACCCATGCATTTGCATTAAAAAGAGTAAAAATCCCGCAAGAATAAGCCCATCATTTGAAACTCGAGAGATTCTCTTGAAAAGATCTGTCTTTCTGATTCCTGATAAGAGAATCAGCATGATACTTAAGGCCAAAACCTGTCCCGCCTCTACACCAATATTAAAAGAGACAATCCTCATAAGCATAGGCCATCCTTTCTCTCCTAGTGGTAGTTGTTGAAGCCTAGTTGAGAGGCCAAAGCCATGAATAAGACCAAAGATAAAAACCATCATTAAAAGATTAGGCGCCTTCTTCATTTCAAAGTATTTTTGAAAGCCTTGGTTATTATCAAAGCCTTTATAACAAACGCTTAAAGCAATAACCGCATCTACTAATAAGTAATTGGCAGAGATGCCTAAGAACGTCGCTCCAATTAAGGTGATGCTATGGCCTAAGGTAAAGATGCTTATAAACTTAACGATGTCTGAGAACTTCGTTAGGAAAAAGATCACTCCAAATAAAAAGAGAAGATGATCATAGCCCGTCAGCATATGCTCCCCACCAAGCCAGGCATACTTTAAATAGCCCCCTTCAATCATGGCCTTCTTAGAGGCTTCACTGATTCCATGAGCGAACGCATTTGGGGATGATAAAAAAATGAGAAAACTCATAACGACCTTAAGCACTTTGACTCCAATATTAAGTACTGAAAGTTTAAATTAAAGGATCTCCCTAAGCAATGTCGATAAATTAGATAGAAGACATATTATCTATATCATAGATATACCCGAGGCATTAAGTTATGTTGCGAGGCAGGAGATCAAAATGAAACAATTCATCACACTACTTCTTTGCCTAACTTCCCTTAACGCAGCAGCTGGCCTTGAGTCTAAGGTTCCTGCCACTGCTGAGGGCTTTAGTATCCCCAATACTCATGTCATAGACGATGAAGGGGTGATCTTAAGAGGAATGGCCCCAAGGCATCAAATAGCTGAGCTCTCTGAGAATGGTGTTACCGATGTCTTGATTTTTAAGAATCAAACAAGATCTGAGGTTGATGACGAAGTTCAGGAATTACTAGAAAGTGGTTACAAGAAGAGTGACATCCACCATATCCCTTTTAAATGGAAAGACATTGATGATCTTCCTAAGGCCTGTAAACAAACCATCCAGGCCCTGGCCATCATTAAAGAGGTCTATCAATCAATTGATCGTAAGCTCTTCTTTCATTGCACAGTCGGTGAAGATAGAACCGGTCACTTAGCAGGCATTTGGGATCTTCTTTTTCATGAAAAAGAAAAGTCTGAGGTCTTTAAAAAACAAATGTGCGATCGAGGATACTCAGCAGGAAATCAAACGAAGCCCTATAAGGTGGTTAGTGCGATTAGAAAGGGACTGAGCCCCCTCTTCTTTAAGATGGCCAAATTAATTGAAAATGGACAGCTCTCCTTTGATAATCTAAACGAAGAGGCCTGTGATCAAATGGAATGGGTAAGTGAAATCCCTAGGTGTGAATAAGTCCTAGGGAGTGATCTTAAATTTCTGATCATTATTTTTATCGTGAATCAAGATATAACTTTTATAGGTTTCCCAAACAACGGGCTTAACCTTACACTTTTTAACTAAGCTATCCACTGCAATAACTTTATAAGGATAGACCCCTATAAATTTGTTCTTGGACTTATTAAAGACATAGGCTTTTTGAATTCTTACTAAACAAGAAGTCCCCACTTCACCATGATCAACAACCACAATATCAAAGAGAGGATGCTTCTTAGACTTGATAATCTTTGGAAGAGTTGGTCCCTCTAATTCAAGTTCAACAGAATCATTTGCTGTGCTTATAAGCGAGTGCCCCTCTTCAGACGCCTTAACACTCCACTCTTTCGCAGATAGAGTTAGAAAAGGAAGACTAAGAGAAAGTAGTAGAACTAATTTAATCCGCATTTCGCCTCCTCTTTTTAAAGTTTCCAATATAAACACCTTTCAATCCATTCGATGGAGTATAAAACTTATGATACGAGCCACCTGATGACTTCGTCTCCATACCAGAGCCAAAGTCCATTGAGAAAGGATCAGACAATAGCTTCCAATCCCAATCTTTCGGCGTTACATAATTGGCATGGTACATATAAACATTATCATATTTTGAAGTATCAGTACTGTCCAATGTCACCATGGCATCTAGAACATTATCAAGAGTCTTAGTGCTGATGGCCTTACCAGGATCAAGAACCTTTCTCCATCCAGGCTCCGCAGAGTTGTACATAGAAAATTGCCAATCAGCGAGGGCAGCATCAAGCTCGTTGTACTTAGTATCCCCTTCTTTCTGTCTAGCGAAGCGTGCTCTATTCTTAAGAACCTTCATGATCGACATATAGTCGGCCTTATTATCTAGGATTTCAACTTCACCAATTGAAGTGAAGAACTTACCAGCGAAGGCCTGCTCTTTTGGATTTAGTTTTGTGAACATATTTTTATAAAGATTTGTTCTATTTAAAGAACCATCGCTATTTCGAGCATTTCCTACCGCAATGGCCTTTCTAATCGATTGAACACAATCTTTTAGGTCATCTTTATTCTCTTCTTTAATCTGATCTTCTTTTAGTGCTTCACAACCTGGTAAGTATTCACCATTATAGGCAGGAAGATCTTCTTCAGGAACTGATCCCGTTTGAGCATTTGAGATACTGCTAGGACGAATCTTAGGTCTCGGGCTTGTCCTCGGAGCCATGCTACCATCAGCATTTAAACTATATCTTTCCATTAGATCAGCCACTTCTTTTACTGAATAAACCTTTTTATTTTCTTGTATTTCTAGCGTAGGAATCTTTGGTCCTTTTTTCATCTGAGAAACTAAGTTAATTCCATAGTTGCAATTGATTTTCGGAACTGCCCCTAATCCATTTGGTGAACCTAAGAGGCTAAGAGTGTGATTCACAGCTGACCAGTTAAGAGCTTTATCAGCAAATTTCTTTGAAGTATGATAAATCCCTTCGCTATAACCATCTTTAGAAAAAACCTCTACTTTATAGACTCCCTTTTTATTCTCTGAAATAATTCTAACTTTAGTGCCTTTCTTTAAAGTAGTAAGCTCAGGCTTACAACGTTTAAACCCATTAACTTCATCACATATCTTTTTCGTATAATCAGCGATCTCTAAAGATTCATAGATAGGAATAACAAGGTCAGATAACTTAGACTCTCTTGGATCTCCAATATCAGAAGAATCAGTGGCGAAGGCACTAAAACTTACCAGAATAAATAGACCCAAAATATATCTCATAGACTCTCTCACTACCTTATCGAGCTCCTTGACTATATTGTTACCTTCTTTGGGTTTTTCCATTAAGAAATCTAAGAAAGACCAATCCATTGTGACTAATTATAGGTACTTACAAGGGGATCCTTATTAACAAAAACCTCAAATGAGAGCCTCAAATATTAGGCGAATTCTCATCTTTTTGGCCGTTAAGATCCTAACATCCCCTGAAAGATTTCCAAGATCCACCATAGAGATAAGTTTTCTCGCTATCATAAGAGATACCCCATTTCGGAGAATACTATGTTTAATTTGAAGAGTGCTTCTACCCTTTTAGTTTCAGGCCTTATGGTGTTTCAATGCTTTGGCAGCGACTTTAATGGTGCTTGGAAATTAAGATCTGAAAAAGATGCTTCTAAAGCCATTTTTACTTTTGATGGAGCTAACGGTGAACTTAGTTTAAATATCCTCAACAATTTAAAAGTCAGGTGTGATGAGCTGAGTTTTGAGAAAAAAGAAATGGGTATCTTAAAGAGAGGCCAAGTAAGTGACTCAGTTCTCATTTGTAAGGCCGATGATGATGGCGCTTCAGCTGTCTATTCCATTAATTATTTAAATGATGAAAGATCGAAGGTTGTCTTTAGAAATATAGAAGATGGTGATGATATTCAAGACCTAGAAAAAGAAGTCCTTGATCTTGTTACCTCTGGTTCGAAAACGGGAACTCTAGATAAGTTTGTTATCTCTTCAGATGAGGAGAATGCTTTTTGTAAAAAAATTGATTTTAAAAAGACAGTTGATTCAAAGATCTGGACCTCACCCATCACCTACTTTTGTGACATTGAAGAAGATCCAGACTCTAGCGCCATCATTGGTATTAACAAAGATGGCTCTAAAGGTCAGATTCTTTTAATTCAAGACCTAGGGGATGAAGAAGACATCCTCATCAATAAGATCTAGGCCTTCTTCTTGCTTATTTAGTCATTAGTATTTCTTGGGATACTACTGTTGAGGCCTCTGCTATTGCATAAACTCTCAGCGGCGTCCCCTAAAAAATGAATCTGAATGGGTCTTAAAACCGCACCTTGCAGTGCTTAAGAGTTTCGAAGTGACACTTCTAAAAGTTAATAATTAAAAAAAGCAGGAACAGAGATGAATCTTTTTAAACTCTCAGAGTAGATATAAAGAGTGTAGTGAAGATGAGGAATATAAGAGACTCCAGAGTTTCCAACAACTCCAAGTTCTTGCCCAGCGTTGATCTCATCCCCAATATTCACAGTAATCGAGTCTTTCTTAAAATGAACAACAGAAAGGTAGAAAGGATACTTCATCTTTATAGTAAGAAAGTTATTTATCTTTTTAGAGAGATCCCCACTCATGGACTGGTCAGGGATATTATCGACCTGATCAGAAGTCTTTCCAACCACGGTCCCACTAACTGGTGAATAGACCGCTTGATCAAAGATATAGTAATCCTCTAAAAGGAGCCCTTGGTTTTGAAACTGTTTACCCTCACTATCTAAAACCCCAAGATCCCAAGCAAAGTTTCCAAACATCTTTTCAAACTTATGATGCCCTGAATTTCCCGTTAGAATATCAGCACCAGGGACAATCTCATTTTGAAAACCAAGATTATGTTTTCTTAAGTACCATTCATAACGAGAATAGGCAGTCCAAGCAGACCACATTCTTAAGACATCTTTTCTCTGGATAATATGAAACTTTGGGTCACCATTTTTCTCTTCAAAGAGAAGGTAGTACTTCTTAACTTTTTCTGAATCCTCTTCGTAGAACCATCTATCTTCATAGCGCTCTATGAACTCTCCTGAAACAAGAGTTCTATCTTTCTTAAGCACTGTTAAAAAGAACGAACCCTTGGCCTCTGCCCCAATAGAAAATAAGAATAGAAAGCAAAGCAAGATCCTCTTCATGGGAGGAATATAGCACTTAAGGGCCTCCATCGAGCTCTTTTGAAAAAAGGTGATACCTCTAAGCTCTAGATAAATATCCGATTTCATGTAAAATAGACCTACAACGACGAACTATTACCCCTTAATAACTAACTAGGCTGCGCTTGAAATACTTCCTCTTTTTATTCCTAATCTTAACTCAATTCGCTTCCTGCCAAACTCCCCTATCAAAATGGAGTCAGGAACGGTTTAAAAAACACCAGAGATCAAATGCCATTCATAAAAAAGGTTATTGGGATAAATGGATTAACCTGCCTTTAGAGGAGAGGGTTATTGAGGGAACCGACGAGATCATTCAGTTTCTAACAGATGACAATATCTACAATCACTACCCTAATAGACCTTCAAAGATAAAACTTACCAAGGAGAACTTAGCCGTTATTAAAGAGGCCCTCGCCTCTCTTCCAAGCTGGATTAAGAAGCCTATTGAAGAGAACATCACGGCCATCATCATTCTTGAAAATATTGGAGGCAGCGCTTTAACTGATAAGATCGAAAGCTTTAAGAACAAAGGTTTTATCATCTTTGATATAAAGACTCTGACAAAGTCTGCTAATGATTGGTGTACTTGGAAAGAGAGCTCACCATTTAAAGAAGGTCCCCTTAAGTTAAAGTGCATTATTGAAGAAGAGAAGTTTAACGATAAAGTTGGCGCCTTTAGATATATTTTTTTACACGAAGCAGCTCATATCCTAAATCTAAGTACAGATATTCTTCCCTACTGGAATGTCGTCTTAAAAACAGAGGAAGAAGTGGAAGCCTACTCTTTCTTGAAACAGAGCTGGTTTTTAGGAAAGAAAACCTTTCTCAACCAAAAGCGTAAATACAAAAAGATAAGTTATACTCCTTTTTACAAACCAAAGGATGCTGTAAAGAATAGTTCCATGCTCGACTACTACAAAGAGTTATCTCAATCAGATTTTCCAACTCTCTATGGTACAAAGAACCCATGGGATGATTTCGCCGAGAGTTATGTAAACTATATCCATACTCAAATCTTCAAGAAACCATTTCGCATTGAGATCTATGAGAAAGAGAAGCTGGTATATACCTATAAAGATTGCTGGAATTCAAAGCGCTGTAAAAGAAAAAAGAAGCTTATAAGAAGCTATCTTACTGGTAAGAAATAATCTCTTACTTGTCTCGCTTCCACTTAAACTGAAACTCAACTTCTTCTTCGTCCTTTGAACGTTCATGCTCAATATTAAAGACGGCGGAGACAGGAATATGAATCCTCTCCCCAGCGATTTGAATGGCGAAGTACTTATCATTCTCTAAACAATCAGCTAGGCGGCGAAGTTTTTTAATCATCTCTGATTTAGTATAGGTTTTCTCTAAGTCTCGTTTTGCTTTCTTTTTCATCTCTATTCCTCAGTTTCCCAGCCGATCTTTTCTAAGAATTCATCATAGGTGCCATCAAAGAACTCGGCCTTACCTTGATGAAAAATAATCAGCTTATTCACTGAAGATCTAAGCAGTAACTCAGAGTGGGTCACCAAAATGACCGCACCTGGGAACTTTATGATTTCTTTACTTAAAGCTTCAATAGATTCCATATCTAAATGGTTAGTAGGCTCATCTAATAATAAGAGGTTTGATTGCTTAGCTAGGATCTTTCCAAGCATCACCCTACTTTTTTCGCCCCCTGATAAGACCTTGATCTTCTTTTTAGCAAGCTCATCAGTGAACATCATGGTTCCGCAAATCTTTCTTACCTGCCCGACACCAAGGTTATGATTGCTATCAGCGATCTCAGTTATGATTGTGCAGTTCTGATCAAGCCTTTCAATATTGGTTTGACCAAAATGCCCCATAGCTAGGGAGGGGTGATTGGTTAGGCTTCCTGTTCTGGGCTTAAGCTCGCCGGCAATCACATTTAAGAGAGTCGACTTCCCTTTTCCGTTCTTTCCAATGATCCCAATCCTATCTTCTCTTCCTATCGTTAGGCTTAAGTTCTTAAAGAGGTCTTCTTCTTCAAGCCCTGAATAAGAAAAACTTAAGTTCTCACCCTCAAGGATAACTTTCCCCGGGCAGTCTTTATGATGAAAGGTAAATCCTAATGTATTTTCTGTATCAAGTTTTTCAATGGTTCCCATCTTCTCAATCTGTTTCACACGAGACTGGGCCTGAGTTGCCTTAGAAGCTTTCGCTCCAAAACGATCCACAAACCCTTGAAGTTCTTTCTTCTTTCTCTCTTGAGTCAGTCTTGTCGCCTCATACATTTCATCTGCGATAGCTAGCTGCTCATAGAATTTAGCAGTATTACCTTCGTACTTACTAAGCTGCTTTCTACTAAGCCCAATAGTATGAGTAGAGACTGAGTCCATAAAGTCTTTATCATGAGTTATAAGGAGAACCTCTCCCTTAAATGAAGTTAAGAAACCACGGAGCCACCTTAAGGAAACAATATCAAGATAGTTGGTCGGCTCATCTAAAAGAAGTAGGTGGGGGTTTTGAACCAAGGCCTTCGTTAAGTTGATTCGAACCTGATAACCACCAGAGAAACTATTGGGATCTTTTTCTAAGTCTTCATCAGTAAAGCCAAGACCAAAGAGAATCTTCTCCGCTTTCCACCAGTCATACTGTTCTTCTTCAGAGAGCACCTGGCAGCATTCTTCAAGGACAGTTGGCTTTGTGAAATTGATATGCTGATCAAGGGCGCCAATCTTATAACCCTTTGGAATAATCACTTCACCAGAGTCCGCTGTAAGCTCACCTAAGATGATCTTAAACAGAGTCGATTTCCCAGAACCATTACGCCCTACAAAGCCGATACGCTCACGCTTGCCAATTAAAAGGTTTAACTCTTCAAAGAGAACTTGAAGGCCAAAATGCTTTGAAATATTATTCAACTGAATCATTATTCTTCCATATAGTAATTTTGGGTCACCATGCCATAGTTCTTACGCTAAGTCTCAGAGACCATAGAAGAATGTAAATGATATCCCTAAATAGAACTTCGTTAGTGTCCTATCTAACGCAATAATACTTAAAGCTGCGAGCATTAACCTCATTCGGGTTTCTCACAGGACTTGGGTTTCTAAGACCTGGATGAAAGACCTTTCCATTAGGCAGGGCCCAAACAGCATTTCCAAGCCCTACTCCACCAGACCAATCGCCATAGGCGCCAATAAGATCTAGTTCAGTTGCATTAGGAAGCCTTGCTCCTAAAGTTTCGCAGGCGAGGTCTGCCATGCGTAGGTTATTCACTTCTCCAACGCTTCCGTTTAAAGCGCCCACAAGAGTGATGGTTCTGCTACCGATTCTAAGCTTACTTGGAAACTGAGTTCTTTGAAAGTCAGTATAAAGCTGGCTCGCAATCTGACTCATTACGGTGCTTGGTTTTCCAGTCGCTGTATAAGACTGAGTGTCTCCACCTCTTCCGATTAAATGAAGAGTGACTTGAATATTGCCTCTACAGTTAGGGGCCAAGGTATAAGTTCCGTAAGCGATATAATCTAATTCACTAAGAAGCTCATCGTTCATATTTCCAATACGCTGACCTTTCTTTAAAGCGTCGATGATTGAAACTAGTGAATTGGTATGACGAAAAGAGAGCTTCTTCTCAATGGGTCTTAAGTTTCTATGATACTGATCGACATAAGCTTTTAAGGTCGACTCTAAAGTTACAGCAAGGCCATTACCACTAGTCGCTAGTCTTTGGTTCTTGTCATAAAGAGCATCAAAAGAAAGAAGCATATCAAGAGCTTCAGAACCTAAGGCCCCGGCGTACATAAGGTCTTCAGCATTTCTTACCATGCCTGAGATAGACTCATTTCTCGTTTGAGAATAAGCATTATGAAACTTGCAAAGATCAGCTCCTCTTAGAAAAGGAATTGAAGGCCAAATATCTGTCCTTGCCGCCTGCGCGTAAGCTGATACGAATAAAGAAAGAATCAAAAGCCATTTGCTAGTTTTCATATAAGTCCCTGTGTAAATTCAACGGGAGACTAACATTCTTGCTCTAGAAATACCTTTCTTATGTAATTTATTCAGTGGCTTGAGACCTTAAAGATCAATAACTTAGGGCCTATCTAAAGCCTTCCAGCTTTAACTCGTAACTCTTCCCTATCCACATAATATAATCTGAATGATCAGCCAGGTTATCCCCAGTATTTGGGTGGACGAAGAAGTCTATTCCATTACGGTTACTAAGAAGCCAAACCATGACCTCTTGGAAGAGTTCATTGGAGACAGTCACCTGACAAGAGCCAATGGGATGCGGGCCCACGGGCTTGTCCCAGACGCGGCCTAGATCAACATCAAAGGTCTCCCCAATCTTATCTCGAAGAGTAGTCGCCTTATCAATATCTTTTACGTCGTAATATAAATGAAAGTGATAGTCTTTAATTTCCATATTATTTTTTTGCGTCAACACAGGAAATAACCATGCGGTTATAGCCTTTCTTTTTACTATCGTAGAGGTTCTTTTTAGCAACAGCATCTACAGATGAAATCTTCTCAACTTCTTCTGCAACTTTATTTAATCCAAATTTATCACAAAGTTCTTTCGCCCTTTTATAGCACTTAAACTTCTTCTCGGCAGCACAAACTATCTCAAACTTATTTAAGTCAATTTGTTTGTGAGATGTTGTACATGAACTTAGGAATAGGACCACTAGTATTAGTTTTTTCATTATTTCTCCAAAGTATTGTTGTTTAGATACTATAACACTTAAAGAGAAAAAGGCATCAAGACTTAACCTAATATTTTATTGAATCCAATTTATTCTCGCTATTTTACGAGAACTTCAACTTGTTTTAAAACAGGAGATCTCCCCCTAAAAGAGTTAAAGATAAAGCTGATATCAAGGTCTCTCTTTATCAGATAAGCTTGACCATATTGGTCTTCACAATAAAGATCTAACCAGAAAGTCTTGATGACTATAGACCTAAAATTATCCAAGCTTGGCCTACGCCAATGTCCATTTGTAAGGGAATAATTTGAAAGTCTATCCCCTTTTCTACAGTTTAATTTTTTTAAGATCAGAGAGTTTAGACTTTTCACCTTTCCCCTAAAGACATAGCTTAGTTTCGAGCTAATATAGTTAGATTTCGTGCTAAAAAGCCTAAGAGAAAGGTCCTCTCCACCAATACTGATATCAGAGACAATCCAATTTGTGATCCACATCTCTCTAATCTTGACCCCGAGCTGATCAAGATAGCTATGACTTTTTATTCCTATTTGATGACCTAGTTCATGAACAATGATCCCCAGCATGGCAGGTACATCATTTATAATTTCATCCGTAATATCTAGGTTAATAAAGATAGGATGATCTTTAGAAAACCCCGTTTTAGCTATTCTTTCACTTTGATCAAATTCATCAAAGAAGAAGTTTTCGGTTTCTGAGTTTCTTAAAAAAATAAAGATTGATTTCATATTGATCTTTTTGATAATCAATTGATTAATCTCTTTTAGAACTTCTTGATTGGATTGAGAGGTATAGCAATCCTCTAAGATTAAACAGTTTTCAATAGCTGCTTGCAGGCTATAGTAAGCCAATAAAAAATTTTGCTCTAGTAGGCCTCCACCATTTCCAACGACATCACCGTCTCCATAGAATTCAACCAGTGGAAGGATGCTTCTCTCAAAGTCAGCATTAAGCATGGCCCTCTGATTTTTATCCAAACGAATGGCCTCGTTTGCATGAGAGAGGTTTGAGAGAGTCAATAAAACTAAAAGTATAATCTTTTTCATATAATTACCTAGTATGTTTAAAGAACTGCATATTCATTTGATAGAGATCATCTGCTTCTTTATCTGAATATTTGTTATTAAAATCCTTCACAAATTCAAAGAGGCTTTGCTTGGCGGCCTCTAAATGTTCTTCCTTAAATTTCATCGTGACAGAAGTCACTTGTCTTTGAGAGACGTCTTGTTCCTCGATCGCTTCGAGGGCGCGGTTGATCATTCCAAAGTGATGCCTTCTAATGGCAGAACTTGGAACATCATTGGTTGTGATTAGACCTGGCTTTAGAACAATCAACTTACCGTCATCGTCTCTAGCAATCGTCTTCTTCTCAAGCATGATCGATAAGGCGCTTCTTATCTGAGAGAGCGTCACCTTTCGCCTAAGCTTTCTAAAAATCCACCCCTCATCTTCAACAAACGAAGGAGTGGAGATAAGTTGCTTTATAGCAAGAAAGTACCATTCGCTAATAGCAGAGAAGTCCTTTAGCCCAAGAGAGTTGGCCTGTTTATCAGAGTTCAATCTTTCAATCTTTTCTAAGACTTTCTTAGAATCCTTGTTCTTCTTATTAAGTTTTTCAAACTGGATAAGGAGTTCAAAGTAATTCCTTTCTCTAGTGTTCATCTTTAGGTCTTCAGCAATGGCACCTAACATTTCGGAGCTTGGAGGACGTTGTCCCTTTAAAACCATTGTTAATGAACTTGAAGATTTATAGCCTAAACGCTTAGACCAAGATTGGAGGTTGTTTGAAGAGTGCGAGTAGAGACCATCTGGTAGTCCTACCTTAATAAGAAAATCTCGATAATTATCGAAATCAAAGATTGATACTCTGGGCTTCTCTATAGTTTCGTTCATACTTCTCGCTAACTAAAAGACAAAGGCCCCACCGAAGCAGGGCCAATAAAATCATTATTTACAATCTTTAAGAGTAAGAGTTTTAGTGAAAAGTTTTCTTCCTCTATATTCATCGCCGTCACTTTCTCTATAAACATTGACGTTGAAAGTAAGTGGTTGAGTGTATGAGTAGTCTTCGTATTCAGTACAGATAGTTTCTGTAGAATCACCTGAATCAACTTCAGTCCAATCAACACATCTCTGTCTTGTCGACTCGATAGCTGCTGTTCCGTAATACTTTTGTTCACGTCTACAACGACGGCTTGAATCTTCATCGTCATCATTTGACCATTCAAGACATCTTGTGAATTTTTTAAGAGTTCTTAATTGATTTCCATCAATACAAACAAAGAAGGCAGAAGTTGTTAAAGCTCCAACATCAAGTCTTACTGACGGCTCATCAACTTCAACTCTATTATAATGGCTACGAATCGTATCCCAAGAGTCTGAAGCAGTAGGCGTATGCGCCGAAGCCGATGCTGTTACTAGAAGTGTGGCAACTAGAATAAAAAGTGTTTTCATTGTTTCTCCGAAAGTTAGTTATGCCCTGACGGGCCGTTGTTATCTCTGGGCTGAAACTAGCTTCTTCGAATTACTTGGGTAATAAAAACTCACAAAACCCATGAGAAAGATCTCACAACTTGTGAATCTTATTCTTGGAGTTTGTCATTTCAATTAGTTGGATAATGCTTAAAGAGGGAGAATGGATGGGGATAGGCCTATTGGCCCTTCTCCCCGAATCTATTAGTAAACTTCGACTGTTACAATCTGTGACTCTTCACCTTCAAGCACGTCAACAGACAGATTCTCTTTCGCTAGAGCAATATAAGGCTTCTTTTTAGAAAATAACTTTCTTGAACTTAGCTTGCGGATCATCTCAGAGGGAAATAAATCAGCCTTAAATAAAACGGGGTTATACTTCGTATCGAATCCATTATAACACCTGTCCATCCTGTTCTCTCTTTCGATACATTTTACGACTGGGATCTTATATTTAATGATTACCTTAACCATATTCTCGGAATCTCTATCTTCAATATAAACGAAAGGACGCTCTCTTCTCTCACTTTTTTCTCTTCTAGCGATTTTCGTTAAGGATATATTTGCGATATCTATCTTAGTTGCATCTAAGGCAACCTTAAATCTCAAGGTAGGACCGCCGCCCGCATCACCGCCACCTCTAGCGAAGGCAGAAATGGATGCAAATAATACTAAGATTGTTATCATGTTCTTCATATTCTCTCTCTTACATGGAATCAGTGGCCATAAAAGTAAACGCCTTGATTCCCTTGTTATCTTTATGTTTCTTTGAAATTTCAACCTTCTTATAATAAGCCTCATAATCAACTTTCAGCCATTCGTTGAATCCCTCTTCAGTCAGTCCTTCAACAAAGACTCCACAAAAATTCTTCCCTCTCTCCTCACAGTCCTCAGGAGAAAGATATTTGTTAATCATATAAAGCCCGGATCGTTTAATAGTCGCTGGAGATAAGTTAGCTTGATTTGTTCCTTGAACAAAGACTCCCTTATCATTTAGCTCTAAGATGTTATTTTTTATCATCTTGCTCACTATCGAGAGGCCGTACTCACCAAACTTAAATTGAATATACTCTCTGGTTAAAACGCCCGCATTCGACAAGAAGTAGATATCCATAAAGACAGGGTCAGAATTGATTTCATCTTCAACTTCAACATTGAATTGAATATGACTAACAATATCCTTTGGATTTTCACTAATAAGCTCGGTCTTAACCACTTTAGGAACCATTTGTAATAAGAGAGAGTCATTAGTGATCTTGAAGATTTCTCGGTAGATCTTATAAAGAGTTAGGTAGGTTGGTGTATTATCTTGTTCAACTAACCTTTTTAGAGTCTTCTGGTGAATTCCAATATTGATAGAGGCAAGACGAACGGCCTTCTTTGGGTCAGAAAACCCATTCAGATAATTGCTTAAGTCGGTTGAGACCTGTTCTCGTAAGTTCATTATAGGTATTCAGTCTCCATTATAGGTGCTCAGAAAATTATCACTTTAATAAGGTTCCAATCCTTGTTTGTAAAACTTTCACATTTTAACCTCGTCATAACTAACTTCAAATCAGACATCCAATTTAGCATGTCCTCAAATTCTTAGTGATTCAGACATATGTCCCAGTTTTTTTAATTTATCCGCTCATTTTTTGACCGAGCCATAAAAAACGACAAGTATCGGCCTCATAAAACGGATGTAATAATACTGACGTGTTTTCTAAAGAGGAGAATTCTATGAAAACTATGATTTCAATGTTTGTACTTTTTCTAAGTGTTAATCTTTTCGCTGCTACAACTCCCGTAGATAAGACAGCAAAAGATGTTAAATTTAAAGACATGAAGCTTACTAAAGTGGCTACTTCAAAAACGCCCTATAACACTTATTGTATCAGTGATAAGAGGCGCGAAAGATGTACTGAGTATAGATACACTTATAAGACAGTTGTTAAAGTCGTTGTAGGCTATAAAGCTATGGGCGAAGTCTGTAGAAAGAAGCGCGATAGTGAAATCTGTTATGATCGAATGAAGCCTCATAGTACTTTCCTTTACTTTAACCCTGAAGAATTAGATTCAAACGTAATAAGCACTTTAAAGAATAGAAGAACCCTCTTTCCTGGTAAGAAAAAATACTCTTCTCTTGCTAAATCAATCTTTTATTTGAATTTAGAAGAAACGGAGAATGCTAAGATAATCTCTGTAGACCTTAAATAGACTATATATTGGGGGTAAGGGTCAGGCTTCCCCCCAATATCGGCTAAAGTTTAGACGGCCCTAAAAAGAATTCAACTTCCCCCCTCTCTAGCCTCTTTTGTTAGATACTTATCCTATGCCAATAGAATTAACCATGGAGCCCGTAGCTCCCGTCGTATTCAATTACCTAAGCGCTCATGAGTATCTAGGAGATGTTTTAAGGTTCAAAAAGGAGCTAAACCACCGAATTAGCGTGGGCTCTTTAGCGAAGTCTATAGGCTTTAAATCAAAAGCTTCACTTCACCACTATTTGAGTGGTGATAGAGTCCCTAAAGGGGAACACCTTTTTTTACTACTCGATTATTTTAAGTTCTCAAAGGCAGAGGAAAAACATTTTCTCAATCTAGTAGAGCTTCAATCGATTGATCCGATAGGAGTTGATTCTTCTCAGCTTTTAAGAAGTCAGCTACGAAGATCACGAGGGCATGAATCAAGAAATATAGATAAGAATATTCTTAACGTAGCTTTTCATTGGCTACACTTCTCAGTTAAGGAACTTCTAAGTTCAAACAAGAAGATACAAAGTTTAAAAGAGCTCAAGTCACTTTTTAGACTAAAAGATAAAGGTCTCCTCTTAGGCGAGGTGATTGATGACTTAAGCAGCTTAGGTCTTATCACTCATGATGAGAAAGGTAATTTAACTTCAAACAAAGAAATTCAAAAGACAGCCGAGGAAGGTCAGAACCTAGATATTCAAAGATATCATAGTGATGTTTTAGATTTAGGTAAGACTGCCCTAAGTGATGTAGCCCCAGAGGAAAGGTATTTCTCTTCAGTCACTTTTCAAGGGGATTTAGATAAGTTTAACCGCCTCAAAGACTTTATTAAAGAATTAGAAAAAGAATGCCTCGTTAACGATGAAGATGTCACTAAAACCGAGGTCTTTCATTGTAATATTCAGCTCTATCCAGTAACTAAAACAAATACTAAGGGGAATCTTCATTAAAATACTCCTTCTCCTCTTTTTTATATCTACCTCGTTCGCCTCTGATGAAGCGTGGATCTTGAAAGGACCAAAGGTCCAAGAGATAGTCCTTTTCGAAGAAAATGGAAGCCTGCCCTTCTTTGTCACTAAAAAGCCAAAGATGGATAGCAAGGAAATGAAAGAGTTGATTAAAAAGCTAGAACAAAAAAGTGGTGATGAAGGCGATAGTGGCACAATTATTGGAAATGGTGGAGATATCGCCAGCTGTAAAGATGGCCTTTATTTTACGGACTACTTCTTATCAAAAAGCTCTCATCAAACTGGTGGAATCTCTTATTACAATTATAAAGCATCTCATATCAACCTCGTTATCAAAGAACTCTATCACTTAGATAGAAGTATGGGAGAATCTCTCCTTAGCTTTAAAACATCTTTTATGAAGCAGGTTCAATCTAAGGCCTTTACCAAACCAGCAGTACTACACGATGAACTACCGGGGCTTTTTGGAATGCTCTTTAGTATTAATTGTGATGTGCTTCAGGCTGTGAGACGAGTCCAGTCTGGTTCAAGGATTATTTATCAACTTGATTCTCAATTAATCAATCAGCTAGATGACGCAAACCTTTCATGGTTAATCGTCCACGAATGGCTTTGGAACTTCTTCAATAATTCAAAAGATATCTTCGTCATGAATGAGAACCTTCAGTTCATGGGACTTGGTCTTCTTGATTCTATGACGAAAACGAACATCTTAAACTACCTCTATTCACAACTTTAGGGTCGTTACAATTTCCGTAACCAAAACCCTCCAGCTCTCTATTCATTGAGATCCCTAAGGCATAGTTTCTCATTCACGAAACTAACCAATTGCTAGTAAGCAATAAACAGGAGATTAAAATGAAAACTTTTCTAACCTTAGTAGTCTGTCTACTTTCTGTAAGTGCCTTCGCGCGCCCTGACACAACAATGATGAGCTGCCAAAGTGCAAACAACATGGTCGATAATGCAGGATCAATAGTCCTTAGTATTGGAAACCAAGGAATCTACGATCTTTTTCATGCAAGAAGAAGCGCCTGTGCTCACGGGGAAGAAGCTAACAACGCCTATGTAAGAACAATGGACGCTAAAAAATGTAAGATTGGATTTGTTTGTAAAGATAGAGATTCAAGCACAGGTTCAGTTTATTACACTGGCGTAATAAGAAAGTGTAAAGATGGTCAAAGAGCTATTTTTTCAGAGAATGATGTTCGTAACCCAGACCGTCAGGTACAGGTTGTTCGCGTTTGTAAGAACGGTCGTTACTATCCATACAAGCCACAACCAATTCCAAGAAAGTGTAAGGAAGGAAGAAGAGGTTCTCTTTCAATCCTTAACAACGGAAGATTCTCAACTCGTGATGGAGATCACTATGTAAACGTAGCCGCTATCTGTAAGGGTGGAAAATACGTTGCTCTTAAGCCTTTAAGAATGAGAAGATAATTTCAAAGGTCATACTGAGGGGAGGACTTCCTCCCCTTCTTATCAACTTAAAAAAGAATTAAATCAAGGTAAGTTCTCTGCACATCTTTATAAAGAGTTAAGTTTGCGTGGTTGTTCCCTTCAGGACCATTGATCAGCGAACCAGGAACAACAATATTCTTAGTAAACTCATCCCCTCGACTGTCCTTATAAGGATAGCCTCTAAGAAAGCCCTTTTGATAAAACACATAATGCTTCTTAATATTTGCCTTAGTAACAAAGCGGCTCTTAAGCCTAGGATCAAGGCTAAGCATGGCCTTAACTTTAAGGTTTGAAATCTTATCAAAGAGAGTATTCATTAACCTCTTCGCAGCGTTTCCACCAAAGCTATGACCAACGATGATAAGCCTCAAGTTCTCTTTATGAACTTTATGCCAGGCCTTTACACATTGATAAGAAATACTTTTCTCCTTCCCTTCTTTAGAGTGTGGAAGAATTAAAAACTCTGATTTGTCATAAGTCTGGCTCAAATTCTTGATCAAGACATTATCCGTGACATAGGCCATGCTACCGTTCGAAGGACTCATCACACTTCCGCCCTTCTTTAACAAATCATGATAGGCGTAAAGCTTCTTCGCCGCCTTTTTACGAAAGGCCCCTAACCCTTCAAAAGCGACTACCAGTTGGCCATCACTCTTTGATGCCCAAAGAAGACAGTCTCTATTGACCTCACCTAATGTCGTTCCGGGTAAGGGTCTTACTGTTGAATAAAGCTTTGCTGATGTTAATGATATGAAAATGACTAGTAGAATTTCTTTCATATTTGCCTCCTGGTGATTTCACCTTAAAGCAATCTGCAAAATTCACTAGGGTCTCGGTAAAGTTTTAGTTACGGAAGCTGTAACGGATTAAAGGGTCTTAGATCCCTTTCTAGACGGCTTTAAAGTAGTGCTATGGTCCTTTTCCCAATTAAAAAGCTATATTGGGTGTCAACTTTTTAAACAGTTCTAGCCACCTGATATATTAATGTTGAGAAAAAGAGTAGAGAATTTAAACAACTCCCTATATTTACCGATAAAGAGTCAGGAGAAAAAATGAGGTTTGTTGCAGTTATTCATGTGATTCTTTTATTGCTGTTAACTAATTTAACTTCATGCACACCTAAATCAACAAGAGTTCCAAGTTCAGTTGACCTCAATAATTTAGCCCAAGAAATTGCTGAGAATGGTTGGGAAGCCATTCATGATAGTCAAAAAAGTGAATTACTTATTCTCAGAGATAATATGATTCGTTATATCCTGCATGCATCTTATAAAAGCGATGAAGAAAAGATTAAGATAGTTCGAGATGCCCAAACATATTTCAATAAAGCTTCATCACAAATTATGGATAATATTTATACAATAGAAACAAATGGAGATTCAGAACTATTTAAATTAAAGAAAGCTCCATCTTGGACTGTCGAATCTGAAGTCGAATTCTTAAATAAATCCTTAAAAGAAGTTCCTTTACCAAAGATTGGTGCCAATTTTAATTCAATATTAGAAGTTATCTCAAATTTAGATCCAAATATTTTAAACCAATGGAAGACCTCGAACTCCCAAATGAAGGAAAAATCATTTAACTTCTTAAGACATATGTCTAATTCTTCAAACAACGAGGATAAGATTTTAAAAAGCCTCAACGTAGCAGAAGAAGAAATAGATGAATACATAACTCAATTTAAAAATGCAGCGAAGAAGCTTAGTGAATCAGAAGATATTAAGTTTAATCAACCCTTCTGGGAGAAATCAGTTAAGGAGTTTATAAACGATTATTATGATCAAGCCGATATCGATATTTTTAAAAATATGCTTTCAGATTCAATGAAATTAGGTCATCGCCCATCCGAAGAAGAGGCCATCCAGATCATTTTCAATAATTCAGGACCAGGACTTGGAAAGACACTACAGCAGATTGGTAGAGAACAAGGAATGGGTGATGCTCTTGCTGAGATGATGTCAAAGCTCGAAAGTGAAGGCAAACCAGTCCCGCCTGACTTAGCACTTCAAATTATTCGATCAGACCCAGGTGGATACAAGTTTGTTCATATAGATCCATTTCCTGTTGGGACAGGTACAGTCGCTCAAGTACATAGGGCCATTATTTTAAGAGATGGAGAAGAAATTGAAGTTGCTGTAAGGTTTTTAAAACCGGGAATTGAAAAAAGAGCAAGTGCTGATATGAAGATATTAGGGAATGTATTTGAACGAATGAAAAAAGACTCTTCAGTCGTAGGTATGGAAGTTCCCGATTTAGATAAACTTTTAAAAACTCTTGATGAGTTTTTAAAGGCAGATATGAATATCCCTCTAACACTAGAAAATCATCGAATAGCAAAGGATGTCTACTCGAAGATTATTAAAACGAAACTTGAGAGTAATTCTTATTTAATTGATTTCAATGTCCCAAAACTTTATGAGCCCTCACAAAACCTAGATTCTACTAAGCTTGTTGTTACTGAGTTTATAGGGGAAGGAACAAAGTTCTCAGAAGTAACTGATGAGACCGCCAAAAAGGTGGCAGCTCAACAGATTACCAAGTTATGGGTTGATGAAGCCCTTTTTCGCTCTGGATACACCCACGCTGATCTTCATGAAGGAAACTTTAAAGTACTTCTCTCAGAGGATGGGAAGAAAATAAAAATTACTTTTTTTGATTTTGGAATGAATATCAAAATCACCAAGGAGACCAAAAGAGCCTTTATTTTAATAGGAGCCGGTGCTGCTTATAATGACCCTAAACTTATCGCAAAATCACTATTATTATTTGGAAACAATGAGTCTAACCTAAGTTACAAAGAGCTAACTCGTGTTATTAAAGATGAGCTCGTTAAAAATGGAAAAAAGGACCAGGCTGAATGGGTTACTTGGGGGATCAAAAATGGATTTAAAATCCCCGATGACTTAGGTGTCCTAACCCGAGGGGGAGCGCTCGTGAATCAGCTACCAAATGCGGTAAAGATGGGCGGTATTGAGGTTAAATTTGTTGAACAATTCGCAGTGAAACATAAAGTTTTTCGTTTTATGAATCTAGAGAATGATTATCCTTTAAAGAACATAGATCTTCTTCATGTTGGAACTTCAATGTTGAAATCAAAATGTTCGGACATTCTTACAAAAATATTCAAGCGAAGTAAATAAATCTACTTAGATATTCTTAGGATTAGAAACGAAGTACGTGATACTTTTAAGTATAATATCACGTACACTTATCTTAGTTAAACCAATCTCTAAGACGATTAAACACACTATCGGCTTCTTCTTTAATTTCATTGGTACATTTCTGAAGGTCACCAGTATTAAGTTCAGAAAGTCTCATCTTGTTTTTAAAACAAGTCTCTTCTTTTAGAGTATCAACTTTAGAGATGAGATTAATGGTATCAACACCCGGGCTTGTATAAGCTTTTCCATCTTCACCTTCTTCAGTAAACTCTCGAAGAACATTTAAGGCGTGGATATTCTCAAAGCTACCACATTTCCCAACAGCGTAAGTCTTAACAGAGTTATAACGAGTAAGAATCTCTACACACTCAAATTGAATAAGATTATTAATCTTATTACAGTTCTCAATAAGCGATGAATCAACTGAGTAATTGCTTTCTTTGATAAGGTTAAGACAAGCTGTGCTTGACTGAGTATGCCCTAATTTAAAGTTTAATCCAGAGGCAGAGCTAATACCGCTAAAGTTTTTGCAATGAGCTTTTGACTGAACTGTACACTTAACTTCATTAGTTTCTTTATTTAAAACAATACATTCCTCAGTATCATGATCTACATAATCGCTCTCAAGTCCTTCAGTACAAGTTTGAGAGAAAAAATTATTTGCCGCTTCTGTGGCAGCATTAATCGCTTTTTTCTCTGCCTTCTTCTTTGCAAAGAAAGTCGAGTCACTGCTTTTCTTAGAAACAGTTTTGATAGTTATCTCTCTTAAATTTGAGTATTTCTCCGACTCAAGCACTTCGATTGATTGTCCAAAAGAGACCGTAGAAGTAAGAGAAATGGCCAAGAAAAGTATGTATTTCATATAAAAGCTCCTCATTTTAGTTCCCTCATAGTTTATACTGACGCCTTTAAAATCTATCTTTACTTGTAAAAACGATACGGGCCGTCTATTTTTTAAACGCCTCAGATCAAGGGCCCATTTCCCACTGATTTCAAGTACCTGACATGGCATCCTTTGCCACTTCTCCAGAATTTTGGCACTAGCCTTTACTCAGTTATTTCAACTACCGATTCATAGACACCTATGAAAAGCATTATAAGGAATCAATCATGAGTATTGAGAGAGCATTTATTCTATTCGTGGCCATCTTATTCAGCCAAATATCTTTAGCAAACGGGCTCCCGCTCATCGATATTCAAGACCTAAACGGAAGATACACTCACCCAGCAGGCAGCGCCACGGCATCGTTTTGGAAAGTACCTGATAGTGCCCCCCTACAAAATGCCCAGTTTAGCGTTTTTCAAGAACAAGACCTCTTTGTCTTTGAAGGAGACGCTGGTCTTTATGAATTAAAGGGACTTCCTGATTCAATCGTAAAGATGAATTCCTTAAACTGGAAAGGCTCCTCCTTCAAAAGTGAAGCCAGTGGATTAAACCTAGGCATTGATTCTTTAACGGGCTCTGATGAAAGTGGACTGCTTCTTATCAAGAAATTTAATTTCAGCTGCTCTGGATCTTCCTCACGAGCTGAAACAAGAGACGCTCTCTTTGATGTATGTTTAAGAAATAGCCTTTTAAAATCAGCTCTTTTTGATATCTACGAAACTGATAGATCAAATACTAGAACTACACTAGAGAATTTATCCATGACCGTTAAGAACGGAAAGTTTAATTTAAGCGTTCGCGCTAAGTTTGATATCACGGCCAATATTAAAGCGAATGGAAAGATAGACTACTTAAAAACAAACTCTGGAGCTGAGCTTCGAATTCGTTTAGATAAGGCTAAGGCCAGTTTTCTTAATGTTACGAAGAAGGTTTTTGAGGCGATTGAGAAAGAAGCTGCGGAAGGTGTTCGAGTTGAGAGACCTTATATTATTGTTGAGCTTGATTAGGTATCTTATCCAGCCTTGTCTGACACTGTGTTTCCTTGAATAAATGCCCGACTGGTTTGCTTGCCCTTTTATCTTTACTGCTAGATAATTCTCCTTATGAAAAAATTTATCATCCTCAGTCTACTTTTATGTAGCACCGCATTCTCACAATCATTTCTCGAAGAAACTAACCCTAAGGGCTGGCTTTGGGACCGCATTTCCTCCATAGATTTAGGCTTTAGTGGCGATCTATTTGATCAGACCTTTTACGATTCACTAGGTTTATCAATTACCTATGCTTATGAAGTAGAGTCTTCACATAGAGAGGGATACTTCTCCAGAGTTGATAAGTTTAGAACTAAAGTTAAAGTACAACCTGGCGATATAATAAGTGGAACAAGCTCGCCACTATACCTTCATTTAAAGCGTGAGAGTGAGATTGTCTTTATCCGCCAATTTAAAAAGAAATGGGATGCTGTAAAGGCCCTTCCCTACACTCCTTTAAGACTTCCCTACAATGCTGATCAGGCACTAAAGAATTTAAAGCCAGGGGACTTTGTAGCACTTCCTACTTCAATGAGTATAGTAACTGGAGCTCAGGTAGGTTTTGGAGATGATGAATTCGCTGAAGGCAAGGCAGGGGTTTACTATCTTATTCAAGGCCAGTTTCTTATTCATGTCTTTAGACTGAAAGATAATAAAGTAAGGCTTAAGTTAATCGCAACTCGCAACCGTGAAGGTGGAGTTCGTGGAAGTGTTCAAACCGGCTTAAATGTTTTTGGAATTGATCTCTTAGATGGAATCATTAAAAAAATCACTAAGTTTGATCCGATTGAAGTTAATGCCGGACTTGGAAATGGTGGCCAACTACTTCTCGACTATATTTTCGACTTAAAAGACCCTAAGGCCCGTGCTGCTTATGACAAAATCCTAAGCAGTCGTTACCGCTTCACAGACTTGAGTCTAGTGAGAGATACAATTGGAAAATTCCCGATAGAAGATCGCCTACACTCTACTTTTGTTATGGCCGAGAACCTCGTAAGAGAAGATATTGGAAAGCCAAATCAAAGAGTCGAACAACTCTTTAAAGGTATTAACCACTTTAAAAAGACTTTCCGCCGTACTTCCATGGGCCTTCCCTTTATCGACTATGAAAAACAAAGGCTCTATGTAAGAAACAACTTAGTCTATGAATCGCCAGAGGGTGAGAAATCAAAGTACTATTTTCCTTTTAGCGCCAAGTACCGAAAAAAGAAATTTCTTCGTGGTCCTCTTAAATCTGAAGAGGAATTTAGAAGAACACTATTTGGACTAGCAGAAGTTAACAAAGAAAACCCAGACGCTCCTTATGAGCTAGGTTTTAGTACTGAATATGACGACGACAAGTTCACTGTCAATGAACAAGAAAACTTTATTAAGTATTTTAACTACCAAGTTCCAAAAACTATCCGTGAAAAGATAAAATGGGGAAATTGGAGGAAAAAAGAAGTTAAAAGAGATGTAAAACTCTACTATCAGATTACCTTGCATTCAGATGCTCTCAGCGAGTTAAAGAAGATTAAGTACAAAGATTTCAAACGAATGTTTCACACTTACTACAGCAGTGTTAAATCAATCACTGGGGAGAAAGCTGAAGCAAAACTTCTTGGAAGACTGCGCTTAACAATGTTTGCGAAGAAGTTATTTAAAGTACTTCAAAAAACCAGCGCCAACTCTAAGTTATCCCTAGATAGGATCTTCAAACTAAGAAATAAATCTCTTTTTTATAAGTATGGGATTGGCTTTCTTTTATCAATGGTACCTGAGGAAAGCCTTGAAAGATTTGTTTCAATGAAACTGAATATTGTTTCACCAAATGACAAAGGTATTCAATTTGAATATGGCCCACAAGGAGGAGATCTTCTGTTTCAACAACTAAGATCTTTATTAGCAGTTATAGATGATCGAAATTATGATTTTAGGATCACAACCACTTCTGATCACTTGAGCTTCTTAGAAACTAACGCAAAATAATAAGGTGCCATTAACAGGCACAGCTCTGCTGGCACCTTTTCCTTCTGAATAGATTCAGGACGTTACCTAGTGTTCTAAGTATTCTATATTTAGGTCCGATAAGTTCAATATGAGTGCTGTAAAAAAAGAGTCTTCACATTTACAAAACTGCGTCGAAACAGGAAGACAGTTTCACCTAGATGAATTTCCTAAAAAGTGCAGTTGCTGCAAAAAAGAATTTCTAAACCGAGAGAGCTTTTGGGAAGAAACAGAAGCCTTGGTTCATGGAAACTATTCTAGAGGAACAAAGAGTTCTGTCTTTGAATACCGAAACTGTACTGATTGCAAATCAACCTTAGTTACAAAGTTTGTAGATGAAAGAGACCTCTCTACCGAAGGCCTAGAGAAGCGTGCCCAGTGGGGAAAGCAATTTGAATTTCTTGTCTCTAATGGCGTAGATCCAGATCGAGCCAAGTCAATCTTAGAAAAGAAAAAGTAGTTTTCTTAAGTGCCAATATCCGGTAGCTAAAATAGCCATTCAATCAAAAGGATAAAGAATCTACTTTGATTTTTACGACAAATGCTATGGTCTTCATTAAAATCCCCCCCCACGACCTTGAGGCATGGGGGAAATATGTTATTTGATTTCGAATTCAGCTATAGGAGTATCATACCTTCCAGCTATAGAGGCCTTAACAAAGGCTTCGTTAAGATCTGTGAAGTAGCTATTGTAAAATTCATTTTCAAGACCGATTTGGTTATAGAAACCAGGAGTTGGTCCAAATTTGCCAGACTCAGTTACGTAGATCTTTAATTTTTGATCTGTAGAGAAGTGGTTATACATTTCTTTATACCATTCTTTTAAAGTCTTAAGCCCTGTTACAGGATCAAGCGCTAGCCAAATCTCATCTCCATTCTCATCTTTACTTTGGGCTATCGTGGTTACATGCCATCCCCAAGAATTTCCGTCGCCAGTACTCATATGACCTACAACGAAGGCCTTCTTGATCGAGTCTCTATCAAGGTTTCTCATGGCCAGTTCTAAGTGAACAAACATCGCTCGCCCAAAACAAAAGCCAATTCCTTGATTCTTTGGATCGTATTTTTCATATTGGTAAAGAGATACTACAGGGTGCATTCTAAGTGTTGATAGAACGTCTCTAGCGACTCTAGGGCTTAAAAACTTAGCATCATCTGCATCCACAATATTGATAGACTGACGGCTTCTGCCTTCCACTTCCATTGCCACAAATTCGGAAAGGTGTGCTTGATTTTCTTGGTCAATTTGAGCAGTAGTTTTATTCCAAGTATCTGACTTTGACTGACTAAATAAGTGAACCTTCTCCGAGAAAATCTTTGCTTGAGCAGCTGAGATTGTGAGTAAGGTAACGAATAGAACGGGGATAAATCTCTTCATTTTCATAGGTTCTCCTAGGTTTTAATTCTTTCACCAACTCATAGCATCAAACAGAATGATTAAGGGACCTTATGAATATTTTTCACGTATTGAGGAGGTGCAAGTCACTCAAATGACTTATTTAAAAAGAGTGCGGATACCTCCTCACAAAGTATCACGTCCCCTACCTTCTCTTTTTAAAATAAAGTGATTTTAATCAGTATTTACTAGGCTTAATCCATTCAATAAATTTTCCTCGCCTCTATTCTAATGACTACTAAGGGATAACTACTTGTATTTGGAGAGGAACCGCTAACAAAGACTTAGAGTTGTAAAAAGCCTAAAACCAACTTATGCAATTCACTTATAACGGTGCTCCCCAAATTAACTACAAAATCATTTTCTTTGGTGTTATGACAAAGCCCTTCAAGGTTTAGTTTAGGAGAAAGTATGCGTTCAGCTGTTTTTATTGTAGTCGGTTTATTTTGTTTCAACCTATTTGCCCAAAGAAATAAGCCTATTCCTGAAATGGTAGAAACGGACTGCATGGGTTGTCATATGAACGTTATGAATGCTCCTTTGATGGCCGGTCAAAATAGAGATTTCCTAGAGTTCGAATTGTTTAACTTTAGAGATTATATCCGTGATCACGAAATCATGAACCAAGTAATGGAAGACTTTACAGATTCTGAAGTTATGGAAATTGCCGCCTATATCTCTAAGCTTTCCCTCTGCCACACTCAAACTCCTGTTGAAGAGCACCCAGATGCTAATGTAAAAAAAGGGGAAGAAATCTTTAACAAGAGTTGTTTTGATTGCCATAAAAAAGACAACCTTGGAATCGGGCCAGTCATTCACGGTCAAAAAACAGGATACCTAGAAGACGCCATAAAAAGCTTTCAAAGCTCTTGGTATGAACCACGTCCTAGTAGAGTCAACATGAGATCACAAACTGACATGCTTAGTGATCAAGATATTAAGGACGTTGCAGCTTATTTAAATGATCAAAAGATCTGTGAAGAAAAGTAAGTTAGTCTTATTCTTTAATTAAGGTTTTTATTCCTTTTGGAGTACCCTTTAACTTCTTTTTAAAGACTTTATAAAAGCGGCTAAAGTCTTTGAAACCAACGTCAAAAACAACATCTTTTATTTCGTGATCAATTCCTAATAAAAACTCTGCATAGCTCATACGAACCATATTCATATAATTCTTAGGTGTGAAGCCAAAGTTCTTTTTAAAGACTCTAGAAACAACTGCAGGTGCTTTACCTGTTACTTTACATACATCAGCAATTTCAATCCCTTCACTAAAGCGGTCATCAATGGTTTTTTTTAATAAGACACCAAGTGGATCAGGAAAAGGATTGTAATCAATATAGTTAGGTTCAAACTCTATATTAAAAAAAGAAATCAAGTCTTCGTAAGTTTTAGGCTCATCTTGATCAGCTAAATCAAAATAAAAGGGTCTCGCCTCTTTGATGGGGCATTCTGAATTTGAGTAAAGGCCAACAAGCTCAATCTCGGCATCTTTATACAGGTCGATGCATGCTGCATTTTCGGGAAGAAAAATAAAGAACTTATTTGATTTAGGAGTCACGATTCCGTCTAGGGTCTTCCACTGAAAGACTCCTCTTTTTAACTCTATATAAAAGATATTCCAAAGAGGACCCGTAACATCATAAAACTCAACACTCCCGTCAATTGTCGTTCTCGATTTGATAAAGACATTGCTGTCATCTATCTTCTCTCTCTCTCTTTTAAACTCCATACTCATAAAAGTATTTTACAATGTTTCAGTATTTAAAAAAGGGAAAACCCCCTCTAAAAATTGAATAAATCATTTAGAGGGGGTTTTAAAGGGTAATTAGGGACATATAAGTTTGAATCGCGGAATTAAAACTCATACTTAGACATTTTATAAGACGACATTCTATTTGTTTTAGCTAGAATCACTTCTAACTCTTTTTCTATATAGCTCTTAGTTTCAACATCCTTTACTTTCTCTATTTCACTTTTAGCCGGCAATGATTGAACTGAAATAAGAAGTAAAAAAACCGGCAAGCATATTCCTGTAAGAATCGTTAACAATTGACTTAGTTTTTTCATAAACACCCCTTTTGAAAAACACAGTATAAATATCAAATCTAGGATTTATATCTTGGCGATTTTTGACTCCGGAAAGTTTTACAATAGGCTTATATAATTTGTTCATTAGTCAAAAAACGCCAAGATAAAAGCGAGAATCCCTCTTAAAAGGATAAGAACTAACCTTATTAAGGATGCCTCATGAACTCGAATATAAAGATTAATAACTATTTTGATGACTTATTAGCTTCTAAAGAATCTCGCCTAGGGCTCGGTGTCTTTATAGGCATGATCGTTTTTCATATAGGCGCTCTAATGGCCTTTCAGACAGGGGTCTCTAAAGTTGCGATTTTAATATTTACCCTCTCCTACCTATCAAAAGGACTCGGCATAACAATGGGCTTTCATCGCTACTTTGCTCATCGCTCCTTTAAAACAAGCCGCTTCTTTCAGTTTTTTCTCGGAGTTTTAGGAACTGGAGCCGTTCAAGGTGGAGTATTGTGGTGGGCATCTCATCATAGAGGACACCATAAACATAGTGATCAAGAAGATGATATTCATTCACCAATAACCCATTCTTTCTTTCATTCTCACTTAGGATGGATGTGGACTAAAGAGTGTTTTTCTAGAGCAAAGTACAGATTAAATGATTTTTCAGTCTTTCCAGAGATTAAATTTTTAAACAAATACTATGTCGTCGTTCTTGCTCTGCAAGCAGGCTTCTTTTATGGACTTGGAGAGCTACTCAATAATTATGCTCCCTCACTCAATACAAACGGAAATCAATTATTAGTCTGGGGATTCTTCGTAGCTACTGTCTGGACTTGGCATATAACTTTTTCAATAAATTCAGTTTGCCACATATTTGGAAAACCAAAGTATAAATCAAACGATCATTCAAAGAACAACTGGCCCATGGCATTCTTGGCCCTTGGTGAAGGATGGCATAATAACCATCATAAATATGGTTGGTCCGCTAGAAATGGTTTTCTTTGGTATGAACTAGACCCTACCTACTATGTCTTAAAGCTTCTAGAGGCCTTAGGTATTGTCTGGGACCTAAAAACTCCTACTCAAAAACAACTAGAATCAGATCTCCTTTAAAGTTACGACCAACTTCATAAAAAAGGGAGTCTAATGACTCCCTCTTAAAACTTCTTTCCCAAATTATCCACCTAGTGGTTAAGTCCTTTGTACTTTCTACAAAGCTTTATGGCGTCATAGTCATTAAGCTCCAAACCACCGTCTCTATCACTATTAGTAGCTTTTACAAAACAGTCTTTTGTGGCTTCCATACTGTCAGTACCAGCACACAGTCTAATGCCATCAGCTTGATTTAAGTTTAGGCCATTTAGCTTCTTTCTTTCTTGAGCCATTAAAGTACAAGCAACAGGTGCCTCAGAAGTCCTTGTTCCTCTACATAAAATTAGGGCTTCATTCTTATTTAATCTGAGGGCCTTTCCTCTGTTGTACCCTTCAACGACCAATCCACCATCACGTTCTCTTTTAGTTGCCATTTTAAAGCACTCTGTTGGTGCCTGAGCAAAAGACGCACTTGAAATACTTAACGATACAATACTTATTAAAATCTTCATTTAATCTCCCTATTTTTGAAACTATTCTGTTTCTCATATTAATATTAAGCGGAAGATAGGTGATATTGAGGAGATCTTCTTGGCGTTTTTTGACTTCTATATAGATAAGGTCGCTACCTTAAATAAAGTAACCTGGTACCTAAAACCTGAGTACGGCTACCTCCTCACAAAGTATCACCTACTCTAAGGCGAAATCCTGCCTCACCTCCAGAGTTTCAGGGCTACAACATAAATTCGAACACTTACCCTCTTTTTGAAGCTTTAAAAGAACTTCATTTTCATCATTGCTTTAACTTTTCTGAAAATATATTTTCAATTCATCAAATGATTGATACTAATTTTTCACAAAAGGAAGAGCATGGAACACACCCTAAACAACCTCTTAAAATTCAGCAGCACTGATATTGAAAACCCAAAACATCAGAAGATTCACTCCTTTCACTATGATCACTCAGGTCATGTGATTGCGACGAATTCTCATGTTTTGTTTGCTTCAAAAAGACCATGGGAAATAGATAAAGCCGGAAGAACTTTCTCAAAAGTAGAATACGAAAAAGGATATTTTACAGAAGCCGAGCTAGAATACCCCAAATGGCAACAGGTCATCCCTGAAGAGAGCGGCCGAAGAGTTACGATTCAGATTCCAGAATGGTTTGACACCTTTGGTGAAGAGAATCGATCTGTTTCGATGCTTCTTGATTATACAGATACTTCAAATCCATTTCTTAAAATATCAAAGGCCATCGGAGAAACATGCCTTGGCTTTAATGCTAAATACCTTTCTTGTTTTGCAGGTGAGGAAGTTTCTTTTTTAATTACAAGCCCACTCTCTCCAGTGGTTGTCGTAAGTAAAAATTCAACCCTAGACCCTTTATCTAAAAACTTTAAGGAAGAAGTATTAAAAGAAGACTGGTTCTACCTTCTTATGCCCTTAAAAATAGATTTAGATGAAGAGTCGGCCCATGAAGTCTATATGTAATGAACTTAATAGAAAGAATTAAAAAATACACTTTACCAATAAAACAACTCAGGGTCATCGAAGCTATTCTCGATGACCTCGAGTCTAATTCTTTCTTAAGTGGTAGTGAGCTATGCCAAAAGTTTGATATTTCTTTTTCTTCACTCACTAGACTCGCAAAATCTCTTAAGTACAAAGGTTTTCCTGAACTCAAAAAAGAAATAGAGCATATGTATAAGACTGAGTTCTCCCCTTCTCACCAGGCGGAGACCTTTGTTCAAGACACACGCGACAAATCGATTCTCAATATTGTTTTCCAATCAGAAATGAGAAACCTTAATAAATTAACAGGCCACCTTCACGAGAAAGATTTAACAGATTGTGCTAAAAAGATTAATAAATCTAAAAGAGTCTTTATTATAGGTGTCGGCCAGATGGGCCTTGTGGCCATGAAATTATCAGAAAGTCTTAAGTTATTAAGTAAAAATGTCATTTGCCTTACAGAGCTTGGCTTTTCAAAACAAGCTGAAATTCATTCTCTCTCTAAAGATGACGTCGTAGTGGCCTTTTCCATTAATAAAGAGCTTATCGAATATGAGCAATTTTTTGATGCCCTGAAGACAAAAGAAATCTTTTCAATTCTTTTTACTGATAAAAAGACAGGACGTCTTAGAAAACATACAGACATCAGCTTTTACGCTTCCTCTACAGGCAACGGAATGATCAACTGTATAACTCCCTTTATTGTCTGCACAAATATACTGGAGTCTATTCTCTTCTCTATGGATAAACATGTTCACTTGGCAAAAATTAGAAGCATTGAAAAGAAGTGGACGTCACTTCCGATTTTTCTCAAATAGCGTTTAAATAGTGCCATGCTCTTTTGTCCAAAGTGAAAATTGTCTAAGGAACTTCTGTAAGATTCTTACCTCTTTTCGAAACAAAAGCTAAATTCCCCAAAAGCATTCTTCTGAATAGTTAGATGTTTCCAAGGTGGCGTATGTTAGAAGTTCCCGGCCTGCATACAAAAAGCCACCTTGGTTTTTTAATTATATATGAAATATTGAAAAGTTTAAGAGGTTTTTCTTTTCTGCAAGTAACCTGGTACCTAAAATGGCGGGGCGTGAGGGATTCGAACCCCCGACCGACTGGTTCGAAGCCAGCAACTCTATCCAGCTGAGCTAACGCCCCCGAACTGATTTTTTTATTATATTAATATTCGTTTTCTTATTCGTCTAGGTTAACGCCCTTAGGTGAAAGTCTATATGCTCCTTAATAAAGGTCGAGATATAGAAGTAACTATGATCGTATCCTTCTCTATAATTTACCTTAATGGGCTGAGAAGCCTTTTCAGCAGCTGTTTCGAGGTTCTTAGTGAGGAGCTCTGATTCTAGGAATTCGTCGTTTAGGCCTTGATCGATTAAGAGTGTATCTGCTCGCTTCAGGCCAGAATTGAGCAATTCTGTGCTGTCGTAGGCCTTCCAATCCTCGGTATTTGATCCTAGGTATCCAGTTAGGGCCTCTTTTCCCCAAGGCGTGGCGCTTGGGTTTACCACTGGTGAGAAAGCGGAAACTGAGACAAAGAGATCAGGGTTCTTGAGGCCTAAAGTGATGGCGCCATGGCCACCCATTGAGTGACCCATTATAGAAAACTTCTTTATGCCGAAGTTATCCTTAAGGATTGAGATTAATTCGTCCGTTATATACTGATCCATTTTATAATGATCTTTGTAGCCTTCCGTCGTTGCCGTTAAATAAAAGCCAGCTCCAGATCCGAAGTTAAAAGCGTCATGCTCACCTGGAAGATCTAATCCTCTTGGTGAAGTATCGGGGCAGACAATCATTGTCTTTGTGTCTTTTAGAAATTGTTGAGCGCCTGCTTTGGTGATGAAGTTATCTTCATTGCAGGTAAGACCAGAGAGCCAGATGATGCAAGTTTCAAAGCTTGTTTCTTCTTTTGGAAGAAAGGCTGAGAACTTCATCTTTGTTTTTGTGACTTTGCTTTCGTGCTCGAAGGTCTTAGTGGAGCCATCGAAACATTTATTTGTCTTTATTGTTTCTAACATTTTATTCCATTCCAAAATCGATAACGGTTCTAATACTCTTTCCTTCGTGCATAAGATCGAAGGCCTTGTTGATATCTTTGAGTGGTAATTTAAAAGTGACGAAATCATCAAGGTTTATTTCCCCTGACATATAACGATCCACGTATCCAGGAAGTTCTGTTCTTCCTTTTACGCCGCCAAAAGCTGAGCCTTTCCAAACTCTTCCTGTGACTAATTGAAAAGGTCTTGTTGAGATCTCTTGACCAGCGCCAGCGACGCCGATGATGATGGACTCTCCCCAGCCTTTATGAGCGCACTCTAGAGCTGCCCTCATTAAGTTTACGTTTCCTACGCATTCAAAGGAGAAATCAACTCCGCCGTCGGTAAGTTCTACGATCACTTCTTGGATGGGCTTATCGTAGTCTTTTGGATTGATGCATTCAGTGGCGCCAAGCTTTTTGGCCATCTCGAATTTTTCTGGGTTGATATCAATAGCAATGATTCTTGAAGCTTTGGCCATCTTGGCGCCTTGAAGAACAGAGAGACCAATGCCTCCCATTCCAAAGACAGCAACTGTATCGCCTTCTTTTACGTTGGCCGTATTTAAAACCGCCCCAATTCCCGTCGTGACTCCGCAGCCAAGAAGGCAGACTTTATCAAGAGGGGCTTCTTTACTTATTTTTGCAAGAGAGATCTCAGGAACCACTGTGTATTCAGCGAAAGTAGAGCAGCCCATATAATGAAAGATGGGCTTTCCATCTTTTGAAAAACGGCTGGTGCCATCAGGCATAAGTCCCTTGCCTTGAGTTTCTCTAATTTTTTGGCAGAGGTTTGTTTTTCCTGAAAGGCAAAACTTACACTCGCGGCACTCTGGCGTATAAAGAGGAATGACGTGATCGCCCTTTTGAAGGGTCGTTACGCCCTCGCCTACTTCTTCAACAATACCGCCGCCCTCATGGCCTAGGATAACAGGAAAGATTCCTTCTGGATCTTCCCCTGACATTGTAAAAGCGTCAGTATGACAAACGCCAGAAGCTAGAACTTTAATTAAGACTTCGCCTTTTTTAGGTCCTTCTAAATCAACTTCTTCGATCTTTAAGGGCTCTTTTGGTCCCCAGCAAACTGCGGCTTTTACTTTCATATAATGTCCTTTTTTATTTTTAGTGACGAAGCTTTAAGAGAGCAAAACCTGCGATGGCCAAGATCATGATAGCGATCGTCGCGTACTTAAAGTGTTTTTCAATGATCTCTTGTGCTTTCTCTCCGAAGAAATAAACGATCCCGCACATGATAAAATAACGAGCGCCTCTTCCTACTAGAGAGGTTCCTACTAAAGTCGCGATACCGATACTGGCTGAATAGACTCCGGCCGTAACGGTAAAGACTTTAAAAGGAATGGGTGTAAAGGCAGCTACGAATAAAGCTGCGACTGCGTTTTCTTTATAGAGCTCCCCTACTTTATCAAAGTTTTTAGCAAAGCCTGGGATCCACTTAAAGAGAAAAGGCTGAACCTGCTCCCATAAGAAGCTTCCCATATAATAACCAGCGATGGCGCCTAGAACTGAAGTAATGGTTGTGATGGCCGCGAACCTAAAAGCCCTTTTTCTATCGGCGTAACACATGGGAAGCATCATCACTTCTGGTGGGATGATAAAGCAGAATGATTCCGTAAAAGAAAGCAGCCCCAATAGGTAGGGGGCCGATTTATGTTTACAGGATTCTAAGATTCTTTGATAGAGACCTTGAAGCCAAGAAGTCGATTCTGCTTTTTCCATTTTTCTACCTAAACCTGCGCTACCGTTTTGGAATCTTCTTCAGCTTGCTTTGCTAATTCTTCTTTTCCAAACGGAGTGTCTTCCCAGTCTTCTTTATGCTTACACTGAGGGCATTGAAGTTGGTGACCTTCTCTTTTAGTGATCCTCTCTCCCATAATGGCAAAACCACAACCAGGACAAGGATGCTCAAAAGGCTTGGTCCACATTGCGTTCTCGCAGTTTGGATAGTTTGAGCAACCATAGAAGATCTTTCCGTAACGACTCTTTTTCTCAGCAAACTTTCCAACCTTACAGGCAGGACAGACGATTTGAAGCGTATAAGGAAGTGTTGTCTCGCAAGTGGGGTAATCCTCACAGCGTACAAAACGGCCATACTTTCCGGTCTTCACTTCTAATTTCTTATTACAAGTTGGGCACGGATCGTGGAACCAGTTCTTAGGAAGGATTGTTATGACTCCTTCTAAGTCTTTTTTAAAGTCAAAAGTAGAATTACACTCGGGGTATTCAGAGCAAGCAAGAAATTGTCCATTTCTTCCCCACTTAATATGATACTCACCAGGCCCGCACTTCTTACAATCAATTCCCGTAGGGATAAGCTGCTTTTTGAGGTTTTTCATCTCCTCTTTAGCTTTCTCTAGGGTCTTCTCAAAGTCTTTCCAGAAGTCTTTAAGAACTTTCTTATAAGTAATCTCACCTTCTTCAATCTGATCGAGAAGTCCCTCTACCCTAGCGGTAAAATCAACATCCATCACATTTGGAAAGGATTCAATAAGCATTCTACAAACAACCATCCCAAGTTCTGTGGGGATGAATCTGTTTTCAATCTTTTCTACGTAACCTCTGTCTTGGATGTTTGAAATAATGGCAGCGTAAGTCGAAGGTCGACCGATGCCTTTTTCTTCAAGGTCCTTAACAAGAGAGGCTTCATTGTATCTTGGCGGTGGTGAAGTCCAGTGCTCAAGAGCTGCTGGATCTTTTGAAGCTTTGATCACTTCACCTTTTTCGATCTCTGGAAGAAGCCCACTCTTAACATCAGCGAGTGATTCTTCGTCGTCTCCACCTTTCTTAGAGGCCTTCTCTGCAGCGGCTTCTAGATAGACAGTACGAAAACCAGGAAACTTAATGATCGATCCCGTCGCTTTAAAAAAGTGACCGGAAGATTCAAAAGTAACTGAGGTTTGATCGATAACGGCCTGACTCATTTGAGAAGAGATAAACTTATTCCAAATCAACTCATAAAGTTTTTGTTGATCAGGCTCAAGGTCTCCTCTTACTTCATCAGGAGTGTACATTAAATCAGTAGGGCGGATGGCCTCGTGGGCATCTTGAACCTTACTATTTCCTTTTTTCTTATAAACGATAGGCTCGGCCGGAAGATAATCTTTTCCGTACCTCTTATCGATAAAATTAATCAATGATTCAAGGGCCTCAGGAGCCGTTCTCATTGAATCGGTTCTCATATAAGTAATCAAACCTTGCATGCCGTGATCTCGAAGATTGATACCTTCATAGAGTTTCTGGGCAACCATCATGGTTCTCTTAGCTGTAAAGCCTAACTTATTAGCCGCTTCCTGTTGAAGCTTTGAAGTTGTAAAAGGCGGTGTTGGGTTTTGCTTTCTCTCACGCTTCTTAACGTCAGTTACATTAAAGTCTTTTCCCTTAACATCTTTAACAATCTTATCTGCTTCTTTTTGATCATTAAGTTCCATCTTCTTATTTGGCTCTTCACCATAGTACTTAATTTCAAAAGGAGTTGCTTCTTTGTTCATCTCACCGTGGATTGAAAACCACTGTTCAGGAACAAAGGCTTTAACGGCGTCTTCTCTCTCAACGATAATTCTAAGGGCCACTGACTGAACACGCCCAGCAGAGATTCCTCTTTGAACCTTATCCCACAGGATAGGAGAGATCTTATAGCCCACAAGCCTATCGAGTACACGTCTCGTTCTTTGTGAGTCATACATTGGTCTATTTAATTCAGTAGGGTTAGCGATAGCTTCGTTAACGGCCTTTTTTGTAACGGCGTTAAAGACGACTCTAAAAATCTTCGCTTTCTTTCCAATCTCTTCTGCCAAGTGATGAGCGATCGCCTCACCTTCGCGGTCCATATCGGGAGCGAGGTAGATGACTTGCGCCTTCTTAGCTAGTTCTTGAATTCTTTCGATCTTATCTTTCTTCCCCGTAATCGGAACAAGGTCGATAGCAAAATTAGCTTTTACATCAACACCTAGTTTTGATTTTGGAAGATCTTTGATATGCCCGTTAGAGGCCACAACCTGAAAACCACGACCAAGATATTTCTTAATGGTCTTAGCTTTTGAGGGTGATTCCACAACAACTAATGAGTACTCACCTAAGTCTCTCTTAACTGTTTTCTTTTTCTTCTTTTTAGAAGCAGGCTCAGCTGAGGCTTTGGTTGTTTTCTTAGCAACTTTCTTCTTTGCAGTTTTTTTCTTAGTAACCTTTTTCTTAGTTACTTTTTTCTTTGCTGTCTTTTTTTTCTGCTTCTTCGCAGAAGCAGTCTTTGAGGTTGTTTTTTTCGCGTCTTTGGTCGCCACAATCTCCCCTTTGTAAAAAATTGAATACGGATAACGGCTTGGGTTCTTGGTCGGGGATACTATTTGACCAGTGCGCCAACAAGCCGCCTTCTTTATAGCTTCTCAGTATTCAACAATTCATCAATTTCTTCAAGGTCAAACTCAGTAAGACCGTAAGGATTTTCTTTGGCGTTGATATCCTCATCCATGTATTTACGGCCAACGTCTTGCTCAATATCGTCGAGAGATTCAAAAGCATTTGGATCAGGCTCACCTGATTTTCTCTCAACTTCATCAAGGTTCTGTTGTTCTAGGAATTTATCTTCATCAACCTTGGCTTCACTTAAGCTTGCCTCAGCTTCTACAAGTTCGTTTTCAAGACGTTCAAGCTCTTTTAGGTCTCTCTCATGATCTTTAAGAATAGAGCGTTCTCTTTCTTGACGCTCTAGCTCTTCAAGCTCATCTTCAGTCAGCTGCACCTTGTCAGCCTGACGCAAGAGGTCTTCTCCGATGTCATCTAAGTTAAGCTCGATATCAAGCTCGTCCAGAGCCTCACCTTCAGTTTGATCAACTTGGCTAAGAAGACTCTTGTTCTTAAGACGACTCTCTCTCGCCGCTTGCTCTTCCGTTTTTGATAAGGCGATGGCGCCCATAGCAACTTCATTACTACTATTAGTTATAAGGGCCGTGGCAAAATTATCAGTTAAAGTAATAACTGTTAACTCACCCGTTTTATAAGTTGGATCAGGCGTGATCCTTCTATCAGTATTTCTATCTCTAAAGGAGAAGGTTTCAAAGACCGTTCCCATCTCAACACCATCGGCTCGGCCTCTATCAATATAGACCACATCACCAAAGCTCATTCCGTTAGCTGTATTATTAAAGGCGCCAATAATAGCGGCTTCAATATTTCTCTTATTAAAAGTTTTAACAATCTTTGTAATCTTTGGAGTGTAAATAGTTACCCTATCCCCTCGTCTTATAAGCCCAGATAATTCAAAAATTTGGCATTCCCATAGATGATTTGTTTTTCGAATAGTCTTGATTTGTCCCGTCACCGTATAACGGTAACCACTTCTATCAGAAACCTTATGGGCGATTTTTCCTTCTGGCGCATAGACAGAGAAAAGATCTCCTGGTTTTACTTTAACTGTAGGATCAAACTTTATATAGATAGGGTCAAAACGTTGAAGGTAAACTTGATCTTCTGAAGAAGCTTCAATAATACCAAGATCTTGAACAATATTAGTTGTTACAAATGAGTTTAGGTAGAAGCCTTCTTTAACATCAAAAACAATCTTAGAATCTTTATCAAAACCAGTATCGTCATACTGCTCACCCGGTTCAGAGATAATAATATCTGCCACCGGTGGGTCGTACTTCTCCCATTCTGTTTTTAAACTTTGCTTAGCAATAGCAGCTAAATCTGCGTAAGTTTCTTCTGAAGCATATTGAAAATAGATACCGTCATCAATTAACTTAGTTCTCTCAGCAATCCAAGCAGGCTTGGTATCATCACCGAATTGTTTAAAGTCAAAATGCTCTTTAGTTTCTCTTTTAACATCAGCTTCTTTAAGACCACCTGGAGTATCTTCAAATGAGCCTAGTTGAACTTCAGGTAAATTGGTTGAATCACCTGTATCAAAGACAAGAGTCATCCCTGGTTCAATTTCATGTGGGTTTTTAATATGCGGGTTAAGAGACCAAATCTTTGAATAATAAAAACCTGATCCAAAGACCTTCTTACAGATCTTCCAAAGCCAATCACCTTCTTGAATAACATATCTCTCTAACTTTGAGGCCGTAGCAATCTCATTCCACTCATCTTCAGGAATCTTACCTTCAAGATACTTAGCCACTTCCATTAATTCTTTTTCTTCATTTCCAACATCAAAGATCTTTGTCTTACCTTCAAGGCCTTGTGAAGAGACTGAACTTGCCGCTTCAACGGCCTGAGCCTCATTAATGATTTCCACTTTCTCATCAGAGTTTATTTCTAAAGATGCTTCAACGGACTCGTCCTTTACTTCGTCAAATAAGACTTCTCCAATATCACTTTTTAAAGATTCAAGATCATCAATTTCTTCGGCTTCTGAAATATCAAGGTTACTATTGCTATTACTATCGTCCTCTAAGAGAACATTAACGTCCGAAGCGTCCATCAGGTCGAGAGACTCAATATCTTGAGAAAGAGCGCCGTAGCTGCTCAAGAGAAGTGCAAAGAATATTAAGCTTGACCTAATTTTCAATCAAATAATTCCCTACTAAGCCCCTGACTCAAAAAAGTCATGGAGAATAGAATAGTATTGTTGTTGTTTCTTTTCTTGTTTTAGTTTTTCACAGCAAACGATGAGGCGACCAAGAGACTTTAAGACCATTCCAGAGAAAGCGTCTTTACTGATGATCTCTTCAAAGACCTGCATAGCAAGATCATACTCTTTTTGCTTAAAGAGGATCTCTCCAAGAAGAAACTTGGCCCTTACTCTTACTTGTCTACTTGTAGAGTTCTCTACAACCTTTAGTTTATTAAGCCCTTCATTGAATTTATTTCGTTCAATAAGACCTTCTGCTTCTCTAAGTTTGGTTATTTCATTTTCAATTGAGTCAGAGACAAAATCAGTTTCATGTTTTTGAAGACCGTTTGTTCTAGGGGCACTAGTCGTCGTTGAGTTTCTTACGATGCCATTCTTTCCAAAGACATCAACTGTTTCAGCTAGCTCACCTTTTGCTCCGCTATTAACTTCTGGAGCGGTTTTCAATTGTTCAACTAATTGAGCAGGGTCATTAACATTACCCATATCCTCTTGAGAGACAGGCTTGTCACTCAGCTTAGACTTATCATAGTCACCGTTAAGAAGAGATTCATACTTTGACTTTAGTTGTTCGTATTCTTCGCGAGGAACTTCTGTTGTTTTACCCTGTTTCTTATAAGCCTCATTCTTAGCTTTTACTTCATTGGCCTTTTTTTCCTTTTCAATCTTCGGGTCATCCCCAAAGAGGCTGCGCCTGCTTGTTACCCAAGAACATGACTCAAGAAGTCCAACTCCTAGACTTAGGATGACCAATTGTAACAATACGAAATTAAGACTTTTAGGTAAAAGGGGCTTCAATTCGTCCTCCATGACGCTATCACTTCTCCTCTAAAGGAGATGTGCCTATTGTCTTTAAATTTTCTCACGACAACCAAATTCAAGTCAATGAAATAAGGTAGTTTTCCTACCCATTGGCGAATAAGCATGATATTTGAAGGGACGAAAATAAGGGTAATTTAATGGCAAACAACCAACTAGTTCACACAATTATTAGGGTTCCAAAAGAAGAATCGGCCTTCGTCTATTTTACTTTGGAGGCCAATGAAGGTTTATCATTTTACTCTACTTTACAAGACTCCCTCGGAGAAGGCTTTCGCGACATCGCTATAAAAACTCACGTCTGTTTTGAAAAGGAACTTGATCACTTGATAGAGACACTCGGATTAGAGATCCCAATTGAAATTAGATTAAGGGAGAAGATTGATGACAAATAAGTTTCCAAATACCAAAACTGTTTATGGACCGGTAAAGTCTTGGCGTTTCGGAATGAGCCTCGGTATCGATCCTATCTTTGAGACCAGCACTTGTTCATTTAATTGTATTTATTGCCAGCTTGGAAGTATCGAAGTGGTCACAGACCTTGTGAAAGAATATGTTCCTACTTCAAAGGTCCTGGAAGATTTTAAAGAGCTTATCAAAAAAGATATCCCTATTGATGTTATTACTTACTCTGGTTCAGGCGAACCAAGCCTAGCTTTAAACCTAGGGGAGATGATCGACGGAATCAGAGAAATCAAACCAGAGCTTCCCCAATACATCTTAACTAACGCCACTCACTTGGTTGATGATTCAGTAAGAAAAAATTTATTAAAGTTAGATAAAATCATCGTCAAGCTCGATGCCTCAAATGAAGAAACCTTCAAGTCTATCAATAGACCGGCTCCGGGAATTACTTTAGAGAGAGTTCTAGAAGGTATTGAAAAACTAAAGAAAGAATTTAAAGGTGAGATTGAAGTTCAATCAATGTTTATGCCTATCAATGATAAGCACCTTGAAGACTTGGCTCTTCTCTTAAAAAAAATCTCTCCTAATGCTGTTCAGTTAAATACACCAAAGAGACCCTATCCCCTATCATGGCATAGAGAAAATCGAGGCAATCATGAGCTTATCTTTGATTACGAAGTTAGAGATTTAAAAAAGGTTGATGAAAAAAGGGCCTTAGAAATCCAAGACCAGCTCGAAGAAAAAACTGGTCTTAAGATCTACTCCGTTTACAGATAAGAGAATTCTACAACCACTCCAAAGTGATCTGAGTAACCTGCTTTACGGCGGCTATTGGTCTTATGATCATAAGCAGCTGGAACGCCCTTAATGATACTTCCCTTGTTTGCCCCTTTCTCATAACGGTGATCAGTTGTAGAAAAGTTTGGGTTATGAATTGAATAAGACTTCTTAACAAGCTCTAACTTCTTCCCATCATTCAGCCTCTTATTGATAATAATTCTATCTAGTCTATTCCAGCTCATTTTAGGTGCGTAAAAATAAGTTCCAAGAGGCATCTCTTTCTTAAGCGCTTTAGCAATATTACGATCACTCATAAAGAGATCATGAACATCAGAGAAGCCTGTGTTCTTTAAGAGAACATCTTCAAAAGGTCTTGGGTTGTTCTCTGGGATAGTATTAAAGTCACCAAGGGCAATCAGATGATGTCCTTTTTTATTTAAGGCCTGCATTCTTTTTTTAAGACTTGATGCTGCTACAATTCTCGCCTCTGTAGGATTTCCTAAAGAAGGCCAATGATTAACAAAGAAAGTGAGTTTTTCTTTTTTATTTAATAAGAAGGAAACTTCTAGGATATTTCTTGTAGGCTTTTTTACAAAGTACTTATCTTTTAGAACATGTTCTCTCATCGATGTCATCTTGAGATCATCTAATTCATTAAAGAGAAGGGCCACATCAATACCTCTTCTGTCAGGAGACTTTGAAACAACAAACTTAGAATAGCCTAGACTCTTAGCAATCTTAGCAACAATGGCCTCATTTTCGATTTCACTTAGGCCTATAAATTGAGGCTTGGTCTTTAGGCTTTCAACGTATTTCTTAATTTGAGTTAACTTGAGATCAACCTTTTCATCTGTCCAATCAATTTGCTGACAGGCTTCTTTATAACGCCAATAACCGATTTTTTCGCATTCAGCTTTCTTTCCCTTGAATTCACTTGGTAAGAAGGTCCAGTCGTTCTTTCCTTCATCCTTACTAGTGTCAAAAAAGTTTTCGACATTATAACTTAAGACGGTGAATTTCTCTAAGGCAAGAATAGAGGGTGAAAAACAAAGGGCCAATAATAGAACAACTAAGCGCATAAAAATCTCCTTGGTGGCCTCAAGCTACCACGAAAGATTTAATGCTACCAATCTTCTAGTGTTAACTTCGTTATGCCGGAGAATCCTGATGGGTTCAACGAATCAAAGGAAAAGCCAAAGATCCCATAATTTGAGAAATAGATCTTCTCAAAATTAACGGAGGCTTTGATTCCAATCGTTTTGCCTTTAATCCTAGCGACAAAGTTCATTTTATAAAAATCTAAGAAATCATTTGAACTTGGTGTCACTTCAAGTTTATCAACTTCGCAAGTATAGAATATAGGAGGAGTTCTCTTTAAGCATTTTTGAACTGGATCAATAAGATTGACTCTTACAAATTTCTTAAAAGCTTCTACCTGCGTATCAATAGAATAATTATTCTTAACTGACTTTGCCCCATTATTAAGCGCCACTAAACATTTTGCTTTCCAAGAAGTTATCTCAGCCCCTGTGTAAGTAGGCTCAACAGGAATAAAGACTTTGATGATGCTATAGTCCTTTATCGATACTTCTTTGATGGTCTCAGAGATGAGAACTTTCTTAAAACTATACTTACAAGTGAATTTGTCCCCACCATCTTCAATAGGAAATTCAAGAGTCTTTGTTATATTATATTCTGCTGTGTACTGAATTGATTCATCAAGAGTTGGCATATCGATGCTCCTCTCTTCACTCATTTTATTCATCTCTGATTGAAAGATAGCGACGGGGCTATCAAGAAGCTCATCAATAACAGGGGTGATTTTTGGTGTTCTTGTGACACTAACTCTTTGGCCGCAAGAAGCGAGGATCAAAAGGACTAAAATCATTGAAGTTTTCATGCCGTCTTATAGCATAACTAAAGGCGGCAATGAAAAGGCTTGAAACTATTACAAGGGCTTAGAGGTTTTCTTTAATAAATTCAAGGACATCGTCATGGTGGGTCTTTGTTTTCACCTTATCCATAATAAGCTTAAGCTTGCCGTCTTTACCGATGATAAAGGTGCTTCTGATAACACCCATATACTCTTTACCCATGAACTTCTTAAGTCCCCACATGCCATACTTTTCAGTAATCTTATGTTCCGGGTCTGAAAGAAGGTCAAAGTTAAGCTTATCTCTATCAATAAATCGTTGAAGCCTCTCAGGAGCGTCAGGGCTAACACCTAAAACAACAGTGTCCTTAGCTGTAAACTTTCTTTTTGAATCTCTAATCCCGCAGGCCTGAACCGTGCATCCTGGAGTCATCGCTTTTGGGTAGAAATAAAGAACCACATTCTTTTTTCCAGCGAAGTCTTTTAAAGAAACCTTCTCGCCTTTCTGATTTAGCATTGAAAATGCTGGGGCCTTATTTCCTACTTTTGGTAATGCCATTTTTCTCTCCTACCATTTATTCCTAAGCTCTCGAAGTCTTAGAAAAACTTGTTTATTATTATCTGTGTTACCTTTTAAATTATTGATGATCTCACTATTTTCTAGTCTTAAAAAAGTATTGATCTCTCTCTCTGTTTTCATATTTGTGACGAGAAGGTTGTCTTCTTCATACTTTTGCGTGAGATCGATGGCCTTTTGATTTGTTGGCTCTAAGTTAAGAGTGAACTTTAAGTTATTACCTAAATACTCATGACCTGGGTAGACAAGAATCTCATCGTCCATTTCTTGAAACTGCTCACTAATAGTTTTATATAGAACTTCTGGGTCACCCCCATTGTGGCAGTTCCCAACCCCAGCATTAAAAAGAGTATCTCCCGTAAAGACGGCCAGCTTCTTTTTATCTTCCACTAAAAGCAAACAAAGATGAGCATGAGTATGACCTGGCGTATCCATAACAATGAACTGCTTTGAACCTCCAAGCGAGATCACCTCTCCCTTACTTAAGAATCTATCAACCGCTTTGATCTTCCCTTTTGCATTTTCATGGGCCCAAACCTCACAGCCGGTCTCTGAGACTAGCTCAGAGTTTCCCTGAGTATGATCCCAATGCTCATGCGTATTGATTACTGCGAGGAGTTTTCCAGGAAGATTCTCTAATACCTGAGCTGCATCAAATGGATCGATGCAATAAAACCCATCAGAGCCTTCAACTAAATAGGTAAAATTTCGAAGTGAACTATGTGTATAAAGCTGAATGACCATTTGCCGCCTTTCCAAGGATTACAAGTTTAGGTATTCTAAAGCCCAAATATATAGTCATCTATGCTGAAGATTCAAGTGCCCAGTTTTCAGTATATTAGGGAACTCACTATGGTAACAAAAGTCTTTTTATTTTTTCTTTGCTCAAAAGGTCTCGTAGAAGCCTGGCTTGATCTAAAAAACAAGCGTCATATTGCAGCAAATCGAAATGCAGTGCCTGAAAAGTTCGCTCATAGTATTGATCTTCCTGATCATCAAAAAGCAGCAGACTATTCTATTACTAAGATCAATGTCGCCAGTTTCTTTAAGATTATAGGTTACGCCTTCTTACTTATTTGGACATTAGGCGGAGGCCTTGAGGCCTTAGATCAGTTCTCTCAAAGTTTCGAAAAAGGCCCTATTATAACAGGGCTTATCTTCTTTGGTATCTTCGGAGCGATCTCGATGATCCTAGGACTTCCTGAAAGTATCTTTTCAACCTTTGTTATCGAAGAGCGTTTTGGTTTTAACAAAACAACTCCTAAGACCTTTGTCACAGATATGCTTAAAGGACTTCTCCTAGGATGTATTATTGGCCTTCCTATTTTAGCCGGACTTCTTTGGATGATTGGTGCACTTGGAAATTATTGGTGGGTTGCGGGTTGGGCCTTTCTTACTTCAATTCAATTCATCCTTCTTTGGGCCTACCCAAGATTCATCGCTCCTTTATTTAATAAGTTCTCCCCAATGGAAGAAGGCGATGTAAAAGATAAAGTTCTAGGCCTCTTAGAGAGAACTGGCTTTACTTCAAATGGCCTTTTTGTCATGGACGCTTCTATGCGAAGCTCTCACGGAAATGCTTACTTCACAGGCTTTGGGGATAATAAAAGAATTGTCTTCTTTGATACTTTGATTAAAACACTGAACGCTGAAGAAGTTGAAGCGGTCCTCGCCCACGAACTTGGTCACTTCAAAAGAAAACATATTATGAAGCAATTAGTTAAGGCCGTTATCTTTAGCTTTATTGGTTTTTATATCCTTGGTCTTCTCTATAACTGGATGCCTTTTTATGAAGGTCATGGAGTTTCTACTTCTTCTTCTCATATGGCCCTCTTACTTTTTTCAATGGTAAGCGGATTCTATACTTTTTTCCTAACTCCTCTAACAAGCTATACAAGTAGAAAGTATGAATTTGAAGCGGATGAGTTCGCCTCTAAACATTCAGACCCAAAGAGCCTCATCACGGCTTTAGTTAAGATGTATAAAGACAACGCAAGTACGTTGACCCCTGACCCAACTTACTCAGCTTTCTATCATAGTCATCCACCGGCCTTAGTTAGAGTGGCGCATTTAGAGAAATTACAGAATTAACCAGGATCGAAAGGAAACCGATCCTTTTAATTTCGTCTGATAGAAAGATACTTTTCTTACAATGACGCACTTAACTCTTTGAAAATTCGAAAAGGTAATAAAAATTATAGAGTAGCTGTTTTTGACTCACACCTAAAAGGGAGTAGAACTTAGGTATCGAGGAAATTATGAAAACACTTTTGATTGCCCTATTTTTAATTACTGTTGTGAGCGCCCCTAGCGCTTTTTCTGGAGAAAGCTCTCCAAAGAACACTACATCTGTTGATAAGAAACCACCTCACGGTGACGACGGTACTGGTGGGAATGGCGGTAATGGTGGAACTCTACCTATACTTGGTGGCGGAAGATAGTTATTAGCTAGCTTTCTTCTTAGCTGGCGCAGGCCTAGAAGCCGGTGCAGCTGTTTTTGCTTTCGCTTCAGAGCTTGCCGCATCTTCGCGAAACTTTTCTTTATCTACGGCAGCATGCTCTGCCATCAATCTTTTAATCATCGTTAATTCTTTTTTAAGAGCTGGAACCTTCGCCGCAACTTGGGCCAAGATCTTATTCACTTTATTTTCTAATACCTTATTCTCTTGAGCACTCTCGGCAATAATTGTTGTTAACCTATGAGTCACCGCAATCTCAACTTTTGCTTGTAGTTCAATCTCTAAGATTCGGTTACCACCAATGGCACCCCTAAGTTCATCACCTAAATTATAATTTGCAGCTCCCGGAGAAGCATGCATATAGGCGCCAGTCGTGACGTTAGTTGGTTGTTGTTGTTGTTGTTGTTGCGCTTGCGCTTGAGGCCTAGCTTGAGGCTGAGCTGCCGCTTGCTTTTGCTGTGGCTGCGCTTGCTGCTGAGGAGCTGCTGCTTTTTGCGCAGGTGCAGGCGCCACCGCTTCAGTAGTGGCTGCTGCAGTAGGTGACGTGACTTCTTCTTCGTCGTCTCCGTCGTCTACATCAAACTCTAATTCACCCATGTCGGCGGCGTGTTTATCTTCAGCCGCTTTCTTCTTCTTGGTCTCGGCTTCCCGAGCCTTGAGTTCATCGTCGTCTTCAAATTCAATGTCGAGCTTGTGAGCTCCCATTGTACTCCTAAGTTGCTAAAAATTTAGGGACTCTATGAGTCTACCTCGTTAACTTATCGGGATATTAACTGAATCATTTAAGGGTTTTTTGACCACTTTAGTTGGTCTCTAACTACTTGATATTTATGCTCTTTTTAGGTCATTCAAGGCCTTCTAAGAGCTCATCCCTCCTTCGAGCTTCAAACCTAGACCAAAGCCCGCCAGCTCAAAAGCCCCTCTCAGGGCCCAAGATGGGTGGTCATTAAGGGGCTTTTTCCTCCTATACTCCTGCCCCGAACCTTTTCTTTTTTCCAAACTGAACTTCTTGAAGATAAGATTGAGACCTTATTCAACAAAGGTGAGCTGAAATGAAAAAGTCATTGGCCATTATTGATTGCTCTGTAAAAGACCCTGCCTATACTTGCTTCAACCGCTTAGCGAGGGAGCTACAGGAAAACTTAAGCTATCATCATTTTCCTAAGTACGGCTTGAGTAGCTTTTCCTATGAAAATGAACCTGACGCCATCATCTCTTTTGGAAGTCATTCAAATATTGGAGATGGCTCTCTCTGGCATGCTCCCTTAGCGGAGTATCTTTTACAGCAATTAGAAAAAGGGATTCCTGTCTTTGGTATCTGCTTTAGCCACCAATTGATGGCTCATGCTTTTGGTTCAACTCTAAAAAGAAACTCATTAGATCTTTGCCTTGAAGGCCTAAGAGAAGTTCAGTTAAAAGAATCGGTCTTTGGAATAGAAAAAGAATCTCTTTCTCTTTTTACTGCTCACAACTATCAGATTGATTCTCTCTCATCTGAGCTTGAAGTAATAGGCAGCTCTCTAGACTCTCCCTTTGAGTTTATCAAACATAAGAGCCTTCCCTATTTTAGCTGTCAGTCTCATCCAGAGGGATCAGAGTTCTTTATCAAACACGAGATAGCTGTTGATCTCAATAGGGATCAAAAGGAACATGGCCTAAGGGATGGTCTCTATCTCTTAAAGAAATTTATTTCGAGTGTTTAAAGGTCTTTGAAAATTCAATAAATCTTTTTTCAATAAGAGGTGTGAAAGCTCCAAGAGTATTACTATCTATATCAAGTTCAGCAATGAATTCCCCAGAGGTCCCCTCTAGAGGAATCACAAGTTCTGATCTTGTCTTTAAGCTGCAAGCTATATGATCGCTCTGTTCTCTGACGTCTTCAACATTAACAACTCTCTCTTCTCTGAGGGCCAGCCCACACATACCGCGATCAATTGAGATCCTAGTATGATCAGTAGGCTCTCCAATAAAGGGACCAAGAACTAAGTCAGTGCTGTCCTCACCATTTAAATAAGAAGCTTTAAAATAAATCCCTATCCAATCGACAATCTCAGGGGCGATATCACTCGCCTCCTCTAACCATCTCGTTAACTCTTTCATCAATGAACAATATCCTCTAACTCTTCTGGTGGGCTGTAAAAACATTCCATAAGAACATTCTTCATATGAGAGAAGTAAGGCTTTCTATACTTTTCAATTTCATTATGGATCTCGTGATAAGCTCCATTGAAAACTTTTAGATCAAAGTCTTTTTCAATAAGATTAAAATAATCCATCAACGATGGAGCGTGTACCACTTTGTCATCAGAGCCTACAGTAATAAAGCCTGCACACTTGGGTTTTAAAGCTGAAGAAAAGACATCTTGGCTGGCCTTCACCATTTGAAGAAGTAGCTTTGTATGAAGTTTCTTATGATTCAATTCATCTTCAAGATAATCTTCCTTAATATGCGGATCATGAGAGAGATAATCTAAATCAACTAAGCCCCCTAACTTAACACTATAAGGAAGTTTAGATAGATTCTTAAAGATAGGAAGTGGTGATAAGCGGATCATCTGCCCTAAGGCCCCTGGAAAACCAACCGGCGGAGCATTAAAGAAGACTCTTTCAGGATAAAAGTCTTCGCAAGCAAAGTCTTTCAGATAACCACAATTAATCAAGGCCCCCATACTATGGGCCACCATTACAAAGCGTTGCATCTTATAATGTTTCTTCAAGAAACTAACGATCTCCGCTAGGTCTTCCATATAAATATTGAAGTCCTCAATATAACCGGATTCTCCCATGGAACGACCATGGCCTCTTAAATCGTATTGAAAAATATTGAAATCTTTACCAAATAGATCGGTAATATAGTTATGTCTTTCTAGATGCTCACCAATCCCGTGTGTTTTAATAAGCCAAACGGGTGATCCAGTCTCCTGTATCCTTGCGTGAAGCTCTATCCCATCGTGCATCTTTAAAAATTTATGCTCTTGTATCATGACGCCATCCATTAATAGAGGAAAGGGCTTTCCCATAGATTATTAACTAGATTCATCTTACAATGGTTAACAAGTAATCACCAGTAAGAGTACGGAAAAGCCCATGATGTATTGCCCTAAATGTTTAAACAATACCCTCTTCATTAAAGACAGTGGAGTCATTGAAATTCTTATCAATGAAAAGAAGATGGACTCTGGTCGCTTTCTCTTTAGCAGCAGCACTAGTAAAACTGAACTCTACGCTGATGCCCAAAAGAAACTCGAAGAGTTTGTTAAGTGGCTCGCTAATTTCTCAAACCTTGAGCCTCTTAAGAAAGTTAAGTTCATCACCGGCGATGTTAAATGCGAATCTGGTTGTGTCTCAGCTTTTTCGAAACTTAATGTTGTAGGACAGATCTTAAATACTGCACAGGTTAATCAGATTCTTGAAGATGTCTCTGAAAAGTACAGTATGGACTTGGTGCTTGAATCATAAAGAAAAACAAGCGGCTGCTCAAAAAGTAACCCTTATTGGTTCTGCTGTTGATCTCATTCTCGGGGTTTTGAAGATCATCACAGGAAGTCTCTTTCATTCTCACGCCCTTGTTATCGATGGAATCCATAGCTTAACTGACTTACTCACAGATGCCTTTGTTCTCATCATCACGCGAGTCTCTAACGAAAAACCAGATGACGAACACCCTTATGGCCATGGCCGCTTTGAAACCTTAGGTACAGTAGTTCTTGGGGCCATTCTTATTGCAACTGGTGGCGCCTTATTATTTGAAACCATTCAAAGGTTCGTAGCAGGCGGTTCTCAAGAACTTCCCACCTGGCCTGTCTTTATCGTGGCAGTCCTTTCAATCTTTGGAAAAGAAATCATCTTTAGATACTCAAAAAAAGTGGGAGAAGACTTAAACTCTCAGCTCCTAATAGCAAATGCTTGGCATTCTCGAAGTGACGCAATCACCACTATCGTCGTTCTTGTTGGAGCGGTCCTCACCTACTTTGGCGCAAAGCATATGGACTCGCTTGCCTCAGTCATTGTTTCCATCTTCATTGGAAAGGTTGGCTGGGATTTTACTTACGCCAGTATCAAAGAGCTTGTTGATACAAGCCTCCCAGACGCCCAGCTCGCGGAAGTTAAAAAGACTATTCTAAGTGTGCCAGGAGTTTTAAGCATGCACGACTTAAGAAGCCGCTATCATGGAAACAAAGCAGTCCTTGATGTTAATATTCAAGTCTCTCCTCTTATCACAGTGAGTGAAGGCCATGAGATTGCTTCATGGGTTATGAAAGAATTAATGGAAGGCTTTGACGATATTGAAGATGTAACCGTTCATACTGACGTAGAAGACGATAGAGCGGAAGCTTATCAGCATGCTCCGCTCACCCTCCTTCCACTAAGACCTACTCTCGAATCATTGGTAAGAGAACATTGGGATAAGATTGAAGGGGCTCCAAAGCTTATAGAGATTCAATTTCATTATTTAGGGGGCAGAGTCCTCGTTGATCTTTTTTTAATCAACGAAGAGATCAGTAAGGATCAAAGTGAAGCTTTAGCAGCAAAGCTTAGATCTGCTCTCTCAAGCACCAATTGGTTTAAAGATATTCGCATCTGGAATAGCTTTCAGTAAAACTAGTTACCAAATTCGATTGTCCACCACTGCTGAATAAGATTACAAGGTGAGCCATTAACACTTCCACAGATATTTCCACCAGGGTGACCTAGACCATTAAAATTTCCAGCAGGCATTCTGACCAATTGATTATTCGTGGCCGAGCCTCCCTCAGCAGGAGTTGGTTCTAGAAGATTGTTAAAGTGAAGGTCATAGTTCACACCATGACAGCTTGCACATTGAGCATCAAGAAGTGGTTTTAGGTTTTGTTGATAGAAGTTAAAGCCTGCACTTGAAGTTGTATAGGCGGCAAAGGTCCATGGGGTTTGCGCCATAAGATAGTCTTGATTATTTGAACTGGCATAAACATATAGTTGATGAGTCGTTCCATCTCTATAACTTAGAGGAACATAAAACTGAAAGGCGTGAGTACCAGCATAGCCCCCGTTAAAGCCAGGGTTTGCAGCAATGGTTGAACCAATAAAAGTTCCAGCACCACCTTGCTCACCATCAATATAAAATTTAACAGTAATCAGTTCATTAACGTCATTTGGATTAGCACCCCAACCCGTAATCTTTCCAAGAGGAGTGATGTCGAGCACGTCCCCAGTTGGTGTGCCTGGGTTATTATTCCCCCCAGTATTGGCCCCTGGGTTCTCTAGGTCATACCATTCCATAATGACATCACAAATAGGATCACCGACACCACCTGGGCATCTGTTACCACCTGTATGAGATGGCATGGCCTGAATCTTATTCATAAGATTATTCTGACTTCCAGAAGTTCCGGTCATCATCATGCCTTTCATAATGGCGTAGTCGTAAATAGTAACTGGGCCTGGAACTGGAGGATTGTTCTGAGGGAGGTCATGACAAAACATGCAGTTTGCTTCAAAGGTCGTCTTTACCGTCTGATTGAAGTAATCCTCTGCTGCTGCAGTATTGTTTCCACCAGTACTTCCAGTGTTACCAGTGTTTCCGGTATTGTCTGAAGTATTGGTGTTATTTATATCTTGAGTTGAGGTTGAGGTTGCTTTGCGCGCCGTCTTTTTTGGTGATTGAACAACACAATGAGTGAAGGCAAACAACACAGATAATACTAACGACACTGATCCGACGACTTGAAGCCATCTCTTCTTCTGACCATTCATAGGTTCTCCCACCTTAGAAGTTATCCTAACCTATCGGAAGTATTGTGAATTTAACTTAGGGATTTGGTTTTTTATTTAGGCTTACAAGTCTTTGTTTTTTCTGAGTTCTCAGGCTTTAGAGCGGTTTTATCCGTAGCTTCTGCTGCTTTTCTAAAAAGATCGATGGCCGCTTCAGAATCAACGCTAAGGATTCCCTTGATCATAGGAACCATTTTTTTTCTACCGTTAATATAAACATCGTTAATTTGGATAGCTTTTGTCATAAAAAGATCCTCCTACTCCCATAAAATGGGAGCAGAAGTTTTTTTGTCAAGGTTACAGTTATTCTACGATCCAAGTGTCGCCAGAGTTTAAAAGAGCAGTCATATCGCCTTCTCCCTTAGATTCTTTAACAGCTTTGATTTGATCATTTAATTGTTGATCATAAACAACATCAGAAACTTTTCTTAACACTCCAAGTGGAACCGGAAGTTCCCCTTTCATAGAAGCTAAGATCTGAGCCGAGATTGGGTTAGTTTCATCATGAATAAAGAGTTCTTCTTCTTTAACATCAGCTAATAAAACAACTTCAGGCTTGTTATCTACAATTCTAATCCCTTTATCTTTTTCTTTACCAAAGATAAGCGGCTTCCCATTTTCAAGACGAACAGTATGGTCATCTCTTGTTGCTCTATTTGTTTGAGCATCATGAACCTTATCGTTAAAGATCACGCAGTTTTGGAAGACTTCGATAAAAGAAGTTCCTTGATGCTTTGAAGCTTCAACAAAAGTATCAGTCATATGCTTAGGGTCAGTATCAATTGTTCTAGCGTAGAAAGTTGAACCAGCACCTAGTGCTAAAGAAGCAGGATTGAATGATCTATCAATAGATCCAAATGGACTTGATTTTGTATTTAGCCCTGGCTCAGAAGTTGGTGAGTACTGACCTTTAGTAAGTCCGTAGATCTCATTATTAAAAAGAATAATATTGATGTTCACATTTCTTCTGATTACATGAATCAAATGATTTCCACCAATAGAGAGGCCGTCCCCGTCCCCTGTAATCTGCCAAACTTCTAGGTTAGGGTTAGTCGCCTTAATTGCCGTAGCAAAAGCTGGCGCTCTCCCGTGAATAGTATGCATGCCATAAGTGTTCATATAGTAAGGAAAGCGTGAAGAACAACCGATTCCCGAAACGAAAACCATATCTTCTTTTTTCTTTCCAATCTTAGTCATCGCTAATTGTACCGATGATAAAATGGCGTAATCACCACAACCAGGACACCAGCGGACTTCCTGATCACTAATAAAATCTTTTTTCTTATAAGTTGGATTCTCAGTCATAATTGCCTCTTAAAGTGTCTCTAGTTCTTGATTTAGCATTGTTACTAATTCAGAAATCTTAAATGGTAGTCCTTGAATCTTTGAGTATCCAAGAGCACCACATTCATATTTACCATTAATGATGGCTTTCATCTGACCATTGTTAAGTTCAGCCACAATAATCTTCTTGAAACCTTTAAAGATGGTTTCGAGATTGCTTGGCATTGGATTGATATACTTAAGATGGCAAAGAGAAACTTTCTTCCCTTGTTCTTGAAGAGTCTTAACGGCCATTCTTGTAGCTCCATAAGTCCCTCCCCAACTAATAAGTAAGATATCTCCAGTCTCTTCCCCTTCAAGCTTCTGCTGAGGAATCAAAGAGGCTGCACGATCAATCTTTTCTTGTCTTAACTTTACCATATGCTCATGATTATCAGGATCATAAGATACATTTCCTGTCCCATCTGCCTTTTCTAGACCACCAACTCTGTGCTCATAACCAGCTTGACCAGGAATGGCCCATGGACGAGCAAGGTTCTTATCTCGGCTATAGGCTAAGAATTCTTCGCCTTCAGGCTTGGATCCACTAAGTTGCTTATGTTTGATAGGTCCAAATTCTTTTGTAAGATCAGGAATTTTCCATGGCTCTGCACCGTTAGCAATATAACCATCAGTTAAAAGCATGGCAGGAGTCATTGTCTCAAGAGCTAGTCTTGCTGATTCATAAGCCATTTCAAAACAGTCACCTGGCTTTGAAGCAGCTACAACAATCATGGGAGATTCACCGTTTCTTCCGTACATGCAAAGATTTAAATCTGATTGCTCAGTTTTAGTAGGTAGTCCTGTTGAAGGTCCCCCTCTTTGAACATTTACGCAAACCATAGGGAGTTCGTAAATCATGGCCAGCCCTAAGGCTTCACCTTTGAGTGAGATCCCTGGTCCTGAAGAAGTTGTCAGTGATAAAGCGCCAGCAAAGCTAGCCCCGATGGCCGAACAACAAGCGGCGATTTCATCTTCCGCTTGAAAAGTCTTAACGCCCATATTTTTGTGTTTTGATAATTCGTGAAGAATATCTGAAGCTGGAGTAATAGGGTATGATCCTAAGAAGAGGTCAAGACCTGCTGATTTAGCAGCTTGAATGAATCCCCATGCAGTTGCAGTATTCCCGTTGATTTGTCTGTATTTACCGGGAGAGATCTTAGCCTTTGGTACTTTATAAGCAGTTCCGATGGCCTCAATCGTATTGGCAAAGTTCCATCCAGCTTTAAGAGCGGTTACGTTAGCGGCCACAAGCTCAGGTTTCTTACCAAATTTTTCTTCTACCCATTTAATCGTTTGCTCCATCTCTCTTCCGTACATGAAATAAGTCATTCCAAGTGCGTAGAAGTTTTTACAACGAGCTTTTGATTTATTATCTAGTTCTGAATCTTCAAGAGCCTTTAATGTCTGCCCAGTAATCTGCGCTTCGATAACATTAAAGCCTTCCATCTCAGGAGTTCCAAGAGGAGTTCCTTCATAGCCAGCTTTCTTAATATTTTTTTCATCGAATGCATCAATATTTAAAATAATTGTTCCGCCTCTTTTAACCGAACGAAGGTTCGCTTTAAGAGCAGCAGGGTTCATCGCAATTAAAACATCAGGCTCATCGCCAGGAGTGTTAATTTCATTTGCACCAATATGAACTTGGAATCCTGATACACCTGCGACGGTTCCGATAGGAGCACGAATTTCAGCAGGGAAATCAGGGAAGGTTGCGATGTCATTACCCATAAGGGCTGACGTGTTTGAAAATTGAGTACCAGTTAATTGCATACCATCACCGGAATCGCCGGAGAAACGGATGACTACACTGTCGAGTTCTTGCATTAGGAAATCCTTATCGTCGCTATTAAAAATTCGTAAATACTTTATCAATTATGCTCTCTTTTGACTTCCTAAAAAGGCGGAAAAAGTTGCAATAAGGTGTTTGTGTCGCGTTTAATTTACTAATTGACTCATGACTCAAGAGTTATCCTCAGGTAAATTCATTTGATTCCATTAGAAACGGCTACTGCCACAGTGCAGGGTTATAATATTGGCGCTCTAGGTTAAGCTTAAAGCCAATGAAAATAGCCCTCAATACTTCCCTTTTATATGACTCTCACCTCCGTGGATGGAACCGTTACACATCCTCCCTTATAGAAGGGCTAATGGATAAGGGCCTAAATCTGTGCCTCTACAGCCGCGAGGAGATACACCCTGACTTTAAAGAACGTTTCAAAGGTAAGGGAGTAACCTACCGAAGTGCTCCGGGAACCAACTACCTTTATTGGGAGCAGGTTCTTCTGCCTAAATGGTGTAAAGAAGACCGAGTAGATATCCTGCACTCACCTTTTAATTATGGTCTTCCTGTAAGATGCCCATGTTTAAAAGTCTTAACTCTTCACGATGCCATTGAACAAAAATTTTATTTTCCCCTTCAATCTTTCAAAGAAAAGATAAAACCTAGTTCACTCAAGTATAGAATGATCCAAGCACTTGCTCCAAGATCGGCGGATCATATTATCACTGTGAGCGAGCATGCTAAGACTGATTTAATTAATGACTTAAATATTCCTCGTGAAAAGATAAGCGTTACTCTCGAGGCTCATCCAAAAGAGTTCGAAACTAAAGTCAGCGAAGAAGAGAAGAAAGAAGTTCTTAAAAAATACAATATTGATTTTCCTTATTTTTTCTATGTCGGAGGTTTCGACGAAAGAAAGAATATTCCCTTTTTACTAGAAGCTTTTGCCAAGGCGGCCCTGCCTAATCATCGACTCGTCCTAGGTGGCGGCGGTGATACCTCTGAGCTTGAAAGGATCGCTTCGATTTTAGGAGTGAATGCCTTTGTTCATTTTAGCGGTTATATAAAAGATGAAGACCTACCTGCTTTTTATCAAGGAGCCGAGGCCTTCGCTTATGCTTCTCACTATGAAGGCTTTGGCCTTCAAGTCTGTGAAGCCATGGCCAGTGCCTGCCCTACCCTTGTATCAGATCAAGCCTCCTTGCCAGAAGTTCTTGGTATCGGTGGTTTAGTTTTTGACTTAAACGATGCATCCCATTTAGCAGATATGCTCTCAAAGATTGCTACTTCTAAAGAGATCAGAGATGAGCTCTCTGCTAAAGCGCTTAAAAGGTCTAAGGACTTCTCATGGGATAAGATGGCCTTGCAAACAATTGATATCTATAAAAAGATGCTGGGAAAGGGATAAACTTGTAACAAAACGGCTTTTAGAAAGACTAACTTATATGAAGAAACTAATCTTAATATTATCGATTCAATTATTATTCCCTCAAGCAAGCTGGAGTTATGAAGTGAAGTTTGACAAAGAAAAGGCCATTGAGGCCTTAAGTCCCATTCAAAAGAAAGTGACTCAGAAAGACGGAACAGAGCCGCCTTTTAGTAACGAGTATAACGACAATAAAAAAGCTGGCATCTATGTAGACATCGTCTCCGGTGAGCCCCTCTTTGCTTCAACTCATAAGTTTGATTCTGGAACAGGCTGGCCTTCGTTCTACGAGACTCTTGTTAAAGAAAATGTGACAGAAAAGACTGATAGAAAGTTTTTTATGAAGCGAACTGAGGTGCGCTCTAAGCATGCCAACAGTCATCTAGGTCACCTCTTCAATGATGGCCCAAAGCCCACAGGCATGCGCTATTGTATCAACTCAGCCTCTTTAAAGTTTATCCCTAAAGAAGAGATGGAAAAGGCCGGTTACGGTGAATTCCTCAAACTAATAGAAGCTCCGACTAAATAAACGCGATGCAAAAGCATTGACAATATTCGGGTGCTCTATTAATTTAGCCGAACACTTAATTAGTGGGCGTTTAGCTCAGCTGGGAGAGCGCTACCCTTACAAGGTAGATGTCGGCGGTTCGATCCCGTCAACGCCCACCATTTAAACTAAAAAGCCCCTTTTCAGGGGCTTTTTAGTTTAAATGGTCGTACAGACGGCTAGAAGCGGTAGCGCGTAGCCGGCCCGCGGAGTATCTTCTCAAACATCCACAAAAATCTACGCAACCAAGAAAAAATCAAAAATAAAACCAATTAAAAAAAAGAACGCCGAGAAGAATCTCTCGGCGCAAATAAGAAAAGTTCTTAAGAGACAGTGCTATTAAAAACGTGAACATCTCTCTGAGGAAATGGAATTGAAATCCCAGCTTTATCCAATTCTTTCTTAACATTCTCATGCATATAAATATGGATATCCCAATAATGATCTGGCTTACAATAAGGGCGAACAGCGAAATCAACTGAACTATCCCCTAGCCCACTTACAAAGATATCAGGACCAATATCTTTAAGGGCATGAGGACAGGCCTTCGCAACATCTTCAAAGATCTTCTTAGCTTTATCAATATCATCCGTGTAGCTTATTCCAAAAGTCAGGTCGACTCGTCTTTGCTGATTGATTGAATAGTTCTTAATAGAGCCACTTGATAAAGCGCCGTTTGGAATATAATGAACAACATTATCAGGAGAGAGAAGAACGGTAACGAATGGTTGAATTGATTCAACTACTCCTGTGACACCAGCGGCTTCGATCAGATCTCCCTTCTTGATGGGCTTAAAGATTAAGATAAGAACACCACCAGCAAAGTTACCTAAGCTGCCTTGAAGCGCCATTCCTACAGCAAGACCAGCAGCACCTAGAACTGCTATAAAAGAAGTTGTCTGAACTCCTAGCATTCCAATGACGCTTATATAAAGGATGGCCTTTAAAAGAGTTGTTGTGATTCCTACAAGGTAGGGGAGAAGAGTTTCATCGAAATTTACTTTCTTCAAAGCTTTCTTAAAGATCTTTCCAACCACTCCAACAACCCAAGAACCAATAAAAAGGGTGATGATAGCAAGAAGCACTTTTGGTCCATAGACTGCGGCAGCCTCAGCAATTTTTTCGCCTATAACCTGGGGGTCGACATTCATTTGAATTCCTTTTGTGAGTTAAGTTTTCGAGTATCATAGTTCCCTCCAGTAAAATTTGTCCATGTGTGTCTTTTAAATTAAGTGTTTTCAATGACTTACAATGTGTTTAATCTTTTTACACGGATGAAAACCTTTCAAGATCACTCCTAAAAAATCAGGAAAGCACTACTATTAGGGAACTAATAAATTAAGCCAAAGGTAAAAAATGAAGTTTAGACACGCCCTTCTTCTCCTCTCTGTTGTTTCAAATGTTTATGCAGCGGATTTCTTAACGGGATCTCTCATTGATAATAATGATGGAACCTTTGGGATCAGCTCTCCAAAAGGTCAGTTTCAAATAGAAGCAAGTGATGTGATTAAGCGCTCACTTCCCTCTCTGGCCAACCCAACTTATGTCACTCAATCAGATGGAAATCCTTATTCATATGAATTCAAAGGTGAATTAAAAGGATCTGTTTTTAACTTAGAACAAACTCCTACCAATATTCCGGGCGCTGAAGCAGTGACAGGAACTCTCGAGTTTAACGAAGGAACCGGACGCTATCATATTGGTTCTCAGGAAGTTAGCTTTGGTTATACAAAGAATCTTAACAATTATGAGTTTGATGAAAAATCAAAGAAGTCTTTTGTCGGTAAGAAAGTTATCGCTGAGGGAAGAGTTGAAAGTGGTGTCTTTATTATGCAGGCCCTTACTCCAACAGGTCTTTTTAGCGCGGCTCCTGCTGCAAGCTCTCCTTATGATAAAGAGATTGCCAAGAATCCTTATAAGTTTTTAAAGAAACGTGTTTATAAAAATGATATTTCTAAATCAAATAACTCTTTTAGAACAACCGTCTATAATAAAAAAGGCTATACAGTAAAACCTGGTGAGTCAGTTTTCTTAGTTACTCTTTCAGGACGCCAAGGGGATTCTTTTGGATCTGTGAATGGTCACTTTGTTGCTGGTGTTGGAGAAGTTAAGGATGATCTCACTCTAAGAGGTGAAGTCTCAAATGCTTATGTGACTAACGGTAAAGATATCCTTTCAGGGAATACATCTTTAACAAATTATTTTTCAAATCTAGTTCAAGGTCAAAACAACTACAGACCAACCTATACTTTCCTCGCTTACGGGATTGATAAAGATAAGCTTCAAACTTTTAGAGACTTTATGGAGCCTTCTCATATTAAATTTAGAACAGAGAAACTTGATATTACTCTTGAATTTAACTGCACGACTGAAACAGCGAAAGGCCTTGTGCTTGCTGGAATCAAAGGCAATCATACAAGAACTCTTTGGAACCGCGTTGCCGATCTAAACAACCTGGCCATTCCATTAAGAACTCTGAGTGTTTTTGGTGAAGCTGGAGAGGCCCTAGGCTTTACAGCATCAAATGATAAAGAAGACTTTCAACCAAGACCAGCTTTTCATTCTTATATTGAATCTCTTAAGAAAAAATCTGTTATGAAAAAGCTAGGGATAAAAAGAATGGATTATGTTTTCTATTCACAGATTCCTTCAAATAGACCAGTAGGCGGCGCTCCTTCAAAACATACTTTTAATGTAGGAGTTAAGCATGACGCTCTTTTTTATAAGAAGCTTTATGATAAGTATGAGAACACTGAGACGAAGAAAGAAGATATTCCTCATGCGGAATTTCTAGAACTGCTTAAGATCTTAGATAAAGTAGAATAATAAGATTTATGGGAGGGCGCCTAGCTCTCCCGACATCATCTTACTAATATGCCGAGTATACTCAAACTCCTCACAAACAATTTTTAGAGCAGCGGTAAGAGGAACAGCAAGAAACATCCCAGGAATTCCCCAAATCATTCCCCAAAGAATTAAGGCTAAGAGAATCGTTATAGGGTGAAGACCTAAGTCATCTCCCATAAGCTTTGGTTCAAGAACATTACCCACAAGAAACTGAATAATCAGAAGCCCAGGAAGTAAGACCACTGGTTGCCAGCCTATCCCAAACTGAAGAAAGACCACTGGAACCGTTATCAGAACGGCAAAGAGGCTTCCCACATTAGGGATAAAATTAAGCATAAAGGTTAAAATGGCGAACATAAGGGCCAAATCAAGACGCACAATCGCCATAAGGGCGTAGCTTAGAAGAGAAGTTAAAATAGAAATAAAGATCTTATTTGTAGTGTACTTTGAAATTCCACGGCCAATCTTCTTAAGAACCCCCTCTTCTTCAGTTCTTTTCGTTCCCATTAATAAAAAGAGAAGAAAGATTCCGACTAAAAGAGAATCGCCCACAACACTTGTAAGGCTGCCCCCCATCTTTTTGATAAAACCAAGAATAGGAAACTTTGCGATATAGCCTAGGATTTGATTTCTATCTAAAGGCACACCTCTATCGGTTAAGAAATCCACACTGCTTTGACCAAAGAGAAGAAACTTTTCTTTATAGAGATCCGCTCCTGAGATAAACCCCTTTAGGCTCATCATGCTTCCCATGACAAGAAGAGTGATAACCACACCCACAACAACAAGGCTTAGAACCGAAGAGACACTATTAGGAAGTTTAAACTTCCTTTCAATCCAATCGACTAAGGGAAGGACAGAGTAATAAATAAAAAGGCTAAAAATAAAAGGAACAAAGACGGCGCTCGCAAACTTTAAGACGACGGCAACGGCGATGATGGCCAGAGTAAAAAGGGATCCTGTGCTTATTTTATTTTCCATGGTTTATTATAGGGAAACATCCCTATAAATAATACAATGACAAGGAGCAAAACAACTCTTCTTTTGTATAAGTACTCCAAATTTATAAAATAGAGGGGCCATTTATGAGAAATTCGTTAATTCTAATTGCGTTAGTTATTCTATCTTCCAATCTTCGAGCAGCTTGTTTTCAAAATGATTCGATCAGCACTGTTGGTAGCCTAAAGCTTCCAAGTACAGTCTGTATAAAGTCCATGAAAACAGAACTTAATGTTTTTGAAGATTCCACTGCCGCTATTGAACTTAGTCTTGATGGTGAAGAGACTCTTAAAGTTAAGAGAGTTTTAAAAGGCAAAAAGACCGCCCTAGGTTACGTTGTTAATTTTGACCTTATTTCAAAAAAGAATTCTGAGGGAGTTTGTGATCGAGCTTCTACTTATTCAATTTCTGGAACTGCCAATATTGACTCATTCGGAAACCTTCTTAAAGTTACCTCTTTAAAAGGGGAAACCAGTACTTCAAGCGATTGGTGCCATGACTCTCCTCAATACGAGAGTTTTTCTTTTAAAGCTCTTTAGTTAATAAGGCCCTTAGAACGAGGGCCTTTTATATAGCTTCTTCAGTTTTTTCTCGAACTATAGGATCACGATCTTTTTCTGCAACGGGAAAAAGTGTTTATATTACAACGACTTAGATCTTTAACCACCATTTAAAATTATTAATGGTTCTTATTATAAGTGAGCTCTTATTAACAAGTTCTTCTTTTTTAGGAATATAAGACTGCTCTTCCATTGTACGGACTTGTTCTTCTAAGGCTTCTAGGTCTAAGCCTTTTATAATTTTCTCTTCGAGTTTTTTAAAGGCTTCCTTTTCACTAGCATCATAACAACCATCAATATGACCTATGGTTCTTATAAGATGCAAAAGAAAGGCGATGTCTGGTTTATGAGTAATTAAGGGAAGAACTTTATCTATACTTAGACCGTGAGTAAGATCACCATGGATTATATTTCTTTGAGCACTAGAAAAAGGTAGATCTTGAATCTTCGATTCAGCCCAGGCCTCTTCTTCCTTCGTCACCCTTCCATCTAAGTAAATAACGGCCATCGAGGCACGCCACATATTAAACTTACTATCGTTAACTTCCTGCATAGATCATCCTTTTTAAGCTTAAAGATATTTTAACACTACTTAGGATTCTGAACAATTAAAAGGCCCTCATATAGAGGGCCCTAGTTATTCGTTAAATTTAAAAAACTGTTTTAGTTTGCAACACCCATTTCACCGGCTGTCTCATCTTTAAGAACTTTAAGGCCTACAACCTTCATGAACTTCTCTGGTTCTGTTAACTCAAGGGCTAATTTGAGCACATCATCAACATGAGATACTGGGTGAATAGTTAGACCTGATTTAATTTCTTCTGGAATTTCAATTAAGTCTTTAGCGTTTTGCTGTGGAATAATAATCGTTTCAACACCTGCTTGTTTAGCAGCGAGCATCTTCTCTTTTAGTCCACCAATTGGAAGTACCCTTCCCCTCAAGGTTACTTCACCAGTCATAGCAACTGTTTGGAATACTGGAATCCCAGTAATCGCAGAAACAAGTGCCGTCGTCATTGTAATACCAGCTGAAGGACCATCTTTTGGTGTTGCCCCTTCAGGCACATGTACATGGATATCATTCTTGGAGTACCACTCTGCATCGATTCCGAGCTGAGGGCTAATTGATCTCACATACGTTAGTGCAGCTTTCGCTGATTCTTGCATCACATCGCCTAATTTACCTGTTGTCTGAATCTTCCCATTTCCAGGAACAGTAATAACTTCAATATTGAGGATCTCTCCACCAACTGAAGTCCAAGCTAGACCGTTAACCAGTCCAATTTGTGGCGTATCTTCAATCTCTTTCCCGTCTCTTTTCTTAGGTCCAAGATATTTTGGAAGTTGCTTTGAAGTTACGTTGAACTTCTTTCCTTTTTCATGATCTTTCTCAACGACTTCAGTGGCAATCTTTCTACAAACAGTGTTGATAAGTCTTTCGAACTCACGAACTCCTGCTTCTCTAGTATAGCCACGAACGATCTCTTCCATAACATTGTCATTGATAGTGACTTTATAATCGTAAAGTCCGTTACCTTTAGTTGCTTTCTTTAAAAGGTAGCGTTTACCAATCTGCATTTTCTCTGAAGGTGTGTATCCAGAAACATGGATGATTTCCATTCTATCGCGAAGTGGTCCTGGGATTGCTCCTAGATCATTTGCTGTCATAACGAACATTACTTTAGAGAGGTCGTACTCAACTTCAATATAATGATCGCCAAAGTTTTTATTTTGCTCAGGATCAAGGACTTCAAGCATAGCTGAAGCTGGATCCCCTCTCATATCAGAGCTCATTTTATCGATTTCATCTAAAAGGATAAGTGGGTTTGATGTTCCCGCTTTCTTAAGAGCGTTAACAATCTTACCTGGCATGGCACCAACATAAGTTCTTCTATGTCCTCTAATCTCAGACTCATCACGAACACCACCAAGAGAGATTCTTTGGAATTCTCTTCCAAGGGATTCTGCTAGGGACTTCGCGATAGATGTTTTACCAACACCTGGAGGACCTGCAAGACAAAGAATTGTTCCTCTACCCTCTTCAGTTAGTAATGATCTAACCGCAAGGTATTCAACAATTCTATCTTTTACATCTTTCATTCCGTAATGACCGTTATCAAGAACTTCTCTTGCGTGGGCCACAGAATTATTGTCTTCAGTGTACTCATTCCATGGAAGATTAATCATCCAATCGATATAGTTTCTGACAACGGCAGCCTCAGCTGACATTGGTGACATAGACTTTAACTTCTTGATCTCTTTAGCCGTCTTAAGTTTGGCTTCTTCAGGCATATTCTTAGCTTCAAGCTTCTCTTCCATCTCTTGGATGTCAGTCTTACCATCGTCTTTTTGACCAAGTTCTTTTTGGATCGCGTTCATCTGCTCATTAAGGTAGTACTCTTTTTGAGACTTCTCCATTTGAGTTTTAACACGTGATCTTATTCTTCTTTCTACATTGATGATTTCAATTTCACCCTGCATCTTCTCTAGTAATAGATGTAGCCTCTTCTCTACTTCTACAGCTTCAAGAATCTCTTGCTTCTCAGGTATCTTCATTGTTAGGTGAGCAACTATGATATCAGCTAGACGTGAAGGGTCAGTAATAGATGAAATACTCATAAGAAGTTCCGGTGGGATTCTCTTATTAAGTTTCACGTACTGCTCAAAGATACTCTTGATGCTTCTCATTGTAGCTTCAAGATTCACTTGATCCTTAACAGCTGGCTTACATTTAGTAACGTCAGCCCAGTAGCCTTCATTACTTGAATGAAATTCAGATACGTTCGCTCTGTACTTACCTTCGATTAATACTTTTACCGTATTATCTGGCAGACGCAGCATTTGAATAATATTAACGACAGTTCCTACGTCGTAAACATCTTCCCTATCAGGGTTTAGAACGCTGGCATCTTTTTGGGTAACAAGGAATAATTCATTATTATTCTTGGCCGCTTCTTCAAGGGCTGCTATCGACTTTTCTCTACCGACGAAAAGTGGAACAACCATGTGAGGAAAGATGATGACGTCTCTAAGAGGAAGAAGAGGAAATCGTTTTGATGTTTCAGACTTAGACTCCGACATAGTACCTCCTGTACTACTTAGGGTTTGTCTTCCAGATATATAGGACATCTTGTCCAATCGGAAGAACCGTATACTCTATTTTAACCCTAAGTTAGGAAATTATGGGAGCTTTTTTTTTCGGTCAATATTTCCCGACGAAGTGAGACAACAATAAAGAATTGGTGTTTAGAATGGTCCTAACCCCCTATTAATGGGCGTCTTGGAGGACCAAAAAAAAGCTGTCGTAATGACAGCTTTTTTAAGTTGATATTTTTTTTGGTTAGTTTAAGAGGCCGTCTCGATGTCTTTTTTAGACTTCAAAGTCGATTTTGTCTCTTTGAACTTCTTCTCACCTTCAATCAGCTTAGGATTCTCTTTCCCAAGAATTGAGTCATGAGTGACCAGAACCTTAGCAATCTTATCGTTGCTAGGAATATCGTACATAACATCGAGCATAGTCTGCTCTAAGATTGCGCGAAGTCCCCTTGCCCCAGTTTTCTTAGCAAGAGCGATTCTTGCTACTTCATTAAGGGCCTCTGGTTCGAAGCTTAATTCAATACCGTCAAACTCAAAGAGCTTTTCGTATTGTTTAGTAATAGCATTCTTTGGTTCTGTAAGAATTGATACAAGAGCTTTCTCGTCAAGTTCCTCTAATAAAGCGTTCACAGGTAACCTACCGATGAACTCTGGGATTAGACCAAACTTTGATAAATCTTCTGATTCAATTCCACCTAGTTTTTCAACCACTGATTGCTCGACATCTTTATTAGTCTCACCAACAGCGAATCCCATAGGCTTCTTAGTCATTCTTTTTTCGATAATCTTATCAAGCCCAACAAAGGCTCCAGCTACTATAAAGAGGATGTTCTTTGTATTTACTTGCAAGAACTCTTGTTGAGGATGCTTACGCCCACCTTTTGGTGGCACAGAAGCGACTGTTCCTTCAACGAGTTTAAGAAGTGCTTGCTGAACACCTTCACCAGAGACATCTCTTGTGATTGATGGGTTTTCAGACTTTCTCGCAATCTTATCGATCTCATCAATATAGATGATTCCTCTCTCTGCTCTTTCAATATCGTAATCACAACTTTGAAGAAGGTTTAAGATGATATTTTCAACGTCCTCACCAACATAACCAGCTTCAGTAAGTGAAGTGGCGTCTGCAATAGCGAAAGGAACATTAAGGTATTTTGCTAATGATTGAGCGATAAGAGTCTTTCCCGATCCAGTAGGTCCAGCAAGAAGAATATTAGACTTAGCTAGTTCAACTCCATCATCTTTACGAGCATTACCACTATGGGCAATTCTCTTATAATGATTATGAACAGCAACAGAGATAATCTTCTTTGCTCGTGATTGACCGATCACATAAGAGTCAAGATGCTCTTTAATCTCATGTGGCTTCGGTACATTATCAAGGGCCGCTTTAGACGTGGTCTTTTGCGAGTCTTCGAAAATAATATCATTACAAAGTTCGATACATTCGTCACAAATGTAACAACCGGGACCAGCTATCAGTTTCTTAACTTCTTTTTGCGATTTCCCGCAAAAATTACAGTGAAGGGTACTTCCGTAGCTTCCTTTTTCTTTTGTCATAAAACTTCCCTTATCTAGCTAACTTTAGTTTTCTTTTCGATCTTGTTATCAATCAATCCAAGTGCAATTGCTTTATCAGGTGAGAGGTAGTTATCTCTATCTGTTTCAGCAACAATCTTATCCATCGTCATATCAATTGATGAATGCTGGATATAGATATTGTTTAATTGATCTTTCAGTTCTTGAATCTCAGTTGCCTGAATTTGAATATCAGAACATTGTCCTCGCGCTCCACCAAGAGGTTGGTGAATCATGATTCTACTATGAGGAAGAGCGTAACGATGTCCCGCTTCTCCAGCTGTTAGTAAAAGCGATCCCATTGAAGCTGCCATTCCTAGGCAGTAAGTATGAACCGGGCAAGAGATGTATTGCATAATATCGTAGATCCCAAGGCCTGCATAAACAGATCCACCTGGGCTATTAATATAAAAATGGATAGGAGCATCTGGGTCACTCTGCTCTAGAAATAGCATCTGAGCTACCAGTAAGTTGGCCACTGTGTCGTTAACTTGTGTCCCTAAGAAGACAATTCTATCTAATAAAAGACGCGAATAAATATCATATTGTCTCTCGCCACGAGCAGTCTGCTCGATAACAATAGGGTTAGGAATGTGCATTTTAGTGTCAGTCATTGAATTTCTCCGTTCGATAGCCTGATTAATTTAAGTGTTACTATTTTCTTTTCGGGGACTTAGGCGCCGAACTTTAGGTTTAAAGCATACGGATTTTAGAAATTTTAAACAAGGTTCAAAGGGCCATTATACCGCGTAAAAAGGCTATATGAGTCAATCCTGAGTCTTTTAGGCAAGCCTTTGATGGCCGAATATGTCTTGATTATATCCTTTATAAGCTTTATCTTTTGCCTGATTTAACTAAGACAAATTTAGCCTGTTTTAATTCGAGGAGAATACTATGTCAGAAAAAACTTACCCTACACGTCTTGTTGGTAACGCAGCACCAGATTTTAAAGCTGATGCCCTTGTTGGTGGAGACTTCAAAAACCTTTCACTAGCTGATTTCAAAGGAAAGTGGAAAGTACTTTTCTTTTACCCATTAGATTTTACTTTTGTTTGTCCTACTGAAATTACTGCATTCAACGATGCATCAGAGAAATTTGCTGCTCTTAACTGCCAAGTTATCGGTTGTTCAGTTGATTCAAAATTCTCTCACTTAGCGTGGAGCAAGCAACCAAGAAACCAAGGTGGTCTTGGTGAGCTTCAAATCCCACTACTTGCAGATATGACTAAAGAGATCGCTAAAGACTACGGTGTTCTTCTTGAAGGTGGCGGAGTTGCTCTTCGTGGAACTTTCATCATCGATGAAAACGATGTGATTCAACATTCTTCAGTTAATCAACTAGGTGTTGGGCGTAATGTTGATGAGTACCTAAGACTTGTAGAAGCTTTCCAGTACACAGCTAAGCACGGTGAAGTTTGTCCTGCTAACTGGACTAAAGGCGCTGATTCTATGAAGCCTGATCCTACTGGGTCTCAAGAGTACTTTGGGAAAATTAAGTAATTTACTCAATCTAAAATTAAGTTAGAATAAGTTAGGGCTCCAATTCGGGGCCCTTTCTTATGGAACTGGAGACTGATTTGGAAGCTGCTTTAGAATATATAAACGCAAATGCGGCAAACGCTCCTTATATTATCTTTGGGCTCCTACTTTTAGCCGGGTTTAATATTCCAGTCTCTGAAGACGTTATGCTTTTTACCTCTGCCTTACTGGCAGCAAAAAACCCAGACCTCCTCTACCCTCTTTTCTTTGCCGTCTTTGCTGGCGCTTATATTAGCGATGTTATTTGTTACGCTTTTATGGGTAGGTTTTTAGGAGAGAAGATCTTTAGAAACAAGTTCTTAAAGTCCATGGCCCCTCCTGAGAAAATAGAGAAGATAAACCAGTTCTACTCCAAGTACGGCATCATCACTTTAATTCTTGGTCGCTTTATTCCTTTTGGTGTTAGAAACGCTTTGTTTTTAACAGCGGGACTTGGAAAGATGAATGCTGTTAAATTTTGTGTCGCTGATTTTATCGCCTGCATTATCTCTTGTTTATGCTTCTTTACCCTTTACTATACCTTTGGGGAATCAGTGATTGAGTACGTAAAGAAGTTCAACGTGATTATCTTTGCCGTTGCAGCGACCGTAGGGATTATCATCTACCTTCGAAAGAAAAAGCGCCAAGAGAACTTTACTGGTTAACTCTATGAAGAACCAAAAGAAATTCCTTTGGCTAGGCACCTTTATTGTCTTCATCTTCGCCATAGAAATATTTTCTTATCTCATACTGACTCTTACTCCCATAGGTGAAAAGGATCCCTCTTACTTACTCTATAAAGGTGTTGTTGCTTCTAAAGAAGGAGACTCTCTTTACAAGTCTCTTCACCCTCACCCTTATTTTGGTTACTCTGAAAAACATAATAAGAACTTCGCTATCAATGACCTCTACACTCTAGAAAAGAAAGAAAATGATTATAACGTCGCCATACTAGGTGGCTCTGTTGCGGTTCAAGTCGGCCTTTATATCGAAAAAGAACTCTCTGAATTCAAAAGCACCCTGATTAAAAATAATCCAGAACTTAAAGATAAGAATATTCGTTTCTTTAACTTAGCGATCTCTGGATCAAAACAGCCTCAGCAATTTACAGTGGCAGCGCACTTTATAGAAAAGCTCGATTTAGTCTTTAACCTCGAAGGCTTTAATGAGTCCATGCGTCCGATGGTCAAGAATATTCCTTTAGAGTATCCTCACCTCTCTCATCTTCATTATAGAGAAACAGATAAGTATAAGAACCTCTATGAAACAAGGTCTCTCTTAATAATGACTTCTAGGTACCTAAGCTTAGTTTTTAATAACCTGGATTTTAGCTATAGCGCGAATCTCTTCTCTACCCTCATGGCCATCTCTATGGAAAGATTAGAGACGAAGTGGGACTTCGAGCTGATAAACACTCTTGGAGCTAGGTTCATAGATGATGAATTTCAATTTGAGGATAGGATTAAGATTTGGGAGAAGTACACCAGAATGCAAGATTTGATAACAAAGCATCATAAAGTTAAATCCTACTACTTCCTACAGCCTAATATCTCTTTAAAAAGAAAGAACTTGCTGACTCCCGAGGAAGCCGATCTTTATAAAGAGCAGCCTGAAGTTTCTGCATGGTACCCACACGCAATAGAGCTCTATCAACGATTAAAGACTGACAAAATCAAGACCTATGACCTAACACCTCTTTTTTCAGATATTAAAGAAACCGTCTATTCTGATTCCTGCTGCCATTACAACGCTCTAGGAGTCTCACTCTTAACAAAAGAGATACTAAGCAAGATCTCCTCTCATTAGTTAGTCCCTTTAATAAAAACTATCTTAAAATGCTTTCATATTTTCATCTTACCTTGGCTCTGCAAGAAGAAGTTAGACTAGACCTGTTTAGTCTCAATGATATTAAGTAGTTAATACCATGTAAGACCTACCACCAGCCTGTAAATAGTATAGTGGCATAGAGTCAGCGGTTGTCGTTAGGGAATCCCTACAGCATAACTATCCCATGATAAAAATAAGCGACATAACCCCTGATATGGGGAAATTACTAAGACCTTGGGGAGGGTCAAAAGGGATGAGGGAAAACAACAAAAACGAAAATGTTGTCTCAATGGACGATTGGAAGAAGCTTAAAGAAGCTTCTCTTGCAGACTGGTCTCCAGAGAGTTCAACGGAAAAAAACGCCGAGAAACAATTTAGCGACTACTTTAATATCTTAAGCTTTTCAGAGTTGATCAACGAATCAACAGATATAATTAAGGAATTAAACCACCGTCCTATCTCTACTGAGATCACGATGAAGAGTAAGATCCTTCTTAGTCAATTCAGTAAAAGATTAGGTGGTGAGTCTAAAGAAGTAGCTGATACTTTTTCAGACATGAGAAAGAGAATCGAAGATAAGATAATTGATCTAAATAACAGAATCTAAATTAAGGGGGCACTATGCCTCCCTCTATTTTCTAAAGTATCTTTTTAAATAACTTCTTTCATTCTTCCTTAGCTATCTCTCCAATAGAGTCTTAGGCCTTAAAGTCACGAAATTGAGGGCCTTTTTTCGATCCATTGGTTAGAATTAACTCATGTCAAATCAAGAAATAGCCTATCTTAATTATTGGAAGCGTAAAGAGTTCAATAGTCAGACCGTACCAACTCAAAGAATCAGCTTCTGGGTTGATGCTATAGACTCTCCTTCTGAGAATCTTATCGATGAATGCGCCTTAAGTGGTAAATCGGTTTTGGATTTTGGAGCGGGTAATCTAAAAGTAAAAGAAAGGTTAAAGCGCAAAGATTACAAAGGAGAATATTTCTCCTTTGATAGTGGTTCTGAATTTAATTATAGCTTTAGTGATTTCTCAATTATCGACAGAAAGTTTGATACCATTTTATTTATTGATGTAATCGAGCACCTAGACCTTGAAGCTGGGCTTAAGCTCACTATGGACCTCCTAGAGAAGCTTAATCCGGGGGGAGAACTAGTCTTACAGACTCCTAATGGACGTTGTATTAGAAACCACCTAGGCTCTGATATGACTCATAAGCAGCTCTATAATATAGGCGATCTTTATAGTTACTTTAAGGCACTAGAATTTGATGTTTCTTGCTATAGGATCTGTTTTGATAAAAAGAAACAAGGACCCTTCTCTAGGTTAAGAACATTCATAGGGCGATTGATTACGGCCAAGTTCATCGGTGTAGACTACGCTGACAATATCCTTTTAAGAATAAAGAAACTTCCTTAGCCTACCTAAAAAGCCAGCTAGTAGAAGCTCCCATCCTCGGATTATAGAAGTTCGGGTTGATATGATGATTCTTGTGAAAGTAAACACCGCTACCAAAGTAGTTCACGAACTTATAATACAAGTTATTATTTAGATTATAGATATGGGTCTCACCATCTTCAGTAGTCTTATGTGTCTTGAAGTTGATATGAGCAAAGACAAACATATGAAAGAGATAAGAAGGGATGAAGAAAGTTAAGAAAAGATTTGGCCCTAAAAGAAAAACCCAAAAGAAAATCCTTAGGGGTACGCCAACAAAATGAAGAAAGACGATAAGATTAAAGAGAAGTCGGTTCTGCCTCGTATCACCATGGTACTCAAGGTACTTATGTAAAACAGGTTCTGTCCCTCCAAAATTATTGGCAAAGAAAAAAGGAAGAAATTTCTTATCCTTAGGATTATGTGGATCAAGATCGCTATCAGAATGAACATGATGCATTCTATGATTAATCTCAAAAGCCGCCATGCCTAAAAGAACATAGACACCAGCGAGTTCACCAGCGATTTGATTGAGAAAAGGTGGTTTTAGATTCCCATGAACACAATTATGAATGATCACTGGGGCTTTGACTCCAATGATAAGCCCTAAAGGAAGCAGAATAATGCCAGCCCACGATAATTCAAAATCAAAGAAAGTGGAAAGGTCGATAAAGCTTAATTGAATACTAAGAGTCAATGAAGTCAATATTAACGAGACTACGAAGTACTTAATAAGATAAAGCCTATCAGTTCTAAATTTTCGCCAGTGACTAATCATTTGTAAGTCCTACTTCAAAGTGTTTTGGGTTATATAGACTTGGATTATGATGATGGTTTTTATGAAAATAGACCCCATCCCCAACAAAGTTAACAAACTGATACCAAGCATTTGAATTCTTATTTAAAATAATGGACTCTCCTTCTGAATTGGTTTCGTGAGTAACATAGTTCACGTGAGCAAAAGAGAAGAGGTAGAAGATAAAAGAAGGAATATAAAGATAAAGGAATAACTCATTTCCTAATAAGTAGTACCAAGCAGCGATGCGCAGAGGTATCCCCGAAAAATGTAAAAAGATATTTAGTTTAAAGATCAAACGATTTTTTAAAGTAGCGCCGTGAAACTCGAGATGCTTCTGCTCTATAATTCCGATTCCCCCAAAGATGGCGGTTAAGAAAAACATAGAAAAACTCTTTCCTTCAGGGTTATGCGGGTCTGAATCTGTATCGGCAAAGCTGTGATGAAAAGTATGATTCACGCACATGATACCGAAACCCATGAGTACGAAAGAAGAAGTTAATTCTCCAATGAAAAAATTAAAACTCTTAAAGTTCTTATGAAAACAATTATGCATCATAGTCGGAACCTTGATTCCGATAAATAAAGCGATGGGCAGTAAGTAATAAGGTGTTGATTCAAAATTTATATCGAGGCCTAAGGAGAATTTTATAACGAGAAAAATAACGGATAAGACCACAAAGCTTTGAAGAGCGAAATACCTTAATAAGAAATAAGGATTTGTTCTAAATTTAGACCAGAAGTAGCTCATAAGATTCCAAAAAATATTAACAACGCGGCACAATACACTTTATTAATAAATTTTGTTGGTCTTTAAAAAATTTACATTGATCCTAACTGTCCGAAAAGACTAGGTTTTAAAGGGACTCTAAACTTTGATAGTCATGAAGGATCTTTTGGCGCAAAAAGGCCATTTGCTCTTCACCGTCATAGCCTAGAATATCAGCAGTCTTTCTAAGGACGGCCACGTCTTTGCGGGAGGATTCAAATTGATTCAAAAGGTAGACAATATTCTTAGTAAAGCGGGCGACATATTCTCTTATGATGGCCTTATCTTCTTCGTCAGCTTTTACAAACTCGCAGCCCACCTTAGTCACAAAGAGAGCATCGATTTCGGATTCTCCCTCAAAACGTCTAACCAAACGGGCCTTAACTCTTACGATCTCTCTAGGAAGATCTTCGAGTTTTAAATGCAGCAGCTGTGTTTTTGGCAAGCTTAAGAGATCGGGAATCTTCGGTAGGTCTAAGACCAAAGGAATGGCCGGTACTTCTGGAACATGAGGGAGGTTCTCTAACAACACTCCCCCTTCAGATATATTTAAGAGCCTTGCCTTCAAAACAAAGTCATCATCCTGAAACAAGACTTCAGTTTTGATGGGGGCTCTTAAAAAAACTCTTTGAAATCTACTCATCTTTATAGGTGCCTTGAAGCTACCTCGGATAAAGCAGATCTCTCTCCAACCTTTAAAATAGTATGAGAAACAATATCTTCAGTTTTTAATCTATCTAAGCAATAGATCAAACCATTGTTAACTTCATCTAAATAAGGACTATCAATCTGCTGACAATCTCCAGTTAGAACGATCTTGGTTCCTTCACCAGCTCTCGTAATAATTGTTTTAACTTCGTGAGGCGATAAGTTTTGAGCCTCATCAACAATTAAGTACTGACCTGCAATTGAACGCCCTCTGATATATGTAAGAGGCTCAATATGAAGAAGTCCTTCGTTAATCAATTCATCATAGTTCGCGGTTCCAGGACCTCTATGAACTCCAAAAAGAAAGTCCATATTATCAAAGATCGGCTGCATCCAAGGACCAAGCTTCTCGTTAACATCCCCTGGTAAAAAACCAATGTCTTTTCCCATAGGTTGAACCGGACGAGAAACTAAAAGTCTATTGTACTTTTCTCGACCAATTGTCATCTCAAGGCCTGCAGCAATAGCAAGTAGAGTTTTACCTGTCCCTGCTTTACCAACAAGAGTTACTAGTTTTATCTCTTCATTAAGAAGAGCATCTAGAGCAAATTGTTGTTCCATATTCTTTGGATAGATTCCCCAAACACCTTCGCGTAGAGGAATTAAAGGCACGACGCCTTTCTTGGCTTTGTTGTATCTTCCTAGAGCTCGCCTTCGATCATTTCCTTTTTCACAAACAATCAAATACTCATTCGGATGGATAGCTTCCATCTTTGCGTATTCATCATCAATAGCTAAGAAACGGTCTTTCTCAAAAGCAGTTACTTCTTCAGGGGAAACTTCGTGAAGCCTTTGTCCCGTGTAGATTTCGTCTAGGGAAACATCTTTCTTCCCATAGTCTTCTGCAACAATTCCAAAAATATCTGCCTTAAGCCTAAGGTTGATATCTTTTGATACTAAAATAGTCTCAGAGCCAGCTTCTTTCAAAGCAATGGCTGAGGCCAAGATTTTATTATCAGGAAGAGTTAAATCAATAACGTCTGCCGCAGTTTTAGGTTTAAGATCAATCGAAATAACCAGCGTACCGCCGTTATCCATCTTAACCCCGTCTGCAACGGAACCTTTTTTTCTTAAGTCATCAACGAGACGAGAAAAATGTCTGGCGTTTCGACCATTTTCGTTTTGATCTTTTTTAAACCGATCAACTTCTTCAACAACGATAAGAGGAATAAAGACTTTATTCTCATCGAATTTAAAAATAGATAATGGATCAAATAAAAGAACGTTGGTGTCTAGAACAAATGTTTTACTCAAATATGACCTCCCATCCTTGGGATTATGGACTTATAGCTGACTAAAGAGGTCCGGTGAAAACCACATAGTTTCAAATACTTATTTATTATAGGGTTATTCGAGACTCATTGGAAAGCCTCATAAATACAAAGTGGTTAGATTTGCTCTCTACCCATGAAACCCCCTTATTAGTTAAAATTAAAGGGAGTGACTATAAAGATGCGGACGCAATTGTCCGAGGGATTAAATCAGGTATGCTTAAAAACTTTCTCTTTCTCGCAATTATTCTCACACTTTTTATCTCTTGTGGAGCAACAGATGAGGAAGAAATAGAAGATGCTATTTTTAACGCTCAACAACTTCTCACCAACGGTCAATGCGCCGAAGCCTTAGAGGTTCTTTTAAAAGTTCCCTACCAACCTAGTAATGCTACTTACCTTAAAACTCTTGCCTCTGGGCAGGCTTGCTTAGGTGGATATAATACGACCGTTTTTTTCGACTCTGATCTTTCAAAACTTGGCACTTCTCAAACAGCATTCCTAGGATCTCTTGCTACTTTCTCAACGAGTAATATGACTGTTACTAATAGTTCAAACTATCAAAATATTTTTAATGCAATCGATACTTTGACTCTTGCTGGTGGATTAACAGATGCTTCTTACGCCGCAAGAACTGCTGCACTAGGAGCAACTAAAAACAATAATATTAGTGTCTTTGCCCTTTATACAATCCTAGTTGAGCTAGGTAAGTTTTTAAACTTCTATGGGAATGCTGATGATTCAACAGGTATTAAAGGTGCTGGAGGGCTGCCAAATGTTTGTTACTTTAATTACACAAACGTAACAGCTGTAGCGGCTGTTAGTGCTTCATCCTCTGGTGCTTGCGATCACCCAGGTTCTACGACTGGTCATACAAGCTTAGTTCTACCGGCTAATACCGATACAAGGGCCCGTGCCTGTGAAGGGATCGTTCTTTTTAATAACTTCATAGATATTATAGCTAATCTAACCTTCTCAGGATCCAATTCAGGAGATTTAAATAGCCTTAAATCAATAACCAATACCTGTACTTCTATTCCGGGAATTACGACAGAAACATGTACCACTAAAACTGTTTCAAGCTGTATTTCCGACACCACTAATATAACTGACGTTCAATTTGAACTTTATTACTCCGTCATCTTCGAGAACATGCACCAGTGATGAAAATATTTATAGTCTTAACACTATTCATTTTTTGCCAAGAGCTACTCGCTAAAGAGTTTCGCTACTTGGCCAGAAGTCCAAAGGCTTTGCTAATGGGCGACGCCTATACGGCGGTGGCAGATGATGAGTACACTCTCTTTTATAACCCAGCCGCCCTTGGTAGGCACAAAGGTATTCATATCTCCTCCATCAACCCCAAAGTTGAGCTTCCCGATATTCTCTCAAAGAATCTTGGTAGGCTTAAGTTTTCAGTTGATGGTAGGTATGAGAATTGGCCAAAAGAACCAGTTGGCATCGTGGATAGAATCTTAGGAACCCCTCTTCACTTAGGGGCCTCAATAGCGCCTACCATGAAGTTTGAAAACTTTGCTTTCACTTGGCTTAGCTCCTCTACTACTGATTTAACGCTGAGAAACGCAACCCACCCAACACTAGATATGAACTATCGTTATGACAGAGGCTTCTTATTAGGAGCTGCCTTCCCTCTCCTTGGAGGTGGTGGTGATAAGTCGATGAAGAAACTCTCCGGCGGTTTTACTTTAAAGAAGATCGACCGAAGCTCTCTTCAAGGGGATTTTGATCTCTTTGGAACTGAGCTTTTAGAGATCATTGAAAACTCTGATAGCTACAAGGATATCCGCCGAAGTCTTGGTTATTCTAAAGGTTCAGGCTTTGGTTTTGACGTCGGTATTGAACAAGTCTATTCAGCAGGACCTACAACTATTGTTATGGGGCTTTCAATCTTAGATATAGGTGGGACTAGCTTTAGTACCGACGAGGGATTAGATGATATTCCTGATCAAAAAATGTCCACCAACTTTGGCGCCGCATTTTCTCAAGAGTATGGACTCTTTGATTATACCGTCTCAATGGACTTCTCACCTATCCTAGATCCTCAAACCGATTTTTTAACAAAGCTTAAGCTTGGCTTTAAGGCTTCAGTACCTGGCTTTGAATTTCTAATGGGAATCAATGGTGGCTATTGGTCTTATGGTATCGGGCTAGACTTATTTATTGTGAAGTTAAACGTCGGTTTCTATGGCATCGAGTCTGGTCGAGAGTTTAGAGACTTAGAGGCTGAAAGAATCGTCTTTACTCTCAACCTCCTAGATATTGGTTTTGAACCTTAGTCTTTAGAATTTAAAAAACTAACGATAATCTCTAAGGCCTCTTTAAAAGGCTCCTTCTCCATAACCAAACTCATTCTCGCTGAATTATCCATTCCAAAAGCAACACCTGGAACAGTGGCAACCCCTTTGGATTCTAAAAGAGCTTCACAAATCTCTGGCGAGTGGTCAGTGATATCATTTTCAGATGTCTTAAACTTTTCGATTACCGGAGTATGACTAAAGTCGATAAGATAATAAAAAGCAGAGCTTGATTGATACCAAGTATGGGAGAGGTCATTTTCTTTAAAGACTTCTCGAAGGGTTTGAGCATTATCTCTAAGGTGTTTTTTAATAGGTTCTAGATAAGATTCAATGAGGTCAAAATCGAAGTTAACAAGGGCTCTTTGAACAAGAGAGTTCGCCCCTGAAGTAGTTTGCCCCTGAAGCTTTGTAATCGCTTTGGTTAACTTCTTTGGAGCAATCACCCAACCTAATCTTAAACCAGTAGAGGCCAAGGTCTTTGAGATCCCATCAACGATGATAGTTCTAGCTAAAAGCTCTGGGTTCTTTTGATAGTAAAAGGTTGGCTTCGGGTCATAGTAAAAAAGCTGAAAATAGATTTCGTCACAAATAATATTTACGTGAGGGTTTTCAATCATTAAGGCGGCAAAATCACTCATCCACTGATCAGAATAATGTGTTCCTGTGGGATTATTAGGGCTATTAACAATGATGGCCTTAGTTCTTGGTGAGATTTCTTTCTTGATCTGATCGATCGATGGTGTGAACACATCAAAAGGCGAAGAATAAACAATCTTCGGCACACCCTTACAGAACTTAATGATCTCTGGGTAAGTCACCCAATAAGGAGCGAGAACAATGACTTCGTCCCCATGATCTAAAAGAGTTCCCATGATATTAGAAACGGCATGCTTTCCACCATTAGTAACAACACAATCAAAGTCCTCACCTAGTTCCATGCCTCTGGTCTTCTCCCAGTTCTTTAGAATCTTAGAGCGTAACTCTGGGTACCCATTAACAGGGCTATATTGATAACTTCTAATAAAGTCTAATTCATCCCGAATAAGTGCACTAAACTCAGGCAGTGGACGAAACGGTAACTGCCCAGCTGTTAGGTTATAGATATGTTTTCCACTTTCAGCCATTTCAACGGCCTTCGCGTTTAACTTAAGGGTGATTGATTCAGAAATCTCACTAACTCTTGAACTAATATTCATTAAACGTCCTTTCTTTTTTTATCTAAGTATTTTCCAACTGTGTTTGGCACAAAGGGAATAATATCTCCGCCATGCCCATAGACTTCTCTCACCATAGTGGAAGAAATAAAGTAATGCTTACCTGCCGTCATTAAAAAATAAGTTTCAATTTCAGGGTGAAGCTTTGTATTCATAGCGGCCATTTGAAATTCGCTTTCAAAATCCCCTGTTGGTCTTAAACCACGGATCAAATTTCCAATTCCTTTTTTTCTCGCATACTCAACAACAAGCCCATCCCAAGTATCGATAACGATATTCTTATTGCTCGAGAAGTGCTCTTCAAGCATGGCAACTCTTTCATCTTTAGTGAACAAAGGCTCTTTACTAGGAGAGATGGCAATAAGGATCGTGATCTCATCAAAAACCCCTAAGGCCCTGTTGACGATATCTTCATGACCATTAGTAAATGGATCAAAAGTCCCTGCATAAAGGGCCCGCTTCTTTTCTTTTGTCATGAATTCCTCCGACTTGATTATTCTATCGAAGGCCACTAGGAAGGGAAAGTTATTGATGTTCAGTTATCTTTACGATTCCAAGAAAACTGTCGCCCTGCGCGATAAGGTCATAAAAGCTAATCCCTTGTTTTTGTAGCTCAATTGAAGAGATTCCTTTCTTTTCATCAGACTCTATCCAAAGCCAGCCCTTAAACCATTTCTCTCCTATCAGTCTTTTAAAGATGACCTTTTGATAGACCTCCCTCAAGTGATAGGGAGGGTCTAGAAAGAGAAGGCATTTACTTTGGCTTTCCTCGTCTAGGCTTTCATATGTTTTTTGAAAGCCGATCAACCACTTCTCAATGGGTTGATTTGAGGCCTTGAAGGTATCTGCCTCCATCTCTTTCTTATAGGATTCTTTTATTTTGTTTAGGTTTGCTTCTAAAATGGGAAAGACCTTTCTATGCTTCTCGATGAAGTAGGCTTTTTTACAGCCTCTTGACCAAGCTTCAATTCCAACGGCACCAGTCCCGGCACAGCCATCTATAAAGATCCAGCCGTCCCAGTCTTGGTATGTATCGAATGCCTTTCTACGTAGGATTGCGGAGGTGGGCCTTATCAAATCTCCCTTGGGAGTTTGTAAAGTATAGCCCTTGGCCATTCCGCCTAAGATTTTGATAGCCATAGGTAATCCGAAGGTGAGCTCTAAGCTGCCTTAGAACTTTTCGCCTTAGTTGTCATTGGTACAGAGAACTTAACTCCCCCATCCATCTCAACTGTGCAACCATCGTTTTCATTTACTGATAAATGCATGCCATCTAAGCTAACAACAAGACCAGCTTCTGTGATTTCAAGATGAGCTGTTTGACCAGCTACTTCAAAGTTCATGGCAAAGTTCATTTGTCCTGATCCTTGAAATTCAACTTGTTGTTCACCATTGCTTGTATGTGACGTTGTTTTTGATTTTTGCTCAAAGCTAACAACATTATCTTCAGTCGTTTCTGAGGCAGTCTCTTCAATAGAGTCTTCTTGAACAACAACCTCAACTTCCGTTTCTTTTGAGACTGGTGCGTCGTCTTCATACTCACGTTCGAGGTTTTCAATCTCGCTCATGATGTCTTGAAGCTCAGCATCATTAAAACCTTGTTCTTTCTTGTTCGCCATTGCTAACTCCTGTGCATTGCGTTGCCACTTTTATTGGCTTTTACTAATAAGCTTATCGGTAGGTGCATTCAGCTATTTAGTCTTTTCTCAATTAATAAAAATAGTCGGTTATAGTATTCTTACAAGTGAGCTGTAACTTTATTTTCAATTAGTTCTTTTGACTCATGGACGGCTTTTCGGTAAAAATTCCCCTCACATTAAACTAACAAATTTAGAGATATAAGTTGAAATATATTAAACACTTAACTGGAGTTCATCGTTGAGCAGGCATAGTTTTGAAGCCTCTTCATGGCTTCAGTCTACAGGTCCTTTGAATCATTCGGTAACCGCCGAAAGAGCTCAAGTAATGGCAAAATCTTACAGAGAAGATTTTTCGCCGGAACAATTTGACCCTAGCTCACACTTTATTCCTGGATGGAATGGATCAAGCCTTCTTTCAAAGCCGGCTATTCTCCTCAACAATCTTATTCCATTATTATCAGCCGATGCTTGTGAACAACTTAAAACTATTCAAGGTGGTAAGAGTCACCTTCTCAATCTTTATAATGAATTCATCGACTGGGCTCAATTCAAAGAGCTTCACTTTTCTTTAGATAATGTTTCCGTCTTCGTTCAACACTTTAAAGATGAAAACTCTCCTTATAAAGCGGAGCTTGAAGAGTTCCAAAAGCATTACTCTTTTAGAGCAGTCGTTAAGTACCTCCTAAAGATAAAGTTCCTAACTTCTCTTTCTTCATCTTTAGAGATTCATTATACAAAAGAAAACCTTCTCAACCCTACCAGCTTCCTTGTGAAGATCTTTCAAGGTGGAGGCTCAACAGAATTAAGATGTGAGTCCCTACAAAGTTCTCCTTACAGCTGGTACAGACCAGGTAGAGAATTTAGTGAGAAGCTCATGGAGCTTGGTTCTTCTTTTGAAGAGATCAATATCACTGAACTTATGAAGGTCTTCACCTATAGAGAAGGTGCTAAATGCAGTGGTCTCTTAAACCACGAAGATAAAGATTATTCTCATAGTCTGAGCCACTTAAGCTTCGGGCTTTTTCTCAATAGCCTTTTAGTCTACTTACCTGATTGGATTGATAATCATAAAGACAACAAAGGCAGCAGTTATAAATTTAAAAAGATAAGCGGATCTCTTGAGGTTCTTAATACTAAGTTTACTGGGCAAAAGCTCTCCTCACTTAGTCTTGCTCATAGACTCGCTCAGGAAAATAATCTAAACCCTGATTGGTCAAAGATCATTTGTCCTGACTTTGAAGGGACAGAGTTTCTTTCTGGAAAATTCTCTAAGATTTGCCAGGAACTTCTATTCTTAAGTTTTCTTATTCAAGTTTCAAAAAGTAGAAAAGAGAACCCTATTCAACTCATCTGCAAAACCTTCAAAGATAAGAATGCTAGGCAATCTATTGAAAACAATGGTCAGGCCTCATTTCTAGGAAGTATGGAAACTTCTAATGAGCTTATTTATGAGCGAGTCGTTTTAAATATTCCAGAACTACCAAAGAGAAACCCACACTTTGCTTTAATTAGTCAGATAACTAATCAACTTGAAGAAGTTGAAGTTGGTGGACTTCTTTTTGTTATGACCAATCAGAACCTCTTTGTTCCTAGCCAATCTGAAAGAGTTAAACAGTTAACGAAATTAGCGAAGTTAGAGGTCTCATTTGATTTCTCTAATCTTAAGTGGCGAGGAGAAATCCCAGGCCATCTTTATATTTTCACAAAGCGTGGCGGCGCCCTTCCTCTTCACCCATTTCTAGGGGATCAAGAATTAAGCCAAAGTGAAGATAAAGAGCATTGCTTCTCATTTACATGGAGCGGAGAGCTTAAGCACTTTAAGATGTTCAATGCTCTCTCTAAAGAATTTTCAAACTTCTTAAAAGATAAGACCCCTACGACGACTCCACTCTTCTTAAAAGAATTAGACGAAGGCTTAGTCTTTGAGTTTCATCAGGACGCCATCATGGATGGGAAAATGATGAGTTCTATGTCTAAAGATAAAGAGAAGATCACGCATCCAAGGTTCTTTAAGTGCCTTACAAACTCCAGTCTTCCTTTTGATACCTTTTTTCATATTCAGGCCATTGCGCCTCATTCGAATATGCAAGAGTCTTATAGCAATGACTCGCAATCAGTGTCTGAGAGCTTACTTGGTCTTCAATACCAACCAGAGTTTAAGTATAGAAATATTTTAGTCGCAAACTTTAGCAACCCTACAGATATTCATATTGAAATCATTGATGCTAAGTCTTACCGCGCCACTCTTGAGAACTATGGAACAGCCTACTATCATTACTTTGGACTGACACCTAAGACCTCCCCCTTAAATATTAACTTATTCAGAGAGTACTTTAACCATCCTATGGGACATCAGGTTATTCAGCTTTCTCTCTCTGGTGGAACGACAAAGTTAAAGCCAAAGCTTAGGTCATTATTGATTCCTTCTTTTTTCAAAGAAAACACTCTACCTCCAGAGAATTTAGAGCAATGCCTTAGCCCACTTAAGTTAACTAAAGATCAGATTCTTTCTATGGATCCTAAAGAGTTCTCTAAGATTACTTACAATATGGATTCATGGGCCCTCTCAATGGGTGATAAGTACCCTTGGTATGTTTCAGGTCTTCTTTCTCATTTTAAATTCAACGTTGATGAAGTCATCAATACAATGAAGGGTAAGCAAATTTCTGGAAACATCTTTGATTTTCAAAACCCTCTTATAATAGAAAAACTTATTCAGCTTAAAAGCTTTTCTTTATTTCCTAGAAATGAAGATGCTTTCCTAGATTTTAATATCTCTTCTAATCAAGACATCCACCTTCCACTTTCAGAAGTTAAAGCTGGTGTTGAGGGAAGTAATCACTTCCTTGCTCTTTTAAGTGAAGATGATGTCATCGTTAAGATCTATTCAGACGAAGATCTTCTCAAGTTCGCTAAGTTCATTCTAAGCTCTGGAACTGGTAGACCAATTAGTCAGCTTCTTACTAAGATTAAGCTTCCTCGTGTGGCTGAATTTAAAAAGGTACTTAGCGAATACTCAGAACTCAGTGGAGAGATTGAGGCCGTAAAGACTAAGACTCAAACTCTTCTTTCTCAAATTATTAAGAATCAAATCCTACTGTAATCCATAGCTTTTTTCGAATTCATGTTAAACTATGAGAAACCATAGTTAGGAAAACCAATTGGCGAGTGAAATCCTCGGTCTTCAAAAAGGCCTATTTGATTACATGAAAAAGAAGGCTTCAGAATTTGAAGTTGAGGAATCTCCCTTATTAGAGAGTTTTAAGAAAAATCAAACGAACATGGCCTCTAGAGACTTTGAAGAATGCGCCATCGAAGACCTTCTCAAGTCTATTGAGGACTCAAGGCTAGTCTTTCTCGGAGACTTTCATACTTTTGATCAACAAAGTCGAAACCTAACCAGGCTTATGCGCTGGATGACGGAAAATGAATCCATCATGTTAGGTGTCGAGTTTGTTCAACAAGATAAACAAGAGGCCATAGAGCTCTTTAGTGACCAGGCCATCACGGCCATGGAATTTTTAGAGATGATCAACTACTCCGAATCCTGGCGGTTTCCTTGGCATGCCTATAAGCCCTTCTTTGAAATGGCGAGAAAGAAGAAAGTTGAAATATTTGCATTGAACTCTAAAGGAAGCCTAGATGAAAGGGATGCTAATGCAGCATTTAAGATCTCTAAAATCCTTGATGATAATCCAGAGTCTAAGCTGATCGTTTTCTTTGGTGAACTTCATATTGCTCCTAATAAACTTCCTCATAGAGTTAAGGCCCTTCTTCCAGATGTTAAGCAAACCATTATTCACCAGAACTTAGATGAAGTGTATTGGAAGCTTAAAGAGCAAGACGATGAAGTGGTTAAGTTTACCGACAGAGAGTTCTGTCTGCAGACTTCTCCCCCATGGGTAAAGTATGAAAGTATGGTTTATTGGTTTGAGAACCTTTGCGAAGATCCTGATTTTGACCTTCATCAGTATCTAATGGGATCAGGCACTCTGGCGCTTAACTCAAATGTTCCTGAGAATTTTCACTACTTATGCCAAGAGCTTTCTCAGTCCCTGATCTTAAACTTAGACGAAGAAAGCCTCGAAGACTTTAACCTTGTTGATCATAGTCAGATCCCCATAATTGTAGAGAAGATTGAGAAGCTTGAATCTAAAGAGCTAGTTGAGTTCTATAAGACTTTGATTGCTAGAGGTAAGAGCTTTCATTTGCCTGGGACTAATTATTTGTACTGCTCTAATTATAGTATGAACCGTTTGTCTTTCTTGGCAGGCCTTCATCTTTTTGAAACTGTCCAAAAAGACAAAACTAACCTTACTGTAATCTCTGAAGATAGGATCAATTTCTTTTTAAGGTTTTGTCAGCAGAACCTCATTGGTTACTTCTCATCAAAATTGATCAACCCCTACCGCAAAACCGATATGTTCGAAAATATTGAAAAGACCTTTCAAGACGCTCTTGAGGGATCAAACGAAAAGAAAAATGCAAAACTCTTTCTCTCTATCTTAAAAGAGAAAGAAAACCCTGAAGAGTTAAAGAAACTCTTAGACGGTCACGATAGTATTACTCTTTTTTATGTGGGTCGCTTTTTAGGAAAGTTCTTAGGAGAGGTTCTCTATCTCAGGATCTTTAATGAGAAGAAGTTACTTTTACAATATGAAGAAATCAAAGAGCGGCTCTTTATGAGCCAGGCAAGTTTAGATAATTTTATGGTTTTCACCAACTTGATCTTGCCTGGGGAAACTTATAAAGACTTAAGAAAAAGAAGCTTCTAGGTCTCTTTTCTTACCCTTTCTCAAAGAGATAAGCCTCTTCTTTGGAAGAGCTAATCCAGGGGCTCTAAAGGCAATCTGAGTCTTCCCACCAGCGATATTCCCATCACTACCAAGTAAGTTCTCAAAAGTTAGGTCTGCTTTTAAGGACTTCGCAAATTCTTTAACAATAAGAAGATCTTTATACTCATCAGGACAAGCTGAAGTTAGTCCTCTATTGAAGTCTAAGAACTCTTTTGAAAATCCTTTTCCTGAGTCAAAGAGGCTTAAGAAGGTACTATTTCCTAGGATCTTAGCATTCAGTGAAAGATGCGCTCTAGTTCCAGAGTCGAGACCTTCACAGCTTCTAATATTTTGATTCAAAAGAAGATAGATCACTTGCTGGATCTCCTCTTCTTCTCCGTAGACTTTTAACTCTTCAGAGATATTCATATCAACAGTGATAGCAGAGGTCACAAAACGACTGCTCAGAAGCTCTAACGTACTTGAAAGAATATCATCAAGAGAGACTGAATCAGGCTCGTTAGTGGCGACTTGAGGGGCTCCCTTAGGAAGTCCTGGCTGAGCCGGTTGGTTCCAGATAGCGTCAATCTGAGCGTTGATAGCTTCTTTATTTTGACCTATTACTGGAATGGCCTTTCCGGCCACATCATTTCTTAATTTTTCAGTTGGTAAGACTTCATTCTCTATGCGAGCACTTCCATTAACTAAGAGGGCCGTCTTTGGGAGTCCGTTTAACTCAAGAGCAGAAGTGATAAGTGCTTCGACATTCTGAGCACTAGCTCCAGGGTCTTGAAGCATATCTTCAGCTTGAACTTCTAGTTCATTGTTGGCCTGTAAAAGGTTCCATGAATTCCAAAGCTCTCCTAAGAAGAAGAAACTAACTAATCCAATTAATAAAAAGAAAGACCATTTTAACGATGAGTAACTCGCCATCGCTTTTCCGCTTACGGCTTCAAGCTTCTCTAGGAAATCATCTTTTCTTGTTTCAAGTTTTTCAAATCGCCTTCCAAGAACAGAGGCGACAATATTTTCAGGATTCCCTTCAAGTCCACCAAGCTTATTGTGAAAGTCATCTGTAAGAGAATTCACTTCATTTAAGAGCGTAACTCCGCCAGTTAAAAAGCCATCAAGATTAGCTTCGTAAAAAGACATCGTATCTGCGAGGCAATCACCAGTTGAAGTTAAAAAGCTTTGTTCTAAGTATGGAGCTGAAAGATCGCCTAAGACTCTTGCGGTATAGGACTGATGAATTCTTTGGTAACATGTCTGAACCCCTTCTCCTAAAACTGTAATCTGTCTGATTCGATTACTTAAGTTTTGAATAAAGAATGAAGCAGTCACAAGTAGACCGACACATAACATGCCCGCTAAGGCCTTTTTGTTTTTAAAAAAATTCACAGGATTCACCTTCATGGTTAATAGCCTTCTCTCATTACAATCATTGTAATATGGGGAACAAAAGCCCCCTATATTAATCTTTACAAGACGCAACATAATAGTCAAGAATAGGAAAAAACCCCCTAGTAGATGACGCAGGGACGTATTTGAGGTTTATGCCAACACAATTGAATCAAAACAAATTAATCCTCCCCATAGTCGCAAGTTTGATTCTTCACCTACTGTCTCTTAAGTTATTGGAATTTCTCCCTAAAAATATTTTCTCAAAGCCTAAGACCTCCTTTATAGAGAAGAACAAACCCATAAAAATCAAAAGTATCTCCCGAGAAGACCTTAAAAAGTACCGGACTGTTGGGATCAAGAATGGGAAAAAAAACTTTTCTGTACCCATAAAAAAAGAAAATACAGCGGAACCTGCACCAAAAACCAAACCAGTTATCCAAATCAGGCCAAGCACAAAACCTAAGCCCACTCAGACAAAAGTAGGTAAAAAAGAGATTTCTTTAAATTCTTTAAGAGTAAATTCAGAAAAGATTGAAGCGGCAAAAATAATTCAACCGGTAAAACCTTTAAAAGAAGCTGAGAAGAAAACGAATCTAGAAATAACAACGAACAAAGAAGTGAGCCGACAAAATAGAAGAGAACTTCAAATGGATGTTCTTAAACAATTGGCCAACTCTCCAGACAACGCTACCATTCTTCGCAAGACTGGTTTCAATATGCAGCTTGAACCTCCAGAGGGAATCTCCCAAGATGAATTAAATTCAATGGAGAAGATCTTTTATAGCTTTCAAAAAAGAACCTTCCAAAGTTATGTAGGATCTTTTTTGAAAACTTATCGGCAAGTTTTATTAAACAGGCCATCAGTGAAACCAACTATTGAAAATGACCTCCATAGGCTTACCGCCCGGGTTATTTTCGATGCCGAGGGACATATCGTTAGTATAAAGATCTTAAGGTCTTCACATAGTGATGATATTCATAAGTTATTTGAAGATACTTTAACTGATATTAGAAAACTTCCTAACCCACCAAAAGACCTGCTTTCAAAAAAGGGTCAATTCACTATTTATTATCAATTAAATATTAACTAGAGAACCCAGTTCAGTAAAAGTGCCATCAAAGTAGCCACTAGATAAGTAAGACCCATCTTTACACTTAAAAGAACAGAAAAGACGTCTAGAAGAGAAGCTCTACTTTCTTTTAAGACCCCTAGTCCCATTTTCTTAGCTTTGACCCTTCCGGAAAACTCACTTCTCCTAAGAAGATTCTGACTATTCTTTGCCAACACCTTTGGTGTCAGAGATTGAAACTCAGGAAGTAATTGATTGATCCTTCCCATGATAGCCTGATTAAGTAAGACTGTTTTTTGGCATTCTTTACACCTTGAAACATGGTCGGCCATATTTTTTGGAATATCTGCTTCCTCTACATCCATTAAAGCGTAAACAGTATGAGTATGAGGACAACTTTTAGATTCAAGTTCTTTTAAAACATTATCATAAAGTGGTTTTTGATCTTTTGAATAAAGATAAACTGAGTCAGGTTGCTCCATTTAAAAAGTTTCCCTTAGATCATGTTCCCTAGATCCAGCTGTTTTTAAGATAGACTCTCTGGCCAAGTTTAAAAGGTTGAAGTACTCAGTCCCCGTTAAACTTAGGATTTCAGTTATTTCATCTTTATTAAGTTTTAATTTATGTCTTAAGCATAAGACCGCTCGTTGCTCCATAGGAAGAGTCCAATAGGCACTCTCCTCAGTTCTTTTCGCGTACGGCTTTTGGTAAAGATTATTTTTTCTAGCGATTCTAAAAACAGAGCTAAAGATAAAACGCCTGCAATAACGAAGAAATGCTCCAGCGTTATCTTGATTTGATCCAAGCTGAAGAGAAATTTCATCTCTTTGTTCAGATAAAAGAAGGAATTCTGAGTCGATGATGATCTTTTCGCTGATATCTTCATCGGCGCTTAAGCACATTGCAAACTGAAAAAAGTCGGCTTGCTGGCGGTTTAAATAGATCTCTATATCCCTGAGTTTCATGCTCTTATTTTATCCCTTCCTTCCTTGTACTGGCAAGAACCCAAGGATTTCGAGCGGTTATAGGTGAGTTTTTTAGTTCCCTATAGCTAAAGATTTTTTAAGAACAGGCCGATAAGTATTGAAGAACAGGAGTTTGAAATGAAAAGGCTTCCCTTTTTAACGATTATTTTTATTGGTCTATCCCTTTCAATTTCGGGCTGTGCCCCGAAAACGAACAAGGTATCAAAGGCCACTACTACGGCGACCAACAATCCGTTTGGAACTGGTACTGGAACTGGCACTTTGCCTGGTTATCCTACACCACCAGCTGCGGACCCCATTGTTACTCACCCTGACCCTTATCAAAGTAATCAGTGTGGTGCTAATTCAGGAATGGAAGGCGGCGGCGTTGGTTACGGAACTGGTAATGAAGCGGGTTACGCTGATGCAACTCCTGCTCAAACAATTGAGTACTACAAAGTGAATGATCCACTGATCATTGCTCACGGAACAGGTACCGGTGTTGTTCAATGGTCTTCGCAAACAGATCTTTCACCTAGTATTCCGCAGTCTGTTTTCTTTACAGATCAAAGAATGAATATTCGAGTTGTTCCAAGAGCGATTCAACAAGGTGCTACCGATACGAGAACAGGTCAAAGTTGTGCTTATACTCCAAGACCTTATCAAAAACTAAAAGTTACAGTGAGAGTCAGAAGAGCTGATCTATCGAGCGGCTATATTTTTACTTTTGGTAGTGTTGATCTAGATAATAACGGTCAAGGTGATGGTGTTCCTTTGAATAAAGCTTCAAGAGTTCACGAATTTCCAGTACCTCAAGGATCTTCAGCTCCACTTGTCATCGAAGTTTTAAATATCGAATGGGATTATTCTTGTTACGAATATGAAACTCAAAACTATTGTGATGTTCCTGGATCTTGTCCATGGGCAAAAGTTTGGACAACAGAATGTGTTGGCGTAGAACTTCAGTTCGCAACAGATGGAACAAAAGACATTGTTGGGGAAAGAACCAACTAATTTCAACTACATAAGGCTTAGGATTTCCTGGGCCAAGTTCTTTTTCATAGCATCTGATACTTCAACTAAGAGTCCAGGACAGGTAACGTTCACTTCAGAAATATTATCACCTAAGATATCAAAAGCGAGCCAATCGGCTCCTACAAGACTTAACTCTTCACAAAGAACAGCGCAGTTCTTCTTTTGAACGGCATTTAATTCGGCCACAGAATAGGTTGCTCCTTGGGCGATATTCGCTAAGAAACTCCCCTTTGGTGGCACTTTAACAATTGATCCAATTTCAACACCTTTAAAAAAGATACTTCTGATTTCCCCTTCAAGAACTTTTTCATCGAAGGGTTGAATAATAACTGGTCCTTGAAATTCATTAGCTCGTTTTAAAAAATGTTCTTTTAAGTCGTTTATATCCGTTTTAAGCTCAATTTTTTCTACACCTATGCCTTGATATAGGTCGAGTGGTTTTAGAATGGCTGACGTTATATTCTGACTCTTTAAGCGTTCTACAAATTTAACGAAGTCATTAGCTCCGCTTCCAACAAAAGTTTCTAAGCTTGAAGGCTTCTCTAAAGCGGCTAGTTTTTCGTTATAAAGCAAGATTCCATCAGGATTATTAAGAACCTGAACTCCAATAGCAGTCCGCATAGCTTTTAACATCCATAGATATCTTAAATAACGAGTATCAAAAGGTGGATCTAAGCGCATATGAAGAATATCATTCTTGCTGATATCAAGCCGTAGGGCGCCGCCTAACTTAAATTCTTTAATATAGTAACTATCTTTCACCATCGAGCTTTCAAAAGGGTAACAGCTAAGCTCAGCCTTCCCTCTGTTGATAAAATGAAAGTCTTTCTCAAAGAGCATAAACACTTCATGGCCTTGCTCTTTTAAAGCATGGGCGAAAAAGAGTGTTGAATCTTTTTTGATGGTTAATTTTTCAAGTGGATCGATAAAAAGAATATGCCTCATTTGGCCCGCCTAATATTATTTATTCAGAAACCAAACCTCAAAGCTGTCCTTGCTGCTTGAATCCTTATAAGAATTATATTCTTTTTCTATATAGCCAAAAAAGTCCTTAAGTGAAAGTCCCTTTGAGTCTCGAATGCTATGAATCTTATCCATACTCTTCTCGTAAGTCAGAAATGCCGCTAAGGAGGCATTGTTCCACTTCCTCTTCAAAGGAAAGCATCTCGCAAGCTCAATCCCAAGTTCTAGACACTTCTTTTTAACTGAAGGCTTAAAGTTAACCTCTAAGAACTCTTTAAGAATGCTTTCTGAGTCTGCTTTAGACTTTGGTGCTTTAGTTTTATAAAGCTCTTGAAGGAGATTCGCCTGTTTTACAACTTCCATGCTGAGGTTAGAACTCGATTCTCTTGAAGCTTTTCTTTTTTCCTGTTGTTCTTTATCCATCTTGAAGAAATCAATAACCATTTCCTGTCCAAAATAGTTGGCTAAGTTCTCATTTAAGTCCACTTCGTCTTTGGCAAAGAAGATGGTGTGAAAGAGTTCATGAAAAACAAGTTCGGCCAAACCGACGTCATCGTAATAAAAAAAGGAAGAAAGGATATTGTCTTCAAAGTTTCCAAGAGTTGAGTAAGCATAAACGGGCCTAACATAGGTGACCAACCCATCACTCTCTTGATCTTCTGCAAACTCCTTCGCCGAATTCTCTTTAAAGAACCCTAAGTAAGGAAAACATCCAGCAAAGATAAAACATTCTTCTAAAGCTTCTATTTTATCAAAGGGAGATGAGATCACGAGGTAAGTCACGGCCTTATCTTTGAGGATCGTCGTCTCAGAATAAATATCCGTAGTCTCTTGTTCAAAGTAGTCGTAGAAGTACTTCTTATATTTCACAATTTTCTTAATCTTTTCTTTATGCTCAACCTTTACTTTGGGGTCTTTAAGCATCTTCTCATTATCGACTCCACTCATGAGTAAAGAGAACTGCCCCACACCTTGTTCGAAGACATAACCAACCTTGGCACAGGAACTCAAAAGGAGAAGACATAAGAAAGCGAGCTTTATAGAAACCAAGACAACCCAATTGAATATCTTAGATCATCGGAGGCCTTATCAAAATCAAAAGCAGGAAAGATAGTACGAACAGATCCTTTTAAGGAAAAGCGCTGGCTTAGAAAAAACTGAAGAGAGAATGAAGCCTGAACAGAGTCATACCTGGCACTAGATTCACTATCTTGAAGAGAGCCAGAGATACCTGAAGCGCTATCACTATAATTAATAAATGTTTTATCTTCTACAAACTGTCTAGCATAGCCAATACTAATAGCCGGCCTAAGGCGCGCCTTCTTTGGTCCAAGCGCCTGTTTTATTCCAATACCAAACATTTTTGAATCAACTATTGTTTTAAATCCAGTCACCGTAATGGTTGAACCATCAATAGCAATGCTACTCTTCTCAACAGTTGTCTCTTCGGTTTGCCCAAAGCTTAATTCTAAAGCTGTTAAGGTTAAAAAGTAGATGGCCCAAGATCCTGAGTAAGTTGTGGACTTAGTATTGTTCTCCCGATTTGATCCGTAGACCTTTCGAGAGTAACTATAATCCACACCCATTTCCATGAGTGCATAGGAATTAGAACTGATAAAAAGAATTGTAAGAAAAAATATCGTTTTCAATTTGGACATAAATCCGCCTTTCCTCATCAATTTTACCAAGTTTTAGGTAATCATTGTGAGGACAGGCAATTCTATCCGTCTCTAATTACTTGATTCCAGGTGCGCGTTCGCTATGTGCCGGCAATCTCCGACCATAGTTGTTCAGCATTTCCCCTTGGCAAGAAAGGGCCGTAGCCGAAGTTACCTTCGCATCTACCCAGTTCCAAGTTAAGTCCTGCTCATCATTTTCAGGTAGGAAATGAACAATACGATTACAATTAGTCCTTCCCTTCCACTTCTTGATGCCGCCCATGTTTCCATAACCTTCAACTAAGATGCGGTAGCTATTACCAATCATCTTCTCACGAAGCTTTGCTTGAATGCCTAGTTGATGCTTTTGAATCTCGCGAAGCCTCTCGCCACGGATATCATCAGTGAGGAGATCCACCATCTTTGAAGCTCTCGTATTATTTCTCATGGAATAAGCATAAGAATAAATAAAGTCATATTTAGCTTCTTCTAAGAAGTCCAAAGTCATTTTATGTTCTTCGTCAGTCTCGTTAACAAATCCAGCGATGATATCAGTTGAGAGAACGATCTCTGGGTTTGATTTTCTAAGTTTTGCGAGAAGTCCAAGGTAGTGCTCAATTGAGTACTCTCTATGCATTCTTTTTAGAACTTCATCAGAACCTGACTGAACAGGAAGGTGTAAATGATTTGATAGCTTCTTAGCACTGCCGTGAACCTGAACTAACTCATCACTTACATCATAAGGATGGGAAGTCGTATAACGGATCATCTCTAAACCATTAATCTGATCAAGCTCCATGATAAGTTCTGAAAGTGTCTCTCCATTATCATGACCATAGCTATTTACGTTCTGACCAAGCAGAGTGACTTCTTGAATACCTTGATACTCAACAAGCTTTCTCACATCTTCAACTACCTCAGCTTTTTTGCGGCTTCTCTCTTTTCCTCTTGTATAAGGAACGATGCAGTAGGTGCAATATTTGTTACAGCCTTTGATGATATTTACAAAAGCTTGAGGAGATCCATGCGTGATCTTAGTTTCTATACTAAAGTTCTCGCTACGGTCCCATGAGTTGATCGTGAACTTGTTATCACCTGAATAAGTTCTAAAAACCATATCGTTGATCTGATCGATAACATCTGTACCGAAAGCAAAATCGAGGTGCTTATATTTCTTAACTAACTCTTTCCCTTCAGTCTGAGCAACGCAGCCACCAATACCAACAACAAGATCTTCCTTCTTGGCCTTAGCATGCTTCATCTCACCAAGCTGTGAATAGAATTTATTGTTGGAAAGATCTCTAATAGCACAGGTATTAAAAAGAACCATATCCGCTTCATCAACACTAGAAGCTTTTGTGAAATTAAGATCTGTTAGATGTGAGAGGATTCTTTCCGAATCATGGTAATTCATCTGGCAGCCAAAAGTTTTCATCCAAACTTTTCTAGGAGGAAACTCAAGGTCTCCCATCTTAACTACTTTTTGTCCGGTAATAGGATTAATTGAACTTTGTTCTTTTGGAACTTCTGGGTTTCGAACCCCAAGGCCTGTCGACATAATAATTCTCCCATCGCTCCAGTTTTTAAATCTGGCGATGTCTTTAAAAGGTGCGATAACCTACCAATATGATTAAGTACTGTAAATAAGCCTCTGTGCTGTTTTTTTTTAGGGGCCTTATAGATTAGCTATGTCGCTCAAAAGCCTAGAGTGCTTTAAATCGCGGAAAATGCGAAGGGTCGCCTGGTAAACAGGGTCTAAGTTATTGATTTTTCTTGAAAAAATGGGTATTTTTGAGAGGTATTGGGCTGAGGTTTTTGAGTTTTTTGACATGGAAATTGAACTGAGAGGCTCGTAGAGAATGGGTCGATTGATTTTGTTTAGTCTCCTGGGGGCTTGCAGGAGAAATCATCCTGATTATCTAAATAAATAAAGTGGTTTATTAAAAAGGTTGGTCACTGATCCGGCCATTCTGGCCTGGTTTTCTAGTTTGCGAAGATCGCCCGCTCTCGGCTCCTGCGAATTCTGGATAAATAAAGTGGTTAATTAAAAAAGTCGGTCACTGATCCGGCCATCCTGGCCTACTCTGCGTTGCTCGGATTCATTTAGCATCCTGCTAAATGCTTCCTCCAAAAAAAAAGGCTCCTTGCGGAGCCTTTTTGGAGAAAAATTCTTTAAGACTTTAAAGAAAGATTACTTCTTTTTCTTAGGAGCAGCTTTCTTCTTAGTAGCTTTTTTCTTCGTAGCTTTTTTCTTAGCTACTTTTTTCTTTGCTTTTTTCTTTGTAGCTTTCTTCTTAGTAGCTTTTTTCTTTGTTGTTTTCTTCTTTGCTACTTTCTTCTTAGCTTTCTTCTTGGCTTTTTTCTTAGTAGCTTTCTTCTTAGCTACTTTTTTCTTAGCCTTTTTCTTTGCTACTTTTTTCTTAGCCTTTTTCTTAGTGGCTTTTTTCTTAGTAGCTTTTTTCTTTGTAGCTTTCTTAGCTACTTTTTTCTTAGCTACTTTTTTCTTTGTTGCTTTCTTTGCAACTTTCTTAGTTGCTTTTTTCTTTGTTGCTTTTTTCTTAGCAGCTTTTTTCTTAGCCATGTATTCCTCCGAATAAGAATATTTATGATTATTAATACTATTTAATTTTATGCTTTTATCGATTATTTAGTTCTGCCTAGCAAAAGTAAATGAAAAAAATCAACTATTTTAAAATTTTCGTCCATTCTACGACGAGACCATCTTCATCAATTGGCTTTTCCGTCTTTCTATAACCATGACTTTCATTAAGAGAATACATGCGAAAGTTATCAATTCGGCAGTAATGAACAACCTTCTCAAGCTTCCTCGTTCTGGCCTCTTTCTCGTAGAACTCCTTAATTTCATGGGAGAATCCACTACCTTGGTGATGCATCTTGAGCCCGGTATTCTTAGTATAAAGCCCGTTATCAACAACACTTAAAAAGAGTGCCGCTACAATTTCATCACCTGCAGAGACACTAAAAAGCTGCCATCCACCTTTAATTTCATTTTTAATTTCTTCGAGATTCCATTTAAAGTCCGGTGAATCACTAAAAGCATCGATATTGTGATCGTAGACTGCTTGAATTTCTTTATCTTTTACAGCTTGATTGAATTCTAAAGTTACGCTCATATTACTTCAGCCTGCTGATATGGGCGGCTAAGTCTTCCATGTCTTTTTGCGAAAGAGCCTTCTTATAAGGGTGATTTCTCGCCCCTTTTTTAAAGTCATTAAGAGCTGTCACAAGGTACCAGTCGTGCTGTCCGGCTAATCTTGGAGCTTTCATTTCTTCGTTACCGGCAGCATTTTGACCATGGCAAGCAACACAAGAAGCTGAATATAACTGAGCTCCCTTTGCTGAATCCTGAGCCTTAGCTTTACTGGCAAAGATTAAAATAGATACGGTCATTACAAAGGCGATGACTTTCATGTGTGTTACCTCTTCATTCGAAATTTTTTAAAATTCTAACGAATTGCTTACAGGGAAGCAAGAGGAGTATCATCAAGTTAATGAAAGATAAGAAAGACCTATTTTTAAAACTCATTAAAGAAAGTAGAAGCGCCGTGCTAGTAGGCCCTCTTTTAAAAAAAGAGGAGCTCCCTTTAATTAAAAACTCTCCTCTTCTCCTCGTTGATGGCGGATTGGATTTAGCCTTAAAGTATAGTCTAGACCTAGATAGAAGCTGTTTTAGTGTCGGTGATGGAGATAGTTCAAGGCTTAGCCTAGATGAAGTTCTTCCCGTAGAAAAAGACTATTCAGACTTAGCTTATGCTCTTTCAATACTCCCTGAAGAAGTAGAATCTATAGAACTCTTAGGCTTTTTAGGCGGAAGATCTGATCACGAACTTTGTAACTTTGGAGAAGTTTTTCATTTTTTAAAGAAGAAAAAGAATCTTGCGAAGGTTTATCTTGGGCCTGAGGTGACCGCTCTAAGTTCTGGTGATTGGAAATTTTCTCATCAAGGCAACTTCTCCCTTATATCCTTTGAGGACTCCGAGATTAGGCTTACAGGCCACGCAGCCTACGAACTTGAACACTTTACTACTATCAAAGCATTCTCTAGTCACGGCCTCTCTAATGAAGCCACAGGGGAAGTTAAGCTTCAAACAAGATCCCCCATCTTTCTCTATGGAGCTGGTCTCATTACTAAAGACGAATGACTCTTAATTTGATTCCAATCCATCAATTGTTTTCTCGAAGTTCCCTCTAAAAAGTCTTTTCTTTCATTTGAAAAGTAAGGACTCATTCTATGGGCCGAAATTCCAAGAGGAAGCCCACCTAAAGTATTCTTAGTATCTTGAAAATCAACCACGACTCTCGTCGATGGCCCGGCCTTAACGGAAAAACCGCTCTCACAACCAAGCTTTCTAAAGTTATTAATAGAATTATAAGCGCCAGAAACAGGATATGGACCCAAGTTAAGAAGAGTTTCAAGAACTCCACCTTTTGAGCCAAGAGGATGTGAAAAGCTAACTTGATGGGCCTTGCCCCAAACCCAGGTCTTCACAGAAGCACCTCGAGTTCTTTGAAGTTTGTTAACAGCTTTCCTAAAACTTAAAAGAACAACATCCTCCATCGTCTCAATTGAAGGCGTCTTCTTTAAATCCCAGATAATATGTTCTGGTAACTCACTAAAGCGATAAAGCGAGCGCCAACTAGCATTAACCCTGCAGTATTTATTAAAGTCCTTGTTAGGTAATTCATCAAAAAGCTCTCTCATAAGTGTATTTGTCAGCTCGTGATACAAATACGCCCCCACCGAATCAAGTTCACTCTTACCATCCCAATTCTCTAGAAACTGGGCGGCTTCTTTTTCAATTTTAGTCTCTAACCGGCCTTTTATTAATCTTATTAAGCTTGAAGTATAAGGAAGCGCTTTTGAATTAAAGTTTGAGTTCTGAAGCCTTGAAACCTCTAGATCAGTCCAGTTATCTTTCCGGGCCAAGGCTTCATAGATCGTCACAGCGCGGTCTTGAGGCTGCCAATAACCTTTCACTTTTGTTGAAGCTCCAGGAGGTTTGCCATTAGCAGAGACAATAATCCCAGAAGGCGGGTTTTCCATCTGTGGCTTCTCATCTGCATCAAAATGCCCGAGCCAATCATAATCCCCAGACTCTCCAGGATAAACTCGGTCCCCTTCCATGCCGCGAGGCCTTTTTGGAATAGCGCCATACATCCACCAAGCAATATTCCCTTCAGCATCCGCGTAAACAATATTTAATCCCGGCGCCGTCCCTAAAGTAGTCGCCAGGCGCATTTCATCCATATTCTTGGCGTAAGATAAGCTATAGAAGGCTTCAATTGGCCGGTTATCTTTATGATGATATGTCCACTGAAGAGCGTACTCGGGCTTAGTTAAATCTTCTTCAAAACGAGAACCAAGAAGCGGACCATGAGGGCCTACCCAAGAGGTGAACTCTTGATCTTGTTTACCTTTAACCTTTATAAGATGCGTCTTTTTTATCAATGGCCTTGACTCTCCAAGATAGGAGATGGTCCCTTTAGTGAGATCGACCTTTTCTTCGTAAAAATCCATATCATCGATATAGCTAATCGTGAGTCCCCATGCTTTCTTCTCGTTATGCCCAATCGCGGCAAATGGTATTAGAGGAAGAAAATGTCCATAGGTTTCAAATCCCGGGCTCTTTAAATGGGCTTCAAACCAAAGGCCTGGCTGACTGATCCCCACGTGAGGGTCATTGGCCAAAAGAGCTTTACCGCTAGCGGTTTTTGATCCAGATAAAACCCAAGCATTGCTTCCGTCCACTTCGGGTAAGGAGATGTGTTTTGAAAAATAAAGAGGCCCTAAGTTAACAGGAAAACCAGTAACCGCTTCACTAGGCGGCAGGGTTTCTTCATTTCCCATGAGCGCCACTGTCTCCGCTTCGTAGATCTTTGTGAACTTTTGTAAGAGAGGGTCTTGCTTTGGAGCGTTACCAAACAAGAAGGCCATATAACCAGTAAAGGCGTAAACATCTCTGAGTTTAAATTTTGCGGGAATATAACCTAATAAAGTAAACTCAAAAGGTAGTAAACCTGTTTCAATAAAGGCGTTAAGCCCACCGAGATAAGCCTCCATGCGGCTAGAGGCCCTTATGGATAATGGTACTCTTTGTGGGTGATCTAGAGGAGATTCAAATAAAAGGGTTCGTGAAAGTTGATCTCGTTTTAAAAGATCAGGGCCTAAAACTTCAGATAATTGTCCTCTTGCCGCCCGTCTATAAAGATCTAACTGAAAAAGCCTCTCACTTGCATGAACAAAGCCTAGGGCCATATACATATCAAGTTCATTTTCGGCTTCAATATGAGGAATACCTTTATCATCTCGGTATATCTTAACTTCTTTTGATAGGCCTTTTAAGAAAAGCTCTCCCTTAACTTGGGGCACCACTTTTTCAAGGGCGTTATAAGTAAAAAGACAGGCTCCCACTGCTAAGAAGAGGGAGAAAGATCCAATTGTAACTATTATTTTTTTCTTCATCCCTATACAATAAGTCTATGCCAAACAACTTGCCAAATTCTAAACCCCGCTACCCATTAGTAGATTACCTTCGCGGCGTTGCCATCGTTCTTATGATCATCTTTCATGGTGCTTATGATTTAACTTTGTTTGGATTCTTAGATATCGACTTTAGCGAGGACAGGCTTTGGTATGTCTTTCCTAGAGTCATCGTCTTTCTTTTTCTCTTTTCCATGGGCTGCGGCCTTACTCTTGCTCATAAAGACGGAATCAAGTGGAGCCCCTTCTGGAAACGCTTCAGAAAGATTGCTGTTTGCGCGGTTGCTATAACAATTGGAACCTACTTTGCTTTTCCTAGCGCTTGGGTTTATTTCGGAACTCTACACTGCATTGCTCTTACTTCATTAATGGCCCTAGCTTTTATAACTAGGCCTAAGCTCTCTTTGATTGTAGCGATTCTCCTTATCACTCCTCATTTAATCTTCGGAAAAAGCATTCCTTGGATCCTAATGTCACATAAGTCTATGGACTATATCCCTCCTTTTCCATGGTTAGGGGTGGTTCTCCTAGGAGTCTTTGCAACGCATCAAGACTGGCATAAGCTCAACCCAAAAAGAAATTTCCTGCTTAATTCATTAGAATACTTAGGACTCAAAAGCCTTCTTATTTATATGCTTCACCAACCCATTCTCTATGCCCTTAGTTGGCTCTTGTATAAGTTTACGATGCTGTAGCTCCATGGTATTTTCTCCCTCTAATCTCGAGGGCTTATGTCAAAAATCAATATTCAAAAGATTGAAAAGAGCTTAGGCGGTTTAAAATTTGCCGTCATCGTTATTCTCATCTTTACGGCCATGATGATCGCCGGAACCTTTATTGAAAGTAGTGGTGGTGCAGACTTGGCCAATAGACTGATCTATAAGCGCTGGCCTTTTATGCTTGTGCAATTTCTTATGGTCATCAGTATCTTCTTCGCCGCTTTCTTAAGGCTTCCTCCAAAGAAAAGACTCTATGGTTTTTACGCCATTCACTCTGGTCTGGTGCTGTTAGGCTGCGGCTCTTTTATCACCTTTTACGCTGGCATTGATGGCTCTATTCAACTCATGCCCAATAGCCCAGCAAGAACTATTATCTTAAATGAAGACCAACTCTACCTAAGCTATACTCAAGAGAATGCTGGTGGACACTTAAGTCTTCCCTATACGGCCTTTCCCACTGACATGGATTTTGAATTTCAAGACGTCAAAGTCTTAGAGTATTATCCTTATGCAGATTTAGATTTTACGTGGAAGGACAATAAGCCTGGCGATAAGGAATACAACTCTGGCCAGTACATGGTTTCAAACCCCAATGTAAGCCAAGACTTTACTCTCTCCTTAAGCCCAAACGCTACCGATTTTGATTCAACTCTAAGCATGGGTCTTTTAGATATTCACTATCTTCCCTCTACTCTAGTTCCTTGCATGATCGCAGGCAGCACTAGCGGACTTATCTTTTGGGATAAGAGGGATAATTCTTGTAGCACTCCTGAGAAATGGAAATCAGATATTAAAAGAACCAGCCAAGGAAATAGATTCTTAGTTCTTAACGATAAAGACCTAGGCCCTATTAGCTTCTTTCCAGATTTTAGTCCCTGGCCTATGAATAAAGAATTAAAGGTCATGAAGGACTCTCCTATCAGGCTCTTTAACCAAGCACTCTTTCAAGAAAAAGCTACTCTCTTTCTTTTAGGGGATCATGCTTCTTTTTACGATAAATCAGATGGGCTCTGGAGCACTGTTAAGTTAGAGAAGAATAAGCCCGTGGATCTGCCTTGGATGGGCTTCGAACTTTTCATGCTCGATTTCTATACAAATAAGACTCCTAACCTAACACCAAAGGCTGCCTTTCCTAAGCAAATGGGAAATACCTTGGTTAAAGGTGGAACAAAAGCAGTTCGTTTAGATATTAAAGGGGAAACTTATTGGGTAACTGATAATAAGCCTCTCAATCTTTTGGTTGAAGGAAGGCAAGTTAAGATCTTTCTAACTAAGAAAAGCATCACCCTTCCGTTTGAATTTGTTCTTACTGATTTTAAGATGGATAAAGACCCAGGAACCAATAACCCTGCTTCTTATGAATCCTTTGTTAGGCTTCACGAAGAAGATGGGCCCTCAAATCATCATGTCTTTATGAACAATCCTTTAAAGACCCAAGGCTTTACCTTTTATCAAGCCTCTTATTCTGACCTTGGACAAGGTCAATACTCATCAACCTTTAGCGCCAATGTGGACCAAGGAAGACCTATTAAATACTTAGGCTCTCTTCTTCTCGTCTTTGGTGCCTTTGCTCATTATCTTCTCAATAGAAAGAAAGTGAAGCCGGGTAAAGAATCTCAATCAAACTTAATGGAGACCACATGATCAAAATACTAGCTCTTTTGCTTGTTAGCGCTACCTTGCAAGCTGAAGTTTGTGTTAGCGATTTTAGTAGCATGGCGATTCAACAAGGAGGCCGCGTTAAGCCTCTTTATGTTCACGCTAGAGAGACTATTAAGCACCTCACAGGGAAAAGTAGTTTTAATGGTGAAGACCCAGTCATTACTTATTGCAAACTCTCCCTTGCTCCTCGCTATGGGATTAAAAAAATCACAGATATCGAACTTCCTGCTGAACATGTTGATCTTAAGAAATTCCTAGAAATGGATTTAGAAAAATCAAGAATCCTAGCGGATGATGTGGTCGCGATGAAGTCAGAGCTTCGCGTAGAGATCATGAAACAAAAAGACGAGAGCTCTTATAAGAAATCCTTAACAAGACTCTTCTCTCGGGCCCATCTTTATGAAGAGCTTACACTAGGAAAGAACTGGCTTGTACCAATGGTCATGGATAAAGCGATCAATTGGGTTCCTATTGCTACTGCCCCCTTTGAAAGTGGTGATCAATTAAAATCAGGGCTTGAGAGAGCTGGGGAAAGTTATGATATAGCAAAACCTGATTCTAAGCATAAATTTGAATTAACTTACGCTAAGATGAAGCTCCCTTATGTATCAATGCTTGTTGCCCTTTTGGCCCTTGCCGCACTTACTTTATTTAAGAAATTCAATCTTGCCCTCGGCCTCAGCGCTCTTACAATGCTGATTCAAACAGGGCTTATCATCTCGAGGATCTACCTTTCAGGTAGAGCTCCTATTACAAATATGTACGAGACTGTTCTTTTCTCCGGTTATGGCGCTCTTTTAATCGCCCTCATCCTTGGACACTTTAAAAAAGATAAGACCTTTGTCTTCGTGGGATTGGCCTATAATATCTTAAGTCTTTTTATGATGAACTTTTCGGTAGGAATGCTTAGTGACTCTATTAGTCCTCTTGTTCCCGTTCTTCGAGACAACTTTTGGCTCTCTACTCACGTAACGATGATTATCTTAAGCTATGGGGCCCTCGCCTTAAGCTGGGTCTTGGCCAATACCGTTTTATTTAAAAAGAAACTTGGTAAGCTAGATGCCCAGGATGAAAGGTATTACGCAGATCATATCTATTCATGTTTAAAAGTAGGTACAGTTCTTCTCGCAGGAGGCGTTCTTCTTGGTGGAGTTTGGGCTGATTATTCATGGGGACGTTTTTGGGGCTGGGATCCTAAAGAGACTTGGTCTTTAATCGTTCTTTGTCTTTATATGGCGATTCTTCATGGAAGATACACAGCTTGGATTCCAAATAAGCGCTTTATTCCTCTAGTTGCCTTGGCCTTTATGTCTGTCATGATGGCCTGGTTTGGAGTGAATTATATCTTAGCTACGGGACTTCACTCTTATGGCTTTAGTGAAGGTGGAGCCATCTTTCTTGGCAGCTTTTTTGCCATCCAGATTACCTTCTCTTTACTTACTTGGACTTCTTTTGATCTAACTTCAAAGAAAGCTGAAGCCTAATAAAAAAGGCTTCGCTTTTTACTGCGAAGCCTTCATTAAATTCTATTTTGCTCCTAGATTAAGATTAACCTGATGATCAAGATTAACCCCTCTAGTATTTCTAAGATCTGTGTGAAGCTCATGTTCTATTTGAATGCGAACATCATGCTTTCCAAACTTTGAGACCTTTCCATCAAACTTCTTAAAATCAACTTTGACCTCTAGAAACTCTCCCTTCTCCTCAACTCTGAGGTCTGCTTTAGTAAAGTGTTTATCAATCTTCACTTTTCCTTTCTTAGAGATATGAAGCTTTAACTTAAAGTTCGAGATGAGCTCATTCTTCTTTAGCTTAAACTTTAGTGAATACTTATAAAGCTCTACATTCTCTAAGAAGTTAGCATCTTCTCCAATCTTAGCTTTTGCTCTAGCTCCAAGCTCTGCTTTTTCTGATCTTGATAGGCCAGTAGAATAAGTAAAATCTGTTGGTAATGGAGCATCATCATTGAAGAAGTACTCAACCTTGATTTGAACTTGGTTTTTCTTTAGAACGCTAAGATCAATCTCAAGTTCTTCCATATTGATATCCACTAAGACCTTTTCACTTCCTATATTCCAATTGTACTCATCTTTTGTAAGCACTCGGTCAAATTCAGCGGTCTTAAGAGAAATCTTCGCATCACTGATAAAATCGTGATTAGGAAAACTAAAACCTAGTTTCTCGGTACTAAGCGAGAAATCAGAGAGCTTATCTAATTGATTCTTTAACCTTTGAAGGTCTTCAGCTTCAAAAGTATAAGCGCTTCCAGATTTTGTGCTTCTAAAAGTCTCTACTTTTGGAAAGGCCAAGTCTTTCTTAAATTTAGGTAAGACTCCAATCTTATAAGTATATTTCTGAAGTTTTTCTAGGTTTAGACCTAAGGTCTTGAAATCAACCATGGCCAAAAGCCTTCCTCCATCAGCCTTAATAAGCACTTCACTTTCAGTTAAAGCGCGAGAGATAAGAGTATTGTCGCCTTTACTCAATTTAAGAAAGTAAACAAAGCCCGAAACAAGATCATGAGACTTAACCTCAAACTTAAGATTGTTTTTTGTTAACTCAACCTTTGAGATCTCTCCAAGCTCTTCTTTCACCCTTTTCGCATTTAAGACTTCAATATCATAAGTACCAGTGATGGTGACTTCTTTACCATTTACAGTGCGCTCTTCAGTTTGATTCTTAAAGGCCATAGGGTTTGTCTCACGCGTGTCTTTTAAAACGAAAGTAGTCTTCCCTTTCGCCAACAGCTCAGTTGATAAGATAAAATCAGCCTGATAACCCTCTTCAACTTCAAACTTAAGATTTGAGTTTAAAAGAAAGTTCTTAAGAGTAACCGTATAAGGAACTTGGATGTCTTCAGTACAAGCATAAGATTCTGTTCTGTATCTTGTTACATCACGGCAAACTTGATTTTCCCCAATTTGAATAGTCTGACAGTCCTCACGACTAGGAATCCACTCACAAGCTTGTCTTGGAACATCTTCACAGACTTCATTTGAGTAAGGAACATTACGACATGTCTCCTCTCCAGGAATGGTATGACAGACTCTCTCTTGATAAGAGACCTGACGGCATTGAAGCTCTCCTGGAACTGTATTACAAACTTGTTCGTTATAAGAGACGTCTCTACAAACTCTTTCAGGCTTATTTGTGCAAATCTCTCTAGCAGGAATTGTGCGGCATCTTCTTTGCCCAGCGCTATTGGTTCGGCATTGCTCTCTAGCAGGCTCCGTTCGGCACTGACGGTTAGAGTTGTCCATATGACATTCTTGTCTCGTACGCCTTTCATTTCGGCATTCTCGTCTAGAAGGCCCGCGCTCGCATTCTTTTCTATAACGGGTTTCATTACTACATCTTTCACGATCCGGGGAGCGGTTACACTCTCTTCTATAGTCAGTCTCCGTTCGGCACTGCCGATCATATTCAGTCCGGCAGTCCTCTCTTCCTGGAATTGTTCTACAAACCCGGTCGTACTCTGGGACCATCTCACATTCTTGGTCTTGATAAGGAACTTCTCTATAGCAAGTTGTATCCCTTGTCTCAGTTCTATAACGTGTTTCGTTTAATTGATTCTTAAGGCTAAAACTTTCAGTTTCTTGTCCCGTAAAATGAATCTCTTTTTTTGATAAGAATTCATCAGCGTTAATAGATCCAAATAAAAGCGCAAGCATTAAGACCAGCATCTTTGCCGGTGTCCCTTTGTCCATTTCTCTCTCCCCATTTATATTAATAGATTGTTTTTTCCCTTATGAGCAATACCGGTGCCACGACTTGATGAGCCATAGAGCCGCGTCAAGTAGTTGAGTAAATTGATCAGGACAAAATAATGCCTAGGCCCTAAATGTCCTCAGGTGCTCTTTGACCCCGAGAACATTTTCTAAATATTTACGATAAGATTAATCTATGCTTAGAATTTTTATTATCTCAAATTTCTTATTCGCCCCTTATGCTTTTGCTGGTTTTAAGTTTGAGTACTCCAATGATTTCTTTACTGGGACAGATCAATACTTTAGCCAAGGGATTGAACTCGACTATAAGAGTGACTCGTTAAAAAAAATCCTTCCGGATACTCCTCTACTAATTAAAAAAGAAAAAATCCTAAGGACAGAGTTTTCCATTTCACTAGATTACTTTGGCTTTACCCCTAAAGACGCCTACCCACCCGAGATTCAACTTGGAGATAGGCCGTTTGCCAATGTCATGCTTTTCTCAGGAAGCACAGATTCCCTTCTTAAAAAATCAATGATTCAAATTAGTTCTACTTATAAGATAGGCGCCATAGGTAGACTCACTGGCGGGGAGTTTGTTCATAAGAGTATTCATAAGGCCACGGGGAACAAGCTACCAAGAGGATGGGATAATCAAATTAAGAATGACCTCCTCTTAAGCTTTGAAGTTCATTTAATCAAACACTTCTCATTCTTTAAAAACTACCTACAACTTCAAGGTGGGGTTGAATTAGAGCTAGGTTCTTGGAGGATAAGACAGGCCATTGCCGCAAAGATCAAGATGGGCTTCCTTGAAGAAATTATGTCTATAAAGAAAGCAAGCTCAGCCTATGTTTTTCTAAGCCCTTCTCTCACGAGAGTCTACTTCGACGCTTCTTTGCAAGGAGGAATCTTAAGCAGAAACTCTCCTTATAAACTTTCCTCAAAGGAAGTTAAAGATTACGCCTCAACACTAGAGACAGGAATTCACTTGGGGATAAAAAGTTTTGCTATTGAATATTCACAGGTCTGGATGAGTAGAGAGTTTAACTCTGGGGAAAAACATTCTTATGGAAAACTAAGCCTTCTTTTTAATTTTTAGTTCCAAGGTGTTGTAACAGGAATCGCCCTAAGAAGATCTCTTGGAACAAGCTGCATTGACCTCCCATCTTCGTGCATATGCCAAGTATGGCCTCTAGGGAGTCGGTCAAATCCCGCTTCTTCGTTGGCCCTAGCAAAATCGATCTTTCTTTTTCCACTTGAAGTGATCTCAACTTTTAATTTGGAATAAGGGTTTAAGTTTGCATGTCCATTAACTTTTATCTTAACGCCCTTAGGGTACTTTGCCCTTAATCGAAAACTCCAATTCTCTATAGGATAGATCCCCCCTGCCCACTCTGTACCTGCCGGTAAGACACCATTGATTCTTTTGATCTTCAAAGTCCTTAAGGCAACTCCACCGCTATGCTTAACAGCGTCGTGGATATCTTTTGGAATCAATAGCATCGTCTTTCCATCTTGATGATGATGCCATGTCATATCATCTGGAACCCTCTCAAGCCCTGCGGCCATGTTCGCTCTAGCAAAATCAAACCGACCGGCCCCTGTGATCTTAACATCTACTATTTTCGACGCGTAGATTGAAAAATTAGGAAAGCCAGCTTCGTCAAACCAAACTCCCATTGGGTATTTTTGTGCTAAATGAGATGTTAATCTCGATGGTGGATATTGTGCTCCCGCTAATTGGGAGTTTTGAGGCGTCTGTTTACCAATCTTTTTTATCCTAACCTGATTTAAGTTCTCTTGAAGGTATTGAACAAATGAGTAAGTCCAGTTCTTTTGAGAATTGCTAAGCACTCCCCCATCTAGGACCGCAGCGTTTAAAGAGTTTAGTTTTTGAAAACTAGGCGCTCCCATTAAAAGCGACTCAAGATAATAAGCTTCTTTATAAATATACTCATGCCTTAAGCTTTGAAGCTTTCTCTTTAAGGCCTTGAGATAAACTCTTCTGGCCTTAAGCTCCTGAATAACAAAGGGTATCTTTTGTTTTAGATAATCTTGATCTTTAAGGCTTAACTCTGATCTTCCAATCCGTTTCCTAAGGCCTCTAAGGTAGGCCTTTTCATCTTTTAACCCTCTTCCTTCAAGGACACTCTCCAGTAATTCTCTACAATGAAAACTACTAGCAGGAGTACGCTTAGTGCTTACGCGCTTTTCCGTTAAAGGAGGAATGCTGCTGCAACTGACTAGCAACGTGAATAGAAGAAGATAGAATTTCACAGCTACTTTTCGGTAATTTAGCTGCTTTTACTTAGCTTTTAGCCAATAAAATTAGTCGGATTTGAGAACACTCCTTACCTTAGAAAAACGATCAAGAGCTATAACCATCTGTAATTACAGCCCTTTTATTGTTCCCAAAAAATCATAATTTCTATTCCCGAACCTCATTTAAAATAGAGTGGCACCGATAAGTTATTTGAGGATTAAAAAATGCTTAAAATACTATCTTTATTCACCCTAGCTCTTTGCCTAGCCTCCTGTGGGGGAAAGGCCGGAAAGACGACCGCTAAGATTAGCTTCTTTAAGTCTAGTATTGCGGGAATAGGAACTGACGCCGATGGTGGTCTTATGCTTTGGGGCCGCGGTCCTGGTGAAGACTTTGCTCGCGTCGTTGATACCTCTGCCCCAAGTTTAAGCTTTGAAGTCTCTAATGGGACATGGACCTTCTGGGCCGTTGCCTGGCAGAGCACTACCTATAATATGGATAGTATCCCAAAATGCGCCATTGCCAATGCTAACTTTGATGGTGGAGATGCTGCTGTTGAATTAAGCCTTTCAAACGCAAATTGCGAAGCCTCTGATTTTTCTATTCAAGCTATGAACGGAGTAACAGGATCTAAAACATTTCCTGTTATTGATATTGTTAGTTGTAATCAACTCTCTGGAATAACAGATGAGACTCACCACACTTCAGAGTGCTCTTACGCAGCTGGAAAAAAAGGCTACGCCCTCTCTTATGAGATTGTTTATCCTGAATATAATGGGGATGCTTTTACCGGAGTAGAACTCGCCAGTGATTGCCAAGTCGTCCCAAATACTGATGCTAATCCAACGGCCCTATTTAACTCTCTACCAGTACCAGGAAATGGAAGTAATCCTTTTGGCGTTATTGTTCGAGCGTGGCTTGATTCTACTGATTGTGGAACTTCTAATCCAGAAAAAGGTTATATCGACGATTACTTCCCTTTAGGTCTTAATCAAAACCAAGTGGCCGTTCGCTGGGATAATAGTACTGTTGAATCTATTCGTTTTCATCAACTCACAACCGAACTTGATATTTGCCAAGATCAACGCCTTGAAACCATTCCAGGCTCTTCACCCTTCGCTTCAGGTAGAGGCGACTTTCGCCCTTATACAATCTGTACTGAAGAGCAGTTAAACTCAATTGGAGAGAATTTTCCTTCTTATAATGCATCAAACTTCGAACAAGTGGCCGATCTAAGCTATGTCTTTAACCCCTTTGATCCTTTTGTTCCTATTGGGGACGATATTGAAGCGAATAGTGTTTCAACCACTACCTTTACTGGTAATTACGAAGGAAGAAACCACAAAGTAGAAGGTGCCTTCATTCAAGAAAGTGATGTCAGTGACCTTGGTTTTATCCGTAAGATGGGTGGCGGCTTTATAAAAAACCTCACCCTAAATAGCACTATTATTGAATCAGATTTAAATGGTGGAGCTGCTAATAATGTTGCTCTTCTCATTGGAAACTCAGTCGGAACAGTTATAGATAATATTAAGGTTCATGGTCACGCAAAAGGTGAAGATAATGTAGGTGGTCTCGTTGGAAACCTAAGCGGTGGCGGAGCAAGTTTTACTATAAATAACTCCCATGCTTTCATCTCTGCTGACGGAAACCAATATGTAGGAGGATTAGTTGGAACGGCCAATGCCCCGACTAACCCGGCTTTTATTGCTAAGTCATCCGCTAATGTTGATATCCACTCAAACCTCTTTGGCGTTGCTAAAGTTGGTGGACTCGTTGGAGGGATTACAGGTGCTGCTACAGCGACTATTTCAGAATCTTTTTCTAAAGGAATCATTCAAGGCAATCAGGCCCTTGGAGGTATTGTAGGATTCACGCCAACTGCCTTAAATATTGTTGATAGTTACTCAACAGCATCCATACTTTCACGTCACTATACAGGTGGAACAGATCACAGAGCAGGAGGTCTTGTTGGAGAATCAACAGGCACATTAAATTCAATGAATATCACCCGCTCTTTTGCTACTTCTGGTTATCAGCGAGGCAGCACTCAAGGGGGCAACCTTAATAACTTAGGCGGAGCTGTCGGAAAGAACGGTTGCGCACCTACAGACGCCTACTTTACAGGAAATGATAATTCTGGAACTGACGGCTGCGGAATCAGTAAAACCTTAGTTCAACTTCACTCCTCTTCAACTTACGCCAGTGGCTCGTGGACTGGAAATATTAGCTTCACAGACCTAACTCAAACTTGGGTTCACCTAGCTTCAGAAGATGGAGAAGATCATCCGAGGCTTAGCTGGGAATTAAAAGCAAACCCTGAGACAGGAGTTCCTGTTGAAGACGAAGTTCCCTATCTTCAAAGACCTTGTACTGGTAATTATGCCTCTATGAGCGGAAGTGGAATAGAAGCAGACCCCTATCAAGTCTGTACCGTCGCTCAATTTTTAGCTATGAGCACCAATACTTATTACTCCCTCTCTAAAGATATTGACCTTACCGATCAGGCCTCGGGAACAGGATCCTTGTTTACTGTAGGTACTTATTTTCTAGACGGTAATGGTAAGTCCATCATGAACTATAATATTGGTCTAGCTAGTCCTTCTGGATACGTTGGGCTCTTTCAGGCACTAGCTACAAGTAGTGTTATTGAAGATCTTTTCATCGCTAACTTTGATATTGCAGTCTCAGGGACTCCATCGGGAGACCTCAATATTGGTCTTCTCACGGGATCAAACTTAGGGACTATTTCAGGCGTTGAAATTGAAGGAGCCAGTATTGGGTTTAACTCCTCTTATTTCCACCCTGCAACAGACTCAGTCGCTATAGCCGGCCTTACTCCTTTTAATGGAGTAACAGGTGTCATCCAAGGAACCGAAGTTGAAGCTGATATTAGAGTTCAAGATTCTAACCTCTCAAACGTAAATGCAACTGATACTTTTAATGTTAGTGGCTTAGTTTTTCAAAATGATGGCCTCATTAGCGAAGCCGTTGTTAGTGGCTATATAGAGCTTTTCTCCACGACAGCAAGTAATGATTCAAGAGACGGCGTAATCTTTAGCAGTATCAATAATATCAATAATGGAACCATTGAAAAGGTTCATTCAAGAATGGGCGTTGGAGTTAACAACAATAATCCCTCAAATATTTACGCGACTCTTGGTTTTGGAACGAATAATGGTTCCATCAGCGATATCATGTTAGAGGGAACCTTTAATTTAAATAATATTTCAAGTGGCTCTTTTAATAACTATCTTATGTTTGGAGATAATACTTCAGGCAATGATATAGAGAGGCTTGTAGCTTCAAACTCTTATTCAGATCATACTATGGGAATTGCTACTGGCTCTACCTATGGAACAAATACGGGAACAGCGGATGATCTTTTCTGTACTGAGTATACCTCAAATGCTTTTTCTACTCCCCTAGCATGCGCTCTTCAATCAAGTGCTCCAACCTTTTCCACGACCAAGGCCATGGCCCTCTTTTCACCCGTATCTCCTACTGCAAATGCAGGAGCTCGAGCTGTTGACTTTGGAGACATCGATGGTGATGGTTTCCAAGATATGGTAGTTGCTAATGATACCAATCAGACTATCAGTGTCTTTATATATAATAGTGGAACAGATGCTTTTAATGCAAAGGCAGACACTAATTTAATCACTCCTGGTAAAGATGCCATTGATTTAAAAGTTGTTGATCTAGATGGTGACGGAGATCAAGATGTTGTCGTAGGAACTATGTCCCTCGGATCTCCCAAAGTCATTTGGCTAGAAAATACAGATGGCGCTGGAACCTTTACTTCAGCAGATATCTTTACCACGACTGGAGCGATGAAGAAGGTTGATGTAGCCGATTATAATGGTGATGGAACACTAGACGTTGCCGTTCTTTTAGGTGCGAGTATTGATCTCCTTGATAACGATGGAGCACAAAGCTTTAGTAACTCAACTATTGCTTCCTTTTCTGATGGCGTAGATTTCGTCTCAGGAGACTTTGATAATGATGGATTGATCGATGTCGTTGTCTCTGAAGGATCCTTTGACCAAGTCAAATTTATAAAAAATGCTAGTGTCACTACAGCATCTGCCGCCACCTGGAACACCGCTATTAACAGTACGACTGGCTCTACAAATGGTGCCGCTGAGATTGATTTAGGCGATATCAATGAAGATGGTTTCCTTGACCTAGCTGTTGTTATTCCTGGCGCAGGTGAATCGATGATCATGCTTGGTGATGGCGCGGGGAACTTTGCTGGAAGCTATAGATTTAGTGGCGCCGATGATATTAAGATTAGAGATACAAATGGGGATACTTACCTAGATGTCCTTATAGTAAACTCTTCTACTGGTGAAGTTGAAGCGATCAAAGGCACTGGAACTCCCTACTTTGAACAAAGTAGTATTTATAATTGCACGGGCTGCGCTGTTGTTGATGCTACCGACTTAACCGGTGACGGATATGCTGAAGCCATAGGCCTTGATGCCGCTGGAAGTATTAGGCATTTTGAAAACCAAGGCTATGTCATTGAGAACCTCGTATCGACCTCCTCAGACGTGGCCACTACAAGCTGGGATATACACCAATTCCCAGAGACAAGCCTCGATGACCCCTACTCAGTCACTGCTGACTGGCATATCTATGAAGGTGAGCTTGAACCAGGCTGGAGCGAAGGCCCAGATGCTTCTTTTGAAGCTGGAGTTTTCCCTTAAGTAGCTAATTTTACTTCAACATTACTCTACAGTTTTTATCAACTATTACCGATAAGATACTATGAAAAACTTATGGGCATGGACCTTCTCCCTCCTCCTTTTTTCAAGTCTTAGTTTAATCTTATGGAAGATTAACCCTCAGGATGTTTTTGGAGAAAGACAAACAAGCAAACAGCAAGGCCTAGAATCAGGCGAGAAACTCTTAGTCATTCTTATAGAAGGACTTGATGAGGCTGAGTTCTCTACAATGCTTGAAGCTGGGGAACTTCCGAATTTAGAAAAGCTTTTAAAGAAGAATACTCGCGGTATTCCTAAGGGGGTCTATATGCCTTTAGAGGGAGTCATCTCGAAAAAGGAAAAGCCTAGCTTCGCTCCTATCTTAAAAGGTGTTCATCCTGATACGGAAGATCTATCAAAGATTCCAGATATCTATTCTCACTTAGACTCCTTTGAATACTACAAGGCTAGCAAGGTTCAAGGCATACCCATTGGTGAACTTCTAACCGATAGTGATCCCCTAGCAAACGACTTTACCCGCGTTGTTAGATTCCTTTCTTATATAACCCCTGAACTAGATTATAGATTAGAGACTTATAGAACCTTTAACGAAGAAGGCTCCTTATTTGTTCATAGCGACTCGGGAAAGTTTCTTCAAACCTATCAAATATTTAGGCAAAGACTAGCTTCAAAGCAAGAAGTGAACGCCCTTCCTAGGTATAGCTTCTTAAACCTAAAATCCCCTTCTGAGATTGGAAATAGATCTGGGATTACTGAAGAATATAGAGATAACCTAAAACGCCTTGATCAAATGCTTGGCTCTGTTTTCAGCCTTCTTAATAAATTTAAATTAGATAAGAGCTTAAATATAATGATTACTTCATATTACTCAAGAGGATCTAAACTTGTGAGTCAAAATAAAAACAAAATAAAAGTTCCTTTAATCGTTTCGGGACCTGCTTTAAACTTTCAATCAACAAGTCAGTTCGCGGATGAAGAAAGTGGACTCCCCTCTTCAACCATCATTCACAGACAATCTCTAAACCTCTTAAGAATTAAAACAGAAAAACCTAAAGAAAAAGGAAGATCAATCGCTACGGCTGATGATAGTATAAATTTCTGGTATTAATGTGATAGACCCAAAAACAATTCTTCTTATTTCCTACCCTCTTATTATCATCGGATTCTTAGGCATCGCTTTTTGCTTTTCTAGAGATCTTCTTAATATAAAAAAGGGACGCGGCAGATCCGAGAACACAGCTCCTGAAATCTACTGGTTTATGATCGTTCTTATTATTGTTGGCCTATTCTTTGTCCTGGCATGGAATTGGGCGCTCTTAACAACGGTCTTGATGATCCTAGGACTTCACCCCATTCGATCGAAAACCAAATTGATAGCTAAAGAGTAAAGAGTCTCTCTATTTCACAGATTAAATCGGCCTGTAAAAAAGGCTTCTTAATGGCGCAGCTGGCTCCTTGAGTTAAGGCCTCATCAAGGACAAGAGACTTAACAAAGCCTCCGCTTTCTCCACCGGCACTAATAGCGATGATCTTACATTCGGGATGCTTCTCTCGAAAGGTACTTATGACCTCTAGACCATTCATCTTAGGCATAAAGATATCCGTGATAAGTAAGTCTACCTTCTTCTTTTCAGCCACTTCTAGAGCCTCGTGAGAGTCTAAAAAGAAGTGTTTATCTGCTTTGATATCTTCAAGATAAAGCTTAATCACATCGAGAACTTCTGAATCGTCTTCAAGAACAAAAATATTCATTCTTACATAATAAATGATTTTCGTTTTGCCCGAAAGAGGAAACTTTCTCTTTAATATTATTATTGGTTGAGCAGAACAGTAACCTATTAAAAGCCAGTCACTCCCCACTTCTTGATAAGGTAGTTTTCAATTTCTAGCCTTTCAGCGTCGGTCATATCTTCATGAAAGATAAGCATCTCACCAATCTCTCCATCAAAGCCTGATCCATTATTACCCATTCCGATAACTCCTTGAGCGGTACCACTTAATTGAGTGGCCGTTGTATCAGTTCCTGTTCTAATGGCCCCATCACGTTTCTCAACGATATACCTACCTGCCCCATCAACTTCAGCGCAGACAACAGCTGGTGTTACTGCTGCATCGTTATAAGCAAGTACAGTCCTATCTAAATCTGTATTATCATGGCTTAGCCTAAGGTTAGTATCACTTGAGTAACCAAAGTGTAGCCCTTCATTTGAGGTTGTCGATTCTGTTCCAATTAAATAGCTATCAGCCGTACTGTTTCTTCTTAGAACTGCCGCGCAGATCGTATAATTAGAATTTCTAAGACCGCTAATATCAAAGTCTAATAAGTTATTACTAGCATCAAAGGTTAATCCATTCTTACCGCCAAATTCAGTAACTCCTGTATTAAGAGTCGGTCTCTCCGCTGCTACCGTTGTACTAGCGTCTTTTCCATTTCCAGAGAGATCTCGAACACAGCGGACTCTATCGCCGTTAGCAGTTGTTTGATTGCCATCAGTACAAGAAGCGTCCGTGAACATATAGTTCTTATTATCAAAATCATACCAAGCATAAAGCTTAGAGCTAATAGTTTGTAGGTTAGGTGTAGGCGCGTCCCAACCAAACATGACGGTTTCATCATCATTCGCTGAGTTAGCAAAACCATTATTAGAATCTAGATCTGGCTCATACCACGCTTGCATACGAGCTGTTGAATAGAAGATCGTTCCTTCCATAGTACCGTTAGCGATGCTTGGAGCAGTATCATCTCCTCCTAGGTAGTGATCATAAGGAGCATTAGCATTCGTTCCAGTTCTAGATAATGTAAAAGTCACTACCGTACCATCCGGATTATATTGAAATACCGTCGCAGGATAAATTGAAGCAAACTTAACCCAATGAGAGTTAACATTGATACCAAAACTTCGTCTCATCCTAGCCGTTGAAACAAAAGAAGATGAACAGTTACCATCTGAATCAGCTGTTGATCTAGCAGAGACACTAATTGTCGGATGCTGAATAACAATGGCATCACCTTGATAACTTGTATTGGTACCGCCAATAGTTAAGTTATTATCATTACCTACAACAACAGCATGAGTTGGGTCCGTTCCAGTATTTGTACTGGAGGCCCAGTAGTTAAGAGTCCCGTCCGTATCCGGAGAAACATAGGCGGAGTTCGAAGGAATCCCGATGAGCTTCAAGGCTTTAGGAAGGACTGGCTGAGGATCCTCTACTCTAAGACCAGGGCTCCCATTAGTTGAATACTGATAAGCTAACACTGTCACCGATGAAGTGATTCTAAAAGAGCCTGTTCCAGGAACAAGAAGCTCAAAGGTATCACCAGCAGTAATATTAACTTGCTGAGCTTCCTGAGTCGCCCCATTAAAGATGGTAACAGTATCAAGTGCCGTTCCGGTTCCTTCAAAAGCTCTAAAGATCACTTTATGTTCAGCACTACGACTTCCATTAAAATAGAAATCTTTTCCAGACCAATCTGCCGATTGCCAAACAACATTTCCTTCCTCTTGATTAGAAGTACCACCACCATTATGAAGCCTACCAGCGACATAGAAAGCTCCCGTACCAACAAGGACTTTACCTTGTGGCGCTGTCACTCTACCTGTCTCCCCAGCATTAAGAGTAAGAATAGGCGTTCCATCAACTGAAAGAATATTATTATCAACAAACGAGACTGCCTGAGATTCAGTGGTTCCGGCCAAGTTATAAGCTTGATAAGTATCAGCATCAAAGAAAGGATCGTTAGGAAAGGTGCTTTCATTAACTTCGTTTGAATCGACGGAAGCAAAAACCCCATTATAAGCTTGAACCATAAATGTATAATCCGTACTTACCGTCAGCCCTGTAACAGTTACATTTAGATCAAGGGAGACACCATCATTAAAGAGAGTCCAGCTTAGAGCGCCATTTAGTTTATAATAAACTCTATAATCCGTAATCGCCGGTGTACTTCCCGCAGGCTCAGTCCAGTTTAACTCAACAGATGTTTTAGAGCGACCAGCAGTAGCTAGGTCATCAATAGCAGGAGGAGGCCCAATATCTTTGACTTCGATATCTTGATCAAAAGAAATTGATTCAGCATCATTGCCAGGAACAGCAAGAGTTCTATCAGCATCATTTCCATGGCTATCTTGAATAGAGGTCCCAGCGGTTAGAGAAGTTGTATTTAAGTAATCTAAATCTGCGGCCTCGTGACCACTGGCTCCGGTTGTATAATTAAAGCTTAGGGTTGAAGTTCCATTCCCACCAGTGAAAGTAGCATTAAAGGTTGCAGGAGTTCCATCTAAGTCCATTGTAAGAACAGGAGAACCTGTTGCTGAAACCGCTTCACTAAATTTAACCCAGATTTCAAAAGGCTTATTTCTACCGTACTCACCATCAAGCTCATTAACACTAACGTCTGTTACAGTAGGAACAATACCATCAACACTGATATCTTTTTGCACAGTAAGAGAATTTCCACCAGTAAGAGGAGTATCTAGAACTATCGCTGAATCGTTCCCACCAGCATCTCTAATAGTTGCCCCTCCAGTTACAAGAGAGTTAGTCGCCACATAATCAAGATTCGCATTGTCATCCCCAACTCCCACTGTATAAGCAAAAGTAAGAGTGTCTGAAGGTGATCCACCTGAATAAACAACAGCGCGATCCGTAGTTCCTGTCTCGAGAGTAAGAACTGGTATTCCGCCATTAACTGTTACTGTTTCATCAAAGATCACTTGAACATTAACAGTATCTCCTAATTTAAAGACACCATTTGCTTCAGCAGCTGACACTCTTGCCACCGCAGGCTCATCAGTATCAATAATTAATTGAGCTCTCTCAGCAAGAGAATCCCCTCCACCACTATTAGGCAGAGCAAGACTAGCTGGTGCATTACCGGCAAGATCAACTAAGGTAGCGCCATTAAGATTAATATTCTCACCGTTATTATAAGTTAGATCCGTTGAGTTATGCCCATCAGCAATTGTATAGTTAAATTCAAGTGTACTAGTCGTCGTTCCAGAGAAAGTCGCCGTTCCATCAGCCGCGCCTGTTTCAAGAGTGATAATCGGATTCGCTCCAGAGACAACCATATCTTCATCGTAGACAACCTGCACATTCATAACCAATGGATTAGAGTAAGTTCCACTTGCAGTAGAAGAAGTAACAAACTGAAGAACAGGCTCTGTTGTATCAATAACAATAGCTTTTTGATCGGCTAGAGAATCAAGAGCCCCACCATTATCTGGCGTATCAAGAACCACATCGTTACCAACATTATCTTTAAGAGTTGATCCACCAGCTAGAGTGATCGCTTCCGCGTCCCCATAACCTAGGTCTGTATCATCATGACCATCTGCCACTACGTATTGAAAAGTAAGAACGCTAGATCCAGATCCAGAAGTATAAACCGCTTTACCAACATCAAGAGTAAGCTCTGGGTTACTAACAGCAACATTTACAACATCATTAAAGGTAATAATAACGTCAATTACTTCAGGGTCTCTATAATAACCATTAGGTTTCGTAGAAGTAATATTAGTCACAAGAGGCTCTAGAGTATCAATTTCGATATCACGGTTTTCACCAAGAGAGCTTCCTGAAGTATTATCGGGAGTGTCTAGGTTTGCATTATTTCCACCAGCATCAACAATAGTCGAGGCACCAGCAAGAGTAATAAGCTCGGCATCGCTATAACTTAGATCAGCATCGTTATGACCGTCAGCAATCGTATACTGAAAAGTAAGAACGGTAGATCCCGTTCCACTTGTATAAACCGCCTTACCAACATCAAGAGTAAGTTCTGGGTTATTAGTCACGCTAACGGCTTCGTCAAAAGTGATCTCGATATTAATAACAGAAGGATTGGTATAGATTCCATCCCCAGTACTTGAATCAACATCGGTCACGGAAGCTTCTTGAGTATCAATCACGATATCTCTATGATCTTTTAATGAGTTCCCGCTTAAATTATCAGGAGTATCAAGAGCTGCATCATTTCCAGCAGCATCTTTAATTGTTGAAGCTCCTGCCAGAGTAACTAGCTCAGCATCAGAGTATTCAAGTTCAGTCGTATTATGACCATCAAGAACTGTATATCTAAAGCCAAGAGTATTTGTTCCCGTTCCAGAGATATAAACCGCTTTTCCAACGTTCAGAGTAAGTTCAGGATTATTAGTAACTGAAACCGCTTCATTAAAAGTAATCTCGATATCAATGGTATCTGGGTTATTATAAGTCCCATTACCTGTGCTTGAATCGACATCAGTAATAAATGGCTCTGCCGTATCGATCTGAAGATCTTTATTATCTTCTAATGAATCAACCGCTCCCGCGTTATCAGGAGTATCAAGGTTAGCGTTGTTTTCCCCTGCATCAATGATTGTTGAAGCGCCAGCAAGAGTGATCAGTTCAGCATCAGAGTAATTAAGCTCAGCTACATTATCACCATCACTAATTGTATAGTTAAAGGTTAGATTCGCTGTCCCCGTTCCACTTGCGTAGATGGCCTTACCGATATTTAAAGTAAGCTCAGGGTTATTCGTAACTGATACCGCTTCATCATAAGTGATCACAATATCAATCACTGTTGGATTGGTGTAAGATCCATCAATCGTATTAGACGTAATATTGGTGACTGTTGCTTCCTGAGTATCAATAACGATATCTCTATTATCCCCTAATGAGTTCGTTGATCCATTATCTGGTGTATCAAGATTGGCATTATTTCCGCCAGCATCAACAATTGTTGAAGCGCCAGCAAGAGTGATAAGTTCTGCATTTGAGTAAGTCAGGTCAAGATCATTATGACCATCAGCTACTGTGTACTGAAAAGTAAGAACGGCAGATCCTGTTCCACTTGTATAAACCGCCTTACCAACATCAAGAGTAAGCTCTGGATTATTAGTTACACTAACCGCTTCATCAAAAGTAAGTTCAATAGTAATTACATCCGGATTATTAAAAGTTCCATCCCCTGTGCTTGAATCTACACTAGTCACAGAAGCTTCCTGGGTATCGATAGCGATATCTTTTAACTCTGATAATGAGTTTCCAGAAGTATTATCAGGCGTATCAAGATTGGCATTATTTCCAGCAGCGTCCACGATAGTAGAGGCCCCAGCAAGAGTAATTAACTCTGCATCTGAATAGCCAAGATCTATATCATTATGACCATCAAGAACTGTGTATTGAAAAGTAAGAACGCTAGATCCAGTTCCACTAGTATAAACCGCTTTACCAACATCAAGAGTAAGCTCTGGGTTATTCGTCACTGAAACCGCTTCATCAAAGGTAACCGTGATATCAATCACATTTGGATTAGTATAAGTTCCATCATCAGTACTTGAAGAGACAATAGTCACTGATGGCTCCTGAGTATCAATAACGATATCAGTATGATCACTTAGTGAATCCACAGCTCCTGCATTATCAGGAGTATCAAGGTTTGCATTGTTTTCGGCCTGATCAATAATAGTAGAAGCACCTGCAAGAGTGATTAACTCTGCATCACTATAAGTAAGCTCAGTCGTATTATGACCATCGATGACTGTGTATTGAAAGGTTAAGCTCGTTGATGCTGATCCAGAAGTATAAACCGCTTTACCAACATTCAGTGTAAGTTCAGGATTATTAGTCACGCTTACGGCCTCATCAAAGGTCATCACGATCTCTACAACATCTGGGTTATTAAAAGGTCCATTTCCTGAAAAAGAATTAATATCAGTCACCGTTGCTTCTTGAGTATCGATAATAATATCTTTTTGATCCGCTAGTGAATTAGTTGATCCATTATCAGGCGTATTAAGATCAGCATCGTTAGTCGCCACATCTTTAATAGTCGCGCCCCCAACAAGAGTGATAAGTTCAGCATTTGAATAACCAAGATCTGTATCGTTATGACCGTCAGCAACTGTGTACTGAAAGGTAAGAACTGTAGATCCTGTTCCAGAAGTATAAATCGCCTTACCAACATCAAGAGTAAGCTCTGGTGTTCCAACCGCTACATTAACAATCTTACTAAAAGTAACCTCAACATTGATCACATCAGGATTATTATAAGCTCCATCTGGAGTTGATGAAGTGATGCTATCAACCACTGGATCTGCCGTATCAATAACAATTTGTTTTTGATCTGCAAGTGAATCTAAAGGCCCTAAGTTATCAGGAGTATCGAGAGTCGCATTATTCCCTGGAGCATCTACAATAGTAGATCCACCAACAAGAGTGATTAACTCTGCATCAGAATAACCAAGATCTGTATCAATATCCCCATCACTAATTGTGTATTGAAATGTAAGGACAGTTGATCCTGTTCCAGAAGTATAAATAGCTTTACCAACATCAAGAGTTAACTCAGGATTATTTGTAACAGATACCGCTTCGTTAAAAGTAATAGCGACATCAATCACTTGAGGATTGGTATAAGTAGCATCAGGGTTAGGCGATGAGATATTTGTGACAAATGGCTCTGCCGTATCAATCTCAATATCTTTATTATCCCCTAGTGAATTCGTCGATCCATTATCAGGAGTATCAAGATTAGCATTATTCGTGGCCGCATCTTCAATTGTTGACGCTCCTGCAAGAGTGATTAACTCAGCATTAGAGTAACTAAGATCCGCATCATTATGACCATCAAGGATTGTATAATTAAAAGTAAGATTCGCGGATCCACTACCACTGGCATAAACCGCTTTACCAACGTCAAGAGTAAGCTCTGGGTTATTTGTTACACTAACCGCTTCGTCAAAAGTGATCACAACATCAATCACAGTAGGATTAGTATAAGATCCATTATCAGTATTTGAAGCAATGCTCGTTACAGATGGCTCTTGAGTATCAATCTCAATATCTTTTTGATCAAAGAGTGAGTCAGAGACGCCGCCATTATCTGGAGTGTCTAAGTCTGTTGGGTTAGAGGCAGGGTCAAGAATAGTTGAACCACCAGCCAGAGTAACTTGCTCAGCATTTGAATAGCCTAATCTTGTATCATTATCTCCATCACTAACCGTGTACTGAAAAGTTAAGACAGTTGATCCCGTACCAGAAGAATAGATAGCTTTTCCAACATCAAGAGTTAACTCAGGATTCCCAGTCACAGTCATGACTTCATCAAAAGTTAAAAGAACATCAATAACAGCTGGGTTAGTATAAACACCGTCACCATTAGTGGAACTAACATTTGTAATACTAGGCTCTGTCGTATCAATAACAATAGCGTTTTGATCAGAGAGTGAATTCCCGCTTAAATTATCAGGCGTATCAAGCGCAAGATCATTACTTCCTGGGTCTTTTAAAGTAGATCCACCAGCAAGAACAATTAACTCAGCATCCGAGTAGCTTAGATCAGTTGAATCATGCCCATCAACAACTGTGTATTGAAAAGTAAGAAGAGTTGAACCAGAGCCACTTGTATAGACGGCCTTTCCTCCGGTGCTTAAAGTAAACTCAGGATTTCCAGTAACGGTAATATCCTCAGTCGCCGTAAAGACGATATCAACCACATCAGGGTTATTAAAAGGACCGTCTCCTGTGCTTGAAGAAACATTAGTAATAGTAGGCTCTAAAGTATCAATAGCAATATCTCTATGCTCACTTAATGAATCAACAGCGCCAGTATTATCAGGAGTATTCAGATCAAGATCATTCTCCCCAGCATCAATCATCGTAGCGCCACCAACTAAAGTCACAAGGGCAGCATCTGAGTATGTAAGCTCTGTCGTATTATCACCATCGCTCACTGTATAATTAAAAGTCAGGCTCGCTGAACCACTACCACTAGTATAGATGGCCTTACCAACATTTAAGGTAAGTTCAGGGTTCCCAGTAACAGAGACCGCTTCACTCATAGTAAAGACAAGATCAATCACCGTTGGGTTATTATAAGTTCCGTCAATTGTCGCTGAGTCAATATCAGTAATGGTCGGCTCATCAGTATCGATGACAATATCTTTTTGTTCAAACAGAGAATTCCCTGTCGTATTATCTGGCGTATCAAGGGCCGTATCATTCCCGGCGATATCTTTAAGAGTTCCACCAGCAAGAACAACAAGCTCAGCATCAGAGTATCTAAGATCAGTTGAATTCTCCCCGTCAGCTACTGTGTACTGAAAGGTTAAAAGAGTAGAAGTTGTTCCACTTGAATAAACAGCTTTTCCACCTGTATCTAAAGTAAACTCAGGGTTCCCTGTCACTGAGACCGGCTCAGAGATAGTGAAGACGATGTCAATGATATCAGGGTTATTATAAGTTCCATCCGCTGTGCTTGAACTAACATTAGTTATAGTAGGCTCAGCCGTATCAACTCTGATAGCTTTTTGATCTGAAAGAGAATTCCCGCTCAGGTTATCTGGAGTATCTAAGTTAGTATCATTTCCTGCATCATCTTTAAGAGTAGACCCGCCGGCGAGAACAATAAGTTCAGCGTCAGAGTAACCAAGATCAGTTGTGTTCTCTCCATCACTAATAGTGTATTGAAAAGTAAGGGCCATCGAACCAGTTCCAGAAGTATAAACAGCTTTACCACCAGTATTCAGAGTAAACTCTGGGTTACTAACAGCTACGTTTACAATTTCGTCAAAACTAATCACCACATCAAGCACTGAAGGATTGGTATAAGTTCCGTCTCCATTTGTTGAAGTGATATTAGTAATATTTGGTTTAGTCGTATCAATATCAATATCTTTAGAAAAAGAAATTGAGTTCGCAAAGCCAGGAGTGGCCAGAGTTAGGCTTGAGTTATTCCCAGCAGGATCATTGATGCTTCCGCCATTTAACTGAAGAGAAGTAGTATTAGTATAATCAAGATCATTTGAATCATGTCCGGCCCCTACTGTGTACTGAAAAGTAAGAGTATCAGATCCTGTTCCACTAGAGTAATCAACTGTATAACCAGGAGAGACATTTAAAGTTAAATGCGGAGTCGCTGAGGCCACAACTGTTTCAGAGAAATCAACTAAGATATCAATCACAGTGCCTTGTCCGTAAAAACCAGTATTAGTCGTGGACTTAACCAGCTCAACACTTGGGTGGGCCGTATCAATTTCAATATTTCTAAGATCACTTAAAGAGTTTCCAGATAAGTTATCTGGAGTATTAAGATCTAGGAGGTTTCCAGCAGGGTCCACCATAGTAGAGCCGCCAGCAAGAGTGATAAGGGCCGCATCTAAGTAAGTAAGCTCCCCAGTATTATCTCCATCACTAATTGTATAATCAAAGGTTAAAAGAGTTGTTCCAGACCCACTTGCATAAACCGCTTTTCCTACATTCAGTGTAAGTTCAGGGTTTCCTGTAACAGTTATATTCTCAGTCGCTGTCATAACAAGACTGATCACAACCGTATCATTAAAGGCGCCGTCACCATTACTAGCATCAATGCTTGAGATGGTAGGTTCACTCGTATCAATTGTAATATTGTTCTGATCTGATAGAGAATCAGTCGATCCATTATCAGGAGTGTTAAGATCTAATAAGTTATCAGCAACATCGCGCATAGTGGCGCCGCCAACAAGAGTGATGAGTTCTGCGTTCGCATAGCCTAAGTTAGTGGCGTTATGACCATCAAGAACGGTGTACTGAAAAGTTAGACTTGTTGAAGCTGATCCAGAAGTATAAACCGCTTTACCAACATCAAGAGTAAACTCAGGAGTGTTAGTCACTGAAACTGCTTCAGAGATCGTAAAAACAATATCTAAAACATCAGGGTTATTATGAGGCCCATCACCAGAAGTTGTTGTTACATTCGTTACAGTAGGCTCCGTAGTATCGATCTCAATAGTCTTTTGATCTGATAATGAATTCCCTGATAAGTTATCAGGAGTCGTAAGGTTGGCGTCGTTAAGACCAGAATCTTTAATAGTCGAAGCGCCTGCAAGAGTGATCAATTCAGCATCAGAATAACCAAGTACAGAGATATTATCCCCATCACTAACTGTATAAGTAAAAGTCAGGCTCGTAGACCCAGACCCACTTGCATAAATGGCCTTACCAACATTTAAAGTAAATTCAGGACTATTCGTAACACTTACGGCCTCATCCCAAGTAAAGACAAGATCGATCACATCAGGATTATTATAAGCGCCGTTATTCACGTTTGAAGTAATATTAGTAACCGTAGGCTCTGCCGTATCAATAACAAGGGCCTTCTGCTCTTTAAGAGAATTCCCGGTTCCATCATCTGGTGTATCAAGATCTAGATCATTTCCAGCAGCATCTTTAATAGTAGAAGCTCCGGCAAGAACGATTAATTCAGCATCAGAGTAAGCAAGATCCGTCGTATTCTCTCCATCACTAATGGTGTATTGAAAAGTAAGAAGAGTTGATCCGGTTCCAGAAGTATAAACCGCTTTCCCGCCCGTATTAAGAGTGAACTCTGGGTTATTAGTCACACTAACCGCTTCACTTGCTGTGAAGACGATATCGATCACTTGAGGATTAGTATAAGTTCCATCATCTGTTGAAGAAGAAACATTTGTAATAGTAGGCTCAGTCGTATCAATAACGATCTGGTTTTGATCTGATAATGAATCAGTTGATCCATTATCAGGAGTGTTAAGATCTAAAAGATTCCCTGCAGGGTCTAGCATAGTAGCGCCGCCCACAAGAGTGATAAGAGTAGCGTTGGCATACCCTAGATCAGTTGAATTATGACCATCAGCTACTGTGTAATCAAAGGTCAATGCAGTGGTTCCAGATCCAGAAGTAAAGACCGCCTTACCGACGTCTAGAGTAAACTCAGGATTCCCTGTAACAGTAATATTCTCTGAGGCCGTCATCACGATAGTGACTACATCAGGATTATTAAAAGGTCCGTCCCCTGTCGTAGAAGTTACATTTGTAATCGTAGGCTCAGTCGTATCAATCGTAATATTATTTTGATCTGATAGTGAATCAGTTGATCCATTATCAGGAGTATTCAAATCAAGAAGGTTTCCAGCAGGGTCAACCATAGTGGCGCCGCCAACTAGGGTGATAAGTTCTGCATTAGCATAACCCAGGTCAGTTGCATTATGACCGTCAGCTACTGTGTATTCAAAAGTTAGTGTTGTAGAACCTGTTCCACTTGTGAAGACCGCTTTACCAACGTCGAGAGTAAACTCAGGGTTACCTGTGACTGTTATATTCTCAGTCGCTGTCATAACAATTGTGACAACATCAGGATTATTATGAGGACCATCTCCTGAAGTTGTTGTTACGTTTGAAATTGTAGGCTCTAAAGTATCAATCGTAATATTATTTTGATCTGATAAGGAATCAGTCGATCCGTTATCAGGAGTGTTAAGATCTAAAAGATTGTTAGCAATATCACGGATAGTGGCGCCGCCAACAAGAGTGATAAGCTCTGCGTTGGCGTAACCTAAATTAGTAGCGTTTTGACCATCAAGAACTGTGTACTGAAAAGTTAGGCTCGTTGAAGCTGATCCAGAAGTATACACCGCTTTTCCAACATCAAGAGTAAATTCAGGGTTACCCGTCACTGAGACTGCTTCAGATATTGTAAAAACAATATCTAAAACATCAGGGTTATTATGAGGGCCATCACCTGAAGTCGTTGTAACGTTTGTTACCGTAGGCTCAGTAGTATCAATAGCAATATCTCTATTATCTAAAAGTGAATCAAGCGCTCCCCCATCATCAGGAGTAGGAAGGAGTGAATTGTTTCCAGCATTATCAACAATCGTTGATCCACCAGCGAGAGTGATATCCTCAAGGGCCGCGTAACCAAGTTCAGTTGTGTTCTCACCATCAGCCACTGTGTACTGAAAGGTTAAGATGCTTGATCCAGAACCAGAAGTATAAACCGCTTTACCAGTAGTGTTTAAAGTAAGCTCTGGATTAGAGACAGCAACAGTTACCGCTTCAGACCAAGTAACGACAATATCAATAAGCTCTGGATCTTTATAAGTTCCATCCGCCGTGTTTGAATCAATATTAGTAATATAAGCTTCGTCAGTATCGATGACGATATTGTTTTGATCACTTAGAGAATCAGTCGATCCATTATCTGGAGTGTTAAGATCTAAAAGGTTCCCTGCAGGATCTAGCATAGTAGCGCCGCCCACAAGAGTGATAAGGGTAGCATTAGCATACCCAAGATCCGTTGAATTATGACCATCTGCTACTGTATATTGAAAGGTCAGTGAAGTTGACCCAGTACCTGAAGTAAAGACTGCCTTACCAACATCTAGAGTAAACTCAGGGTTCCCAGTAACGGTAATATTCTCTGAAGCAGTCATCACGATAGTGACAACATCTGGATTATTAAATGGTCCATCCCCTGTCGTAGAAGTTACGTTTGTTATGGTAGGCTCAGTCGTATCAATCGTAATATTATTTTGATCTGATAATGAATCCGTAGATCCATTATCAGGAGTATTTAGATCTAAAAGATTTCCAGCAGGGTCCACCATAGTAGAGCCACCAGCAAGAGTCACTAAGGTAGCATTGGCATAACCTAGATCAGTTGCATTATGACCATCGGCCACAGTGTATTCAAAAGTCAGCGAGGTACTTCCCGTTCCACTAGCGTAGACTGCCTTACCAACGTCGAGAGTAAACTCAGGGTTTCCAGTAATTGTAATATTCTCAGAGGCCGTCATTACGATAGTAACAATATCTGGATTATTAAAAGGACCATCGCCAGAAGTTGTCGTAACATTTGTAATCGTAGGCTCTAAAGTATCAATGGTAATATTGTTCTGATCTGATAGTGAGTCAGTAGATCCATTATCAGGAGTGTTTAAATCAAGAAGGTTTCCAGCAGGATCAACCATAGTGGCGCCGCCAACTAGGGTGATAAGTTCTGCATTAGCATAACCCA
>CAJXVS010000006.1 GCA_913061265.1 uncultured Halobacteriovorax sp. | reverse complement strand
TGCCTAGTCTCGTGGGCTCGGAGATGTGTATAAGAGACAGCTAATAACCCGGAACTTACCCTTGATGTTGGTAAGGCAGTTTATACAAGTGGATCTGGTTCAAGCATCTTAACTTTTCAGTATACAGTTCTAGATGGTCATAATGACACAGACTTAAGTTATGCTGATGCTGAGTTAATCACTCTTGCGGGGGCCTCTACAATTGTTGATGCTGGTGGGAACGCTGCTAACTTAGATACTCCAAATAACACTTCTGGAAACTCCCTAGGGGATAATAGAAATATTGTCATCGATACGGCAGAGCCACAAGTTACTTCGGTTGACTCAAGTACAGGAAATGGTTATTTTAATAATCCAGATGTTATAACTATTGAATTGACTTGGGATAGTATAGTTAATGTCGTCAACAATCCCGAGCTAACTCTAGATGTGGGAAAGGCGGTTTATACTTCTGGTTCTGGCACAACAGTTTTAACTTTTCAGTATACGGTTTTAGATGGGCATGATGATTTAGATCTAAGTTATGGAGATGCTACGGCAATTACTCTTGTAGGAGGAAGTACCATTTTAGATGTTGTTGGTAATTCTGCAATATTGGATACACCTGATAATCTGACGGGGAATTCACTTGGTGATAATAGGAATATCACAATCGATACTACTGAACCAGTCCTACAGTTTGTAATCGCATCGCCAGTAAGTGGAAGCTATAACGATCCTAACGGAATCGATATCCAAGTTCATTACGACGAACCGATCGTTGTGACAAATACGCCGAGAATAACTTTAGAAACCGGAGTGAGTGATGCAGTTGTTAACTTTAGTGCTGTAACAGCAGAAACACTTACCTTTAATTATACAATTGCTGACGGTGATAACAGCTTAGATTTAACTTACAATAATGGATCAGCTATTGACCTCAATACAACGGGGGTTATCGCAGACTTAGCTGGAAATACACCAGTTAGTTTAGTAATGCCAAATAATGGAGGGACGGATTCTTTAGGGGATCGGTCAGCCGTTATAGTCGATACTGTTCATCCGACCATTGCGGTAACTTCTCCCGCTACAAGTTCGTACATTTTTGAAGGAAACGATAGTGCGACTTTTTCAGTGACAGGAAATTGTAGTGAAGCAAGTCAAGATGTAACAGTTGTCATTGGTGGGTCAGATGTTACAACAGCTCAAGTTGCTCAATGTAATGGTACGACTTTTTCAGTCACTTTTGATTCGACAGCTCTTGCGAATAACACCGTTCATACTGTAGCGGCTAAGGTTAGTGACGCTGCTGGAAACTTAACGACCTCTGCAACTGTAAGTGTAACTAGAGATATTACAGATCCGACTCTCGCTGTGACAACTCCAACAACTGGAGCTTATTTTAACGAAAACACTGATAGTGCTATTTACTCAGTTCTTGGAACTTGTAGCGAAAGTACACAAAATGTAACGGTTTTAATAGACGGAAGTGCAGTGACAACTGCACAGGTTTCTCAGTGTAACGGAACAAATTATTCAATAACCTTTGATTCTACTGCTCTAGCAAATAATACGACATTTACTTTAGGCGTAAGAATGAATGACGCTGCTGGAAACTCAAATGATTCAGCTACCATTTCGGTAACAAGAGATATTACAAAACCGGCCGCTCCAACAGGTCTTACTGTAGCAGTTGGAACTAACTCTGCGTCGGTTATCCCTAGCTTTACTTGGACTGAATCAACCGACCCACAAAAGGCTGGTCAGGAAGTGGCTCTTGATGCCGCAGCAACTGGTGGTAACTCTGAAGATGGTTGGGACCCAATTGGAGAAGGCACAACGACAGCTTCATTTCCTTCAGTAGCCTCTGCTCCTCTTTCTGAGTGTACTGACTACTATCCAAGCGTTAGAGTTTACGATGATGCTGGAAACGTATCTACAGTAACCGCCAATCAGCCTATTCGAGTTGATACAGTTCTACCAACAGTAGCACCTGTCTTTTCAGAAGCTGGCGGTGCCACACCTTCTAAAACTCCAGAGATTTCAATCGACACTGCAGCGGTTGATGCTTGCGGGATTCAACGTTACGAAATTAGAATTTCTCATGATAACGGTGACGGTACTGGAACGGCAGGGGATCAAATCCTTGATGACGATGAGAAAGGCAACCTTTTTAATTGGTATGACGTAGGTCTTCCAGCATCCTTTCCAAAGAAAATAGATGGACAGTCTTTTCTTCCTGGAAACTGGTATTTCTTTGAGATACGCGCTGTTGACTGGGGTGGGAATCCTTCGCCTATTTATGAATCAAGTGCTTTTGAAGTAGAAGTTAATGTTGTTGGTAATTTCCAAACTGGTACTACTCACGTTCCGACTACTGGTTCGAATAGATACTTATTCTTTTTCGTATCGCTCGATGATGATATTGAAAATCCAGATGCTGACCTTACTAATGTTACTTACGGCACTCAACCGATGACAGGTGTTTGTGAGCTTCATGTTCAAGGTACATCTGCATGGGATACCCGTGTTGAAATCTTTATGATTGATGATGCAGGTATTACGGCTGCAGAAGCGCTAGGGAATCAGAATTTTGTTATGACCTATGATTTCCCAGGGCAAGTAAGGCCAAATTATAGTTCCTTAATGCTTGAAGGAGTGAACCAGGCCTCTGCTATTTATTCCTCGGCTACAGGCTTTGCTGATAATGCAGGCAACTTTACCGCTAGTGGTCTTAACGAACTTAAGAAGGGAATTACTCTTGCCGTTGTCGGTAATGGTGATGGTGGTCCATCTACTATCGGATTTAACACAGCAGATACTACAGATGATCCACTTTGGACGACCAGTGGTGAGTTTGAAGATGGTTCAGGTCAGACAACACACGAAGCAGGTTACCTTCTCCCTGCAGCTGATGCCACAGGGACAGCATATCAGTTTAGTTTTAGTTCAAATAGACGTAATGGCGCTTGTATTATTCATGTTGCTCCATAGGAAAAAGTTATGAGAAAAATAATGAAATTATTTATTATTATTTTAGTTTGCATGGGCGCTAGTTGGGCTCAGGAAGAGAGAGATCAGGGAGCCCCAGAGGTCCTTGACCCTAATAAAACTTTTTACTCAGTAAAACTAAGCTCTCTTGCTAAATGCGGTCAAAAGTCTAAACAAGCCCCAGTTGATTGTGAGTTGACTCTGATACATGCCAAGCACACAAAAAAATTGATTCTGATTAAGCTGAATAAAAAAGATCTAAAAGGTAAAAGCCAAGTCACAATTAAAAAATTTTTAAAAAACCCTGATCAGTATATGTCCTATGCTACAGAGTATTCTCTCTCGGCTCTTTTCAATGGATCAGATGAGTTCAATTCTCTGATGGCACGGTTGGCGATCCACGAGGACCGAAAGAAGATCTACTTGAAGGCTCAAGGCCCCAGCGGCTCTTTTGAAGCTTATATCGATATTCACGAGTACACAGACTAAGTGCCACCCTCTATAGGCCGTAAATATTTCAACATCGACCTCGGTTATCAGTAAATAATATATAATCCCTCGGTATAATTAAGTAGCTGTTTTTAAGAAGCTTTTGCGAGCTTTTTACCTTAATTGACCTAGGTCAATGAGCTTAGTGAGCAGCTTAGGTAAATAGATTTATCTATTACCTTGGAAAGAGAATGAAGCACCTTGGATATTATTTTAAAGCTCCTTTCAATTGGATTGGTCACAATCTCCATAATAGCTATGGGATCCTTCAGGTCTTTGATCTGACCTGGTTTAGACCTATTGGCGGCGGAGCTGTTAAAGAGAATCATCCTTTTGTAACTGGTCTTGACCCTCTTGATGGAAAGACTCTTTGGACCAAGAATATAATCTTTCAAAGCCCTCGAAAACGAGAGTTCAATCAAACGGACGAAGAGATAGTTTTAAAAGTTATGGGTTTTCTCTCTCGTATGGTGGGTGCTTCTGCTTCTAGTGAAAAATACCCAAAAGGCAGAAAGGACCGCATGCCACCAGCGGTTAATTATATCCATGGAACGGTTCACGCTAATGGTGTCTCCCTTATCTTTGATGACTTCAAGGATGGTCTGGCACACTTTACTTGTAAGAACTTTCTAAAAGACTTTAAAAAAATGATTCATACTGAAAAACGAGAGCCAACTATTATCTTTCGTGATCGTGATTATGATAGTGAAGAGTTTAAGATCTTTAGCTGTTTTATGAAGACTCAGTTTCCTTTTTTTGGAAATCCTAATGGTAATAAGAAAAGACTTCACTGGGGAACTCCGGCTCCTTATCCCGTTTTTAATTTGATTACAGGTTATTGGATAACTCCAACACAGTCTCTAAGAACAGAAAAAGGGGCAGCTAGTGTAACTAGATCGGCCATTGATAGATCGCTTTATCTTCAAGGAAAAAACTACGGCACAGGCAGATCAGAATACCTATGGCCAGAGCAGTTCTGGGCCTCTTTTACGGATAACCGTATCAAAGCAAGAGGGGATCGCGGCGGTGTTTATTTTACGGATAAAAGAAAACTAGATAATGGGTTTAAATATGATCCCGAAAATTTAATCACTTTAAAAGAGAGAATAGGGGAGAGGGTTTTTGGCGACCCTATTGAGATTTATGGAACCAAGACTTCTTAACTATTATTCAGAGGGCGCCTATCATTATGGGAAATGGGCCATCGAAAAAGACTTTAAGATTGGTAAGGAAGTTATCATTGGATTCTCTCGTAAGAATGGCCATGCCTTTTTGATTGCGGGAAAATATGAAGTGCATGGGCATATGATCTTTAAAAGAACTTGGCTTAGGGACTTTGCTCCTTATTCGTGTAAGCCTCTTTTATATTTTCGTTTCACATCCTTAACTGATCAAGACATTCAAAAGCTTGAAACTCATCTTGAAAGTATTGAAGGTGGGCGGGATGTTACCTGCATCGATTTTATCCTAAACGCCCTTGAAGACTCTCTTGGTATTAAGCCGCTTTATAAAAGAGAAGGTTTCCAAATCCTAAGGCATCATGTTCCGCAGATGATAGAGAAGGGCTTTACTCAGAAAACCGAAATGATTAAGACTGAGGACTGGTCTATGGCCCAGATAAGCACTCATCTAGATAAGCTAGATAAGCGTTTTGAGCGCTTGGCCTTCCTTAGCTATCTCATAGGGCAAGTTAGCCTAAAACCACTCAGAAACCTCCGAAAAGCCCTCATAGAGCCTCAAAGGCTCCTTATGCCGCATAAATAAGGCGCAATTTAGGCTGTAAAATTACCTTCACAATTCATAAGATCTTGAAATTAAAGAGCTTTTTGTCACTTCCTCTGTTTTCACCTATTGAGTCCTTCTCTGATGATAAAATAGGGGATCAAGTATTAAGGAAGCTTTAAAAAAAGACCGATAGGCTATTAGGTATGAGTTTCAGACTAAGAAAGCTATTCAAATTTATCCTTTTAAGCACTTGCGTGCTTCAGCTCTCTTGCGTGGAAAACGCCAGTACTAAAAGGGCCAAGTCTGCTGATGGTGCAAGCCTTACAGACTCTAATGGATCAGGTGATGGAAATGGCGCGGGACCAAGTACTGGTGGAAATGTCATTGATGGTTCAGTTGATTTTACCAACGGCCGTGCTGAACTAAGACATATTGTTGATCCTTTTGATGGTACTTATAAAGAAAAAGTAACAATCCCAAAGAACTTCACCGGATTCTTATACCTATCTGGGTTAAATATAACTTCTCTTTCAGATAGAATCATTAAAGTTCGATTTAACTTTGGTAGAGAAATGGAGCCCATTGTTGTTCCTGCTGCCATCGGAAGAGCCCCTGGGATTACACCGCAAACTGATATCGAAGTTCTTATTCTTGATATGAACTCAAGACCATTTGAAAATGTTCGCCTTCTCTATGATCTCTACGATTATAATACATACGAGACGACGGCCGGTGGCTTTCAAGAAGACGATGTTGAATTTACAAGTGACCCTCGTAGTGGAGGCCTTTATTGTAGAGGTCTAAGGATTGAGCACGACTCTACCTTCTTAGATTCTTCTTCTAATGGACTTTGCGACGCTGCTGATGAGAAATGTAATTATGCTTACGCTAAGGTTGTTGACTCTGGATTAGTTTCTGGAGGGATTGCTATAAACCCATCTGAGCCTCAAATTGATTTAGATGGAAATGGTTATACTCAAGACAGCTCAGCCAATGCTCTTAAAAAATGTTTACCAGATACGGGATCAGGAAATGAGAACTCAGCAGAAGCGATCATTAATGGAACCTTTCAAACGGCCCTGGCATATGGAGCTAATGTAACTGTCGATGGAAATACTTATCAATACAATGGACCTTATAGGGCCATTGCTTCTTCAGACTGGGAAATAACAGGAGACGCAATTGTTTCTTCAATTGATGCTTTAAACCCAGTGGGAACAGGACTTTTTCAATCCCTTCTTACTGCTGGAAATGTTGATTCAGGTCAGAGATCATTCTTATTTCCTCGAGCGGGAAAGATGAGCTTGAATGCTAATGTTGATTACTTTGGGTTAAACTCTCATGAGAATACAACTCGTGGAGATGCGGCCACAAGACTTCTGGCCTCTGGGGACTCTCAGTGGATGGATGGTTGTAATATGCGTGTGACAAATCATGATGAGTTCACAAACGAAGGAATCTCTTCTTGTAATGTTACAGCGACGATTGAACTTATAACTCCTGATCTTGTTAATGGTGGGGACTTAGTGATCTTTCCAGATCCTACACTCGTAAACCAAGACGATAAAGCGGCTTCAAGAGTTAAGCTGCAATTGATAAGACCAAGCTTAACTGATTTTCAAGGAAGAGAAGTTCTCTATTCCGCCATGAAGACTTGTTCCAACTCAAACTCTTGTGGATCACAAGAATGTTGTTTCAACAGCCGTTGCTGGTCAAAAGACTTAGTTAGCCAATGCCTTGAAGATGTTCCTGGTGAAGGAAATATGGGAATCGGTGAATCTTGTTCTAGTGATTTTCAATGCTCTAGTCTTTGCTGTAATGCTTCGACCGGATCATGCGCTGTTCATGTGAACTCAAATGAACAAACAGTTCTGTGTTCTAAATCTCCTGGGCAGGCCTGCGTGGCCAAAGAATGGTGTAGGCAAGAGAACGTTCCTAATTGCTTAAAAGTAAAAACGGGAACAACTCCAACCGGTCAAGTTACATGTGCTCTGCGTTGTTACAATATTCCAACCTTTGGGGAGTGTAAGAATGGAACCTGTGAACCACCTCAAGTACCAGATCCAGACCCTTTTGATCCATCGGATCCAAATAACTGCGCGTCAGCAGTTGACCCTCCACAAATCTAGATTGCTTGGGGTAGAATAACTACCATGCAAAATCCATTAGAATTACTAAATGAAGACTGCCTTTTAGATCATGTTGCTGTGGTTGTTAAAGACCTATCAAAAGCAAAAGAACTTTGGGCCAATATTGGACTTAACTTTGATTCAGAAGAAGAAGTTGTGGAATCTCAAGGAGTGACTACGGCCTTTGCTCCGATGGATAATAACGCTCATCTAGAGCTCTTATGTCCCTACGGAGAATCAGGACCTATTCATAAGTTCTTAGAGAAGAAAGGTGAAGGGATTCATCACCTCTGCTTTAAGGTTCCTAATGTAAAAGCAAAGTGTGATGAACTCAAAGAAAAAGGTTTTATCTTGATTAACGAAGAGCCTGTTCTTGGAGCAGGAGGCTGTATGGTTAATTTTATTCATCCTAAATCGACTGGGGGAGTTCTTATAGAGCTGTCTCAAAAACCTAAGGAATCATAATGGAATACTCTCAACTTAGCGTTCCAAAACTCTCAAGGGCAAACCGATATATCATAGGCACTTTAGTGGGAATCTTTATCTTAGATTCTATTCTTAAGAGCTCTGCAGGAATGAGTATCACAGGCCTTTTTGGATTGGTTCCAGTGCGCTTCTTTGGCGGTCATATCTATCAAATGATAACCTACCCACTTGTTTCAAAAGGACTTCTTGAAGTTGTCTTTAACGCTATGATTGTGTGGTTTATTGGAAGTGAACTTGAAACTTTATGGGGAAGAAAGAAGTACTTAAGCTTTATGGCCTCAGCTATTATTACGGCCGCCGTCATCTATCTCTTTGTAAGTTTCTTTTTTCTCTCAGGCTCACCGGTTTATAACTTCCCACTTGGAGGCTTTGCAGGAGTGGCCTCGGCCCTTTGTGTTGGCTACGCCATTTTATTCCCAGATAAGATCTTCACCTTTATGCTGATCTTTCCCATGAAGGCTAAATACTTTTGCATGATCTTAATTGGGATGCAGCTTTATCAAGGCTTCTTTTCTCCAAATGGAGCACAGGCTTGGGGGCACTTAGGGGCGATCTTAGGTGGTTATCTCTATATGTTAGTGATTTCACATCCGGCTACTAAGAATATCATTGGTGGCGGAGGTCACCAGGGAAGACGGAAGAGGACTAAGTTAGAGCGGAGTCATCTGAAGATTGTTAAAGATGATGATAAGAAAGATGAAGACCCACCAGTTTATCATTGATGCGTAGCATTGCTGTGCAAGGATATATTGCAAAAAAGGCAGCTTGGTGTTAATTTTCACAGACTTAAAAATTGATTGGAGAATTTCATGAGACTAGCTCGCGCTTTAAAAGAAAAAATTTACGACGTCCGTTTAAGAGATAAGCTTATTTCTGAAGGTAAACTTAAGAAAGAAGATGTTGAAAAACTTTTAAAAGAGCTTCCTGATGAATCAGAAAACCTTCGCTATACAGGCAAAGATCCAAGACAAAACTAATTACTGAACAACAAATCTAGAAAAGAAAATATCTTTAACGAGGCTGCCTTTTAGAGCCTCGTTAATTCTTTTCCTCAGTCTATTTTCAAAGATTAACTTTCCACTAACAGTATTCAATTCTTCCGGCTTCATGCGGGCAGCTTCATCAATAATAATATCATTGATGACGGCCTTATTTTCTTCGAGGGTATCGTGTTGACGATTCTTAAAAGGAACTAAGTAAGTTTCTAAGTCTAAGAAACGTAGACGACTTGTGCGGGACTTTAGATTTACAATAAGTTTATCGAGCTTATAGGCTTCGGAGAAGATCCTCTTTTTTGAATCATCGAGAAGAGCAGCTCTTTCTACTGAATCAACTGGTAGGGGTTTTTCATAGACGTTTAGGCTGTAGAATAAGATTCCAAAAGCTAAGCCTGAAGCTAAAACCATAGCTCCTAAAAGAATATTATCCAACATACGATTGCCAGTCACGATCGCCTCCTAATAGTAAGAATTATAGCATAGAAGCCGCCTTAGGATAAAGGCGGCAAGACCGAGCAATAAACTAGAGTTTAAGTTCTGTATATTTGAGACCGAGATCTTCGGCGATTTGCTTGTAAACAAGGTCACCTTTATAAGTATTTATTCCAAGAAGAAGAGCAGGGTCCTTTGCGGCTGCATCTTCGAGCCCCATTCTTGCAATCATTCTGGCATGTTTTAAAGTTACATTTGTTAGAGCATAAGTTGAAGTTCTAGCAACGGCTCCAGGCATATTGGCAACGCAGTAATGGACAACTTCATCGACAAGAAAAGTAGGGTTCTCATGAGTGGTAGGTTTACAAGTCTCAATACAGCCACCTTGATCAACGGCAATATCAACAACGACTGAACCTTTTTCCATCTTAGAGATCATATCTCTTGTGACTAGCTTTGGTGCTTTTGCTCCAGGAATTAAAACAGCTCCAATAACTAAATCTGAATTTACAACAGACTCTTCAATATTTCCCATATTTGAATAAAGAGTCGTGATTCTGTTATCAAAAAGATCATCAAGCTCAGCAAGACGCTTAGTAGATAGGTCAATAGCGCGAACATCGGCTCCCATTCCCATGGCCATCTTAATGGCATTGGTTCCTGCGATTCCACAACCGATTACAGTTACTCTGGCTCTATGTGTACCAGGAACGCCTCCTAGAAGAACGCCTTTCCCGCCATTTCTCATTTCTAATTGGGCAGCTCCAACTTGAGTTGCCATTCTTCCTGCAACTTCAGACATAGGAACTAAAAGAGGAAGGGATCCGTCTTTTTCTTGAATTGTTTCATAAGCAACTGTTGAACAGCCAGAGTTCATAAGCCCTTCTGTTAGCTCTTTATCAGCAGCGAGGTGAAGATAAGTATAAAGAATATGATGAGGCTTCAACATATCGATTTCGACTTTTTGAGGCTCTTTAACCTTGATGATCATCTCAGCCGTCTCAAAGATTGATTTAGCATCAGGGAGGATAGTGGCGCCTGCAGCTATATAGTCTTCGTTAGAAATACCAATACCAAGTCCACCGTCGTTTTCAATAAAAAGCTCATGGCCATCGGCAACTAGAGACTGAACACCACCAGGAACTAGTCCAATACGGTACTCATTGTTTTTAATTTCTTTAGGTACGCCAATCTTCATCTACGACTCCTCGGGCAAAGACGCTTAAAATAAGTCAGGTTTTAGGAGGCGAATATAAACAATATAAAGGAGTTAGGAAAGGAGATAAGTTTAACGCGCTGGTTTTTTATTGAGGAATAAATGGTTTCGTTGCGAAGTTATCTATTTGGAATTATTATAGTTCACTAGATCTAAGGTGCTTTGCCACTTTGATTATTCGTCAGCAAGGAGGCATGACTGTGACTCGATCTCTGGCCCTTTTAGGAGCCATTATCCTCATTCTTGGAGTAAGTTCTTGCTCTAATACTGTTAAAGAAGAAGCTAGTACTACCGGGAGTGATCTTGGTGAATTAAAGCTTTCTCTTAATGTAAAAAAATACACTCTTAGTAATGGTCTTAGAGTTCTTATAGTCGAAAACCATAGGCTTCCTATTTACTCTTATTATACTTTCTATGATGTAGGGGGAAGATTTGAAGGGCCTGGGACTACTGGCGCCACTCACTTTCTCGAGCATATGATGTTTAAGGGAGCTAAGAAGTATGGGCCTGGTAAGTTTGATACCCTGATTGAATCTAATGGTGGATCTACAAACGCCTATACAACTTTTGATTCAACAGTTTATTACCAAAGTATGCCAGCCCACACGATTGATACCATCATTGATCTTGAAGCTGACCGTATGGAAAATCTTCTTTTAGAAAAAGTTGCTTTTGATAAAGAAAGGGACGTTGTTCTTGAAGAGAGAAAGTACCGCTATGAAAACTCTTCAAAGGGAAAACTTTATTTATCGATGATGCAAGAGATGTTTAAGGGAACTCCTTATGGTCTTTCAGTCATCGGTTCAGTTGAAGACTTAATCACTTTGAACAGAGATCAGATGTTTGATTTCTTTAAGAAGTTCTACACTCCAGATAACGCTATCATCGTTGTTGTAGGGGATGTCGATAGTAGTGATGTTATCTCTCAAATTAAGAAAAAATTTGGTGACCTCGATAGATCATCTAAAGAAATTCAAGATCTAAAGAAAGAAAAAGATAAGGATGAGCTTTATGTCGCTAATCCAAGCTATGGTTCTCATAAAAAGGTCTATGGAAACACAAAGACGCCAACCTTTATGATGTCTTATAGAGGGGAGCCTCTTGGCACAAGGAAAGCTTACGTGATGGATATTCTCAGTAGTATCCTAGGCGTTGGTAGCTCTTCATATTTTCATCAGAAGTATGTGAAAAATAAGAGCCCTATCCTTAATAGTGTCTCAGTTTCTAATTATAATTTACAAAAGAACGGCGTCTTCTTTATTAGTGGAGAACTTGGCCGCAATGTGAATCTAGAAAAAGTGAGAAGAACTCTTGTGAAAGAGACCCGCTCACTTTGTGATAAGGCTATCGATGATAGAGGCGTTCAAAAAACTAAGAATCAATTCCTCGTTATGTATTATGGAGAAATTCAAAACAACGCTGGAGTTGCTAGCTTTATAGGATCTACTGAAAAGTATTACGGAGACTATAAGCATTATCAAAAAGAGTTAGAGATCTATGACTCTATTACAACAGATGAAGTTAAAAAGACCTGTAAAGAAGTCTTTGCTGGCAACAAACAAGTCTTTGTTTCTGTTTGGGACAAGCATAAAAAAGCGAAGGGGAAGTAATAAATGAAAAACTTAACAATACTTGTACTATTTCTAATTTCTCTTCCTACTTTTGCTGCAAAGTATGGCGCAGATAAGATCAAGAAATTTAAATGGAAAGACCTTGAAGTGGTCTGGATTGAAGATGAAAGGTTTCCTACCTATGTTATGTCGGTTTACTTTGCCGATGGGGCTCTTAGTGATGCTGACAATGAAAAAGGTGTGACGAATGCCATGTTTGGTATGCTCAACGCCGGAACTAGAAGGTACAGCCAAAAAGACATCTCAGATAACCTTGAGTTTTATGGCGCTAGTTACTCTGGGAATGTAACTCATGAGTATTCAACCTATTCGGTTTCTGGGTTGATCAAAGATAGTGTTCCTACTATGAAGAAGATTTGTCATCTTTTTCAAGATGCTACTTTTCCAAAGAAAGAGATTAAAAAAGAAGTTAAAAGAAGCCTCGATTCATTTCGAAATCTAGTGGATTCCCATGGAAGCCTCGCTTCGATGGCGTTTAGACAAATCTCACTTGAGGGAAGCCCTTATGCTTATCCTACTGGTGGGAAGATGAAGGATGTTCGTAGGCTGAATCAAAAAGCTCTTCGCAAAAAACTCGCCTATTTTAACACTCAGGTAAAAAAGAGAATCTATATTGCGGGTCCTAAAGAAGTTCTCAATCTAGAAAAGGTTATTACTGAAGATTGTAAATGGAGCGGGCAGGGACAAGTCGTAAGAAAGACTGACTATAAGCCAGTCTCTAATGATAGTGCTAAAGCTAAGATAACTCTTGTGACTGTGCCTAAAGCGAACCAAGCTCAAGTTAGAGTAGGGCGCTTCTTAAATAAAGGTGAGTACGAAAATAGAGAACTTTTAAGCTTTGCTTCAGAGTTCCTAGGTGGCGGCTTTACTTCTAAACTCATGAGAGAGTTAAGAGTTAAAAGAGGCCTAACTTACACGGTTAGTGCTTTTGCAGCAGGTCAGCGTGGATACGGAAGAGCCGGAATTTCTACCTTTACTAAGAATCAGACTGTAGAAGAACTCCTTGAAGTGACTAAGGCGACTATTGATCAGATCGTTGCGGGAACTTACCCCCCTCATGAGCTGGCCAGAAGCCGCGGTAGCCTTTCAGGTTCATACCCGTTTCGCTTTGAAGTCACGGGAGCTTACTTAAGTCAGCTTCTTTTTCTCGATCACTTAGAAGCTTCTTATGACGAACTCTATGAGTTTCAAAAAAGAGTAGCTGCTATTGATGCGGCAACAGTGAATAAGTCGGTTAAGGATATCTTTGGATGGGGTAAGCAATCAATCGTTATTATTGGGTCTCCCGCTCTTGCTAAAGGTCTTAGGGCCAAGTTCGGAAAGATTCGCGTAGTTTCTTATAAGAATTTTCTTTAATAAATAAGGGCCTGTACTTACTTTAAAGTATGGGCCTTAAAATTGGCATTCGCCCCTGGTTGAATCACAAGATTTTCCGCAGTCACTTCACCTTCTACAGATGAGCCTGGGTATAGGATGACCTTTCCAGAGCTACTAATATTGCCATCAACATGGCCAAAGATCTTCAAGTTATGAACGTGTAGGTTTCCTTTTACAGAGCCTGAAAGTTCTATGGTTAAGTCTGAGTCATCATCTAAGAATAGATTCCCTTCAATTGAACAAGCGATAAAAGTCTGACCCTTTAAATGAAAGGTTCCATTTAACTTTGAACCTTTACCAAAGAAGCTAAAGTTTTGCTGATTAATAGTTAAGGGTCTTGAGTCTGTTTGCATACTAAAGCTCAATCTTTTTAGAAATAATCTGTTTCAACATTAAGTCCCCTGTTCTCGAGAAGACCAAGATCTTAAAGAGAGCGGAAGTGGCTTTTGGCGGTATCTTAAACTTAGCGTCTACAGGGCGGAACCTACTTGTTGCAAAGTATTCACCTTTATTAAAGTCCATTTGCATTTCATTCTCATCAAAGACATCATTTGGATAAAAGTCATATGTATTAGCCGCTTTCATCATGACAAAGATATGGCCCGCGATCTTCTCTTGGCCTTTGCTATTATTAGAGAGGTTAAATTTAAGGGTATAATAACCATTCTCTTGTCTTGAACTAACTGATTCAACAGCTAAGTCAGGGGACTTGGTGAGGTCGATTTGCCCTGGAGGAACTTTAAAAAGTGACATGGTCTTTAGACCAGTATCGCTAGCTCCTGTAATGAGCTTCTTCTCTAGAATGGCATTTGTTTTTTGAACATCTTCGACCTTCTCTTGAAGGGCCAAGCTCTTGTTCTTTAATTCAAGAATGATGGCCGGCTCTTTTCTTTTGGCCATCTCTCTAATTTGCTTAAAATAGACCAATAAACTGGCCGTTATCAAGATAGAGATGATTGTTAGAGTAGGGAGCCCGTATAAAAAGAGGCGAAAGGATCCTTTTTCTACTTCGTAGAACCTTGGAACATTTCTATTTTTATAAAGGATAAAGGAAAGCTTATCTTTTTTAATTTCTTCCATTAATTATTGCTGCTTTGTTTCCAAGATTCGCCAAGGATTTGGCTTGGGTTTCTCGTTTTAAAGAATCTCATTTCTGGTCTGAAGGCAACATTCTCTGAGCGGTCCGTTGGGCCTACTCCGTTCTTCGTCCAGTTCTCACTTACGATCTTCCACTTATAGTATTGGTCTTTCTTTAGATAAAGGATCTTTCTTCCTAAGTCTTTTATCGTCGCTGACTCATACTCTTGCTTAAAGACAGCAATGGCATAGTCTCCCGACTGCATAATACTTAGGTTCTTGATATTAACAACAGGCTTACCAGGGTTTGAAAAGACAGCTTTTTTATAAGCTGCGAATTGATAGTAACCACCACGGACTTTATCTTTGTATTCTTTCTTATGATAAAAAGAAAGGTAGGACTTTAAGTCTTCATTTTGCCAAGAGTTAACCCAACCCTCTACTGCAGAGGTGATCTTATTTTTGTTCTTTTTCCAAGTCTTCTGGCTTAAGTACTTAAGGTCATGGGTGACAATCATAGGGGTTCTATTTAATTCAATATATTCTGAGAGCTCTATGAGCATTGAGTTATGAGTAACAAGACAGCCTCTAGAGTCTAAGCCTTTATCAATCCTAGTTTCATCATTTGTTGAGTGAAGCCAGATCCCGCCTCCGGTTTTACCTTCTGCCTTATCAATTGGGTTTGGATAATCCATGACAAAGGCACCAACTCCATAGATTTCACCTTGTTTACCATGGCGCTCAATAAGCTGTTGGTGATTAATAAAGTCTGTGAAAAAGAAAACTCCCTCAGGTGTTCTATGATCGCCTTGGAAGGCCTTATCGCCAGCTTTCTTACCTGTGGCCATCTGGTAGGTCTTAACTAAAACAGGCTTTGAATCTTCGTTCTTAAATAAATAAAGAGTATGAGTATTTTTCTCAGCAACTAGAACATGATGTGAGAAAGCATTATCCATATGCAAAAGTGGCGCAGGATAGAAGCTTTCGGCCATAAGAGAAGTCCCGAAGCTGAGAAGTAGGGTAAAAAGTGTAAATCTAATCATAAGAATAACCGCCAAATAAAGTCCGTTTTTAGGCTCGCCCATACATTGTGCTTGGACTATTTTAGTCTACATTTAGGCCTGAATTCAATATTAAACCTTTGATATTTTTAAACCTTTTTTCCCCTGCGTTGAACTTTTGCCCACCTCTGATAAGATATATAACGTAAGGGCTTGAAATATGAAGATTCTATTCTTTAGTCAGGATGATGCCGTCGTCGATCTAATCGAGGGTGTGGGTCATCAGAACATGATTGTAACCGACGACGTGCAGTTTGTGCTTGATCATTCTGAATCGGCGCGTTGTCTTATATTCCTCGATTTCGATGAAAATAAAAAAGAGGCTGAAAAGTTAAATAAACAGCTCATGGATGGTGATGATGTTCGCATCGTCATGACAGAAAAAATAAAGTTAAAAGAGTTAAAGAAGCATCAAAAAGGTGCAACTGCCGCTGATGGTTATGTTAGAAAACCTATTAGTCTTAAGATCATCAATGAAATTCTCAACGACTTTGAACTCTCTGATTATATTCAGGCCTCTGAAGCCTTCGAAGAAGGTGATCAGTTAGGGGAGGTCCCGCTTTCTTCAATAGAAGGAGCGGATTCTGAATTTGACGAAGAAAGTGCCGTTGATTTTGATGCCGGAGTCATGAAGGTTGATGACCGCGTAAAGAAACAGCTTGATGCTCACTCAGTCTCTAGCGAGACGGGGCCTAATTTTGCGACTCCTTTAAATGTTGATATTCAAAGTAAGTTCGATATGGTTTTTGATAGACCGTTCTTACCAGAGAGAACAAAGTCCAAAGTCAATATTCCTGCTCCACAAGAGCAGCAAGCAGGGGGGCCTGCTTCCATCTCTCCAATTGAAGAGGGTGGCTTTGATTTAGACATGGGCGCTGACGAAGAAGGCGAGGAAGATCTTGATATCAACCTAGGAGAAGAAGATTCTCTTGATGTTGGTCTTAGTATGGATGAAGACGAATCTGATGATCTAGATATAAATTTGAGCGAAGAAACTGAGAGTGAAGAGCTGGACCTTGGCAGTGAAGAGTCCCTAGAAGCAGACTCATCTCAGGAGGAAGCTATGGAAGACGATAATGATCTCGACTTTGATGTCGAAGAAAATGAAGCGGAAGAGCTAGATGAAGGAGCTCTTGAATTTGGTGGAGCAGCTGAAACTCTAGAGGAAGAACCTGAAGACGAACAAGTGGAAGGGTTAGACTTTGCCACAGCTGAAGAGTCTGATGATGCCCTCGCCATAAACGAAGAAAGTGAATCACCTGAAGAAAATAATGAAGAAGCAGGTGGTTTTGATTTAGGAAGCGATGATAGTGATGATGCCCTTGATTTAGGAAGTGACGATAGCGCAGGGGCTCTTGATCTTGGAGACGACGAAGACGCTTTAGATCTTGGAAGTGACGATAGCGCAGGAGCTCTTGATCTTGGAAGTGATGATAGCTCTGACGCTTTAGACCTTGGAAGTGATGATAGCTCTGGAGCTTTAGATCTTGGAAGTGATGATGCTCTCGATCTTGGAAGCGATGATGCTCTCGATCTTGGAAGTGATGATAGTTCAGGTGCCTTAGACCTTGGAAGTGAAGATGATGCTCTTGATCTTGGAAGCGATGATGCCCTAGATTTAGGCAGTGACGATGAATTAGAGGCCAGTGAAGAAGAAATGGACTTAGGTGAAAGTGAGGATGACTCTCTTGATCTTGGAGAGCCAGACTCTTTAGATGCCGATGATTCCTTTGATGAAGTTAGCACAACCATAGAAGGTATTATTGCTGTAAATGAAGATGCTGATGAAGATGGTGAGCTTAATATTTTATCTGATGGTGATGATTTAGACTCCGAAGAGGAAGATTTAAGTTTTAGCGAAGATGAAGAAGATGAATTTGAAAAGGGAACCTTAACAGGAACTGACTCAGAAGTTCTAGATTTCTCTGATGATGAAGAAGTAGGGGAGAGTACTAACCCCACTATTGTTATGGGTTCTGAAGATAATAGTTTAAAAGAATTTAAAGCATCTCTCCCTGTTGAATCATTAGATGATGAAGACGAGTTAGATCTATCCGAAATAGAAGAAGATACAGGGGTAGATTTACTTGCTGATGATGATGTCGAAGAATCTATAGATGTTGATAGTGATGAAAAAGAATTTGATGATGACCTTACGATTACTGAGGTATTAGAAACTACGAAACCCATAGCTGATGCTGCTGGCTCTCTTAAAGAAGAGGAGACAGCCCCTGTGGCGGCGCCGAAAGTGGCCTCTACAGTAGATGAACAAATTATTATTACCCCAGAAGATCAAAGAGTCGCTGAAGCTTTTAATCAAACTGAGCAAACAAGACTCCAAGGAACGATTAGACAACTTCGTGAAGAGCGAGAAGAGTTATTAAAAGAAATTCATGAGTTAAAGACTGAATCTAAGTTAGGGGATCAGGATAAGCTAGGTCTTCGGGCAGAGCTTGATGAAGCTAAGATAGAAATTCAAATCTTAAAGAAAAGAAATCATGACGAAATAGACGAGCTTAAATACCGAGTCAGGTTAAGTGAAGAGAAGAAGCATATCTATGAAGAGCGGGCGAAGAGTGTTCAAAAAGAGTTTGATCGTCTTAACCAGAAAGTGCGCATCGATATCAATCAGGTTAAGCAACGTGAGAAAGAGTTAGAGAGTCAACTAGAGCTTATAAGCATGGATTCTCAAAGCCAGGTGAAAAGCCGAGACATGAAGATCCTTGATCTTAAAAGAAAGATTGATTCACTAGAATTTAATATGGAAAATGCCAGTATTCGTGAAGTAAAATCAAGAGAAGATAAGGAAAAGGTTGAAGAGAGGCTTGAAAAAATTATGAGAACTCTAAGAGGTTCTTTAAAGTCCCTTGAATCTGAAAATGATTTTGATGATGGCATCTTAGATAAGATTGATAAGCTTTAAAAGGAAATAAGTAAGTGGAAATTCCAAAACCTTTAGCAGAATTGATGGAATTTATGTGTTCCTTTTCGAAACTCGAAGGAGGAAAGGAGCTTTATGGCGAGCTCGATCAGTTCTTTCAAAAAAGAATGAGCACCTCTCCTATGATCGTCTTTGCTAAACCAAGGGACGGGTCAAAGCTTCACTCAAAAGATATGGCAAAGTCATGCCGTACTCTTTGGAATCGAAATCTTGTTGGAGAGGATCATTTCTCAGCTGACTTAATTGAACTTAATTTACTAAAGGCCTGTGAAGGCGAGCCAATCTTTAAAAGCTGGAAAGAGTACTATACGGGTGAAGATTATTATTACTCCATTTATTGTGGGCATTCAGATCAGCAGGTCTTCTTTGGGCTTGTTCACCATACTGAACAATTAGATAAAGACATCCTCGATTATATGGTCCGCTATCTTTCAAATATTGACTCAATTGTAAATTCTTTTAGTGAACTTAAGAAAATGGAAGACCTAGCTCACCTTGATGATGTGACAGGTTTATATAATCAAAGAAAGCTTTATAAAGACTTAGATTTCTCAATTAAGAAACACAAAGATTATAAAGAAGAGTTCTCCGTCCTTTTTATAGACGTGGATCATTTTAAGGCGGTCAATGACGGGCATGGGCATCTTGTTGGGACGCATCTTCTTTTTGAACTAGCCGAACTTCTAAGGAAGGTTTTAAGAGAAACGGATATGATCTATCGTTATGGAGGGGATGAGTTTGTTATGATCATTCCTGACTCAAATCCAGAAATAGCAAAGATTGTTGGGAGTCGTATCCTAAACGCCGTTAAAAATAATGAATTCTCAGACGCAACTTCTGAAGACAGTAAGTCTAAAGGAAGTTTTAAGCTCTCGGTTTCTATTGGAGTGGCAGGTTTCCCTAGCGACGCTAGAACAAGAGATGAGATCTTAGAGATAGCCGATAAAATGATGTATGAAGCAAAGGAAGCGGGGAGAGGACAAGTTTGCCACGCGGGCGAACTTAGTTCCACCTAACAAATGTTAATCCTCGTCGTCAGTGACCTCCATTTAGGTAAAGGTAAATTCCTTAAGAATGGGCAACTCAATATTTTAGAAGACTTCTTTGAAGACGACCGTTTTCAAGAGTTCACAGATTATTATAGTTCTGGAAAACATTATTGGACTCACTGCCATCTGGTTCTAAATGGAGACATTCTCAATCTTATTCAGATCGATGTCGATGGTGTCTTCTCTAGTATTATTGACGGTGATTTAACAGTAAAAGCGATAAAGCAGATTGAGAAAGGGCATCCAACCTTTTTTGATTCTCTAAAAAAATTTCTCGCCACTCCCAATAAAAAACTCACTTATGTCATTGGAAATCACGATTCAGGAATAGCCTTTGAAGAGGCTCAGTTGTACTTGAAAAGCTTAGTAGGAGAAGGAATTGAGTTTAGCTTCGAACTTAATGTAGATGGTGTTCACATAGAGCATGGCCATCGTTTTGAAGTTATTAATACCGTCAACCCTCATAAGTATTTCTTAGATGGACCTAATGGAAAAAAAATCTTAAATCTTCCTTGGGGAAGCTTATTTTGTATAAATGTTCTTCCTCAATTAAAAAAAGAAAGACCCATGATCGATAAAGTAAGGCCAATGTCGAGTTATATAAAATGGTCTATCCTAAATGACTTTTCTTATTTTATTAGGATGTTTTATACGGTGATCAGATACTTTATTAGAACTAACTTTGATACTTACACAAAACAAAATAGAAACTTTCAAACAACTTTAAAAGTTCTTAAGCAAATCACTATCTATCCGCGCTACGAAAAGAAGGCCAAGAGTATCCTTAAAAGAAACCCTGATCTCCATACGGTAGTCATGGGCCATACTCATGTTCAAGAATGGAGGCGCTTTCCTGAAGGTAAGTATTACTTCAACACGGGAACTTGGAATATGATCCCTTCAATCGATGCCGCTCTTCATGAGTCTGTAGCGAACCTCACTTATTGCGCAATTGATGTGCACTCAAAAACCAAGTCTATAAGAAGTGGCTCATTGAATATCTGGCAAGGTAACTGGCGCCCTTTTAGAGAGGAAGTTTCAACCAGTTAAGTGCTTGAAATTAAAGAGTTATCATCTTTACACAAGCTATGGCCAAAAACCTCCCACAGACGTAGTTTCCCACCATGCAAAACACTCTTATCTACCTATTTCTGGGATTGATCCTAGCCTCCTGTGGTCCGAAGAAGGCCCCTCAGAATGACCCTCGCTTTAATAGCTTGAAGATTCAGTTTCAGGCTGAAGCGGCAGCGAGAGGGGTTGAAGTTTCTGATGGGGAACTCAGTATTCCTATCTCTTTTGGGAATGCAGGACTTGAGAATGATGGTGTCTGCACGGTTCCTGGAATGGGAAAGAATGCTTTTTCTGCCGCTGCTAATACTTTGTTTAATAGGGATAATTTTGAACGTAAGTTCATTAAGATCAATCCCTCTATCTTAGAGAAAGATCTTTTCTATATAGAAGCTGTCGTCTTTCATGAACTAGCTCATTGTCTATTTGGTAGAGATCATACGGATTCAAAAAGCCTTATGAACGAGTCTCAAGAGAATAATACTGACTATCCCTTAAAGAGAACTCTTTATTTAGACGAGCTTTTTGGAATGGATACTAATTTCTTAGAGTTTGGGCGGCTTAACTTCTGTCCAATCGTCGACGATGAGTTAGAGCCTATAGAGGAGGCCAGTTACGAGGCTTTCGGCAGAGAACTGAGTCATAGCCTCTTTAAGCCAAGCGAAACAAGAGATCAATTCTGTGTTCTTGTCGAACTAAAGTGAAGAGCTATGAACGGCCAGAACAGAACAGGCGGCTTTAGCAATTAACTTATCGTCATAGGCTCCAAAAAAACTAGATTTAAAAGTAGGATCGGTACTTCCTAAGACCAGAAGATCGTACTCCACGGTCTCTGCAAGAAGCTTTTTGATCTCATCTTTACCAGTGAGAACCTTAGTATGAGTCGGGGCTTTTAGAGTTGAAGCAAGTTCATCTAAAAAGCGTTCTTCATATCTTTGTTTTTCGATACTTACATTTTCATGACAAAACTTTACAAGAGTGATGTCGGCTCTATTTACTTCAGCTAAGTGATCAGAAGTCTCAAGGACTAAGGCATCATTCATATCTGCATTTATAAGGGCGACGATCTTTCTTACATAGCGAACGCCGCTATCTTTAAAGACGGCGAGATTGCAATGAAGATGGGACTTTAGCCAACCGATTGGATTGTGAAATGTTAAAGCTCCACGGCTTCTTCCTCTCCATTCAATTAAAAGCCACTCGCAATGAAGCCTTTGAGAGATCTCAAAGATTGTTCGCGAAACATCATGACTTACAACCGGATCAAAAGTGATAGGTTCTTTTTTCTCGATGGCCATAGCGATGACTCTTCTTCGAAGAGAGCGTAGTTCTGCTGGTTCATCAATAATATCGTTTAGGGAAGCTTGCTCTGGAATCTCTAGGATATGGGCGACTTCTAAGTTGCCATGTTCGGCCAAAGCCACTCCCATCTCAATAAGCATCTCTGGACTTCTTTCTTTCCCGAAGAGAGAAACAACAACCTGAGCATCTCTCGAGAGGTCTATAGATTTATAGCTTGAAGTTTGTGGTGCTTGCTCTTGGAGTAGGTCAGTTCTTCTGCCTCGAATTCCAATAACGCCCTTTCTATCTGTCTGTCTTCTACTATAGACAAAATAAAGAATAACACCGAGTCCGGAAATAAAAGAGAGAGACTTAACAGCTAGAATTCCCATTCCAACAAGAAGGGCGACTCCTGAGAGGATACCAAATACTTGGAGGAATGGATAAAGAGGAGCCTTATAAACAGGCTTATACCACTGGGTTCTACTTTCTCTTAAAACAATAACAGAGATATTCTCGATCATATAAATGGCGATCATAAAAGCAGAGGCCATCTTCGCGATCTTAGTGACATCAAAATTATAGAGAATAAAGATCACCACTAAATAAGAAAGAATAATAGAAGCGATTGGGGTTAAGAATTTATGATGAAGCTTTCCTAAAAAACTAGGGAGCAATTTATCTCTACTCATAGCAAAAGGAAAACGAGAGCCAGCAAGAATTCCAGCGTTAGAAACATTTACCATGGTCAGGATTGCGATAATGGCTATGACTGAACCAAAGAGAGGACCTCCAACTTTTAAAGCAAGTGTATAAGCAGGCTTTAGATCGTTGGCCAATACTAAATGAGAAAAATTTCCGGCCATAACAAATGAAGTTACGCAATAAATGACAGTTACAATTCCTAAAGAAAGAAGGATACCTCGGCTTAGGTTCTTACCGGGATTTTTAACTTCTTCAGCAATAGCCGCTACTTTAGTCACTCCCGCAAAGGAGACAAAAACAAGAGCGGTGGCTTCTGCTAAACCAAGAGAACCTCTAGGAAAGAGAGGTTTTAAGTACTGAGGGTCCCATGAAAAGAAACCTAAGGTATTTACTGCTGTCATCCCCGCAATGGAGACAAAGAGGATGATGGTCATAAAACGAGAGACTTTACCAACACCTAGGATATTAACGAAACAGATAAACGTTAAGAAACCAAGTTGCATTGGAAAGTCATCAACGGACGAGACCACTGACATATAAGCGCCAATACCAACTAAGGCAAAAGCAGATTTTAGAAGGATTGATAACCAAAGCCCAAGACCTGAGACAGTGCCGGCTAATGGACCAAAAGTTCTCTCTAAATAAATATAAGAGCCACCACTTGCTGGCATGGCCGTAGCTAGTTCCGCCTTACTCATAGCAGCTGGTAAGATACAAAGTGCGGAGAGTAAATAAGCTAAGTAAATAGAAGGACCCGTGATGGCAAAGCCTAGACCAGGGAGAACAAAGATGCCAGATCCTAGCATTGAGCTTATACATATTGTTACGACGGAGAAAAGCCCGAGGCGTCTTTCTAGAGAGTTTTCCATAACCTATAGATTAGTAGGGCGGAGTCATAGGGTAAAGCTAATTGGTGCGATTTAAGCCTTTTTCTTAGTCGCCTTCTTCTTAGTGCCTTTCTTCTTAGTTGTAGAGGCTTTCTTCTTTGTGACTTTTTTGCGGCTAGTCGACTTCTTCTTGGCTTTTTTCTTAGAGACTTTCTTTCTTTTTGGAAGGTAGGACTCTACTTTCTTTTGAAGTTTTCCTAAGTCTTTCTTTTGATCTTTGATGAATTTTTGTGCTTTCTTTATTTCAGACTTAACAAGTTTCTCAACTGTCTTTTCTAAATCTTTTCTTTCTTTCTTAAAACGAACAACAAGCTTAGGGATATCTTTGGCCACAACGTTCTTAATATCTTTTTCAGCTTGATTGACAAATTTCTTTAAGATCTTTTGGGCATCCTGAACGGGGCTTTTTGATTTCCCAAGTCCACGTACTTCTTTTTTTATACTCGTCCAAGTTTTAATAATTGATGCTGATGTTTTCTTTGCCATTAAAAGCTCCTTGTAGTCAGAGTAAACTATATCATTCTATTTATATTGAAAGTAAATCATCTTTTACAAATAGGGACTCTATAACCAAACCCAAAGCTTTTAGGTTTTAGCTTAATGATGGGACAAAACTGTCCTCTTTTATATTCACTTTGGGAGTATAACTGATAAGCATTCTCAACTTCTTCTTTATCAAAACCAGCTTCTATAAGTTCTTCGAGATCCATTCTATAACTAAGGAATCCTTCAAGAATAGCATCTAACCTATCGTAAGGAGGGAGGCTGTGCTCATCCTCTTGATCTTCTCTTAGCTCTGCCGAAGGCGCTCGGTTTATAATTCCCTCAGGAATAAGCCCTCCAAAACGTTCATTGATAAATTCGCTGAACCTAAAGACTTCACTTTTATAGAGATCTCCAAGAAGGGAGATGGCACCGACACTATCTCCATAAAGAGTTGAATAGCCCACGGCCAATTCACTCTTATTTGAAGTATTGATGACCATAGTATTTTGATGGTTACTTCGGGCGTAGAGGAGGGCCCCTCTCAACCGAGATTGAATATTTTCATCCGCGAGACCATCAAGCTCTGTACCAAAGCCATCCTTGTAGCCATTCTTAATAACTGAATGAAAGAACTTAATGGGAAGGCTTTTCAACTTAACCCCGAGTCTTTCGCATAATTGATCAGAGTATTGCCAGCTTATCTCTCGGCTATAAATACTCGGCATATATATAGCTTCGACAGTTTGTCCTTCTTTCAAAGAAAGCTTAACTAAAGTCAAAACAAGAGCGGAGTCGATACCACCTGAGAGGGCAATGGTAAAATGATTGAACCCACATTTTCTTGAGTATTCGTTAAAGGCAAACTTTAAGGATTCGAAGACTTGAAAACAGTCTTCATCAGTAAGTGGCTTTAGCCTCGGTAGTTTTCCTTCATAATCTAAGGAGGCCTCAAAGAGAGACTCCCACGTATTTTCCATGGTCTCATCAGGAACCAAGCTCGTTCCTTTAAACTCTTCAAGGTCTATGGTTAAGAGGTCAGACTCAAAGCTCTTACCCATGGTTATTAAATTGGCTCCATTAACAGCGAAGCTTCCGCCATCGAATTGAACCTCATCTTCACCGCCGACTCTATTAACGTAAAAGAAGGGCGCCTCCAAGAAGCGAGAAATTTCTTTTGCTCTAGCTAAACGTTTTTCTTTTTTCCCTATATGAAAGGGGGAGGCAGAGAGGTTTATGACAGCGTCAAATTGTAATTTATTTTCTTTTAATTCATAAAGCTCTTTAACTGGGTCCATTTCATGAGTGCTTGAATGCCACATGTCTTCACAGATTAAGAGGGCGAAAGTCCTTCCCCCAAAACTTAGAACTCCGGGTTTTTCCCCTGGGGTAAAGTATTTCTCTTCGTCAAAGATATCGTAATTTGGGAGAAGTCTTTTTGTATATATAGGCCTTAGACTCTTACCTTTTTCCCACGCGTAGATAACATTCTTGATCTTAACCGGAAGCCCATTTTCTTCTAACTCGTAAGCGAGACCGCTCATAAGAACTAAGGAGTCTGACTCCCAGCCATCAGTGTTCAGCGCGTTAATATCCTCAATAAGTTTGTTAAACCTTTTAATATAAGGGCGTTGTAAACAAAGGTCCTGCAGGGGGTAACCTGTTAAAAAGAGCTCAGGTAATAAGTGGATCCCAGGAGTAGGGGCCTTTTGGGTGAAGTGCTTCTCTAGGTATGCGAAAATGTCCGCAGTATCGGCTAAAGTATGGTGAGTTTGATGAAGATGAATTTGCATAGCGGTCCCTATAGCGGTAAAGTGCGCCTCAAGTTAACCATTTGTAACTAAACGTTTTTCACATGAAAGCACTCGATAGTAAAGTTCTCATAATTGGCGCAGGATTGGCCGGAACAGATGCCGCTTGGTTTCTCGCCAATCATGGTATCAAAGTTGTTTTGGCGGAAGTCAAAAAGACCAAATTAGGGCCAGCCCAAAAGATGGATACCTATGCTGAATTGGTTTGTACCAATTCTCTAAAGTCTCTAAACCCAGATAGTGGTCACGGCCTTTTAAAATATGAAATGAAAGGGCTTGGCTCTCTTATTTTAGAGATGGGTCATAAGCATGCAGTTCCGGCTGGAGACGCATTAGCCGTTGACCGTGAAGAGTTTTCAAAAGACATCACTAACACTTTAAAGAATCATGAAAACATAGAACTTATGGACCTAGAAGTTAGTGATCCCATTCTCTTAGCAAAAGAGCTTGAAGCTGACTTTACTATTGTAGCCTCTGGTCCTTTAACGACTGAGCCTCTTAGTGATTGGATCATGAAGAATATTAGTGGAGATGATTTTTATTTCTACGACGCCATCGCACCTGTGGTAGATGCGGATTCACTTGATTTTTCAAAGATGTACTTCAAAGATCGTCATAAGCCTTATTCAGATGATCCAAATAGTGAAAATGCTGAAGCCGATTATTTAAATATCCCGCTTGAGAAACCAGCGTATTTAAAATTCATGAACGATTTAATAGAAGCCGAGAAAGTTCCCGCTCAAAATTTTGAGCAAGAAAAGTTCTTTGAAGCCTGCTTACCAATTGATCTAATGGCTGAAAGGGGAGAAGAAACTCCTCGCTTTGGACCTATGAAGCCTATTGGCCTTGAAAAAGAAGATGGATCTATTCCTTATGCCTGTATACAACTTAGAAAAGAGAACCTCCTAGGGAGCGCTTATAACTTAGTAGGCTTTCAAACCCGCCTTAAGTACCCAGAGCAAGTGAGAGTCTTTAAGACCCTTCCCGGATTTGAAGAGGCTAGTTTTATTCACTTAGGAAGTGTTCATCGAAATAGTTTTTTAAACGCCAGAAAACTTCTCAACTGGGATCTCTCTAGTAAAGAATTTCCGAACCTCTACTTTGCTGGACAGATGACTGGCGTAGAAGGCTATACTGAATCAGCTACTATGGGACTTTATGTTGCCATGCAGATCTTAAGAAAGATAAATGGCAAGGAGCTCCTAAAATTTCCTTTTGAAACGGGAATTGGCGCTCTCGTTAATTATATTATGACCGTAAAGAAGCCGACTCCTTCTAATATTAACTTTGGGTTACTTCCTTCAGTTGAATTAACAAAAGAAGAGAGGCGAAATAGAAAAGAGCGTAAGAAAATAAAAAAGGCCAAAGCGGCAGCAAGGGCAAGAGATGCCTTTGATAGCCTAAAAGGAGAGTTCGCTTAAATGGGAATAGCCTTTATATTCTTAGCCTGCAGCACTTGGGCCATTGATACTCTTATCCGTTATCCGTTATTGGGAAGCACTTCTCCCTTACAGATTGTTTTTGGAGAGCATCTTATCCTCTCACTTGTCTTCGTTCCTTTTTTCTTCAAGTCTTTTAAGAAAATTTGGAAAGCAGAAGTAAGTCATATCTTTAGCTTTATCGTGATCGGTGGCCTAGGTTCCGCTATTGGAACTTTGGCTTTTACAGCAGCCTTTTCAAAGATAAACCCTAGCCTCGTCATTCTTTTACAAAAACTTCAGCCCTTAATCGCAGTTAGTTTGGCGCGGCTTATCTTAAAAGAGCCTCTTCAAAAGAAATTCCTTTTATGGGCCAGCCTCTGCTTGGTTGGGGGAGTCTTAATCAGTTTTCAAGACATCTTCCCCGGGCTTATGAAGCTAGATTTTAGTTCTAATATGAGCTCTAACACAGCACTTTGGGGCTACGCTCTGACGATGATTGCTGTTGTGAGTTGGGGAGCATCGACGGTTTTTGGTAAAAGCCTTGAGACCAACGGCTATTCCGAATTTGAAGTCATGGGTGGACGTTTCTGGGTAGGGCTTATTGTGCTAACTCCCTTTTTGGTATCAAGCGGCGAGAGCTTGCCTGATTCTGGAGAAACTTGGCTCAAGATTCTTGCGCTAGTGGCCATATCTGGTCTGCTAGGTATGTGGTTCTATTATAGGGGCCTTAAAAAACTTCCCGCAAGATTGTGCGCCTTAGCAGAAATGTTCTTTCCGTTTTGCGCAGTTGGAGTGAATTGGATATTCTTAGGGAAGACTTTAGATATAACCCAGCTTGTTGGGGGAGCCCTTTTATTAATTGGCTCTACAGTTATTCAAATCAAAAGGTATTGAGGAAAATATGATTCAAAAAGTAGAATTACCATCAACAATGGAAGGCAAGACTGTTTTAGTAGCAGGTGCCGCAGGCTTTGTTCCTTCGTATGTAAGTGAGTTTTATCTAAACCTAGGGGCAAAGGTCATTGGTCTTGATAACTTTATTACAGGCTCAAGAAGTAATATTGAGCTTTTATCAAAATATGACCTCTTTGAATTTCATGAATGTAATATCTATGAATCAATGCCTGATTTCTCTCAAACTAAGATTGATTATATCTTTTCATTAGCATCTCCTGCTTCACCAATAGACTTTAAGGAAATTCCTTTAGAGATCATGCGAGTTAACTCTGAGGGGACTATGCATCTTCTTGAGCTTGCTAAGGAAAAGAAGGCTAGGTTTCTTGAAGCATCGACTTCAGAAGTCTACGGCGACCCCGAGATTCACCCACAAAGAGAAGAGTATGTAGGTTGTGTAAATCCTATTGGACCAAGGTCTTGTTACGATGAAGCCAAAAGATTTGCTGAGGCCATGACTATGGCCTATCACCGCCGCTATGGAGTTGATACTAGGATCATTAGAATCTTTAATACTTATGGTCCACGTATGAGACCAGATGATGGGAGAGTTATTCCTAACTTTATTAATCAGGCCATGAGTGGATCTGACGTAACTGTTTACGGTGATGGATCTCAAACCCGTTCATTTTGTTACGTAACAGATCTTGTAAACGCTATTCATAATGTTATGTTTTCAAAAGAGCATACTCCTTTTAATTGCGGAAATGCTGATGAGTATACGATTTTAGAAACAGCAGAAACAGTGATGAAGTTTTTAAACTCAGACTCTAAGATAGTTTATAAAGGTCTTCCTGAGGATGATCCTAAGAGAAGACGTCCCAATATGGATAAGCTTCAAAGTGTTTCAGACTATGCTCCTCAAGTTAGCTTTGAAGAAGGCATCAAAAGAACAGCTGAGTACTTCAAGAGTATGCAAAAATGAAGATAGGTATTGGCTGCGATCATATTCTAGAAAGAGACCGTTCTATTGAAATAGTGGAAGCTCTTTGCGCTATCTTTCCAGACGCTGAAATATATACTTTGGCCCATAGGCCTAAACAAGTCCTAGGTCCTCTTGAGAGAAAAAAGATTCATTCAACCTTTTTAAGTCATAAGGTATCTAGTGTTAAAGACCTATCTAAGTATTCATACCTTATTCCAAGCGCCGCTAAGAATTTCCATATCACTTGCGACCTCGATCTCTTTATCGATGTTTCAAGTGGACTAAGCCACGGGCTGATTACCTGCGATAAGGTAAAAAGAGTTTCTTATCTTCTCGATAAGAAAGACGCCCTTGAAAATATAGGTTTTATCAGAAAGTTCTTTAAGTCTTACGTTAATAATTGGAAAGAAAAGAAGCTTCTCGACGATAGAACGATCTGGGTAGAAACTCCTGAGTTAGAAAAAAGATTAAAAGAGATGGGTAAGAATCCTCTAGTCTTAAGACCTTTTGTAAAGGTTGAAGACTTTCAAGTGATTAAGTCTGCGGGCTTTAAGCATTCAGCTTTTCTCATAAATGCTCTTCCTCTTGATAATAAGATGGCCACAGATATCACGGATAACTTAAATCAAAAGAATATCATTTTTAAGTTTATTGGGGATGATAATCATTTAAGCACGCTGAAAGATTCATTAGGAGAGAACGCTTTCTTTGGAGAAAAGTGTCATGGAGAATTAGCGCCTCTTATGTCTTCAGCAGCTGGCCTTATCGACTTTGATACTCATCCTTATTCTCCCTATACTTTAGAGTGTCTCGCAAGTGGACGACCTGTATTGAAGAATAAAAAAGATGTTGTGCTTGAAGATCTTGAAGGACTTGTACCATTTTCAGATCTTAGTGAGTTAATAAGTAAGCTACCAAGCCTCTCAAGTGAGTCTTGGGTAGAGAAGTCTGATGACCTAAGAAGAGGAGTCGTTAAGTTTAACGAAAGTAGGTTTAAGACTCAGGTTAAGAAATTCTTAGATCGGGCTTAACCCTTTAAAGGTTGTCCATTAAGTTCTAAGACTTTGAAGTCTGGTAAACTAACTACAGCATATGAAGGGCAGCCTAGCTTCTTCCAAACATCAAATCCATCTAGTTCCTCATTATACTTATTTAAGAAGAGGCTCATGACAGTTCCATGAGTAACGATGATTCTTTCATCTTCAAGAGGATCTTTAACAACCTCTTTGATGGCGGATTCAAAACGCTCTAAGGCAGCATTGGCAGACTCAACACCTAGGTAGGGCTCATCTGGATTAGTGAAGAGGGGCTCGTTTCTATCAAAATGATCTTCTTCACTTACGATAGAAAGGGCAGGGCGATCAAATTCAGCAAGAGCTGGATTGACCTTATGGGTAAGGCTTAAAGTCTTAGCAATAATCTTAGCGGTCTCAACTGCCTTAGATTCATCTGAAGAATAAATAATAGGGTCAACATCTAAGTTATCTCTAACAAAGTTGGCAAACTTTTGAGCCTGCTTTAAACCGCGTTCTCCAAGCTTCCAATCTTTAGAAGGAACATCTCCGTCTAATTCTGGCATGGCATGCTTAACTAAGATTATAGATCCTTCCATTTTTTCCTCACTCATTAAAAACTCTAAAAAACAATCTTACGGCCTAGCCTCTCTTTGGCCACTAGAAATTTTTCATAGGAGTGTCTAGATTTTTGACGCTTATCTTAAATTTGAGATTATCGCTTCGTGCTATTAAGGGCTTAGACCGGGCTAATTGGCCTTAGAATTGCTCTTTAAAGCTTATATTTAAAATCAGAGGGAATTATGAAAAAGACAATCGTTCTATTGCTTGCACTACTCCTAACTTCATGTGGAAGCTCCACAGCACCAACAAATGATGGTGAGGGAGTTCAATCAAATAACTCGACAGCCGAAGAATTTAACACAGGCGCGCCTAGTGATAATGGTAATGGTCCAACGGGTAACTCTGATCCAGTTGATGCAACTGAGCTTCCTGGATATACACCGCCACCAGCTGGAACTCCGGGACCAGTAACACCACCTGCCGCAGTTCTTAGTGAGGTTTGCGGCGTAGCCTATGCAAGCTTTTATGATGACGTCGTAAGACTCTTTGACGGCACTGATACTCATATTATCTCTGATGGAGATTATTCAGCTTCTTATTACTTTGCTTCAAATAGATTAACTTATCCTAATGATGCCATGGAAGTTTGCGTTCAATCTTATATGGATAATGGAATGCTTGTTTCAAGCTCTGTTAATATAATGAATAGTTCTGCTGATCACCCTGAACGAGTCTTGAATGCTGATTATTCATACGAAGTTTGTGGGGAGTTTAAATACATAACTGATAATGGTGGAAGGACTTATTTAGAAGTTAATGATTCTGGAGTGCCTCATATTGTGATCGACGAGAATATGCCAGCTCTTACTCTTCCAGCTTTTAGTGATGCAAATGGAGCCGTTGTTGTGAAGGGATGCATGTATTCAAACCAAGCCCCTTACAACGATTTTTCTTATACCTTCAAAAAGCATTTAAAAGTTAATGCTTATGATTTTGGTCCACTACTCTAGAGATAAATTAACTAGTCAATTCAGATAGATAGCACAAGCGGTTAACAAATTTTAGTTAACCGGTTTGTTTTGCTCCCTTACTCCCTATAAAGAAGGAAATTAAAATAGAAAGGTGATAAAGCTCACCTTTAAATATATTGTACTCTTCTTCTCGGTTATCTCTTTAACCAGCTGTCTCATAAATCCTCACGACAAAGATGATTTTGATAATTTCTATAACGATTCTATAAGCCTATTAGCAAACCTAATGTTCTATCACTTTAATGAAACTGGTTATCCAGGAACTTCTGATGATGTAAACGATGCTGCTGGAAATGGAAATCATTCCACGAGTGTTGGTGGACTCATCCAAGCGGAAGGGATCTATGGGCAAGGAATCTATTGTGATGGTCTTCAAACGGGGGTGAATATTACTCCTGCTATTTTTGATAGCGCCTTTAGTGAAAGAACGATTTCTGTTTGGTTCAGGGCCGAGACGACAGAGGGGATTCGCTATATTTACGAAGAAGGCGGAACAGTGAATGGAATCGTTATTTATATTCAAGATGGCATTCTCTATGGGGGAACCTATAAGGCCAACGGTGGGGATTATAATATCTATATCCCCTATAACGTTGATGCTAATAGTTGGTATCATGTCGTCATAACTTTCCATACGACCAATGGTTTTAACCTTTTTATCAATGGCAATCATGTCGATGGTCCCTATCCTTTAGGCCTTGATATGCCTAGCCACAGTAATGACAATGGTCTTTGTTTTCAAAATGACGATTCAAGAAGGCATACAGGAGTTGATAATCAAGCTGGAGGACAGTTCAATTACTTCAAAGGGGTTCTAGATGAAATAGGTGTTTGGAATCGAACCTTGACCGATGCAGAGATCTTAAATCTTTATCATAGACAGGGGAGGCTTTAATGAAAGGAGCCCTCCTTTTATTCTTAGTTTTTTGTTTTAGCGCCGAAGCCAAATTAAGACGGGGTGTAACGGACGTTCGAAGAAGAGAGCCGAGAGAGACCAGAAATACAGTTCGTATTAACGACACAGAGTTGAACGACGGGCTCTTTGGCAGTTCAAAAGTGAGTTTTAAAGCCGGTCCAGACTTTCAACGCTATGATTTAGAAAACCTAACTCAAGAAAAAGATAGCTTCTATAGTATTGATGGAATTAACTTTCAAATCAATTATGATTATTGGTTATCAGAAATGCTGGTGCTAAAACATTCTACCAGTTTCTCTCGCTATCAATTGAGAAGATATGATGGGCTACCCTTAAATAACGAAGAAAAAAAACAATACGCCTACTCTTATGGAGGAGAACTTGTCTTAGGTAATTTTTATCTTGGCTATCAAATGGCCAAGGAGAGAAGGACCTGGATGTATGAAACATCTTTTAACGACATTGTTGAAAGAAGAGTTAAAACAAACGCTCACCGATTTGAAGTGGGATATAGACTCTATATTTATAAACCAATTGCTCTCGATTTCTTTTATCGTTACAGCTTTTTAAAAAATCGAGCAGATACTCCTGTGGGAGATTTAAAAGGATCTGAAACAGCTTTTGGTTTTAAGGTTTTTTGGAATAAAGAAGAAGAAGCGCAGTACGGAATTGAGTTTAATGAAATCATAACCAATATTAGTTGGGGGACGGGGACTCTGAGGAATAAAACCTTTCAGATTCTACCCTTTGTAAGCTTTTGAGTAAATTCATCATACTTCTTCTATTGGTAACCTCTTTTAATCTCAATGCTGCTTTGTTTTCAGATTTTTTAGACCTACCAACTGACGAAAAAAAATGGCCTATTAGGGTTGCTCAAATCGACTTTGAAAGCTTTCTCCATAAACAGGAAACTGATATTGCCAATATGTTTGGCCACCATACTATCGTTAACTTTAACAATGATAAATACACTCGTTATAAGTTCTATGTAGAAATCTTTGAAATGTTTGACTTAACTTATTCCTATAACAAGATGAAAGTTTCCTATGAACAGACTGGTTCTTTTTCTCTTGCCTCTAACGACTTTCACTTTAGAGATCAACACTATGGTATTGGTTTTAATATCTTTAACGTTAGAGCGGAATTCGGAATGGGTACCTATAACTCATACACTTTCTTAGAAACCGATACCACCAGGTATTACTTCTTCCCTATGGAGGATGATTACTACTATGGGCTTTTAGAAATTAAAGTACCGACCAAGCTTTGGGTGGATATAACATTGAGATTTACCGCTAAAACATATAAAAGCTCAGAGACTGCGACTTACGAATTAGAAAAAGCAAACTCAAGAGAGTGGTATGCCTCTATCACTGGAGGACTTAACTGGCTTAAAATTGGACCCTACGTAGCCTATGGCTATGAGACATCGAAATTTAAACATAAATTTTTTGGATTAAATAATGAGATGGCAAATAAGCAACACTATCAAAAGTATGGGGTAGTGTTTCAATTCTACCCCTAAACTCTTAAGTTTTATTTTGAGAAATTAATCCCACCACCATTCTCTAGTGATGAATCAACTTTTAAAAAGCTAAATGACTCAGCTCCATCAAAAGGATCTCTATTGATATTCCCTCTAGGGTCAACTGGAAGGTGGAACCAACGAACATCATTTTCACGTAAGTTAAAACGAATCGCTTGAGCTGCCATTGAGCGAACACTTGAGTTTCCACCGAGTTCAATCAATCTTTCTAAGACATTTCTGGCTCTTGTTCCTTGTGGGAAAGTCGTCATGAATCTAACAGCGGCGACTCTAACATTTAGGTTGTCTGCTCCATTTTCAGCGATGGCCTGAATATTAGTGCGAAGACGACTGTCTGTGCTCTTTGCGTAGAGAGACTTAATCGCCTCAATCCTTTGACGAACATCGTTTCTAGGGTTCATAGCAACATTAGTAAGGGCATCAGAAACTGTGCGGTCACTAGTAGAGGCCATAAGACCAAAAGCAGAAGCTCTTCTGATTTCAACAGAAGGAGCGTTAAGCAGGTTAGAGATCAGACCTCTTTCGATAGAATTATTTCTTGGGGCAGCTTTATAAAGAGACTGCAGACAAGTGGCCCTAAAGACTGTGTCATTTGATTGATCATGAGCACGAACGATAACGTCATAGACCTTTTTTTCAGAAGCTTCTGAACTTAGGGCCTTAACAGCTGCAATCCTTACGTTACGGTCTTCACCGACGTTTTGAAGAACATTTAAAAGTGATCTTTCAACTTCTGAATCCGAAAGAAAGTCTTTAAGAGTCTCAATAGCTGAGATTCTCACTGGGGTGTCTGCGCTATACTGAACTTCTCTTAGAAGTAATCTTGTGGTTGTTGAATTAGCAAAAACACTTGTACTCACTAGGACAAGACCGATTAGGGTCATCTTTATAAGCTTACTCATATCTTCCTCCTTGATGTTAAAGACATATGAATTGTTTAGAGGCTTAATTTTAGGCACTCTGGGTTATTAAAGTCATTTGAAACTTTATTACATCTGCGTTGCTGTGCGTCTTTAATTGCCGCTAAGTGTCCCAAAAGTCGACTGGTGAGATCAAATTAATTGATTTAGTATTTAGCTAAATAAAATCACGGAGAAACTTATGAAGCTTTTAAAGGCCCTTTGCCTTGTTTTAACTCTAGTCACTCAAACTGCTTTCGCTGGAAAAACCTTCGATACAGTCAAAAAAAGAGGATCTGTTAAATGTGGTGTGACCACAGGACTTGCAGGATTCTCCGCCCCAGACTCAAAAGGAAAATGGATTGGCCTTGATGCTGATATTTGCCGAGCGGTCGCTGCGGCCATGTTTGGGGATGCTAATAAAGTTAAGTTTATTCCTCTTTCATCAGTGGCCAGATTTACGGCCCTTCAATCAGGTGAAGTTGATCTTCTCTCAAGAGTGACGACACATAACCTAACTAGAGATACTAGTCTTGGAATGAACTTCGCTCCTGTTACTTATTATGACGGACAAGCCTTTATGGTGAGAAAGAAGTCTAAGTTAACTTCTGCTAAACAATTAAATAAAGCCACTGTTTGTGTTCAACAAGGAACAACGACAGAGAGAAACCTTGCTGATTATTTTCGTTCTAATAGAATGACATATAAAGGTGTAGTCTTTGAATCAAATGACGAAGTCGCCAATGCTTTTGCAACTGGTCGTTGTGATGCTTTTACAACAGATGCTTCAGGGCTAGCTTCTGAGAGATCTAAGTTTAAGAACCCTGATCAGTACATGATCCTTCCTGAAGTTATCTCTAAAGAACCACTAGCTCCCGCTGTTAGACACGGGGATGATCAATGGCTAGATCTAGTAAAATGGACAGTCTATGCTCTACTTGAAGCTGAAGAACTTGGAATGAACTCAAAGAATATTGATAGTTTTAAAAAATCTAAGAATCCAAGTATCAAATGGTTCTTAGGAGTTAATAAAGGTAATGGAAAGTCACTCGGTGTCTCTGAAGCTTGGGCCTATAATATTATTAAGAAAGTAGGAAACTATTCTGAAATCTTTGAGAGCACGGTAGGATCAAACACTCCTTTAAAGCTTGAGCGTGGATTGAATGCCCTTTGGACAAACAAAGGCCTTATGTACGCACCACCATTAAGATAAGGGATTAGTTTAGTGGAGGAGAAGACACCATTTTGGCAGGACCCTAAAAAAAGGGGAATTGTTTATCAAGGGCTAAGCTTAGCCCTGATATCAGGAGTGGGTTACTATCTTTTTTCTAATACTCAAGCAAACCTTGCCAAGCAAAATATCGCCTCTGGTTTTGATTTTTTAAATCAAGAAGCCGGTTTTGATATCTCTGAATCTATTATCGATTATTTCTCTGATGACTCTTATGCTCGCGCATTATGGGCAGGCTTTCTTAATACATTTAAAGTAAGTCTTGTTGGAAATGTCTTAGCGGTTATACTAGGCGGGGTTGTTGGAATACTAAGTATTTCTTCAAACTGGCTGGTCTCTAGAATTTCAAAATCCTATATAGAGCTAGTAAGAAATATCCCTCTGCTTCTTCAACTCTTCTTTTGGTATATGCTTTTTTCTGAAACTTTTCCGGGAGTGAATGAAGCGCTTAATCCTATGCCTGGAGTCTTTGTTTCTAATAGAGGCGTCGTGATTCCAGCCTTTGAATCTCATCCTATTTGGATGTGGGTCATGCTTAGCATCCTGGCTACAGTTGTCGTTGTCATTCCTTTGATCTTTAATTGGGGTAAAAAGAAAAAAGAAGAAACGGGAATTGAAAAACCTACAGAGGTTTTGATGCTCATTGCTTTAATCTTGATCCCTTTAAGTATTTGGCTTATTGGTGGAATGCCAAACAAGTTTGAAGTACCTAAGCTTGAAGGCTTTAACTTCCAAGGTGGTTTTACTTTATCTCCAGAATATATCTCTCTTTTATTAGGACTAGTTCTTTATACAGGTGCTTTTATTGCTGAGATTGTAAGAGCCGGAATCCTATCGGTTAATAAGGGTCAATGGGAAGCATCAGAGGCCCTAGGTCTTAGTGGCTGGAGAACATTAACTCTTGTTATTATTCCACAGGCTTTAAGAGTGATTATCCCTCCACTAACTTCTCAATTATTAAACTTAACAAAGAACTCATCTTTAGCTGTGGCCATTGCCTATCCAGACTTTGTCTCAGTAGCAAATACAAGTTTAAATCAAACAGGTCAGGCCATCGAAATGGTTGGGCTTATCATGCTTGTTTATCTTACTTTTAGTCTAACGACCTCTGCCCTTATGAATTGGTATAATAATCGAATCAAGTTGACGGAGCGGTAGTGGTTTATAAATTTACTAAAAACCCAGAAAAAAGAACCCTACCTAAAGCTGAAACCATGGCCAAGTGGATGAAGAGGAATCTCTTTTCAACAAAGACAAACTCAGTTATCAGCCTTTTTATCTTGTCCGGGCTTCTCAAGATCATCACGCCTCTTTTTAATTGGCTTTTTATTGACGCTGTTTGGGTAGGGGATTCTGCTACTTGCCGCAAGGCCAGCGGCGCCTGTGTTGCTTTTATTAAAGAGAAGTTTGTTTATATTATCTTCGGTCCTTACCCTAGAGAAGAGATCTGGAGACCAGGTCTTACTATCTTTTTGATCTTTGCTTTATTGTGGTGGTCAAAAGAGCCAAGCCGCTGGAGTAAGAAGCTTATAAAGTGGTGGGTTTCTTGCCTCGTCGTTTCTTGGATTTTAATGAGTGGTGGCTTTGGTCTATCGCTTGTTGAGAATAGTCAGTGGGGAGGTCTTCCTCTAACAATTATTCTCTCCTTTATTGGGATCGCTATTAGTTATCCCTTAGGAATTGCTTTGGCCCTTGGGCGAAGAAGCAGCATGCCTTTGATCAAAAGCTTTTGTGTTATTTATATTGAATTGATTCGGGGGGTTCCCATGATCTCTCTTCTCTTTATGAGTTCAGTAATGTTTCCCCTCTTTTTACCTGAGGGAGTTAGTGTAGATAAACTTCTAAGGGCGCAAGTGGCCATCATCATGTTCATCTCAGCTTATATGGCTGAAGTTGTAAGAGGTGGACTTGCTGCCATTCCAAAGGGACAGTATGAAGCGGCTGATGCACTAGGGCTTAATTATTTTCAAACCATGAAAGGGGTGATCCTTCCTCAGGCCTTAAAAATAGTTATTCCACCTTCAGTAAATACGGCGATCGGAATGTTAAAGGATACTTCCTTAGTCATCATCATCGCCCTCTTTGATTTGTTATCAACAACCAAAGCTTCTATGAAAGATCCAGAATGGTTAGGCTATTCAGTGGAAGGATATTTTTTCGCGGCCTTGATCTATTTTATCCTCTGCTTCTCTATGGGGAAGTACGCTAGAAGACTTGAAGTAGAATTTCACCGCGGTCATAAAAACCGAGAGGTATCAATATGAGTAATGCACCAATCATTGAAATGAATAATATGAACAAGTGGTTTGACGACTTTCATGTTCTAAAAAATATTAATTTCAAGGTAGAGAACGGTGAGAAGATTGTTATCTGTGGCCCATCTGGTTCTGGAAAGTCCACGCTTATTCGTTGTATCAACCGCCTTGAAAGTCATCAAAATGGAAAGATCCTAGTTGATGGAACAGAGCTTACAAATAATATTAAGAATATTGACCGTATTAGAGCAGACGTTGGAATGTGTTTTCAGCACTTCAATCTTTTTCCTCATTTAAGCATTCTCGATAACTTAACTCTTGCTCCTATTTGGGTTCGTAAAGAAAGTAAGAAAGCTGCCAGTGAACTGGCCATGCACTTTTTAGAAAAAGTTAAGATCGCAGATCAGGCCCTAAAATATCCTGGGCAATTATCTGGTGGTCAGCAGCAAAGAGTCGCCATTGCCCGCGCTCTATGTATGAAGCCTAAGATCATGCTCTTTGATGAGCCAACTTCGGCCCTCGACCCGGAGATGGTCAAAGAGGTTCTTGATGTTATGGTCTCTCTGGCTGAAGAAGGCATGACTATGCTTTGTGTGACTCATGAGATGGGTTTTGCCCGTCAAGTCGCTGATAAAGTTGTCTTTATGGATGATGGTCAGATCGTTGAAGAGGCCAAGCCTGATGAGTTCTTTGATAACCCTCAGCATGAGCGTTCAAAGGAATTCCTCTCTCAAATCCTTCATTAGAAATACTGCCTAAACTTTAGACAGTATGAAAGAAGTACACAGTTACTAGGTTTATCCCTATGTCATTTTAGCCCTTTAGAGCCCCGTAATTGGCCTATTCCTTGCTTATTAATAGGGAAAGACAACTGAATAGGGGACTGTCATGAAAAGGCTATTAATAAGCTTTATCTTTTCAATTTTAACTGCCAACTCGGCTTACGCTACGGCGACAGAGGCCAAGACTGATCACGCTATTAAGCTGATCCAGACTTTCGAAGCAGATAAAGTTGATCATGTGATCAATTCATCAGTAAGCAATTTTATTTGCAATGAAGGGACTAATTCTCAAATTGATAATGAGAGAAAAGTTGATTTTGCAGGTTCTAGAGCACCAGGCTTTGTTAAGGGAAAAGGCAAGTTCCAGCTATTCAAAGAAGAAGTTGAAAAAGAAAATTTTCGTAAAAGATATTATAATGAAGGTGATATTTATTCATATAGCACACAAGAAGAAAAGGCTGTTGAGCATTTTCTATTTTCACTTGATACAGTTACCTATGAGCATGTCTTCAACAGGTATTCTGAAGCTAAAAATACTCCTTTTGAACATGAGTTTGGCCTAACGGTAGCAGATGTAAAAAAAGGGATTATGTCCTTATTAGAGAATGCGGATCATCATTACCAAACTGGTGAAAAGGCCTTTAGTGTCCAAGTTAAAGATAAAGCCTACTTGATAGATCTTCGTTATCCTCTTTTAGCGAACCCTATATACAAACAAGACGTAAAAACTGGGGAAATCGAATATGGCTATACTGGAGCTACTCCTCGTTATGGACATGGAACATCTATCGTCTCTATGGGCGAGTGACGAATAATTAACCTATAGATTTTTCTCCAAGGCTGCTTAAGCGGCCTTTTTTGTTATGTTCTCCCTCTATCAGGAGATCATAAATGAGTCGAGCTTATGCCGTTTTAGCCATTCTGGGCTTTCTAAATTTTACTAATATTAACGCCGCTGAATTCTCAAACCTTCGAGTAGAGACTTGCGCCAAGGAAAACGCTGGTCCTTATGTTCATTCGGATGACTTTCGTTGGGGAATGACCTTAGAGGAGATTAGATCAAAGGGCAGTGAGATCTATAACTCAGGTAAGCGCTTAAAATCGAGGGCCTACTTCAATGGAGAGCAGGTAGTGATGCCAATCTCTATCTCTGGAGGTACTGACGAAGTTAAGCTAACCCCTCTATTTTTAAAATCGATTCAGAAGCATTTAGAAGTGGCCCTCTCAAGAGGCTATATAGACGCCGTCATCTTTCCTGATCTTGGTCATAGTCACATGTTTATTCCTGAAAAATATTACCAAGATGTTTTACGCCCTTTTCCGGTTAAAGAAAAAGCTAGGATGTATGAATTGATGCTTGCTCATCCAGGTTTGAAGATTCTCTATCATACGGCAGAGCAGCTCACCATGGTAGATGAAGATAAACTTCCTATTGTTGATAGAGAAATTCAATGGCGTTTCTATACCCGAAATCTAGTGGGAGATAATCAAGGTCTTGGGCGTGTAGAGCTGCTTCACGAGCCTACTTCTTCGCATAACACGGCTCATACTTATGATGGAAAACATAAATACTGGGGAGCAGGGTTTAATATCACGGCTTCAAAGAATGGTTGTTTTTCTTTTACGAGTAAAGGGGAGACTAAGTACTTTGATTTAAGCTTTGAGGACTTAACTTCTTCGGTTCAAAATGATTATGATTGGGGTATGTAGAAAATAAGGTGAGTGCCAGAAGAGTTACCGCTGACACTCAGCTTTTTAATGACGACCGTTTTTCTCTTCGAATTTTTCAGATTCGTAGCTAGCGATATCACGATAACCGTGTTTTTTCTCTAACCAAGCATTGTCGTTGTTTTCCTTGTGTTCAATGGCATAAGGATCATTAAAAAGGGCACAGCCCTGTCCTAAGAGGACAATTCCTAGCATTCCAGTAATCACAAGTAGGCTTAATACTTTCTTCATATTTCCCTCCATAGGGTGAGGTTACAGGTTGAAGTTGTATATCTCCTTATCGGTGTTGTAGGGGCAAAGGAGAGCACTGGGGACGTCTCAGGCAAATATTGCCGGGGGCTTATCTAAGCAGTTGAATCTTTATGTGTGATTAAACAGAATTTTACTAAAGTTTATCGAATAATAGCCGACAAGGTTAGTATGGATTGTAGCAATCAAAAACTTCTTAACTTAATCATCTTCATAGGCTTAGTGGTTACAATCTCAACAACTATCATCCTCCCAAGCCTAGATTGGGAAGTAGAGTCAGTGGCCAAAACCTCTAAAGAGTCCTTTAAGATCGAGGCTGCCGTGGCAAAACAGCCTTAGGCAATAAAGCTTTTCTTCCGATAAACTTCTATGAACTTTGAAACTGTAAAAACATTAAAAGGTGAGTTTGTTATAATCTTAGAAGAAACTAAAGATGGTGCTTTCCTATGCATCCGCCCCTTTGGTGAACAAATCATCTACGCCCCGACAGAACTTGATTTCGATTCATTCTCTGAATACTCTGAAGATGATATGAGGATCACTCTAAAGCAGCGGCAAGCGCTTAAAGAGTTCTTTAAAGACACTGAGTCCTTGGCCGCGTGAAAGTTCTTAGCTGTTTAATACTCCTTTTCATCTTCATCATACCAAAGGCCCAAGCAGAACCTAATATGGTTCTCTGTTGGATTTTCAGCATACAAGGCTGCCCTGGAGTAGAAGACGTAAGTGGAAATGCAAGAACTCTCAAAAATAGTGGAGCCGGTGGCGCTGGCGCTATAGGGGGGAAAACCTCTCGTGTAGAAAAAAGAACTATCATAAAGGTACCTGAATACAAGATAAGAAGGTTTCTACGATTTTTAGGTCTTGGTGGTACTCGGATCAATATCTCTTCTGAAACTTTGAGTGGCGATTGTAATAACCTAGGGGAGACACTACTTCCTTCTTCGAATGCTCTATTCAAATCAAACAACGCCCGCGAATGTATGCGGGGACTACAAGAAGACTTAACGAATCCCATGGGAATAAATTTACAAGTGCTTCAATGCCAAGACCGATTTTGTCATGATGAATTTATAGAAGTCTTTGAAACATTTTTGAAGGATCATCCTCAATTGAAAATAGAAGATACTCGGAATTTCTTAGGCTGCTCTCCTAGCTCTATCGAAATCTAAAAGGCATCTATAGAGCTTCAGTAGGTTCGATCAAATCAGCTAATTCTAAAGTTTTTCTAATCCCTTGGGCAGTAAAGAATTTTAAAGTATTTAACATCTCATCAATTTTATTTAAGTTCTTAGTCGCTAATTGTTCAAGCGCCAAGCTTGAAGCAGAATCTGCTTTAATAACCATCTTTTCAATCTTGCTTTTAGAAATGATAGTTTCTTGATCCATCAGAAGAGGGAACAGTCTTTCTTGAATATCTTTAAGAGTATTTATATCGATGAGTAATTGTTTTTGTTCTTTATTCAGTTCTAGCTTTGAGAAAAAATCTGTGAAGTCTTCACACCTATGAATAGTCGTAAAATACTTACAACCACCGACCTCTAAGTCTCTTGGGTTATTTAGATACTCTCGAAAGTGAGGTGATAAATCTCCGTTCTCTTGACACTTTTTTGTTCTAGCACGGCCATAGACTTCATTAAGTTTATTAAAGTTAAATCGATCGAGCTTATTAGGAGAATCTTTCCCAAAAGTTAATCTTTTAGATAAGTAAGTCTCTGAATGAAGAAAATTATGATACCCAGTATAGCCAGTTGTAACTGGACTCTTTAACAATCGATTAGGGTAGAGAGCGTCCCAAAAGTGATCACCTTTTGTCTTTGAATCGTCTCCAAAGAAGTACTCGGGCCCGTAGACGTTGATAATATCTCCCGGCCTTTTTTCTTCAAAATTTTCTAATTTTCTACAAATGGGAGAGTTCATCCAGTAGATCATCTCTTTAGACCAGATAAAACGGGGCTTCTTTGAAAGACTCTTAAAGCTCATCGCTGTTCCCCAGCAGTTAGCGCCGTCTTTAAAGATCTTTCTTTTGTGGTTCTTTTTTGTAAACTTAGGAAGGCAAGAGGAGACAATGGTTCTAAACTTGTCCGCGCCTCTTTCCTGGCAAAAGGATTCATCAATCTTTGGAGAGATAAAATCCTTTTCTAGAAGAGACTTCCAATCACAGATATTTTGATGATCTTCTAGGATCTCTTTACAGGAGTTTGATTTTAAAATTAAGTTATAGGAGTTGGTATAACCAAGAGTTACTTCCCCAGCAAAGCTAGCTAATGAGAATATTAATATTAAGAGTACTTGCATCTCTAAAGAGTACCAAATGAGGGGTTTTAGGAGCTTAAATTGAAGTAATTACAGGCCAAAGCTTAGGGCGTCAGGATCTTAACAGTTCTATCTATGGGGTTTTGTAGGAAAATCAAAGGATTATAGGCTCTATCACCTATAATCCTTTTTGTTATAAAACCTATTGGCAAAGCTTTTGAAACCTTTGAAAAGCAGGTCTATCACTAAGAGCGCCTAACCAGCTCTTGATATTTGAATATTCATTGATATCGTATTTTAGGTGCTCGCAGATTGAGACAACGGAAGCCGTATTGATATCAGCAAGTGAGAACTTCTCAGCCACTAAGTAAGTCTTACCTTCTAAAGAAGTATTAAGAATATTTAAAAGATTTGGCAGCTTGGCCTTTGATTTTTCTATAAGGGCCATATCTCTTTTATCTTCAGGAACAAAGACAAGTTGAATAAAGACATCAATAAGGGGCGGCTGAAGCTCTGCAATCGACCAAGTGGTCCACTGTGAAACTTGGCCTTGTTCTTTTGGATTTGATCCTAGGAGTTCAGGCTTATAGGCTGCAGCTAAGTAATTATTGATCGCCATTGATTCCCAAATATTAAACTCACCGTCTGTTAAGGCAGGAATCTTTCCATTAGGGTTGATCTCTAAGTAAGGAGCCGCTTTATGTTCACCCGCGCGCATATCGATTTCTTTATTTTCATACTTTGCTTCAACTTCTTCTAAAGTCCAAAAGCATCGTCCAGCACTTGATCTAGGGGAACCGTATATTGTAATCATCATTTATCCTTTGGTTAAAACCTCACTTTATATTGAGGTCCTAATTACTGTCATTTATCAGTGAGTCAATCGGGGTAGGGCATTGTTTTTAGCTCTTATTAAACGCTTCGCCGAAAATAGTGCCGTAACTATTGAATCTTAAATATGTGATATTCTCATTTAGAGAGTAAATATATTTAGGCCAATCCTTTGGAGGATCTATGCTTCGTTTAAGCTTATTGCTTTCTTTGTTCCTTTTTAGTGCTCAATCCCATGCCTTATTATTTATTGAGCCATTTGCTCAAGTTGAGATAGGGGGCGCAGAGCAGGACTATACCAATCAAGGTACTGGAGAGAAGAGAACCAGAGACTATTCAACAACCTACACAGGTTTTGGAGCTCGAGGGGGAGTTACTTTTAATCATTTCTATCTTGGAGCGAGGGTTTCCCGGTCAACAGGGAAGTGGGATGAAGGTACTGATCGAGAGCATAGTGATACTTTAAATACTAATCTCTTTAATCAAAATAACCCCTTAGTTGAAAGGGAAGCTAGCCGAGTAACCTTTGGTCCCATGGTTGGTGTAAAGTTTGGTTCTAAAGCACTTTTTAGAATGTGGGCCTCTTATTTGAAATCTAGCTTGGAGCATAAGGTAAAACTAGATGGCTCTGATGTTAAGAAACTTAAAGGGACAGGCTTTACCTTTGGAGTAGGGCTGGCTCCTGCTCGTTACTTTAGTTTGAACTTAGAGATGCAAGGGCTTTGGTATTCTGAAGAAAATGATAAGAAGTTTCACTATGATGAAACCTCCGCGGGGGATACTTATAGGGTGGCGGCTCAGTCTGAGTTTGGTTTTCTTTTTTCTATCTCCATTCCTATCGGGCTTCTTTACCCAAAAGGCGGCGGAGGCGGAGATTAAGCTTATTTAAGCTTTCTCTTAACGCAAGAGACGATCTTTTTATCTACCCAGGGCTGGTTTACTTGATCTTGGCATGTATCTAAAACATTTTGAGTATAGGCATGACAGTCATTTTCGTCTTTGAAGCGGTTGTCCTTTCTATTGGCCATGCAGAAGAAACTCATGTTTTGAGAAATCTCTATTTGAACTTCTTTTACCTTTTCTTCTGAAAGTGCAGGTCTTACTACTGGCTTTTTCTTCTTTGGATAGTAGGTTTTTTTCCTCGTCACTTTAGGAGCTCTTCTTTTGCTTCGTCTTGGTTTTATAGCAGATCTTTTTCCCTGAATCTTTTTCCAGTTTTGCCAGCGTAGTTTCTTGTAAAGAGCGAGGGCCTTTCCTCTTTCGATCTCTTCAAAGCTCTTTTCAACATCTTGAGAATAAGTCTTCTTAGAATCTCTCCTTTTTGAGGAAAGATTCGCGCAAGAGGTAAAAAGAGAGAATATTAAGATCAGGCTTAAGAATTTCATTAGAAGTTAGTAATCCTGTTTGTCCAACTTGGGTTATCAGTAAAAGGATTTCTATTTCCTTGAAACTTTTCAACCATGTCATTTCTCTTTCTTTCAAAGGCATCAACGGGATCGGCTTTATGCCACTTTCTTAGATACTCTTCTTCGGCATCATCGATTTGAATATTATAACGAACTGAAAAGTAGAAGAGGGCCCGAGCCACATTTCCTCTATGCTCTGCAGGTGGTTCAAAGGCTAAGTAGTTATCATTCTTTCCTTTTCCGTACTTTGAAGAAGCGCAGTTCTTTAGTTGTTTGCCATCAACAATTGAGAAGAGGTGGTTCTTTCTGGTGCTATTAGCACGAGAATCAGTAGGGTAGAGGTGATGAAGATCGGTTAGTTGATGGCCCTTACTTTCGTTTGGATTAAAGCGAGACTTAGGCCAAGTATGTTCACAATTTAAGAATTGATGATTGGGAATCTTTCCAGGACCCACGCCTTCATTACTCGTGAACTTCTTTCTACAATAGACTTCTGTGACTGAGTACTTTGAGCCTGTCTTCTTTAGATGAATATTTCCAAAGAGCTCGATGCGGGCCTTCTTATAACTGATGCCTCCACGGTGAGTTTTAGAAAGAAGCTTGTAGAGCTTTTCTTCAAATGAAAGTGGATCTGATTCAAAGTCAGTGGGATAAAAATCTTCCGCGCTTGCAAAAAGAGCAGAGGAGGTTAAAAGGATAATCAAAAAAGACAAATTCTTTAGCAGTTTCATTCCATTCCTTCCTTGGTATGGGTTTCTTTAAGCATAGGGAATTATTTTGGATGTGCCAAAAAAAGAAAGCCCGAGAGCAAAGCTCGGGCATGAGTGCGTTATAAATATTAAGTCTTGATGCTTATGGAAGAACAAGCTCTGTAGGCAAGTCTGAAGAGCTTTTAGCGAGCTCATTCCAAAAATGCTTATACTGCTCTTGGTAAGCCTGAAAAACTTCTGGGATAGAAATATAGTAGAAGTTTTCATAATTAACGCTAAATGCTGAACTTGTTAGGTTCCCAGCTCCCGTAAAGACGGCGCCATTGTCTTTCTTAAAAGTGAAGATAAGAAACTTATTATGTTGAAGTTGAAGTGACTTTGGCTCGAAAACATCATCCATATAAGTCTCGATGTACTTAGTTTTCATTCCTAATCTTTCTAGGCCCTTAACTTTTCCAAGTTCTGTTAGGCTATTTCTTCCCATTCCTCTTCTATAGACAGAACTCCAGTAAATATCATCATCAGCTACTAAGCGAACCTTGGTCTTCTTGCTTTTTAAAGCCGAAGAAAGCGCTTTTATTAGTTTTGTATTGCTAAACCTATGGGCCGCCATATCAACCATCTTTGATTTCTTAATTGAGTCGGTGATGGCCTCCATTGCTCTATGACCTTCGCCAGGAACAAAGAAAGTTTTAATATCTGATTCTTCACTTACTTGAATCTTCTTTTTGCAGCTCGCGATAAACTTAGTGAACTCTTTCTTGCTTGAGTCATGGTTAAGAATCCCTTCTCTTAAACATAAATGAGCTTTAGCAAAGTAAGACTCAGGAGAAGTCGTGATAAAGTGCCAGTTCTCGTGGTGAGTTGTCGTTCCTGAACTCATGTTCCCCGAACTAAAACCAATTCTTACTTCTTTAGAGTCAAATGGATTCACAAAGAAGACTTTGTTGTGAGCGTACTTAGCTCCGCCAGTATTTCCGCTTGTATAAACTTCTGGGTAATTAGGTTCTTCGCCATTAGTGTTCTTAGGACGGCATTTCTCTAGGGCCCTTGCTTGGTGCATACGGTTAGCATCTTCTTCGTTGTTGCTATCGATAACAAGAGTCACTTTAACATTTCTGTATTTGATTGCGTTACAAAGTGCTTTTTGAATATCTCCGTTAGAAAAGCTTAAATAAGCTAAGAAGATCTCTTTTGTTTTCGGATCCTTGATCCACTCTTTAAGTTTTCTATGAGGGCTTGTTTTTTGAGCGCGAGATTTTGAAGAGTCTGAACTCTTGCAGTAGGCATCTTTAGTTTTAGACTTAAGTTTTTCACCATCGTTGCTCACTACATTTTCATCATAGTAATAAGTCTTACAAACTGGATTTGTGAAAAGGACGTCGTACTTAAAAGGAGTAAATTCTGTAATGCTTTTTGCATTGGCGTTGAAACTGATAAAAACCAAGACTAATAAAACGATAAATGATCTCATAGAATCCTCTTGTGTTGTGTTGCGTAAACATCTTCAAAAAATCTAGCAAACCTGACTAAAATGTTCAAAGATATTACTAGGATATAGTCCATCTCATAATTAGATAGAAGAAAGGTAACTGACCTAATATCAGGTAGTTTTATAGAGAGTTTAAGCTGATTAGGTATTGTGAATCAGTGAGGCTCGTCTTTATACTTAGTAAAATGAACTTCCTTAAAATGCCGCTGGGCGCCAAAGGCGTCTCGTATATTCAAATACTGTTAGCTTCCTCTGTGATCGCAGGCCTTGCTGTCGTCGGTCTTAAAATGATGAAGAACCAGGAGAAGTTGGCCCGAATAACCGCGCAGAAGTTTGAAGTGAATTACTTAGTAGGGGAGATGTTTCACATCTTAAAGGATCCGCAGAACTGTAAGGCCAGCTTCTCAGGAATGAGTCCCGATAAGTCAGTTAGAAAGATCAACGCATTAAAGAAAGAATTAAGAGGGGGCTCACACAAAGAAGCCACCTATTACTTAAAATACTTTACCTTTGATTCTTCAAAAAAGCTCTACGCTCAAAATAGTCTTAAGATCCTCTCCTATAACCTAAGCGACTCTTCTCTTTCAGTTGATGCTAAGAGGGGGAGTACTCATTTAGTCGTTAAGCTTCAAAACAATGAAGAGACCAATCCAATTAATCTCGTTAGAACAATTCCCATTCGTTTTAGAACTACCAATGGAATGATTTCTAATTGTGAGGCCTTTAATAACCTTGTTGATTCTTCTAATATCTCCTTTGGTGGCAGCTTGAACTTAGGTAAAGCTTTGCATGTTGGTCCAAGAAGAGCTGGTGTTGAACTCTCTGTCGCCGGAGGTATGTCCCTTCAAGTTGTAAAAGGAGACTTTCCTCACTGTAGTTTAGTCTCCACAGGGAAACTTATTTATATGAAGAAGTTTGATGAAGTCTTTTTCTGCACAAGAAAGTCTGGATGGTCGAGTCTTGGAACACTTCCTAATCAAGAAAAAGGAACAATCTATAGGATCGATGCCAATCAAGCTCCTAGTTATATAGTTGAAACGAAAAGACACCGAGTCTGTATTGTAAAAAGCTTTAAGTCTAATGTGAAAGGCTCTTGTAAACTAACGCCTCAAGTGGCTGGCGAATCTACTAGCTGGAGGTTGGCTGCCACCTATAGCTCTCCTCGTGGTGGTCAATACTGCGTAGCGGAGTGTTTCAATTGATCAATTCAAAGGGATATTCGATTCTTGAAGTTATCATGTCGGTTGGTTTTTTAGCCGGGCTTATTCTTGTCTGTACGAATATATTTAACAAACAACAAACCGAAATGATCAATGCCATTCAAGAGATCGAGATAACCTCTACAGTTAATGAAGTGAGGCTGGCCTTAAAGGGAAGAGAGGCCTGTACAGCAACTTTTGAAAATAAGAAGGTTGGAAGCAGAGACATAAAAGTTATTAAGAAGGTCATTCAGTACCCCGAAACCAATGAGATTGAAGAGGTTGAAGCCTTCCCCCTCTATCAATATGGGAGGATGAGTTTTGGAGATTATCAGTTAAAGATTTCTAGCTATACCTTAGAGGAATTCTCGAAAGGACCAATTCTTAACGGCGAAGCAGAATTAAACCTCATTATTCAATTTGATAAGAACTTATCGGGAAACAAAGAGAAGAGCAGCGCCCAAAGAAGAATTAAAATCTATGCATCAATGGATAACTTGGGCCGAATTGAAACATGCTCACTAAATAAAGAAACTAAGTCTGATGAGAAGTTCATTGTCGAATCTGAAGAACTTATTCGAGCTCAAGGTAAAATTGGGATAGGCTCAAAAGATGTTCCTAGCCGTCTAAGCTTAAAAAAAGGAATTCAGTTCCTAACTTCTGAGAGTTCTATTTGTGAAGAAGGGAGCAATGGAGTTATCTTTTTTCACAAAGGTTATCAATCCCTAGTTATTTGCTATGAGAGAAATGCTTATAGGATCTCAAATGTGGGGTTAAGGCTTTGAAAAAGAATGCAGGATTCTCACTCGTTCAACTAATGATAGTCGCAGGGATGCTCTCAGGTATCTTCGTTGTCAGTTTGAAGATCATGAAGAACCAAAACCAGATGGGGAAAAGCTCGAGTGAAGAGTTTGAAATCATCTATCTCTTTGATGATATAAGAAATCAATTAGCTGATAGAAAAATTTGTTTTAAAACATTAAAGAGTATAAATATCCAAGCTCCAATTGAGCTTGAAGGTATAGCCTCAATTAAAGAAAATCAAAACTATAGCGTTCAGACCTTTGCTGCTTCGGGTGCTTATTATGGACAAAATAATATTAAGGTTGAATCTATTCGATACGAAACTGGAGATGAAGAATCTGGCGTAGATGACGGTGAAGCTTTTATTACTATAAAATTTAATAAATCTAAAAGCGCTCTTGGAAACACCATTGTAACTAAGAGGCTTAAAATTCATCTGGAGTTCGATAAGAAGCAAAAACTTCAATCCTGCTTTGCTCTTGGTGGAGTAAATATTGGCTCTAGGAATGAGGAAAAAGGTGAAGCAAAGTGGAAAAGCATTTCTGGTTCCCAAAATATCTACACAGATGTTGAGCAAGTAAGGATCAACACAAAGCAAGGCTCTCTAGGGACGAGTGTCGTTCTAGGGGGAAGACTTCTTTTAGGCCATGATGAAGACAAGTGCACGACCGAGAAACTTGGAACATTAAGATTAGAGAATCTTCAATTGGAGCTTTGTAATAAAACTAATAAATGGCATCCCATATGGTGGCCATTGAACCAAGTTGTTAATAAAGAGTTCAAATTAGAAACTAAGAAGGTTAGTCATATCATCAAGACTGCTTCTGCCTTTAAGTTCTGTAGTCTAACTAAGACTGAGTTATTCGGGGCAAGATGCAATGTGAAAAGGTTGGATGGTAACCTTTGGGAGCTTAGCTTACTCTATGATAGAGGGGCTAACTCTAAGTGCTCAATCAAATGTTATAAGTAGAGGTTTTCATGTCAGAACATAATTTAGAAATGCTTATCATAGGTGCCGGCCCTGCAGGGATATCGATGGGAGTGGAAGCTGTTTCATCTGGAATCGACTCTAGTAAAGTCGTTATTATAGAAAAAGCTCCAGAGCATAGTTATATGATCAGAAAGTTTTACCCCGATCAAAAATTAGTGACTGCTAATTATAAAGGAAAGGCGGCAATGTGTAGTGGGGTCATGTGTATTCCGGATTACTCAAAATCTGAGACCTTAACCTACCTTGACCAAGCAATAGAGAAGAACCAGCTAGAAGTACGCTACGAAGAAACCGCATGGAAGCTAGAGAAACTAGAAGACGGGAGCTTCAGGGTTTATACCGACAAGTCTGAGTTCAAAACCAAGACCTGTGTTATTGCTATTGGAATGATGGGAAAACCTAATAAACCTGATTATAAGATTCCTTCGACTATTAGAGATAAAGTTCATTTTGATATCACGAGTAAAAAGATTGAGAACTCAAAAGTCTTAGTTATTGGTGGTGGTGACTCAGCTTCTGAATATGTTCAGTACTTATCCCAAGAAGGTAATAAAGTAGACCTCTCTTACAGAAAAGATAGCTTTGCACGCATGAATGAAATCAACCAAGTTTCACTTTTTACTTTAGAAAAAAGAGGGGAAACAAAACTTTTCTTAAACTCAAACGCTATTGGGCTTGAAGAAAAAGACGGCCAAGTCCAAGTCAACTTTTCTGAAGAAGAGTGCCCTCTAAGAGTCTATGAGAATGTTGTCTACGCTTTAGGAGGAACTAGTCCTACTAACTTCTTAAAGCTCTTGAAGATTGAGTTCTCAGGGACCGATGAGCCTATTGTAAAAGATGGTTTTGAAACTTCTGTAGCCGGGCTTTTTCTTATCGGAGATCTAAGTGCTGGCAAGAGAGGAGGCTCTATTATAAGCGCATTTAACTCCTCTCATGAGGCCATGAAGAAAATCTGCAATGATTATCTTACCTGTAAGGTTTAAAGAACCTGGTTCTTTATAAAAAGGTAAATTAAAACGAAGGCTGAAATCGCTAGATTTAAAAAAGTTCCCGCAGTTCCATAGAATCTTCCTTTTGAAGACCCACTTGATTTCTTTAATCCAAAGAAATGAAGGAGACGACAAACTAATAGAGAGAGACCTAATACGTGAACGCCCCAAAAAGCACCTAGCTGAATTTCCACAAATGAAATGAGAAGAAAAGCAAAAGGGATATACTCGTTAAAGTTTCCATGGGTACGAACAGTTTGCTCTAATTCGCCCTCAACAGTGCCGAGACCCTTTTTAAACTTCCAACGGTTGTCGATCACTCGTTTGGCCAAAAATAGGTAGAATAGGGCTGCAAGCGCCGCGTAAAAAGGTGTGATTACTAATGTCATGATTCCTCCAATATGGGGTGGTTTGTCATTTTTTCTCTAAAAATTTGAGTATGTTCACCCCTTTGTTTTAGACTATAGGTGTAAAGAAACAAAGGGAAATATCATGGGTATCGGAAGCCGAATTGCTGGAGTTGGATCATTTGTTCCTCCAAGAGTTTATGAGAATAAAGACTTAGAAGAAATGCTCGATACGAGTCATGAATGGATTATTCAAAGAACCGGAATTGAGCGCCGCCATTGGGTTGATCCCAAAACTTCCACTTCAGATTTGGCCTTAGAGGCTTCGTTAAAAGCGATAAAGAATGCAGGGCTTGAAAAGTCTGATATTGATATGATCATTCTAGCTACTCTAAGCCCGGATCATGATTTTCCAGGAACAGGTTGTTTCTTGCAAGCCAAGTTAGACCTTCCTACCATTACCGTCTTAGATATTCGTCAACAGTGTACGGGGTTTATTTATGGAATCTCTGTCGCTGATAAATTTGTTAAATCTGGTAGTCACAAGAATATCTTAGTCGTTGGTGCTGAAGTTCATTCTAAAGGTCTTGATAAAACACCTAGAGGACGCGGGGTCTCTGTTTTATTTGGTGATGGCGCAGGAGCCGTTATTGTCTCTCAAACTGAAGTTAACGATCCCTTAGTTGATTCACATATCTTAACAACTCATCTTCATGCCGATGGCTCTTTTGCAAAAGAACTTTGGCTTCCTGCTCCTGGTATGGCCTTTGAAGGAAATGAAAGGTTTTCTCAAGAGATCATAGACGAAGGGCTTCATTACCCTCAGATGAATGGAAAGGTCGTCTTTGTTCACGCCGTCAAAAGAATGGCTGAATGTCTAACGGCTGCTTGTAAAGAAATGGGAGTTTCTTTCGCCGATGTGGATTGCTTTTTATTTCACCAAGCGAACTTAAGAATTAATTCTAAAGTGGCTGAAGTCCTAGGGCTCGATGAAAGTAAGGTCTTTAATACAATTCAAGATTATGGAAATACAACCGCCGCTACTATTCCTCTTGGAATGGATAAAGCGATCGAAGCGGGTAAGCTTAAAAAAGGTGATCTTGTTGCTTCGGCTGCCTTTGGTTCAGGCTTTACCTGGGCCTCGGCTCTTTGGCGGTACTAATGAAGTTTCTCGTAGGTCTTTTTCTTTTTATTTCCTTCCAAGCTTTTGCAGTCCCTTTAGAATGTGAAACAGGAGTTGGAAAATATGGAAACCTAGGAGAGATGAGGTATCAAATTGGAAAGTACAATAGAAATGGTATTTGCTTTATCAGTCTTGGACCTTCAAATAGATATCCTATCTATAGATCTTATACTTTTAACTCTATTGGAGAGTTTATGATCTTTAACTCCCTTGGAGCAGGTAGACCCTCTACTGATACCGGCGCAAGGAATTACTTATTCCCTATAGTGACTCATAAGCTAAGTATCGAGATTGATCAGGAAAACGAATATATTAGGATAAGGAATACAGACGGTAGGCTATGGGTCTTTGACGCTCGCTCTTCTAAGATTGAAAGCATAACAAAGATGGATGTCCTTGAAGACCCTGAAGTAAACCGCAGGAATCAAGGTGGGGTTGAGCTCTCACTCTTATCGAGTGGAAGCTTAATCGATGAAGGCTTTCGCTTAGGAGGCCTTCCTAATACCGTTTTAAAAAGAAAATCTACGGTTAAAGATTCAAATGGAAATGAATGCCTTGTTAAAAACAAAAAACTATTCAAGCTCGATATTGATGATAGTGGAAGTATTGATGGAGCCTACTTTATTCATAATAGTGAAGAGAAGTGGAAGAAGTTCTTGAAAAGGTATTGCAAGAAAATTGAATTATAAAACGAGCTTCCCCTTTCAAAATGGTCACTTCAATACTCTTTATACGGCCCTCGCTCGGCAGGTCCTTCAATTAGAATTTGAAAGAGAGAGGATCGACCTTAAAGATGGTGACTTTCTCGACCTCGATTGGATGAGCTCTAATAAATCAAAACTAATCATCCTCTCTCATGGTCTCGAGGGAAGCTCTCGCGGGACTTATATCCAAGGCATGATGAAGTACTTTCTCGATAAGGGCTACGATGCTCTAGCCTGGAACTGCAGAGGCTGCAGTGGAGAGCTAAATAGAAAGGCTTTCTATTATAATAGTGGGGTCTCCCATGATCTCTCTGAAGTCATTGATCATTGTATTGAAAATAAAAAATATGATGAAATCTATCTCATAGGCTTCTCTATGGGAGGGAATATTACCCTAAAGTATTTAGGAGAGAAGGGCACAAGTGTTTCACCTAAGATAAAGGGAGCTGTAGCCTTTTCAACTCCAGTGGATCTTAGAGGCTGCTCTTTAAAGTTAGATATTGGCTTTAATAAGATCTATACCAAGAATTTTCTTAAGACCCTTAAGATAAAGGTTCAACTTAAAGAAGAGATGATTAGAGAAGTTGGTTTTGAACCAGATGATATCTATAAGTGTAAGAACCTCAATCAGTTTGATAATATATTTACTGGTCCACTTCATGGTTATAAAGATGCTGAAGATTACTATACAAGAGCGAGCTCAAAACAATTTATTCCCAAGATTGAAGTACCGACATTATTAGTTAACGCCAGTGATGATCCTTTCTTAACAGAGAGTTGTTTTCCTCATGAAATTCTTAAAGACAATTTTACTTTTGAGAGGACTAAGTTCGGTGGGCATGTCGGCTTCGGTCATTTTAGGCCCTACTCACCGATTTGGTCAGAAGAGAGGGCCTATCAATTTCTAGATGGACTTAGCTGAAAAATCAAAAAGCGCCTGACGATACTTTAAGATAGTCTCAGGGGAGAGTTCATCAATAAGATCTGCATTTTGAGGAACCGCTTCGTAGAGCAATTGCTCCATTGAGAATTGAATTGTTTGCATCCCAACGTAAAGGCTCTCAAAGAAAGTCACGTCTTTATTATTCCAAAAACTGATGAGCTCACTTACATCTGGATGATTGTCACAACTGGTGCATCCTTTACAAGAACCATTCTTTTCAACAAAGTTAATATGATTTTGAGATTGAATACTAATGACTTTTTCTCTCTCATTGATATCTTCAGCGAAGGTTTCAATAAGAGGGATCTTCATCTTTGGATTACTTTTTATCGTCGAAAATATTTGTTCATAAAAAGTAACGTAGAGAGAAGAGAAGATACTATCTTCTAGTAAGCACAGAAGGTAATCATCTTCGTCCGTCGCATTTTCACCAATAGTCTCTAGTGAAGATAACGCTAGAGTTAAAGGAAAGTTCGGTGAACTTTCACTTGCGGCGAAGTAGTTTAAAAGTTTTGCAGGGGACTTGGTTTTCTCGGTTTTCTTATCACCGAGGATTCTATCAACTAATCCCATAATGACCTCGTAAAGAGTTTTACTAAGTCTATGTTACCTGAATTTTAGGGCTTCTTTAGCCGGGTAAGAAGTACCGCTTAAGGAGATGGATTGGGGTGCTTGACGTGAACGGCCTCTATTTCAGCTAGAATTTCATCTGAGAGTTTAAGCTCAATACTTGAGATATTCTCTTTTAATTGCTCCATCTTAGTGGCTCCAATTATATTGGAAGTCACAAAGGGCCTATCGTTTACAAAGGCCAAAGACATTTGAGCTAAAGAGATTTCATGCTTAGAAGCAATATCAGCGTACATTTGAGTAGCGGAAACCGCCTGATCATTACTATAACGAGAGAAGTAGTCCCAAAGAGTTAAGCGGCAACCTTCTGGCTTCTTACCGCCTAAGTATTTTCCGGATAGAGCTCCGAAGGCCATAGGTGAATAGGCCAAGAGTCCGCACTCCTCTCTATGGGAAACTTCTGCCAAACCAATCTCATAAGTTCTGTTAAGAAGACTGTACGGGTTTTGGATAGAGGCCATTCTTGGAAGCTCTTTTTCACCACCTAGGCGAAGAAATTCCATGGCGCCCCAAGGTGTTTCATTTGAAAGGCCAAACTCCCTTACTTTTCCTGAATCTTTGATCTCTTGAAGAACTTCTAAGACTTCTTCAAGAGGAGTAAAAGGAGCTTCGTCTTTTTGAACGACGTAACCTAATTGGCCAAAGTAATTTGTCTTTCTCTCCGGCCAGTGTAGTTGATAGAGGTCGACATAGTCAGTGCCTAGCCTTGAGAGGCTGGCATCAATAGCGCTCATAAGATGTTTCTTATTAAACTTATTATCACCACCACGAACATAATTCTCCCAAAACGGGCCTATTATTTTAGTAGCAAGAACGATCTTATCCCTCTGCTTTTTAAGCTTATCCCACTTTCCAATATACTGCTCAGTTAGAGAGTAAGTATCCTTGCTAGGGGGAACCGGGTACATTTCTGCTGTGTCGATAAAATTAACTTCATGATCGATAGCGTAGTCTAATTGCTGATGAGCCTCTTCAATAGTATTTTGCTCTCCCCAGGTCATTGTACCAAGACAGATGACTGAGACGTTGATATCAGACTTACCTAATTTACGAAATTTCATGATTATTACCTTGAATTATTTTTGTCTTAAGAAGCTTTCGATTTCTTTTTCTGTGTTCTTTTTAATACTGTTGGCGATAAAGAAAATAATCCCCATCACCATGAACATCATAGGAAAAGTAATGACTGGAAAACTAAGCGCCGTCATCTTACCTAAAGATTCGTTGAACTCTTCGGTGCCAGGTTGTCCTACTAAAATCATTACGGCCAAGACATAGTTTAAAACTGCGGATAGAAAAAATGTGCAACCAAGAAGGTAGCTACTGGTTTTAAGAATTTTATCAAAAAGGTGACCATGAGAGTGCTTTTCAAACTCAATATTTATTTCATCAAGGTCGAGAATTTGATTTAAAAAAGTTTTTGTAAGGGGCACTTTTGTATAGTTACTTATGATGACGGCCAGGCCCATAAGAAAGGGGATAGCTGTTTCTTTGGCAATCATCCATTCACGGTTAAGTTTAAAGAGGCCAATTCCACCGGTCATAAGAACAGAGAAAAGCCCTAAGCCTGAGAAGAAATTTAACTTCTTAGTTTTAGTGTAATCCCAAACCCCATAAGAGATAGGAAAGAGGACGGCCAGGATAAGCCCATTAACAACACCTAAGTACTCTGGTTTAGAGAGCTTCATCAAGATTACTGTGGGGATGATGACATTAAGCCCAATATTCAAAAGAAAAGGTTCTTTTGGCTTAGTATCTTCAGTTTTTAATTCAGTATCTTGGCTCATGACATCAAAGGAAAGAGGTTTAGTTTTGTATTAAATGCTTACTTCACTGGCAATACCTCTATGGAGGATTGTTTCCTACGCGGTAGCCAGTAAACTATAAAATAGAATAAAGATTAATTACTACAATTCAAGGATGACTGCATGAAAACGTTGATTTTATTGGTTTTTTTGCTCTGGGGTAGTGCGGCTTTTAGTGCTAACCAAGAGTATCTCGTAAAACTTACTCCTACCCATGGACTAGAGGCCTTACAGGGGCTTAAACAGATGGGGGCTTATAGAGAGTTCGATACTAGCTTTGGTCGCTTTGCAGTCCTCAAAACAAAGCGAGACCTAGAATTCATCGATATTAAATATTTAGAAAATCTAGAGGGCATCTCCTATGTTGATGAGAATACTGTTTATAAGGCACTGCCTATAAAAGACTCTGAAGTTAACCTGGCCAATGATGACCCAAGCTTTAAGAAGCAGTGGGGTCTTAAGAATACTGGTTGGAACGGAGGACCTCTTTGGCGCCTTGGGAAAAAGGGCGAAGACATCAATGCTGAAAAAGCATGGGGACTCACTAGAGGAAGAAGCACTATTAAGATTGCTGTTATTGATACAGGTGTTGATTATGATCACCCAGATTTAAAGAATAATATCCTAACGAATGAAATTGAGTTCAATGGAACTGACGGAGTTGATGATGATGGTAATGGTTATATCGATGATGTTTATGGTTATGATTTTGCAAATAATGATGGCGACCCAGCAGACGGTCATGGTCACGGAACCCATTGCGCCGGAGTTATAGGGGCGACACATAATAGATCAGGTATCAGAGGAGTTATGGGAAGGGTTAAGATTCTTCCTATTAAGTTCCTAGGTGATAATGGATCAGGAACTCTCGAAGGGGCTGTTAAGGCCATTGATTACGCTATTAAAATGAAAGTTCATGTCATGAGTAATTCTTGGGGCGGAGGAGGAGCTAACCAATCTCTTAAGGAAGCTATCATAGCTGCTAATAAAGCAGGAATAAGCTTCGTCGCTGCAGCAGGAAACTCAAATAGTGATAATGATAAAAAACCTTCTTACCCAGCTTCTTATAAAGTAGAGAACATCATCTCCGTTGGAAGTATAGATGGTAATGGAAAGAAGTCCTGGTTTTCAAATTACGGTAAGAACTCAGTTCATATCTTTGCTCCAGGATCAGATATCCTCTCGACAGTAAAAGGGAAGGGATACAAGAAAATGAGCGGTACATCAATGGCTGCGCCTTTTGTTTCAGGGGCCATTGGTCTTCTTTTAACTCATGAGAAAAACCTTACGCCAGTTGAGATAAGAGATCGTTTAGTTAAATCAGCTGTGAGAAAAAAGGCCTTGGATAAATATTCACAATCAGGTCGCCTTGACGCCTTTCGTTTCCTAAAAGATCTAGGTAACTAGTGATCAAATCCATATCAAAGATATTCTTTAAAGGAGTATTAGGGACTTTTCCCCTAATGCTCTCTCTTTATTTCCTATACTGGTTCGCTACTAGTTTAGAGACTTTCTTTGATGGGTACTTATTAAAAGTTCTTCCAGATACGGTTCAGTTTCCAGGTCTTGGAGTTGGCATTGGCTTTGTGCTCATCTTTTCAATTGGGCTCTTATTATCGACAAAGTTCTTTTCAAATATTCACCGAGTTCTTTTAAAGCCGGTTCGAAATATCCCATTAATTAAATCAGTCTTTGGTGCCATTGAAGACCTTATGAGTTACTTCACACCGAGCGATGAAAAAGATACGTCGATGGTTGTAAAGGTTCAGCTACCAGGACAGGCCTTTGAATTAGTCGGCCTTCTTACTCAGGATCAATTGAATAATATTCAAGGAATTGAATTTGAAGAGGATAAAGTCGCCGTGTTCATTCCCATGAGTTACGCCTTAGGTGGTTATACCATCTTCGTTTCAAGAGAGCATCTGAGTATAACTAAGATGAAAGTGGAGGACGCTATGAAACTGGCCTTAACTTCTTGGATGAGAAAAAAAGTTTAATTTGAAAGAAGTTTTAGCGTAGAATAAAGCTATGCTTAAACTTTCTCATATATGGGTCTACGGACTTCTTTTCATGCCTTTTTTCACAATTTCTGAGATCCCCTTTCCCTATATCTACCCTAAGACTTTCTTTCTTCAGATTTATGCTTCAATTGGTCTTCTGATCTCGATTTTTGCCAGTAAGAAAGAAGATATCTCAATTGGACCGTTGTTTCTTTCTTGTCTAGGTCTTTTTCTAATGTCTTTGATCTCAAGTTTTTATGCTGAAGATAAAGTTGCTGCTTTCTTTGGACCTTTTTGGAGAGGAACTGGGATTGTTTTTTATTTTAGTTTCCTCTTAGTTTGGATAAATCTAAAAACAAGTCAAGTCACGGTAGAGAAATTTGGAAGGTTAGTTGTTTATGCAGGAACATTGATAGGTCTTGCTATCGTCTATAACCGTTTGATCGGCAAAAATACTTTGACCGGTACAACCTTTATGGGAAATCCCAATGCCTTGTCCTTTTGGTTAGGGAGCACTATCTTCCTTAACTTTCATTTTCGTCAAAGCCTTCGAAACAATAAAATCATCTTTTTCGGAACATTTGTTATCTGTTCCCTGGCCATCGGTTTTCTTGGATCAAGGTCGACCATTGGCGGAGTTCTCATTGGAGGCCTGCTCATTGGCCTCTTTAGTAATAGGAAGATCTTAAAGGTGAGTCTTGTCGCTCTTACGGGATTGATCCTTAGTCTCGCTGCTCAATACCTCTATTCTAATGAGTCTCCAATCATAACGATGATAGGGCGATCTAAACAATTCCTTCGAAAGGATATCTGGGGCGGGGCTTGGGATTCTTTCTTGACCCACCCAATATTAGGTTATGGTTTTCATGGGCTTATCCAAGGCTATTGGGAAAACTTCCCGAGTAAGATAGAGCAAAGTATTTCTTGGAATGATAACGCTCACTCTCTCTTGCTAAATGTTGCTGGAGAAATGGGTATCTTAGGAGTGATCTTACTTTGCCTGATTCATTTTTATTTTATCAAGCAGTTAATCAAAAAAGAAAAGTCTCAAAGGGCCTCTTGGATTGGGTTTTCTTTCTATCTGTTTTGTTATTGCCTTGTTCAACCTTTTTATATCGATACTATGTTTCTCTTTGTTTGTGCTGGCTTCTTTATGGGAGACACTGAAAAAATTAATTTTTCTAGCAGAAATCCGATCTGGCTAAGCTTTCAAAGTGTCTCTGTTGCGACCTTGCTTGTTCTTACTTTTTTTCAGATCAATCAATTAAGTATAATTAATCAAACAAGAAGGGATATTGTCTCTAGTAAGAACTATAGAAAAACCTGGAATAAGTTCATGAGCAGTCCTTGGTTACTTGATAAGCCAGGAGCTCTTTTAGAGATTAGTAATCAAATGGGTGGGGCTTTTAAAGGTACTACGAATGAATATACTAAACTTCAAAAGCCTATGATTTCTTTTATGCTAGATCAATACAATAGAAACTTTGAAAGCTTTTCAGAAAGGCCAAGGATGTATGAGAACTATGCTAATTGGCTCACCCGCGCTAATAAATATGATGAAGCTATTTCGATCTTAGACAGGTCTTTAGTGCGCTCTGATAGGATAACAAAGTCGGTCTATCAAAAAGCTAGTATCTACGTTAAGAAAAAAGACTATAAAAAAGCAAAAGAAATGCTTTTAAGGGTGAAGGAGCTTAACCCAGATTTTCCTCTGGTTGATGGCTACCTCTTAAAACTCAAGAATTATTAGAAAGACTCTCTGGAACCTTTTCTAAGATCTTAATGAACTCTTCAGGAAAGGGAGTCATGATCTTTTCTACTTTTCCAGTATGAGCAGGAAGAACCTCTTCAAAGAACTTAATTCCGGTCTTTGTTAACTCGTAGGCCGGTCTTTTCTCAGATCCATTCTCTAGTGTTGGCTTTATAAGCTTATCTTCTTGTAACCTTTTTAAGAAGGTTGTTACGTTGGCCCTACTGACTTTTAAAAGCCGACTCAGGGTAACGGGCGTATGAGGTCCTGTCGTATGGAGGTGAAGTAGAATTTGAAAGCGTGGGACGCTACAACCTAACTCTAGAAGGCTTGATTCAAACTCAGCTGACAAGAACTTAAAGGCATTAAACAGTGCGCGCCAAGAACGAATCTTTTGGGTATCTAGTAAATCATTAACTTTTTCAATATTCTTCACAGACCTAGACTAAACAGGAGAACTCAGATTGGAAAGGAATTCATCGAGTCAAAAAATTACTTTGTGCTATGCGGCCTTTTCTTCAGTCTCTTTAGCAAGCTTAGCATTTAGTTCTTGAATCACTGAGTTTGAGTGCTTAAGTCTTTTCGTTATAAGCCTTGTGACGTTTAGGACCATTAAGGCAAAAACAGAAGGATTCTTTGAAAAGAACTTATAAAAGTTATCAAAACTCATGACGAGGACTGCACATTTTTCACGGCAAATGATATTTGCGGTTCGTTTCGTCTCATTTATCAAGACCATTTCCCCGAAGATGTCGCCATTTCCAATTGTTGCGATAAAATGGCTATGGCCGTCCTTATCAACAGTGATATCGGCCTTGCCACTTAAGATGACACAGATATCAGTACCATCTTCACCTTGTTTTATAATAGTATCGCCCGGGGAGTAAGTCGCCACGAGGCAGTCATTAAGAACTGCTTCTACTTCATTGTCATAGATCTCATGAAAGAGGGGGCAGCCTTTTACAAGGTTTGCGATGGCAGACATACTACGCTCCTTCCTGCGTGATAACTTCTTCTTCCTCTTCTTTAGAAGCGGCTTTTCTTAAAAGCTTAACTTCAGCTAAGAGTGCAGGGAGGACTTCATGCAACTCTTCTTCAAGAGACTTTTCACCATGGATTGAATACCAAATGTTTTCAAAACAATTGGAAATCTTCTTATAGGTTCTATTTCTGATACCAGTGACAGGAGCTATCGTATTAAGAAGGGTCATGATGACAGAGAATAAAATCCCTGCAATTGACGTCTTCATTGCGTAGGTAACACTTAAAACAAAAGAGGTTAAAATCTCCCCTGAAGCTTCTAAATTATTAAAGTCCATTTGGGCAATTTTAGGTAAGGCCATTGAGATACCAATAAAAGTCCCAAAGATACCAAAGACAACAAAGAGTCCAGGTAGAATATCAATCAGTCTAGAGATAGGTCCAATAGGGAAGAAGTTTAAGAGTTTGTTCCAGTTATCATCTTTTTCTAAAATCCTGTCGCTTAGTTCATTAAAATTTGGCGGAAACTTTGACTTAAAGCAGGTGCTTTCATTTTTAATCCCTAGGAATAGACTTTGATCCCCTTTGACGTACTCTCTTAGAGAAACAACATTTTGAGCACCTAACTTTTCAGCTTCAGGGGATCTCTTATTATGTCCTTTCGATCGTAAATTTCTTGAAGGTAATTTTTCTTCAACTTGCGAGAGTAAGTCGTCTAAGTACCTATCAACATCTTCGACTTGATCATGTGTCTTATCTTTTTGAAGAAGAATGATCTTTTCAATTTCCGAAGTAAAACTAGAGAAGTAAGCATCTTCTCGTTTACTAGAACGCCAGCTAAACCATCTGAAACCAAGACCTACAATAAGCATTGATCCCATAAATTCAATGAGATAGTTACTAAAAAAATCAAATACAACATTAAGTATCACAGCTTACTCCTTACGAGTTTATATAATTATTTATTTTCCCAAGCGTCTTTATTATCTTTTAAGGTAAAGCTTATCTCGACTCTTCGGCTAAGCTTACAGTCATACTTCCCACAATCAGTTCTTGAAGACTTTACTGAGCTGGGTTTTCTTAAAACAGGTTCTGAGAAACTTTTTCCAATCGCTTGTACTTTTTGTCTAAATTGAGGTTGGAAATTAAAAGGATTAAATTGGTTTCCAAAGATGTACTTTACAATACTACGGGCCCTGTCTGAACTTAGGTCTAAGTTAAAATTATAGGCCCTTATATTATTCCCTAGAGGGTCAACATACTTTTGTCTATGCCTAGGAGATGCATGTCCTATGATATTGATATGGCTGATCTTGTTTGAGACATCACTGTCTTTAAAAAGCTCATCTACATAAAGAGGAATGACCTTTCTAAGAGTTGATTTTAGTCCATTTGATAGCTCTGCACTATTGATCTTGAAGAGGAAGCTATTATCCATGCGCAGGATGACTGCTCCTGTGTTTGGGTCAACAAAGACATCAAGGTTCGCGGCTTTTAGGCGAGAAGCAATATTCTTTCCAATATGGGCCCTTAAAGAACTTTGAACACTGGCAATCTTTCTGCCCGATTCTTTAGCCTTTTTAACAGCTTCAAACTCATTCTTTTTTAACTGATCTTTTAAATTTTGATTTTGCCTTGCGAGTAGACTTAATTCTTCTTCTAGCTTTGGATTTTTCTCTTCTACTGGAGCACCTTTTAAGTCTTGAATCTTACCATAGAGGTTTCTAACTTTTTGATTAAGCTTGATAAGTTCTTGTTCCTGAGCTTGAGATTTTTGAAGAGTATCAGAGTAGTTCTGGGCAACTTTATTATAATTATTTTTAATCTTCTCACCAGCATTGTTCGTCGAAGCAACTTGGTTTTGCATTCCACTAATCTTCGAATTTAAATCCCCAATAGTAGCATCTCTTTGGCCAATTTTATTCTTAAGTTCTCCAATCTTCGTATTTCCTTGGAGGAATTTTTCATGCATATCACTTAGTTGTTTTGAAAGCTCATTTGCATTTTTTGTTTGACCGGTTAAATGATTCTTGAGACCCATTACTTTTGATTCAAGACCTTTTATATGTTTTGAGAGCTCAGCTTTTTGCCCATCTTTTGCCTTTGATGATTCTTGTAGGTCAGCAAGCCCTTTTTCTAATATGGTTTGGTTTTCACTTCTTTTCTTTAAAGAATCATTCAGGGCCGTGATTTGATTTCTAAGACCTTGAGCCTGATTTTGAAGGTCGGATCTTTGACTGACTCCTTCCTTTAGTTGTCCCTCGAGTCCTGTTATTTTTTTATTGAGGTTTTCTTTTTGAATCCTCTCCTCTCCAATGTTTTGCTTAAGATCGACCACCTTTGATTTTAATTCAGAAATTTCACCACTAAGGTTTTGGTTATGAAGTGAGGCCTTACTATTCTTATCAACTGATTTACTTAATTTAGATTTTAGGTTTGCGACATGGTTTTCTTTTTCAATTATTTGTTTTTGTAAACCATCAACATTCTCAGTCATATTGTCTATGTTCTGTTTCATATTCTGAGTTTTAAGAACCGCCGCATGGTAGTCAGCCTCTATTTTATTTCGTTGAGATTGCTCCTGAATGATTTGTTCCCTAGTCTTACTCAAAGCGCTTGTAAGCTCTTCAGATTTCATACTTAAGTCTTGATTCTCTTGAACTGATTGATTGTATGTATTTTGAAGTGAGACCAGTTCCTTATCTAAGTTCTTAATGCTCTTATCTTTAGAGAGGATGGTCTTTTGAAGGTGCTTAATATCTTCTGTTGATTTACTTATTTCAGAAGTTTTCTTTTGAAGATTATTATTTAATTTTGCGACCTTACTTTCAAGTTTCTGGTTCGTATCAAATTCTACTGAAAGCTTCTTTTGTAGATTTTCAATATTCTTAGATTTTAACTCAGTTGTTTGCTGTATCTGCTCAATTTTCTTATCTAGTTTGGCAAGATCAGATTTTTTACTCTCTACGTTCTCTTCGAGATCTTTTACATTTACTTCAAGAGAGACGATCATCTCATCTTTTGTTTCCTTTATTTTTTTAAGTTCAGTAATCTTTTTATCAAGCTCGATATTGGAGTTATCTTTCTTAGCAACTTCTTCTTGTAGGGTCGTGATTTCTTGATTCTTTTGAATGACTTTATCAACATGTTCTTCTTGAAGCTTAACAACATGCTGTTCTTTCTGTTCAATAAGCTTTGCTAGCTCTTGGCGCTTTAATTCAAGTTCTTCATTCTTTTTCATATTCTCACTTAGATCTAATACCTTTTGATCTAAATGCTTATTGATATCTGTAATCTTTTGGTTTGTTCTCTCTAATTGAAGTTCTTTTGAATCAAGCTCTACACGAAGCTCTTTCATCACTGTTTCTTTAATCTCTTGGTCTTTTAAAAGATCCACCATGACGTTCTGATGCTTCTTCATCTTTTCTTGGAATGAATTTATCTCTAACATTTTATTATCGATAACTTGATTGAATTCATTCATCTCAACGATAGATTCATTGAGGCTGTCTTTTTTCGTTTGGTTCTCTAATGCAACCTTAGCGGGGATCTTGCCCTCTAAGATTTCTTGTTGTGCCTTTTTCTCTTTAATGGCCTTGGCCGTATTGATGCCAGATCTTAAAAGAGCGAAGACAAACATGACCAAAAAGATAACGGCGACGGTCGTGAAAAGATCTGAATAGGAGGTCCAGACTGAGCCATCATCTGTTTTTTCTTCGTCGTTATGGTGAGATGACATAAAGTCTCCGGATCGCTTTTTGATACAGGAAACTAATCGGCCATAAAACGGAATAACTTTAGTAAAAAGCTCGGGTTTTATTTAGAAAAATATAAGGTAAATAGCTGAAATAAGTACTCTACTCTTCAACATACCAGTCAAATTCATAGCTTATCTTATCTTCGTCAATAAGGACTTTATGGACCTCTTTGAACCAAGTTTTATTACCTGGGTTCCACTTGAATCTAGCCTTTGCTACCTTATGTTTGACCTTGTTGAACCTATCTACCTCGTTAGCATTTTTCCAATTAGGAGCATTTAACTTAGCAATAAGTTTTACAACAGGGGACTCAGCTAACTTGGCCATACGGTCAATATCGTAGTGGCTGGCGATCTTAAACATGGCCAGGACATCAGTGATAGCTCTATGGGGAAAAGGATTTATAAAGCCATGGGCATGCTCTAGGAGGGCCATGCTTCTGCCTCTAATCTTATTTGGAAATTCAATATCAACCATTGTATCGATCCAGACTTTCTCAGGCATTACGAGGTCAAATCTCTCAAACATGGCCTTGATCATGGGCTCATCATAGTTAGTCCCATTATGGGCCATACAATAATCGGCTCGTTCCATCATGGCGGCTAGGTTCTTAAGAGTAGGAACTATATGTTTTTCTGATAGACCCCATTCTTGGCAAATACTCTCTGAGATTCCCGTTAGATCTTCAAGCTCTTTAGATATCTTTAGGCGATCTGGCTCGTTAACGATCTCTGAAATCATACTGACAGGTTGACCAGCATCCCAGTCGAGAAGGGCCGCTCCGATTTCAATAACTCGATCAACTTCTAAATTAACTCCGTTTTCGAGTAAGTTTTGGTTAACACCTTCTAAATCAATACCTAAAATAATCATGAACTACCTTTTGATGGGGACTAGGGATTGGCAGCTTAACAAAAAACGCTAGATTTTGACAGTACCCTGACAAATAGCCCTTTATTAGTGATAATCTGGCTTTTGAGATGCTTGGAGAGACATGAAGCTGTACGTTACCTTAATATTCACTGCTGTAGGAATCGCCTTCACACTAGGTTACTTCGCTCTTTTCATTCAGGGATCTCATGTTGCTACGCAAGAAGAGGTCATGGAAATCAACGCCATTAAGACCGACTTTCAAAGAAGAGTGGCGCCTCAATCTATCGTCAATTTTAATTCACTCTATTTTTCACCAGAGCAGTTTAAGCTTCTTGATCCAGCGAATACTTTACCGGAGCCCGGAACAGATAATAGCATTCTCTATAGCACCACTAAGAACTGTTTTAAAGGTTTTACAAAACTGATCAATACAGAGAACTTTGAAAAGGTTTGGGTTTGGGAAGAATTTCGCTGTGGTGGAAAGTCTTACTTACCATCGAGCTTCTTCACCGACCCTCCTTATATGCACCCTTCTGGTAAATCATTTGCCTTCTTGGCCTATAACCTCAAAAAGGGCGGATATGATAATAAAAAATGGGTAAAGAATCATCTCTCATATTTCCATACAATGGAGTTAAGACAACTTCGTTATGAAGTAGGTGAGCTTGGCGGAATCTATTCAATCTTAGAAAAACTTGATGAAGAGGCTCTTTCTGATTTAGGAAAAGGACTTGGCTCTATCTTAACAAGAGATTATCTCTTTGCTCGTCTACGCTATCCGAAGATCTTCAATATTCTTGAATACAGAATTTATGTAAAAGAAGATCTTGATAACTTCTTAGAGAGTTCTCCTTATAGTCTGCAAAACTATAAGAGCGACCGTACTTGTTTTCATAAAGATGGGGAGCTTTGCTGGAACTATAATGTAAGGCATATCTTTAGAATGGCCAACACCTCTACTCTTGGGGTTTTTATAGGCCTTTTTATTATGATTATTGTTTCTGTTCGTCTCTTGCTGGTTAAGATCAAGGGGCAGAGGCTCGAAGATGATAGGCGTAGGCTGGCCTTGCAGGTTCTAACTCATGAGTTTAGAACGCCCATTACCAGTATGCTTTTGACTATCGAAAGACTTAATAAGAACTATGAAAAACTAGATGAACAAACTCAAGAAGCCTTTTTAAGGCTCTCCTCTGAAGTCTATCGTATGCAGCGCTTAACTGAGACCAGCAGAAACTATCTCAAGGCACAACAAAGTAAAGAGCTAATAAACTTTAACTTTGAGCCGGTAGAGAGTTTGAATCACTTCTTTGAAGATCTTCTCGGTCCCTACGAAGAGAGGCTTCCAGGGGACTTTACAGTCAGTTACTTAGAAGAAGATAAAACTCTTTGCACAGATACTTACTGGGCGCATATTTGCGTAAAGAACTTAGTAGAGAACGCCATCACTCATGGCACTCTTCCTATTCATGTTGATTTAAAGATGGAAGGGGAAGACCTCTTTGTAAAAGTGGGAGATCAAGGGGTATGTGACTTTGATAATCTTGCAGAACTGACGAGAGAATTTGTAAAAGGAAATAAAAGTTCAGGCACAGGTCTGGGTTTAAATATTGTAAAGAAAGTTGTTAAGGAGATGCAGGGGCAAATGCTCTTTGTCTCAAACCCTACAACTTTTACAATTAGTTTTAAGAATCAAAAAACGGGAGTTGAAAATGGATAAAATATTAATTGTTGAAGATGATCAAAGTTTAGGCGACAGTTTGCAGAAGTATTTATCGGATGAAAACTTTGACGTCACTTGGGCTAAGTCTATTGGCGAAGCTAGAGAAGAGAGCATTGATGATTATAAGTTGATGATCCTTGATTGGATGCTTCCTGACGGACAGGGGATTGATTTTCTTAAAGAGATAAGAACAGCAGGTAGTAAGCAACCTGTTATTATGTTAACAGCTAGGACTGACTTAATTGATAAAGTCATTGGTCTTGAAAGTGGTGCAAGTGATTATATTACTAAGCCCTTTGAACCAAGAGAACTAGTGGCCAGGGTTAGGGTTCAAATTAGAGATAAGGTTGAATCTCAATCTGACGCGACTAAGACTGATGAGGTTCTTAGTTTAAGAAACCTCGTGATTGATTCCATTCAAAGAATCGTAACAGTAGATGCTAAGCAACTTGATTTTACTAAGATGGAATTTGATTTTCTTAAGCTTCTCGCAGAAAGCCCGAACCGCGCTTTTTCAAGAGAAGAGATCCTTAATAAAGTTTGGGGATATGAGAACTATCCGACGACTAGAACAGTGGACACCCACGTTCTCCAAATAAGACAAAAGATTGGAGAGGAGTGGATTGAGACTGTAAGAGGAATTGGGTATCGACTTAAGTTTGAGGAATAGAATTCTTAAACTCTTTGTACTTTTTAAAAAAGACAAAACTCAAAAAGAGACACATAACTGTTAATCCCGTCGCTAGCCCGGCCCAGTAGCCGGCGGCTTCCATACCTTTAGTGACAGCAAAGTAATGCCCCACTGGAATACCAATAACCCAGTTACTTATAAAGGCGAAGAACATTACTTCTTTGGTGACGCCCATGCCTCTTAGAATCCCGGACATCGTTACTTGGATGCCATCTGGAATTTGAAAGAAGGCCACAAAGACCAGCATGCTAGCTCCATACTTTAGGATAGCTGGATCGCTAGTGGCGAACCTTAGAAGAAGATCAGGAATAAAGAAGTAACAAAGGGCGGTAAAGCACATAAAACCCACTGCTAAAAACTCTGTAGCTTGGGTGTATTGTAATAACTCTGCTGGGTCTTCTTTTCCATAAGCGGCACCGATTTTAACTGAAGCGACTGAAGCTAGGGCCAGAGGTACCATAAAGGTAAGTGAGGCTAAATTTAGTACAATGCTATGAGAAGCACTGGCAGTGACTGACATCTTTCCAATCAAGACAGTGACAACTGAGAAGACTGAAACTTCTATTAGAGTTGATAGAGAAATTGGAATCCCAAGCCCTAGGACGGCCTTAACCGTTTTCTTGCTATAGATAAATGCGAAGGGGTGCTTTTTGATAGTGTATCTCATAAGGACAGCGGCCATTAACGAGCGAGATATTAAAGTAGCAATGGCAGCACCCATTATTCCAAGTTCTGGAATAGGACCAAAACCAAACATAAGAACAATATTCATTCCGATATTAATAATATTAAAAGCTAGAATTGTTCCATTGGCGAAGTAGGTATCATCAAAGGCCTGTAAGTATTCTTTAAAGACCTGAAAGAGCATGACGGGAAATAGGCTGGCTCCTGCAACGAGAAGGTAAGTGAAGACCTTAGAGTGAATAGCCTCAGGAAGTCCCAATACTTCTAAATTAAAGATTAGAGCAAATAGGCAGACTAATAAAAAAGCCCCCGCTATATGAATGGCCATTAAAGAGGACCCTACGAGATCTTCTTGATCATGGCCCTTGCCTCTTCTTTGTGACGCAATGGCCGAAACAGCGTAGGTAATTCCAAGACCCACCATGATAAAAGGAGCAAAGATACCTGTGGCAACTCCTAGAGCTGCTACAACTTCATTTGAATAACGCCCAGCTACCATAATATCGCCGATTCCAAAGAACATCTGTCCAAGCTGGCCTGCTACGATGGGAATTGAGAAAAGAGCGACTTCTTTGAGTCTTGTTCGAAAATTAACCATTTCTTAATTCTACACTGCGATCGAACATTTACAAAGAGTGGTAAAAACAGCGAAAATAGGGCGGTGAATAAAAAAACTAGCTTAGCCGACTCTGATATTAATAAGAAGAAGTCCCGTAAGAAAGGGCTTCTAGGTCTTTTTGAAAACCTCTTTCGGGCCTTTCCTAATACAGTCTCTTTTTTGAGCTCTGCTCCTTTGATCCTTCTTTATGTAACCTGTATCTCTTTGGCCTGTACACCAGGGGTCAGCCTTACTATTTGGGTCTATGAGATGACTTCTGGTTGGGCCGTCTTAGCGAGGGGATTTGTGATGGCCTTTGCTTTTGGAAGTGGGGCTTTTTTATTTGTGATCAGCCTGATCTTTATCGTGCCTGTCTTTAATTATCCTTTTTTATTGATGGTCAGAAGAAATGGAAAGTATCGAGGGCCTTGGCTCTCAGTACAAACAGTACCTTGGTATCTTCATAATGGAATGATTTACCTTGTTCGTTATACGGTCTTGGATTTTATAACCCCCTCCATTTTGAATGAAATCTTTTTTAGAATGATGGGAATGAAGATAGGAAAGAATGTCATCATCAATACTTCAAATATCTCTGACGCTTGCTTGATTGAGCTCGAAGATAATGTAACGATTGGGGGCTCAGCAGTTTTAATGTCTCACTATGCTATGCATGGGCTGCTTGTCATCGATGAACTTAAGATAAAGAAAAAAACCACCGTGGGTCTTAACGCCATGATCATGGGGGGAGCTCGAGTAGGGGAGAGGGTGACTATTGCTCCGGCCTCAGTTGTTCTTCCAAAAACTAAGATTGAAGATGGTGAAAAGTTTGGGTTTAAAGATGCTTAAGATAGTTCGTTTTATTCTCATTGGAATTTATATTGCCTGTGTTATGACTTTAGGGATTCTGATTTCTCTGGCTAGGCCTAGGCATCCAAATAATGTATACCTGATCTCAAGGATGCTCGGCTGGAAAGGCTTTTTAATCTTAGGGGTTGAGTTCGAACAACGAAATCATCACCTTCATGATGAGATAGGAGCGGCCGTTTATTGCTCCAATCATCAAAACGACTTAGACATGTTCCCTGGTGGCGCCTCTGTTCATAAAAGAACTGTTGTCCTTGGGAAAAGTTCAATTATTTTGATTCCTTTTTTTGGCCAGTTCTTTTGGCTATCTGGGAATATCCTCATTAATAGAAAGAACTCTCATAAGGCTAGAAAGTCTATGGAGCAGGTGACCAGAAGAATCAAAGAAGAACAGATCTCTGTGTGGGTAATGCCTGAAGGGACAAGAAGCAAAGGAAGAGGACTTCTTCCTTTTAAGAAAGGCGCCTTTGTAACGGCTATTGCAGCTGAATGTCCCATTGCACCTATTATTTTTAGCAGCTATTCAAAGAAGCTTGATTTAAATAAGTGGCGTAGTGGAAAGATTATCTCTACCAGACTTCCCATTATTGAAACCAAAGGGATGACCAAAGAAGATGCCCCTAAGCTGATGGAGCAAACCAGAGAGGCCATGCTTAAATGTTTGACTGAAATGGATAACGAACTTTATGGTTGATGATGGAGTCATTAAGTTTCACTTTAGTTCTTATATAAAAACAGGGCCGCTTGATTCAACGGAATACTCGGTCATCGAAAAACATAGAGAAAAGCTTTTTGAATTAAATCTAATAGGCGAGTACCTTCCCGAACAGATTGGGTTTGGAAACCTATCCCTAAGAAAGAATTATCAAGAATTAGTCAAAACAGACTTTCCTCAATTTCTCATTACGGGAACTCAAACTGGTAAGTTAAAGCACTTAAATGGGGAACACTATACCAAGGTAGTGGATGGATCTCTAGAGAACCAATCTATTGCCTGCCATGGACCACTAGAGGCCTCTAGTGAGTCTCTTACTCATGCAGGGATCTATCAAGCGTCGATAGAAATCAAGGCCATCTTTCATGTGCATCATCCACTTCTTTGGAAGAAGATGCTTGAGAAGGATTATTCTAGAACAAAGAAAGAGACCCCTTATGGGACTAAAGAAATGGCTGAAGAAGTGAAGCAACTTATAAAGCTATCAAGAGATGGGATCTTTGTTATGGAAGGTCATCAAGACGGGATTGTTTTCTATGGTGCCTCTGTAGAAGAAGCGTCTAAGCTGGCCCTTGATACTTACCATCTTTTAGTGACATAACAGCCCTCTACAAGAAGAAAAAAAACTGTTAGAACATTAAGTATTATGAATTTAAAAGAGAGATTAAGTCATTTTTGTATAGGAAAGCCTAAAACCAACTTGGTCATCTCCTTTCTTTTACTTATTATGTTCACCCCTTTTGCTGGGGATATCGTTCTTGATTTCTCCGCGAGAACTTGGTTTAGAAGTAGCGACCCAAATATCACTTTACTGAACTCTTTTGAAAAGAAGTTTGGAAATGATGAATCCATTGTTTTAGTTATCAACTCTAAAGAAAGCTTTTTCTCGCCTGAAAAAATGAAGCTTCTAAGCGAGATCACTGAAAGCATGTGGCAGGTTCAAGATGTAATTCGAGTCGAATCATTGACCAATTATAATATAAGCTTCTCCGAAGAGGATGATATCTCAACTGAAGAGTTTATGCCTCTCGATGAGATTAATTCAAAAGATTTCTTAAAAGCTAGAGAGGAAGTCTTTGATAAGCACCGGGTTTTACCGGGTGTTTATTTGAGTAAGGATCATAAGAGTGCAGTGGTCTATGGGCGTATTGTTCAAAAAGAAGAAAAGAACCTTGACCCAGATGGAATCTTTGATGGCGTTAGGGAAATCGGTGAGAAGTATTTAAAACCACTTGGGATTGACTATCATATCCTAGGAGCTCCAGCTTTAAATGTGACTTTTAAACGCACTTCCTTTCTCGACTTGAAAACAATCAACCCCATCTTGGTTCTTCTGGTTATTGTTTATCTAATCATCTGTTTTAAGAACTTCTGGGGAGTCTTTCTTCCTCTCGCTATTATAGGCACGACCTTAATCTTTATGACGGGGCTTATAGGCTTTTTAAAGATCAAGATGAATTCACTGACGTTTATTTTACCGGGGATTATTATCGCCATTGCCATTGCTGATTCGGTGCATTTACTTTCAACTTATTTCTATCTTTATAAGAAAGAAGAAGGAGTTGTTCCCGCTTTAAAGGGCGCTTTAAAGAAGAATGTTTGGCCTATCTTCTTAACTTCTATCTCAACCACCGTTGGCTTCTTTAGCTTAACCACTTCAGACGTAAGGCCAGTCGCCGAGATGGGGCTTCTTGCAGGAATTGCTACTATGATGGCCTTCCTTTTCTCTATCCTTATCATTCCATCGTCGATTGTCTTTTTTAATATATCTCCTAATTCAAAGCAAAGTAGGGGAAAGAAAATCAATTATAAATTCGCTAAAAGATATATTGATTTCTTAGACCGCTTCCATCTCCTTGTCGTGGTCATCTTTATCTTTGGCAGTTCTCTTTTTGGATACCTCGCTTATCAAAATGAAGTGAACTCAAATCCTTATAAATACTTTAATAAAACAAACCCTATAAGCATTGGTAATCAATTTACACTCAAGACTTTTGGTGGGGTAGGTGGCCCTGAGTTAGTTATTGATAGTGGTAAAATTAATGGGGTCAATGATCCACTATTTTTAAATAAGGTTGATAAACTTCAGGACTGGCTTAATCAGCAGCCTTATATAAATAGGGTCATATCAGTCATAGATATTATTAAAGAAGTGAATCAATCTCTTCACGGAGGTCTTCCTGAGAACTATGTGCTTCCTGACTCAAAACAGATGATAGCTCAGGAATTGTTTCTTTATACAATGGGTCTTCCTCAGGGGATGGACCTTAACAATCGCATGGACCTGAAGCAAAAAGAACTGCGCTTAAGCCTTCTGTGGTCGGTACAAAACTCAAAAGAAAGTTTAGAGAGGGTAGAGCAAATTGAAGAGAAAGCAAGAAGCCTAGGTCTAATTGTCTCAACCACAGGGAAGCCTATTCTTTTTCAAATGATGAATAGTTATGTGGTTGAAACTTTTTTAAACTCCATGGGTATTGCTTTAGCCGTCATCACATTGATCTTGATTTTAGTCTTTAGGTCATTAAAGATAGGGCTCCTCTCGCTTATCCCTAACTTTATTCCCATTATTTTAGGGGCAGGTCTTCTTACTGTTATAAAGACGCCGGTAGATATCGGCTGCGCTATTGTCGCCTCAGTTACTCTTGGGATTGCCGTAGATGATACGATTCATTTCTTGGCCCATTATAATAGTTTGATTAAGGCAGGAATGGAGCGAAAAGAGGCCTTGATTGAAGTTATAAGTGGTACAGGAATGGCCTTAGTCGTGACGACAATGATTCTCGTAAGTGGCTTTGGTTTGTTCATTTTCGCCAGCCTTACACCAAATAAGAACTTTGGGATCCTGTCTTCATTTGTCTTATTTATGGCCCTAGTATGCGATTTAGTGGTCTTGCCTTGTATAATTCTTACAACTAGGAAGCTAGTAGGTAAAAAAGAAAGGGTCCTTAATACACCTTAACAAAGCCAGTTTTCTGCCTTAGTTTGCCCCCATGAAAAACTTAAAAATAATGGCACTCTTAGTGGTAGCTGCAATAACAACCAATGTTTTTGCTCAGGCTGACCGGTCCGGGGACACTTCCTCTTCTCTTTCTAACAAAGGCTCTAAAGAGTATATAGTTACGGCAATAGGGACATCGACTCTAAACCCAGACTTAGTAACTCACGTAGTTGTTGTTGGCTCAAGTGTTGATGAAGACTCTGATCAGTTCTTTCAATCAGGTTTGATTCAGGCTTATAAATACAAAGAAATGTATAAAGACCATCAGGTTGTTGTCATCTCTTCACCAGACGTTAGAAGCACTGATAACGAAGAAGTTCTTGAGAAATTCAACCTTCCTATTATTAAGCAAATTGGAACAAACTTTAATGTTTATAACCTTGTAGAAGAAATGCTTTTCTTCAAAAAGATCGCCAGCTTTGATTACTATGGTCACTCAAGTCCATGGGCCATTAAACTAGCCAAAAGCAACGGAACTATCGAACCAGGTAGTCATAAGAGCACACTTCAAAAACTTAATTCTCATTTTACTAAACTAGCTTACGCTACGTTAAATGGTTGTAACGGTGGATTTAATATCGCTCCTGAGCTCTCAAGTGTTTGGAAGATTCCAGTAAGTGGAAGCTTAACAAGTACTCAATTTGAAAGACTTCAAACTGATGGTTTTTATAAGAAAGCCGACAGAACTAGAGAAGACTATGTTCAAGTAAACGATGCTACTTTTACTTCACCTCTTGATTGTAGTGTTGGTGTTTGTTGGAGACTAAAGACAGCTAGAAAGAATTACTCAAGTTACTGGGGTAATTTTAAAGACGGCGGATTAAGCTTTCCTAAGTTCTTTTGTAACTTTGATAACTCAGATAAAAGATGTCAAAAATCAATGGCCCTTCAGATGCTTAGTTTTACTTCGACAACGTCAATTAACTTAAATTCAAGCCTTGAAGAATATAAAGCAGTGGTCTTTGACTACCTTTGTTCAACGGCTCTTGATAAGAGTTACTTTACTAAGTGTGTAAACGGAATCAAGAATGCTGTTGCAAATAACAGCCTTAGATTTCAAGCTCATCCAGGGAACGCTCTTGATTGTAGCTTTAAGAAGTGTAACGCTTCTATTAAGTGTAAAAAGAAGAGATTCTTTGGAAGCGGACCTAGAGGTGGATCTTGTAAAGTGATTACAACTCCAAACTCTAATCCAACTACAATTGTTCGTGAATACAAAGCTTTCTTAGAAGGCTGGAAGCTTCTGCACTAAGCAGAAGCTATTATGGCCGTGTCTTTTAAGATTTGATCGAGGATCCACTTATTAGACAAGGTCAAATCTTCAAACTTAATACCGATCCCGCCGGGATAACTTCCGTTAGGCTCACAGAGCCTAACGACTTCAGCATCACAAGAAAACTCCTTTTGACCAGATAGTCCTAAAGTAAGAGAGATCTTATCTCCTTCATTGATTGGTTTTGTTAACTCTTCGTTCATTTTCGCTAAAGAAGGATGCGAGAGAAAAGCCCCTGAGCTTGAAATATCAAAAGTTTTAGAAAGAAGGGGACTTCCAAGGGGACCTTGAACCCAGACTGGAAGGTTTCTTTGAAACCTTTTAGGAGCAAGCCACCATCTACTGTTTTGATCATCTAAAAGTGACTTCTCTTGAGTAAAGAAGAGGTAAGTACTCGTGATACCAAAAGCTAAGGTAGCGAAGGTTGTTGCCATAGGACTAAAGTCGTTAGCAAGTCTTGAGACATAGAAGTTGTTTAAAGCTACTGTGAAAAAAGAAATGGGTAAGCTGAATTTTAAAAGCCAATGACCGTTATATGAACAGAGGGCGTTTAAGGCGCAAACCGCCACAACTGACCAGTTCAAATAAGACATCTTATTCATGATCATTCCCGCTTCAGTTGGGCCATGTCCGTATAGAGACATGATTTGAATGGGAAAACTAACGGCCACACTTAAGAAGAATAAAGTGTAGAAGTTAAAGATCAAAGGACGCTTTTTCATAGACTGCTCGCTGTAAGAGGGGCGTATGACTCACTAGAGTTAGAAAAATGAAAACAATAAGACTTCACTTTTCTAACATACTTCTTAGCTTCAACTAATTTATTAGATTCAAGCCAGTTCTCTTCTAGTTTAAAGATAGATTTCTTAACTCTATAAGGACCTGAGTTATACGAAGCTAGAATAACATCCTCATATACTTCAGGCCTATTAGGAAAAACCTTTTCTATAATGTCTTTGTTAGCTTTAGTGCTCCAGTAAGATTCCACAAACCTTAGGTACTCAATCCCACCTTTGATGGACATCTCTTTATTAAGGCGCCATTCATTATCTTTATTAATCTTACCCATGAGAATAAGCGATTTTACCATTGGGTAACTAAAATCAGAGAGACCTTCGTATCTAGGCCAGTCTGGATGTTTCTCAATAACATGTTGTTCAGCTAGGCTTGTCACTTGAGTGAGCCCAATGGCCTTAGCCCAGCTAATGGCCTTAGGATTAAAGGCTGACTCTTGTGCTATCAGTCCTGCTAACAAGCTAGGGTTCATGCCTTCTTTCAAAGAGATTTTTTCAATAGAAGAGAAGGTTTTCTTTTGATCAGCAAAAGGACCTAGGTCTTTGACCTTTTGAACCGAGTCGATAGGACAGACTGGTTCTTCATAATGCTTTATTAAAGGAGAGGAATGTTCATCCCTTTGGTAGACGACAGATATTTTATTTTCATCTTCAAGGTTTAATCTAAAGTTCTCAATCGAATAAGTTAAAGTCTTTTCATCTTTAGAGATATTCTTCGTGGCAACTTCTAAGATCTGGGTTGAGATGTCTTTGTCGTTATAAAAGAACCTAACTTTTCTTCTTGAGCCCAGACCATTTTCATCAAAGATACGCGCCTTGAAATTAATGGATTGATGCCAGTTCTGGCGGCTTGGGAAGAAGTCGATTAGAGCATTTGTATTACTTAAATAACTTGAAGGATTCCTTTCATTAAGAGAATTGATGGCCCTTTGATTTTGGTTGATAGCACCAAAGGGGTTCATCGGTCCTGCACAGCTAGTTAGCGCGGTCAGAACATAAATAAAAATCAATCCTTTCAATTTCATAAAAATGCCTCGTTTTGGGCAGTGTAGCAGGACCAGGAATATGGTCAAAGGCCAAGAATCTCTGAAAAAGGCCTACATAATAATCAATACTTACAGCTATAGTGACAGGTTTTGTTGCTGGTAAGTGGGGCAAAGCAGCTTTAGAATTTATGTTTATGAGCGTCCATAAAATAAAAACTATTGAAGAAAAACTAAGTGAAATTGTCCTCGGAAAAGAGCAAGAGGTAAGACTGGCCTTGGCCTGCCTCTTTAGCCGTGGCCACCTTCTTATTGAAGATGTCCCTGGCGTTGGTAAAACCACTTTGGTTCAAGTGCTCTCTAGGCTCCTGGGGTTTAAGATGGCGCGGATCCAATGCACTAACGATCTTTTACCGGCCGATATCATCGGAACCAATATCTTTATTAAAGAGAAATCTGAATTTGAGTTTAGAAGTGGGCCTTTAGTGAATGACTTTGTTCTCGCTGATGAACTAAATAGGGCAACCCCTAAAACTCAAAGTGCTCTTTTGCAGGCCATGGAAGAGGGTAGTGTCAGTCACGATCAAGGAACCCTACAGCTTCCAAATCCTTTTATCTTAGTCGCCACACAAAATCCTTTTGATCAAATAGGAACTCACTTACTACCTGAATCTCAAATCGATAGGTTTAGGATGTCTCTTTATTTAGATCTTCCGGAAAGAGAAGTAGAGAAGAGAATATTACTTCTTCCTAAAAGAGATAGAAGATTTGAAGACGTAGAGCCGGTTCTTAGTATTAAAGAGTTTAGCGAAATCCAAGATATGGTAGATCTTGTTAAAGTAAGTGATGCCATAGCAGATTATATCTTAGATCTTTTAGAGTATGCCAGACGGGATGCTGAAAATGGATTCTTGTCTTCAAGAGCAGGGCGCGATGTGCTCTTTGTCTCTAAGGCCTTAGCCTATATGAACGAGAGGGATCATGTCTTACCTGAAGACATACAAATGGCAGCTCCCTTTGTTTGGGGTCATCGTTTGGCCAGCCATAAAGGGATCAAGCACGGGGCCAATCTAGTAAAGACTTATCTATCTCATGTTTCGGTTTCTTAAAAAAAAGATTATTAAGAAAGTAAATGATGTGACTAAAGAAGGGCGCATCTATATTTTTTTGACGGTAAGCGGTGGCTACTTTTGCTTACTTATCTTTATCCTCTTTCTTATCTCACTTTCCTATGCCAATTCTCTAGCTTATTTTTGCAGTTTTCTCTTTGTCTCTATTGTTTGGGTTAGCTGTATTGTTACAAATTATAATTTGCATGGACTTGAGATCCTTCGCCTAAAGGTTTCTGATATTTATTTTGAAACAGAACCTCTCTTGGTTGAAGTTGATTTTAAGAATGCAGGAGTCAAGCCACGTTTTGATATTGAAGCCGGTATTAAAGATTCAGAAAGTGAGTTTATCACTGAACTAGGCCCTGGAGAGAGCGCGTCTATAAAGGTCTTTTTAAAAAAGAGAAAAGTAGGGGTTCATTTAATCAAGAAGACTGACCTCTATACAAGCTTTCCTTTTGGGCTCTTTAAAAGCTGGAAACCCTACCGTATTCAAAAAGAGATATGCATTGTTCCTAACCCTAAATTTAAACCTCTTCCTACTAATGAAGTGATTTTCTCCGGTGAAGGGGAACAGAGATCTAATCAGCTTAATGAAGAGTTTAAAACTCACAAAAGGTACACGACTGAAGGAGTGGCCCGAATAGATTGGAAGATTTTTGCCAGACGAGGGGAACTTCTTCTAAAAGAATATGAAGGTGAGGTTTCTCAAAATTATGAATTTAATGAAAAACAACTTGGGTCCTTTGATGCAGAGGATAGGCTGGGCTTTTTAACGTATTGGTTGATAGAGGCAGAGAAGCAAGGAGCTTCCTATAGCTTAGATCTAATGGGTTCAGTAGTTCCGAACGGCTTTGGGAAGAATCATCTTTATCGTTGTTTAAAGGTTATCGCAATGAGCGAGGGCCAACCATGAGGGTTATCAATCAGCTAGGTCTAAGAAGGTGCTCGCTTCTGCTTCTTATTTTAATAGCTCTTCCTTTTTTTAGCTTAAAGCCTCTTGGCGTTCAGATATTGATGGGAACATTCTTTTTTGTGAGCTGGATGCTTGGTAAAAGAAAGACTTATGTTCCTTGGTATATTCAAACCTTGATGACCTTAGGAGCGGGCTTCTATTGCTTTAATGAATACTCAACTCTAAAGGGCATTGCTCCTTCTGTTTCATTATTGACCTTGCTTGCTCTCTTACAGAGCTTTGATCTCAAAAAGATTAAGGACTTTACAGTCTTTGTCCTTATTTGCCAGCTCCTCCTCTTAGGGCAACTTCTCGATGAGTTTTCCCTCTGGTTCGCCGTTTATATCTTATTGGTCTCTCTGTTTTTATTCGCTCTTCTGGCAAGGTTTCATAAGATTGTTGAAGTTAACACTTATGAAGAGCGCTTTCATTTTGCGAGAAGAAGTTTATTAAAGAAAATCTACCTTTTCTCGCTTCCTCTTACCTTTTTACTCTTTATTATTTTTCCAAGAATTCCCATTGGGAATGTTTTTTCTATTTCTAAAAAGGCTGTTGGGAAAACAGGCTTTACCTCAGAGTTAAAACCTGGAAGTATTTCAGAGATTGCGAGCGATGATAGCATCTATCTTCGAGTGAGGATTAAAGAAGATGCGATTGCCATGCCTCTTCTTTATTGGCGAGGTGGCATCCTCTCTGAAAACAATGGTTTTAGCTGGGGGCGCGGTAAAATCTTAAGAAAGAGGAGCTTTCGTTATAACAAAGAGGTTAAGTTTGATTATCAAGTCTATCTCGATAGTTTAGAGAGTGCACCGCTCTTTCACTTAAAAGGAACTAAGACCTTTAGGTCTTTCTCACCTGGTCATAAGTCTTATAGCCCTGGGGGAATCGTTCAATTTCATCCCTTTGGAAATCATAAATTAAGTTATAGCGCTGACTTTACGGGGCTCAAAGATCAGTTTATTAATAGGGGAGATTTAAAAAAGCTTCTTCAAGTAGACTCATCTGTTGGGGATAAGGTCAAAGAACTTGCGGCCTCTTTAAAAGCAGAGGATGCTAAGTCGACTTATAAGAATATTTCTGAATACTTTAGGCTCGGAAAGTTTTCCTATTCTTTAAAACCTGGGCAAGCGACGCTCTCGAGCTTTCTTTTTACTAGCAAGCTTGGTTTTTGTGAACACTTCTCATCAGCTGCAGCAGTACTTCTTAGGTTAAACGGAGTTCCAACTCGAATCGTAACTGGCTTTCATGGCGGGCTTTATAATCCTACTGGAGGCTACTATCAAATTAGAGGGCAGGATGCTCATGCTTGGCTTGAGTACTATGATGGAACTTCTTGGCTACGAGGAGATCCAACTGAGGTTGTCGCTCCAAATAGGATAACCTTTGGTTTTGAAGGACTACTTTCAAGTAACGAAATCCCACAAGGAATGGAGTTAAAAGAATTTATTGGAATGAAAAGAGAGAATATCTTCTCAAAAGTACTTTTCGCCTGGGACTCTCTCTATACAGATCTAAATCAAAAGTTTCTCAGCTATGACTATTCAGCCCAAAGAGAGTTTCTCAACTTTGGAAAATTGAAGCGCTATAGCAGTGCTATCCTTCTCCTTTTTTGTTTAGGACTCTTTGCGTTGTTTACTTTCTTTTGGCGTAGATCTCTAAAGACAAAGCATTCTCCCTTAGAAAAAGCTTATTCACGATTCTTAAGGAAACTAAAGAAGGCAGGCATTACTAAAGAGCGGAGCGAAGGAGCTCTTAGCTTAGAGGGCAGAATTCCAAGGACTTGGGCCAGCTACTCTGATGCTAAGGAAATATTGGGACTATACCGTCAGATTAAGTACGCAGAAGAGCTTAGTAAACTTGACAGTTTTTTGACAAAAACAAAGGGCTTTCGCCCTGCCAAAATTGAGGGTAGCGGGCTATAATAGGCCCATGAAATTAACATCCCTTATTCTTGTTTTTCTTTTCTCACAGACCCTATACGCAGGCGGGACCCTCCTTTTTATTGGAGACTCTCTGACAGAAGGTTATGGAGTTCCAAAAGAAAAGGCCTATCCCTCCCTTGTTGCAAGTGAACTAAAAAAGAAAGGCAAAGAGATTAAACTTCTTAATGGAAGTGTAAGTGGATCTACCACCGCCTCAGGTCTTAGCCGTCTAAGATGGTTTCTTAAAGCAAAGCCAAGTATCTTGATCTTGGCCCTTGGAGCAAACGATGGTCTTCGTGGAGTAAAGTTAAGTGATTCAGAGAAGAACTTAAGAAAGATCATAGAACTTGCTAGAAAGAATAAGATCAAAGTTGTCTTAGCTGGAATGCTTCTTCCTACAAACTATGGTGAAACTTATCGAACTGACTTCGAGAAGATGTATAAAAAACTTGAAAGCGAGTTCTCATTAGTTAAGATTCCTTTTCTCCTAGCCAAAGTCGGAGGGGAAGCTAAGTATAATCAAGAAGACGGCATTCATCCTAATGTAGCAGGTCATGAAGTTATCGCTCAAACCGTTCTTAAAACATTGGAACCACTCTTATGATCTTGAATGTTCAGAAATTAAAAAAGTCATACTCTCAAGGTTTAAATAAACTTGAGATCATCAACGATTTAAACTTAGAGTTAGAAAAAGGATCTACCTTGGCCATCTTAGGGCAAAGTGGTTCTGGTAAGTCGACGTTGCTCTCTCTCTTAAGTGGGTTAGATCAGCCTGATGATGGGAAGATCATCTTAGATGGAATGGACCTAGGTCGTTTAGGCGAGAGTGAATTGACAGATCTTAGGGCCAAAAAAATTGGGATCATCTTTCAAAACTTTCATCTCTTGCCTCACTTAAGTGCACTAGAAAATGTTGCCCTCTCCCTTGAAATCTTAAAAATGGATAAGCCCTTTGAAGTGGCTAAGAAATGGCTTTCAAGAGTTGGTCTTAGTAGTAGAGAGGATCATTTTCCTGATCAGTTAAGCGGTGGAGAAAAACAAAGAGTCGCCATAGCAAGAGCGCTTTCTATTAGTCCTGATTTGATCCTTGCTGATGAGCCAAGTGGAAGCCTCGATGAAGAGACAGGGGATAAGGTAATGGATCTTATTTTTGGCCTTGTTAGAGAAGAGAACTCGACTCTTATACTCGTCACTCATAATAAAGAACTCGCCAAGAACTGCGAGAAGACTGTCCACCTAAATGGTGGGAAGCTAGTTGAGTCTTAGAATGCTCTTTCGAATCGCCTTTAGAGAATTCAAGAATAGAAAACGATTTAGTTTAATCTTTTTATTCAATATAGCTTTTGGCCTTATAGGCCTTATGCTCATGCAACATTTTAGGGTGAGTTTTGATCAAGTCCTTGAAGGCAGGGCCAAGAGTATTTTGGGCGCTGATATTTCTATTGAGGGTAGGGGATCTGTTAGCCCAACTAAGATAAGTAATATAAAGAAAGCTCTCGGCGAGAAGACCGAGCTTAAGAAAAATATTGGCATGTTTACCATGGCCTCTCATAAAGACTTAACTCGTCTTGTTTGGTTCTCCGCTATGGAAGAAGGCTACCCATTCTATGGGGGGCTTGAACTTCAAAAGGGAGGGCATTACCCAGGTGAGGCAAGTCTTGGGGCTTCAGAGGTTTGGATCTATCCAGAGCTTAAGGTTCAACTCGGAGTTTCAATAGGCGATAAGCTTAAGATTGGCGCTTCAGAATATACTATCTCAGACATTATAGATAAAGATCACGGACAGACCTTTCAGATGGGGGCGATGGCGCCTAAAATTATTGTTGGTTTAAATGACTTGGCCCGTGCCGATCTCATTAAGAAAGGATCAAGTGTTTGGTATGGCTATTACTTTAAATTTTACGAACAGCCCTCTAATATTAAAGAGGTTAAGAAAAACCTTGTAGAGCTTCTTGATGATAATTCAAAGCGAGTTCTGACTCCTCAAAATGCCAGTGAAAATGTAGGAAGAGTGGTTAACTACCTAAACGATTTCCTTGGATTGGTTAGTTTAGTGGCCCTCTTTCTCGCTACTGTTGGAGCCTTTTATTTATACAGAAGTTATCTTTCTGAGCAGCGCCGTAGCATTGCGACTCTGCACTCATTAGGTTTTAGAAGAAAACAAATCTTTAAGATCTACGGTATTCACTTAAGCCTGCTTGGATTTTTTGGAAGCCTCTTAGCTATTTTAATCGTCAGTGTCTTTACTCCTATTGTGCTATCCGTCCTTGGAGACTTTATTCCTATTAAGCTCTCCTTGGTGGTGGACTATAAGGCCATGGTCTTAGGATTTATGGTTGGTCTTGGAGGCTGTCTCTTTATTGGCATGCCGCTCATCTTTCAAAGAGTAAGGGCAAGCAAAGGAAATCCTTTTCATAATATTGGGACAGAATCTCAAAGCCTTGGGCTTCGGGACTTTCTCCTTTTTGTTCCTTGGGGAATCTATTATTGTTCATTAGCAGTCTATGTTAGTAATTCCATTCGAATTGGATTGGTCTTCTCGGCCATCTTTCTTGGAACGAGCGCCCTTGTTTTTCCTAGCTTTACTTGGCTAATTAAAAGATTAGCGAAGATGAAGTTTGGTTTTACATTAAGGTTTATCTTCAGAGACTTTAGACGCTTTAAAACTTCAAGTGTTACGATTTTCTTAAGCTTAGTCTTAGGCTCACTTTTATTGACCTTGATTCCTAATTTAGAAAGCTCACTTCTTCAAGAAGTAGAGAGACCAGAGGGCACTAAGCTTCCTAGCCTTTTTCTTTTTGATATCCAAGAAGAACAAGTGACTCCACTTGTCTCAATGCTTAAGACTGAAAAAAGCCCACTTAAGGCCATCACTCCTATGATTAGGGCCAGGCTCTTAGAGGTTAATGATAAAAAGATTGAAGTCTCTCTTGAGACTGCCGGCACTAGAGAAGAGCAACGTGAGAGGCGCTTTAGAAACCGAGGTGTCAATCTCACCTTTAGAGATACACTTGGGATTGGCGAAGAAGTCATTGAAGGCAAGTATTTTACTAAGAGCTTTAATGGAGAAGGGCTTCCTGAGATCAGTATTGAAAAAAGATACGCCACTAGGCTTGGGGCATCTATTGGCGATAAGCTTAGTTTTGATGTTCTTGGAATGGAGATAGAAGGAAAGATCACAAGCATAAGATCAGTTCGTTGGACGACTTTTATGCCGAACTTTTTTATCGTCTTTCAGCCAGGGGTTTTGGATGATGCTCCGAAGACTTACCTCGGCGTCATTGGCGCTCAAGGGGGAGAGTCAAAAGATAAATTGATGCTCCAGCTCTATAACGCTTTTCCCAATATAAGCTCCGTTGATGTAACGAGATTGATAAAACGAATCCTTATTTTACTAGGGCAGATGAAAGCGGCGCTTCAGGGCATGAGTCTTCTCTCTGTATTAGTGGGATTCTTTGTTGTAAGTGCTCTCGTTGGTCATCAGGCCAATGCTAGAAAGAAGGACTGGGCGCTCTTAAAAACACTTGGACTTCCCTTTAAAGAGCTTAGAAAACTACAGATCTACTCCATCCTTCTTTTGACTGGGGGAGGAAGTTTTCTTGGTATTATCTTGAGTTATTTTGTCGGCTATGCTCTAAGTTATTTATTCTTTGATGGCCTATGGAGGGCACCACTTTCAACACCGGTTCTGACCTGGTTCGGTCTTACTCTTTTTGGTGTTATAGTTGGTGAGCTCGCAGTGCGAAATGTCATGAAAGTTAAGCCTGCGATTCTTTTACAGGAAGCTAGATAAACCCTACAATATCATCATGCAAATTATAAAAGCGGAAAATGTTTCAAAGAATTATGGTGACTTAAAGGCCCTGAGTGGACTTAGTCTTGAAGTTAACGAAGGCTCTGCCTTTGCTCTTTTAGGTCCAAACGGCGCCGGTAAAACTACCTTTGTCAGATCACTTTTAGGACTGACTAGATGTAGTGGAAATATTCAACTTCAAGGTCTTGATGTTTTTAATAAGAAGGCCCGCCTAGGTCTGGCCTATCTTCCAGAGAAATTTAATTTCTTCTCTTATTACTCTGTTGAGGGAGTTTTAGCCTTTTACGGAAAGATGCAAGGACTCGATGGAAGCCAGCTTGATGAATCGATAGCTAAGGCCCTAGATGCCTTAAATATAACAGAGCTTAGAAAAAAGAAGATGGATAAACTCTCTAAGGGACAAGTTCAAAGAACCGGGCTCGCTAATCTTCTCATGGGCGACAATAAGATTCTTATCCTCGATGAACCTTTCTCAGGTCTTGATCCCATTGGGATAAAAGACTTAAAGGTCTTAATCAATAAATTAAAAGCAGAGGGGAGAACGATCTTTATCAACTCTCATATCCTAAGCGAGATGGAGCAGATCTGTGACCAAGTCGCCATTTTGAACAAAGGTAATTGCTTAGTTCAAGGTAGCTTAAGTGAAGTTAAAGGATCAAAGTCATTAGAAGATGCTTTTTATGACTTAGTTAAAGGAGATGAGAAATGAGACGGTTTCAACTTCTTCTTTTTAATACTATTCAAAAAGAATTCAGGTCTAAGACCTTAGTCTTAATCACAATCATTACAGTAGCCGTGATCCTTCTTATCAATGCTGGCCTTAATTTCTTATCTAAAGAAGTCCTAAGTCAGATGGGTCAAGAAGGAGCAGCTCAGGGCACCACTATGGCGCTGATCTTTATCATAAGTAAGTTCACAAGCTTACTGGCCATCATCTTTGGGGTGAATTGTATCAAGTCAGATATTGAGACCAATGTCTCTCCACTTTTGATGTCATTTCCCATCTCAAGATTTGAATACTTAGCGGCAAGGATTCTTGGTAGCTGGATCATTATAATGAGTTACTACCTTTTCTCAGTGGTTATAGCTCAGATCTTATTAAGCTCTTCTATTGGATCTATCGTCGGTGGACCTCACTTACTTGGAGCTATGTTTTATACAGCTTTGAGTAACCTTATCGTCATTATGATCTCAGCCTTCTTAGGCTTAAATATGCCTAAGATTATGGCCCTTCTTATGACATCCATTGTGACGATTATTGTTACGGGTTCTAATATGTTCCTTAAGGGAAAAGAGTGGGCAGAGATGACTGCTGACCTAGACTTCTTTCCTATTGTCGCCTTAGGTTTTCATACTTTCTTTCCAAGGATGGGGATCATTGATGATATTGGGAGAAATATTTTATTACAAAAAGAGATAGACTTAAATATAGCAATAGAACTTGGTCACTTTGGACTGACGACAGCGCTTTTCTTTTTTGTCTTTTATTATTTATTTAACCGTAGAGAGATTTAAAAGGATATTTATGAAGAAGCTTCTTTTATTACCCATTTTTGTATTTTTAATTTCATTTTCACTCTTTGCTAAAGGAGTGACCATCTCTGTTGCACTCTCTCCGGCCGGATCATTTGAAGCTAAAGCTAAAAGTGTTAAAGGGACCATTAAGGTTAATGGAGACTCAGTTAGTGGAAGTAATCTCTACGTGAAAACAAAGTCTCTTAAGACCGGAATGGATCTAAGAGATGAGCATTTAATTAAGAAGCTAGAATATAAGAAGCATTCAAAGATTATTGTTAAGAAGGTTGTTGGGAAATCTGGAAAGGGGACTGCTCTTTTTAGTATCCGCGGCATAGAAGGAAAGGTTCCTTTTACTTATAAAAAAGTAGACTCAAAATATATGAAGGCAAACTTTACGATTAGCTTAAAGGCCTTCAAAATTGAAGGTGTTAGCTATATGGGCGCCGGTGTTAAAGATATGATTAAACTAGAGGCCTATGTTAAATATAAATAAACTCTTTTTTATTTCTCTAATGCTTCTCTCAAGCTGTGGACAGACCTTTAACTCAAACACGAGTGACACTGGTCTGATCCCTCTTCTTGCCTGTACCGAAGCCGGTACGGCGGCGGGAGATCGTTACTGCGCGGCTCAAACTGTTATCCAAGATAAATGTGTAAACTGCCATAGTGGTTATCATGATCAATGGGCGGCCTTTACTAATGATGCCAATTGGAAGACTTCAGGAAGAGTTGTTGCAGGTTCTACTGCAGGATCTACTTTGATCACAAGGTTAAAGAACCAAGGCGGAAATATGCCTGCGGATAATCCCCAAATTTCAGATAGTAATTATCAGATCCTCATTGAATGGGTCCAGTTGATGCCTTAATGCTAGAAGCAAAGCGGCTCTTTCATGGACGTGGTCAAGGGCTCAATTATAATATTGATTTAATACCCCCTTATATTCTTATTGATTCATTTGAAGATATTGATGAGGCGGCGCTTGAAAAGATTATCTCCGAGCTTCCTGAATGTGAAGGCATCTTTTATCGAAATAGAAAATCTAGAGAGCCCTTTAGGGCCCTGAGAGGAAGTATTCCAGAGACTCATCATCTTATTGAGAATTCTCTTCGTTATGAAATTAACTTAAAAGATAATCAAAATATTGGCTTCTTTATGGATATGAAGCCAGGAAGAGAGCTTATCTCCCAGTTATCAAAAGACAAGAAAGTGTTAAATCTTTTTTCTTATACTTGTTCTTTTTCAGTGGCGGCCATGAACGCAGGGGCCTTAAAAGTAACTAATATAGATATGAAGAAGAGCTTCTTAAAGGTTGGTCAAAAAAATCATCAGCTAAATGGCCTTGAAAAGAATGTTCAATTCTTAAGCTACGATATAATGAAGTCCTTAAGTGGTATTACAAAAAAAGGACCATGGGATCTCATCATCATTGATCCTCCATCTCATCAAAAAAGCTTTCACCTTGAGAGCGCCTATCCAAAACTATTAAAGAAAGTCGATTCTTGGTTAAGTGAAAAGGGGATGGTCTTGGCCTGCTTGAATTCGCCATTTTTAGATTCAGGTTTTTTATTAGAGCATGCTCCCGGGTGGGAAGTGTCTAAGGTTCTCTATAGCGCAGAAGAGTTTAAAGAAATTGACCCTGAGAAGGGTCTAAAAATAGTCCTCTTTACTCGGGCTGAGAGTTAGCAGCTATCTCAACAAGTTCATCATCAGTGGCCTTAGAAAGCTCCTTATAATGCTCTAGTTCTTCATCATTTTTAGTCGTAGCAACAAGTTCGCGAAGGGCAGATCTAGCCTCTTTTACAGTCATTCTTTCTTTGAAAATTTGAACACACATAATACACATGAGGTTTCTCCTTTCTACTATTATAGCATAGGTTTAAAAGTTGTAGAGACCACCAATAAAGAGCATTGAAGAGCTGAATTTATTGATTTTTCCAAACTTCATTGAATAGGTGAACTTGCTCCAGTTCCACTGAGCTTCGACTAAATAGCCATAACTAAGTGTTGAGGTATTATCTAATTGATAGCCAGCAGGCTCAGTATAATCACCACTTCTAAACATAAACGGAAGGTTGATCCCGATTGCGGCGTCCATAGCACTAGGTTTCCAAAATCCGCCAACACCCATGAAAAAGGCGCTAGCTGGAACATTTTTTTGAAAGTAGTTAACCACTTGTGAGTCATTACCAACAGTGGCGTTCATAGCTGCGTAGCAAGCGTTAATATTCCATTGCCACCAAGAGTTCTCGTACTTGAGTCCTCCACCAGCGCACCAGCCTTCAGCGGTTGATCTGATATCAACGGAAGTTCCAGTGGGAGTAGTGATCTTTAATTTATCACGCCAAGTAAGGTAGTGAAGAGAGCCGAACCAGCCCCATTTATAAGATTCCATTTCCCAGTTCTTTTCAGCATTTTCAATCCTGGTGATGATATCATCTACTTCTGTTTCTTCATCATCTTCAGGTTCAAAGTCAGCGGACTCTAAAATCTCCGCATAGACTACGGCCGTATTTCTATAGAGCTTCTTTCTTTTGGTAGGCATGTAGCGTCCATCTCTTACATAGATTCTTGAAAGAATATCTGCTCTTTTAAAATAATAGCTAAGCAGTTTCTCTGGCGCTTCAGGAAGATCATCGGCGCCTTTAGAGGCTTTGTAGGCTGAGATGATTTCATTATTTACGTTCTTAAATCGTCTTTTAATAAGAAAGGTATAGATATGCTGGGCATTCTTTAGTTTCCCCATCTTCTCATACGAGAGGGCCGCAAGAGTCAGGGCCCCATAAGGAGTTGAATTATCTCTAAAGTCATAACGTCTTCTTAAGGTCATGACAGCGGATTCATACTTTCCGGCCGTAAAGCTTTTCTTGGCACTATTAAAGATAGCGCGGTCTTTATTTTGAGCTTCCACTTTAGGTGAAAACATAAAGAGCAATCCAAAGAAGAGGATGAGGTATTTAACAATAGGGGAGATATTCTTCAGAACCATATATGATATTGTCCCGTAACATCCCAGCTATCATCTGATACTGAGGTTTCTGAAAATACTTTTGTATTATAGATATCGATGCGAAACTCTAATCCCTGATTGAGGAAGTACTGAATTCCTGGTCCTACTCTTAGAACCTTATCTTCTTTTTTAGAGGTATCGGCTTTTAAATACTCAAGGGTGTTAACCATATTAAGGCCACGCTTTAGTCGTACATGGTTTTGAGTAAAGATATAACGGCTAGTTTTAGAGGTTCCGCGAAGAACAGCCTTTTTATTTTGTTGGCCTACTTCGATCATGACACTAGAGCCTTTGCCAAAAGCACTCCTCATATGAACAGCGTAGTTTGATTGCTTTAAGAAATCTGATTGAGAAGAAAGAAGGGATGCTCCCACTCTCGTTTTCTCTGAAGCGGTCCACTCAAAGGTTCCTGACCCACCTGTTTGGCGCACTGTTGCTTCTTGAGCAAGGTTCCCCATAAAGGCATGGATGGCATATTCAAAAGCTGGAGTGGTATAATGAACCAGCATTCCATGGGACTGATCGTTCATTGAAAGGCCAGTATTAGAACGGCTAAAAGCATTGTGATCGGGAACGCGGATACCAAAGGCCTTATCCATAAGACCTACGTAAAGTCCCCACTTGGGACTGGTTCTCCACCCAAAATAATGCTCACGGCTTCTAAAGTTATCTTCTTTTTCAATTGTTGTATTATCTTTAAGGGCGCGAGGAGTAGGGGCGTAGCCTAAGGTATAAGAAAAGATAAACTTATCCTTATTTGCCTTAGGTCCTAGTCTTAAAACTATATTGGCGTCGGCCATCATATGAATATAATCATTCTCTTCGTTTAACTCGTCGTAGTTTGTCTTTAGGGTAAGGCCTCTATAATCAAAGGAAGGTCTAAACCAATCATTCTTATTTTCCATAAAAAGAAAACCAGAAGTCTTTCCAATGGCATCATCACTTGTTGTTTTATCTCTTAAGACTCGGTCACTTATAACAGTAGCCCCAACGGCGCGGCCGTAATCTGTAAGAGGACCATTTCCCATTGGGTTGTAATGGCAAGTAATACACGAGGTATAGTGATAGCTAATAAAGTTTGGGTAGGACCAAGCCACACTAGGGAGAATGAGAAGCAAAATAAGCTTCAACAATGAAGATTCCTTGTTCTAAACCGATTGAAAACGTTGGGTAATTATAGGGTTCAAGATATCAATTTTATAGAGTTAATTATAAAAAACTAACCGATGCTGCGTTGCGAATGTATCTATAAGGTCTCTTAAGGAAAATTTTAGAAGAATTCTTTCTCTATTGTGGTGCGGCAGTTAACTAGCTTTGCCTTTATCGCCATCATCTTCTTTTTTAAAATGCTGTTCTAGCTGATCAGCAACTTGCTCAAGGTGGCGATAATTATCCCCATCACGAAGAACGAGTTTTCGCCGTTCGCCTTTTAAGAGGTCTTCAACATAGAGCTCAAAAGCGTAGAGGGGACCGGAAGATTTATGAGAAATGATAAGGCCTGCTATAAAAACTAAAAGAGTAAAGGCCAGTGTTAAGCAGATATAAGAGATAGCAAAACTTGCTAAGACTTGATTGTACTGGCGAAAGCCCCAATCAGTTAAAGTCGTTCTAAAAAAGGTAAAGCTAAAGATACCCAGAAGTAAGCTGGAACATAAAGCGATGGAGCTAAATTTAATGGAAAAGAGGATCTGCTCTTTTGGGTTAATTAAGTAACGGCCCCGTTGATTGTCTGGGTACCAAATCACTTTTTCTTTTTTAATCACTTTATAGATGATGATGGCAGCGCCAATCCATTGAAAGACATCTGCAAAGTTAAAAACCAAGTGAGTATCACCTAGATGAAAGGGGATAAAATCGATGCTCTTTCCCCAGAGAGTCCTATCGAGAACATTTCCAAAGATTCCTCCCATAAGAAGGGAGAGGCCGTACTTTAATTGTTTAAGTTGAGCCGGAAGCAAGTAGAGGAGGATTAGGTATAAAAAGAAGAGGAAACCAAAGATACTGCAAAGGGTGATGATCCTAAGGGTCTTTGATAAATCGCCATAGAGTCCAAAGATGACTCCTTCATTATATTGAAGGGTCTCGAGGGTTAAGCCCCAGCTCTTGGTGGCTTGGTCTATAGCTAAGCAAAGAGAAAAAATCAATAAGCTATAAACGAAGTCCTTTTTCATATCTATTGCAGTTCAAGAGTCTCAAAGGCGAAAGATATACGATCGAATTGTAGACCTTGATCCTTTAACACAATCATAGAAAAATCAGATGCGCTTGGATTTGCAGGAGAGACAACCTTATCTACAATTGTATAGGTAGAGTGTTGCGGGTTAAAACTATTATTTACTAAGAGTTGAATATTCTTAACTCTAACACTTCTCCCATTAAGAACGAACCTAGGGTTTGAAAACTTGTAGCTATACATATCAAACTCTTGAAAATCGATTTGGAATTGAACGGCAACTCCTCCAAGGATAGCGCTTAGGTCGTAAGTCAATGTGCCGATCAAAGCGCCACTGACATCCTCTAAGTTCACATTGGGATCATTTGTAATAACAACCTTCGCAATCTTAGTACCATCTTCACGTTGCCTAACTTCAAGATTGTGACCATTTCCTGCTGGGATAAAAAAGTTAGTAGGGTTCATAGCAGAAGTATCTGTCACTTCACGCCACTCATAACCAGAAGTTACTCCAGTGTGCCACTCTGCGTACGCCCCTTGATTAACTCTGATATGAAATGAATCATCGGAGCCAGTAGGAGAGTTTACTAGACCATAAATTTTATAAGAATCTGAAGCAGAGAGGTTAAATTGTAAGTAACCAATTCCTGCGGCGTTATTATTATTTTGAAGGAGTCCGCCGTTTCCATTTGGGACGCCTATATAAGTGGTTCCATTATCATCACCTTGAACCATAGGCGCTACGAGAGTTGCCCCTTCAGTCATAAAGCCGATGGTTCCATTATCCATTGCATTGTTTGGGTCTAGCTCTAGGGCCAGGTAATTTGATTCAGAGGTAGTGTTTGAGTTGGTGTTATTATTACCACCTCCGCCTTGCTGCTCCATCTGGCTCTTCCAGTCATTGATAGCGTTTTCTATTTCAACAGAATCGGCATTACAATCTCCCGTCCAGCAATTATGATTTTCATCTCTAAGTTTCGCGACCATTCTTGAAGAAGAGACATTATCAAAGTTTACCTTGAAGCTTCCCATGATAGCTTCATGGGCCTGATTTGGATCAGTAACTGCGTGAAGAGGTTGTTGAAAAGAATTGTGGCAAGGAATACATCTCATTTGAGTGATAGGGTGGAGAGTCGCTGCGAAGATCGCAACTGAATCAGCACCACTTCCGCTTCCTGAATTATTTGAAGAATTAGAATTACTTTGAGAATTATCTGTCATGGCCAATTCTTTTTTCTTTGGCGTAGCAACAGGATTCACGCAATGGGTATAACCGCCTAGGAGAAATCCTAAGCAAACTATAACCATAAACTTTCTGCTTTTTATAAAAGCCACAAGCTTCGTCATCTTTTATCCTTCTTTAAACAATCTTATTAAAGAGTAAGTACTGATCTAAGTTCGAACCAAAAGGGTTATCTCCAACCACATTTGAAATATTAGCTTCTTCACCATGAAGGGCCATATAGTTTCCGACGACAGCTTTTGCTAAGTTGATCACAGAGTTTGAAGTGACCATAGCGCCATTTTCAACTGATCCAGATTCTTTAAAATGCCCTATCTGACGACGACCAGTTCTTAAAGTGGCGCGTCCCACTGGGTTATAAACAAGCATCATCGAAGAAGATCTCTGACCAGAATCACCAGTCCAGTTAAACTTTCCTCTACCATCATTGCTATTATCAACTTCAGCTCTCGCTGTTACACTTCCATCTGTATAAACATAGATCATAACGGGAGTGTTCTTTAATCTTGCGAGTTCTAAAACGCGTCCAATAAGTTCACCGGCTCCAAAGTCTCTAACTTCACCAGTAGCGCGGGTTCCGTTATGATAATCATAACCACCATCTTCAATAGTCCCAGCTCCGATATGTCCATCGAGAACTAATTTAGCAATAGTGGCAGTCTTTCTTTGATCACCATCATTGAGGTTATTAAAGGCCTGCATGACCATAGGATCCAGTGAAGGGTCTAGGGCATCAGAGGTATACTTAGATATAAGTTCGTTAGTTCCAACATATCCACATTTAACTAATTCTTTAATTTGCATAGGAAGACTTTGATTAGCAAAAGACATGATCTTTGCTTCACTCATTCTTTCAACGGCCTTTAAGATCTTTTGAACCTTATCATCAGGAAAGAGAGTCCCAAGCTTTCCTACATTCACAAGTCCTAAAGCATCACTTGGTCTGTTGAGAATAACAGGTTGTAAGCTTGGATCAAAACTCATGGGAGGAACGGTTGAACGTCCACCACTGTCAGTATTTCTTGTTCCTGCTAGGGGAGTAAGTCCACCAGTTGCGCCAGCTTTGTTTAACCAATAGCAAGGATTATGAGGATTGTTGGCAGTATCATCAGAAGAAGAAGTACAAAAGATCCCACCATCAGTATTGGCCCGAGTGGCCATAGATGTTTGAGCTTGAATCCCTCTTAAAAAAGAAGAGTCTGAATGAAACATAAGTCCTAGTTCATTATTTGTTTGTCCAGGCATGCTCGGGTGCATATCTGGTGGTAGTCCTAGAGTTGTATAATCTTGAATAAAGTCAGCCTGTCCACCAGCTCCTCCAACAATCACACTTGATCCTGCGATATTGGCCCCGCCAGCTAGATCAAAAATAATAACGGGAGTCTTTCCACCGATATTAGGATCAACAACTGTACATCCGGTTGCTTGAGCAAGAGCTTGTCTTGAGTACAACGATGATAAAATACTAGGGGCAAGAGTGTAAGTTAGCCCGGCCGTAAAGCCTTGCGCTAAAAAATCTCGCCTCGATTTCATCGGATGATTCTCAAGAAAAATTCTTTTATCCTTGTTCTTTTTCACAACTTTCTCCTAAAGCAGGGTAACCCTTGCTGTTGCCAGGGTAGCGATACAAACGCCTTTTACCACAGTCCTTGTTGTTGCTGAATTATTGGCTTCACCTACGATTAAATCTGCCATCAGTATTTGAAGTTCTACAATTGCTGCATTCTTGTCTGCCCCACTTACTGTTCCTAGTCCCCAAAACTTATCAATCGCTTGATTGATAATAGTGGCTCTGCCATTTGGGTTTAGTGAGTTCGTAGGTGTTCCGCCAAAATTAAATCCCGGCCAGATACTTCCTCTTAAATTATTATCATCAACTAGTTCATCACAATACTCGGCCGCTAGCTTTGTTACAGCTACCTGATGAGCAGGAAGAAAAGTTTTGATATCATTATTAGTAGGAAGTTGAGTCTTAAGGTCTTCATAAGTGTTGTTGATGGCATTTGTATTAGCGTCAACTCCAGTTAAAACAGACATTGTCTCTAAAACTTGCTCGAAGTTCTTCACTCCGACGTCAACTTCTTCAAGAACAATATTTGGTGGGTCAACCGGATCCACTGGATCAGTATTACCACTACCTGTATCACCACTATTATTTGATTGCTGTTGATTTGTCGTTGATCCATCTGCTGGCGTTTTACTTGCTTTCGGTTGAAGAACGCAGTGGTTAAAACTCAGGAGCAGAACAAGAAGGCTTCCAATCGAGGCGCCTAACCTAATTTTACTATTCATCTTCTATTCTCCCAAACAAAGCACTGATGTTTTTGCAATCAGTGACTTCATATTATAACTACTATTACTTTCAAATTGAGTGGCAAGAGCGTTGACGGCATCTATATGAGTTTGCTGCTTCGGCTCTTTTAAACAAACCAATTTGAAAACTCGATTGGCCATGCAATCTGAGAAGGCTCTTGTGGAGGCGATCATTCTACCGACACCTTTAGCACCATAACCTTCTTGAGCACCTCTCCAACCAAGAGAAGCATTCTGTCCAACGGCCCACATATTAACGAAGTAATCACTCGTTACAATATGACCATCACTATAAAGGTTAAGTTGATTTACTTTATTAGCGACCGTTCCTGGAGTGTAGACAATCTCTCCGTCTACAAAATCAAAGTAGGCCCAAGCTCCCGCGATGGCATCTTGACCAGCGTGACAACCAACACATTTATTCTTAAAAGTTCTACTATCTCCGCCTGGTGCACGATCAACATCTCTTCTTACCCAAAGATCGGGTCTTGTGATGTCATGAAGGGCTTCGTAATCACGGCAAAGAAAGTTCATAAAAGCGAATCGATTCATTCTTCTATTTGTTCCAGCAGATAAGAACGCTTCACCAGCTGCTCTTGTCGTAAGGACTCCAGCCGTATCGCCAATTCCAGTCACTGTACTTTGAGTTCTTTGAACTAAACTAGCTGAGAGATCAATTCGATCTGATTCCGCTTGCATAAAGTGATCATTATTATCGTTAGCGTAAGGTGGAAGAGTAGGGTTAGTTGAAGTATAGAGAATATCTCCATAAAGAACTTGATCAAAAGGAACATCATCTCTGATCATTCCGATGACTGTTGCCACATAATCATTCAGAGTCACTCTTTCTGAATCATCGACATTGGTCCACTTTTTAACCCAGTTCTTCAGAACGAGATTATAAAAATACGGATTGGCCATTGCTACGCGAGCCGCTTGCTCGGTTTGACCAGCGCTAATCAAAGTTTCCATTTGATTAAGAACTGTTGCTTGAGGTGGCACCCCTGTAAGGCGGTTGTGAAGCCTATAGGCCTGTTCTCGAGGACCGGCATTTGCTACAGAAGTGCAAAAGACGATACTAAGAAGTATCAAGATTTTTGATGTTTTAATGGCGTAACTCCCTGTCATTTCCTAATGGAAACAATGATTTTCTCAGTTTCTGATCGGGAATTCTATAAGAGAACTTTAGTTATATATTTCTTTAATACAAAGCTAAGTAAGTGTTATCATTTATTTATGAAAGATCTTTCTGTTACGACATTTGATCAAGAAATTGGGGGGTTAGACCTCCCTGATCTTAAGTACTTTAGTGACTCCGCTGCGCTTTCTGAGGTTATCGTTTATTTCCGCTCAAATAACTCAAGCATTGCTGCTGTCGGAGACCAAACTGATCTTAAGGGAATCCTAACCGAGTGGGATGTCGTTCATCAGTTTAGCCCGAACTTTGATCCAAAAGACGTTAAGGCCATAGATTTCATCATTGATGAACCTGTTGTTTTAGAAAGCACGAACACCCTCTTTGAAGTCATGAATAAAATGGGGCGTAGGAGTTTTTCATCTTTCCCGGTTAAAGGCGCAGATGGCAAGATAGGTAAGGTCTTTAGCACACAAACCTTCTTTGATTTTCTCTATGAACATTTTAAGGAATTCTTTGAAGAGTTAGGTTGTTTAGAGAACTGGGAGGCGACGAAGTCAATTCAGGCCTTTACTGAAGGATTCAATTATTCTGTTTCCATGGAAGATGACTCTTCTCTTCATCAAAACTACTTCCTAACCCCTTTTGAGAGAATACCCTCTGGATCCATCGTAAAAATAGATGAAGAGGTAAAATTAAAAGATGCATGGGAGCTTCTCTTAGAAAAGGAATGTGAAAACCTAATCGTAACTAGGTATGGAACTAAACTAGTAGGGATCCTAACCTTAAAGGATTTGATAAAGAAGATCTTAATCTCGGAAGGGGAAGTTGATATTGGGCTACCTATTAAAAGCTTCATGACGGAAAACCCTCATTCACTCATGTATAAGCACCCCATTGGTTATGCCATCAATCATTTTAAAAAATTTGATTACAGGCATATGATTATTGTCGATGAGGATCGAGTTCCTTTAAAAGTCGTAAGCCTTCTCGAGATCTTTAGCCACCTTATAGCTAAGCTTAAACTTAACTAAGGTTCATTAAAGCTTTAGCTAGTGTTTCTTTTTTCTTAGCAAAACAAAAACGAATATAATTCTCACCTTCATTAGACTTAGAGTAAAAAGGGGAGAGGGGGATTGAAGCTACCTTCTTCGTTTTGATTAATTCTGAGCAATAATCAATATCAGTGATACCGTTCGGAGTGGGAACTAAAACAAAGTAAGTTCCTTCAGACTTAATTGGCTTAAAGCCTTTCTCAACAATGCCTTCAATAAAGAAGTCCCTAAGTTCACCATATTGTTTTACGAACTCAGGCACATAAGAATCAAGCTTGCTAAGGGCCTCTGCCACTGCATATTGCAGGGGAGTGCAGACGCTAAAAGTATTAAACTGATGAACCATTCTGATGGCGTGGCTTAATTTTTCTGAAGCCGTGATCCAGCCAATCTTCCAACCAGTCAACCCAAAGGTCTTTCCCCCTGAACTTATTGTGATGACTCGGTCTCTCATCCCCTCTAAGGTGGCTATGGGAAGATGCTTTAGACCATCAAAGGTTAGAAATTCATAGACCTCGTCACTAACTAAATAAGTATCATGCTTGATGACAAGTCTTGAAATACTTTGCATCTCTTCTTTAGAGAAAACCTTTCCTGTTGGATTATGAGGAGAGTTAAAAAAGATCATCTTAGTCTTAGGGCCAAAGGCCTTTTCTAATTCTTTTAAATCAAAGGAGAACTCTGGCGCTTTTAAAGTCACTGGCACCGGAATGCCGCCGGCGAGTTTTATCGCCGCTAGGTAACTGTCATAGAATGGTTCAAGGACAATAACCTCATCCCCTGGGTTGATAAGGGCGAGGCAAGTTGAAAAGATGGCCTCGGTGGCGCCATTGGTAACGGTAATTTGTGAATCAATATCAAAATCTAATCCATAAAAACTTTTATAATAATTTGAGATGCTTGATCTGAGGGGGCGCACTCCCATAGCAGGGGCGTATTGGTTCTTTCCATCAAAAGAGTTACGGGCCAAGTCTCTAATCCATAAAGGTCCGTCGAAATCAGGGAAGCCTTGGCCTAAATTGATGGCCTCATTCTTTGCAGCGAGGGCGCTCATTGTGGCAAAGATGCTTTCTTTAAAGGATTGAACTGTAGTGTTTACTTCTTTCATAATTCTCTCAAGTCATTGATTAGTGCCCATCATATTTCTTTTCTTTAAGGGGGAAAAGGGATGCTGCGCCAAGTTACGGGAATAGTTTTCCAATCAACTAAGAACTCCCTATAATTTTTAAGTGGATCTCTTTGATTATGTCGATTTAGTTGGTGAAAAAGCAGTGGCTCCAGAGTCAATCCTTAAGAAGTACTTTGGTTACGACTCTTTTCGTGGTGAGCAAAAGAATATCATTGAGACTCTTATCCACGGGCAAGACGCCCTTGTGCTCATGCCCACTGGGGGCGGAAAATCCCTTTGTTTTCAGATTCCTTCAATAATAAGGCGTGGCACTGGAGTTATTGTCTCCCCCTTAATCTCCTTGATGCAAGATCAGGTGATCAGTCTTCAGGAAAATGGGATAAAGGCAGCCTATTTAAATTCTAGCTTAGGTCTAAAAGAATCACGGCTTATTGAAGAGCAGCTTGCTGCTGGAGAGTTAGACTTAATCTATGTCGCCCCTGAAAGGTTAGTGACTCCAAGATTCTTACAGATCTTAGATAAGATAGAAATAGCCCTTTTTGCTATTGATGAAGCTCATTGTGTCAGCACGTGGGGACATGATTTTCGTCCTGAATATAGAAAGCTTAGTTTTCTCTCTAGAGACTTTCCAAAAGTTCCCAAAATTGCTCTAACAGCTACGGCGGATAAGCTAACAAGAAAAGATATTATTCGAGAATTAAAACTTGATCAAGCGAAGGTCTTTCTCTCTTCTTTTGATAGAAGCAATCTTATGTACACATTAGAGCCTAAGACTAAAGAGATGACTCAGTTATCAAAGTTCTTGAACCGCTTTGAATCCTACGAGTCTGGAATAGTTTATTGCTTAAGCAGAAGAAAGGTAACTGAAGTTTGCGCCAAACTAAAGGCCAAAGGTTATAAAGCTTATGCCTATCATGCGGGCCTTACCCAAAAAGTAAGAAGAGAGAATCAAGAACGCTTTATCATGGATGAAGGCGTTATTATGGTGGCGACAATTGCTTTTGGAATGGGAATTGATAAACCTGATGTTCGCTTTGTTGTTCATATGGATATGCCAAGAAGTTTAGAATCCTATTATCAAGAAACAGGTAGGGCAGGAAGAGACGGGGACACAAGTGAGTGCCTTCTTCTCTTTGGAAGAAAAGAGGCCTCAATCTTTAAGCATATGATTCGAAAGTCTGATGCCTCAGCTTCGAGAAAGAACTTAGAGAACCTACAAGTTGAGACAATGCTTGGGCTTTGTGAATCTCTTACTTGCAGAAGACAATCGATCCTACAAAATTTTGATGAAGACTTTAGAGCGCCATGCGGTTTTTGTGATATCTGCCTAGAAGAGAACTTTCCAGAGACGGCGGAAGATATAACTGAAAAGGCCGTCCTCGCTTTAACTGTTGTCTATCGTTTAGGAGATCATCTTCACTATCACTCACTTATTGATATGCTAAGTGGAGAGTCTTCTTACGTTATTATGAAAGACGGCTTTCATCATAGACCAGAATTTGGGATTGGTAAGAAGTGGAAAGAGGCAGAATGGAAACGAATCGTTCGCATCCTCATGTCTCTTGGGCTCATTAGACTTGAGTTTGAATTAACAGGTAAGCAGTTCTTTAAACTCTCACACCTCTCGCTTCCGGTTTTAAAATCTGAAGAAAAAATCTATGCGCGAGTTCATAAACCAGTTCCTAAAACGACGAGAAAAAAGAAAGCGAGAAGAAAAGCAAAGAAGAAAACCTATGCTCGAAAGACTCCTTCTTTAGAATATAATAGTGAGCCTATAACAAATGATCTTTGGGGCGCTCTTAGAGAGTCGAGGGCCAAGCTTGCTAAGAAGAGAAGAATACCCGCCTATAAAGTATTCCATGATGCAACCCTTAGAGAAATGGCTCAAAAGAAGCCGAGCAATTTAGAGGAACTACTAGAAATCAGTGGCATAGGAGAAACTAAGCTCAAAAAGTATGGAAAAATATTTCTCAGTATAATAAATAAAGATTATTAAGTACTATAGTCCTATAAAATGAAGCTCTTAAACCTCATCCTTCTTTTTATTCTTTCAACAAATCTCTTCTCTTGTAGCAGTTCAGATATGCTCCTCAATGCCGGAACGGTTCACGTTAAATATACTGTATCGAATGCCAGCTTTGATAATCAACTCTATGAAAATAAGAACCGCTTAGGAAGTATCTCGGCTTCGATTCGAAATGTAGATCATCCCGCAGGAAAGAATTGGGGAGCTAGTTTTAAGCTTCACCCTTCAATTCATTTTAGTAATACAACTTATCAGTCAGGAGGGACGCGGATCTCAACGAGCACGGGCCAGCTTGAAGGCTTACCTGAGATCAATATAAAAAGATTTTCAACCCTTGGTAGTTTAAAATTAAACTTTCATACTCCTATTGGGCAATTTAGTTTAACAGGAGGTTTTGGTGGAACTCTTTATAAGTTAAAAGAAAAAGGAACTTATGAAACTATTAAAACCAGTGAGATTAGAAAACTCGGTTTTGCCTATACGGGATTCTTTACTAAGAGGTTCTTTGCCATGATTGGTCCTAGGTATTTTAATGATGGAAATGAACAATATGTCTTTGCTGTTCGCTTAGGATATTTCTGGGGAAAAGCTTCCGGAAATTAAATCCTCTACTACTTTCGGCACAAGCTCTGTGGCCTTACCCTGAAGAGAATAATCATACCCCTCAGTAGCAACAGTCTTCTCTAAATTGAGCTCCATAGTAAGAGCGCCTACTTGCTTGGCGATAGCGTAGAAGTTGGCGGCAGGGTAAACCAGTGAAGAAGTACCAATTGAGATAAAAAGATCTGTCTCTAAAAGGGCGTCTTGAATTTCATCCATAAATAAGGGCATTTCACCAAACCAAACAATATGAGGTCTTAGATTTCCCTTTTCTTCACAGCATTCACAAATATTAGAGGAATCTAAAATTAAAGGAGAGTCATATATAAGGTTGGTTCTTTGACAGCGCATCTTATTTAACTGTCCGTGCATTTGAAACAAGTTTTGACTTAAGGCCCTTTCATGAAGATCATCTACATTTTGCGAAACCAAAAGGACCGAGCCTTTGAATTCTTTTTCTAATTGGGCTAAGGCCAGATGGGCCATGTTAGGATTGATCTTTTCATCTTTTAATTGAGCTCTGCGCTGGTTATAAAACTCATAAACCAAAGGAGGGTTTGCTCTAAAGCCCTCGGGGGTGGCGACTTCTTCAATAGGATGGTTCTCCCAAAGGCCATTAGCATCACGAAAGGTATCAATACCACTCTCTTTAGAGATTCCTGCTCCTGTTAGGATGGTAATCTGTTTAATATTTTCCATAACTTAGCATAAAGGAGAGCTAGTCTTAATCCAATGTAATTTTCACTCTATTATCAATTACTTACTGAACTTGACGCTCCCTTATGCTACAAAAACCACTCTAGGAGAGGTGAGTTCAATTGAAAAAAATAATTCTTATTATATTAAGCACTGCCTCCTTACTCGCGCTCTCAAGCTGCGGGAAGAGTGATAAGAAAGTCGATATTGAAGCTCCAGAGTATTCAACTCCAGGGAGTCCTTTTTTTATACCAACAGAAGTTGAAGACAATGATGATCTTATAAACTCCACTGATATTGGAAAAGATGATCCTTGTTATCGTTATTTAAAAAACGATTTAGTCTCTCCCGTAGCCACTTGTACTGATTTAGTGAATGGAAGAATAAAAGACTCTTATAAGAATACTGTTCATGGGGGAAGGCTTTGTCTTCTTAGACAAGCTTTTCCAGAAGGCCTAGGTCTTTATACACTTATAGGAATTCTATCTGAATCTAATAAGGATTTCTCTAGGCGTAATTCTAAGATTGATATCTTAGGAAATGGAGAGAATAAGGATCAGGACATCTTAAACTTTGTTATGAAAGGGGAGACTAAGTCTACCGTTAAGTATTCACTTTCAGAGAACTCAGTAACGGTACGTGAAGTCTCTAAGCTCTTTAAAAAGAGATACCGCTACTATCGATTTTCTTGTAAAAAAATAAACCCTATCATCGATTAAATCTTATTTCTTTCAGCGAAGAAGTTAAGAGGTTGTTTAACATCAACCATTCCGCCACCTTTTGGTTTTGGAAAATCAATCAGCTTAAGAACCCCGGCCATACAATTTGTTCCTGAACTAGAGAACTTGGCCTTCTTAGATTTGATATTCACAGTGGTAACTCGACCAGATTTACCAATTCTAAAGTTAAGATCCACAACACCTTTGGCCTCTTCACTTCTTTCTAGTTCTTGCTGATAGCAGTGACGAAATTGAGGTAAGTACTCTCGAAGAATCTTTCTTAATAGCTCAGGATCCATTGACCCAAGAACAACTGTTTCTTGATCTGTATAAGTCGTATCAATACCACTTTTTGAGGCGAGACCTTTTGCTCCTGAGCTTGAATCATATTTTCCAGCAAAGTCTTGCCCGAGTGTTCCAACTTGCGCAGCTGTTTTAGAATTCAAAGCGCTATCGCTTGAGGCTTGCGAGGACTTGAATCCTTTAGCCGCACTAGGGCTTCTGCTATTGGTGTTAACCTTTGTATTGGTTAAACTCTTCGAAGCGCTTGTTAGGCTACTAAGAGTATTGGTCATCTTAAACTCGTAGGCCTTCATCTTTTTAACTTTCGCTACCTTCGGAGGTGCTGGCGCCTTTTTCTGGGCCATCTTTTTAGGCTTACTCTTAGCGGGTTTTGCTTTGTTAGGTGACTTTTTTGCCATCTTTGTTGGCTTCTTAGGCTGATCGTTCTTTTTAACGCCCATATCTTTTTCAGTCTTAGCTGTTTGGCTGGCCGTTTTCGTCTTATTAGGAGTAGGGGCCTTAATCGCTTTACGATAAATAACAGCAATCTTCTTTTTCTCAGGCACATCTTGAGTTGTGTCTATAAAGAGAAGAAGGAGCATAAGACCCATAAGGGCGCCGACGATCTTTCCTGCCTCTTTTTGAAACTGAGGTTCGCTGATAAAGAAGGGGGCACGTTTGACTGAAGGGGGGGCGTCAGTCAATCGAACCATGACCTGAACTGTTTTATAATTAAAATCAATTATATCATCGACACCTAAAGCAAGAGGAGTCGTTCCAGAAATAACACTATTAGTAGAACGGATATTTCTCGCTTCAAAGCCTGGTATGGGATGGACATTTATACTTCCATTTTTGATCTCTACAAAAGGAAGAGCTTCTGTTCGGTCAAGGCCTGGAATATGAATTCTATTTTTTCCACCCTTTAGAGGAGTGGCAAATAAGGTTTGATTCTTTAAAGTAAGATACTCAACAGTGATGATCTGTCCCTGACTTAAGATAGTGACTTCAACCGCTTTTTCTTCAGTCTCAACGACATTCTCACCCTTAAAAGTCGTCTCCATTAAATCAATATAGTCTTTGCCTATATCTTTAACCTGATGAGCATCAGGGGATTCTACTGGTGTAAAATGATCTTCATCAAAAACAATGTCGCAGTATTCACCATCAATAACAACGAGGCCCGGAACTGGAGGAAGCTCTGAAGGCATCTCCATAATAGCCTCTTCTCCAAGGCTCTCAACTAGTCCAGTATCTTGATCTTCAACTTGGACTTCACCTTCAACAAAGGTCTCTTCCATATGAAGTTCAACGGAACCAACTCTTATCACATCACCAGAAGAGAAATAAGTTGATTTAACTCTTTCTCCATTTAAGAAGATTCCATTCTCAGAATCTAGGTCTAAGATCTTTCCACCATTTTCATCAATAGTGATAAAGGCGTGATAATGCGATACCGTCGCATCATCTATAGCAATGTCAGCGCCAGCGAACTGTCCAACAAGAAGTTTCTTCTTATCTAGTGTTATATCAAACTGAACGGCACCATCTTTGTAACCGATGAGTTTGTACAAGCGTGTTTGTTTTTCATCTCGTTCCAATAAACTCACGTCTCGTCTATCCTTATCTTTTAGCCAATTTTTGGCTTTCAAGTTCTTTCTCAATTAGCTTAAGCAGGATATTTCCTGTTCTTCTAATTGATCTAATTTGGGTAGGCTGTCTGTTCTTTAATATTAAAAAGGCTTGTTCGTAATTCTTTGATTGATAAAGCGCCATGGCATAATGAGTGGCCACATCTGGTCTGCTTAAAAACTTTCTTGGTATCTTTGAAAAATAGCTTAAGGCCTTCTTTAAGTCATTTAAGAGTGTATAAGAAATAGCTATCCCGGCTAGGATGCCTGGATCCTGTGCAGCTGTTCTAGATAGATACTTAAACTCGTTTAATCCTTTTTCATTCTGACCAAACTGTAAATAAAGATGGGCCAGGTTATAGCGAGGAGTTTGAAAGCGCTTATTAATTTTCAAAGCCTTATTAAACTCCGTATAAGCTGATTCAAAATGTCTCTGTCTTAAGTAGATAACACCTAAGTTATTATGAGCTGGTGCGTATGCCGTCTTATTCTTAGACGCTGTCTGTAAGCTCAGTTGATAAAAGTACTCCGCTTTAACAAATTGATGATTTAAATAAAAACAAGTTCCTACTTGATTCCAGTAGTCAGCTTGATTCTTTCTCTTATCGAGTTCTGTCTTTAAGATCTCTTGGCCTTTCTCTATAGATCCATTATGACAATGGGCAATGGCAGAGAGTTCTTTATTTTGTACCATGGCCTTCTCTATTCTATCTGAAGAATAACGAAGGAATGATTCGTTTGATAAGACATCTTCTTTTGAACTCGAGAGGTCTGTTTCAATCTTATATTGGCTACAGCCTGTGATAAAAATGATTAGGATAAGTAGTTTCTTCATTGTTTAATCCCCCCTGATGTATCAATAGGAGAAGATAGGTAAGAAGCAGGGTAGCGGTAGCCAACCTTACGTCTTAGGTAGCGATCATTTCCAAATTCAGTATTAAATAAACTAAAGATCTTATGCTTTGAGATGATCTTTACGCCAGCTTGCTTATAAGAGATTGTTTGATTCGCTAGTGGACGAGTCAGCCCTTGCATGGCCTTCTTAAATCCTTGAACAAACTCTTTTGGAACACCTTGAGGTGTAAAGTCCTGAACTACTTTGACAACTTGATTTGTTTTATCTGTAAGCACAACATAAACACCTAACATAACATTTGGGTTACCGCTGGCGAGAAGAGGTTTTGCCGCTTCCCCGAGTTCTTTTAAAGAGAGTAAGTTAGCTTCAAGTTGTGTATTAAACTTAGGCTGGTCAAATTTCTTAGAATGATCAAGCTTTCCAAAACGTTTGTTCTTAAAGTCTTTTTCAAATTTTTCAAAGTTAAAAATTTGAGAGATCTTAAGCCTAGTTTTCTCTGACACTTTTGGATTACTTTGATCTTTCTTTAAAAGAGTCTTAAGGCTTATTGTTAGATTTTTAAGCCCGTGGTAACGAGTATCCCAGTACATCTCTAGCATGGCCTCTGTAAAAGAGTTCTTAAGTTTTGGGTTGTTAACATTCTTTGCGTAGTACTTAAAGAAGCTCTTATATTTTCTATTCTTTGTTAGAAAGTTGAGTATCTGTAAAGACAAGTCATCTCTTGAAGCCTGTTTAATAGAGCACTTCACTCCTAACTTTTGATTAAACATGGCCGCACTTAGATTATTCTCTAAAAGCTGATGATAAACACTATTAGTATAAAGCTGTTCTTTTTCTTTAAACTTCTTCTTGCAAAATCTTTTAAGAAGAGTCGTTGATAGAATAGAAGAGTATTTAAAGCTCTGAAGAAGTGAGAATCTTCCTGCTGCAGCGATCATCTTATCTTTTTGTTCAAAGGCCTTCTTATTATTAAATTGAAGCAGACTTTTATTCATCCACTCAAGTGAATTTTCAATCTGTCCCAGTTTTAAATGAATCAAAGAAGTTCTAAGGGCCGATTTTCCCTTGATATCTTTAGGGTATTTCTCATTTTCATAAAGAGAGATATAGCCCTTAAGCGCTTCTTCTTTCTTCCCTGCATCTTCAAGCTTCTGAAAGCCTTGGAAAAGAAGCCCACCTAAAACGAGGGTCGCTTTTTCAATATAATCAGGTTTAAAACTTAAGTAACCACTTTGAAGTTTATTAATCCAGAAGGCTAGCTTATCCGAGTTCTTTTTCTTAATATAAAAATCAATCTGAAGTGTAAGCATAGATCTTTGTTTCTCTTGATCAGCTTTATAGTTCTTTACATACAGCTCTAAAACTCTAAGTGAGTCTAAAGCATTGTTTTCACCTAAATAGAGGTTAAAGAGCTTTGAGTATAACTTTCTCGATCTCTTATCAATTGGCCAATAAGAAAGGTGGTTCTCATAAGTGTACTTAGTTAGTTTGTTTTGTTCAGATTTTTTTAAACCATCTTTTTCAAGAACGGCGAGAAGTGAGTCCATAAACTTTCTTTTAAGCTTCATCTTTTCGACTTCAATCTTTAAGAACTCTTTAGAAGGTTTTACGGCTTTTTTTCCCTTTAATGGTACGGCAGTCACTTTCTTTAGGTTCGAATTCTTTCTCGAGAACTCAAAGCCTTTTTGATAATAACTTGCGGCCATTTGGTATAAACCAAGGGCATAAGTCGTCTCACCTTGAAAATAGTGATATTGATCTCTATTATGCGGCTCAAATGAGGCTAAGATATCAAAGTATTTTAGAACTCTTTTTCTTTTCTTTGGATCATGCTCTTCTACGTCCATTTTTAAATTCTTAGTAAGCCTAACCTGTTGGAAACCAACTAAGCTTTTTATCTTAGTTACGGCATCAGCGTTATCTTCTGCTTTTAAAGGAGTCTTTAAATGGATGGCCTCTAAAGAAAGAGCGACACCGTAGAAAAGGTCATATTGTTTGAAAGTTCTATAAATCTCCATCTCGTTGAGACGGAGCATGATTTGTTCATCAATTTGCTTCTTTTGCTTAGCATTCTTGAGGGCAGCGACTAAGATAAATCTTGTGTCTTTAAAAGATCCCTCTCCTGTCGTTTTTTTGGCCATCTTAACAAGGTAGCGCATAGGAAGGTCTTCGTTCTTTAGATAAAAATCAACACCTTCTTCTACTCTTTTGGCAAAGATATGAAAGAGACCAATTGAGTCGAGAACCTGGCTTCTTAAAGAAACATATTTTTTATGATTTCCGTATTTAAATGAAGCTTTAGAGAGTTCAATGGCCTTGTTATAGTCCTTCTTTTTAAAATAACACCAAGAAGTATTATAAAGGTGCTTACTATGCCATTCATCTCTAGTGTTAGCTAGGACATCAGTATAATAACGAATGGCTTTATCGTATTCTTTTTTATTATAGTAAAACTCCGCAAGAGTGGTCTTAATACTATGAAGTTTTGGAAGCCCTTTTGGCGTGAACTTGAGAGCATTAATAAGAAAGTATTCCGTATTTTTATCTCCACCAAAGTCTCTTGAATTTAAAGCAAGAGTATAAAAGAGGCTGCCTTTATATTTAAAACGTGGGTGTCTCTTAATAAGAGTTAGTCCCATCTTTTGAGTCTTTAAGAAAAGTGATTTCGATTTTCTAAAGTAGACTGATTTTTTACGTCTTTTCTTTGTACCAACACTACCTAAGAAGACAGCATTCTCTTTTTCTTTAATAAGTTTGATTTGCTCCGAGTAAAGTTCAATAAGACGAAACTTTAAACGAGGACCTAGTTTTCCAAGGGCCTTTATAGTGCTGATCTCTTCGTTAAGAAGGTTATTAAGCTTATACCACTTGTCTGACATAAGTGGTCCAGTTGAACGGCGAGATTTTTTAAACTCACGCTTTGATTCAGCTGCGAACGCAGGACTTCCTACGCTAATAAGAAGTGTTAAAATAATTACTAAAAACTTTTTCACTATTTTGTATTACCCTAGGCCTAAAAGTTGCCTTGAACGATAAATTTAAACTCCGGATACCCTGCCATAGCAGAAGTATGCATCACGCGACGTACAACTTTATAGGGGAGCGATTGATCTAATACTAAATTAACTTGTTTTGATTCCTTCTTTTTTCTCTCAACTTCTGAAGCAATGCTACGAAGCTGTTCTCTTTCATCAGCTTTCATCTTCTTAAGGCGATCTAGAAGGATATCAATTTGATCTCCTCCAGCTTGAACCTTTCCGATTTTTTCATTATCAATCCAGATATCTTTATCTGAATTGATTTGGATGATAACAGAGTGACGACCAAGTGCCTGACTAGCAGAACTTGGAAGTTCAATCTTCGCCGCAGGCTCTAACTTTAGATCTGAGGCGTTGTAGCTTTTTAGAAGAAAAACTAAAAGAATAACCAAGATGTCGAGTAGGGACGTGATGTCCACATCCATATCATCTTTCTTTCTATTTAATTTTGACTTACGTCTTGCCATTATAGTTTCCTAAATTATTGTTTCAAAAATAATTTGGTTAAAGAGTGTTCTTGTTTCTTTTATCTCACCAGTCTTGCCTTTAGCAGCAATAGTCGGATCATCTTTTTTAAGTGCTCTACAAGCATCCATGATCCAAACAATCTTCTTATAAGCGACTTCTTCTTTTGGTCTTAGAACAACTGATTCTTCATCCACATTTTTCTTTTTAATATCTGTAAGCGCTTTATAAAGAGCATCAAGGTCGTAGTTTCCTTGGCTGTTCATTGAAATGGTCTTAACCACGTTTCCATCAAGCCCAGTCTTTACGACGATTCCTGATTTTGAAATATCTAATGTTAGATTTAGTGGTGGTTTCTTATCCTTCATCGTCTCGACAGTCTTAATAGAGGGAGCATCTGAGCCGATCTCATAGATCTCTAAAAATTGAGCCGACATCAAAAGGAAAAAGATAAAGATAAATACTGCATCCAAGATTGGAATGATATTTAGTTTCTCAATAGTTGCTTTTCTTTTTACTTTTTTCATGATCCCCCCGTTACCTTAGTTCGTTAAAACTAAGCGGCCTCCGAATCGTCTTTCTTATCAGCAGCGCCTGCTGTCATTCCTGGAGCAATTGAGCCCGTCTTCTTAGTACCGATCAAGTCAATTAACTTAACTGAGAACTCTTCTATCTCTGCGATGATCTTATCTGATTTTTGCGTAAGGATTGAATGAATAACCATAATTGAGATGGCAGAAATGAGTCCAGCTGCCGTTGTGTTCATGGCCTTGGCAATACCAAGAGCTAGTAGCTTTGCTTTTGAAGCTGGATCAGCACCTGCCACAGCGGCGAATGATTGAATCAGCCCATAAATAGTTCCAAGAAGTCCAATGAGAGTAGAGACGTTGGCAACTAGACCTAGGTAGCCCATTCTCTTATCAACTTTTGGAGCGACTTCTAGAATCGTAGAATCAACAGCATCTTGAATCTGTTCTTTCGATTGATTGGCCCTCTTTAAACCACTCTTTAAAACTTGCGGTAAAAGAGCATCACTTCCGCTACAAGTCTGAATGGCCTTTTGAACTTCGTTTCCAAGAACATGCCTCTTGATAACGGCCATTAGGTTTGCGCCGTCTACATCAAAGCTAAGAAGGGCTTTGATCCTCTCAGCAGCTATAGCAACACCAATAGTCCAGATCACTAGGATGATCCACATAAAGATCCCACCTTCGTCCATAAACAATGCTAATGATTGAATAAAGTTAGGGTCTGTTACTGTTTCGACTGCTTGTACAGCTTCATTTTCCATGTGGTCTTCTCCTGTGGCTTATCGATTTTGCCTTAGCTTATAGGTTTCAAGAACTATCTCAATCTAAACTGCTTGCTTAGGGTCTAAACTCATTAATTTCAGGGTGTTATTAGGGATTTTCTTGGTTTTTTATTGAGACTTATTTTGCTTCAATACTGCCAATTAAATGGGCCTTCTAAACTTAACTTGCTATAGGCAAGCTTAGTGATTCCCATAGGGAATCATTTACCTGAGATTTTTAATATCCTTTCGGACTTCTTCGTCAAAATCTTTACGCTCAAGTAGGCCTCTTTCCATTTTTGTTCGTTGTCTTTCTTGGACTGAGAGATCGCCAGGAGCGATGATGTCGCCTTTGACCTCTAAGTTACCTAAATCGAAGGTTTCATATTTTTTGTATTTATAAACAATATTTCCTTTGCCCCCAGAAGATTTTTTTGGGGTTTCTGCCCGAGCGGCCAGAATGAGAAAGAAAAGAGAGACGATCATAAAACTTATCTTCATACGCCACCACCATTTTTCTTAACTTTGACTTCTTCACAGTTAGACTTAAGGCCAAAGCTATAGTCACCAAGTTCATCGGCCCAAAAGGCACCACGAAAGTCGTAAAAGTGTTCATTTTGAGCTCTATTAAGATTATCTCTTGAACCTCTTCCTCGGTCTGAGATAAGTGTTTTGTTCTTATAAAGTAGATCTCTCTTTTTGAACATGATCTCTAACTTGATATTAAACATCTCATAAGAAAACCTATGGACGTCATTTAAAAAATCAAACATCTCTTTTTTAACATAGTGATTAAGATGCCTTGTTTGCCAATCTTTAGATCGTTTCACGGCTTCAGTTAACTTAGAGATAAACTGAGTCTGTTTCTTTTTCTTCAGGTATTTATATTCATTGGCGACTTTCTTATAGTTGGCCAGATCGAGGTTAAACTTAATCTTCTTTCTCGTCTGGGTCATAAGATTTCGGATAAAAGGATTCTTCTCTTCAAGTTTTTCAATCGGCTGCATCATCATCTTCAAAAAGAAGGTATGAGATTTCTTGTACTTTACAAGGATTCCCTTGAGAGCATCACTTCTTGCTTTATAAACGCTATGGTATTGCTCAATTGTCTTAAGAGCGTCGTCATAAAGACAAAGCCTATAATAAGAAAGAGCCGTTAGAACTTCTGCTTCTGGATAGAAATAACTTCTAAGAAGAGGGGACTTATAAGTCACAAGAAGACCTAAGGTTCTATTATAATCGGCTAAATAGTAGTTTCCCCAGGCTTTCTCTAGAAGAAGAGAAGGCCATCTATAACTTGTCTTTGGAATATCTTGAAAGGCCTGAACAGCTTTTTTATAATCATTTCTTTTATATTCCATTCGGGCCAAATGAATCAAACAAGATTCCGCCAGAATGTCATAGTATCTTTTCAGCTTTTCATGACTTGAGGCCTTACTTGAGATCTCTGCTGTTCTCATGCAGTTCTTATAAGAAGAAGTGGCTTCAGAGTATCGCGCCAAGAAGTTTTGACTGGCACCCATCATCATGTACTTCTCTGGCGCAAACTTATGGCCTCTTTTGATACTACGAAGGGCCTTGATCGCTGATTTAAACCTATTTTTATTAAACTGCTTGATGCCTAAAACAAAACTCATGGCCTGGCTATTATGCTTGCCTAGGATACCAGCACTTAAAGGCATAAAAGTAGCTGTTCCTGTTTTTAAAATGAGAGTTGTAAGAGACTTCTCAAATCTTTCATCAATGGGCTTGTCTTCAATAAGGCGCTCTTTAGCGAAGACCGTTGCTGAAAAGTAGTACTTACTTCGCATGAGCTCATAAGTAACAGCTTCGTTTCTATTGCTAATTCCTTTTTGAAAATAGATCTTCTCGGCCCTTGCCACTGATCCCTGACTAAGAGCAGGAAAAAGCATTAAAGCGGCAAGTAGAATCCTTAAATTAACCATTGTCTCTCCTAGAAAGAAAAGCCAATACCGATAATGGCATCAGAATGTCCTCTCCATGTACTTGAAGAGACGCGGTTATTAAGAGTAGGTCCTGGAGCATTGAAAGTCGTTCTCATAAACTCTAGGTTTAAATGAACTCGTTTTGAAATATGAACCCTAAGGGCAGTCTTAGCTAGGATTCCCGTATAAGATTCTTTTGCGAATCTATCCGCTGTTGAAGGGGAGCTAACACTGTCTTTATTACTTTCGGTTTCAACTTTTCCTACTCCAAGTCCAAAGGACCAATCAAAGTAGATGATCTTATTAAAAGTATTAATCTTTCCATAGAAGGGAGACCATACTCCAAGGCCGCCATAGACCTTGTTAAACTTTCTAATAAAGGGCACAGAGCCATTCACCTGTTGAAGGTTTTTATAGGCATCATTATTTGAGTTACTATACCCTTGATAGATAAGCTCAAATCCCCATTCTTCTTTTATATAATAACCAGCTCCCACTCGAAAACCCTTGCCTGACGTATAGTCACTAGAGAGGTCCATTAAGTAGCCAGCATTTACATAGAAGCTGTTCTCTTTTCGGTAAACTTTATTCTGTAAGACATAAACCTTTTTATCCGGGTCAAGCCAAAGAAAGTCATAAAGATCTGACTCATCGGCCTTCACAAAAGAAGGTGCTGCTCCTAAGAGCAGCACCATCATTAGGCAATAAAAGGTAGGAACTTTGTTCCCTTGAACGTTGGTTTTCACCTACGAACCTCCACATTTATAGTAATAAACAATCACAATTGAACCAGCATCAGGAACCGTACCATCATCAAAGATGATCGATCTAGATGCTTCGTCGTATCTCCAACCATCTTCTACAATAACTCCGTCAACTTCTACAGTGATGTCAGCATTGGCCGGCACCCCAGTAAGTGGGAAGCTTGTAAGAAGGTCAACAATAGTTCCACCGATATCCCCAAGGATAGTATGGAAGTCTTCTTTGATACTTGAAGCTTTACCACCAGAGTTCTCAGCAAGATCGATATATCTTGAACCTACTGTTTCCCATTGGTTTTCAGCTGTATCGGTAGGAAGTAATACAATACTGAATGCTCTAAATTTATCAGCGTCAGATTTTAAGCTCTGAAACCCAGACAGGTAGTCAGAAGGGGCTTCGGCCGATTGGTCTTCTTCATCAGATAAATAAACAACAACTAGTAAGGCATCATCTCTAACAAACGTAGGGTATTTAGTCATGAATGAAGCTGACGTCTGAAGCCCTCTTTCATTACCTGAACCGTTAATCCCAACTTGAACATTGTTTGAAAAATCTCTAAGGAACTTAGCTTCATCATTAGCCGCCGCTTCAGAAGTTAAATCATCAGGGTTTCCAATAACATTTCCGTTATGTCTACTTCTTGGATCTGTTGTTGTAATCGCCATCTTAAAATCGATTTCCTTAGTAATAAAATCTCTAATAAAGGTATCAAAGTTCTGAGCAAGAGCTTGTTGCTCCTCAGTCATTGATCCAGAATTATCAATTACCCAAAGGATATCAACTTTCTGTGCACTAGCTTCATTTTGAGTAAATGAATCACTTGCATTTAAAAGCTCTCCAGTTCCACAAATTCCGCCGTTATCGTTATCGCCACCGTTATCAACGTCTCCACCATTATCAGTATCGCCGCCGTTGTCAGTATCTCCAACGTTATCGTTGTCAGAGCCGTTATCAGTATCTCCACCGTTATCAGTGTCACCACCGTTGTCAGTATCTCCACCGTTATCAGTGTCTGCTACATTGTCATTATCGCCACTGTTATCAGTGTCTCCACCATTATCAGTATCGCCTGCGTTATCCGTATCTCCAATTCCACCATTATCGTTATCTGTGTCGACGATTCCACCGTTGTCATTATCAACGTTTGGTTTCTCAACACCAACTCCTTCAAGGAATTCTTTTTCATAGAATTCTTGTTCCTGACACGAAACAAGAAGTACGAGCAATGATAAAACTAGGGAAAACTTAATATTTGCTACATTCATGGTCCACTCCCTAAGAGCGGGTTGCCATCATCAATTTCTTTGATGCATCTTTAACTCTTACTATACTCAAAGAGTTTAAGACTTAGCTTTCCGGTATTCCTTTGATCGTGTATCAGCTTACATACAACTAGAGCGAACGAACCACAAAACAATCAAAAGGTTAAAAATCCCTAATGCCCTAAGTCTATAGAAACTAGAAATGAGCTCAAGAGTAAGCTCGTTACATGGGTGATTCCTCAATTAAATTAGGGCGTTAGGTTAGAAATTAAAGAAATAAAATTGTGTCTGTTTTTCTTCTAAATCCGCCAACTATTTGAGCTTACTAGAGATTGCCTCTAAAAACTTAGAATCTAGATCATGAGTTACTTCATTTAATAAGTTAAAGCTTCCCTTAATTTTTTTATCAAGCTTATGAAAAGATTTCTCCGCATTCCCGGGGTCAACTTTATCGTCTTGAGCTCCATGAATACCTTCAACTTTAAAGTGACTAGAGTCTTTTAAGAGTTCAAAGCGGTACGAGCAACCGAGGCTTAAGACCTTATCGCAAGAGGGGATCCTCTCAGCAACAAAAGGAGACAAGTATCCACCTTGAGAATAACCAATGATAGTAAGGGGAAGATCGCTCGGTAGAAGCTGCTGACATAACTTCTCAAGGACTCCCGCGGGGAAATCATACTCAACATAGAACTCTTGTTTTTTCTCATCATAGAAGTACCAAGAGAAGAAGAGCTCCCAACCATCACTTCTTCTTTTAGGAAGAGGAAAGCAGCCATTTGGAATTAAAATATTCGAATTCTTTGGAATCAAGGAGAACAGTTTCTCTTTTATAATAGGAGCGTTCTCATAAAAGCCATGAAGAACTAAAAAATTTCTCGTAGCAATATCAGAAGTACTAAGATCATACTCCATTTGAAATTCAGTTTGTACTTTTGTCTTTTTCACCTAGAAGCTTATACCAATAGAAGTGCCCAAGATCCACAGTGTAAAAGCGGTAAAGAGGGGAATGGTTAAGTTATCATCTATTCTTAGAGGAATTAACTCAAAGGCCGAGATAATCAGTGATGAAGTTAAGGTTAAAGCAATCACCCAGCCCCAATAGGCATCAGAGAAATGAAGAAGAACCGTGGAGCTTATCAAAAGAGTCGAGATAAAAAAGGCAGCTGAGCCTTCAATAGATTTTCCAACTCCCCACTTATGCTTACCCTTACTAATTCCCACAATGGCTGACAAAGGATCCGCCACAGCAAGAGTTAGGATCGCCACAAGAGCGATCGGTTTTGGAAAAGACATAATGGTTAAAAGAAGCGCCATAATATAAGGAACCCCAGCAGATTCTTTTAGCTGCTCTTCAGCGCGAAAGATATGCTTGAAGACACCTTCAAACTTGGCCATATACTCAGGATAACTTGTTCTGATTTGTTCAACAATATAGATCACACAAGCGCAGGTTCCTAGAATATAGATAGCGCGCTGATGGGTTAAGAAAAAATGATAGATCGTCGCAATAGAGACGCCCATTCCCATATGCATTAAGCGCCTGGGCCATTGCAGAGACTTTCTTGTTGCCGTTAAGTTCTCAGAAGAATCTTCTGATTCAGGGGTCACTTCTTCACGAAGAGATGTTACATTATTATCATTCATGATTACTATTCGGTTATATCGGGCAAGGAGTTGAGATGGGTCATCAAATAATTATCCCTAAAGCTGGCGGAAATCAGGTGCTTAAGCACGAAACTATCCTTTGTCCTGCGAACTTACCTGACAGCTCTGTTCGGGTACTGACCGCTTTTAGCGGAATCAATTTCGCCGATATTGTTATGAGACTCGGATTCTACCAAGACGCTCCTCCGTACCCATTCGTTCCAGGTTACGAATTAAGCGGCGAAGTTAGTGAAGTAGGAAGTTCAGTCACCTCAGTCAAAGTAGGTGACAAGGTTATGGCCGGAACAAAGTTCAACGGCTACTCCTCAGAATTAATCCTCCCAGCCTCGCAAGTTGTAAAGATTGGAAAGCTCTCCTTAGAGCAGGCCGCTGCTCTCCCCGTAAGTTTCCTAACTTCCTACTTAGTCTTTATCGAAGAGGGAAGAGTAAGAGACGGGGATAAAATTTTAATCGATTGCGCCACAGGTGCCCTTGGTCAACTTAGCTTCTCTTTATTAAAGAAATATGATCTGGATATCGTGGGCCTAACCAGCAGCGAGAGTAAAAAGAAGATCATCGAGGAAAATGGAGGGCGCGCCTTCACCCACGAAGAATTTAAAGACTCCAATGAGAAAGGTTTTAATATTGCCCTCAACTCTATTGGGGGAGCTTCGATTATGGAGCATTACGACCGTCTGGCCCCAAGCGGAAAGATCGTTTGCATCGGTGCCAGCAGTTTATTTGAAAATGGAAACCGCTCCATATTCCGCGCCCTAAAAGTTGTCTACCAAATGCCTAAGTTCAATATCATAAAGCTTATGAATGACTGCAAAGGCGTGATGGGACTAAATGTCTTAAGACTCTTTGATGGAACTGATTACTTAATGGATCTTTTAAAGAAAGCTGAAGAGTTTGATCTTACTCCTCATGTGGATAAAGTTTTTGACGCTACCGATGTTAGCGCGGCTCATGCCTACTTGGAGTCGAAGCAGGCGAGAGGGAAGGTTTTACTCAAGTGGTAATTATAAAGCGTGTACCTATTAAAGCTTACACGCCTTAGTTGCGGCGTCTAGGCCTTCATCGATGATTTTATGAACAGTTGCTAAGAACTTTTCATAGGCACCTTTATTGGTAGGGTCAGGAATCTTAGCTTTTAACCAAGTAAGAAACTTCTCATTTATCTTGCCTTTCGTTTTAGAGAGCATTTCAACAAACTCATGAATCTTATCGGCCTTTAATCTCCCTGAAGAGATTAATTTATCCATAAAGGTTCGTAGCTTTTTACTTTTACCTAATTGTTTATAAAAGTATGACATCTTGTTAAGAAATTTTGCTTTAGCAGCTCCGGACATCTTTCCGACGGAGGCCGTAAATTTAGAACCTTTTGAAAGGCTTGCAATTTTCCCAACACCTGGGAGAATCACCGCTGGTAAAGACATCAAAAAGTTAAACCTAGCATCTTTAAAATCGGCATAGGCCCTCTCTACTGATTCTGGATCTTCATTGTTCCCAGAAAGCACTGCCATTTCTAATTCTTGATGCTCTTTATGATGATCGTAGGTTCTTGTGCCCCAATAAGTAGCTTCTGCGGCTCCAATAACGAGGACTGTTGCTGTGGCGGCAGAGCCGAGGGTTAAACCACTACCAATAGCGGCAGCTCCGAGGGGAGCTCCAAGACCAGTGGCCATTAAAAGAGCGCCACCAACGATAACAACTCCAGCGACGATTAAGCCACCGACCATCCAAACTTTATCCCATTTGGCATCACTAATATCATTTTTATCAATTGTTTTTATAGCCGCACAAACTAGGTCGGCCCACTGTGGTTCGTTAACAAGAATCTGACCAGCTGCAGCCGGATTTGTTTTAACTAACTTAACAATATCTTCTTTTCTTTTTTCATAAAGATCTTTTTCGTTAACACCTGTCCAAGAGTCATCAGGAGAGCCATTTGCACGGAATCTCTTTTCTTGAACTTGTTTATTATGGGCCATTTGATTTAAGAGTTTGGCCTGAGCTACGATCTTATCTTGAATTTGTTTTTTCCCTTCTTTAAGGTCATCTTCAGAGATGTTTTTGTACTTATGAGGCTTTACATAGAAATTCTTTTCACCAGCAAAAAAGCCTTCATCATTAGTCGTATCCGTCTCTAGTCTTCTAATCCCACCAGATTTTTCTTTGATATTTGGGCTCATCATTAAGAGACCATCTTGAGACTGTATATCTTTTAAATATTGTAATTTATATTTATTCCAAGCACCTTTCGCTGTTTTATCTTGAATATCAGCTCCATCGATTCCTGAATAGTCTGTTTTCAAGTCAACTTTATCTAGGTACTTATCGTTGAGATCCTTAAATTTTCCGCGAACGTTTGTCAGGGCCGTTCCCCAATCAGATTTCTTTTGCGTAAAAGCGACTTCCTTAGAGGCCTCTTGAGTGTACTTAGTAAGTTCTGCTCTTTGTGAGGCGGAGCAGTAGTTTCTAGTTGAACTTCCTCCACGACCACCTCTGCCACCAACTTTATGAGAGCTTTCTTTTCCGCACATATCATTTAATGTTTGTTGTAAATCACTAGGAGCTTTTCTTTTAGTCACTTTACCTGTTCTACTATTTTTAACAGAGACTGTTTTTGAAGCATTTGAAATCTCACCTGTTTCAGGATTGATAAAGCCTGGCTCATACTTGTACCTAAGAGAAAGGTAGGATTTAAGGCTGTTTTTTAAAGCTTGCATATGAAGTGATTCTTGCAGGCCCGCGGGACCCAAAGATTTTCCATTATCAAAGAATTTTTGAGTTTCCCCTAAATCACTTATAAAGTCTTTAAGGCTTGAATTAACTATTAAACCATTTTTCGTTCTAGTAAGCTTTCTATCACAGCCACCTGTATATTCACTGTTTTCAGTACTGTTTAAAATCTGCTTGGTAAGACCTCTTTTATCTTGAAGACCTTCAGCACATTTATTCATTCTTTCTTTAAGCGCTTGGATTCGGCTTAGCCTAGAGTGCTCATTTAAGAATTTTGCACCAGCTGGAGTTTTAAGAATATCCTTATCTTTATCTTTTAGAGAAGCGATGAACTCTTGGCCTTCTTCGGCAATTTCAGCGGCATGATTCTTAAAGTTCTCTTGAGCGCCATAGCCTTTAAGACTACCTTGCTTATCTATTAAGACTTCTAAGCTGGCCTGAGCGGATTCACTAAAAGTTTCGGTGGCAGCATTCGCCACGCCATGAGTGGTCACAAATGGATTTAAGGTCAACAGGCAAACCATAATGGTTTGTACTGTTATGAATGAAACTATTTTCCTAACCTTCAATTGTGGCATCCTCTATTTTTAGCGGCTTTTCTCTCTAAACTATTCGGTAAAGCTTCTAAAAAGGTTTAGTTTTATTTATTATGGGCAATTCTTTGATTTCATAGTAGTAATAAATGGTAAGTGCTTATAATTATTGAAATTATGCCAAGTCTTAGGGGAGCCCATATGCCTCAAGATTTTGGCTGTTTAGAACAATTGAGGTAGGAAGACTTATGAATAATAAAAAAGATCTATTAGCTAACTTATTTACTGAGGCCAGTGCCTACACCAATATGGACTCTATTGAGGCCCTTGTTGATGGTGGACAGGACCTTTCTCAGATTCCAGTACAGCCCTTGTACCTTGCGGTTAAGGCCTTGCCCCTTGATAAGGCCAGTTTGGTTTTAACAAAGATGTCTCCTGAGCAAAGAAGAACTTGTTTAGACCTAGATCTTTGGATGAAAGATAATGTGGATACTGAAGAGTTTGCTTTTTGGATTCAAAGTTACGCTACCTGCCCTGATGAAACAGTTAGGCAAGAGTTTGTAGGAAGCACAGAGTTCTTCTTATACCTAAAAAGTAGATTCAATATTTGGACCTTTGATGTTGAAGACCCAAATTACCCAGATCATGATAATTACTTCTTAACAGATGATAACCTGCTTCTTGTTGAATTTGATGCAGACTTTCCATTTGTTGCTGAGATTCAACGTTTTATTAGAGAGCTCTATGGTGAACGTGGAGTTGAGGGCGCCTACACATATTTATTTAAGTTAGTTTCTGCTTCTTATATGGATTTGATGGAAGAAGAGTACCAAGAGAAAAAAGAACGTCTACGGGACTTAGGTTTTGTAGATTATTATGACTCTCTTACAGTAGAGAGCACCTTTGCCAATATGTCTCTTTTAGAGAACTTCGTTAGAAAGAAACAACCAAGCACAGCGAATCTTGATAGTAAGATTGCTAATCAAAACTTACATAGATCAGCTATTACTTCGTACAAAAATAAGATGGACGCTTTTTCTGATGAACTAGGAAAAGTAACGGAAGCTAAGAGAAGCGCTTATATTCAGTATTCTTTTATCCGCTTAGTTAATAGCACCCTCTCTTTTGGTCAGGCCCTACGAGAAGGCCCTATTGCCATGAACCGTATTGGAAATAGAACTAAAAGCTTATTAGAACTTGGATTTGATTACTTACTAAAAGAAGCACTAGAAAAAGGCATCTATAAGTTAGATGAGGAGCATTGCTTCTTTGATCACTTTGACTTTATTGACCTCTATCAAGTCGGTCACTCTTTAGTTTCAATCATTCAAAAGCCCATTAAGAAGGCCCTTGCAAAGTTTGAGATGGAAGATCAAAAGGAAGCCTTTCTTGGAACAGTCTTAATGGAGATCTTAGAGAATGCTTTTTCTCCCCCAGTGAAATCAAGTATGGGACTCGATGAAGAGTTTGTTGAGATAAATAACTTTGAAAGGTATTCTTACTTTAAAAGAAACCTCATTTTAGTTGAACAATTGATTCCTTTTTCTCATGGATTTTATTCTCAGTTAAAAGAGATGGATGAGAAGGGATTGATAAGAGACGAATTCTATTTGAATTATGATATCGCAGGGATTGATTTTGAATCTCTTCTCTTAACTAGTTTAGCTAACTTTAAGTTAGGCGATCTAGATAGTGATAATAAGAAACTTGGGCTTACGCCTAATGAATATAAGAAATTTGCAAAGATTTTCGTAGCAAGAAAGCAGCTCTTAGAAGATCAGGTTATCGACGAAGAGCTTAACGAATTCATTAGGAAATTTGGGCTTGATAAGGTTGATGATATTCTTATCTACTTTAAGAAACTTCTTGATAAGCATCTAAGTGGTTATGACTTTGATACTCTTCCTGAAGAAGACTTTCTTCACGTTGGTGGTCCGATTCTTTTAAACCTTAACTAAGAAGCTTTTTTAGCTCGATTGCTATCTTTTTCGGTTCGTCCTTAGGGGCGAATCTCTTAAGAACCACTCCATTCTTTGAGACAAGAAACTTTGTAAAGTTCCACTTTATGTTCTTACTCCCAAGAAGTCCTGGGGCCTCTTTTTTTAAATATTCAAAAAGAGGATGCGCCTCTGATCCGTTTACATCTAGCTTTGAAAAAAGAGGGAAGCTTGTCTTAAAGCTTAGATCGCAAAACTCTGCGATCTCTTCGTTACTTCCTGGCTCTTGAGCGCCAAATTGATTACAAGGAAAGGCCAAGATTTCAAGGCCCTTCTCTTTAAACTCTTTATACATATCTTCTAAGCCTTGATACTGATTTGTATATCCGCACTTTGAAGCTGTGTTAATAATCAAAAGGCTCTTTCCTTTATACTCTTCTAAGCTAACTTCTTCGCCTTTAATATTCTCTACCTTAAATTCATATATCTTAGTCATAAAACCTACTTAAAAGCGGAGTTGAAAATTTGCTCTAGATGCTTATTCAGGGGGGAGTCGGCGTACTTTAATCTCTCAAAGAGGTCCTCTTTTAAGAGATTTCTCTTATAGACTTCATTAAGAAGAAGCTTCTCCGTTTGAGGGTGTCTTTTTAAGTTGATGTATTTTTTCGAAAAGAGTTCATCAAGCACTTCTAATCTTTTTTGTTCATTCTCTAAGAAACTATAAATGGCATAACCCTCTTTTCCTTTAAAAGGAGCGGGATCAACTTTCTCCTCGGCCATATCGAAAACTTCTTTAAAGCCGGGCATACCCTCAGGGGTTTTCTTTTTACTCACTATATTTTCCTTTCACCTTTAGGGAGTGGTCTTTGTAGACCTTCAACAATCGTTTCAAGAAAGTCATTCTCTTGGCAAACATCGCTTAGGAGCCTTTGAAGACTACTATGAGATTCAATATGAATTGAGATCTCTGCGAGCTCATTGTTTTTAATTTTACTTGATAAGAGCTTAGTCTTTTTTAAGAGTGACTGTTCTTTAGAATTTAACCTATGAGACTTACAAAAAAAGTGTTTAGGAAGTTGGCTTCTACTATTAAGGATAGCTAAGTCTAGGAACTTTCTGACTAACGGAGTGATGATATAAATGGGGTAGGGAAACCTCGGGTCTACCTCAATGATCTCTAGAGCGGCAGTGATATTATCAAGGGCCGGCTCAACATACTTTCGTTGCTTAAATTCAAGCTCGATAAAGCATGGCTTTGATCCTACATCTGAGTCTCTAAACTTTGCCACTAAAGCCTGTACTGCAAAGTCGTGTATTTCAATTTCTGTGAGTAATGGTAAGTTCATAGACTTATTATAGAGGAGAGTAGTGCTTTTTACACTCGTCACAGTTAGAATATTATTATGACTAACCCAGAACTAGGTTATATTAACTTGCCTGATTATTTTACTCGCCTACTTTGCTCAAATATGCAAAATGGCGAGGATAATTTTTCAAACCTCTCACTCTATATTAAGAGTAATCCTGGCTTTGATGGGCTAGTTAAAAGAAGCTTCTTAGACGTAGATGAAAAGGGCAGAACAGATTCAATCATTAAGTCCCTTGGTTGGCATGGGTTTAGAAATAGAATGAGCGCTCTTTTTTTGGAATATCATCTGAACGGTCAGTTTCCCATTAAGCCAAACTTAGAACTTTGCCATGAGCTAGTGGCCTTAGAAGAGAAGGTTAAGAGTCAAACTGTAGAGGGCTTCTCAAGGGCCTTTATGCTTGGGCTTTATTGGAAGCTTCATCGCTATAAAGATAATAATCAATTTGTTGAAAGCTTTAATTGGATGGAGATCCTTGATCTTCTTAAGCATAGTAAGGCCAAGGTCATAAAGATTGATTGGCTGCTCTTAACTTTGGTTCATCTTCAAAGTTTCTTAGGAAAAGAAGTTGTTCGTGATGCTTTAAAAACTAGTGCTGATTATAAAGACCTCTTTGAGAGGTTAGATGAAAAACAAAAAAGAACTTATACAATGAATTGCCTCTCTTATGGAGCGTCAATCAATGAACCTGAATTTTTCTACCAATCCAGGATCTGAGGAAGAAGATGAATCAAGAAAATGCCGTATGGGCCCTTGTTAATGATTTAGGAACAAAGAAGGGAATCTCTGAGATTGTCATCAATAGTCCTAAAGAAGTCTTTGTTGAAAGAGGTGGTCAGTTTATTCAGCTAAATGTAACTCTTACCAAAAAAGATATTCGTGAATTCTCAATAGAACTTGCTCAGTATAATAAGAAACTCTTTGATGCTGATAATCCAATCCTTGATGGAAACTTACCAGATGGATCTAGAGTGAATATCTTAAATGAGCCTTTTGCCCATGGTTGCCCGGCTATTTCAATTCGAAAATATTTAAAAAATATACAAAGCTTTGAATCAAACCCAGATATATTTGGGCTAACTCCTGAATGGATACTTTTCTTTCAGGCGCTTATGTCTTCTAGAATGAATATTATCGTAAGTGGGGGAACTGGAGTTGGTAAGACAACTTTCATGAACCTTCTTTTACAAGAACTTTCAAAACAAGAAAGAATCATCACTATTGAAGATACTATGGAGTTAAACTTTACTCATCCTAACCTTGTTAGATTAGAAGCCGGTAGTAGAACTACAGGGACTAATGCGAATGTCTCTACAAGGGACTTAGTTAAGAATACTTTAAGGATGAGACCTGATCGTATTATTATTGGAGAAGTCAGAGGCGGAGAGCTCTTTGATCTTCTACAGGCCATGAACACAGGTCATGATGGATCTATGGCCTCTATTCACGCCAATTCCCCAGGGGAATGCCTTAATAGAATGGAAACTCTTTATCTTCTCGCTGGATTTGATGTTCCTTATCAAGCGGTGAAGAAACAAATTGGAAATGCTGTAGACTTTATTGTTCAAGTAGGAAGAGATAGAGAAGGGAATCGGGTCATAACTTGCGTGCAAGAAGTGACTGGAATGGAAGGCTCTAATATTTTATCTCAGCAAATTGGTATTCATGAAGATGGAAAGTTTATAAAGACAGGAATCTCACCTAAGAATATGCAACGTATTCATCAGATGGGCGGGCTTCCTCTAAACTTCTTTGCGACTTAAGAAAAGGAAACAATACCGGCCTCTTTTGAGACCGGCATTGCTCAGGAAGGTCCACATCATTTGTCAGATTTTACTGACGCAAATGTTTTAGTATTTTGTGGTGCAGGGGAAGAAGCTTCAGTCTTCTTGGGACTGAGCTCGTGAGTGCAAGAAGCAAAACTGGTTCCTGCTAGGGTGAGTCCCAAGAAGACGAGAAGTGTTTTTGTGTGCGCAGAAGTTTTCATAGTTAATCCTTAATGTTTAAGTTTCTAAGTTAACTCTATTATGTCTTAAGGTTCGAGCTTGTTTGTTCTAGGCGGGTCACAAGTTTGTCATTTTAAGTTCTAGTTTTGTTAAGTTTGTCGCCACGTGTTATATCTCAATTGTCTTCCTTTATGTTAGGCTGCCATATGTTTAAAGGTAGGTGGTTCTTCCACCCTGTATTTGTATTCATCTTTTCAATCATGGCCCTTGGGACATCTTTGTTTCTATATATACGCACCTATCTTCAGGCCAATGACGCCTTTGTTAGTTATTTAGAGGCCCGGAATATAGACCCTACTCAATTTGCGGACTCTGATACTTGGTTAAACGTAGTGGTGCTTTCGGTTTTAGTCGCCATCATTCTTACCGGTGTGATTCTTATCTTTGTGTATTATCAAAAAATGATCAGGCTCTATAGGATGCAGCAGAACTTTATCTCTGGCTTTACTCATGAGTTAAAGACCCCCATTGCTTCGTTAAGATTATTTCTTGATACTTTCACTAGGCATGATCTCCCAAGAGAGGAGCAGGTGAAATACTTCGCCTATATGAGGCGGGATACGGAAAGGCTCTCAGATAATGTGACACAGATTCTAGATCTGGCCCGGATTGAAGATAAGAAATACGAAGGGGAGTTTGTTGTTTATGATCTCAACGACTTTATTGATTCTTGGGTCAGTAAGTGTCCGCACTTTTTCGAGCAATGCGAGATCAAGGTTATAAAAGAAGATGGAGGTGATCCCCGGGTTCGTTTAGATGGCAGGCTCTTTGAGATGCTTCTTATGAATCTTGTGACTAATGGAATCAACTATAATCAAAGCAGCCAGAAGAAGATTGATATTCAAATTGAAAGCTTAGATAAAATCATAAAACTAAGTGTGTCTGATAATGGTCTTGGTATTCCTAAGAAAGAGATCAAACAAATCTTTAAGAAGTTTTATCAAGTGGGTAAGACTTCTAAAGGAACCGGACTTGGTCTCTATATGGTGAATCATATCGTTAGGATCCATAAAGGAAATATTAAAGTAGAAAGTCCTGAAGGCATGGGCAGTCAGTTTATTGTTGAACTTCCAAGGGTAGGCTAATGAGTTCAAAAATTTTAATTATTGAAGATGAAATACATATCGCTGAGGGGCTTAAGTTAAACTTGAGCTTACAAGGTCATGAAATAGTCATGGCCCATAATGGACTTGAGGGATTAAAGCTTTGGGAACAAGAAGGCCCAGATCTCATCGTCCTCGATCTAATGATGCCGGCTCTTGATGGCTTTCAAGTTCTAAAAAAGATTAGGGCCTCTGATGAGAAAGTTCCTATCCTAATTCTCTCAGCTAGAGATCAGGCTAAGGATAAAGTTAAATGTTTGAAAGATGGCGTTGATGATTATTTATCAAAGCCTTTTAATTTAGATGAATTTCTTCTTAGGGTAGACAGGCTTTTAACTCGTTCATCGTGGACGGAGAAAAGCGATCCTGATGAACTCTTAGATCTTGATAAAGAATTTAAAGAAAAAGAATATAGTTTTGGTCCTAACCGCATCGACTTTGTTTTATGTAAGGGCTTTAACTCTGAAGGAGAGTTTCAACTGACCAGCCAGGAGATCCGTCTTTTAAAACTTTTTATTATTAAAAAGGGAATTCCTCTAACGAGAAAAGAGCTACTTGAAATTGGCTGGGGTTACTCTCAAGAGACCAGCACTAGAACCGTTGATAACTTCTTAGTACGTTTTAGGAAGTATTTTGAAGCTGACCCAAAAGAACCCAAGTACTTTAAGAGCATGCGTTCAGTAGGCTATTTATTTACCCCAGAGGGGTAGTTAACTACTTAAAATAACAGCTATTTATAGATAGTGGTGACGCGCCGTGTAAATAGTTCGTAAAGCCTGTTTCACTCCCCATTATATGTTATTAATAGCACTGAAAAACATAGATGCCGGGGGGCAAAATGAAGGTCATTGGCTTAGGGCTAATACTCCTTTTTTCACTTAGAACGACTTCAGTAAGAGCTACTTCTTCTGTTCAAGTTCTTACGTCTAAGATCCTAACTTGCACTCGCTCTATTATTGAGCAAGGAATAGGCGGGAGAGATGGGCTCGTTTTTTCCGCTGGGTTACTGGAATCAGAAATCGAAGGGGATAAGAAACTCTCTCATTGCAAAAATTTTCTCCTTAGTGGGACAAGGGCCACTAAGATCGATAGAGACCAGTATTCAGTTTTCATTGGGAAACTTGCCGCAAAAGCAGGAACGAAGAGGCAGTTGAATGATTTTAATAAGCCTTTTTATGAATGCCGCTTTAAGAAAATTGAAGCTGCTATCTCTAAAGGCTTTGACCTTAAGTTAGGGCTTGGGGCTGCCAAATGTGTGGGGTCAAATAACCGCACTTATATCATTCTTCTAGACAAAGAATCTTATGGCCTAGACTTCATCAGTAGGGCCTTTTCTCAAAATATCTATGTCGATAAAGACAATAAACTTCTTGAATTAGACCAAGATGCTAAAAGCTACGCCATCGCTGAGTACCTAGGAGACGTGCTAGAGACGGACCTAGAACTCGATGAGATCGGCACAAGGGCCCTTTCTAAGGGAAAGATAGGCAGCATTCAAAAGCAATCTGGGCGTTTTAAGGCCATTTCCATCGAACAAGTTTAATCCCTAAAATTAACGCAGAACGACTCAAAAGGAGACTTCCTTCTGTGTTAGGATGCCCAGAATTTTTAAAACAAAGGAAAGATTATGGGACTGCTTGAAGGCAAAAAAGCCCTAGTGCTTGGAATTGCAAATGATATGTCGATCGCTTGGGGAATCACTCGCGCTCTTAAGGCCGAAGGGGCGTCTATTGGACTGACCTATTTAAACGACGCCTTAAAGAAAAGGGTAGAGCCTCTCTCTGAAGAAATTGGAGCTGACTTTCTCGTAGAGATGGATGTTACCAATGAAGATCATTACGAAGCCTTAAAGAAAACAGTTCAAGATAACTGGGGAAAATTTGATATCCTCGTTCACTCATTAGCTTTCGCTGATAGAGCGGATCTTAAGGGACGTTTTCACGAAACAAGCCGAGCTGGTTTTGCTATGGCCTGTGATATCTCTGCTTACTCATTAATCGGACTTACTAAAGCGCTTAAAGAAGACATGAATGAGGGCGGCTCTATTATGGCCATGACCTATCATGGATCTCAGCAAGTGATGGACGGCTATAATGTTATGGGCGTGGCTAAAGCGGCTCTTGAAGCTTCTGTTCGTTACCTAGCATCAGATTTAGGGACAGATAAGATTAGAGTTAACTGTATCTCAGCCGGTCCTATTAGAACCTTGGCCGCCTCTGGTGTTCCAGGTCTTAAGAAGATTTTTAATATTATCGAAGAGAGAGCTCCTTTAAGAAGAAATATCACCACTGAAGAAGTGGGCGGGACGGCTCTTTATTTAGCTTCGAATTTATCTTCAGGTGTAACTGGTCAGATTCTTTACTGTGATAGTGGAATCTCGACAATGGCCACTTGTTAAGATTTTCAATCTTTGCTAATTAATTCTCTATGGATAAGACTATAACGAACCCAGTCAAATGGAGCACTAAGCTAAGCTTAGGACTCCAAAAATTGATCCCAGCTTTTCTCATGAGCTGGTTCAAACGCTTTGATGCCAAAGTGGACGGGGCCGTTTCTTTTTTTATTAAACACTGGGGAAAGAGTAAGTTCATGGTGGCCATGAGTAAGAAGTCTCAGGTCTTAGGTATTGAAAAGCTTTGGGATATGTCGCCTAAAGCCTTTGTATACTTTTTTATGTTCTATCTTATTAGAGATACCATTCTTTATATTATCATCCCCATCTACATAGCAAAGGCCACTAACTAGAATGAAGGCCCTGCCTCCAATTTTGTTATTTCTTCCTTTTGTTGTCATGGGAATGCGGCTCTTACGGACTTCCTTTCAAGGCCTATTTGCTTCCGCGATTCATAAAGGAATCCTAAGCAATAGAGAAGGTCCTTCTAACCTGATAACTGGTTTACTTGGATCTCTTCTTTTCTTGAGCACCTCTATATATAACAGGCTCCTTTTAAACCTTCTGCAAGGAAGGCTTATCTCTAAAGAGCGCGCCTATCTCTTAAGCACAGGAAGTCTTCTTGGAAGTTACTTCTTTGTCTTTCTCTTTTTATATACTGACCATATCTTTAGCTTAGTCGCCATGTTGGTGGCCTGCCTAGGGGTACTTTGGATGAAGGGATTAAGATTAAAGTTAATCTCAAGAGCGCTTTTTGGTTTAGGGCTGATTTTTTTTGGTCTCTCCTTAGGTGAGCATTTTCTTGGAGAGTTCTCTCTTGAAGTGAATAACCTTCTAGCCCTAATCTTAGGAGTGGGTTTTTCTTTAATCCTGCGTTCTAGTGGCGTGGCCCTTATCGTCGGTCTTTGGTCCCTACAATTTGGGCAAACGGTAGCTCCTTTTATGTATGGAGCTGGTGTCTTGATAGGGGGAGGAATTCCCGAGCTTCTCTTAGGGCAAAGATATAGCTCTGAAGTTAAACAACTTTCTTTTTTGAACTTCTTGCAAAGGCTCGCAGCCTTTCTCTTTGCTGTCTTTTTTGCTTTATGGTTAAGCGATCAAAAAGGAGAGATCTCTAGGATTGATGCTTTAAACTTTTATGGGCTCTCTATTTTTATAGGATCAATCATAGGCTTCTCTTTTCAAGGAAGTTTTAAAAAGCTCTCCCAAAAGATCTTTGCCAATGAAGAGTACCCAGATAATCCAAAACTAGACTATAGAGCAGGAGGGGAAGATACCTCAGCCGCTTTCTCATTAATTCAGGCCCGCCGTCAGGTAGGAAAGCTCTCTGAAATTGTTGAGAGGCTTTTCTCTAAAGTAAGAACCTATCTGGATAATGAAATCAATTCTCGCACCTTAGCTAAGATAAAAGATTACGAAAGGGTTACTGATAATATCCGCTTAGAAGTAGAAGAGTTTCTTCTCCTCGTTATGGAGCAGCCACTCTCATCTAATGAAACAAAAGAGATAAAGCTTCTACAGCAGTTAGTTGGAGACCTTGAAGGAGTGGCCGACTACCTTGATAAGATTGCCACTTATAAAACAAAGCTAGAAGAGGATCAAAAAATTCCTGAAGAGCTTCTTTTAGAGTTTGTTGAAGTCTTTAAGAAAGTAGAAGAATATTTTTTCACGGCGATGAAAATGGTAGGAAATTCAGATACTGCCTTGATTGAAGAGGCTAACGCCTCTGGAGTAAAACTTAAGACGGAGCTAAAAGAACTTCGTATCAATCACGCTCAAGTGCTTATACAAAATGGAAGCGATAGCGCTTCGATCTTGGCCTACTCTGATATGTTATTGTCGCTTCGCAAGATAAGAGGGCATGCCCGGCATATTTCCAATGCTTTGGGATAACTTCTCCTTTGCCTCGCGTTGAATCAGTTTTTAAAAATCTAATTATATTTACCTAAAGAGAGTGGGAAGGTACCCTAACTCGTTAGAAAAAATAGAAGGGAGAGACTTATGGATTTGATGTTTAAAGCTTCTGGTATTTTACAAAGAGGCCACGGTTTAACTTTTGATGATGTCATCATGGTTCCGCGCCACTCAGAGATTACTTCAAGAAGAGATCCTAATTTAAAAACAAAAGTAACTAAGAATTACTCATTAGATATTCCTGTGGTCACGGCCAATATGGATACCATCACTGAAGTTGAAATGGCCTGCACACTAGCAAAGCTAGGCGGTCTTGGAATTCTTCACCGCTTTATGAGCTCCGAAGAACAAGTGGTTATGGTTAAAGAGATTCAAAAATTTCAAAAAGATAATAATCTTCCAAGCCTAGTGGCAGCCTCTATTGGCGTAAAAGAAGACGGTCAAAAACGCGCCCACGCTTTAGCGGAGGCAGGTGTTCAGATCTTAACCGTTGATATCGCTCACGGTGATTCTGTGATGATGCTTGATACTCTTGAGTACGTTAAGAAGACCTTTCCTCATATCGATGTGATTGCTGGAAATGTCGCTACTCCTGATGGAGTGCAAAGAATGATTGACCGTGGAGCTGACGCTATTAAAGTTGGTATCGGTCCTGGGTCTATGTGCACGACTAGAATTATTACAGGTCATGGGGTTCCTCAACTAACCGCCATCGCACTTTGTGTTGAACAAGCTCTAAAATCAAATATTCCTGTTATCGCCGACGGCGGAATTAAGACTTCTGGGGATATTGTTAAGGCCCTAAGTGCAGGAGCTTCGACTATCATGGCAGGCTCTTTAGTTTCAGGAACTCTTGAGACTCCAGGTGAAGTTAAAGGTGGCATGAAGCAGTACCGCGGAATGGCCTCAAAAGCTGCTCAAGTTTCGTGGCGTGGAGAACTTCCTACTGGTATGGCGGCTGAAGGTGTTGATACTCAGATTCCTTGTAAGGGATCTGCTATTGATGTGATCAACGAATTAACAGGTGGTCTTCGCTCTGGCATGACTTACCTTGGGGTGGATAATATTCCGGCCATGAGTGAAGCTGGTCTCTTTATGGAAATGAGTGCCGCTGGAATGTTAGAAAGTAAGCCACATGGGTTAAGATAAAAGATGCTACTAACTAAGCAAGAAAGCATCGTTTTAAGTTATCCCAAATTAAAAGAGCGTATTGAATCGAGGGAAAACTCTAGCGCCGAAAGAACAAAGGCCTTAAACAACCTTAAAGAAATGAGGGCTGAGTTCTCACCAGCCTATATTAATACTTTAAGAAAGGTCTTAGATTCATCTCTTCCAAAGCTTTATGATGGAATCGATCTTCATGAAAATGGACTCGACTTTAGAAAGCTTGTGGATGAAAACTGTGTTGTCTTAGTTCCGAATCATCAAAGTCACGCTGACTACTTGGCCATCAATTATATGGTCTATAAAAACTATAACTTCCCGCTCTATGTAGCTGGTGGCAACAATTTGAATATCTTTCCTATCGGAAAGCTCTTTAGAAAGTCAGGTTGTTTCTTTATCCGCCGTAGCTTTTCAAGTGATATCAATTATAAATTAACTCTCGAAGCCTATTTGTTTTATTTATTAAAACAAGGCAAGCCTATCGAGTTCTTCTTTGAAGGGGGACGCTCTCGTACGGGAAAACTTCTTCCTCCAAGATATGGTCTCTACCAAATGCTTCTTGAAGCGCATAAAGCCCTTCATGAAGAAGGGGATGGGCGTAAGCTCTTATTTGTTCCTGTTTCAATTGCTCATGAATATGTTCCTGAAACAAAATCCTTGGCCAAAGAATTAGGCGGGGCTAAAAAGAAAAAAGAAAGCATCACTCAGCTCTTAGGGCTCTTTAAGCTCTTCGCTTATCAGTTTGGAAATGTTCATATCAATATGGGAAGACCAGTTGAAGCGGAACACCATCTTCAAGCAGATGATAGAGATAAGATGAAGCTTGCCACTCAAGACTTGGCCTTCAAGTGTTTTAGGGAAGTTGGTAAGAACATGGTCATCACTCCGAGTTCAGTTTTAGCGACTGTCCTTCTGGATGAGCCTTCTGGCGCTTTGATCTGGTCTGATATCGTGACTCAGGCCCGGGCCATTATTAAGTATTGTAAGAAGTATGAGCTTCCTTTTACAGATACCCTTGAAGACGCAGAGTTTGAAAAGACCCTCGAGCGCGCCATGGATATTTTAGTAGGAAATAGAAAAATCGATGTTATCGGTCAGCAACAAGACGGGAATACTTATTATTCAATTAAAAAAGAATCCCGTTCAGAGCTTCTGTATTTTAAGAACACCACTCTTCATCACTTCTTAGTGCCTTGGATTATCAACGCCGCTTGGATTAACCTCTTTAACGGAAATATAAAATCAGCTCATGATATTAGGCTCTTTTTCTTAGAGCAGAGAGATCAGCTCAAGCATGAGTTCTATCTTCCTACGGTTAAGAAATTCATGTTCCGCGCGCTAACTGTGATAAGTGACGCCATCGGAAGAAAGGTTTCCACTCTTGATGAATGCTTAGAGTTAAGCCATCAAGAGCTTTATAGCCTGGCCTCAAAGCTTGGGGTCTTCTCAAAAGTCTTAAGCTATATAAACGAAGCTTATTATATTACTTGCCTGACAATCGCTGAGCTAATGCTTGGGGATACTATGGGCTTTAAGATGGATACATTTAATAAGCGCTACAAAGAAGTCTTTGACCGTGAGTTAAAACTGGCCCGGGTTATCAAATACCCTGAGTCATTTTCAATGCCACTACTTAAGAGTTCGATGAAGTATCTCACCCATATGGGCCTCGTCGAAAATGTCGATGGAATGTATAGAGTAAAAGACGCTGAAAAATTTGACACTGTCTTAAAAAGATACGAGAAATCACTGGTAGATAATTTAACTTTTAGTATTAAGGCTCAATAATGGATTACGAACAAGTATATGATGCAAATGAGAAGCGCTTTCCTGGAGATCCGGAAGAAGCCGCTAAGGCCCTTGAGGTCGTTCTAAAATACCTTGGGGAAGATACAACTCGTGAAGGCTTAAGAGATACGCCCATGAGAATGCTAAAGTCTTATAAAAGACTTTTTGGTGGTTATCTTCAAGATCTAGATGCAATCATGACCACCTTTGAAGAAGATAATGTGATCCCTCATGATCAAATCATTCTTTTAAAAGAAATCGAATTCTATTCTACTTGTGAGCATCACTTTCTACCCTTCGTAGGAAAAGCTCATGTGGCCTATATCCCAAGAGATAAAGTCGTAGGAATCTCAAAGCTCGCTAGAGTGGTTGAGATCTTTAGTAGACGCCTTCAGATCCAAGAGAGAATTGGTAATGAAGTGACGGAAGCCTTAATGGAAAAATTAAACGCTAAAGGCGCCGCTTGTATTATCGAGAGTAAACACTTTTGCATGACCTGCAGAGGCGTTGAAAAACAAAACTCTGTAATGGTGACCTCTTCTTTAAGAGGGGCCTTCTTAGATAAAGTAGAGACGAGGCAAGAGCTTCTGACTCTTATTAAGAACTAGATGAAGGCCACTGCTCTTCCTAATTCAAGGCTTCTTTACTCAAAGACTGATGCTTCAAAAGATTGGATGACGAATCTCATTTCGATCGACCTTGCCATTGAGAGCCACCCGCGGTTACAAAGGGCTAGCAATCAATTCCACCTTTATTTCTTTAAACCAGGATCTGAAGTTCAGGAGACTGAAGAAATTTGGGTTGGTAGAGAGATCTCAGGGTTCATGAACCCAGGAGAGCTTGAAGGACTTGAGACCTATGACCTTTTAAAGGGAGTAGGGTTTGAAGAGGAATTCGAGGTAAGTGAGAGCCTCTGCCTTCAAGATTTGCTTAAAATAGAGAAAAAACTCAGGAATGAGATAAAAGTAGCTCCTGCTTCAACGTGGAGAGTTAGTTTTTTAGAAACAGAGTCCGGAATTAAGGGTAATATCGGACTATTTAAGGCCTAAATCGGGCGTTTACATTTATGCCTCAGACTATTAAATTAGAGGTTCAATTTTAAAAAAACTGTTGGAGGTTTTTATTAAGCGTAGAGGAGCACCACGGGAGAAGGGACCCCGTATCAATGAGAATATCAGAACACCTGAAATGAGGCTTACCCATGAAGATGGAACAGCTTACGGTGTCGTATCCCTACAAGAAGCTCAGAGACTAAGACAGGAAACAGGATTAGACCTTGTTGAGGTTTCCCCCAATGCAAAACCACCAGTTGTTAAGTTAATTGATTATGGGCGATTCAAGTATGATGCTCAGAAAAAGGCCAACGAACAAAAAAAGAAACAGGCCAAGACACTTCTCAAAGAAATCCAATTCAGACCCAATATTGAATCTCATGACTTAGACACTAAGTTAAAAAGAGCTGAAAAATTCCTGCACCAATCAGATAAAGTTAAGATGGTTATGCAGTTTAGAGGGAGAGAAATGGCTCACCGCGACCAAGGTTTTGAGAAATTCAAGGCCATAATTGAAATGGTTGTTAAGATCGGTGGGATTGTTGAATCACCCCCAAAGATGATGGGAAACCGTATTATTACTATTCTTTCACCTGATAAAAAGGCCATTAAGCAGATCTTAAAGGACAGAATCAGAGAAGCGAAGCTTATCGCTCAGGAAGAAGCTGGGGAAACTCCAGATGCTGAAATGGATGATGCTGCGCAAGAATCTGCCAGCGAGTAAATTCCATTGTTTACATTCTGAATACCCTTTGTTAGAAATGCCAATCTAAATTTAGTTTAAAGGAAAAAGTTATGCCTAAGATGAAGACTTGCAGAGCTGCTGCAAAGAGATTTTCAAAGACTGGAAGCGGGAAATTTAAGAGAAGAAAGAAGGGACTACGTCACATTCTTACTAAGCATTCTCGTAGTCTAAAGAATAAAAGAGGACAAGACGCTTTAGTTTCTGCTCCTGATGCAAAAAGAGTATCAAGACAGTTACCTTACGCTTAATTAATAACAAAACTTACTGATCCTTGGGATAAGAGGAACTTCCCCCCAAGCGTCGTAACAGGAGAATTATATGTCACGTGCAAGAAGAGGCTTTAAAGCCAGAAGAAGAAGAAACAGAATTAGAAAACTTGCTAAAGGTTTTCACTTTGATAGAAGAACTAAATTCCGTCACACAGCTGAAACTGTAAAACGTGCTCTTCATAATCGTTATAAAGGAAGAAGACTCCTTAAGAGAGATATGAGAAGACTTTGGATCATTAGAATTGCAGCTGCTGCTGAACTTCTTGGTGATTCTTATTCTAAGTTCATGGGAACAGCTAAGAAAAAAGGAATGCAGATTAACCGTAAGATGCTTTCTGATATTGCTGCAACTGACGAAGCTGGTTTCAAGGCCATCTACGCTGCAACTAGATAATAAATATTTAAAATAGATATTAAAAGGCCCTCGTTTGAGGGCCTTTTTTTTTGCCCAATTTACTCACCTTACGCTTTTTTAATGACTTTGCTTTGCGTCATTGTCGTCATGAAGCCCTTTCTCTATGTAATCTTTACGCCTGAGGCTTACATAGACGCCAAAGCTAGGTATTTAAGCCGAATGAAAAACTTAATCCTACTTATCGCATTGATTCTTGTTAGCCAGCAGGCCCACTCTCATAATGAAGGTCATAAAGACCTTAGAGATGGAAATATTGAAAGGGTTTATCCTGGGAAAGGAAAGATCGTTTTAACTTTTGATGATGGCCCAAACAAGAAATCAACTCCAAAGATCCTTGAAACTCTAAGACAGTATAATGTGAAGGCAACTTTCTTTGTTTTAGGAAAGCTGGCAAATCGCTACCCTGAACTTATGAGCCAAATAGAAAAAGAAGGGCATATTATTGCGAATCATTCTTATGAGCATAATAATATTGGCAATTTTTCTAAATGGGGACTTAAGAAAAAACTGAAGAAGTCTTTCTTCGAGGCCCACGAAGCTTTAGCTCCTTATACAAGTAATACGGATCAATGGTTCTTTAGAGCGCCTTACGGATCATGGCAGTCAAAAGCTTCAAAGATTATTAATAAGACTGAAGTTGGAAAAGATTATATCGGACCTGTCCTTTGGGATATTGGTGGAAATATAAGAAAAGATGAAAATGGTATTTATCAAGAAGCCGCAGACTGGGGCTGTTGGTCGCAAGGACTAACAATTGATGAATGTCTTGAAGGTTATATTAACCGTACTGATTATAGAAAGGGTGGAGTTATCCTTATGCATGATATCCACGCTAAGTCTGCGACGATGCTAACTAAGTTAATTCCTGCTCTTTTAGAGAAAGGATATACTTTTATCAATCTAGATGAAGTTGGCTTAACTAAATAAGTTAAATATTTGGGAAACCAAAAAAGAATCCATGATACTTTGGGCTTCTATAATGGAAGTCCACATCATGGCCTGCCTTATAGAATTTATCACCGACTAGGTCATCTCTAACAAAGAAAGCATTAATTCCTTTTTTATCACAGCCAACTAATTGATAACCATACTTCTTAGCTAGCCCCGTAAGAGACTTTAAAGATGAGCCATAGTTCCTTACAGGCGTAAAGGTATGATCGGCATTATAAGTCATGATGAAGTCAACGGAAGGTTTAAAGCTAGCATTATACTCAAGACAACAGAGCCTAGGCCTATAGTTCTTTAGGATCTCTTCCCACACATAAAAATCATTGCCGTCGATATCGACCGTGAGAAAGTCAGGTTCTTTTGGGGCCTCTGATTTTTGAATAAGAGAGACAATATTTTCTTTAGTTATGAATTCATTTTGAATTTGAACGGGATGGTCCTTAAAGAACTTTGAAGCTTTCTCTACATGTTCAGGAGAGCCTTCAATCCATAGTCCTTTCCACTCCTTATTAACTAAGAGGTGGCGGCAATTATTTTCAGAACCGTCTTCAATACCAAACTCTATAAAGAATTTATTTGTTGTGCCTATTCTTTTAAAGATCTCATCAAGGATGCCATCTTCACCATTTTGAGAATAAGTCTTGCTCTCATAGTGATTTAGGATAAGAGGGGATTCTAACTCTCTATAAGACTCACCGAGTTTATAGAACCAAAGCCTAGTGAGGTTAAACCATTTTACGAGACGCCTTAGGCCCCTGGTTCTAGACATCCAGTAAAAGAACATGAGTATGGGGTTCCATTTTTTTAAAATACATCTCTCCAGTAGGGCTAGTATAGCAAAACTGCCTTAGTTATAGAAGATGCTTTTAGCTTTGGTATTTAATTCTGGTAGGTAGAGGCCCAAACTAAAGTAAAGCTCTGAGAAACCTTTGAGATGAAAATTTCCATCGACGACCTTTTTAGTCCGGATTTGATTACGCCTATAACCTAATTCGATAAAGGAGCGCTCGCCAAAGAACTTATAATAAGAGCCTCCCCACTGTGCTACCCAGAGACCTTCTTTTTCTCTGTAGCCACCGCCAATTCTAAGGACGTCAATATATCCATAGCCACCGCCGAGACGGCCGATAAATGTACCTATGGGCGTATGACCAAAGAGCTTAAGGGCCATGATCATATGAGTGTATTTAATATCGTATTGTTGATCCCAATGCTTATAAGTTAAGGAAGGTGAGAACCTAAAGTTTGTTCCCCATGTTTTTAAGGGATAATCCATATTGCTTAGAATCAAGGAGGGAGGGAGCTTTAGCTTTGAAAGCCTAGTTGAATAGAGGCTCTCATTTTCTTTAGGCTCTAAATGAAGATAGCGCTTGAATTTATATCTTAAAGAAACGGTGTTGGGGATTAACTTAAACGCCTCGGTCAATTTCTCAAGAAAGCTTTCTTTTTGAAGAGCTTTTTGAACGACTTCAATAGGCTTCTCAAGCTCCGGGACATTCTTTAAACGGGTGTGAATATCAAAGACCTCTGGGGTCAATGAATTTTCTGTCCTTTGTATAAAAACGATATGAGTCGCTTTTAATTTATAACCCATGCGGGCCATTAAACCGTACATAAGGTACTTGATTCCATATGACTTATTTAAATAGTGAAGACCATGAAATTCTAAGAATTCTGTTGCTGCTTTTGGAGAGATGACCTTATCACAGGCCCTTTTATTATCTTTAAAGTTTTGAGAGATCCACTTCTGGGAGATCTTCACTGATTCAATTGAACTTGTAGCAGGAGAAGGAATGATTAAGAATTGCCTGCAGCTCTTTTTTGAACTCTCATCAATTGATGATTTATCAACGACCTTTCTCACCAGGGCCGCGCATTCATACTTACCGCCTTTAACAATACTTAAAGGAGTATAGTCATTTACAATATCGCTCAAACCTTCAGGCATAAGATCTTTAAAGAAAGGGATCTTTTCAATAAGAGGGTCGTTCCATCTCATTCCACATTTTTCAACGGGGTAATTGAGCTCTTTATCACCAATTGAGTAGGCCAGTTTATTTGAGACTCTATCTTTATCAAAAAGGGGAGTAACGCCTATCACCTTATTATTCTTTTTTACCTCGAGACCTCTTGGGTAAGAATCAATAGAGATCAATTGCTTGTGGGCAAAGATTGAACAGCTTGAAAAAGTGAATAGGCAGATAAGGATGAGTAAGGATTTCATTTAGTTTATTCTAAGGGGAAATAGGGCAATTATAAAGAAACTCTTTGATATAATTTAACGCCCTTTAGATATTCTTTGAGCTGACGTAGGTAGATGTTCTTATCAGGCGTGGCGGTTTGATTCTTAATCTCATGAGTGCTGCCCATATAGATATAATGAAGATAGTCCAGGCGGTTCTCTCTTGTGATGGCAGGATAGGTCTTGGCTCTGTTCTTTAATTCAACCATGGCCTCAGCAAGAAAGCCCATAGTCGCAATGGCAGAGTTCTTAGGTTCTGAAATATTATCTTTGGTTATCTTATAATGCTCTTCTATCTTTGTAGGCACGGTCTTGATTTGAGTAGGGCCACGGCTATTGTTTTTTGCGGTTAAGTTTCCTGTGAGAAGCCTTACATCTCTACTGACAAGTTCTTTAAAGTAAGTAGTGGCACCGTCTTTGAGACCGGACCAAAACCCTTTGGCCTTTTGATAGGCTTCTTTAGTTTTATTGATCACGTTTCTCTTAGTATCTTTAATAAAAGCCACGCCAAGGGGAAATCTTTCTTTGACGCTATAACGCCAATTCTCTCCAAACTCACTTTCATTGCCCAAGATTCCAAAAGCGTAGCGGGCCAGGTCGTTATACTCATCATTATCTAGGTTATAAAGCTTCATGATGGTAGTTTTTTCTGACTCTAAGGCATTAACAAACTCCCTTGAGACTTCAGTGTCATACCTTTCGTCTTTAATTTCTATTTCAATAGGAAAGGCCTTGTTTCCTTTTGGTGAGTAGTTGTATTCATAAAAATGACTTCTTCTTGTCGTTGTATGCTGAAGCTCTGAGTTCTTGACGAGAAAGTGATTCTCGCCATCGTAGGGGAGGATATAGAGTTTTCCATTTGGTAGTAAGTACTTTTGAATTAGCCTTGAAGGAGTATCGCTTCCTTGGCAGCTCTCTCCTTTTCCGCAATCTAGTGAGTTTCCAGTGAGGTTTAGCTTTGCCGGAAAGCCTCTTTGATCTTCAATCATAACTCCTTCAGAGACAGACTTAGCTTCATATATTCCTGATCCAGAAGTGATCTTAGAATCAAAATGAGACTTATTAAGCTTTACTCCAACTGTAGCGAGAAGATGCCCTTTTGGAGAATAGAGGCTTAAGACTGAGTTGGCCTTGTCGAGAATTCCGTAGTTGCTCCTGCCTAGCTTTTGTTGATAGGCCTTTATAAGATCTTCATCTTCAAACTGGTTGAGCTCATCTTGCCATTCTTTCTTTTCTTGATAGTCTTCCATTCCCGCAAAGAGGATCGGTAGCTTCGGAGACCTAGGCCTTCTTAGTTTTTGTTTGGCGTAATGTTTTAGATTTGTTCTAACGTTGAAAGAGATCTTTCCTCTAAACTTATTTCTGACTTCATTTTCAAGGGAGAACTCATAGAGCTTATCGTCTCCTAATTCTTTAGATAATGAAAAGATAGAATCAGAGAAGAGGTCTTCTTCACTTCTACAAAGAAGCAGGTCCCCATTTTCTTTGAAGCAATTCTTTTTAAAGCTCAGGCTTAGATCATCTTTAAGGGCGCTAAAGCCTTTTTTAATTAGATCTTTCAAGGCCTTAATCTTTTGATTCACTTCTTTAAGATCTAACTTCTTAACTCCACCAATAGCGCCAGTTATAGAGGCCACATGAGAAGAGATATTAATTAAGTTTGACCGCCTAGAGTCTTCTGTTCCCATTTGATCACTTAAATTTTGAGCAAACCAAGTGATAGCAGCGTCTTTATTATTTAACTCAGATTCATTAGGGTCTAGGTTAATCTTCGCAAGAATAAACATAGAAGTGTCTTGGTTATAAAACCTTGTCTGACCATTCCAATAGCTTGCTGTTTTAAAGTTCTCTAAGATCTTTTGATTATCATCGCGTCTTCCATACTTTTGATAGAGGCTCTCTAACTGACTTAAGACCCTAGGGTCTCCTTGATCAACTTCACGACCAAACTCTCTAATAAGAGCTTCGAGATTTGTTTTATCTTTATTGAGGGCCTTCTTAGAGAGCTTCAAGGTTGTCAGCTCAAATTGTTTTTCAAGCAGTCCCTGATGATCAGAGGCCAATAGTTCTTTAGCCTCTTTTAGAAACTCTGATTCACAATCAAAGTCAGCTGCCCAAAGGGAAGAGGTAAGGCCTATGAATAATAATATGATAATCGCTCTCACTAACCTTTTATCGGTGATTTATAGATATTACTTGAGTGATTAATTCGGCTTATCTGTTGTGCTTTCAGTGGCTTAAGGATAGTTTTACTTATGAAATTAGAAAACGCCCTTAAGTTCTTAGAAGAAATCGACCAGTTAAAAGACACCTACCGTCAGTGCTTAGTCATGAGCGGCAAGAGGGAAGAGAACACAGCGGAGCATAGCTTTTCTTTGGCCATGGCCGTGATGAGCCTCTCTTCATTTTCAAACGAAGAGATTGATGTTGCAAAGACTGTAAAGATGGCCCTATGTCATGACATTGTTGAGGCCTATGCCGGGGATAAGTTTCATTATCATAAAGACGAGGTCGTAGGCCTAGAAGAAAAAGAAACTCAGTCACTAGAGAAGATCCTCTCAGTTTTAGGAGAGGAAAGTGAACTAGCAAAAGAAGTTAGGTCTCTATGGCACGAGTTTGAGGGAGGCCTTACAGCTGAGTCTCGCTTTCTTCGTGGGATTGATCGCTTCTTACCTATGTATCATAACTATAAGACCAAAGGTCACTCTTGGATGAAGCATAAAGTTACTAAAGAGATGGCCCTAGAGAAGAACTCCCATATTCAAAAATCCTCAGATGTTCTTTGGGATTACACCAAAGAGATGCTTGATACCTCTCAAAATGAGGGCTGGTTAAACTAGCCCTGTAATTCCTTCATTGAGGGATCTCCCTAACTAAAAGCCAAAGTCCCCGTTTTTTCTAGAAATAGTTGATAAGCTATGCTTATGGGAACACTTAAGAACATATAATTTCTATTAATCTCTCTCCAGCTCTATAACCCCGTCAGATTTGAAACTTAAACAACTTAAAACTTTTAAACCTTTTGGAGAATTTATGAAAAACTTAATCATCTTAATGGCACTTCTTTCATCTTTTACAGTAGCAGCGAGAAGCATCCACCCTCTAACTTATGTTTTAACAGCTGAGCTTACTGAAGCTATGAGCATTGATGACAACTCTTATTTAAAGAATATGAGAATTCACGGTGGAAGCGTTCAAGTTAAGCAACTAAGAAGAGAGATCGTTCTAACAATTCAATATGCTCCTGAATGCCCAGCTGGCTTAGTCTGTACTTTGGCCCTAGCTAATCATGAAATCACTCTTCCTTTAGTTGGTCAGAAATATGATAGCTGTGGAAACACAACTTACATCGCTAAAAGAGATCTTCGTCCAGTAGACGGTGCCTTAGAGCTTTTAAGTGTTACTGACCACACAGACAACAAGTGCCCAACTTTCGTGGCCCTTCCTGAAACAGGCGTTACTTTTCAAACTAGCGTTTATGACAGAATTAATGGCGGTGAAGTTTCAACTTACAGCAGCTTTGAAGCAGGGAAACTTGAAGGAAGGATGCTCGCTACATCTAGACTTAAAGAAGTTCTTCCTGCTCTTAAATAGTTCTCACCCCTGAGAATGTCCGAGAAGCCCTTTATTATATAGAGGGCTTCTCTATTTTGAATAGATAACCCCCTAAATTCATATACTTATCTGTTGGACAACGCATCTTGTCTATCGTATGGTTTCCACTAATAATTTTTCTCCTATAGAGAGAGGTAACTATGACTTCAGTGACCGTGAAAATGCCTGGTGGTGGACGGATTTCTATTCCGCATTTCCCCATCGATATGGTGAACGCTAATGAGCGCGCATCAAGCTTCACAACTAGATCAATTAAAAAACAATCTAAGATGGACGCCCTTTACTTGGCCATCGAGATGACGGATTTAACAACCTTAGAAGGGATGGATACTCCCGGTAAGGTTAAACAGCTTTGTGCCAAAGGGATTCATCCCGTGCCTCAGCATCTTCTTAAAGAAGTCTCAAAGAATTATGACTTTAGAGAGATTCCTTCAGTGGCCGCAATTTGCGTCTACCCCTCTATGGTTCCTCATGCAGTAGAGGCCCTAGCAGGAACAGGGATTAATATAGCTTCAGTGGCGACAGCTTTTCCTTCTGGGCAGCTTGATATGCGCATGAAGATTAAAGAGGTTGAAAAATGTGTCAAAGACGGCGCCACTGAAATTGATATGGTTATTGATAGAGGCGCTTTTCATCAAGGTCGTTACCAAAAGGTCTTTGATGAGATCGTTGCGGTTAAAGATGCTTGTGGGGACGCTCATTTAAAGGTCATCTTAGAAACTGGTGAGCTTAAGACTTATGACAATGTTCGCTTAGCTTCGTGGATGGCCATGGAAGCAGGAGCAGATTTTATTAAGACATCTACAGGTAAGGTCTCTCCAGCAGCGACTATGCCAGTGACTCTTATCATGCTTCAGGCAATTCAAGATTATTACGAAGAAACTGGTAAGAAGATAGGAATGAAACCAGCAGGGGGAATAAGAACAGCTAAGCAAGCAGTTCATTACCTATGCATGGTGAATGAAGTTTTAGGAACAGATTGGTTAAGCCCAGATCTGTTTCGCTTTGGTGCCTCAGCGCTTCTTAACGATTTGATCAAACAAATCTTTAAGCAGCAAAGCGGTCAATACTACTACGATGATATTTTATCTCAGGATTAAATCATGACTAAGAAAAAAGCTACGAAGAAGAAAGCTACAACTAAAAAGAAAGCCTCGACTAAAAAGAAAGCGGCTAAGAAAGTAGCTAAAAAAACTATTAAGAAAAAAAAGGTAAGCGCTCATAAAATTAAGCCAGGAATGGTCTTTGAATATGATGCTGCTCCAGAATCTAGTGCAGTGGTTAATATTAAGCCAAAGTACGACCTCTTCATAGGTAACGAGTGGGTTAAGCCGGAGTCTGGAAAGTATATTAACAATGAAAACCCTGCGACCACTGAGTCTCTAGGGAAGTTCGCTGTTGGGAATGATAAAGATGTTGATAAGGCCGTTAAGGCCGCTCGTAAAGCCTATGACGGTGAATGGGGCAAGATGTCTGGGAAAGACCGCGGTAAGTACCTTTTTAGGATCGCTCGGATACTTCAAGAGCGTGCCCGTGAATTTGCTGTCCTTGAAACTCTTGATGGTGGAAAGCCCATCAAAGAATCTCGCGACGTTGATATTCCTCTAGCAGCCGCTCATTTTTTCTATAATGCTGGTTGGGCGGATAAGCTTGAGTATGTCTATCCTGGTAAAGATGTTAAATCCATTGGGGTCTGTGGACAGATCATTCCTTGGAACTTTCCTCTTCTTATGGCCGCTTGGAAGATCGCTCCGGCCCTCGCTTGTGGGAACACTATTGTTTTAAAGCCTGCTGAACAAACTCCACTGACAGCTCTTTTACTAGCTGAAGTTTGCCAAGAAGCTGGTCTTCCGGCTGGAGTTGTTAATATCGTAACGGGCGAAGGCCCAACAGGCGCCGCTCTTGTGGCACATAAAGATGTTAATAAAATCGCATTCACTGGATCTACTGATATTGGAAAGTTAATTGCCAAGAACGTAGCGAGAACAAATAAAAAACTCACTCTTGAGCTTGGTGGAAAGTCTGCCAATATTGTCTTTGCTGACGCCGCTATTGATCAAGCGATTGAGGGGGTGATCAACGGAATCTTCTTTAACCAAGGGCATGTTTGTTGTGCTGGTTCTAGGCTTCTTGTTGAAGAGTCTATTCATGATGTTTTCGTTAAAAAATTAAAGAAAAGAATGTCTACTCTTAGAGTAGGGGATCCTATGGATAAGAACACTGACATCGGTGCTATTAATCATAAGGAACAGTTTGATAAGATCAAAGAGATGGTAGCAGCAGCAAAAAAAGAAGGCTGTGACTTCTATCAGCCTGAAGTAAAGGTTCCTCGTAAGGGTTACTATCACGCTCCTTGCTTTTTTGATAATTGCTCAACTTCTGACTCGATTGTAAGAGACGAAGTCTTTGGACCAGTTCTTTCAATCATGACCTTTAGGACTCCTGAAGAAGCCGTAGCAAAAGCTAATGACACTCAGTACGGATTAGCCGCTGGTGTTTGGTCAGAGAAAGGATCAAAGGTTCATCAGGTTGCTGGCGCTTTAAAGGCCGGGATCATTTGGGCAAATACTTATAATAAGTTTGACCCGACCTCTCCTTTTGGTGGGTATAAAGAAAGTGGCTTTGGCCGTGAAGGTGGTCGTCATGGACTGCTTCCTTATTTGGAGGTTAAGTAATGAGTAATCTAAAAGTAATTAAAACAGTTAAATTATTTATTGGTGGAGAGTTTCCAAGAACAGAATCTGGGAGAACTTATTCATTTAATGTCAAAGGTACAAACGATCAGTACGCAAGACTTTGTCAGGCAAGCCGTAAAGATTTTAGAAACTCAGTTGAGAACTCTAGAAAGGCGCAGCCAGGTTGGGCCTCGCGTACAGCTTATAACCGTTCACAGATTCTTTACCGTATGGCGGAGATGACTGAAGGGAAGAGAGTAGAGTTCGTTGACCTTTTTAAGAACGCTCTTGGTAAGAGTGAAACTGAAGCAAACTTAATGGTTGATGAAGCCATTGATACTTTTGTTTATTATTCAGGTTTTTGCGATAAGTACCAACAAGTCATGGGCGCTGTTAATCCAGTGGCCGGTCCTTTTCATAACTTCACAACTCCTGAAGCGACAGGAGTTGTGACTTTGATTGACGCTGATGAATTTAACTTTGCAAAATTAGTTGATTCGATCTCCGCCATCATCACTGGTGGAAACTCTGTGGTTGCTCTTTTAGGTAAGGGTTGTCCTGCAGTTCTAGCACCACTAGCCGAAGTCTTTAAGACCTCTGATCTTCCAGGCGGGATTATCAATCTTCTTACTGGAGATCTAGATGAGATCAAAGGATTTATTGGAAATCATATGGAAGTTCGCGCCATCTCTTTTCAAAATGAACGTGAAGACGTCTACTTTGAAATGAAGGCTGATGCTATTGATAATATGAAGAGGATGATACCGAGAAGAGATAAGACAAGATCTCTTGATCTTATTCTTGATTTTGTTGAGGCCAAGACTGTTTGGCATCCAATCGGTCAGTAATAATAAAACAAATTACTTTTTATGAGGGAGCTTTGGCTCCCTTTTTTTATGCTTTAGCTTTAAAGAAGAGGCTTTCTGTAAGGTAATCTCTTCGCATTTTGTGCGTGGCCCGAATACATTGTACAATTGTTGAAAATTGCTAAAAAGGAAATTATGAGCGCTCTTAAGTCTTTAACAAAATCTATAGTCCCAACCTTCATCTGGAATAAACTTCGTTCTGTAAAACAAAAGCATGAGATAGAAAGCTTTGAAAGCTACGTCGTAGAGAACCTCTATTGCGGAGAAGAACTAAAGGTTTGCATTGAAGATACTCTTGGTAAGGGCTGGTACGGCAAAGAGTGGGGCAGGATTGAAGAGATAGAATTTCTTGTTGAGAAAGGCATCTTAAAAGCGGGAGCTAAGGTCTTTGATTTAGGGGCACATCAAAGTGTTGTGGCCATGATCTTAGCTAAAAAATGTGGAAGTAATGGATCAGTTCTCGCCCTTGAGGCCAATTCCCATAATTATGAAGTTTCTAAAAAAAATAAAGCGACAAATAACTTAGAGAACCTCGAAATTTTACACGCGGCAATCTCTGATACGAATGGTGAAGTTGAATTTAATGAAAACTTAAATGGATCAGTTGTCTCAGATACCATGAATCAGAAAAAAGTGGTTGTTCCTTGTTATAACTTAGATCATCTAATGGAAGCTCATTTTACTCCTGATGTTATCTATCTAGATGTTGAAGGTTATGAGTTAATTGTGATGAATGGAGCTGAGAAGGCCCTGAATTTAAATATCAATTGGTTTATAGAAGTGCATGGTGATGAATTGATTGGTAACTTTGGCGGAAAGTCTAAAGACATCTTTGATTTCTTTTCTAAGGGCGAGTTTGAACTCCATATTGGATATGATAATGCTCCCTTCGTTCCTTATGAACCAAGCGAGCATAAAATAGATCAGCGTTGTTTTCTGATTGCTCTAAAGAAGGCCTAGGCCTTCTCTAGTTATATTTTGGTGTGACTTGTTTCTTATTTTCTACTTCTTGAATAAACTTATAAACATTTAGGTTTATATCTCCAGAGAATTCACCGTATAGTTCGATTAATTCTTCCTGAAGCCTTAAGAATGTAGGGTTGTTCGGAATGCTTGAGTCACTTTTGCTATACATGAACTTTGTTCTATTAAAGTTCTTAGTAGCTTTAGTAAGAGAGTAGTCACCATTTGTTCCAATGACTTCATCCGTATTCTCAGTGCTTTTTCCATCATCGCGCCATTCACAAACAGGACAAGTTTCAGAAACTCCTAACTTTGAAATAGTAGGTAGTTTACAGCAAGGGCAATTTTGTTTTTTTAGTTCATTTTCCAATTGATTGAACCTCCGTTACTTATATAACTGCAATATTCAATCCAATAAAACTATACAATATCGGTATGTTGAGAGGGCTAGAACCGTCGTTTTTTATACACTGTCTAAGCTTTAAACAAGTACGAATGCTTAATCTTTGATGAAGTTATTTTACGATGACCTGTTTCTCAGTATCCCAAAACATACACTTTAAGGCCCCTGGGATCTCCGTTAGGCTGACTCGTCTTACTTTCGTAAACTTATCCTTGAGCTGATTATGACAGGCCTTCAGTTGGTAATTAGGAACTGAAGTGGAGAGGTGATGAACGTGATGATAAGCGATATCGGCTGTGAACCAATTTAAGAAGGCCGGAAGCTTTAAGTAACTAGTGCCTTCAATGGCCGCCCTAAAGTAGTCCGCTTGAGCGGTATCGTTGGCCAGTGAGTTTTCAAAATTATGTTGAACTGTGAAGAAGAGAATCCCTAGGCCACCGGTTAAGGTAAGGGTCGTAGCGTAGAAGAGAAAGAAATTTCCCGTTCCTATGGCCTGGCACATAAGATACCAGATCGGTAAAAGTGTCAGGTTATTATAAGTCATATGCCTATACTCTCTGGGGGTCTTCCAGTATTTGGCCTTCCATTCAGTTATAACGGTAAGAGTTTTAATCTTAGGATTAATCAAGGAGAAGAGGATGTCGGTGAAAACACTTAGGGTTCCCATGATCCAAGTAAACCTTGGGTTAAAAAGAACATAGTAAAAGCCACCGACTGTTAATAAGAACAAAGGATGACGAGCGGCTTTATACTTTCTTTGATCGCCCCCACTCATGGCCTGAAACTCTTTTAGAGTCTTAACATTAAGCGGGCCCTTGTACTTTTCCCAGTCCCCATTAGTTGTATGGTGATAAGCGTGATGCCTAGACCAAACATATTGAGGCATGCCGGTGATGACTCCAAAGACGTAGCCGAAGAACTTATTTAATTTTACTGATTCAAAAAGGGCACCATGACCGCAGTCATGTAGGAGGACAAAGAACCTTAATGTGAAGAGAGACATGACTATTGAAAAAGGAAGCACAAGCCAGTTTGAATGGTGGATGGTCTCTATATAGAGAAGCCAAATCAAAACAAAGGGAATGACAGTCAAAGCAATCTGCCTAAAGGCAATCGCATTTGATTTCTTAGTAAATGGTTCTAGGGTTTCTCGCCAGTATTTTTTATTATCCAAAGTGCCGTAATCTTATGCCATCGAGCGACCTCTGGCACTTGTTTTTTGAACTGCTGTTGCGAGGCGGCATAAGAGTTACTTATCTCAAAGATCTAAAATGATAATTATATTTATGACGAGTTCTATCCTAGATTCAGCTCAATTCATGAGAGGAGGATCTATGAAAAAACTATTATTAATCACATTACTCAGTATTAACGTGGCCTTTGCTACGCCAACGGCCAATGTGGCCATCTTGCTTGATACTTCAGGCAGCATGCAGGGTCTTATTGACCAAGTCAGAGACGGTCTTTGGCAAACACTTAACAACCTAGGGGAGATCAGAAAAGATGGCAAAAAGGCAGATCTTCGCTTGGCCCTTTTTGAGTATGGATCAGGAACTGTTTCTTCAGAGGCAAACTTTATTCAAATGCTAAGCCCTTTAACAACGGATCACACAAAGATTGCTGAGAAGCTCTTTGCTACTAAGACAACAGGATCTTTAGAGTATGCCGGAGAGGCCATATCTCGCGCCACTATGGATCTAGACTGGTCAACGGACGGGGAGGACTTTAACTCTATAGTCATCGCTGGAAATGAAACGATTCATCAAGGAAAGGTTAAGCCACTAGAAGCTGCTCTTGAAGCCTTTAAGAAAGATATTCTAGTGAACTCTATCTTCGCTGGAGCTCAAACTGTTCAAACTGGAGGCTTTAATAATGGCGGTGGCGGTTTTGGTGGAGGCTTTGGATGTGCCTTTTGTAATCCTCCAACGACTCCAACAACACCGACTGAGCCACCAACACCCACTTTTTCTAAGAACCCTATCTTTACTGAATGGGAACAAATGGCAGAGGCGGGAAGAGGTGAGACTTTAAATATTGACCATAATAACTCGATGCCTTTTATCGAATCTCCCTTTGATAAAAGAATTGTAGAGATCACTGTTGAGATCAACACGACCTTTCTTCCTTTTGGAAAAGACGGGCAAAGTGAATTTGATAGGATGATCACTCTTGATCGAAATATTAGAAACTCAGGAGCTGGCTCTTATATTGGTTGGGGTTCCTACAGAGGTGGAAACTTCGGCTCGGCCACTAATGCCAAATGGGATCTTGTGACTTTAGTTATTGAAGACCCTAAGTTTGATCTTGCAGCTATCAGTGAAGAGCATCTGCCTAAAGAATTAAAAGGCTTAAGTTTAGAAGCCAAAAAGGCAGTTGTTCAAAGCTTTATAGCAAAAAGAGAAGGACTAGAAGCAGAGTCAAAAGAACTCGGTGAAAAAAGAAGAGTCTTCGTTGCATCTGAGATGGAAGATCGTGAGGGAGAGGATCAGCAGAACTTCGCTGCCGCCTTCAAAGATATTATTGTAAAGCAATTAGTTGATAAGGGTTTTGAGATAAATTAGAAAAAAAGCCCCTCGCCTGAGGGGCTTTCCTCTTTATTTTACTTTAATAAGTTCAATCTTAAATTTTAATGTAGCGTTTGGTTGGATCGCTCCACCAGCACCTTGCTCACCGTAAGCAAGAGTTGAAGGGATAGCTAGTTCCCAAACATCGCCTTCTTTCATTAATTGAAGAGCTTCAGTCCAACCTGGAATAACTCCATTAACTGGAAAAGAAACTGTTTCACCACGTTGGTAAGATGAATCAAAAACTGTTCCATCAATCAAAGTACCTTCGTAATGAGTTTCAACTTCTGAAGTTAACTCTGGAGTTGCCCCAGTTCCTGATTCAAGAACACGGTACTGAAGTCCAGACTCAGTAGTTGTAACACCTTCGATTTTCTTATTTTCAGCTAGGAAAGCTTCACCTTCTGCTAGGTTCATCTTAGTCGCTTCGTTAGTTAACTCTTCGTGAGCCGCTTTCATCTTTTCTTGAAAAGCTCCCATTACTCTAGCAACTTCAGTTTCTTCGATCTCGCTTGCTTCACCTAGAAATGATGAACGAACACCTTGAAAGAAATCATCAAATTTAATTTCGATGCTTTGTTTCTTAAAATCTCCACCAATCTGACGACCGATGATATAACTTACTTTTTGCTGATCTGATTCCATAATTTTTCCTCTATCTTTGTTAAATTACCTGATTTTTGCCTAATCTAGCTGCCTAGAGGCGTTTTTCCAAGGGAAAGACCAAAGTTCAGGCCCTCAGAATAAAAAAATGTATTTGGCCTATAATTCTAGCGTGATTTTAGGCAGTTACTCACGGAAGAAAAGAGAGGGGTCTTTGTTTTACGGTACATTGCATAGGGCAAATGGCATTCTTTTTTCATGAAAATCAAATTCTTCTTCTTATGTATGCTTGTAAACTCTACGGCCCTAGCTAAAGACTATAGCTATATCTCCTTCTTTGAATCAAATACTCCAAGGACTGAACGAGAGCTCCTAACTATGCAGGGAAGATCAAGTCAGTTCCTTGATAAGTTTCACTGCACTGTCTTTAGAGATGAGCTCTTCGCTAATGACTTTCAAAACAATCCAAGGAAAGATTCTTTAAAGATCATCACCACTAAAGGGAAGATCTTAACCTATTCTAAAAACCTAGCCTCAGAAGGAAAGTTTTCAAAGAGAGTGATCAATGCCCTCTTAAAGCTTGAGTCATCTCTAATAGGGAGAAGCTTAGTTGAAAGATTAAGGGCGAGTCCTTTTCCCTTATGGATTAAATCTGGTGGAAACCGCTTTGACCCGCGAAGCTTTGATCAAAGACCTATGTTTGGCATCAATGAAGCAGGAGCTCTTACAACATTTCTGACTAAACGCTTACAAGTGGATCGTCTTGAATTTGAAACATGGGGAAGTGGCGGTTTTGTACTTTGGGATTCTAAAAAAGAGTTCATGGCCATGGAGTCCGATGGCATCAGTAGAAAGACTCCAACTTATATAGCTCTTGGGCACGAACTTTATCATGCTTATGATTCCATAAGAGGTTTCTTAGATAGAAGAATGATCAAGGGAGAGGGCTACGAGTTTCAACCGGTCATCGAATATAGAGCGGTTTACTTTGAAAACCTCCTTCGCGCTGAAGCGGGACGAAAGTATAGAAAATACTATTCTCCACCATCAAAAGCGGTAGTGGGTTCCATGCTAGATGAAAAAGGGGAGCCCATCTTTATCCCGACTGATTGTCTAGAATAAAGGAAGCGACTGTCTCAACCACTATAAAGTCGATTAAACCTGGATATGCTATACTGATTTTGTGAAAAGAGACCAAGAAAACCTACTTTGTTTAATACAGGAAATTATCAATGAGATAGAAGATAACTTAGATTCTCCTCTACTGGTCAAAGACTTTGCGGCTAAGTCTGGCTATAGTATTTGGCAGTTTCAAAGAATCTTTAGATCCATGGTAGGAGATACCATTGGGAATTATTTAAGAGGACGTAGGCTAACCCTTGCCGCTGATAAGATCTTAAATACAAAAGAAAAGATTATTGATATTGCGATTGAGTATCAATTTGGATCCCAAGAAGCTTTTTCAAGAGCTTTTAAAAGCCACTTTGGAAATACACCTAAAAAGGTGAGAGATGAAAAACCCAATCTCGTGATTAAACAAAAACCTAAATTATCGATTGAGAACCTTAGGCATTTTAATGGCGGGATTGAGCCTGAACCTACTATTCTAGAACTTCCTGAGAAGACCTTTGTGGGCCTTGAAGTTGATATTCCATCTCACTTAGAAGAAGCAGCGGGGATTGTTCAACTTCTCGTTTCAACGTGGATAAGCTTTAATCAAAGAAAGAGTGAAATAGAAAATAGACTGAATAAAACATCTTTTGGAATCGCTAAGTCTGAAGGTAAGTTTAATGAAGAGAATATGATGAGGTATATGGCCTCGGTTGAAGTTGAGAAGCTTACAAGTATTCCTAAAGGAATGGTGTCCTACACAGTCCCTGCCCAATGCTACGCCGTTTTTAAAAATAAAGGATTAGGTGACGTCACTGTTCATACTATTACTTATATCTATGGAACCTGGCTGCCTCAGTCTAAGTTTAAAAGAGCAGCTGGGGATGATATGGAACTCTTTGATTCTCGCTTTGATATGAATAATGAAGATTCAGTCTCAGAATACTTTATCCCGATTGAGAAAATGTAAAGACTACCATACAGTAAGTATCCGTTTTTAATGAATATTTTAGAAACGCACATATTATCAAAAAACTATCCAGTTCATTCACTATAAAGACTCGAACTTAACTTTAGATCGAGGAATTTTAATGAAAGAACTAGTATTGATTTTAGGACTGATGATGAGTCTTAATGTATCTTCAAAAGAGTATACAGGTAGCACTTATAGTGGCGTTTGGGCCCAAGTAGAAAGTGACTCGTACAAGAAACTTCCAAAGCATAAGATCTCAGTGGCAAGCCTCTTTGGATTCTTAGAAAATAAGATTAAAAGAGCGGCTGATAGAACCTTAAGTGACAAATCTGATGTCCTTCCGCAGTTTAGAAAACTGGCTCATCCTAATGGGACTTGTTTAACTGGGACTTGGGAAATAACAGAGAGTAATCCTTATGGTGGTTATTTTAAGAAAGGATCTGAGGCCTTAATTGTAGCGAGAGCTTCAACCGCCCTTACTGGGACAACGGTTGGAAGGAATCGTGGTTTTGGACTAGCGGGAAAGCTTTTTCCTACCAATGATCCTTTGAATGAAGAGAAACTAAAGACTGCTAACTTCTTTCTCGTTGATGACCTAGGTGGAACGAAGGCCCGTCATTATACAGATGTTGAGATGACTAATGAGCCTGAGGTTTCACCAACTTTAGCAGTGATTGCTCATGCTATTTATTCTATCAAATTGGCCATTACTTTTGGTAAGGCCGATAGTAATCCTGGAATAAGACAAGTTTATGAAATCTCTGAACTTGGTGAAGATGAGCCTGAGTCTGTTTTGACTCCTCAGTGGATGAAGGTTGGAGCTCAAAAGGGACAGACTGTTGATCGTAAAGACTTTCGAGATGAATTACGAATTGATAATTACGCTGGGGAATTACTTATGGATATCTCAGTGGCTTCGAAGGAAGTGGATGGTAAAAAGAATTGGGAAAAGATCGGAGTTATTCGTTTTACGGACTCAGAAGTATCTAACTCTTGTGATCACAGACTCCATTTTCACCATCCTAAGTGGAGAAGTAACCTTAATCATTAAAAAACTTTCTCTCGGGAGGACATAAGAGCGGCTAGCTCTTCTTCCGAGACTTCTTTTCCTTCTTCTCTGTCTCGCTTTTCTATTTCAATCATTTGTAATCCGAAGTCTTCGATTAAATCTAGTGTGACCAATGAATAATCGTTCTCAATAGATAAGTTCTCTTCAACTTCACAGTGTTTTTCAGTAACGACAACAAGCCTAGCATCTGTTCCTAATCTTTTTTGAGCGATTCGGATCTGATTCCTAAACTCATCAACCCTTGGGGCGCAGATAATAGCGTAAGAACGATCCCCACCAAAGTTGGTGGCCATCATCTCCCAGACTGTTCCGATGCCTTTATTATGTTCACAACTATATTTGAATGACTCAAATGTTGTGACACAGGTGTCGATAAACTCTTTTTTCTTTTTGCGGCTGATTTCTGTCATGGGATAAGTCTAGTTTAAGTCAGGAATAATTTCTCAATCTTGAATTCTGCCAAAAAAGAGAGCCACTAATTGTCTGTTTTCGATCACAATTGCCTCATAGGTGTGCGAATGCCCACCATTATCGGAGATAAATATTATTGAGATGACTAAAATTAGAAACTTAGAGAGAGGCTAAAGCAAATAGATTTTCAAATGTAATACCTAGCTATTTCTTCACATCATTGTACTTTCTTTGAGTACATTTATTCAGGCAGTTAGACTTCTTTTGGTAGTCATACTTACTGTATTTAAGCTCACAGCCCTGTCTGCACAGGTCAAATTTGTTATCTATATAGATATCTTTGGCCGAACCACAGCTGGCGAGGAAAAGAAGGGCTAAAATCCATTTCATGATGACTCCTATAGGCTCATTATAAGTTCAAACCTCTGTTTTTAATAGCTTTTTCAATTTTTTCCTAAGAAAATAGCTACTCATCCGTTGTCCTTATAGAAACGGCCTTGGAGGTCTGGTGCAGACAAAACAACAATGGTTCCAAGAGGTGGTGAGTTCTTATGAAAGTTCTCTCCTACGCTATACCCGTAAGATCACAGGTGATCTTGAGGCAGCTAGGGAAGTAGTTCAAGAGGCGCTCCTCAAGCTCTGGAAGCAGACACATGAAAAAGTGAAGGATCATATCCCTCAGTGGCTTTATGTGGTTTGTCGTAACCTGGCCATCGATAGGCTCCGTAAAAACAAGGGGACAATGGAATTTTCGGATAATGAGCATTTTTCAATCACTAACTTACCTGAAGAGGAGCTCTTAAAGACTGAAGTCTTCGCAGAGCTTTTAAAACTTAAAGAGGCTTATCAAGAAGTCATCATCTTAAAGTTTCAAGAAGGCAGAAGTTATAAAGAGATTAGCGAAATCACCGGACATTCCGTATCTAATGTTGGGGTTCTTATTCATGAAGGAATGAAGATCCTACGGGCAAAATTTGAGGAGGCAACAAAATGACTAAACTAACTGATGATCCTCGCTTAACCGCCTATGCATTAGGAGAACTCCCCGTTAACGAAGTTAAGGAGTTTGAAATGGAACTAGAAAAGGACAAGGCCGCGGTGGCGGAAGTTGAATCGATTCAAAAACAAGCAGGTCTTCTTAAAGAAGAACTTAAAACTGAGAGCGCTCCAAGACTAAGTGCTGAACAGCGAGAGGATGTGATGAAGGCCTCTGAAGGTTTTAATTGGAAGAGCCTCTTTTTTAGAGCAGGCTTTAGCTCCTTTGTTACGGCCATGCTTGTTGTTACTATTGTTTATACAAATAGAACTACTGTTGAAAATGAGCTTGTTGGAAAAGTATTTGATAAGGCGGATGGCTTACTGGAAGAGGGAGAGAGCCTTAATATAAGTCAGGCTCCAACTCAGGTGGTTAGATCAAGAGAAGCTAAGAAAACTTTTTCTAAAGCTAAGAAACTTGCAGCACCTCGCGCTATGGAGATGGCCTCTTCATTTGGTCTTCAAAAAGGTGGTGGGCACCTTGGAAATAGTTTTATGCCAACACCCATGCCTCCTGCTGATACTGAAAGCTACGCAGAAGCTAAGACTAATGAGTTTCTTCGCGTCTTAGATAAGCCTCTTTCAACTTTTAGTATTGATGTTGATACGGCCTCTTATTCAAATATGAGAAGGTTTGTTAATAATGGAACATCTCCTCCAAAGGATTCCGTTAAGGTTGAAGAGTTTATTAACTACTTTGATTATAAGTACGAAGCGCCGACTAAAGGTGAAGTTCCATTTGCGGTTAATTTAGAGATGGCGGATTCTCCTTGGAACGAAGGGTATAAATTAGTAAGAGTAGGGCTAAAAGCAAAAGAAATTGCTCTTAACTCTAGACCTAATTCAAACTTAGTTTTTCTTTTAGATGTAAGCGGGAGTATGAACTCACCAAATAAACTGCCTCTTTTAAAAGAATCATTAAAGATGCTTTTAAGAAAGCTTGATGAAAGAGACCGCGTGGCCATGGTTGTTTACGCTGGAGCATCTGGACTAGTTCTTCCTTCAACGACTGCTAATAAAAGAGTTGAGATCTTATCCGCACTTAATAAGTTAAATGCAGGTGGTTCTACTAATGGTGGAGCTGGGATAGATCTTGCTTATAAGACGGCCTTAGAGAATTTTATTCCTGGTGGAATCAATAGAGTTATCCTGGCTACTGATGGGGATTTTAATGTTGGGACTACAGGGAGATCAGGGCTTTTAAAATTAATTAAAGAGAAGTCTAAATCTAAGGTTTTCCTAACAGTTCTAGGTCTTGGAATGGGTAACTATAAAGATGATACTCTTGAGACCTTGGCGCAAAATGGAAATGGAAACTACGCTTATATAGATAATATGAATGAGGCTAAGAAGGTTTTAAATGAAGACTTATCAGGAACTTTGATGACTATTGCTAAGGACGTAAAGATTCAAGTTGAGTTTAATCCTTCAAAGGTTAGTGCTTATCGTTTAGTAGGTTATGAAAATAGAATGCTTAAAGCAAAAGATTTTAATGATGATAAGAAAGACGCAGGGGAGATTGGAGCTGGTCACAGAGTGACTGCCTTTTATGAAATCGTTCCTGCTGGTGTTGAGTTTAAGGGATCTTCTGTTGATAAGTTGAAGTATCAAGTGGCTAAGCCCAAGAAGGTAAGCAAACCAAAGTTAGTGGCCTCTGAAGAGTTATTAAATATTAAGCTTAGGTACAAAGAACCAGAAGGGGATAAGTCTAAAAAAATTGAAGTTCCTCTTATGGATAAAACCCAGAAGTTCTCTAACGCAAGTAAAGACTTTCGTTTCGCAGTGGCGGTAGCAACTTATGCTCAGCTTCTTAAGGGCGATGAGAGAGTGGGGTTGCTCAATTATAGTGATGTTATCTCAATGGCGAAGAAAGCTAAGGGAGATGATAAGTATCAATATAGAGAAGAGTTTATTGAATTAGTTGAACTTGTAAATCAATCAAAGAAATAAGAGTTATCTGGTTCCTTCCCAGTAGTAAATACAAACGGGGAGGAACTCACCTGTGTTGCAAGAAACCCCATACATAATACTTGCTCGCGCTTGACCAAAGCCAAATTCACCAGCGAATCCTTTTGAGCCAAACTTTAAAGTGAGCGAGCTTACGTTACTTGAATCAAGAGTATTAAAGTCAGAGCCGCAAAGCTTTAAAAGCATAATATCGTTTAGTTGCACATCGGTTGCTTCTGGGGCCCAGTTGTAAGTCAGGCCGAATTGATTATTTAAGTTAACTGAACCTGTGGCCGAGTGAACAAGCTCAACCGAGGCGTGATGGGCGTAGTTTGGATAAGTATCTGTTAAGGTAAAAGAAATACTTCCATTAGAGACGGCCATGCTCGCGCTGATATTTGGGCAGACTCTATCGATAAAACTTGGAGCGGTTCCTTCACCTTCATAGACAATTGATTGTCCCGTATAGGTTCCATCATCAACTGAAGCGTCATAGGTTTCAGGAGCTGGGACGCAGCCTAATACCAAGAGGAATACTGATAGATAATAATAACTTAGCTTCATTAGCTTATTATATTGAGATTAATAAGATCGTGCCATGTGAGGCAAATGACACCAATTCTAGGCAGGCCCAGGTGATGGAAAGAGCCCCTTATTATAGTCTTAAGTCATTAATATCATGGGGATTAACTAAACTAAAGTTATGGTTATCTTGGGTAGTAACCGATAATAACTTATCGATTATGTATAAAGAAGGAATCTCAATTGAGAAGACGCTGGTCTTTTTTCATTCTAGGTTTTATCACATTTCTGTGGTCCTCTGGAGCTTTCTCTTGCTCTTATCCTAACGGTACTTCTTTATTCAATGAAAAAGCAATCTGTGACTCTGCCTCTGGGGCAACTGGTAATCAATGGAACTGTTCTTATGAATATTGTTTCTCACCAAAACATCAAAGTTGGCTTGTTGGTGGGAATCTAAATTGTAACTCAATAGCAACCCTTGAAGGCAGAACAACTTGTAAGGGTGACCTTGATAAAAAACTTAAGGAATATACAAGTGAAGGAAGGAAGTGTGAGGGGAAATCGAGTTGTTTAGATACCCTTGATAACTTTGTGGATAAATTAACTTCTTGCACGACCAATATTTGTGAGCAAAGACTCTTAAGCGATAAGAATGCTTATGTTACGGCAAGAGATAAATGTACGGGCAACAAAGATCTTACTCAGAGAGATAAATGTTTTAAAAACTTAGAGAGTTATGTTGCTAAGGTTGATAACTGTGGCAATGATCTTATGTGTAGAGAGCGGTTAGAGAATGAGAGAAGCCTCTATGATTCTGAACTTGCTAATTGTAATACTAAATTTACAGCAGAAGAGAAGGCCCGTTGTACAAACACTCTTGATGACTTTGTAGGGCTAATAGATATTTGTGGAAGTGATGTTGCTTGTAAAGATAAGCTACTCAGCGATAAAGACACCTATAAAGGTGAAGTTGGCTTTTGTGAAAAAAAAGAAGGCAACGAAAGGATGCGCTGCTTTGATGATATCGACAGGTTCTTAGTAAAGTATAAAAGCTGTGGAATAAATTCTAAGTGTAAAGATGAACTACTCGATGAAAAAGAAACCTATCAAAGTGAAGTTGCTAAATGTGAGGCACAGGCCTTCGCTCCTAAATCATTATGCCTTGAAAGATTAGATTCATTTGTTGCTAAGTACGATGCTTGCGGGGGAAATACCCAGTGTAGGACGGATCTTGAGCAGCAAAGAAATGATTATATCGCTGAAAAATCTAAGTGTGAGGTTAAGCCTCAATCTGAAAAGCTTGCCTGCGTCTCAAGGCTAGAGGCCTTTGTTGATAACTTTGAATCTTGCGGCACTAATCAAATTTGTAAAGATAAACTAAACCGTGAGCGCTTTGAATACTCTGATTATCTATCTAAGTGTGAAACTAAAGGGGAGCCTTCAAGAAGTGATTGCTTAGGAAAACTCAATAATTATGTTTCAAGGTATGAATCTTGTAATGGCGACGCTGTTTGTGAGGAGAAACTCAGAATCGATAAGCAGTCCTATGAAACTGAAGTGGCCTCTTGTGAATCAAAAAATTCTACTGAATCGAGCAGTTGCCTCGATCGACTAGAGAAGTATGTTCAAAGCTTTGAGTCTTGCGGGAATGATCAATCCTGTAAAGACCAGCTTGAGAAAGATAGAAAGAACTACCAATCAGAGCTAGCTAGTTGTGACGCTAAATCTGAGGATCAAAAGGTCAGTTGTCATAAACAATTAGCGGGCTTTGTGAAATCCTTTGAGGACTGTGGTAGCGATATTAAGTGCCGAGAAGAATTAGATAAACTTAAAGATGAATATAGAACAGAGAGCTCTAAATGTTCTGCCATGGCGGATCAGTCTAAAGAAGATAAGTGTCTAGAGCAGCTAAATGGGTTTGTAAATAGCTTCCAAAGCTGTGGCAGTGATAAGTCTTGTAAAGATAAACTAGTATCGCAAAAAGAAGAATACAAGAATGAAATGGCCAAGTGTAATGCTATCAGCACGATTGTTGAGAGGAGCTCTTGTGTAAATAAGGTAGATCGATTCGCAACTAGCATGAAAGAGTGTAAGGGAAATCTTACCTGTGAAAATGATCTACTAAAGCAAAGAGATGAATACGTAAATGCCTTAGTCAGTTGTAATACTAAAGTGGGCAGCGAGAAAACAAGCTGTATAAAAAACCTAGACCTCTTTGTCTCTGCCTTTGAAAGTTGTAGTGATCAAGCTTGTAAGGATAAGTTACTAAAAGATAAGGATGCTTATGAAGCAGAAGTCTTTAAGTGTAATTCCAGTATAAGCACAACTGAAAGGGTTAGATGTCATCAACGATTAGAATCCTATATTGGAGAGATCAAATCCTGTAATAATGATCGAAGTTGTGAAGCTAAGCTGGAAGAAAATCGGCTTAGTTATCAAAGGGAAGTTGCCGCCTGTGAGGCTAAGTCTTCTCGAGAAGAGGCAACTTGTAAATCTAGTCTTGAAAAATACGTTTCAAAGTATAAGGCCTGTGGTAAGGACGAATTATGTAAAGATAATCTTGAAGCGGATAGAACCCTCTATCAAGCTGAAGTGGCCAACTGTGAAGCTCATCCTGTTGGGGATAAGAAAGATCAATGCTTAAGCGCCCTTAATTCATTTCTCTTTAGTTGGGAAAACTGCGGGAATGATCAAAACTGTAAGGACGCTCTTCTAGCCGATAAAGATGAGTATAAAGAAAATATGGACCGCTGTAATGCTATGAGTGGGGCGGATAAATCTAGCTGTATTTCTCAGTTAAACCTCTATGTCGAAAATGTAAAGTCCTGCGGGAATGATCAGCAATGTAAGTTAGATCTTAAGAAAGATAAGAATGAATACCTAGCTGAAGCGGCGAAATGTGACGCATTAGTGGGTAGCGAGAAAGTGACTTGTAAGAAGAACCTAAACGCCTTTGTTGATAAATTTGTAGCCTGTAAAGGTGATAAGAGCTGTAAAGATAATCTCATTGTTCAAAGGGATCAATACAAAGCTGAGCTCGCTAGCTGTGATCAAAAGATCGAGCCAGGGAAAACAAAATGTCATAATCAATTATCTGACTTCATGGTCTCTCTAGAAGCTTGCGGAAACGACAAGGTTTGTAGCGATAAGCTTTTTAAAGACAAGGATGAATTCAGGTCCGAAGTGGCCCGCTGTGAGTCTTTAAAAGAAGCGGACACCCTTACCTGTCTTAGTGATCTTGATAAGTACCTCGCTAAGTATAAGGCCTGCGGGGAAGACCAAGGATGTAAAGCAGGTTTAAAAAGGGATAGAGATGAATACCTCGCTCAGAAGAATCAATGTATGGAGCAAGCAGACCCTGAACAATCAAAATGCTTAGATAGACTTGCTAAGTTCTTGGCCAAAATTGAAAGTTGTGGGGTAAGCCAGGTTTGTAAAGATGAGCTTTTTAGAGAAAGAGATGAGTATGTTGGAGAGCTTAATAAATGCGAGGTCTTAAACGGTAGTGAAAAGAAAGACTGCCTCTCAAAACTAGAGCGTTACGTCGCTAGCTTTGAGGCCTGCGGCGATGATCTTGAGTGTAAGAATAAATTAAGACAAGAAAAAGATCAATACATAGCTGAAGTAAACAAATGTGAACAAAGAAAAGGGGCCGCAAAAGTTGAATGCCTCGAAAAGCTCAATAATTTTATCTCTAAGATCGAGGCCTGCGGAGAAGATCAAAACTGTAAAGATCGATTACTTGCTGATAAAGATGCCTATCAAGCTGAAGTGAGTAGCTGTAATGCTCTAAAGACTCCTTCTGAAAGATCATCTTGTCTAGCGAAGGTGGATAGTTATGTTAAAAAGGTTGAGGACTGCGATACTGACCTAGCCTGTAGAGAGAGACTTGGTAGAGAAAAAGATGAGTATCAATCTGAAGAGCTTAGATGTAAGGCTAAAAGTGGCTCTGAGATCGAGAGCTGCCTCAGCAGTCTTAACAAATACGTAGAGGCCTATGATAAGTGCGGAAGTGATAGCTACTGTAAAGATAAGTTGCGTGAGGATAAGGACTCTTACGTAGCCGAAGAAACCCGCTGCGCTGGTCTTGGTGGTTCAGAATCTACTCAATGTAAAAAACAGCTTAGTGACTTTATTGAAAGTTATATGGCCTGTAGTGATGAGGCCTGCCGGAGTGAACTTAATAAAAATAGACAAAAGTTTCAAGCAGAACTTAAGAGCTGCGAGAATGAGGGAAGCCCAGAGCTAACTGCCTCTTGTGTCGACAATGTTAATTCATTTGCCGCCAGTTATTCTGCCTGCGCGGATGACTCCTGCCGAGAGCAACTTGAAAAAGATAGTGAAGAATTTAAGGTTGAAAAAGCAAATTGCATGAATAACTCTGATAGCGATGTCAGAGGCCAGTGCTTAAAAAGGTTAAATCAATTTGTTGAAAGCTTTAAAAACTGTGAAGAAAGCTCGAATGCTTCAACTTGTAAAGAAGGTCTTCGAGTCGATGCTAAGAAGTATAAGAAAGCTATAGCTGAATGTGAGAATAAACCAGACATTAATGCATCCGACATTTGTAAAGAGCAGGTCAATGCTTACGCTGAAGGAAAAGGTTCTTGCGATAAGATGCCTGCTCAATCTAAAAAGCAATGTATGGGTGAGCTTGAATATGATATTGGAACTAAGATCTGTAACGCTCCGAAGAGTTGCCCAGAGGGAACGAGCTTTAATTGCCAATCTGCTGCATGTTTAACGGCTCAGCAAGAGGCTGATGTTAAGAAACTCTATTTTGATTGTCATAACCAGGCGACAGAAGAAATTAAAGACGCCTGTCTAGATAATATGAAAACTGCCGCTACTGAAGGAAAGACTCTAGAAGCTGATCTTGAAAAAGCTGGTGAGGAATTGGCCTCAGTGGCTAAAAAAGGCGCTGTTACTGCAGCTTCTGGAATGATCGCCAGTTTAGTTGGGATTGTTGCTGGTGGGGCATGTCCATCAAATGTTATCTTAGGAATTGGATCTTTGATGTCTATGATGAATGAGGTTGATCATTCTAAAGAGATTAAAGGGCGCTTAGAAGGGCTGCAAAAAGAATTCGAAGCTAGATCTAAGGCCATGGATAAAAACTCCTTAGAGTACCAAAGAATGGCCTTTGACTTTGCTATTCGCGGCTATGAAATGATGGCCCAAGCTTATGATGAAAAGGCCTCTAATTATGGAAATATCAAAGGCATAGGAGCAACAGCTGTGGGGATTGCCTCAGTTGAATTTATAGCCGCATCTATGGGATTTCCCATTTGTTCAACTTCAGGCAGCGCTATAGCCCTCGCTGGCGGCGGGGTTATGATGGCCATGGCCGGAGGCCTTCAAGGAACTTCAAGTTCAGCAGCTAGTTCTCATAGAGATAAGGCCTCAAAGCTTAGAAGCTTAGTTGAAAAGTGGGATACCTTTCATAAAAACGATACTCAAAACAATGAAGATTCTCGTCTTGCTAATCAAGCAGGCGCGAATGGATCTGGAGTTAAGATAGGCACGTCTATTAGCGGCTCTGGAGGAAACTCCCGCGGCTCTCAAACAACTGTAAAGAAAGCTGGAATAAAAGGACCAGGGACTATCTCTAATAAGAAAAGGATGAATTCTTGTATTAGTAAAGATGGTAAGGCCAATTCGAGCTGTAGTTGTATAGCAAAGAACAGCTGCGCCGAAAGTCGTCCTCCGGTAGTAAGTCTTATTGGTACTAAACAGCAAAAAGCATCTCTTACAAAGAATTTAAAATCTGCCAATAAGAAATTAGGAGTGGGAAAGTTGTTTAAGAACTTTAACAGCTTAGCAAGAGGTCGCCAGTCCCTTTATGATTGGAGTAAGAGGAATAAGAAGCTTACTAATCAACGCGTAAGGTACGCCAATAATATGCTCAAAAGATACAATTCGATTAGAGAGAAAAAGGGCTTTAATCCTATTAAGTTTGATAAGAAATTTATCTCAAAGCATGCTAAAACAAGCGCTTCGTCAGCGGTAGATTTTAGCACTAGTGAAAAAGAGATTCGCGCTGAAGATAGCCTTAGTACTAACCTCGTTAAGAATATAACTCGTTATAAAAAACATGGCTCATGGAGAAAACCAATGCTCTTTGACGTCGGGGTTATGTATGACGGGGAAGTTAAAGAAAAGTTGGTTGCTAAGACCAAGCTTGTTGATGGATCATTTATAAGTTCTGGTGAAAAGTCAGACCGGGCAGCGAGTAGGGCCCTTGATGAGAAGAATTTAATTTCAAGAGATAAATCACTTTTTGGGGCAATCTCTAGAAGGTATCTAAAAGAAGCTAAGATACAAGAGTGGATCTTTAAAGAAGATTAAAAGTCTTTTTTGAACTCGATGGCCAAGTTATCATTTTGATCCCACTTTCCAAAAAGAGAATCTTCCTCTCCTGAATAAGTCTCCATTCTAACGTACAGCTGTCCAATATCTATCTTATAAGCAGCCCCAAGAAGAAGCGCCTTTCCTGAATTCTCATTATCGATATTAAAGCCGAAGTTATAACTGGTTTTATCGCTTACCTGAAAATTGATTGATCCGACTAAGTTGTTCTTAAAGTTTCGTGATTGAATGGAGCTAAAGAGGGTAAAGGGATAAGAGATAGGCTGATCGATTGTCTCCTTTATATACTCCATGATGACATCAATCTGATCAAGTCCGAAGATTCTTGGCCATTGATCAAAAGAGTAACGAAATCCTGCCATAGTTTGAGTATAGCTATCATCTCTTCCTTCTTTGGCGTTTTGCTTTAAAAACTCCCCATGAACTTCAAGTCCACCAAAGGTAGTCGAAAATCCTGCGCTTAAATGAGACACAGGAACATGTTCTTGTTGAATAACAAAAGAAGGAGCAGCGTTATTTCCGTTAGAGGTCACATTGTTTTTAATAACTGCATCTGTATTGGCCCCATTGAAGAAGGCCACAAAGAAGTCATAACCTTTTAAGGTCGTCTCGAACTTTAACAAGTTTTGGGTGTTCTCCCAGTTAAATCCTGAAGGCCATAAAGATTCAACCTCATAATTTGTACCATCATTTCTCGTCGACCATCTTGAGAATTGATGAGGGGATTTTGAACTGTTTATATAAGGAACTAGATAAAAACTTAATTTAGAAGTTCCAAAGTAATAATCAAGAGAGCCTACAAAGATCCCTAATTTTTGGCTTTTAACGGGAACAATATTATCACTAGGGGAGAGTCTATCAGCAGGCGAGACTATCATACCCTTACCATAACGGATGATCTTTTTCCCTAAAGTAAAATCAAATTTATCGTAGGACTTTTGCCAAAAATACTCATTGGCGACGACAAGTCTTTTTTTAGTTTCTCGTCCCGTTATTGATAAGGCTCCGTTAAAGACCTCTTTTCTATTGCTAAATTCAAACCATCCAGAGTAATTGAAATTAGACTTTGGTGTTAATTCTACTTTATCTTTAAAATCTAATTTCAGATCTAAATGAAAGGATCTTATATCTTTGTTACTGATCTCTGGTGGTGGATTGAAATAATAAGTAGAGCCTATGGTTAGCTTCCAATCAATATCATAAAGATCTAGAATCTGTTTATCTTCTTCAGCAAATAACTCAGAGAGGAGAACACCTTTGGGTGAGACTCCTGCTTCAGGCTCAGAAGAAGAGGAGAACATGTCTTCAACTTCATCCGTACTGTTTGGAACCGGGGTCTCATCAGCAAAGATATCTTCCACTTCTAAAGTGCTATTAAATTCTGCTCCTGTTGATACCTCTTCTTGGGGCAGAGCAACTTCTTCCTCGCTCGTTGTATTAAAGAAGCCCGTGAGATCTGGAATCTCTAGGTTCTTTTGTCTTTTTCCCGATTGAGCTAAACGGAACCTTTTAATCTTAGTATTATTTAAGGGAGTAATATAATCATTACCTAGACCCTTACTCATCCTAAGTTGGGGACCATTATAGATAATCCTAGAGTCACCAAACTTAAACTTAAAGCCGTGATAGCTTCCTGTAGGATCTTCATAGGAGAGGCGTCCTTTCTTTAGGTTAATAAGGACCTTACCAATTGTGACCTTAGTGTTTGGGCCTAAGATCATCTTCTCCCCATTCCAAAATCTCAGGGTTAAGGAGGATTTATTCCTAGTGACGACCATTATATTTTTTTGAAGTTTTTGACCGTGCTTAAGGTACTGAATAGTCTTACCATTGTTATAAACAACGGCGGTACCATCCACAGACTCAACTTGGGCTATATCCTGAGTTGAAGGATTATAGCCAAAGGCGATTAAAGGGATAAACGAAAGAAGGATCCATCCAATTTTCAAATAATCTTTTCCCGTTATTTAATATGCATTTCTTTTTCGACAAAACGTTTTGAGAAAACTTGATCATCGATTTTCTCATTGAGTTTTCTCTTATTTATTTTGATATAGGTCTTATGCTTATTCTCTCGGCTCATGACGGCGAGGTTTGGTCTCCAGACACTTCCGATCGATACCCATTTTAAATACTCTGCTTCTTTGAAGGCCTTCCCTTTCATATTAAAGTACTTAACCTTATGAGTGATCAGCCTTTCAACCTCTACCCATAAAAGCCTTTTTGTATAGCCAGTAGTTCTTTTAATGTCATTTGATTTAGGAGATGCATTGATAACATAGCATTTCTTTTTAAGCCCAGGGCAAGTCTCAAGCCTTTCACATTTATAATTATGATTTTTTAAGATCTCACCATCTAAATCAGCATAGGTAAAATCAGTGCCCATAAAGTACTTCCTCTTACTACCGCTTGCAATTCTTTGAAGCTTTTTTAGAGCAGGAAGATAAACCCACTGATCATCGCTTGAATTATCGCGCCAATTTAAAACGGCAGATCCTTTAATATCGTTAGGGCTCATAAAAGTAAGCAGCCCCTTATCACTGCCATTCTCTAGCTTCTTAGAGTAATGCCTCATTGAACGGTTTTCTTTTCTTTTAGATTTAACATCAAGAAGCACCACTGATTGCTCTTCATATTCAAACTTGGCTCTTTGTTTACTCTCTTGATTCTTCATGATGGAATTTCCATTCTTTGAACAACTTGAGAGTGCTTCGAAAACTGGAGTTGCGAGGAGCGCTAGTGATAAGAAAAAAAACTTCGTTTTCATTTGTAACCATCCGAAATATTGTTTGTTTTGTACTAGAATTCTACAATACTAATTCTTAAAGGAAAACTAAGCCTGATCTTTTTGCGCGGTTAAATGCTTTCCAACAACTGATAGGACATAAGGGGTCACGAACAAGTCTGAAATCATCGCAAGTAGGATGACAATGGCAGAGAGGAGACCGAACTGTTTGATCGGCACCATATGAGAGATGAGTAAAAAGGAGAAGCCAATTGAAAGAGATAAGGAGGTTATGACAATAGGTGAAGTTTCTTCTTCAATTGTTTTATTAATCGCCTTATCCACACTTAGACCAATATTCATATTGTCTTTAAAGCGCGTGAAGAAGTGAATGGTATCATCAATAGCGATTCCTACGGTGATAGCAGCGACGATACAAGTTCCAACATTAAGGGGAATCCCTAATAAGCTCATTGAAGCAAAGAGTCCTAGGATAGGAAGTAAGTTTGGTGGAATAGCGGCCAGCCCCATCCTAATATCTTTAAAAAGAAAGCTCATGATAATAAAGATGATAAGCACCATGAAGAGGATGGATTTACTTTGCGCTGAAATTATAGTCGCTCCTGAGCGTTGATTAAGGATGCTCCTCGCTGAGATCTTATAGTTCACTTTATCAGCATCTAAGTTTTCTTTTAGGAAAAGATGAAGCTTATCCATGGCCTTTTTTTGCTTACTAGAAGAAGAGATACTATGGCGGATGGTAATGTTTGCCTTTTTAAAGTCACCCGAAACATACTTTTCATAATCATCTCTGGTTAAGGAGAGTAAGTACTGTGAGATAAGATTCTTATTATCAGGAATCTTATACTCAGCTTCGGCGCCAATGCTGATCTTCATTTGATTATTTATATGCGCCATCAAGCTTCCAAAAGATTCAGCATCATAGAAATCTTTATTGGCCCTAATCTTTTTTTCTAACTCAAAGAGTAGTTTTAAGTTCTCTGGATCTTTAAACTCACCACTCTTTAATTCTAAAACTAGAAACACGCTATTGATTCCCCCAAAATGTTCCTCAAAGACGGCTAAGTTTTGTCTCGGCAGGGATTCTTCCGTGATCATATTAATTGAATCATTATCTGATTCTACAAATTGAGCTAAGTACCCTGTGATCCCGGTATAACAAATCAATAAAATGAGGATTGTTTTCTTATACTTCCTAGCCTGGATAAAGAACCTTGCTGCAAGCTGAAAAATTGAATCCTTAGGCTCCTGATTTTTGGACGTGGCTTTATCTTTAACAAAGAGGCGTATATGAAGAGGGGTGTATAAAATTGTGATGATAAAGCTAGCTATAAGAGCAAAGGCACTCACAATTCCAAATTCCCTAAGCATAACAATTTGATTGATACATATGGCGCCAAAACCAAGCACTGTTGTTAGGGCGGTAAGGGAAATCGGCAGGCTTGTCTCTTTCAAGGCTTCTTCAAGAGCCGTTAGCTTATTTGAGCTGATTTTGAAGTTATGCTGATAGGCGGTCATGATATGCACAATTTCCGTTGTCGCTAAAATAAAAGTGATAGAAGGAATGGAGCTGACTAAAAGCTGTAGAGGGATGTTCGCTGCGACCATAAAAGCGATAGTCCAAATAATTCCTGTCAAGACCACAATGATAGGAATAACGGAAGCGTGAATTGACCTTGCTCCTAGAAAGATAAAAAGAGAAATGGCCAAGACCATAATAGGTAAGAGGGTTCTTTGACTCTTACTCATTTCTCTAAAAGTAAAAAGTTGTATGGAAGGAATTCCTGTTTGAAAATTTCTTTTTGCGTTTAGACCTAGCTTCGCTAGCATTTGATTAAACTGAATAGAGATGTCTTTGAGAGGGCGCTTGTTACTAGCGATTTGCATATTGACCACGATAGAGGACTTATCAATGGCTATAAGCCTAGTCGCTATCAATGGATTTTTAACTGTCGTCTCTATTATTTTATCTATTTCTTCTTGTTCTAAAGGGATATCTTCAAGGGCAGCCGTCGTGCTTAAGAGACCATCGACTCCAAGGAAATGAGGAGTTGTAAAAAGAGAGTCTACTTTTTGAACTTCTTCAATCTCTTCAAGGTCCCAAACAAACTGCCTTATCTTTAAGAGGCTCTCCCTTTTTAATAAGTCTTCACCTTCAAAATAAAGAAGGATGGAATTATCATCACCAAATTGTTCGACAACTTGTTCATAGACAATCTTCTCGGGGTCATTTTCGATGAGAAGCCTGTCGAAGCTAGGGTCAGATTTAAGCTGTGGTAGAAAATAAAGAGAGAGAAGTGTAGGGATTATTAAAAGCGCTGCAGAGAGTGCTGGTCTTCTTGCGAAATAGATAAAAAGATGACTCACTTGCTAGCCTTACTAGGTGATTGATCTTTATATCTTATCAGTAAAGGCCTCTAGGTCAAGAAGTTCAACGGTTTTGACTAAAGTAGTTCTCTAAAAAATCAGAGAATTCCATAGTATCCGAAGCTTCAATATCTTTTTGTTTTTGATGAGACTTAAGCGCCTCATCTTTTAGCCTCTCTAAGACTGAAGGCTCTAAGGTTCTCGATTTTAAATCACTTGAGAACTTCTTTGAACGGGCCAGTGTAGCCCCGAAAAAGCAGAGGTCTGTCTGTTTCATTTCATCAAGGATCCTCTCCGAGAAAAGGACACTAGTATCATCAATGGCCTTTTCATATTTTGAGATGGCACCCGAATACTCATTATTGCCAAGCTCCGTATCAAGTTTTGCGGCTACTTTATGAAGTTCTAGAAAGGTCTCTCTGGCCCAGTCTCTTGCACAGCGGTCAGTTTTTCCGTCAAAGAGAGTTAGTCCTTTCTTGCGGCCATGACGGGCCACCATTTCTTGATTATCTCTAAATCTTTTGGTGCGATCGCCGCAAAGCCCATCATGATCCTTTAAGAGGCAGTAAATAAGAAAAACATCTAAGAAAAGAATCTGATCTAACTCTACGCCAATAGGGGAGAAGGAATTAACGTCAACAGATCTAAGTTCAATATACTCAACTCCTCTATCTAGAAGAGCATTAGTGGGAGACTCACCTGTCTTAGTGACTCGCTTAGGTCTTACCCCTGAGTAGTATTCATTTTCGATTTGAAGAATATTAGTATTGAGTTGTTTAAACTCACCATCTTCTTTTACTCCCATAGCCTCATAACGAGGCTCTGAAGTAGTAATGGCCTCACGCAAGCCTTTGGCATAAGACTCAATCTCGTTATAACAAATATTAATCTTTCCCTGCTCAGAGTTTGTATAGCCAAGATTACTTAGCCTAAGAGAGGTAGAGCCTTCAAAATAAAGAGTCCCTTTTTCATCAAAGTTAGAGAGACCAAAGTCTTTAGGCGCCTTGTTCAAAAAAGAGCGGCAAATGGCAGGAGAAGAGCCAAAGAGAAAGGGGATCAACCATGAAAAACGGTGGATATTTCTAGTGGCGTTCATATACCTTGAGGACTTAAAATCCTTAAAGCTCATTTTCTCGGAAGGGCAAATCTTCTGTAATTCTTCAAAGCATAAATCTGACAATGAAAAGTTAAAATGGATACCAGAGATGGCCTGCATGCCCGATCCATAACGGGACTTTAATCCCTTTCTATAAACAGACTTCATCTTACCAATATTAGAACTTCCATAGTTGGCGATAGGAATTGTCTCTTCTTTCTTTAATAAGCAAGGCATGGAATTGGCCCAAAGAAGCTCCTCTCCCATTTCTTTTAAGGTAAAGATATGAAGTTCTTCAAGAAACTCGATGAGTTTTTTAGCATCATTAAAAACTGGGGTAACAAACTCTAAGAGCGCCTCTGAATAATCAGTGGTGATTGAAGGGTGAGTTAAGGCTGAGCCTAAAGCTTCCATATGGGGCCGCTCAGAAATATAACCATCAGGAGTCACACGAAGGGATTCTTTTTCGATTCCTCTTCGTAATTCGCTTGAGAGTTTTATAGAACTTAGTTGGTTTAAGTAATCTTTCATAGAGGCTAGATTACACTATTTCAAAACTGTCTGAAAACTAGCAAGGATAAAGGAATGAAGCGGGGTATAAAGGTATTTATCTAAATAAGGATATTTGACTATTTTAATCTCTTCTCTATGATTCATAAGGCTGGCCGTTGCGCATTCCGCAAACATCTCCTCAGGACCAAGCTTGGCATAATCAGAGGGAAACTCATCAGAATTCAAAGCCTTTGAAATGGCCTCAGGGTCAGTTTTAACTAGAGATATGGGAAAGACCTCTCCCTGGTAGGAATAGTTATCACCTAAGACCTTCCAGGTCGTTAGCTCTAGGAACTCCTGAAAGAACTTTGATTCAGATTGAATAAGAGCATGAAAGTTCTCATGAACTAAAGTTAGTTCTTGGTGCAAAGGATTATTTTTATGATCTTCATTACTATAAAGAGTGATGGCCCTATGTGAGGAGCGGTACTTTCCTCTATAACCCATAGGATGAATGGGCTGTTTAAAAATAACATCAAGGTTCTCAGCCTTTTTAAAAAGTCTTAATTCTTTAGACAAGTAAAGGGAGGCTAATCTTTTAAATTCTCTATTGGTAAAAGGAAAATCACCGTTAAAGATAAGAAGGCCTATGCCTTTAAAAAGCCTTTCTTGAAAAAGAGCAGACTCAATGTCCATATTTTCTTTGAGGATTGATCCGACTTTGAAATCTAAGAAATCGGGGATTCCATCTTCATCACTATCAATGCCTTGAATATTCTTATCAAGAGGGTTTAGGTCCATAAAGTTACTAACGCCATCTCCATCTATATCAAAATCAAGAAGATCAAAGACGCCGTCACCATCAAGGTCAGTAAAGTTTCTATTTGAATCAATACCCTCTATATGATGAACAGGCCCAGTGTGCTTAAAGAAACTCTTTTTTTGAGGCAGGTTAAACTTATGAGGGAATTCTAGAGGCTCAGTGGCCCCTAGGGAAAGTGAGATGAAAAAGGGGATGAGAAGAAGTGTTTTCAATTTCTTCTTAATCCACGGCCCAAGAGTCGGCCCAGTCTTCCATAAAAGATCCTGAGTGACCTTGAATGATATAACTAAAGATAACGACTGGAAGGTAAAGTGGACCTAGAAGAGCTGATTGTTTAGCATGGCCACCTTCATGTCCTGAGGCGAATAAGAAACCTCCATGATTATCTAGTTCAAAGATGCCAAGGCTCATCTTTCCTGCAACCGGCGTTAGTCCAGAGACATCGACATAGATTTGTTGCCCAGAGGCCGAGACTCTTATCGTTGGAAAATCTACGTACTTGGTAAAAGGTGAGATGATCGCTGCGGCTAAAACAACGCCAGCACCGATAACAGTGTTTACTAATCCCCAAGTAAGATTACTAATCGTGACTAAGATCTTAGAGATGATTGAATCAGGGTTAGCTGGGTCAAAAAGAAAACTCATTCCAGCTATCTTTTTATTATAGTCAGCCTTGATCTTCTCAAAGCTCTCTTTTTCTTCAGAGTCTAAAATTTCAGTTGTATGAAAAAGACCCTTAGTGTGTTTTTGTTCTTTCTTTTTGATCGCCTTAAGAGACTTCTTAATGGCTTTAGAGATTCTTTTTTCTACGGCACCTGTTTTCTTTAAAGATGTAAGGGTGATAAGAGTTCTTTCAATATCTTTATCAGCCACTTGAATTGCTCCTACCATCGTTAAATGTAAATCTAGGATCTCTGTTCTAAAGTTGACGATAGACTCGCTCTTATCAAATTCTTTCTTCATTGATCCTAGAGTTAAAGGAAGGATAATTTGAAGTTGTTTCTTATTAAATTCTCTAAGGTATTGTAGAGCAAAGTAGATAAGAGTCTGGTTCTTTGCTATATCTTCTTTAGAGTTAACAAGAGTTCCATTTGAATTAAACTTAAAGTTCTCTCTTCCGAGCTCTTGAACTAAGCTGATGATCTCTTCTTGAAGGGCCCTGACTTCTTTAAGCCAAGACTCGAGTATGAACTGATTTGATTGCACAAAGTTTTGTGTCTGTTCTACTTCATTGCTCATCTGTCCTGTTAGGTCAGGTCTATCATTTAGTTTATGCGTGATGGCCTTTCGAAGTGAATCAATACGTTGCCCGCGCTCTAATCTCTTTTCATCTAATGAGCTTCCTCTCTCTTCAAGGTCATGCTCTAGAGTTCTAAGAACAGACTTAAAAGGAGAGTCTAGATGCTTAGTCTTCATAAAATTACAGCCAACAAGGTTGAGTATAATGGTGAGCAAGGCGAGCTTGTGTAGGATTTTGATCATGGAAGTGGTCCTTTTAAGTTTAATTTATGCAGGGTTTATATCAGTTTTGCCGCAATGCGCAATGTTGCTTGTAATACTTATCAACTGTTTAAACCCTTCCAGGTGTCTATTCTTTAGACAGTTTAAGTCTTCTAAGTGCTTGTAATTTTAAGACTTTAATGGCACATCCTTTGCAATTTTAAACCATGATGAATAAAATTAAATATCTTCTATTGGTAATACTCCTTAGTATCTCAGCGGTTCATGCTGATGGTCCTTATCCTTTTTATGACGTCCACGAAACGGCCGTTGATGGCAAGGTTAATAAGGTAAAGCTTCTTCATAATGGCCTTGCGGCCCTGGCCCTTCGAATTGATATGATTAGAAGAGCTGAGCATGAAATTGTGATGGAGTACTTTATTTGGGAGAAGGACTTAGCTGGAAAGATCCTTTTATTAGAACTTATGAGAAAGGGCTCTCAAATGAGAAGAGCCGGTCAGCCTTTTAAGATTAGAATCATCTTAGATAAATCAATCACAATCTTTGAGGTTAACGAGTACTATGCAGAGATTTTATCAAAGTATGGAATAGAAGTGGCCTATCATAATAGAGCGCTTGATCCTTTAACAGCTCAGTTTAGAGATCATAGAAAGCTTATCGCTATAGATTCTAAAGAGGCTATTACTGGCGGGCGAAATATAGGGGACGATTACTTTGACTTAGACGAAGAGTATAATTTCTTGGATAGAGATATTTGGGTAAAAGGGCCTATGGCCAAAACAATGCGTGATAGCTTTGCTGCCTATTGGGATCATAAAAGAATAGTCAAACAAAGTGTTGATCCAGTTGTTGAAGAATTCTCGCCATTAGTTAGATCTCAAAGAAGAAGAAATACAGGTCGCTTAGAGATTCATAAAAGAATGAAAAAAGAGGCTATCGACTTCTTTAAAGTTACAGACGAAGTAAGGTTTACCTCCCCGCAAATTATGAAAATAGGGATGAAAACTCTAGAGAAGTTCAAAACCTACGATTGTCCTAAGATGACTTTTGCTAGTGATAAACCAGGTGGAAGAGCAGCAGTGTCTCTTTTTAAAGACTACGATAGTTACAGAGTCTTAAGAAAAGTCATCTACAAGAGGATAGACGCCGTTAAGGAAAAGCTCTTTATAGAGTCACCTTATTGGATCCTCAATCAGCCAATGGGAGATGCTCTTAAGAAACTTCTAGATACAGACAGAGAGGTTAAGGCCTTAACCAATAGTTTAAATTCAACGGATGCTTTTTATGTATCCTCATTATTTTACGACCAAGTCTTTGGTTGGGAAAAGATTGGCCTTAAGCCCTATGTTTATAATGCAGAATATTTAGATAATAACTTAGTCATAAGAGATAAGATTAAGAAGAAACGATGGGGAGTACACGCTAAGACTATGGTCTTTGATGAAGACTCACTAATGATTGGTACTTATAATATAGATAATAGATCTGATTATTATAATAATGAAATGGCGATCTTCTGTGACGGAAATAAAGAATTAGTCATGGACTTAAAAAACAATATTGATGAAAGAATGAAGAATGCCTTTGAGATCACAGGCGAGATGCGCGCCCTTGATGGAAAAGGCTTTTCCGCTGATGTTTATGGCGGCGCTGATGCGGAAGCCATTAGGAAAATGAAGAACTGGACGATACCAGCCAGGATCTTTGAGCCATTTATGTAAGTTATGATAAAACTATTTAACATAAGTATAATTTAAAAAGCAGTCTAATACCTTGAATTCATTAGCCCGCCCTAAGCTGTTGTTTAAGGGGGGGTTGTAGAATTTACAAGGGCCCTTTAAAATTTTTACAACGCAGTGTATAAGTTTCACAACTCAGGTCCAACGGACTGAAATTATTCAACATTCAATCACTCTCAAGGAGTCCACTTAATGAAAAGCCTTTTTCTTGTATGCCTTTTTGCGTTATCAGCCCAAGTCATGGCCTCTGATGTGCGCCTCGTTCATGGAACTTGTAAACTTGCCGTTCATCCAACTTATGCTAACGACGGGCTTAATCAAATCGTCACTCAAGCCGCGGATGATTACTTATCAAAGAAGGGTTACAAGATCATCACCATGAAGGCAGCCGAAGAAGAAGTTGATAATGTGATGGCCATCAAAGTGGATATGAAAACAACTGTTAGTGAAGGGAAGGGTCGCTGTAAAACAGTCATGAGTTTAAGACCAACTCTTAGAGAACTTGATTCAGACATGTTACTCGCTACTATTATTGATAAAAGTGGCTCTTATAAAACAGTTTCAAATAAATGTATCAAGGCCATTATTAAGAACATTAAAAGTTACCCGGCCTGTTCAACTGTTCTAGACCCAGACGCTGAAGTAACGGCGGCTAACGATGTAGCAGAGCAACCAGAACAAGAAGAGCAAACCGAAGAGAGCGACGAGACTCTCAAGGAAAAGATCAGAAGATTCTTTAAAAGATAGATCCCATATAGGCTGAGGATTGCATCCCCGAGGCCTTGGAAAGCAAGAAATTGCTTTCACCCCACAAATGAGCCCCTTGAAGTTTTCTTTGAGGGGCTTTTTTGCTTCTCTTTCGTAGTCTCACTTAAAATTTTGCCTTATAATTTCCCTATCCATACTCTTTAGGAGCTTTTATGTTTAAGTATCTTTTTCTTCTTCTTGTCTCAACATCACTCTACGCTGGTCTTCCTCTTGGAGAGCCCCTTAAAGAAATCACTTTGCAAGGAAAGGAAGGGGGACGCTTAGATGGAAAGTCTTGGTCTTCTAAAGAGATGCTAGGAGCGCCGACAGTTCTTTTTTATGTGGACCCTGATCGAAAGGATATTAATAACCCTTTTTCTGAAGCCTTAAAGAAACGCGATTTTAAGAATCTAAAGTCTGTGGCCATTATTAACTTAGACGCTACTTGGCTGCCAAACTTTGCCATTGAGAATGCTTTGAAAGAAAAACAGAAGAAGTATAAAGACACTCTCTACCTTAAAGATTTTGATAAGTTTATTGTAAAGAACTGGAAGCTTAAAGATGATGATAGCGATATTGTGGTCTTTGATAAGGCGGGCAAGGTTCGCTATTTCTTCTTTGGTAAGATGGAGAAAAAAGAGATCGCTGAGGCCATGTCTATCCTCGAGGTCGTTACTAAGGAGTAATTTTATACTCGATTGATAAAAACTCCTCTATAATTTAAATATCTCAAAAAGGAAGGAATCATGGAGCTTGGCAATAAAGGTATTATTCACGGAGAACATACTCACTCAGCTGAGTCGAAGGCGCGTTTTATGTCTTCGGTTTATAGATGGATGACAATGGGTGTGGCCCTTACTGGGTTTATCGCTTATATGATCTCTTTAGATCAGCAGCTTGTGATGACCATTCTTTCAAATAAGATTCTTTTTTATGGTCTTATTATTGCTCAGTTTGGCCTAGTTATTTATTTATCGGCTAGGATTCAAAAGATGTCAGCTACGGCAGCAGTGACTTCTTTTTTAGCGTATGCCTCTTTAAATGGCATAACATTTTCAATCTTCTCGATGATCTACACGGGAGCCAGCATTCAAAATGCTTTTATAGCGGCGGCTTGTTCATTTGCTGGGCTTTCCTTTTTTGGCCTAGTGACTAAAAGAGACTTAGGTCCTGTGGGGACCTTTTGTCATATGGGTCTTTGGGGATTGATTATCTTTAGTTTAATTTCCTTCTTTATTCCAAGCCTTCGCGGCGGTCAGATGGGGATGATCTATTCAATGGGCGGGATTCTAATCTTTGCCGGGCTGACGGCATACGATACTCAAAAGATAAAGTCATACTCTTCTCTTCACCCAGAGGGAAGTGATGGGGCCACCAAGTTTCAAATCATGGGAGCGCTTACTCTTTATCTTGATTTTATAAACTTGTTTCTCTTTATCTTAAGACTAATGGGAAAACGAAGATAGTCTCTTATTAGGAGGGAGGTTCTTTTCTAAGAATACTCCCTATAGAGTTTTAAAGGACTTAGTCTTGATAAGATCAGACATTAGAGTTTGTAATTTTTTATGTTTTGTAAATTTTAAGATAATATCATTGAACTCGCTATTTTGAAGTTGAACCAAACCTAATTGCCTTCCTGTTATGAACTCAACAACCTTGCTTGCCTGGCAGTAATAGAAGTCATTTTCTTTAGTTAAAAAGCCAGCAAAGTCCTCTAGCGAGTCTATGTCTCTATTGTAGATCTTATTAGTGGTCTTACTCTTATAGACAAGCATGGCCTCTGATTCGTGCTTCTTGGCCTTAACAGGATACATAAACTGAATAAGAACCTCTTCGCTTAAATCTTCTTCATCAGTGAGATCAAGGCCTGGAGAGAACATATTATTTTGAACGAACTTATAATTATCAACGACTAGAGCCAGGTTATCCATAGTGGCGTGGCAGTTCATGCACGAAGAAGTCTTATTGAAGTTGATCTTTGAAGACTTATCTAAATAATCATCGGTTATTTTTACGGGAGCAACGGGAAGGTCTCTACAAAGAAAATCTTTTAAAACCGAAGAGCTCCAGCGGCGGTAGGCCCTTGACTCACCATCAGGGAGTAATCCTAGTGGGATATTCTTTTTACCTATAAAGTAAGGAATAGAGCCTAAGACTCCAGCTCCAAGGCTTCTTTCAAAGTCTTGATCAACCGCTTCGCATTTAGCGATAGAAGTTCCGTAACAGCCTACTTTTATCTTATCAAACTTAGTCTTCTTAAGGACTCCCGTTAGTTTTCCGCGGTTAACAAACTTTATCTTCGCTAGTTTCTTTTTCTTATCTTCATGCTCCCCAGAGAACCAACGAATATTCTTATGTGAATATTTTAAGTCTTCACCTTGAGTTGTAATCAAATATTCAGGAGGACCGCTGTTTAGCCTAGTACTCTCGAAGGTAGAGTCTTTCTTGAAGATCTCTTCAATAGATAAGTTCTTTATAAGTGTGTAGATCAGGCCCATGGAGTATTGAGATTTGTCGTAAAGCTCAATAGATCCCCAGTCTTGATTGTTAAAAGAGAGGTTTATAGCAGTTTGCTTTGATTCAAAAAAAGTGAAGAGGTTAGTGAGAACTTCTTTTTTAGAGCGCTTTAACTTAATATATTTGTTGCACGATTCAATTGCTTTTTCTTCGCTGGTTATTTTCATTTCTAAGAGATCACTAGCATTAGTGAAGATATTAATGCACCTCTGTGCGATCTCTGTTGGTGTTAAGGGGCGGCGTACTTTCTCTGTTTTATTTTTCACTTTTTTTTCAAGCCAGTGAGTGATTTCAACTTTCTCTTCATTACCTAAGTGATTAAGAGGTGGCATCCAATTGAGGGATTTAATAAAATAGTTCCTACCTCTTTTTGTTTTAAAATAATGTGAATCGTTAAATTTCTCTTCTGAAGAAAAGGCAACATGGCATTGAGAACATTTTTGCTCAATGATCTTAAAGTCTGCATGGGCGCTATTAAAGGCCGTCAGTCCTAAATATACTGCCAAAAAGGGGATGAACATGTTCTTATAAGCCTTTGTTTATCATCTTTTATCTTAAGGAGTTCTTTCTTTAATTTTTCTAGATTGTGAATACCTGTATGCCCAACAAAAGCCGAGATAAGCTCATCAGCTTTTTTTAAGTCATAAGTCTTTTTAAAGTAACTTAAGGTTTTCTTATTATTCGCAAGAGATGTGCACACCTTAGTCATGACTAAGATTCTTCTAGGGGTTAGCTTTCCCCAGTATTGATTATAAGAATCACTATTATTACGAAAGCAGGTATGCTCTTCATCTACTTTTGATCCTTTAGTTACGTAAGATCTATAGGTGTCACAGGTACCACTAAAAAGGGTGCTGTTCTTCATGACTTCTGTGATGAGAAGCGCCTTGGCCTCGCCTCCAAAGACTCTATGAAGCTTATTGTAGATAAAATACTTATTACCCATTCTTTGAGCGTGGGCGGCTGAGCTAAAGAGCATCAAGAGGATCAAGAGCTTCATATCAACTCGCATTCATCGATAAGAGGAGTGATGACTCCATCTTTCAATTCAAAGAGGGGCTGATTATTGATGGCCACATTAGGAATTCCCATTACTTTTGAAATACTAGCGGCAATATTTCCATAGGCCATGGTCCTATTGTCTAAAGACTTTAAGGGAGCGCCTGCTCCCCAAGTTCCACTATCTGGAAACATAGTGGAGGGGGCTTTCTTGTAGATATTTCCAAGGACGGTGAATTCTTTAATAGCGCCAGAGATAAAACTTGAAGTATGCCCATTAAAGCCATGTTCACTTCCAATAAAGGTATTACTAGGCTCTCTTTCAAATTCAGAGACTAAATGAATAAGAGATTTATCAAAGATCTTTTCAGTTTTTAGGAAATTTATAAATGAATCGATACAACCCGTTAGTGCTAGGTAAGCATAAGTGGATCCAATAAGGGTCATGGCCGTTCCACAATTATGGCCATCAAAGTCAAAATGAAAATCAGCTTCCTGGCTATGCTTCTTGAAATTTTCAAGGTTCTTACCCTTTTCCCATTCATCCATATTAAAGGCTTTAGTAAAGATGATATTATGGATCTTCTCTGGAATGATCATTGATGAAGAGATGATCTTAAAATGAAGAAGAGTTTGATTAAGAGCAAACTGCTCCGCAAGCCCTTCCCATTTTGCGCTTTTAAAGCACTTTGAAACACCCTCTAGAAGAATAAAGTTATCAAGATGCCAAAGATGAAACCTGTTTTTAGGGTCTAAGTACTTGCCCTTACTTTCTTTAATAACTTTATGGATCTCTGAACTAGGATCGATCACATCATTTAGACCTGCTACATCCATATTAAAGTTCTCTTTAATAATCTTATTATATTTCAAAAGAGCTTTTTGATAATAACTCGTTACTGCAACATAAGAAGTATTAAGAACGCCTTTTGCTTTTTCATAGGCGTCTTCAATATACTCGGCCTGCCAAGGATTAAGTTCGCTCATTCCAACTGGAGAGCTAAGGGGTTCATTAGAACTTTTTTCAAAAAGACTTTTTAATAAGCTAAGAGAATTTTTCTTTTCTATAAGAATGGACTCACTATAACTTCCGCTCGTTGATGAAAAAGCGGAAGGGGCAATATTAAGAGGCTGGCCGACTCCTACTAGGTGCAGAAAAGGAATAGTTCGCGAAGATTTACGGGCCAAGAAGGAAGACAGACTATCTTTACCTAAAACGGGAGCAATCAATTTTCTATTGTTAACTTCATGACCATCTGATTCCATATTACAGCCACGCAGTATTAATGTATTATCGAGTAATTGATTAACCTTAAATGACTTCCCGCCTTCACCCTTTGCTTGCAAAGACCAAAAGTAGGGGACGGTTGTTTCTTTAAATTCTGTGGTCTGATAGATGGGCTTACTTGCACCGCCAGTGTTTATAAACTTAGTAGTAATCATCTGATTGCCATCGATATGATCTTCACCAGAGGGATTAAGCATTAAATCAAAAGTCCACCTGGCCGGAGAGCCGAAAAGATTGATTTGAAAATAATGATCTAAGTATTGTGTACTGTAGGGAAGCCCAGCAGAGGTTTGTTTCTTACAAGAAGTTAAATGAAGAAAAGCGGAAGCGTGGATAGCCCCTAGCATTAGTGATAATAGCTCTCTTCTGTTCATAGACCTTAAGTCTCCGCCTTAAATAACCTACAAATATTATCATAACAATTTCTAATCTAAAACTAATCACGGGTTTTGAGAGAAGGTTTGAGAAATTAGGGAGAACCCTTTTAGTAGGTTATTTTTTTAGCAATGATTCATAGATTGAATAGTGAAAAGAAGCGGAGGAGTTTTTAGTTTAATTTATAAAACCCCGCACCGTTTGGGTGCGGGGTTGTTAGGTTATTTACAAGTTCTTACTCTTAGTTTTTCAACTCGAATAACGCGGTTATCTTCATCTTTAAACTTAACCACTCTATCTGGCTTTTGAACAAAGAGGATTTCATCCCATTTAACACAGTCATTTCCATCATACTTACCACAACGAAAACGGCTACTTTTCTCTGGTTGAGTCATAATAATGGGAATGCTTTTTATGCACTTTCTATTGTCATCATCCTTACTCCACTTCAAGCATTTAATAGAGGGGGCATAGAAGGTTTTATTCTTATGACAAAGTTTTTTGCTATAGACCATATTGACCCAAGTAGAATTCTTTTGGAAGTGAACACTGCCTCCATCGATTCCACCGACGCCAGCAAAGGCGCTTAGGCTAAATAAATAAATTGATAATAATTTTAACATTTTAATCTCCATTCACACTATCTATTGTTGAAAAGGTAAAGATTGGTTTTGATCCTTTATATTTGGGATCATTAGCAATCTTAAGTTTTTTATAATAGGCCTCTTCTTCAATGGCGAGCCATTCGCTGAGGCCTTCGTCGTTTAATCCTTCTGCATAAAAATTCATGACATTCTTTCCGCGTACTCCAGCAATACCAGGCTTGCAGAACTTCTGCGTAAACCTAAGGCCTAAAGTCTTGATAATCTCTCCGTCAAAGGTTGGACAATAAGAGCCAATCTCATAGCGGTCCTTGTCAGTCATCTTAAGAAGATTAAGGGCCACTAACTTTTCGATTAACTCCACTCCATATTGTCCATAACGAAAACAAATGGCGTCTTTATACAAAGGGCCTGTTCCTGCTAGGACATAGAGTTCACCGATCAAAGGGTCTTCTTCAATCAATTCAAGAAAGTTTACTTTCTTAAATTTAGTACTCTCTAATTTTGAAGGTCCATAGGTTTCAAACTCAGTCCTTACATTAAGGGGACAGGCGCTTAGTAGCTTCTCTCCCGTCTCTTCTCCAGTAAAGGCAGAATAGAGTTTAAACATAGTGGGAATAGAGGCTTGATTTTCTCGTTGTAGGAGCCTTTTAATGGTTCGGGCATTGATGCCTGTTTCTTTGGCAAGGACTCTGATAGCGAAACTTTTATTTGGAAAACCATCCAAATAATTGGCTAGGTCTAAACTAACCTGATCCCCAAGGGGGAGTGGGCGCTTAGTGGTGGCTGTTTCTTGAGTCTCGTTTATCATTGCTATTTTGTTATCATGGACAAGGTTTTTAGTTATCTTGCTGTAATCTTTATAGAAAAAGGGCCCGTCACCGGGCCCCGTTATCAAAAAGGAGAGTGCCTTTTTACTAACTACTTACAGGTAGGTACCTGAATTCTTACAGTTTTTACTAGGTCTTGGTGATCTTCGTCGCTGAAAAACTTTACAGTTTTAACATCATCTTGGAAGTATCTTACTGTTTCCCACGAAGTACAGTTGTTACGTTCTCCACCTTCGTAAGAAGCACATCTTTGACGAGTTGACTCTTGAGCTTGAGTTGCTGTGTAAGTAACTGTCTTAAGACATCTTCTTTCGTCTCCACTTTCCCACTTAACACATTTTTGAACTGTTGCTTCGAAGTTCTCACCGTCAAAACAAAGACTCTTTGAGTAGTATGCATTTACCCAAGTAGATGCTGCTTGAAAATGAACCTTGTCACCTGACATGCTTTTAGCATTAAAAGGAAGGGCAAAGGCCGAAGTTGAAATTAAAGCTGCGATTACAATTAATACATTTTTCATTTTTTCCTCCTAAGGAATTTATTTGTCCGCGTTAGCGGTGGTTAGTTGCTTTGTTGAATCGAGTTTTAGGGGAGGGAGTTTATAATGGCGAGAAAACTCAAAAAAAGATTTTTCTTTATGGGACATGTCAGGACCCCGTGACGAGTTTTTTAGGACATGTCCATATGAAGTTCTTACAATGCTATAGCAAATAATTATAAATCAGGTACTTAGAGATAAATCAAACTTAGGAGAAAAAGATGAAACTATTAATCATGGCCCTTTTGCTGACTTCATTTTCAGCTAACGCGAGTATCTTTAAAAGCTTAGCTTCAAAAATGGAAGGAACTTTTTTTAACTTTCACACCATTATGGTGATTGATCATTCTGGGGAGTTTGATGATGGTTGGCTAAGAGTTGAGGTTGAAGATGTTATTGAGATCAAGGCTCTTGATAAATCGAGAATTAATTTTGAACTAGAATCTTGGTTCATGAACGCTCATAGTTGTGGCCTTGATGGAGTTGCTGTTAAGAAGGGAAATAAGTTTGTCTATACTGGAGAAAAAGACTGGAATGGAAATACTTGTGAACTTGAGATCTCACTAGATAAGGAAAAGGGAATAGTCTTAAAGGATGAGAACTCAGCTTGCGCTAGCATGGCATGTGGAATGCGTGGAAGTTTAGATGGGGCTAATTTCCCTGAGTAAAACTAAAAGACTTAAAATATAGGTCCTGCCTATTGGCGGGGCCTTATGATTAAATTCCTCAACAATGCCCACTTTTCTTGTAGATCTCAATATCATTTATTTCTTAGCTCCTTCTTTTATTAAGGGTTTACAGCTTTATTAGGCTGTCATTAAAACTAAGCATAAAATGAATTATTCCGATAAGTTAAAGGTTAAATACTCGAGGGAATAACTTGAAGAGAATCGTAACTTCCATTTTCTGCCTACTCCTAAGCTTCGCACTAGTTTCGTGTAGCGGAAAAGGCGCGAAGAAAGTTGAGACAAGTTTTTCTATAACTGGTTTTGTTGGCGGCGGTATTTATACTGGTGGAGTTATGGTTTGGGGAATCGGACCAAACAATTCTTTGATGGCCGTCTCTCTCATTGATGAAACAGATTCTAAAACGATTCAAATCACTAAAGGTAGCTGGGAGTTTTACTCAGTAGGTTGGTTTGGGGGAAGTCCACTAGATGGAACCATGAAATGTGGTTCGACTATAACCGTTGTGGAAGGGGAGCAAGCAGCAATTTCACTGAATATGAGTGATGCTAATTGTAATGATGACGCTCTCTCTCCGGCTAGTCATATGTCTGGAAATGAATTCTTACCTCTTAAGTTGATTGTCTGTGATGACATCTCTGGAAAGACGGTAGGACAGAACTGTGATGGAAATAAAGGGGATGCTAAATCCTTTCTCTTTAAGTTTAATGAAATATCTAATGGAGCTGTGCTTGATGGCATGTCTTCAGTTTGTTTTGATCAAGCAGGAACTTCATCAACGACAACAACGGCCTATAAGATTCCTGTAGGAGATCTAGACCTTGGTGGTCCTATGAATTTTGAGATCGAAGCTTTCTCACAAACAGGTTGTGGGGGAAGTAGCTCGATCTTTGAATACACAGATGGACTTGCCAACTTAGATATAGCGGGAGTCTCTTCAGTTTTTACAAGTGGAACTTATAGTGAAGTCTTTTTAGAAGTGCCTCTGGAAGCGCCGGCATTTGGTGGTTATACAGATGATGCGCCAACATACACTGAGGGCGTAGCGATCTCACTAAATATTCCTGTTCATCTAGGGGGAAATCCAACAAGTTATACTGTTTCACCTACTCTTCCTACTGGCCTTACCTTTGATGCTACTAATGGTTATATCTCTGGAACTCCATCGACCTTTCAAAGCACTGTGACCTATACGGTAACTGGATCAAACTCAGTTAATTTTGATACAACAGATATTGATATTACAATTGATGAACAAGTTCCTACTATTACTTCATATACTTCAGCGTCGATAAGCATCATTTATGGGGCAGGCATAGCCTCAAATACTCCAGCAGTAACTGGTGGCACGGCAAGTTCTTTTACAATTGCTCCTCCACTTCCTTCTGGGATGTCAATTAACGCTACAACTGGGGTGATCGCTGGCACGCCGATAGGTCCTTCAGCAGATACGACTTATACCATCACCGCGACTAACACTGGCGGGAGTTCAACCTTTGATGTGAACTACGAAATCATAGCAGCAGCGTCCATTGATATCAGTGATGGAGCTACTTATGACTATGGAACTCAAGCTGTTGGTAGCCAAACAAACTATACTTTTACGATCACAAACTCAGGCGATTCGACAGCGACGGGGATGAGTGAGGCTGGTCTTGCAGCTCCTTTTAATTTTGCTGGTGGAAGTTTTCCTGGTACTGGCGGAACTTGCGCAACCTCTTTAGCGGCATCTTCAAATTGCGATATTGTTGTGGAGTATTCTCCAGCGGGAACTGGTGGGCATTCAGATTCAATTGATATCAGTTATAATGATGGAGCCGTAGGCCAGAACTCTCTTAGAGGAGTTCAAGGAACTGGGGTAACTCCAGCTAGTTTAAGTATTACTGAAGCAGATCCTTATGATTTTGGAACTGTTCCAGTAGGCGGAACTAATTCTCATATTTTTACAATTACGAATATCGGTGGATTTATTGCAACTACTTTAAGTGAAGTCGGTTTAGCCGCTCCTTTTTCTTTTACTGGGGGAAGTTTTCCTGGAACCTCTGGTACCTGTGCTGGCACCCTTGCTGCCTCTGGTTCCTGTGATATTGAGATTGAATTCGCTCCAGTTGGAACAGGTCTATTATCAGACACAATTGATATAAGTTATTTTGATGGAGCATCGGGAATTAACTCTACTCGTGATGTTCAAGGTACGGGAGCAAACCCAGCGGTTCTATCGATCTCTGACGGGGCCACTTATGATTACGCTGTCAAATTCGCCTATCCTGTTACTCCAAGTAACGATCTTGGGACTTGGAATGCTAATACCAATACAGCTACCTTAGTTGATGGTACAGGAACCTCAGGGGACTACTATAAAGTAACAACTGCCGGAACCCAGGACTTAGGATCTGGTTCTCAAAATTTCGCCATCAATGATTTGGTTGTTTACGATGGCGCTATTTGGAATAGGGGAACAGCTCCTTTTGTTAAGGTCTTTACCGTAAACAACACAGGTGGCTTTACCGCCTCAGGTATTTCTGAAGTCGGTCTTGTTTCAACTTTTAGATTCACTGGGGGAAGTTATCCCGGGGCAGGCGGAAATTGCGGGACAACATTAAGTCCAGCCGGAGGATGCACACTAGAAGTCGAATTTGTTCCCTCTGTCGTTACGACTTATTCAGGAACTATTGATCTAAGTTATAATGATGGAGCAGGTGCTCAGAATTCAACTAGGCCTTTAACTGGAAAAGGCGGCTCTCTTATAAGCCTTGCTGATGCCAATACTGCTAAATGCGCAGTCTTCAACACAGGACAGGTAAAGTGCTGGGGGCTAAATGTCTTTGGTCAATTAGGTTATGAGAACGTTAATCAATTAGGCGACGCTGGAGCCGAAATGGGAGCGTCACTTGCTTTTGTCAATTTAGGAACGGGAGTTAAGGCCGCTGAAATAGCAGGCGGAGATTCATTCTTCTGCGCCCGTATGACCACAGGTCAGGTCAAATGCTGGGGAAAAAACACTAATGGTCAGTTAGGTTATGAACATACTAATCATTTGGGCGATGGAGCCTCTGAGATGGGAGATAACTTGGCCTTTGTTGATCTTGGAACTGGTAGGACGGCAAAATTTATCACGGCCGGAGGCGATCATGCCTGCGCTATCTTAGATAATGATAGCGTAAAATGCTGGGGTGATAATACTAACGGACAACTAGGACAAGGTAATACCACTTCTTATGGTGATGCTGGTTCAAGCATGGGGGATCTTCTTCCTGCCGTTAATCTTGGGACTGGCATTACGGCAAAATTCATCGATGCTGGCTCTCAACATACCTGCGTTGTCACTAATACAAATACTGTAAAATGTTTTGGCCTTGGCTCTGATGGGCGATTGGGTTACGAAAATACTGCTAGTAAAGGGATCTCTGGAGGAACGATTGGAGATAGTCTTCTGACGGTTGGAATTGGAACTGCTCTTTTTGGCTATGAACTCTCAGTGGGAGCGAGTAGTAGTTGTGTGCATATTAATTCTAGTAACGAAGTCAAATGCTGGGGGGATAACTCTTCTGGGCAACTTGGTCGAGAAGATACTCTCGATGCTGGTCATGTTGCGACCTCTATGGATGATAACCTTGGAACTATTAACTTAGGAACTTCAAGAACCGCGCTTCAGGTAGCTCATAATGATGTTAATAAAACAGTCTGCGCTCTTTTAGATGATGAAACCGTTAAGTGCTGGGGAGAAGGTACCTCTGGGGCTCTTGGAAATGGGGCAACAACAAACCTTGGTGATACAGGATCATCGATGGGGGACTTTTTAGCCGTTCTTGATCTTGGAACTGGAAGAAGCGCGAAGAGGCTCTCTGATAAAGGAAGCTGCGCTATTTTAGATGACGGCGAACTTAAGTGTTGGGGAAAGAACGACGTCGGTCAATTAGGCCTTGGTGATACTAACAACCGCGGTGATACTGTAAGTGAAATGGGTGATAACCTCCCTAACGTAGAGCTTCGTTAAGAAAAGATCATAGCCTAGCCAATCAAAATCCAGCATAATCATGAAATGGAAAACAAAAAGAATCACGAACTCGACTTCGAACCCATTATTCTTGGGATCCCAAAAGAACATAAAAAAGACATCTATTATTATTTGATGCTGGCCTCGTGGCCTAAGCTTTTTATGATTTTTTTCGTTTTTTACTTATTGAGTAATTTATTCTTCGCCGGCCTCTACGTCATTGTTCCAGGGAGCATTCAAAATAATCTCGACGGAAGCTTCCTTAAAGCTTTTTTCTTCTCCGTACAAACCATGTCAACTATCGGCTATGGCGCCTTATCTCCTGCTGGGGTCTTCGGAAATATCATTGTCACTATTGAAGCGGCTTTTGGGTTAATTGGAATGGCGGCGGCCACAGGGCTTATCTTCGCCAAGATCTCTCGCCCTCACGCAAAGGTTCTCTTTAGTAACAATATTGTGGATTCAATATTTAATGGAGAGCGCTGCCTCTCTTTTAGAATAGGTAACGCCCGATCAAATGATATCTCTGAAGCGCGCCTTAGTGTTACGGCCTTAATGGATGAGTGGTCAAGTGAAGGGCATCATATGAGAAGAATTGTTGATCTAAAATTAAAAAGAAATATCTCACCTTTCTTTCGCTTAAGCTGGAGTGTGTTTCATCCTATTGACGAGGATTCTCCCTTGAAAGGTGATGTCTTAGAAGGAGAGAACCTGCGGGCCATTATCGTTACTATGACTGGTCATGATGAAACTTATTCTAATACGGTTTATTCTAGGCATAACTATTTGCCTAAAGACATTGTTAAAGACCGCTACTTTGAAGATATCATGAGCAATACTAGTGAAGGGAAGCTTGTTATCAACTTTGATAAGTTTCATGAGCTAAGTTAGACCTACTTCTTCTTGCCCCAAATTTCTTCAAGGCGGCTATCGCGGCCACAATTCCAGCGGTAGGCCTTATAGCGCAGGGGACTTTTCTTATAATAATCCTGATGATGAATCTCCTTGCCTTTAATGGGATAAAAAACTGAGGCCTTCAAAATAGGCGTGATAACTTTTTTCTTAGGAAACTTCGCCACAATTTTTAATCGAGATTCATGGGCAAGCTTGATCTCTTCAGGAGTCGAAGGAAAAAGTGCGCTTAGATAAGCATGGCCTTTATCACAAAACTGCCCTCTAGCATCAAAGGGATCGATGCTCTTCCAAAAATGATCCAGAAGCTCTTTATAGGATACTACTTTTGGATCATAGATAACTTCGACCGCTTCATAATGACCTGAATGATCACCTCTATATGTAGGGTCTTTGATAGTCCCTCCCGTAAAGCCAGAGATCGCCTCACTGACGCCTTTGATCTTCTCAAAGTCAGATTCCATGCACCAGAAACAGCCTCCCGCAAAGTAGGCCTTAGCGGCAAAAGCATTGCTACTCATAAGCAGTAGGAGAGTGAGAAAGCTTAGTTCTTTTAGATTCATAATTACCTCTGGCTATTAGTGTAAGGGAGAGGGGGTTTTGTGACAGTAAGAAGCTCCGTGAAAGGATACATTTTTCTTAAAAACTGCCTAAGATCTAGGCCTAAAAAGACTGATTTAAAGCAGATAAATTGAGATCATTTATAAATCAAAGGCTTGCCTAAGCTTCGTATATTTGAGCCCCCTTAAAAATAAATCTAGTATATTCAGTAACTTATAATCAAAAAAGAAAGGGCTCATGTATTTTTGCATAACCGACGATAATACTTAGGAATTCGGTAAATAAATTTCTAATGAGGCACGTATGCGAAAAGCAGTCAGTCGGATAACTTACACTTTAGTTTTAACTCTTCTTTTATCCTGTCAGCCAACCGAGCAAGAAAAGGATGAAATCACAAGTAACCTAGTTGATCAGGGCTGCGAGATTCCACCTTCATTTGACGGCTATACCTGTAAGGGACGCTTTGTTGCTTCTAACGAAGAGGAGTTAACGACCTATCTTTCTAACTACGGCCTTAAAAACGGATTTGTAAAACACCTAAAGATTGATTTTGACTACGTTACTGAATCTGTTCAGATAACCTCACCTTGTTCAATTACAGTTAGAGATAATGCTTCTTTAACTTCAACGACCGGATCAAGTTGTCTTGTCGCTAAAGGGGCAGTAAAGGCCAGAGGGATGAACTTCTCAGCGCTTAATGGAAACACGACTTTTGCTTCGTACGAAGGAAACGTCATCATTGATGATGGATCTACCATTAATACCAAAAATCTAAACATGATGGGTCAGCATAAATGCGTGATTCAAAACACAGCGAATATTACAGCTCATGACATCAACATGAAGTCTTTTGGAACAGGGGACGATGCTAGAGTTCATATCAGGCATTCATCCACTGTTACGGCGAACAATATCTTTTTAGAGGCAAAAAGAAAGGCCACTCTTGGTCGCGATTCAATCTATAACGTTAGTGGAACCGTTTCCATTATTGGAGAAGGGCCAGATGATGATGCGGATAATCCTGAGTTTGCTACGATTTGGAAGGGAACTACTGTCAACGCTTCAGAACTTATAATTAACTCCTTATCAAAAACAAAAGTCAGCGGCGGAATTACTGTAAACGCTAATAGAGTTGAATTAAACGGACCCGCTTGTCATATTGGTAAGACGGCCGTTTTCAATGCTCCATTAAAAGAAGGAAATTGCTTTAGTGGAGATCATCCTACAGCAAACTTTAGATTACCTAAAGCGCAGCGATCTGGTGAAGCTCCTTATACAGTCAACCTAGACGCTTCAAGAAGCACTGATAACGACGCTATTGTTAGTTATGAGTGGAAGCTTGGTAATATCGAAACGATTACATCAACTGAGTCAACCAGCAGTTATACCTTCACAGAGCCTGGTGTTTATAAAGTTAGATTAAAAGTAACTGATACTAGCGGCCTTATTGATTACCGCTCTAGAAAGATCACAGTAACAGGTGAGGAGAACACAGACGTAGAGGCCTACTTTAAATATGCCTTTAACGATGAAGGTGGACTTGAAACTTATTTCTTTGGACGATCAGAGAATCAAATCACAGAAGCTCGTTACAGTATCGTTGGCGGCAGCTTAGAAAAAGAGCTCGCTCATTTTGATATTAATACCAAAACAAGCTTTGATGAACTAGCTCCTGGCACTTATCAGATAAAATTAGATGTTGAAGATGAGTTTGGAAATAGTGACAGTTTTACTCATGATATAGACTTTAATAGTAATCAGATGATTCCGATTGTTAATTTTGATACAGATATGTCGGCAGAGAATACAATCTTTCTAAGCGCTCTTAAATCATTCTTTCCTGGAAATATTCTCTTTTACGATTTTGATTTTGAAATTGAGATTAACTGGGGAGATGGAAGCAGTGATACGGTCACGGATTTATATAAAACTCATACCTACGGAAGTCCAGGGCCATACTTAGTAAAAGTAACTCTAAAAGATGATGAAGGAAACTTTGCAAGTCACGAAGAACTAATTGATGTTGAGGCCAGCGCCGGAGAGATTCTAAAACCTGTGGCCTACTTTGACTTTGGTTACGAAGAATTTGCTCAAAATGCAGTCTTTACGGCATCCTTTTCTGGTTCACCAAATGGAGATATCGAAAGTTATATCTGGGACTTTGGCGACGGAACAATGGGCTTTGGTGAAGAGGCGACCCATATTTATGACGTTGGTGTTTATAAGGTAAAGCTTAGTGTTGTCGATAGTGCTGGAGAAAGCGCCTCAGAGACCATGAGAATTCCTGTTGTTGGATTTGATACAAGCTTTTTTATAACTGAGTTTCCTTGTGAAATTGATGAAGATAATTACAAGAGCTATTACTGTAGTGGCGGCGGAGCGGATAAGTTAAATCAACTTACTGGGTTTTCTATTGATTGGGGAGATGGATCTCCGATTGAGAGTCAAGATTCTTTTGATGGCTTTTGGGGTCCTTTTGATTTTTATCATGATTATGCTGAGGATGGATCGTATACGGTGACTATTAAGGCGATTACTTTTCGTGGGGACGAAGAGACTTATACTGAAGTTGTTAATGTTCAAGAAGATCTGACTCCTGATAATATTGCTCCGGTTGCTGACCTAAATTGTTTTAGTCCAGGCGGCTTTACTGTTAGTTGTGATGCTAGTGGTTCTTTTGATGAAGATGGTTTTATTACTAATTATACTTTTAGTTATAGTGAAGGTGAGCAGAACGGGCTTGGAAGTAGTTTTGAGCATACTTTTTCTGAAGGTGGGATGAAGAGTATTCTTCTTAATGTGATGGATAATGAAGGGGCTGAGAGTTCTTTGCAGGGGTTTGTTTTTTTGGAGGAAGAGGTTAATGAAGCACCAGTAGCCCTTCTAACATGTAATAGAACTGGTCTTTATACAGTTAGTTGTGATGGTTCTGGCTCCTCAGATGATCAAGGAATTACAGACTATATATTCTCATTTGAGGGACAGCAACAAAATGGAAGTTCTAGTAGTGTTGATATTACCTTTTCATCATTTGGTTCTAAGAGAGTTGAGCTGGAGGTTAGTGACGAATCTGAACTTAGAGATCATACAAGTATTACATTAGATTTGAATGATACAAGATCTCCACCTGTCGCAGTACTTATGTGTAGTACAAATTTTTTAGAAGTTAGCTGTAGTGCATCTAACTCTTTTGACTCCGATGGAAATATTATAAGTTACTCATTTGATATGGGAGACGGAGCAGTGTTAAGTGAGGAAGTGATAAGTCACGCTTATTCTGAGGGGGGACCTAAGTTAATAAGTTTAATAATAGTTGATAATGATGGGTTGTCAGATACAAAAGAAGTAACAGTCACTGCTCAAGAGAACCAAGCTCCAGTTGCCGACTTCGATTGTAGTGCTGATCAAGTGGTGGCATTGAGAGCTAATTGCGAATCAAACTCATATGATCCAGACGGAGGTGAATTGTCTTATGAATGGAGAAAATCCGGAGAGATAGTTGGAACCACTCAAAATCTTGTTATTGATTTTGATCTTATAACAGAGAGAATCGAACTAAGGGTTGTAGACCTTTATGGTGGGATTAGTACAATCTACAAAGATATAAATCCTAGAGTTCCAGACCTTGGGGCTAATATAAGTTGTGAGCAATACGATAACTTTAAAGGTTCCTGTGTTGCAAATATTAATATTGAAAAAGGGCTCTACGATTCTTATGAATGGTTTGTTGATGGAGTTAGTAAAGGTGGGGCAGAGACTTTACTTCTTGATTATCAGGAAGAAAGTGATCTAGTCGTTAAGCTGGTAGTCAATGCATTTGGCGGACAACTAATAGAGGATTTCTCTATTCCCTTTAGCCTAGCACAAATCCCACTTGAAAACCTCCCTTCAAAAGGTAAAGCATCTCTCGCTGAAGGGGTAAATTCACCATTTTATAATATTGATGAAGAGATAACGATTAATTTTGTAGATGCAACTGTAGGGTTTAAAGAAGACGGGGAGCCGCTTGAGTTTAGTCTCGGAGAAGTTAGTAGATACACGGACTATGAGGTTTTTGAAGATAAAGTTGTGATACGGGGTGGATTTGAAAACGGAAAAAACACAATAAATTTGACCTTTATTGATGAGTTAGGAAAAAAGCTATCTGAAAAAATCTCATTTATCGCTGGCGATAAAGATGTAAGTATTGAATTCAATGGTTCTCCAGATACACTTAAAAATGTAGATGTTTATCTAATTTCGGAAAAAGAAAAAATTCATAGCTTCGAAATCAATTTGGATAACTTTATTATTAGAAACCTTCCAAGCCTTGATTCTGTTTTATTAAGTAAGACGGGAGATTTTTCAAAAATGAACCTGCTTCAAAAAGATGAGATTTCCTTAGAGGTTGTATTCGGAAATATAGTCGAACCCGTGAATTTGGATAATCACGACTTCTCTTATGGCTATTCTGGCTGGAGTGTTTTGAAGGGAGAGGCTGAGGAAGTTAACAAGATATATGGAAACTTATATCAAGAAAGTGAAGGTAGTTCACTTAAGTTAAGCCCAGATCCAAATGGGTATATACACATTAGGTCCTTGATTGGCTCTAGATCTAGCGAAACTGGGTTTCTCGAACTTCCCTTTCGATTTATTGGCATCGATAAAAGGGATTATTCTATTTTTAGAGTTAGAAATGTCGTAACAGGCGAAAGTTCTATAAATATTTACACACCTGACAACTTAGATAGCGGGACAGGAAATGTATCGAATTTTTTAATGTCTTTTTCGCTTGGAGAAGTTGATGAAAGTCAAAACTTAGAAATTGAAATGATTGGAAAATTTCATGAAACTCAGCCTTTAACGACTGGGATTAAATACTTGGATAACTTTTTTAATAATTTATTCCCAAAAGCTGTTGCGTCAGGAAACTTAGGCTCCAATAGTCTAACTTTTAAGGGGATAAAAAAGTCTCAGGTTCTTTTATCGGGCTTCGATCTAAAAGATGGTCAAGGTCACGGAGTAGGAGATAGTTTGAAATCTATAATCGAGAGACCCTTTCCAACTCTTTACGGGAACCAGGTTTTACTAGGAGGAGACTCTATAAATGTTTATGACATTACAGCGAGGTATAATCTAAAATCAAAATTAGGTGAAGATGTCCAAGTTCATCTATTCTTATGTGGTGAGGATCATGTAGGGAGTCCTGAAACCTGCGTTGGTACCAAGGTGTCTAATTCTCAAATTAAAAATGTTCGTTTTAATGAATCGGTATTGAGCTTTTATGATAATAAGGTAAAGCCTTGTCTTTTAGCCTTTGATAGTACTTTAAATATAGTTGGGCACAAGTGCTTACCAAGAACACTTATAGTTAAGAAAAGCTTATCAGGAACAGGAAAGGTTGGTGGAAGGGCCAGCAACCTATTTGAGGGAAGTAGTTGGACTTACGAAACTCGTTATGGAGCTAGAGCACCTAAAGATAACAAAGATGGTGGTGACGATTGGGTAGCAAAAAGTCACTTTAATCTTGCTTCCTCAATAGTCTCGTTTAAGGGAAGCTATGGCGGTGTAATACACAATATCAAGATAGATGATGCTTCAGCTTCTGGTGTTAGTAATAACGGCTTCGAACATGAGGAACATAACGATGGCTTGTCCCTTGATCTAAGATTCGAACACTCTAGTGAATTAGGCGATCTCACCTCATTGAGGAGGGGGAGAGATGGGAGGCTTGTCGAATCGATTTGGGATGCATCTAATATTGGCAATCTTTTAAACTCCATCAGCGGAAAACACTCAAGATTGCTAATCAATTATGACGAATCTGATTATGGAAGTGACTTTTCTAGCTATTCAAAAACTACAATACTAAACAATTGTTCAAAGTTAATTGATAACATTACTTTAGACAACAAGCATGGAGACCATTTTCATCTTGAGATGAAGAAAACTGTTAACGGGTCTATTCCAACTAGTGATTATTGTCCTGATTCTATTTCAATCGATAATGTAACGTTAAGTAAAGTAGCTGAAAAGAATGAGTATACAGTAGAAGGATTACCGCAAGGAATAGATAAGCTAGAACTAGCAGTCGTAGATCAAGATAGGTCAGTCGAGGGGATTGATTTATACGTTGATTTGACTACACCAAAATCGGAAGAGTTTTCTTTTTCAGGACAAGGAGAAGGCTTGAAAATAGTTTTTCATCCGAGTAAAATATTTAAATTTGGAGAAGCATTAGAGGATAAGAATTTCAACTTTAAACTGTTAGCAGGCGTGGACGCTGGGGATAAAATGAGCTGGTCTGAGACGGCCGTATCTTTTTCTGTGATTCCTGAAAATGTCGAAGTAGAAGCAGTGGAACCTTTAGTTATAGATAGAACGGAACTTAATCAATATCTAACTTTCTCAACAGAGCTTGATTTTTCTAAAATAGTACTACCTTTTAGTGAAAAGAGTGATACCCCAATTGCAATCACTGCTGGAGATATAGTTAGTGTTGAGTGGGTAGGTGGAAGTTACTCTGGACAAGGGAACTCTTTTACATGGAGTAGTTATAATGCACCCTCTGCAAAAGCTGTAATTACCGACTGGTGGGGAAGGGAGATTACCTATAGGCAAGGAGTAGTAATTAGAGATATCTTCTCGATGCCTAATACAGAAAATGTTGTTGCCTGTGATGAAGTGGAGGGGACTCCATTCACTAAATTTTCTTTAATAAAAAATATTACTGGAGGAAATTATTCTCGCTCAGACTTTTTGGGTTGTGGTTACTCTGGAACAATTTGTCAGGATATTTCTATCTCTGTAGAAGGCGCTCCTCTGGAATCAAATTGGATGAATTCAATTTGGATCAAAGTAATTGACTTTGACGGTAAAGTAACAAAGAAGCAGCTTTGTGAAAACCCAAATGGCGGATACAATTAACTTCTCTCATCTGAGAAACAAGTTAAAATGGAATTGGACATGAAAAAAATTATAACAATGTTTTTATTGCTCTGCACTGGTTCAGGGTGGTGTATTGACCCATATGTTGGACATCGATTTTATCGTTACGCTAACAGGCATCCGACAAAAACCTTAATTAAGGTTCTATATGAAGATGAAGTTCAAGTCTTAAAAAAAATAAAATTTTTATTCAAATTTAAAATTTATAAATCTAGCGCTCTTGAGACTTCTATTGGTGAAGTAAGCGAGAAGGGTGTTTTTATAAATAACAAAAAAATATGCTCTCGAATTGAGAACTACTTATATGACAAAGAATTTTTTAGAAATGCAAACCGGAAGTTATATGAAGATCGGGACAGTCTTTATGGTGGGGCAGGTTGTTTAGGCTTTAGTTTCTATAGTTCGACGGCAAAAAAAACAGGTGATGCAATACAGTACTTTTTTCTCGCAGACGAGTGGGGCGACGATTATATAAAGATTTTATCATCTGAAGGGCATGTTTATATAAGAACGAAGGATCTTCCAGGGGTTAATGACAATCATTACCTACCTACTTATGAGCATTTAAAAGAGTCTGTTTCTGACTTCGAAAAGCTAGATTTAAAGATAAAAGAGTTATGTAAAGTTATCAGTAGTACGGAGCCAGATGCTCTGCTTAGCTATTTAAGAAAAGAAAAGACAAAACATTCCCTGCTCAAAAATAATATTATTCAAAAAGGTAAGAAAATTAATAAAATATTTAAAGAAGAATTGCTTAGAGTTTGTGATTATAAAACCGCCTGGATTATGGGGGAGTATGACGAAAAATATGCCCAGCTAATAACTTTGACGGATTACTTTTCTCATCGTAGTACTCGAGGCAAGGGAGGAAGGTTTAGTTTTAGACTTAGGAAAAAAGAATGGAAGTTGGTATCGCTATATTACCCTATAGATGCACCTCATAGTATAATAGTTAATAAAAATGGAAGCTTTAGAGACCTTTCTCAAGAGGAGCTGGAAAGGTCGAAGGTTCAGAAGAACCCCTTTCTGAGGGATTGTAATAGCAAGCAAGACTGTGCGGAAAAGGGTGTAACTAAGAAGTATTACCCACTTCCTAAATGATAGATGGATATTGTGCCAGCAGGCTTGTCCAAATAAAACCTCAAAACTAAAAAAAAAGAAATCTCTTTAGTGTTTAATTAAGTAATTTTTTTTTGGGTTAGTACTGCTCAAAACTTATTCAAAATTATCGCCAAAAGAGCATGGCACCTTTGGCTGGAGAGGCAGTATATGAATATTTTTTGCACTTTGGGTTTAATTCTCTTATCTTCAATTTCATTGGCTTCTCAAGTGAGTGATACAAATGAGAGGTTGAAATATCCGGATCGCGATATTTACAAAGATGAAAATCGAAAACCTGCTCCTTCAAACTTAAGAATTAATTGGAGCCTGCTTGGGCTTTACGAAACAGAGGGAAAGGATTGTCTTGGAGTTAGCTCGAACAAGTTTAAAAATATCGGATCTTGCGTAGATAAGGGTTATGAAGAGAAGGGAAATGGAAGCACTTTTGAAGCTAGAGAGTATTTCCGAACTTCATGCAGAGAAGTAACATTTGATGACAACTTTTCGAGTTCTCTATCTACCTCTTGTAAAAACTTTATAGAGCTGGGTTACGATAAGTATAGCGATCAGGTAAAAACTCACTTAATAGACTTGTATTGGGCTAAATGCAAGCTTACCAAGGGGAAGTCTTGCTCAAGAAAAGGTTTTGCAAAAGGTAGGCATAAAGCAATTCTGACAGAAAGAGTTTGTTTTAAATTTACACCTAATTGGTGCGAAATTGCAGCCTATGAATGGCTTCCCTACTCTATCGAACGGACTCGTAAAAATTTTGACGAGTACTGTAAAAAAAGTAGTCTGAAGAGTTGTGGTTATTTAAAAAAAGGTTTGCTGAGAGAAGCTTCTGAGAAAGGGATAAAACTTTTGGAAAAAGACTTTAAATGATTCTCGGTGCCACCGTTTGTTTTTCACTTTACCGCAACTAGTTCTTGGTCTTGGGGTACTGACCGGCAAGGATAAGGCGCTAGGCCGGATTAGTTAACGAGTGCACTTTACCTGTCTATTATCGTAGTTTAATATCTAAATAAAGAAAGCTTGGAACGGTAATATGAATAGTCACTTTACAACTTTAGATTATATCTTAATGCATATTGAGATATTAGTAATTGGAATTCCAGTTATAATACTTCTACTAAAAAAGATGCCAACGAAGTCAATTGTTGGAACTTTTTCTTTATGTTCATTTAGTCTGGCCGTACTTTTTTTCGCTAAACATATGATTTTGATTTTTTGTGTCTTACCAACCAGTATGAATAATGATTAGAAAAGGTTTCTTTATAAAGGCGAGACGAAATTTTATATTTTTAGTTCAAATTTAATCTATCCTATAAGTAACTTCTATCTTAAATCGCTTATTGCATCCAGAAAAGGCTCAAACTTTGAGGAACTGAAAAGTAAGCTCGAGAGAGAGGAGAAACATTTAAGAGAACTCCGTGAATGCAATGATGGAGTGGACTTGAATCAATGTGGAAAAGTTGGTTTTCGATTAATTAAAGAAGGTAAGAAGAAGGAAGGTGCGGACTATATGGCAAAAAAATGCTTTGACGGTAACGAAACCAGACGTGGAGAGACATGTAGCCAAGCTTCAGATACCTTATATGAACTAGGGGAACTTAAAGCTTCATTTTTACTATCCAAGCATAGTTGTTTCGAATTGAATTATGGAAACAGTTGTTATTCAGGAGGAGAAACTTCAGAAGATGATGAAATAAAACTTAAATTTTATTTAAAAGGATGCGAGCTAGGGCATTGTTTTTCATGTAGCGAAGCTGCCGAAATCTACATAAAAAAAGAAGAGTACTTAGAATCAGTGCCATTCGCCGAAAAAAGCTGTTTGGGTGAATGTAAGATGTCCTGCGAAGCCTACAGTAGATATAATATTTTAAGGGAGTCTGGAGATAAAGAATAAGAGCCTCTAGCTTCAAAACCTTATCACCTCGATTTTAATTAACATTATCCGACGAAGCCTCACTTCTTTTATCTTGGATAAGGTGGATAAGGTGCCAGCAGACTTATCCATACTCTATTTCTAGCTTACCCCTAGGTTAAAATTCTAATTCATAGTAAAATTAAAAGATGAAAAACTTACTGCACAAGTCTGCTGGCACCTTATCCAACCTTATCCACAAGGCAAGAGGCGACAGCATATGGTGGAGCAAGTTATAATATAGTTATAACAGACTCTGAAGGTAACGTAAAAACTGGAGTTTTTACAAGCCCCGATTGTACGGGTAACTAAGAGTGGTTCGTTATAGTATACTCACTACCTAAAAAAGGTTTTAAAAAAAGAGAGCTAGGTCAATGATAAAAAAAATACTCTATGGCTGTATTGGACTAGGTTCTATAGCCCTCGTTACTTTCAACATAAATCCTAATTTATTTTGGGATATGGAAATTAATAAGTCTTGCTTAAAAGATGGTGAACTTAGAATAAAAGAACGCTATTCAAAAAGTATTTCTAATGTGAAAGTGGAATATAAGGGACATGCTAAAAAACTAAGAATTTTTTTATACTCAGAAGATTATCAAAATGAAGATTTAGTTAAAGAGGTTTTGGAGGAATCTATAAGGGACGTATTGTTTAGCTGTGAAGGGAAAAACTTAAGCACTGATCCTTCAAGTGGAGAGTCTAAGTTCTACTATTGGGCGATAATGCGTAGTAAGTCTGGATATGAAAGTGGGGGAAGAATGGTTAAGCCTACTAAGTCGAGTAAGTTTTTGTGGACATTGCCTGGGGGAGCCTTGCGGGAGTTGAAAAGGTAAAAGCACCTCTAATAGCCGCCAAAACCCCTTTTTTTCGCAATCTGAGTAGGCCAAAAGTGCCAATTTCCTAGTAAGTTTCAAAGGGTTATAGATATAATTTTACCTCACCTTTTTGAGCACTTTTATGGATAAGGTGCCAGCAGACTTATCCAGTGAGGTACGCGGGTCCTTTTTACAGTTTCAAGTATTTATAAATTTATTCTAAGTGATTTTACTAGGCATTCTCTTAAGCTCTCTTCTCTAAGGGGATTAGACTTATCAAAAGCAGATCTCTAAGAGCAGTTAGGTGATATTTCTGAAACAGAACCTTACTCATTTATGATTGAAATATAAAAATCAATTTTTGCAGAAGTATTTAGTGATATAATTATGTAAGTCATAGAAATTGCAAAAAGGACCCGCGTACCTATGTGCTCACAAATCTTTGCTCCTTCTGGCTGTGAAGAATAATAAGACATTATAATAGGGAATTATATATGAATATTTTTAAGTTACTAACTTTAGGAATACTAATGCTTTCTTCTTGTGGTTTTTTACACTCATCTGAAAATGATGAAAGTCAAAAGTACCCAAATAGATATTTATATAAAAGAAAAGTTAGGCCACTTACGCCTGAAGGTTTAAAAATTAACTGGGAAAAACTAGAACTATTCGAAAAGAAAGGTAAGAAATGTATTACAAAATATGGTAAAGATGATTCGCTTTGTAATGAGAGAGGTTACGAAGAAGAGAAGAAAGGAAATGTAGGCGAGGCAATAGAGTATTACAGAAGGTCATGCATTGAGATTGATTATAGAGAAAACTTTAGAAATCTTGGCTCAAGTGGTTGTGGTGACTATGTTAGGCTAAGTTTAGATAGTTTTGGAATAAAAGCATCGAAACATCTGTCGGAGCTGTCTTGGCATAAATGTAAATTACTAGGAGTGAAAAGGTGCTCTTTAAGCTTAACGAAGGGGGAACCTCGAGCAGCCCTTGCAGAGAAGGTTTGCTTTGAGCTTAGAGCGGATAAGTTTTGCGGGTATGCTGCCTCTGCGTGGGTTGAGCACTCTAAGAAGAGAATGAAAAAAAACCTTAATGAATATTGCACAAGAGTGAGTAGTAAGCTTTGTGGGATAATGAAAGAAGTTCTTATTAAAAAAGCGAAAGATAAAGACAGAGATTTGTCGCTTAAAGAGCTTGAATAACGGATAAGGAAAGATCTACTCAAACTGTGTTGGTAAATAGTTCGCTAATAATTCTCACGATAAGTATTTGAATTGAGCTGGTTCTTAGGTTTTTGACGCTATTTATTATTGTCGTTTTTCTTTCACTTTATCATAGCTAGCTTCTGGTTTTGGTAGAAGCGGTTTGTCATCATCGATAGGTTGAACATTTGTTTTGTGATTCTTTTATCACCTGGATAAGGTGCCAGCAGACTTATCCATACTCTATCTCTAGCTTACCCCTAGGTTAAAATTCTAATTCATAGTAAAATTAAAAGATGAAAAACTTACTGCACAAGTCTGCTGGCACCTTATCCCCCAGAACCTAAGTCCACATGACCTATGACTTTCTAAGCTCTGTTAATTTGTCTACCACAGGAAAAAGAAAGGCCTTAAGCCTGTCTAGGGATCCCTTTGTACCAATTGCTTTGAGACGTATGCCTAACTTTGCAAAGTGCTTTCTTAGCCTATTGTTGAAGCCCATAGCATCTAACCATGTTTGGCTTTGCTTGGTTCTAAAAATAATGGACATCGAGATTGAGACGTCTTCTGTTCCATTTTTAACATAGTGCCCACTTATAAAGGGAATATGAATTCCTTCTCCTGGGGCAAAATCAAATTTATAGGCGTATTGATCCATCTCTTCAGACCAAGTCAGATCTAGTCCGCCATAGTCGGCATAGCATTCACGTTGAGTTGGCTCTACTACTTTTGGGTTAAATTGTGGGAACACGGCAACTTGCTTGCTTCCTCTCATTTGAAAAAGAAAAGTGGTGTGCCTGTCTAAATGAAAGGGAGTGAATGCCCCTGGAGAGGCAATAAATAAAAAGATCTTTGGAACAAGGGCCTTTGTCCCAACTCCCTTTAGCTTCATCATTCTTTCAGCGTCTTCAATCAAATCATCATAAAGTTCTTTAAATGAAGGATCTACTTCGGCTCTATTAACTGTAATATAAGAGTTGCTGGTTTTAATATTTTCAATTGTTTCTTTTAAAGTTAAATTATTTTTATGCGTCGTCTCGGCATTATCAAAATCACCACCAATATCATCGAAACCTTTAGAGTACTTAACATGACCCTTTGGCATACGAGGTAGGGCCTTAGATAAACTCTCAATAGAGAGGGCCTTATGATTCAAAATCTTATGAGAAAACTTGAAGGGTGTATTATCAAATTTTTCGAAATCAATGCCCGAATCAATGCACTTATACATGTCCAATATTCCTTAATTCTTGTAGCTTTTTAGAACTTCTAAATTATTCCAGATTTGTATTTGGATCAAGCAAACTGTAAAAATGATAGAATAAATAGGCAGGAATGGTAGAATTATGGCTTTAAATAGCCTTTTTAAGGGTTTTCACTGGCAACAGCAAAAGAGATTCCAGCCTCATGCCATACTTCAACTTTAACACCATCAATCTCGCCAACAGAACTTAAAGGGTCAAAGCTAGGAATGAACTGATAAACAGTGATTCTTTTCTTTGTACGCAAATCAACAAGCTTTAACTGAGCGGCGATCTTGCCTTGGATTGAGCAATAGCGGGCTCCAACTAATTCATAGTTTACTGCAAGCCTTTGGCTTTTGATGACCTTGAAGTCCAGTTTATCTAGGGCCTCGTTGATGAGCTCATAGTCTTTGGTTAAGACCTCTGGTGGCATGTCTTTATTATGATTATAGGCCACTTCAGAAAAAATCTTTTGATCAAGAGCTTGTCCATTAAATTGAATAAAGACAAGAAGAGCGATTGAAGCGGCAATAAGCCCAGCGAAGAGAGGGGCCCTTTTTCTAGGAGAGTTTTCTTTAAGTTCTTTTTGAAGATTAAGAAGGGATTCCATCTTTTCAGAGGAAAGTGATTTCTTTTCATAGAATTCTTTCAATTCACTTTTCACTGTTTAATCCTTGATCGAAGCTTATCTTTGATTCTTTTGAATCTTGTCAGTAATGTATTGATCTTCTCACCAGTAATCTTGGAGGCTTCTTTGTAAGAGTGACCTTCCACAATGATTAAGAACAAGAGCTCTCGTTCAAGGGGCTTTAGTTCTTTTAGGAGCGCTTCGACTTCATCTTTATGTATGATGATCTCTTCAAAGCTTTGATCAATGGACATGGCATCAGGGACTAACTCCTCTGATGCGGCCTCTTTTTTTTTATGATCAAAAAAGAGATGGCGAACAACAGTTTTTGCGTAGGCCAACTCTTTTAAAATAAAACGGCCTTCAATCTTTAAGATAGCGCTATGAACTAAATCATAGGCTTCCTCGTCCTGATTAGTGAGGACGAGGGCGTATCTATAGAGTTTGTTCAGGTCGCTTTTATTTAACAATTATTCTAGCCTTTGATCACGCGTTTCTTTCCTACAATCTTACCAGGAGTCACGTCGCATACGTCTTTACGAACATAAACCCATTCGTTTTTATCAAAGTCTACCTTAGCCTTACCGCCACAAGTATGCCCATTGGCACCGCAGTGATTCTGACCTTTCTTAGCTATCCCGGCGCATTTTACAATGATCTCTCCAGGAACTGGTCTGCTTACTGACTTTGGAAAGCTCGAGGCCTTCTTTTCTTTGATGACGGTTTTCTTACTATCGCTGGCGTTTGCCGCAGATAGGCCTAAAAGGGCCGCTGTAATAAGTAGGCTTTTGTTTAAATTGCTCTTTTTTGACATGGTTTCTCCTTTGTCTTTTGTTTACTTAACTAAGACTCTTGAGGGGGCCCTTTTATTTCATTTATTTTAAGATATCTTTCAAATAGGCCCCTGTAGGGCTCTTCTTGCTCGATGCCACCTTTTCTGGAGGTCCACTGGCGATGATGACTCCACCACCAGAGCCACCTTCAGGGCCTAGATCGATGACCCAATCTGCGGTCTTAACTACATCTAGGTTATGTTCGATGACGACAATAGTATTTCCTGCATCTGTGAGCTTTTGAAGCACGGCAAGGAGTTTTCTTATATCTTGAAAGTGAAGACCAGTAGTTGGCTCATCTAGAATATAGAGGGTCTTTCCGGTTCCTCTTTTTGAGAGCTCTTTTGCTAGCTTGATTCTTTGCGCTTCTCCACCAGAGAGGTGAGTGGCGGGTTGACCTAACTTTATATAATCAAGGCCAACTTCAATTAAAGTATCAAGGACTTTTTTTATCTGTGGTTGGTTTTCAAAAAGCACTCTGGCTTGTTCAACTGAAAGATCGAGAACGTCGGCGATAGAGTGATCCTTGAATTTAATGCGAAGAGTTCCCTCGTTAAAGCGTTTTGTTTTACACTCCTCGCAGGGAACTAAAACGTCAGCTAGAAAATGCATCTCTACTTTTATATGTCCGTCACCTTCACAGGCCTCGCAGCGACCACCTTTAACGTTAAAGGAAAATCGTCCTTTTTTATAGCCGAGGCTTTTTGATTCAGGGGTCATAGCGAAGAGGTCTCTGATAAGATCAAAGACCTTTGTGTAAGTGGCAGGGTTACTTCTAGGGGTTTTCCCAATGGGCTTTTGATCAATATTGATAACCTTATCAATATTGGCGAGTCCCTTAATTTCTTTATGCTCGCCAACTTCTATGTCGGTGTTATGAAGCATCTTACTAAGAGCTGGGTATAAGATCTGATTGATGAGGGAGGATTTTCCCGCTCCAGAAACACCACTGACACAAGTGAATAATCCGATAGGGATCTTGCAATCAACATTCTTAAGGTTATTAGCTTTTGCTCCTAGGATTTCAATCCACTCTTTTGAAGAGGTTCTTCTCTCCTCTGGGATTTCAATTTGCTCTTTTCCCGCGAGGAATTTTCCTGTGATAGATCTTTTGTTTTTCTTTAACTGAGCGGGAGTTCCTTCGGCGATGATCTGACCACCTAGGCGGCCGGCGCCAGGACCTACGTCTAAGATCCAATCCGCGGATTCCATGGTTTCTTGATCATGCTCAACGACGATTAAAGAGTTTCCAATATCTCGCAGATGGCAGAGGGTATCGATGAGTTTTATATTATCTCGTTGGTGAAGACCGATGCTAGGCTCGTCGAGAATATAGAGAACACCTGTTAGTTCAGATCCAATCTGAGAGGCGAGCCTGATTCTTTGCGCCTCTCCTCCAGAGAGGGTGGGCCCTGATCTATCCATAGATAAGTAATTAAGACCCACGTTGACAAGAAAGCCAAGCCTGGTTGTGATCTCTTTTAAGAGCTCTTCTGTGATGATCTTTTTATTTCCCGTAAGCTTTAACTTACTAAAGAAGTTAAAGGATTCAGAGATGCTCATAGCGGTTATATCATTGATTGATTTTTTCTTAACCAGAATTGAATTAACAGAAGGCTTTAGTCTTTGACCCTGACAAGTATCACAAGGAAGAGTTGAGGTGTACTTGGCCACCCATGACTTTCGCCCTTGGGTTTGATGTTTCATATAAAGACGCATAAGGCGGGTGATCAGTCCTTCATACTGAGCGTTCCATTGATATTCGCCCTTATCTCCTTCCCAAACGAGGTTTAATTCATGCTTAGGATCATCACTTCCATTAAGAACTCTCTCTCTTAATTTCTTAGGGATCTTCTTCCATGGTTTATAGAGATCTAGCCCCCAGTCCGCTTCAAGAGCATTTAGGCGCGCGAGTCCCCATGACATGTCCTTTTTATTTCCCTCTTTATCAAAGTAATTATCCCAAGCGCGAACAGCTCCCATGGAAATAGAGGCGTTTTCGTCTACGACTAGCTTCTTCTCATCGATAGAAATAACAGAGCCGATACCATTACATTTTTCGCACATGCCGTGAGGGGAGTTAAAGCTAAAGAGCTGAGGGATTAATTCAGGGAAGGCATGACCACAGCAAGAGCGCTCTTCACTCATTTTAATGTCTTCACGATTTTCAATATGAACAATAAGCTGGCCTTCGCCGGTTTTAAGACAAAGCTCTAAACTATCTAAGAGCCTTTTCTTAAAGGCGGGCTCTTTCTTTACTTTTAAACGATCTACGACCACTTCAAGATTATGCTTTTTATTCTTAGCAAGAGATTGAATATCACCAATCTGCTGAACCACTCCGTCGATTCTCACTCTCGAGAAACCATCGGCCTTGATTTGTTTTAAGAGGTCCTTAAATTCACCCTTTCGATTTTCAACTAAAGGCGCCATTAATAAGAATTTAGTTTCCTGAGGAAGCTTTAGGATCTGCTCCACCATATTTTGAGCGGTGCCTTTTCCTACTTCTTTAGAACAAATATGACAGTACTGAGTTCCTACACGGGCGAAGAGAACTCTTAGATAATCATAGATCTCTGTTATGGTTCCTACAGTGGAGCGAGGGTTCTTTGAGGCTGACTTTTGTTCAATCGCAATAGTGGGAGCCAGTCCTCTGATGGTATCAAATTTGGGCTTTTCCATTTGCCCGAGAAATTGACGGGCATACGAGGAGAGAGACTCTACATAGCGTCTTTGACCTTCAGCATAGATGGTATCAAAAGCTAAAGAGGATTTTCCAGAACCAGAAACTCCGGTGATCACCACAAGTTTTTTCTTAGGGATCTCCACGTCAATATTCTTTAAATTATGCTCTCTTGCACCTATGACTTGGATGCTGCTTATTTCTTTAACTTTACTCTTTTTAGTATTGGTAGCTTTCACTTTTGATTCCAGTTTTTAATTTAGTAAGTCTAAGTTCTACCACTTACGCATATTTATAGCAAGCTTTGCGTAAGTCTAGGATGGGCATAAGTAAGGACTAGGGGAGAATTGAGGCCATTTGTCAGAAAGTCAGAAGCTCACTGTTCATCATTTTAACCAGATTTGTACTATAGAGAAAATAAACTAAGTGAGGTCGAAATGTTAATGCTTAAAAAAATTAAAAGAAACTGTTCAATTGTGGCTACATGCTTACTTCTTAGTACGGCTCTTTTTGCTGAGGTAAATGATAATAGCAGTATTTTAAATAAAATTGAGGAGCTCTCTAAAAAGAATTCCTACATAAAAGATGCACAAAAGGCTGAAGATCTTTTGGTTCAGCTTGATTCTCTAAAGCTAAGTTATGCAAAACTCTTACAAGAAGTGAATGAAAAAATAGATAAGATGCCAATTGAGGATGAAAACGCTTTGTTAGAGGTGAAAGGCTTTCTTTTAGGAATTACGAATTTTAATAATGCTAAAGATTCTCATTTCTTGGCCAGAGATAATGATTTTGAAACAGTTATATTACAAACCGAAGAATATATCGATGATATTAGAGGAGTTCTTATTAAGCAAAAAGAATTCTTAATCAAATATGATTTAGAGTTAGACCAAGGCCTTTCGAAATTAAAACTAAGCCGAGATATTTTAATTAAGATGAGAAGAAACCAAGATGGTTACACAGTACCTAAAGAAACGGATTCTGCTTTTGGCATTTATAATATGTTTTTAAAAAGAAGATATAGAGCGCAAGATAATATTGAATCTAACTTTAATGGAAAAGTTTATATCACAAAGGGTTTAAAAAATATTATCGAAGTAGGAAGAGATGCCCTTTTTGTCCGAAGTGAAATTGAAAATGAAGAATTAAAAATTCCTTTTCATGTTTTTCCTTTTGAGATGAGTCAATGTGGAGAGGATGAATATTTAAAATTTCAGTACTCTTCTATGAATAGGTATGTCACAAGATCTAGCCACTTAAATAATTCAAAAGGCAAAATTACTTATGAGTCATACGGGCTTATAAAATTAAACGAGCACAACCTAAATATTCTAGTCAATAATGGTATAATCTCAGTCAATTGTTTTAATGACAACGCTTGGTTAATTGATGGGAAAGTTGATGCGGTTTTTGAAAAAGATGAAAGAACTCTTAAACTTTATCAAGAAACAAGAGTTGCCCAAATGCTTTGGAACGAAGTTTTTACAAATTTAGTTCCCTTTACCTTGCTAAATCTTCCGGTAAACTTTGACAAAGAAAAGGAATACCCAAGTACTTCTTTAATATTTAAAGTTTTGGACCTTCAAAAGTAAGACCTAGGCCTGGCGGTTTATAAGCGTCAGGCTTAGGCTTTTTATAATTACTTTTTGGATCTTGTTAAGTTTTCAGAAATTAATATTTTAGAATTGACGCATTTCCCGAGTCATTATTGCCTGATTTATCTATGCTATGGATTGATTGGGAGCTCTGTATATTCGTATTTATTTTGAAGCTCTTGCTTATTGATAAAGCAGCCAAAGATAGTAGGAGTGCCGGGAGTATCGCAATAGTAGTTAGGGCGAAAGACCGTAAGCTTCTTTTGGTCGGCCTTACAAGTCGCTCCGCTTACAAAGAAGGTTTCTTTGAGATCATCTTGTTTGTAGCGCTTAAGGTCCATTTTTTGTTGTTCGCCGCATTTTGCAGCCTCTCTTTTTAAAGGGAAGGCTTTGATAAGGATGCCCTTTTTCTCAAAGATAATAGCTTTGTTCTCTAACTGAGCTTCACGTAACTTAGTCTTATTTGAAATAAAGGCCTCTTTACAGCTGATAATCTTAAGCTCAATCGTCTCGCATGGGATCTGAATAGTGTAGGCCGCAAACTTAGCTTGAGAGGTTGATGAAAATAAAAAGAGAATCGAGTAAAAAAGAAGCTTCATAGGATAATTCTAAACTAATCGCGACCCTTTTTATAATAAAAAAGCTCCTATTTCTAGGAGCTTCTCTTAGATTAGTCTTCGCATCTAACTTTAACAATTCCTGTATACATTCCTGTTACATGATTGAGTGAAACCATACTTGTAGAAGTATGAGCTTTTCTACGGAAGTTTCCGTCATCAAAATCACCCGCAGTTGGGTTACAAGTTCTAAGGAAAGAGAGCTTAGTGCTCCATTTTGCATCATTTACTTGGTTAGCAATGCTTTGTGCTTTTGAGTAAGCCTGTGAAGCAGTAGCGCCTTTAACACGAACTAGTTCTAGTCTGTCGTATCCACCAGCAAATGAACTAAGTGATAAAAGGGCCAAAGTAAGGGCGATAAATTTTTTCATATAAACTCCTAAGTTTTCGCTAAGCAGTTATTGCTCAGCAGTTGTTTTGATGACCAAGTTATAGGAGAGAAGAAAAACTAAATCATGGCTAAAGGCCTTTAGTCTTACGTTTTCGTTTACCTGAGATTAAGAGGCTAAGTCATAGATAATTTAAGGGGATGGGGGAATCTTCCTTAGATGACACACTTGTAAGAGAAAATCTTTAACGGGAAGTTAAGAGAATTAGTGAGAGACGACGTGCCGAAAGGCATCGAGAACAGGTTCTTCTTGAGTGATTGCCCCATGATGTTGATTTAATGAATTAGAAAAACTTAACTTCTTATTGTCTCCTCCTTTAATAGGAGAGCCGTGAATACCAAACTTTAGAAAGCCTTGAACGCCAAGACCTTCTCTATCTTGGGTTTGATAGAAAGCTTTAAAGATACCTGAGTTCTTAGGCTTAGTGAGGGCGTCTTTTTCTTCAGACATGATAGCGCCATTATACTTCTCTCGTTCATAAGGAGCACTGCCAGGAGTACAGGCAGCTTCTAAGTCTTCACCAAGGCCTATCAAGCTTACAATACTACCAGAGATGGCCCCTTCGATTCCGCCTTTGATCATATCATTCACAGGATCAATACCTAAAATATCTGGCTTGGCATTGATGCCATTTTCTTTAAGCCTGTCTGTAAAATCAATGGCAGCTTTAACACCGCTACTATGACCTACAATACTTAAGTTTGTATCCGGGTACTTCTTAAGGTATTTCTTAAGGCACTCAAAGCCTCTTGAGAAAGCTTCTTTTCTTAGGACCATATCATTGCCTGAAACTAAATTTTGTCCCATACCAGTAAAGTCAGAGTTCTCTGAAGGTAGGTATAACCACTGTCCACCTCTTAGGTTATTAGAATTCTTTTTCTTGGCATAGAGTCCTTTTGCAATAGGGCCTCTAATTGTTCCAGACCAGGTCGGGATATCATTATGACCTGCAAAGTAGCCATTATCATTAGATATCTTTTGAGCCTTGTTCGTGGCCTTTTGAATTTCTTCTTGAGAAGGATTGATTCCTAGTGAAGATTGAAGGACTTTTATGTTCTTCTCTAAAATAGGAGAGTACTGACCGGTGCCTTCAAAGATGATAGTTAGATTCTTACTTCTCTTAAAGTCTTCTTTAGAGCGAAAGATCTCTTCGAGCTTATTCTCTGGGAATTCCTTCGCCAGGGCCATTAATTCTTCGTCTTTATAAAGGTCCTTGAGGTGGCTTTTTCTTCTTGGATAGTCTCGTTTGGCTTTCTTCGCAGTTTTAAGAACACCATCACCATAAGAAAAATAGTGATCGTGGGCGCGGTGAAATTCATCTAGTTCCCGGTCAAAGCTTATCTTAGCTTTCGAGATTCTTCTGAAGACTTCACTTGATTCATTAGGGGCGATGATAGATCCACCTTCTCCAATGTTCACAATATTCTTTTCAAAGGATTTATAATCTTTAAGAATATCTTTCATTCCTTGCGTTCTGATTTCTATATCGCCTAATCTGGAGAGGACTTCGTCATAGAGTCTTTTGGTTCCATCGGTTGCGCTCGTGAATTCTTTTTTTCTTCTGACAAATTCAATATCATTTTCAGGGTCTTTTGAATGCTCTAGGCCTTTGACCTCTCGCTTAAGATCATAAAAATGTTTAAGGCGGGTGTATTTTCCCATGGGACCAAAGAGGCTTTCATTTTCTTCAGGAAAGTTTACATAGCCGCAATTTTTCTTCTGGCCCTTATAGGTACTGTTAATATCTTGAAAGATTCCAACGTTTAACTTCTCGACATCCTCGCTATTTTCAATGGCGTCGATAGCACTGCCTGAAAGAAAGTCAGCGGCCATTGTTGTGTTTAAATAAAGGAATATTAAGAGAAGCTTCATAGAGATAGTATCGGCTAATAAGGTGTTTGGATAAAGCGTATCCATTTACTGAATATGATTTCAAAAGCTTAGCTGGAAATAGGCTCAACTTGAGGGGCATTTAATTGGGCCATCAAAGACCTTTTAAGAATCTAGAAAATAAGTTGATAAAAATGGTGTAAGTAGGCAAATTTAATATGTTTTCTGCTTAAAGGAATTCCCTAAAAGTGTCGATAAGTAGCCTATGAAACTAAACACACTTACTCTATTGTCGATCTTCTTTTTCCTCAATCCCGTGAACCTAATGGCAGGGTCAATCGAGAGGATAGCTGAGATTGATACGATTTTATCTAAACATAGTAAAAAAGAATATTTTTATAAGAGTAGAAACCTTATCAACCTTTTAAACGAGAAGACTTGTCTTTTAAGTTTAGATTCAAAGGTTGAAGAGAAGGAGAGTCTTGAAGACTGTAAGGCCTTTGGCCAAAACAAAAGTCTTGGTAAGATAGCATCTGATCTGCATAAGTCTGAAGAAAAACTTAAAAACTGCGCTCAAAATTGCGGGGAAGTAAAAGATTCAGTCAAGCAAATTGAAGCAACCTATCTTTTAAAATTAATCAAACTGGCTCCTGGTTTTTTAAGTGAAGCGGAAGTAACAAGCTTAGAAGAAGATTGTCTTAAGCTAAAGTCAAATAAGTCTCTTACTCTTGAGAGTAAAAAGAAAACTTGCCAAAAGAATCCGAAGACTAAGGCGCAACTTGAAATGGGAATCAACCTTACGGCCCCTCAAGCGGAATCACCAAGTGTAGGAAACGCTGTTCCTTTTGCTGATATCTTTAAAACAGCAAGGCCCTTTGAATCAGATCGGCCTGATCTTGTTAAAGAGAAGAATGGCTGGCCTTGTTTTGCTAAGAAGGGAGATAAAATCAAAACGAATCTTCTGCAATCGGCCGTGGAGGGAAGTGTTCCTAATGGAATCTATCCCGTTCATTACTCAGGGGACGTTAGCCTCTCCGTTAAAGGGGCAGAATTAATGGATTGCCCTGATGGAAAAAACAGAACTAAGAATAACTCAAAAAGAAAATGCCTCAAGGTCTCTATTGATAAGAAGCTCGGAGGAAATGGTATTACAGTAAGTGTTAAAGGAGAGAAGGAGAATTCGTGTCTTGAAGGAATGAAGATCATCCTTCCTGGTCCTTACGAAGAGAAGATCGAAGAGAGTCCTGATAAGACTGTTTTTAATCAGGCCTATCTCGATTATTTAAAGCCTTTTAAAGTTATTAGAACAATGAACTTAATGTACGCTTCTCCTCGGATGCCTGAAGTTTGTAGAAAAATGCAGGCAAAAAGTATTGAATCGAATCCTAAAAAATATAATTGGAACACTCTCTCCTCTGATGCCAAGGGCTGCTTAACTGATACGAGTTATGATCGAACAAGTAGTAATAGAGCAAAGGTCTCTGACGCTACTTGGGGAGTCTCTCACGATACGGATAAACGTAACTGGAGAGGAGTGCCTATGGAAGTGATGGTGGATCTCTTAGAACAAACGGGCGCAAATCCATGGATTAATATTCCTCATAATGCCTCTAAAGAATATGTAAAAGACTTAGCGGGAAGATTGAAGAAACTCAAAGAGAAAAACCCAGAGATAAAGATTAATGTTGAATATAGTAATGAAGTTTGGAATGGACGCTTTTGGGGCTCAAAGTATATAAATGCGGCCACTGTAGATCCACATCCAGACGTTTCTCGTGGAGAGTTAATTTCAAGTATTAATTCTTTAAGTGCTACTTATAAAAAAGAGCGGGCCGCTGCTGGAGATGACAATGAAGCGGTCAAGGCCGTGGTTCAAAAGTTTAACGGCCTATTAAACCCTTTAAGAATCAAGGTTCAGGAAAAGACAGAAGCGGAAGTTAAGACTTATGTGAATAAGAGTGTAGAGGTCTTTGATATCTTCGAAAGTGAACTTGGTGAGGAGTCCATTATTAGAACTTTAGGAACCAATCAAAAAGACCCTAATAGAACTAAAAGCATGCTTAGGATCTTAAAAGATAGAGACGAATTAGATAAAGTAGACGCTGTTGCCACGGCCACTTACTTTCATGGCTGCTGGGGAAATAGTGATAAAGAGGGTGATCACTGCAAAAAATTCTTAAAAGGTAAGACGGGAATGTATGAGGCTAAGAGTGAAGATGATCTCTTAGACACTTTATTAAACCCTGAGAACCCTGAAGGGGTCGATCATGTCTTAGAGCAGGTTAAGAAACAAAATGAAGTTCTCATCAGTGATGATTTTAAAAAGGCGGGGATTGACCTGGTTGCCTATGAAGGCGGTCAACACTTAACTCTAGATACAATGCCTTCAGATTTAAAAGCATCGATAACACCAGAGAAGAAAAAGGCCTTAATCGACCTTATTCATAAAGCTAACAATCATGAAAAGATGGGTGAGGTTTATGAGAAGCTTTATAAAGGTTGGGGGGAAAATGGCGGGAAGACCCATATCAACTTCATCATGGCCCAGTCTCAAAGTCAGTATGGAAGCTTTGGTCTTTCAACTCATTTAAATGATAAGGACTCTTCTGAGAAGTACCTAAAAGCTCAGAAGTACTCTGATATTTACTGTAATTCAAAGTAGACTTTGAAAAGCTTTATAAACTGCCCTACCTTAGTGGTGTTGTTAAAAGCCCACAAAATTCTCTCTAGAACAAAGCGCTGAATATTTGCGTAGCAAATGCTCAGGGCCACGATCAGCCCCTATAGGAATTTCACAATAGCAATGTTTCTGATCGTATGCAGTGATAACTAAGCAATGTCAGCATTGTAGTAGGGCAGTTTAAAAGGTTTAAAACATCTAAAGAATAGCCTAAAAAGATAACGGTACCTTAGCTAGAGGGGAGAGATCCTCTATTTTATTAATGGTCTTCGCCAAAGGTACCGTCAGTGTTGATTTTATCCACTATGTTTTAAATCAATACCTAGAATAGGCGGTTCCGTTACGTGAAGAAGGTAGTCTCCCAAAAAATCTGATTGAGAAAGGGCTCCTTTAATCAGGACCGTTTTATTTGAATATCCTAGAAAGCAAATCTCTTCATTATGAGGCTCTAGAACCATTTCAATACCTTCTTCCATAAAAAGGCTATGCTTAACAGGCATTCCATTTTTACACCAAGAAATCGGAGTGATAATTCCTTTATAGTAATTTTCTTCTGTGTCGTAGCTTTTTAGAGGACTATGCTTTTTTGTTAAATCTTCTAAAAGGGCCCAGTTTCTTTTTTCATAGTCAAGTAGTTCAAGTGTTTGTGTCTTCATTATTACCTCCATGGTCTATAACCATTGTCGGGGTAAACTGAATATTAATAAAATGCATAAATTGTAAGGAATGTATTGATTAAATCAATGTCATAGATGGTTGAGGTTTTTAGGCCCGAGGAACCGCTGAACGCTTCTCAAGGGCCTAAAAATTTAAGCTTATTCTTCGTCTTGGCTTTCGCTAGACTCTTCGTCTAAGGCCTGCTTCTTCGCTTCTTCAACAGCTTCTTCTTGGGCCTCTTTTTTCGCTTCTTCAATTTCTTCTTCAGCTAGCTCTTCGGCTAAGTCTGAGGATCCGCTATCACCTTCGTAAGAGCCGCCACCACCGCCAGAGGCATTTGCCACTGAAAGAGTTAAAAGAAATAAAGTGATTAGAGAAATTAGTACTTTCATATAAACCTCATTTTAAAAGCTTAGCCTAAGACCGAGCTTGATGATTTCGTTAGCGTTATCATCTGATATTCTATTTGATTTTAATCCCTGATAGTCATAACCGGCAAGAACTTGATATTGAGATTTCTTACCAAAAGGGATTTCTATTTGATTATAAAAGCTTACGATCCTGGCCTCTAAAAGGGGGGAGGCTCCAGTTGTATCAGCAGTGTCAACTAATTGAGTCTTATAGTCCCTGATCTTGTTTGAATAGCGGGTGCTTAAACTAAAGTATTGAAAACGGTGGCGGATATCAACTTGGTAAAAGAGACCGCGATAGGTTCTGCCATTTTCAACAGTATCTTTATTTTGCGCGAAACCTAATTCGGGAGTTATTCTTAGTTTTCCATGAGAAAAAGTGTAATAAGCTTCAGCCTCATAAGTATGAATGGTCTCAACCTTTGTGCTGACCTGGTTGCCTGTAGAATTTAAGGCCCTTTTTTCTTTATAGATCTTATTTGTATAATTTAAGTTCATCCCAAGAAGATTCTTCTTATTGATCTTATACTTCTGAGTAATCTTTCCTGAAAGACGAAGGTTATTATCTTTAAGAGGAAGGGGATCATTTGGGTTACTGGGTTCTAAGTAGTTTTGTAGCTTAATTCCTAGGTTAAAACCAAGGTTGTATTTCTTAAAGAGATCTTTAGCAGCGCCACCATCAAGACCAAAGGAGTAGTTCTTAGAGTTTTCGATCTCTTGGTCTTCGTTGGTAAAGATAGACTTTGTATAATTGGCGTTAAAACTTCCTGAATAGATCAGCCCACGCTTAGGTAGATAAAGTCCAATTAGGGTATTACTTATATTTAGTGATCTTACTTTTTCAGTAAGGGAAGGAGTGTATTCAAGGTCTATTGAAGGAAGGTTTAAGAGGATAACTTTCTTCATCGGTCTAAACTTAAGCTTTGTTTTGACCTGCATCTTCTGGCTATAGACATTCTTTTTAACGGGGTTATTGATTTTATCAATATTAGAATTATTTTGTCCCATTACCTCGAAAGTATAGGGAATAGGCTTCTTAGCTTGTGCTTGCCCCGCCATTAGAAAAATACTTAAACCAATTAATATCTTCATAATTTATTCAAGCTCCAGTCATAGTTAACATAATCAATATTATCTCTTTTAAACTCGGTTCCGTCAGCAGTATAACGCTTAATAAACTCTTCAATAAACTCTTCGTCAGTATCAAACTCTATAGTTCTTGCGATATCCGAGATAAAGTCATCGAGATACCAATCAAAGATTTGACTTAGGAAGCTACTTCCTGAGTCATTATGAAACATTCTTGGAAGTCTAAGCCCGGCTCTAGTTATAAAGCTAAGCTGTCCCTCTAAATTTATCTTATCAAAAGGAAGATGAAGAAGAACAGGGCAGCCGGCACTGGCGCAGATGACGGCGAAGTGAATCCTTGCGTCCTCAAAGTTTGTTAACTCTGCGATCTTATCTTTTTCAATATTATCTAAGCTTAATTTTTCTTCACCTATAAAGTATCCAAAGTTACTACTATCAGAAAAAGCTTTAAAGGAATCGACTCCTCCAAGATTAGCGATTGAATCAATCAATCCCTCACAAGAATTCTGAAGCACAATATCGATGGCCAAGAAATTATAGGCATTGATAAGGAGGGCAACTTGTTCATCACTCGTGAGAGTTTCAAGGTCTACGGCCTTTAGATGACCTAGGATTGAGTTTCTTAAGGCCTTTGATTCAGGAGTCTCTTTATCTTTTAGAAGAGCAACATAATCGACTCGAGTGTCATAGCTTGGATTTGAATCATAATCTAAATCAATGGGGAGTGCTGATCCATCACTTGAGACGACGCTAGTTTTAAAGAAAGTAGCAAAGTTCTCTTCTATAGTGGCAAAAGTCTTAAATGGACCTTTTACATCTTCTTTAGCGCAAACCAAGAGGTTCGCTGTAATGCCTCCATCAAGTGGGGGAAGCTCTGCTAATTGATAGCATCCACTTAGTGCGAGAAAAGAAATAATTAAAATAAACTTACTCATGACAAATCCCTCTTGACCTATGCTATGATTTATTTGTAAATATGTTAACAATCATAACTTGGCCATAGATTAGTGTCACGTTTGATGAATTTGTTACACATAAGTTATACCTTGGAGGTTATATGAAATTATTACTCGTCGCAGCATTATTAATCCCAGCACTAGCAAGTGCCTCTGGAAGTAAAACAAAGAAGTTCTTAATTACTATTACAAACCTAACAAAAGCTCAGGTCTTAACAATGCCAGTTGTGGCCCTACATAGCCCTAGCTCAGCTCTTTTTGAAGTAGGTAAGCCTGCTAGTCCTGGTCTTACTTTACTCGCTGAAGACGGTGGTACAGACGTTCTAGAGGATGAACTTCGCGCCCTAGGAAGAAGTAGAGTCGATAATTATGTAACAGGGGATAGTAATATAAGGCCCGGTCAATCACTTGAGATCTTAATCAAAACTAAGAATGCTTCTAAAGTAAAACTTAGTCTTGTTGCAATGCTTGCCACGACTAATGATGCTTTTGTAGCGGCCATGAATGTCAGGCTTCCTTCTAGAGTGAAAGTCCTAGATCTAAAAGCTTATGATGCTGGTACTGAGTTCAATAGTGAGTCTTGTGAAAAAGTTCCTGGACCTCCATGTGGAAGTCATGGTGCACGAGACACTGCTAACGCTGAAGGAGTAGTATCCGAGTTTAAAGGTTTAACAGGAAGCGGAGATATTGACCTTGAGACTTATGGTTTTGAAGGGGCTCCGGCAAAGATTAAAATAGAATTAGTTAAATAAAGAGAGAGAAAGGCTCAGCATAACTGGGCCTTTTTTATCTCAATTTGGTTCTTTGAACCTGTTCTGATCAGGCCTATAATAGAGCCTATGTCTGAACCTCAAACCCGCACTCATATTGATATTTCATTGAATATTTTAAAGCGCTTTAACCGGGCCCTGAATTTCGATATCTATATCCAAAGAACAGAATCTTCATACACAAAGATCTTTAAAAAAGGCGACCTCATCGATTGGGATAGGGTAACGCTCTATGAAGATAAAGGGATTACGCATTTTTATCTTACGCTTAGTGATTATGAAATCTACGGCAACTTTGTAGAACGCCTAGGCGATCAGCTTGTTGGTAATAGCAAAAAGTTCTCTAACACTGAAGCTAGAGAGCTCCTAAGAGATTTGGCTCAGTTCACAGTTCACGAAATGATCGATAAAATGAATGTAGATGAGCGGGCGGTTTATAATGCCACTAATGTGGTTGAAGGTTGTTTAGATATTCTTGATAAGGATCCCAAAGGGATCTTAGGCATCATGAGCATGCTCTCAAATCAGCCTTATATTATGAAGCACTCTGTGATGGTAAGCATCTTCTCGGTCTTACTGGCCAAGGCCCACGGAATTAATTCAGAAACAAATCTAACTGTTATAGGCCTTGGTGCCTTTTTGCACGATGTGGGAGTGAGCCAGTTAACCTTTGATCCTGAAGATGAAGATCAACTGACGCCGGAGCAGAGAAAAGAGATGAACCGCCATCCTGAAGTTGGCCGTCAACTCCTCGATAGAATAAGAGGAATCAGATCTGAAGTCTTGCAGATTGTTGTTCAACATCACGAACAACCAAATGGAGCGGGCTATCCTAATGGTCTTCGAGATAATGATATCTATCCACCTGCAAAGATGGTCTCTATTGCAGATACCTTTAGTTCTTTGATTACAAAACGCTCTTATAGAGAAGGGTTCTCAGTCAGTGAAGCGGTCAATATTATGAGAGAGAGTGTAGGGAAGTTTGATAAAGGGCTTCTTGATCAATTCTCGAAGATTGTTCTACCGAAAAAAGCTTCTTAACCTTAGATAAAAGATTAAACCTAAAATCTTATAACCGGCTTTTACAGTTCCTTTTAATGTTCCTGTAATCTTACTGACACCAATTCTTTTTTTATAGCCCACTGAAATCTCAGAACATTTTAACTTATGAATTAAGGCCTTGATCTGCATCTCAACGGTCCAGCCAAAGTCTCGGTCTTTCATTTGAATCTCTAAGAGGGCCTTGGTTGTTATAGCGCGAAAGGGACCTAAGTCAGTAAAGACGAGGCCTTTAAAGAAGAGGCGCATCAAGCTAGTTGCGAGCCAGTTTCCAAAGACTGCTTGGGGAAGAAGAGCCCCTGCTTCAGCTCCACCTCTTGTTCTACTACCAATAACAAGGTCGGCCCCTTTATCAATTTCTTCTAAGATTCTCGTTAACTCTGAAGGAAAGTCTGAATAATCCCCATCTACAAAAGCGATGATAGAAGGCTTATAGGTAAGGGCCTTTTCAATTCCAGTAAGGCAGGCCTGACCATAACCCATAGTCTCCTCTAGGATGACGGTAGCCCCATGATCCGAAGCCACCCTTGCTGTGTTATCCGTACTATTATTATTGACCACAATAATCGCCTTTAAGCGATCCTTTGGAAGATCATCTAGAACATAAGAGATCGACGCCTCTTCATTGTAGGCTGGGATGATGATAACTGTATCTGCTTCTGGTCTATTCAAGATTAATCCTGTTAAAATAATAAGGTGAACACTTCTAACATAATTTTATTTCTTTGGCCTCTAACTTGTGCCGCTCTTAGCGTTCTCGGTATTATTTTCAAAAGCCCCGGCCCTCACTACGAAGGGGGAGGCTACTATATATTGCTTAGCCTCTTTATTTTAGGGCTGAGCCTCTATTTTCAAAAAAAGGATTGGCTCAAGGAGTTTAAGCTTCCTCTTGGAAGTTTTATCTTTGGAGTCTTCATCATTTTATTTAGCGAGCCTCTTTATGAAAATGATCACTATAGATACTTGTGGGAAGGAAATGCTTTCTTGAGAGGAGAGAACCCTTATTTACATGCTCCTAATAGCAGCCTTTTGGATCATCTTATCTTCAAAGGAAGAGAGCTTATTGGGTTTGATCATCTAACTACGGTTTACCCTCCACTTGGAATAATCTTCTTTGGACTTGGAGGAATCTTTGGGCTTGAAGTTGGCCTTAGAATACTTATGCTACTCAACGCTGTTCTGGTCTATTTTTGTTTCTTAAAACTAAAAGATCATACCAAACCATGGATGCTAGTCGCCCTGTTTCCCTTTTTTATTAAAGAATTTATTCAGGCCATTCATATCGATCTACTGGCGGCCTTCTTCTTCCTCTTATTCTTAATGGAAAAGAAGGGGAACTTTCAAAAAAGAGTGGTCTTCATTTTTCTCTCTATTTGGACAAAGGTCTTAGGAGTAGCGGCGCTTCCTTTTCTTCTTTTTTTAGAATTGAAAGAAAAAAAAGATCTTCTCAAAAGAATTACTCCTATCTTAGTTACGGCCATCTCTCTTCCTCTTTTCTTAGAGTGGTTTGTTGGCCTATCAAGCTTAATGGGAGTTCGCGAATTTACTATTGATTGGGTTTGGAACCCTGGCTTTTATTCAATTCTGACAAGAGTCTTTGAACTCTATGATGATGAGGCAAGGGGCTTAACCGGACAGTTTTATGGCGGCTATCTTTTTATTCTTACGGGGTTTTGTCTTTATCGACTTTTTAAAAATGACTGGGAGCTTTCAAAAGAGTTTTGCTTAAAACTTTTTTATCTTATCTTTGCGGGACTTATGTTCTTCACCCCAGTCTATAACGGATGGTATGCCATTTGGTTTGTTTTCCCCGCCCTTCTTTTAAGATTAAACACAGGGGTTTTCTACGGAGTGATCTCAGCCTTTTGTTATACTCACTATGGATTTGAAGACTATCATTACCTAGGGGAGTTTCTGACTCATATCTGGTTTCCCTTATCGATCATTGAGCTTATTCGGTTGAAGAGCAGCTTGCCCCACCAAGAACGCAGAACTTAGCGCAAAAGGGATGATTTAAATAAACCGGGCTAAATGATTCTTCTAAGGTCGAGCCCATATTAAACTCTTCGTCATAAGCTAAAAGAGTACAGGCCTGAACTTGCGCGGCTCCTTTTCCTTTTTTCTTTACGATCATCCTCTCACTTGAGCACATCTGCATGGCGGGAGTTTTCTTTAAAATACCCCAGCAATCAATCGTGATCTCAGGAACATCTTCCATGGCGTCCATCTCTGGAAAAATAACAAGGTTTGCAGCTGTTAGGTTTAAATGAATCTCTGAATCACTTAACAGTTTCTGATAACCTGCTCTTGCTTCGTCAGATGACTCTGAAGTAAGGCTTCTTCCGGCGATAGAGATATTAAAACCTTGGTCATAAAGCCACTTAATGGCCTTTATGGTTGGAGCAAAGGTATCAACTCCTCGCTCCTTCTCGTGAACTTCGCTTGTATAATGATCGAGAGAAATTCTAAGGCTGAGAAGATCGTTATACTTTTCTTTTAAGGCCAAGAACTTCTTCTCGGATCTAAAGATAACTTTATAAGCATTGGTTAGAACTAAAGCACCAAGAGAGTGTTTAAAGGTCTCTTCTAAGATCTCAAACATATGAGGGTTGATAAAAGGCTCTCCACCAGTAAAGCCAACCCTTTGAACATTAATCTTCTTCTCTTTATTGAGTTTAATCTCTTGAAGAAAAGGAGCTACATCAGATTTTTCTAAATAAACTAATCGATCGTTTGTAGGTGAGGATTCAATATAGCAATTGGCGCATTTAAGATTACAAAGTGTCCCCGTGTTAAACCAAAGAGTCTCCATGGAAACCATGGGAACGAAAGCACGCTTCTCGCCTTTGGCAGTTGTGAGCTTATCTTTGAATTTATCAACGGAGAGTTTTGTCATTATTTTTTCTCGTTTAAGTCCCAGTCATAAGAGTTCCAACTCGAATTGACCTTATCTGCGGCAATCTTCTTTTGTAGGCTTTTATCTTCAGTGATTCTAGTGCTGATAAACCTTAAATAACTTCCATACTTCTTGTTAAAGTCATCTCCATACCACTTAAAGATCTTTGAGAGCCTAAGCTTCTTTTTCTTTTTATCATAGGAGTTCTTGTTCTGATCCATAAGAAAGGTCTTCGTCGCGATCTTGAATTGTTTTTCAATTTCAGAGGCCCTAAAAGCAAACCTTTGAATAGGAGGACAACCAATAGAAGCGCAGACCACAGCAAAGTGAATTCTTGGTTCGTCGAACTTCTTACGGATTAAGTCGTGCTCAATTCCATCAAGATGAGTTTGTTTTCCAAAAAGAGTAAAGAATTCTTTTTTCCATGGACTCTTTAAGAAACCCCCTAAGTCTTTAATACTTTGAGTAGGGTAGTTATCGACAATAAGCTTAATGGTAAAAGCGTTATAGGCATTGATGAGAAAGGCTAAGCGCTCACCAGCATTCCAATTTTCAAAATCAGATTGTTTAACACTTGATAAACTAGATAAGTACTTCTTCAATGCCTCTGGGGAGGCTTTTATCTTTTTATAATTAACGAAAGACTGATTGCCTTCGAAAACGACTGAGTCTTTTAAGATCTTTTCAAACTCATTATGAGTTTGGTCAAAGGCAAAAAGGTTTAAACTAATAAAGAAACTAAGAAATAAGACTTTCATTAACAACAACTCCCGCCGTTACCTGATTCATCGCTACCTTTTAAAGGGGCGCTATTGAAAGGGGCTGAGGTTCCACAGCCTTCAAAGATTCCATAATGGTTTTCAAAATCCCCAATATATTCAAAATGATCCTTAAAACGAGTATTCTGAAGCATCTTCCAAGAGTTTCCACAGATCTTAAAGAGGTTACCTTTTTCAATCACGTGATTCCCATCAAGGACAAAGTTTTTTGGCTCATGCTCGACGGTGCCTTTATAGATGACCGCTTGACCATACTCTTCACAATCTGCTTCAAGTTCAGGAAGTTTAAAGAGCCTGTAAGTAACTGAATAGAATTTAATATTTCCTACACGCTCTTCCACTTCTGCTGATTCAATAGTGATAGGAGCGGTCTCAACAGTTCTTGGATCATTGAATCCTACCTTCTTAGATAGAGTTAGAAAGTCATTCCAATAAAGAGCGCCACTTAAGCATTCTCCCCAAAGGACTTCGTCTTCACGAAGATGCTCTGGAACTCTTCTATCTGAATAAACATCAGAGAAATAAAGCTCGCCCCCTGGCTTTAAAACCCTATAGGCCTCTTTTAAGACAGCCTCTTTATCAGGGCTTAAGTTGATGACACAGTTTGAGACAATGACATCAAAGTAATTATCGGGCAGGTCTAGTTCATCGAGTTTTTCAATATAGCCTTTAAGGAATTTTGTATTAGGTTTTTTATACCCAAATTGCTTGGCGTGATACTCTTCATGATCCCACGCCACTTTTAGTTGCTCGTCAGTCATATCAACTCCAACAACTTCTCCTTCTTCGCCTACTAGTGCGCTCATCAGGTAACAATCTCTTCCCGATCCGCTTCCTAGGTCTAAGACCTTACAGCCCTTAAGTCCTTGGGGAATTGTCAGCCCACAACCATAGTACTTGGCCATAACTTCATCATGGATGAGGGCCATGATCTCTTTAATATGTTTTGGATAGTTAACAATAGTGCAACAAGCGTTGGTCTTTAAGTCTTCAGATTTTTGAAGAACCTTTCCATAGTATTCCTGCACATCGATATTTTTTTTGTTGTTTTCAGTCATAGTTTTACCCTTTATATTATTAGTGGGAGAAGTAGCCAGAATGTTACATGATGGCCCTTATTATTTCTAATACCCCCGCACCGTGATATTAAAGGCTTGATGCGTATGGCTAAACAATTCGAACACTTTCGAAGTCCAGAATTCCTTAAGAAACTAAATGAGCGCGATCATGGGGCCATAACTGAAGTGGTCAACGCTTATACGACTCATCTCTATAGAACGGGGATGGGGATGAATATGGCGGAAGAGAAGGTTCAAGACATCTGTCATAATACCTGGGCCACCTTCTTTGAGATCCTGCCTAAATTTGAAGGGCGCTCCCATGTAAGGACTTTTCTCTTTGGTATCTTCTATAATAAGTGCTCAGAGGCCTATAGGCAAAATGGGAAGTTTGAGAAGACTGACCCTATTGAAGATGTGATGGAGTCTCGGTTCTCGGATAAGGATCACTGGAGTAATCCCATTAGTGATCCTGAAAGACATGTAAATGAAGTTCAAATGATTGATATCATTAAAAAATGTATGGAAGGTCTCCCTCTTCAACAAAAAGCAGCCTTTACCCTTAGAGTAGTTGAAGAGAAGGAGACAGAAGAGGTTTGTAACATTTTAGACGTCACAAACACTAATTTAAGACAGCTTCTTTTTCGCGGGAAGAACAGGCTGAGAGAGTGTGTTGAAAAGACCGCTCAGTTGTAAGGGGAGGTACCCTTGAAGTTTATGTTTAACTGTAAAGAGATGAGTGAGATTTGCTGTGATGAAGACCGCAAGCTTAGCATCGCCCAAAAAATGATGTATTGGATGCATATTGGAATGTGCAAGGCCTGCGCTGTTTATAAGAAGCAAGTTGAATTTATGAGTAAAGTCATGAAAAAGACAATCCTTGAAAGGTCCGTCGCCGACGAAGAAAAAGTCTCTAAGTTAGAAAAAGAAATTATCGAAAAGATTTCAAAAGGGGCTTAAAACCTTTAAGATTAATATGTAGTTAATCTTTAAAAGGTTTTTTCTTTGTCCACAAAAGTAAATTTTGAATCATTAATCACTTGGTGCCCACAAGCTTTTGTTTTTGCCGATCTTGAGGGGAATATCCTTTTTACTAATCCTGCTGCTGATAGCCTCTATGGCTACAGAGAAAAAGAACTCGTTGGAAAAAGCGTAGATATCTTTAATTCTCATGAAACCCATAATACCGAAGAAATTGTTGAGGCCATAAAGAGCACTGGCTCTTGGATGGGTGAAATTGTTCAAAAGAAGAAAGACAATTCAACTTTTCACGCAGAGCTTTCAGTTAACCTAGTCTTTGAAGATGGAAAGCCCACTGGGCTTGGATCTTACAGTAGGGATATCTCTGATAAGAAAGAAGCTGAAAAAAATATTTTAGAGCAGCGAGCTCTTCTCTCTGCTTCTTCAAAGCTCTCCGCTGTAGGAGAGATGGCCGCTGGTATTGCCCATGAAATGAATAATCCTTTGGCCATTATTTCAGGGAAGGCTCAAGTCTTAAGAAAGATGAATGAAAAAGGAAAACTTAGCCCTGAGAAGCTCTCCAGTGAAGTTGATGACATCCTTCATACTTGCAACCGGATCTCACTTATTATTAAAGGCCTAAAATCTATTTCAAGAGATAGTACGCTAGACGCGAAAGAGCCTGTTACTTTAGAGTCAGTCGTCATGGACGCACTTCATCTTTGTCAGCAACGACTAAAGATCAATAATATTATTTTTAATATGGACCTAGGTCCTTCAGCAGAAACGATTGTTTCTGTTAGGCCCGGGCAGATTAGCCAAGTCCTTTTAAATCTTTTAAATAATTCTTTTGACGCTGTTAAAGACAGTGATGAAAAAGTAATCTCACTAACCATTCATGAAGATGATAAAAAGGTTTTCTTAGAAGTAGAAAATAGTGGAGAGCCTATTGTTGATAGTCTTAGAGAAAAGATCATGGAGCCTTTCTTTACGACTAAAGAAGCAGGTAAGGGAACTGGGCTTGGGCTTAGTATTTCAAAAAGGATTATGGAAGGTCATGATGGGGAGCTTTTCTTAAAAGAAGGTCCTAAGACTTGTTTTGTTATCTCTTTGGATAAAGAGCCTATTTTATAAAGGGCTGCTTTAACAGGCTTACCAACTCTTGATCCTTATCCCTTTGATACATTCTTTGACCAATGACGGCCTTTGATTTCCAAGACTCCGTATAAGTTTTAAAAATCCTATCCCAAAAAGAAAAATTAAACCCGTAGTTAGAATCAGACTCAAACTGCTCTTCAGAGTGGTGGATAATATGCATCTGTGGAGTGACGAAAACATATCTTAAAAGCTTCTCTAAACGTGGATGAATATAAAGATTGGCATGATTAAAGATCGCCATGGAAGAGAGGATAAGTTCAAAGACCAGTACTCCTTTAGCATCGGCTCCCATTAAACTTATGACCATAGTCTTAAGCATCATGGACAGAACAATTTCCACTGGGTGAAAACGAATGGCTGAAGTTATATCGAGGTCTCTATCACTATGGTGGACTTGATGAAACTTCCAGAGAAAAGGAATCTTATGGGTGAGAACATGTTGGTAATAAATAACAAGGTCTAGGAAAATAATTGTTAAGATAAATTTTGGTAAGTAGGAGAGTCCAAGCCAATTAAAGAGACCAAAGTTATTCACTTCACACCAATAGGCTACGCCTACTGCTCCCATAGGAAAGATTAATTTAACAATGATTGTTCCAAGAACAATGATTGAAATATTAGCCGGCCATCTTTCAGAGCGTTTTTTTAATCTCTTTCTGTATTCAAAGGAGGCCTCTAGGAAACCAATAGTTAAGAGGCATAAGGCAAAGATTAGGGGTCTTATAATTCCTTCATTCATAATACTAGTGTACTAGAACTTTTTCATTGTTGATATAGTGATGGCATGATCCATCAGCACGAAGCTCAAAGGTTCCACTCACTTCAGCACCTTCATCAGGATTTGGAGAGTAAGCCGCAAATCCACCTCCGCCACCACCAGTAAGAGGAGCTCCTACATAATAAAGATCAGCAACGGAGGCTACATCAGCGGCCGTAACTGTCCTTTTGTTTTCTGTAATTCCTAAGAACGGTTGCATGATTGACGGTTGTGCCCAATCCCAGTTGTGGGGCAGGCCTATCAAGTGGCCTTGCTCATGTAAGATAACAGAGTGAAGGTCATAGGCATTATTATCAGTTGTATCAGTTGAAAAATTATAGTCTCTATAGTTAACAATAATATCTGCGTGCTGGAGTTCAACATACTCACTAGAGGTTCCTACATTTCGTCTAAAGCCAAAGAACTGAGTGATAGCAAGGGCGCTAGAGCTTACGTTTGAGAACCAGGTAAAACTTTTATAGATACCCATCTGCCCATCTCTAAAACTAGAGACATCTCCATAAGCTAAATTGCCTACAGTATCACTTGGTACTTTTAAGAAGGTATATGAATGAGAGTCATTCCAAAGTTTACCCATTTGATCAATAGGATGGTCGCCATCAGCATCTAAGTCTGCCGCTGCGAAGTCATTGGTGAATGAATCTGAAGTCTTTAGGTCTAGGGGAGCTGCTAAGGTAGCTGCTGACCATCTGATAGGTGTACCAGCTGCAATCGGTCCAGAGCCACCAGTTGAGATCTTAGCTGTCCCTTGTTTTTGTAAACAAGAACTAAGAAACCCGAGCAATAGGATAAGAGTTATATATCTCACACCTATATTATCGGGTAATCTCAGAGTTTCTTGAGTGAATTACTCTTTATATTTGACTACAAAACAAGGACTTAGCTATTTGCCTTGGCGTGATCAGATAAAAAAGCGTCAAGACCCCTATCAGTAAGGGGATGCTTGTATAATGACTCGATAACTTTGTACGGCATAGTCGCTACGTCCGCACCAAGAAGAGTACAGTCTCTAAGGTGAAGAGGGTGACGAATTGAGGCGGCTAAGATCTTAGTCATAAAACCATAGTTGTCATAAACCGTTCTGATCTCTTCGATCAATTGCAATCCATTATGACCAATATCATCAAGTCTTCCGAGGAAGGGAGAGATATAAGTAGCTCCGGCCTTAGCCGCTAGCAGAGCTTGGTTAGAGCTAAAGCATAGTGTCACGTTTGTTTTGATTTTATCTTTACTTAAGGTGGCGCAGGCAGCGATACCAGCTTCTGTTAGAGGCAGCTTAACAACGATATTCTCGTGCCATTTAGCAATCTCGTAAGCTTCTTTAAGCATACCTTCCGTATCAGTTGAAATAACTTCAGCTGAGATAGGACCATTGATGATCCCACAAATTTCTTTGATAACATCTGCCTGGCTTCTTCCAGACTTTGCTATAAGAGAAGGATTCGTAGTAACTCCGTCAATTATTCCCCATTTTGCTGCTTCTTTAATCTCATCAACCATTCCGGTATCAATAAAAAACTCCACTTAGGACTCCTTTTCTTCTTATGTTATAATGGAGAGACATTAGCTGTTTTTACTTAAAAAGGAAATGGATCAGTTGCATTATAAGTTCGCCATCATTCTATTGTTAATATCTTTTAATGCTGTAGCTCAAAGTGGCTTAACGCAGGAAGATCGCTTTAAGATCGAGAAGCTTGATAGCTGGTATGATAACGAATACGACTACTCTCAGTTTACAGGGAGAGTTTCTGATAGAGATAAGGGGTCTAATATTCTAAAGATCTCATCTGAAGATAAGAATATAAAATTCTTTAGAGCAGGGGATAAGGTTAACTTTACAGTAGCTTCAAAGGACACGGACTATTGCCAAGGCTATGTAAGGAACGTGGAGGAGAAATTCTTCGTGATCTTTGTAAAGGATCTCTACTCCTGCTGGAATGATAGTGATTACTTTAGAAGAGGGACTCTTCTTCATTTTAATTCAAAGCAACTCCTAAGCAGAGTTAAAGAAGCTTCTAAATATAGAATTGTTCTTTTAAAAAGAAAGAAAGACTTCTTCAAACAATTAAATGGCGTGAATCATTTTATCTGGAGTTATGATCAGCAAAAGGTTTTGACCGCTAGTGATTATGATTTAAAGATTGTTGAAATAGAAAAAGGTAAGCAAAAAGCACTAGAGATGCTGCTTGCCAAGAAACAAGATCAAATAAGACTTCAAAAAGAATTAATCAGAAGGCTAAGCGAACTTGACCAAGAACTTGGTCATTACCGGATTGAAAGAGATGATCTTTTAGTCGACCGCTGGCACCTCGATCATGATCTTGGATTACCCGTGGGAAAACGTCCACAAAAGCTAAGGGCTAAAAAATAGGTTCTTAATAGTAATCAAAATGGCAGCTTTTTCCGTATCCACCCTGTTCATGGGGCTTTCCTTACTTCAGTAGAAATTAATGGCGAAGAGTAGGCATACAAACCTACAACAGTGAGCCTGCAATGAAACTCTCTGGAACTTGTTCACGCCTACTAGGCGTCGCTCTTCTAGTTACCTCTCTTTACTCAGTCCAAGCCTTTGCTTGTGTCGATGGACATGGATTTCTTCCGAAAAACGATATGAAGATCCCGCCTTTTGATAAATTTGAAAAGAGGCTCAAGGGCCTTCAAGGCATTGATGAATCTGAGTTTAATATGGTTTTAGATAAGATCAAAGAAGTCTATGATCCCATTGTAAGACAGCACGGTGGCAACCTAGTCTTTCAAAGAGATTGGAATAATGCTGAAGTAAATGCCTACGCTGAAAGGCAAGGCAATAACTATATTGTCAAAATGTTTGGAGGCCTTGCTCGTCATCAGGTTATGACCTCTGATGGTTTTGCACTCGTGGCCTGTCATGAAGTAGGTCATCATATAGGTGGCTCTCCAAAGTACCCAGGTCAATGGGCAGCCAGTGAAGGTCAATCAGACTACTTTGCCAATCTTAAATGCCTAAGAAAAGTTTTTAGAAAAGATGATAATAAAGACATCATTAAAAATATGAATGTGCCTCAAACTGTTAAGACAAAGTGTGAAGCTAGTTTTAAAAACGAAGGTGAACAAGCACTTTGCCAAAGAATTTCAATGGCAGGGCTCTCGGCCGCTTCATTATTTTCAAATGGAAATAATCCTGAGTTTGATCGCCCTGACCCAAATGTTGTCAGCACTACTTATCATAAGCATCCGGCACCACAATGTAGGCTCGATACTTATTTCGCCGGCTCAATCTGCCCCGTCGATGATGACGATGAGATTGGTCAATCAAACCCTAATAAGGGAACTTGTAACCGAGAAGACACAACTTACGCCTATGGGCAAAGACCACTATGCTGGTATAAGCCAACAACTGGTGGCGGTGGTGATAATGGTGGAGGGGATTCAGAAGTTCCAACTCCAACAGTTAATGGACAAACAAGTATTGTCTCAACAAATCCAAACCAGGTGATTCCGATCTACATAGATGTCTCTAAGATCTCTGGAGCAAAGGGATTTGTCTTAGAGGCGACTAAGCCTAATACTGTGTTTTCAAACCCTAACGGCTCTAATATTGATCAAGTTAACGGGGGGGGGTATGAAGTGATCTCCGCTAAAAAAGGAACATACTCTTTAGTGCCGGCGCGCCAACTTCCAGGCTGGGGATCTTATCAATTTAGAGTGCTCCCTTTAGATAGAAACAGAAGAGTTATTGGAAATTTCTCAGACTCTGTTAATATAACTCTAAGGCCACAGTAACAGCTAACGAAAATATGAGTGAAGAGAAAGAAAATATTGAAGAGATTACAGATGATTTAGAAATCATTGATCTCTTAAAAGCTATCCAAACTACAAAAGAAAAGGTTTGGATTTGGCAAAATATTGGAGAGCGTGTTGTTCATCACGCTCTTCTTAAAAAAGTTGATCCCATCAAGAAACTGGTTCAAATTCATCCTACTGCTGCAAAAGGATTTCATGTCTCTTCAAGAGATAATGTTTTTTTATATTCTCAAAGTAAGCTTGTGGCTACAAAGCTATCAGTTAGAGAAATAGAGAAAGACTATATTGTTTTCACTTTACCTAAGAAAGTAATGAGAGTGAATGAGTCTTTTGTCGATGGGCTTGAGTTTGTGGAAAAAGAAAATGAAGAAGCTCATACCCATGAGCGGACTCATAACCGGCAAGAGATTGAAGGTGATAAGTTCATTAAAGTTAACTTCCAAGATGAAGCTGCTGTAAAAGGAGAGATCTATTTCTTAGGGGATATTTCTCAAAGTGGGTTGAGTTTTAGAATTGATGATCCAGGCTCTTTTCATAAAGGGGATTTTCTCGAATTCTCCGAGATGAACGGCAAAGAGCTTAATCCCATTATGAAAGGGGAAGTCATGTCTATTCGTGAATTACCTGAACTTCCTGGTATGTTTAAAGTAGGTGTTCGCTACGTCTAATCCTTCGTTTTGACAGAGGCTAAAAAGACGAGTAATTTTTGTCATGGCCATTTTAAAGAAAATCTATATTTCTCCCGAATCAAATTATTGGAAACATAAAAAAGGTGAGCCGGGGCCAGCTCCCACTTTTTCTCCTCTTGAAGCTGAATGTCATGAAGGATCAGGTCTTGTTGGAGATCGCTTCTACGACTTTAAAAAAGAATACGGCGGTCAGGTCTCTTTGATGAGTGAAGAAGCACTTCTTGAACTTAGTTCAGTGACAGGAGTAAAAGCAGACTTTGAAGTCTTTAGAAGAAACCTCATCATCTCCAAAATTGACCCCTTAGAATTAATTGGTAAGAAGTTCTCTATAGGAGAAGCAGAGTTTGAAGGATCGAGCGATTGCTTTCCTTGTGCTTGGATGGACACCGCTGCTGGGGCTGGAAGCTTTAAGTGGCTAAAAGAAAATCAAAAAGGCGGCCTTAGAGCGCTTATCACAAAATCCGGTATCATCCGGATCAGTGATCAAATAAAACTTTTATAAAGATTCTTAAGGATTGAGTTTATGCTTAAGCTAAAGTTTTTCTCTCTCTTTCTCCTTGTCACTAGTTGTGCGAGCCAGCCTCAAATATCTGAAAAAGAAATTGATCTTTATTGCCAAGACTTAAGTGTTTTGTATCAACGTATTAGAGTGATCAGTTCAAATATTGCTAACGCCAAAACAACAAGAACAGCTGAAGGGGGTCCTTATAAGAAAAAGATCGTTAAGGGCTGCAAGGAAGGGATTTGCGAGATCTTAAGCGATAATAGTCCACCCATTATGAAGTATGAACCAGATCATCCTGACGCCAATAAAAATGGCTATGTGGCCTATCCAAATGTTTTCTTAAAAGAAGAAGAGGCCAATACTCTTACTTGGAAAAGGATCTATACAGAAGTCATTGAAAGTTCAAATGTCCCAAACAGCTTTTTTATGAAAGATAAAAGAAGCGAGAGCTGCTTAAAGAAGTATCCAGCTCTACGAGAATCTAAGGACTATTCAAGTTATTTAGGCCGAGATCTTTTTCAGTAATTATTAATCAAAAGTATCATGACTTCCCTGATAGATCTGAACGAATCTTGGAAGGTAAGTCACAAGCATATAGATCTCAAATCCGGCACTTACTGAAACTAAAACCTTAATGGGGTAGAGAAGCGCCGTCATATTGGTTAGCTTTAAGAGAACAATGAAAAGAATAAGTATCATGCCAAGAGCGCTTCCTATCTTAGCCGGTAACTTAGGTTCAACTTTAAACTTTATCTTCTTCCACCACATCAAGATAGGAATTGCGAGCAGCTGAGATAAGTTTCTTAAGTTTAATAAAAATACATAAAACCAAGGAAGATCTCCTAAGTAGCCAAGGACCAAAGTAAAACTCATTTCAAAAAACTTATCTGCAACTGGGTCAAGAAGCGCCCCAAGTTCTGTGCATTGATCTAAGGCCCTAGCAATGAGTCCATCAAAGAAGTCACTAAGAGCTATAAAGACAACCAAGATTGCGCATGCTTGAAAGTTTCCTATAAGATAGAAATACAGCGAAATGGGAGTGGCCATGATTCTTAAAAAGGTCAGGGCGTTTGGTATTGTCATTAAGGAATTATAACATGAATTATGTTCAAAGTATTTTAGGCCTCTTGGTTTTTATTGGAATTGCCTTTCTCTTTAGTGAAGATAGGAAGTCTGTTTCGTGGAAGAAAGTGGGGATCGCTATTGGTCTACAAATCCTTTTCGCTCTTCTCTTTTTAAAAGTCCCGTTTCTTCAAAATATCTTTATCGTTTTGAATCAAGGAGTCTTAATGATTGAAAAGGCGACTATGGCCGGGGCCTCTTTTATGTTTGGCTACCTCGCTGGCGCGCCTCTTCCTTTTAATGAAAGCTCCAAAGGGGCAAGTTTTATCGTGGCCTTTAGAGTTCTTCCCATTGTTTTAATCATGAGCGCACTATCGAGCATGCTCTTTCACCTTGGTATCCTTCAAAAGATAGTTAAGCTCTTAAGTAAGCTTCTTCAAAGAACCTTGAATATCAGTGGTGTTCAAGGACTTGGTGTTTCGGCCAATGTTTTTCTTGGTATTGTTGAAGCGCCACTTCTCATTAAGCCCTATCTTCTTTCCATGAGCCGAAGCTCTTTATTCATTGTGATGACTGCTGGGATGAGTACGGTGGCGGGGACCGTGATGGTTCTCTACGCTTCGATTATCTCTAAGGCCATTCCTGATAGTTTAGGCCATATCTTAGTCGCCTCACTAGTCAGTACTCCTGCTGCTATCTTAATAGGGCATCTTTTTGTTCCAGGACGAAGTAGTGATGAAAAAGAGGGAGAGGCGATTATAACAATTGAAACGACAAGCATCATGGACGCTCTTGTTAAAGGCACCATGGATGGGATTCAGTTACTCTTAAGTATTGTCGCCATGATCATTGTTTTATTTGCTCTAGTACACTTAACCAATCAGTTCTTAGCTTTTCTCCCTGGAGGGGAGATCACTTTAGAATACCTCGTTAGCTTTATCTTTATACCCTTTGTCTGGCTTATGGGTATCTCTCCGAGTGAAGTAGAAGTGGCGGCCAATCTCATGAGTACCAAAACTGTTCTCAATGAATTTGTAAGTTATCAAAAGCTTGCGTCTCTCGAAGCATCAGATCTTAGTGAGAAGAGTAGGCTGGTTATGACCTACGCCATGTGCGGCTTTGCTAACCTTGCCAGCTTAGGGTTGATCGTTGGATCCATGGGGACCTTGGCACCATCAAGGCGCTCAGAGATCGTGGGATTATCCTTTAAAAGCCTTATTGCAGGGACCTTGGCCACGATGATGACGGGTGCTATTGTTCAGATAATTTTGTAAGTCCTTAATATTGCATTGTAAATACTACAGGGTGGCCTGTTTAATGATGCTTCGCGTTATATAAATTAGACATTATATACTGAGGAGTAATAAGTGAAACACACCGCCAATATCATGGTCTTATTTTTAATGGTCCTATTTGTCTTACAAGGTTGTAAGTATCAAAAGGAAGAACTCGCCCCCATCGCATCAAGAACAAATGTAGAAACTGAAAAAGTTGATACAGTTCTTAGTTTAGATGACGAGGATGAGGATCAAAGCGCTACTGATTCAGTAGATACTCCACAAGTAAATGATCAAGATGATGCTGATACTCCAGCAGTAGTTGTTGAAGAGAAATCATTAGAAGATCTTCTTGATATCTTCTTTGGTACCTTTGTTCTTCCTATTAATAAAGTAGGTGAGGCCTTTGATACAAGAGTTGATTATGAAAGACTTCATGACCTTCTTAAAAAGAAAGAGCCTATCTTTAAAGACCTTGTGACTAAGATAGAAAGAAAGTTTAGGGACCGTAGCGCCCTTATCGGAAAGTCGGATGCTTATAAAAAATCATTTTATATTAATGCCTATAATTATTTTGCCATTAGATTGATCAATCGTTTTTATATCAATAAAAATGGATCAAAAATTAAGTCAATTCTAGACTTAAGCACTGGTTTAAACCCTCATCAGATTTTTGATGCTCGTTTTATTCGTGTTCATGGTGAAGAGCTTGTTTCATTAAATACTGTTGAAAAAGAATATCTTTCAGATCTAACAGAAAGAGCTGATGGTAGAACTCATTTTGCTGTGATCTGCGTCTCTAAAGGATGCCCGATTACTTTAAACAAGGCCTACAGAGAAGAATTACTTGAAGATCAACTAGATTATATAACGAACGCTTCATTAAAACTTCCAAGAATGCTGGTTAATGACCAAGGTAAAAAAAGAACTTACCTTACTAAGATTTTTTCTTGGTACTCAGAAGAATTTGAAGCTGATAAAGGGTCTGTAAAAGGATTTATCGAGCATCATGGTGGAGAAGTTCTTTTTAAGACAAAAAGTCTTAAGTATGACTGGACTCTTAATTCTCTTAATCAAAACGACCAAGTTATCGTTAGACCTGATCTCCCTAAACCAATTGTACCAACCACTGGCGGAGAAGGTTCAGGAGATGGGGTTGTTGTTAACGGAGATGATTCAAAAGAGCCAACAACTGGCCCATGTGCAAAGATGATCCTCTCTGATGATGAGAAAGTCGTATCTATCTGCGGAAACCTTATCAGCGGGAAAGAACATAAATTAACAAAGAACACAGTAACAGAAGCAAAACTTTGCATCCTTAGAAACTCAATCACTGATACTTATTCAATTAGAGGAACACTTAGTTCTATTGATAAAAAAGAAGTTGCCTCAGAAGTTGAAGTAGACTTTACAGCAAAGGCCACAGTTGATGACGAAGGCTTCTTTACTTGGACTCATAAAGATAAGATCAGGCATGAAGCAAAGTTTCATCCTGAAGAGCTCACTCTCAAGTTTCGTCAAAATACAAAAAGCGTAAGACGAAGCATAAGAAAGATCGTAGTAGGCTGTGAGTAATCTAGTCTTCAAGGCGTTAGAGGTCTTAAATCATCTAACGCCTAAATATGACTTAGAGTTTCTTAAAGAAAATCATAAAAAGAATCTTCACCTTCATGCTGTTGGTAAATCTGCTAACCGCATGGCGAGTGAGTTAAAAGACTTAGGCCTTAAATTTAAATCTGAGGTCATCATAGGTCCTCATGATGGGCATCCTATTCCTAATACCAAATCCATAAATTCTGCAAAAAAGCTTATGAAGGCGGCCTCTAAGTTAGGTGAGAATGACCTTGTCCTTTTTTGCCTCTCAGGAGGAACTAGCTCACTCATGGAGCTTCCCATAGAAGGAATTGGTCTTGAGGAGCTGCAAAGAATCTATGGAGACCTTCTCTTATCAGGAAAGAAGATCCATGAGATTAACGAAGAGAGAAAGAAGCTAAGCCAAGTAAAAGGCGGAAAGCTAGGTGAACTCTATCTTCCGGCTAAAGTGCATTGTTTTGTAGAATCTGATGTACAGGGAAATAATATTGAAGTTATTGGCTCTTCTCCTGTGATCTCTAAAGAACTAGATCATAGCTTTGAGATCGTTTTAGAGAGAAGTCATCTAGCAAAAGTAAGTAAGAAGATTTTTAAAGACTTTCATTTAGAAGAAGTGAATGAAGATATAGAAGGTAATATAAAGAAGCACCTTAAGCTCTTGGCCTCCCATGAAAATCTTTTAACTTATGGTGAATCAACTTTAAGAGTTTCAAAGAAAGGAATAGGCGGACGAAATATGCACTGGGTTGCCCTTATGGGACTGGAGCTTATGAAGAAGAACATTAAGTTTGAAATCTTAAGCTTAGGTAGTGATGGAATTGATGGCCCAACGGACTCCGCTGGTGCTTGGCTTGATGGAAGGATTCCTAAGGACGAACTAGAAGAGGCCATCAGTAATTTTGATACTTATAAGCTCTTTAAGAAGTACGAGCTTCTTATTCAGATAGGTCCTACGGGATATAACCTAAATGATCTAAGAGTTATTCAATTAAAAAAACCGAATACCTAAAATTATTCGTTCTCTCTTCAGTTATCAATTTACTATTGTTCTTTAAATACTTGAAAAGCTCTTCTTTTAAAGGACTTGTAGAAAATGAGGCTTTTTCCGTATTAAAGTCTTCTCTTCCAAAAAGATGCCATAGCCCAGTGTGATCATAATTAGGAGCAATATCAATAAGCAGGAACTTCTTCTTTATATGTGTTGATAGATCGAGAACATCTTTCTCGCTTTCAAAAGAGTAGAGGTGATTATTATGACGCCAAAGTGGTTTTTGATGAGTAACTCCATAGAAGCTAGCACCATAACCAAGGGCCAGTTGAGGCAGATTTTTATACTTACTACTTAAAAGAAATAACTTATCTAAGGCCTGATAACTCTCATCACTAATCTTAGTACCTAGTAACTTCTTATAAGACTTACCGATACTTTTAGTTAGGTTTCCTGCTCTTAAGTAGAAGCTTGGGCTTAAGCAGGCCCCGAGGATAAGAAGTGCGATGACTTTTTTCTTTGCTTCTAAATCCTTTAACAATAAATAAACAGGAAGGATGAGGAGAAAGTCAAAGGGACGGTGGTTATCAAATTGCCGCCAAAGTAAACAAAAGGAGAGGATCCAGAAAAAGAGCGGTAGGGCCATCTTTCTAAAATCCTTAGAAGGTCTCGATCTTAAGGCGAATACTATTGCCGTTAAGACTGAGAAGGGAAGAATGTAGTAGTAAATCCTAAGAATAATATATCTTAAATCAAATGAAGCATAATAGACCTCTAAGTAATTTTGAAGAGGCTGCATGTTTAGGGTTTGATAATATTTTGAGAAATACAAGGGAACGAGGCTTCTAAAGACGAGGCTTAAGTCAAAACCTTTTAAACACATAACAAGTCCGCTTCCAAGAAGCACAAAGAAGAGGCTTATACCTCTGTAAAGGGAGGGGATAAACCTCTCATCACTATCATCAAGAAGATCAACAATAAAAAAAGCGATAAGCGCCATGGCCGGAGCCAGAGGCTTAGAGAGCCAGGCCATGCCAAGGACAACACCTTGGAGGATATATTTTTTAGGCCTTGGTATGTTTGATCGATCGAGTAGTAACAATAAGATAAAAAAGATGACCTCTAATAAGTAGATGCTTCCTCCAACTGATAGACCAGCGAGAGTGTAGATATTAAGGGCGATGCTAAGAGCGACTAGTAATCCAGGGGAAGTGCTCTCTTTTTTTACATAGAGGCCATAAAAACCAATGATGATGATGTTCAACAAAATAAGAGAATAGAGATAACCCATCGGTCCACTTGTCTGGGTTAAAAAGTTACTAAAGAGGTTAAAAAAGGGCGGGATAGGCCCGTAGAGCCATGCAATTTCTTTATAGAGGCTTAGCCCATCACTTAATTGCTGAGCAACAAACCATTCTTTAGAAATAAAACCATAAAAAGCTTTATCAAAAGGAATCTGTAAGAAGAGAGTGATAGAGCAAAGGCCAATGATGATAGATATAATAAGAGGAGCTTTTCTAAACTTCTTTTGGCAAACAAAGAAGAGGAGAAAGGGAATGATCATCAAAAATGTTAAACCCAATCTCATCTGTAATCCTTTTTGCGCTTAAGCCTCTAGGTAGGATATTGCAATGGTAGCTAGGACAAGTAAGACACCAATGGCTGCAAAGACTTGAGCCTTGGTTTTCTGCTTCACTCTAATGACAAAATAATGCCTGATTGCGGCGCCCGCAGCTGTCATCATGATCAAAAGGATCCAGTTATAGTCATGGGCGTAGATATTCGGAAAATGATTGGTAAACATGATGAAAATAATAGGCAAGGTAAAATAAGTATTATGAGTGGATCTATTCTTAGCATTGATGGCCCAATCAGGATTGATAGGCTGACCATTTTTACTATACTCAACCATCTTCTTCATTCTAGGAATGATTCTAAGAAGGACATTACCCACCATCCAAGTTCCAAGGACAGCTGCAATATGAATAAAGGCGATTCTATGCAAGATAGTATGACAGAGAACGTAGATCATCCCAGCGGCATATAAAATGGTGATGGTATGAGCGAGACCCGCTTTTTTAGCTAGCTTTGATTCCCATAACTGATCATAAAAGATCCAAGAGCCAAAGATACTTCCAAGACCAATTCCCATGGCCTGTAGGCCTGAGATATCTAAGAGGTCTTCATCTACTAAATGAGTTCCACCATCGATATAAAACATCATAATAAGAAGAAACATCCCAGACATCCAAGTCCAGTAAGCTTCCCACTTAAACCAGTGTAAAACTTCAGGCACTTTAGTTGGCCCCATAAGCATCTTTTCAACTTTATAGAATCCACCACCGTGAACCATCCAGAGATCACCCACATGACCTTCACGGTCGTTAGAGTGGTTCTTTTCAAAGGAGCGGTCCATCCACATAAAAAAGATAGAGGTCCCAATCCAGCAAACGGCGGTTGTAATATGCACCCATCTCCCTAAGAGGAGGGCCCAGTCTGTTAAGTGTTCAATCATGAATAAATTCTAACGAGGGGTAAGCTCTTTGAAAAGTTTTGATTAGGCTTTTAACCAAAAAAAGGCCCCATTTGGGGCCTTCTGTGTGTTGTGTAGGAAGATTAATTCTGTCCTGTCTTAGATCTCTCTAGAAAAAATCATCAAAGTCATCAGAGGCACCACATCTTTTCCACTTAAGGTGGTAGACAATTCCGGCAGAGATGTCAGCTGAATCAACAGTCGCTAAAGCATCATCCCCTTGACGGTTTGTCTTTAAAAGCATGGCCGTGTTGACTCTTAAATTAACATCGGCTCCACAGGCAGACCATACGTTAGCGAAAACACCTAGCTTGTTTTGAATAGTGTAATCGTTATCAAATCCACCTCTGAAAGTTTTGTTGTATCTTGGTCCTCGCTTCCCAGCAAAGAAGTATTCCGCAGTAAACCTGGCCATCCCGCCTCTTGGCACCATGACATAACCTCTATAATCAACGTCAATTAATGAAACTGAAAACCCTGTTGGAACATGAACAGGAATGGCGATAGTACAGTTCTTTCGTTGTAATCTTTTTCGCCCGCCGGCCTCTACATAGTACTCATCAAATAAAATGGAGAGCGCCTTGTTGTCTGGTGATAAAGTGACGGATGCTGATCCTGATGGACAACCCTTTCCAGCATAACCAGGTTCACCTAACTGAATGTCATCAGCGAAGGCAGTAGTTGTGAGTGCAGAAGCTAAGAATAATAGTGATAGGATTTTTTTCATTTTCTCCCTCCCGAAGAAAGTGTTTTAAAAAGTAGGTCAAATGTAGAGCTACTCATTCGTTGGATCCAAGTTATGCTTCTAAAAAAATATTTTCAAGCAAGAAAAGCAAATGCGTCCATTATCTGCGCCACGTGGAGTAGTCCCTATAAAAGCCTGCTCCACGTGGTGTCCTTTTCTTTCAAAGGGCAAGTTTGATCTTTAAGAGAAAGATAAAGCGGTTTAAAAAGAACCTAGTAAAGATGCAAACAACAGCATCATTATAAGGAGAGAGAGATGAAGTATAATATCGAAAGCCTAAAACCAATGATCCCCATACTTATTATGTTAAGCCTGGTGATCTTCGCCGCTGAATCTTTTGGCGCAGAAACAGATTTTCAATTTGGGGCGATCACGACTAAAGGTTCTGGCTGTCCTGACGGAACTGTTGAAGTTATCAAAACAGAAAACCAACAAACCGCCTCATTACTCTTTAATGAAATGATGGTTCAGGTTCCTCAGTTTGACGGGGATAATGAGAACGATGAGTTTGATGATGATAATACTTCTCCTACGAGTAGGCATGATCAGTTCACAGCAAATAAGGTTTGTAAGATTGTTATCCATGCGGATATTCCTGAAGGGCATAAGATCATAAGCGCAGATATCAGCATCGATTATAGAGGTGCTACTTATATGGACGAAGGGACTCAAGCGCTCTTTCATTCAAAGTTCTTAAACTTCACGGGACCTACCAATAGAGAACATAGAGTTAAGGGAACTGTTCTAAGAAAGGTCTGGAGAAAAGGGGATGTTGATGAGGATTGGAATTTCTCTCAGACAAAGACTGTGGATTTAAATTCCGAATGTTCAATAAGAGGGAAGAAGAAGACAAAGATGATCTTAAAGAACGTTTTAAAAGCTCAGGTTCATAGAAATTATAGAGATACTGATGCAACAGCTTTTCTTTCTCTCGATAGTGCGGACATTGTAGGGAAGATGAAGATCAAACTTAATACTCAGGCCTGTTACGGTGGTAACAGCGGTGGAGGAAATAACGGCGGTGGAGGAAATAACGGCGGTAGTGTAAAGCCTCCTAGAACGCAATGTAGAAGGGGATTCACCTTCAATCCAAGGTTTGGAAAATGCATGCCTTCAAGGATGAGACCTGATCGTCCGGTACGTCCAACTCGTAGAGGCAGGAGATAATATATAGAGAATAAGGGGTCAGATTGGCCCCTTATTCTCTCTATAACGCTTAAAAAATGAGGTTAGTTTCTGAAAAATTATGACATTTAATAAGGTTTTAAGAGTTTAGGTAAGCGCCTCCATTGTGCTCATTAAAAAATAAAGGCACAAAGGACTTAGTAATAGGTCTAATGGAGGGAGAGCCCAGTGACCCAATGTGAACAGTTGAAAGATATTGTTGAGTCCTACTTTGAGAAACATCCGAATGTTTCCATCAATGGACTGGCCATGCGCTCAGGGGTAGGAGCTTCTACTTTAAGAAGACTTCTCAGCAGCTCTATCAAGGGCGACCCAGCACCTCACACAGTCTTAAATATTCTAAGCACTGTGACTAAAGAAAAGAAACTCTCAAAGCTTGTTAAGATGATCGATGGCCCGGTAGGAGAGATGCTCCAGGATACCTTTAGCCATTTTATTGAATCAGAAACTCCCCATACTTATGATAACGATTTAAACGAAGTTCTTAGGGATCAGATGAGCTATTTTATCTATAAATTAGCAGCTAATAGAAAAGGCACAACAAAGCTTTTTGTCAGCGAGATGTACGGTAAGGTCGGCCTTGAGAGGCTTACGAATATGCTTACCCTTGGAATCCTTACTTCAAAAGAAGATGAGATCCACGCTACTCAAAAAGACTTCTCATTAGATGTTGAGATTGCAGCTGGGCATTTACCAGAGCTGGTTAAGTTCTATAAGCCAAGCCAGATAAGTAGAGGTCAAAACCTTTTCTACACTATGAGTGAAACTCTTAACGAAGAAGGGATTCAAAAGATTAAAACAGTTCAAAAAGATGCCATCAAAAAGATATACGATATTATGAGGTCTCCTTTTTACGAAGGGACTATCCCATTTTTCACACTTGATATGTCAGACACACTTAGCTTTGAAGCTGAGGCAGGAGAGTTACAATGAAAGGATTAACCCTAGTTACTTTTTTAATGGTCTTAGCGTGGATGATGGAAGTGAGCTACGCAGGAGAAGTCACAGGAGCCGGAGCAGCTAAGCTTCTCGTTCAGCATGAGTACTCAGTAACAGATCTAACAGACTCAGGTCATAAGATCCTCTTTGGTGAGTTAACAGGGGCTGGAAAGAGAATGAATCTTGACCGCGTAAAATTAGTCATCACAAAAACAAAAGTATTCGAAATCAATAAAGCAGATCACGTAGAGTTCAAACATCCCTCGAACGCTAAAAGCCTAACTGATGTCAGCTTCTTGGAGTTCGGCACCCATAAAGTCGGCGCAAGTCAGATAGAAGCTTTGGTTGTTAAGTAGAGACTAAAGAGGACCCCCTTTCTCAAAGTAGGATGGGGGTCCTTTCTTTTTTACATTATCGAGCCTTAGGTGAATAATTTTAAAGACTATTGGTGGGGTTTAGTAAGGTAGATGAGAATCTAAAAGCAATCTTTTCCTGTGAAATACTTAACCACTAATAGGTCATCTTCATCTATAACTCCATTAACACTAACATCACCAATTCCACCTACTTCAATATTTGAGTTTGAGAAAATGTACTTCACTTCATTTTTTTGATTTTCTTCAAGATATTCAGAATCTAAGTGATTGACCTGATTATCCTTATTCACGTCAGCGAGACAAACTTTATCACTTATAGGGGAGGAGTACCTTTTGGCCCTAACAGCTCTGATATCGACTTTAATATTTGGATCATAAACATCGAGTTTATAATTGATTATGACCTCTCGCAGATGGGGGCTTACGACCTTCGAGTGGAGGATCTTATCTCCTTGAAAGAGCCTCATAACATAGTAATCAGCAGTACCGGCGCTTTTCCAAGTGGCATGAATTTTATTTGTATCAATAAAGCCACCTTTCTCAATTCGCATACTCTCTTGAATATTAATGGAAGCTAATGGAAGAGGTGCCTTTCTAGAGTATTTAGCAATGGTAGAAGTTATATATTTTTCATCGGGAAGATTGCCAATTACGGCCAATAAAGTGCCTTCCTTTATTTCATCAAAAGAAAGGTAGGCCTCTCGAGCGGACTTATCAATTTTTGAAGCTAACAAAGTCACTAGCTTCCCATTTTCTTCTACCCTCCAGATCTCCCAGCTTTTAATAAGCTTACTGACAGGGTATTCCCAAGAGAATAAAAGATTTTCTTTTTGCTCTTTAATGGAAAGTGGGAAACGGTTATCGTCATCATTAATATTTGAGATCGTATTCTCAATCTTAATTTCTTCTTGAGTTAATTTTACTAAATCGACTTCTTCAGTGATGATCTCAACTTGAGTTTCTTCAGGGGCAGGTTCTTTTTTTATCTGATTTTTAACCTGACTGAGTTTCGCTATTTGCTTAGGTTTATTTTGATTGAGAAACGAAATATTACTTATATTTCCATCTTTCATCTTAAAAGAAGCTTTATCGCTAAAGACAGAAAAACTAGGATAAATACTTTTTAAGCGAGTAAATAAAAGACGCTCATCCTCTTCATTAATTGTGCTGAATTGCTGAGAGGGGGAGATCTTATGCTCTCTAACTCTATTCTTAAAGCTGGCGTCTAAGGCAATTTGGATAAAGTGTTCTCCCGTTTCTTTTTTCAGAAGATAATTAGGAGCGCGCCAATAAAAATCAGCTGTTCCTGGGGTTTTACTTTGGATAGATAATAAATTAAGTGGCCGAACTTCAGTTACCTTAAACTGACCTGTGCGGCTTAGAGTCTCTTTAGTATTAGAAAGCTTCCAGTAGTAATGACCAGATCCCAAGTCTATAATCGTCTCTTTTTGAAGATAGATATTTTTTGAATAAATAGGCGAGCCAATAAACTCTGGATTGTCTGAGAGTTCAAGCACTGTATTACTTGTTGGACTCATTGAACCTTTCTTCAGACTCCACTTCATTTTGACGGAAGTTTTTTCATCTCTTTTAGTGAAAAACTCCGCACCAAGGGAAGGGGACTCAAGAGCTACACTAACTCTAATTCTCTTTAACTGATCTCGTTGTTTAAAAATATGATAGGTCTGATCTTCTTTAAGAACCTCAATCGCTCCATCAATAACTTCTAAACCAAACTCTGATTCTGAATTAAAAACGACTAAGCTATTCTCTTCTACTTTTAACTTTATATTGGCTTTATCTGAACTGAGAAGAAGCTCCACCTGGCTACTCTCTCCGGTTTGGAGTGATTCACGGTGATAGTATCCATCTCCAACTAAAACTCTAGACCATGAGTACCTACGGGCCCTTTTTCTTTGAACGATTCCGCTAAATTCTTGAACACGAGCAATGACTTCCCCTGTACCAGGACCTTCTCTTCTATTGAGTTCACCATGAAGTTTAACAGAGCCAAACAACACCCCAGCGCTTGAAAGAACGCTTAAAGCGAGGATTTGAACTCTAAAACTGTCGAAAGAGCTTAATAACATGAGTTCTGATCGGTTTACCTCAAGTAAAAATGAGTAATATTAAGGACTAAAGATGACTTCCTAGAAACCGATAATACATAATGGAGAGATTTAATGAAGTTTAGTTTAAGGATAAAACGCCTAACATTGGGCTATAAACTAATTGGGCTTATTGCCATTTTACTCCTTGTAAGTATCTCTCTTCTTACTTTTTTCTCAGTTCGGCTCTTTCAAAAAGATAATATTCTCTTAGTCCAGCAGCTAAGTTATCACGAGGCCAAAAGTTTATCCTCAGAAACAAGAGAGATTTTCAAAGGCTATGTTCAGAAGATGCAGGGGCAAAGTAAAGATTCTAAAAATAAGGAAAAGAACTTAAAACTCCATGCTTTTTTTGAAGTAGAGAAAAGTTCGCAAGGGATTAATATTCTCTCAACACATATTATTCCTTCATTTCAATATTATTTCGAAAAGAATAAAGAAGATCTTCGAAGCTTTTTAATCTCTCCAAACTTTGGGATTAACCTAGAAAAACTTTTTTCAGGACAAGAGCAAGTTGGTTTAATTAAAGGAACTAAAAGTCACAATGGTCTTATGATAATTGCACTACCTAATATTCCTAATAGCCCCTCAACAAGGGCTAGGCTTGGAGTCTTTAAGACTGAAGAGCTTTTTCAGAGCTTTAAAAAATCTGAAGGAGTTTCTACCTATCTTGTGGATCAAAATGGTTTTCTGATTACTCATTCTGATAAAAAACTAAGTGAGATCAACACTCTTGCTCCTCTTAGTAATATGAAGGAACTCCTGGCAACGGAAATTCCCAATAAGCAGTTTCAGTATACCGATACTGAGACTGAAGAAGAACGATTAGCCGCCTTTAGAAAGATCGGCTTTGCTGGCATGGGAGTCGTGGCCGAAGTGCCCGTTCTTATTGCCCTTGAATCTTCTAGAAAAGTAATAAAGATGTCTTCTTGGTTGGCCTTTATTCTTTTTTGCTCAGCCATGCTTTGTGGCTCTCTTTTCTCCGGCTATTTAGTCGCTCCTATACTTAGGCTAAAAGATGCCGCTGAAGAAGTAGCGAAAGGAAAATTAGAGACCAGTGTAAATGTGGCCAAAAGTGGAGGAGATGAACTCTCAGATCTTGCCCGAGCCTTCAATCAAATGACAGTAGGTCTTCAAGAAAAAGAGAAGTTTCATGAAGTCTTTATTAAATACCACGGAACTCAAGTGACAGATAAGATCCTCTCTGGAGAAGTAAAACTTGGGGGAGAGAAGGTCTCATCCATAGTACTTTTCACTGATCTTCGTGGCTTTACTACTTTTAGTGAAGGCCTCTCGCCTGAAGAAGTTGTCCTCATGTTGAATGACTATATGGGACGCATGGTAAAGATCATCCAAAACCGCGGGGGAGTCATTGATAAATTTATTGGGGATTCCATTATGGCCACATGGGGCGTTCCCTTCTTAGAAGAAGATGATGCTTTTAATGCAGTCATGGCCTGCCTAGAAATGAGAGAAGAGCTTCAATTAATGAATAAGGAAAGAAAAGAAAGAGAATTAGATCCAATCGCCGCAGGCATGGGTCTCAATTTTGGTGAATCGATCGCAGGAAATATTGGCTCTGATCAGCGGATGGAATACACCATCATCGGTGATACCGTAAACATTGCGGCCCGCCTTGAATCTATGACCAAGGAGCTAAAAACAGACTTTCTTATATCCCAGTCTGTTCAAGAACTCCTAAGTGATAGGTTTGTTTTCGAGGCCGGCGGCAATATAAAACTGAAAGGAAAAAATGTAGAAATTTCAGTTTATAAAGTTAAGGGGAGTACCCCTAAGAAACCGACCAAGGAGCCTAAGCTCTATAATATGTAGGGCCTACTCTTCAATCTTCAAAGTAACTGAAACACTATGAGAGTGACCTGCGTCTTTAGAACTTAGGATAACTAGCGTTTCTCCAAGTAAGATATTTAGGGCCTGATCAAAGGTTAACTCAATAGAGTGAGCATGCCTGCTTTTACCTTTAATATCGATAGTGATCTTCTCCTCAAGCTTTAACCTTCTAAAAACAACCAAGAGGTCGTTAAGATTCATAACTAGTTCATGCCCATGATTTCTTGAGATTTCATGAAGAACACCTACTTCTGAGTTTTCGTTAAGATCAGCAATAGCCTCTTTAGGTAGCAACAAAGCTGCGGCACCAAGACCCAGGCCTGAGATGGCGGCTTTGTTAAAAAATTCTCTTCTTTTCATATGGACTCCTCGTCGTTAAGTATTTATAGCTGCATGTAGCCATTCCAGGAAGCATGGTTTGGGCATGCTTAGTATTCTTAAATGGAATGTTTGGAAAAAGGCCGCTTAAAGCGTAGCTTGGTAAGCTTTGTCATAATTTCTGGGACTTAACTTATATTGACAGATCATTAGAAATTATTCTAATGATAGGTATGGAAAATAAGAAAGTTAAAATTCTTAAGACAGAGCTTCAGCTGAAGGCCTTTTTACATCCCGTGCGAAGTAAAATAATAGAGCTTCTTTCGGCAAAGCCTATGACCATCACTCATATTGCTCGAAAAATGAATGTTCACCCCGCAAATCTAACTCATCACTTTAAGAAGCTAGAAAAAGCACGGATCATAAATATTCACGAAGAGAGGGATATAGGAAGAGTAGTGGAAAGATACTATATAGCCTCCGCCTCTTCTTTTATCATCGAGCAAGAAACACATGGGGCAAACTCTAAGGTCCTAAGCTTTCTAAAAAATGATTTAGGAAAAAATATCTCTCAGTTAGAAGGCGATGACTCTGAAGAGTTGATTGGACTTATCAAGAAAACTAATATTAATAAAAAATCATTTCAGATCTTCTCAAAAAAATTAAAGGAACTCATAGATGAGTTCTCCGCTTTAGAAGATCTAGATGGTGAAAGCTATGCTCTCAATCTTAGCCTTTATCCTCATCATATTGATTACGGACCCCTTAAAAGAATTCATATTAAAAAAAAGGAAAATAAATGAAAAAAACAACGACCTTACTCATCACCATTCTTCTTATCCCTATTGTTGCATGCGCCTCAAGTCGAAAGCCCCAAAGCTTAAAAGATAATACAGTGTTTACTCAAAAGCTCGAAGCCATTCGAGTTAAATACAAGCTTCCAGCGATAGCAGCAATCGTTGTTAATAATGAAAATATCATCAATGTAGGTGCTTCAGGCCTAAGGGCCATTGAAGCACACGAAGACGTTACTATCTTTGATAAGTTTCATTTAGGTTCAAATACTAAGTCGATGACAGCAACTCTGTTGGCCAAGATGATAGAGGAAGGACATTTCAGTTGGAATGACTCTTTAGAATTAGTCTTTAGTGATTTAACGATCCATAAAGACTTTAAGGCTTCTACTCTTGAACAGCTTTTGCGTCATCAAGGGGGAGTTACTTCTAACCTTATAGAATCTTATCCAAAAATGTGGAGCCAGTTTTGGAAGATGCAAAGCGATGACTCGGAAAGTGCTCTTTCCCAAAGAAGCCTTTTAGCTAAAACTGTCCTTATAGAAAAACCAAGTTTCAAAATTGGTTTAAAATCAAATTATTCAAATGCCGGGATTACTTTGGTAGGGCACGCCATTGAAAAGAAAATGAAAGGAAAATATGAAGACATTATTAAAAAGTCTTTATTTACAGACTTAGGAATGGAAAGTTGTGGCTTTGGTGCCGCAGGAGAGCCTGGCCGTTATAATCAACCACGAGGTCATGTTTCTCAAAATGGAAAAGTGGTTAGTGTTAACCCTGGTCCTTACGCCGATAATCCTGATGCTATTGCTCCTGCGGGTAAAGTCCACTGCTCTATAGTAGACTGGGGAAGATATATTCAAGAGCACTTAAAGGGATCGCAAGGCAATTCAGATTATTTAAAGACCTCTTCTTTTAAGAAACTACACAGCCCCCTTAAAGACCAAGTCTTTGGCCTCGGGTGGATAGAGATGAAACCTAAATGGGCGAAGGGTGACAGGCTTATTTTTCATAATGGTAGTAATACGATGAACTATGGCGAGATGTGGATCTCACCTAAAGAGAACTACGCAGTCGCTGTTGTGAGTAATATTGGAGGGGCTGATGCAAGCAGAGCAGTTAGAGAAGCCGTTATAAGCCTAGTAAATGAGTATTTAATAGCTAAATAAGGGTAAGGAAGGACAGGCCTTCTTCTTACTCTGCAAATATTACAGGGCAAAAGAGTTCAAATTTTCATAGGGTATTGAAGGGAGTAGGGTGAGCAAAAACACACTTGGAGCCCTATGAAAACGTCACTTATAATCTTTGCCCTATTTCTTTCGTCAGCAGCCTTTGCAACGAACACTCAAATAATTACTTCGACAGTTAAAGGTGAAGTGACCATTGGCTTTTCTGACTCAAGCTTTGACTACGCCATTACAGATAAAAAACATGAGAAGAACTTCTGTTATATGGGGTCAATCTCAAAGGTATGTCATCAACTAAGACTTGATGCCGGAGTCATTAGCAACCGCTATGTTGGGGGCGCTCACGATGATATCGAAGTCCTTAGTTGTGAAGTCATTGAGGACATGGACTCTGATGGATACCACCCAGTATTTGGATCTGAAAGAGTAGTTGCCTCTTATAGATTGAGTGATGATTACGGGTCAGACTTTGTTGTTAAGAGAATCATTAAAGAATGCTCAAATATTAGAAACTAACTAACATAAAGGAATAAATATGAAGAACCTCATCTTACTTTCAATTGCACTTTTAGTATCAACGACGGCCTTTGCTGATCAATGTGCTTATATCACTAAGAAGCAAGCCCAAGTTGCCGTCTCTAAACTAGCTCTATCAAACTCAATCATTGAGTTATGCGAGCCATGCGGAGAGATAACTCCTGTTAAAAAAGAAATTACTTCTCTAGGATATGCTCATACTGGTTATGAGAATTATTTTGAAGTTAAAGTAAATGGAAAGGGGATTGACCTCGCTTATACTTATACAAACCTTGGTATAAACATGGCCCTTCTATCAGCTTGTAAGGCAACTGATGTCTCAGCTGTTATCAATGTCAATAATCTTTAAGAATAACGTAGACTAAGGTGCCTCGCAATTGGCAGGGCACCTTCTGTATTAGCTTAAGAGAAAGCTCTCTTCATTTTTAATAACCCGAACCTCTTTTTCCGTAAAAACAGTTACTGATTTCTTTCCAATAACTTTAAGGCGGCGGTTTTTAATATAGACTGAAGACTCATCATGAAGGGCCAAGACAGGAAAGCCAAAGTCCTTCACAAACTTCTTGATCTCTTTATTTTCTGATTTCTTATAATGACAATGAATGGCCCAGTTTCCAAGAAGGTTAAGGCCCTGATAGCTTATGACCCCTGCCTTGTTTTGATCGCCGTGAAGGCCAAAGTGGGCGGTCTCAATATGGCTGCCAAGAACGATGGCCCCAGCACTATCGCCGTTGATCACGCCGCCTTTATGAATAAAACGGTGAAGCAGCTCAAAGGCATGGGTGTCTCTGATAAAGTCTATTAACTGAAAGGTATTCCCACCATCGATGTAGATAGCGTCAAAGCCTTTAAGGTATTCCCAAGTCAGATCATGCAGGTTCGAGCAGCTTTCGATATTATCAAAATGAATAGTAGAAAAGGTCTCTTTGATACGGGCGAGAGAGTTCTTCCAAGAACGTTTACTTCCAGCGAGAGGAATAAAAAGAAGAGTAGGAGACTTTGATAAGAGCTTAATAAACTTCTTATCAATTTCACTAAAGTGGCGAGAGTCCCCGCCACCGGTCATTATTAATTTCATGATCTTATCTTAAAGGAATTATTTCTTCTGTGAATCAAAAAGAGCTTTCAGTCCTTTTGTAGCACTTATTCGGCGCTCTTTTTTCATAAGCCCTAGTTCTTTCTTACGGCTTAATTGAAAAGGCTTATCTTCTTGTTCTTCAAGTTTATCTTTTGGAACAAAGCCTTGAGTTGAGGCCATGGAGACTTTTAAAGTTCTCCCATCAACTTGAGTTCCGTTAAGAGCGTCAATGGCCCTTTGGGCATCTCTAATATTGACCATATCAACAAAGGCGACACCTTTACTTTTATCTTCTTTGCCTTCGCGCATTAATTTAATCTCTTTGATAAACCCGTATTGTTTAAAGAGCCCTAAGATACCGTTTTCATCGCGGTTATAGCTTAGGTTACCAACGTATACTGAGTGAATGCCTGTGTTTATTTTCTTTTCCATAAGCTGTCTTATATCAGGGAAAAACCATCTTGGCATCCGGATAGAATAATTACATACTTAGAGGTAAGTGAATGGAATTATTAAGGAGCAGGTTATGAAGACCGCCATATTGCTAGGCCTCTTATTCTTAGGAACTAGCTGCGCCAACGTAAAACAGATCGATAGAGGGCTTATCTCCTCAAGACTAATGCAATTAAACCCCACCCCAGAGGAGTCAGTCTTTTTAGAAGAAGTGAATTCTTATCGTGAAGGGGCCGCGGGCGGATCTGCTTCAGTAGGGGGCGGCTGTGGTTGTAACTAGAAAGCTTTGGATAGGAATAATCTTTCTGCTACTCGGCATTCAAAATGTCTTAGCTTCAATAAACTCTAAGGCCAAGTTCTTTATCAATGCTTATTTTCAAGATGGAACCGAAGGTCATCAGGTCTTTGATAATTCAAACAAGGAAGACGTTAGTGTTCTAGAGCCTATGCTCTTTGTTGATTATAAGATCGATGAAAATACTGATGTAAAAGTTCACCTCGCCTTTGATACTTGGACAGCAGCTTCAGATACAAAGCTTGATGGAAACACAGGGGCTAGTGGCGAGGGGATTGGACGCCAAGGAAGAATTGGCGGAAAGATCGGAATAGCAAAAGATAAGAAGACCTGGGCCTATGGCGCCAATATTGGTGTTTCTTCAGAGTATGATTATAAATCTTTAAATTTTAGCGGCACTTGGGAAGGGCGTTTCAAGGATGAGAACTTTGTTGTGAGTTTAACTCCTCAGCTTTATCTCGATCAGGCCAAAGACTTTGATCTTCAAACAAATAAGACTAGTGAATTTAAAGGAAGAGTCATCTCGGCCATGGACATCTCGGCTTCTCAATTATTGAGCGTAAGAGATATCATCTCTTTTGGTTATACGTTTATCACTATGAACGGAAAGCTAAATAATATTTCAAACTCGGTTAAGGTTCTAGACAATCCCTATGGCAATGCTTTTTCAAGAGTTGAAGAGCGCCTGCCTAATGGGCGGGACCGTCACGCTTTGAGTACAAAGTATGTTCATGGCTTTAGCGATGAGATGGCCGTGCATTTTAACTACCGCTATTATATGGATGACTGGGATGTCAAGGCCCATACGGCAGAAGCAGGTCTTCGGATGACCTTCCTAGAAGGCAATGCCTTTGTGGTTCCTAGCTATAGGTATTACTCTCAAGATCAGACAAAGTATTATTATAAAGAGCTGCCTACTTCAAAGACCTTGATGACGGCGGATTCAGATCTTTCTTCATTTGATTCACATAGACTTGGGATTCATTATGAACAGATCATCGGTGATAAAAAGATAAGTAAGGTTGAGCTCCTTGATTTCACTCTTACTTCGGGGCTTTATTATTATAAAAGAAGTCATGATCTCAATTATTTAATTGTTCAATTAGGGGTCGGTACTGAATTCTAATGGATAAGCAAATAATCGAAATCAATTCAAAGCATATGGGAGGAGAGTTTCAATTTAAGATCTATCCCGGCTCTGTGCATGGTCATGAAGAGATTAAAGAGATTGCAAGACTTGCTTTTAATGAAGTGGCGCGAGTAGAAGATCTTCTGACTGACTTTAGACCTTCACCTTTTAATCAGATCAATATGAAAGCTGGGATTGCCCCCGTTGAAGTTGACGAAGAAGTCTTTCAGATCATTGAGAGGTCTCTTAAATTATCAGATGAAACAAACGGCGCCTTTGATATCTCCTTTGCTAGCGTTGGGCATCTTTGGAGGGAGCATAAAAGAGCTTCTACCACTCCTAATGAAAGTGAGATGAAAGAGGCCGCTTCTTATATTGATTATAAGAGTATCGAATTAGATCATACTAAGAGTACAGTCTTCTTACCTCATAGAAAGATGAGGATAGGCCTCGGTGGAATCGGAAAGGGTTACGCCGTTGATAGAGGCTTCGAACTTTTAAAGATGCGGGGATTAAGTAATTTTTACTTTAACGGCTCTGGCGACATTAGAGTTGATTCAAGAGCTGACGCCCCAAGGGCCTGGCAAGTCGGGGTGAGGAACCCTTTTTCTGAAGATCCCACAAAGTCCTGCGCCTATTTTAAGATTCATAATGGCGCCCTTGCCACTTCAGGAAATTATAATAACTTTATTCATAAGCTAGGCAAGGCCTATCATCATATCCTAGACCCTAAGACAGGAAGCTCTTCAAGGGACTTAGTTTCAGTTTCAATCTTTTCTGAAACAGCTGAAAGAGCAGACACCACGGCGACCTCCATTATGATCATGGGGCAAGAGAGGGGCCTTGAATTTATGAACAAGAATGAATTAAATGGATTTATCATTAATGAAAATGGGGATGTTCTTAGAAGTAAGAAGTCCCATCAAATATTGGAGCAAAGCATATGAAAAAACTACTTGGACTATACTTACTTTTCTCTCTCTCAGCTTTCTCTTCAGAGGTTAAAGACTTTAACTTAACCACTTATAAAGATAAAAAAGAGTTTAAGTTAAAAGATCACCTCGGAAAAAAGACCATTGTCTTAAACTTTTGGGCCAGCTGGTGCACCTCGTGCATAACTGAGCTGCCTGAGCTCCACGCTCTTAAGAAAAAATACCCCAAGGCCCTCTTTATTGGAATTAATAGCGGTGAGAGTGAGAAGTTTGTTAAGAAGTTTTTAAGGCGTTATAAGTTTAATTATAAAATCTTAATGGATAAGACTAAAACAGTTGCTAAATCTTATGGGATTGATACGCTACCTAGAACGATCGTCATAGGTATGGATAAAAAAATAAGCTTTAAAGGGGATAGGCCCCCTTCAAAAATTTAAATTATCCATTTCCATTTTTGATTTCATTCAAAAGCATTTGAATATTATCTTTTAATATCTCGAAATCTTTTTTGGGTAAGTGCTTTTTCATTTCTTTTTCAAAGCGTTTAGAATCAGTCTTCAAGACCTTTGTAAAACTTTCTAAGATATAATAGTTTGAATCCACTTTGTGTAGTAATGGAAAAACTCGTCCTAACTCTTTTAAGACATCTTTATCAAACTTCTTATTAAGAGATTCCCCAGCAGTATTAATGACTCTAAAGACTTGCTCTTTGTTTTTGGAAGTTACGCTCTTAATAGATTTTAATTTATCAAGAGAACTACTTGCATAAAGAGAAGTAGAAAATAAGACTAAAAATATGATTTTAATTAAATTATTCATTCGGTACCTCAACTAGTTTTGATAATTGATCTTTTGGTAGATCTACGTAAATTCCAATTGGAATTCGCTGTCCACCGACAGTAGTTGGACTGTCATTTATAAAGTCACTTGTGTACTCATCTTCAGCAGTTTTAATTTCAATATGCCCAGGTCTTCCTTTTGCTGCGCCTTTTTTCTTATAAACTATTATAGAGCCTATAGGAGCATTATGAATATCAACATCAGGGAAATTAGGATCATTCATTATATTTTGAAAGCCTAAATCTTTTAAGTATTTCCCAGCATGGACGGCATTAACTCCGCCTATGTCCCACTTACTATCAACATAATTATCTTTTCCAGTTAGGCCATACTTTACGTACCTGTAACAAAAGGCCAGGGAGCCATGGGCTTTTTTCACTAACCGGTTTTTACCTTTAGCGTTCTTTTTCCAGTAGGCATTTCCTTTAATTGACTTAGATGTCTTGTCCTTTTGATCTCTGTAACAAGATCTATCAAGACACTTGGTTGTATTGCCTTTAATGGTCTTAATCATAAGAGCAGTCTTAGGTGCACCAACGAATGTAGCGAGGGCCTTATCATAGATAAGTTTATTATGCGCTTTCGCTTCATCAATCTTACGTTGCTTCTCAATCAAGTATTTTTCAAAACCTGGAACTAGGTTATTGGTGATTTGATTAATTTCATCTTCGTTCAAAGGAGATACGACAAATGGGAGAAAGTCATAAAGGTCCGAGCCCTTTGTACAATCCGCTAAACGTTTTGAAGAAGAGGATAAAATACTTTCAAGTTCATTACAGTATTCAGCTCCACCAGTTTGAGATTTACAAAACCTTATTGTTTCAGCAGCAACACCAATAAATTGAGCGTGCTTTTCAGGATCTTTTGATAACCTAACAATTTGTTCTTGAATGGCCTTGGGATTACTTTTTTCTAGGCAGGCCTTCGTAGCTAAATTTGCATCTTTATCATTTGTTAAAACACAATGACCCTTTCCATCGTTTGCTGGTCCAAAGACTAAGGGGTTACAGCGAAAAAGATTCTTTCCACAAGAGAACTTAGACGTATAAGGCTGACCAAAGTCGGCAATGCCATCGTCTTCTTTTACGAATCTTTTCCAGGGAGGCATGCAATTTCCCTCTTTATCAAAGAGAGACATCCAACCACCAAAGTTACACATTGGTCTTGAGTCGCCGCTATTGTCATCTAGAGCAAATGAACTCATTGATACAGAAACTGCAATTAAAACAATAAAAGGATAAATTAGTTTTTTCATATATTTTCTCTCAACTCTTTATCGGAGCTTGAGAGAATAACTAAAGTAAATAAGCTAAATAGTTAAAATAAGGCTTTAGAGCTGCTCGTTAAGCCAATCTCTTAGGTCATGAATCTCATCGATATCAATTTCATGTCCCATGGAATACTTCTCAAATCTTAAGTTTGAGTGAGACTTAAGGAGATTGCTCGCCCAAGAGTTTACATCTTGAAAAGGGATGACTGAATCTTCTGTACCGTGAGCTATAAAAGTTGGAGTCTCTAAAAAACTTTTTGTAAGATCATCCAGCATAAAAGGATAAGTCTTAGGAGATAAGGCGATTACACCGCCAAGCTTTTCACCAAAGGCCATGGCAGCCGAAAGCGCCATGCAGCCCCCTTGAGAGAAACCACAAAGTAGGATGTCTTCTTTCTTAAAGCCTTCTTCTAAAAGGAAATTAATTTCATCTAAGATTAATTTTACAGGGGCAGCTATTGATTCTTTAGGATCTTCTGGAGGGAGGTGATACCAAGCATAGCCCCCAAAGTATTCTAGAGGAGCATTTAAAAGTAGGTAATGGCAGTTAGTTATATTCACTTCTTGAGTAAAGATTCGGTAAGGAACTAATGAATCTCCATAGCCATGCATGACAAGCATGATCTTAAAGTCAGTCTTAGGTTGCTGGGAGATATCGATCTCAGAGCGGGCGTAAATCAGTTCACTTTGAAGTTTCATAAAGGGGATTATGGCCTTAATTCTCCCCTTAAGTATCTAAAATTATTCTACTTACGCAAAAGGTACGCAAAAAGCTGTTGCACTTACGCAAAACTTACGTAATATACTTATTAACGGGGAGACAAACTTATGGCGGCACTACTAGTTACACATTTTTTAATCACTGAAGGGACTACCTCTTTGGACAATACTTTTGAAACGGCAGAGCGAGAGGGAGGACCTTCGTCCCGGTTCCCTCTTGGACGGAGGTGGACGTTAAATCCTTCTCGCTTTGCTCGCTCAAGCAGCGATAGAGAAAGATACAGAAAAAGAGAGATATGCCTCTCTCTTTTACATGGGAGGAAAGGATGAACTCAAGGGATTACAGAAGCAGCCATACTGAATTTTTCAGTAAGACTTGGTTGGTAGATAGGAGTTTCCTTCCACCAAGAAGACCTACAAGCTTTCTTTCTCATACAGGGGCTCTGGATTTTTTTGACAGGGTTTTTACTTTTAGTTTTTTAAAAAAGGATAGGTCATGAACAACGACGGCAAGGATACCATTTTGTTTTGTTTGTTTATCTTTTATATCGCATTGATCACAGTCGCTTAATTTTTATTTACGGCGGGGCTTCTCCAGCATTGGGTAAGCGCCGCTTATATTAGATTCGAGGGGAATCTTACTCCATTTCTTAAGCCTAAACTTATGCTGCAAAGCCTAGCAGAATCATGATTCATCCTAAGAGTTTCTTTAATGAGACTTAATTATTTCAGACTCTTAGGAGATTCTTTGCTCTCAAATTCTTTCAATGACTCTTTAAGTGATGACCGTGTCATGTTAAATAAAGAGAAGGAGAATAGATGAAGAACCTTATCATTGCTATCAGCGCCATCATTTCAATTTCAGCTATCGCAGGTACAAAAGAGATCCCTTACTTTGGACTCAATGAAGGCCTTCTTCGTATGTTCGTCTATACGCCAAAGAACGTTAAACCAAATGCTCCCCTTATTGTTCTTCTTCATGGATGTAATCAGCGAGCTCAAGATATTGATAATGAAACCGGCTTTGCCCAATTGGCAGAAAGCTCTGGTAGCCTTCTTCTTATTCCTGAGCAGACAAAATTCAATAATTCTCAAGCATGTTTTAATTGGTTCTCACCCTTCGACTTCTTAAGAAACAGAGGGGAGTCTGGCTCTATTGCCCAGATGATTCGTTATCTTCAAGTTAAAGGCCTAGCTTCAAAGAAAAAAGTCTTCATAGCGGGCCTCTCCGCCGGAGGAGCAATGGCCGCGGTCATGCTCGCCACTTACCCGGACATGTTTAAGGCCGGCGCTACTGTCGCTGGGATTCCTTTTGGTTGTGCAAGTGATGTGTTTGGTGCTTTTAAGTGCATGAAGTCCATCGATAGAACTGGAGCTGAATGGAAATGGTTAGTAAAAGCGGCTTATAGGCACAGAGGGGATTACCCAAAGGTGATGATCCTACAAGGAACTGAAGATCCTTATGTTTCTCCAGATAATGCCACTGAGTTAAAAGAGCAGTGGAACGCCATTCATCAAATCGAGAAAGGGTCAGTTATTACCGATAATTCAAAGATGCTGCATACTTCATACTCCAACTCAAAAAGAGGATCAGTGGTCGAGACCGTGATCCTAAAGGGAATGGGCCATGGGCTTCCTGTGGACTCAAAGAATGGTTGTGGAAAGACTGGTAAGTGGATCATCAATCATGGGGTCTGTGCAGCAGATCTTCTCGGGCGCTTCTTTAAGCTAAAATAACGCGCCTAGAGGTCTTTCGATTCTAGTTTTTTTGCGGGCTTAACTGTATATTATTGTCCATGCAAGTTCGCCCCCTATCTGAATTAGATTTAGACTCCTTTATTGATTTACGCCTTCAAGGGCTTAAAGAATCTCCCGATTCCTTTTTAATTAGCTATGAGCAAGAAAAAGAAACCGGTCCCGCTTACTTTCAAGAACTTTTAGGTAGCGAAAATCCAGATAACCTCATCTTTGGTTTTTATATGGATGACAAGCTTCTTGGCATCCTTGGGATGTACCGCGACAATCTGCCTAAGTTAAACCACAGGATGAATATTTGGGGAATCTATGTTCACCCGGATGTGAGGCGTAATGGTGTTGCTAAGGCCCTTTTGAAGAAGTCTATCGACCACGCTAAGAAACAAGATAAGGTTTTTAATATCCGTTTAAGTGTAGATGCTAAGAATAAGAAGGCCATTGAGCTTTATCAAAAGTTTGGTTTTGTTGAATGGGGAGTTGAGCCTAAGGCCACTCAAGGTGTTAATGAACTCCTAGATGATGTTCATATGAGCTTAGCTCTAGGAGAGTCTTAATGGAGATCATTGCGATTCCAGGTTTTAGTGAACCTTTTAGTAGTTTAACTCATTTACTAGGAGCAGGTTTCTTCTTTGTTTTTGGTATCATTTTAGCGCGTAAGGGAAAAGGTAACCGTCAAAGGCAGATTGGTCTTGGTATCTATAGCTTTAGCCTCGTCTTTCTTTTTTCAATGAGCGGAGTTTATCATTTATTAGAACCCGGAAACACGCCGCGTTTTGTTCTTCGCCACCTCGATCATGCCGCTATATGGATCTTAATTGCAGGATCTTTTACTCCCATGCATCTTATTCTCTTTAGAGGAGTTAAGCGCTGGGGAATCTTGATTCCCGTTTGGTTTATTGCTATTACTGGCCTGACCTTAGAGATGATCTTCTTTACTAATATTCCTGAATGGCTCAGCCTGTTCTTCTTTTTATTTCTAGGCTGGATCGGGGTTATCTCGATTTGGATGTTCTATAAGTACTATCCTAAATCTAGTTATAAATATATTGGAGCTGGAGGCATTGCCTATTCACTAGGGGCGGTTCTTGAATTCACTCGTTGGCCTGTGATCTGGCCTGGCGTTATAGGCCCTCATGAAATCTTTCACCTCTTTGTTCTTCTTGGGGCCTTTAGTCACTGGATGTTTATTTATAAGAATGCCCATAGGCCAAAATCTGAAGTGCTCTTGATTCAAATAAAAGAATATGTGCAAACAGGAGAGTTTCGCGCCATTGGTGAGAATGAACTTATCGATTTAAAGGCAAACTCTTTAGAAGAGCTGCATAAGTTAATTCAAGACTGGGTGAATAAGAACTTTCATAAAGAAATGACCCCGGTTGAAATAAGCTTAAAGCATTCGAAGATCTTATGAATCATTTTCTTAAATTCCTCTTTATCTGCTTTGTCTTTTCCCTAGGCTTTGGAATCTCAAAGTTCTATGGAGAAAATGAAGAGGTCGAAATCGAAGAACCGGTTATGGTAGTCGTTAAGCCTTCTGATACTGAGTATCTTGAACTAAAAGAATCCATCTTAAAGAATTATTATAAAGAAGTTGATCCCGCGAAGAAGCTTGAAGCATCTGATGAGATCATGGAAAAACTAATGCTTATGTTTATGGCCAACCTAGGCTTTAAGTTATCTGCATCAGAGAAAGTCCTAGTTGAGAATCCAAAGTCTTATGATCAATACCTAAAAGAAGTTTTAACTCTTTGCCCGGCCCTTCCTAAATCAACAGGACCCGAGGTCTATCTTAATGATGGCTCTGATGAAAAACGAGATAAATTAATTAAAGATCTAAAAACTTGCACGGAAACTTATGGTGGCTTTTTAAATAAACCAAAGCTTGTTAATGATAGTCAAAAAGAAAAGTTTATTGGCTTTGAAGATAATATCTTTAAGAAATCAGGAAGAGGACCTCAGGGCTACTTCTCATTTGATATCTTTAGTGATCTTTGGGGGAGTCAACCCTATTCAGAAAAGCTTGAAGGTCTTCCAAAGTCTTTTGTAAAATCCTACTTAGGTGAAGTGGATGGTATCTATAGAACAAGATCAGGAGAACAAGGGCCTATAAAGATTCGTTTAACTGAAGGATCAAAAAGTAAGGAAGGGGGAGTGTTGTTAAATCTTTCACTATCTACAAAGATTGGCCTTTACTTAGATGAAGTCTTTAAAGCAGAGCATCCAAAGAATCATAGCACCAATGGACTAGGGCCTTGTAGAGGCATGGTTTTATCTAAAGGGAAGAATCGTATGATTCATCTCATTAAGACTCCTGGTAAGGATGGATTCTTCGGAAGAATCTATGCTAGCGGAGAAGTTGTAAGCAGCTTTTACGTTAGTAAGAACTTCTCTAAAAAGAGCCTTAATCCCTCGCGCTGGGGAAAAGATCAGAATTTCTGGTAATCACTCAATAATTTCAATCATTTAACCTGTTGATCATCTCTTCATTCTCTGCGAGAATTTCGTTTCTATGAAAGAGACAATTGAACTCCCTATTCTCAGATTAACCGGTTCCGTGGCCCTAGGCCTAAGTGATCAGGTGGCGATTGAAGAGCCCTTAGAGATCAGGCTGAACTATTCAAAAAGCCGCGGCATGCATAGGAGCCGCGAAGAGAAGACCGTCTCCATAACGATGCGAACTCCAGGCTCTGACTTTGACTTGGCCTTCGGCTTTTTATTTTCTGAAGGCATCATCAAGTCCGTTGATCAAGTTGAAGAGATTAAACACTGCGGAGATAAGGGCAATATTGTTAGGCTCTTTTTAAGAGATGATGCAAAAATAGATCTTTCAAAGTTAGAAAGACATTTTTATACCAGTTCTTCTTGCGGCGTTTGTGGCAAGACGAGTATTGAAGCCTTGATGACTCAAAATCCTTATAGCGACTGTATTGAAGGTGGCCTTGAGATTTCTCAGGAGTTTTTGTACCACTTACCAAAGGCCTTAGATGAAGCGCAAAAAGTCTTCGCTCATACAGGTGGTCTTCATGCTAGTGCTCTCTTTGATGCGCGAGGTGAAGTAACTCTTCTTCGTGAAGATGTTGGGCGCCATAATGCTTTAGATAAAGTGATAGGAGCTTCATTGCGTGAGGGTCTTGAGCTCCCTCTTAAGAATTTGGTTCTTTTATTAAGCGGAAGGGCCAGCTTTGAATTGATACAAAAAGCTTCTATGGCAGGGATCTCTATTGTTGCTGCCATCGGCGCCCCAAGTTCTTTGGCCGTTGAATTAGCTAAGAAATTAAATATTACCCTTGTGGGTTTTTTAAGAAACGGAAAGATGAATGTCTATTCCGGAAGTGACCGAGTAAGAATCTATGAAATGGAAAACTCCCCAGGAGAAACCAGAAGATATTGAAGTTAGTGAACTAAGTACAAAAGCCGGAGGAATTCCAGCTGTGCTTTCTTCTCTGTCCCATACTTTTAAAAAAGTGGGTCCCCTAAACTCTATCTCCAGTCTTAGAAAGATAAACCAAGTCGGTGGCTTTGATTGTCCTGGTTGTGCTTGGCCTGAACCTAAGAATAGATCAGTGGCAGAGTTCTGTGAAAACGGTGCCAAGGCCATAGCCGAAGAGGCAACTAAAGCGAGGATTACTCCCAGCTTCTTTCAAAAGTATTCTATCAATGAACTAGCTAAGAAATCTGATTATTGGTTAGGGCTTCAGGGACGCTTAACTCATCCTATGCAGCTCAAAGAGGGAAGTTCTCACTATGAGATGATCTCGTGGGAAGAAGCTTTTAAAACCATAGCCAGTGAGCTTAAGGCCCTTGATGATCCTAATGAGGCCATCTTCTATACTAGCGGAAGAACTTCTAATGAAGCGGCCTTTCTCTATCAATTGATGATTAGAAAGTTTGGAACCAATAATCTGCCTGATTGCTCCAATATGTGCCATGAATCAAGTGGCGTCGCCATGACCGAGTCTATTGGCATCGGAAAAGGCACTGTAACCCTTGAAGATTTCGATCTCGCGGACTGTATTCTCATATATGGCCAGAATCCGGGCACTAACCACCCTAGAATGCTGACTAGTCTTCAGTCAGCTGCACGTAGGGGGGCTAAAATTATTACAATAAACCCCCTTAAAGAGGTGGGAACTGATAGATTTATACATCCTAAGGACGTGCATTTGCTGCTTGGCAGTGGTACAAAATTGACCACCCAACTGCTTCAAATCAGGATCAATGGGGATGTTGCCCTAACAAAAGGTCTAATGAAAGGGCTGTTAGAAGCCGAAGAGAAAGACTCAGGCAAAGTATTAGACCACGAATTTATTAATTCTTATACGGAAGGTAGTTATGAAGTCATCGAAGATATTAAAAAGCAAAGTTGGGATTCAATTACCAAGCACTCCGGCGTCTCTAAGGACGAGATCATTAAGGCCAGTAAGATCATTGCGAAAAGTAAACGCATTATCGGTTGCTGGGCGATGGGCCTCACCCAACACAGAAACGCAGTCGGAAACATCCAAGAAGTCTTAAACCTTCTTCTCTTAAAAGGCTCCATGGGAAAACCTGGGGCCGGCGCTTGTCCTGTCAGGGGACATTCCAATGTCCAAGGTGATCGCACCATGGGAATCTGGGAAGCGCCAAAAAATTCCTTTTTAGATCAACTCGACAAGAATTTTCAAATGAAGTCCCCACGGGAGCACGGCTATAATGTAGTTCAGGCCATAGAGGCCATGAGCGAAGGTAAAGGCAAGGTCTTCTTCGCCATGGGTGGTAATTTTCTAAGCGCCACTCCTGATACAGAGTTCACTGCAAAGGCCTTAACTAAAACAAGGCTAACAGTTCAAGTCTCAACAAAACTTAACCGCTCTCATCTAGTCACAGGAAAGAAGGCCATCATTCTACCATGCCTCGGAAGAACAGAGAGAGACCTCGGTCAGTTTGTCACTGTGGAGAACTCCATGGGGATAGTTCATCAATCAACAGGTCATCTAAAGGCAGCTTCAAATTTTCTTAAGAGTGAGCCTGAGATCGTCTGCCTCTTAGCAAAAGAGTTACTACCTGAAGATTCAGTTAAGTGGGATAACTTGAAGATGGACTATGATGAAATCAGGGAGATGATTGCTAAGACCATTCCTGGTTTTGAAAACTATAATAAAAAAGTAAGAGAGCCAGGAGGCTTCTCTCTGCCTAATCCTCCAAGGGATGAGCGCCGCTTTGAAACAATCAATGGCAAGGCCAACCTCTTTGTTCATCCCATGCCGGATAACTCAGTTCCTAAAGATCATTATATGATGATGACGATTAGAACTCATGATCAATTCAACACTACGGTCTATGGACTAGAGGACCGCTACCGCGGCATAAAACTAGGGCGGCGAGTGATTCTTATGAATAAAGAAGACATGAGAGATGCTGATCTTACGCAGGGGCAGCAGGTTGATCTTCATAGTAAATTTAATGGAGTATTGAGAAGCGTTGAAAGATTTTTCGTCGTGGAATATGATATTCCAAGATCAAGCGTGGCGACTTATTTCCCAGAGGCCAATCCGCTTATTCCCATAGATAGCTACGCTTTAAGAAGCATGACACCGACTTCAAAGTCTGTTTTGATTAGCTTAACTAAGTCTGATTCTAAAGTGTGAAAGATTCACAATTCTTGGTGCATGAAAAACCTTTTTTCTATTGTCTCTTGAAGTGGTCCTTGATAGTTGTAAAAAAAACTTTAAGGAGATCTAAATGAAAATCTTAATCACGACCGCCTTTTTACTTTTAGGCTTAAGCGCTCATAGTTCTGAGTGTAATACTTACGAAGCTCAAGTAATGGGAAGCATTGAATCTGTTAGAAAGATGGGAGATGTTTGTTTTTATAAAGTAAGCATTGATGTCATCAATGAGCATGCACTATGCCCACTAACTAAAAATGAAATCGAAGAAAGCACTGTTCAATACGAGGCTGGTTACCATGATCATTGCCTCTATCGTTTTGGCGGTGAGTTCTCTGGAATTCTCGTTAAAGATAGAAATGATGTGATCACCTTTGATTAAATAGAATACCTCAATCAACTCGGGACCAAGGGAGAAGACCTTGGTATCCGAGGCCTTTTTATTCTTAGTCCTAAAATCAAACAACCTTTCTCAAAAGAAGCCTTGATAAATAGCTTTGTCCTACGCGTTAATTGTAGGGACGTTTTATCTACAGATAAGGTCACTGATTAAACTAGTTTCATATGTCAAACAATGGTTTGACAATGGCGACTACCCTGAGTAGAAACCTATTATTAGATAAAGTTTAAAAGGAGAACCAAATGTTAAAATATATCGCTGTCATTTTTCCCATCCTCTTTTGCCTCAATACTTTTGCCAAAGATGTGGTTGTCTATACTTCAAGAAAAGAGCACCTCATTAAAGATATCTTTAAGCAATACACCATCGAGACAGGCGTAAAGGTTGTCTATAAGACGGGTAAAGCAGCTGCTCTTATTCAAAGTATCAAGGCTGAAGGAGAGAAGTCTCCAGCGGATATCTTTATGACCGTCGATGCTGGGAACCTTTGGTTTGCTGGGAAGGAAGGGTTATTAGAATCAATCAGCTCTAATAAACTTAGAAAGAATGTTCCCTTTAACCTAAGAGATGAAAAAGGAAGATGGTTTGGTCTTTCAGTAAGAGCAAGAACCATCGCTTTTAACACATCAAAAGTAGCTAAGGGTGAGCTCACTTCATACGAAGGATTAGCTGATTCAAAATGGAAGGGAAGACTTTGTCTTAGGACTTCTAAAAAAGTTTATAACCAATCTCTTGTGGCCATGTTGATCTCAGAGCTTGGAAGTAATAAAGCTAAAGCTGTTGTAAAGGGCTGGGTCAATAACACTGTTGAAATATTTCCTAATGATACAGCAGTTCTTAAGGCCGTAGCTGCAGGACAATGTGATGCTGGCATTGTTAATACTTATTATTATGGAAGGCTGATGAAGAAGTCTCCAAAGTTACCGCTTAAACTTTTTTGGCCAAATCAAGAAAATAGTTATGGAGTTCATGTAAATGTCTCTGGAGCTGGAGTATTAAAGACTTCAAAAAATAAAGACGAAGCTAGAAAACTGATAGAGTGGCTTTCAAGTAGGACTGCTCAGAAATCATTTGCTCAAGTTAATATGGAATATCCAATCAATAATTTATTTCCTGAATCAAAAGTAACCAAATCATGGGGAAGCTTTAAACCTAATAAGAGCTTTAACCTCTCAAATGCTGGAGTCCTACAAAAGGATGCTATTAAGTTAATGAGAGAAGTTCGCTATAAGTAATGCTCAGGCATTTAAGCTATAAGGCTTACCTCTTATTATTTCTCTTTTTTATCTTTGGCCCAATCATTTTTATATTGGGCCAATCTTTTTTTAGCGGAAGCCTATCAGATCAGGAAACCTGGGCCTATATTCTCGATTCAATGTTGTGGGACTTAACTAGAGATACAATTCTTTTAGCTTTCCTCACAGTTTTATTCTCAAGTCTTCTAGGTTTTTCACAAGCTTACTTAATTAGTTTCTCAAATATTAAACACAAAGGAGCGCTTCATCTTTTATTTGTGATGCCTCTCATCTTTCCTCTCTATGTTTTAGGTTTTGTTTACGTTGGAAGCTTGGAATATAGTGGGCTTATTCCCTCGTTTATAAGAAATAACCTCGGAATAAATATCCTAAGCTATATTGATATTAAGTCTGTCTTAGGAGTGGCCTTTGTCTTCTCTCTTGCTCTTAGTCCTTACATCTATTTGTATTTAAAATCATGTTTTGGAGCTATGGATAGAAAGCTTTTTTTGAGCGCGAGGTCATTAGGAAAGACTCCAAATCAAATTGCTCGAACAATTGTTTTTCCTCAAGCCCTACCCTGGTTACTCTCAGGGGGAATACTTGTTTGCCTTGAAGTCTTTTGTGACTTCGGGGGCGTATCAGTTTTCAATTATGAGACATTCTCGACAGCTATCTATCACGCTTGGATAAGCCTCTTCTCAATCAATACGGCAGTAAAGCTAAGCTTGTTTCCAACAGTTTTTGCCTTAATCTTGTACTTGATTAGCCAGTATAAATTTAGAGTTAAAGAAGGGAAGTCTAAGCTTCAAGAAGATATCATCCTACTAGAATTAAAAGGATTGAGTAAAAAGATCGTTTATCTTTTAGTTATAACCTATGCTGCCTTCTCTGTTTTCTTTCCTGTATCTCAATTATTGATTTGGTCCCTTGAAGCTATAAAGGTAGAGCTTGATAGCGACTATTTTCTCTTGATAGGAGAAACTCTCATTATAGGAAGCGTCGTTGCTTTTTCAATAAATTTTATCAGTCTACTTTTTCTGTATTTTCAAAGGTTTAAATTTGGGGCTAGAGAAAATTCAATCCTACCTATTACAAAGCTAGGTTATGCTATTCCTGGAAGTATTGTGGCCGTCAGTATTATGGCCTTTTTCTCAACCGTTAATATAAGTTATTCAGGTCTTTTATCTCTATTAGCTTTGTTCTTAGCCTATTTGATAAAGTTTTACTCAGTTCCCTCAGAGCTTATGGCCAGAGGTATGTCAGGAATTTCTAAGAAGATGGATTGGTCTTCAATCTCTCTAGGCAAGTCCACGGGCTTTACTTTTTTTAAGGTTCAATTGCCGCTTTTAAAGCCGGTTTTACTTTCATCTTTTGTTTTAGTTTTGATAGAAGTCTTTAAAGAGATGCCAATCACTTTGATATTAAGACCCTTTGGAGTGAATACCCTGGCAACAAGAGTCTATGAATTAACCTCTGAAGGAGAGTGGGAGAGAGCATCAATCAGTGCACTTTTTCTCATAGCCTTGGGCGCGGTTTCTCTTTATATTAGTGAGAAGGTTATAAATAAAAAATGAGCTATTTAAGAATAGAAGACCTAACATTTAATTACGAAAAGATAAAAGTCCTTGAGGACTTCTCTCTAAGTCTTGAAGAAAATGAGTTTCATTCACTTCTCGGAAAGAGTGGTTGTGGAAAATCAACTATCCTGCATTTAATTGCTGGTTTCTTAAATCCTAATTCTGGAAAGATCCTCGTTAATGAAGTCTCTATGGAAGGTATTCCTAGTGAGCGCCGTGAGATAGGTATTGTCTTTCAAGAAAATTGCCTTTTTCCTCATATGAATGTCGAAGAAAATATAAAGTATGCCATGAAGGGGGATGAAATTGATAAGTACCTCTCAATGATCAAACTTGAAGATAAAAGAAAGAAATACCCCAATGAACTCTCTGGTGGAGAGCAACAGAGAGTGGCCATCGCTAGAACATTAGCAACAAGGCCTAAGCTGCTTCTTCTTGATGAGCCTTTTTCAAGTTTAGATCAAGGACTCAGAGAGGAACTTCGCAGTGAGATTAAAGAAATTTCTACAAAGATGAAACTAACCACACTGCTTGTGACTCATTCAATTGAAGAGGCTGCTGAGCTTAGTGACCGAATCACTTTAATGAATTGTGATGGAAGCTATCAAACTGATCATTATCGAAATATTCCAGAAGTCTTTGAGTACTTAAAAGAGAAGAGATCTAAGATCGATTCTTTTATTAAATAAGCCTTTCAAGATGCTCTGGTCCACCAGAATAAATTAAGGTTCCAAGAACGTGTTCAATAGGCTTGTTCTTAAAAAGCGTATTATCTTTAGTTATCAAATAACCTTTTAGCTTCTCTCCTACCTCAAAGTAATCTTCCTTCGTGACTCCCATGGCCTTAAGGCCTGTCTGATAGGCCATATGATAGAGAATATCTCCACTATAATCTCCAGCGTTTAAGCATAGAGGGTTTCTCGATTTTTCTATTAAGCGAACGGTATAATCAAGCCAACGCAGTTCTTCCATAGGGCTTAGTCCTATATGAGAATCTGTTCCTATGGAGAATTCTCCACCTTTTTTAAAGAATTCAAGAAGAGGAAAGAGCCCATCTCCTAGGTTGCCTTCGGTACTGGGGCATAAAACAATATTAGCCCCTGTCTTGATGATGCCTTCTAATTCTTCTTTGTTAATATGAGTAGCATGAACTAAGTGAAAGTTTTCATCTAAGTTTACATTTTCTAAAAGCCACTCTACGGGTCTTTTACCTAAGTGAGACACACAATCTCTGACCTCTTGTTCTTGTTCACTGATATGAAGATGTTTAGGAATATCTGCGGGGGCCTTTTTGAAAAGACTAATGATATCTTCAGGCTTTACCGCTCTTAAGGAATGAACGCCAATGCCCACATTTACGTTATTGTAGTTCTCTGAAGCTTTTTGAACTTCTTCAAATAAGTTGAGGTACTCATCAACTGTTTGAGAAATAAAGCGTCTTTGCTTAGGGTTGGCATCTAGGTTGAAACCTCCAACTTGGTAGAACATGGGGATGATTGTTAAAGAGATTCCCGCAGCTACAGAAGCGTTCATAAGCCTTTCACTCATCTCACTTAAGTTCTCATATGGATTTCCTTCAAAGTCATGGTGAAGATAATGAAACTCAGCAACGTGAGTATAACCATGACGGACCATTTCGATATAAAGATCAGTGGCCACCTGCTCTAATTCTTCTGGGCTAATCTTTAAGGCAATGGAATACATATTTTCACGCCAGCTCCAGAAGTCATCTGACTTAGCTTCGGGGCTAAGCCCTTCGTTAATTCCGGCCATTGCATATTGAAACGCATGAGAGTGAGCGTTTTGAAAGCCAGGTATTAAGTAACCTTCTTTCGGAAAGATCTCTTCTTCAGGTAGAGTCGTCTCAATCTTTTGAATAACTTTTTCATCATCTACAGTTATGTAGATCTCTTCAGTCCAGCCTGTCTTTAAAAGAATATTATCAAACCTATAAACTTTCATTTAACTTAACTCCTTTAAGAGGGACTTGAACATTTCTCGCAAAACCTCTCGAACATGAGGAGCTTTCTCTTCATCATACTTGATTGATTCCTCATTCATATAAAGGTCTTGGCTCATTTCTAATTGGAGGGCATGCTGCGAGGGGGACTTCTTTCCAAAGTACCTCGTTATATGTCCACCTTTAAAGGGGTGATTATGAGCCACTTCAAAAGGCCCTTTTTTTAAGCTTCTTAAGGCGCAATCAATTAAACTCTTATCGGCAGAGGTTTCATCAGCATCACCGATGATCATATCGGGGAAAGGGTCTTTTGAGATCTTTGGTACAAGCCGCTTAATAGAATGGGCATCAAAGAGAAGACATTTTGAAAACAACTCGATCCTCTCATCTAACTTTTCTTGAACCATTTTATAGTAAGGCCAATAATAAGCATTTAATCTTCTTTGGGCCTCTTCTTGATTAATTTCTTTAAGTAGTATTTCTTCGCCTGAAAAACTTTTACTTGGAATAAGCCCTGTCTCTTGTCTTGAATCTTGATAGAGCTGCTTACTCTCAGGGTCTCTATTGAGATCTATAACGTAACGAGAATAGGGAGCGACTACAATTTCTATATCTAATTCAGGGGCGAAACTATAGAGCTGGTCAATAAACCAATCGGTATCTCCTGGAGAGTTAAGGGTCTTATCTTTGTAATAGCTACGAACTTCTTCAGGGAACTTGATTCCTGAATGAGGGACTGAGATGAGGATTGGGGACTTTGCTTTCATGACGCTATTCTTGCGCAAAAAAGAGAGCTTGTCTCAAATAAAGGGAGGTTGCCCTCCCTGAAAGATCTTAAAGTGATTCTTTAAGAATATCTAAGTGCCCGAGCACTTCTTCAATTTCATCTTTAATTTGCTCTCTTCCCTCTGTTGTTAGCTTGCTCTTTGAAAGGATCACGACTGTAGATGGGTGAACTATTAATTCTTTAGGTTCATAGCAAGTTTCATCTGCTTTAGGCAGACCATTTCCATCATGAAACTTATCCTCAATCTCTGAGAGAGTAAGGTTTTGCATAAAAGTACTTTTAGCAATGATATGACTTAAAAGCTCATTACACTGAGGGTTCTTCGCCGTGTATTTTTTAAGGATTGGCTTTGCGAGGTTAATAAGCTCAACAGCATCTTGCTTTAAAACCATAGGCTCCGCTCCCTTGTCGTTATTCATGATTAGTCTTTCAGCTACTTCTTTATACTGATCGACGTCTTTGTGGATTGATTTACTAGCGCAGCTAGAGATAAATAGTAGGCATAGGGCCATGCATAGGGACTTCATATTTCTTTCCTCGATTAGGTTTTTAAGCAACTTAATGAAGGTAGTTTGATATGTCAAACTATCGTTTGTGGAGGGCGACAAGAGGCCTTAAGATGGTTTGTGCGACTCGTAATTTTCTTGCGTTTGCTTCAATGTATAAGTGTTATCAAGAGGAGTTTTCATGAAAGGTTTGATATTAAGCGGTGGGTTTTCAAAAAGGATGGGGCAAGATAAAGGCGCCATTATTTATCATGGAAAAACGCAGGTCCTCCATAACTATGAACTCTTAACAAAACTCTGTAGTGAAGTCTTTATCTCTGTCAGGGAAGATCAAGTAGGACAGGAGCATTTAAAAGACCTACCTCTCTTAATTGATAGTGTGCCTGGGGATGGTCCGGCGGTTGGGATCTTAAGCGCCTTTGAAAAAGACCCTGATTCTCCTTGGTTAATCATGGCCTGTGATATGCCCCTTATCGACGAAGAAAACTTAAAGCTTCTTATTGAACAAAGAGACCCCACTAAGGTGGCGACTTGTTTTGAAAACACAGAAAGAAACTGGCCTGAGCCCCTTTTTACTATTTGGGAGCCAGCTTCAGTCATCGATATAAAGAAATATGTCAGTATGGGAAAACCTTGTCCAAGAAAGATTCTCATGAATTCGAATATTAAGATGATTCTTCCTAGCGATCAAACAGTGCTTAAGAACTTTAACACACCTGAAGATCTAAAGAGCCTTTAGATAAAGAAGCGCCTTTTTTAATGAGGCCTTAAAGGGACTATTGGTTTCATCATTTAAGATCTTATCGAGGGGGAGCCTTCTGACTAAGTAAAACAAAATAAATCCAACGATGAGAGGACGAAGGGCAATCCAAAGAGTTGGACTAAAGGGTGATTTTACAAAGAGGAAAAAAGAAATAGTAATAAGATAAGTCACAATAAAAAGAGGGTTAAAGAGATCCTTCAAAGCTAACTTAAAGGCTGATCCTTTAGTGGAGCCGGTTTCTAATTTCTTCTTATTAACCTTTGATAAAAGAGTCCTCTCCCATTTTCTATACCATCTATCAGGAATCAGGGCGGCAGCTACTCCAACCACTAGGCTTAGAAAGACCTTCGTTAAAACGACGGCCAAGAGAATATAGAGAATATTTTGAGGATCAAAATCGAAAACCTTTGATAATTTACGGCTATAGTATTCACCCATAAAGATAAGGTCTTCACCAAACATTAAGTAATAAATAAATAAGGGTTGAATATAGGCCCAAAGAGATAAGAGGCTCATGCCCACAAGAACCCCAAAGAGGTTTGGGCCAAAGATAAATATTCCGATGCCGTGAAGAAAGCCTTGAACACTTATGGCCAGCATAGGTGTTAACTTCTTTCCCGCTGGAGATAAACTCTTAAGCATGGAAGTCACGAGGGAAGCTTGGGCCGGAACCCTGCGAACAGCTTTCATCTGAGAATTCTTTAAAACAGCACGGGATAAAACAAAGCCTTGGTTTAGGCTTAGGATTTGACCTGAAAGGGGGATCTTTAGACCATGAAGAAGGCTTCCAAAGCCAACTTCAGTCGCGGCCAGAAGACCGGCCGTCGTTCCAATGACTTCAACTGAATCGGGTTCACTTTTATTTTCTTCCATTAAAGATGTATTTTTCAAAATTGGCGTACTCGGTGCAGCTTTTTTGATGCCCGAGCTTGCAGCCTTTTAACATCCATTCAGCGGCCTTATCTTTTGTTTTTTCTGGATCTGGATTGTCTTCGCCAAGAGTTCCAAAGACGGCCTGACCTAACTCAAAGCAAGCGCCACCATCTCCATTTTCACAATTATGAGTAAGCCCCTTACAAGGAGGCTTACTAGCGCAAGAAGAAATTAAAAGGAGGATGATAAAAGCTAATCTTATCTGCATATTGGTTGACCCATTGGAGTTCCCACGATTTCACCGTTATCCATCACAGTGTGGCCACCAACAATAGTCATCACAGGAAAGCCTTTTACTTTCTTTCCATCATAAGGAGTCCAGCCACATTTACTGGCCTGTTCTCCATTTGAGATCGTATGGGTTTTATTCATATCAACAATTGTAATGTCCGCATCATAACCAATGGCCAGTTTCCCTTTATTTCGGAGTGAATAAAGTTCAGCAGGTCTTAGGCATAAAAGATTAACCAGCTTCTCTAAAGTCAGTCTGCCTTGGTTAACATGATCGAGCATAATAGTTAGGATCGTCTGCACTCCTGGCATTCCGCTTGGGGAGTTTGGATAGCCTATGTCTTTTTCCTTTTTTAAATGAGGAGCGTGATCAGAGCCGATGACATCAACTGTTCCTTTCGTTAGGCCTTCCCAGAGACCGTCTCTATGATCGGAAGTTCTAATAGGCGGATTCATCTGCGCGTAGGTTCCAAGACGGTCATAGTCCTCTGGAGCGCTTAAGGTAAGGTGTTGCGGAGTCACTTCAACTGTCGCTACATCTTTGTAAGTGGCCAGAAGTTCCATTTCTTCTTTTGTAGAAATATGCAGAACATGAACTCTTTTTCCTGTCTCTCTTGCAAGCTCTAAGATCATCTTAGTCGAGCTAAGGGCGGTATCAACATTTCTCCAATCATAATGACCGTGAACGTCTTTAGCGGCATCTCTGATAGGTCTTCTTTCTCTAAGCATTAATTCATTCTCAGAATGAAGTGCGATAGGAAGAGAGCATGACTCAAAGATCTTAGTTAATTTATCCTTATCATAAAGCAAGAGGGAGCCTGTACTTGAACCTAAGAAGATCTTAATCCCACAGCAGCCTTCAACTTCAGATGCTTCTAGAAGATTTTCTAGGTTCTTCTCGGTTGCTCCCATAAAGAAGCCAAAGTTTGTATAACTAGTTTCTCTTCCTCTTCCCACTTTATAGCCAATTGAGGCGGCATCGATAGTCGGTGGGTTCGTATTTGGCATCTCTAGGTAAGTTGTAACACCACCGAGAGCGGCTGATTTTGAACCACTATGAAGGTCTTCTTTATGATCAAGGCCTGGCTCTCTAAAATGAACCTGGCTATCAATAATTCCTGGTAGGACATGTTTATCAGTGGCGTCTATGATGACGGGAGCGAACTCTTCGTGACCGGGCTCTAAAAGGGCAGCGATCTTAGAATGACGAAGGGCCAAGTCTTTTTTGACTGGTCCCGTAGGAGTCATTAGGGTTCCGTTTTTGATGATTGTTTCGTAGCCGGCCATTGGGCCCTCCAATAGTTAAATCTTAGAGGGCATTATAATTTGGGCTATTCAATAAAGAAAGCGAGGATTGCGGCAATATTAAAGCGCGTCCCCTTAATCTTCTTTTTTGGTGTTAAGTAGTGAAAGATCGCCATCTGTATTGTAGAGGGGATCTCTAGCTTCTTAATCAAGTAGAGGAAGATAGAATGGGCGTATTTAGCTGTTTTAGAGTCAAGCTCCCCAACCTTCATAATCGTGGTCTCAAATCTAAAGAAAGCGATATCTAGCTCTCTACGGTCTAACCAGCCATCATTGTTATAATCATAAAGAATATAAATACTCTCTACGTTAGAAAAGGCTACAACGATTCTGTTAAGGTCAACTTTTGTGAGAGGCACAGACTCATCTGGGATCTCTCGAGCATACTTCTCTAGGTTCAATAAATACTGCTGTGCTTCGCTCATGCCAACAGATTGAACATATTCATAGAGCTTTGCGAAATACTTTTGATTACCTAATTCATTAAAAAAGATATGAAGAAAATGTTCTCTATAACAAGAGAGCTCATAGCTTTCTTTCTCATCACCAATAGGAGTACAGTAATTGGCTAAATTATCATGGATCTGACCGGTAAGTTTATTCGCTGACATAATGGCGCTTACATACTCAGTTAGCTCTTCAGTATTAGCAAAGCCATTTCCATCGCCTTGGTACTGAAAGACATCAGCCCCATCAACGGCTTCGCCGACGAAGCGGTCAAAGTCATTAGGCCATAGCCCAATCTCTTTAGCAGCGCCTTCAACTTCTTTCATAAAAGTGGCAACAGAATCTTTATTGATATGCTTTCTTCTTTCACCTTCAGGGATAAAGCCATACTCGTTAACTACTTTTGTAAGAGCGTAACGGAGAAGGGCCGTGAAGTTGAATCCAGATCTAAATCGTTTGAACTCTCTGTAGTAATGTAAAAAGCCATCATCATCTTGAAAGTATCTGTAATGAAGAGTGATGATTTCAAATTGATTCCAAAGTTCTTTTTGACGGTCTTTTGTAAAGACATTGTATTCAGGAAGATCAGGTCTTCTGATAGTTTCAATAACCTTCGGGCTTTGCATGGTTGTTAAGAAGTGATTAAAAGTCACATCATTAAAGTAAAGCATTTCAAAGACTTCTTGAGCCCAGCCAGCAATGACCTTAACATCAGCATAGGAGTAGTCATCTCTAGCTCCACCAATTAAACGATCTTTTAGGTTTGCGATTGATGTTGCGAAGTTATCCATTTCCCAGTCATTATCAAGCATCCTTTCAATGACATCAGCGAGTTCTTTAAACTCAAAAATATGATCTCTATCATCAAAATTATAAAAGAAAGTTTGAGCTTGTTTGACTACATCTAGATAAAAGTAGTTTTTTTGTTCAGGGCTTTTAAATTCTTTGTGCTTTACATAAAGGACATCAAGACCAAGAGTGACAATCTCACCAAGGTTAGAAAAGAGAACCTCAACTTCTTTATCAGTAAGAACTCTTTTCTCGCCGCCTAGAACTAATCGCTTTAGAAAAAGATAAGAATCAATTAATGGAATATCAATTTGATCATCATTTAAGTCTAGTTTTTCTTTGAGCACTTCTAAGAAGTCGATAATATTAAGCTCTTTTCCAACTGAAGGCCTTTGTGTAATAACGGCCATTATGGCTGAAGAAGCATTTTTTAAAGCAGAGCTAACACTATCTCTATTACTCCAATACTTTTTATTATCATCACTAAAGTTAGTGAATTGTTTTTTGATCTCTCCACCGTGGTTGTTAACCACATAAAAGATTTCAAAGATGAGGGGAATATTGGCTACTGCTAAGTTGTTATTTGGGTCTTTTAAAAGAACTTCATTAAGCATATAGACAAACTTTAGAAGGTCATTGGTTTTGTCGGCCACATCTTCAGCAAAGAAGCGTTTAACAAATCTTGCAAGTTCATTTATATGGACATATTCAGGATTTTCTCTTTTTACAAAAGTAACAAACTGATTGAGGTTTTCTTCGAGGCAACGGATTTCTTTAGAAACATCTTCATCAAGTATTTTTTCCAACTTCTTAGAGTCGATGGGACAGATTTGCTGAAGATCACTGATATCCAGGACGCCTTGGTCTTGTAACGGATCGTCTCCGCAAGAAGTAAATAGGGCTAAGCTGGCCAGTAACAAAAGTGCGCTAAGGAGATTCATTCTTCCTCTCTTTGAGTTTTAATCACTACATTTGTTATTGTATCGAATAAAAACAATCTAAGATTGAATCGGTAAACTTGACGCTTTTTCCTTCGGCAGATGTTGCCAGTTCTGATGCAATGCACAGTATAAAATCCCTCTATTTTTCAAAGGTCTATAAAAAATTATGTTAATCTTACTTTACCACTGCAATACAACATAATTCTAGGTTAAGATACGTTATGAGAAAAAAATGCTGCCTATGCTCTTTTTTACTGATGTTTTTTGCTCCAGTAATAAAGTGCTGGTCTAAAGGGACCTTAATATACGAACACCTCGGACGGATGAACACGCCTGCTTTCAAAGATGCAAGCGATAGCTCCCTTGGGTTTGAATACCTCCATAAGAAGAAACGAAGTAGTTTTGATAGTTACGCAGGTCTTGAAGTTAAATACTACCCATCTAATGAAGGAACTCTTGTTTCTCTCCCTGAGGCCTATGTCTCAAGGTCTCGTGGTAATACCGATTGGGCCATCGGGAGAAAGATCTTAAAGTGGACTCCCCATGAAAAGTTTTGGGGAATAGGCGAGCTTAATGCCCTCAAGGGCTTTAACCTAATGGATGATGATCAAGAAGGCTTAGTAGGAATTCATTTTAATAAAAGCTGGAGTAACGTGGATCTTTCCATCTTTGGCTCAGGCGTTCACCTTCCTCAAATTAACCCTACCTTTACTATTAAAGATGGCAAGATTTCTGGGGCTAATGAATGGACGAATCCTCCACCAACTCAGGTGCGCTTTAGCGGTCAAAATATTCCCGTATATTATAATTTAGATAAACCTCCAATGGGGGATCTTCTTTTACAAAAATCTTTAGGAACTAAGCTTTCTTATAGATGGAATAAAGGCTCAGTAAGTGCCTATGGAATCTATAAACCAGAGAACCTGGCGAGAATTAACGCTACTGGGTTCTACGAGCAAACAACAATTGAACAAGCAAGTGTTAGAGCAAAACCATTTATCAATCATCATATAATGTATGGAGTAAATGCTGCTCAAGATCTCGGAGATCTAACGGCGAAAGTGAGTTGGGATACAATTAATCCTGAGCATGGTCTTGATGATTCATTTTCTTTTGAAGCTTTTAAGATTGAGCCAGTTTACACAATTGATAGCTTTTTAACAGCTTCATTGACTTGGGATAAAAACCGCTACATCGGTTTAAGTACTAACTTCATAGAACTTCTAAGAGGAGACGCTAATAATACAAACGTCTTTGCTAAGAAGCCAAAATGGGTAAGAGCTATTGGTTTTGGAGCATGGTGGAAGGCCACTGGTAAGCTAAGTTTCTCTGGTAATTACCGCCAAGACTTAGTTCTTTCAGACATTCTCACTAGGTTTGAATCTCGTTATAAGTTCACTAAGCATGTGGCCGTAGGACTTGGAGCTGACTTTCTTAAGGCGCCAAAAGAGCGCTCTTATTGGAGTCCTTACAGAGCTAACGACACTTTCTTTTCTTCTCTTAATTATATGTTTTAGAAGTTTTTTATTGCTTACAAAGCTCTTCAGGAAGCTCAAAGGCCTCTGGGCCAAACTTCATCCCACTCTTTGGATGCTTTAGGTTTCTCTTTAAAACAAAATCAAAAACAAGCGGGTTGTAGTCATAGATTTCATTAAGAAGTTCTGCTTCTTCTCTAGTGATATACCCTAGTTTTCTAAATTGGCTAGTTCTATAGAGAATATTAATAGCAGGTAGGGGATAGTCTGATCCATTGACGAGCCTCTTATGATAGCTTGGCTGCTCTAGGAGAGTATCAATTGGGGCGCCCACTCTTGTGTGAATGGTAACTCCTGAGAGTTCACCAAAGAGGTTCTTCTCATACTTCTTATCTTGGAACATCCTCCAAAAGAGATCAAAGCAAGACTTCTCTCCGCCTTGCTCATAATCCTCGCACATGCCAAGAGAGGCTACGTGGGCCATGATAATCTTCACTCCCATATCTAGTGGGCGTTTAAAATTAAGCGGGTTTGCGAGCTTCTGAAACTCCTCTCCATCGACGGCCTTTTCATCTCCTGTATGAGAGAGGATGGCCATGTCGTATTTCTTAACAACCTCATAATACTTATCTAGCTTTGGGCTTTTTGGGTCAATATTTTGAGCGTTTGGAAGCCATTTAATAAATTTAACTCCAAGCTGTCCCCATTTCTCTAACCTCTGGACAGCGTCTGCTCTATAAGGATGAACTGAGATCGTAGGGATGATAATGTCAGGGTATTTTTCATACATCTTCCAGACAAATTCATTGGTGATATAAAAAGTAGACCTATCTAAGTCTTCCTTGCCATCAATAGTATGGTTCTTATCAAAGGCCAAGAGGTGGAGCTTTGAGTATCTTTTATCGGCCCGGGCCAATTTCGCTAGACGCTCCATGTACTTTTGATCAGCGTCTTTTAAGTCTTCAAGCCCAGAGGCGCTTAGGTAAACTTTGTATTGAATGAATTTCCAAGGATGTTTAAGAGTCATCATATTAGGGTTAACCCAATTTCCAGTTCCACCTGATCCATTACCAACAGAGTGAACATGAACGTCTCTAAAACACTGCTTATTAATTCCCTCATAAGAAGCATCAAGCATGGCCTTAGCTTTAGGGGAGAGCTCTTTGAGCATGACCTCTGGTTCTTTTTCAAAGTCCCCAGCAATCTTATCGATAAAAACACTACAGCCTGATAAAAGTAATAGTGAGAGAATTCCTATGCGCATTCTTACCTTCTATGAAGACCTTTTCGAACAAAATGCAAGTACAGCTCTTCTAGGAACCCATCTTCATGAGCGTGGTTGCTCAAGTGCTCTTTGTACATTTTCAAATTATAACTAGGGGCAAGCCCAAGCCATTCTTTAATTTGAGAGTCTTTATGTTTTTGTTTAAGCCATTTAAATATACAAGCCTGTCTTAAGCTTTTGGCCGTGCAGTTAATCATTAACTTCTTTCTAAACTCTTCAAAGATGATCTCAATACCTCTAGAGCTTAACCCTCCAGAGAGAATACGGTAGGGGTTGGCGTTAAAAAGAACAGAGTCAAATTTAGTATTCGAGTCTCTTTTCATCGTCACTAAAGTCTTAGCGTAGTCTTTATAAACTTCAACAAAGATCTTCGGAAGAGGCACTGTATAGGGGTCTCTCTTAGGGGGATTGATCAGAACTCTTGGAGTTTCACCGTCTAAATGCAGCTGATCAACCTTTAATTGAGAGAGGTCACTTACTTTTAAGCCGGCTCCATAAATAAAAAGTAGGGTACAGATATTTCTTTTAGCAATAAGCCTAACCATAGGTTGCTTACTGACTGATTCTTCTAGGAGGAACTGCCACAGGGTCTTAACATCGACAAAGGGAGTAGGTCTTGGGATGTCCAAGAACTTTGGAGAAGTAGGGATCTTGCGCACAGGGTTTGTGGCGAAGACCTTTTCTTCAACAAGGTAATCAAAGAACATACGTAAGGCCTGGACCCGTCTTCTTCTTGAGTTATCACTATTGTATTTCTTCTCGAGAAAATGACCGTATTCTTGAATCTCTGGAATAGAAAAGCCGCTAATATCAAGCCTTTCATTCTTAGCTACGTCTTTTAAATATTTATTAAAGCAATCAAGGTCGGTTCTGTAGTTTTTTAAGGTATTGATCGAACGGCCCTTACCCTTGAGCATGACAAAGAACTCATCCTGTAATCCTAGGAGGTCGACATTTGCTTTTTCTCGTTGAGTAACCAAAATATTCCTTTTGTGTGGAGCGTTATAGTTTGGGCTTAAAGTAGGAAAATTCTACACGGATGGAGCTTAGGGGACAAGACGCTTGAATCCTCGAGAGCGTTTTGGTACAAAGCAACAAATAGTTGGGGCTTGCCCCGTTAAATTCGAATATAAGTGGGCCCTATGGCAATTAAGACGACCTTTTCGGATATCCAGACTGGATATCCAACATCCAAGCTCTTTCATGACGCTACTATGAAAGTACAGGACCGAGATGGTTTTCTTACCTGGTTTTTCGAAAACCTTAAATCCCACACCCAATACGATAATCTTTTTAAAGGCCTAGATCATTCAAAGGCCCTTATCGAAGCTCTTTGCCACACTAGCTTTGAACACGAAAACGAATCTTTAAATTTTAATTCTTATGAGCGCTTAGAGTTTCTAGGTGATGCTGTCTTAGATCTCCTTGTTTCCAAGAAGCTCTTAAATATTTTTCCAGAACTTGAAGAAGGCCCACTATCAAAACTCAGAGGTGCCCTTGTTAACGAAGAGAGTCTCTCAGAGATTGCTCGAGTTATAGGTCTTGGGGATTTGATCCTTGTTGGAAAGGGCGAGTTTAAAAATGGTGGTCTTGAAAAGAACGCTATCCTGGCCGACGTAGTTGAATCAGTAATCGCTGTCTTTTATATGGAGCAAGGAATTGATGGAGCTGAAGTCTTCCTCGATAAAATCGTTGAACTCATTGAAAAAGAAAATCAGGTTAAGTTCTTTGACCTGGCTCAGTTAGAGAGCTTTGACTCTAAGACAAAGCTTCAAGAGAAGACCATGAGTCTTTATAAAGAGCATCCTGTCTACGAAGCAGACTCTCTTGAGAGTGGAGGCTTTGAAGTAAAGGTTCTTCTTAAAGATAAGACCATTGCATCGATGACACATCAATCAAAGAAAAAAGCAGAGAAAATATTAGCTAAGAAAATCTTAAATAATAAATTATACGAAGAGGTAATACATGTTAATTGAAGACCAACACCCGGATAGTAAAAGCATTATGCTTGCCGTCTTAGGGGCACCAAACGTAGGAAAGAGTTCATTGATTAACTATATGATGGGAACAGACCTATCAATAGTTACAAACCGTCCACAGACAACGAGAAATCGTTTTCATTGTATCTTAACGATTGATCACACAGAGATCATTCTTGTTGATACTCCGGGCCTACATAAATCAAACCTTGAATTTAATAAAAGAATGAATGATCAGGCAAGAGGCGGAAGTGCAGGAGCAGATTTAAATCTTCTTCTTATCGATATCTCTTATAACGTTCTTCCTCAGTTTGCTGAATTTGCCAGACAAATGGAAGGAGAGGACTTAGCTGAAACTTGGGTTGTCTTCTCAAAGTTAGATCTTATTAAAGATCCTAAGGCTCTTCCTATTGAAGAGATCATGACAGCTGCAAAAGAGATTGTTCCTTCAATTACCAATCACTATATCTTAAGTTCTAAAACCGGTGACAATGTTCATCAGTTAACGGGAGATATCTGTGACAAGGCTCCAGAGAGTCCACATCATTACCTAGACGGTGATATCAGTAATAGAAACGAAAGATTCTTCGCTACTGAGTATATCCGCGAGCAGGCCTTCCAACTTTTAAAAGAAGAGCTTCCTTACGAAGTGGCCGTTGTGATTGAAGAATATAGAGACTTTAAAGACAAAGAAACTAAAGAGAATGTTGATACTCATATCTCGGCAGCGATTCTTGTGAATAGACCTTCACAAAAAGGAATCGTAGTAGGGAAACAAGGATCAATGATTAAAGATATCGGAACCAGAGCAAGAAAGAAGATTACGGCAATGACAGGTGGAAAGGTTCATTTAAACCTTCACGTTAAAGTCAGCCCAAAATGGTTTAAAAACAATTGGGTACTAGAAGAAATTGGACTTCCAAGATCAGCGGATTCTAATAGAGTTTGGAGAGCAAGATGAAAGCAAAGCGTAATATGGTCATCTCACTTATTGGGAGACCTAATGTAGGGAAAAGTTCTCTATTTAATAGATTAATGAGAAAGAATCATGCCTTAACTCATGACCTTCCTGGTGTTACCAGAGACAGGCATTATGGTGTGGCGACTTTTAATGATGACCCATACTTTGACGAAGAAGTTGAGGCCATCATGGTTGATACTGGTGGATTCTATCCTCAGAAGATTGATGAGAGTGGAGCTAATAAAAAAGAAGTTGAGTTCAATCACTTCTTTAATATTATGACCGATCACGCCAAGCTTGCCATTGATGAGTCAGACTTAGTTCTGTTTGTTGTTGATGCTAGAGAAGGCGTGCTTCCTTACGATCAAGGAATCGCGGAATTCATTAGATCTAGAAAAAAGCCCTTTTGGCTTCTTATCAATAAGTTTGATACGGAAAATCAGCGTGGGGATGAAAACGAATTCTATTCCCTTGGTTTAAACCCTGAAGAACTCTTTACTGTTTCTGCCGCTCACGGCCTTGGTCTTGAGTATGTAAGAGAAGCTATTCATAGAGAGGTTCTCGCTTTTAATAATAAAGTTGATGAGGCCCCTGGGCTTCAACGTGGTGTTACTCCAAGAGAGAAAGTAGCTTCAAAGCTTGCCTTAATTGGGGCACCTAACGCTGGGAAATCAACTCTTCTAAACTTATTAGTTGGAAGTGAAAGGGCCTTAGTTTCAGATATTGCCGGAACAACTGTTGATCCTATTGAAGGATACTTTGATCTCTACTTTGGTAAAGAATCTATCTTTCTTGAAGAAGAAGTGGAGGCCGGAAAGAATGATGGTCTTCTCCTTCAACAGTATCAAGAATTTAGAAAAAACAATGCTGAAGTCTATGTCAAAATGGAGCAGGCCTTTAACGAAGAAAATGCCCTCATCCCTTCAGATAAAGAGATGATAGAGCCGGTTCTGAACAATGAAGAGAGGATCTATAATCAGGTCTTTAACCCTGAAGATGATTCAAAAGAAGCCGTAGAACCAAAAGCAGAAAACTCTTGGTGGAGGTCTCTGCATATTGTTGATACCGCCGGTATTAGAAGAAAGTCTAATGTAGATGGAGTGATTGAATCTCAATCGGTTTATAGATCTCTTAGATGTATTACTGAATCAGATATTGTTATCTATATGATCGACGCCACTAGAGGTATTGGTCACCAAGACTGTCGTCTTTTAGATATTGCCTTAGAAAAAGGGAAATCAGTTATTGTTTGTCTTAATAAAATGGATCTTATGAAAGAAGTTCTAAAGACTGATGAACAAAGAAAGGACTGGCTTCTTGATCTTAGGGCCAAGATTCCATGGCTTGATTTTTGCGATATTATCCCAATCTCAGCTGTTGAGAAAACGGGGATCAATAAGCTTAAGAAAAGTTTAAAGAAAACAACTATTGTAAGAAGAAGAACTATTCCAACCGGTGTCTTAAACCGTGTTGTTTTAGAAACTGTTGCAAAACACTCAATCGTCTTGAAGAAAACAAGCGGTAAGCCTTTTAAGGTGAAGTACGCCTCGATGCTAAAGAGTGACCCACCAACATTTCTTCTCTTTTCTAATAAGTCTCAAGGGATTCCTGCCAACTACAGACGTTACTTACAAAGTAGTTTGAGAAAGGAATTTGAAATTGTTAACACTCCTGTTCATCTTATTTTTAGAACTGGTGCTGACATGGAAAAAAGATTAGGAAAGAACAAGGCTAGGGCCATTCAGAAAGATTAGTCCTACCAACCCATGGTATAGCTGATCATCAATGAATAAGCGTTACCAGTTAAGTCTTCAAAACCAAACTGCCCCTCTGAAAGGGGGCGGTAGTTTTGAGTGAATTTATCGTGCAGATTGACTGAATGAAAAAGAAACTCTGTACCGATATATGATTCTTTTAACTTGATCGGAAACTCAAGACCAAATCCAGCTCCAAAGCCTAAGCCGCCGCCTGAATCATCGGCCAGTGCTGATTGATCAATAAACTTATTCGTAAGATACCAATATTCAACTCTTCCAATAAAGTAAGGGTTTGAATAAGTAATGGCCGTTCCGAGGTTGGCGGTATCAACATAATAACGGTATCCAAAAAAGACTCTAAGAATATTTATCTCAATAAGCCCTGGAGGGTTAATACGAAAGCCGAAGGTTGGTTGGTCTGAGAAGAAGTGGTGCTTTGAGTATTCAAATCCCATTCCAAAACTATTAAAGAAATCATTAAAGTAATAAACAGAAAGACCATAACTTGGAGGATCGTTCTCGTAGGCTGTTCCACGGTTACCATCAAAAGTAGTAAGACCTAGAGAAATTGCGAAACTAAAGAATCTTCCGTACCTAAAGAAACGCTCATCTTCTAAGACCTGAGCCTCTTCAACATCTTCATTGAAGTCAGTGAAGATATCCCCACCAATCTGTAAATCATCTTCTTCAATAGAGAATCCATCCCCAAGTCCTTGAGCAAAGCAAAGAGAGGGGAGAAGAAGAATAAGAATCAGAAGCTTTTGCATATTTAAGATTATTTCCGCTTTAATTAGAGATAAAAGAGAATTCCCGCCGTAATAAAGTGATACCCTACAGTTTCTATCCCAAATTCAGAATTTATTTTATTAAAACTTAAGCCGGTTTCAAAGCTAAAGCCCAAGGATTGGAGCCCTGCGAAACTAAATTCAGAGCCGACGGTGAGGTCAAACTGAAAGCCTTCATCATCGCCTGTTAGTGTTTTTTCTTTTATAAGCGCCGCTAAAACAGAGGTATAAAAAGTCAGCTGAGGCTCGTCAAAAAGATTTCTGTAGACCTTAACTCCAAAGCCATGTCCGCCTCCTACATCCCTCGTAGAGACCCCTGCAAGTCCTCCAAAGGCAAAAGAGCTACTCTTTTGAATCTTGAAGTGTATGGCCGGCTGGTCGTTCTTAAGTTGGTTGCTCATGCCCACGCCTAGGCGTCCACGACGGTCCGTGGCAAAGGCACTTTGTGCGAGGAGTAAAAGACTAACTAAGACTAGAGATAGGGTTCTATACATACGCGTCATCCTTGGCGTTTATTAAAAATATTGCGAAACAAATATATCTTAGCTAGCTAGTCTGTTTTTGACAACTTACAGTCGGCCCTTCTACAATTTTTTGAAAATTCAATAAAGCAAAGGAAAGATCTTTATGGCCACAAAAACGGATATGGCTCCAAATACGGAAATAGACAATGTACTTAGTCAGACAGAAATGGGTGAGTGGATTGCAAAAAATAAAACCATGGTTGTTGTTCTTCTCGTGGTCATCATTGGTGGAATCTTTGCTTATGGCGGATACAGTTCAATGGCCAATAAAAAGGCGCAAGAACATGCAGCATCTATTTATACTTTTCAAGAGGGTCCTTATACTCAATTGATTGATAAAAAGATCAAGCCTGCTGAATTTGTACAGAAGTATTTAGCTCTTGAAGCAAGTGTCTCTGGCTTTGAAGGACTAGCACCTGTTCTTATTAAAGCTGCTGGGCATTTAAATACTCAAGGAGCTACGGCTGAAGTTATTCAGATCCTAGAGCCTGGATTAAAAAGTTTTAAGACTCCTATTCTATCAAATATTATCTCCCTTCACTTGGCCGCAGCCTATGAAGATAATAAAGAGTTCACAAAGGCCATTGAAGTTTTAGAGAACCTAAACGGTTCTTCGTTAAAACTTATGGAGGATAAGCTTTACCTTGATCTAGGAAGGCTGTACTTATCAGCTGGTAATAAAGAAAAGGCTAAGGTAAACCTTCAGTACTTAGTGGATAACGGTAAAGATGCCGAGTTCATGAAGATTGCTCGCTTGTATCTTGAAGATATCGAACAAGGAAAATAATTGAAAAAATTAATATTTTGGTCATTGTGTTTAGGTCTCTTAAACTCCTGCGCTTGGCTCCATGAAACTGTTGGAGTCGAGGCCATTAGAGAAAAGGGAACTGAGTTTTATCCTTTATGGATAAAGAACCATGACCCCATCTACGAGTCTGGTAATTTACCAATCGCTCTTAATTCACCCCTTATTCATGAAGATTCTGTTTTCGCTGGAAACGGAAGTGGTGAAATGGTGGCCTACGAATTAAAAGATGGAACTGAACTTTGGCGTCATAAAGATAAGGGCGGCTATTTTTCTCAGCCTGTTGTCTACAATGAGTACCTAGTTTATGGAACCAACGAAGGAAGACTTTACGCCCGGCATACAATTACTGGCGAGTTAAAATATGCAGTAGATTTAGGGGCCAGTGTTGAATCTCAACCTGTCATCCATAAAGGCCGCATGTTTGTTCATACAAGAAATCATAAGATATTTGCTCTGGACGCTCAAAGTGGAAAGATCCTATGGGCCTATAAACGCTCAGTGGCCTATACAACGACCTTACAAAGAGTCAGTCAGCCTTTAGTGGCTGGAGATAAGATCATCGTCGGCTTCGCTGATGGTCATGTCGCTGCTTTTTCTCTCGAAGAGGGAGTGCTTCTATGGGAGACGAGAATCAACGACGGCTCTAAGTTTGTCGATGTCGATTCAACACCAGTGATTCACCAAGGGAAGCTTTATATGGCCTCTCAGTCAGGTCCACTAACTGTTATGGACCCGCAGTCAGGTAGTATTCTAAGAAAGCTGCAGTATAACCTCACAAGAGCTCCTATCTCTCACGGGAAAAGCCTAGTCTTTGGAACTGTTGACGGGGAACTTGTTCATCTTGATGAAGACTTTAAAGAAGTAAAGAAAGTGAAGCTTTCTAAAAACGCTCTTTCAAGTATTGTTTGGTGGAAAAAGAGGCTTGCTGTCTCTACTAGTTCTGGAAAGATCTTCTTAGTTTGGCCTAGGAACTTTAAATCAATTGAAGCTTTTAGTTTAGGTCATTCTCATTCGGCTATCTTTGGAAATCTTCAGGTAGGGGAAAATAAACTTGCGACTATCTCTAGCCGCAATAGACTTTATATCTTTCGCTAAGAATCTCTCTTAGCGATTAGAAGTCATCGAATCAAAATAAGTCTCTGACCATTCAACACCAAGACGATTTGTCATGGTCTCTGTATAAAACTCTTTTGGCGATGATCCTATACTAGCGATGGTTCTTCCTCTTGATTTAGAAGCGGACTTCTCGAAGCTCTTTATTAAAGCGCGGTTTGAAAAGATACTAGTCTTTAAGAGAACCTTCATATTGTTTTGATTAGGACGAAACCCTTGCTTCTTAATATGCGTGATTAAGTTTTCATAGATATAGTAATTACTACTAGCTCCAGAATCACAAAGCTCTGCTAACTCATCAAGTGTTTTTTCTAAATGAATATTAACAGCCTTTTCAACCGCTTCTTTTGCACCAATAGTTTTATTACTTGAGATAAGCTCTGAAACATTGGGATGAAGAGAGTCTTTAGTTACTGGTAACATTAATTCAGGGTACGAAGAGAGCTTAGAGGCATCTGATAGTACTTCTGGTTTATAAACAGCATTATAATTAATTTTTACTTTTTGATTCGCCTGATAACCTTCTGCTTCGAACTTATCTTTATGATCGACTAAGATAGAATGAAAACTAGGACAGACATTTAAACTCTGAACAGTATCGCTCCCTGAAAACTTTGAGAGGTTATGGTACTGAGTAAAAAGAGTTAGGAAATAGAGTTTTTTATTAGTGTGTTCCGTATAAAGGTCTTTCTTTAACTTTTTTGAAACACTGGCAGGACCTCTGGTTCGTTTTGCTTTAAAACTGGCCGTAGAACTTACCTGAAAGTCGGGAACACGATTGATATCAGCTGATTTAGATTTAAACCGGGCCATCTTACTTTCAAATGATTCAGGTCTTTGATAATTCCCGGCACATGAAGCTAAGGTGGTACATATTGTTAAAATGGCTAATTTGCTATTCATAGTATTCCTCCGAACTAACTTCATATCGGAAATTAGAGGGGGAATATAAGCTTTCAGGTTGATCAATAAGGATCGGGAAATTCTTTCCTAAAAGGCTTCTGGTAAGGAATCATCCATTGTATTTAAGGGCTTAGAGGCTTTAGGGAAGCTTAATTGTCCGACTTTCTTAAGAGATAAGTTGATGGCCTTCTCTAAAGAGAGGTTCCTACTGGCCTTGGCCGCAAAGATGGCCCTCTTAAGGTTTAAGAGACCACCAGAGATTGAAACAAAGTCATCATGTTGATCGACTGTCTTCATAAGAATGGTTTTAATACTCTTTGGAGAAAGTGAAGAGTTTATATTCCTAATGACTAAGGCTGCATGACTCACGGCTGGGGCAGCTTGGCTGGTTCCAGTGGTTCTTAAAGTTCTGCCCTCTGGTGTATGGCTTTTTACTAAGAAGCCAGGGGCAAAGAGATCTACTGTCTTTAGGCCATAGTTTGAAGAACTAGTTCTTTCATTATCCCTAGCAGCACCGACGGCCAAGATATTATGACCTCTGGCATTTGAAGGGTAGTGAGAATAAAGGTCATTATCTGTTTTAGTATTACCAGCAGAGAAAACAAAAAGAATCTGTGGGAATTTCTTTGTTATCTTCTCCGTTCTTTTAACAAGATTGCTAAGAAAAAGATCGGCCAGTTCTTCAGCAACTTTTTCATCAGGCTCAGATTCAAATTCTTCTTTATACCAACCAGAGACAACCTTTACAGAACTCTTAAAGCTTTTTCCCCAAGACCCGTTAACAACATGGGCCCTTTGGCATACGTAAGAGATGGCCCTTTTAAGTTTACCTTCTTGCCAAGTGTTGTACTTGGTTATGAATTTCTTTAAATGATTCAGGCGATTGTTGAAAGATCCTTTTTTCAAAGGAGAGTAATCAGGCTCTTTTGCACTTCCGGCCTCAGCCTTTCCTAAGTACTTTACATTGATAAAGTTGAGGGGGCCGTACTTCTTATGATCTCGTCTCATCGCGATTCCCGCTACGTGAGAGCCATGAATATAACTTCTAAACTTCTTTAATTTTTCTAAGAAATCTTCGTCTTTTCGAAGCTCCTTGTACCAACTCTCTTCTTCGCTACTCCAAGTCTCTAAAGCTTTCTTCTCTCTGACTTTGTAGTATTTATAGAAGACGCTTTCAAATTCGCCGTAGAGTTTAGTGTTAAAAGCATCTGGGGTTTCTTCAATAAAGTTCCAACCCTTGATGTCATCTATATAACCGTTCTTATCATCGTCCTTAGACTTGATCCCACGAAGCTCGGCTTTATTTATTCTTAAATGCTTTTTTAAGATGATTTGATTTGGGTCAGCGCCAGAGTCGAGAAGACCTAAAGTAGAGCCAAAAACCGAATTGCTTAGAAGAAAAAGGAAGAGGATTTTCATAGGCTAAACTACCTATGAAATTGGGTTTTGTCATGGGGAAAGCAGGGGCTTAGGGCCCATAAGGTCTTGGAATTATATAACTATTCTTTTTTCTGAATAGGTTCTCCGAGGGTTTCAAAGTTTTCCGATATCATCTCTATCATTGAAGAAGTAGCAGCAATAGATTGATTTATAGGTTTACCTGGTTTGATATGGAGGTCATAGCCAGCCTTGATAGATGAGTCGCGCCCCCCTTTGGAAGCGATGACTTCTCCCTCGCAGACACAGATATAAGATTCGTCTTTCATTTCATCGATCATATATTTAGTGCCTCTTACGGCAACGGAGACATTCCTCGATTTAATATTGAGTTTTCTATCAAGACCTGGTTTGGCGTAATTAAACAGCCTTCCTCTGACTAAAGAGATAGTACTTTGAGATTTATTAAACTTCTCTATGACCATCTTAGCATTTGAAAGACCGATCTTATCACCATTATTAAAAGTGATTCTGACAAAGCTTCCCGTTTTCTTTGGTTTTAACAAAGGGCGGGCCTCTACTGAATCACCTTCGTTAAGGACTGTTGGAATGCCCGAGATCTTTCCATTTACAAGAACTTCACCTCTAATAAAATCAATCTTTGCGATGCCTTCAGCGAAAACTTGGAAGGAGAGAAGTGATAAAAAGAGAAAGCAGATTAATTTCATAAAAACCTCAAATAGAATTAGAGGTTTAATTGTGCCTTAATTATTTCCTTGATGACAAGGCTCCATGAGGAGAGCTCTGTTCCTGGATCTGAATTAAGGGTATTTGAAGGATAGTGGAAGAAACCAATGGCAGGAATCTCTTCTTGCATCATTGATGGTCTTAAAAGACCGCCTGCCAGTTCAATATTACCTTCAGTAGCTGATTGTAAAAGCGCGTAGTGGATATTATTGCAAATATAGTTGTTCTCGGCTCTTCCTTCATCCCCAAGTTCAACTTTATGATCGAGAGCTTCAATAAAGGGCCTAGATGCTTTTAAGATCTTTTCATAATGCCAAGAGGACTTGATCACTTTGGAGCTCTTATAACGGGGATCGATCCTGCGAGAGCGAGGCCTGTTGAGGGGACCAGCGTTTGTACCATTGCCGAGGTATCCGCTTCCTGAACCACTTTTATTTCTACCGCCAGTTTCGATGACTGCTCTTGTTGAACCCTTACCACTAAGAAGAATAAAGTCAGGTTTAAATTCATTAGCAATAGCAATCAAGTTAGCAGCGGCCAAGTCCCAAAGAACTTCACTGACAACGAGGCAGAGTTCAATCTTCTTGCCCGCGATCTCTATCGTTTTCTGAGTGACACGAGTTCCGTTATGTTTAGGAGAGATGAGACTCCTCTCTTCTAAGGGAAGACCTGCAAGAGTATCAACGACAGCTCCTGAGATGTTCATCTTAAGTTTAGAGAAGAGGCTAAAGCCTTGAACGATGACTCTGTAACTTCCGTCTTCTCTAGGAGTGCAGGACTCTAAAGATTCTATAAAACGCCTATTTTGCTCTAAGACGTAGGAATTTCCATTTTCACGGAGGTCTGTTTTGTTAAGAATTGATGAGGACAAGGCATGGCTTGAAAGGAAACTCATTAAAAGTCCTGTAATTAGGGCGTACTTCATAGATTCCTCAAGATAATCTCTAATGATTCGAGTTGTCAAAGATCAGCTTATTTTTGTTCTAGAGGGTGTCATATCAAAAGCTTGCCCCTATAATTTGGGCATCTTATTTATTTAAAGGACCAATCTTTATGAAAACTATGACTCTCATGGCCTGTTTAATGCTTATCTTTTCGAGCTGCCAAAAAGAAGATACCTCCAAGAGCGAACTTTGGATCTATACCTCAATGTATAAAGATACTATCTCTGATTTAAAGCCAAGGCTTGAGAAGGCTTTTCCTGGCATTAAGTTTCAATGGTACCAAGCGGGAAGTGAAGATATTGCTTCGAAGGTACAATCTGAGATCTTAGCGGGTGCTCTACAAGCTGATGTGCTTATTTCAAGTGATCGCTTTTGGTACGAAGAGATGTCTAATAATGGAAACCTTCATGCTTATAAAAGTCCAAAGACAAAAGATATAAGCGAACAGATGAAACATGCTGAAGGTTTTTATACCACAGTTTCAATTCCCGTTATGGTAATGGCCTATAACAGAGAAGCTGTTAGTCCAGAAGAAGCACCAAAAAGTTTCAAAGAAATGATGGACCCAAAATGGAAAGGAAAGTTCTCTACTGGTAGTCCATTGAGTTCAGGAACAAACTTTACAACTATGGCCATGCTACAGCATCACTATGGATGGGAATACATCAAAGGGCTTAAGGCCAATGAGACAATCTCTGATGGCGGAAACTCTGCCGTTATCCGTAGGCTTCAATCTAAAGAGAGACCAGTTGGTTGGGTTCTTCTTGAGAATCTTTTAAGGTTTCAAGATAAAGATGACCGCCTTCAAACGATCTTTCCTTCAGATGGAGTTGTGACCCACGCTAATGTGATGGCGATCACTAATAAAAAAGGAGTCGACCGTACTCTGGCCCAGAAATTTACTGATTGGATGCTAACAGTTGAAGGGCAAGAGGCCATGACTAGATCTTATATGTACTCACCGATTCCAAGCATTGCTCCACCAAAAGGAGCACCACCTCTTTCAAGAATCATGGCTAAGTCCTTTCCTTGGACAAAAAAGTTTCTCGATAGCGTGACTCGATCAAGAGTAGATATTAAAGAGAAGTATACCGAGATCATGTTTCAATAGATGTTAAAGAAACTCAACTCAACGACTTTAATCCTAGGCCTATCAATAGTATTTTTATTATTGATATGCCTCTATCCTTTTTTAACTCTCTTCGGAAAAATCTCTTTTCCTCTCCCTAAAGGAGAGTTTGATTTAAAGTACTACTTGGCGATCTTTGATAATAAAACAACACTGCTTGCCTTAAAAAATACTGTTATCGTCTCTGTAGGAACGGCTTTTCTTTCAACTCTAATGGCCCTGCCTCTTAGTTGGCTTTTAACCAGAACTAATATTCCAGGAGCCTCAAGGCTTCGCTCTTGGTTTTGCCTTCCTTATGCTATTCCTCCTTATATTGGGGCCATCGCATGGATATACCTAGGCAATCCCACGACAGGCCTTCTCAATCTCTTTTTAGGCGAAGGCTTTATTAATATTTATACTTACGGCGGGCTTATCTGGGTGATGAGCTGCTTTTTTTATACCTTTGTCCTTCTCTCCTTATTGGCCGCCTTAGATAGGATGGATCCTAGTCTTGAAGAAGCGGCAAGGCTTAGTGGAGCAGGACCTATTAGGGTCTTTTTTCAAATTACTATTCCTATTATTCTACCGGCCCTTTTATCTGGGGTGCTTTTAGTTCTCTTGGCGGCTTCGGCTTCTTTTGGTGTTCCGGCCATGATTGGAAACCCTGCCAGTATCTATCTTGTGACGACGAGGATCTATACCTTCATGAAGATGGGTTCAATTGGCGGGACTTATACAGCAGGAGCTCTTTCTATTGTTCTTTTAGTTTTGGCCATCATAGTGCTTTGGCTTAATCAGAGGATTATGAGCAAGGGGCATTTCAAAACTGTTGGAGGAAAGACCTCAAGACCGAGCTTGATTGACCTAGGCCCTTGGAAGATACCACTTCTAGGTTTTTTAGGTTTTAGTTTTTTGGTTCTCTTTCTCATGCCGCTCTTTGGAATCTTAGTGACGGCCCTTTCTAAAGTTCAGGGAACTTTCTCTCTTGATAACTTTGGCCTTCAAAACTTTCAAAAGATTCTTTTTGAAACTGACGAAACTCCAAGGGCGCTTTGGAACTCAACTAAGTTAGCTTTCTCTGTGGCGACTATTGCTGTTATCTTTGGAATGGTTCTCGCCTATATAGTTCAAAAAACTAAGATCAAGGGGAGGGGGATTGTTGATATCCTAGCCTCACTTCCTTATGCCACTCCAGGAACAGTCTTGGCCTTCGCCTTTATCCTAACTTTCTCAAGCGGGATCTTAGGCTTTAGAGTTCCACTTTATAATACAATCTATCTTATCGGCATGGCCTATATTGCTAAGTATTTAAACTTCACTCTTAGAACTTGCTCTGATGGCTTTGGGCAAATTGATGATGTCCTTGCCGAGGCCGCTAGAGTTAGTGGAGCTAGCTGGCTGACAACAATGAAAACAATTTGGTTTCCTCTTATGAAGCCGGCTTTAGTGGCGAGTTGGTTCTTGGTCTTTATGCCGGCCTTCTCAGAACTGACGATGACTATTTTATTAAGTGGTCCAGGCCTTGAAACCTTAGGGACCTTAATCTTTCAATTACAAGAATACGCTGATGCCTCAGGTGGTGGTTCAGCGGTCTTAGCCCTTTTTACAATAGGGATTGTGGCCTTTATTAACTTCTTAGTTAAAACCATCTCCAAGGGAAAGTACGGACTATGAGTACGGTAAGTTTTGAACATGTAAAAAAGAATTACGGTGACGTAAAAGTTATTCATGATTTTTCACTAGAGATCAATGATGGCGACTTTGTCTCCTTTCTTGGGCCTTCTGGTTGCGGCAAAACGACTTGTCTGCGCATGGTCTCTGGCCTTGAAACCAATACTAGTGGGATCATTAAGATTGATAACTCAATAGTCTCCGATCCAGATAATAAAGTGATCCTGGCCCCTGAGAAAAGAAAGGTCGGTATGGTCTTTCAATCTTATGCGGTCTGGCCCCATATGAATGTTTTCGATAATGTCGCCTATCCCTTAAAAGTGGCCAAGACACCATCGAGTGAGTTGAACGATAGAGTGAATGAAATCTTAAAGATCGTAGAACTCGATGGTTATGAAAAAAGAATGCCCGACGCCTTATCCGGTGGTCAGCAGCAGCGAGTTGCCCTCGCTAGAGGACTTGTCGCTCAGCCTAAGGTTCTGCTTCTAGACGAGCCCTTATCAAATCTTGATGCCAAGCTTCGCGAGAAGATGCGCGGGGATATTAGAAAGATTCAACAGGATTTTGGCATCACTTGTATCTATGTGACCCATGATCAGATTGAAGCTTTTACTATGAGTGATAAGATCGTGATCATGAATGCTGGAAATATTATTCAGCAAGGTACACCTGAAGAGATTAGAAATAATCCAGTGGATGATTTTGTAGCTGACTTTATAGCGCCACCAGAATCTCTTTAGTAATGAACTTCTAGATCAAAGGGCTTTCTTATAGAGCCTTTTTTAAAGGCGTTATCAAGCATGCCAGCAGAAGCATAAGAGCCTATATCAAAGTTTAAGTACTGACTCATAATATCAGTAACACCTCTAGTACAGTTCGTTGTTCTTATATAATATTGACCTTCTTTTTCAACGACAGGAATCTTAACGGAACCATTAACAAAGTACTTAGTGCCATTGATCTCTTCGACAGTGGCCTTAATTGTCGCTTTGTTCTTAGACTCCACCATCTTAAAGCCGCCTTTAACAGGCTCAACTAATTCATCAGAGCCCCATATGTCAAAGGGAGGGAAGTTATTCTTCTTAGCTGAAGCCATAAAGGCTTCGACTTTTTCCATCGCCTCTTTTATTTTATTGCGATCAAGTCTATAAACTCTTCCTGTCGCCCCTGACTCAAAACCCGTAAAGTTCTTAGAAGAAGTAGAAGTACTTCCAAAAAGAAATCCATTGATTGAGTAATGGCGTTGACCAACTCTTAACTCCATATGTCCGGTTTTACCTAAGTCTCTGTAAGCGACTTCTATTGTATTATCGAGATAGTTTTCATAACTTATATTTTTCGTAGCCTGTTTAAACTTATAGGTTTTCTCTCCGATCTCATCGAAGAATTTTACATTTGGTAAGTAGGAATATTTTAGGTCTCTTTTTTCACCTTTTATGGTGTCGCTAAAGTCTTCAAAGAAACGGCTATAATTAGATTGATGGGCCCAGTCTGCAATAAGGATTCTCACCTCATCAAGGGTCTTAGCATCGACTTCAGTAATCTCATTTTTTAACATAAGCTCTCTTACTTGTGAGATAAACTTAAGCTGAGCTTTTTTAGTCACTTCATCAAAGGCCTCTTTTTCAACTTCGCTAAGAGACTCTCGAATAGGATGCTCTAACCAATTACGAAGAGGGTAGAGTAGTCTATGTTCATAGTCTGCCCCCGAGCGACCGCCGCCCATGGCCCTATTATATTGTAGGATCTCTTCAGAGAGGGCCAAGAAGAAGATCTCAAAATCATCAATTTCATCCTGAGGAATCATATAGCGAGAGAGGGTGTTTTTAATGGTGTCCTTAGAGACCTGATCTGACTTTTTAAAGCTTCCATAATGACCAAGGGATCCAAGATCATTCATATCTCGGCCGAGCTTTGTAAGGGCGTCAAACATGTCTGTATAACGCTTATGAAACTGTCTTAATTCAAAGCCCATCTTTCCTTTGCCATAAGGACCCTCGACTCTAAAGTGTGGGGCGCTTACGGCCTTCACTCCGGAAGTATCAACTTCCATGATTCCATTTTCTAAATAATCATCAGATTCACGAAGCTTGATCGCGATCTTCTCATCAACCGGACCTAAAGAGTAATGAACAAGATTGGCAGAAGGAATTCCCGCTGGGTTTCTTAGGTATCGTTGATAACCATTTTCTAAGGTCTTTAATTGGTTTCGATCAAATTCAAAGAGGGTATAGCCGGCCATTCCCTTGAACTCCGCATTGGCGTCAACGACGACATGGGGCTGCCAAGAAAATTTTCCGAAGTGCTCTGACATATAGGCGACTAATTCATGGAGTTCACCTAGGTTATCATAAATAATATTATTCCCTTCTAGGGTTCCATGAGGTTCTGGAAAGAGGCCTTTTGGGAGGGCAGGATTAGCGCCAGGTAATCTAATCAAAATATCGTCAACATCGTTGTTCTTCTTTTGCGCTTCTAGGGCAAGCTTTAGTCTTTCTTCAAGAGCGAGGCTATACCACTGCTGTTCAGTTAAAGTCTTAAGCCGATAAGAATTCAGAATTCCGGGAACTTCTTCGAGCCTTAATTCAAACTCAAGACCAAAAGTAATAGGGAAGTTTTCATCCCCACCAAAGTGAAGCCTTTTATACAAAGTAGGGTCTGTATTATGACCTAGCATAATATCTCTTCCGATAAAATTTCTAATAGTATTGATCTGTTTCTTATTTAAAGAAGAGCCGCTGAGTAGCGCTTGCTCTATCCCTTCACGATCTACTGTAAAAGGAATTTCATAGGAGACCTTAAGAAGTCTTTTTGTATCTTCGCTTGTTAAGGGAGTACCGTCTTCAAGTTTTAAAAGAGAGGACTTGATCTTCTTTTTAGTCGTCCCTTCAAAGAAGTTCATGATTCCTTTTTTACAAGAATTGAAAATCTTCGCTATCGAAGCTGGGGATCTAACGGATCTACCTTGATCGATACTCGAACAAGAGAGGAGGGTAAATAATAGAATTAAATAGGAAAGTTTTCTCACACTAATCTTTTCGGCATCTTAGTGGTGAGAATTTAGCCTAAAAGGAAAGCTGTTTAAGCATCTAAGTGTATGAATCTAAAGGGCTAAATAGTTACCATTTGTGAGATCAGCCTTAAATTGAATCTTAGCTTTCATGGTTTTTATCTGTCCGTTATCTAGGATGATCTTGTATTGATAATCACCTTCAGGAAGAACCTTATAGAACTCACCATCGCTAAAAGGGTAAGTACCAACAGAGGTGACAACGTCAGTAGGAAGTGACTTTAACTTCTTAATCTCTACTTTTCCTTTTGCTTTTTTAGCTTCAGGAAAATAAAAACCTGCTCCTTGATGAACACGGTTCAAATACTTTATTAAGCTAACTCTATTATCTTCATAGAAGCTAGGAATCTCGCTATAGTTAGGCCACTTATGATCAGAGAGTTCAATCGTAACTTGCAGATCATTATAATAGAAATAGGCCCAGTCCTGCATTCCACCATCAACATGATACCAGCGGAAACCATTCACAATTCCATCTTGAAAGCGGCTTGAATTTCTCATTTCAGGGACTTCAAAGGCATACTCTTTAGAGAGGTCAACGATAAGTGAAGTAAGAGGAGCATCATCAGAGTGAGTATCCCAAGGATAATTCACCACAACTGAGCCACCATGAAAGTTAGCAGAGAGAGCAAATTTATGCTTGGCCTGAAACTTCATAATAGCCTGAGTTTCTGGCTCTCTTCCCTTATGATCATTTGAATTATCTGTTGTTGTAAAGTCTGGGAAGTCTCTATTAAGGTCGGCCCATTGTCCGTTCCCTCTTCTTTTTGCTTTCGCCCCATCAGGGTTCATTGAAGGCATGATAAAGACTTCAGAATTATTGATAAGATCAGTGATCTCTTTATCCCCTGACTTATATTTTGAAACAAGCTCTTCAAGAAGAGAGACCATAAGCTCGCGGCCTACAATCTCATTTCCATGCATATTGGCGATATACTTAACTTCAGGTTCTACTTCATTGAGTTCAACATTATCAGAGAGCTTTACCATCCAAAGCTCACGGCCTTCATGGGTCTTTCCAATAGAGAAAAGCTTTAAGAAACTTTCATTTCCAAGGGCCAGCTTCTTTAACTTTGCTTCAATTTCTTTAGGAGTAGGATAACCATTTAGGTCTTTATTCCCTTCTGTCATCTCTGCTAATTCTTCATGATCAATCTTAAGCATCTCTAAGTACTTACCTAGTCCTTTAGGACCGTAAGCCTCGTAGCCGCGATTATTCTTATGATCAATGGTGATTTCTTTATGACTAGTGAGGAGCTTTAAATTCTTTCCTTCTTTATCGAAGATAAAAAAACCCTCTTCAACCACGCTGGCGTGAACAGAAGAAACTAAGAATAGGCTAAGAATAAGCTTTAAAAACATGGAGTAACCTTACACTAGAGACAGGTCAAAAGGGCAGCTGATTCTTTGAGCTCAGTAAAAGCTTCATAGCTATAAGACATTAAAATTACAGGCTAAATAGGGACTGTTTGAAAGACCAAGATCATTCATTTTCTTACACTTAAGGCTTCCAGTCTAAGTCCACGACTATTGGTAGATGATCAGAAGGGAGTGCGTAACCTTCATGAGGGTACTGAGGCCTTCTATAAGGAATACCATCTTCGTCTTTATAGAAATAAAGCCCTGAAGATTCTTTGATAACTAGCTTATGAAGAGCTGGAGGAAGAAATAAATAATCTAGTTGATCTAGGATAGGAGTCTTTAAACGATCAAAGTAAACATGACTGGCCCTCTGATCTTGAGGCAATTTCAAGATCTCTAAGACATCGACTAAGTCTGTATCAGAATGAATTCGTTCAAATTCAGGATGTCCGTTAGGACGGGCATAGCCGTTAAAGTCCCCAGTGATGATGATGGGAACCTTATGATCAAACTTTTTATCAATGGCATGAAAGCTATCTACTAAAAGCTCAACCTCAGCTCTTCTTCTCATGGTGCTTTCATTATCAAGGCCCTCAACATCAAGGCGGCTTTTTAAATGAACATTTAAGACGATGAGCTCAGGAGAACCATCCTTTACAATCCTAAGCTCTGCTATATCTCGGCTCATAAACCAAGGGGGCTGAAGCATGGGATCATCAGATTTATAATCTAAAGGGATTTCTGAATTTCTATGAGTCAGGTGTTCAAAGGTATAAGGCAGGCCTTTCTTGACTAGGTAGCCCAGCTCAATTCCTCTATCAGAATTACCTTTGATTAAACTATGATGGTACTTATCCTCTAAGAACTGTTCGCAGAAACTGGCAAGGGATTCTTCTCCGCCAACTTCACTTAAGGCCATGACATCGGCGTCTATTTCTAGAATGGCCTGGGCCAGAGACCTGCACTTATCACGGTCTTTAAGAGGTCTATATTTTTTCTCTTCCTCTAGCTGATCTTGAGGGTAGTGAAGAAAAAGATTTTCCATATTGAGGGAGGCAACTTTCAATTACAACTCCAACCGATGGCCATTGTTGCGTACTTTTTTTTGGTTCGGTCCCAAAGCGCTTTACAGAAAAATCCTTGGTAGAGCTTTTGATTAATGATTCCTTTTTGGAATGCTTTCGCTAAAGCTTCCGGGCATTTTATTTCATCAGGAAAATTCTTTGGAAGGGAAGTTGCCGTGATCCCAAGCTTTCCATCTCGAGCAACTTCAAGGCCAAAGTAAGAGCCTTCTTCTTCTATCGTAAAATAAAGTTTCTTATTCTCAATAAATAAAGGAGCTTCAGCGCGGGGAATTAAATAGGTTACTACTTTTTTATCCTCTAATAGGTAGAGCCTATTTAGTAAGACTTGAGGGCCTTCCTTATAAGTCTTTCCGATAAGGCTTAAGTCTGTAGAGAAGACCTCTGAGATGTAGATCTTCTCATCAGTATTGATAAGACCTTCACTACTAGGTTTTGGATTATGTTTTGGGCAAAAAGAGTCCCAGGTAATTAAGGAAGGGTGCCTTAAGAGCGTATCTCGCGTCCAGATCTTAATAGGCATGCCTTGCTTCTTCCTAAAGGCCTCAGCAACAGCAGGCTTTGGACTTCTGATGGCCTTTAGCCACCTCTGGCGCAGAGACCCCATCTGTTCCTTACAGAGGCTATTAGTGGGGCAGCCCTTAAAAGGATGATCCAGCATATGGGGTTGAAACTGGCCAACCTCCTGGACTTCCATAACGGCCTTGCCTTCAGAAGCATGAAGTCCGAAGAGGGGAAAAATAATCGAAAGTATTATCAGTAAGTTTGCGTCGCTCATAAAAGTTGTAAGAAAAAATTAGTACCTATGTATTTTAGTCACTGATAGAACTTACGGTCAAAGGTCATCGGGTTTAAGAAAATTTTGCCAAATTACTCAGGTACACAATATCTAGTAGTTCGTCAGTTTTATGACGCGCATATATACCACATCTTGTGGTTTGGCGGTTGACGAGAACCCATATATTGGTTTTTAATAGTATTTACACGGCACAAAAAAATAACGGGAGCGCAGTTTTATGAAGATCAAGAGGTTTTTCACTCAGAAGGGTTCAAGTCCTTATAAAGGAATCAAATTTGTCAAAAGAATGAGCGAAGTCCGCCATGTTGATGGTAGCGGTACAAACTCAATGGAAGTGACGGTTCCTGATTCATGGTCTCAAGTGGCGACCGATATTATTGCCCAAAAGTATTTTAGAAAAACAGGTGTTCCTGTTACTGATGAAAAAGGAAAAGTTCTTCTTGATGAGAATGATAATCCTATCCTCGGGTCTGAAACTGATTCAAGACAAGTCTTTACCCGTCTTTCTTTTTGTTGGAGAAGCTGGGGAGAGAATAATAATTACTTTGATACTAAAGAGGACGCCGATGCTTTTGAAGCTGAGATGGCCTATATGCTTTGTAATCAAATGGCCGCTCCTAATTCACCTCAGTGGTTTAACACTGGTCTTCATTCAAGCTATGGCATAACAGGTTCTCCTCAAGGTCATTACTTTGTGGATCAAAAGACGGGAGAAGTTAAGCTCTCAACTTCTGCCTATGAAAGACCTCAGCCTCATGCTTGTTTTATTCAATCAATCGATGATGACTTAAATGGTCCTGGCGGGATCATGGATCTTTGGTCTCGTGAAGCGAGACTGTTTAAATATGGTTCTGGAACAGGAACGAACTTTTCAAACCTTCGTGGTAAAGGCGAAAGACTCTCTGGTGGCGGAACGTCTTCAGGGATCATGAGCTTCTTACAAATTGGTGATAGGGCCGCAGGCGCTATTAAATCTGGCGGAACAACTAGAAGAGCTGCCAAGATGGTGACTCTTGATATTGATCACCCAGATGTTGAAGAATATATCGCTTGGAAAGTTGTTGAAGAAAGAAAAGTGGCTGCCCTTGTAACTGGGTCTAAGATTTGTAAGCGACACCTTGGGAACATCTTTGAAGCGATGAATACGGTAGAAGGCGATGACCGCTATATGCCAAAGCTAAACCCAGCTTTAAAACTAGCTATTAAAGAAGCTAACCGTGACTCAGTTCCTATGAACTATGTTCATAGAGTTATTGAACTAGCGAAGCAAGGAGCTAAGGAATTAGTCTTCGAAGAATACGATACTGATTGGACTTCAAAAGCTTATGAAACTGTAGGCGGACAAAACTCAAATAACTCATTAAGAATAAAGAATAGTTTCTTTAAGCTGCTTGAAGAAGATGGTGATTGGAACTTAGTAAATAGAACTGATGGAAAGATTGCTAAGACTTTAAAGGCAAAAGAGCTTTGGGATCAAATCACTGAAGCGGCCTGGAACTGCGCTGACCCAGGTCTTCAATTTGATGATACGATTAATGAATGGCATACCTGTCCTGAGGGCGGAAGAATCAATGCTTCTAATCCTTGTTCAGAATATATGTTCCTTGATAATACGGCCTGTAACTTAGCTTCAATGAACCTCGTTAAATTTCAAGATGAAGTAACAGGTATGTTTGATATTCCTGCCTTTATCCACGCCAGTGAACTTTGGACTGTTGTTCTTGAAGTCTCAGTTCTTATGGCGCAGTTTCCTTCAAAGGAAATTGCAGAGCTTTCTTATCAATACAGAACAACTGGTCTTGGTTACGCCAATATTGGCGCTCTTCTCATGAGGCAAGGCCTTGCTTATGATTCAGTAGAAGGTAGAGAGATGGCCGCAGCTATCACAGCTATTATGGGAGGAACTTCATATAAGACTTCTGCCTTAATGGCCAAAGAGCATGGCACCTTTTTAAGATATGATGAAAACAAAGAGCATATGCTCAAGGTTATCCGTAACCATAGAAGAGCAGCTTATAATGAAACAAACTTTGAAGGCCTAACTGTTAAACCTGTTGGGCTTGACTCAACTAAGGTTGATAAGCCTTTAGCTGAAGCGGCCAAGAAAGCATGGGATGAAGCCCTTGAACTTGGTGAGAAGTATGGTTTTAGAAATGCACAAACAACAGTCCTCGCACCTACAGGAACAATTGGTCTTGTCATGGACTGCGATACAACTGGGATTGAGCCGGACTTTGCTCTTGTTAAGTTTAAGAAGCTTGCTGGTGGTGGTTATTTTAAGATCATCAATCAATCAGTTCCTGCCGCTCTTAAGAACCTAGGTTATAAAGAAAAACAAATTACTGCGATTACTGATTACGCTGTTGGGAAGGGAACTCTTGTTGGTTGTCCAAATATCAACGCTAAAACTCTAGAAGAAAAAGGTCTTGATGGATCAATGATCTCTAAAGTTGAAGAATCTCTAGCAAACGCCTTTGAATTAAGCTTTGCTTTTGCTCCTTATATTCTTGGAGTTGATTTTCTTAAAGAAAAATTCTCCTTAACAGATGATCAAATAGCAGACCCTATGTTTAATGCTCTTGAGGCCATGGGCTTTAATGCAACTGAGATCAGAGAGGCCAATGATTATGTTTGTGGAACTATGGCCATTGAAGGGGCTCCACATATTAAAGAGGAGCACCTAGGTGTCTTTGATTGCGCAAATAAATGCGGAAGAACTGGTACGAGACTAATCTCAGCGGAAGGTCATATCAGAATGATGGCCGCCACTCAGCCTTATCTCTCAGGTGCTATTTCTAAGACAATCAATATGGCCAACGAAGCGACTATTGAAGACGTTTCAAAAGCCTATCAATTATCTTGGTCACTCATGCTTAAAGCTAACGCTATCTATAGAGATGGATCAAAATTATCTCAACCTCTAAATGCAGCAGCCTTTGAAGACCTTGCTCTTATGGATGTTGATGAAACACCTATGACTGAGCAGATTCAATTGGTAGCTCAAAAAGCAGTTGAGAAAGTTATCTATAAAGAGAGATCAAGTAGAAAGATGCTTCCTAATTGTAGAAGTGGCTATACTCAAAAAGCTAATATTGGTGGGCATAAGGTCTACCTTAGAACTGGTGAATATAAAGATGGAACTTTAGGTGAGATCTTTATTGATATGCATAAAGAAGGGGCAGCTTACCGCTCGCTTATGAACTGCTTTTCAATCTCAATCTCTCTCGGACTTCAGTACGGAGTTCCTCTAGATGAGCTTGTTGACGCCATGACCTTTACTCGTTTTGAACCAAATGGAGTTGTTCAAGGTCACGACAATATTAAGATGGCCACTTCAGTGGTTGATTATATCTTTAGAGATCTTGGAATGAGATACCTAGGTCGTCATGATCTGGTTCATGTAAAGCCAAAGGACCTTGAATCTTCTGCCATTGCAAATGAGGAAGCAGACGAAGAACCATTGTTATCAATGATGGAAGAACGTCAAACAACTCACGATGACGGAAGAGTTTCAGTTGAAACTCATAAAGTCTTCACAAAGTCTGATGACGCTAAGATGGTAACAGAGATGAGAAAACGACAGGCCGCTAAGATGAAGGGCTATGAAGGGGATTCTTGCTCAAACTGCCATGCCATGACTATGGTAAGAAATGGCTCATGCTTAAAGTGTGACTCTTGTGGAGAGACAACGGGTTGTTCATAGAATTCAAAATGAAAGGGTTAATTTTAAGATAAATTAAGCGTCTCTTTTGAGACGCTTTTTTTTTGTATAATATCAGCCTGTTATAAGAATAAAACAGCTCATTTTAATCAGGTATTGAGCCGAAAAGCTTATGTGAGAAGTTTGAATATCTACCTATTATTATTGGCCCTTTGGATCAATCCGTCCTTTGCTCTTCCTAGTGATTATAAGGCTAAGCAGAATAATCTTTATAATGCTTATAGGCTTAGCTCTAACTTAGGCCGGCTTATGCAGGATCCTTCACGTCATGAACAAATAGTGGGAACACTTAAAGATGTTAAGAATAATTGGGATGATATTAAGAACACTCGTATGGCGAAAAGTATTATTGCAAAGGCCATCAAATTAAAGAAATTAAAGATCATCACTGATGGTTTTAATAAATGCTTGGGTAAGGGAAAGAATGAAAAGAAGCTAGCAGCTGCTCTTTATGATGTTGTTAAGGCCATTCCTGCGGACGAGTATTTAAAGACTTCAAATTGTCTAGAAGGAGTGATTAGTAACCTTGCTGTTTTTGATGAAGAAAAGATCTTAAACTCTTTTGCCCCTGTTGATCATCTTGTTAAAAGGCGCCAAGAAAAAGACTACCAAGAAATGGTCAATACGAGATGGGAAGAAGTTAAACTTGGGAAGGATGCAGAGAAGATTGATAGTCTAACAGAAAAAATTGAGACTATCGAAGATGAACAGCGAGAAAAAGCTTTAAGTAAAACTGATGCAAAAAAGGCCCTTCGCGATAAACTCTACCAAGAAGTACGTTCGCAAATGGTTCATATGCATGGAATGTTTAATTACCTACTAGAAGGTAAGAGTCCTAAAGCCAGTGAAAAGAAGATAAAAGAATCCTTAATCAAGGCCTGTCCAGGCTGCTCAAAGGAAGAAATTCAAAAACATAGACAGTCACTTGAAGAGAGTATCTCTCAACTTAAAAAGCTAAATGTTAAGCCCGTTAATACTGAGCGTTTTAGAAATAAAATTCAAAACCGCATCATCAATGTGGCAAAAACAATCTATCAAATTGATGAAAGGCGCATTTATGATGAAAAGGGTAAGCGGGTTGAGAGAAAGTCTGCTTCAGAAGACTTGAGTGAATCGAGAATAAATTATCACTTTAAACCCGGTAGTAATTCAGTTTCAAGCTTACAAGAAGCTGAGGAAGCTAGAAAAAGATTTTATACAAAAAAGAATGAAATGATTAACGGCCAATACGCTCAAATGAGTAAGCTCGGTATAACTCCTGATATTTCAAAAGTAGGGGTTAAGATTAAAGAAGAGAAGGATGCAAATGGATCGATCTCCTACCGCATGACTTTAAAGGCCTGTCATACTGGGGATTGTGAAAACCTATTTGAAAAGGAGCCACATAATCCCTTTGAACTAGGGCGCTCCATTGGTGCAACTTTTGGCATGAAGGACTTTGATCTAGGTAAGTTTAAAAAACAAAGATTAGAAAGTATTGAAAGTGCCATGGCCAGTTTTAAAAAGCTTTATGATGAAGGCAGCCTTGATGAGCTTCTTGATAAGCTCATCATGAACAATCCAGTTACGGCCGGTAAGTTATTAGCCGAAGATCCAGAGTCATACTTGCAGCTTCTTTGTGAGAGGATCAAGGTGATTGGGGTTCAAAAAGACTTTGATCAAAAGATGAAGAAGACCTATCTAAACATCTCTGCGGCTTTAATCATCGGAGGGCTTATCTTCTCTGGTCCCATAGGCGCCGCTCCTTTAGCTGGAAAAGTATTAATGGGTAGTTGGTACGCCCTAACAGGAGTAAGTGCTTACTTTGGTGTTAAGGCCTATCAAAATGAAGACTTTGCTAAGGCCTCTTGTTATTCAGGAACTGGGGATGAAAGTAATTGCGCTCAAATTGATGAATATTATAATGATAAAAAATATGCTCTTCTCTTTGGCGTCATGGTCCCCGGATCTGATCTTCTAAGGATTGCAGACGTGGCCGTTAAGGCCGCTGGAGCTGGGGTCTCTGTAAAGAGAACCTTTGATACGGCTGCCTCTATTAGGGGGAGAGTAATCACCCTTAAGGGACAAGGGGAAAATATAGTGGCCGAGGCGACTCACTATCAAGCAGAGTCTGGCATAAAAGTAGTTCTTAATTTAAGTGACGAAGAGCTTGGACAATTAGAACATGAAGAGAGGGTTGAGATTGTGGCCATCATTCAAGAAGTCTTTGAAAAAGAAGGGGATAGAGGCGTTGAAGGCCTAGTCCTTGCCATTAAAACAATTAAAGACTTAGAAGAGGATGGGCATATTGTTGAAAAAGAGCTTAGTGGAAAGAACCTCTTAGAAGAAGCTAGGCGAATCAAAAGCCGATATGAAACTAACTAAATAAGTGGTGAGGGTAACTCAAAGCTTCCATCAGTTTTGCAAGGAAATTCAACCTCTGCTTCAACCGCTTCGATCTCTAGTGCGCCATAGATATGAGGAAAAAGAATCCCGCTCATTGGAGCTTCTAGTGGAGGTTCAAGTTTAATTTCAGATTTAACTTTTTCGATATTGATTCTTAAGATAATAAGATCTTTTTGACCTTTATAAAAACTATTCGCCACGCTTAAGAGTTGATCAGTTTTAGAGCAGTGTATAAAACCTTCTTTAGATAAACTGGCCGGCGCATATTGACCTTTTTTACAAGCCACTTCCCAGTCTTTCTTGCTTACAATATGAAAGATGTTCATGATTTGGCCTTTGCTTTCTTCACAGCCTTTTCTTTTTGTTGTTCTACGCGAAGAGCACCTTCAGAAAAACGTCTCTTTTCCTCTTCAGTTATAACCTCAAGGCCTGGAACTTCTGTTGGGCGTCCAACATCGTTAAGAGCGACAAAGGTTAAGTAGGCTGACGTTGTATGACGAGAGTCTCCTGATTGAGGATTCTCTGCAATTACTTTGACTCCAATTAAGATGGATGTTTTTCCCACGTAATTGACCTGCGCTTTTACGCACACATGATCACCCACTCTAATAGGGGATAAAAAAGTAATATCATCAACATGAACGGTTACGACATTTTTATTGGAATGGCGTTCAGCAACCATGGCCGCTGCCATATCGATCCAGCTCATGACTGTTCCACCAAAGATAGTGTTGTGGGGATTTGTATCATTAGGCATGACAAGCTGTCTCATAGTGACAGATGAATCGCTAACTTTCTTTATTGCGGGCATAACTTAACCTCAATTACAGTAGAAATGATGATCCCAACGAAAACCTTGTTGGAACTGGCTAAAGCCAGAATCATTAGCAGCGTCTTGATCATTAGTAGAGTCTATAATACTAAAGCGCTTACTGTCATCTAAGGATTGATTGGTTTGAATATAGACACCATTATTTGGTTCACCAAAATAGTAACCGAATGAAGCGCCTTTTCTTGTACTTTGACTTGAACAAAAAGCAGATCCTAAAGCAATTAATTTATTATTAACGGCGATGTTTAACTTTGGCTCACCAGTTTCAGGTATAAAGTCATCTTCAGTTAGGCCTCCGCCAGGGAGCTCTGTTCCAATTCCTTCTGAGGAGATGAACTTGTTAAAATAGACATTTAAGTTTGTTCCAGTTGGAAGAGTACAGATCCTTTCTCCATCAATAGTACTTGAGTTACTAGAGCAGCACTTAACTGAATCACTAGTAACCTGACCTAATTCAAGACAGCACTTAAAGTCATTGCCTGAAAAGATCTGAGGGAGTGAAACCTTATCTTGAAAAGCTACTTTTCCTAATGGCTCTGACACTGCTATTCCTGGGTCTAATCCATTAGTATTTCTTGAGCCATCGTCAGTTGCAGGAGTAGCTCCACTAAAGTCAGAAGTATACATCTCTTCTAAGGTTCGGCCATTAACAGTAGGTACGTAGTCAAAGCTTAAGGCATTAAAGTCAACTCTGGTTTCGTCAGTTGTGTTAAAGATACCGCCAACTATTTTTGATCTATCAGAGTTACAATAAAGGGGTTCATAAAAGATTTGCGGAACTCCGAGTAATTCTAATCGGGCCAATTTTGTTAAATAATAGAGCGCATTTCCAGGGTTCATTCCATTATCGCAACTAGTGACAGCTCCTGCGCCTAAGGCACCACCGGCACAAGCTGGGCCACCTGAAAAATGTCGGTAGTCAGCTGAGCTTAAGTTTTTATATCTTATTATTAAACCAGCATAAGACCAATTGGCTCCTCCACCAGGTGGTTCATCATCAACTCCAATATGGAGAATTGTTCTATTAGATACAGTTTGTATGCAATATAAAGCTGGACCATGGCCCACTGCAGTTAATGAACCATTAGATCCTAGGTCAGCATTAAGGACAGGGTTATCAAAGATATTACAGGCCCCACCAATATTAGTTGCATTCTCAACAGCTATTTCGTTTCCACTAGAATCCATATAACGAACGGCAACAGAATCAATATTAGCCTGATTAGATTGGTTCGCACCTATATAGGTAGGTAGGGTAACCGAAAGACCTCTTTTATCTATATTATTATGAAAATAGTTTCTACAATTATCAGTGGCTAAAAAGATAGGGGTAGGGTTTTCAAAATACCTCGGCATATAAGGGGATTCTGAGGTCATTCCTTGTTCGCAAGCGGAACCTGGAACTGGTGGAACGATGGGAGTTGTATCTAGTTCTGAAGAGAAGGTTCCCACATCAGTAGGAAACGTAATTTCAAAGGCAGAAGCGATTGGAATTTCATTTTGAATACAGCCACCATCTGCAGGTGAACGGCAGACAAAGTTTAAATCCTGAGAGAAGTTACTATCAGAGACTTCATCGGGCTTAGAGAAGACTAAGTCATTTTTATAATTAAGGCAGGAGAGTTTAGTCACATCCATTTGAAGCCTATTAGCATTTGACCAGTCAGTCGTGCCATCAGCAAACTTTCTTACCCAGCCACCACCGCAGCAGGTTTTCTTACCCGTATCATTGAAGGTCTTCCATTGATAAGCATTAGGAACAACATCTGTTGTAATCATTGGTTTTTCATTAACCGCAGGGTCCGGTAGTCCTGGTCCTGATTCCACAGGGGAAGAGACGGCGTAACGAGAATAGCGGTTGTCAACATTTGGACCATCCTGAGGGAGAAGGGTAGTGTCGAGGCTTGCATTATTAACACCTAAATCTGGAATGATTGTGGTGTTCCCTGAAGAGTACATAGTAAAATCTTTTCCAACTTCTCGGCAGCATCTATTCTTAGACATATCATAATCAAGATAATCTGGAGAAGTTAAGAAAGGCTGAGCAACAGCTTGACCACAAATCAATTCTTCTTGCCAGAATTTCTTCTCAGCTTCGGTGTTACCAAAATAATCGATCCCAAAAAAGTCTGCTTGTTCAGCGTGAAATGAATTTGGGCTACAATCAAGATTTGTATGACAAATAGCGCCTGGTCTTCTTAGGCATGCATCCTTTGCTAGAGTTGGGTTGAGAATATTATTAGCAGAGACTAAAGTATCGGCTTCGATTTGAGCAAAGGAAGAAACACTATTAGATCCTATGATCTTCTGGCTTTCAGCCCCGCACATATTTTGTTCTGCTCTAATTGAATCTGATGTAACTCTAATATAGTTACCAACAGTTACACTTTGATCGGGGAGTGTTTCAAAGGCCGGGCAAGACTGAGTTCTCGTAATACCTGTTGCCGTTGAAGGGCAACTTGAAATCTGACTTATATAATCAGTTCTATTGCCACTATCATTACTTTTATGTTGATCAACGAGAAGCGGAGTTATTCTTTTTCCTGGTCTACAAACTCCCCAGTCTCCAATCTCAGATGTGATATTAAGGGCATTATATTGCATATTTCCTTGGATGGCGGATGAAAGAGATGAATCTCCTCTTAGGTAACTTTTTGCTCTCCCTAGATAATCTGCTTCTTGACCAAAAAGAATTGACTCTACTAAGTTAGGGGTTCTTACGACTTCCTTATTGAAGTCACTTGAGGATAGTGAAGAGCAATAGAAATTTGGAGCGCAGGTAAAGGGGTCTCTATCAAGAGCATTGATAGTAGGCGCTTCATAGTTCTGCTTACAAGGAGCGCCAGCTCCTCTATAGACACATCTATTTTGTGATCCTGAAGGGACATTTCCTTGAAGGATAGTTCCAAAGTTTGCACTGGCAAATTCTTCATCTACAGTTTCAACGGCTTCAGAATTAAACTTAGGCCATCTTGATTTGTAGCGAGATGTATCTTCACAAGTGTATTCCCAACCAAGTTTTGTGACACAATCACTATCAACATTACATTGGTGAAAGTACTGACAAGTGGCCCCTTGGTTTTGATTCGGGTCATCTGGCGGTAAGTTTGGATCATAGTCAAAATTTGGTGCCGTATTATTACCAAAGTCAGTAATAATATTGGCCAAGATATTTGTTGGTTCTGCAAGATCAGCAAAAGGAGCATTAATCGCTAAAAATAACTTTGTTGAAGTTGAAGTAACACGTCTTCCGTTACCAATAGCAAACCAGCGCACACCATCAAAAGAGCCGATAAGGGCGCCTTTATTAAAGCCAAACCAATCCCTTTGGTAACCGTTTACGTAGTAAGCCGATTGAGTAGCAAGCCTGTTCATTCTTTGAGTTTGAAGATTAGAATCCTTCTTATGAGAAAAAGGAATCATAGTAGGAGGTAACCAACAGGCCCTTCCGAAGACGGTATCTTCATAATTACCGTTGGTAATATTATTTTGATAGCTAACTCTACTCGTTGAATAGCCTGTCCATTGAATCCCATTGCCACCAATTGATTGCGGATGAGAGCTAAAGTTATTGAACCAAGCATCGTTGGCGCATTGAGGGCACGGAGTAGCAAAGCCTGAAACTGCTGCAATGATATAAGTTTGATCAAGTTCAACGTTGATTGTTTTTGCCGGTTGGGCCTTACTTAGATCAACCTTGAATTGTCCGAGAATACTATTGATATTAAAGGTTCCATTAATAGGATCTGTTTTTCCTACTTCATCTAGGTAGCTAAACTCTTGGCCTTCTTGAAGAACTTCAGGAACAACTGAGTTTAGAGTAGAGATATCATCTACTGCATCACCATTTTCTTTAAAGAATCGATGAGGAGCACTTCTTACAGGAAGATTGATGCTTAGGTTTTGAAAAGGAGTAGGGTCCACAATGGGCGGAGGAGTAAAGCAAATGATATCTGTGATATTTTCATTTACATCTTTTACAGCGGTTAGTCCGAAGTCAGGGCATTGAGGATTATCTGGCTCAGTTGGAAAAGGATTGGCCTGACAACCACAGCGAGCCCAAACATCAGCTCTGACTTGGGTAAAGGCTGTATTATTTCCTGTCTCCGTTGAAGGAGAGGGAGCGATACAAGCGCTATAATCAGCAGGAGATCCTTTCGCTCCTTCTAGACAATTAAAGTCAGCAATATCTTCGGCCAATTGAGCAGAGGCCGTAGCTACTGCGTCTGGTAGAGGAGTTGGGGTTGGTTCTACTTGTTGATTTGAAGAACAGATAAAAAAGATATTCGGGTAATTCACAAAATTATTTGGATTAAGACCAATGTCATTTAGAGCTTGATTATAATCTGACTCAGAAGAACCACTAGGTTTTTCTTGTCCATCATTTACACATTGGCCACTAGAGCAACAGTCAAAACCTTTGGCGTTACATTCAGAGTTGGTGCAACTACTGGTCTGAGACCCTGAGTTGTTTTTGACATCTATTCTAAGACCTATTCCATCAAGGTCTAAGCTTGTCTTTGGCACTAAATCTGTGGCTGAAAGGGTAATATTATTTGAAGTATAAAGAGAAACATTACTTCCTGTTATAATACCAGAACAATTCGGGCATAGATCTTCTAACGAAAATTTAATACCATCAGTAAGAGTATCAACGACAGCTCCTGCTATATTATTTGAATCAATATAAGTCGGGCCTACGCCATCACACTCAGTGCTGTTAACAGTTTTCTCAGGAACATCAATTCTTAAAAGTTTTTCGTTAACACCGGTTGCTAGATTATTAAAGCTAATAGGTACGGCTCTTAATCTAACATGCTCGTTAAAGCCGTTGTTATCGGCATCAGTAAAACTTGTTACAAGGCAATATTTTTGATTGAAGTTGGCCGTGACCGCGAGAAAATTATGAAGCAATGATCCGCGTAAATAGACCACGGTATTAGTATCTTCGTTGAGGGTAATAGAGCCTTCGATCTTTTGTCCGCTATACCAGTACAAGTCTTCAGTAGTCCCAAAAGTTGGGTCTTCGTTTTCACCTGTTGTATCGACGCTTGCGCCATCACTAGATGCCGTCTTTCTTTTCTTTGAAGGTGAGCTTGGAACGCAACTCGCCAGGAGAAATGATGCAATAATTAATATGATGATGTTGATTCTTTTCATTCTAAAACTCTTATCTCCTCGTCTACTTATCGGTTTCTAAATGACCTGATTTAGTTTTGAAAACAATAAGTTACCTTTCTATTTTACAGGAGAACCGCTCTTGATTAGTCAGGTAATTAGGTGAAGAAAGCTTGATTTATAGAGGGGAATAAGCGCTCGTTATTAAAGGGCTTTTCATCGGTCAATATTTAAGTGATTAAAGGACTCAAGATTCTGGCGATTTTAAGCGCCAGAATTAATGGGCAAATCTTTCCTTAAAAAGAAAGTGATTAGAAGCTAAAGCCAGCACTAGTGCTGGTACTTCCGGCCGTTACGGGGGCCACTGTAGGCTCTGAAAAGGCGAAGAATCCACCGGCTCCTACTGTCTGAAAACCATTATTATAAACAGAGCCACCCCAGTTACTTAGGTAATCAGGAGTCCCACCAAAATAGCCATTATTTCCGTAGATACCATAAGTATAATAGTTCTCAAGCATCCCATTTCGGTACTTGATTCCTTCAATGGTACTAGCTTCCCAGGTTTCAATCCCTGTCGTTTTTATTTGATGATCTAAATAAGAGGGAAGAAAGCCAATCGCCCCTTCTGCTATAGCTTGAGTCACCATCCAACGGTCTCTTTGTCTTGTCTGAGTTACTCTTTTAGTTCCGTCCCAATAAGAGAACTCTTTTTTATACCTAACCTCGGCTTCAGTTGGTTTAACGGACTCTACAAACCTTTCGTTATCCTGAAGGATTGAATCACAAACGGACTCAATGATCTTACTTTGTTCGCCAGTGAAACCGGCCATAAACTTCGTGCTACATTCTTTATTAAGCTCAGTAACGGCCTGGTTACCTGGTGAGTTTGGCATAGTCGCAAGGATTTCGCCTGTAGAACTTAAGAGAGCTTTTATGTTGTCTGTCGTAGATTTATCTTCAGAGAAATCACAGGTAACAAGCTCTTTACTTTGAAGCTCCTTACCATTAAATCCCTGACATGCTGTCTTTGCTTTATTTCCGTAGTAGGCAAGAAGCTTATTTAGTGTCGAATACTTCTCACTACTTCTCAATCCATCAATCTTACCTTTTAGGTTATCCATTTCACCGGTTAACTTACCAATTGATTTATCTGTATTGGCAACTAAGTTACCTTCGTTAAGTTCATTCAGGTAGTTTTCAAGTTGCTCTGGGGCAATTTCAATATTTCCCTTACTTCCTAATTTAAAGAAACCGTCTTCTGATTTCTTCTTACTTTCTTCGCAATTGCCTCTTGTAGACGCTTCTGCGTCTGTGGCTGGTGCCTTCTCTGGTAGGTCCGCACATAAGAGAACGGCCATTTTTTGATTAAGATCATTATTTAATGAACCTAGTTGCTCTTCATTTGTTGGAGCTTTAATTCTAGCTTTACCAGTCACATACTTTTGAAAAGCATCTTCTTGAATCTTTTTCTGGCTAGCAATCTTATCTTTTTGAGCTTTTTCTTTAAGTACAGCAATTTCACTTTCACTTTTTCCTGTATAATCAACCTGAGCTTCTGCTGTTTCTTTAAGTCTGAATCCACCCTTGCTATCAAAGGCTCGCTCTGATCTATTTTTATTAGCAAGGATAGCGCTCATTATATCTTGTACGTCACCGTTAACAGAGTCTTTCTTGGCCTTTATCTTTTTATCTATTAATTCTTTAAAATCTGGTCTGTCTTGGTAGGCTAACTTTAAACCTTCTAACTTTACCTTTGCTTCACTATGACGGTGGATTTTTTCCATCCTTGCTTTTAAGGAGGCTTCAGAATTATCTCCACCTAAGCTTTCAACAACCCTATGTTGAACGCCTGCAAGATCGTTAACAATTTCTAAGTAAGACTTATCATGCCCATTCTTTTTATCTTCTTCAGTAGGCTTCTCAGGCGCTTCTAGGACACAGTCTTCACCGACACCAGGTGCTAAGGCGCGAGCTGTAACACATGCATGATATCTATTTAAATCTGAAGTAACAGAATCTAAAGCACCTTTTGACCTTGAAAGAAGCAAGAGGTCTTTATTACTTTCTCTATATACTTGAATTTCATTTTTTAATAATTCAGGACTAGATAACTCAATCCCTTCTAAAAGACTTTTTCTATAATTGGCGAGATCGTCCCCAATAAAGAAGTTTGCCACTTTCTTCTTAATTCCTTTTCTTTGAGAAGTTCTATAGGCATCAACAAAACCAATAACTGATTGTCTGATTTTCTTTTTACCGGCACTTGTAGAACCTTTTAGAATATTACAAAGAGGACTTTTAGCCGCATTGGTCCCATTACAGAAATCTTCGTACTGCTTAAAAACCTTCGAGCCGCTAACATTTGGAGTGATAATGGGGACTCCAGTACTTTTATAATCTATTTTCTTTTGTGAAAGAATTTCTTTTCTTTGTTCTTCATCAAGGTCAGCATCGGGAACTAAGTCTTTATGGTTCTCGATTGTGTCTTTTAACATGGCATCCATAAAGGCCATAGTATCGACATTCTCTAAGTGCACTTGTGAGGCAGCAATATCTTCTTTGAATTTTTTAATTGAGAATAGACCTTCTCCATCAACCCCAGGAGGCGCTTTCCAGCCATCAACTCCCGCTACGTCTGTGAGGAAGTCCTTGTATTTGTCATTTAGCTTTTTAATACCATTATAAATAACAAGTTCTGATTTCTTTTTCTCGTAATCTTGTTCTAACTCTATAAGAGATTTCTCACCATCGGCGGCAGATTTTTTATCAAGGATCAGGCCATGAATTTGTTTAGTTAGCTTGGTGGCTTCGTCACATTTTTCTGTACTCTCAGGAGTGAAAACGGTTTTATCTAAACGTTTTCTTCTACGATCAACTCTTTGCTCTTCAGCCTCTTCAGGCGTTAAAGAGAAAGCCTCAAACGACAAGAAAATGGAAAAGATCAATAATAAAGCTTTCATATTTGTTTCCTCTTAAAGCTATTCTACTATCAAGTATCGGTATTTTAAGAAGAAAACCTTAGCTTGTGACTCGGGTATTGTAAGTGCATGAATTTGTTAAGATGATTTTGTTTAGTAGAAAATTAGCATTAGCATAAAAAGTGGGCGCTTTATAAAAGAAGGCAGATTAACTAGCCGTGACCACCGGCCATAAAGGATTGTTCGGGGTCTATTAACTTATTAAATTTCCCTGTCTCCATAAGAGACTCAAAGTATTTCTGAGTGATCTCTAAGGTTTCATCAATTCCTGGTGTCTTAAAAATCTCATTTCTGAAATGGGCGGCGCCAGGAAAACCAGCGGCAAACCAAACCACATGTTTTCTAAGTTGAATAAGAATTGTTCTTTCTCTATCTGTATAAGCTCTAGTGTAATCAAAGAGCCTTTGAGTGATTTCAATATAATGAGCAGGAGAAAAAGGGGAGAGCTCGTCATCTTTTAAATAGGAATCTAAAAAGATAAACGGATTTCTTATAGGGCCTCGGCCCAGCATAAGAGCCTGACACTTCGTTTCTTTTAAACGTGCTTTAACTTTAAATGCTGAATGAAGATCGCCATTACCAATGATAGGAAGAGGAGATTCAGAAGCAAGGTACTCAAGAAAGTCCCAATCGGCCTCTCCTCTATATTGCTGAGTTCTCGTTCTTCCATGGACGGCGACAAACTCAACGCCTTCTTCTTTAGCTATATGAATGATCTCAAGAGCATTTCTATCGTCACTATCCCAGCCAGTTCTAATCTTAATAGTTAAAGGTATATCGATGGCCTTTTTCATTGAAGCAAAATAGGTTCCAAGCTTTGAAGGGTCTTTTAATAAAGCAGAGCCTCCACCTTTAGTAACAACTTTTCTTACGGGGCAGCCCATATTAATATCAATAAACTTAGGTCCATAATCTTCAGCGACCTTAGCCGCCTCACTCATGGCGCTTGGGTCTTCACCAAAAAGTTGAAGCCCAATATTTTCTTCACGCTCATCAATAGTAAGCATGCGCTTAGTTTTTTCATTCCCGTAATTAATACCGTGACAACTAACCAGCTCACTAACTGTTCCCCCAGCACCAAGGTCTTCCATCAATAAACGAAAGGGAGCTGAGCATATGGCCGACATAGGGGCCAGAAGAAGAGGGGAGCTAAAAGCTATATTTCCTAAATGCAGCGGAGTGCGTCTCTTTGAGAGCGAATCAATCTTGCTCTGTAAGTCCTTTGAAAAAGGAGTGAATGGGAGTTTTATCCGTTTTTGCATAGGGGTGGAAAGTAGCAAAAAACCTAGGGTTGCGTCAATATACTCTGTATTTTCAAAAGGGTTTAGGAACTGTTATATTATGCCCTCATTTTGAGGAGTTACCTATGTTTGATACTTTAAGCGAAAAGTTTTCTGATGCCTTTAAGCATGTTCAGGGAAAAGGCAAGATTTCTGAGTCCAATATTGAAGACGCCCTAAAGGACGTAAGGACTGCTTTATTAGAAGCGGATGTTAACTTCAAGGTTGTTAAATCTTTTATAGGCGCCGTTAAAGAGTCGGCTCTTGGTGAAAAAGTTATCTCTGGGGTTAACCCTGAAGAGCAGTTCATTAAGATTGTTCACGATGAGTTGGCCTCAGTTATGGGCTCTGCCAACGAAGAAGTAGACCTTGAAAGAGCGGGACCAATTCCCGTTTTAGTCGTTGGTCTAAACGGACAAGGTAAGACAACTTTCTCGGGAAAATTATCAAAACACCTTATAGAAAAAAAGAAGAAATCAGTTCTAATAGTTCCAGCCGATACTTTTCGTCCTGCCGCAAAAGATCAGCTTATTACATTGGCAAATCAAGTAGGCGTTGATTACTTTGATTCTGATTTATCTAAGCATCCAGGGGACATTGCTAAAGAAGCTATGGCCTTTGCCAAAGAAAAGAATATTGACGTTGTCATCATCGATACAGCAGGTCGTCTGCATGTTGATGATGAACTTATGGGACAGCTTAAAGAAGTAGGCGAGGCGATAAAAAGCTTAAAGCCAGAAATTCTAATGGTAGCAGACGCCATGACCGGTCAAGAGGCCGTGAACGTGGCCAAGGTCTTTCATGAGACCCTAGGTCTTACTGGTATTGTTCTTTCAAAGATGGATTCAGATGCTAAAGGTGGGGCGGCCCTTTCGATCCGCCATGTAACCGGCGTACCGATTAAATACATCTCCACTGGGGAGAAGATGAAAGACTTAGAGCTCTTTCACCCAGACCGTCTTGCGGGAAGAATTCTTGATATGGGAGACGTTGTCTCTCTCGTTGAAAAAGCTGAAGAGCATATCGACGAAAAAGAAGCCGAACGCATGATGAAGAATATGGAGAAGGGTAAGTTCACTGTAGATGATTTCATGAAGCAGATGGATATGATGAACAACCTAGGCTCAATGGGATCTATTCTAAAGATGATTCCAGGTATGGGCGGGGCCCTAAGGCAGATGGGAGATCTCTCTTCAGCTGAAGATGAAATGAAGAAGATGAAAGTTATCATCGGTTCTATGACTAAAGCGGAGAAACAAGATTATAAAGTTGTTAAAGAATCTCGCATTAAAAGAATTGCTAACGGTTCTGGAAATACAGAGTCCTCAGTCAAAGACTTCTTAGCGAAGTTCCGTCAGATGGAAAAGATGATGGGCGGAATGATGCAGATGATGAAGGGCGGGGGGATGCCTAGTATGCCGGGAATGCCTGGTATGGGTGGTGCTCAAGACGGCTTTAGGCAACAGCCAGGGGGCGCTAAGAAGCCTAAGAAGAAAGGGAAGAAGAGAGGTCCTTGGGGTGGCGGCTTTTTTTAGTTAACGCTGCGCTGGGTCGCAAGTGGCCAAGCTATTGTGGTTTATAGAAGGATGTCGACATCACACGTTGACATATTTGGTAAGGCAACCTATTTTGGGGTGCTAAATGTTCAAGTTCAGGAGAAGTTAATGCTTTCAATTAGATTATCACGTGGTGGAAGAGTTCATAGACCAGTTTATACAATCGTTGCAGCTGATAGCCGCAATTCAGCTACTGGGAAATTCCTAGAGAAACTAGGTCAGTACGAGCCACAAAACGATAAAGAAAATACACTTATCGACGTTAAAGCCGAAAGAATCACTTATTGGATTTCTAAAGGCGCTCAACTGTCAGATACAGTTAAGTCACTTTTAAAGCATAACAAAGTCGCTTTATAAGTTAATTCGTTTCCATAATAAGTTGCAGTTAGGGTCTTCTCTAATACGAGAACGTCCCCGTTAAACGAGAGAGAAATTATGAGTGAATTAAAAGACCTAATCAACTACGTAAGTAAAAGCTTAGTTGATATGCCAGACAATGTTGAAGTTAATGAAATTGTCGGTGAACAAACAACTGTTATTGAATTAAAGGTTGATAAGACAGATCTTGGGAAAGTCATTGGAAAACAAGGACGTACAGCAAGAGCTCTAAGAACAATCCTAAACGCAGCTTCTACGAAGCTCAAAAAACGGTCAGTTTTAGAAATCATCGAATAAATGATCATTTCTCATAAAATTTAAAAATAATAATTTAGGAGGCTTAAGCCTCCTTTTTTATTAGCCTTTTTCACCCCTCACCAAAACCACCCTAAGAATTCGAATAAATTAGTAAAATTAACTTGTATCCTATTTCTAAGGAATTCCTTTAGGAGTGGAACGTGAGCGATAACCTAAAAGTTCTTATTGTTGATGATGAAGAAGACCTTGCAGAGATCATCTGTGAGTCTCTCGAAGAGAACTTCAATTCATCATTTGTCACCTGCGGCTTAAAAGCATTTGAGCTGATCGAATCTGGTGAGTACGATGTCATCATCTCTGATTCAAATATGCCTGGTATGAGTGGTCTTGAGCTTCTAGAGAAGATCAACTCCCTAGATAAGAAGGTTCTCTTCTATTTGGCCACAGGAGATATTGCCGTAACAGAAGAGATGATTAAAAATAGAGGGGGACATGGAGTGTTCGAAAAACCTTTCAGTACTAGAGTAGTCGTTGGTAAAATAATGGAAGATTTTGAAAACATTCACTAATTAAGGAGCATCATTGAAGGCCACGGACTTTTTGGCCATTGCTAAAGACTTCCATCTTGGTGATCTACCAACGGAACAACAGCATCCTAAGACCAGAGAATTATCTCAACTATCAAAAAGCAATTGCGATAAAGCGGTTGAGATCCTACACGATATAGATATTGATATGCTTAGTGTTCTCGGCACTAAGCTTGATGAAATAAAAGACTTATCTAAGAGTATTTCGAAGACTTTAGAAAATAAGGGGCGAATCTTTCTCTGTGGCTGCGGAGCTACCGGAAGGCTGTCCTTGGCCCTAGAAACGATCTGGCGTCATGACTATCCTAATGATTCAAGAGTCATTAGCTTTATGGCAGGGGGAGACGTTGCTCTCATTTCAAGTATAGAGAAGTTTGAAGATTACCCAGAATTTGGCTCTCGGCAATTAGTTGAGCTTGGCTTTAGAGAAGGGGATCTTCTTTTAGCTTCAACCGAAGGGGGAGAGACTCCTTGGGTAATAGGAGCGGCAGAAAAAGCATCTGAACTCTCAAGAGTGAATCCCTATTTTTTGTATTGCAATCCAGATGAAGTCCTTGAAAAAACGGTAGAGAGAAGTAGAAGAGTCCTCCATAATCCTAAAATCAAAAAGATAAACCTGAGCACGGGACCTATGGCCTTAAGTGGCTCTACAAGAATGCAGGCCAGCTCAATCCTTATGTATGCCATTGGTCTTGCTCTCTTTCATTTTGAAGATTGCGAAAAGATAGAATCATCATTTAAGCAATTTGAAAGCTTCTTTAAAAAGGCTGACCTCAAGAAGATGTCTCCCTTTATCTTAAAGGAGTCATCGATCTACGAGAAAGGTGAATACCTATATTATGATACAGACCCAAACCTTGGTATCACCATCCTAACAGATACGACTGAACGCTCTCCAACCTTTAGCCTCTTTCCTTTTGAAAATCTAAACGACGAAGAGAAAGCGGAGAAGGCCAGTCTTGTTTATTTAAAGATGAGAGGGGTTCATGGGGCAAAAGAAGCATGGGATAAGCTTCTCTATCGAGAGGCGCGAACCTTTAAATGGGATGAAGCGGGAGAGCAGACTACTTTTGAAAAACTATTGGGCTTTAATATCTCTGAAGAAACGGTAAGTCTAAGAAGTAAGTACCTTAAGGGTAATTCTAATATCTTTAGTATCTATAATGAAGATGGAGTTCTTAGTTTGAAACTTGGAGAGCTTGTCTTAAACAAAGACGTCTCTAACTTAAGCACTCTCGAAATTCATATGCTTTTGAAGATGGTCTTAAATATTCACTCGACCTTGATCATGGGGCGGCTTGATCGCTTTGAGGGGAACCTTATGACCTGGGTGAGAACTAGCAATAATAAGCTTATCGACCGGGCCATTAGATATACAGAAATTCTTTTGAAAGTGCGCTCTATAGAAAAGACATACGAAGAGATTGCTACCGAACTTTTCATAGTAAAAAAAGAGCTTCCAAGTGACCGACCACTTGTTATGAGCTTAGTTGAAAGGTTGTCGAAGCCGCTCTATTTAGATTGAGAGTCTGGTACTGTTAATTCCAAATTTGGTGGTGGATCTTTTTGTAAGATATCTTTTCCAAGAGATCTTTGCTTTTCACCAAAGGTCTTTAGGTCATCTCTATCTAAAAGAAGAAGGGGGTTTTCCTTAGAGGGCTTCGCCGCTTCTTTAACGTTCTTTCTTATATAGATTTCACCCTGGCAAGTGGCGTAGTTAGAGCCCGGTGTAATTTGGCAATCCTTTGTAGGTGCCGGTTTAGACTTTTGGAAGACTTCAAAACCATCTTCAGCGGCAAGACCATTCAAGGAAAACAATAAAGAAAGAGTTATTAAAAGCTTCATTTTCGAGAGTCCCGTTAATTAGAATACTAACGTAACGGTCAATTATTGATTTAAATGAAGCTTATTTGAAAATTGATAATAATATTGGTGAGTTACCTAGAGCTAAGACTTGCCTTCAGGTTTATCTTCATTCTCAGGAGATTTATCTTCTAGCTTCTGACCTTCTTTTAATCCTTCCTTAAAATTATTAATAGAGGATCCAACGGCCTTGCCAAGTTGAGGAAGTTTCTTCGCTCCAAAAAGCAATAAAACAACAACTAAGATAATAACTAATTCGCCCATTCCTAAACCAAACATAGGTTCTCCTGATGATTTTTCTCTCTCTATTTTAGCTTAGTTTGGCGTTCTAGTACAATTGAGAAAGAGGCATTGAGTATTTACCGGGTGAATACTCGCTGAAGCGCTTACTTTTCAGGTCTTTATACTTCTTTAGCGCCCTTGAGGCTGAACAATAGGGGAAGATGGCAATGCCTCCACGAGGTGTAAATTCGCCCATAACTTCGATGTATTTAGGGTTTATAAGCTTAACTAAGTCGTCACAAATGGTCTGAATACAGTCCTCATGGAAGTCTCCATGATTCCTAAAACTAAAAAGATAGAGCTTTAAGGACTTTGATTCCACCATATCAATACCCGCTATATAGTTAATATAGATCCTAGCGAAGTCTGGCTGATTGGTCTTAGGGCAAAGAGAAGTGAACTCCGTACAAATAAAAGTAGTCCATGCATCAGACGCCGGGTTCTTATTAGGGAAGGATTCTAAAAGTTTTGGTGAGTAAGTTGTTGGGTAAACAGTCTCTTCACCAAGTCCTAGTTTTGCTACGCCTTTTCTCTGTGTTTTTTTAGCCATAGGTTTAAGTAACTTATGTGGATGAATATGAAAAGTGACCCTGTACTTTTTGGATAGCGCTGTGTCAATTAAGGGTTTATCAATGGCCAGTTTTGGGCCTATCGCTTATAAATTGGTTACGAGGACATCTATGACAACTACAACGAAACCTGGGGAAACAGCCCCTTTATCACCCCATGCCGTAACATCACTTAAGATCATCTTTTTGACTTTGTTTTTAGACTTAGTTGGCTTCTCGATCATCTTTCCTCTCTTTCCGGCCATGGCCAAGCATTACCTTTTGGTTGATGGAGAGAATTTTCTTCTTAGGGCGATCTTTGACTCTATTAGATACTTGACCGAAGCCTCAGGCTCGGACGTCTCAGGAATCGTTCTCTTTGGAGGCGCTCTTGGTGGACTCTATTCTTTTCTCCAATTCTTAGCCGCTCCTATTTGGGGAGGGCTCTCTGATAAATATGGAAGAAGACCAATCCTCCTAGTGTCGGTTTTCTTTTTAGCCCTAAGTTACCTTCTTTGGATCTTCTCCGGCTCTTTTACGGTTCTTGTCTTGGCCCGTCTTGTTGGCGGAATTATGGGAGGAAATATCTCAGCCGCTACTGCAGTGGTTGCGGATGTAACTTCAAGAGAAAATAGATCAAAGGGAATGGCTACTATTGGAATTGCTTTTGCTCTTGGCTTTATTATAGGTCCTGCAATGGGCGGGATCTGCGCTCTCTATAATCCTCTTATCAATAATCCTGAATGGGCCGAGTTTGGTATTAACCCTTTTAGCCTCTCTGCGGCCTTGGCTTTTATTCTCTCAGCTATCAACTATGTTTATATTTGGTTTAAGTTTAAAGAAACTCTTCCTCCTGAAAAAAGAGGAGTCTCAACTGGTGAGAGAACCAATAATATCTTTAAACTCTTTAAGCCTCTTCCTTATAAAGGCATCAATCTAACAAATTTTGGTCACTTTCTTTTCTTGATGGCCTTTAGTGGGATGGAATTCACTCTGACTTTCTTCGCCGTTGAAAAACTAAGTTATAGTCCGATGGACAATGCTTATATGTTTATCTTTATCGGCTTTATAATAGCTGGTGTACAAGGTGGCTTTGTTAGAAGAAGAGCGGGAAGTATTGGTGAGAAGAAGATGGCCATCATGGGCCTTTGTACCTTGATTCCTGGGCTTCTTATTATTGGAGCTTCAGCTAGTTCTTGGATGCTTTATTTTGGACTCTTCTTCTTGGCCACAGGTTCTGCTATGGCGATTCCTTGTTTAACAAGCTTGGTCTCTCTCTTTACTCCAGCTGAAGAGCAGGGAAGAGCAGTAGGGGTCTTTAGAAGCTTAGGCGCTTTAGCGCGAGTGATTGGTCCCGTGGGAGCGTCGATTCTTTATTGGAAACTAGGGGCGAGTTGGCCGTATTATATTGGGGCGACTTTCTTGATTATTCCGATTCTGATGATTGGGAAGCTTCCGACTCCAGAGAAAAATCCATCTGCTTAATTGAAGGATTCCACTTCTTAGTGTCTTTCTTTGGCTCACTTATTTCAAAATCCATGTCACCGGTGCCGTGGATAAGAAGGTCGGTCTTAGTCATCTCTAAGGTGGCAGGCCAGCTTGAAACATAGGTCCAGATTGGTCCTGGCACTTTTAAGTTAAGATCAAAGATAAGCACTTCTTCTCCATGAGCTCCACTGCCCCATTGAGTAACAAAGTACCTAAGCTTTTTAAACTTTATAATAGTGCCTTTAGTAAAACTATGAGTGACCAACTCTGCTGTATTAGAAAGAAAAGCAGTCTTAGAGTCTTTCTTATAAAGATCAAAATGCTCGTAACCTTTTTTCTTGCTTACCTTTAAAACCCACAGGCTTTGCTTGACCGGGCCATCAGGCTTTAAGTACTCAACAGTATGATTCTTATGGGTAGATTCATCATCTTCCATAGAAAAGCAGTTCATTGAAATGAAAAGAAAACCTAATACTATTAGTTTCATAGCTTTCTTATCGGTTGGTTTTATAAAGAGTTTAGGTTTAGCTTAAGAAGGGGTTATGACTCTTCTCTTTATGGATAACGGTTTCAGGCCCGTGACCTGTAATGACCTGTGTTTCACTAGGCAGGCTGATCAGTTTGGTCTTTATACTTTTAATGATTTGTGTACTATCTCCCCCTGGGAGGTCAGTCCTTCCTATACTTCCTTGAAAGAGAGTATCCCCAGCTAAAAGGACCGGCGTATCAAAGAAGTCAGTATAAAAGCAACAGGATCCAGGAGTATGCCCGGGAGTGTGAACTGTATGAAGGAACTCTTTTAAGCCACTCGAATCAAGGGAGAAGCTCTCATCATCACGTAAGTGAGAATGGATCTCTCCGGTTTTAGCCACTGGTTGATTAAAGTAGCTGCCTTGCTGAGCTAGGGCCTCATATAAAAACATATCCTCTTGATGAAGATGACTAGTGGCCCCTGTGAGTCTTGAGACCTCTGCGCTCTGACCTATATGATCAAAGTGCGCATGAGTATGAAGAAGCTTTTTAACATCTAATGAGCGCTCTTTAATAAGACCCATGATTTGCTCTAGGTCATTTCCTGGGTCAACAACGATGGCCTCTTTGGTCGTCTCACTATAGATGATAGAGCAGTTACATCTAAAAGACCCAACGGCAAAGGACTCTAAAACAAGGTCATCTTTTTTTCTCATAAAAGCTCCTGGAGAAGACGGGTGGCCGAGTTTATTTCATGAAGTTCATCAAAGACTTCAAACCCCGGAGTAGTATTAATCTCAATGATTAATGGTCCGTTCTCAGTCATGGCAATATCTAGCCCGAGAAATTGACCTGGTAATAACTTTAAAATAGCTTGGCTTAATTTAGTGACCTCTTCAGGGAGAGTCTCTACTACTTTAGGTTGGCATCTTTTTGCATTGGCCCTAAAGCCGCTTTCAAAATCTTTTTGAATGGCGCCCCAGATTTCTTGGTCTAAACATAGGACCCTATATTCTTTTTTTAAATCAATCTTAGGCTGAAGAATATAACGCTCATCTCGCAAGGCTTCGTGGCTCTCTAAGATAGAGGCCAATGAATCTCTTCCTCTTATCAGCATCACTCCAAGGCCCTGATTGCCTCGAATGGTTTTTAAAACGAATTCTTCACTCTTAGGAAATGACTTTACTCCCTGATCTGCCCCTCTAAAGAGGGAAGTTGGGATAAGGGGAAGCTTATGTTCTTGAAAGAAGAGAGCTTGCTTGTCCTTTCCACGGAGGGATTCGATAACCTTATGTGAGTTGACCTGTTTATCAGAAAAAGGGGTTAGGCTTTTTAAAAGAAGCAGGTCCACGTCATCAAAGCTTACCCCAGAGTCCCTATGCAGGATTAGGTCATACTCCTTATGGCCATCTTCAAGAGCGAAATTAGAGGTGGTCAAGACTTCTAGAGAGTGACCAAGGTCTTTTGCCGCACCTAGTAATTGACGGTGCGAGTAAGTGGAGGTGTTTTTGGTAATGATAAGTACTTTGCTCATAGTGGACGAAAATGTTTCACGAATCAAAGGAAAAAGCTATAATAATTCAAAGTTTTACTAAGATTCGGAGAACGTTTGTTCAAGCCCTTGAAATGGAAATTCACATTAAGCATCTTTATAGCCGCCCTTCTTGTATGGGCCGGTTGCGCCAATATTTCTGTCTTACCAAGTAAGAAGAAAACAAGTGTGTCTAAAGCTAAGAGCAGTGCCGAATCAAAAAAGATCATTGAAGAGAAACTTGAAGCAGAGTCAAAGGCACAGGGAACTACCTATGTTGCTAGAGAAGAGCGTAAGAAAAAGATCTCTGACTTTTGTAAAAAGATAGATAAGCGTTTTACCAAATATGGCTGGGGAAGGTCTAAGTGCGAGAACTACCCATGGAACTTTGTAAGAACCTCAGTTAAGTCAGACCCCCTTATTTGGATGAACTTTGGAGATGAAAGCGCGAAGAGAAAAGAGACGACTATTATTCTTTGTGGCGTTCACGGTGATGAGATCACACCTATTAAATTCTGTTTTGACATCTTAGATCATCTGAATGAAATCGCTTCGAATAAAAATAAAAAGCATAATGCTGATGAATTAAAGAACAGGCTTGTGATCGTCGCACCAATTGTTAACCCGGATAGCTTCTTTAAGAAGTGGCCTTCGAGAACAAATGCTAATGGGATTGATGTTAATAGGAATTTCCCAACCAGAGATTTTAATTCCACGGCCATGAAAATTTGGACCAATAGGTATAAAAAAGATAAGAGAAGATACCCCGGTAAGAAGGCCATGAGTGAGCCTGAAACTTTGTTTCAAGTGAATCTTCTAAAAAGATACAGCCCTGATAAGATCATCTCTGTTCATGCTCCTCTAACTATGCTCGACTACGACGGTCCAGCTGATAGGCACTCAGGGGGAGTAGTAGGCTCTAGTGCTAACCAACTCCTTATTCAAATGAGTGAACAAGCAAAAGGTTATAAGATAAAGAACTATCCCTTCTTTCCAGGATCTCTTGGGAACTATGCTGGGAATGAAAGAAATATTCCAACCTACACTTTAGAACTTCCAAGTTCTGATAATAGAAAGAGTAAGAAGTTTTGGAAGCTCTTTAAAGATTCCATTCACTCCGCGATCATGCATGAGATGACAAAAGAGATCGATGTTGTTCATGATAAGAGTAAATCAGGCTCTAATTCTAAGCAGAATTAAAAAACTCAAGTATCTAAGTCCTTAAATTAAAAGCTTTTGCCACTTTTATTTGGCGGTTTTCCTAAAAATTTACAAATTTAATCCGATAAGATTGAAGAATTGAATTAAATCACTGGAGAGCGGTATGCTTACAAGTTTTTCTGAATTTAAATTTTATCAGTCCTTTAGAATCCCTGTTGAAAAAGCGGATAACCTTCGTTTTCTTATTCAAAAAGAAAATGAAATAGGGAAGCTCGAATATATCGACGATGGAACTTTAGAAGATATCTCTGTTACAGGACTTGGTTTTTCAACCAAAGAGAGAATTTCAGTAGGGCACGAGCTCTCGATCTCTTTGCAGTTTAAGAAGCATCACTTAGACCTAACAGGAAGAGTTGTTAGGGCTTTTACTAATAGCCTAGAAGACAATGAAATCATCTATGGTGTTGAGATAGACGAAGAGAAGGCGCTAGGGAAATTCTTAGAGAGTTATATTCTAAGCTTCTCATCAGAGAGGCTTAAAGATTGTCTTATTGAATCAGCCCTAAAAGAAAGATACACAAAAGCCTCAGATGGTTTTGAGATGTTCTCACTACTTCTGTCTCTTTTTAAAGATATTAATCAGTTTGGTGATAAAGACGGCTTTATCGATAATATGCTCGAAGAAGTTGTGAGAATCATGAACGCTCAAAGAGCGACTATCTTTTTAATCAACCCAGATACAAATGAACTTGAAGCTGTCAGTGCCTTAGGGGTAGATAAGACCGTTCTAAAGTTTGATTACCGTCTTGGTATTGCGGGATCTGTTTTTACAACAGGTGTTGCTTTAAATATTGATACAATTAATCAAAGTACAAGGTTCAATGAGAATTTTGATAAGAAACTAGAATTTGAAACAAAATGTATCATCTGTCATCCGATTCATAATAGAGAAGATAAGATCATCGGTGTTATCGAAGTTATCAATAAAAGAAACCAAGACCGTTTCACAGTTGATGACGAGAAAACAATGAAGGTCTTAACCTTAATCTTCTCTTCAGTTTTTCATAAGTACGATCCAATATCTGAATCTTCTCAAATCAGAAGATTCTCCCAGCCTTTTGATAGAAAGCATGCTCTTATTGGGAAAACTCCTCATATGGCGAGCCTTCGTAATTCAATCATTAAGATGAAAGACATTGATGCTCCTGTTCTTATCACTGGTGAGAGTGGAGTAGGGAAATCTCTTTACGCACAGATTCTTCATCATGAAGGTCAAAGAGGTCTTAAAAGTTATTCTGAAATTGATTGTAATAATAAAGACCTTAAAACTCTTGAAACTTCCCTTTGGGGTCAAGAGGATACGGACTGTGTTTTTACAAAGAGCCAAGGGGGAACTGTCTTTCTTAAGAATATTACAAAGATGCCTCTAGAGTTTCAGACTAAGCTCTCTAATATTTTAACAGAAGGTGCTCTTCCTGCAGGAAAGGTTACTTTTGATAATAGAATCATTACTTCTTCAGCTGATGACATCGGTCAAATGGTTGATGAAGGAAAATTTGATAGAAATCTTTATGATATTATCAATAAGGCGCATATTCATATTGAGCCTCTAAGAAGAAGACCTGATGATGTTGAGTATCTTGTAGACTACTTCTTAAAGATTGAATGCAAAGGACAAGGTCTTCTTTTAAAGAACTTTGCTCCGAAGGCCTTAGATCAATTAAAGCAATATGATTGGCCAGGAAATGTAGCTGAACTTAAAAAGTCAGTAGAAAGGTCAGTTCTTTATAATCCAAAAGCACATATCATCACTGATATCGACCTTGGAAATTCAGCTTCTCCTCTAGTTGATATTGGCTCAAAGCAGAGAATGTTTGGTGATGTTCCTTTCGTAAGCGATTTCAATATTCCACTGAAAGATCGTTTAGCTCTTGTAGAGCGAGAGATGATTCTAGCGGAAATTAAAAGAAATAACGGCAATAAGTCTAAAGCCGCTAAAGAGATGGGTATTTCTAGGGAAGCTCTTAGAAAGAAACTTCTTATTAGTGACGACGTTTTCACGAAACATCATGGTCTTAGTATTGTTGAGGATGATGAGAAAATCGCCGCCTAAAATCTTTCAGTTATTTTTAATAAATTAGACTCCAGGTTGAGCTTTGCCTCAACCTGGCAATTAATAGGAACCTCCATTGGGGGAATCTCTACTAAGGCCTTCTCTTCTAGGTCTAATTTAAAATCAACGACATGCATGGCGACATCTCCTTCAAAAGGAAAGTCTATATTTAAGGGAATTGTGGTCTTGATAGGGATCTTTACAACGCCGATTCCTAGGACCTTGGTCTCAAAGACGGTGTCGAGGGGAAAGTCGAGCCTAACCGGGATTATGGCCTTTACATGGACGTTCTGATTAAAGTCAATGCTCGTTGAAACCTTGAAATTGGCTTCAACTGGCTTGTCGAGTTTAACCATGATTCTTTCATTGATATCGGCCCTGATAGGAATCTTCTTATCCTTAACGAGTCTGAAGAGATTATCTTTTATTGAATCGACTTCTTCAAAAGCCTTATTAAAAATTGCAAATAGGATAATGAAGAAAAGTGACATGCCAAAGTACATAGTCAGAAGCGCCACTATCCACCAACGAAAATCTGTGGTTTCAATAATATTTACTAAGCTATTAAATTTTCCGGCTCCTACCATAATGGGGCCAGAGAAAATAACAAAGCCCACGACTAAGATGAGAGCGAAGATGAATTGAATGATTAGACCCCATTTTAAAAAGGATGAGAAGTCGCTAAGTTTTTTCATTCAATACTCCGTGGTATTTTATCCAACAATGAATTTCAATTGAAGGTTTCTTGTTTTTTTACTATCTCTAAATTCACAAAGATAGATTCCTTGCCATTGTCCCATTTGAATCTCTCCTTCTTCAACAATAAGTTGAAGAGAAGTCTCTAGGAGAATACTTTTCATATGAGAGGGACTATCATCAGGGCCCTCTGCTGTATGTTCAATAAATCCTAAGTTTCTAGGGGCTAAGTGATTAAGAAATTTTTGCATATCTTCTCTAGCGCTTGAATCAAAAGATTCACTAATAGTAAGACCGCAACTTGTGTGGGGATTAAAGACGATTAGAAGACCCGAGTGGTCGGGGAATTGAGACTTTAAACTTGAGCGAATCTCTTTAGAAATATCATAAAATCTCTCACCGCTCGTCTGGATGGGGAGTTTCCAGCTTTTCATCTTTTTACCTCGTAGGGCCATGAAATCTATAGGAACCGCACGTAACTACCGATAAATAGTGTAACTAATTATTAATGGAGAAGCGAGGACAATGGAAGTCATCGATGTCTTTTTTCAACAGTTCAATCTGAAGGACTTAGCCGATATTGGCATAGTCTCTTTTTTAATCTACCAAGGACTTAAGATTGTCCATGGTACGAGAGCTGTTCAAATGCTGATGGGTCTTGGACTCTTAGTCTTTCTGTATTGGACAGCAGTTTCCTATAAACTCTATTCGCTCAATTGGTTACTGGCACATTTCTTCGATTCATTTTTTCTTATCGCCATTGTTATTTTCCAAGATCAATTCAGGGCAGCCCTCGCGAGTGTCGGAACTGGAAGAAAAAAATGGTTTCTAAAAAAGAATGGAGATGAAGACCTTCCTTTAGAAGAGATCATCAATGCAGCTCTCGTTTTTTCAAGAGAAAAGATTGGGGCCTTAATGGTTATTGAGAGAACACAAGGACTGGCCAACTATATTTCGACTGGAACAATTCTTCAATCTGAGATTCATTCAGATCTTCTCTATTCGATCTTTCAAAGCAGATCTTCTCTTCACGATGGAGCGGTTATCTTCTCGGGAGGAAAGATTGCAGCTGCCGGTTGTTTCTTGCCGCTCTCTAAAAGTTCAGAGATTGCTAGGGATATGGGGACTAGGCATAGAGCCGCCCTAGGATTAGCAGAGCAAGCTGATGCAGTGATCATCACTATTAGTGAAGAGAGTGGCAAGATCAGTCTATGTTTGGATAATAAATTTCATATCTGTCACTCGGCTGGAGAATTAAGGCAATACCTTAGGCATCTTCTTATCGGTGAAAAACTCGGTGAAAGCCTCTCTAGAAATAGTGAGGTGGTCTCATGAGTGGAATCAAATCACAAAAGATTCAATCGGAAAGATTTAGGCGTCACCTTTTAAAGCTCTTAGCCGTCCTTTTTTCTTTTTGCTTATGGTTCTATGTTTTAAATTCAGAATCCTTAGAGCTACAAGTTAAGCTACCTCTCGTCCTTATCCCACCAGTGGGTATGGCGATTTCTGAGTTACCTCCAACAGAGCTTTTGATTAAAGTGAAGGGGTCAAGAGCCTTTGTGAGAAATCTCTTCAACGATAATGAGAAGGTCTTTATCAACTTAAAAAGAAGAGGAACTAAAACTAAGAAAGGCATGCTTGTAAAGGTTCTTCCAAGTGATATCCCTCATCCTCTTGGGGTTGAAGTTACAGAGATTCTTCCTGGTGAGTTAAATATCAAGATAGAGAAAAGAAAGACTAAGAAGATTAGTTTGAAGCCTTTTTTAGTGGGAGAAGTTCCTAGTCAGCTAGAACTCTTAAAATATGAATTAGTCCCAAATTCTTTAAAGATAAGTGGACCTCGCAATTTGATAGATAGTTTAACAAGTATTGAAACTAGTCCTATTGACCTACATAAACTAGAAGGGGATGGACGGATTAAAGTTCTTCTCAAGGAATTAGATCCTAGGCTCAGAGCAGAGGAAGAAATTACTGAAGCGGAGTTTTTATTTAGAGTTAAACCAAAGAAGGCCAATTTTACTTTAAAGAATGTGAATATTCTTTTTCTAACATCTTCGTCTCAGTTTATGGCCAAGGTTAGAACGGCAAGCATTGATGTTCTAATCCCAGAAGGTGCGGACTTAAAGTTAACAACAAAAGATGTAAAACTTGTCGCCGAAATTCCTGAAGGGTCAAAAGGCGAAGTAAGAATAAAATTAAAAGCCGAACTTCCAGAGGGAGTTCACTTATTGCAAATATACCCAGAGACTATTAGTGTGGGGCTTTAAGCTACGAAGGAATTATTATGAGCGAGAGAAAACTTTTTGGAACAGACGGTATCAGGGGAAAGGCAAATGTCTATCCCATGACTGGAGAGATTGCTATGAGGCTAGGCCGTGCAGTGACTCAATACTTCCAAAAGATATCAGGAAAAAATAAACAACCCCTTATCATCGTGGGAAAAGATACAAGACTAAGTTGTTATATGCTTGAACAGGCCATTTGTTCTGGAATTTGCGCTCAAGGGGGAAGGGTCATTTTAACAGGACCTCTTCCTACTCCAGGGATTGCCTTTGTCACAAAGTCCATGAGAGCAGATGCGGGGATTATGATCTCGGCCTCGCATAATAACTTTGATGACAATGGGATAAAGCTCTTTGACGCTGATGGCTTTAAGCTTCCAGATGAGGTGGAGCTAGAACTTGAGGATATGATCTTAAACCCTGAGAAGATGACTGTTAAGACTGGAGGGAACCTAGGCCGGGCCGACCGTTTAAAAGAAGTCTTTGGACGCTACCTTGTTCACACCAAGGCAGCACTTGAATCAAAGTTTAACTTAGAAGGAATGCGCCTAGTGGTGGATTGTGCCAATGGCGCTGGTTATAAAGTTGCTCCTATGATCTTTAAAGAACTAGGAGCAGAGGTCTTTCCCATTGGTGTTCATCCTAATGGGCAGAATATTAATAATAAATGTGGATCAATGCATCCTGAGGCCGCTAGCGAGGAAGTCTTAAAGTTTCGCGCTGACCTTGGGATTTGTTTAGATGGAGACGCTGATAGAATTGTTATCATTGATGATGAGGGTGAGGCCGTCGATGGAGATCAACTTATTGCGCTTCATGCAAAGACTCTATTAGAACATGGTAAATTAAAGCCAGGTGATACTGTTGTAGGCACTATTATGAGTAACCTCGGGCTTGAAGTTTATATCAAAAGCTTAGGTTTAAAGTTTCATAGAACGAAAGTTGGGGATCGATATATCCTTGAGTATATGCGTAAGAATGGCAGCCTCTTGGGCGGCGAGCCAAGTGGTCATATCATCTTTGGTGAACACGCCACCACAGGAGACGGTGCATTAGCGGCGCTTAAAACTATCGAATGCATGAAAACTTATCAAAAACCTCTTAAAGAATTAGTAAAAGAAGTTGCTCTTTTCCCACAGGTATTAAAGAATGCCGTTGTTAAGTCTAAGCCTAAGTTTGAGACAGTTGCCTCAATTAAAAAGGCTTTAGAAGAAGCAGAAAAAAGAATGGGAGATAAGGGAAGAGTTGTTCTTCGCTACTCCGGTACAGAACCTTTAGTCAGAGTCATGGTTGAAGGGGAAGATGAGTCACTAGTTAATGAAATCTGTGACACATTGGTGGCCGTTGTATCTAAGGAGCTCAGCTAAGCCTCCCTTTAAGGAAGTGGAATGAGTATCCCTAGATTAGGCGTAAATATCGATCATGTTGCCACTCTTCGGCAGCAACGAGGGGAGATCTACCCAAGTATCGAAAAAGCAGCATCCATTGTTTTAGAAAATGGTGCCGATCAAATAACAATTCATTTAAGAGAAGACCGGCGTCATATCCAAGACGCCGATGTTCCTCTTGTTAAAAAGATAACGGATCAGTTTAAAAAACCTCTTAACTTTGAAATGGGTTGTCATCCCGAAATGATAGAGAAGGCACTTGAGATAAATCCAGCCTGGGTTTGTCTTGTTCCTGAGAAACGAGAAGAAAGAACAACTGAAGGAGGGCTTGACCTAAAAAGCCCTGAGAACTTTGCTCGAGTGAAGGAAGCTGTGGGACGGCTTCGCTCTGATGAAATAATGGTAAGCCTTTTTATAGAGTCCGATAAAGAGAGTCTTGAGAGAGCAAATGATTTAGGTGTTGAGGCCGTTGAAATTCACACAGGGGACTACGCTAAAGACTTTCTCTTAGGAAATGACTATTCAAAACACTTAGAATCCTTTTACCTGGCAAAAGAATACTTAGATAAATATGAAATTGGTTGTCACGCAGGCCATGGGCTAACTGATCTTAGTACAGAAGTTCTGCTTAAGAATAAACTCTTCGTAGAATATAATATAGGCCATTGGATCATCGCTGAAGCGGTCTTTGATGGAGTGGGGCCAGTCACTAAAAACTTGGCAAACCTATTTGAATTACACCCTTTGGAGTTATAAATGAGAGTTGTAGATATTGATGAAATGAAAAGTATTGAATCTGATGCCATGGAATCTTTTGGTTTTACTGAAGATTTAGTTCTCGAAAATATTGGGCTTAGAGGCGCTGACTTTATTCAAGAAGAGATTCTTACTCAAAGAGGATTTGAAGAAATAGTCTTTTTAATTGGAGCCAAGAATAATGGTGCCGATGGCCTCGCTGTAGCAAGACACTTATGCAATAGAGGTTATCCCTGCCGTGCCTTTATGCTTTTTGACGAAGCGGAATCAAGTGAAACTCTAAAAAAGCAACGTGAACTGGCCAAAGCGTTTGGTGTTAAGTTTACGGATTTAAATGGAGCAGATCAATTAAGCGCCTACTTTACACAAACCCAAGATGAATACTTAGTCATAGATGCCATTTTAGGTATTGGTTTTAGAGGACCACTTTCAAACTACCTTTTTGATATTGTTAAATTAGTAAATGAATTCTCTAACATCACAGTTTCAGTAGACCTAGCGACAGGTATTGAAGCTAATTCTGGTTCAATTGATGGAGAAGCTATCTTCGCTGATTACACCATGGCCGTTGGTCTGCCAAAAACCGGACTTTATATTGGAGAGGGGGCTAAGCATACTGGAGAGGTTGCTGTTTTAGATTGCGGTTTTCCTCTTGCTACTATCGATGGTGGGGATAAGGCACTTCTTTTAATGGAGAACCTTACTCATATCTATTCTGGCAGATCTAAGTTTGCTCATAAGAACTCTCTAGGTCATGCCCTTATTATTGGTGGCTCTGTGGGGCTTACAGGTGCCTTAATAATGGCTTCAGAAGCTGCTCTAAGAGTAGGAACTGGTCTTGTTACTGCTGCTACTTGGAAAGAATCCTATGAAGAGGCCACAAGCCGCATGACTCCTGAAGTGATGACTGGTCTTATACCAACCGAACGCGATGACGTTGAAGATATTATTAGGCTCTTAGAAAGATATGATTCAATAGTTATAGGCCCAGGCCTTGGAAGAGATGAGAAGACGAGGTCTTCAGTGCTTAAGCTTCTCTCTAGTTTTGCTGGACCTGTGTCCGTTGATGCGGATGCTATAAATGCTTTATCTTTAAGTGAAGATGCTGACCTCCTAAAATCAAGAAAGGCAGCAACTATCTTAACTCCCCATATCGGAGAGTTCGCAAGCTTTATGGGTGTTAGTAATGCTGAAGTTCTTTCGAACCCTTTAGGGCTTCTCAAAGAAGCTGTTGAAAAAACGAACTCATGTATTATCTTAAAAGGAGCCTGTACCTTCTTAGCTTTTCCTACAGGTGAGATCCTTATTAATAATTTTCCTAATGATGGAATGGCCACTGGCGGTTCGGGGGATGTTCTCTCTGGCATGTTAGGAGGTCTTCTTGCTCAGGCAGCTCCAGATAAAGCTGATAAAAAGTTAAGCGGGCTCTTCACTAATGATTCAAATTATAACGAAGCTATGTGCTTAGGTGTGGCCCTTCATACGTTGGCAGGAAAACATGCGGCCCTGAAGAATACTCCAGAGGCCATGAGCGCAAAAGATATAATTAAGAATTTAAACGAAGCTTTTAGAGAAATTTCCAATCCTCTGTTATAGTTAAGTCATGAAATTGATAAGAGAGTGGAAAAAAGTTTTTGAGTCGGATTTAGAATCTATCCTTATAGAGCTTAAGGATTCTATTGAAGTACCTGCGGTAATTATTCTCTCTGGAGAGATGGGCGTAGGGAAGACAACCTTTACTAAGGCCTTTGCAGTATCAGAAGTCGACGATGCAAGCACAGTTCAAAGCCCTACTTATTCAATCATCAATGAAACAGGATCTATTGTTCACGCTGATTTTTATAGGTTGAACGATTCATCCGAGATTATTCACTTAGAACTCCCTTTGTATTTAGAAGATAAAGAATTCTTTTTAGTCGAGTGGGGGAAAGCTCACTTAGAAGAACTTAAAAAACATATTGATGAGGATTTCTTTTTTTATGAAATCATTATTAGTGCAAATATAAATAAAGATAATTCAGACAATAACCTAAATGTTTCACGAAACTATTCTCTCTTTGAATTAAAAGAAAGCTAAATTTATTGATTACTTGAATGAATTAGTAGGTAGTTTCTGCCGATTGTTTTACTCGAGTAATAGATAAAAAAACAATTCTAAGAAGAATTGGCATGGGCGTAAGTCTCCATAATCATGGACTTTTTAACCAATCTTAGGCCCCGGTAAGTAAGTGTGAGAAAAAACAGACCCTTTTAATTTTTAAACCCATTGACGTGCTCGGAAATTACGGGCGATAATTAAGTTGAATTTGAGGTGATCACTGATGAGAACTTCAGCTTCAAGCAAGCAGGATGCGAATTTTTTCTGAGACGGCACACCAGAAACGCAAAATGAATGAATCAGGCTTTTTAGCTTAACTTATTTGGATTTTTTATGGAGGAAGACCAATGAGACTTACATCAAAAGGACGTTACGCAGTTAGAGCAATGTTGGACCTTACCACTCACTCAAGTGGTAACCCAGTTCGTCTGCAGGAAATTTCAACAAGACAAAACATTTCACTACACTACCTAGAGCAGCTTTTTAGAAAGCTTCGTAATGGTAACTCAGTCAAGTCTGTAAGAGGACCGGGCGGTGGTTACGTACTAGCTAGAAGTATGGACCAGATCACGATTAAGGATGTCCTTGATTGTGTAGGTGAAAATATTAATCCTGCGAAGGATATTATTGGAACTGAAGCTGAAACATCAAACACAGTTGAGTTTCATCTTTCTAAGAACTATTTCCAGAACCTTGGAATCATCATGAGAGAGTACTTATCTACTACTTCTCTTGGCGATCTAGTTCGTAAAGCTAAGGATATTGAAATTCCAGCGGCTACAGAAACTCCAGTTGCGACAGCAACTACAACTCCGACTACTGAAACAAATACTGGTTTTGGCGGAGCTATTAGGAATCCAATTGGAGAAGTTAACCAGTAAAAGACATTACCTAGATTTCAATGCTACTTCGCCTTTTGCCCCTTCGGTTTCCGAATGGTTGGCAAAAGGCGATTTGCTTTTTGCAAACCCTTCCTCGGTTCACGCCACAGGGAAAAGAGGGCGAAAGTTTCTAAACGAAGCTAGGTCCTATATCTACAAGACTTTTCAATTAGACCCTAAAGACTTTCATTTGATCTTTCACTCTGGCGCTTCAGAAGGCGTTAATGCTCTTGTTAAAGGTCGCGCCCTAACTCTTATGGAGGATTCGAAGAAGTTGAACTTCTTTAGAAGTGCAAGTGATCATAGCTCTGTAAGGAATATGGAAAGTGATCTTGAACTCCTTGGGCATACGATGACAATCTTTCCTGTCTTAGAAACAGGAGAGATTGATGTTGATGCATTAATTAAAATGATTAAAAAAGCAAAAGGAGAGGTTCTCCTTAATTTTACCCCAATGAATAATGAAACCGGCGTTTGCTGGGATTGGTCTCTGGCCTCTAAGATAAAAAAAGAAACGGGCTGTCTTGTTCATATGGACACAGTTCAAACAGTCGGGAAGGTTCCTGGCTGGAATAATTTAGATAGTGAGATGGATCTCTTTACCTATTCAGCTCATAAGTTTGGTGCCTTAAAGGGCGTAGGTTTTAGCTTTATTAAGAAAGGCTTTAAATTTAGGCCTTTTATTAGTGGAGGTGGGCAGCAGGGCGGTCTTCGAAGTGGAACTGAGAATACGATGGGAATCTATTCTATTAAGTTGGCCCTTGAAGACTTAGAAAACGAAGACCTAGCTTTGATTCAAGAAGCAAAAGATCTCTTTGAAGAAAAATTAAAAGCACTTCTTGGTGATAAGGGTCATATTGTCGGCGAGAAAGCTAAGTTTCGCGCGGTTAATACCACCAGTTTTATAACACCAGGGAAGATCAGCCAAAATACGGCTATTCAATTAGATATGGCCGGAGTTGATATTAGCACAGGAAGCGCTTGTAGTTCAGGAGCTGTGATTCCAAGTAAAGTCTTACAAGGAATGGGATACTCTGATGAGGACGCTATGTCGGCCGTTAGGGTAAGCTTTGGTCCTGAATTTAAAGTTGATCAAGTTGATGACATTATTGAAAAGTTTAAGAAAGTATTAAATAAAATCTTATAAATGATGGAGAGAATTATGAGAGCTGTTTTACTAATCCTTAGTCTAGGATTTTCATTAAATATTTATTCAGCGAGTACGGAAATTAAAGAGGCAGTTGCTGATTTTTATTTAATGAAGAGCTATGAAAAGCATCCAGGAAATGAGCATTGCTATCCTAATAGAGGTCAGTGTTTAAAAGTAGCCTGTGATATGCTCCGTCCTTTTGGTTGTGATGATAGATCTGAAATCTCTAGGATAAGTTTAGCTTGTCGAGGCAATTTCTCAGGAGCTTGCTTAGAAGAAACTAAAAGGCACCTGAGTTCAATCCATAGAAATGATCCTTCGGAAGTTGAAGAGCTAGCAAGAGCTTGTTCTGGGGTTTATGGCAATGGCTGTATTCAAGCTTCAACGCAACTTCTTTCGAGAAATGAATATAATGATAGAAGTGAATTGGTTCAGTTGATTGGTTCTTGTCGTGGGAATTATGATGGCGCCTGCACTCGCTATATTTGTCAGAACCTTGGATCTTTCAAGTGTGATGACCTCGAAGAAGTTATCGAGATCAATAGAGAGTGTGCTGGGCAGCCTTAGGGATTACTTAGAGCTACCCTTTGTTCCATTAACTTCTTCGAAGACACTTCTTCTTGAGAAATTAATCTTTTGAACTACGCCAGTCGATTGATTGGCGACTTTATTATTTTCAATTTTTTCAAGCTCTTCCATGCAAACCACAGTTCGGTCAATGGCATCACATACACCTTTCTTGGCATCGAGTTCGTTTCCAACTCCTGAAGATCCAGTTAGCCAGTCATTATATTCCATATCTGTATTAGTAGGGTTTAGTGTCATTGTAGGAAACATCTGTTGGATGACTCCTGGGTTCTTTGTATCAAAGCTGCTACAGCTACCGCTAATAGGCTTATACTTCCCTTGATCAGTTTCACTTTGAGCGTCTACAGGTCTTGCGACTGCAAATTTCTTCATTAGTGAGCTGATCAATTTTGTTCTATCAAATTTCCCTTCGGTCTTCATTGAGCCGACGATCTTTTTCATATCGTCATCCATTCTTATAAATTCAAAATTAGAGAGTTGTTGAGACTTACCTTTACACTCATCGTAGGCCTTGTTTAATCTTTCAGTAAGAGCATTAGCGAGATCCACGGCGTATTCAGATTTTTTCCAAGGCCATTTTACTTGATAGGTAATACTAATAACGCCTGAAGCATTGAGAACAACCATATCTTCTAGTCGATCCACATTATAGTTTTGAGCATGGGCCTTCGGGATTAGATAATCTAAAAAACTGGTCTTCTTCTCAGCTTGATTAACTTTCAAAAATCTTCTAAGCCTAAGTTGAAAATCTGGAAGGCTTTCTTTTGAATTGATATCAAATGATTTTCCGTTGATAAAGATTCTATCAAGGATTAGATCTGCTGTTGAAAAGCTGATCTTTACTGAATCAATCTTTAAGCTAAAGTAGTGATCATGTTTCGTTACTTTATTAAACTTTTTAACCCCAACCTTATTAAAGAGGGCCTTCATTGTTTGAGTAGATTCTTTATCAAGATTCTCTAGCACCCACTTATTACCGGACCTATTAAAGGTATCGATGCGGTTAGAAACTGTTGTTTCATGGGCCTTTATATAGGATTTCATAAGGAATTCATCTGGCTTAAAATCGTGAGTTGTCTCACCGATATCGGCCATTGAGGTATTGCTTAGAGAAAGAATGCTTAACAAGATCAAAAATACTTTCACGTTAACTCCAGTATAAGTATTGTACGATTCTCCTCGGTTATTCCCTAGGAATGTTAAATTTATCTGAAGATTTACGCTGTTTTCAGGCACTTAAATTAACTCACTAAAATCACTTTAGTGCCTGAAATTATTGGATTAGTCCGTGGGAATATTGCTCTTGAGGTAGTCACAATGGCTAGCACGAAAACGCTTAAGGGCGATGACCACGAGCTCATTTAAATCATAGTCAGAATTCTCTGCCATGGTGAAGTAATCTTCAACAACTTGTTTATCTATTTTTACTGTGAGCTCTTTTAGCTCTCCGTCGTTATGAACTTGTGAACGCATATTATGTCCTGAAAAGAGTTTATAAACCTGAGAATATAAACTCCGTCAAAGTCAGTCAATAGACGCTAGGTCCTTAAATCATTACAATAATTTCATGAATAACTATAACGTCCATAAGTTTGGTGGCAGCTCCTTAGCTGACACAGAGCGACTCGAGAATGTCTTTAAAGTAATCCTAGGTGAACATACAGGGCAAAGTGCCGTTGTTCTCTCGGCCATGGGCGGGGTAACTGACCGTTTAGTCGAGGTTTGCAGCCTAAGCGTCAATGACCAAGAGGCTTGCCTCAAAAAGATTCAGGAACTTGAGGAGCACTTTGAAAGGTCTGCTGAGGGCTTTCTTAAGAAGAACTCTAAAGATCAGTTTCTTTTAGATTTAAAGAAAAGTTCAAGTGATCTTAAGGATGTCATTAAAAGTATCTCTATCGTCAAAGAATGTAGTGACCAAAATCAGGACTTTATCGTGGGCCTTGGTGAAGTGTGGACCACTCAACTTATGAGCTTAAAGTTTATCGATGAGGGGCATAAGTGTTCATGGGTCGATGCTCGTGAAGTGCTTATTGTTGAAGATACTGAAATAGGTAAGAGGGCTGACTTTAAGACCAGTCGTGAGCGCCTTAGTCGCTATTTAAAAGATAAAGAACAAGAGTTCCTCATCATAACGGGCTTTGTCGCTCAAACCAGTGAAGGCTCTATTACGACCTTGGGGCGAAATGGTTCAGACTATAGCGCTTCGTTGTTTGGAAATATTCTAGACGCTTCAAAGATCGTTATTTGGACAGATGTTGATGGAGTCATGAGTGGGGATCCTCGCAAGGTTCCAGAAGCTCAGATCATAAAAGAATTAACCTATCATGAGGCCACTGAGCTCGCTTACTTTGGGGCGAAGGTGGTTCATCTAAAAACCATGCTTCCGGCCTTAGAGAAGAATATTCCTATTTGGATAAAGAACAGTTTTAACCCTAAGGCCGTTGGAACAAGAATCGGCGGAAAGATTGAAGGCAATAGTGAATCAAGGGTAAAAGGATTTACAACTATTGATAAGATTGCCCTTTTAAATGTTGAAGGGACAGGCATGATTGGCGTTCCGGGGATTGCTGCAAGGCTCTTTGGGGCCATGAATGAAAATAATATTTCTGTGGTTCTTATCTCCCAAGCATCAAGTGAGTATTCAATTTGTTTCGCCATTCCTGAAGATCAAGTAAATCAGGCTAAGAAGTTTGCTGAAGAGGCCTTCTTCTCTGAGATCTCTCAGCGTAAGATCGAAAGGATTGAGATTGAAAAAGGCTGTAGTATTCTTGCGGCCGTAGGTGATGAGATGGCTGGGACCATTGGGGTTTCGGCCAGGCTTTTCTCAGCTCTTGGAAAGGCTGGGATCAATATCAGGGCCATCGCACAGGGATCAAGTGAGAGGAATATCTCAGTAGTTGTAAAAGAAGTTGATTCAGTTAAAGCGCTTAACGCTGCCCATTCAGCTTTTTATTTATCTAATCAAACCTTTAGCGTAGGACTGATTGGTCCGGGAGTCGTTGGATCAACTCTCTTAAAACAATTTTCAAATGAACTTGAAGCTCTTAATGAAAAGCAAAATCTAGACATCCGCCTTCGAGGAATTACGAACTCTAGAAAGATGCTCTTAGGGAAAAAGAACCTTGAACTTAATTCTTGGAATGAAAGTTTGGACTCAAGTGAGGCCAGTGCTGATTTAGATAAGTTTGTTGATCATATTCAAACAGATTCTATTCCTCATTCTGTTTTAATCGATTGCACGACGAGTGAAGTCATAGCTTCTAAGTACGAAGAGTGGTTAAAACGTGGCATTCATATCATCACTCCTAATAAAAAAGCTGCTACCTTTCCCATAGATACATATAGGAATCTTAAAAGTGCAGGTCAGAAGCTGAATAGTCATTTTCTCTATGAAACAACGGTGGGAGCAGGGCTGCCTATTATAGGAACTCTTCAGGAGTTGATTCACACAGGGGATGAGATTCTTGAAATCGAAGGGGTCTTATCAGGGACACTGGCTTATCTTTTTTATCACTACGACGGCTCTAAGCCCTTTAGTGAAATTGTAAAAGAAGCGAAGAAGCTTGGGTTTACTGAGCCTGACCCAAGAGATGATCTATCGGGAATGGATATTGTTAGAAAGGTCGTCATTCTTGGGCGAGAGATTGGATTAGACTTAGAGATCGAAGATGTTGAGGTCTCTGGTTTAGTTCCTGAGAAGTTAGAGAAGGTTTCAATCGATGAATTCTTAGAAGGCTTAAGTGAGTTTGATAAAGAATATGAATCAAAGGTGGCTAAGGCCACTGAGAATGGTCAGGTCTTACGCTACGTAGGCGTGATCAATCCAAAAGGAAAATGTTCGGTGGAACTTCGTGAATATGATCAGAGTCATCCTTTTTCTAGAATTAAGGCAACTGATAATATCGTGGCCTTTAGAACCAAACGTTATGATGATCAGCCTTTGATCATTCAAGGCCCTGGAGCTGGTCCTGAAGTGACCGCGGGTGGAGTCTTTGCTGATCTTTTAAGACTCGCTAGGTATACTGGGACTCATCTATGAATTCAGTAACGGTCTTTGCTCCAGCTACTTGTGGAAACCTTTGTGTTGGCTTTGATATCATGGGCCTTTGTTATGAAAAAGTAGGCGATAAAGTTACTGTTACTAAGATAGACGAAGCTGTTGTCAAAATAGAATCCATAATAGGCGGGGAGGGAATCCCTCTAGATCCACAAAAGAATACCGCCGGTATCGTTCTTTTAGAACTAATAAAAATCGAGAAATTAAGTTTTGGTTTTTCCTTAAAGATAGAAAAAGGAATTGCTATAGGTTCAGGCATGGGTGGTAGTGCCGCTTCAGCTGTCGGCGCCTTAGTTGGGGCCAATTCATTTTTAGAAAAACCTCTTTCTCATGAAAAACTTTTAGAGTATTCACTTGTAGGAGAGAAGTTAGCTTCAGGTTCCGCACACGCGGATAATGCAGCTCCCTGCCTTTATGGAGGAGCTGTTCTTTTAAGTAATAATGAAGTGATCTCTCTTCCTTTTCCTAAAGAGGTGTTTCTCCTGCTTATTCACCCTCATCTCATTGTTAAAACTGAGGATGCGAGAAAAGCTTTAAAGCCGCACTACTTTCTTGGAGAATATATAACTCAAAGTCAGAATCTCTCAGGCTTTATTGTAAGTTGCTTTAAAAATGATCTTGAGTTAATGAAGAAGTCTTTCTTTGATGTTTTAGTAGAGCCCAGCCGTGCTCCACTGACTGAAGGCTTTAAAGAATGTAAGCAAATCGCTATTACGATGGACACTTTAGGGCATTGCTTAAGTGGCTCTGGCCCTTCGCAATTAACTCTTTGCCGAAGTGAAGAGCAGGCTCAGAATATCTTAAAAGAATTCGAATCAATTTATTCAACTAAGAATATTGCCCTCGACTCTTATATAGGGAAGATCAATAATGAAGGAGCGAGGATCATATGAAAGTTAGGTCAACGCGAGATAGCTCACTTCAAATGGAACTCTCTGATGCGATTGTAGAAGGGTTAGCTAGCGATGGCGGTCTCTTTCTTCCGACTAATTGGGGATCTGGGCTCGAGTCGATAACAGCAACTTCCTTTCAAGATTATTGCCTTCAGGCCCTTAGTCCTTTTTTTAAAGGGGATGAGCTAGAAAATGATCTCTCAGGAATTATTGATAGGGCCCTTAACTTTCCTGTGAGCTTGAATTTTTATGAACAGAATCACGCTCTATTAGAGCTCTATCATGGACCAACTTGTGCCTTTAAGGACTTTGGAGCGCGCTTCTTAGCTGAAGTTCTTTCTAAGAAGTCTGGAACAGGAAAACTGACCATTCTCGTGGCCACAAGTGGAGATACGGGAGGCGCGGTAGCGAGCGCTTTTCATAATAAGCCAGGCATAAACGTAGCGATCCTCTTTCCTAAGGGGAAGGTCTCACCACTTCAAGAGAAACAGCTGACTTGCTGGGGTGATAATGTCATGAGCTTCCGTGTAGAGGGAAGTTTTGATGATTGCCAAAAGATGGTTAAGGATGCTTTTTCTGATAAGTCCCTTCGTCAAAAATTCAATCTAACTTCGGCCAATAGTATTAATATTGGTAGGCTCTTACCCCAAATGGCCTACCATGGTTATAGTTCGCAATTATTTTTTGAAAAAACAGGATCGAAACCTAACCTTGTTATCCCAACAGGAAATCTTGGAAATGGTTTCGGAGCTTTATGGGCAAAAAAGATGGGAGCACCAATTGATAAGGTTCTCTTGGCCACTAATGAAAATAGATCAGTTACAAATTTTTTTGAGACAGGAGAGTTTAAAGCTTTATCATCAGTTGAAACACTAGCTAATGCCATGGATGTAGGGGCCCCGAGTAATATGGAAAGGCTTAATGATCTTTACAAAGACTTAAATGAGTTAAAGAAAGATAGCTTAAGCCAGAGCGTATCGGATAGTGAGATCTTAGAAGAAATTAAAGAAGCATATCAAAAGTATGGAACTCCAATTTGTCCCCACACAGCAGTGGGTATGAGAGCGGCTAAAAAACTTCTCAATGATGAACCTTATATTATCTCTGCGACTGCGCACGCTTCTAAATTTAAAGAAATTGTAGAACCAGCTATCGGAAGCAAGATCATGCTTCCGCCTAAACTCTCAGGCTTACTTGAAAAAGAATCTTTCTATTTTGATATCGACGCTAGCTTAGAGGCTTTGTTTAAAAAGTTTTGAAGTAGGCATCTTAGCTTGTAACTTCGCTAGGGCCTGTAGGGTATCTTCAGTAATGGGTCTTTGTGATTTTTGTTGGTAAGAATTAGAGATGCCATTTAAGAGAAGGATGAAGAGAAGTATCATATTTATTTTTACTAATTGGTTAAGCATCTCTTTCCTTTTTATAAATCCAGCTGACTCAGTTTGTTTCTTCTTTGTTTTAACAAATCTCTGAAAATATTCAATGCATTGAGTCATAATTACAGTACCTTAAAGGATTATTCCTAACTCTTATTCTCACCCCTAGTGCCATTTAGTTCCAGTAGGAAATTTTGCCAGTGACCTTTTGAACCTCGGTTTCACTTTGGCCCGCTCAAAATCTCGTAAGTCCCCAATATATGGGTGACTAAAGGCGTCTGACTTTTGGCACGGGGCCTGCTTTATACATAGTTAACTGGTTGGCACCAATGAAAGAGCCCTGGTCAAAACATATGTGTTTTTCCCACCCTATCTTAGCCAATCTCTCCAAAGGGGCAGAATTGATCCCTTTCACACACACTTCAAAATTTCTCAAAATGCATAAACTACGACCAGGGCCCTCTCCTCTTTTTTAGAGGCGTCCAGTTCTCAGAGGCCTAAGCGCACCAACGGTGCTAAGCTCCGGGCATGACTCCTTTTAAAAGACTCCTTAGTTACTCGCATGGCGAAAGCACTCAAATAAAGCGCGCCATTTCTTATTCCTTTTTAAATAAACTCTTTGATCTTGCCCCGCCAATCTTAATTGGGATGGCCGTTGATATTGTTGTAAAAGGAGAGGACTCCTTGCTAGGGAGCTGGGGCATTGAATCGACGATGAATCAATTGTGGGTCGTGGCTTTTCTCACCTTACTGATCTGGGGAGCTGAGTCTCTGTTTGAGTACCTCTTACAGCTTGACTGGCGTAACTTAGCCCAGGAAATTCAGCACCGCTTAAGAATGGATGCTTATAGGCATGTGCAGGATTTAGAAGTGGCCTACTTTGAAGATAAAAGTACAGGCTCACTTATTTCTGTTTTAAATGATGATGTAAATCAATTGGAGCGCTTTTTAGACGTAGGGGCCAACGATATTATTCAAGTGACGACAACAGTTATCATAGTAGGAGGAGTATTTTTCTATCTCTCTCCCTTAGTCGCAGCCTTTGCCTTTTTACCTGTGCCTATTATTCTTTGGGGTAGCTTTCTCTTTCAAAAAAAGATTGAGCCTCGCTATGCCGATATGAGAGAGGAAGTAAGCCTGCTTGGAGCAATTCTCTCTAATAACTTAACAGGCGCGGCCACTGTTAAAAGTTATGGAGCTGAAGACTACGAGTTAGAGAGGTTATCAAAGCAAAGTAAGTCCTATATTAAAGCAAATGAGCATGCGATTAAATTAAGCTCTAGCTTTAGTCCTTTGATTAGGATGGCCGTCCTTCTCGGGTTCTTAGCCACGCTCTTATTAGGGGGAAAGCTAGTTCAAGATAAGGTCTTGGCCGTTGGGTCTTATTCAGTTCTTATCTTTATGACCCAAAGACTTCTTTGGCCTCTGACAAGACTTGGGGCAACCTTTGATCTTTATCAAAGGGCCATGGCCTCTTGTCATAGGATCTTCAATCTTATCGATACGCCTATCAATATAAAACCAGGGACATTGTCTAAAAAGACTAATGAGGTCAAGGGTCATATCAATTTTAAAGATGTCAGTTTTTCTTATGATACGGGACCATTAGTTTTGAAGAATGTTTCGGTTGAAGTAAAACCAGGGGAGACTATTGGTCTTGTAGGGCCAACAGGTTCTGGGAAATCTACTTTTATTAAGTTACTTTTAAGATTCTACGAAGCGCAAAAAGGTGATATCTCTCTTGATGGCGATGGCATCGATCAGTATGACTTTCAAAGCTTACGAGGCGCTTTTAGTTATGTTGGACAAGATAATTATCTTTTTCATGGAAGCGCCCATGAGAATATAAAGTTTGGAAGCTTTGATGCGACTAAAGAAGAAGTGATTGAGGCTTCTAAGAAAGCAGAAGCGCATAACTTTATTGAGAACTCTTTAGAAAACTCTTATGAAACAGTTGTAGGAGAACGAGGACAGAAACTCTCTGGCGGTCAAAGACAAAGAATGGCCATCGCAAGAGCTATCGTTAAAAATGCCCCTATTTATCTTTTTGATGAAGCCACTTCTGCTGTTGATAATGAAACTGAAGCCGCGATCCAAAGATCTTTGTTAAAGATTACAAGTGAGAAGACCACTATCATTGTGGCCCATAGGCTATCGACCATTGTTCATGCTGATAGGATTTATGTCTTAGATCAAGGTGAAGTCGTTGAAGTTGGTAATCACTCTGAATTAATCGCAAAGAAAGGTCTTTATCACGGCCTATGGAATGTTCAGACAGGGAGCTCTGAACTTTCTTAAGGGATCTCTTATATTGATTTAGCATTTGAACACAGTTTGATGGAATAAAATTGAATACTGATATAAAATAAGAGCCTAGTTAATTCTTTCTCATCTTTTTTAACACTTATTGGGGCAAATCATGAAGTTTATAATCCTCCTTGCTCTCACTCTAACAATGGGCCTCTCAGAGGCAGGTACTCATCCTCATGGAGCAGAGCTTTTTCACTCAAAGGGTAGTGTCCAAGTCAAAGCTTTAAGCACAGTCTTTGTTGATGTAGAAAAAGGGGAGTTCTTCACTGATGGGGATATTATAAAGACTGGCCCTAATGCCTTAGCCATTATTCGTTTTCCCGATAACTCGACTCTTCGTATACTTCCAAACACAGAAATTACTATCGAAAAGTTAGCAGAGCCTGTTGAAGATAGCGTCCTCGGTTCGACTAATATCTTTTTGAAAATAGGTCAGTTATTTATTAATGTAATTAACGAAGAGGCCGCTCCCATTTTTCATGTTAAAACGACAAGTGTCGCGATGGGTGTTCGAGGGACTCGCTTCTTTGCTGGAATAGATGAATCAACAGGACATACCGAACTTGCTGTAGATAAAGGTGTTGTCGAAATTAGCAACCCTTCAAATAAAGACCATAAAGAAGCCATTGAAGCCGGACATGGTATTCATGTAGAAGAAGGAAAGTTTACTCATCCTCAAAAGTACGATTGGGTAAGAAGCCTAGATTATAATACTGAAAAGAAAACAATTGATGTAGAGAAGAATAAATCTCTTCACCTAAAGAAGAGGGCTGAGTTTTCTAAAAAAAGAAAGGAATGGGTTAGAGATGAAAATAAGTGGAATCTTCATAATAAGAAATGGGCCCTCCAAGAGAGTAAGCATAAATCTAATAGCGAGAAGTTAAAAAAGAAACGTGAGTTATTCAATAAAAAGCGAAAAGAGTTTAATCTAAGGAAAAAGAACCTCTCTGATAAATCAAGATCTATAAGTTTAAAATCTAAGGCTTTAGTAAATGAAGGATCTCAATTAAAAAGAAAAGAGAAAAGCTTAAGGCAACAAGTTCGTCAATTTAAGACAGGAAGAAAAGACCCTCGTCTAAAACTTCAAATATCAAAGAAGACCCATGAACTAAAGAAAGAAAAAATTGTTTTTAAGGCAAAGAGGAAGGCTCTTAAAGATGAAAGGACTAAATTAATTATTGAGAAGAAGTCCTTAATCAAAAAGTTTAAGAGAGTAAGGTCTAAAAAGAAGAGCCTGAAAAATACAATGGATAAGCAAAGGAAAAAATTAAGACGGGCCAAGAAAAGAAGAAGGCTAATAAAGAAGCAACGGCCAAAAGCTCCAAGCTCTGGGCAAAGCACTGGAGGTAACACCGGTGGTAGCTTATAAGAATAAACTATTTCTTTTCGCGAATATCTATTTTTTCATAAAAAGAATCGAAGCCCCAGCCTTTTTGATGATACTTAATATCGGCCTCATCAGAGGTCTTAGTGCCAGAGAGCCATTCATACATAACTCTTGGGATTGAACCATTTACTTCACTCTGAAGCTTAACTTTAGCGCCTACGGGCTCACCAAAGACACCTACAAAAGCATCCTTCTCGTGAAAGAGTTCACCAGCATGACGGCCAGGTACTGTTGAGTTAAAGGCCACTCCCTGAGCTGGAAAGAGGTTAATGGTTCCCGCAAGATCTGTATCGTAGAGGTGAGCTGTTTGCCCGACAGAGCCTGGTCTCGCGCTATAGCTAGTCAGCTCCCTCCAGGTAGATTCATCACACCATGAACTTGGGTCACTGATCTTTGCCTTATCTAAGCATTTTACCTGAAGGGCAGTTGCTGTATCTTTACTTGAAGAAATATCTCTATATCTACTTGGAGATCTTACTTGAAGGATATCAGTTTTTGATGAATAGAAGATACGATCTTCAATTCTGATAACCCTTCCTTGGTGAAGGACGCCTTTCCACTTTCTTAATATTTGAGTATCAGTGCTTCTTGGAGTGCCTTCTTCGTTTCTAACAACAAGGTAGTCTAATGTATCTCCAAGATTAGTAAGAATCTCATCTAAGATATCTACTTTTTGTCCTGAAATTAATTGATAGTTTCTTAAATGAGAAATAAGAGGCTGCTTTTTCCAGTTGCTACCTTGGTCGATAAAAAGGTCCATATTATGATTACCACCAGCGGTGGATCCAACAATAACATCAAAGCCTTTCATACTTTGTGGCTTTAAAGGGTGCTTAAGTTTAGGGCCTCCGCCTTCATCTACACTTACTTTATGTACTTTTACTTCGATACCATCGCTGGTCATCTTTTCAAATACTGCCACTTCAGGGTTGATAACATAATAAACAGGATCAAGACCGTGATCTCCTGTCATACCAAAGAGGGTCTTACTTAATACGCCTGCTTTTTTATAAACACTTTTAATTCTACCTAACCAATAATCTAAGCGGTTAAGCTCTCCGGTGGGAGAGATAATTTCATCAGCAAAAGGGCCTGTGAAATGAGCAAAGTGATCTGGCCATGGATTATAATAAACGAGGTGAGTAGGTAGAGTATCGTTTTCTAGTTCGCTTAAATTTTGGATGATGGCGTGGGCAGCAAGGGTTGGATCTTTTCGGTTAAAGCCACCACGGTTTTGATACCGCCTTCTAAAGCGGTTGTACTTCTTAATTTTCTCTCTATAGCTTAAGAGCCTTGCTCTAAGCTTAGAAGCTTTTATTTCATTTAAGGCCCTTCTCTCAAGCTCTTTTAAACAAAGGATATCTCCAAAGTCTCGCTGTAGTTCACCTGCGATGAGATTAATCATAGGGTCAAAGGACCAATCAGCTCCTTCAAAATAGGAGCCGCTACAATTGAGACTATTTAAATGGGGAAGGCGTAAAAAATTTGTTAATTGTCCATTTTTTTCTGCGATGGCATCAAACTGAAGAGCATCGTTACCCCAAAAATAGTAAGAGCGGTTGTTCTCTCTATCTAGAAAATTGAAGTTTGTTATTCCTGTAGAGTGCTCACCAGTAACAGGAGCTCCTGTAAAAGCGATGGGTAGGTTTCTAGCAGAAATAGTCGGAGTAGTTGAGAGTCCATTCTTTGCAATTGAGTTATTACTTTTCTTGTAAAGCTCTTTAAAAAAGGGAAGAAAGTTTTTCTCTTTTAGTGGTGTCTTACGTCCCACTAGGTAGTTGAGAAAATCAACTTGCTGAACCTTATCCATCTTTTTAGAAGGAACATCTTTAGGTTTAAAATCCTTGAAGTTCTTATGTTCCCTTTGAATTGTCTTCAGAAATTTATTGTTAGGGGATGATTGCGAGAGAGACTCCATCAAGTTTCCTTGAAGGCCATCAACGACAATATGAATACCATAGCGGCGCTCGTTGATATTCTTTTCTAAATATTCCCAAAGCTTGGAATCTTTCTTTGCAAGCTCATCTTTCATCCACTGCTTTAAAACTCTTTGTTTGTGATATTTCTTAGCAAACATTTGATAATGTTTATAAGCATACATGAGGATGGCCTCAGCAGCTGAGATTGAGAGGGCCTCTATCATGAGGTCATCTTTGAGAATAGGTAGTATCTGCTCTATGACCTTTGGCCCGAGTTCAAACTCTTTAATGGCCATCTGTAGTAGTTTTTTTACATGAGGCATCGCTATCTCACCGAGCTCGACGCTAACTTCTGGTTTCTGTCCTAAGACATACTGATCATCATTTAATAAAAGAGCATCAAAAACTTCTATGACCTGAGCAAGGAAGGCCTTGGACATAGCCGCTTTTTCTTTAACAGCATGATCTCCTTCAAAGTCTGGGTCTCCATAAGTAAACTTACTATGTTTTAAACCTGGGATGGCCTTTGGGTCAGGAAACAAAGGAAGAATGTATTTTTCAAAATTGATGGCCTTATCTTCTTCGGTCGCCATGTAGAGATCTTTGGCACCTAAGAGAAAGGGAACCATTTGCGCCATGAAGTTCTTATGCTTAACTTTTCCATCTATTCTTTGGCGGACTTCTTTTTTTAGGGGAAGTTCGTCTAGGAAAGCTTTTAGTTTTTTTTCAATAACAATCTTAGCAACCCATCTCGCGGGAGGAATGGCCAAGAAGCCTGAGTAGTTGTAAATCTTTGAGTTTTTAAATTGTCTTTCACGGTAAATTAAATCAAGTGGGTCGTTGGCGGGAATACGAGAAGGTGACTCAGCTTTAAAGGAGCACGACTGAACTAAAAATAACCAAGCGGTCAATAAAATTTTTAAAGAATATTTTGCTCTCATATTATCCTGTCGATAATAAAACTACCTCCTTTCTTATCGGAGTTTTTTAGTAAAACCTTATGGGGTTTCTATTGAAAATCTAGGGGTTTAGAGGCTATTTAGAGCCTATCTGAAGAAAGCTGATTGTTTGAGTCAAGTGCATCCCGACGTACCTCATATTGACTCTCGCAAGGCTCGCGATTATTATTTGAAACCTAATTGAAAACAATACAAACATTTAAGTGAGGAACTTATGGCTAAGAAAAAAGCAAAAGACATGTTACTAGTTGGATCAAAAACAAAAGAAGCTCTTAAGGGGAAAGGTTTTAATGTTTCTTCTGATACATTAGAAGCTATGAATGAGTATGTTTACTGGTTAGTAGATCAAGCACAAAAGAAATGTGCAGCTAACGGACGTAAGACTATTCGTCCTTATGATATCTTGGCTGAATAGTCAGCATTAAAAACCAAAGGTTTTTAATACAGACTATCGTAAAGAGGCTCGGAAGCGTTAGCGCCCGTAGCCTCACGCGGAGTATCTCTGTTATATAATTCAAGGTCCTTTTTATAAGGACCTTTTTTTTACCCAAAAACAAAATTATTAAAAAGAAAAACCTACTTCCCAGACAAAGCCAACTTCAAAGCAGCCAAACAATCAACAACAACATCAGACTCAGGGTACTTCTCAGTAACCTGCTTCATAACCCCTTTAACATTAATCTTATTTCGAGTGCTACGGAGAATAGCTATAGAGAATTCCTCTGCAACTAAAAAAGCAATACTGATTTTTTTAACTTGAGGAGATATAGTTGCCGGAAAGCCAACACCAGAATGTGTGCCATGATGCTGACAAACAATACTTTGAACTTCTGAAGGAATTCTATCATTCAAGGAGATCTTATCTGAAGCTAGTTTAGCGTGGTTCTCCACACGCTCATGTTCATCAACAAGAAAGGCCTGCTCTAATTCGGCATCAGAAGAAATATCCATTTCTTCGTCTGTTTCTAAGAACATATCATGGAGGTAGGCTGCTGAGGTTATGTACTCAGCGTGCTTAGAATCAGCCCAGACAAGGTTCTTCAACATCAGTGAGCCTATGACACCAATCATATAAGAGCGTCTATAGCGATAACCTAACTGAGAATTAAAGATCTCCGTAAGAAGTCCTAATTTAGATTGCGTGGATTGAATCTTTGTATTGATCTTAGAAATTGAATCTTGAGCTAGTTGTAGGCTTGATTCACTAAATCCACTGGCCGTTAATTGGTTTAAAACAAATTCTTGAATTTCCTCTTTAGACTTTGAGTTGGTATGAACATCGTCGAGTAATTCTTTAAAACGGGCATTTGTGATCTCTGTGAACTTCTTAAAGTTTTGTTTTTCTATAAAGAGTGAAGTCACATTCTTCTTCTCATAGCTATCAATCATGGTGAGATCATAGCCCTCATCTGCGATGATCCTTTTGAGAAATTGAAAATCATCTCCCCTTTTTAAGCGGATAAAGATATCAAAAGGAATAGAATGAAAATAGCGGAAGATGCTAATGGGGACAGGTGAATAGAGCTTATCCTGATCTTTATCACTATCTTCTTGTAGCTTTTTATTAATTTTTTTCTGCTCTCTTTTAATAACCGCCAGAGCCGTTGTTGCTAACATCTCTGGAGAGGTCTCTTCAGGGAGAATAGTGACTAGTGGAGAGCTGCTTTTATTGTCGGTGCCGATACTTATTAGGGGAACTTCTTTTTGAGACCCTGAGAGTTTCTCAACTAAGTAGTCCACGCAGGGCTTATCATCAACAATGTCTTTAGAAATAATAAGACCTACCTCTAAGATCTCAATCATTCCCCAAGCTTCCTCTGCACTATCAAGGGTAACTATATCCGTTCCTAAAATATCGGTTAGGTTGACACAAAACATGTCTCTAGTTCTTGAATCAGGTTCGATAAGGATTATCTGCATCAAAGAATTTTAACATAATTTTTAATAATTGGGACTTATTGCGCGGAGTGTTTTTGCAGATTAGCTTCAAAAAGCTAGGTTGCAATATGGGAAAAAAGAAATTTTTAGACAGACGTAAATACACGGAAAGACTCTTTGAGAAGGAACTCCTTAGGAATAGGGGATTGGCCAAGGAAGGAGCGCATCAGGTTGTCATCGTTCTTGATCATTTAAAACCAAGCTTTAATATCGGGAAAATCTTCAGAAGCGCCGAGGCCTTCGGAGCGCGCTCCATTCATTTAGTAGGGATTAACTTCTTTGATCCTATTCCCTCAAAGGGCTGTTTTAGGAAAGTGAAAGCCCACTTTCATGATACTTTTGAGGATTGTTATAAGATGCTTCGGGAAGATGGCTATACTCTTTTTGGGCTTGATTCTAATACAGAAGAGTATCTTCAAGATACTGAGCTGCCAGTAAAGACGGCTTTTATTCTAGGACATGAAGAGTTTGGACTTTCATTTGACCTTAATGATTATCCGCATATTAAAAGATTGAAGATTAAACAATTTGGGGTAACTGAGTCCCTTAATGTTGCTATTGCTGCGACTGTTTCTCTTTATGAATATACGAGGAATGCGGACTTTTGATTTGGGGTTGGTAAATAACATATTTGCATGACGTTGAATTATTTTAGAGAAATACTCCGCGTGCCTCTGCGGGCGCTTACGCTTCCTTGAGCCTTTACGACGACTCAGCATCAAGTTGCGAAGCAATTTGACTGCAGGTCGCTAATCCTTGATATTATCTAAATCGATATTGCTGTTAACTGTGACACCTGATGCAGTACGCTCTTTCTCCTTCTGAATAAAATCAAAAGTAAGAGGCTCAACACCTTCGAGCTCTGTTTCATAAGCAATTGTGATCGAAGCAGGAACGAAGTCGCGAAGAGAAGTGAAGTAATAGTCTGCCGGAAGGCTCGCCATAATATCTTGCTCAGCCTCTTCTTCTCCTTCGAGAGGTTCTGCGATCTCCATCATTGGCTTAGAAGAAGTATTTTTTACAATGATAGCCCCTTGGACTTTATCTTTAGGGATCTCGCTAGTTAGGTTCCAAGAACCCATATGAAAGAAGTCGATATAAAAGGTCGACTTCTGAAATTTCAATTTTCGCGGAAGTAGGACTGACTGCACAAAACGTCTTGTACTTGGGTCTTTTGATTTACGGGCGAGCTTTTCGGCGAGAAGGCTGTCTTCAACGCGGATAATATAAGCCCCCGGTTTTTTCGTGGAGCGAAAAAGCATGTATTGAAAGGCAATTGAGAAGAGCGTGAACAGTTTATGCTGTGTGAGGTGGATATGGTCTGATTCCGCCTCTACAATGGCCTTAACGCCGTCATATAGCTCTTGTTTTCCTAAGTCTTTTTTCATAATTCGGTGGGCTCTTGTATAAAATGGTTAAGGGGTTTGGCAATAAAAAATTATTGTAAAGCATTATAGTTTAAGACCAACTTTCCCCGTTGACTCATTCCCGTCATTTCACTAAGATGCACCAGATTAAACATAGATAAACTATATAGATAAAACGGAGACTTTCCATGAAATTAATGGCTAAGACGAGAAACATTGGTATCTCGGCCCACATCGACTCGGGTAAAACAACACTAACTGAACGCGTCCTTTTTTACTGTGGAGAAATTCACAAAATCGAAGACGTTCGTGGTGGTGGTGATGGTGCAAAAATGGACCATATGGAATTAGAAAAAGAAAAAGGTATTACTATTACTTCTGCTGCAACGACAGTTTACTGGCGTGGTCTTGAAGAAAAAGGAACTACTTTTGCTGAAGGTATTGAGAAAGATACGAGAGTCAATATTATCGATACTCCTGGTCACGTTGACTTCACTGTTGAAGTTGAACGTTCACTAAGAGTTCTTGATGGTGCGATTCTTGTTCTTTGTTCTGTCTCTGGTGTTCAGTCACAGTCAATTACTGTTGATCGTCAGATGAGAAGATATAAGGTTCCAAGATTAGCTTTCCTTAACAAGATGGACCGTATGGGCGCCAATGCTTTTAAAGGAAGAGATGCACTGATTGAAAAACTTAATCACAACGCAGTTCTTATGCAACATCCTATTGGATCTGAAGAAGACTTCTGTGGAATGGTAGACCTTGTTACTATGAAGGCCTATTACTTCGACGGAGATAATGGAGAGAAGGTTCGTGTTGAAGAATGTCCAGCTGACATCCTTGACGCTGCTACTGAACTTCGTGGTGAGATGATTGATAAGGTTGCTGAATTTGATGACGAAGTCATGGAAGCATATCTAGAAGGAAATGAGCCATCAGAAGCTGACCTTCATAAGTGTATTAAAGAGGGTGTTAACACTCATAAGCTAACTCCAGTATACTGTGGTTCTGCTTTCAAAAATAAAGGTGTTCAACTTCTTCTTGAAGCAGTTGCTCGTTACCTTCCTTCACCTCTTGAGTGTGCCAAGCCAACGGCAATTGATGCAGACACTGGTGATCATGTAACTCTTCAACCAGACAAAGCAAAAGATCTTGTTTGTATGGCCTTCAAGATTACTGATGAGCAATTTGGACAGTTAACTTATACTCGTATCTACCAAGGTACTTTGAATAAAGGTGAGACTGTTTGGAATACAAGAACTGGTAAGAAAACTCGTATTGGTAGAATGGTTCGAATGATGTCTAACGATAGAGCTAATATCGACGAAGCTCACGCAGGTGATATTATCGCCCTCGTTGGTGTTGATTGTGCTTCGGGTGATACATTTGTAGGTACTGATGATCTAACTAACCTTTCTTGTGAAGGTATTCATGTTCCGATTCCAGTAATTGAACTTTCAATTTCTTGTAAAGATAAAGGTGATCAAGCGAAGCTTTCAAAAGCTCTTTCAAGATTCCTAAAAGAAGATCCAACTTTCCATGTTTTTACTGATGAAGAATCAGGTGAGACACGTATCGCTGGTATGGGTGAGCTTCACCTTGAGATTTATGTAGAAAGAATTAAGCGTGAGTACGGTGCCGAAGTTATCGTTGGTGCTCCTCAGGTGAACTACAGAGAAACAATCCGTATGGAAACTGTTTTTGATTATACTCATAAGAAGCAAACTGGTGGTTCTGGTCAATTTGGTCAGGTTGTCGGTATTCTTCGTCCATTAGTTGAAGAAGAAAAAGAAAAAGAAGATCAGGTTTTTAGATTCCATAACCAAATTAAGGGTGGATCTATTCCTACAGAATTTCTTGGTGCCTGTGAGAAAGGTTTTCAAGATGTTATGGATAAAGGTCCTCTTGCTGCTTTCCCACTTATTAACTGTGAGATCTTCTTAAAAGACGGTCGTTCACATGATGTTGATTCATCTGATATGGCCTTCCGTATTGCTGCAAGACAAGCAATGAGACAAGCCGTTAGAGCAGCTGATCCAGTTCTACTTGAGCCGGTAATGAAAGTTGAAGTAACAACACCTGATGAGTATCAAGGTTCTGTTATTGGTGACCTTTCTTCTAGAAGAGGGATGATCCAAGGATCTGAAACTGACCCAACTGGTGAAGTTATTGTTAACGCTGAAGTTCCACTTTCAGAAATGTTTGGTTACTCTTCAGACCTTCGTTCAATGTCTGCTGGTAAAGCAACTTACACAATGGAATTTAGCCGTTATGTAGATTGCCCTTCAAACATCCAAGAAAAAGTGATGGCTGAGCGTGCTGAGAAACTCGCTAATGATTAGTAAAAAAAAATAATTCTATAGTGCAAAGGGCCTCTTATTTAAGAGGCCTTTTTTTTCTTTCTTAAAGTAGAAACTTAAGGAGAGAAGCTGGAACTTTCAAAAAGAAATAGAGAAGCTTCTTAGTAAAACTTGAGTTTGCTAAGAGTTTCGATCCATCCTCAGGCCTTCCATTCTTTCCAAGCTTTTTAGAATATTTCATCCTAAGTTTAATATTATCCATGACATCATCTCTAATTTCTTTACTCTCATTACAGAAGATCGCCATTTCAGTGTTGTAATAACTTGATCGGTTATCGATGTTAAATGTTCCTACCATTACCGCTTTATCATTAAAGACAATTGTCTTGGAGTGTGTTCCCCAAACAGCATTTCTTATTTCATCATTCATAAGTTCTGATTCATTTGAGAACTTTCCAATATAGATATGAGCGCTAAAATTATCGAGGGGAGTATAGCCTCTTACTTCTTCAGCAAAGACAGTGGATACATAAATGGCGTCCGTTGAACCTAAACTGTTAGTCAGGATGTTTACCTTTTGACCAGCATCAAGCATTTTCTCTAGGGCCTCTCTACTTCTTGAATTGTTTAAAAAGTAAGGAGAGTCGAGAGTTACTTCAGTTTCGATATAGCCTAACCATTTAGCGATTTCTTTTCTGAGGAGCCTATAGTTTAAATGATAATCAGCTGATGAGACTCGTTTCGCAAAATCTCCACCTTCTTTATCCGTAGCAAATCCTACATGAGGGCAAGTATGTTTATTTGTTAGGGCGAGGGCCTTTTTTCCATAAGTTTCTGCATACCTTAAGGCAGAAAAGTCATCTTTTTGATGATCTCTTAAGAATCTATGAGCAAATCTTCTTTTTGATTTAAATCTTTTAACTCTTTCTTTATGTTGAACAGCTCTCTTTCGTTTCTCTTTTCTACTGACAACTCTATCACCTGCAAATTTAATAGGCGCTTCGGGCTTTGATGGTGTCTCTACGATGTCAGACTTCCAGAAGCGATCAAAGGTCTCTACCATAGTGGCAACAACTGGCCCTTCAACCCATACATCTCGGTCTAGGAAGTTAAAGGTTTCACTTAGGTCAAAGTACTCATCGGCAATATTCCTACCACCAGTTATGGCCTCAATTCCATCACGTGAGATCATCTTACGGTGGTTTCTAAATTGAACGGTACTAATTTGAATGATTGAAGCGGCATTATAATAGCGTACTTCAACATTCTTTTTCTTCAAGGCCTCAGCAAAGAACTCATCTAGAACGAAAACGGCAGCACTCTTATCTACGAGTAGCCTAACTTTTACTCCGCGGTTAGCTGCGCTTACAAGTTCACGAAGGATGATTCTACTCGCCTTGTCCGTGTTAAAGATAAAGTATTCAAGTTCAAGTGTTTCATTGGCCCTTCTTATCATGTCGACCCTTGCCCAAAGTGCGCCGATTCCACTGTTTAGAATCTGCATGGGGTGATTGATATGGAGGTTTTGTCTATAAGGATAGAGGTCTTCATTATCTTCGAAGCCTGCATTCACTCCTAAACTTAGAAGTATTGAGAGGGCCATCAAAAGGTTCTTGAATAAGCTCATTGATCATCCTTTTATAAAGTGACTAAAAAATGGACAGTTTTTTTCCACTTTTTAGGTATTAAGATCTGTATAGGATTGTTATTGCAACCCATGGGCCAGTTTTGGGTTTTATTATAGAAAAGATTTGTCTAAGCTTAGATATGAGAAAAATCGAATGGGCCAGTCCCGAGAACCTAGAGTATATAGTTGCCTCCCAGTTAAAAATGGCTTTAGAGACGGAAGACTTAGAGCTTTCACCAACTGTTGTTAGAAAAGGCGTTCAAGCTGTCTTTGATGATCCAAGTAAGGGGAGGTACCTCCTTTGTCTCGAAGAAGAGAAGGTTTGCGGAGTCTTGATCGTGATCAATGAATGGTCTGATTGGAGAAATGGAAATGTCCAATGGATCCATTCTGTATTTGTTGAGAAGGATCAACGGGGTACAGGGGTTTTCAAATCCATGTATGAATTCTTAAAAACCAAAGTGGAGGCGGACGATCTTCTCGCTGGTTTAAGGCTCTACGTTGATAAAACAAATAAAAATGCTATCTCTGTCTATCAAAAGATAGGAATGAATAGAGATCATTATCATATGTTTGAATGGCTAAAGTAATTATTTATTTTTGCCCGTCTGACTTGGTGCTGTCTCATTAAGATCATCCGAATCAATTTTAAAATTTGATTTTTTAGTTCGAGCAGGCTTAGTCGATTTAGGCCATGTCCCTGGACAGTCTATTTTCTCAGCGTACCTATAAGAGTCAACATCTCGTCTTCCATTAATATAGAGTTGTTTATAAGTATTTGTAGGTCTTGTTTTTAAATATTTATCGTCTTTAAGAAACCCTTGCTTGGCGTACTTCTTGAGCATAAACCATGCTCCTGCTTGAGTTCCCTGACCACCATTATAAAAAACTTTACTCCAAAAGACTTTCTCATACTTCGAGAAAACTTTATTTTTTAAAGCAGGGTAATCAACTAGAACTTCTTTAAATGCTTTATCGAACTTATTCTCAGCGTCTTTCCACATTGCCGCGTTCACATAGGTCTGAACTTCTCCATTTTTATAATATGCTTGTCCTTCGTCCCCATTAGTCTCACTGGACTTAACCATAAGTCGCTCTGAGTAGGGGGCACTCATTGTAGACTTCCTAAACCTCATTGTGGCTGCTTCGTTAGTCCTGCCTGTATCGTCACAGACAACTTCTGGAGCATCTTCTAAGCTTTCGTATTTTGAAACATTTTTTTGATCATCAACTTTAAATTCTATAGGAAAGAGGTTTTCCTTTTTTAACCTGGCCTGCTCAAGGCAGAAAGTATCGGTGCCATCATCATTAAAACCATTTCCATAGTATGTAGCTTCTACAATAGCGTAGTTATCATAGTCAGGATCAGTTTCTCCCCATTTTCCGGTCTTCTTATTTTCAATCCAATCTGAATTTGATTGAATAATTGATTCAACTAATTTGTTATTATCATCGCAAGTACTAAGCACCATTGTTTTATCTTGATTTAACTTCGGCCATTTTCTGCAGCTCATGGGAGTATCATGCTTTTGAGAGAATCCTTCTCCAGACATACCAATAGCTAAATGAAGAGGGTCTATATCCACAAAGTCAGCAGCTTCTTTTATATGAGAATAGACTTCATTATCTTTTAAACCACTGCACCAGGATTTAAAGATATATCGCGTTTTATCTTGTGCAAATGAAGAATTCATAAAAAGTACTAACAAAAATAGAATTGTTTTCATAAAATTTCCTTGATAAAGCGGATTGGATTGATTGATTGTTTAACTGAGTTTGGTTCTCTTACAGGTAGAGTAAGGTCTTTAGATATCTCGTTTAGCTCGTCAATTAATTGATCAAGCTCGATATCCTCTTCTGATCCGTGTTTGATGAGCAGAGTTGTTGAGTTTCCTAATTCAAGCTCAACTTTTTCTTCTTCAGTTACTTCTAGCTCAGGGTCTACTTCAGTTGAGGAGTGACCGACATCATCAATCAATTCTTCAACTTCTTTTTTATTAAAGTAATAATAAGCAAAGCTTCCTCCTGCCGAGAGGATGATGGCAAGTCTTGTGGTAAAGCTTTTTTCATGAACTAAGGAGATCTCTCCTCGCGCCATGGCCTTTTCTTTGGCCTGCTCCATTCTTTTTAAGATATCCGGGTAAGACTCTTGATTCTCTTTGGCAAACTTGATCATCTCAGACCAAGCTTTCTTGGTTTGAGAATCAATTCTTCTAGCAAAGGTAACCATAAGCTCGTCTTGAGGAACTACTGTTGTGTTTAATTGGATAAAGAGGTCAAACTTATCTGCAACTTCCTGAGGAGAGCGCATGATTTGATTTACTTTAGGAAAATGAACGAGCCTTGCAATCCTGTCATAGAAAATTTTTATGACTCGAATGGCCTTACTCTTAGAAATACCAGGAGCATTTAAGATAACTTGCGCCAGTTCATCTATAGGAAGCACTTCTGCTACTAAGCCTTTTAGAAATAGCTTGAACTCTTCGTCGCGCTCTCGCTTTAACCTCGTCGTATAAGCTAGAGGATGGGAATTTAGGCTTTCGCTTAACTCGAGCCACGAGGGTCTTGCTGCGTCTTTTAAGAAAATACTGTAGCGCTGTTGATCAGTATTAGAAGCGACACCTATACTATCAAGAAGCTTGTTGATATTAAGCTTACAAGATTCACTACATGAGCTTTGTTCCATCATATTTTCAAAATGAAGGCGTACAAGTTTGTACTCATGGTAAAAATGTCCCAAGTGAATGGAATTCTCATCAATGACAGACTCGTAATAGGCATTTAGTTTTTTTAAATCCATTCCGGCAAGAGAAACTCGATCTATAACCGCATCGATAAGCTCATTACTTATTGAGTGGTGGCCTAACTCTTGTTTTAAGAGGCTAATATCTTCGGTACCGACTCGGTTGACGACTTCTAGTATCGATTCATATTTTTTAATGATGATAACAGCTGTTTCCACTTCTCGAAAAAGGGGGCGGAGCTCTCTCGTTATTTGAGAGAAACTATTATTCGCCAAGAGGGCATCGTACTTTGCAATCTTTTTCCAGATCATTAAATTAATGGCCGGCTCAGAGTTGGACTTCTTTAAGCGTAATTTATTTGTTTTCTTTTCAAGCTTTTGGATTTGTTTAATGAGCTTAAACTGAACTTCATCTTGAGGAAGGTTTCTATTTTTATCTAGCAAGATCTTAATAGATTTATGGCAATCGATAGACCAAGAAGAAGTTGAGAAAAGAAGGCAGATCAAAAAGCATAGGCTTTTGAATTTAAAGCTTTTATTCATGAAGACTTATCGTAATCTCCAAGGGTTTACGTTAGGCATATCTACTTCTCTTGACTATTAGTTTGAGCTTATATATAAGGTGACTCTAATACTTAGAACCTTTAGGATAAGATATGATTGAAACATCACAATTACAGACACTTGTAGCGGTAACGAAGGCAAAATCCTTCTCAAAAGCCGCGGAAGACCTCCATGTGACCCAATCTGCTATCTCACAAAGTATAAAGAACCTCGAGAAGAAGCTAGAAGTTAAGCTCTTTAAAAGGTCTGGGAAGAGGGTTGTCCTCACCCCTGAAGGTGAAAAACTCTATGCTTTGGCGAATAATTTTTTGGCCAAACTTGATGATACTTTAACTGAGATTCAGGCCGATAAAGATACTATGAGTGGAAAGGTTCGAATTGGTACCTTAGCTGGCTTTGGTAAGTCTTGGTTAGCTCCCATCATGCTCGAATATGCTGAAAAATATCCAGAGATAAAAGTCGGAATCAACCTAGGGTTCCAAGAAGAACTCGTTAGAGAATTTGAAAACTATAGACTCGATTTCTTGATCCTCCCTGAGGAAGCACTTCCTAATGTTGGGGAGAAGATCCTTTTAGGGGTGGAGAAGACTGTTCTTGTTTTTCCAGATACTGGAGACTTTGCTTTAACAAAAGAGACAACTCTAGAAGAGCTCTCTAGTTACCCTACTATTTTGTTTGAAGATGAAGGGGATGGTCTTTATATGAGATGGTGCCGTCAGAGATTTGGTCGAATTCCTAAACAAGTCAATGGTCGTTATATCATCAATAGCCATGGAAATATGTTACAGGCGGTTCAGCGTGGGCTAGGGGTGGCAGTTGTTCCTAAGCATGTCATTGGAAGAAGTTATTATAAAGACAAGGTTGTTACATTTGATGATCTATTAGATGATAAAGTTGAGGTATCTAATGGTAAGATATACCTTGTTTATCACAAGGGCTCAGATGAGCTTCTAAGGGTCAAGAATACTTTAGATGTCCTCACTTCTTCGGAGAGTCCTTTAACTATGCCTTAGGTTTATTAGTTTTATGGAAGACCTTAAGTTGGATAAAATTTCCTCAAAAGATTTTAGAAGTCTTTTTCCTGAAGATGTCTACGAACTTATCATTCAAATAAGCCGTCAGGGTTTTGGACTTACTCTCGTTGGGGGAGCTGTTAGGGACTATTTCCTAAACGCTACTTTATCAAAAGACTTAGATTTTGAATTAAGACATTCATTTGAATATGATGAATCTGAATGGGCGCAGTTAGTAAAAAGGCTCGGAAACACTCTTTCAAATAAGCATTCTTATTCAGTAGAATTTCTGCCTTTTAATATATTAAAGATCAAACAAGGGAATTATGAACTTGAAATCTCAACGCCAAGAAAAGAAGTTTATTCTGGGAAAGCCCCTTATGGGCATAGCGATTTTGAAGTTGATATCAATCCTTCCTTAGATTATCCCGAGTCTTTTCTTCGTCGTGACTTTACTTTAAATGCCATGGGAATCATCTTCGGCGCCCCTGGGGCTAGTGACGAGTTCACTTTAGTTGATCCATTTAATGGGATGAAGGACTTAAAAGCAAAGGTTCTAAAACCTTGCTCTGAAGACTTCTATTTAGATCCCGTCCGTTTTCTAAGGACCCTTAGGTTTCAAGATCGTTTTGGTTTTGACTTTGACGGAGACCTCTCTAAGTTTAATTTAACTTTTCTCACGAAGCATTATTTCTTTCAAGAATGCCTTCATAACTTCTTTCCATTGGTAAGATCTTTTTTTCATTTAGTCAGCAAGGAAAAGATCAGTTTAAATACTGACCTTCATGAACTAGTCTTCTTAAGAGATATAGACTTTGAAAAACTTGGAGAGTTAACAAGAACAGAAGTTCTTATCTTATTAACTTTTAATAAAAAGAATATTCCTCTCAAAGACCGAGAGGTTTTTGTTAAGTTCTCAGGTTTAAAATCTAGCCAAGCTGGAGATTACGATAGATTCAAAGAACTGCTTTTTAAATTAAAGCACCTCAACGATCAACGTATTGTGAGAAGACTTAGAACAAAGAATTTTATAGAACTTCTTGATGATGAAGACCTTATTCACCTAAAAGCTCTTCATAGTATTTATAATAAACAAAGGTTCAAACAGATTGAAATCCTTTCAAAGGTAGATATGGAAGCCTTTACTCTCTATTCATATTTTAATAATTTGTTTGGAGACGAAACCAAGGGCAAGACAGTTGCTGCAAAGTTAATGAAGCTTGTTCCACAGAATGAAAAGCGCGCTGTGATCACTATGTATTGTCATCTTCTTGTTCACTTTAACCTAAGACCAGTTCTTCCGGAGTCACGCTTTGGAAATTAAGGTTATTACTGCAGAAGAAATCACTGAAGTTGAGCGTGAGTCTATAAAAGAAATCTTCTTTGCAGCTAGCAGTAAGAAAGAATTTTCTTCTGATGAGGCAAAAGATAAGTTCTTTAATACTTGGTGTGGGCAATATCTTGTTAATTATCCAGAGTATTTCTTATTCGCCAAAAAAGACGGTGATCTCTTAGGATATTGCTGCGCCCATCCTCAAAGTCAAATGGCCTTAGAAGAATTTAAGGTTCCAGGACAATCTAACTTTAAAGAATACTTTAAAGAATTCCCCGTTCATCTTCATATTAATTGTCATGAAAATAGTAGGGGAATGGGAATTGGCAGGATACTGATTGAATCACAGGCCCAAATTTTTAAAAAGGGTATTCATATAATTACTGATCGTAAAGCCGACAATTATGGTTTTTATCAGGCCCTAGGGTTTTCCTTTGAAGTTGAATCGAACTTTAAAGGACATAGCTTGCTCTTCATGGGCAGAAGAGCCTAACCGTTTGACGCGAACAGCGTCACCTCTATACAATAAGTTTAAAGATATATCTGAACAAGGAAGCTCCCGTGTATAAATTCTCAATCGGTTTTATTCTCATCTTATTTCACTTCAATGCCTTTGCTGTGGACATGGTTGTTCCGGCCTTTAAGCTGCAAGGAGAGAATATTCCTGTTCTAGCGGATGACTTAGAACTAGAAGGAATAGAATTATCATTAGAGAGACAGAAGCAGGCCTTTAAAAGGCGGAGGATGTCTGGGAACTTAACCATCGGCGGTAATAAGTATAAGCTTTCAATTATTGAAAAAACCTTGAAAGCTTTTGAAAAAGAAGTAAAAAGAATTAAAAAGTGCTTTAATAACGGACCTAAAGAAGCCTGTTGGGAAGAATTTAATACAAGGCTAAAAGAGCGCTTCGAATTTTATAGGCCCCTAGTAAAACAAAAAAATGGGAGAACTCCCTCTCTTGCTCCTGGGCAAAAAGACTTCGCTCATTTTACCGGGTATTACTCCCCAACTATTAAAGGCTCCTTAACTAAAACTTCTGAATATCCATTTGCTATCTATACTAAACCAAAATCAGACCGAGAGCGTAGGTATACAAGAGAGCAAATCATCTTTGAAAATAAACTTGAAGGTAGGGGGCTTAATCTTTTTTATATTAAAGACCTCTTTGCTTTATACCTCCTTCACCTTGAAGGGGGCGGCAGGGTTGTTATTGAGACCGATCAAGGTCCTAAGACCTTTTACTTAAGTTATGAAGCGCATAACTCTAATAAGTTCACTTTCATATCAAAGTACATGGTTAAAAAAGGGATGATTGATGATTATTCAATTGATTCACAAAGAAAGTATATAGAAGCGCATCCTGAAAGATGGCGCGAGATCTTTACCTTTTGTCCTGGTTATATCTATTTTACTATTACAAAGACAGAGCCTTTAGGCTTAGAAGATATTCCTCTAACTCAAAACCGATCCTTAGCTCAGGACAGAAGTATCTATAAAAGAAAAGGCATCTTAGCCTTTGTTAGGACTCTAAGGCCTAAGAGAGATGGACAAGGCAAACCTAAGATGAAGAGTTATTCTCGGTTTTACTTCGATCAAGATACTGGCTCTGCTATTAAAGGCGAGGCTAGGGCCGATCTTTACTTTGGCTACGGGGCTGAGGCAGAGTTAAGCGCCAATACAATGAATGAAAAAGGCGAGATTTTCTTTTTAATAACAAAGTAGATTTGAATGGGCATCTTATTGAGATGCCCATTTTTTAGATGACTCTTAACAATTCACAAACAGCGTTTCCAAATTCAAATTCTCTCACTTCATTCAGTGGAACAATTTCAATATTACTTCCCTTGATTTTTTCAAGGAACTTCTCTGTTGCGTCAACGGTTCTCTTATGAATATCATGCATAAGAACGACTCCTCCGGCTAAGGGGCGTCTTATGGTGTAACTTTCTTTAGTATAACCATTACTAATCTTTTTAAACTTATAGGCCACTCCGCCATTGAGATTGGCCATAAGGGTTTGAACAATATTGTCAGAAGTCATATTAGAAACCCAGTCGGAGGTATCAATATCCCAAAAGGCAAAGTTGATACAGTTTTCCCCGAAAAGATCTTGGCTGACTTTCTTCATAGCATTTAGATGATGATAACCACCTCGTCCATTTCCATAAGCTCCATAGGGAAAACGGTAATAAAACTCATTGTTAGGGTTATGATCTTTAATTTCGAGCACTGTCCTTTTAAGCCCGCTACTATAAACACTTTCTGATTCGCCATTAGAGTTTGTGTGAACCCAATCGTGTCCTGCGAGAATATGTCCTTCACTAACAATTCTTTTTGCAATTGCGGGGTATTCTTTTACAAGGGCCCCCATTGTAAAGAAGGTGGCTTTTACATTATATCTTTTAAGAATATTTAGAAGTCTAGGAGTGTTGGTAGGATGAGGTCCATCATCAAAGGTAAGAGCAAGCTTTCTGGTTCCGTGGAGAGATTTTGATAGGTATTTACTCCAGCCTCTGTGGCTCGAATTATAATCAATATTGATATCAGGAAATTGTTTCTCAAGGTCTAAAAGATTATTGTAATGAGCGGAACATGCAAAACCTTCGAAAGTTATGATGAGGCCAATCGCCAAATAGAGTGCTTTTCGCATAGGACATCCTTGTCTTTTTTGCTCGGTTAATAGCGCAATTAATTATTAGAATATCCTTTGACAATGAAATTCGTCAATTGAAGAGGGTATTAAGACGTGACAATGGGAAAGTTTTTCCAATAGGGGGAATTTGGTTAGTCAGTTTGTTTATGGCATACTTAAATAAGGAGATGTGTGAGAGCACAATGAGGTTTATATGGTAGATTTAAGGACCATTCTAGATAACCACCGAAGTCGTCTTAGCGATAAGTCTGAAGTCGTTATCGAAGCTGAAACAAGCGCCACTCCTACAGTAAGTGAAATCCCCGATATCTTCTTTGACCAAGTGTTAATTGATTTTAAATTAACAAGAGTTGAAGTTATGGTTCTTATGTACCTCTACAGAAGAGTTTGGTGTAGACCTAACCTTTATAAAGTATATGGAATCAGTCAATTACTCTCTCATACTGAAATGGCCAAGAATCTAAGCCTTCCGATGGAAAATATCTATCAGGCCCTACGTAAAGTAGAGGATTATGGTTTTATCTCGACTATTCGTTCAGGTCAGTATTTTGTCCGTAAGTATTTTACTAAAGAAGCTGATGAATCATATGCTCAAACCTATGATGATTTTGAAGTCTAAATTGTCATAATCCCCCTTAAATTCATAGTTTTAGGTAGTATTTGCCTTTAGAGTGAGTTTTATAACTCGTGGTATAATTTAGGTTATATGGGTGCGCCTAATTTTTAGGGGCAGAGGAAAGTTGTATGGCAGAAATTCCCGGGGCGGCGAAAGTAAAACCGCGGAAAATTCTCTATGTCGGTGATGACCAAAGTTATTGGTTTAATGTACAGAAGCGCTTTCTAAGTCAGTTCAGTAAGATCTCTTGGGAGTTTGTGAGAGTTTATGGCAAAGATCCAACAGAGTATCAGGCCAGCTTTATTGAAATTCTCGAACATGAACCTGCTATTGTTTATATCGACTTCTCTACTCGTCTTGATGAACATTTAACCATCGCTAATTTTATCTCTAGAGAAAATACTATGGAAGGAGTCTCCCTTGTGGGTTTGGTTCCAGAGAAAGGAATGATCAACTCTGTTCAGTCATCAGGAGTTGATATCCTTCATATTAAATGTGGAGAGTTTCATGATGTTGTTTGGCAAGCAGTAGACTTAGTATTCCCAACTGAATCAGGAACACCCGACTTTGCTATTGCAAAAACATTAGCAGAAACTCAACTCTCTGATGATTTTAGAATCGGTTATTTTTCTCCCACTTATGTCCACTGCGAAGGTAATCTTCGTTTAAACAAAGGGGACATTATTGAAATTGAATCTGAGATTCCTGAAAAAATAGTTCCTTCAAAATTTTATATAATTAAACATATTGATTCAGAAGATCTTTATTATGATTTTAAATATAGTTATGACTTAGAGTATGTCTATGTAGATGAGCCTGACTTTGAGGCTGATGCTGAAGCAGAACTCCTTGGGGTCGAAGACGAAGACGAACAAAGAAAGATCTTAGAAAAAGCAAAAGCTGGTATCAATGAAAGCCGAGATATCTATAAAAATAGATTAAAGAAAGCAAAGAAAGAAGTTAAAGAATGGATTATCGAAAACTCTGATAGATCGAGCCCTAAGATAACGAAGATCTTAGTTGTCGATAAATCCCTTTCTATACTAAGAAATGAGCCTCAGCCAGTTGATAAGCAGCCTTATACCTTTAGGTTCCAAACTGAACTTAAACCCACAATGAATGAAATTGATCAGATCAGGCCAAATATTATTGCCATTCAATTTATGGGGGAGAGCTTCATAGATAAAGAAGAAGTAGCGCCGGATATTGTACTTTCAGAAGAAGAACAGAGGACGGCAGACCTAGTAGAGTTAAAGAAAGCTGAAGAACTTCATATGGCCCAGATCTCAAGGGTGATAGAGAAGATTAAAGACATGGATGACTATCAGCCCTTTGTTATTGTTTTTAACTCTTACAAACACACCTCTAAGTCTCTTCAAGATGGCTATCAATATCCTCTTGTTATGGCCCACAAAGGCTCTATGGAGATGTCTATAGTGCTTCATATGTCTCAACTTTATGAATCAAAACAGAGAAAGGCCTACGAAGCAAAAATAAAAGAAAAGGTTGAGGGGTTGAAAAAGAGTGACCCTAATAAATATAGAAAGCTGACTGAGTCAGACTTTAAAGAAAAAAGATATTATGTGAGTAAGAAGAATCCCTTAAGCTTTGTCTCAACTAATTATCCAATAGAATTAGAGTCTATATCTGAATCTGAGGTAACGATACTTTCAGATCTCGAACTAGAACAAAAAACTTATAGGCTTAGAACTCCTTGCCCATACTCAGTCTCAATTGTTCCTCACCCAGATGGGAAAATGAAAAATGATGTAGGAGGAAAGAGTCAGTACCGAGGGCTTATTCATACTGTGGGAGAAGAGGAAAAGAAAACGATTAGAAAATATGTAAATGAAATATTCTTTAAACCTCTCTCTGAAGAAAGACTTAAAGAAAAAGAGGCTTTCAAAGACTTAAATCAAAAAGTCCATACAGAGATAGAGACGAAGAAGGCTGAAGTAGAAGCAGAGAAGAAAGCAGCAGCCGAAGAGAAACTTGCTGAGGAAGCAGCAGCAAAAGAAGAGCAGTTTGTCCCAGAAGAAGAGTCAACACCTAACGCTGTGATTGATTTTGATGATGATGAAAGTAAAGACAATGACAATGATGATAAAAAAGACGCTTCGTAAGAGTTAGTGCTTTACTCCAGTATTCTCCTGTTTACAGTTCCTAAAATTTATCCATAAAATGTATTGTTCTTCATTACAAGGTAAATATATGCTGCGGATATTTAGTATTCTTTGTTGTCTTATGATCTCTTTAAACTCCCATAGTATGGTGACTGTTGGAGGTTATGTTCCTTTTGGACTATCAACACAAAAAGATGAAGCTGGTGGTAAGAATACTTTTAGTTTTAAGCCTATGATTGCCATAAACACAGTTATGCCGATTCCTGCAATCAACCATGTCTTCTTACCTGAGTTTGGAATTGTGGCTCATGGAACACAAACCGATGAGTATAAGAAAACCACAATGTTTTTTCTCTTAGATGTTGGTTACTTACTGACAGAGAAATTGCTTCTTCGTTATGGACTAGGGACTTTCTTAACTAAGATCAGTGGTGATGGAGCGATTGTGACTTTACCCAATGGTACAACAACCAGAGGGTTTTATAGACCTAACGAAGGTGAAACTTCTTGGAACACGACTCTTGACCTTGGAATTGAATTTGCTTTTGACGCCAATAATGCCATTCGCTTTGAAACTTATCTTTTTTCTTGGTTGAAATCAGCGCGAAAATTAAGTTACTCACTATCTTATACTTATTATCTTTAAGGATGATCTTATGAAGTTTTTATTAACCTGCATTACTATATTCTTCTCTACGAGTGTTTTAGCCTTTACGCTAACGTCTCAGCCACCTTCTAAGTTTTCTAAGAATGAGATCGTCATTAATGTCGCAGCAAATAATTGTGCTCAGTCAGTTACCTCTGGAGAGCTCCTTAACTTAGTTGAAAAAGCAGCTGATCAGATGTGGAATAGGGTATCAACTTGTGCATTAGGATTAACGAGAGGAGCTGTTGTTACTCAAGATGTGACTTCAGATACAATTGAAGAGGCCTTGCCTAAAGTTCCCTTAGGGACAATATTAGTTGGCTGTTCTGATGAAGTGACAGGATCGACCTTAGGTCTTGGCTATAATGATGGAGCAGATCGAGGAATTGTTCTTATTCACGACTTTGCGTCTAGTTTCGCCAACCTCAATGAATCAGAAAAAGTAGCTACAATAGCTCATGAATTAGGGCATGCCTTCGGACTAGGCCACTCTAGTGATCCGGTTTCCTTGATGTACTACGCTGTTGGCGGAACCATTAGAGAGAAGTTAACCTTAGATGACTTTGATGGCTGTACCTTCTTATACCCTCATGATTCTCCTGGTTCTTGTAGTTCAGTTAGTTTTATAACTGATGAAAATAAACCAAGTGGCGGGGTCGGTTTCTTTGGTATCTTTGCCGTTGGCCTAATTGCAGCAGTTTCAATGGGTTCTTTTCTTAATAAGAAACGCCGTTAATGTAAGGCGTGGTCAGGCTCACCGACCACGGCTTTCGGTTATTCTTTTCTTTTCTTACACAAGTAGATTGTCTGTCTTGATATCCCTACAATGAGTTATTCCAATTTTAAATCATGGATTCAAGGAGGAACCAGGATGGGCGCACTAAAGAGTTCAATACTCGCAATCTTATTAGTATCAACAAGCTTTGCAAATGCAGGTGATGTAGATGCCTTTTCAAAAAGATTTGAGTTAATTAAAGAAGAGGGAAAACTTATTGCTATTAGAGACAGGAGTCTCAGTTTTAAGTTTAGTATTAAGCCATATCTAAAGTTTATTAAGGAAACTCTTTTAGAAGAGCAGAGGTTAATGAATTCTAAGGCCGATTATAATTCCGAGTTAGAAGAATTATTCGCTGAAGAATTTCACGACAAGGGCGATACGAACAATCAAAATATTCAGTACCTTGTTCGCTCTATGGAAGAGCTAAAAAAGATTGATGTCGAAAAAGTCTTTAATGATCCAGGGTTTAAAGAAGTTGTTGAAAAATTTGAATCAAAGCTAGGCGATGCCATGTTAAAGCTTGACCCTCGTGTAGTGGCAAGACTTGATAACCCAACTTTTTTCTATAAAAGAGCAGTTGGTTACCAAGCCGTTAAATGGGCTTTAAATTTTGCTAAGAATCGTCTATCGACCATCCCTGTGCTTAATACGGCCACTTATATAATTGTTAAAGTTGAGAAACTCATTAGAGAAAGAAGACTTTTTCATCAGAATATGATGATGCATTACTTTGAAAACTTTAATGAAACAGATCTTGGGATGACTCATGAAGAGGTTAATCTAACTTGGTCATCAATCTATGAATCACGTATTCCTTGGTATGCTTTTTGGGAATCTACAGCGGCTAAAAATAATTGGAATAAATATGGTGTTGGTAAATTCTTTCAAGGTGTAAGAACGGCCAATACAAGGTTTAGAAACAATCAAAGTAATTATTCTAGAGTAGGAAGAAGATTTAATTTTGCTTTTAGAGGAGCTACTTATAAAGGCGATGACATTATCGTAAATATGGTTGATTCTCAAAATCAGTTTAATAAGAAACCGGCCATCGCTTACTATGTTCATAAGCCAACTAAGATTAAAAGAACGAGAATTATTCTTCAGCTTGCAGGTCTTGGTGTAAGTTTTATTCCACTTCCAAGCTTTGTTAAGAATATTGCTTCAGGTTATTTTAAGTCTTTTTACGAGACACAAAAGATTTCTGAAGGCGCGCTTTATGGATACTTTGAATCAAACGGGGCCAAAGAAGACATGGCCATCTTACGTGATCAGTACCTAAATCCATTTGATAAATTAACTCTTAATTAATTAATAAGGCGGTCTTATCCAAGGCCGCCTTTCTTAAAATTATTCAGAACTATTCTAAAGAAACTAATATATCCGATGACTTATAGAGCTCAGCTGAAAAGATGTCTCAATTTCTTCATAACTAGTTTTCTCCAAATATTCTCTATGTGAAATCAACGATTTATGCATCGCGTGTCAAATCACCGACAGTTTTAATACATGCTCTTTATTTACAGGCAATGATTTCCCTTAATAAAGGCTTAAAATTCAGGCACTTATCTAAGCCTCTAATAAGACACAATTTCTGATATCTCAACTGGAGGTAAGTGCCCCGAATCATTGTGCGTAGCGTCCCTAACTTAGAATAGTAAGTAATCGAAATCTATAGAACTGCCGATAAGAACTTAAGGATCGCTATAAAGAGATGAAACAAACTTTGAACAATCACATTCTCATGATCATGATTGCGCTAGCTTCACTAGTGCTTCACGGTTGTGGTGCAAGTGGTGTTGGCTCTCAAGGTTTTGTTGAAGAAAAAACTCCTCGCATAAAATTCTCAACAGCTTCTGGCGCGGACAAGATCTTTGAGCCATGGGGCGAAGTGATCATTGGCTTTAGCGACACTAGAACTTTTACGATTACAAACTTTGGTGATGAAACCGCTTCAGGAATTACGGCAACAATCTCTGATGCAACGGGCCTCGCGATTCCTGAATATTTTTTTCAAGGAACAGCTGGTGTTGATAACGGTGTTGGAGTTTATCCTGGTGTTGGCGGAACTTGTGGAAGCGCAATTCCTGCAGGATCTAGTTGTACTGTTGAAATTACTTTTAGGCCTTTAGTCTCTGGCCTTAAGTCTGAAAATGTTGCTGTTAGTTTTACTGGGGGCATTCACTCTTACACGGGAAATGTTGGACTGACTGGTGAAGGGAAGAGACCTGCCAATATTTTAATTAGAAAGCTTTATCAATTGGCCTCGCCAAATAATTCTCCGGATATGATTGTTACTCCTCATGAAGATTTTCCTGGCGAGCTTCTTCCTCTGAGTGCAACGACTCCGATCATGCCGATTAAGATTGATCCTACTTTAAGTGACCCTTATTTTCCTGGTGTCACTTCTGGAACGCATAGACAAACTATTGACTATGGTCAGACGGCTAACGGTGGTTGGAAAGATTATATTTATGAAATTAGAAACTACGGAGACAAAGTCGCTGAGCAAGTTCAGGTCTTTGGTTTAGGCGCGGGAACTGGTTTTAGTATTATCAACGACGCTGATACTACCTGTGATGATCTCTACGCTATGCCACTTGCACCGCCGGCCGCTTTTGGAACTGGCGTTATTAATATGAACGACATGGGTGAGATGGAATCTTGTAGCATCAAGGTTCGTTATAACCCGGCCCTTGCTCAAGGTGACTCTACTGGAAACGCTGATACGATTGGCTTTTCTTTTTATAACGGCTTTAGAATTGTAGGGGACCCAAGCTTACCGGTGGGCGATAGATTACTGACACCCCTTTTTGATGAACCAAATCTTTATGATCTTGCTGGGACCGGGATGAACTGGGCCTTCTTAGTGATCAACGAAGCAACAAGCCCTTATGACTATGGAACCTTTGCTAATGGTTCAACAAGGGGATTAAATGGTTTTACTCTTGAGAACTATGGAGCTGTCTCGGCCATCAATGTTAATGACATTGGATTAAATGCAAACTTTACTCTTTTAGGAACGGGCTCATGTGCTGGCGGGGTAACTCCTACAGTGAATGGATCGATCGTTCATGGAACTCCTACTAGTTGTGATCTTAATATTCAGTTCACTCCGCAAACTGTTGGTAACCCGCTCACTGATTCTATTCAACTTGATTATGAATTTGATGGAGGGGGATCGTTGATCTCTACTCTGACTGGGCCTGCTACTCCGCCGCCTTATACTAATACAGCGACTAATAATTCGACTCCCTTGATCATGCCTAATTATCCGGCCCATGATGTTCAAGGGACGGCCGTGACTCCGGCGAATCTTGCTATTGCTCCTTCGCCTTTAACTTGGACCCACTCAACAGTTGCTTATGGAACTGATCTTTTAAATAACGGAACTTACTATCAAACTTTTACAGTAACGAACTCCGGTGAGTATCAGGCCTTAACTTTTACTGATACGGCCGCCATTGCAGCTCCTTTTATTTACGCTGGTGGATTTCCTGGAGACGGGGATGGGCGTGACGCTGGTGGAACGGGAACAAACTCAAGTCCTATTGATTCAATTGTTGATGCTGATGGATCGTGCGCGGCCTTAGGGTCAATTGCTGGCGGAGGGAGTTGTACACTTACTGTTCAATACTCACCGACTGCTTATGTTTCTTCATCTATTCAAGAAACACTTAACTTTGATTACGATAATGGAACGGGAAATGTTTCAGTTCAAACAAGTCTTGCTCAAGTTGATATCACAACAAGAGTTAGGCAACCTGAACTTGCTGTCGTAAATCCTGTTGATCTTTCTAACGATGCTCCAGACACTAGAGATGAATGGATCAATCAAGATAATTTTGCTGCCTATCCCATTAGTGGAACGTGCTGGCCTGATACTGTTGTTGGCGCTGGTACTGATGATGTTCAGATCTTTGTTAGGGATCGTCTTGGAACCACAAAATCTTTTAGCGCCAATTGTTCTGATGGAACTTATTCAAGAAGTATTGACCTCTCTCCAAATTGTTCAGTAGGTCCTGGTCTTCCTGCTGGTTGTCTACAAGACTCGGCCCTTGATGGTGCCTTTGACGCTTTTTGGGATTTTAATATCATCGTCACTCATGTTGATGAGTTAGGAAATGCTCCTGTTGAGAATCCAATTGGCGGGGCTAATGGTTTTCAACTTCGTAAAGATGTTGGGATTCCTAGTGTTAATAATGTAAGGGCGGTTGCCGTTTCAACGAACCCTCATGGGGTTGATCAGTATAATGCTGGAAAAATCCTTGATATCTACGTTGAATGGGATGAGAAGGTTTATGTTACTAGTGGCATTCCAAATATTACTTTAGAAAATCAAAGTGGAACTAATCCGGTTGTTAATTATACAAGTGGATCAGGATCTGCGACTTTAACTTTTAGATACACTGTTAGTGCTGGAGAGAACTCAACAGCTTTAGAGTATGTAAGCACGACTTCATTAAATCTTAATGGCGCTAATATTCGTGACCAAGCTGCGAATGATGGGATACCAACTCTTCCTGTGATTGGAGCTGGTGGATCTGGGTTTAATTCAATCTCTGATAACGCGACCTTTATTATCGATACAGTTGCACCAACAGTATCAAGTGTTGACGCCGTAGAGCCTGCGCCGACGGATGGCTTTTATACAAACCCTGAAGTCATCGCGATTAGAGTTAAGATGAGTGAGGCGGTTGTTGTTAATGCTGGAACTCCAGAGATCACTCTTAATATGGATGGTCCTAATGCTGATACAGCAGTTACTTATTCAAGCATCTCTGTGGATAATCAAACCTTAACTTTTAATTACACAATTAGTGATGGTGATAATAATCCAGATCTTGATTATGAGAACACGACAGCTTTTAGTGTTGGTGACGTTGAAGATTTTGCAACTAATGACGCCACGAGAACTCTCGCCGCTCCTGGTGCTCTTAATTCAATCTCAGATAATCAAACGATAGCTGTTGATACAAAAGAGCCTCTTGTTACTGAGGTAACTTCACCAACGGGGACTGGCTTTTATAAAGCTGGGGATGATGTTGATATTACCGTTGTTTGGGATGAGATTGTTAATGTTTCAGGAACGCCGCAGATTACTCTTAATATGGCAGGACCTAATGCTGATCTCGCTGTTAATTATTCAAGCGGATCAGGAACGAATACCTTAACTTTTAGATATACGATTTCAATAGGTGATAATACAAATGATCTTGATTATGAAGATACTAATGCTCTTGTCTTAAATGGCGGAGATATTGAAGATCGCGCTTCTAATGATGCTGTGGTTGCTGGGGCCTTAGCGGTTCCTAATGCTGCTAACTCAATCAGTGATGATCTAGATATTGTGATCGATTCAGTTCCGCCTACTGTTGTTGAAGTGAGATCTCCTGTTAATGATGGTTACTATAATGAAGCGAAGTTAATCCCCATTAGGATTGTCTTCTCTGAGATTGTTAATGTAACTGGCTTTCCTCAGATTCTTTTAGATGATGACTTAGGGGCTGACTTCACTGTTAATTATACTTCTGGTTCTGGCAGTACGACCTTAGATTTTAACTACACAGTTGCAGCGGGACAAAATACAACTGATCTTGATTATGTTGATACCAATTCATTAACAGCTAATGCGGGAAGTATTGCTGATAGAGCGAGTAATGACCTTGTCTTCGCAGGCGCCCTTGCTGCTCATAATACATTAAATTCAATCTCTGATAATCAAGAGATTGTGGTTGATACGATCACTCCTACAGTGACTGAAGTCGACGTAGTTGAGCCGACACCAATAGATGGATTCTATAAAGCAGGGGAGGTCATGGATATTAGAGTTAAGATGTCTGAGGCCGTTAATATAACAAACACTCCTGTGATCACTCTTAATAATATTGGTAACCCTGACTTTAGCGTTGATTACTTCTCAGGAACAGGAACCAGCACTCTTACTTTTAGATACACTATTGGTGCTAATGAAAATAACCCTGACCTTGATTATGCGGCGACGACTTCTCTTGCTTTAAGCGGCGGAGATATTGAAGATCTTGCTACTAATGATGCTGATCTAACTCTTGTGGCTCCTGGGGCCTTAAATTCAATCTCTGATAATCAAGAAATCTTTGTTGATACAACGGCTCCTACAGTAACGGGCGTTGATGTTATAGAGCCGACTCCAACTGATGGGTATTATACCAACCCTGAGATGATGGAGATCTTAGTTAAGTTTGATGAGATCGTAAACGTAACGAACACTCCTCTTTTAAGCTTAGATAATATTGGCGCTGCTGACTTTGCTGTTAATTATACAAGTGGATCAGGAACAGCGACTCTAACCTTTAATTATACAATTGCTTTAACTCAGAACTCACCTGATCTTGATTATGTTGATACGAATTCACTCGTTGCTAATACGGGCGGGATTGATGATAGGGCGACGAACGGACTTGTCTTCGCTGGTGCCTTAGCGGTTCCTGGAGCGGCCGGGTCTATATCAAATGACGCCGCTATTGTGGTTGATACAAAAGATCCTGAAGTTACGGAAGTTGCTACCTTAAAAGATGATGGCTCTTATAGAGCTGGAGAGGTCATCGACATTCAAGTTGTTTGGGATGAAGTTGTTGTCGTCTCTGGAACGCCTCAGTTAACTCTAACAAATACTACGGGAGCTGATGTTGCTGTTAACTACACAAGTGGATCTAACTCAGACACTCTTACCTTTAGATATACAGTTGTTTCTGAAAATAATGATGACTTAGACTACGCGGCGACTAATTCATTAGTTCAAGCTGGTGGCTCTACGATTAAAGATTTAGCGACTCGAGATGGAATCCTAACCTTAGTGGCCCCCAATGCACCTAATTCAATCAGTGATGATAAGGCCATTGATATTGATACAATTCCTGCCACAGTAAGCGAAGTTAAAACTAATAAAGATAACGGCGCTTATACTACTGGGGAAGAGATCGATATCTTAGTGGTATGGAGTGAAGCAGTCTCTGTTACTAATAATCCTATTATCACTTTAGAGAATTCAATTGGTGGAAGGGCGGTTAGTTATACTAGTGGTTCTGGAACTGACACTTTAACCTTTAGATACACGGTTACCTTTGGTGACGCTAGTACCGATCTTGATTATCAAAACACAGGCTCTCTTGTTCTTGGAACAGGAACTATTAATGATATTGCCGATAATCCTTCAACTCTCACTTTAGTCGGGCCTGGTCTCTTTAATTCTATCTCTGATGATAAGCAGATCGTAATTGATACAGCGCCACCTGAAGTGACTGAGATTAGGGCCGATAAAGCTGATGGGGATTATACTATTGGTGAAGTCATCGACATTCATGTTCTTATCACTGAATCTGTTTTTGTAAGTGGAACCCCTGTTCTTACCCTTGATAATTTATCTGGAACAGACATCAATGTTAATTATTTCTCTGGAACAAGCACTGATACTCTAACCTTTAGATACACAGTGGCAGCAGGGCAAGATAATGCGGATCTTGATTATATAGCGGCATCGCCTCTTAATTTTAATGGGGGAAGTATTCAAGATGCTTCTACTAACTCTTTAGATCTTACGACGATTGCAGCGCCTACGGCGGCGAATTCAATCTCTGATAATCAAAGAATCAATATTGATACAACGGACCCTACTGTTAACCAAGTAAGATCAACCAAGCCTGATGGCAACTATAAAGACGGGGTTGTTATTGATATCTTGGTTGAGTTCTCTGAGAGCGTCTCTGTGACGAACTCGCCAGAGCTTACTTTAGAAAATGGATCGAGTGATAGAGCGGTTGCTTATTTCTCTGGAACAACTACTGATACGCTTACCTTTAGATACACCGTCGTTGATGGGGATAATAATACTGACCTTGATTATGTGAACATGAGCTCTCTTGGCCTTAATACTACTGGTCTTATAAGAGACGTTGCGACGAATAATGCTGATAGAACTCTAGCAGCACCTCTTGCAACGAATTCAATCTCTGATAATCAGCAAATTGTCATTGATACAACTGAACCTACTATTACGAACGTCTCTTCAAGCACTGGAGATGGGCCTTTTAATAACCCGGATGTCTTAGACATTGTCTTCACTCTCTCTGAAGCCGTTTCAGTTACGGGTAACCCTGAATTTACTCTTAGTACTGGCGGAAAAGCTATTTACACAAGTGGAACGACAAGCACTCTTCTTACTTTTCAGTACACAGTTACTGATGGAGAAAATAGTACGGATCTAGGTTATTCTAACGCTGAAGTGGTTAACTTAGCTGGCGGGACTATTCTAGACGACGCTACTAACGTAACTGTCTTAGCGACTCCAGATAATGGATCGACTAATTCATTATCTGATCAAAACCAGATTGTGATTGATACGGCTGAGCCTAGCATTACGAATATTTCTTCAACTTCTGGAAATGGACCACATAATAACCCTGACGTTATTGATATCGTCATGGTTCATAATGAATCCATCTTCGTCTCTGGAACTCCTGAGTTTACTTTAAGCACGGGTGGAAAAGCCGTTTATGTCAGTGGGTCTGGAAGCAATACTCTTGGGTATCAGTACACAGTTGCTGATGGAGAGAACTCATTAGATCTAAGTTATTCTGATGCTGAGCTTGTTGTTCTCGCTGGTGGTGCTACATTACAAGATCCTGCTGGAAATAATCTTTTATTAGACACTCCTGATAACTTAAGTGGCAACTCATTATCAGATCAAAATCAAATTGTTATCGATACAGTAGAGCCTACTATTACAAACGTTACCTCTAATCCGTTAACGGGAACTTATAATAACCCTGATGTGATTGAAGTAGTCATGACTCATGATGAAGTGATCACAGTTACTGGGAACCCTGAATTTACTTTAGATACAGGCGGAAAAGCTATTTATACAAGTGGATCTGGATCAACTCTTCTTACTTATCAATACACGATCTCTGATGGAGAGAATACAACTGATCTAGGTTATGGGAACGCTGAACTTGTCGTTCTTGCTGGTGGATCAACTCTTGTTGACCCGGCTGGAAACCTTCTTAATCTTAATACGCCAGATAATTTAAGTGGTAACTCTCTTAGTGATCAAGCTTCAGTTGTTGTTGATACAAGAGAGCCTTTAATTACTGATGTTGATTCAAGTACAGGGGATGGAACCTTTACGAATCCTTCTATTATCGACGTTGTTATAACAGCTGATGAAGTGATTACAGTGACTGGTAACCCTGAACTTACTTTAGATACTGGCGGGAAGGCCATCTTTACAAGTGGATCTGGTTCAACTCTTTTGACCTTTCAATACACAATCGCAGACGGTGAGAATTCAACTGATCTTGGTTATTCTAATGCTGCCGTGGTTGCTCTTGCTGGAGGGACTCTAAGAGACCCAGGTGATAACTCACTGGTTCTTGATACGCCAGATAACCTAAGCGGAAACTCTCTTTCAGATAATAGACAGATTGTGATCGATACAGCAGAGCCTTTTGTAACAAGTGTTGATTCTTCTACAGATGATGGAACTTATAATAATCCAGATATCATCGATGTTGTGATTAACTTTAATGAAGTCATCACCGTTGTTAATAACCCAGAGTTAACTCTTGATGTTGGTAAAGCAGTTTATACAAGTGGATCTGGATCAAACGCTCTTACCTTTCAATACACGGTTCTTGATGGTCATAATGATACAGACCTAAGTTATGCAAACGCTGCTGTTATCAACCTTGCTGGTGGGAGCTTAAAAGATCCTGGAACAAATGATGCTCTTCTTGATACTCCTGATGACGCTTCGACAAACTCACTAGGGGATAATAGAGATATCGTTATTGATACTCTAGAGCCTACGATCACTAACGTAACTTCATCTAATAATGATATCGCCTTTAATGATACTTCTGTTATTGAAATTATCATGACGGCCTCAGAGAATATTACTGTTACGGGTAACCCTGAATTTACTCTTGATGTTGGTAAGGCAGTCTTCACTTCAGGATCAGGAACGACTTTATTAACTTTTAACTACACCATCTCTGATGGAGATAATGATACTGAACTTGGTTATTTAAATGCTGAATTAATCACTCTCGTTGGCGGCGCTACTATGCGTGACCCCGGAGATAACCTTTTAGATCTCAACACTCCTGATAATGGATCGACTAATTCTCTATCAGATCAAAAAGATATCGTCATTGATACCGCCCATCCTTTTATCTCTGAAGTTAAGTCAACAACAGGAACAGGGGAGTATCCACAGGGAACGGAGATTGATGTCTTAGTTGATTTCAATGAGCCTGTTGTTGTCTCTGGAACTCCAGCTATTACGCTTAACCTAGGTGCTGGATACGCTGTTAGTTATTCAAGTGGATCAGGAACAGATACTTTAACTTTTAGATACACAGTTCAGGCCGGGCATAATCAAGATGTTCTAGATTATACGGCAGCAGGCCTTACTTTAAATCTAGGATCAATTGATGATCCGGCTGGGAACGCTTCAAGCTTAACACTTGCTGCTCCTGGTGCGCTTAATTCAATTTCAGATGATCTAACTATTGATATTGATACAACGGCGCCAACAGTTTCTGAAGTTAATGCTGATAAGAATGATGGCGCTTATACTCTTGCTGAATTGATTCCTATTAGAGTTGTCTTCTCTGAACCTGTTGTAGTAGCGGCTGCAAATCCAGTGATCACTCTAGAGACGGGAGCGACTGATGTAAACGTGAGCTTTACGTCTGGATCAGGAACGAGCACCTTAACTTTTAATTATACAGTTGGAGCTGGGCAGGGAACTAGTGATCTTGATTATATTAATACTACGGCCTTAAGCATAGTAGGGGCGACTATTAAAGATATCGCCACTAACGACGCTACTTTAACCTTAGACACTCCACTTACAGGGACGAATTCAATTTCTTTTGATCAACAAATTGAGATTGATACTCTTCCTCCAGAAGTGACAAATATTAGTTCAAGCTCATCAGATAATACTTATAATAATCCTGATATCATTGACATTGTCTTCACTATTAACGAAGCGGTCTCAGTCACTGGAAATCCTGAGTTTACTTTAAATACTGGCGGGAAAGCGGTCTATACTAGTGGTTCGGCCTCGACTCTCTTAACCTTTCAATACACGGTTAGTGATGGAGAGAATACAACTGATCTAGGTTACTCTGATGCTGAAGTGGTTGTTATGGCCGGCGGGTCTATTCAAGATGTGAGTTTAAATAACCTTGATACAGCGACACCAGATAATCTAAGTGGAAACTCACTCTCTGATCAAAAAGCGATTGTTATTGATACGGTAGAACCTACAGTAACAAATGTAACGACGACTTCAGGAAATGGTCCTCATAATAATCCGGATGTTTTAGATATTGTTTTCACTATCTCTGAAGCAGTCTCAGTTACGGGTAACCCAGAGTTTACTCTTGATGTTGGAAAAGCGGTTTATACTTCTGGATCTACATCGACTAGCCTAACTTTTCAGTACACTGTTCTTGATGGGCAAAACGCTACGAACTTAGGTTATGCAAATGCAGAGTTAATCACTCTTGTTGGCGGCGCTACTATTATTGACGCTGGAGAGAACCTTCTTGATCTTAATACTCCTGATAATGGATCTACTGATTCACTTTCAGATCAAAACAATATTACGATTGATACTTTAGAGCCTACCATTTCTAACGTAACAACGACGACAGGGGATGGACCTCATAATAATCCTGATGTTGTAACAGTTGTTATGACAGCGACTGAAGATATTACGGTAACGGGAAATCCTGAGTTTACCCTAAGTGTTGGTAAGGCCATCTACGCAAGTGGATCAGGAAGTACAAGTTTAACTTTTGAGTACACTGTAGCTGATGGTCATAACTCAACGGATCTAGGTTATGCTAATGCAGAACTTATCACCTTAGTTGGCGGCGCCACTATGGTTGATCCTGCTGGAAACCTTTTAGATTTAAACACTCCTGATAACGGATCAACTGATTCCTTATCAGATCAAAATAATATTGTGATCGATACGAGCGAGCCAAGCATCACTAATATCTCTTCAACCTCTGGAGATGGCCCGCATAACAACCCTGACGTGATTGATATCGTCATGGTTCATAATGAAGTCATCACTGTTACAGGAAACCCTGAGTTTACTTTAAGCACGGGTGGAAAAGCTGTTTATGTAAGTGGATCAGGAACGAATACTCTTGGCTATCAATACACGATTGCTGACGGGGAAGATTCAACTGACCTAAGTTATGCAAACGCGGAGCTAGTCGTTCTTGCAGGCGGATCAACTCTTGTTGACCCTGCTGGAAACTCTCTTTTATTAGATACGCCAGATAATGGATCAACTAATTCTCTATCAGATCAACATAATATTGTGATCGATACAGACGAGCCTGCTATTACAAATATTTCTTCTTCAACAGGGGACGGGCCTTTTACGAACCCTGAAGTCATCGACGTTGTTATGACTCATGATGAAGTGATCACTGTTACTGGAAACCCAGAGTTTACTTTAGATACGGGAGGAAAGGCCGTCTATACTTCTGGATCTGGTTCAACCATTCTTACTTATCAATACACTGTTAGTGATGGGGAAGATTCAACGGATCTAAGTTATGCTAACGCTGAACTTGTGGTTCTTGCTGGTGGATCAACTCTAGTTGACCCTGCTGGAAACCTACTTGATCTTAATACTCCTGATAATCTAAGTGGTAATTCCCTTAGTGATCAAAACGCCATCATTGTTGATACGACTGAACCTACTGTCTCAAATATTGATTCTTCTACTGATGATGGAACTTATAATAATCCAGACATTATTGATGTTGTTATTACTTTTAATGAATTAATAACCGTAACAGGAAACCCAGAGCTTACTTTAAACACTACTGGAAAAGCTGTTTATACAAGTGGATCTGGATCAGCGGCCCTTACCTTTCAATACACAATTAGTGATGGAGAGAACACGACTGATCTTAGTTACTCAAACGCCGCTGTGATCAACCTAGCTGGCGGATCTTTAAAAGACCCAGGAACAAATGATGCTGTTCTTGATACCCCTGATAATCTAAGTGGTAACTCTCTTTCAGATAGAAGGGCCCTTGTTATTGATACTACTGAACCTACAATAACTAATGTTTCTTCAAGCACAGATGATGGCGCTTATAATGATACCTCTATTATCGATATTGTCTTTACCATCTCAGAGCCTGTTTCAGTAACGGGAACTCCTGAGTTTACATTAGATGTTGGAAAGGCCGTTTATACTTCTGGCTCTCCTTCAACTCTACTTACTTTTCAGTACACGGTTGTTGATGGTCATAATGATACAGACCTTGGTTATCTTGATGCAGAACTCGTCACTCTTGTTGGCGGCGCCACGATGAGAGACGCTGGGGATAATCTTTTAGACCTTAATACACCTGATAATACTTCTGGTAACTCACTAAGCGAGCAGAAGGCCATTGTTATTGATACAGTTCATCCAACGGTCTCTGAAGTTAAATCAACCACGGGAACTGGTGAGTACCCAGAAGGAACAGTGATTGATATCTTAGTTGATTTTACGGAGCCAGTTGATGTGACCTTTACTCCGGTTATTACTTTGAATATCGGAGCTGGACTTGCTGTTAGTTATTCAAGCGGAACAGGAACTGATACTTTAACTTTTAGATACACAGTGGCAGCAAACGAGAACCAAGATGTTCTTGATTATATTCTTGTAAGCCCTTTAAGTGTGGGAACAGGCTCAATTGGGGATCCGGCCGGAAACGCCGCTAACCTTGCTCTTGTCAATCCAGGCCTAGCTAACTCTATCTCAGATGATTTAACTATTGATATTGATACAACGGATCCAACGGTTGCTGAAGTTAATGTTGATAAGAACAACGGCACTTATACAAACCTTGAAGTTATTCCTGTTAGAGTTGTCTTCTCTGAAAGAGTTGTTGTAGCGGGCGGAAATCCTGTGATCACTCTTGAGACAGGAACGACGGATGCTATCGTTAGTTTTACAAGTGGGTCAGGAACAAGCACTCTTACTTTTGATTATACAGTGGGGGCCGGGCATACAACAACGGATCTTGATTATACAAGTACTACGGCCCTTAGCTTAGCAGGGGCGACTATTAAAGATGTGGCCACCAATGATGCTGCTTTAACTTTAGATACTCCGCTTACTGGCGGAGATTCAATTTCTTTTGATCAACAGATTATTATTGATACCGCGCCACCAGAAGTGACTAATATAAGTTCAAGCACTAATGATGGCGCTTATAATAATCCTGATATTATCGATATTGTTTTCACTATGAGTGAAGCGGTCTCAGTAACAGGAAACCCAGAGTTTACTTTAAACACTGGTGGTAAAGCTATTTATACAAGTGGATCAACCTCTTCAGTTTTAACTTTTCAGTACACGATTAGTGACGGAGAAAATACGGGTGATCTAGGTTATTCTAACGCCGAACTTGTCACTCACGCTGGTGGTTCAACGATTGTTGATAGTGGGGCAAATCCTCTTGTTCTTGATACGCCAGATAATGGCTCGACAAACTCTCTTTCAGATCAGAAGGCGATTGTTATTGATACGGTAGAGCCGACAGTAACAAATGTTACAACAATCTCTGGAGACGGGCCTCATAATAACCCTGATGTTTTAGATATTGTTTTTACTCTCTCTGAAGCAGTTTCAATTACAGGGAACCCTGAATTTACTCTTGATGTTGGTAAGGCGGTTTATACTTCTGGATCAGCTTCGACGAGCCTAACTTTTCAGTACACTGTTCTTGATGGTCATAACGCCACTAACTTAGGTTATGCTAACGCAGAACTTATTACTCTTGTTGGCGGCGCCACTATGCGCGATATTGCTGATAACTTATTAGATCTTAATACTCCTGATAATGGATCAACTGATTCACTTTCAGATCAAAATAATATTACGATTGATACTTTAGAGCCTACCATTTCAAACGTAACAACGACGACAGGGGATGGACCTCATAATAATCCTGATGTTGTCACTATTGTGATGACTGCGACTGAAGATATTACGGTAACGGGAAATCCTGAGTTTACTCTCGATGTTGGCAAGGCCGTTTTTACTTCAGGATCAGGATCAACTTCTCTTACTTTTGAATACACAGTGGCTGATGGTCATAACTCAACTGATCTAGGTTATGCTAATGCAGAACTTATCAGCTTAGTTGGCGGCGCCACTATGGTTGACCCTGCTGGAAACCTTTTAGATTTAAACACTCCTGATAACGGATCAACTGATTCATTATCAGATCAAAATAATATTGTGATCGATACGAGCGAGCCTAGCATCACTAATATCTCTTCAACTTCTGGAGATGGCCCGCATAATAACCCTGACGTGATTGATATCGTTATGGTTCATAATGAAGTCATCACTGTTACAGGAAACCCTGAGTTTACTTTAAGCA
>CAJXVS010000005.1 GCA_913061265.1 uncultured Halobacteriovorax sp. | reverse complement strand
ATCTACACGTAAGGAGTCGTCGGCAGCGTCAGATGTGTATAAGAGACAGTCTCTAAGCCTCTAATGGCCAATGAAGTCACTACGTTCTCAAAAGATATCTTGGCCATCTTAAATCATACTGTCGGCAAAAGTGAAGATGGAAAACTAAGGCTTGAACTTGATAAGGCCGAACTTCTTTTTGAATTAACTCAAACAGATAAAAGAATTGATTGCATGGTCTTTCATAATGGATATTCCGATCAAGAAAATCAAAGTTTAATAAACAAGGTGGAATCAGGAAGGGCTAAGTTTGATCTAGTCTACCCCGGGATTGACCTCTCTCAGTTTGAACCTGCTCTTGTTCATTTAAAGAAGGGACAAAGCCGAGTTCTTATTATGAAAGGTGAGCTTGACGGAGAAGCTGTTTATTTTCGCTTAGAGATTAAAGAAGGGAAAAAGGGAAGGCTCTCTTATGTGAAGATTAATAAAAAGTCGAATAATGCCATCTTAGTCTTTGAGCCTATCTTAGAAGATAAGACACCAAGTGATTTAAAGAAAGTCGGGTACAAGGGGGACCCTAAGGTTGTTGGCGTAAAGGGCAGCAATAAGATTGGAGACTCTGATAACGAAGTTAATTGGAGCGTTAAAAAAGAGAGCAGCTCTGCAGAGCTTGTAATCAAGACTGATGAGAATCCAGATAAGATCATTGTAGGGCTAAAGCGTAAAAATCAAGACGAAGGTCAAGTAAGCGCTGGCTTTGAGAAAAAGATAGGTGAGTTCGAAGTAAAAGGCGCCACCGTTAAAAAAACAGATAAAGAGGCCGTTCATAATGGGTCGGTTAAGATTGGTGATGAGAAAGCAAGCCTAGAGGCCGATCTTGAACTTGGTGAGGAATCAACTAAGACTGGTTTTAAGGCTAAGAAGAAACTTGGAGATGTAGATCTTGAAAGTAAGTACGAAGGAACTCGAGAGTCTGGTGAATACGATATTTCTGCCGGCGCAGGGATAAAGATTGATGAAAATCAAAAAGTAACTCTAGAAGCCGGAGTTAATGAGAAATCTGAAGAGTCCCTCAGTGTGAATTACACTCATACCAGTAAAGATAAAAAAACAAAGTTTGAAGTAGCAGGTAAAGCGATCATTGTTGAAGAAGAAGAAACCGGAATCGAAGCAAAGGTTAAGATCTCTAAAGAACTTAAGAATGAAAAAGATGAACTCTCTGTTTCCGTTGCTCCTACTCTCGATACTTCTGGCGCCGTTAAGGCCATCGTGGTTGAAGCGGGTTGGGATAGAAAGATAAGTGAAAATGCTAACGTGGGCATCTTTGCTAAGAGTTCAGTAAGCCCAAGTGGTGCCACTGAAGAGCAACATGATATAGGGATCAAGGCAAAATTTGAATTTGGTGGTCCTAATAAAGAAATTAAAATCCTAAAAGTTTATAAGCTACATAAAACTCAGATCGAAGAAAATGATGGAAAGTATAAAGCCGCCTATTATTTAATCTGGAAATACAATTGTAACTTAAGAACCAAAAAACTTAAGATAGATAAGCCTAGAAAAAAACTCTTTGGAGGATATGACTTGAAGCATTTGCCCATGACCGCCATGGATGTGGATAGCCTTCCTGTTAGCGAGTATACAATTCCATCTGGAATAGATAAAAACAAGTTCTGTAATTAAATGATTTAAATCATTAAATATTGCAGACTAGAACATGGCCTATTTTTTTGTTCTCGATAAGATTGACTAGTATTCACCTAGGAGTCTTATATGAAAAAAGTGTTAGTCGCCGTTGATTTAAATGATGATTCAATGAAAATGATAAAAGAGAGTCTAAAAGAAAGAGAGTGGAGCGAAGTGGATGAAGTGCACTTGGTGCATGGTTTTCAACTTCAAGTCTATGCTGATAATTTTTTGTTTGCAGCTTATCCAATGGAAGATCAGTATGAACAGGTTAAAGAGTCAGTAAGCGGTCTTTTGGGACAGCTAACTTCAAATGCATTCAAGGATGGAGAGAAGCCTAAGGTTATTAGGGAGTGCTTAATAACAGCCGGGCCTACTCAGGCAATTGTTGAATACGCTGCCAAGAATTCAATTGATGAGATGATTATCGGAACCAGAGGAAAGCACGGTTTTGAAGGACTCTTTTCCAGTTCTTTTGCCGAGCATATGGTTAGGCATGCCCCTTGCGATCTTTTTATTTGTAGAGAGAAAGAATAACTATCTTTTTGGAGGGACGCCGAAGCTAATCTTGCCTAGGAGTCCTTTTCTAAAGTCATTGAGAACTATCTTGTAGATATGATCATAATCATAACCGCCACCAGGACGTAAGCAGCCTCTAATCTTTCCGATATGATCACAGGCCTGAATAAGGTCGAGCCCATCAAGAGTTTCAAATTTGTATTGATCCTTAAAACCAGCGGCCTTAATTCTTAAGAGGTGCTCGATTAAGAAACAGGCAGAGAAATCAGGAGTGACAATATGATCAGGTATGGCGTGGATAACAGAGAGCCACATGCCATGAAGTTCTTTGTCGATTCTGGGAGGCATCACTCCTGGAGTATCGAGAAGATCTAGCTCTTTATCTACTTTTACCCAGAGCTGACCTTTTGTTTGACCAGGTTTCGCCGCAGCTTTTGAGGCGTCTCGATTAGCGAGGCGGTTGATGATAGTGGACTTTCCAGTATTAGGAAGTCCTAGGATCATCATCTTCATCTTAGTCTTAGTAACCCCGTCAGGGTTTGATTTTAATCTATGGGCGTGAAGAATATCCTTGGCCCTTTTAACAATTGATTTAACCGAAGTCTTATCGAGAGCGTTAACAAAGATATAGGATTCTTCTTTTTTCTTAAACCATTCATCCCAAAGCTTAACAGTAGCAGGGTCTGCCATATTTGTTTTATTGATAACGATTAAGTAGGGCTTATCACTATTTGTGGCATAGTTTTCTTTATTCCCAGAAGCTAGAGGAGAGCGGGCATCTCGTACTTCAAGGACAATATCGACCATCTTGATATTGCTCTTGATCTCTTTGATGGCCTTGTTCATATGCCCCGGGAACCAGTTGATACGATAGTATTCTAGTTCTTCGATTCCTGTCTTCTTTGTCTTTTTGGCCATGGCCATTAATAGGCCATAAAACGTTCTTATTCAAACCCCTATGGAGAATTAATAAGGTTTGACTCAAACCTGAACTCCTGTTATTTCTAGAATTGGAGTAAATAATGAAATATCCAGCAACTGGAACATTCACGCAAACAATCAACACCTTAAACAAGGTTAGTATCTCTAATGGTCTTATAGAAGCTTTAGAGAGTGGTTTTGATTGCCTGGCGCTTGCTCCACCGCGTTCAGCGTCCCTCTCGGTCCATACTGCTTAGCAGTTTCGATCAACTTAAGAATAACTAAATTTAATTTTTAATGAGGAGGCTCTATGAGCTGCTTAATTTCGCTACGTAATGCGAATTTCAAATATAATATCGACCCGGTTCTTGAGAACTTAAGTTTCTCCGTAAATTCCGGAGATAAGATTGCTATCGTGGGCCATAATGGCTGCGGTAAATCTACCCTGCTACATATCTTAAGTGGAGAGATCACCTCATTTGAAGGGGAGAGGGTGCTTAAGCGTTCTTTACGCTTTGAAGTGGTGGAGCAATATCTTAAAGATGAGCTGAGAGAATTTAGCTTAATTGAAGCCTTGATGGAGAAATTCCCTGAAAGTGAACGGGAATATCAAAGGTATCAAGCAGAGGTCTTATTGCTAGATCTCTATTTTACACAAAAAGACTTTGAGACAAAGGTAGGAGATCTAAGTGGTGGTGGACAGAACCGTTTGATGTTTGCCCGAGCCATTATCAAGGAACCTGAACTAGTCTTTATGGATGAGCCTACTAATCACCTTGATTTAAAGTCGCTTCTTTATATTGAAGACTACCTTAATAAAAAGGCCAAGTTCGCTTTTGTCATCATCTCTCACGATAAGATCTTTTTAGAGAATGTTACTAATAAGACCGTTATCTTAAGAGATCAGACTTCTTATTCTTATAACCTCTCTTATAATAAGGCCCTGATTGAATTAGAAAAGGCCGATGAGATCGCGGCCAAAAGGCTAGATCTTGAAGAAAAAGAGATTAGCAGGATTAAGAAGTCTGCTAAGCGTTTAGCGATCTGGGGGAAGACTTATGATAATGAAGACCTCTCAAAGAAAGCTAAGTCTATGGAGAAGAGGGCAGAGAAACTTGAAAGCGAGAAGACCTTTGTGACGAGAGGGAATCCTTATGAGTTAGATCTTAATCCTGTCCCTCTTAGTTCTAAACTAGCGTTACAGTTTCATGACTTTGATGTTTTTTATGGAGACAGTCTATTAGAGGATAAGAGCAATAAGCTGTTCTCCATTGGGGAGTTCTATATGAACTCTGGAGAGAAGCTTGCTCTTCTTGGTGATAACGGAATGGGTAAATCTACCTTTATCAATCTGATCTTGAGAAACCTAAAAGAACAGAGGCATGATGGAAAGTTTAAGTCGGCCCCAAATCTTCACTACGGACTTTATGATCAAGAGCAAATGGTTCTTAATCCCTTAGAGACTTTGAAAGAGACGATCACGAGGCTTTGTGATGTAACGACAGTCGTGGTTAAGAATACATTGATTACCGCAGGCTTTCATTATGATAGGCACGACGTAAAAATAGAGACCTTAAGTGGTGGAGAGAAATCTAGGATCATTTTTTGTATTCTTAATTTGAACCGCCCTAATTTTCTTATCCTTGATGAGCCTACTAACCATATTGACCTTGATGGGAAGAATGAGTTGGTTGAGTCTTTAAAGAAATCTAAGACCACAGCGCTTATTACGGGTCATGATAGATTCTTCATCGAAGAAGTGGCGGATCGCTTTGTTATGATTGATAAGGGAAGGCTTGTTGAGCTTGATGATCCTAAAGAGTTCTATGAGAACTTACGCGGTGAGGATAGCTCTTTGATTCTCCCTGAAGGGACAGAGGTCTCTAAGCAACAGGCCATTGAAAAAAATGGCGAAGAAGCTTTAGAAAGAATCTTCGAGTTAGAGCAAAAGCTAGAAGAAGATCAATCGAGAAAAGCGAAGTTTCAAAAGCCCTTAAAGCAAGAACAATGGAAAGAAGAAATTGCTATCCTTTATAAGAGTCTAGAATAATTTAAAAGGCGCTTCTTTTAGGAGGAGCGCTTTATATTGAATTTCGCCATAAAAGAATGCCTTTATACACCTAAGCTAGTGATAGTTTATCTAAATAGAATCCTACGTATTCTCTTGATTTCCCTAATTTTGACACCTTAGGAGATGCGGCCTTTTTGTACCCTATACTTAGAAAAATTAAACATTCACAGGTGGTACGTATGCGAAATGAGAACTCTAGAAGACTCGGCATTGTATTATCTGCCTTTATGATAATCCTCCTTAGTTCTTCCTCATTAGCTTTTGCTGGTAGTAGCAGTAAGAAGAATTCATTCAGAAAAGTCATCAAGTCTTTCTTTGGTAAGAGGCATCGCTGCCGTACTCCAAAAGATGGGCAAGTTATCTCATGGCATACCAGAGGATCACATTGGCATCCAAGAGAATATTCATGCCGTGATCATAGAGCTCCGGATGGGATGAACAATGGTGATAAATTAACTTGGAGTGAAAATCATCAAGATTGGATTGATGACTATATAAGAACTGAAGAAGTCGATGCTAACTTAGTTGTTAGCGGCTTTGTGCAATCTCTTTCAACTGGTTTTATCTTTCCTGATGGAACTATTCAAACCACAGCATCACAGGGAGTCCCCGGACCTATAGGCCCTGTTGGTCTCCAAGGTGAGCCTGGTCTTCCTGGAGCCACTGGTGAGGTTGGTCCTCAAGGTGAGCAAGGTCCTGCCGGCGCTGATGGTGCAGATGGCGCGCAAGGTGAACAAGGGATTCAAGGTATAGCTGGAGCAACTGGTGCCATTGGTCCACAAGGTCCATCTGGTTCTGATGGATCAAACGGAGCGCAAGGTCCTGCTGGTGTTGATGGGGCCGTGGGTCCTACTGGTGCCACTGGTCCTCAAGGTCCTGCAGGGATCGCTGGAACAAGTGGAGCTAAGGGTGATCAAGGAATTCAAGGTATAACAGGAGCTACGGGCGATCAGGGGATCCAAGGTCTTCAAGGTCCAGCTGGAATAGCAGGAGCAAAAGGTGATCAGGGGATTCAAGGTCTACAAGGAGCTACTGGAGCAGCAGGAACTTCAGGCATTGATGGCGCTAAAGGCGAGCAAGGTATTCAAGGTATTCAAGGTGAAAAGGGCGATAACGGAGCCGATGGAATTGCAGGACCTATAGGTCCTAAAGGTGACTCGGGAGCAACGGGAGCCGCAGGAATCACAGGTGCAAAAGGAGATGCTGGAGTTCAGGGTCCTCAAGGTATCCAAGGTATTGCAGGCGTAAAAGGTGATACTGGCGCAGAAGGACCGGCAGGCTCTGATGCTACGGTTGAGATCACGGCGGGAGTTGGTTTAGTCTCTGGAGTGATCAGCTCAGTTGGAACAATCAATCTTGATGTCGGTATAAACGCAGGACAGATTCCTCAGCTTGATAGTGAAGGAAGACTACCGGCTTCTATGATGCCAGTAGGCTCAGGGAGTGGATCAACACAAAAGATTGCTTATATAAAAGATATCCGCCCAAGTGGAACTTCTGGTGGTGCTTGTACTTCTGGTGCTTGGCAAACAAGAGAATTAAATACTATAGAGGGCGACGCTAGCATCGTTAGTTTAGCCGCTAATAGTTTTACTCTTCAACCAGGAACTTATCATATAGACGGTCATGCACCGGCCTTTGTTACCAGTCAGCATAAAGCAAAGATTGTTGATTCTGGAGCAGGGACTGACGCCATCGTGGGCTCAACGGGCTTTAGTCATAATACTTCTCCTTCAATTACTCAGTCGATGCTAGCGGGAGTGCTTACCTTAAGCGCGCCTACTTCTTTTACAGTCATGCATCGCTGCTCTTCAACGCACGCTTTAGGTTTTGGTCTTGCCTCTGGTTTTGGAAGTAATGAAGTCTATACTCAGATTCAAATCACAAAGCTTGAGTAATAGAGACAAGAAATTGTAAGTGGACCTACTATTGAGATAAACTAACTAAGTATGCAGTTAGTTATCTCAATTCTTTTTTTATTTTCCATGAATTCATACGCCTTTGATTTAGGCGACGGCTCCCTTGGGGCCTGTACTGAAGCGACTATTACCGCTGGTGGTAGAAGTTTTAATTGCGCCTCACTTACTCTAGCTGGCGGCGGAACAACCTTTAGCACTGGTGGAACATCAGTTGTGATTAAGGTCTTAGGGAGCGTGACTATTTCTAGCTCCTTTGTTTTAACCGGTGCCGTGGGGCAAGTTGGGACAAACTCAACGGCCGCTGATAGGGCCGGTGGTCAAGGCGGACCTGGCGCTTCTGCAGGAGGCTCTTATGTAGGGGCCACTACTTCTCCAGGTGATGGCGAAGGAAATGGCGGCGGGGGAAGTGCTACTAATTCCGCGGCCGGTGGATCTCAAGATGGAAGTGGCGGGGCTGGCGGAAGTAACGGTAGTGTTGGCAGCGCTGGCAATGATGGAACTGGAGGCGGGCAAGTCGCGCCAGTATCAGTTCCCGGAGTTGTATCAAATTCTTTAGGCAGCTCTCTCGCTGGAGGAAGTGGGGGCGGAACCGGCGGAACGGGAACGGATGGTGCCTTTAATAATAATTCACCAGGCTCTGGTGGCGGCGGCGGTGGAGTCATTAAGATTGTTGCTGGCGGAGTGATTACGATCAGTGGTGGTGGTAGCATCACTTCTAATGGTGGCGCAGGTGGGGCAGGCAACACAACTTCAGCTCCCGGTGGTTCTGGCGCAGGTGGGGGCGGGGCCGGGGGAACAATCGTTCTTCAATCTTTAAGTGGTATTTCAATCTTTGGAACAATAGCTCTTAATGGTGGAGCAGGAGGAGCTGCTGCTGGGACAACTGGTGCTGGAGGTGCTGGTGGGCTTGGTCGCTTAGAGCTTTATACTCCAGGCATTGCTAATATTGATGTAGCGAGCGCAACCTTAAATGGAATTACTCCCTCTCTCTTTGATCTAAACCAAAATGAATTCAACGGGGACTTTACGACAAGCTGCGGGACTATTGATGATGGCAGTGGATCTGGCTCTGGTGGCCCTTTTCTCTTTAGCTTTCTAGCTGGGATCATCTTAGCTTTCTTTTCTTTAAAAATAGTAAAGGGCACTAAATCTAAAGTTCAAATTTAGAAAAGAAACTAAGACATCATCACTGGTGCTAAATCTCTCATAAGCACCAGAGCCTCCAAGAGTGAAAGTATACTTAGAGTTAAACTTATAATGAAGATCGTAGAGGGCCTCTAATGAGAGGTTCGTTCCAAGACCTAGCTTTAATTGATAGTGTTGAGTTAGGCTAAAGAAGCTTGGCCTCTCGCCACCAAGACTAGCGTTAAGAGCGAAGGATGTGTTCTTATTTTCAACTAACTGATCTATTCCTTCACGTAAATAATAAGTACTCGAGGTGCCTAAGAGTCCTAGCTTATAATAGAGAGGGGAAGTTTGACCAAGATGAAAGTAACGCCCAAAAGCTATCCTTGCCTTCATATTTGTATAAGCTGTATCAGTAAAGGCGTCACCTGTAAGACGACTCAGGTTAAACTGATAAAAATCTTTATCTTTTCTTTTTATTCTAGATTCAACTTCAAAGGAGGCGAGTGAAGAACCACTTGAATTAATATTGATGATTCCTTTTTCGGAATTGAATTTAACAAAGGAAGGAGAGTTGATAAAGCGAAGGTAGTTTGTCTTAAGAGTCTTGATCTTACTAAAGTATGTTTGCTTTTCCTGCTCAGTCTGTATTTGCCTAGGGGTAGGAGCTTTTGGAGCTTCTTTTATCTTCTTAACCACTCGCTTCTTCTTTGCAATTGGTTTTGGAGCTAAGACTTCTGCATGAATGACTTGAGAGAACTCTGAAGCTTGCTCCCAATAATCTACCAAGGCCAAACGCCAGTAGAATTTACCAACTGGTGGGCTCACCCATGTAAAACTATTCTGCTCTAGGCTCTTCTTAAAGATAAGGTTCTTTAAATTTGAATCAGAGTAGACTTCAATAATATAGGACTTCGCATTCTTATTAAGTGGCCACTCTAAGGTGGTCTGTTTTACAAAATCATCAGCAGCCGCTTTATTGATAAAGAGGTCTATTAGAGAAAAGGAGTTCTTTGAGCTTTTCTTTTTTAACTCAAGCTTATAAGTCTTTTTAATCTTTTCAATACTTGGTGGTGCCAGGGGCATTTCTCTTCTAATTTGAAAAGGGAAGGGGTTGGTGAAAATCTGATTGTCTCCATTGGCCTTCTTTATACGCCAAAAATATTGACCCGGCAGTGCTTGGTCCCAGATAAACTTATGAGTATCAATTTTTTTTGAAACTAAGGTCTTCTTAAAGTCTTTATCTTTTGAAACTTCAATATAAAAAGAATCAAAGGTTTCTCCTTCCCAGTTAAAATAGACAGGAGAGTCAGGTTTTTTCATTCTTATAAGGCTAGAGTAAAGGGGACCTATGATATGAATGGGTTCTAAAATAATTAGCTTTCTAATCTCGAAGGCCTCGCTAGAGTCATCTTCTAAAACCCGCCAGTAATATGCTCCCTTAGAGAGGTTGTTCATAGAAAAAGTATTTTCTATAAGAGCTTCTTTTATTAAAACATTTTTAAAGCTAGGGTCATCAGAGAGTTGAAATACTGCCGTCTTCTTTGTTGATAAATCCCAAGTGAATTCGATTCGTTCTTGGTGAAAGAGAGTTGTATTGTGAAGTGGTTGTAGGAGCTTAATGGGGATAAGTTTTACATCAAGCTTCTTACTTTCTTTTAACTCAATAAATTGATTTGGCTTTAAGAGAAGCTCTTGATCACCGATGTTAATCTTAGCTGATCCCTCTAGGACGATCACTTTTGAGTCAAGGCCTTGTCCTTGAACTTGAAGCTTGGACTCTACGGAATCAATGCTTAGTTCACGGTTAGCAACCTTAACCTTAATCTTTTTATTCACGCCCCTTGTTCTTATATAAAAGATGCCTTCTTTAAGGACAATGATGGGGTCTAAGTCTTTTCTTTCTAGTTTAAAGAGAGAGTTCTCCAAGATATTAATCTTAGTTTTATCGCGAAAAAGGATGTCTACTTCTGAGTTTTCGTGGGTATAGAGCTGATCACCATCAAAAAGTTTTTGAGCGTCCCTAGCGTCATTCCAAGCTAAATGAGTACCTGACTTATTCTTTACAGTATTCTCAAGATAAGCGATCTCAGCTAAGAAGTCCGAACCCGTGACTAGGAAGGGGTTTTGATCTTCTAAAAAAAGTTTGAAGCCAGAAAAGAGAAAGAGACCTAGCATCAACGTTATTAAAAATGAGTCTAAGTTCGATCTTTGCATAGCAGTAGTATCTCTTTGGTTATTTGTTAATTATAATCTGATTTAATATAATTAAGCAGAAATATTTATGTTTTGGAGTCATCAATTGCCCAGTCAAATTGCAGAACATTCCATTAGGGCCGTAAGTTTTCCCATTAAGGGCAAGCTAATCTCAGTCATCAGTTTTCTTATTCTAAGCAGCCTATCAGTCTATGCCTATTACGCCCTTGATCATTTCAAGAAGGATAAGTCTGCTTATATCTATGAAACCTCTCTTAGTGTTACTGAAGGGGTTAGCTCGCTTCTCTCTCAAGACCTTCTTAATACTAAACAAACCATGGCCCTTTTAGGTGAGGCGGTTAGCTTAAGTCAAAGAAGCAATGAGCTTATTAGAAACATCTTTAATGCAAACCCAAATATTATTGAATTTTCAATCTACGATGCTTCTAATAGAGAACTGGTCTTTGGACTCCGTGATAAGAACTTTTTAAAGGCCAATGGGCTAAAAGATGATTACTTCTTAAAACTAACTAAAGAAAAAGAACTTCCCTTCGAAGAGATCCTAGTTAAGGAAAGCTTACTTTTTAATCCAGGACTTAATTTAGAGATTCCTCATCTGGTTGTCGCTGAGTTTAATAAAAAGAAGAATCAGTTCTTTGTGGCGCGCTTAAAGCTCTCTAATTTTATAGATCTTTTTAATTCTAACTCAACCTATGAGACCTTCGTCCTCTCGCAAGCTGGAGAGGTCCTTATTCACCGCCAAATGGCCGGTAAGAATGATCAACCACCAGAGACCTCTGCTTATTATAAGTCATTTTACAAAGAGAGCTTAAAAAAAGGAGTTAAGGAATTTGATAACTCTAAAGGGCAAAGGCTCTTAGTTTCTTTTGAGAAAAATGAAATATTTAATCTTGTAGTCCTCTCTGAAATTAATAAGGCTGAGGCCTTTAGTGCTGCTGATTATATAGTTGGAAAATCTATCTACTTCGCACTCTTTCTTATCTCCTTTGCTGTTATCACGGGAATCCTCTTTAGCCGTAACTTAACTTCTCATGTTGAAAAGCTTCATCAAGGGATCAAGAAGATTACTGGAGGAGACTTTAAGACAAAGGTTGTTGTTAATTCACGAGATGAGATTGGCGCCTTGTCTGATAGCTTTAACTTTATGTCCAGTGAGATTGCTCGCTATATGGATGAGATGGTGGAGAAGATAAGGCTAGAAAAAGAAGTTGAAGTCGCTCAGCTGGTTCAAAGTAGCTTCTTTCCTCCTAATGATCTTCGTATAGAAGGCTATGATATCGCCGCCTTTTATTCACCCGCTTCAGAGTGCGGTGGGGATTGGTGGGGCTATTTAGAAAAAGATGGTAAGTTCTCCTTGTTCATTGCAGATGCTACCGGGCACGGCGTTCCAGCTGCTCTTTTAACGGCAACAGCTAATTCCTCATTGAACTTTATAAAAGAGATTCTTAAAGACAACCCAAGCCTTATAGACCGTCCTAGTGAGATGATGGGGATGATCAACAGAGTGGTGTGTGGTACGGGAAATCAGATCTTGATGACCTTCTTTATCATTACCTTTGATCCTCTTAAGAAAACAATTGTTTATTCCAATGCTAGTCATAACCCGCCTTTAAAGGTGCATTTAAATAAGACTGAGATTGATAAAGGGGATTTTATCCCTCTTCTAAGCGTTCCAGGTCCACACCTCGGAAAAGATTCCTCAGCTGTATATAATGAAGTAACAGAGAATCTTGTAGGAGACGAAGAGTTTATCTTCTTCACTGATGGAATCTTAGAGTGCGTTAACAATAAAAAGGTCGCTTATGGACAGAGGCGATTCTTAAAAAGCCTAGCAAAAGGTAGTTTCTTAAGTGTCTTTGAATCAAGAGATGCTTGTATAAAGAGTGCCTATCAATTCTATGAAGATGTTAAGCCTGAAGATGATATAACCTTTTTACTCGTAAAGCCTAGCAGCTCTTCAAAAAGTGAGTATGACTTCTCAAGATTTAAGAGCTCTCTTATAAGCAGAAATCCAAAACTTCCACAAGGCCTAATTCCCTCTAATAACGAAGAGGCTGATCTTATCTTTATTGACATGGATCAACTTGAAGACTCCCTTGATCTTATAAAGAAATACAAAGATAAGATCATTGTGATCTCAAGTTGGGATGATGATCAAAATATATCTAAGATTCTTTTTAAACACTCACTCTTTCATGTCATCGGAAGTAATTCTGACCAATTTGAACGAGAGGTCTTCGATACTTGCTCTGGCATAATGGATAAAGCCTTTCAAAAGCTTTCTTATTGCTTAGATCATACTGATTCAGCCAAGGAGATCACCTTAAGAAACTCTCTAACAGCAATAGATGAAATCAAAGAAGTCTTGTCTGGATTAAATATTGATAACTTCTTTGACTCGCCAATGGATTATCTCGAGTCTATTTCCAGCGAACTGGCCTCTAACGCTATCTTCAATGCTACTGGGCATGAATCAACAGAGAGGACCTTAAAGGTTAAGCTTAATGCTGATGAAGGCGTCATCTATAAAATTGGTAAGGTTAATAATAATATAGTCATTTCGGTGACGGATAATTCAGGGAGCCTTACTCTGGAGCGTTTATTTGAGAGCCTTAATAGAAGCGCCGTTGAAAAGGTGCCTGAAGAAAAAAAAGGCGGAGCGGGCCTTGGGTTTTATATGATCTATAGCTTTGCTAATCAGGTTATTTTTAATTTAGAAAAAGGGAAGTCCACTTCGATCATTTGTATTATCGAAGAGACTAAAAGATATAAGAAATATAGATCGAGAATAACGTCGTTTCATTATTTTGATGATCTAGCATAGGGAAAGATATGAGTGGAAGTTTAGAAGTAAAGACAAAAGTCGTTGATAGCAAAGTCGTTGTAGAGTTAGCTGGCGCAATTGATGAAGATGCAGATTTTTCAAAGATTAAAGGCTTAGGAGGAATGCACTCTTATGAATTTAATTTTGATAATATCAACGCTATTAATTCTTGCGGCGTAAGAGAATGGACCAATTTTGTCAGCTCCCTTGGCGAAAAAGCAGAGATAAGATATTTAAACTGTAGGCAGATCATTATAGAGCAGATCAATATGGTGCATGGTTTTATTCCTGAAAACGCTAGTATTGAATCTTTCTATGCTCCCTACTTTTGTGAGGACTTAGATAAAGAGTACAAGATCCTTCTTAAATCCGGTGATGTTATTGAAAAGAAGGCACCAAAAGTAGAATGCCCTGATGGGGATCATGAAATGGAATTTGATGCCATTGAAGGTCAGTACTTTAATTTTATAAAGTAGGAAAGATTATGGAAGGTTTTAGCGTTTTAGATAATCTCTTTGAGCCAATAGCGGTGGTAGATAAGAAGTTTGATATAGTTTATTATAATAATTATTTTGTTACCTTTACGAGCTCTACACCAAGGCAGATCAAGAAAGACCCCGCGCTTTGTGAGATCTTGAACTTTAGTCAGTATGATCTTAAAAAGGCCTTAGGTGATACCTTAAAGAATAAAAAGGACACACTCTCTCGAGAAGTTAATCTAAGTATTAATGGGAAAGAGGAGAGTCATACAGTGGTGATAAAGATCATCTCCCTTGATGATGATAAACTTATGCTTTGCCTAAATGATGTCTCAGTAGAAACACAACTTCATGAAAAATATAGAAGTCAGCTTGTTGAATTAAGAAGTTCTCATGAGCAACTCATGCAGACAGACAAGTTGGCCACTATTGGGCAGCTTACAGCTGGGATTAGTCATGAGATTAATAACCCCCTTACTGTCGCCTTAGGGGGCTCTCAAAATATCGAGTATTTCCTTGAAGCAGAAAAAGTTGATCTAAAAGAAGTTACAACAAGCAATATGATGATCTTAGAGTCCTTAAAGAAGGTCGTCGATATAATTTCAAACATGAAGTCATTTGTTCATAAAGCTGAAGATCAAAAAGAATACTGTGATGTCTCAGAGTTAATCTTAAATGGCATTAAGCTTGTCTCTAATGGCTGGGCCAAGAACAATGTGGAGTTCAACAATATTGTCCCTGAAGAAGCAAAGCTTTGCTTAGTCAATAAGATCGAATTAGAGCAAGTGATTGTGAACCTCTTACAGAACGCGGTCGATGCCCTAGAAGAGGCAGGTACAAAGAACCCAGAGATCACTATTTCACTAGATACGAATATTGATGAGAACTGCTTAGAGCTCTTTGTAAAAGACAATGGGCCTGGCATTCCAAAAGATATTCAAGAGGAGATCTTTAAGCCCTTTTTTACCACTAAGAAAGTAGGCAAGGGGACGGGGCTTGGCATGGCCATCTCTGAGCGTCTTATTAATAAATACAGAGGCACTATTGAGATTGCTGAATCTAATTCAAAGGGGACAACCTTTGTGGTTCAACTACCCTTGATTGAAGACAGCTCTATTAGTCATAACTCTAGGCTTGTTGATAATCTTTCAAACGATACTGTTAAGACCATTCTTGTGGTTGATGATGAGCCGCAGATCTTAAATATTATGGAAAAATTCATTCAAGAGGCAGGCCATCTTTTTATTGGCTCTTCAGGGGGGGAAGAAGCGCTTAAGCTCCTTGGTGACGTGGAAGTCGATGTCATCATCTCTGATTATCATATGCCGCGAATGAACGGCGCTCAGTTTGTTGAGAAAGTCAGGAAGATGGATGATGAAGTTCCGATCCTCTTTTTATCAAGTGCGGATACCTTAAGTGAGTATGAAAAAGAAAAAGATAAGCTTGGTATCTCTGGTTTAATTATTAAGCCTTTTACCAAAGAGGATATCTTCTCTTCGATAGGATATCTTTTAACTGATGAGGACGATGATGTTACCGAGTAGGCAAAAGTACTCAGTCTTAGTTGTCGATGATGAAGAGTATATCTGTCAGATGATGAAGACCATGCTTAGTGGGTTTCCTTCAATTGAAACCATTATCACCTGTAATACTTCTCAACTCGCTATTCAAAAGCTTCACAATCAGGAGTTTGATGTCATCATCCTTGATAATCATATGCCCAATAGACTCGGCCTTGAGCTGATTCAAATCATCGTTAACTTTAAGAACGTGAAGGCAAAGCAGATCATCTTTATGTCAGGCATGATGGAAGACACAGAAGTCGTCACGGCCATCAAGATGGGGGTTAAGCACTTCTTGATTAAGCCCTTTACGAGGGATCGACTTCATTTAGCGTTGAAGAAGGTTTTAAACCCCCCTAAGAAGAAAAAGCGTCCTAAGTCCTGATCTTTAGCTTATGGCGTTAATTTAAGACTTTCTAAAATCAGCTAGAAAAGCCATTCAGATCTTGTTAAGCTCGATCATCTTTAGGAGCAAAAATGATCAAGTTTTCACTTACAATACTCGCACTTATCTCGTCTTTAATGGCCTATGGAGCTCTTAGTGATGGAATGAAAAAAACCTTAGAGTTAACTCATGTCGAAGATAACGATTATCTCTCCTTTGAAAACTTTCGTGAAAGACCAAGGGCCCCTATAGCCGCAGGGATCTTAATCAATGATAAGAGACCAACTAGCCTTAAAGAAATCTTGGCCGTCTTCTCTGAAGAGTTCAAGGCCGTTTTGCCTGAAGGGACTACTATAAAGGAGAGTGTTAATTCTAATGGACAATTGATCTGGCGTTATCCTGTAGGAACAAAAGTGATTCATCAAATGAACTTCAAAGACGATAAGAGCACTCTCTTTGAGCTACGTATGATTGAAAGGGTGACTGATTCAAGATGGGCCTATGGGGTTTATCATCCAAAAGAAGCAGAGCTTACTCTTCAGGACTATAGAGGACAGCTTCCCAAAGAGTTTATCTTAAAAACTAAAGAGGGAAGACCTCTTAATGTTAAACTAAGACATATCCCACTTCATGTTTGTCAAAACTGTCATAGAAATACCACTTCAGCCCCTCATCAATATGAAGGTCCTAAAGATGTTGGGCCTTGTGAGTTTACGCCTGTTAATCCAAAAGTTAAGAATGATTGGGTTAACAACTTTACTGAAGCTTTTGGGCGCTCTCCTCTTTCTCAATAGATTTTTTTTCATCATTTAACTCCTATCATCCCGTAAATACTGATATTGACGCATTGTATTAATTTCACTCTCTCTTGAGGCTTTTTCTAACAATGGTAAAACATCTCTGAAATACAAATGCGGAAGAACAATAATCAAACCTCAATGGGAGACTTACAATGTTAAGTGCAAAATTTCTAAGAAACGCTTTATTAGTAACGGCCATCAGCATGACTTCGGTTAATGTTATGGCAAACAATCAATTTGGAAACAAAGATAATCTTAAGGATTTTCGTGTTTGTAAGCCTTATAAAGAACAAGTTCGCGGCTTAAGCGATAAGATTATGAATTTTGAAGGACAAGTTCTTGCTCCTTTAGAAAGAGAGCTCTCAACTCGTTCATCAAGAGTTAACAATAGAGCTTCTGATGAAAGAAAATTAGAGAAAGTAGTAACAAGTATCAAGTATCAAATATCTAACGGTGAAGGAAGACTAGTTAGTAATCCAAGTACAATTGAAGCTAATAAAAGAAGAATGGTTGAAGCTCGCAAGATGATTATTGCTTTAGAACAAGTGGTAGTTGATAGCGAAAATGAAATGGGAGACGCCGGCTTTTTTAAGCGTGGTAAATTAAAAAGAAGAATCAAGAAAGCTAAAAAAGAGATTACTGAAAATAATCAAAGAATTGTAAACCTTAGCCGCGCCAATGATGATATGGCCAGAGAGAGCCAATCTCTTCCAGGACAGATTGAGGCGAATAGAGGAAGACTTATAACTGCTGAAGCAAATCTTGCTGAAATGAGAAATAGAGTTCCAACTCTAGCTCAGCTTCGTGATGAAGAAAGATCAGTGAGAAACAGCCTTGATTCTCAAGAAGATATTAAAAGAGACCTTTCAAGAGAGCTTCTTTTTTCTCAAGATCAATTTGAAAGCTGTAGAATTGTTAAAGAAAACTCTGATACTTACGTAGCATTAAGAAGAATGGTTAAGCGTTTAAAAGCGGCTAACTGTGATGTTGAGCTAGTAAGAAGAAGACTACCTTACGACGTAGCTAAGACGACTCTTAGAGCTCTTGGTGAAGCTGATCGAATGGTTTGTGCTGAAGTAGCACCAGTTGTTAATAACCAATAAAGAATTAAGCGCCAGGGGCAAAAGCCTCTGGCCTTTTAAAAAAAGGCGCTAAACGCTACGCTGAGATCATTGTTTAGATAATAATTATGATAGATTCCAATAATAAACTTCTTCTTAATCATCACTTGAACTCCTAAGAAACCATAACGATCACTTAAATCAGTTGAGTCAACCTGAAGAGGTTCTGCGGTGAGAATGCCTGGATGACCATGATCTTCCGATCTTTTACCATAGGTGAGCATGATCTTTTTTAAAAAGACACTTAGAGAAAATATACGAGCAGTCGTTTGATATTCAGTACTGTTCTTTAAGAGAGTATAGTCTACGGCCACGTTTGCGATTTTAAACCCAGCTGAAAGCGAGTCGGTATAATAAGAGGAGACAAGACCTGATCCATCCATTCCATCATCTCTGGTCCTTGTATAGCTTGCACTCAAAACGCCGAACCTAAGAGTAAGTCCAGCGCCTCCACCAAACTTTGATGTTTCCCCATTGTATTTTCCGACGAGTCCTAAACTAGCAGAAAAGATCTTGCTCTTCTTACCTAGGATATTGAAAGCTAGAACTCCATTAATCTTTTTACTCTTATACTTATCTGAGTTTGTTTTTCTAACCCAGTATTCTTGGTCTGATTCAATAGGAATATTCCCAAAGAAAGTGCCTTCATTATTAGTTGTTGAGAAACCCGATCCCACTACTCCAGTTCCTGCCACTAAGTTGAGATCAAAAGAGTTTTCATACTTTATGATCTCAATTCCAGTTCTATCAATATTGGCAATACTAGCTGGCACCGTACTTATAGAGGGGCCTTGGCCTGGAACAGAGGCTCCACCGCTTCTATTGCCTGAGAAAACATCTGGGCAGTCTAGGAAGTCAAACTTATCGCACATACGATCAGCGGCTCTTAGAGGGCTCGAGAATAGGAATATAAGGAGGATAAAGGCTTTAATCACATTTTTATTCTACCTGTTTTAGGGCCTAATCCTAGGGAGGAAAAGCTGTCCAAAGTTTTTACATATAAAATTCACCTGTTTATGGCCTTGATATCCACCTTGAAAGCTATTCCTGACATAATCAGTGGATAAACAAATAAACCTAGGAAAATATATGAAGAACTTAATCATCTTTCTAGCTGCTGTATGTAGCTTTAACCTCTTCGCCGGAGAGATCCTCTCAAATCAACAATGTATTGATGTCTATAGAACTGGTTATTTAAACCTAGAGAACTCGGTTCAAAGGTTTAATGATGAAAGTTATAACCGTTTTGAATTAGCAGCTGATGTTAGTGCTAACTCCTCAGTGGTAGGTGTCGTTAGGGCCGCTTGTCTTGCCGTTGAGAGCCCTTCAAATGAAAAATGTGTTGATGCTTATAGAGACCTCTATAGTGACCTTAGAGAGCAAGTAAAGCTTGGGGCGATCTTAATGGGGAATCAAAAGAAGATTGCTTATTCTAAGAAGATGCAGCAAGTAATTGAAAGAGAGGAAAGGGAAGTGAAGAACACTTCACTGCTTGGAAAGATCTCTCGCGCCCTAAGAATTGGCGCCGCCACAATCAGTGAAACAATTGAAGTGGCTAAAGATATAACCGCTTTAGAGTTTATTGATAATAAATGCGGCAATTAGATAAAATTAATCTTTAATCATCTTTGCGAGTTCATCATCAACTGATGGCTCGCTCACTTCCCCAGTTCCCTGAAAAAGTTCTAACCCATGATTAAGAGCTTTGATGACTGTTTCTTCGAGGTTATCAAAATGCGGTTTCGCTAAAAAATCGAAGGCCCCATAAGAGAGGGCTTCGCGCATAAGCTGTTCATTTCCATGAGCGGTGTAGAAGATGATAGGGTGTTCATATTTTAATTCACGCATCTTAGCTATAAATTCAATCCCATTCATCTTAGGCATGTTTATATCGCAAACAATGGCATGGTAAGTATTATTTTTGACGGCCTCTATACCTTCGAGTCCATTATAAGCAGCTCCAATCTTATCTGCATGAGGCTCTAGGAGATCTTGAAGTAAGCTACTTAAGACTTCTTCGTCTTCTACAATTAATAAATTTCCTTTTCCCATAAATCACCTAAAGTTTAGTTCTTCCATTTATATTGGTCTTACGAACTATTAACTTCCTCTGCTCTGTTTCTGTCTCAACTTTTGAAGACTCAAGTTCCCCGATTATTTCACCCTCGATATCTTCGAGGAGAGCCTCTCCAATATCAAGTTCTTTTGAAGTTGAGCTTAATGAAAATTCCTCTAAGCCACCAATTATAGCACGGTTTACAAAACTCCTTAATATTTCAGCGTCTGATTCTTCTCCACCAGTGATAAAGGCCATATAGTGGACTCCTTTCTTGTCGCTCTCTAACTGCATGGTTGGAGGAACGATAATAAGATATAGGCTACTAGGAACCTCAATCTTTAAAAGTGAATACATGGGGATATCAGCCTCACTATAAAAAGTGATCTCATGCTCAGTAATTGATGTAATCTTTAGGTCTATATTGAAAAAGCATCTAGCTTCATTTAAATAAGGAGAATAACAATAAGTCTGGCAGCTCATCTTTCTTCCTTTTTGCTCAAAGACAGAGATGAGGGCGTTCAATTTATCTTTAAAGATATCATCACTGACAGAAAGAACTTGATCGTAATCTAGAGCTTTTCTAATAGCCTCAGTTCTTGAAGGAGAGTTAAAAGCTACGAAGATGGTCTCTCCATTTCGGATATTTTTAACGGCATTAGTTAGGCGAAAGAGGTTCTCAAAAGTATTTTCTGACTTAACCTCATCCTCGTCTCTATCAAGACGAAAAAAGATGAGGTCAAACTGATAGAATTCAAGAAATACTTTTGTTTCTTCAAAAGTTGAAGCGTTATAAATATCAAAATTGGTAGAGTCAGTGAGGTCGCCCGCTAGGATATAGTCTTCCACTCGAGAGGAGACGATCAACGCTCTTCCTAATTTTTGCTTGAATAAGTCCTCATTCTCTTCTAACCAGGATTCATAACTATCTTTTAAGATAAGATCCTCTGTGGGCTCATCCCAAGGCCCAAGAAAAGGCACTTCGTACTCACCTCGAAAAAGGTAGGTTCCCGTGATACCCAAGTCATAGGAGCTTTGAGTGCGGACCTCTAAAGTTTTCTCCTCGCCAGTGAACTCGAGGGTTATCTTTTCAAGTTTTTCGGCTCCAGAATAGAGGTCTGATTCAATTAGGATAGAGCTTTCTGTAAACCCATAAATATTTGAAACTAGTTTTCCATCATAGGGTAGGTCATTTAGCTTGGCTTTGGCGTACTTTGCAAAAGGGGTTTCGGACTCAAAGGAGAGGTAATGGATATCAGAGAAGAGGATCTTCTCATCAGAGCCTTTTATAAAAGGGTAGTTTAGCCCCATGGCAAATAAATAGGCATATTTCTCTAAATCTGACTTTGAAGAAAAGAGAGAAAATATAGGAAGACTCTTATAGTCAGGGCACTTCTTTATAAAATTTAATTTCATAAAAAGTGAATTGATATTCTTAAGCTCAACAGAAAAATCTAAGATGATAGCAAAAGGACGGTGGATTTTTAGCTTACTAATCACCAAGTCTTCAGAGTAGTCTTGTCTTATGATTTCGATGTCTTGCATAGAGGGGTAATTTGAGAAGTAAAACTTCATACGGTCGCAAAAGTTATCATCATTGCTAAAGACTAAGATCACATGGCACCCGTTTTTGATGTTAACTCTTTTTGCATTAAGCTAGAAATAAAACACTTAATAATTTCGGCATCAAACCTGTGTAGGTAGCCTTTGACTTGTAAGAGCTCTCTTATGCCCTCTTGAGGGGTTAGTTGATTCTTTAAGATGTATTCAGAAAACTCTGAAGCAAAACATACGATCTTGGCCAGAGGATAGATCTGCCCTCCAGAGATTCCACGAGGAAAACCTTCTCCGTTTACATACTCATGATGATCTTTAATCACGCTTCTGACTGTATCAGGAATAAACCTATAGGATTCAATAAGTTCTAATGAAAGGTTTGGATGATTTTGATATCTTGCAACTTCTTCAGGCTTCATCACTGATGGGTCAAGGTCCCTCTCGGTTGGAGGAAGCTTTAAGAGTCCAAGATCAATAAGAAAAGCCGCTTGTCCTACTATATTCGAAGTTATTTTGCCCGCCCAGGGGATTTGAATACAAATCATGCCTGAGAATAATGAAGTTAAATAGGCCTTCGAATAAGCATTAGGATCTTCACTAATTAAGTTTCTAATATGAAGATAGATATCGGGGTTATCTCTGAGAGTAGAATGAACACCTTCAGTCATTTCTTTAGATTCTTTATAGAGTGAGGGACTAAGACCTGTTTGATACATCTCTTCTACAAGAAGTTCACTTCCTGTCTTAGTCATCTTTAATTTGGTGTTGGCCTTTAAACTTGATTTTGAGGCTGACTTTTTAATAAGAGAATTCAAATAGTTTATATACTCTGCTCTCTCTGAGGATTTAAAGTATAGGTATTCTATTTCTTTATCAGAATATTTTTTTATTCGATTGATAGAGAAAGACTCACCTCTGTGGAGAATCTTAAGGTACTTGCTCTTTCCAAGTTTTATATAATGATCAAAAACAGTCCTTGCTCCCATAGCAAAACTTTTTAGCTTTATTCTAGTGAACTCTTTGTCATTGATTTCCATTTCAACAGCTTCAAAGTTCTCATCTGATTCATTTCCATCTTTCCAAGTATCAAATTTCTGTCCACCTTTAAGTGAAGTCATGATCTTTTGATGGCCCATGGGTTTGATGAAGTACTTTGTAACTCCTAGTTTAACTATCGTAGAAGGAGTGAGCTCTGACTCATCAAATTCCACTTGGGATTCAAAGACCAAGAAGACTCTTAAGCTTGGAGTGACAGTTTTTATAAACCTTAAAACTTCAAGAGGGCCGTGTTCTTTAACTCCCCAATTCATAATTAGTGTTGTTACCTCTGAATTATCAAAAAGATCCTTTTGAATCTCTTTACCTGTGTGGACGTACTGTGGAGAGAAGGCAGACTTCTTTAAAAACTCACCTAAGGAGTTAGACCATTCATCATTTATATCGCAAATAAGTACCTGTTCTGAATTCATAAATTAATTTTATGGTAATTTGCAAAATATAAAACTGAATTTGTTCATAAAAAATTCAAATATGTTAATATAGGCGTTATTATAGGCAGTTGTGGATATTTGGGCGTACATGATTTTTAATGGCTTTTTTAGGTATTAAAGTAGCTTTAATTAAATAAGCTCTAAAATTGAGGCATGTTGAAATCGTTTTACTCAGGTAGTCAGTTAGTTGATGTGTAATTTATAAAAGGGTCTTAAAATAGACCGAGGTCTAAAGTGAATATCATAATCCTAAAAATTATCATACAGTTTCTTGTTGTCCAGGGCCTCGCAAATGAGAAACACCTCCAAATTGAAAGTAGCCATAGAGTATCGATGACAGAGATGTCTGGTATTTGCTTAAGAGGAAATGAGGTCGTTATTGTTAACGATAAAGATAATCTACTTTCGATTTACCCTTTCTCAAACCTATCGGGACTGGCTTCTCTCGTTATTGATTTAGCCACTTTAAAAGGAGCGCCTAAGGACCTAAAGGGACAATGGGAAGCAGTTGCCTGTAAGAGTGATGGTAGTCTTGTCCTGTTACAGGAAAGCCCTGCACGGGTTCTTAATGTTTCCAAGGATTTAAAAAGCATCTCATCTGTTCATGATTTAATTATAGAAGGGGCATTATCAAAGACCTTGAATTGGCATAAAGATTCTAACTCTCTTGGGGAAGGGATCATCCTAGGTGATAGCGGATCAATCATAGTTGTAAAAGAAAAAGACCCCGTGCAGTTGATAGAATTTTCACAGGATAAAAAAAAGAAGACAGCTTATAAAAGGAAGGAAAAAGATTTTAAAGGCTTTGTTAAGGGGCCCTTATATGCCGTTAACAACTGGTCCCTTCCCATTAGTTATTTAAAAAAGATAAAAGATGTTAGTGATATCTTTCAACATTTAGATGGAAGCCTGTATCTGCTCAGTGATCAGAGCCGAAATATTTCAAGGTTAATTCCTGGCCTCTCTGAAAAGGGAGGAAGTTTTTTGGTAGAGAAAACATGGAAATTGCCTAAAAGAATTAAGAAACCAGAGGGTTTCTTCTTGGATAAAAAAAACCGGGCGATCATTGTGGTAGATTCAAAAAAAGTTCGAGCAAAGGGAAACCTCTTTATTACTAGTCCTCTATTTTAAAGAAGCCTGACTTTTCGCCGCTTGGATCAAAGTATTCAACTTGATCTTTCTCAAATTCTGGAGCCTTTAAAGATAAACTCTTTGATGAACAGAAGTTCTCTAAACCCATACCTACCTTTTGATAAGGAGCGCAGAAGCTTGGATAGGTTCCTGTTATAGACTTATATTTACAACAAGCTAGTCTTTCATTATTAGGTCCAAAGCTTAAGCTTAGTGACTTCATGATGGTCTCGCCGCAAGTATAAGAGCTTCCAGCAGCACATCCGTTTGGCGTACACTCTGCGCCTGGGTAACCAGATTCAATAAGATCGCTCCAGGCCTGACAAGTGCTAGTGGCGCAGTTCTTTAAACCTCTGTTACTTGTTGAGTATATATATTCATCAGCTAAATCAAAGAGGCTATGACCTAGTTCATGGACAGCTACTTTTGGCGCGAGTTCATTAATTGAAGTGGTCGCCATGTTTTCTTCTATATAACCGGCGCCACCGTACTTTGTGTCATTGTGAATAACTAGGATCTGCCTTTCATCAGACTTATTGCAAACCTTGGCCAATTTCTTAGCGTCCTTTCTATCACAGCATAAAAGCCGTTCAACTCCAGCGCAACCATACTCACAGAAGCTATTCTTTTTAGCCTCTTTAGTTGATAAGAAGAAATTGATGAGCTTATTCTCAGGGGCGAAAGGTCTATAGGTCTCAAAGGTCTTTAAGATCTTCTTTGCCTCAGATCTAAAGAGCTCCATATCGCCTTTAAAGTTAGAGGGGACCATGACTATATTAACAGATCTATTAACCTCTACTTCTGAAGCTCTTATAACCTCACAATCATTTGCCTTTAATAAAGAAGAAGAGAGGGCCGAAAATAGGAGGAAGAGAAGGATCTTTTTCATGGTGCTTTATTCATAGCAAAGGAGGGATAATACTCAAGTTCAATGTAATTTATCCTCTTTTTATTTACCATTGCCACAGATCAATGCCGCTTTTTAAGGGAGGCATTCTCTGTAATAGCTTGAAATAATGTCGCCTTTACCCGGGTTTTATTTCGGACTATCTTCTCCTTATGAACCTAACAAAACTCGTAAGACTTCTTGGGGCTGCCCTAGTTGTTGACCCCTTATTTCGTATCCTCTTTTTCAAGCTATCAACTAAGCTTGAATTCTCTATTGTTTGGAATAATATAATCGACAATAGTTTGAGCTCTCCTACAATGTTTGTAGAGTACTGGGTACTAGCTCCTCTTACCGGGGTTCTCTTACTTTCTTCTTTTAAAATAGGTCAGCATCTTTATATGCTCCTTACTTTTTTTAATGCTTATTCCTTAATGACTTACAAGGCCTTCTCATGGCCTTATTTTTCTAAGAGCCCACACTGGTCTGCCTTTGTTCTAATGGCGGTTAATCTGGTTATCGTTAGCGTGCTTTATTGGCCCCTAGTTAAGAAGTATGTCTTGAGTAGACACCTGAGGCATCTATGGGACGCTCGTGGGCGTTATCATTCGGATCTCGATGGTTCTATGTTCATTGATAAGAAGGGTTTTGAAGTCTCAGGAAGGATTAAAAATATCTCCTCCGGTGGCCTTCTCTTTATTGTGGGAATGGAAGTGGGTCTATTGGCCGCTGTTAATGATGAGGGACTCGTTATTATTAGAGACGAAGAGAATGTTTTTATCTCTTTAAAATTTAAAGTCGTAAATCACAGGATGAGTGAAGGGGAATGTTTATTAGGGATTGAGTTTACAGAGGTTAGTTCGGCCCTAAGATTGAAACTCTTAGAGCTCTTGCAAAAGAACTCTTTCAATGGAGGAGAGTTTTATTCTCCTCCGAAACCTGAAAGAATAAATATTTCTTAGAGAAAGTCACCACAAGAAAGATTTGTAGTAGTTACCCATTCACCTTTATCATTTTTAGCTTCAGAAGTTACGCTAAAGCTATTAACAACGCCGCTGCTCTTAATTTCTAGATCGATGATTCCTCGGCTAGTTGCTTCTTTATCTTCGTCACAAAAAACCATTAATCCATAACCAGCTGAACCTTCTGTAAAGAAGATCTCTCCAGATTGATCAGGACAATAAGCAAAATCAACAGTCATATAATCACCGCTAAAATTAGCCACTTCCGTTTTTCCGTTCTGACTTAAAGTATAGATAACTTCTTTTTCAGTATCATTAACTTCTAACTTACAGCCTTCGCTATTTGTATAAGTCTTAACTTCAGCTAGTAGAGGCATAGAAATAAGCGTTAAAAGAATAAGAATTGATTTTTTCATACGGGACTCCTTTAAGTTTAAATAGAGGCCCATCATGCCAGAATTAGAAAAAAAAGGTGGGAACCTGAAGTTTTTACGGCCTTTGAAGGGCCATAAACCACTGATTCAAAGTAGCTTCGTAGATTCCTAGCGTCTTTTACTGAAAATGAAGGAAGCCCGCTTCTTCTAAGCAATCAAAAACGTCTTTTGAATAGTTAAGATGAGACTCTCTTGTGTACTTAAGCTTTGTATAAACTTGGGCCAAGTTCTCTGCCCCTCCTTCTCTCATCATCTCTCGGAGCTTTGGGTCCTTTTGATAGCGCTTCATGCCTTCTGTTTCTTTTTGATGATAAATCTCTTCAATCCTTGTATCTGAATAGTCCTTATAAGTTTCATAGTGAACGATGCCATCTAAGGGGAGACGATCACGTTTCTCAGGCATCTCATCAGGGTAGCCAAGAGAAAATCCCACAACAGGGACGCAATGAGAGGGTAGCTTTAAGACCTTCGAGATCTCTTTATTCGAAGCAAGGGTTGTCCCCATAAAGCAAATCCCAAGGCCCTCAGCCTCAGCTGCTAGGGCGACGTTTTGTGATGCTAGGGTAGCGTCTATCATGCCTATAAGATAACTCATAAGATTATCAAAGTTCTCTGGTGCCTGATTGAGTTTTAACCATTTTCTCATTCGGTTAAAGTCAGCGCAAAAGGTGACGAGAACAGGAGCGTCCATGACCATTGATTGATTAAAATGTAGAGGAAGAAGTTCCTTCTTTAAGTCTTCATCTGTTGTCACAATGATAGAATAGGGCTGCATATTTCCTGAAGAGGAGGCTCTCGTTCCGGCATCGAGTATCTTTTGAATAAGTTCCTTTTTTACGGGAGTCTTCTTATACTTACGAATTGATCGATGCTCATTTAAGACCGAATGAAAATCCCTCATTGTTTTCTTCCTTCGAAAACCCCTAGGAGTTCCATAGCAGGAAGAATATAAGCTGAGCCTTGAATCTTTTCGTCGGTGATACTGCCTCTAAAAAGAGAGAAGTAATCAGCGCTTCCTTCAATAACATGAATCTTAAAATCAAACTTATCACTGGTTATCAAAAAATCTATGACTTCTGATTCAAAAGATCCAGGGACTATGTACTTCCCTGTGTATTTCCCTTCTAAGTTTTTCTCCAAGATTAACTCGTCCATATAGACTTTTCCTTGGATATCTAATTGGAGCTTGTAATGGCCTGAATAGTTTTTTGTGCTAGCGATAGCAACTGGGGCTAAAAATTGAAGTGTTAAAAAGGTGAGTAGTATTTTTAAAGTCATGATGTCCTCCTAGGGCAGAGTGAAAATAGCACCATAGATAATTGACATAAAGTGAATAATGGTCAATAAGTGGTTCCAATATGGAAACTATAAGGATCAAGCAATTTCATACCGTCTATCAAGTAGGAAGCCTAAGAAAGGCTTCTGAGCTCTTAGGTATTTCTCACTCAGGACTCTCTAAGTCACTTAGCTCCTTAGAGGTTGAACTCGGTCAAAAGCTTTTTATGCCCAGTGGTCGAGGAATTGTCTTCACTGATGAAGGACACGAGTTTGCTAGAAAGATCCCAAGCTTCTTTGAGTCTCTTGATTTACTATTAAAAGATAAACCAGAAACTGGTCTTCCTCGCCTTAGGATAGGATCTTTTGAAGTCTTTACGACTTATTTTGCTAAACTTTTAGGGCCTTTGTTTGATGAGTACGAACTCGACTTTCAAGAATTGATACCGGGAAAGATGGAACAGGCCTTAATGAATCATGAGATTGATATGGCCATCACCTATGAACCCATTGCCTTTCCTGGAGTAGAACATCTCAAGGTTTCACAGATAGAGATGGGAGCTTTTGTTAAAAAAGGAGCCTTCAAAAAGACACCACTTTTAAAGATCCCGTTTGCTGCACCATTAATTCCAATAGAAGGGGCGCCGACAAGCACCAAGGGGCTAGATAGCTGGCCTGATAACCTTATCAAACGTGAAGTTAGCTTTAGAGTGGATTTAATGGAGACAGCTATCTCTTTAGCCAGAAATGGTCACTGCGCCGTGTTTATCCCATGCTTTGTGGCAAAGCTGCATAATGAAGTCATTAAAGATGAGTTCCATCTCACAAAAAAAGCACTTCCCTCAGGAATGAAGAAGATCGTTAGGGATGTCTATATAGTTAAAAGAGAGTCCACCGTAGAAGATGTTAAATTAAAAAAGTTAGCGAAATATTTACGCAGCCTTTAGATTGGTTATAATAAAGCTGAATTAAAGCTCTATAACTGACCCAAAGGTTTAAGTAATGCGTGTTCTCATTGTATCAATTCTTTTTCTCTTTTCGACTTCGCTGATGAGCCAGGTTCGCTCTGTTAAGCCATGGCTAGGTATCGCTATTGATAAAGGCGTAGAAGGTGTTTTAGTCAAAAAGGCTCTTCCTGGTACCCCGGCCCTTGAAGGGGGCATCCTAGCGGGAGATGAAGTCATTTCTATTGATGGAAAAAAAGTTAAGACTCCTTCAGAGTTAATTAAGGCCGTGACTGATAAAGGAGTAGGGCTTGAAGTAAAGGTCGAACTCTTACGAGCTAAGAAAAAGATCTTTAAGAAGTTTACTCTAGTCGCTAAGCCTGATGCAGAAGAGATGGCCAAGAAGAAGCTTATGAACCTTCCGGCTCCTGGATTTGATTTACCAGTGATACAAGGAAGTAAAAAGAAGAGCTTGTCTTTAAAAGACCAGAAGGGGAGATATACCTTACTTGAATTTTGGTCTATTACCTGTCCCGCCTGTATTTCTGCTCATCCAAGGCTGATAGAGTTTGCAAAGAAGAACAAGAAGTCAGTCGATGTTTTAAGTATTTCTACTGATAAGAAAAAAGATCTAAAGAAGTACTTAGCCAAGGTTGATGATTATCTAAAATCTAAAGACAGAGATATTATTTTCTTAAGATCTCCGGACGGAAAAGTTAATAGTGAATACATGGCCAACTTAATTCCAATGTTTATTCTTGTCGATAAAAAAGGCAAGGTCGTTGACATTGGTATTGGCGCCGGAAGAGTCTTAGAGAAGATCTTAAAAAACATAGAAACTAGGATTTAGTATGAATGATGAAACCCAGATTAAAGATGCTGTTATTGATCAACTTGAAGAGGTTGTTAAAAAAGCTAGAGAAGATCTAAGCTCTGTTACTTGTGATGAGCATGGAAAGGCCCTTTTAAAACTCGACATGATTAGATCTGAGGGAAGGTTTGATATTAAATGTTGCTGTGATAAAGGTGAAGCCTTAGTTGAAGCGGCTATTGCAAAACTGTAACGAAATCTAATCAATACTTTATAATGACCAGCTGCGTTTCCAAATAACCTCAAGAAATATCTTTTCACATTTTAGTGTCAAATTGACCCTAGCCAAATATTACCAAACGCTAAAACCTTTTAATCAGGGGTTTCTTATTCGTCACTTAACTATTGAGACGAAGGAGTTATTCACAATTATATTTATTCTGTGCTTTTTTATTTTCTAGTCCTTAAATTTAATTCAATAAAAACAAACAAGGAGAGTTTCATGAAAAAATTATTTTTCGCCGCAGTTTTATTACTAAGCACAAGTGCATTCGCTGACATGGTTCAAGTTAAGAAAGTTAAGTGTTCACTTTTTGGAAACCTAAAAGTTAAAGTCCGTGGACTTGAATCTTATGGAAGAGTTGGAGAAGGATACCTTAAAGCAAACCTTCCTATGAGAAGCGATTGTGATTCAGCCAGCACTCGTTTTAGCCAAACAATGGGAAGAGGAGTTCAAGCGACTAATGTTGACTTTGATCGCTATGAAGTTCAAAGACAAGTAAATAGAGGCGGAGATAATGATAAGAATAATTTCGAATGCGAAGTTTATCGTCGTTCAGTTCTTAACGTTACTTTTCCAAAATTTGGATCAACAAACTTTAAAAATACACATGACAAGTTAGTTTCTAGATACTACGGAAGTTGTAGATAGTTCTTTCAACTCGGAAGGCCCTCCACAGAGGCCTTCCGAGCCCTTTTTAAATCAACGAGACCAGTCTTTTAACTTCTTTTTCTGCTGATGCTAGGGTTCTTCCTTTCGTTGTAGCCACATCTAAGAGGCATCCTGAAAGAATATTTTGAATAGATTTTGCTTTTAAATCGGCTTCTTTCTTTGAGAGAGAAGTATCTTTCTTTCTTAAGATATAAGAGATTCGTTGAGCCCCGCCTTTTCTTATCTGATGATTAAGCTCTAAGTATTCACTTTGAAAGGTTGATAGGTAGTAAAGGAGAAACATTACTGAGAGTTGCTCAGGATGATTCTTAGCCCACTTAAAAGGGCCTTGTAGGTAGGCGTCTAATAGATTCTCGCTTTCACTAGCATTTTCTAAACATTCTAAAGAAATGGATTGATAGGTGGCTGCAATATATTGAATGGCGCTTAAGAAGATATTTTGTTTGTCAGAGAAATAGTAATTAACATGAGCACGCCTAGTTCCTATTCTTTTAGCAATGGCCTCAAAGGTGGTTTTTTCAAGACCATCTTCGGATAAGCATTCAATAGCCGCTGTAATGATCTCAGCTTTTTTTAAATCGCCTTTTCGAGGTCTAAACTCAAAGAGCCTGATCATCAAAGGGTCAACAGTTTGTTTTTCCATAGGGTAATCTAACACAGAGCAACTTCATTGTCATTATTTTCTTGTACAGATGTATAAAAAACTTGCTGTTGTGTATAAATAATGGTTTTTTTGGAAAAAGGAGTTATCCGTGGAAGATCTAGAGAGCGTTGGAGTATTAAGTATGGGAGTCTGGCTCCCAAGTGAATTTGAAGATGCTGAGTCTATTGCTTCAAAGTCAGGGATTCCTAAGCATGTAATCTCTGAGAAGATGGGGATCAAGAGAAAGTGCCGTGCTCTTTTAAATGATAAGATCGATCCCTCCTTAATGGCAATAAAGGCAGCCACTAGGGCCCTAGAGGGGATAGACCCTTTAAGTATTGACCTCATTATTTGGACAGGTTCTGAATACAAAGACTTTAATGTTTGGTCAGCGGGGATCTATGTTCAAAGAGAGCTTGGACTAAAGAATGCTTTTGCCTTTGATTTAAGCGCCCGTTGTTCTTCAAATGTGGTGGCCCTAGGTGTGGCTAAATCACTTCTTCAAACAAATAAGAATTATAAGAGGGCCCTTCTTGTTGGTGGGCACCGCACAGGGGATCTTGTTAATTATCAAGATGAGAGCTCAAGGTTTCTTTATAATTTGGCAGACGGTGGTTCAGCTATTGTTATTGAAAAAAGCGAAATCAACCCTATCTTAAATTCTTCAATCATAACTGATGGCGACTTTAGCCTAGATGTCATCATCCCTACTGGAGGAACAGTAAATCCTTTTTCTAAAGGTCATGAATCTAGTGACTATCATCTTACCTGCCCAGATATCACTGGAATGCGAGAGCGATTAGCAAGTAGGTCAATCGAGAATTTCTTAAAGGTCATTAAAACAGCAGCTACGACTTCAATGCCAAGTAGACCTATCGATTACCTCTCCCTTCTTCATATGAAGAAGTCAGCTCATGAGGCGATCTTAGAGAACTTAGAATTATCCATTGAGCAATCAATCTACCTTGAGAATTATGGTCATTTTGGAGCTCCAGATCAAGTGGTTTCTCTAGGGCTAGCAGAGAGAGAGAAAATATTAAAGAAAGGCGATCATATCTCTCTTGCTTCAGCGGGAATTGGTTATACCTGGTCTGCCATAAGCATAAGATATGACAAAGAGATATTTAATACTAACGCAATCAAAGATTTAAAATACTGAGGTAGTCATGAGAAGAGTTTTTATAACAGGCGGAGCAAGTGGTATTGGTCGAGAAACTGTAAATAGGTTTTGGGAAGGAGGGGATCATCTTATTGTGATTGATAGACCAACCTTAGAAGAAACGGAACTATCCTTTCAGTTTAACGAGCGCCTTACTTATATTAGCGCTGATGTAACAGCAAAAGAATCTAGAGAGATGATTCAAAAAGAAATAGACCTGGGCATTGACGTCTTAGTCAATAACGCTGGAGTCACTCGCGACGCAACTTGCTTAAAGATGGAAGAAGCAGATTGGGATCTAGTCCTTGATGTAAATCTTAAAGCTGTTTTTATGCTTTCAAAGATGGCAGCGACTCAAATGAAAGATCAGGGCACTGGTGTCATCCTAAATGCCGCTTCAGTTGTGGCCCATAATGGAAACTTTGGTCAGGCCAATTATGTCGCTAGTAAGGCGGGACTTATCGGGCTAACAAAAACTTTAGCAAAAGAATTAGGAAAATATGGCATCAGAGTAAATGCTGTTGCTCCTGGTTTTATAGCGACAGCAATGGTCAAAAAAATGCCTGAAAAGGTTATTGCTATGATGGAGGGAAAGACTCCTCTTGCCCGTATGGGAAAACCATCAGACATTGCCAAGGCCTATGAATTCTTGGCCAGTGATAACGCTAGTTTTATAACGGGAACTTGCTTAAATGTTGATGGGGGAATAATTATCTAATGGGCCTTCCTTATACCAGACATATTCATCATAAAGATACTCCATGGTTAGTCCTAATCAATGGTCTCTTTACTGACCAAAGCTCATGGGACATGGCCCTCGACGACCTTTCTGACTTTAATATCTTAACTTATGATGGCCGCGGTCAAGGCATAGCTCCTGACATCGAATCCTCTTACGACTTAGATGAGCAAGTCGATGATCTCTTAAAAGTTCTAATGATAAATGACATCTCTAGGGTTGGGATTATAGGCTTAAGTAATGGCGGAAGGGTCGCCATGAAGTTTGCTTCTTTGTATCCTAAGAGATGCGATACTTTGGTTATTTGTGACAGTTATGGAGATTTAGAACCTCTTTTAAAAACAAAACTAGAGTCTTGGTTAAAAGCCCATCAACAAGGTGGGAGTGAGCTTCGCTTTGATGTCGCCTTACCTTGGGTTTGGGGAGAAACTTTTCTAAAGAAAAGACCTGATTTAGTGGACTATTATAGGAAGAGATCAAAAGATGCCGTTGACTCAAATGTCATAGGTCTAATAAAAGGGGCGCTCTCTGGTGGAGTGGATCTCTCTAAGATTTTAACAAAAACATTATTCTTAGTTGGGGAAGAGGACCTTTTAACTCCTCCGAATTCACAAGTGATTCTTGCAAGAGAAGTCACCGGGGCTAAATTAAAGGTTATTCCCGGTGGTCATGCTTCTATAATTGAAAACCCCCAAAGTATTAAAAAAGTGATTATTCCTTTTCTAAGGGAGTCCTATGAGCTGGGTTAATTTCTTTAATAAGATAAGCCTAAATGAGCCTGGAAAGATTGCTTTGATTGAAGAAGCAACCGGTACAAAGTGGAGTTACCGAAAGCTCAGGTTAGAGGTCGATCGATGGGCCAGTTTCTTTCAAAAAAATGGTGTGCAAAAAGGCGATCGAATCGCTTTAAAGGCACAAAATAGAAGAGAACATATTAGTATATTTCTCGCCTCTGCGCAGATTGGGGCCATCTTTGTCCCTTTGAATTGGCGTCTCTCTAGTGATGAATTACAAAAGATAGTTGATAGAGTCGACCCTTATTACTTAATTCTTGACGAAGAAACAGATCTTAAGACAAGCGGATTTATGATAGATCTTAATATTTGGAATCTTCCCTGTGACTACAAGTTTAATTCTGTAAGCACTTCAAAGAGTGATCCATTATTAATGCTCTTCACCTCTGGAACTAGCGGGCTACCAAAAGGTGTTCTCTTTCATGGGGAAATGCTGGAAGCCAATCAATGGGCCACAGTTAAAGAATGGGGTCTTAAGAAAGATGATATTACTGTCGTAGAAACTCCCTTCTTCCACACAGGTGGTTATAATGTCCTTCTTCTTCCTCTGCTTCTCATCGGAGGGACTGTTATTCTATCAAAAGGTTTTGATCCTAAAGGAACATTAGAATTAATTGAACGCGAGAAGATAAGTGTCTATTTTGCAGTTCCTACCATGTTTCAAAGAATGGCAGAATCTAAAAGCTTTAACGAAGTTAATCTATCGAGCTTAAGGTTTCTCATCTCTGGAGGGGCACCATGTTCCCCGGAGTTGATAGACACCTATCAAAAAAGAAATCTAAGCTTTCGCCAAGGTTTCGGAATGACGGAAGTGGGACCCAATTGTTTTTCTTTAAAAGAAGACATGGCGCTCAGTAAAATGGGCTCTGTCGGAAAACCTATGAAGCATACCAAGACCATGGTGCTTAAAGAAGATGGCAGTTTTGCTAAGGTCAATGAAGTGGGAGAGCTTCTATTAAGTGGACCTCATGTTTGTAGTGGTTATTTCAACGAGCAAAAACGTTTTAAAGATTCATTTTTTAAGAATTTCTTTAAAACAGGGGATCTCGTTAGAGTAGATTCTGATGGATTCTATTATATAGTTGGAAGAAAAAAAGAAATGTATATCTCTGGCGGGGAGAACGTATACCCAGCTGAAGTTGAAAGATCCCTTGCTCTTCATCCTTCGATTGAAGAGGTTGCAGTGGTCTCGGTGCCTCATAAAGAATGGGGAGAAGTTGGGTTTGCCTTTTACCGTGGTAACTCTAGTTTAGAATTGAATATTTTACGAAAATTCTTAAATACTAAGCTCTGCCGCTATAAACACCCTTTATATTTAGAAAACATAGTCGACTTTCCACTTTTAGGTTCAGGGAAGATAAACAAGAGCTCTCTTAGGCAAGAGGCCCTTAATAAGGTATAGGTTAATGATGAACGCTGAAGTCTTTAAGTATCTTTTAATTTTTCTTTTTATTGGAGTCACTTATTGGCTTTCACTAAAAGGAATGAAGAAAACCTCTGATTTAAAGAGCTTCTCTATCGGAAAAGGGGATATGAGCCCTTATATGGTAGGCTTAACTCTTTCTGCTTCAATAAGCTCTACCGCCACCTTCGTTATTAATCCGGGTTTTGTTTTTACTCACGGACTTAGTGCATTTCTTCACTATGCAGTGGCAGCATCTCTGGGCGTCGCTATTGCCTTTATCAGTTTAACAAAGAAGTTTCGTTTCTTAGGTGAGAAGCAAGGCGCCCTTACTATTCCTCATTGGATTTCAACTAGGTACAAATCTAAAGAGCTTGGGCTTCTCTTTGCTGTGATGAATTTGCTCTCTATTACCTTTGTTGTTCTTATTATGGTTGGCTGCTCACTTTTAGTGGCAGGACTTTTTCCTGTTTCTCAAAAGATGGCCCTTATTATGGTGATGCTCTTTGTTTTTAGTTATGTATTGATGGGAGGTTCTTACGCCCACGCTTATACAAATACTTTGCAGGGTGTTGTCATGCTTGGCATTTCAGTCTTCCTCTTTGTTTATGGTTATAGTCAAATGGAGCGGGGATTTGTGAATAATTTAGAACTTATTTCGCCTAACTATGCTTCCGTCTTTAACGTTGAGAGTTCTCTTTATTATGATTTCTTTAGCGTTTTCCTAAGCAGTTTTATTGTGACTTTTGCTCTCATGCTCCAACCTCATATCTTAACGAAGGTTCTTTTTCTCAAGGATGATAAACAAGTTAATAAGTTCCTCGCCACCACTCTTGGTACTGGAGCTATCTTTTCATTAATGCTCTTTATAGGTTTCTTCGCTCGCTTTGATGGGCTCGAGGTAGCAAGGCAAGATATGGTTGTCGTCACCTATATTACGGAAACATTCAAGAGCACTGTTTGGGGCCAGTACTTTACGAGTCTAGTCTCTATAGGCTTATTGGCCGCAGGGCTCTCCACTCTTGATGGGATCTTAGTTTCATTATCTTCAATGGTAGTAAATGATATTTATGATCCCTGGATGAGCAGAAAGGTAAAACTAAACTCACTAAACCTCTCAAGAGTTGTTCTCGTTATCATTGGGCTCATCTCTTTATTCTTTGCATGGAATCCGCCAAAGCTCGTAGGTCTTTTCGCACAAAAAGGCGTTTATGGCCTTGCAGCTGCTAGTATTGTACCTATTACTTTTGGAGTCTTTTTTAAGAATAGGTTAAGCCCTTTCCAAGTAGGATTCTGTTCAATAGGGGCGCTTTTCCTACATTTATACTTAAACTTGTTCGGTGGAGTTTTAAATCCCTCCGTATCTGCGACTTATGGCATTCTCTTTAGCTTTATTGCCGGGATTATATTCAAATTGCTCTCTAAAAACTCTGAAAACACTAAGATTGTATTGACGTAAGAGGCTCTGAATAACTATAAGTACATGTAATGTTTAATATATTCATTATTAGTTCAAACTTATTAAAAGGCCTGACTTAGATCATGTTTTTTAGGAAGTATGAATGGTACTCTTCTATTAAGGGAGTTATTTTGAGCAAGCATATCTCTAAAGCGTGTCAAGACTGTCCATCGAGAATGGACGGCGTCTTTTGTGAACTTGAGGAAGCATCCCTTAATGATTTAGGCGCCAATAAAATCACGAATCTTTATAAGAAAGGCCAGACGCTCTTTGTAGAGGGAAACCCTCCCTTTGGTCTTTATTGTATCAGTACGGGTAATGTTAAGGTTTCAAAACTAGGTCCTAGTGGTAAAGAAAATATTGTTCGCTTGGCGGGAGCTGGGGATGTCCTTGGGCACAGAAGTATCTTCACTGATCAATTCTATAGTGCCACAGCGACTGCATTAGAAGATACTAGAGTTTGCTTTATAGACAAGAAGTACATACTCGATAAAGTCACAAAAGAACCTACAATTTCAAAGAACCTTATGTTCCGTCTAGGTAGGGACCTAGGCCTATCAGAAAATCGAATTGCTTCTCTTTCTCAAAAATCCGTTTTTGAAAGAACTTCCGAACTTCTTCTTCTTTTAGGAGCTTCGCATAGTGAAGAGACTGGTGATGGGAAGATGATAACCCTAAAGTTAACGAGAGAAGAGATGGCATCCTATCTTGGAACCTCCTCTGAAACTCTTATTCGTTGTATTTCAGAGTTAAAATCTGAGAAAGTCCTCGGTCAAGTAGGGAAGTCGCTCGTCATTCTAGACGAAGAAAAGTTGGTTGAATTTGCCAATCTGAACTACTAGATTCACCCTTTTAATTACACCTTCAAAGCTGACCTAGATCATATTATGATCAAGAGATTCGACTTATTCTTTAATAAGGGAGAATCATTTGAACGGACAAATATACAGCCAATATTTTACTATCCTAAAAGAGAACTTTCCTGTTGTCGTCTATAAAAATGAAGAGATCGTCACACACAGAAGTCATATCCCGAGAGTAGGGATGATTCTTATAGAGGGGGAGATTGAACTTATCAAAACAAAAACGTCTACTCTTATTAAGCCCTGTCAGTCTGTGGGTATCATCGAGCTTTGGAATAAAACCCCTACAAAGTATAAGATCAAGGTTTTCCCTGGGACTACGGTCCTGTCTCTTGATCTCTCTACTCTAAAGTCATTAGTAGATCAAAATATCATTGATCAATGCCATTTTAGCCTCGGCTAATGGCAAGATCCTCCATGGTGGAGATGATAGGTCATGCTTATCCTATAAGCGATTGTGACTATCCCAATAATCATAAAACTACTTCCTAAAACCTTAGGTGATGAATTTAAGAACTTCTTTAAGTATTTAACTAATATATCAGGAGCTATTGTTAATGCAGGGAGAGTTCCTACCCAGAAAAAGAAGGTTGCAATAAGCGCCTTGATTGGATCGTGAAAAGAAGTGACGACAATAATCATGCTGTATAAGAAACCACAGGGCAATAGAATTGAAAAAAGTCCAACGCCAAAAGATTTACCAGGTCCAGGTAGGGTCGGGATAATCTTTGACCAAATACTTTGTCTCATTTTTGAGAAAAGGTTGGGTTTAATCTTCTTTGCCTCACCTCTAAAGGTTTTTAATCCCCATATAATAAAAAGACCACCGAGGGCAATCGCGGGAAGTAGGCTTGTGACTTGAGAATTAAAGTATTGAGAAAAGATATGTCCGAGTGTTCCTCCAAAGAGTCCAAGAAAACTATATCCTAAGAGCCTCCCTACCTGATAGAGCCAGATCTCTTTTCTTGTTTTTGAAGTAGCGCTAACAAGGCCTCCGCACATACCGACACAATGAACACTACCTCCAAGCCCTGCTAAAAAAGCAATCCATGGCAGGGCGATAAGGCTAGAGCCAGCAAATCCACTAAAAAGGTCCGACAAGTTTAACCTCCTCTTCTTCAAGAATCTGTTCATCACTCTTAATTTGAAGTTTAATAGTCTTTCTTCCATGATCAAGGATGCTCTTATGAAACCTAATGAAAATATCAACGGTTTGTCTTTTCCCAGGAGAAACAGGGAAGGGCATCTTTTGGGAAACAATCCTTAGCTCTTCAGGTTTAAAATTTTCTAGGGTCGAAATGGTCAAATTATGATCCATGTCTCCATTATAATAGACTGAAACCTTGTAATGATTAACAATCTCTCTACTACCATCAGCACGCTTTATTTCTTGGTAGGCAGACTTACTACCTCTGATAAATTGTAAGCTAATAGAGTTTCTTTTATTGAGGGCATAGCCAAAGGCTAAGAAAGTGACAAGGAGGGCGACGGCATAGAACATAGGTTTAGCAGCAAAGGAGCTAACCTTTTTTCCTTCCATATTGGAAAGAGAATCGTAACGGATTAGTCCTAGTGGGCGCTCCATCTTTGTCATGATCTCATCGCAGGCATCAATACATTGAGTACATGAGATGCATTCAAGTTGAGTTCCTTTTCTTATATCAATCCCGGTGGGACATACTTTAACACAATGATCGCAAGAAATGCACTCCCCCTCCTGGTCGGATGGAACAGTTTTCCTTCTTGGTTCTCCACGGGAGACATCATAGGCCACAACTAAAGAGGCTTCATCCATTACAACGGATTGAATCTTGCCATAGGGACAAGCAACAATACAAAATTGCTCTCTAAACCATCCAAAATCAAAGAGAAAGAGAAGAGTTACGGACCACATAATTACAAAAAGAGTCCAGTGATCGGTCGGGTTCCCTATAGTGACTAAAAAAAGTTTTCTTGTTCCTACAAAGTAGCCTAGGAAAGTATGTGAAAGGTGAACTGATACTAGTAAAAATAAGAACCACTTGAATGACTTCTTTATAAACTTGTTAAGGTTTAAAGGCTGAGCTGAGAGTTTTTTCCTCGCGCGTGCGCTTCCTTCGATCATCTTTTCGATTCTTCTATAAACCAAATCAATAAAAACAGTCTGTGGACAGGCCCAACCGCACCAAATCCTACCCCATTTAACGGTGATAAAACCAAATGCTAAAACAAAACTTAAAAAGATGAAAAAGACAAGGGGGCCGTCATGGCTAAAGAATGTGGTGCCAAAAAAGGTGAACTCTCTTTCCGCTAAATCCAAAAGTATGATCTGTTTTCCAGAAAAGTGAATCCAAGGTAGCACAAAGTAGATTGAGACTAGGGCATAGAAGACCAATGTTCTTCTGTCTCTCCACTTTCCCTTTACTTCTTCAGGATGAACATAGATGCGGTGACCTGCCTCATCTAAAGTGGCTAGTCTTTCAGCATGCACTGTCGTATTTTCCTTATCCATCTTAATCCTTACTTAATTAAAAGCCCTTGCTGCTCTTTGCCGCCTTCCACATTTGTATTTTTAATGGACATTAAATAGCTTACAACTTGGAGGATCTCATCTTTAGTAAGGTCTTCTTTCCAGGTCGGCATTCCTTTATCTTCTCGTCCATTAAGGACAACTTCATAAACCGTTGAAGCAGTACCTTTTGCATGTATCCAGTATGCATCGGTTAGGTTAGGTCCGATGTCTCCCTTTCCTTTTTCTTCATGACAAGAAAGACAATTGTCTTCATAAACGACTGCCCCAAGAGCTATTCCTTCAGGACCTTCAAAGGCGGAATAAGCATCAGTATCAAACTTCGCCATCTTTACGGCGTAAGCTGTTCTTACTTTGTTTAGGCTGGCCATATCTTGAATAAGTTCATCATTAAGAGTAGGTCCTCCCATAGCGAGGTAATAAATGGCGTAGGGAACACTGAAGATGACTGTTAAAACAAAAGAGAGCTTCCACCAGTTAGGGAGGGGGTAGTCAAACTCTTGAATCCCATCATAATCATGGTTTAAGAGGAGGCTCTTATCCTCTTCAGTGAGTTCTGTCTTATCGTTCATTTTGATCTTCCTTTTTACTAGCTTCATTCAAAAATGGTAGTGAAGCGGCATCTTTATAAATCTCTCCACTGTCTTTTCTAAAGATCCAAATAAGCATGCTTACAAAGAGACCTAAGAAAAGTAGGAGGGCCAAATTGGTTAAGTGGGTCCAGTTAAAACCGGCTAAAACTAGTTGTTTCATTCTTCATCCTCCTCTTCGATTTCTAATTCTTCTTGAATATCGACACCTAGTCTTTGCAGGTAAGCGATAAGGGCGATAATTTGCTTGTTCTTCATTTTAGGATCGACTCCGTCCTTCTCTAATCTTTTAGTGATAGATTCAGCTTGGGCTAGAGCGTCGGCTTTTGCATTCTTGATTTCTTCATCAGAATAAGGAACTCCTAAGGCCTTCATGACTGATAGCTTCTTAGTCAGTACACCTAAATCAGTCTTCTTCTTAAAAAGCCATGGATAAATAGGCATAATAGACCCTGCTGTCACTTCTCTAGGATCGTACATATGACGGTAGTGCCAAAGGTCAGAATACTTTCCACCAATTCTTTGTAGGTCAGGTCCAATTCTTCTTGATCCCCACTGGAAAGGACGGTCGTAGATGAACTCTGAAGCCTGCGACGCTTTTCCATAACGAATTTCTTCGTGGGCCATTGTTCTAATCATTTGAGAATGGCAAACATAACAACCTTCTCTGATATAGATATCGCGTCCCGCAATCTCCAGAGAAGTATAAGGCTTAACCCTAGGGTCTTTTTCAATCCATTTACTAGCCAGAATTGAGGGCATGATCTCTATGGCAGAACCAATCAAGACCGCTACAACAGTCAGGACTGTAAAGAGGGCGGTTAACCCTTCAAGTTTCCTATGACCTTTAGAGAGATCTTTTGATCTATCTAAAGCGTAAGCTGTAAAGATTTCTCCATCATTAGGTTTCTTTGCAAGCTTGATCGTTTTGTATAGGTTGTAAATCATGATGACAAAGCCAGTCAGGATAAAGACGCCCCCAAAAGCTCGCACCCAGTACATGGGAACTATTTTGGTTACTGTTTCAACAAAGTTTGGATAAACAAGTTGGCCCGTCTTAGTGTCTATCGCTCGCCACATTAATCCTTGGGTAATCCCAGCTGCTAACATTGAAAAAATGTAAAGAACGAGTCCCACTGTTGTTGACCAAAAATGAAAGTTGGCAAGCTTATCGCTATAGAGTTTTGTGTTGAACATCTTAGGTATTAGGTAATAAAGAATCCCTGAGATGATCATGACATTCCATCCGATAGTTCCGGAATGAACATGACCTACGACCCAGTCAGTATAGTGAGCAAGGGCGTTTACAGATTTAATCGCCATGAGAGGACCTTCAAAGGTCGCCATGCCATAAAAAGTAATTGATGTAGCAAAGAACTTTAAGACAGGCTCTTTCCTAACTCGGTCCCAGGCACCTTTTAATGTCATTAGACCATTGATCATCCCGCCCCAACTTGGCGCCCAAAGAATGATCGAGAAGACCATTCCTAGAGTTTGGGCCCATTCAGGAAGAGAAGTGTATAGAAGGTGATGGGGGCCAGCCCAGATGTAGATAAAAACTAATGACCAAAAGTGAATGATAGATAATCTATAACTATAGACAGGCCTATTGATGGCCTTAGGTACAAAATAATACATAAGACCTAGAAAAGGAGTGGTTAAGAAAAAGGCGACGGCATTATGCCCATACCACCACTGAATAAGCGCATCCTGAGCTCCGGCCCAAACAGGGTAGGATTTCATAAGGCTTACGGGAATTTCAACAGAGTTAACGATATGAAGAATAGCAACAGTAATAATTGTTGCTATGTAAAACCAAAGAGCAACATAGATATGTCTTTCTCTACGCTTCCAAAGTGTTCCAAAGAAGTTGATGCCAAAAATAACCCAAACCACAGTTATGGCAAGGTCAATTGGCCACTCTAGTTCAGCATACTCTTTCCCATGAGAGTAACCAAGAGGAAGTGAAATCGCTGCAGCTAGAATGATAAGCTGCCAACCCCAAAAATGAACTTTAGAGAGAGCATCGTTATAAATTCGAGCCTTACAAAGCCTTTGGGTTGAGTAATAGACCCCTGCAAAGATAGCATTACCACAAAAGGCAAAGATTGCTGCGTTTGTATGAAGAGGTCTAAGCCTACCGAAGGTGACCCATTCTAGGCCTAAGTTAAACTTCCAGCTTGCCAGTTGAAAGGCAATACAAACACCTAGTAGAAGAGCGACTGCTCCCCATCCTAAAGTGGCGTAGAGAAACTGCCTTACGATCTTGTCATTGTAGGAGAATTCTTCGAGAACTCGTCCTTCAGTCTTTTGATTCATGCATTGATTCCTTGTTATTAATTTTCTTTATATCGTCAAATAATATTCTTTTAGCAGGTGAATCTAAGTCATCAAGATCGCCACTTTTTACGCTTAAAATAAATAAGAATAAAAAGGTAGCACCTAAGATGAGCGAAATAGGTAGTAGGATATAGAGGGCTTCCATTTATGAGTTATCCTTACTGAATAAATAAGTAGAGAGAAGAACGCTAAGTGAACTTAAAGGCATTAAGACCGCTGCCATAAGAGGAGTTATTATTCCTGATAAAGCTAGGACTGACCCTACTAGGTTAAAGAGAAGTGAAAAGATCATATTGATCTTTATTACTTTTACGGCGGTAACCGAAGTGTCTAATAATTCGCAGAGTGAAGAAATACCCGGTCTTGTAAAATAAATGTCGGCAGCTTCTAGTGAAATATCAAGTGAGCCTTTGACAGCAATTCCGATGGACGCTTTACGAAGGGCCATCGCATCGTTAGCGCCATCGCCTATCATTATTGATTGGGGATCTTTTGATAAGAGGGCAAGTTTACCTTCTGGGCTAATTTCTGAAAAGGCCTGGTCTTTGTTAATCCCTACCTCTAAAGCTAGGTCTTCAACTTCCTTTTTAGAGTCTCCAGATATAATGAAGGGGTTCATACCCATGGATTTGAGCTTACTTATAATTTTCTTTGAATCAATTCGGGCCTTATCTTTTAAAACAATAGAGATAAGTAAGTCTTCCTCTTCGTAAAGTGAAACCGAAGTTCCAGCGCCCATGTAGGCGGGTGTTCTTTTTAAGTGATATTTTTGATTATTAATTATCCCAGTGACTCCGACTCCTGGAGTCTCCAACCACTCTGTCATTTCTCTTTCTGAAGTAGGACCAAGGTATTCGATATAGGATCTCAAGGCCGCTGCAATAGGATGGCGACCGCGCTTTTCTAAGGTCCAAATGATCTCTTTAAAGTTTTGTGTTAATTCACAGCCTAACTCTAGGACTTGAAACTTTCCTTCTGTTAAGGTCCCTGTTTTATCTAAGTAGATATTTCTGGCCTTATTTAATTTCTCTATCACTTCTTCAGACTTTAAAACGACACCTACTTTCAAAAGTTTTTGTATAGCAGCACTCAGAGAAAGGGGAGTCGCAAGAGCTAAGGCGCAAGGGCATGTGACTATAAGGAGAGTTAAGGCACGGGAAATTCCAATAAGAGGATAACCAATAAGTGTAAAATAAGAAATGGTCAGGGTGGCTATTAGAAAAATGAGAACAATAAAATAGCGTGAAACTTTATCAGATAGAGAAGCGAAGGGGGTTTGTTTCTTTGATAGCTTTTTTACATTTGCTAGGATTTCACCAAGCTTAGTCTTCTCGCCTATAGAATTCACTCTGACGATTATCTCTCCTGTAATAACTTCAGTTCCAGAGAGGACTCTTGCATCTTTTGCGTACTTGATAGGAAGGGACTCTCCAGTTAAGAGAGAAGTATTAATAAAAGCATTCCCTTCAATGATAACTCCATCTGCCGGTATGATATCGCCTTCACTTATAAGAAGCAGGTCTCCAACTGAGACATACTTCGCAAGAACACTTCTAGACTCTCTGTTTAAAAGACTTTTAATAATAGTTACGTCCCCAAAACTAGAAAAGTACTCAAGGTTAGAGCTAGTAACGCCTCGTTGTCTTATTTTTAATAAGCAATAGCGGCTTAGAAGCAATAAGAAGACTAAGCTTGTTAGGGAGTCAAAGTAGGTCTCGCCAATATTTGTTAAAAGGGAGAATAGTCCACTTCCAGTCCCAGCGATTAAGGCGACTGAGATGGGAAGGTCCATATTTGGTTTTCTATTGCGTAGAGAGCTTAGGGCAGATCGATAGAAAGGGGTCGCGCAGTATGTAACAACAGGTAGAGATATTAAAAAACTTAGCCAATTGAAAGTTGCCTTTAAGCTTCCTTCAAGTCCTGCGTAGATAGAGATAGAAAAGAGAAGTATATTGCCCATGCAGGCCATGGCAATTCCAAGCTTTATCAAATAGCTTCTTTCTTCATTAGCTTTTAACTTGCTGACCTCATCTTCATTTTTAATTGGATGGGGAGTGTAACCTAGTTTATCTAAGAGCTTTGCCACTTCTCCTAAAGCAAGCTCTTCCTTAACGGAAATAGTGACGACTGAATTATCAAAATCAAAATGGGACTTGATGACACCTTTAAGTATTTGGGGTATTTTTTCGATGAGCCAAAGGCATGCGATACAATGAACACCTTCAAGATAGAGTTTGATATGCTTTTCGCCATCAATATTTTCTACAAAATCTGATTGAAAATTAGCTTCATCGTAATGGTGAAAATTTTTCTTTGATTCTGGCGTTGGGATAAAAAGTCTTTGATCTGAATCATTCTTGATAGAGTAGTATTGATCTAACTCACTTTTTTCAATAATTTGAAAAACGGTTAAGCAGCCGTGACAACAAAAGGATTTACTTAGATCTCCATTAAACTGTAATGGGTTTCTTGTGCTCAATCCGCAATGAAAACAAAGAGAAACCTCTTTATTATTGCTCGTATTTTGTTGAATGGACTCTCTACTCAGTTCAGCCACGATCTTTCCCTAGGATAGGTAAGATCTTACTGAATTTATAGAAATCTAATAGAATCTAGGAGAGCTAAAAACCTGATTCTTATCAGGTTTTAGTTCTTAGTTTAAAGGCATAGACGAAGAGCTTTCTTCGTCTGTAGGTAGTTCAGCAGAAAGCCTTCCGAGTTGCATAGCAATGTCTGCAGGAATATTTGTGGCCTTATACTTCTTCCCATTTGTCGTTCTTATCCAATAGCCTTTTAAAACATCGCCTTCAGAGACAAGGATATTTATGGGTTTGATACTGACGATGTGATTGCGGTTAAACAAGATAGCTTGTTCTTTAACTCCAAGCTGTTGGTCCGATTTTTCGTCTAAAATAGTAAATTTAAGAAATTCCATCATAGAAACCACCATATCAGCTGCGAAAATAAAGAAAAGCTGATTGTAGTATTTATAAGGTGCCTGGAACTCGTATCTTAGCGGCACTATTCGCTAAATAACGCTTTAGCAGCTCTGGATAGAGGTCTTCGCGGTCTTTTGGAAGGCCCAAACGACTCATCATTGTGTTTTTAACAATGACTTCAAAGATTGAATCTAGGGCCTGATCTAACTCAGGTCTTCGCTCTAGTATGGCCAGGGCGCGTGAGATGGCCTCAAAAGTACTTAATCCGCCTTCAGCAGCTTGTCTTCTCAAGAGGTATCGACTCGGTGTACTAGTTGCAAGCTTTACTGTCTTTATATTCTTAAACTCAGGGATTCTTCTTTTGAATTTTTTGGCCTGGCGCCAAGTTCCATCGGGCACGATGAGATGATAATCCCCAAGAGGAAAGTCTTCAGTCAGGGTAATAGAATCTTCATCAGGAAAGAGGAAGAGAGGCTCTTTCTTTAGAGTTAAGAGTTTCTCATAATTGGCCTCATCATCAGGGAGGCCTCTTTGAACTATACTTGTTTTATCAAGACAGAGCTCTGCAAAGTGGGCCGTGTTTGAGGTAAGCCATTTTTCTCGGTGATGCATGAGGATGGTAACGGGAATTGAATGAGGCTGAGAAATCAGGTGTTCGCAAAAACACCACTGGTGATTGATTCTGCATCTTTGGCAGCGTTTATCTCGCGTTTCTCGTCGTCCCATAAGGGCCGTTTATAGCAGTAATTTATTTGAATCTAAAGGGGAGAATGATGAATATTCTGTAGTTTAGCCGTAATTCTTAAGCTTTCTGGCCCATTCTTTATTCTCTTGGAGGTGAGCTTCGTTCATCTCATCCATCTTTTCAGTATAGAACTCCTGCATCTCATTAATATTCACAGTATTCTTTTCTTGAACCTTTCTAATTGCTTTTTGTTGGCGCTTAATGAGGTCTTGTTGTTCTTTATCTTTTCTTTCAATAGTGTTTCTAAAAGACTTAGTAATACTATTGAGCTCGTCTTTAAATTTATTCTTAATTTCTATTTTTTCTCGCTCGAAGTTTCTCTTTTTAACGGCCTGTTCTTTAGCTGTCTTTTTATTTTGAACTTCGCGTCTTTTAACATACTCAGTATTATTTTTATCAAGGCGTGATTCATAACTCTTCGCTAGAGAGGCACGGTCTTTATCAAAAGTTTCTTGCTTATTGCTCAGGATTTCTTTCTTATTTTGTTGAATACTAGATATAGATTCTTCGTGTTTTGCTTTGAGATCTTTTTGATGCTGAGAATAGACTTCGTCTTTGTTTCTAAGCTCTTTGGTCAATTTTATTTCATATGTAGACACGGACTACTCCTTCTTCTTTAATTATAGGATAAAACCGCCTCTTGTTGCTAACCATCAAAATATGCCCCTTTATAGGCTTTAATTGACTGAATAAGGTGGTCTTCGTATCATCTAAATATCTAATATCTAAGTAAGGTGAGTAAGTATGGAAGGCAATATCTTAAAAATGAAAACAGAGCTAAAAGATGTCGTCCAATACCATCTTCCTATAGGAGATGAACTTATTCATATGAATCCGTTGATTGGTAAGAAGCTCACAATGAGTTTTGATGGAAAGATCAACTGCATTCATACAGGAGAATCAATAAAGAAGTCTTTTGGACAGGGCTATAGTTTTAAATCTTTTAGAAGCCTCGCTCAGTGCGATATGTGTTTAGTAAGACCCGAAACTTGCCACTATGCTGATGGAACCTGTAGAGAGCCTGAGTGGGGAGTGAAGCATTGTATGATCCCTCATTATATTTATCTTTCAGTAGCTTCTGGTCTAAAGGTAGGGATCACTAGAGAGACTAATCTTCCCTTTAGATGGATGGACCAAGGGGCCACTAGTGCACTTCCTATTTTAAAAGTTAAAGATAGGTTAACTTCTGGATTGATAGAAGTTGAACTTAGCAAGTCTTATGCAGATAAAACCAACTGGAGAAAGATGCTTAAAGGTGATGTCGAAGCGGTTGATCTTGAGGAAGTTAGGGAAGAGATCTATGAAACGTTTGGAAATATAATTGATGATTATGAGGCAGAAGACTTAGAAGAAGAAATCCTAGAGATCAATTACCCTATTGAATCTGTACCCGAGAAGATCACTTCTTTGAGCTTTGATAAAAAGCCTCTTATAGAAGGGGTGTTAACAGGAATCAAAGGTCAGTACCTTATTCTTGATACAGGTGTTTTAAACATAAGAAAGCATAACGGATACAGCATAAAACTCGACTATTGAACTTAAAGGCGAGATCAAAGACAATTGAGTCATGAAACTAATAACCTTCGCTCTCATTCTTCTTCTAGGATCTTGTAAATGGCTTGATGATAGGGCCTTAAGTTCCTGGACTAGCGAAACTGTCGATACACTCTTAACCATGTCTTTAAGAAAAAGCATGATAAACGATACGCCTCTTAAGACAATGGAGGCCCTTGAGTCACCCCCTAATATTGAATTAAAGCCTTCAAAGCTTTGCCGTTGTGGTGAGAGCCTCTATGGAGGAATCCTTGGGGTTATTGCTAACGATGTAAAAGATAGCGCCGTTAAGTCTACTTGCAAGAGCATGGGGAATTGCTTTTTTAAAGGATCCGCACCTGCTGATTTCAAAGTAAAATGTACTGAGTATTTTAAAGATAAGAAGTTTAAGAAGTTGGCCAGTGACCGAAATGAATCTTTGAAAAGATTCACTAAGGCCCGGCGTATTTTAGGTAGTCATTGTTCTAAGATTTAGCCTTCCATCACGATCTGAGATTGCATGTATCTTTCAACCCCAACTCTTTTGATAAGCCCTTGTTGAGTCTCTAACCAATCAACATGCTCTTCTTCACTCTCTAGGATATTGCTAAAAAGATCACGAGATACAAAGTCTCTTACTGACTCAGCGTGGGCGATACAATCTTTAAGATAGGGAACAGCGGCATTTTCAACGGCCAGATCTGCTTTTATAATTTCTTCAACATTAGTTCCGATAACAACTTTATCTAGCTTTTGAACATTAGGAATACCTTCAAGAAAAAGAATTCTTTTAATGAGTTCATCGGCATGCTTCATCTCATCGATTGAAGCCTTATATTCCATATGACCGAGTTTCTCTAAACCCCAATCTTGAAGCATACGAGCATGGAGGAAATATTGATTGATAGCAGTTAGTTCTCTTGTTAAAACGCCGTTAAGCATTTCAATAGTTTTTGCATCACCTTTCATAGTTGATCCCTTTATTTAAAAATTTATAGAAAGTATAAAGATTATTTCTTAGATTGTCTCTGTGAAGCTGCTGCTTTAGATTGGATTTTTTTAACGGCATCTACGACACAAATACCACAGTCAGAACCAACGCCTAAACGCTTGATGACTTCTGAAGAAGGGAGGCCTTGATTAACAAGATTCTCTATCTTCTCTTCTGTGATACCTTTACATAAACAAACGTACATAACTAATTCCTTAGGCAGTCCTTACAACTGTTTAGATATTATACCAACTGTTCGGTATATCAAACAAAATACTTAACTATTTCTATGTTGTTGTATTTATTGATATAAATATAGGAAATAAAGATGCGGTGCTGCGTCGTGGCACAATTGGGGAGTAAAATGAGTGAATATTTAGAGAAATACCCAGTCTTAAAGATGGGAGCTTATTTAATGAACGCGGCCATAGGCGGGGTTCATATAAAGACAGCTCGGGCCATTTCCGGTTTTAGTACTCAAACTTTAAATCAAGGTGCCATAAAAGATATTCGTTATTTTAATCTTTTAGAGGATACGCGAACAGTTGTTTCAAGCTTCATAAACGTAGATAAAGATGACGTGGCCATAAGTTCTAATACAAGTATGAACATGAATCTTTTTGCCATGATGTTAAAAGAAGAAGGCTTTAAGAAAGTTATCGCACCTTCTATAGAGTTTCCTTCATCAACCTTGCCATGGTTTCATCATGGTTATGAAGTTGAATTGATAAAGCCTATTGATGGAAAGATAGATGAAGAAGAATTGATCAATGCAACTAAGGGACAAAAATCTCTTATTGTTTGTAGCGGCGTTCAATACTTAACTGGGCAGCGGATGAATTTAAAACTCTTAAGCGATAAACTTCAAGATACTGATTCAGAATTAATCATTAATAGCACTCAAGAGATTGGTCAGTTCCCCATAGACTTAAGATCTTTAGACTACCTTGGATTCACCGCCTCAACTCATAAATGGCTAGGTGCCGACTTGGGCCTAAGTCTTATATCTATTCCGCGAGATAAAAGAAGAAAACTAAAGATGCCCATTGGGGGCTGGACTTCTGTTAAGGAGCCATGGCTTTTAGAGAATTCGATGCCAGACTTCCTTGATGATATGGGGGCTTTTCAGATAGGGAGCCTTCCTTTTAACATGCTAGCAGGACTTAAGAGCGCTTTAGAAGTTCAAATGAATATTGGTTCAGGAGTAATAGAAAAGAAGCTACTAGAGAATTCTAACCTGCTTACAAAGGCGATTAAAGATCAAGGCTATGAGCTGATAAGCCCAAGAGGAGAGTCTTGCTCTAGTGGGATTTGTAGCTTTAAATTTGATCAAGACCTAGAGAACGCCTTAGCCTTCTTGGAAGAACATAAGGTATTTGTTAATGGAAGAAAGGGAAGCATAAGAGCGTCGATACATTTTTATAACTCTATAGAGGATGTAAAAAGATTCGAAGAGGCCCTGAGGTTAATCTAAGAATCTAAATTTTTCTTGAATCTTGATGTCATCCTTTTCTATCTGTTTGGTTAAGCTCTTGATCATCTTCTTAGGCCAACCAAGTTGGACCATATTGACGATCCATTTTGGGATACTGCCTTTGAAATCCGTTAGAAACAAGACTTGAAAATATGAATTTCCCTTACCATCGTTCTTTAAGATGACATCACCATTATAAGTAAAACCTCTGACATAGTTCTTATTCTTAGGGACTTCAGGGAGTTCAATAGAGTTTAACTTTATGACTAGTTTCTTTTCTTTGACATGAGCAATGCTTTTAATATGAACAAGAAAGCTTCTATCAGAAAAAGGCCAAGGAGAGTCATAGACTGAGTACTCTATCTTGTCGTACTCATCTAATTTCTTAACAGTCTTTACAACCATTAGATCTGGAACCCATTCTTGTTTTCTTTCTGTATCGGCTATAACTGAGAGGACACGACTAGGAGGAAAGGGCAGGATGGTTTCAACCTTTATAGGAACCAGACCACTTTCATGTTCATCGGCTTTAAAGACAGTGATGCCATTTCTCTTGTTGGCCACCCGCCAAACAAAGTCATCTCCTGATAAGGCAAAAACTTTAGGAGTGGTTAAAGTCATGATTAAAATAAATAAGTAAGCTCTCATAGGTTTATTCTAAGCTAGGGCCTAGAAAAATTCCAGAGCTTACTTTAGAGGTAGGATAGGAGTGTTATTATGAGAGAGTTGATAATCAATATTTATCGCTCCATTCTTTTGATCAATATCTAAAACAAGAGTCCCAGTGGTCTTCTTACGACAATTAACCCTTAATAACCGACCATTTTCTACAAGAGTTGAGACAAAATCAGGTTGATTGAAGACATCAAACTTTAATTGTTTTAACTCGCTATTGATCTTTATGGCTGGTCTCATCTTACGAATGGCCCTTCTTACTTTGATAGGACAAGAATTAAAGCTAAGGCGTAGTGCCTTCTCGCTTGTAGTCATCCAAGACTCTAAGCTTTCTTCTTTTAAATAATAATCAAATAGTGTCTTCACTTGATCGATATGCTTATAAGAAGTAAAGCTTCCATTTGTTCTAAAATCGAAATAGCTTTTTTGTTTTTCTATTAAAGCAGTTTTCTGATCATCTTTAGTAACTGAGTTTTTAATATTGGCGTCAGCCTTTCTTAATAGTGCCTGAAGAGATTTCATTTCAATGATAAAGGGAGAGTTGCCACTTACCAATTGTCTTGCTGATGAGAGCCCTAGCTTATCTAGAAGGTTATCAAAGTCATTCTTACCAGAATTTAAAAAAGATTTGAAACTGGTATTTCCTAAGGCAGAAAAAGTAGACTCTAAATGGTGCTCATATGTTTGTGATCCAGCCTGAATCTTAGTTTCCATTTTATCAAAGACTGAAACCCTCTCTACGGAAAAGGCTATAAAGTCTTCAGTAATTTTTTGGAGTGTCCTATAACTAGGGACCGTGCACTTCTGAATTGATTCACAAGAGAGGGCTCCTTCAGGATTGAAGATCTTAGAAGGTGTTGGGCCAAAGCTAGCGTGACTAACTTGTAGGCTTAAGCCTAAGGCAAAAATAAGAGATGTGATTTTCTTCATAGGCCATACTATATAACGCAGAGCAGTATCTTTCATTATAATAGCCCTCCTCGTGAAATATTTATAGCCTAAGAAACTAAGGAAGTTGAGTAATATTTTCAGACACTTAGCGGTATTTTTGGAGGAGGTCTTTGAGTTCTGCGTCCTTTGAGCCTAGGACGAATGCTGTAAGGCCATCGGGGCCATCTTTAAGCCTAGAGTCTAGACCGAGCTTTAAAAGCTTCTCTATAACTCTTAATTTATCATTCTTAACAGCAGCCAATTCTGCTTTATAACTAGGGTGATTGTCTAATCTTGAGATCTCTGGATGGAGGTAACTTACAATTAAAAAATAAAGAGGAGTCCTACCTTGATTATCAAATTGATTAGGATCGACACCTTTATTTAAGATTAAGAATTCAAAAGCCCTGTAGCGTTCACTGTCGACGGAGTCGAGAAAAGGAGCTGTCCGGTGAAGGATATTTCTTCCGCTAGAGTCTACAATATCAAGCTTGCCATCTTTAGCGATGTATTTTTTGATATAGCCTATGTTTAAGCGGCTATCCATTCCTAAGAATCGGTTACCTAGACTCTTTGACATCGAAAAATAAACCGAGATAACACTAGCGATTAAAAGTAGTCCTACGGCCTTAAGCCCAAGATGCTTAGGTAGTTTTTTTATTAGGGCACGAATTTGGCGTGATAGAGGAACTCTTGGTTTGGAGATTTTCCGCTTTTCAATAGGGACATAAGACTTAAGGGCTTCACTAAAACGAAGTGGGTTTGATCCAAAACTAAAGCCTTCGATATATTTGATAAGCCCTGTCTTAAGACTAGGTTCTAGTCCTTCACAGTCTTGAATCAGATTAAGCGTCTGCTCTTTAAATTGCTCTGGAATTTGGTTTTGATAATCAACGAGGCGCGAGAGGTCCTGACGGCTTCCGGCGTCATCTTTAATCTTACCGTACTGTAGGGCCTTAGAAGCTCCCCCTGATAAGAGGTCACTTTGAATACTGATTTCAAAATGCCTGAGTTCATTTTCACCAATGATAAGGTAGAGATCCCTATCAAGATCATTGAACCAGATGGGGTGACCAGTAGGATCCCCTTTTAATTGCGAGCTGTTGACTTGTTTTAATTTCACTTTAGTTATTATAACCAAAGTCATAGAATATAATGATGAAAAACTTAATATCTTGCTTAATAATTTTTATTTCTCTATCGATTTCCTCGGTTAATGCCAGTGTCGATTACGATATTAAGGCCGTAACGAGAACTTACCCTGTGGCCTTATCTTTTATTGGAACACTAGGTTATGGCCATAAGTTCTGGGGAAGCGATAGTGGGCCTATGTACGGCTATATTAGGCCTTCGGTTTATGCTCAAACAAGTGGAGTGATTAATGGTCTAGGTGCTCAGGTAGATTTCTTCCCCGTTAGTTTCTTAGGCTTCTATGCCGGCTCTAAGATCGTAAAGCGTGGGGTGGATGAACTTGGCTCTTATAATTGTGCCACTGTTATTTGTAATGGAACAATGAAGAGAAACTATATAGGTTTTAAATTGGGCCTTGCTTTTAAAGGAGCCTTTCTTTTTATTGATGGTAAAAAAGAAGACGCTAAAGTAGATAAGCGAATCGGTGTCTTTGCCGAAGTGACAGGAACTCTTTTAGGGCAATCAGGCGGTGACGACTTAACTCAAGTTACATCAATAATTGGATATGAGCTTACAAAGACTTTTTCAATAGGAGCTCTTGTTCAGCATAGCCAAATGGAAAAACTTAAAAATAAATCAGTGATGTCTTTAGGAATTACAAGAATGAATTTTAAGCCATGGTCTATAACCATTGGCGCTGGGCAGTTTCATACAAGGCAATCTAGTGATCACTTCACTGTGCTTGCCTTATTTGGCTGGAGTGGCTCTAAGGGCGTCCAGCTGCTTTAAATAATATTGAGTTTCTTAGCAATACCCGTCGTAACAGTAAGGCTATGCCCTACACTTTCAGCAGTGCCCTGACCAGCTCTAGCTATATCATTAGCTTTATCAACTAAAGAACTTGCCTGGCCACCTGGAGATCCTGTGATCTTCAAGGTCTTAAGCTTGCTACGAGTTAGGTAAAAAACATCAATCTTTGGTATAACGTTCATGAACAACTCTTCGGTGAATAGCTTAAGATACTTGAGCATTTATGTCTTGAAAGTACTTAAATCAGCGACTTAGATTCGTAAATAGCCCCTGATAGGCTAAAGTAATCATCTTGAAACCTCTTAATCTGTGTCAGCCAAGGACAAGAATCGAGATATTCTAAGATAAAGTCGTCGTAGCCCCCGAAGGCTATAACCTTATGCCCGGGCCTAGATTGTAGTTTTTTATAAAAATTCTTTAATTCTTCTTTTTCAAGTGGGTCATAAAGAAAATAATAATCTCCATCAGGGATTTCAAAATTTGGCTCTAGTAGGTCTTGAGTTTGAAACTCTATATTTTCAAATCTATTTCTAAGTTTAACTTCATTGGAGCAATCAACTCGACCCGCAACTAACTCAAAACCAAGATACTCTAGATCTGGAAAACAAAGGCCAATAAAAAGGCCGACTCTACCAAAGCCAGACCCAATATCAATAAACCTCTCTCCCTTCTTAGGCGAGAGATAATTAAAGAGGTCCATCAGGATCGAATAGTGAGTTTGTGTATGAGAATACTCAAAGCTTCCCCTTATCCTCATCGATTGATAATCAACCTTATTTTGTTTCTCTTCAAAGATTTGAACTAGTTTGACTTCACTAGCAGGACCATAGAGCCCTAGGGCGGAATCAAAGAAACGGTTGATTGAGTTCTTATCTCTATCAAAGAGCGAGGCGATTTTGAAGAATTCTTGGAAAGAGCCTAGATCATTTTTTAATAAATGGGTTCCATAGTGTTTCTCTAGTTCCTTTAACAGGAACCATCCGAGAGATTCATCTGATTGTGTAGCACTTAGAAAATGAGCTGCAATCTCTTTTAACGATAACTCTAGTTCTTTAAAAGTCTCTTCACCATTTTCAATCTTCGTTAGAAGGTCATGGGTGCTGATCATTTTAGCGATAAATTAGTAGGGCAGAGTAGGTTTGTTCACCATTACTAGTATCACTTACATGGCTATATTTTAAGTCAATATAGTCAATATCTGGATTCTCTTTAAAGAACTTGTTCAGGTTTGTTTGTAGCTTTATCACATCTCTTGCGTAAAAAATTTCTACTTTCATATCATCCTCAATTCTTTCATTTTCCATAAATATATTTTCACTAATTCTTAGATTTTTGTCAAAACTTAACGAATATTTTTTAGAAGAGAATTAGCCCCTTTATGATCGGGTTTGCAAGAGAGTATAACTCTGGCCCATTTAGTGGCGGCGCTTAGATCCTTTAAATTATAATTGATAAAGAGGAGGTTGTTTAAGAGGGAGACGTTACACTCCTTACTTAGCTTTATGGCCATATTACAATAATTTAAGGCCTCCTTAAATTTCTTACTAGTGGCCCTTACTGTGCAGATTCTCGAAAGAGTCCCCGCTTGAAGACTCTCGATTCCATTTAACTCAATATTCCATTTGAGTAAGCTCTCATACTGAATATACTTTTTCTTCAAATATGTATCTTCTAAAAGTGAATGCATAAAATCTTGGTCTCTTGAATTTTTGTGTTTCTTTAAACTTTCTAAAAAAGCAGGTATCTTAGGTTCATTATTTTCAAGATAGTAGCTAAAAGTTTTAAAGAGCAGCATATTTCTAATCGAATCCAGCCAATATTCTGTCTTTGGATAGGAGTAAAGGGCTGAATCTAAAACCTCTTGATGGAGAGTGTTTGAAAGCTCTGTTGGTGTAAAAGGGATATGGCTTACTAGTCTATGAAAATAGACTGTTTGTTTTAAGACAATTCCGTAGCTATCAAATTTATCAGCGCAAGTTAAGTAAATGGGTCTTTTTGAATTCTTAAAAAGTTCTAGTTCTTTAAATTTTCGATAATTATCAAATTGTTCTTGCGTCTTAACCTTCCAAAAAAGTAAGTGGGGTGCATAGAGGTTCTCTTTAGTCATTATGCTTAATCTGTCATAGATAGTGACGTCAGGTCTTACTTTCTTAAAACGATTAGCATAGTAAAGAGCATAGGGTTCCTGTCCACAGAGGATAAGGATGCTGTTGGGCTCTAAGGAGAGTAGGCCTTTTTCGGCCCATTTATAAACAAAGTCATCGTTAAAATGAGAGGTCCTCTTAAAATTAAAAACTCCATTAAGTAGAAAGGTTAAGCCTAAAAGAAGAGTGATGATCCTTTTCTTCTTAAAATCTCTCTTATAAAGCCAATCTAAGAAGAAGCCCATATAGAGAGCAGCAAAGAGAAAATTTGGCATTAGATAGGCTTTTATAACGGCCACGTAATGAGGTTCGTGGGTAAAGCCTAATAGAAAGACGATCAAAAATGAACTTGAAACAAAGCTTACAATTAAAGCAAGAGACTTCTTTTTATCTTTTATAGAAAATATTCCAAGAGGAATAAGAAGGGCTGCAAGAGTAAAGTCTGTTCCATAATTCTTGATAATAGAGAAGCTTAATAACAACTTATCTTTGACTCCTCCGCCGGCCTGATCAACTCCCTGATAGCCCTTTCTTAAGAACTGCTTCCAAAGCATCTCCCAATTTGAAACCTTCCCGAAGTTATAATCTAGATCTGGATTCTTCATCTGGACAACTAAGTAGAGAAAAGGAAGAAGCCCTAATACTATTCCTAAAACCCCTAGTAAGACCTTTTTAAAGTCTAACTTCTTCCAGTCATAATAAAAGATAAGTCCAGTACAGCTCGTAAGAAAGAGAGGGTAGTGATGTATCAAACCGCTCCCTACTGTAAGACCCATCAAAAAGACCCAACGTTTGGAAGATTCTCTATTAGAGATTGTTGTAAAGATAAACAGAAGCATAACGAAGAACATATTAAGGCTATAGACTTCAGCGATAATACTCTGACCCATATAGACCGATGTAACTGCAAGAACGGCCGTGGTAAAGAGTGAGGCTTCGACTCTTAGATTCCATAATCTTTGGAGGATATAAAAAAGAGAAAGCGAAAGACATCCAAAGATCGAGCTAAAAAAGGCAATCCTAAAGCCCATCTCACCAATAGGAAACTTAGAGAATAAAAAACCTAACATCGTAAAAAGTGGAAAACTTGGACCATGAACAATGCCAAGGCTAGAGAGGCCCATGACAAAGTCTCCGCTATCTTCAACAGTGATTGTTGGTGGGCAATTAAAGATGTAATACGCCAAGCTCATCACGAAGATGAATAAACTGATCTTTTTATCTCTTGAGCCTATCTTATTCATTGATTACTTCTTTCCAAAATGATCGAGGGCCTTTTTTATCTCTCCTGCTTCATGAGTAGACTTATCACTAAGTGTTTTATAGTAATCTCCCCATGCGGAGACAATCTTATCATTCGTCATGATTCCTTTTTGCCTTAATTGATAATAAAGTAGGCCTAGATTCTTTAAAAACTCAGGAGGAATATTCTTATAATCTATTCGAAGGCCTTCTATATGAGAAGCGAGGGCCTGTTTATGTGTTAAGGAATCATCTTTTTTTAAGAGCCGGGTATGATAGATCATATGATAACGTTCAGCATTCCAGAAGACCACATCTGTTACAAGTTCTTCCCAGCTTCCTTTTTCTACTCGCCTGTAGGAATTTGGCTTGAACTCTCCCTTAGCCTTAACATGATTAGAAATTGTGGATATGGGGTTAGGTCTTTCCTCCTTAGGAATTAATTTAAAGAGGAACCCACTTGGAACCCAGTCAAATCTCACTAAGAGGCTTAAGTCAGCTGCTCCTTCGTTTTTAACCAATTTATTATCTTGAAGCATAAAGAAACTTTTTTGGGAGTTTAACTTCAAGATATCTAATAACTGATACTTTCCATTTTCTGGAAATGGGGCATAAACCCCTGGAGGTAGTTTGACTGTAGGATGAAACTTTCTATGAATCTTCTTATACCATGCTAGGTTCATCAGTGGGACAGGAAGAATGGTGACGTCTGGCCTCTTCTTTTTTACGACCTGTAAGAAGCGAAGAATATTTACTTGAAGATCGCCTGTGGCAATTAGGACAGAGTCTTTAGGGAGAGAGTTTAACATCGTCTCACCATAATCTTTAAAGATAGTAATTCCATTTCTACTGTGGTGATTATAGCTAAAGCCTCCACGAATAAGAACGACAATGGTTAAGATGATAAAGACTTTCTTTTTATAAAGAGGCTTGATGAACTGAAGTCCATAAGCGCTTAAAATAGTGAGAAGAAGAAGAGGAAGTTGCCAAAATCTTAAGAAAACTTCTTTAAACAAAAAATTCGTCAAGTCGATATTAGCAAGTGAGAAAAAGACACCCATATAGATTATCAAGATAATGAAAATGAGATGAGAGAAACTACTGCGTTTAAAACTTTTAAAGCTATTAAAGATCCAAAGACCCGGTAGGAAGTAAAGAATAGCAAAGCTTTCAAAAGGAAGGTCTTTAAAAAAGGCGAGTAGATTGTCTAAGAAGCCACCATTACCTGTAGCCGTTAACTGAAAAGTACCAAAGTCTTTTCTCAAAAAGTGATGAAAGAATCCCTCTAAGCTGCTTGTCTCTCCCCATGTGATTTCTCCCGCATAATGAGGTGCCACGACTAAATAAAGGTAAGGAGCAAGGCCTAAAAGTCCTAGGATAAAGAGGAGGGCTAAAACTTTTAGGCCTCTCAGTTCTTTATGATTGATTAAAAGCCAAATGATTAAGGGCAGGGCAATAAAAGCAAAGGTATGATGATGGCTCATACCGAGACCCATGGAAAAGACTCCTAGATAGGCGAATTTGATCGAGTTCGTTTGGTGAAATCGATGGGCAAGATAGATCGTTAAAGCCGTTAAAAAATTATTAAGGGCAAAGACTTCAGCAACCAAGGAATAGCGGTAAATCAAAGGAAGGACGGCGAACAGAAGCGCCATTGTTGCGGCATTGTACTTACAATTTGTTATTTCCTTAAAAAGAAAAAACAGAACAAGACTGGTTAAGCTGGTTAAGATTCCTGAGGAAAGATTGATTAAGAAAACTGAGTCTAGCGGAAAGAGAAAAAGAATCTTATAGATTAAGGTGATAAGCGGGTAGCCAGGGGGTTGCGCCACTCCGTTTGAAAAAGCGGCCCCTATAAACATTGAGGAATCTCCACCTGGAACTGTCGGCATGACAGAAAAGAGGAAGAAGATAATAAGTCCCAAAAAGAGGCTTGCTGGTAAGATTAATTCTTTTTTATTCACCCTTAGATTTTAGCACTTTAGGTCGTGAAAACAACTTTTGTCTTTGTAAATTTTGATTCAAGGCAATCAATAGATTTCATAAAAGCGAGGTTGGACTTATCTGTTATAAACCTTTCAAAGTCATCCTCTGTTTTCCATTGAGCGTAGTTGAAGATCAAGCTGCTATCAAAAGAGAGGTGATAGTTTACAGAGACCAGTCCCGTGGATCCTTTTGCATGCTTGGCGTAGAATTCTTTTAGTTGGGCGATGACTAGTTCAGACTTCTCTGGATCAATCTTAAATTCAACAAAAACCGTAATAATCCCTCTAAAGTCGTCTATAACTGCCATACAATCTCCTTTTGTCACTTCTCATCGGATGAGAGACCTCTCATCTAAAGAACAAAATTAGATACTTAGGTTATTTTTACAGGCCACTTCTTAAAGAATAGTGGCTATACTATAGTTCAATTTAAATGATCAACTTTTAGGAATCATTGTGGATAAGCCTATTCTTTTTTTTGATGGAGTCTGTAGCCTATGTAATGGCTTTGTAGATTTTATTTTCAAGTACGACTCAAAAGAGAAGTTCTTAGTTTCATCTCTTCAAGGACAAAAGGCTAGGGATGTTTTGCCAATTGAACTGGTAACCGATCTAAACACTATAGTTCTTTATAAAGAGGGAAAATGTATTGAGAAGTCCACGGCCGTATTAATGGTCCTTAAGGAGCTTGGTTTCCCTTGGGTCATGGCCTCTGCTTTTTTAATTATCCCATCATTTATAAGAGACTTTATCTATATGAGAATCTCTAAGAACCGCTATTTGATGTTCGGAAAAAAGAATAGCTGTCGTCTTCCTACTAGAGGCGAGCGTTCTCGCTTTCTTGACTGAAGTACTTCTATAAAAGAAATGTATTGAGTAAAGTTAGTAACCTAACGTAAAATAAATGAATAACTCAAACATCATGGAGGATGTTGATGCAGGCTACAAGCATGATTGGCTTAGCTTTAATTGTAGGGCTACTTATTCCTTTTCAAGGAATTGTTACAGCCAGCTTGGCGCAGAAGTTAGATCATCCCTTTGTCTCAGCCTTTATTAATTTCTTCGGTGGCATGGTTATTTTCTTGGTTGCCATCATGGTGTCTTCAGCTAGTTTTCCTGATCTCAAAAAATTAAGTACTATTCCTTGGTATCTCTACACTGGTGGAATTATTGGCGCCCTTTTTATTGCGGGAGCCTTGTTTTCTCTGCCAAAGATTGGTTCAACAGCCTTCTTCGGTCTCGTGGTCTTAGGGCAGCTTTTAATGACTACTATTGTTGATCACTATGGTTTACTAGGAATGCCTGTTCATAAGATCGACATTTATCGAGTCGCAGGAGTTCTCTTTCTTTTAACTGGTTGTTTTTTCATTATAAAAAAGTAGTTTCTCCTCTGAAAGTCAGCTCTTACAATTCTTTTACACTATTGGGTAAACTTTCCGGCTATCTCTCCGAGATATATTCATAGATAATGTACTTAGGGTCTACTTGTGAATATTGAAAAAAATTATGAACATTCAGATGAATTAGAAAAAGGAACGGCGCTTTCTTACTATGATGAAGTTTCTGAGTCTAGAGTTTTTAATGCACACGATGGAATCAAAATCCACTATAGCCAAATCATCAATCAAAAAAATAAAAGACTACTAGTTGTTCTCCCTGGACGAACTGAGCATGCCGCTAAGTATGCTGAGCTGGCCTTTGATCTTCGTTATGAGGGTTATGATATTGTCATCATAGACCATAGAGGACAGGGTCAATCAGGGCGATTGCTCGAAAATAATTTAATAGGGCATGTGGATGATTTTGACCACTATGTGCTAGATCTCGAAGAAGCTGTAAATCAAATCGCCGGATCAAAAGAATATACTCATAAAAAGATGCTGGCCCATTCTATGGGAACGATAATAGGGCTCTTGCATGCCGAAGAGAATCCTGAATTTTGGGATGGAATTATCTTAGGCTCTCCTATGCTGCAGATTAAACTTAAAACATTTCCTCAGTGGTATGTGGAAAGTATGTTTAAGATCATGCGTGGTTTTGGTATGGCCGATGGGTTTGTTCCTGACGGTGGGCCTCATAGTGATCCTGACTCATTCGAAGCTAATATTGTAACTCATTCTAGAGAACGTTTTAATATGGCCCGCTATATTGAGGAGAGAAATCCCTCACTTTACGTTTCAAGTCCTTCACCTAATTGGGTTCTTGAAGGGTTCAAGGGATCGCTTAAGGCTTTAGAGGGAAGACATGTTCTTAAGATGCCCATCCTTCTCTTTCAAGCTGAATTAGATGATTTTGTTGAAGCCGCTGCTCAAAATGAGTTTGCTTCTACTTTGATAAATTGTCAAAAGATTCGCTTCAAAGGCGCCTATCATGAAATCTTTCAAGAGAAAGACTCCATTAGAGACCTAGCTATAAAGTCTGTTAAAAGGTTTCTTAAGTAATTAGTTTCTCATTTCAATAGAGATATTAGACCCTGTAAACTTATTATTGATATCGAAGTTATTCTTAAAGTTGAGATCAATATCAAAACCAAGTCCTGAATTTCTAAGAATATCAATTCCTTGATTTAAGTTTCTTTTCTTAGTCTTTCCTTCTTCTTCAAACTTAAAGTTCGACTTGAGAACTGGTGTCGCTAGCTTAATATCATCCATGTCGGCATTGAGAACTATTCCATCAAGGGTTTCTTCTAAACTTAAGATAAAACGCTTCGTTTTACTCTTTGGGGCTAAGGCAAATACTAAGTCTCTGACAAAGTCCTTGAGGGCCATTTTTGTTTTCTCTATGTCTCCATAAAGCTTATGATTATCACCTTTAATATTTAGGCTTAGTTCAATTTGTTTTGATTGAAAGAGGTTTGAGAGATCAGCAATCACATCTTCTAGGAGGTGAGAGACATTTACATCTTCTTTGAGCGTAGGAGGAAGAAAATCTGGAACTGCAGAGAGTTCTTGATAGACTTGTATTTCATCATCTGCGTAAAGACTGAGGCAAAAACCGCCAAGCTTTTTATTTGGTGTCAGCCTAACCATGAACTCATTATTGACTTCTCCATCGCTCAAAGTGGCGGAGGTTACAAAGGAGCCTTCAATCTTATTAAGAGGAGTCTTAAATTCAACGCGGGCAAGCTTTTGAAAGCTGTCCCAGGAGAGTTTCTTTAAAAGGCTGAAGTTTGTGTAGGGGAGAATCTCTTTAAATGAATCATTAAGGGCAATAAACTGCCCTTTCTTATTGAGAAAAGCAGTAGGAATAGGAGAGTCTTCAAACAGACCTTCAAAGCTTAATTCACCTCTAGAGCGGTACATTCCTATAAGGCCTGCGAAAAGAAAGCCAGAGATAAGATATTGAGTTGCTAAAAGCTTTAATGTCCCATAGGAAAGGTTAGTCAGTCCATCTAGTAGAACAAAAGCACCTGGCTCTCTTTCAAATTGGGCAAGATTAGAGAGGTCATTATTGAGTTCATTGTTTATCTTGTTGAGTGATAGCTTTTTGCCAATATAGGATTCAACTTTATTGAGATCAGAATTTATCTTATTCACTTTTCCGACAACTATCTCTTTGTCACTATTCGAGAGTCTGCTGTTTAATGTCAGTTCTTTAATCTCTGAAGTGAAGCGAAAGACTTTAGAGAAATTTAGTTTCTCAGTTGTGACTAGTTTTTCAAGGGCGGAGTTATAGTGTTGAATAGTTTGAAAACTCATCCTTTCTAAAGTTAGCCAATTCTTTCTTTTTACATATTGAAAAAGAGAGAACATACGAAGAGTAAGCTCACTAAAAGTTTGAGTGCCAAATTTTTGATTTTCTAGATTGTTCTTAATAAAGAACTGATGAGTTTGAACCAGTTGAGGAAAGTCTTTTTTTAACTCTGGATAGAGGTTGACGAGCATTTGATTTTGTTTATTAATATCTTTTTCAAACCAATAGGATTCTACTGTATTCTTATAAGGTTTATCTGGTGTAGTCTCTTTCGAAGATTGAATGATTAAGGATGTAACTAAAATATTCGCTAAGAGAAAAATGCTGACTAAGGCCAAAAATGGCGTCCTCGAAAGTTTCATCCTGAAATCTCCACTCGTTTTCGCAATCTATTGCGCGTTTCAATAAGACTATTTTATTTTATACTAAAACCGGCGGAATTAGAAGTAGCGACCTCTAACATGTCCTTTGATGATGATCTTATCTTGACCGGCAAGGTCGATTAATGTCTTGTGAAGCACATCCCCAGTTCCGCCGTCAAAGAGGAGCTCAATAAGCTCTCTAGCTTGGGCGCTCATGCTGTTCATCTGCTGAACGCGGCTAATATGATTTACATAGAAAGCTGCGCTTTTAACAACTCTTCTTCTTTTCTTTTTAGCACTTGATGATTTTGCTTTGTTAATATAGTTTTCTCGCTCAGTCGCCGTCTCTAGAACATAAGGATCAGGGAGGCCAATGGCAGTACCAACGCTAACAAAGAGTTCTTCTAGATCTGATTCAAGGATGGTTCTCATGGCCATAGGAGTAAATCTTACGCTTAGACCAACTTGAGTTGAGCCATAGTCTTTTTCAGGATCTAAGATCAAAGGAAGTTTTAGTTGATTACCTGATTTTGTTAACTCTTTAGAAATCTCAATTAACTCATGACCACCAGTCTTAGCATCAGAGAAATAAAACTGACTATCAAGAACAAATGCGCCCTTTTTTAAGGTAACAAGTTCACCGTCTTCTCTTAAGGGAACGAGGACTGAGTACTTCTCAGAAGTATCTTCGTCTCCACTGAACCATTTTGAATCTGTTATATATTCGCGTGAAACTTCTTCGTACTCAAATCTTTTTCCATTACCCATAATGGTATTATATTTTGCATCAACGAATATATTTCTAAGTCCTGCTCTAAAAAAGATGAGGTTGATAGCAGCGTTAAATTCACTTCTATAGACATCTCCTTCTTTGATCATCTCAAGTTGAACTGGTTTATCACTACCAGTTGCCATGAGTTCTTCTCCAAATATTTCACCGTCATTATCATAGACGAGCTCTTTTTTTCTTGATTTATTAGCTAATTCTTCAAGCATAGTGAAGTCTCTTTTAATGAACCTGTGATAAGCTTCTCTTCCTTCAGCTGTCGCAATATTGATCTTAAAGACGATTGATCTTGTCTTTCTTTTTTGTACTTTATAATTAAAAACTAAAGGGGCCCAGCCATTTTTAGTGTTTACTGAAAGTGTTACAGGAATATCTAGGATATCATCAAAGAAGATACCAAAACCAACACCAAGACCTGTCGCTGTATCTTTAGCGCGTTCTACGCTAACTAAAATATTATCTGAATCAATCTTTGAAACATTTAATTTTAAGGACTGCTTAACTTCAAACTTCATTCTTGGGCCTATGTTAAATCCAAGAGGCAGTTCAATTCCTAAAAGGTCTAATATTCCGCCACCAATTCTAGCAAAGACACCACCAGTTGAAACTGTGGTTAAGACTTCACCTTCTTCAATATTCTCAAATCCTTCTGCTGATAGAGGAATCTTAGTAAAGCTAAAAGGCTTCGTTACTAAAGCATCTTCATATCTTTCTCTATGACGAACATTAACGAAACTTTTCTCTTTAATCACGCCGCCGCCGGCGAAAGGGAAGACTTGGTGAAAAAGAATATTTGCGGCAAGATTTCCTGCCTGCATAAGAAGATTAGGACCAATAGTGACTGAGTCAACAACAAGCCAACCAGAAGATTGATCAGGAACAATCTGTCTTGATACTCTAGGGCCCATCCAGCCTTTTTGATAGATAGTTCCAGCTAGCCCTAGGTTATCTTGATCACTGACCCATTCAGGAGACGCCATCCATTCGCGGTAAGTATCCCACTTCGGGCTAGTGCTTTGATGGAGCTTAAAAAGTTGTTTTTGTTCTTCTTCAAGATCTGTTTCGTAGTACTCAGGGTCTGTGATCTTTTTTAACTCTTCAGGAGAATAGATCATGTATGAGATTTCATCATAATCTTTAACTGTTGTTGATTCATGACGGCTAAGAACTTCCTCTTCAAGATCTCTTAGGTCTTCAATTGACAAGATCTTAACCGGGAGCAGTTCTTCTTCATCTGTTGTAAGCTCTATTGACTCAGGATCCATCTGCTTTGCTTCACTTACAGTGATAGTTGTTACGCTCAGTTCTTCTTCTTGAGAATAAGACTGGGCGCTGAAGAAGATGAATATAGTTAGAAGTAGTGCTTTCAATTATCTCTCTTATAAGTCGTATGCCGGATCATAATCACCGAACATAAAATAAAATGGTTTAAGGCTATCGCCGTCTTGTTTTATAAGAGGAAGAGCAAAGCCCGCCTCTATACTATTGCTTAAGAAAGTATCTCTAAGGTTTGCGCGAAGACCCATTCCGCCGACTGCTCTAATATCACCTAGGTCACTAAAGCCTTCACCTACGCTTGCGGCTTCAACAAAAATTACGCCTTTAAGCCTGTCTTTCCAGATTGGAAAGCTGTAGGTTCCATTTGTGGCAACAAGAACATTTGCTCCTGATGGAGATCCACTTGGAGTAATGCTTGAAGAGTCAAAGCCTCTAATCGTTCCGATTCCTCCAGCATTATATTTTTCGTAAAAGGGAGTGTTCTCACTAGCGTAACCAAGAGTTACTTTGCCTGAGATAGTATGACTTGCACCGCTATCGTTTGTTCCAAGTGATTTAGAGCCTACTATTTCAGTAAAGGTTTTAATATACATGCCTTGATCACCATGACTTGGCATCATGGCGAGTTTCATGCGGAATCCATGTTTTACTTGTCCGGTTGAATCATATTGCTCGTTCTTATAAACCATTGTTGAAATAAGACCTATGATTGTTCCGTTGTCAGTGGCGTCGTGGATATGAGGCTTAAGTTCGCTATCAATATTATCGATATTAACAAATTCGACTCTTGTCCCTATTCCCAATTTTAGGTTTTCACTCAGTTTCTTCTCAATCATGATTCTAAAAGAAACCTTTTTTTGATCATAGCTTGGCTTAAATTGAGTATCGTAGTTTAGGCTTACTTCCATTTCATAATCAGTCCCAACAAAATGAGGGTCTCTATAAAGAAGTCCTATTCTGTAAAGCTCTTCTGAAACCATGGCGTGAACTGAAACCGTCTTTCCTGTTCCAAAAAGGTTCTTATTTGAATAACTAACTCCGCCTGTCGTTCCTGCTGAAGACATACCCGCAGAGAACTGAATAACCTGAGTAGAGGCCTCTTTAACAGTTACGATAATTTTTCCACTTGTTGCTGTTAAGGGGGAGTAGTCAACTGAAACATCCGAATAAAAACCCGTACCTCTTAATTTCTTTAAAGTCTCATCGATCTTCTTGGTGTTTACAATTTCACCAGGAACTAAGTTAACATCAAGAAGGACAGTACTAGAGCTCATCTTTATATTTCCAACGACTTCAACTTCTTCGATTTTTTGCTTCATTCCTTCTCTTACATAGAGAGTGACAACAGAAGAATCACTATCATAGTCAATAAGAGCTTCAGAAAGGGGATAACCATTAGAGCCTAAGAATTCTCTTAGCCTTTGAAGACCTTGGCGCATCTCTCGCTCGTTATAAGGAGTGTTGTTTTTGTAACTAAAGGCCTTGATAAGGCTTTTCTCTTCGAAGGTTTCTCTAGTGGCAACTACAACCCTTTTGACCATATAGCGAGGACCTTCAACGATATTAAAGTGAAGAGTAACAAGGTCATTTTTATAATCAACTCTCGTTGTAATCTTCGCGTCGTTGTATCCACTTTGCTGATAATAAGTAATGACTGACTTTAAATCCTGCTCAAGCTCAGTGATATCAAAGACAGGCCTGCTTGAAAGAAAGAATCCTCTAGTATGAATAGTCATCCTCTCAAGGAGATTATCTTCGTCTACTCCAGAATTTCCATGAAATTTTATGTCATAAACTTTCATTTTCTTTGTTCCAAGAGAGATATGAAACCTAACTTGCACTTTGCTTGATGACTTTGAATGTAGGCTATGGGCCACTGATACATTAGGGTAGCCACGTTTCTTAAATCTTTCTGTTAGGGTAATTCTGTCGGCCTCTAGGTTTCTTGTGTGAAAGAGATTGCCTTTGGCGCTTAGGAGGTCTTCGTGAAGATTGAACTCATCTTCCATATCTGAATCAAGCATGATTCTCACTGCTTGAACTGTTCTTTTGATTTGAAACTGAAAGCTAAGGATAAGACCTTCCTCAGATTTATCGGGGTCAATAGTGGCCACAATTTTTTGGTAACGGGGCAGGCGAGACTTTAAGAGTTCTATATCACCAAGAAGCTTCTCTGGATTAAACTCAGTTCCTACTTGATTCTCTAAGTCCATAGAGACAGTACTTGCATCGATTGAATTAGATTGGTCATCAACAAAACGAAGAGCATTGATAGTCATAGGGGACGCCATAAGAGGAGCTATACCCATGATTAAAATGATAAGAATGGCCTTGCAGGTTTGACGCATTTATTCTCCGTAATTGATTCATTGCATCATATCCTTAACCTCTTGATTTTATGGTTTTTTAGGCTCCTATGTGAAGAAAATACAGGGGGTGATTTAAAGTGAGACAGTGCCGCAAGTGACTGAAATATTGAATGATTTATTTGTCAGTAAGGGTGATTTCCCTTATTTTTAAAGGGTTAAACTTAAATGGGACTATTTGGATGACTAAATTTTTGACGGCCTTTATCCTTCTTTTATCGAGCTCTGCTATGGCCGCTGATTGGTCTATCCAGGTGACTTATCCAGACTATGAAGTGAAGAACTTTAAGTTAGACGATATGGAGTTTAAGACCTTCCTACCAAAGACTTCTTGGCGCTGCTGGGCCTCTGAGACGACCTTTAACAAGAAGCAAGAAATAAAGCGCTTAAGATGTAATTATAGCGCTGAAAAAACTGGTGAGATTAGCACTATAGTCTCTTGCGGAGATGCTAAAAAATTCTCTGAACTAGTGATAGATCTTAAAGATGAAAAGAAATCCTTAGAATTCAAGCTTCATCTTATCTGCCGGGTAAAATAGGGCTATTTCAAGACCCCTCTATAGTTATGAACGGCCACTTGGCCTGCATTTCCATCTTGCCTTTGCACCAGAAAATTGAAAGACTTCATTAGCTCTTCAAAGGCATTTCCCTTCTTAAAACGAATTTTTTTGACTTCACTTATATGACCGAATTTAGAAAAATGTTGAATCATCTCCTCGATTGGCAAGCTGACTTTCTTGGTTAGCTGAGTGGTTAAAATACAGACCGCCGCAAAGAAACACACCATCGTGACAATCATGGTTTTATAAAAAGCTAGCGCTTGTTCGGCAATAATCTGATTTAAAATATCTGTGTTAGTACCTTGGCTTATGATGGCGGCTTTTAATTCACCAAGGCTTAGGTGATGGGAAACTAAGAGGAAGCATATGACGCTAAAACTTAAGATAAAAAGGGCCCTTAAGTAATCGGTCATAAAAGACTTGTTAACCTTAAGCTGTTTTGTTTTTAGTTTTTTATTTTTCATAATGCCTCCACTAGAATAAGTTTAAGGGATAGAATATCTACTACACTATTTCAGGCACTTAGCCTCTATATGTGAATATTCCTATATGCTAAGATGCCAGTATTACGTGGAAGCACCCTTTTACAGAATGCAGAGCTATTAGGTAAACTTTAGCATTGTAATTTCTTAAGGTTAGGGCGGATATGCGCGATTATATACAATTTTATTTAAACGGTAAAAAGCAAAAAGTTTCAGGGGAGAAGATCTCTTCAACTTTGTCTGATTACTTACGTTATCAAAAAGGCCTAAGGGGAACTAAGGTCGTTTGCGCTGAAGGTGATTGCGGGGCTTGCACTGTCATGGTGGGAGACTCTGATGAAAAGAGTTATCGATCAATCAATTCTTGTATCGCAATGATGGCCCTCATGGATGGCAAGCATATCGTTACTATCGAAGGCCTCAGCCAAGACGGAGAACCTCACGAAATACAAAAGGCCATGGTTGATAATAATGGAGCTCAGTGTGGATATTGCACTCCTGGTTTTGTTATGTCCCTTACCGATCTTTATGAACAAAAAACAAGTGTCACCGAAAAAAATTGCAGGAACTTTCTTACAGGGAATCTCTGTAGGTGTACAGGCTATGGCTCTATTATAGATGCCGCCCTCTCTGTTGACCCTAAAAAAGCAAAGTCATTAGGAGCGCTTTATTCAGGTCTCTCGATAGAGAAGAATACTGATGCCATAGAAATTAAAACTCCTAACTTTGAATTCTATTGCCCGGCCTCCTTAAAAGATGCCGTCGAACTAAAGAAGAAATACCCAGACATGAGAATCATCTCCTCGGCGACGGACCTTGGGGTGCAAATCAATAAAGACCGCTTTGAACCTCACCGCTTGATCTTCTTAGATAAGGTTCCTGAGACCCATCTTCTTGAGGTAAATGAAAATGAAGTAAAGATTGGAGCTAGAGTTCATCTAAGCTTGATTGAAAAGGCCTACGAAGGAATAGAAGATGAATTTTCAAACTTCTTAAACCTCTTTGCCTCTCCGCAGATAAAAAATTTTGGTACCTTAATAGGGAACGTGGCAAATGCTTCTCCTATTGGAGATACTCTTCCGTTTCTTTCCGTTATGAACGCCAAGGTCATCTTGGTCAGTACTAAGGGAGAGCGAGAAGTTCTCTTTAAGGATTTCTATCTAGGATATAAAAAACTCGATATGTTACCTGAAGAGATGATTCTTTCTATAACAATACCAAGGCGATCAAAGAATGAGATCTTAAAGCTTTATAAAGTTTCAAGAAGAAAAGACTTAGACATCTCTTGTGTTAATGCGGCCATGAAGATGACAGTAACAAATGGAAAGATAGATTCTTTTGCTGTCGCCTATGGGGGAGTTGGACCGACTGTCTTAAGGCTCCCTGTCCTGGAGAAAAAGATGATCGGGCTTGATTTTGATGCCGATAATTTTAGAGCTCAAAGTCATGAAATAAAAAATGAGATCACTCCTATGAGTGACGTAAGAGGCTCTTCAGAGTACCGCCATCTTGTAGCAAAGAATCTTTTTCAAAGGTTCTTTTTAGAAGCGAGTAAAGAGGTGAGCCTGTGAAAAAATATAATAAAAATAATTATTCTGGATCACCCCATGACTCAGGCTACTCCCATGTCAAAGGGGAGAGTGTCTTTATAGACGATAGGCCAGAGCAAGCAGGTGAACTTCACGTTGCTCTCGTCTTATCAACGAGGGCGCATGCCACTATCTCAAAAATCGATTCATCAAAAGCATTAGATCTTGAAGGCGTTGAAGGAGTTTATACAGGAGCTGACTTTAAGCAAAACACATGGGGACCGATTGTAAAAGATCAGCCCCTTTTAGCTGAAAGTTTAGTGTCTCATTATTCTGAGCCTATTGCTCTCGTTGTGGCCGCTTCGAGAAAGGCCGCTTACGAGGGCGTGAAATTAGTTGAAGTTCAGTACAAAAATTTAGTGCCTATCTTCACCGTAGATGATGCCATCAAGTCAAAAGAGTTTCTTGGGGATGAGTTTAAAATTGAAGAAGGGGACGTTGAAGCGGCCTTTTCTAAAAGCGATCATATACTTGAAGGAACCTTCGAGAACGGTGGACAGGAACATTTCTATTTAGAATCTCAGGCCTGTATTGCTTACCCCGGTGAAAACAATGAACTGCATATTGAATCCTCTTCTCAACATCCTACCGAAGTTCAGCATGTTGTTGCTGGCGCTCTTGGACTAAAGCAAAACCAAGTGGTTTGTGTTGTTAAAAGAATGGGGGGAGGCTTTGGTGGAAAAGAATCTCAGGCCAGTCATATGGCGGCTATCGCGGCTCTTGCTGCTCACAAAACAAAACGCCCTTGTAGACTAGTCTTAACCAAAGACGAAGATATGAAGATCACAGGGAAGAGGCATCCCTTTAAGAACTGGTATAAGATTGGCTTTAATAAAAATGGAAAAATTAAGTCATTAAAAGTTTCTTTCTTCGCTGATGGGGGCGCCTATTTAGATTTAAGCCCAGCCATCTTACAAAGGGCCATGTTTCATGTTGATAATGCTTATCAACTTGAGAATGCACTTATTACGGGTAGAGTCGTTAAGACTAACCGCTCTCCTAATACGGCCTTTCGAGGATTTGGTGGTCCCCAAGGTGCTGCTGTAATTGAGAGCTTGATTGAAGACATCTCTCAATATTTAAAGATGGACGCCTTAGAGGTCAGAAAAATAAATCTTTATGCTAAAGACGGTGGTGTAACTCACTATGGTCAGGAAGTGACTAATAACTTTCTTCCTGAAGTCTTTGAAGATCTTGAAAAAAGGGTTAATTATAAATCTTGGAGAAAAGAAATTGATACTTTTAATGCTAGCGAGACTTCTTTTGTAAAAGGCCTCTCCCTAACAGCAACAAAGTTTGGTATCTCCTTTACCTCTCGTTTTCTCAATCAAGCGAATGCCTTAGTAAATGTTCATACAGATGGAACAGTCCAAGTAAGCACTGGGGCAACTGAGATGGGTCAAGGGGTGAATACAAAGATCCAAGGAATTGTGGCTGAAGCCTTTGGTATTGACTCATCCGATGTTAAATTAATGGCCACTAGTACTGAGAAAAATCATAATACCTCAGCTACGGCAGCTTCAAGTGGTAGTGATTTAAATGGCGCTGCGGCCCTTAAGGCCTGCGTGGAAATCAAGTCCAATTTAGCAAAGCTTGCTCTTCAGATTGAGGGAAATTTAATCAAAGAAGGAGAGGAGTATAATTCGGAGATGGACTTAGATATTAGTAAGGTTCGCTTTGAGAATGAAAAGATTTTAACTTCGAGTTCTGAATACAGTTTTAAGGAACTAGTAGGTATTGCTTATTTTAATAGAATCAATTTAGGCTGTAGGGCACATTATAAAACTCCAGAGATTCATTACGATCCAGCTAAAGGAAAAGGAAGACCTTTTCTTTATTTTACAAATGGAGCTGCCATAAGCGAAGTCTTGATAGATAAGGCGACTGGGGAAACAAAGGTTATAAAAACAGAGATTGTTATGGACCTAGGAAGGCCTATTAATAAAGGTATAGATTTCGGTCAAGTCTCTGGAGCGTTTGCTCAAGGGATGGGATGGTGTACTGGTGAAGTCTTAATCTACGCCGATTCAGGTGAGCTTTTAAGTCATAGCCCAACAACTTATAAGATCCCTTCAGTGCAAGATACACCACGGGATTTCAATATTAGTTTTATTCGAAACGACACAAATGTCTTAAACGTTAGAAGTTCTAAGGCCGTGGGTGAACCTCCCTTTTTATTAGGTTTGTCGGTCTGGGCCGCCATAAAAAATGCGCTTCATTATACAGATGATAAAAGCTTCGAATCTCTCATGCTACCAGCAACTCCAGAGATCATCCTAGATAGCTTAGGCGAGAAGGATATTATTTAGATGTTAGATTTTAGCCATGAATTAAATAAGTATATCTTAAGTCATGGTGAAGTAGTCTTGGCCATTCAAACTTCTCATAGAGGAAGCGCCCCTCAAGTAGACGGTGCCAAATGCATTATTTCAAAGAGCGGTCTTTTATGGGGTACCGTTGGTGGCGGGAAGGTTGAACAGGCCGTAAAAGAAGAGTGCCAATCCCTTTTAGAATCAAGAGAGACGACTAAGTCTCTAAAATGGAATCTTCAACAAGACATAGGCATGACTTGCGGTGGAGAAGTGACTTTTTATCTTGAAAAGTTTGGCAAGCCAAATTTAGAGATTGCAGTCTTTGGTGCAGGTCATGTAGCCCAGGCCCTTATTCCCTTATTATTAAAACTAAATGTCTCCCTTTATTCGATTGACTCAAGACCGGAATGGTTAAAAAAACTTCCTGAAAATGTGAAGCTTAAAAAGATTCAGCTTGATGACATGAGTGCTTTTGTTGACGAGTTAAGGCCTGGGACCTTTGTCATCTCCATGACCCAAGGTCATAAGTATGATCTTCCCATACTTGAAAAAGTTCTCAAAAGAGGAGAGAAGTTTCCATATGTAGGAGTTATCGGAAGCAAACAAAAAGCTCAAGTAATTAGAAATGATCTTTTAGCATTAGGAAGTCAGCCTAATGATTTAGAGCGTTTAATATGCCCAGTTGGCCTAGATCTTGGCCGTAATATTCCCGAGGAAATAGCTATTTCCATCATTGCGCAAATTTTGCAGGTCAGGGACAGACTTTCTTAAGAATTACCGTCACTTAACCGAATAGTTAAGGGTAACTTTTAAGAGAGGATCTTATAAGATTTTCAATATCAACCAAATTAACTTTAGGTGTCGTTTTAATAGTTTTATTAACGGCCACTACTATTGGAACTGTCTTCTTTTATAAGGGAAATGAATTTCTTGTTGAGAATGAATTCAATCTTATCTCTGAGAAAGCAGGTTCTATAACACCTCTTATGACTTCAGGAATTTCAGCTGCTTTAGAGGATGCACAGTTTCTCGCCGACGACCCACTTGTAAAAACTGTTAATGATGTCGTTGATGATAATTACGATGAGACCTTTAGGTTTATTGAAGAAGACCTCAAAACATTTTTAAAATCTAAAAAGGATATCCTAAGAGTTAGCCTTTTCGTTGGGGTGAATAACGTTAGAACTTTTATGAATGTAGCGAGAAAAGGAAAGGAATCTGTTACCTCAACAGATGAAGTCTTTAACTTGCAGGTTATAACTCAAAGAAAGAATTATTACTTAACCGACATTAAACTCTTCGGTTCTAAAAATGAGCCTTTTATTGGAGTTGTTGTTCCAATTAAGAATAAGAAACAAGTTATAGGGTTCTTAAAACTTGATCTAAGTTTAGAAAGAGATTTTATTCAACTTCGAAATGATTTAGATCAAAAATACTCTCTTTATATCTTTAACTCAGAAGGGGATTATCTCTATCACCCTAATGCTAGTAAGTCTTTTGGATTTGAAAAAGGTATTAGATATCAAATCCAAAGTGACTTTCCTCAGATAGAAAGCTTTCTATATGGAAGAGATCAAACTATTGGGTTAACTCTTAAGGAAAATCTTTTTTATTCAATTAAGGTTCCACTCCTTGCAGGTGAGCCTTCAATGTTCCTTGGAATAGGTGTTGGCGTATCAAAAGCAAAAATACTCAGTCAAAATATAATCCTAAGAAAAAAATCATATCTTTGGACGTTTTTTCTTCTAGCACTTACTACTCTTATAGCATGGTACTTTAGTAGGTTTCTGACTAAAAATATTGCCAAAGTAACAGAGCTTGCTCAAGAGTTTGCAAGAGGTAAGACTGACTTAGATATTGATATAAAATCTAATGATGAAATTGGTGTTTTAGCGACATCTTTTCAAGGGATGATCCGGCAGGTTAACGAAAGAACCAGGATCTTAAAGAAATCAGAAAGAGAAACAAGGTTAGCTAAAGATCAATTAGAAAGTATTAGTCGAGGTAAATCTCTTTTACTAAAAGATCTTAGGAAACAAAAAGATGAAATTGAAAAGATAGGCCGCGATAAAGATGAACTCCTGGCCATCGTTAGTCATGATTTAAAAAACCCTTTAGCCGTTATTGAAACGGCCATGGATCTCCTACAAGAGGAATCACAAAGACTAAACGAGAGTGATCTCGAACTTGTAGGAAGGTCAAAGCATTCTGCCAAGTTTGCCTTGAATCTCATTACAGATCTCCTGGATATGGCCCGTCTTGAAGGTGGGATCAAGCTGGATCACGAGAAATTTAATATTGGCGAACTCGTTGAAGACAGTATTGAAAACTATAAAATGAAATCTGAAGAAAAAGATATCGCAATCGATTATAGTTTTGAAGATGATTTTGTACTCCTAGGTGATTATGGAAGAATAATACAAGTCTTCAACAATATCTTAGGGAATGCTCTTAAATTTACACCCAAAGGTGGACGGATAACTATTAAAGGCGAAGCTATTTGCGATCTTTTAGTAGAAGGGGAATCTTTAAAAATAACGATTTCTGATACAGGTCCAGGTATTCCAAAAGACAAGATTGAATCCATCTTTAATAAATATGAGCAAGCTAGAGTTAAAGATAGAGAAATTGGTACAGGTCTTGGTTTGGCCATTTGTAAGAATATTGTAGAACTCCACGGTGGCAAGGTTTGGGTTGAGTCTGAGGAGTCTCAAGGGGCTAGTTTTCACTTTATCTTACCAGGCGTCTCTAGAGGTAAGGTTAAGCATATCTCCCATATTCCAAGGATTATGTTAATAGATGATCAAGTAGATTTTTTTACTGATCTCGAAACAAGCCTTGCTAAAAAAGAATACATCTTCACTCATTGTGATAAAGGCTTAGACGCTGAAGAACAAACTGAACATGAAAAAGTAGATTTAGTTTTACTTGATTTAGATATGGTTCAATCAGATCCCTTAGAGATTCTTAAGAGGTTAAAAAAGACGAGTTCTTTTAAAGACGTCCCTTTTATTATTCTCGCTGAGGCCATTAGAACGGAAGACTTAGCTCTTTTAAATAAATTGGCAAATGACTTTATTAAAAAATCATCAGGTATGGAGATGATTAACCAAAAGATCTTTGAATATGTGGAGTTTGATTCAGACACTGCTGGCAATAAGGCCATTGACTCTAATATCCCTACTGTTTTAATCGTCGATGATGATGAAAATGTAAGAGAGATCGTTGTAGAGTCTCTAGAAGAATATGATATCAATGTTCTTTACGCTAAGAGTGGCCTAGAAGCTGTCTTCATGGTTAAAAAATATCCTGTTAATGTTGTCTTAACCGACCTCAGGATGCCCGAGGTTGATGGCCTAAAACTTTCACAAATGATCTCTAGCACTACAAAAGAGATAGATATTATATTAATGAGTGGAACGATCTTTGAACTTCCTGAAGAAGTAAGGAAAAAATTTAATATTCATAGCCTGATTACAAAGCCGTTCAATGTAATAGAATTAAGTGACAACATCGTTAGCATCGCTAAGAAGAACTTTGAACCGAGCCCTTCTAATATAATACCAATAAAGTCAGAAGCTTTAAAAGTAGAGAAACTCGAGGAAGTGAGCCAAGCGAGCGAAGCTCGAATTCTTTTTGTCGATGATGCTATGGATATGCATATGCTCTTTAAAGTCATGATGAAGAAATATCCTATTAGTGTTGATTACTGTGAAAATGGTGAACAAGCCCTTTTAAAGTTTAAAGAGAATCGATACGACTTAGTCTTAATGGACGTCAATATGCCGGTTATGGATGGAAAGACTGCTATAAAGCTTATGCGAGAGTATGAAACTAATAGCGGGCTAACAAATATAGTGTCTTGGGCGATTACGGCCAATAATAGCCCGGAGGAAGTAGAGCAACTATTATTAAGTGGCTTTACTGACTATATGGGAAAACCGCTTAAAAAAGATAAAATAATTCAATTCTTGATCCCAGAAGAAAAAGCGGTAAAATCTTCTTAAGATATGGATAGCAAAGAAAAAGACCTCCTTTATTTATCATCAGGAAATAAGATCATTCACTTTATTGATGAAGATACTGATCTTTTAAAAAAGCTCGGAAATATCACAGCTAATGCATTTCTTGATTATGACATTATTGCCATGACCTCGATTGAAGACTCTCTTGAAGAGATTCAAGAAAAGAAACCAACAGTCATCGTTTGTAGCCTTGATTTTAAGGACGGCTCAAATATTTTTGAATTGATAAAACTTCTTAAAGCAAAAGAAGTAACCAAAAAGATTCCTGTTGTTGTTACAGGCACTAGAGGCAGGCTCGAAGAAGAGGCTGAACTCATAAAGAAATATAAACTACAAGTTGTTCCCAAAGCTATTCGCGTTCCGCACCTTTTAGGGACAATTTCTGCTGCTATCAACGAGGCCAATAGTATTAACTTTGATTTAGTTAGTCTTAAGGCTGGCGAGGTTTTGTTTAAAGAAGGGGATCGCAGTTCTAGCATCTATGTTTTAAAGACTGGAAAGCTAGCCATTATAAAAGAAAATAACTCAGGACGCTCCCAGATAGCTGAACTCTCAGGAAGACAGTTAGTAGGAGAGATGGCCTTTCTCAATGGTGAGATTCGCTCAGCAACCGTTGAGGCCATAACAGATTCTGAGGTTATTGAGCTCAAGCTTGGGGATCCTGAAAGCTTTATTAGAGAGCAGCCCTTTTGGCTCGGAATGATGCTTGAAACATTGGTTAATAGACTTAAAGAAATGGATAAGAAATTATCAGAATTGGCTTAAGAACTTGGCCCAAGCTTCTGGGCAGGAATCAATCTTATTTTCCTTATAATTAAAATAAACCATCCCTGTTCTGGCCAAAAGAACTAAGGTGCTGTCTTGGTTTGTAATTCTATAAAGAAGATCAAAAGAATTCTTAGAGTTAGGTTGAACTGAAATTTCAATACTAAGCTTATCCCCATGAAAAGATTGCGCTTTGTAGGAGAGCTCAGCATCGGCCATTATAAGTGAGCTTTCATAAAAGTTTAGTTCGTCCTGATCAAGAGATTTAAAGAACCTAATTCTTGCTTCGTGACAAAAACTCAAAAAACGATCATTTCCAACATGGTTGCCATAATTAAGGTCGCTAACAGCAACTATGTAGTCAGTGCTAAAATATGTCTTTTCTGGAAATTTTATCTTAACTCTTTTCATGCTTACCTATTAAAGATTTAAGCTTCGTGGTAAATTATCTTATGTCTTCAAAAAGGAAAAAGATAGGGGTCTTTGACTCCGGCATTGGTGGCTTTAGCATCTTAAAGAGGCTGGTAGAAATTCTACCAGGTCATGAGTTCTACTATCTTTCAGACCTTCCCCATTCCCCCTATGGAAATAAAAGCACTGAGTATATTCAAGAGCGCTGCCAGGTCATAACAGAGACCCTCTTAAATGAAGGCGTAGATCTTATCCTGATTGCCTGCAACACTGCCACCGCTGCATCTATTGATTCGTTAAGAGAGAAGTACTCAATCCCTTTCGTGGGGATTGAGCCTTTTGTTAAAAGCATTGAAAGCCTAGACTTCAAAGATGAACAATTAAAGCCAGTGGTTCTTACGACTATCGCTATGGGTGAGAGTGATCGCTTTAAGTCTCTCATGAAGCGCTACGACCCAGATCTTAGGATTTACCATCAAAGCTGTCCCAGTCTAGCTAGTCTTATTGAAAAGGCTTTTGAAGACGGGCTCTCTAGCGTCGAGCTCGACTTAGAAACCGAGCTAAAAACTCTTGTAAATAAAGGTTTTACCCACGCCATTCTCGGTTGTACTCATTATCCGCTAATAGAAACAAAGATTGAAAGCTTCTTAGGTCTAAAGTGCATCTCCCCCTGTTTACCGGTGGCTAAACGTGTCGCACAGCTTCTTGAAGCTAGACCGCTAACGGGGCGCACCGAACTCTTTTTTAAAACTACAGGCGAGGAAAGTTTTAAAACTTTTGAAGCGGCTCTTTTAAGCTTGGGATAGGGGGTATATAATCCCCAAATACAAATTCCGGAGCAAGAAATGAGCAAGATTAAAAGTTTAAAGGCACGTCAAATTCTCGATTCAAGAGGAAACCCTACAGTTGAAGTCGATATAGTCACAACCTCAAATCATAAGGGCCGTGCCTCTGTTCCTTCGGGGGCTTCTACAGGAACAAGAGAAGCTTTAGAGCTTAGAGATGGTGATCAGTCCTATTTCTTAGGAAAGTCTGTTCTTATTGCTGTTAAAAATATCAATGAAAAGATTGCTCCAAAACTCATTGGAATGGACGTCACAGAACAACGGTCACTAGATATGACCATGCTTGAAATTGACGGAACCGAAAATAAAGAAAACCTTGGAGCCAATGCAATCTTAGCTGTTTCCATGGCAGCATGCCGTGCTGGGGCTGAATGCAAAGAGATGAGTCTGTTTACTTATCTTCGCGAATTCTTAAAGATTCCAAATGCTAGAGATGCTTATTGTCTCCCTACGCCGTTGATGAATATTATTAATGGGGGAGAGCATGCTTCAAATAATTTAGATATTCAGGAATTCATGATTGTTCCTCATATGAAAAAGACATTTTCAGAAAACCTACGTGCTGGGGTTGAGATCTTTCACCATTTAAAAAAAGTTTTAGATTCAGAAGGTCATTCAACTAATGTCGGCGACGAAGGGGGCTTTGCTCCAAACTTGGATTCTCATGAGGAGGCCATCAAGGCCATCTTTAAAGCCGTTGAAAAAGCAGGTTATCAACCGACTAAAGACATCAGCCTTTCGTTAGATGCTGCCGCTAGTGAGTTTTACAAAGACGGCGCTTATATTATGCAGGGAAAATCTTACACTTCTGAAGAAATGATCGATTACTACTCAGGACTTGTTGATAAATATCCGATTTACTCTATAGAAGACGGACTTGATGAGAGCGATTATGAAGGTTGGAAAAAACTGACTGAAAAGCTCGGGCGTAAGATTCTTCTTATTGGAGATGACCTTTTTGTTACTAATAAAAAGATCCTTCAAAGAGGAATTGACGATAAAGAGGCCAATGCCATCCTCGTCAAAGTCAATCAGATTGGAAGCTTAACTGAGACCTTTGAAACTCTGGAATTAGCTTTTGAGAACGATTTTAAGGCCGTTATTAGTCATCGCTCTGGAGAGACAGGGGATGCGTTTATTGCTGACTTAGCAGTCGCTTGCTCTGCTGGACATATCAAAACTGGTTCAGCTTCAAGAAGTGATCGAATGGAAAAATATAATCAACTTCTTCGAATAGAAGAAGAGCTTGGGGAAAAAGCCACTTACCATCCTGTAAGATAGCCTTAATCCCCAAGGGACTTGGAGTCTTGATGGGGATTAAAAGAAGATACAATGCACTTTTATTTGAAGGCTACTTAGTAAGTTCTATGGCCGCATTAGTATTTTATAGCCTCTTCACTTTTAAAGGAAGTGATCCGGGTCCGGAACACTTTTTTCTCGCTTCAGTTATGGCTGTTAATTATTTCTTCATCTCCCACCTTTGGGGATGGTCTTCAGAGCTTAAAGAAAATGGAAAGCTCGGAGCCTTCTTTTTATTCCAATTCTTATTCTTACAGGCCTACGCTTTTGAAACGGGAGGCCCTGCAATTCTTTTCTTTGCTCTGGTTCCCGTTGTTGGAGGGGTTTATTTTCTCAATAGCCCCCATGCAAAAGGCTTAAGACTTTTAAGGGGAAGAGGTGCGCTTCTTCTTAGTATCGGTCCTCTTAGTTATTATATCTTTTCAACAATCTCAGGAGTTTCACTAGCAGCGGAGGATTCTCTTATAAGCCTTACTACCTTAGCTATTTGGACAGCTTCAATATTTAGCTGGGATGATCTCTTCAGGTCAAAGTCAGATAGGGCACATTTAAAGATAGGGGACGAAAGACTATTTGTTCATGACCTTGTCAATCAAACTCACGGGCTCAACCTTTATTTAAACTTTAAAAAGAATGCGTGCGAAGACATCAAGCCTCATGAAACTGAAGAGTTGATAAATGAAGTAAAGATACTCCAGTCCCTTATTAAAGATCATTTTCACTATGAACATAGAAACTTAAATAACACTATCGAATGGGTTTCATTTGAAGCCTTTAAGAAAGCTCATACTAAGATGGCAGAGAGTTTTTTGCCTTCTCCTATATGTGAAGTTTCTTTTTCTTACACAGGGTGGATCGACCCATCAAATGATCTTCACTTAAAAGAAAAATGTATGGTTCATTTTCCAAGCATCTACAGAATCATGGTGAATATTGTTAAGAACATGAGTGATGGCCATACCACTACTGCTGAATTCAAATTTCATTATGATTCCTCTGGTCTACAGATCCATACAAGAAATAAACTAGGCTCCTTCGCTAAAGAAGAAGATCTAAGTGAAGGTCTTTCTCGATTGATCAACGAAGAAAAAAGACTGCAAGTTGGGGATGGCCTTGAGAGTATCGGAGCTATTAGCCAGAAACTAGGAGGAAGCTTTAGCTTCCAAATCATCGATGGATACTGGCATAACGACATTTGGCTTCCTAATGAATACGAAACGAAAAAGGTCGCCTAATAACTCCTAAGTCCTCAAAACCTTGTCAACAAGCATGAAGCACCTTAACCTTAATAGTAATCGCATGATTACTAGGGAGGGAAGTCATGCAGTGCTTTTTAGGGCTTACATTTTCAGAGCAGTATCTACACTATCAAAAGATTGATATCTACCGTCAACGATTTGATGATAAATACACTAAGAGTAATATCCTACAGATGACTCTGCTCCCACCTTTTGAAATCACGAACCTCGAAGATGATTTCATGGAGGCTTTATCCGATGATATCGAAGGTCATCTTGATGGGCTCACCTCATTAGAGGAGATTTCCTTTAAGGGAATAGATCTTACCAATATTAGAAAAGGTAATATCTATCTTAGGCCTGAGCTTGAATTAGATTTTCAATACTGTCAGCAATCTCTTTGGGAAACCATTCTTGAATTTGGTGGCGATTTTAAAAATAAGAAAAGACCTACCATAGCTAAAGACGAAACGGTGACTCGAACCTTTCTCCCTATAGCTAGAACCCAAAATGATTTTGATATTCAATCTGCGGCAATGGCAGCAAATGTTGAATTCAGTGAGGCTTTTGATCTTAGAACAAAAGGCATCTCTCTTTTTGAATCAACAAAGGGTCAATGGCTTCAAAGAAAAGAACTCTTCTCTTTTACTAGAGAGAACTTCGAGTTTAATGAAATCGAATTAATGAAAGGAAGAATACCAACGCTCTATGTTTAAAATAAACCTCTTACTATCATTACTTTTTTTTTCTACCAATCTCTACTCGCAGCAGAGAAATATTTACTCAGGAACGGCTAGGGGACTAAACCCAAGTAGTTACCGCATTGGCCTTCACGGCCTCTACAGTATTACGGCCGGGCGCTTTAGCCCCTCAGGAGAAAAGGTCTCCTTAGAAGGAGAGGAATCTTACTCTCTTATGCAAGGGGATATGAGCCTTGCCTATGGAGTAGGTAAGAAACTTGACGCTTTTTTAAATGCTAAGATGAGGCAAGTTAGTAGTCAGTACTCAAATGGCGTAAGCACTATTAAGACTTCAAACTCAGGCTTAGAGTCTTTCTCAGGCGGTATAAAATATTCATTTGATGCAACTCAGTCCATTCAATGGGCCGTGGACTTTATTTATAGGCAAACAACTTATGAGCAGAAATTCTATACCAACTTAACCTCTGTACCAGATAGTGAGCTCGTCTTAGGGGACGCCGGAACAGAGTTCTCCTTTGGGCTCCATACAAGTTACAAAAGAAAACGTGGTAATATTCTCAATTCAGTCATCAGATATGTTGCCCCCGCAAATGATCTAAGTGATGAAGTAAATTATAGATTTGAATCCGCTTGGTTATGGCAAAAGTTAGGTCTTATCTTAGGCGTTGATGGGATCATGTCTTTTAAGAAAGATAACTTCACCATTGATCCCGAAAACAAACCTCTTCAAGCAACCGGAGCAAGTGCTCGCTTTAATAGTATCAATAGAGAAAGGATAACTCCTTTTCTTGGTGTTAATTGGGCGTTTAAGAAATGGCGTTTAGAGCTTGAGGGCGGACAAACTTTGTCCGGAGTAAGCACAGACCAGGATCAGTACTTTAAGTTTGGAATGGTCTATGAAACTTCCGGGATTACAGGAGAAGACTTTAAGATAGAGTCCTTTAAAGAATACATAATTGATTCGACAGTCATTAAGGTTTCACCAAGAGGAAAGTTTCTTAAGATTGACCAAGGGATTAGCTCTGACGTTGAAAAAGGTATGAAGTTTGATATCTTTCAAACTGATTACTTTGGAGAAAATATATTAGTCGCCTCAGGCCTAGCCTTCGAAGTAAAGGCTGATTCGGCCATTATCAAGATTGTTAAAAAGTATAAAAACATTAAACTCAAAAAAGGTTTTGCAGGTAGGGGTTATTAACCAAGAGTATTACTCTGGAAATAAAAACCATGCTTGTAACTCCAATGACTTAGGTTAAAATAGAGAAAAACACTTTAGGAGATAGCCTTCATGACAAAATCATGGATCAAAACACTAAGCATAGTAACGCTCATAACACTTTCATTTTCATTAGAGGCGAAGAGATTCACCAATCAATATACTGAATTTGAACTACCTGGTGGTTGGGAATGCCAACTAGAGGGAACAGAATGGGTCTGTCAGAGTAGTAATAAAGATAGAAAGAAAGAGGCCATCATTATCTTGGCAGCAAAGCTGCGCGGGCAAAAAGATGACCTCTCTGAATATCAAAATTATTTAAAAGCTCCAAAAACCTTTGTCCTTCCAGGTGGAAAGACACAAGTCTCTGAAGCAAAGTATACAAAGATCAAAGAAGTTAATTCTCACCGCTGGGTAGATTCATTACATATGGCCTCAGAGGTTCCTGGATTCTATACAAGGTATTTAGCCACCATTAAAGAAGACTTAGGTGTAGCGGTAACTCTTTCAGTTTCAAAGGATCATTATTCATCTTACCAAGGCATCTTTGAAAGTATTGTCTCTTCTCTTCGTGTCTTTAGAGATAAGAAGATCGTAGCTCCTGGGGATTATTCACAAGTTAAAAGTGATGACATCATTGGCGAAGGCGACTTTGACGGGGGAGGAATCCGAATCGGAGATCTTGGCGTTGAAGGTCAAGGCAAGGACGGAGGATCCGGCGAAGGAGGCAATGACATGATTTGGCTGATTGTCGGAGCTGCAGTTGCCGTAGGAGTAATCCTTAAGCTTAAAAAGGGTAAGGGCAAAAAGAAGAAAAAGAAAAAGAAGAAGAAATCATAAAAAAAAGGCTCCTTAAGGAGCCTTTTTTTATTCCCTGGTCTCAAAGAACCTAGGATAAGCAGTTTTAAAATACCTTTTTGTAATAAGGCTAAAGATGTTCTTATTCCTATCTCCAGCGATATCTTCTTTATCAAGTTCAACCTGATCATCTCCCGCTCCTAAAGTGGCAACTGGATTAGTGGCTTCGGCTTCCTTCACATCTTCTGAATCTTCAATATCAAAAGCGAAGCCTGCCATTGGGTCTTTCTTCTTAGACCCTGCAGAGCCTTTGGCAGCTACTGAGGCCCCTGTTTTAACATTTGTATCACCAATTTTTATATCAGTATTTGGATTCTTCTCAACATCGCTTCCATCTCCGAAGACTCCGGGAAACCTTTCGGCCAAGACAGCCTTACCGTTAGAATTTAAGTTTTTGATATCGCTCATTGCTGCTTTAATTAATTTTCTTCTTGAAGAAGCAAGGAGTCTATCAAAGTCGATTGCTTTTTTACCATGAGCAATAAAACCCTCGTTGGCCTTTTTCTGCAATCCAATATTTAACTTTCTAAGTCTTGCCGCATTTTTTCCAGCAGCGTTTGACTGGCTAAGCGCTCCTCCTAGTTCTCCATTAAAAAGAGCATTACCAGCTACTCCTAAAGCCTCAGTTGAAGTGGTAATAGCGCTAGGAATAGCAATTTGAGACATGCTAGAAATTTTTGGAATTTCACTTCTTTTACAGTTTTTAGCATCTTTACAAGCACAATTTTTATCTTCGTTTAACTGTCCTTTACTACCGGTAAAACATGTTCGTCCTTCTACATTTCCTTTATCAATAGCAGTTAGACCAGTTGCTCCAACATCTATATCAGTATTTATATCTGTCACATGATTAATATTTGTTTCGGCGTTTATATCAAGCTTCATGGCCAGTTCATCATACTGAGCAGCTCTTCCATTTAACATATTAGCTGCTTCTTGAGCATCACCGGCGACTTTTCCCGCCATTCCCCCCATTACTAAATGAAAAGCTGCTCTTACGAAACCATTTTTAGTAACTGTTTTAAGAGTTGGGCTTAATGCAATAACTTTCGTACCGATTAGGGCAGCACCTACTGCGCCAATCCCTAAAGCTGCTATTTTAGCACCATTTGCTTCAGCTTTTGGAAGTAATAAGTCGGCGATGTTATAACCAATTGCCTTAAAGGCCGTTACAAACATATTCTCTTTCTTAGTTTCAGGAAAAGTTTCTTGAAGAATTGACGCGCTTTCAATATCAATAGAGGTTACAGCACCTTTTTTAACTCTATCTAATTCGACATTTCTAATTAAAAAGTCTTGATCGTTACCTGCATTTTCCATGTACTGCTCTACGCGGTTGTAATCCACGTTAGCAATAGCATTAAACTCTTCGTCAGGTCCTAGGTACATATCCTCTAATGAGTCATTGCTGGCTAAACCATTTTTACACATATACATATCGCATTCACCACCAGCCGTAATACAAGCTGGAACTGCATGCCAAATAGACATAACTAGAGCTATTGCACCTGCTGCCATAAAGCCCATTTTGGCGATATTTGCGGCTTTAGCCCTTCTACCGGCAGCATCCGCAGCGGCCTTAGTTGTTCTTGATGCCTTCTCTAAAGATCTCTTTTGCTCTTCATTTTTCTCCTCTTCAGCAGACCTTTTGGCCCGCATTTCACGTTTTGACTGGGCTTTATAAGTATTCCAGTTCGCAATCTCCATCCCTACATAAACCACAGCAGTTGCCATATAAATCCAAGTATCTATTCGATCATTACAAGATAAGGCAAACATAGGAGCCGTTAACACGGCAGATAAAAGGACAATCATATTTAAATTCATGCCTTTTTTCTCGTCCGCGCTCTTTTCTTCTCCAGAAACCGAAACATTAGCTCCAGCTCCACCACTAAAAAAACCTTGTTCTTCATCTGATGAAGCAAAAGCTGGTTGGGTCACCATGGTCTGTACCGTGTACAAACTAAAAGTAGTTAAAAGAATGGTTAAAAATCTTAAGGCCTTCATAGACGCTCCAAAATTAATGAAAAGTTATTCTCTCTCTTCGTCATAATTAACTTATCTCCTTATTATTATATAAGGGGGTCATACCTGAGCCTAATACTTTTTTATGGAGTGGTGTTTAAGTCTATGAATTTATGGAGTAAATTGGCATTTAAGCAATATTAGCGTTGTTAAAACAGGCGCCTTTATTTAGAGGCAGACCCTAATTTAAAGAACTTAGAAGCTCTTCTACAGGTTGTTTCACCTGGTCTAGGTTGTTCAGGTGGAGGTTATGAAAGCCTTTTTCTAAGCATTTAACCTTAAGCGATCTTGGCCCTTGATTTTTTAACTGAAGAGCTAGGCTTTTATATTTTAAGTCTTGTTCTCCACAAAGATAGAGAATAGGTGTGATTGAGTTAAGGAGATACTCTTGAAAGTTCTTTTGTTTTCCCGTTGATAATAAATCTAGGGTTTTTTTCCACTCGCTAGGGTTCCAACGTCTTTGCATCTCTTTGATGGAGATCTTTCCAAGGTCAGTATCTTTAAAATCTCCAAAAAGAGGAGCAGAGTACCATTTTTCAAAAAAGGCCTGAGGTTCAGTTGGCATTCTTCCAAAAAGAGTTTGATCCTCTGTGATTCGTTTTTGTTTTTCTTCTTTAGTCTTTAAACCAGGATGACTAGATTCGAGAACGAGGGCCGTAAGAGGTTCTCCGAGTGACTCAAGCCTTTCAGCAATTGCAGTCGCTAAACGGCCACCCATCGAATAGCCATAAAGAGCATCAATGTCTTCGCTTCTTATTTTTTCTATATAGAACTCAACCGTTTCATTGAAATCAATGGGTGTCTTATTCTCTCCATGAAAGGGAAGCTTCCAAAACACAGGACAGCATAACTCACTCAACGAAGAGCCGAGTTCTTTTAGGTCATTAGAGCTCCCCATAAACCCATGGATAAAGGCCATGCGCGGAAGTTTCTTATCTTGATGAATTTGTCTTTCAACTATTTCTTTTAATTCACTTCTTTTAGGTTTTATCCCCGTGCTCTCAGGCATAGGGAAAAAGAACTTCGGCCTCTGATGAGGAGGTAAGTGCTCTGTTAAAAGTGAGTAGTCACGACCTCTTTTGAAAGGGCTCACAAAAGCTGTTGTTATATTCCCCCAGACTTCGCTTTTCTTAGGGATAATAACGATATTTGAAAAGAGCTCTGTTGATTCTAGTTTTCTTTCTATCTCTAGAGGATCAACCTTTTCTCCACCACTTTTATAAACAAGGTCTGATCTACCAAAGATTTTAATAATAGGAGCTTCTACTTCGCCTAAGTCAAAGGTCGGAAGTATTCCCTTGGATTCAATAAACCCTAGGGGCCCAATTGATCCTAGATACATCTCATCAGATTCGATAGTGAGCCTGCCATTAGAGCTAGTAAAAGCGCTCCAATTATCCATTAGGTAAAGATTAACTTTAGCGTCCTTTAAGAACTCTTCTTTTTTACCGATCGAGAAAAAACTGGCACTTTCAGTCATCCCGTAACAGGCCCTGATAGGGTAAGCAAGATCTTTAGCTTCCTCTAAAATAGATTCAGAGCAACCTGCTCCGCCAAGAAGGATGGTATCTAAGAAGCCGAGCTCTACTCTGTTTAAAACTAGTTGAGCCAACTGAGTTGGAACCATGCTTACGTGAGTAGGCTTTAGTTTTAACAAGGCTTCTTCTAACGAGTGATCTTTTGATTTAATAACCTGCGAGCTTTCACTCAATAATGAGCGAAGCACAGGCATAAAGCCGCCTAAGTGATAAAGGGGAAGTGGGTTCAAATAAACTGAATCTTTATCAAGTCCTAATTCAATGGCTTGAGCACAGGCCCTCTTCTTTAGGTTAACCCATGAATGAGCGTGAATCCTTGGATTGCCACTAGAGCCACTGCTTAAGAAGCAAACACTTCCTTTAGGAGCAAACTGCTTAAAGATGGTGCTGTAATATTCTTTTTCATTTTTGCTTAATTTTGGGCAAAGGAAGACCGTCTCTTCAGAGTGAAAAGCTTCGACTATTTGTTTTAGTGTTGGGCATTCAATGATTTGCTTCAAACAGCTTCCTTAAAAAGTTCTAGTTGATAAGGCCTCATTAACTCATCTTCATGAGTGCGGAAGGGAGATTTAAATTTAAATCCCATTCCAATAAGCCTTACGGTGTTTAGTCCTTTTGAATACGCCATTTCTAAAAGCTTGGTAAGTTCATCTAATAAAATTGTAGAAACTTCACCCTTTTGCCACACCTCGTCAAAAAACTCAAAAGGAAAGCTCTTCTCTTGAGTGACCTGAGTAAAATCAGAGGACTTAACCTTTACAAACATATTATAGGGTAGGGTTTCAGGACCCTTCTTCTCTTTCCAGGCCATGACCCTATGGACGGCCTCGTCTAAGAGGAGGGGAATCTGGTCTTTTAATTCCTGAAAAGTTTCAAGATCACTACGAAAGGTCCTTTCACAACTTAAGCTCTTTCTTTCGTGATGAGTGCAAACACTATTAAAGCAGATCCCTTTAGATCTTCTAATAAGGCCTTTAGCAGACTTACCAAAGCATTGGTTTATCAAGAGTTCATGCCGGCTAATATCTAGCCCTGTCTTAACACCAAGGTCATGAAGCTTTGCCTCAGTGACTTTACCAACTCCTGGAAATTTCCTAACAGGAAGGGCCTGTGCAAAATTAAAGGCCTCATCAGGAGTGACAACAAAAAGCCCATCAGGCTTTCTCCAGTCGCTTGCGACTTTGGCTATAAACTTATTAGGCCCGACGCCAGCGCTCGCTGTCAGGTTTATCTCTGCCTTTATAAGACGCCTTATCTCTTGCGCGATTAAGGTAGCAGAACCCCTAAAGAGCTCGCAGTCTGTCACATCGAGGTAAGCTTCATCTAAGCTTAAGGGTTCCACTAAGTCTGTAAAGCGCTCGAAGATCTCTCTCATCTGAGCTGAGGCCTTCTTGTACTTATCGAAGCTTCCTCTAACAAAGGTGACTTGAGGGCAAAGCTTAAGGGCCTGAGCGCTACTCATAGCAGAGCGTAGTCCAAACTTTCTTGCTTCATAGTTGCAGGTTGAGAGAACTCCTCTTCCTGTAGGAGAGCCTCCAATAGCGATGGGTATATTTCTTAAGGCTGGATTGTCACGCATCTCCACAGCTGCAAAAAAGCAGTCCATGTCTACGTGAATGATCTTTCGTTGTTTTGTTTGGGGCTGGAGAGTCTTTATTTCCAACCCCACTGTTAGATATAACTTCTAAGAAGCCCTACCATGATACCAGCTATAGAGAAGTCACCTGAGTTCTTATCCACAACAATGGGTTGGTAGTCTTTATTAGCAGGGCGAAGCTCAATGCTTTGTCCTACAGGAAAGTAATGTTTGAGTGTGGCTTCACCATCAATGACGGCAACTACCGTTTCTCCTCGCCTTGCATCTTGTTGCTGGCGGCAGACGACTATATCCCCATGGAGGATGCCATCTTCTATCATCGAGTTACCATCAATATTCAAGGCAAAGTGACGAGCGGAGTGAGACTTGATCATATAAGAAGGGACATCAATCATATCGCTTGCTGACTCTATCGCCTCGATAGGATTACCAGCAGCAATCGAACCTAAAAGAGGAATAGAATTGCTGTCCACGGTATGTAGTGATGAAACTGAAGAACCTGCAGGGTAGTTATCAATCTCTGAACTTGAATCACCGAGACCCCCTAGTAATGTAATTCCTCGGCGAGCATTCCAGTCCGTTTCAATATATCCTGCATCCGCAAGATATTTGATATAGCGTTGAACCGACCCGAAAGACTTAAAATCAAAATGATCCTTTATCTCTTTTTGAGTAGGTGCATAGCCGTTCACTAGTGAATATTCAGCAATGTAATCGAAAACTTCTTTTTGTTTTTTTGTAATTCCCATAAACCCATTTAATGCGTAGTCGATGCGTAAGTCAAGAACTAAATGCGTAACTTATGCGTATGTTTAAGTTTTCTTGACTATTAGATCTAGCTAATAGTAAGTATTAGTCAGGAAGTAAGCAATGGTAAGAAAGCTTCATTTGACGTTAGAAGCTGACCTACATAACTTCCCTTAGAGTTAACCCACACATCAATTAGCCGGGAAACCCGCTAGGAGGCACATCATGAAAAACCTAATCGTTCTTATGTTTGCTCTAGGCCTAAGCCTTAATGCAAATGCTTATGAATTAAACTTTTCACAGACGACGATCATGAATTTAGATGCAGCAGCAGAGTATGAAAGCTTAACTGCAGATGACGCCTACCATACGATCGGAAGTATCTCAGTTACAGAAATTGACACTCCTGAGCCAGCAGTGATTCCTGAAAATTATGTTTTACAAGAAAAAGGCTTAGGCGAGATCATCATGAGCATCGATAAGCTCTTAGCTCTTGGAAAAAAGATTTGGGCCATTGTTGAAGCAGGAAGACCTGTTGTGAGAACAACATTTGCTCCTACAGTAAGTGTTCTTCCTAATGTAGAGAATCCAAATGTTGCTTTTGAAGAGATGGAAAACTGGTCAATGCCAAAAGTAAAAAGTTATAGAGTAGTTTATAAGAACCTTTTAGGCATGAAAGTTATCGCTTTTACTTATGGAGTCTACTACCAACATGGTGGGACTTATAAAGGGAAAGGCGCTTATTTAACTGGTGTCAATGTAGATGCAAGAGACGTAACAGTTTCTTGGGGTTTTGAATTCAATGCTGCTTCAACAGTTGTGGCCATTGCAAACAGAGGCTCTTCTGCTAATCCAAATGCTGGTCTTACAATACGCATCAATTACTTAGCGAAAAGTGTCTTAAAAGAAATCAGATCTTCTGAATCTTTTCATGTTGCAGGGAACGGGCAGTTCGTTGTTATCAAATAGTAGTCGCGGGGCCCTATAGGCCCCTTTGATGACTAACATTAGTTACATTTCCTTATGAAGAATCTTGACGTAGGTTGTAAAATAAGGGAGCATTTTTTTCGAATCTTAGGGGTGAGATCGTACTGGGCTGAGGAGCTTAGAAATGCCAGAATTATGGGAGCGATCTCAATATTTTAGACTTTCACATGGAGCAGAACTATACGCACATATCGTGGGTCATGGTGAACCTCTATTAATGATCCCAGGCTTTGGTTGCAACCACTATCCTTTCGAAGGCATTAGTAAGCCACTTTCAGAACATTATAAATTAATCATGATTCATAACCGAGGTATGGGGCTTTCTTCTCCAGCTACATCTAGCTACGAGCTTGAAGACCTGGCCAGAGACGCCATCGAAGTGATGGGGCAACTTGGTTATGATAAGTTCAATGTCCTTGGTATTAGTCTTGGGGGCTTGATCGCCGAAGAAGTGGCCTTGCAAGCACCAGAGAAAATAACAAAACTATGCCTACTTTGCACAACTGGAGCAGGTAAAGACTTTGTTGAACTCAAGCCTTTTTCTGAAGCTGGTCTTATCGACTTTTATGAAATGGACCCTATGGAAAGATCTGTTTTATTAACGGAAGCTACAGTTGATCAGAACTTAAAAGAATCTAAGCCAGATCGCTTTAATCAGATTGTTAAATTAAGATTTGATAACAGAGCAGATCTTAAACAGGTCATTATTCAAAATAGCGCCGCTATTAAGTACCTTGGAAAGAAGAAAGACCTCTCCAAGATCAATGCCCCAACCTTAGTTTTAACTGGGGATCAGGACAGGACAGTCTCTCCTCAGAATTCAGCTATTCTAGGAAAGATCATCTCGCGCTCTAAGGTGGCTATCATAGGTGGAACAGATCATATGTTTGCTCTAGAGAAGCCGCTTCTTACAGCAACTCATATTGAAGACTTCTTGGGCGCTTCTCACTAAAGAGTGATCTTTTAAATAGTGAAAGTTTTTCTTAGTCTATAGGCAGATGAGGACATGATGCCTATGTTGCCATAATGAATCTATCTGCCCTTTTTATTGCTCTTTTCCTTCTTTCAGGTCCGAATGCTTTTGCAAAGAAGCCCGCTTTTATCTCGGGTTATGACCAACTCGTTCTTCCTGGAGAAATGGTCGAGCTTTCAGTTAAGGCCGAAAAAGCAAAGTTGTTTCCTTTTAGAACTGATATTAAGAAACAAAAGATAGAATATTTTATGGGATCTAAGTTTATAGGCTCTGCTAAGACCGATAGTGAGGGAATATCTAGGGTTAAACTTTCCTTTGATAAGCTAGGCCTTCATACAATAGCTTCAAACTTCAATTCCAAGTCAAAGTACGAGGCAGAAGCTACTGATAACAGAATCTTAGTCGCTACAAAAGATCAGCCCATTCTTGTTACAGATATTGACCATACTATTGCTGATATCTCAGGATTAGAATTCTTAAGGACAAGTGATGAGCTTATTCCTGAATTAACTGGCGCTTCTAAGGTGCTCAATAGAGTTAGATCCAAATTTCTCATCCTTTATCTTACAGCTAGGGATGACACTTTTATTAGAAGAACAAAGTTTTGGTTAGATTTTATGAACTTCCCTAAAGGTCCTAGTTTCTTTTGGGACTTTGGCTTCTTTAACGGGGTTCCTCGTAACCATGGTGAGTACAAAAGAGCTCAAATTAGTAAGCTTAAGAGTAAACACAATATTGTTATTGGTGTTGGAGATAAGCCCCATGACATATCCGCCTATAGAAGCAATGGGCTTAGAGCTTATTATATTGGTCTCTCTGGCCTAAAGTTGGCCCCGGGCACGATCAAGGTTAAATCATGGCTAGAGATCGAAAAACACCTACTTAAGCACCCCGTTGGTTCTTTAGATGGTGACCCGTCAGTAAGATAAGCTACCCCAGAGTCTTTTAAGTAAGTTAGAAAGAAAAACATGTAAAATGTTCAGCAAATTTTACAATTTCGCCACGTCGAATTGCTTTGTTTTCTCAAGCTAGGTAAAAGCCAACTAGTTAAAAATACCAGACCCCGAGGCCACTTTTGAAAACTAAATGTTCACCGTTGTTATTGTTGTTGTTCCTGTCCACGCCGCTCGTATCGTTTGCCGAAACTCCTGATTCAAGCCAATTCTATATAGATAGTTTCTCTTACGAAGATCATGTTTATTCTCGTAGTAAGAAGACTGAACTTGGTGATCAAGTTGAGATTGAGGTCGCGGCTAAGTATATCTATAAGCCAGGGACATTTGCTCGTTTTCGCTTTGAGACTTCACCTGAAGATAATAGAGAGAACAATGAGTCCTCTAAATTTGAATTCTTTTTAAGTCATAAGTACGAAACAGTAATGTTTAACTTGGACCTTGAACTTCAGACTAATAAATCTACAAATGGTGGAACCAGCATTGGTCTCGATCTAGATTCTGAATACACAAATATTAAATGGGAAATAAATAAGAACTTTACCTTTAGCTTCTTTCCTTTCAATTTTGATGGTGAAGTTGGTGAAGAATTTAGAACTTGGGATGTGACTCGAGTTAAAACTATCGAGGGAGCACCTACTACAGTTTCAAATTCTCCTACGGGCAGTGAGAAGATTGTTGAAAAGACCATTCCTGGTTTTGTTCTCAATATTAACCCAGGAATCGTTGACGGACTTGGGCTCTATGTAGGCTTTGGTATCGCTTCATACTTCTATCCCACTAATGCTAACTTTGATCTCTTGACCAACACTTCAGTGACTTCATGGGAAAGAAAAGAAGATAGAGGTTATAAATTTGGAGTAAATCTAAAAAGGGAAGTCCTTGACCTTAAACTTGAATTTGTAGGTCATGATCAGGCAAAAGAAACAGGAGCACTCCTTGAGTATGCTGGATCTTTCTACCTCATCTCTAAATTAGATAAACTTATTTTTGATACTGAATTTACGATGAGTAAAGCAGGGGAGAGACCTTGGTTCACTCCTCGAGGAACAACATGGTTTGAGACTTCTTCACCTTTTAGAAAGGTATATTCAGACTTCTTCGGAAATAACAAACAAGACTGGATTGGAAAGACTGACTTTGCCGCAGGGTTTAGAGTTGGATATGAGATGGGTGATGTAACTCCTTATTTCCTTTTTAGATACCAAGGTAAGAACTTTGTTTTCGTTGAAAATGAATCAGCTCACCTTTTAAGAACGGCAGATGAATCTCTTTCTCACGGTGGTCTTACTCGAATTGGTACAGGTGCTTATCTTTCTTATGGAAAATGGGCCGTTAATCCAGAGTTTGAACTACGAAATGCTAAAAACCCAGTCTTTGGTAATGCATCAGACGTGAGAACCAACCGCCTTTTAAGTACTTTTAGAAAAACAGATTATTTAATTACACTTTTTGTTACTTATGATTTTGATGGTAGGAACCTTTTTCTTCCTTAAGGAAATAAAATGAAACAGTTTATCGCAATGACCTTTATTCTTTTGAGCCTTTTTAGCTGTTCTGACGGCGGAGAAGTATTGATCACTAAGCCAGATTCAAAGGAAGTAGCGTCTCTAAAGATTGAGTTACAAGAACTTGAGACGGCCCTTGCTGATGACCTCATCATGGGGAACTCTACAACTGATGAAGTTTCAAATATTAAAGACTATCTTCTTCTTATAAGAGTTCTAAGTATTAGATTGAATGAGCATCCAACAGATAAGATGGCGACTACTGAGCTCTTTAAGATTCTTAAAAAAATAGAGGCGTTTCCTTTTACGCCAAGAGATGCAGGACTTTTTGAGAACCTTATCTTTAGACTTAGAGTAACACTTGCAACTTATTCAGAAATTCAAGGGATGGATTTAGCTGGTCTTGAGTGGGGATTGTATATCTTTAAGTTTGCTAGAACTCTTGATCCTTATAAAACGATTAAGAAATTTGAGAAGTCTCCTATTTGGAAGTTTGGCTCAGGTGGAGGTCATAATTTCGCCAAGGTTGAATCCCGTGGAGCCCTTGCTGACTCTTGGCTTTTTACACCTGTTTTAAACTTAAAAGGATCTAACAAACATAAGTTTGTCTTAACTCACACAGTAAGAAACCCTGAATGGGAAAACTTTAAGGTCTTAATCTCTACCGATTATTTAGGTGATGACCCAGAGCTGGCCACTTGGGATGAAATCAATGTTAAGCCCACTAGAGGTGTTGCTCGGAATCAGTGGGTTAATTTAGTAACAAATTCAATTGATCTTTCAAAATATTCAGGAAAAGAAATCGTTATTGGTTTTAAGTTCATGGCCAATGAGAAAAGTAATTCTGTTTGGGAAATTCTAGGCTTAGAAATCAAAGGGACGGGGGACGCTATCGGTTCTACGGATCTAGAGATCAGTTTTGAAACTCCTAGCGAGGGCGGGGAATAATGAAGCTCTTAGCCTTTTCTTTTTTATTGATCTTCCTTCAAGGGTGCTCTGACAAGACTTATAAGTACGACTTTGGTGAAACTGTCTTAGCCACAAGCCAAAAAGACTTAGGCTCAAACACTGCTAGTTTACTTATAGGAACTGCTATCAAGAGTGAACATGAGTTAGATGTTGTTTTATTCCCAAGTGATCTTCTTGTAGATAGTCAGTTTGGAATGCTTCGAACACAAATGAATGAAACAGAACTTGATAAAGTTCTTGGAATGTATGACTTAGGCGGACCTAAAGATGACTTTCAAGTCGGGCGAATGAGTGGAAAGCAGATTAAGAAGTTCCTTATTTCTCGAAATCAAAGAGCCAATAAAGCTGACCTTCATACAGTTGGTGTTAATTATAAACTTGAGTTAAGAGGCGGATTGGTTGAAAGCTTTGGAATCTCTGGAGAGTTCGGTGAAGCGCTTGATATGAAGAAGGTTTATAAAGTCGCTATTAGCGATTACTTCTATTTTAATAATGCGACTTTCCCTGGTTATTTCTACGGGAATGCTCTTAATAGAGATTTCTCATTTGTTAGAAAGATGGTCTCTGCAAGGGACTCTTTAAAGAGTTATTTATCTAAATTAAATAAGCTTCCTTTTTTAAAGTATAACAATTCTATTGTTCTTAAGAAAAAAGGCGTTGATCTAGGGTTCAAAGAGATCTTTGACATTCAAGGGATTACTCATAAATCCCAATTCGTAGGAGATATGGTTAGAACTAAAGGAATCGTAACGGCCCTTGGCAATAACGAGCGTTTTCCTAAAGGGTTTGAGTTCTATATCCAATCAGCTAAAGGCGATAAAGACTTTAGAACTTCTAATGGGATCAGAGTCTTTATTACTAAAGATGAGAACAGCCTAAGTCTTGGAGACGAAGTAGAAGTCTCTGCTGTCGTTTACGAAGAGATGACCGGAAGTAAATTAAGCAGAACGTCATTAATGGAAGTTTCAAAGATAAAGGTTCTAAGTAAGGGAAATTCTCTTCCCGCTCCTGCACTAATTGGTGTCGATGGGCGCGATGTTCCTCAGACCAAAGTATCAACATGGAGTGGAGACTTAAATGAGAAGCCAAGCCTCGATTTAAATGATGGTATTGATTTTTGGGAAAGCTTAGAAGGAATGAGACTCCAGCTTAGAGACCCAAGAGTTGTGGGTTTTAGAGGCGGCTATGAAGAATATGATTCAACTAGACCTAAAGATTATCTAAACCTTTATGTCATTGCTGATGGCAAAGAAGAAGTAAGCCACCCAACATGGAAAGATGGAATCATGATCGATCCTATTGCTGGAGACTTTAACCCAGAGATAGTGCAGATCCTTTCTAACCATCTTAGTAAAGGGATACCCAATAAGACTTATTTTAATGTTGGCGACTTAGTTGAAGGAGCTGTTACTGGTGTCTTAACTTATGACATGAATATTTTTGGTGACGGTGAATACAGTATTGTCCTACCTGAAGTTCAAAGTGTCATGGTAGATGGTCATATTGGAGAAGGGGAAGTTCGCCTAGAGAACCGACCTCAATCAAAACTAGTTCCAACGGTAGATCATTTAACTATTGCTACTTTTAATATTGAAAATTTAAGCGCGAATCAGACTGCTAGGATAAAAAGAGTTGGAATGGCGATCAAGACCACTTTAAAGTGTCCTGATGTTGTAAACCTTGTAGAAGTTCAAGATGATAACGGTGAAGACTTCACTGGTGGCGCTGGCGCCTCTGAGACGATGAAGGCCATTGTTGATTCTATTGAATGTGGTGAAGGATATGAGTATAAGCCTTTAAATATTGATCCTTTAAATCATCATGAAGGTGGAGTTCCTGGTGGGAATATTCGTGTAGCGATGATTTATAATGCTAAAAGACTAGGCTTTGAAAGTAGACCAACTCCTGGCCCTTTTGCTGATACTAAGATCTTAGATAATGGATCAATAAGTTATAATCCAGGAAGAGTGCTACCTAACTCTAATGCTTTTAGAGGAACAAGAAAGTCCATCATTGCTGAGTTTACTTTTAAAGGTGAGAAGGTCTTTGTTATAGGGAATCACTTCAATTCAAAACTTGGAGACTCTAAGGCATGGTCAGCTATTCAGCCGGTTACACTCGGGTCTGAAAATAGAAGGGCCAAACTTGCTATAAAAATAAATGAGTTTGTAACTAATCTTTCTTATAAAAACCCGAAGGGAAATATTGCAGTTGTTGGAGACTTCAATGCTTATATGACTGAAATGCCAATGAGGATCTTAGAAGGAAATATACTAAAGAATCTAATGACCTTTGGTGATCTTTGGCCTGTAGAGAAAAGATATACGACAAACTTTAATGGAAGCTCTCAAGCACTTGATTATATCTTTGTGAATGAGAATCTTCTTAATAAAGAACCAGAGTTTGAAGTTCTTCATATTAACTCTGATTATATGGGCCGACTTTCAGATCACGACCCTCTTATTTCAAGGTTTAAATTTTAATTCAGCGCTATTGTCTTTGATCTCAATTTGACACTGAGACAATGGCGCTTCTAATAAAGAGATGGTTCCAAGACCATGATGCTCTTTATAACCTAAGGCCATATCTGAATAAGCAGCTAGGGCCGCTAGTGTCTGATGACCTGCTTCAGATTCGAAAGTCGATGAGATCACAACTCGTTTTCCTAGTTGCTTTGCAATCTTTATCAATTCAATAGTATTTCCAAGGCCCAGGGCGCTTGGCTTTAAGACAAAGGTTGTGACTTGTTTTAATTTCCATAATTCATCATCTAAAACGGATTCATCTAGAGCAAAACGATCATTTGGGAAATTCACCATGAGTTTGGCATTAGTAAAAGGATCTTCAAAGTAATCATAGCTTGATAGATCATTTGTTAAACTCTTAAAGCTTTCAAAGTCCATTGATCTGTTTGCATCGAGTCTTATATTTTTAGCACTGGTGTTTTTTAAGAGGGTCTTATCTAAGGCAAGCTCTTGTCTACCAATCTTAATTTTCGTGTAGGAGAGATTGGGACCCTCCTTTGAAAGAGAGGGATCAAAGTACGGGCTTATATAAATTCTATCGGCAAGCTTATCATTGTAGTGAGTTAGGAAGATGGCAGATTCAAATGAGTATTTAACTTCTTCAGGCCATTTCTCGTAGTCCTGAGGGTTCTTAAAAAGGTCTAAGGCCTCTCTATAGGAAGTTAAGTGAAAGCCTTTTACTAAATTGAGTTCTGTCTTAAACTCTTGGTTATCTGCTAGGAATTGTATCTTTAAGATGTCTCGTTCTTCAAAGACTTCACTCCCAACTTTTATCTTGGATTTATATCTAACCTTAAAAAGTTCAGTCTTAGTGATATTCAGGTTCATTTGAAAAATCCCATAGAAATGACAAAACAGAGCGTGAAAAGGTACTTTCCTGTTGTAGCAAGAGTGTTGTTTAACTCTGAACTAACGGGGTCCTTAAGAACTCTTCTCCAAGTTCCATAGTTTCTTAAGAATAAAAAAGCGCCCACTAAGAAAACATAGTTATGGTAGAGAAAGAAGAGAAAGAGGGGAATCATCGAAGACATAAAGATTCCAAAGATAACAAGGTATCTGGCTTTCTCTTCGCCTACAATTGTCGCAATTGTTGTTTTTTTATTTTCCTTATCATTTTTATTATCTCTTAGGTTATTAATGGCCATCAAGCTTAGTGAAACGAACCCCGGAATAAAACCAACAAAGACGGGGAGCCAGTCAAAGGACTTCGTGATGATAAAGTATGTTCCCCAGACAGGAACTGGGCCAAAAAAGATAAGGGCCAGGATTTCTCCAAGAGCAAAATAACTTAAAGGAAAGGGTCCTCCAGTATATAAGAAGGCCATGGCCAATGAAGCAAGGCCTATAATAATGATGGGCATACCGGCATGGTTCATAAGGATTATTCCTAAAAGAAAGGCCATTAAAAAGACTAAGATTATTCCTGTTTTTAATTCTGATCTTGATAGCCATCCCATTTGAGCGGCTCTTTTCGGACCTATTCTATTATCTCCATCGAGCCCTCTTTCACTATCAAAGAAATCATTAACTAAGTTTGTTCCTACTTGCATGAGTATGGCGCAAAGTGCGGTTAAGATGATGAGAGGAAGAGCTGTTTTAATTTGCTCTGTTGCAGCAAGGGAAGTTCCGAGAAGAACAGGGCCTATTGATGCTGGAAGTGTCTTGGGTCTTGCGGCTAAAAGCCAGGCTTTTGGTTTACTGATCATAGTTTTAAAGTCTTTAGTTGTTCGTAAACGGCTAGGTTCTCTAATTGATCCACGCTGGCCTCGATAAGGCATACCTCTTCTTTACCTATGGCCTCTTTAAAGCTTTCTTCAAACCCTTTTATATCCTCGGCTTTATAATAAGTTATATTTAACCAACTACATAGGCCTTTAAAGTCTCTGTCATGCTCAGTCTTAATAAGAGGGAGGGTGTCGACGTCTTTAGAGATAGGCAGATGGTCGAAGATGCCTCCACCTTTATTATTAATGACGATATTTATGAGAGGAGTCTTAACCGAAGACAGCATAAGGAGTGATCCTAGGTCGTGCATAAACCCAATATCCCCATGAACAAGGATGGTCTTTTGATTTGATTCTTCAGCAAAGCCCAGAGCCGCGGCATTAAAGCCTTCGATTCCACTTGCTCCTCTGTGAGTGAGGACCTTTATCTTTTTATCATGAGTCTTTGTGCTGGCAAAAGCATCGAAAGATCTAATGGTAGTGGAGTTTCCTAAATAAAGGGCAGATGGAGTCGGCATTAATTCGATGATTCTTTTTGAAATGATAGGAAAGCTAAAGGGACTCTTCTCGATAACTTCTTCTTTTTTTCCAATGATATCTTTGCAGTCAAAAGTATAAGGAGTTAATTTATTAAGAAAACCCGTTTTAATGGCCATCTCATAGAATTCCTCTAAGGGCATCTTTAGCTCCCATTTAGGAGAACCGGCAGGATGAGTGAAGAGGTCTTCGTTTCCAACAAGAAGAACCTCTGTTTCAGGGGAAGATCTTAAAAAGTTATAGTAGTGCTTAGAGACTAGCCGACCACCAAGGTGGATGATTTGTTCCGGTTTATTAAGATTTAAAAGCTCACTAACCTCTGGATGTTCGAAGCTAGGCAGGATTCTTTGATGTTCAATGTTTGAGAACTTAAGGCCTGAGCCTATATCAATTAGGCAGGGAAGATTACTAGATTTAACTAACTCAGCTAGTAACTCTACTGATTGAAATTCTGGGGTCGGACCTAGAACCAAGAGTGTCTTTTTATCTAAAGATAAATTAGGCAGGCCTACCACGGAGCTGTTTCTTTTGAGAAATTCGGTAAACTTAACTTCACCGGCATTCTTTCTATATCCATCACTTGTCTGATCTACTCGCTGATCAAGAGGCTCTTCAAAAGGAAGATTGATATGAACCGGACCTTTATGAGCATGCTCTGTTATAAAGCGGCTTATCTTATCGGCAAGTTCTTGTGGGCTTGTAGACTCTGAAGGTACTTCAAGTTCGAGCTCCGCGCGGATAAAGTTTCCAAACATATTATGCTGTTTAATTGATTGATTATCTCCCGCTTCAACTAATCTCTTAGGGCGGTCAGCAGAAAGAATAATAAGCGGGATATTACTTTGATAGGCCTCTATAACTGAAGGTAAGTAGTTCGCCATGGCAGAGCCACTAGTACAAACTAAAACCCCAGGCATTCCACTGGCCTTGGCATAGCCTAAGGCCCTATAGCCCATGGATCTTTCATCTATTCCAGAATAGGTCTTAATATTTTCTTTATGAGTGATTGAAGAGAGGATGGGAGCGTTTCTTAATCCGGGTGAAGTAAAGTAGGACAATATTCCCTTGTTAAAAAAAGTATCAACAATTAAGGCGGACCATATCCTGTTGATATTCCCATAGCGTTCTACATCATACATTGAACGCTCCGGATCTTGTCACTAGTCTCAATCCATTCTTTCGAAGGCATACTGCCTTTAACGATACCGGCACCTCCGTAGAAATGAATAGTATCATCTACGACTAGCATGGACCTGATCCCTACTGCGAACTCTGAATATTGACTTGAGATTCTTCCGATAGGCGCGGCATAGAAGCCTCTTTGGAGATTCTCATTCTTGGAAATAAACTCTAGCGCTTCTTTTTTTGGATAGCCGCCAACTGCCGGAGTTGGGTGAAGGGTGCTTATAAGAGACCTGTTACTTATCTTTTTAGTAAGTTTTGCCTTGAACCTTGAATGGATATGATAAAGGTTCTTTAAGGAGAGGATCTCTTCTTTAAAAAGCTCACTAACTTCTTCAGTGATATCTAATAACTTTTCTTTAATATAATTTGAAACGAACCTGTGTTCCTCTAAGTCTTTTGTGGACTGAAGAAGATCTGATCCCTTGTTATCACTCTCTACTTTTAAAGTTCCTGCTATTGAATCTACAACAACGATGTCTTTATGTTTTGAAAAGAGTTTCTCAGGGGTAAAGGAGATAAAGGAGGCGCCATGCTCAGAGTGATAAAAGAATTCATAGAGATTGGCAGATGATCTAAAGTCGCAAAAGAGCTTATGAGCGTCGATCTCTTTTTCATAAGTAACGCTCTGGCTTCTCGCCAAAACAACCTTTTTTAAGGCCTTTTGATCAAGTTCTGAGAGACCGTCAGTTATAAGCTTGGTCCAGTTCTCTTGGTTTTGAACATCTAAGTTTTCGTTATTCCCTAGATCATTAGGATCTCTATGGATAAAGCTAAAGAGATCTTCAATCTCAGTAAGAAGATTCATTTTTAAGAGTGCTTCTTCGTTTTCTGCCTTTGAGATATTGATTCTTAGGAAGGTTTTTTTATCATCATTAAAAAGAACAATCCTTGGGAGGAAAATGAAATGATTCTTAAAGTCTTCCCATTCTTTATTAAGAGGAGAGGAGTTACTAAAGGGGAGAGCCCCCATGAAATCTAATTTAGGGTTCTCACTTAAGAGGCCTTCAATTTCATCAAGCTCAAGGTCGTTATTATAAAAGGCGAGCTCTTTCATACCTAATATTTCATTCCCTGCAGGAGTCTTAAAATAGCAAGTTGTAACGTCCTTTAGAAAAGGAATAAGGTCTTTGATTGAGCTAAGAGAGATCTGAGTTTCAAAGGTATTAAAAGAGGCATTAGAATGCTCTAATTCTTTTAAGAATTTATTAACTTCTGTAATTACCTGTTCTTTTAACTCGTAAAACTCAATCATAATGAATTACTCAGCGTCTCCAATATAAAGAGAGGCAATACCAAAACTTAGAGGAACTATTCTGATGTTTTTAAGCCCCGCTATTTCCATCATGTCAGTAAAATCCTTCCCATAAGGAAACTCTTCTACAGATTCATTTAAATAAGTATAAGCATCTTTGTTTTTGCTTAAGGCGTTTCCGATAAATGGAAGAATATGTCTAAAGTATAAAAGATAACATAAGCGGATGATCATATTTTTAGGAAGGCTGAACTCCATGATCATCGCCCTTCCACCGGGTTTTAAAACTCTCTTCATGTTTATTAAAGATTCTTGGGGGTTAGGAAAATTTCTAATCCCAAAAGCGACAGTGATGACGTCAGCAGAATTATCAACTTTAGGAATATTGACTCCGTCACCAACTTCGAGGCTTACTTTATGTGTAAGGTTTCTCTTAACAGCCTTTGTCTTTGCAAACTCTAACATCCCTACGCTTAGATCCATTCCGACAACTTTTTTAATCTTTGGGTCTTTTGCTAAAGTTAAGGCAACATCACCAGTACCAGTAGCAAGGTCATAGGCGACAAGGTTTGGTCTCGAAGGTAAGTTTCTAATAAAGTTCTTTCTCCAAAGAACATCTATGCCTAAACTTAAGAAGTGATTAAGAAAATCATAAGTAGGGGCGATATCATCAAATATCTTCCAAGATTCCGGTTTTCTACTCTTTACTGTGGTCATTAGTGCGCCTCGTAATAATCAATTGAATTTTTGTTTTTTTACCTATTATTACGCGAAGTTTCAAGAACCTATGGTTTGATTCTAAGCTTTGTTTAATTTACTTTAGTGGCCATAGGTGTTACAAAAGGCTTAATCAACAATGGATACTGCTAAGTGTTAGAAACATTTTTACAAGAAATTCCGGCACAGGCCCTCGGTAAGGCCCAAGACATCAACTTGGATATCCCTTACGAAAAATGCAATGAAGAAATTAATCAGCTTTTAGGCAAAACTGTTCTCTTAGGCGGAAAGAGATTAAGACCTCTTTTAACTTATCTTATGGGGCGTTTCTTTGGCGTTGATGATGAAAAACTAGATGCTTGCGCTCAAAGTATTGAGATGGTCCATGCCGCTTCTCTTGCTCACGATGACGTTGTTGATAATGCCACGACAAGAAGAGGCAGAGATTCAATCAATGCAGCAAGCTCTAATAAGCATGCTGTTTTAGCAGGGGACTATCTTTTAGCTTCTGTTATTATGAATCTTTGCAAACAAGATATGCCTATCCTCGTATCAGAGATGTCTCGAGTGATCATGGACCTCGCCGAAGGTGAGTGGATTCAGTTAGAGGCCATTGATAAAAAAAATTACTCAGTAGAACTCATAAGAAATATAGCCCTTAAGAAGACAGCCTCAGTGATGAGCTGGTGCGCTGTCTCTCCTGCTATCCTCTCTCAGCAAAGTGACGAAGTGATCTCACTAGCTAGAGACTTTGGTGTTCATTTAGGACTCGGGTTTCAGTTAATGGATGATACTTTAGACTTTGGCGGCACTTCTCAAAAAGATGCCAACCTAGATCTAGATAATGGTGTTATCTCTGCCGTTTATTTTGAATGGCTTCAGAATAACCCTCTTAAACTTGAAGCCTTTAAAGATGGTGCCAACTTTAAGGATGTTTTTACTGGAGAAGGCCTAGATGAGGCCATCGCTTCAATTAAGTCTCAGGCCCATGCTAACCTTGATAGAGCTGATGAAATCCTTCATGAATTAGCGAGGAAGGTTAAGACTGAAAAGTCCTTTGAAGAACTTGAAAAAGACTTAAAGCCTCTCTCATTTATCTTAAGATTCATTGGTAGAAGAGACTTCTAATTACCCTGTACTTTTTCATTCACTGTCATTCCTATACATTTAGGAATATGAACAAAAGCGTCCTTAAGTCCACGCTTACATCTTTCATTACCACCAAAAGTATGGCGAGGAAGAGCGCGGCGGACTGATCTTTGATAGAGGGTCTTGTCTTTTGAATACTCTTTTTGATTAATAGCTTTTTTTAGGGCCACTTTAACGACGCAGTCTTTCCACATCTTTGCCGGATCTCTTTGATAATCTAGCTTAAAGTAGAGGTCTCCAACATTCATCTTATTACCATTAACAAAAGACTGAACTTTATAGCCCTTATCCTTGAGGATATCGTGGGCCTGGCGGTTGAGAAAATCATCTGTTTTATTATAACGAACCTTACAATCGATATGCTTCAATTCAAAAGCATGCAGGGAGGTTGTGGATATGATAAAAATGATCGCGGTGACAAGTATTTTCACGGGAGAAATTCCTTATAGTCGGCACTACAAGCAGCTTCAACTTCTTTAATCGTCTTAGGTATTGAAGCTGTCAGGTTTTCGATCCCATCATTAGTGATGAGGATATCGTCTTCAATACGAACAGAGAGACCTCTGTACTGTTCAGGAGCCTCTTGATCATCTTTAGGAATATAAAGACCAGGCTCAACTGTGAAAACCATTCCTGGCGCCATTTTGACAACATCCCACTCTTCGTTGAGAGCGGGACATTGATCATGAACATCAAGACCTAACCAATGTCCTGTTCCATGAGGATAGTATTTATGAAATTTATTTTCTTTTATAAGCTCATCTTTATCGCCCTTTAAGATGCCAAGTTTAAGCATGCCTTCAACTAGGACTTCACAAGCGTGAGCGTGGATTTCCTTGAGAGATTTTCCTGGGCCTGCGAATGCAAGACAGCTTAATTGAGCGTCTAAGCAGATCTCATAGAGTTCCTCTTGGGCCTTTGTGAATTTACCATTGGCAGGAAAAGTTCTTGTGACGTCACTTGCGTATAGATCAAATTGGCATCCAGCATCTATAAGGAGAGTATCACCATCACTTATTGGTTGATCATTTTCAACGTAGTGAAGGATTAAGCCGTTCTCACCGGTGGCGACAATATTATCGTAGGCATTTCCGTCTCCACCATGGAGTTGAAAAAGGTATTCCATTAAGGCCTGAACTTCTTTTTCATTCTTGCCTGGAGCTGAAAAGGCCATAGCCGCTCTGTGGGCCTTGTCTGTAATCTTAGCGGCAGATCTCATTTGATCAACCTCATAGTCTGATTTAATCAATCTAAGACGACCGACGAGCTCTCCAAGATCCATTGTCTTAAGGGGTCTTGGGTCTGTTGATTTTCTGTTTCTTCGTAAAGTTTTTAATGAATCTAAGATAGTAGGCCAAAGAGTTTCGCCTTCGTAAAAATCATAAGAGACCGTATCGTGACCGGCTAAGAGCTTTGGAAGCATTGTTTTAAATTCAGCAATCTCAAAACACTGATCAACGCCAGATAGTTCCCGCGCCTTCTCAGTCCCTAATCTAAGACCTGTCCATTGTTCCATCTTGGGATCTTTGGGTCTTACAAAAAGAGTAGTAATGGCGGTTTTCCCTTTAGGGGTTATAACAAAGAAAGCATCTGGTTCATGAAGACCTGTTAAATAGAAGAAGTTACTATTTTGTCTGAAAGGAAATTCAGTATCATTACTTCTTACTTGGTGAGTAGAAGCAGCAAAGACAGCTGCTGCTCCACCAAGGTTTTCTATAAGGGCTTCTCTTCTTTTTCTTAATTCTTCAAGATTCATCAATATTCCTAAGGAAGAAGCGAGATCACTCTCTCTTTTCCGATTGTTCTAATAAAACCTGCTAGCTTTGGCCCTTTTTCCCTTGAGATTAAGATATTATACATCATAGGGAAGACTTCTTTAGGCTCGAGCTCAATCTTGTGGAGAAGCTCGTACATCTTTTCGTGAAGGTCTTTATCTGTAGCGATATTATCCCATTCGGCACCAAGTAATTCTTTAAGGCCGGTTAAGTATTGTCCTTGTTTTTCATCTGGCTTTATCTCTGGAGTACCCTTGTTGATTTGAAACTTAAAGTCTTCAGGGGCGTAATTCTCTAACCAGAAAAGGGCTCTTTCACTTCTTTCATTAAAACGTCTTTCGTCTCGTTCATTCTTAATTTCACTGGCGTAAGCTTCTCTGGCCTTAGCAATCTCTCCATCATTGATCTGAAGGATGTTACAAAGGTGACGAAAACTTGGTTGAAAAGGCATCTCGGAAGGAATGACATCATCACTATTGATTTGAGAGATTTCATAGACTCTTTTGGCCATGTTTACTTTCTTTTCATTTCCTTGTTCAAGTCCGTAGACGAGGCGCTCCTGACGATCATAGTCTTCGTAAGTTTTAATAACATCTAAGTCAAAGCTTACTGAGAAATCTACATTTGATTTATAAGAAGCGAAGATCCAGCGAACCATCTCCGGTTCATAAACCTTGAGCACATCATTTACAGTAATAATATTTCCTGTTGAAGAACTCATCTTCCCGCCAGCGCCTTTGATGCTTACAAAGTCATACTGAAGATAAACAGGAGCCTGCCAATCATAAACGGCTTTAACAATCTCTTTGGCCGTAGAGAATGATCCCCCTTGAGAAGAGTGATCTTTTCCACCTGGCTCAAAGTCGACTTTTTCAAAGGCCCATCTCATAGGCCAGTCAATTCTCCATGGAAGCTTAACTCTTGAAGTATCATTTAAGTCTTCGCTACCTGAGTGACCACAAGCAGAGCAATCATAAGTGATGGCGTCGCTAGCGAATTTAATATTTTTAATATCGTGGTCTGTATTACATTTTTCGCAGTAAACTGAAACTGGTTGCCAGTCAGCTGCGAGGGGAGTTGTTCTATGCTCATTTAAGATTGAAGCAATAACATCTCTATTTTCTAAGGCCTTTTTAATACCTTCTTTATAAGTTCCAGCGCGGTATTGATGGGCCTGATAGATAGGCTCTACTTCAACACCAACTTTCTTAACCTGAGCTTCATAAGCTTTCTCTTGATGAGAGGCATAAGACTCATGTTCACCATAAGGATCTGGAGTATCAACAATTGGTTGATACAGATATTTCTTAAGCTCATCTTGCTTAGGCATATTTAAAGGAACTTTTCTAAACGTATCGTAATCATCCCAGCTAAAGATAAAGCGAACTTTCTTCCCGCGTTTCCTAAGAGCGCGCGCTACGAAATCTACAGTGATTGTTTCTCTGAAGTTTCCAAAGTGAACAACGCCTGAAGGAGTGATGCCACTAGCGAGAACATAGGACTCTTTATCACCAATTTGTTTGATGATTCTGTCGGCCGTAAAATCGGCCCAATGGACTGGTCCAGCGTTATTATTCTTTTCGGCCATGGTGTTCTCCTTATTCTTCTAATATGTTTTCTCAACCTATCAAACCTGCTCTAAAGCGTAAATTATGATAATCGCGTATGCCACATCGTGTCTATGTAATTCTTAAAGAGGCCTTTGCAAGCTTATAACTTTAGGCTTAATATCAGCTTATGATTGCAATGCTCTTAAAAGGTCTTATTTTTTATTTTCTCTTCGTATTTATTAGAAATATCTTCTTTGGCTATAAGAGCTATCAGCATGTCAAAGGTGGAATGAATCCTGGAGTTAATCCTGGGACTCGCAAAAAGCCAGCTCAAGATGGCGATGTCCTTGAAGCTGAATACCGTGTCATCAAAGATTAGCCTGCCCCATTTATGGGTAAATTGTGTACTTTCCTTCACATTCTAGATCAAAGCTTCCTTTTCAAGATCCTTGTTAAGTTACCAAAATTTGGGAATTTCAGATAATTTCACATAGATTTGGCCAACCTTCGGGGATAATAAAGAGGTGCTAATCACTCTGGAGTTGTAGATGAAAAATGCAAATGTCTTAATTGTGGGAAACCAAGAAAACATGAGTGAGGTCTTTTTAGAGCATGGCATGTCTGTGATCAAGGTGGCCTGCCTAGAGGATGCTAGAGAAGCTTTAAAGCACTATGCCTTTGAAGTGGTTGTCACTGATGTAACGGTTCCTATGATGGATGGACTAGAGATTGCTAAGCTTGTCTATCAAGAGCTCCCTGTCGTTGCCATTAGTAATAATAGTGATCATTCAGGGAAGTTCAGCAATATTTGCGACTGTATTATCGAGAAGCTAGATATTGAGGAGAGGCTTTATCAAGCTGCCATGAAGGCCATAGAAAGGCGAAATATGGGGATCGCTTTTGCCGCATAGAGTCATCAATAACTTAGCTAATATCTTGAAAATATAGGCCTTATCACTAAGGAAAGATTACTCACAGTATTTACTAGGCGCGTTGTTTATCATAGATCTATCTCTTAAACATGAGGGAGAGACCATGAAAGCTACGCAGTTTTTTAGAGCTATTTTAGCCGTTTCAATTTTATCAGTATCATCACCATCTTTTTCAGGTCCCATGTTCAAGAGGCTAGTAAAAGAATACAAGATTGGAAAATATGAAGACCAAAGCTTTTGCTATATCGATGGAGCAGGAAACCTTAAAGGTAATAATCCTCAGATTAAGATCCGTCTCGCTAGTGTTTCTAAGATCTACACAAGTTTTTGGGCCTTAAGCCGTCTCGGTCCTGACTATCAATACGAAACTAAGTTTTATGTTAAAGATAAGAAGATGCATATTGTTGGGTCTAAAGATCCTATCTTTGATGATAGAAAAGTTTTCTATCTTCTTAGTCAGTTCAATGAACTAGGAATAAAGAAGCTCGATAAGATCACCTTTGATAAGAACCTCCTCGTTTTCCCTAACAAGAAAAACGCTAGTGAAGATAACTCGCATACAGCTGCTGATTATAAGAGATACCTAAATACTTACTTTAATACCAAGAAGTGGAGTGATGGCTATTATGATGAGTATTTAAGGCTAAGAAGAATTGCACCACAGAATAATGATAATATTGAGCTTATTGAAAAACCTGAATTCAAGGTTTCAAAAGTTGAGTTTACTGAAGAAGCGCCTTTTGATTTAGAAGGATCAGATGTTACGACTTATTCAATTAAGTCTCTTCCTCTTCATAAATACCTAAAGTTCGTTAATATTGTTTCTAATAATTATATTCCTGAGAAGCTCTTTGAGCAGCTCTCTGAAAAAGAAGACGTAAATGATTTCTTAGACGAAGCTATGGGAATTGATAGAGAAAAAATTAAGCTTTATACCGGCTCTGGTCTTATGTCTTATGATGATGAGGGAACTCGTTTTGATAACTACTCAACTTGTGAGATGACGATCAAGATGATGATAGAGCTTAAGAAGACTGTTGAAGCTAATGGGCTCTTTATCCATGACATCATGGCCGTCCCTGGCGCTGATGGTGGTACCTTTAGAAGAAGGCGCTTTAGTATTCCAGAGTTAACAAATGCCTTTGTTGCTAAGACGGGAACTCTTTATCATACTGTGGCCCTAGCGGGGATGCTTTCAACTAATATTGGACTTCGCTATTTTGGTATCTTCAATCAAACCGAAGAGATCTGGTCAGCAAGAAAACTACAAGATGAGATTGTTCTTCAACTCTTCAAAGACTTTCAAGGTCCAGTAAAATTTCCTTACAGAAAGGAAGGCTTTTGGCCTGCTGCTGGTCCTCTTGAAGTAAGCACTCCATCACCAGCTGCTCTAGTAGAGGTCATGTAGTGAAGCTTATCTCATTATTGATTTGCGCTCTCTTACTTTCAAGCGCAAAACTAAGCAGTGTTGATAAGAATCTTAAATTAGGTATCCTTAAGAATTCTCCTTCAATGGTAAGTGAAGCTCTCAAAATGGGAGCAGATGCTAATCAAGAAGTAAGCCCTGGGCGAAGCCTTCTCATGGAAGCGAGCTATAAGGGGCGCTTTACTCAAGTTAAAGAATTGATAAAAGCAGGGGCTAAGGTTAACTATATTGGATCAAAGAAGCAGACGGCCCTTCTTCAAGCTGTAAAAGCTGAAAAGTTAAAGGTCGTTAAGCACCTTGTTGAAAGAGGAGCGAAGATCAATCATAGCGCAAGCTCTGGCAGTACAGCTCTAAAGATTGCTGTCTTGAGTGAAAATGTCCAGATGGTAAGATACTTATTATTAAAAGGGGCAGACTCTACCAAAGAGGGTCTTGGCAAAAAAGATATCAGATCTCTTGCTTTAGAATCTACAAATATTGAATTAAAGAAATTATTTGAGAAGAAGAAGTAGGTCTACTTCTTCTTTTTCTTATTCCATTTTTCGTTGGCATCGTTGATGCCTTTTTCGTACTCGGCGATTTGCTCAGGAGTTAATGAATTAACTTCGATTACCTTTGCGCTTTTAAAGGCGTTCTTACCTTGCTCACATTCGTGCTTAGCTCCATCGAGTTCGGCTGGAACATTCTTACGTCCCTCTTTCATCCAATGAATTTCTTTTCCACAAAATTTACAGTTGGCCATTAAATCAGTCCTAGTTTTTCTTTAAGTTCATCATCAGTCATCTCGCCCTTAGCAACCTTTGCTTGCAAGAAAACAAGAGCTTCTTGAGTATCAGCTCGCTTATCAGCTGTACATACTGACAAATCAATATGACGTTGGTTTTTTACATGTGATTCTTTAACTACTTTTTTAACAAGCTTGATTGCATCTTCTATATTCATCTTAATGTCCTAAATAAGCTTTTTGGATTTCTTCGTTTTCAAGTAAGTCTTTAGCTGGGCCTTCCATTCCTATTTCACCAGTAGTGAGAACATAAGCTCTATGAGCAATCTTTAGTGCTGCATAAGCGTTTTGCTCAACAAGAAGAATTGTTGTGCCTTTTTTGTTTATCTCAACAATGGCATCAAAGATGGCCTGAACTAAGATAGGAGCGATCCCCAGACTTGGTTCATCGAGAAGCAAGAGTTTTGGGTTGGCCATATAAGCTCTAGCAATAGCAAGCATCTGCTGCTCTCCACCAGAGAGGGTTCCAGCTAATTGCTTAGCCCTTTCTCTTAGTTTTGGAAACAAGGAGCACATATAGTCTCTGTCTTTTTGTATGCCGGCTTTATCACGCCTAAGAAAGGCGCCCATGTCTAGGTTCTCTGAAATGGTTAGATCAGGAAAAACCATTCTTCCCTCTGGTGACTGAGCAACACCTTTAGCGACAATCTTGTTGGCCTCTAGAGTATGAATAGGCTCGCCATTAAAAAGGATTGATCCAGAGCTTGGTTTTAATAAACCAGATATTGTATGAAGAGTTGTTGTTTTACCGGCTCCGTTAGAGCCAAGGATTGTGACAATCTCACCTTCATTAACTTGCAGGTTGATGCCATGAATGGCGTGGATAGCGCCATAATGAACATGTAGGTCTTTAACTTCTAACATGGCTGAACTCATTATTTCTGCTCCTCATCTTGGACACCAAGATAGGCCTCTACAACCTTTGGATTATTTTGAATCTCTGAAGGGTTTCCAAAAGCGATCTGTGTGCCATGGTCGACGACGTAGATCTTTTCACAAACTTCCATAACTAGTTTCATATCATGTTCAATAAGAAGGATCGCAATTTGAAAGTGATCTCTTACCCAGCGGATAAGACCAGTTAGCTCTTTTGTTTCATTTGGGTTCATCCCTGCAGCTGGCTCATCAAGAAGAAGCACTTTTGGCTTAGTCGCTAAGGCGCGAGCAATCTCAAGTCTTCTTTGTTCACCATAAGGAAGGTTCTTTGCTAAATGATTTGCTTTAGATTCAAGTTTGAAGATCTTTAATAGCTCCATGGCCTCTTCTTTTAAACGAGCTTCTTCTGCGTGAAACTTTTTCGTTCTAAAGATTGAGGCGAGGACGCCATATTTCATTCTAAAGTGACCTGCTAAGCGAATATTGTCTAAAACAGTTAGGTCTTTGAAGAGCCTAATGTTTTGGAATGTTCGGCAGATTCCATTTTGAGTAATTAAAGCGACATGATCACCAATGAGAGATTTACCATCTAAAAGAACATCGCCCTCAGTTGGCTCATAGATACCAGTGATCATATTAAATATAGTTGTTTTACCAGCGCCATTAGGTCCGATAACTCCAACGAGATCTGTTTTACCAAGTTTTAGCGAGAAGTTGTTAACAGCAACGAGTCCACCAAAGCGCATGGTTAGGTTTTTAGTTTCTAAAATTGTATCCATTACGCTTTCTCCTTTTTACCAAAGAAAGGCAGGCTGATCTCGTGTTTGCCGAAGATCCCACCTGGTCTCCAAAGCATAAGAATAATGAGAAGAAGTGAGTAGATGACCATTCGCCATTCACTTACTGTGTCTCCAAAGAATCTTAGTAGCTCAGGAAGGATAGTAAGGATGACAGCGCCGATTACTGAACCAGTAACAGAGCCAAGTCCTCCTAGAATAATCATAAGAAGAATAATCACAGACCACATAAAGGTAAAGCCATTAGGATGAAGGAACTGACTGTCGTGGGCAAAAAGGGCTCCCGCAACACCAGCAAACCCAGCACCAATAACAAAGGCCATTGTCTTATATTTAAAAGTGTAGATGCCCATTGAGTCTGCTGCGATTTCATCTTCACGGATGCTAATAATAGCACGTCCATGAGTTCCTCTTAAAAGATTAACGACAAAGACGATGGTAATGACAACCCAAAGGTAAACCCAAAAGAGGTTCGACCATTTAGGGATACCTGTAAAACCACGAGGACCACCAATTGAATCCATGTTCATGATAAAGATTCTAATGATCTCGCCGAAACCGAGAGTAGCAATGGCTAGGTAGTCACCGCGGAGCCTAAGACATGGAACTCCAATGAGAACACCTGCTAAGGCAGCAGATATAAACCCAATTCCACAAGCAATTAAAAGATTTAGTGAATCAAGAATAGGTGGAGCAAAGTAAACACTATAAGCTGCTGCTGAATAAGCGCCAACGGCCCAAAATCCAGCATGACCTAAGGAAAACTGTCCACAGATTCCATTGATAAGATTTAAGCTCACGGCCAGGATAATAAAAACACCACAGAGAAGAGCTAAGTCGGCAATATATTGACTCATTATACTTTCTCCTTTGTGTTCTTACCTAAGAGACCTGAAGGCTTAAAGAGTAAGATTAAGATGAGGATACCAAAAGCAATGGCATCTCTATAAGTTGAAACCCAAAAACCAACGACGAGGTTCTCTGCTATTCCAAGAACGAGTCCGCCAAGGACTGCGCCAGGAATGATTCCAATTCCCCCGAGGACAGCGGCTACAAAAGCCTTTAATCCCGGAATAAGTCCCATCATTGGTTCTACTGAGTTGTAGTACATTCCAACGAGGACTCCGGCAGCTCCCGCAAGAGAGGCGCCTAAAAAGAAAGTAAAACTAATGATCTTATTAGTATCAATTCCCATTAATTCTGCTGCGTTCTTATCAAAACTTGTTGCCCGCATAGCTTTACCTGTCCTGGTGTGATTCACAAGCCAGTAAAGAAAGACCATTAAGATAAAAGTCGTTGAGATAATCACTATTTGATTTGTTGAGATATAAAGCTCTCCAAATTTATAGGTTTGATTCTCAAAGTCAGTTACTTTAGGAAATGCTTTTGGGTCGGCGCCAATGATATTCTGACCAGCGTATTGAAACAGAAGAGAAGTTCCAAGGGCCGTAATGAGGGCCGGAATTCTTCCTGCATAACGAATTGGTCTATAGACGATCCGCTCCACTGTAATGGCCACGAGTCCTGAGCCAATCATGGCACAAGGAAAGGCCATCCATAATGGCATCCCGGCAGCGATACAATAGAAGCCCACAAAAGCTCCGATCATATAAAACTCGCCATGGGCAAAGTTGATAAGTTTGATGATCCCGTAAACCATGGTGTAACCCAGGGCCACGAGAGCATAGACTGAACCTTGCGTGATACCGTTTAAGAGGTAGGTCGCAAGGTCATAGAAAAAAAACGTCGTTTCTTCGCTCATTAAGGCATAACTTTTTGTTTGAATTTCATGCCAGTGGCAGTTGTTTCAAGAACAACGGCAGCTTTTCTAGCATTTCTATTTTCGTCAATAGTGATTGATCCTGTGATACCAACAAAGTCTTTCGTTGAGTTGATAGCTTCAGAGATACTTTTATGTGTTAGAGTACCTGCTCTTTTTAAAGCGTCAGCAACAACTAGGACACCATCATAGCCTAAGGCGGCCATGGCACCTGGCTTTTGACCATAAGTAGCTACGTATTCCTTAACAAAACCTTGAACCATTGGATCTTCATCATCAGGTGAGAAGTGAGAAGAAATATAGTTTCCTTTGATCCCATCCGCTCCTGCAAGCTCTTGAAGCTTTGGTGAATCCCAACCGTCTCCACCAAGAAAAGGAAGATTCATTCCCATTTGGCGCGCCTGATTTAGCATAAGTCCAACTTCAGTATAATATCCTGGAAGCCATACAACATCAGGTCCTTCTCTTTTTACTTTTCTAAGAAGCGATCTAAAGTCAGTGTCTTTTTGAACATAAGTAAAAGTTCCATCAATAACTGTTCCACCAAGTTCAACGAATTTCTTTTTGAAAACGGCAGCTAGTCCTTTTGAGTAATCAGAAGAGTTATCAACGATGATGATAGCTTTCTTTTTCTTTAGTGATTCATAAGCAAACTTCGCCATAACAACGCCTTGAAAGGCATCAGTAAAACAAGTTCTAGAAATAAAATTACCAGTTTGAGTAACAGTTTCATTAGTTGAAGCAGGAGTCATAAGGGGTACTCTTGCTTGTTGAGCAATAGGAGCTCCGGCCAGAGTATTAGATGAAGCAACTGATCCAACAATTAAATGAACATTATCAACATTGATTAATTTCTTAACAGCGTTGGCAGATTCAACTGGCTCGCCTTTATTATCTTCAACAATCAAACGGATCGGAAGGCCAACAACATTTCCAACTTTCTTAAGGGCCATCTTCATGCCATTAACAGACTCTTGTCCGTAAGTAGCAATGGGTCCTGTCATAGGAAAAACCGCTCCAAGAACGATCTCAGTGGCTGAAAGAGCAGCTTTTGCAGCTGGAGCTTCAGTAGTCTTGTCTTCTTTCTTACAACCTTGGCTGAACATAGTTAGTGCAGCAAGAACTGTAATTAAAGGTAGTAGTCTAAGTGTTTTTTTCACGTATCTCTCCTTAATAGTGAGCGAAATGTTTTAGTTGGTTAATTTGAATTCCTAGGCATTATCGAAAAAGCGCGGTGCGTTTGTAAAGGACTTAAATCTAGAATATTTAGGCAGTTAGCTGTAGAGCAGTATGTTGGAGCGCTGATCGAGGTAAGCCTCTCTACCAGCTAGTTCTAGAGTTTCTAGGGTTTGTAGATCTCCAGAGTTTTCTACCCAATGACGTATCTTGTCAGTGCCATTTATGAAATCAATGGCGAGACGATCATGCTGATACTCATAGGCCTGATCATTCCACTTAAACTCAGATCCGAGTTCATTATAGAGGGCGTGGCAGAGAAGTTGTCCAAAGCGCCAGCTTAAGAATGTTCTTGGGTTAGTAACGTGAACTTGCATCCCGCCGCAGGCAGTTCCTGCATGTTTTTGAAAGGTAGGCATAAAGACACAAGGACGAATAACAAAGCCTTCAAGTCCCCATTCTTTTATTTGTAGGTTTAATTTATCGGCAAAATCAAAAGACTTAATACCAGGATGACCTATCATCTCAAGGGCCCGCGTTGTTCCGCGGCCTTCACTAATATTTGTTCCTTCAAAGAGGACACTGCCGCAAAAAACTAAGCAGCCATCACTTGTGGGTAAGTTTGGAGAGGGGAGAACCCAAGGCAGACCGGTTTCATTCCAGTACATGTCTCGTTTCCAGCCTTTCATAGGGATGATATTTAAATCACATTCACTGCCAAAGTTCTTGGCCGCAAGGTTTGCTACTTCTCCCATGGTAAGACCATGTCTTTGCGGAATAGGATGCCTTCCTACAAAGGATTCAAAGCCTTCTTCTAGAAGGTTTCCCTCTACTAAAACACCACCAGCGGGGTTAGGGCGATCTAAGATAACGACCTTTATATTCTTTTTCGCGCAAGCTTCCATAAGATGAGTCATGGTGTGGATATAGGTATAAACTCTAGTCCCCACATCTTGAAGATCGACGATTATTGTATCGAGACCTTCAAGCATTTCATCAGTTGGAATTCTTGTTTCTGAATAGAGGCTATAAACTTTTAGATTAAAATAAGGATGAACATAGTGAGTTGATTCCACCATATTATCTTGGACGTCAGTGACAAATCCGTGCTGCGGCCCAAAGAGTTTAATCAGGCGGTCACCAAAGATTTCTTTTAGCTTTACTGCACCGTGAATAATATCCGAAGTAATAGAAGCGCTGTGACAAAGATAGCCGATCTGACCTTTTATTTGGTCTTGAAGCGTTGTGTCTGAAATTAATCTGTCGAGTCCGTGTTGTATCATTAGGGGGTTATTGTACTTGCAAGATAAAGACAAGAAAAGCCTGTTTTAAAAATCTTTATTTATAGTAATATAAGCGGGCACAAAGAATTAGCATACACACACAAAAATAGAGTTGGAGACATTCATGAGACAATACCTAGATATGATGAAGCATGTCCTAGAGAATGGTGAAACCCGTATGGACCGCACCGGAACTGGAACTGTAAGCGTTTTTGGTTATCAAACACGTTATAACTTAGCCGATGGCTTTCCTTTAATTACGACAAAAAAATGTCATTTAAGATCAATCGTTCACGAACTCCTTTGGTTTCTAAAAGGGGACACAAATATTGATTACCTAAAAGAAAATAAGGTTCGTATCTGGGATGAGTGGGCTGATGATGAAGGTAACCTCGGTCCTGTCTACGGAGCTCAGTGGCGCTGCTGGAAAGGGAAGAACGGAGAGTGTATTGATCAGATTACTAATTTGATTAAAGGCCTTATCGAGAATCCTAACTCTAGAAGACATATTGTTTCGGCTTGGAATATTGGAGAGCTTGAAGATATGGCCCTTCCTCCTTGTCATGCCTTTATGCAGTTTTATGTAACAAACGATAAGAGGCTCTCTTGTCAGCTTTATCAAAGATCAGCTGATATCTTTTTAGGTGTTCCTTTTAATATAGCTTCTTATTCACTGCTAGTTTTAATGATGGCCCAAGTTTGTGGTTATAAGCCTGGGGAATTCGTTCATACAATTGGGGACGCTCACCTTTATCAAAACCATTTAGAGCAAGCTAAAGAACAATTACAAAGAACTCCTAAGCCTCTACCTCAGATGAAGCTTAATCCTAATATTAAGAACATCTTCAAGTTCACTTTTGATGACTTTAAGTTAGAAGGATATGAAGCTGACCCTCATATCAAGGCAGCTGTTTCAATATGATTGTCAGTCTTATCGTTGCCATTGGTAAAAACCGGCAGATCGGTAAGGGCAATCAGATGCTTTGGCATATTAGGGAAGACTTTAAGAAGTTTAAAGAGACGACTATGGGGCATCACTTGATCATGGGGAGAAAAACCTTTGAATCAATTGGTCGCCCACTTCCTGGTCGCACAACAATTATCATAACAACGAATAGTGATTATCAGGCGCCTGATGGCGTCTTGATCGCAGCTAGTCCTGAAGCGGCCATCGAATTAGCCGCTAGCAGGGGAGAGAGTGAAGCCTTTGTCGCTGGTGGGGGGATCATCTATGATCTCTATTTAGAAAAGGCCAATCGTTTGTATCTATCAAGAGTCGACTTTGACGGGGAAGCTGATGTGTTCTTTCCTCAGTTTGATCAATATGATTGGAAGTCAACATTGGGTGAAGACTTTGAGGCCACAGAGAAGTCTCCGGCCTGGAGCTTTGAACTTCTTAGTAAATAATCCTTAACTGTTTTGAGTTATAAAATCTTGTATATGCTTATTGCAGATCTTAGATCTCTCATAGTGTGGGGCATGACCACAGTTCTCAATAATTTGAAGGCTAACTTTTGGAGCGTCTTTAATAATTCTTTTGGCAGTGCCAATTGGAAAGAGCGAGTCTTTTTCACCCCAGATCAATTGCACCGGAATATTAAAGTCTTTGATCTTATCGTTAAGAAGAAGTCCTTTCTCAATTCCCTCTTCTACTGTTTCCATATTATGAATGAGATCAGACACCATCTTTTCATACCAATCCCTTTCACCCTTGATCATTTCAAAGAGATAGTCAAAGACAGGCTTTGGTATATAAGGGGGCTTATGAAAAACTCTTGAAAAAAGATTTTTATAGTCACTTGGCTCGCTTACTAAGAAAAGATTTTTTCCCTCAAGAAACTCATCTAAGATTGAATGAACTTCTTTGTAATAAAAACCTGCAGAGTCTAAAAGACTAATTGAGCTGACTCTTTGTGGGTTATGTAGATAAAGGAAGCATGAAATCGCCCCGCCCATTGAGTTTCCTACGAGGTGAACCTTTTTAAGGTTTAGCCTTTCGCAGAATTCATCAATCAAGGCAGCGACATTACTTGCATTATAATCAAAGTCTTTAAGTCTTGGGTTTGGACCAAAGCCTGGCATATCAGGAACAATGATATGAAAGTCTTTTTGAAGAGAGACTGCTTGCTTTAGATAACTCTCTTTAGTGTCTCCGAAACCATGGATAAATAAAATAGTGGGTCTGCTTGGGTCACCGGCTTCAAAGTAAGGAAGGCCCGGGTGCTGACTCAAACTTGGGCTGGTCTTTTTAATGGCCTTCGCTTTTTTGTATTGAGAGGAGTTTACTAAATTCAGTATCCTCTCTCCCATCTTTAATCGGCTTTGATAAGGAAAACTCTCGTAGAGGCTAGTCGGTAATGACTTGATCGCTAAGCTCATTGGTATCCTTTTCTTTTTGATCCCCAGTAAAAGGGAAGTGCTTCTCTAACAAAGCTCCGCATTCTTCAACAGCTTTAGTGATAGCGTCCCCAGCCTTGCCTTCTTTTAGGCCCTGAAGCATTGGTTTTAAAATTTCATCCCATGCTTCTTTATCAACCTTTTCATTGATGCCACAGTCGGCAATCAACTCGGCCCTATGCTCTAAGCTTGAAACGAAAAGTAAGATCCCTGTACGTTCTCTAGTATTATGAACTCCCTCATGAAAGAAGGCTTCAAGCGCCCTTTGATGTACTTCTTCTGCGACTTCTTTTTTAGATAAAAAGAAGGTCTTGATCTTTCTGTGAAAGCAAAGGAAGTAACCGATGAACATTCCACCCATCATAGTCCATAGATAGATGAGAGCGTCTCCCGCTTCAAAGAAGGGAAAGTAATAGAGTGCAAAAGCGAAGACTAAACCAAAGACGATAGCAGCTCTAAAGTGTGCAGCCGGGTAGGCGTCACTTCTTTTTAAGACCATAGGGACTATTTCCCCGCGGGTGTTAAGCTCTGCTTTTTCAACAGCTTTCTTTATTTGTTCTTTATCTGATTTTGTTAAATTCATAATATTTCCCTTTACCAAGAACCACTAGAGCCACCACCGGAGAAGCTTCCGCCACCACCTGACCAGCCGCCACCGCCGCCACCAAAACCACCGCCTCCTCCACCAGAGAAACCGCCGCCGCCGCCGCCCATAAAGAGCACGCCAGATCTTCTTCTGAAGACTGTGAGGATGATAAAGAGGATAAAAAAGATGAGGTTAATAAGAGCTGATGTCTTGTTCTTACGACGACCTCTTGTGGACCTGGCGAGTTTAACGTCCCCTAGATCAACTCCTGCTGCTTGAGCAATAGAGGCGACACCAACATAGATTCCTGTATCAAAGTCTGAGTTCTTAAAGAAGGGCTTCATTGAGTCAATGATCCTTCCCGCGGTTAAGTCAGTTAACTGACCTTCGAGACCGTCACCCACTTCGATGCGCATCTTCCGGTCATTAATTGCGACTAAAAGGAGGGCGCCTCGATCAGATTTTTCGCCACCAAGTTTCCATTTTTCAACGGCCCTGATGGAAAACTCTTCTAAGGAGTCTCCTTCAAGAGAAGTTAAGATCAATACTTGTATCTGAATATTTTCAGAACGGTTTAGATTCTTAAGGGCATTTTCTATTCTGCTTTTATTACTACTTGTCAGGATCTTAGCCTGATCAATAACAGGTCCCGAGAGCCTTGGGACTTCCAAGGCATAAAGGGAACTTAAGAGAATAAGATTTAAAATGAAAAACTTAAAACTGAACTTTTGGAGCATTCTTGGCTTCTTCCAGGTTCTCTACTTGAAACTGAGGTTTCTTTTCGTGCTTTAAAAAGATTGAGTTATACCAACTTGTTGGCGGGACAGTGACTAGGTTATTAAAGCCTTTAATAGACTCAATATACCTTTTTCTAGAAACTGTTATTCTATTTTCTGTACCTTCTAATTGTCTTTGAAGGTCTAAAAAGTTTTGATTAGCTTTTAGGTCTGGGTATTTTTCAACCACAACCATTAATTTTGAAAGAGCAGAGGAGAGTCCGCCTTGAGCGGCTTGGAACTTCGCCATACTCTGAGAGTTTAGCTTACTGGCATCGATGTTTACGCTAGAGGCTTTTGCTCTGGCTTCAACGACGGCCGTTAGAGTCTCTTTCTCATGGGCGGCAAAGCCTTTAACTGTAGAGACAAGATTTGGTATAAGATCGATTCTTCTTTTGTACTGGTTCTGGACTTCGGCCCATGTAGCGTCAACTTCGTTTAAAGCAGTTGGAATGCTTTGCATCCCGCATGAGCTAAGAGTTAACAGACTTAAGACTATTATTAGATTTTTCATAACTTCCCTTTTTAAAGCGTTACCTATTGTAAGCTTAAAATGGGGGCAAAGAAAAGGAAGTCAACCCACTATGACTTAGTGGGCCAAGATTTATTTTGAAAGACAGTTGAGTGTTTGTTTACCGTCATCGCTTGTTACTAGCTCTACAAGGTCTTCAAAAACAAGTTCTTCTAACTTGATATTAAAAGTTACCTCACGCTCATCAACTTCTTCACGTAGATCAATGACTTCTTCCGTCAAGTCCTTGATTCGGTTTAGCTTGTTAACAAGGGCTGCTAGCATCTTCTTTTTATCTTGGTTTTCTTTGATTGAATAAGCGAGCCAAAAAGTTGAGGCCACTGAAAGAACCAAAGCTGCATTAAGAGTATGTCTTGTGAATTTTCTATCTTTAGGAAGGGCCTGGGCCAGGAACTTTCTCTTAAAGCCAACACTGGTTTTGTTTAATTTCTTCATAATATAACTAGAGAGGATAATAGCCCCAACAGAAGCTGCGCCCTGGTAGGCAGCGTCTTTTTGCTCTCCACCAATATTAGTTACCTCGTCGTCTAAGGCTTCAGCTAAAAGTCTAATCTCTGAGATTTCATCTCCATTCATCAATCTATCTGAGATCTCTTTTGCTTTTACTTGCTCATCATGGATCTGCTCTAAGTTTATAAGGTCAGCTTTTTTCTCTAAGAGTTGAGACTGCATTCTTTTCAAGATCTTACACTTATCAATAGCAAATGCAGGCTGCATAAAGAGGCTTAATAGAATTGTCATTATGATCGACTTTTTCATCGAATTCTCCGAGAGTTTTTATACGTATTATCTCCTTTATAAGAGCAATATCGGTGCCATGAATAAGCCTGTATAACACTGAAATCACGATGTTTTATAGACCTAAACTGTCTATGTTTTTGACAGATGAAAAGACTCAAGTTTTGCGCCAAAATAACCGTTAAGATAGGAGTGAGAAATAGCGGATTAGGGCTTGTTAGCCTCTACATATTAACCTTCTTGATCATTGGTCTTTCCAATGGCCATTTTAGTCAACCTAAGCAATCCTCGAGGCTTCCAGCCTCTGTTGTGGGGAGCTGCTTTCATGATGTCCGCTTGTTCTTTGGAAAAAGGGCCACTCTAACTAAGGCATGGTCAAAGTTTAAGAAGGCCAAGACTGGTTATAAGCTTGATTTTGAACGAATAGATTTATACCGAGAAGAATACCTTAGAGGAATCGAAGCTGATGGTCTTCAGTTTAGAGATGTCCATCCATCTTCAGAGGGACTTATCGCTTACATAGAGGCCATCAACAAAAACTTTGGCGGGGATAATGTTCCTGAGATGAAGAAGATGAATTACTTCAGAAGACAAAAGGTTTCAAGAATAGTTGAGACTCTAAATGCTGATGGAAGAGTTCTCTTTAAAGATATTGAAAACCTTATGGGGGAGTTATACTTAGCAGTATATGGCCCAAGTATGAAGGCGAATGAAGTTCTTTTTGAAGATAATATTGAAAAGCGAGTCTTAGCAAGAGTGATTCAAGAAGATCTAGCAAGCCGTGGGCTTACAAATGTATTTGTTAAATACAGAATCCTTGGAAAGAAGAAAACATGGGCGCAAAAGTTTGTTCGCTCCAATCTAGGGAAGACTCTAGGCGCTTCAATTATGAACCTTGGTTCTGTTTTTGGAATGCCGCCCATCTATCTCCCAAATCTAAGGCCTTTAAAGATCCCTGAACACTTAGTGCAAGAGCTTTTAGAAAATGGTCTTAATAAAGAAATCACAAAGAAATTAGAGCAAGAGATAGGTCGAAACCTAGGCGATAGGCTTACCTTCAATCTTCAAAACAGGGCCAGGTATAGACTCTTTAGGCGTTATTATATGGCGGGCATTTCAGCTTATCTTACCTATATGATGATCATGGAGTTTCATGAAACCAATAGCAGCTTAAAAGACGAAGCGGAACTTATAGAAGCGATGGCAGGAGAGATGACGAATAACTTAGAAAATGCCATGGACCTTGAAGCAAAGGGCTATGATATCTTTGAGAAGACTGAAGAAGAAAAGTCTGGATCAAAGAAAGATAATAGATGGTGTTCTGCTATAACTGAATGTTTAAAAAGTGAGTCTGAAGATCTTGGCGAGAAAGTGGTCAAGGGAAGTGATACCTATAAGGCGTGCAAAGAGTTTATGGATCCACAAAACCTTTGCCCTTCACTTTAACTAGTACCTAGGCGTTATATAAAGACCTGGGTGGCTATTGTCGACGAAGTTTTCATAAGGCATTGAACTATCTTCACCTAAGAACCTTTCAAAGGCATAACTCATTCCTCTATGATCACCAACTTCTTCTAGAACTTGTCTGATGTCGTCAGTCTTATACTTATTCCACATTCTGTTGTAATTGAATTTTCCACGGATCACTTGAGTAAACCCAGTGATTCCAGCAAAAGCACCATCAGCGATGATCCCATGGTCTTGTGATCTCGTATCCCCGATAAAGAACCAATCTTCTTCGATTTGTTTTGGTCTATCTATTTCTTCACAAAGGTGAATCCTTGTAGTGTTAGATTGAGTTCCAACAACTGTGACACATCTTCTTACTTGGGCATAAAACTTTAAGGTTAGTTGATCAAAGATAAGTTCTGATAATTGTCTTTGAGTATAAAACCTATCAAAAGCAGCTTCCATATCGGCGGAATTCTTTTGTTCAAAGGTCGCGTATTCTTTAACATGGCCTTTTGAGTAACCAAAGTAATAAGGTCCTGGTCCTTCAATTCCATAACTTAAATTAGTCGTTCTAGCTTCAGACTGTCGTTCACCAGTCACGCTCGAAGCTCTATCACCATAGGCTGCGAAAAAGGCATTTCCACGGCTAACTTGTCCTCTTTCAGAGTCAACATAGCTTGCGTAGGCCTCTTTTTTATTCTCAGACTTACGGCTAAGAACCTTTCTAATATGAGTCACAGGAGTGATATTAAAATGCTCATTAGGATTTTCATTACAATGAAGATAAGCAGCTGATCCGGTTAAGACATCAACTCTTTGAAAGTTCTCTGTCTTTCTCTCAACCTTAGGCAACTTATAAAAGTGGCGGCAAAACTTAGAGATAATTCCTTTTGGCATCTTAGGCACATTTTCAGTGACTAGAGTTCGTAGCTCTCGTTTCGTTAAGGCAACTTTTTCTTTTAGGCTCTGACCTTTAGGAAGCTTGATTCTCTCCCATGGGGCAATAGGCGCGCTTTTATTAAATTCTTCTAATCTATGATTCTTTATAACCATTGATGGATTTATCTGTTTTCCTTTTTTAGAAAAGGTTTGAACAAAGTAGGCCATAGGATCTGAAGATGGATCAGATTCTACATCAATAACCGGAAGCTTCTTTCCTTCTTTGATGGTTCTGTTGATTTTACTCATAAGCTCTTTAGAGATCTCTTTTTCAAAAGGCAGACTTGTCATGCTAGCGCCTTTATTGGCCCCAAAGAAGGGAAAGACAACTCTTACAGGTCTTATGGCAGAGCCTTCTTCAAGAGTCGATATTTCTAAAACGGCTAGATTTTTTCTGGCCAGGTTTTGTGTTTCACTTACTAGAAAGGGAAAGCTTATAAGATCAGTAATAACCCCATTAGCTTGTAGCTTCATCTCTTTTGCGCTTGAAGTGATAAACTTAAAGTTCTTTAGATCAGGGTTATAGTAATCTACATCTGGAGAGTTTGGTGAAAAGAGGGACACTTTTACTTTAAAGTTCCCAAAACTTAAGCTCTCAGTCACTGAATCATCTTTATAACTATGAAAGAGTTCTACCTTAGGTTCAAAAACAAACTTGTACTTTCTTTTTAAAGAAAGATGAAGGAACTCATTGATTCTAAATTGTGAATAATCCATTGTCTCTTTTGTATAATCAACTTTTCCTACAAAGAGTCTTGGGGCTTTTGCCTTGATTTGTGGAATTTCAGTCTCATACTTTGTATCGTAACCAAAGTCTTCTGGGTTCCATGGATTAACCGTCAGTTTTCTGGTCTTAACTATGTCTGTGTACGTTCCGTCTATTGGAGTCACTGTAACGTTAAAAGGAATCCATTTCTCTAATGAATACTTATCATAAGTAATATTAGCGAAAGTGTTAAGACAGCCTTCTTCGTTTGTCTTATATACTCGATCGCTTTGTGCGCCGTCAGACTTTCCATCTTCAAAGGTAATATCAACCTTAACTTCTGTATCTGTTAAAGGGACCTGATCACTAGATCCGGTCTCTTCGTTTAGGCATAAAGTAAACTTGGCCCTTCTTACTTTGATAGAGGACTTATTATAACTATTATTAACAATACTTCCGCGGCTGATATCTTTAACTTTCTTAATATAATAGCCAAGCTTATCATCTCCATCGAGCTCTTCTCCGATGACTTCTCTATCAATAGGATCGGGAAGATCAGCTTCTACTCTTAAGATAGCTTTAGTTTTCTCACTAACCGGAATGGCAGAACTAAAATGACCCGATTCAATGTCAAATCTTGATACTTTTATAAGTTCCTTAGTTAATCCGGCAGGTCCGTTTATAGGTGAGATCTCTATTTCTAGGTAGATAAAAGAATTTCCGCTATTAACGGTTTGTCCTTTAATATAAAAATCTAGGCTATCTTGAAAAAGAGAGTTCTTTGCCGTCATCTCTTTTTCAATTGAAGCAATTAAAGTGGCGTCTCCAATATTTGGATCTGCAATTTCAAAAAGATTAAAGACGGTCTTAAATCGACCTTTTGATATTCTTAACTTCTCAGCGCTTTCACCGCTTAGGCCTTTTCTTAAAAGGTGGGCCCTAAACTCTACGTCGATAGGGTAGTGCTTAGTTCCATTATCAATACTAATGGGTCTTGTAGAGAAGCTTAGGCCTTCAGTTTGTAAGTTTGTCTTAACCATTGAGTGAAGTTCTGATTTTTCATTTAACTCAAAGACTCCAAAACTATCAATAAGATCAGTTTCATTCTCTTGGAAGATCATAGGCTTTTGAGCCCCTGGCCATGGGTTGAGAGCAAGTTCAAAAGAGCTTGATCCTTTATAGTGGCCAAGACCATTAATATTTATAGGATAATTGATAAGTCTTTCTTGCTCTAAGTAATCAAACTCAACTCTTTCATTCCAGACTAAGCAGCCGTCTATGTCAGAGGTGATATTCTTAGTTCCGGTAGGTGATTCAATCTGAAAGGCCTCATCTATAATAGGGTTAGTTATGGCCTTGTCTTTTACACAAGTTTTGAATTTATAAAAAGTGATATTAGGAACATCATTCCAAGCAGAGTCGCTCCACATGGACTTATTAACTGTGCTTCCTACTAATTGAACAGGTGTGGTCATAAAGCTAGAGACAGCTTCATTTTTATCTTCTACATCACTGCTACAAGAAACCAGCAAGAAGCTAAGTCCAAGAGTGATGAGAGTTAAATTTTGTCCAAGTTTTCTAACCATATTTTCTATATCTAGGGGTTTATATGCTTATTAATTTGCAAGATAGAGACCAGTTTTGGTTTTGTTTAGGGGGCGGATTTCAATACTTTGCTAGAACAAAGCGTTGTCAAAGTTTTAACTGTCTAAAGTTTAGACGATTTTTACATCTGAAGAGTTTTGTATCGAAAGTTATACCAATTATCTAAATCATTGGAATACCATTTACTAAAACGGCGATCACTTGGGCCCCCAGCAAGAACCGTCTCAACCTTTGAAGTGCCAAGATCGCTTATAAAGCGGTAGCTTGGGCAAAAAGTTGTCTCTCTTCCATGGGCCTTATAAACAGCGCCCTGAACGATAGTGGCCCTGTTTCCTTCAATGCCATAAGGACCTTTATCAAATCCAAAAAGACGAGGAAGAGTGCCATCAAAGAAGATGTTCTTTATAAGCGTTGGCCTTTTCTGACCCCAGGGAACAATTTGGTTGGCGCTAAAGCGGGAGAGGGTTTTCTCTAAGACTACTTGAAAGAGCTCGTTCTTATTGAGGAACCATTCGTTGTGATCATCGCCTAAAAGGATCTTGTCAAAGACATGATAGAAATCAACCACTATTCCGGTTTCATTGATGACTTGATCCCAGACCTTAGCTCCGAACATACCATTACCAAAGACCTCTTTTAAAAGGTCATTATAGAACTCTTCAAAAAGCGTTGCTCCAATACTTGTCCTGTCATACTTGAAGTCCCAGGCCTTTAAGATTCTGCCTGTAGGGGAGTCGGGGATAAGAGGAGCTATGATTTTAAAGTACTTTTCGGCTTGTAAGCTATAGAGGTCTTTTTGAATCCTCTTCATATCATCAAGGTCTAGTTTTTCTTTTTCATTAATCAATTGAGAAATACGATCTACTCTATAAGTTCCCATGGGCATATTGATAGAGAGCGGTTTTCCTTTTTGATTGAGATCGTTGTTGGCCGTTGCTAAGAAGCCTTTTTCAGGGTTTAGTTCTCTGGCCAAATTATCTGATGGGTGCAGCCCTTTCCAGTTCTTACTAAGATCCCAGCCTTCAACAGGATACAGCCCACTATGACTTCGCCTTGGTAGGAGACCTGATTGCTGAAAAAGAATGTCACCATTATTATCTCCCACAATCCAGTTGCAAGAGATGGTGATGTCTTTAACTAAGGCCCCAGCCTCTTTTGCGTTAGCGGCTTTTAGGACTCTTGCAAGAACTTCAATGGAGCCGCCGGCGCCGTTCTTATGACCCGACCATGCTCTTGTTAAATAGATTCCGTCTGTTAGGGGAGAGGCTGGGTCTTTCTCTAGGATGCCTCTATCGTTTTCATAGATCTTTAATTGATAGTCATCCTTACCTTTTCTTTTAATGGTTTCAACTCTTCCATTAAAGTCTCGGTATTCTCCGCTTTCTTGATACCTTCCATCAATGACTTCTTCTAAAAAATAATCAATCATATCCATAAAGCCATAGGTAAATCCAAGGCCAAACTTATCAGTTCGTCCCATGATTAGTCCTGGAACTCCTGGCATATTAACGCCGCAGATCTTATCCTCACCAACGGTTGCCGTGTACTCATACCAAACGGCCGGTAAACGGTTGCATTCAAGGTGAGGGTCATTGCACTGGATAATATTACCAGTGCTAGATTTATTCTTACCAAGCATCCAGTTATTAGAGGCCTTCATCTTAGGCAGGGCCCCAATGAACTTTGCGGAATCTGGAATTTCACATTGGTAGAGGTTTGCTTTTTTTATAAGAGTAACAATCTCTTCACTCATCTCATCAAGATGAGGAGAGAAGAGCTTCTTAAGTTTATCAATATCAGTATTATGCTTAACGGATTGGATGATAAACTTCTCTATTCCTTGTTGGGTTTGAGCAAGGCCTATATAGCTCATGATCTTAACCATGACTAAAGTATCAGCTGGGCTCCACGGTTCTGGCTTAAAGCCTACGAGTTTAAACTCAAAGGGCCTAGTGAATCTTCTTTGATAATCATTAACACCATTACAATAAGATTCAAGGAAGCTGGCCGCTTCGCTTGATAAGTTCTCAACTTCCTTTTGAGCTTCACGGTAAAGCCCCATCTCGCGCATAAAGACATCAATCCCAAGAGTTTCATCATCACTTTTTAAGCATTCACTTAAACGTCCCTGGGCTATGGTTCTAACTAGCATCATCTGCATCATGCGGTCATGGGCATGGACAAAACCCATGGTCATATTGAAATCATCATAGTCATCACAAGTGATCTTCATCACTCCCATCTCATCTCTACTAAGAAGGATTTGTTTATTGCAGATCTTGTATCTTTGACTTGTTGTTTTGATTTTCATTCTTATGATTTTAGGAGCCTTTCTTATTTACGCAAGAATGAAATAAAAAATAAGGCCCCAGAAGGGGCCGCTTAATAGGTAGGAATTTGGGATAGGGGATGGCGTAAGCAAGGTTTGCTATGTCGCTGCGATGAGATGAAACTAGCCCAGATAGACTTCTGGTGCACCTATCGCTGTTGACGCCAAGGGTCTGTAAATGTCAAAACTGACAATTAAGAGGGGATTCTGTCTAAATTTGAAAGGCTTTTCGGCCTATTTTCTTAGGCGCTCTAACGAGGCGTTTATCTAAGGCCTCTACTCCCTGTTCTATTACAGATCGTGATTGTTGAAGAAGGGCGTCTATATCAGATTTATCGAGACCAGTCGTCTCTATAGGCTCGTGAACCTTAATAAGAACCTTCCCTTTAGAGAGGCTATTAAGCTTTAAGTTCTTATGAAAGCTTGAAATGGAAACAGGAATAATGGGAATCTGTCCGGCGATGGCCAGGTGATAAGCGCCTTTTTTAAACTCTAAAAGACCTCGCCCTTGGGATCGTGTTCCTTCAGGGAAGATCCATACCGAAGTATTTCCATTAGTGATCTTTTTAGCCGCCTGATTCATACTTTGAAGGGCCTTTCTTTTATTCGCTCTATCAATTAAAATATTTCCTCCTAGCCAATAGAATTGACCAAAGAAGGGAATCCACTTTAAAACTTTCTTACCAACAGTAACGGTGCTTCTTGGGTAGTTGGCCCCAATGACGAAGACATCAATATTGTCTTGATGATTGGAGACGATGATGGCCGGGCGAACAATATCTAATATCTCTTCCCCTTCAATTTGAGTTTTTATACGGAGGAAGAAAAGCCCGATTGTGCCAAAGACTTTTCCAACTGGTCTTAAGATAGCCGGATTAAAGGGTCTTAATAAGGAGAAAAGAAAACCAATAAGGCAGGTCGATAAAAGAGTTATATAGGCCAAGGCCAATTTGATTGAATAGATCATAGGGCCTGAACATAGCAACGAATTCTTAGGTTTGAAAGCCCTTGATACTCAAGTAATCAGTGGCTTACATCCTTAAATGCCTCTCATGCAGTGCGTTTTTATCAATATAGGTTTGAGTAACACTAGCATCGCTATGACCTAGATAATCTCTTACAAAGAGTAAGTCTTTAGTGTTTAGATAAAGGTTGGTAGCGCAGGCCTTTCTAAAACTATGAGGGGTAATCTCATTAGTAACTGAGGCCCTTGAGATCATCTTTCTAATAAGTGTGCTCATGGCACGAACGCTTAAGGGTGAATTTTTAGATCCCTGGAAAAGGAAGCTCGAATTTCCGGCTTTATTTTCAAACCAATAATCTAATTGATCAAAGATAGCGTCGCCATTTTTTAATTTTAGGGTATGCACCTTCCCGCCTTTTCTAGGAAAAGTTACCGTTCCACTTTGGCGGTTAAAATATTCACGTTTAAGCAGGCAAATCTCATGGAGCCTTAGGCCTCCGAAATAAAGAAGATAAAGAATCAGCCTCTCTCTCGTTCTCCAGGTTTTTTCATAGATCAATTCCCAGTCCGTCGGTTTTAAATACTTTGTATGAGAAATATCGACGTCCTTTACCAGGACAGCGTGAATCTTTGGCTTTACAGGATTGAGTTTGAAGCGTGATCCCTGCTCTTCATGAGTTTGTTTTAGATAATCAAAGAAATTCTTAAGTGAGCTTAGGTGGCGCCGCCTAGAATTGACGCTCAAGGGGCCTCTTAGTTTTCCAGCTCCAACAATGCGCTTTTTCTTCATAAAAAAGAAGAGCCTCTGCAGCCATGATTTCTTGGGGCTGATCTGACCGCCGTAAGTGAGAAAATTTTGATATTCCTCGATGGTGCGGGCGCGAGCTCGGCTTATATCGCCAGAGAATTTTGATTCGTGCCATTCAATAAAGGCGCTCAAATCGGCCCTATAGTTTTGAATCGTTCTTGCCGATTTGTTCAGTAGGGCGCAGTTCTTCATGTAGAGGTCTAGCCACTTTGAATTATTTTTCTTCAAGTCAAAATCCCTTTGTTCTCAAGAAAATCACACTAGGAATATTCCTATAATGTAAATTATAAGCTGATATAGGGTTCTAAGTATACGAAATAATAGAATAATGCCGTATTTAGCGTTTAAGCCTCTTTTTTGGGATTTTCGAGTCATGATAAGGCCTAAATCAAAAGAGTATCGATTACTTGACTAAAATGATTTTACGCGTTACCATTTTGTTGTACCCACGGAGTCATCGGGTCCATCATTTTTAGTTCAAGGAGTGAACGTGAGAAACAATCCCTTTGTTTTATTAACAGTATTAATTATGTCGGCCATTCTCATCTATGGTGAGTTATCTGTCCCAACTAAGATCTCAGTCATTGAAAAGAAAGTTGAGGCCCTGGCCTTAGAATCCTTGATCTCAAGTTCTAGTTTTAACGCCCATGACCTCGATAAGACGGCCAGGTCTATAAGACTTAAGTCTACGTCTCATACAGCTCTTATGTGCAGCTTCACTGGCGGGCTAAAGTTTGATGAATGCGAAGATCAAAAGAAGATAAGTTGGTCAGCTGAGGATTATCATAAAGGCTTTAAATTCGTGGTTAAAGATGAGCTTGGAAATATAAAGAGCTTTTCTCCAAAAGCGCATAATCCCTTTTTAAGCTTTCATAAATGTGACGTTCTTTTCAAGAAAGGAGGCAGCGAGAAAAGTTTTCGTAAGACTCTAAGAAATATTCGTGATCTAAACCAAGATCAAATGAAGGTCTTATGTCTTGATGAGGGCCTTGAGATCGTAGTTAAGAACGGGCCATTTGTTATCACAAAAGATTTATTGATTATTGGAACTCATTCAAATACCGCTAAGTTCATAGGAAGAAATGGTCTTGAAGTTTTTAATAACGACTCAAACTCACTCTTTCTTTATAACTTAAATATCGAGACCAGCGAAGATGAATCTACGGCCATCTCACTAGGCGTTGGCTCTTACTTAGGGGCGGATAACTTAAAGATTAAGACGGCCTCTGCCAATAGTAAGGGGATTAATTGCTTTGGCTGCACAATTGATGGAGAAGGGCTTGAAGTCTTAACCACAAGTGTCTTCACCACTGCTATTGAATCTACGCTTGGGCTTATCGAACTTCGAAGATCAACTCTTCAAGGGGCCACTCGCTTACTCTCTTTTATGAGAAGCAATATCAACTTAATTGATGAGAACTTATTGGCGGCAAATTCTAAAATGCGAGAAAATTAATCGAAGCTAAAGCTACGAGTGATCCCAGCATAAAAGCGTGAGCTATCAGACTGAAGGATTTGTTGATTTGTATCAAGCTTATAGGCCTTTAGATAAAGTGAAGTCGCCTCAGTGGGAATCATCCATGCCAGCTCTATTCCTTGCCCTTCTCGGTCATTGTGACCATAGGTAGAAGAGTTATAAAAAGCAGGTGAAGAATCTGATTCATTCGTAAAGTAAGATCCCGTTAATCTAAGTTGCCCCATCTCTAAAGTAAGAGAAGCGAGGTAGCCTGTATTTCTTCCGTCAGGGGCCTTGTCATTGTAGAGGTATTGGCCGTTAAAGATTAAACTTGAACTCTCACCTATATTAAAGCCCATTTCCATTACAATATTATACCCCTCATAGTCATAGAGAAAGGCCGTGGTCGAAGGGCTAACTCCGCGGGTGCTATTTCCTAGAAACTGAGAATTATAGGCCACATTAGAGCTTAGGTTATTAAACTTAAAGCGCATGATCTGAGTCTTAAAGAACATAAGATCCCCAGCTAAGTGCATGGTGATCCCTTCAATTAAAAGTGATGGAGCCCCTTCGTCAACGCTTCCTAAACGGTTTGTTAAAAAATGATTAGAAGGAACCGCTTGAGAGAGAAAGAGACCAAAGGAATAATCCGCTAATTTAAAATTGATAGACTCTCTAGCAGAGACAAAAGGCGTCTCTGTTAAAAGAAGAGGGGAATCATAGCGGCTTTGATTTAAGGCGCCAGCTTCAATTTGGAGAGCTTCAATTGGTGAATACGAAAGTGAGGCCTCTTTTAAAACTAAGTCTTGTCTTGGTTTAAACTCATCAACAAAAAGACTCTCGTTACTACCTGTCTCTAAAACTCCACCAGCTATAACACTCGCTTCAAGATGAGGAAGAACGGTTTGCTTTATATCGGCGAAGACAGAGAAGCTAACCACTCGCGCTTCAGTTTGAAGGTCATCTACACTTATCGCCTCTAGGGACGCCTTGCCTTTTATGTGAGTGGGAGGACTTGAAAAAAGAGCTCCATGGGCCGAATTGATTAAGGCAAGAAATAGTAGATAAGACGTTAACTTCATTAAGAAAATCTTAACATAAAATGCGCAAAAATATGACTGAGTATTAAACTCTGGAATATTAGTTTTCCCTTACTTCTTCCGATAAGAACTTTGGGAGAATCTTATGAATAAAATCTTTTTAGCCTTGGTAGTCTTATCAATTGTTTCATGCACTAGTAAAACCGACGTTAGGTACAGATTGCCGGCCTCTGGAGAGTCTCTAGAATCCCTTGAAGGAATTATAGATTCACTTCGAACAGCAGTTTCGATTCCTGTTAATAGCGCAACAACTTGTTCAAACGAGTTAGAGAAATACTATAAGGCGCTTTATAACCTAAATGGTGATTCGATTAATCTAGATAAGTTCGATCAAAAAAAGATCTTTGCTCTCATTAATAAGTCTTTTGAAACAAGAATTGAAATGCGCTCTAAGCTCTCGGGCCTAGTCTTAAGAACTGAGCAAGACGAAGCTTGCCTTAACAATGTAAGGGCCACAGTCAGGGCCCTTAGGTACGTAGAAGATTACTTAGTTGAGTTAGAGGATTCTAGAAACTCAAATAACCCTGAAGCTATTTTTACAAACTTAAAAGGGGAGTCACCTTTTTTCTTAGTTAACGAAAGATTTAATTTCAAAGGTGTCTCTGACCTTAAAGCAGGGGATGTTATTTTATCACGAGGAAATGCCTATACATCCGCCGCCATTGCTCGGATTGGAACAGCAGATGCTCAATTTTCTCATTTAAGTTTGGTTCATGAAAATAAGAAGGGAGAGCTCTTTACAAGTGAAGCTCATATTGAAGTGGGCTCCTTAGGGGAGCCTATTCAAAAACATATTGATCAAGGAAATGCTCGAACAGTTGTCTTTAGATTTAAGGACGCTGATATTGCAAGAAGGGCCGGCGCCATTATGTATAAACGAGTTCGCGCGGCACAGGTTAAGAAAAAGAATATCCGCTATGACTTCGGAATGGATTATAAAGACGGTAAAGACCTCTTCTGCTCTGAGATTATCTCAGAGGGATTTAAGAAGGCCAGCAATGGCGAGCTTGATGTTCCTATCTTTAAAACAAAATTTAGCAGGGGATCGATTCCCTTTCTTTCAAAGCTAGGAATCAATGTTAACGAAGAAAATGTTGACGAGTTCGACACCTTTGGGCCTGGCGATATTGAGTTTGACCCGCGCTTTGAACTTGTCGCTGAGTGGAGAAACCCTGCCCGCATGAAAGATACAAGAAGCAAGGATCTTATCCTAACAAAGCTCTTTGAGTGGATGGAGACAAAAGGCTATGAATTTAGACCACCAGGAAAGATTAAAAGAAAGGCTTGGTTCAGCTGGGTCATGAGAAGAACTCCCCTTATAGGCCTTGCCTTAAAAGATAAGTTTCCAAAATACATGACAAAGGATCAGCTCAGACTCTTTCTTCATCTTGATGAAGTGGCCGAAGTCTTAAACGAAAGAATCGAGTTTGTGCAAAATGATATTGAAAGGCCTTTGACTCCTAAAGAAATCTTTTCGATTCTTGAGCAGTTTAGGGAAGAGGATTTTGCTAGGTTTGAAGATAAGCCTAAGAAATCGAAGTTTCATAGGTTTTTTCATCCTTAGATAACCTTTGAGTCTATAGGAATAAAAATGTTTAGAGGTTATAGGATTATTATACTATTAGTAACTGCATTCCTTTTTACGGTAAAATCAGGATTCTGTAGTCCAGTCGATAAAATAAGCGACATCTCTGCAATTTATTATGATAATGTTGACTTATCAAATAAATCGCCTTTGCCTTTATTTAAATCGTCTAATAACACCTATCTTGTTTTAAAGAATGATTACTTCTCGTTTGGAAAAGTGCATTGTTATCCAAGTTATGACTGGAGACGCAAAGGAACGGAATACTCCCACGCCACTAATTTTTGCAACAAAAATATAAGTCCTCTCTCGTTCGGAGAAGAAATTTCAGTAAGTGAATATAATCTTAGACGGAAAGAAGGACGATTGAATAATATTGTAACTAGGTCGGTGAAACTTATTCCTTTCGATGTCGTTGGAACGGGAGTTAATCTAGAAGTTCTTTTTAAGTTTATGAATTATCCACTGGAAGCATTATTTAAAAAATCAGATAAATATCTATTGATTCTCGGTAAAGATGTTTTTCAAAAAAGAGCCATGCGCTTACTCAATACTGATCCTTCTTTAAAAGTATTTTTGAAGAGTGTTGCGGAGAAATGTAATACTCTAACTGGATCTAAGTTAAAACAGTATTTTTCATCCTTGTTTAAGGGGTTTCAGTTAGATGGGTATGCTAAAAGAGAGTTAAAGGATCTAGGTAAAAACTCTCTTTTTAACTTTACGAATGCAGTTTCAAATTTGTTTATCAATTCAACCAACGAAATACAATCAACCCTAATCTTTGGGCTGTATGGTCGAGTCTTTCTTATTTCTGGGAATATGGAGAGGCCCTCAATCGAGTTAAGTAAGGAGTCAGGAAAGTGGAGAATAATAGATGTTAGTGAATATCCGAAAGGTGACTTCAGTGGGGTATATCTTAGGGAGACAAGAGAGGGTCGTGAAAGGTAGATGAGGAAGCGTGTACCTGTAGTTAGGCAGCCTTTTTGTAGCTTAGTTTAACTTTTTGGCCTGTTGCCCCAAGCACTCTAAATAAGACATCAAGCGAGATTCCCATTGTTTCACCTTTGAGTATTTTTGTTACTCTGCCCCTTGAGGTTCCTGATTCTTTTGCCAATAGGGTAACTGTTAATGATCTTTTTTCTACGATGTTCATTATTTTTTTAGTCACGCTATGACGGACTTCCCACTCGACGGCGTCTGAAGAAGATAAACCGATGGCCACAATGTGGTACGCGGGTCTTTTTTACAGTTTCAAGTATTTACAAATCTATTCTAAGTGATTTTACTAGGTATTCTCTTACGCTCTCTTCTTTAAGGGGATTAGACTTATCAAAAGCAGATTTCTAAGAGCAGTTAGGAGATATTTCTGAAACAGAACCTTACTCATTTATGATTGAAATAAAAAAATCATTTTTTGCAAAAGTATTTAGTGATATAATTATGTAAGTCATAGAAATTGCAAAAAGGACCCGCGTACCTATGTGCTAAGATCAAGATATTTGTTCTTAATTAAGATTGTAAAAGGAGTATTATGAAGATTTTAATATTGTTATTATTAATGCCATCTTTAGGATTTTCAGAATCTTTGTCTAGCTATGTTCTTGATCCAGACTATAGGACAGCCTACACTCCACCTGATAAATATTTGGTCAACTTATCTAAGGACGGTGGCAGCGTAAAAGAACTAATTAAAAGAATTGAAGCTATAGGCTTCTATCAGTCTCCAAGTTTTAAAAATGAAATAGGCTTTTTGAAGGAAGATGGATTCTATTTAAATGGAGAGAAGGTTTGCAAGAAAGGCTTTGGAGGAGCGTTAGTAGATAACTATATCCCACTAGATGACGATGGATGGATTAAGGTTCAGGGGAAAAACTTTAAGATGAGTGGCGGTACATTTTGTGAGCAGATTGGCTTATACAGGTCAGGCTTGGGGGAGGATTCCTTATCTTTTTTTATCGCTAAAAACATTACTGATAATTATATTGAAATTGAAGGGAAAGTTAAGATCTATTTAAAGAAAAAAGATTTTCCAAACGATAGCCAGATCGAAAAACCTACCGAGATAAAGGTTAGGAAAATGGCAAAAGAGTATTCTAAGTTTGAAAGCTATCGAAAAAAAGTATGTAAAATTTTAAAAAATGGTAGTAGCGATGAAATACTTGAGTTTTTGTCTAGCGAAAAAGTGAAGCATGTACTGATTGAGAGGAAAATTCTAAAAAAGGGAGAGAGCCTTCACAAATTTCACAGAGAGGATATATCTAAGGTCTGCGAATATAAAAACCTTTGGATACGAAAAGGAAACGTCCGATCAAAATACCTTAGTTTTGAATTTAAATCTAAACATTTTCCTCAAAAATATTTAGATCCCTCAGGTGAAAACTTCTCCGGCCGTTTTTCTTTTAGTCATAGAGGAGGTAGGTGGAGACTTGTCCTCTTCGGATATGACATTGAGACTAGAAAATATCCTAATTGAAAAGCCAAAGGTGCCATGGCAGATTCTAATTCCTGGCGCCAATGAGGTACGCAATGAGGTACGCGGGTCCTTTTTACAGTTTCAAGTATTTACAAATCTATTCTAGGATAAGGTGCCAGCAGACTTGTGCAAATAAAAGTACAGGGAGTCATGCACCTTTGGTCTTTGATACTTGTACCAAGAATAGATCAAGCAGCCTTTTTGTAGCTTAGTTTAACTTTTTGGCCTGTTGCCCCGAGTACTCTAAATAAGACATCAAGCGAGATTCCCATTGTTTCACCTTTGAGTATCTTAGTTACTCTGCCCCTTGAAGTTCCTGATTCTTTTGCCAATTGAGTGACTGTTAATGATCTTTTTTCGACGATGGCGATAATTTTTTTAGTCACGCTATGACGAACTTCCCATTCTACGGCGTCTGAAGAAGAAAGACCTAGGGCCTGAGCCAGTTCGGATGCGTTTTTTGTGATTATCGTTTTGCTTTTTTTCATAGCATTGCCTTTAAGTTCTTTTTCCCGAGATCAATTTCTTTCTTGGGTGTCTTTTGAGTCTTCTTATTAAACGCATGGAAAATAAGAACCTTTCCCTTTATTTTAACAAAGTAGAAAATTCTATAAATGCCATCAATTCCTTTTGACCGTAGCTCATAACAGCCTTTTCCTAAAGATGGCATAGGCCGAGAGGATGGCATTTCTAATCTTTCTCCAATTTGTAACTTAAAGATTAAGTATCCGATGTCTCGTTTAACTTCATCTGGGAAACTCGCGATTTCCTTTAGTGTCTCTTTGTTCCATTCCACTTCGTTAATAATTGAGACTCCTATAATGGTGTACCATATTCGGTACATTTGTGTCAATGGCTAGATACTGATTTACCTTCTTGTTGGTTATCCAAAGAACAGAATATTAATTTAGAGTTAAGTCTAAGAAAGAAAGAGAAAGATAGGTAAGTAGACTCAATTGTTGAACAGATCAATTCTTTATAGTGCTTAAGGCGCTTGTGAAGCCTTGACACTTAAGCCTCTCTTTAGGAGACTGCCCACATGGTCAGCCTCACTCAAAAGTTCAAAAATAAAGTTACGAAAAAGGTCTTCACTTGTCCGAGTTGCTCTAAGTCGCTTAGGGTTCCGATTAGGCCTGGGAAGACATTGATGGTGACTTGTAGCCGCTGCCAAGGTCAGATTCAGCTCTCTTTTAAGAGCCCGGTGACTGAATTATTCAAGTGGGAGAAGGGAAGAACCCTGACTTATAATTTTAAAATGCTTGGGTGGCGTTTAAAATCTTTGCCTATTTCTATAAAAATCACCCTTTTTATTCAAGTATTGGCCATCCTTTGGATTTGCCAGATTGGGTTTAAATGGGTTTTAGGCTTGAGCGGCGACGCTTTAGATAATCCAAGACAGGCCTCTCCCATAGTCCGTAAAAGCTAAGTAAATTTAGTACCTTACCCTCTCTGGGGTGTTGCCTTTTTCAAAATAGGGTTATAATAGTAGGAAAAATTATAATTCTGAAAGAGGTTGATATGGGCGTTGAAAAAACACAAGAAGCAAGAGTGCAGGCTAAGTTGCCTGAGCTTCAGCATCGTAACTTTAGAAACGATGAGTTCTGGAGAGATATTCCAGGCTGGTCCGCCGTCACTCGGGACGAATTTGCAGATCATAGATGGCAAACTAAGAATTCAATTAGAAAGATTGATCAAGCTAAGAAGATTCTTGGAAAGCTTTTAACTGAAGAAGTTTATCAAGACATGGTTGAAGGTCAAAAGATCACGCCCATGAATATTAGGATCACTCCTTATATCTTCGCTCTTATTGATTGGGATAATGCTGCTGACGATCCGCTTAGAAAACAATTTCTTCCACTAGGTTCTCAGTTTTTAGAAGATCATCCTTTTTATCTTGAAGATAGCTTAGGTGAAGATGATGACTCTCCGGTTCCGATGATCATTCACCGCTACCCTGATAAAGTTCTCTTTCTTCCTACTTCAATCTGTCCGGTTTACTGTTCATACTGTACGCGAAGCCGTCTTATTGGTGGCTCTACTGAGTCTGTTGAAAAAGAAACTTATGGCGCTAACCAAAAGAACTGGGAAGCAGCTTTTGATTATCTTATGAAGATGCCATTGATTGAAGATGTGGTTATCTCTGGGGGAGACGCTTATATGCTGACTCCTGCCCAGATTGAATTCATTGGAGAGAGCCTCCTTAAGATACCTCATATTAGAAGAGTTAGGTTTGCTACAAAAGGAATCGCTATCTTCCCTCAGAAAGTTTTAACTGATGATGCTTGGCTTGGGGCCTTAAAGAAAGTGCATAGATTGGCCATTTCTTATGGAAAGCAAGTGGTTGTTCATACTCACTTTTCTTGCCCAAGAGAGATTACTAAATGGTCTCAGATGGCCATGGATAGACTCTTTCAAATGGGAATCATAGTCAGAAACCAAGCGGTTCTACAGGCTGGTGTTAATGATAAGGTTGAAGACATGGTTCTTTTAACTAGGGCCCTCTCTTATCTAAACGTGCAACCATACTATGTTTATCAACATGATATGGTTCCAGGTTGTGAGCATTTTAGAACAACTCTTAGAGAGGCAGTCGAACTTGAAAAAGCAGTGAGAGGAACAACGGCAGGGTTTAATACTCCTACCTTTGTTTGTGATCTTCCTGGCGGTGGTGGTAAACGCCACGTTGCTTCTTATGAATACTATGATGAAGAAAACGGAATCTCAGTCTGGCGTGCTCCTTATGTGAAGCCTAATGAGTATTTTCTTTATTTTGACCCAATCCATAAGCTTTCAGCAGAAGCACAGGAGAGATGGAGAGATAAAGAACAGCATCAGGTCATGATTGACGCTGCTGTTGAGAAATCAGGGGTTAAAGCTAAGCTAAACGGTTAATTTTCGGGGTCTTAGACCCTTGAAAATTTTTCATACAAATTGCCCATGGGCTCCTTAAAGGCTACATCTTAAGTAGATACAATTTAAGGAGCTAATCATGCAAAAAGTAATTATTTTATTAATCTTAGTTAGTGCATTCTCAGCAAGCGCTAATGAAAGGATCGAAATCGCCAAGACATTTGAAGGACGTTATAAGCTAGTTAAAGAACTTGCTAATGACTTTGATGAGCCTTGTGCAAGAGAGCTCTCTGTTCGTTATTGGAAAACTGATAAGTTCTTAGACCTTCAATTTGTTGACTCAAGCCTTGGGATCTTTACAGTAGATCATTCTCCAGCAGTTAGGGCCTATATTGAAAATAGTTTTGTCTTTGATGTTGTTAACAAGGTTAATACCTCGGAAGACGAAGAGTATATGACAACGACAAGAATCAATACGACAAGAATGGAAGAGCGTACTTATAAAGGTGAGCCAGGGGATTACGAATTACGGACTCAAGCTTATTTTTCAAGAAACGTCTTTAACGGACAAGTTCGTTATGAATTTCTTAACAAGAAATTAAAAAGAAAAGAATGCCTTTATCAGTAAGATAAAAGTAAGTAGATAATCACAGCTGGTGGGAGTCCCTGTAGGACGCCCACTTTCGCTAACTCTTTATTAGATACCGCTAAGACAATTCCCGCACCTACCATGACAAAAGCGCTCGATAAGAGCATTCCATTTCCTAACGGATCTCCACGGAGTTTAAAGACAAGTCCAACCACCATTGCGAAGGCCAAGAAGAGGTTATAAAAGCCTTGATTAAGAGCAAAAGGATAGACGGCAGGGGCGTCTTCTTTAGAGACTTTAAAGCGCTTATGCGCGCCTTTCATAAAAAGAACGGTTTCAAGCCCAAACGCCACTAGATGAAAAAGAGCAGAATAAATAACCAACACTATAAAAAGATACTCTTTCATTTTCCTACCTGTCTGTTTTTCGTCTTCGAGTTATTTCTTCAATTCCCGTTAAAAGTTCAGGATATGATTCAATGATACGAAGGAAATCATCTTTTTGTAACTTAAAAAGGTCACAATAGCTTTGCGCCCTGACGTTTGCGTTTCTTGTGGTTTTCTCAATCAAAGCATTCTCACCGAAGCATTGTCCATCATGCAGAGTGGCTACAATATTCCCGTCAGAGATTAAGACCTCACAAACACCATGAGAGATTATAAACATTTCTTCACCGCTTTCGCCAATATTGATAATATTTTGCCCTGGAGAGTAGTTCATTTGCTCTAGTGAAGATGCTACTTCTTTTAAACAAGGAAGAGAGCAGTTCTTAAAAATAGGAACTGATTTAATCAATTTCATATTCATATATGTTTTTAATTCTGCTTGAAGTGCTTGTGGTAACTCTCCAATTATAATTTGATCGTTATTACTCAGTCTTTTAGTAAAAAGATGATTGTAATAATCAAAGGCAGTCGTTTGGAGCCTAGCAGGAATATTATAATGCTTCATAAAGAGTTGAAGATCGTTGAACTTTTCATTGGCCTGTTCTTTATAACGGGCAGCCTCAGTAATCATTTTTGTCACGTTACCAATAACTACACCATAAAGAATCACGCCTGTGATCATGATCACCATCGTAAAGAGTTTTGCACCATTAGTAATAGGGGTGATGTCTCCATAGCCAATTGTGGTTAGAGTCGTAACGACCCAATAGACACCATTTATATAGGCCGTTGTGATATCAAGACCCGGCTCTGGTGGTTGAACCCAGATCCATAAACAAGCAATGCCGTGAACAGCAATGATCGCTGAGAACAAAAACATTTGCATCTTGATAAACTTTGGAACTATTTTAAGAGAGTTTACAAAGTGAAAGAGCTTAACAATCCTCACAAGTCTAAAGAGCCTAAGCCACTTTAAGAAATGAACGCCATGACTAACACCTGCAAAATAAGCAATCACATCAAAAGGAATACAGGCCAAGATATCGACAAAAAGAAGGGCGCGGTAAGTCCATCGGCCGCCTGGTGTCATGTCTTTATTTTTTTCTTTGGCCCTTTGGCGGATATGATAAATAAGATCGACAATAAAAAGTAGGGAGATGATGGCGTCACTGACGACTTGCCAGTTCTGAAGCCTGGTCTCAAAGGTAAAACTAAAGGGGGCCTCGCAGGCCGTAAAGGCCACGGCCCAAAATATGACTCCGAGCCATAAAATCTCTGGTTTGGTGAGCTTACTTTTACCCATTTCTCTCTTCCTTTTGCGTACCTCTTATTCGGCACTTACTGATTAAAAGTTAAGTTTATTCAGGGCCTTAAACTTGACAAAAAAATATTCAAACCCATTATGTAGGTAGATGAACTTTTTTAGCTAATGGAGCTATAGATGATTAAAAGATTCGGCTTTTGGATAATGACAAACATACTTATTATCGTTCTTGTCTCAACAATTGTAACAGTGGCTACTCGCTACCTCGGTATTCAGATGCCCACAGGGTACGCAGGACTCTTTGTCATGTGTTTTATCTTCGGGATGGTAGGAAGCTTTGTCTCACTCAAACTTTCGCGCTGGATGGCCAAGAGATCAATGGGAGTTGAGCTTGTAGAAGGCAACCCAAACTATACAGACTTAGTTCAAACTGTTCATCAACTCTCTCGTAAAGCAGGAATTGAGACTATGCCAGAGGTTGGTGTTTATAACTCTCCTGATGTTAATGCTTTTGCTACAGGTGGCTCTAAGAACACTTCTTTAGTAGCGGTTTCAACTGGTCTATTAGAGAGAATGAGTAAAGAAGAACGTGATGGCGTTTTGGCCCATGAAGTGGCCCATATTGAAAATGGTGACATGGTTACTATGGCCTTGGTTCAAGGGGTGGTGAACACCTTTGTTATGTTCGCGGCCTTTGTTGTAACGCAAATTATCGACAATGCCATGAGAGGTGATGACGATGAAAGAGGCGGGGGCTTAGGCTTCTTTGCTCAAATGATCGTGAGAAACCTGCTTCAAGTCTTTTTTGGTATTTTGGCCATGCCACTAGTGGCCTATTTCTCTCGCTGGAGAGAATACAGAGCCGATGCTGGGTCAGCGAAACTTGGCGGAAAAGATAATATGATTAAGGCCCTAGAAAACTTACAGTCTAATCAAGCTCTCATGAGTGAAGTTAAAGAAGATAATATGGCGGCCTTTCAAATCTCTGCTAAAACAGGGTTTATGGCGCTAATGAGTACGCATCCTCCTTTAGAGGATCGTATTGCTGCCCTTAAAAGATCTTAAGAGTTTCTTTATAAGAATCAAGTAATTCAAGAACACATTCACTAACCGTGGGTGTGTTCTTTATCAAAGCACTAATCTGACCAATCTCAAGTTCACCTTGATCCATATCACCTTCGAGCATGCCTTTTTTAGCGCGGCCCTTGCCTAGGATCTTTTGAAGCTCTTCTTTGCTAGAGCAGTTCTCTTCAGCTGTTAAGATCTCCTGAAAGAACTTGTTCTTTAAAAGTCTAACGGGAACTAATTCTTTCATAGTAAGGAGAGTATCAGAGGCCTTCGCCTTGATGATGGCCTCTTTAAAATTTTCATGGGCAGAGGATTCTTTAGTCGCCGCAAAGCGAGTTCCTAGTTGAACGCCATCAGCTCCTAAAGCTAGAGCGGCTGCTATTCCTCTTCCATCACCAATTCCACCAGCGGCGATAAGGGGGATCTTTATAAGGTCTCTGACCTGAGGGATTAAGCTCATGGTTGTGATCTCATCTCTTCCATTATGCCCGCCAGCTTCAAAGCCTTCAGCGACAATGGCGTCAACACCTGCGGCCTCGCATTTTAAGGCAAGCTCCGGCGAGGAAGTTACGTGGACTACAGTGCAGCCTTTATCTTTTAAGAAGGAAGTGTATTTTTTAGGAGATCCTGCAGAAGTAAAAAAGATTCTAACCCCAGCGTCGAGAGCTGTTTGTATTTGTTCGGAGGCTTTTTCATAAAGAAGTGGGATATTAACACCAAAAGGCTTATCGGTTAACTGATTGGCCATGGCTAAGTGCTGCTTTAAGAGATCTGGTTTCATAGAGCCAGCACCAATAAGACCTAGGCAGCCAGCATTACTAACGGCCGCAGCGAGTTTTCCCCCAGAGACCCAGACCATGCCGCCTTGAACTATGGGGTAGTCTATCTTAAAAAGATCAGTGATCACTTTGTTCTTAAAGAGACTCATGCCTTCTTGCCATTTTTTCTCTTGAGGGTTGTCTCTAGTGCCTTAATCACATTGATCATCTCTGGTGTTGGATATTTTTGATAAAGTTCATCAATGATGGGAGTCGGTTTTCCGCCTCTTTCTCTAAAGGCCATTAGCTCTTTAACAAACTCTGAAGAGATCAGAAAGATCTGCTGAAGTGAATTCATTTTAGAGACATTCGCCGTTGAAAATCCCTTCCCATTCATGGCCCCATGGTGAAGCTTAACAATCTCGTCCACACCTAATGGAGCTTCAGGATGTTTTCTAATAAGAACAGAGGACTCTAAAGCATGATTAAAAACTAAGTCCCAGTCTTCTTCAGAGATATTTGAGGCCTCAAGCTCATCGTAAGTTGTGATGCGGGCGAGGTCTTCATTTTCGACAAAACTTATATCTTTAAAGAAGGCCGCAAAGGCCAGTTTTTCATGATCGGCTTTTGTTTCTATTCCAAGGTTCTTTATACATTCACTGGCCACTACCGAAGTCATATGACAATGCTGATAGAGGTAGCCTGATTTTGAATTGATGATCTTATGCAGAAGACCGCTCATCTCACTGGTCTTACCAAAGACATCAACCATATTATCAACGATTGAATCTGTTAGCTGAACAGTGGCTGAAGTAAAGCCAAGTTTTAAGATCTCTTTTGTCGCTACTGAGTAACTATCAGCGATGACTTGAATTTGCTCGTCGATTTCATCATAGTCTTGATCAAGAAGCTGGACAAGTTGATCGCTTAAGAAGTTGGTAAAGTTTTTTTGCATATCCTTAGCTATATAAAAATGCGTTAGGTTTTGTTCAACGTATCTCTTAACCATAGATTTAGAAAAGGCGTCACCTGCGTGAATCCTCTTAACAAATTGATAATCATCCGGTCCCTTCTTAATTCTAATAAAAACGTCACAGCATGAAGTATCAAGTCTTGCAAAATAAGAGACCGGGACGGGAATATAATCGGGGAGTATCTTTTTGGCCAAGATCTCTTGGCTGATGCCTAGGATCTTAGCGGAAGTGTTGATCACTTTTTCCCATTCATTGGCATTTTCAATAACGACGGCATGTTCCGAATGACTCTTAACATTTCCGCCTAAGATGATTAGCCCTGTATCTAATTTTTTAGAGTTAATAAATTCAACAATTTTTTTAGCAGTGCTTTCTTCACCGATCTTATGCTTACATATAATAAGATCAATAGTGGGCAGGATAGTCAGAAGACCTATGGCCTCATCAGCGTTCGCGCGAGGAATAACTTCAACACCAACATAGGTGCTCAGGTTAATACTTAAGAGTTCATTCAAACTCGGGTTGTCTTCAATGAGAACGATCTGTCCCATAATAATCTCCAATTATTAATATTATCGGAAACTTACGGAAAAATATAAACACTAGGAATTGATTTCGCTATCTGTGTAAGGAAGTATCTTTGGGTTCTCTAATTTTTTTAAAAGTTGATCGCTATGCTCGCCTTTTAGAAAGCCCCTTGTAGCACTACGCTTGAAGGCAAAGCCTTCTCTTTCTTCAACTATCCAGCCAGCAGCAAAGAGCGCCTTTTTTACTCGGGAAGAGGCACTATATGTTGAGAGGATGACCTCATCGCTGCTTAATTCTTTTAGATCCTCAAACCATTCTTTCGTCCAAAGAGTAGGATTTCTTTTTGGAGAAAAAGCATCTTGGTAGATGGCATCAAAGGGGAGTTTGAAAGAGTGCTCTTTAATGGTCTCTCTAGCGTCCCCAATTAAGATAACGGCCTTTGCAGATCCCTTTGTTCCAACATAGGCGTTTCCTACTTTTTCAAAGGTATCGAAGATCTTGTTTTTTTCTTGTGCCCAAAGAACTAACTTTTCATCAAGCTCTGTTGAATAAAAGATGAAGTCCTCTAAGACTTTTGAGGTTTCAATAAAACCAAGTCCTGTAGCAAAGCCTACTTCGAAGATGCATTTTGACTTTCTGTCGGCCACTTCACATCCATCAATATAAACATAGCGGGTTTCAGTGGCAGCACCATGACTGCTATGGCAGCCCTCGTTGAAAGCTTCTGAAAAGAGGCTAAAGGAGCCATCTTCAGTTTGAATAACTTCATACTCGCCAAGAGATCCACTAAATTTCAAATACTTATCCTTTGAATAGGAATAAAATTCCTCTTTTTTGCTAAAGACATACTGTTTTTACCCGAAAAGGTAGAGGTATGAAAGTAACTATCCTCTTCATTCTTTTGGCCTTAGCTGTTTCCTGTGGAAACTCAGGGAGAAAGCCTTCAACTGAATCTCAGTTAGGTAGCGCTCTTAGTGCTGGTGGTGAGTTTGGTCCGAATGAAAAGAATACTGCTATTAAGATTTGTTACGCGTTTCGCTCTAAGAATACCAATTATAGGGCGAGCTTCTTAAACACTACTTTTAATTTTAACCTTTCTTATAGAGATTGTGAGGGAGATGATGAAAATGAGCTTTTAGGGACTACCTTAAAAGCGCCTCTATCTTCTCAGCCGATGATCTTTGATGCCATTTCCGAGATTCCTTTTTACAATAATGTTCAAACAGATAAGGCCGGCGTCTTAAAAGATATTTGTTCATCTCTTTTAGATGGAGGCAACCCTTCAAGAAGTTCTCTTTCCTCTGGTCGTTTAGTAGAAATCAGTTTCCTAACTTCAAGTGTTGATAGGATTATTGTCAGATCAGCAACTCTAGTGGGAAGCGGTTATGTTATCGACCAAGAAGAACGCTTTGAGGTTGATTCAGCCGCAGGAAACAGAACTGGTCAGATCAAGTTTGCCTCAAGAGAAAAAACCTGTTCTAACGGACGTGTTGAAAGCATGACTCAGCAGCTTATCTCACAATAACGCCAGGCGTTTTACCCATTCAATTTTCAAATGTTACCATGATCTCCTAAACAATCTTAGGAGAGTGTATGAATTTCATGAAGGCATCATTTTTAATTATTTGTTTAACAAGTTCTCTTTGGGCGCAAGATAGAAGAGCGATCAAGAGACAGATCAGTGACCTTAGCTTGAGAATGGACCGTGAAGCTCCCTACTCGGATGCTGATACTGAAGATCTCCTTGAGGCCAGAGACCTCTTAAAAGAAGGGCTAATTCTTATCGCAGGCCAAGGCGGCGGCGGTGGAGACTTTAAGTTATGTATCAATTACGCCTTTGAGCAATACAAGCGTCAGTATAGTAGCTCAGCGGCTCTTGAGAGGGCCCAGGTAAAATGTAAGAACGTAGTGGACATGAAAGTCTTAGAGTTTCTTTTTGAAAAGCATAAGAGAAACCAGAGCGCAGGTGGGGCCATGGACCTAGCCACTTCTCAGTCAGACAGATCTGTTAAAGGTAAGGTTGAGTTGATTGAATTCTCTTATGATAAACATTCAAGAAATACGAGTTCTACTAGCGCTGCTACAAAGGCCGTGACTAATGCAAGAGCTCAAAAAAGAAACCGCGGAACTCTCGCTTGTTTTAATCAGTACTTTCCTATCCATAGCAGAACTAATAGTTCATCAGTTGCCATGGATAAGACTTCAGATACTTGTTCAAGATTCTAATCAAAAAAGGGAGCTACTAAGAAGTAGCTCCTGTTCTTAATTTCCAATCCATATAGATTCCTTCAAGCCTTGGTGCCACTAAAGTCTTATAGCGATGAAAGAGAGCTGCACGGGAATTATCCTTGTCAGCATGCTCAGCGAGAACTCTAAGAGTTTCCATATAAGAGAGGGCCTGGCATAAAGTTTCAGCATGTTCCATAAGAGAGTTTACATTATCTTCATTGGCCCAGTTCTTAAAATCAAGCATTTTTGAAGCTTCAGGCTTTAGGCTTACAAAAAGAAGGCCTAGCATCTTTTTCTTAAAGCGGTAGTGAACGCTACTGAACTCTTTGTTCCATTCTTCTGCTCCTGTGAGAAGCTTTGTTCCAGGGTGCTTAAAGAAGACATTTCCAAAGAAACTCTTAGGATCTTTGATGGCGTATTTAATTATATCTTTTAAGGCCATAAGCGCCTGAATCTGACTTGTTCCTTCGTAGAGAAGAGGACCAAAGCTATCACGGTGAAACCTCTCCACTGGGTATTCTTTCATATAGCCATAGCCCCCAAGAACTTGAATAGCTCTTTGAGTTAAAGTAGTAGCCGCTTCACAGGCATAATACTTTATAAGAGGAGTTCTCTTACGAGTCCAAAGCCACATATCATCAAAGAGGATCTTTTCTTCAGAGCTTAGGTCACCTGTCGTTTGTTTTTTATTTTCAAGATAGAGAAACTGATCAAACTTACTAACAGTATCGACGATCAAGGCGCGGAGGGCGTCTCTTTCAGTTTCAAAGTCTTCGAGGTTTCTTTTCATAAGGGGAAGCTCTGAAATGGGCTTTCCAAATTGCATTCTTCCTTCAGCATATTCTCTAGCGTAACCAAGACTAGCTTCGATCACACCAAGGGCCTGAATACCAACACAGATCCTAGCTTCGTTCATAAGATAGAGCATGTACTTAAAGCCCTTTCCTTGTTCACCAACTAGTTTTGCAACTGAGTTTTCATAGACGATCTCTGTTGTAAAAGAGCCCGTCATCCCCATTTTATCTTCGTTCTTAGCGACAACAAAATTAAGCCCTTCTTTTCCAGGATGGTCTTGTTCAATAAAGAACATAGAGATCCCAGAGAGGTCATCAGCGTCGCCTTTAACTTTCGCTAAAACAAAAGCAACTCCGCCGCCACCATTAGTGATAAAGATCTTTGATCCATTTAAGAGGTAGGTTCCATCTTCTTGAAGAGTAGCTGAGGTTTTCATCATACCAAGATCAGATCCACAACCAGGTTCTGTTAAGTTCATAGATCCAGAGATCTCACCAGAGATTACCTTAGGAATAAGTCTTTCCTGAGTTTCTTTATCGCAGTAACGGTGGATCATCTCACCCATAGAAGTAAAGAAAGCGATCTGTGAAGAAGAGGACATGCAGCTTCTGGCAAGCTGGCCTATAAACATCATATAGATTGAGCAGGGAACTTCTAGCCCTTCAAATTTTCGCGGAAGCGGAAGTCCGTAGACACTAAGCTCTGCTGCCTCTTTATAAAGTCTTTGTAAGTGAGGACCAGGAACTGTTCGGCCATCAACAACTTCACCGGCCCCATCTTTATTGAGGAGTTCGCCGATTTCTTTAACTGAAGTACCGGCCCACTCTCCGGTTTGGGTAAGGAGCTCTTCAAGGAATTGAATGACATCCTCTTTAGTTTCAAAGCCATCTTCGGTAGGAAAACTAGGGTAGTACAGGTTAACAATTGAATCCCAATCGATTCCATTTTTAAACAACCACTTCCATTCTGACTCATCGCTATAATAGTTCACTAAGGCTCCTTCTTATTGAGAAAGAGAAATTTTAGCATCAAATGAAAGTGGTGGGTATAGGGGGCCTTACTAGTAACCTAGAATATCATTGATAGACTTAGCGGAAATAGAGCTGTCTTTTCCTTCTTCTACGACGGGCTTAATACCAACGCTCTCAGCAGAAGCCTCAATCTTATCGGCATGGGCCTTAGCATCACCATTAGATGCGGTGCCTCTACCAGTTCCACTAGGGCTCCCACCATTAGGGTTATAGGCGGAATCACCGAGTTCTATCGCAAGGGAAGTTGTATTTCTTCCAGAAGTATCTTGTCCGGCGCCATCCTTCCCTGAGACCTTTAAGTAACCAGCTACAATATTGGTAAAGTGAATAAGTTCCGTATACCTTTTGGCCTTACTTGAGAGCTCTTCTTGAATCACTGTTAAACGAGCTTTGTTGTCACCTTTTTCTAGATCAGGATCATCTTGTGTCTTGCCTTTGATTTTTTCCGCCAAGGTATCAATATACGCTTTTCTCTCAGCTGCATAACGGTCTTTAATTTCTTGAGCCAGTTGAGCAGGTTTCTTACTGGCCAATAATTTTTCTATTTCTTCTTCAGAGAAGGCCTGATCCAATAAGTAACTACGAACTCCTTTTTCAGGATCTTCAGCTAGGCTATCATCGATCTTCTTTTCTAAGGCGCGGCTTCTTAAGTCGGCTTCGGCGATCAGCTGTTCGTTCTCTTCTTTTTTATCTGAAAGGTATTTCTTACACGCTTGTTCGTCGACGACGGCATTGCCTTCAAAGCACTTTTTAAAAGCATCATTCTCCACATCAACGGCGTCTTTGAATCCTGACTCTTCTACAAATTCTTTAGAACTCATGACAGTAAGGCTTTCATTTTGATCCACCATATAAGTCTTTTTAAGATTCTCTACAACATTTCCCTGAAAGCCATTTCCAGAAGCACCGGCATCAGTTCTAATCTTCTCTAATTTAGTTTCAATATCGTTAACGGCAATAATATTTTGCTTAAGTTGTTTTATATAAGTCACAACATTACAGGCCCTCGTTTTTGAGTTCTTATAAATATCCTTTGTCTTAGAGTCTTTTGAGATGGCGTTGTAGTCGGACTTTCCACTATTGGTAGCATAACAAATATGCTTAAGAGCTCCTACGCATTCGTTGAAATTAGCCTCACTACCTAAGCGCTGCTCAGTCCCTTTGGTAGGATCACTTGGGTCGACTGCAACTGTGCTTACTCCGCTATTAGCAAGGTTATCAATATTTTTCTTTCTCTGATCTGCTAGCTTGGTTTTATTTTCTTCAATAAGAAAATCATTACTAGGATCTGCATCAAGACAGTATGAACTCATGGCCTGAATAACATTCTTTGTTAGTTGAGACTTAAAGAGCTTATGAAAGGTGGTGTGATCGGCAATGGTTAAACCTTTTTCTTCACCATAGATGGTCTTCTCTAACTTCTTTCTCATATGTTCTTGGAGCGCCAGAAATGAAGGCTCTTGATTAACTTGTTTGAGAAAGCCTTTATCAATGGACTCAAATTTTAAATTACCTGAATCTTCACTACCTTCGGCTTTCCCTCCAAAGTCAGTGACCTTGTTGGTGACAACTTCTTTTTCATCACCAGAAAGACCTAAGCCCAAGTCTATTTGTGCTTGAGTTGGATTCCATAAACAACTGCTCACTTTATCATTAAGCTTATCGGCCCCAACATTTTCCTTACAGGCCTCAAACTTATTTGAAACCCCAGAGGATTCAAGGATGAATTCAAGGTCTTTTTCTTTAGCCCCAATTCCACCTTGAGCGCCTGGATCTTCAGGAACCTCTTCAGGAGCTCCGCCTACAGCAATAGCATCTTCAGCCATGGCCAAAGGATTAAAGGAGAGGGCAGCGAATAGGATTAAAAAGGAAAACTTCATACTTCTATTATCGGTTAGTTCTTTTATATTCTTGAGTGAAAGCCGCGGTTAAATAGTTATTGCTTTAATATTGCGTCATTTCGGTGAGTTAGAGCTCATAAAGATATTATCAACTAGGCTTATAAAGCCACTATTAATGGGCTATAAGGCAGTTTATGGACAAAACAACTGAAATCAATAATGAAGACCAGATCTTTAATAAGCTTATAGAGGACCTAGGAATCACCGAGATTTCCGCTGAGACTCTAAAAGGTGCCCGTCTTGGGTATGGGCTACTTGATCAAATAAATTCGATCATTGAAGAGCCAAGTGAGAAAAAAGAAATTCACTAAATTCGTGGCCCCTGATATCCTGTAGCTCTATGAAGTTTAAAGAACGCGCCAAATACGTCATCCCTAATGCCATTTTTCTGATCGCTATTGATCAATGGACCAAGTACTTGGCCGTTGTTCACCTTAAAGGCTTTCCAGAGAAGTCCTTTCTTGGTGGTTATTTCAAGCTTCTTTATGTCACTAATAGGGGAGCTTGGGGCTCTATGGGATCTGACTGGCCAGAGCCATGGCGTAAGATCGTTTTGATCGTTATCCCCGTCCTCTTTATCCTTGGGCTTTCTTGGTATATTTTTAGAGAGAAAACTCAGCTTAAGACCTTAGAGCTAGTGGCCTTTGGCTTTATCATCGCTGGCGGTGTTGGCAATATGATCGATAGGATCCACGCTGACGCGGTTATAGATATGCTTTGGATGGGGATCTCTCATCAGCGCTATCTTCAGACCAATGTCTTTAATATCGCTGATGTGGCGATCATGATTGGCTTCTTTCTTATGGTAGGGGACTTTATCGCTGAGAAGCTTCCTAAAAGTAAGGCCGACTAACCTAAAAGAATTACCATAGTGTTGATATAAACTGACTTCATCGGTACAAACCCTCCTGTGCGGGGGAAGCAAATTATGAAAACATTTATCAGCAGTATTGTCGTAACGGCATCTATTATTATCATGTCTACTTTGATTTTTTTACCGGCCTATCAGGCTTAAGTACCTAAAATCAGCTTTTTAGACCAAAATACTTAAGTATCAGCTCCATTGTTCCGTTAAGCTAATGGGAGAATGAAGATGTTAAACGCTAAAAGGCTGGTTCCTTTCATATTCTTTGTATTGTTTACAAGTAGTGCTTTTGGCACGAGCGCAGCCGATATTGAAGAGCCACTTCAATTCTTTAAAAGTTATTATTCAAAAGAAGAACTTAAAGAAATCTATAAAAGAACAACTCAGGCCTTAATTGAAATCGAGAAAAAAACTAGGTACCCAAGTCAGTTATCAATTGAGAAGACTAGTTACAACTTCCCGAGCTTTCCTTTTATAAATGAGGCCCACGCTGCTAAAGGTGTTGATGGAAAATGTTTCTTCGGTGGATGGCTAACTAATCAAACACCTAATTGGTGTAACGAACCATGGAAGCACGCAAGTGATCCCCAGGCTAAAGAGCTTGGACCTACCTATGATTCTGCTAGTTACTGTGGAGGGAAGAACCTCTTTCGTTGTAATCCAGTTTTATTTGGAATGCCAAAGGATCATGACCCAAAGCTTGGAAAGAATCCTGACAGAGGAATCTGCATCGAGATCGATAGTTATAAGCATGTAACCGCTATGTGTGTAAAAGAAGCGACTAAGCATATTGATAACTATATTGATGTTCTTTCAAAAGATCCTAAAAAATTAGAGCAGTTCTTAGGCCATGCAACTGAGATCTTAAATTATTGTGACAAGGATAAGCTTAATTACTGTGAAGGCCTAAAGGCTTACCTACAAAAGATAACAAAGAAAGCTGAGGACTGTGCTAAAGCCCGAGTAGAGGCCACTTTACCTAAAGTCGTTCCTAGATTAAATAATGATATTATCAAAGTCACTGAGAAGCTTATTGAAAAAGAAGAGCCTAAGCCGGTAGTCGAAGTAACTCCAGAGCCAATAATAGAGCCAAAGCCAAAACCAATTATTGTTGAAAAGCCTAAAGAAGATACGATCAGGCCCGTTGAAAGACCTGAGATTGATCCTCTTACGCAAAAAATCTTAGCCTATTCTAACGACCCAAGAACTCAAAGAATGATCGATCGAATGCGAGAGATCTATAGAAGAAATTGTAATGCTCGTGGTTGCCGTGGAAGTAAAGGAAATGTTCCTGGCGGTGCTTGCTGGCGTTATGTTAAGCATGGCCTCATGAAGGGGAGTTATGCTGATGGTTATTTAGAAAAGCATAAACAATCCTATCCTTATACTCCAACTGCAAGTGCGAAGAATGCTGGTAAGGAATTCTTTGAGACAAAAGAAGTTGGATTTACGAATCTTTTAAAGACAGATAAATATAAAAACCTAAGTTCTGCAGACGCTCCAGTTGGCGCCGTGTTAGTCTATTCAGGTGGAAAGCATGGACATGTTGAAGTAAAGGCCTCTCAAAGTGAATATATAAGTGATTATAGAGCTGGCAAACCAACAGATAAGACCAGTGCATACCGCGCGAAAACACGTAAGCTGGTAGGTATCTATGTCAAAGTCGATTAAGTTTTTCTTGCTTTCATTAATATTAATAAGCTCTCTTTCGGCTGCTGAGCTAGGGAAGTATCTTCCTTTAAAGAAGTCACACCTTCCGGCCCTTTATAAAGACCTAGAGTCTTCAATCGCTAAACTTGAAAAATCTAAAGATAAGAAACTTCTATCAAAAATTATAAAAGTCTATGTGGCCCATCATCAATTTGATAAAACCTATTATCCTTATGAGATGTTGGCGCCCTTTTACTCAAAGAACAAGCAGCTCATCATCAAGGAGCTTTCTAAGTTTAAAAAAATTGATAGGGAGCTCGCTAAGAGAAACCTCGAAGTTGCTCTTAACGAAATCATAAATGGTAATGGTTAACTTTATTTAATAAACCAGTCTTTAGAAGATATCGCGAATGGAGCATTTCTTTTCTCCATCTTTTGTGGCCTGATCTTCATTTTTGTAATCTCTCAGAGCACCTGTGTATTCTATAAATAAATCACTATTTTGAGGGGTAAGCAAACTGTCTTTATCAAGGGCCCAATTAATATTACTTGCTGTATCATGAATGAGACTAGATAAACCACTGGCAACCGCTCTTACTCCTTCATCGTTGAGTTTTAAGTCTCCATCACAGAAGCTTTTCAATTCTTTTAGCTTGTATCCAAACTCACCGTTTAGTTTGTCGAATTGATCACGAATCTTTGATTGCCCTTCATTGAGAAGTCTGGGGACACTACTTGAAAATACTCTTTTACTTGCTTTATCCAGTCTTTCTTTAAAGAAGTCTAACTTACCAACTCGAAAGCAGATTTTTGATTTAACATTAGCTTTACTAAAACCTTTGTATTGGAACGAAAGGTTGTTAATCTGGCTCGCAATACCTGATATTTCTGGATTAACTTCAAAGTAGTCTCTAAGTTCCACAATTGCGCCAATCCTTTGTGAATTAATCGGCATCTTTAGATTATAAGATCTTTCAAAAGAGAATTCTGTTGCGCTGGCAGACATTGCTGTAAAAGATATAACAAAACCAAAAAGTAACTTCTTCATTCTCAAGACCCTTGTTCAATACAGTCTAAATATTGACTGTATATCTAATATTATTATTCCTCTTCATTGTGCCTCGAAAAATTAACAGAGAAGATTTTATCGTCGAATATGGGTACAATTTATATGTCTAAAAAATAGACGGTTAACGGATATCTTTTTGACCTTGTTAATGAGGGGAGAGTCTCTATTGGTGGAGATTTTTTGGAGTTGAAGGTGGCGGCGAAGTGGGAAATCTAAATTAAAGGTTATTTGAGATAAAAGAGGCTAATCACTACCTCAAAACCTACCCCATATAATGGTAATTATGGGGGGTAAGCCCTAGGGAAAAGCTTCTCATTCTAGGTATTTCCAAGAATCTCTATAAATACGACTTTAAGAAACTTAGCATCTTTTTCTTTTCTGTTAAGAGTTTTAAAACTCCCGCAACATGACCGCCTTTAATCTCACGTTTTTCTGGTTTTCCGCAGGCCTTCCACAGCTTCAACTGATTACTTGTTGGAACTGAATCGTCGTTTAACGAAATAAGCATCCTTAGGTCTGCCTTTCTTTTCTTACAGGCGCTCATAGGATCATTCTTGAGCCTTGATCTCATATAAGCTTCATAATCTTTTTTATCAGTTAGATTAAGCGCCTTCATATGAACGGCGCGATCTTTGACCAGTTGCTTGACCTCGGAATATGCATAAAGAGACGGGAAGTCGCCGCCAGCGACGTTGACCCATGCTGCTCTGATCTCAGCAATAGAGCCTAGAAGGATTGTGCTTCTAATTCCTCCCTGGGATCCCCCTACTGCAAATACCTTATCAAAATTATAGTCTTTCTTGAGGTAATCTAATGTTAACCGTGCCCCAGCTATCGGTCTAAAAAAGCCTTTTTCATAGGCCCTGATAACCTCATCTTCTTTTGAATAGTCATAGACGGGATTTAGATTATTTAAATTTCTAAATTCTGAGACAATGACATGAAAGCCATTTTTAACTAAGAACTTTGCGGTAGATTTCTCTACAAACCCTTCGCCATTAATGGTTGGTGATAGGATGACTAAGGCATTCAAGGCTTTCTTAGTTGGCTCGTAAAAATCAATGGAAAATTTGATAGTCTCGGCACCTAGCTCTATCAATTCTTGAGTGATTTTAGAAACAGTATATTTTCTCTTTTTTTTCTCTAATTTCTTTACGTGAGAGATAACTTCATAATCCGTAAGGCTGATATCTTCTGCAAAAACAGGATTTATTAAGATAAGAAAGATAAGGTAGATTTTTTTCATAAGGGATAACTAGCATAAGTATGGTTTAAGATGATTTCTCTTGTAGAAAATACAAGTATAAAACCGAAGGAATAACTCCCCTATTTTTTCAAGCCCCTGAGAGGGGTTTTAAGCCTATTAGTCTTAGTTAATATGGATATCCGTTTTGATGGGAGTATCAACTTTATTCGGGATTTTAGGCACTTCTAAGAGCATCTATTCTAGCCATAGTCTAAGGACGATAATTTTCCCGTTTTTCCTAAGAAATCCCTGTAGTTTTTCACTATTATTGTCGATAATTCTCTTATGCTTTTACGTCTTATAACTTGTCTATTTATTCTTACTCAAGCCCCTACTTATGCAGCCGATTTTGAAGGCCTTCATGACGATGGAAAATGGGAGTTCATTAAAGAGAAAAAAGGCTTTAAGGTTTATAGCCGTCCCATGCCGGGATCTAATGTCCTTGGCTTTAAAGTTGAAGGTTATATAGACGCTCCTATTATCGATATTATGTCGACTCTAAGGGACGTAAACTTATCAAAAGAATGGCAGCCTGATCTACTTGAGAAAGTAACGATTAAGGATCTCGGAGACCTTGAGGCCATCACTTATTCTAGAGTTGATATGCCTTGGCCTCTTGATGATAGAGACTATGTTATTCACAATAAATTAATGGTTCATAAGAAAAAGAAGCTTCTCTTTGTTCTCTCAAAGTCTGTTAGTAAGAAAGGGTGGGAATCAGGAAGAAGAGCTGTCAGGGCCAATATAGGTTATTCAAATATTGGGCTAAGACCTGCTGGCGAGAAAAAGACCTATGTAGAATGGACACTTTTTGGGGAGCCTAATGGTAATATCCCTGACTGGGTGGTTAATTTTTATCAACAAACTTTTCCGATTAAGTTCTTTAAGCATTTAGCAAAAAGGGCCAATAAGAAGAAGCTTCCTATTCCTGCCGGCTTTAAAGTTATCCTGGCTGAATTAGAAGAAGTTCTTAATGAAAAAGATGGAAGGAAAGTCTCTAGTAAGCCTAAGAAATAGACCAAAAAAAAGGAGGCTTTCGCCTCCCCTCTTAATTACTTACTTATTTCTACTATAATCTTTGGCCATCTTCTTTGGAGTGGCTCCGAGCTTGGCCTCTTTACGACGCTTGGCCCTGGTCTCTTCAGCCCTGTTGATTGAGTACTCATCATCAGGCTCTTTAGCGATAATAAAATTCGCTAAACGATTTGTATAAGACTCAGTATGGCAGCTAAAAAGTGGCGGGAACGTGTCCATAGCAAAGTCTTTCTTACCCTTGCTAGTATCGTTCCAGTTTCTACTTTGAGTAAGAAGTCCTACCGCTAGAACCTTTTGAACGTCTAAGAAGCGATCAAGGTTAAGCCCAGTTTCTTCTTTGAATTGACTAAGCCCGCTATTAGATGAGTTAGAAAGAGAATCTTGATGGATAAAAGCTTTCTTTCCTCTGAAATCACAGTTGTCAGTAACGGCCGGGTTCTTTGCGGCCATGATCTTTCCGATCTCTACCATATGATTGTACTTAGAGCTCTTATTGCTTCCTTTTTCAGCTAGAACAGGAACCTCGCCAGCACCGGCCATCTTATTTAAAGACTTATAGTAAGCAGGGAATCTTTCATACTGGTTAGATTTAAAGCCAAGTCTTTTAGCATAGGTTTCAGATCCGTAGATAAACTTCCCATCAATAACCACTGCATTTAAATCTTTTGAAAAAGCCTTTCTAACAATATTTGTATAAGGATCTTCGACATACTTCCTAAGGGCGATAACTGTACCCATGGCACCGACCTTTAACTGCCCAACTCCATGCTCTTTTTTCTTGATATCAATATCAAAGTGATTGATAAGCTTAGCTGGATTCTCAGTTAGCATAAGAAAAAGGTCTTCATCATTAAAAAGCTTTGGTAGGCCGTCCCCATAAGGGTCCTTATCAATATACTTTGCTGCTAATTTAATCTCTTCAAGAATTCCTCTGGTTCCCGTTGGAAGCCAATCGGATCCTAAAGACATAACAACTCCAGCTTTACGTGCTGAGTAGATATCTAGAGTTTCACCGTAAAGAAGAAGGTTTGAATAAGGTGACCAAATAAGACCCATTCCTTTCTTGGCCATATCTGGGAAATTCTTTTTCTCAATACCAACTCCATGAACAAAGTTCACATGCTTTTGATCAAGACCTAAGAGCTTTACTAATTCGTACTCAACCATATTGTAGGCATCTTTTCTTCTACCTTCAGCTAAGTGAGCAATGACAGCTGCGCTATTAGGCTTTGCTAGATACTTCTTGCGTCCGGCAATTGTCTTATGAACCCAGTAAGTATAGCGAACGAACTTTCTATGAACTTTCTTAAGATCACAGTTCTCCATCAATGTTGATTTTGTGGAGAGTTTCTTAAGCGCTGTTGTATTAACAGTACTTGCAGAGACGCCAGCTATATCACAATGCTTATTGATGTATTTTGCGAGCTCTTTTTCGTAAGTGCTTCCTTTTTCAATCCCTGGTCTTAACTCATCCCAAACAAAGGTCATATCTCCAGGGAGAACAAGATCTGTAGGGGCTTGAACCTTATCTTTATTAGAGATATAAGAGGCTTTGTCTTCAACTCTGTGAACTGAGAAATCTGAGACACAACCAGAAGGTCCTTGAAGGTAGGTTGTTCCTAAAACCATGGCCTGCATCTCTGACCATCTGAAAGCCGCGCAGTTCATAGGTTTTCCGTAACCGATCCATGGGTTCATATTCCCACTTACTGAATACTTGTACTTACTCCAGCCACGCCATTCAAAACGGTTTTCAAACTGACCTTCAGCTAATCCCCAAACATCAATATTGTTCTGTTTTGTATGATTATGCAGGTCAATTAGACCTGGGTAGAGAAAGTCAAAAGAGCTTGCACTGTACTTATTTGGTGACGAATACTTGGCCACAATAACAGTCGCTCCCGATTTTTCAAAGGCAGCTTTAGATTTTGTATAAGCGCTGCTTGATTTAATCGGTTCAATCTCCGTGATGACACGGTCAACTATCTTAATATAGCCTAGCCTATAATTCTTCTTAGGCGCAAGGTCTTCTTTATTTAAATAACGTCCAGGGATATTCCCGTAGATAACTGTCGTCTCTGCTAAAAGCGAGAAACTAAAGATGAGAGACGTTATTAGAAGTAACTTATTCATAACTTCTCCTATTACCTATTGGCCTGAAGGTAGCTCTTGGCCACTTGGTTTAAAATACTTGCACAAACTTGAACTGAGTTGACTTGATTGAATGAATCTTCAGCCCCTTCAATATTTCCAGACTCTGGAAGGCTTAGGTCTTTAAGTGAGTACATGGCCTTTTTATAAGTATAGCTTCTGGTAAACCTTCGTAGGCTCTCATAAAAACGTTTTGGATTCTTACCCGTAAGTTTCTCACCGTCAAAGGCCCACTTAAGCATCTTACTGACTCTTCTCTTATGGCTTTGCCTAGGAACGACGTTCTCGTAATGAGACTCAATTCTTCGGGCCAAGTAATGGATAAGATCTCTTGTTTCTCTGGCCTTAATCTTCTCGTAGGACTCTTCAGTAACCGAAGCGAGCTCAGAGGCCCTAAGAACTTCTATTCTCTTCTTATACTCACCCAAGATATAATCTAAGGTCTCAAGGTTTAAATTAGTGTTCTTATCAAAACCAACAACAAGAGGATCTAATGATAAGGCGCGAGATGCCTTATCCATAACTTCATAGGCAGCAACAATTCGGTGAAACTTTGGGGCTACTGCAATATCTTCAGGAACCCAATTGCTTTGTTCCATACTATCCCCTTCATACTTTGAGATTTCGGAAAAAAGGCTTTGGGTTCTTTCTAGAAAGTTTTCAAGGAGGTAGTAGCGTGGTGCACTTCTATCCAAAGAATCTTTAAGCTCTTCAATATTCTGAACTAAAAGATCTAAGCGTTGATGGGCATTTAATTCATCAGTCTTAAAGTCCTCTAAGTAACTTGAGACTGTTCTGCCCTTTAGATCGACGCTTTTACTGGCGCAGCCTATAGTGAGAAAACTACAGGCCAGCAAAAGTGTTATTAACTTAAATAGGTTCACAAAATCCTCCTTGATTCTGTAAGGGAAATTGAATTAGAGGCGTGCTTTTTTACACCATAACTTATATTCAAATTCCTTTTCATTTTCTCTTGAGAATTCTTTTAACTCATCTTCAGTCACTTCAACTTCAGTGGCCGTTGGGTCATCTGAACCAATGGCCTTAACATCTTCAGTCGCTTGAAAGAAAGAAAAGTAAGCTGTGAAGCCTTTGTCTTTTCCTTTAAGTGCTTTTTTAGGAAGAGAAAACTTAACATAACGGCTTAGCCAAACCTTATCTTGGACTTGTTGGTTAGACTTGTTATGAAATTTTGCAAATGAAAGTGCTGATTCGTTTGATCTTTCGGCACGGAAAAATTTAACTTTCTGCTTTTTCTTTGTTCCGTAAAGGTAGTCACTTGTAATGGAGAGTTTTCCTCCGCCATTTTCCTTAAGAGTCCCTTTCACTTTTACAATTGGTTTTCCATACCTTGTTTTAACTTTTCCTTTTGATTCTACTTTATGTGAGTCAGCGTAGCTGCAAGTAAAGCTTACTTTCGCAAAAGCTGAAGTAGAAAGAAGACTAAAAATAATTAAGCTATATAATTTCATCACTTCTCCAAATTAGTTTTTAAAAGTCTCATAAGACTTAGACTCTTCAGTACTCATGCTTCCTGCTTTCCATTTTGTGGCCCAGCGTGGAGCGTAGACTTTATAGTAGTCTCCAGAATACTCTTTGTTAGAACTTGATCCTCTGTAACCTCTAGCAGCTCTATCACCACTAGTTCCCATCCAATAACGAGTATGAACAGGAAGATCAAAACGAGGAATGATCTTTAAAGGCATCTTCTTAACAGCGGCTGTTGTAAATCCCTTGTAAGAGACGTCGTAATCTTTAGCTAGTTGCTTAGCAATCTTTGAAGCAGTTGTACCGATACCGATGATCTGAGTGATCTGTCCAGCATCTACAATGGCGTCAACTAGAGCATCTCTACCTTTAATAACATCTTTGTCCATGCTAATAGCGGCGCGTTCTTTAGAACTTAGATCAAGAGTATCAACAGGAAGTGTTCTAATGATGGCATATTCTTTTTTAGACTTATCTAAGTAAGATTGAAATCTTTGTCCAACCTCACCAGTTAAGGCGCGCCCTGAGAACATATCATCATGGGCATGTTGATCTGCGATCACAAGTACTTCAGCGTCCTTTAAGCTTCCTCTATAGAATCCTTGAGGTCCAAAAGACATATGCTGAGTAACTCCAAGAGAGCCCCAATCAATAGATTTGTACCAATCAAGCATGATTTCAGAGAACTCATGCCCAGGTCCGTGATCGTAAAGCATATAATTATCAGTACAAGTCTTAGGAGACTCATAAGGCACATCACACTTGGCCATTTCTGAAGGTGCTTTAGTCATCTTATCAACGGGATCTGAATAACGGATATTATCGACTTTGGTTTGTGAACAGCGACCGTTTGCCTCTTTTGCACCATTGTTATAGCAACCGTTTTTAGAGAAGACCTGGATTGTATGAGAGCCTCTTCTATTAGAAGTAGTTCCCCACTCGCCCATTCTCCAGTTTGTTCCAAAAGCAAAATCCATATGAGGTATTGAAGCATTTCCGTACTTGTATTTAGTAGTAGTGCTGGCTCTTTTTGCTCCAGGATCATTAGCTAGTTTAATTTTCTTAGCAGAGATGGCCTTAAGCACAGTCTTTGCCTGTCTATCAAAAGCTCCTAGGAGTCTTTTAAGAGCGTCTTCGCCGCCGTTTCTAGGAGAAGCACCACCTGGGTGAGGAACGCCTACAAACATGATTGTTTTCCCTTTATGCTTAACAAAACAGCCGCCTCTTCCAACAGTTGAAGAAGAGCATTTTCCACCAAGGTGCCTGGCATAAGTGGCCGCTGTATCTTTACCAGCTGTCCCTACTCCAAGAACAATACTTAATTCTTTATTTGTTTCTAGAACTGTATCGAAAAGCTCATGACGATGCTTAACCACAACTGAGTCAGAGTTTTGAGCTAGCCATAAAAGATTATCTCTCTGAGCTACCTTAGTAGGGTTCTTTGCGTCTTCACCAAAAAGTGAGTACTGACCTGTAATGGTGTAAACAAAAGTGTTCATGAATAGGTATGATTGATTAATACCAATATGATTAAGGAACTTTTGCATCTTTGTTCCTGTTGAGCCTGTGAATGAACGGTTTGAAACGTTCTCATCCTGTGCCCCTTCTTGTCCAATAACAAAGACCTTAACTTGGTTCTCACCCGTACGTCCGCGGTACCACATAGGCCCGAACTTCCAGCGAAATTTCTCACCTTTTCCACCAATAACTTTACTACCAAAAGCGCGGTAGTTTGGTGTGTTGGCAAAGAGATAAGTTAAGTCTGAATCTTTTGCAGGGCCTGCATCGTAATCAAAAGAGTCTCCTCTTTTTTTAGAACTTGAGATAGACCTATCTCCAGGTGTTCCGTGACTACAACTAACTAAGACCAATAAGGCCGTTAAAGCGAATCCATTCGCAATCCAATTTCTCATTCCTGTAGCTCCTTAAATATTTATCTTCTCAACTAAACAAAAAGTTTTACCTAGGCGAAATGGTAGCATTGCATAACGCATAAGCCTAGGGTCAAAAAATTCTCTCGTATTGTTGAGTAAAATGTTTGGCTATAATTTAAGGTGACGCATTTCTTCAGGAGTACAAAAGAGACGTCTTTTATAGGTGTTTTCAAACTTAACCTGAGAAGTTTTAGTTTGTTCACCTACTTCGATAATAATTTTCTTAAACTTGTTTTTTTCCACCGTAAGATCATTACCGTAGCGTTTTTCTCTGTTAATTAGCCTTCTATATTCAAACTTAGCTGAGTTAAGGGCGCGCTTATGGGCGCAGAGTTTATAACGTTCTCTTAAGAAGTTAGAGCTGATCTTTTTTCTTTTGATTTTGGTTTCTTTGAAGACTTGGGCCTTAGGCTTGCCGCTCGGTCTATAAGGATGACCTTTATTAGCACTGCCGCAAGAGCAAAGAATAAAGAGGCTAAATATCGTTATGTTTTTGTAGTTCATCATTTATAAAAAGATACTCTTTAAGGACATGGTCCTCGGTTTCATATTGCCATTTTTCAGACTTAGTTTTTCCCTTAACAGATTTAATAATATTATGGGCAGGAGGTCTTGCGATTAAGAACTCGCCCTTACTCATCCCGATCCAGACTTTATGCTCGCAAAGAAGATCAGACTTTTTTGCGAGGGAGCCTAATCTTCTGACTGTCTCTGTTGGTAAAGGAAAGTCTTTTCTAAAATACTTATCAAGAAGATGATACTTTCCATTAGCGAGAAGGATAGGTCTTCCCCCTATAGTATCGAAGAGAAACTGTTTATCACCTTGTTGTATTTCAACATAGCGCTTTTCAAACCTTTCATGAATTCTAATGATAGACGATGGTTCGCAGCGTTTGAAGTTTTTGTTATCAGCATACTTTTCAATTCTAACTATATAACGGCTAATCTTTCTCTCGGGTGGAAGGAGGAAATAACCCACTCTGGCGTGATATCTAAGGGAGTCTCCCTCTTCGACGGGACTGACCTTAATAGAGCCGCATCCGATGAAAACCGAGAAAACTAGGGTCAGGGTCAGAAATTGTAAGGTTTTTGTTGTTTTTAACATTCGTAGTCCATTGGGTGAAACATTCACTATATCAATAGTTTAAACCCTACCCTATCAAGATTCCATGCCAAAATGACACTTCTGCCTAATTCTGAGTTTTACTGATAGAATACTAGTGCAAGTTGCTTTTAGGACGGACTCTAAAGGCGAAACAATACAGGAGGTATTGATATGTTTAAAACTCTACTTACAGCCACCCTTATTATGATCTCAACAGTTAGTATTGCAGAGGCCAATGATTTTGGTACTTATCAGGCTGATATTGATTTCGAACAAAACTATAGCGATTCCATGAAGGCCATCACAGCCTCTAAAAACCTAAGAAAACTATTAACTAATGATAGATCAATTGCCGGAATGTCTTCTAGAGACGAAAACTGGGCCAATGAATTTGATAGAATCATGAATGATGATAAAACGGATTACCTAGAGCAAGCTTTAAAACTCAAGTAATATTCAACTTAGAAGGTCAAGCTGTGAATTCGTGTCTTGGCCTGAATAGGTTCTTGAAGATCATTCAGATTTAAAAGCTCTGGCCTGATATCAATCTCTTCAATTCTTTTTAAGAAGTCATCAGTAGTCAGCCTGATGTTCTCTTTTTGCTTGGCTTGAAAAAACGCTTCAAGAATAGAGAAGTTAATAAAAGGAACTCCCTCAATTTGAGGCAGGCAAACCAAGACTTCTTTAGTTCCGATATTGATTAGCTTTTCTTTAAGTTCAGACCCCAACACATCAACGATAACTTTTTTACCTCTAGTATGCTCAAGGTCTATAAGTTCCATAATGGCCATAGTCCCTACGAAGGTATCGCAGTGAAAGAAGTCAGTCAGTGGCGCCGGTAGATTTCTCTTATTTCTATTAAACTCAGGGATAATACTTCTTTTTATCTTCATTCTTTTAAAGATAGGCCAAAGAAGCCTAGTGAACTTCTCTAGGGCATCAACTGACTTTACCGTGTATGGCATCTTTAAAAAAAAGTATGGATCGGCTAGTTGAATCTCATGCACAAACTCTTCGCAGACATCTAATAAGTTCTTTTGCAGAACGCCTGAATAAAAGGCCAGTCTTTCGTGTTTATAAACTTCACTATGGCTCATGAAATGCTTTCTCATAAGCCATGGAATATAAATATCCTTAAGTGTTTGCCCATCAAGAACAAAGGTCTCTCTTGTATGATTAATAAGAGCTTCTCTTTGAGGTGGGGTGAAAGAATTCTTCTTCGTTTTGATAACGGCGGGAAGCCCGGAGATGCTAATAGCATCGCATAATCCATCATACTTCTCTAAGATCTTAAGAGTGGCATCAAAGTCGAAGTTAGTCCCAAGCTGCGTGAGGCGAAACTTCTCCCCCATAAAGTCGACAACTTCATCGAAATGAGCAAAATCAGATGTGTAGGCAATATTTAATATATGCTTCAAAAAACTTCCCCTTAGATACTTTGTTTATAGGTCTATAATTATTATAAGCCTAGAGACCGGGTATAAAATACTTAGACAGTCTAAGTTCTCGTTATTATTAACTTATCTCTTTGACAGAATATCCTCCTAATTGTCAGCGCAATTGATAGCTTCAAATACTTAGGGCCGCTACCTTAAAGCTATATTAATTGTGAGGAGCACAAAATGAAGAACCTATTGATGTTGTTGGCCGTTAGCCTGATTTTTATTAGCCCTAATTCAGAGGCGAAGCTCTCTGATCTTATGGAACCAGGAAAGGTCGAAGAACGAATTCGTGAAGAATTCGCTGATCTTGATATCAACTTCAATGTCAACTTCTTGAATGTAGAGCTTTTTGAAGGCCTTGGTCTTTCATCTAGATACCGTTATGAAGTTGAACCTAGTTATGAAAAAGGACTTCACGCAAGAGTTGATAAATGGCAAATCAAGGTAGATCTTAAGGCCGGAGACCTTCTTAGCGGAAGCTTAGACACACCTCTTTACTTTAATATGAATAGAAATGCGGAAGTTTTCTTTGTCCGCCAATTTAAAAGCAAGAAAAGGGCCATTACCGCTCTTCCTTATACACTTAAAAGATTACCTATTAAGGCAGAATACGCCCTTAAAAACTTATCTCCTGGTGACTTTGTCAGTATGCCGACTTCAATGAGTATTGTTGTTGGTGCTAAGGCCTCATCGGCCACTTTAGGCGGAACTATTGGAGTCGATGCTAGCGCTAATCTTTATTATGTTCTCTCAGGAGATTTTCTTATTCATGTTTATAGAATGAAAGATAATAAGGTTCGCTTAAAGCTCTTTGCTAATAGAAAAAGAAATTCTGGAGCTTCTGCAGGAATTGAAGGCTCTTCAAACCTTTTTGGCGTAAAGATTGCCAATAAAATAGTGGAGAGTGTCTTTGAGTTAGACTTCGCTTCATTAACAGGAGAAAAAGCAAAAGGTCGCCAGTTTATTGTCGACTATATCTTTGACCTTAATGATAAGAAAGCTAGGGACGCCTATGACAGCATCCTCTCATCTTCATTAAAGTTCAAAGACGTTGTGGCCATTGGTCAGCATATTGGAAAGAAACCACTAAGTAAGGTTCTTCTTTCTACCTACGAAGCCGCTGATAACCTCTTTAAAGCAGACTTTAAATCAGGTACTACTTCTCCTCGAGTGGATCGTATCTTTAAGGGCTTTAATAATTACAAACAAGATAAAGTAAAACTTAAGCTAGGGCTTATCGTGGCTAAACTTGGGTCAGGACGCTCTTTTACTGAGAACAATGTCAGCTTTGAAGATAAGAATGGTGTTAATCATAACTTCTTCTACCCTGTTCAAACAAAGACTTATGAGCAAAAATTTAGACTCGGGTTTATTAGAACTAAAGAACATCATACTAAGTCCTACTTTGGATTAGTTCCTACAGGGCTTGAAGATAATGGTTCACGCTTTTCTGATTTTGGGCTTCGTTACGAGCGAGCCGATAAGTATTTTAGAAATGATGAGCAGGCCGGCGTAAGAGAATTCATGGCCAGCAACCTTCCTAATGAAGTCTTTGAGAAGATTGATTTTAAAGATTGGGATGACTTCTCAGGTAAGAAAGACTCAAGAGTCTTTTATCAGATCATTCTCAAAGCTTCTGCCTTTGACGCCCTTCCGGCCCTTAGTAAGGCTGAACTTAAAGCGTCTATTAGGGCCTATGCTAAGACTAAAACAAATTATGCAGGGAACCCGCTTGATTGGACATGGGATCGACTAACAGATCTTGTTACAACAGAAGTCTTAACTAAGAGATGGCGCTTAACTACACTCTCAAATAAGCTGCATAAGATCCTCTATGCTAAGAATCTCTCGGGAAAGACTAGAGTCAATAAACTTATGGAGCTTAGAAATAACAATGCTTTTAGAGAGCTTGGGATTGGCTTTATCATGAGTCTTATTCCCCGCGAAGGGCTTGAAAATCATTTGCAGGTTAGACTTGAATTATCGGCGCAAGATAAAGAGAAGGTTGATTTTATCTATGGTAACCAGGATCTAAGTGAGCTTTATCATCAATTGCAACATGTTCAAAATGCTATAAATAACCGTTCTTATGATCTACGACTTAATAGCCAAGATCAGGACTTCTAGGGCCCTAGGCCCTATTTTGGACAAGCCGTCTTACGGCTTGGTGGATAGTCATATTCAAAATTAGTAATGATCTCTTTTTTTATCTCCTTCTGGCAGCCTTTGTATTTCACACAAAGGCGGAAGTGATAATCCTTCTTATCAAGATCAACCACTGCAATCTTATAAAAATCCCAATCATTTGAACGAGAGGCTTTTACACAATCTCCAACTTCATATTTGTTGGGCTTGTCCTGTTCAGCTTTTATTTCAGATTTGCTCTTATAGCCACTGGGGACCGGATTACCGACTGCTTTTTGAAAGTCATTCATCCCTTTGTCTTTGAAGGCAAAATAGAGCCCCCCAAAGATGACCGCTGCTATAAACATAAACTTCTGCATACTTCACCCCTTGATCCTATGTTATTATTTTAATACAGATTTAAAAAAATAACAGGATTAAGAGAAGTTGTTCGATTTTAGGCGTGATTTTATCAAGTATTTTGATGAGAGGTTCCCATTCTTTGGGTTTAGCCTTCCACTGTTGGTGTTAATCTTTCCGATTATTCCAAATATGGTTCCGCTCTACTTTTTACCAAAGTATTATGGCCTTATTGTTACTTATCTATTCTTAATCATCTTTAATTTAAGGCTTTATCGCGACTTAATGGAAAAGCGGGTAACTAAGAGAAGTTTTTATTTTCTCTATCTTGCAGCAACTATAACTCTTTTCTCTTTTTCTTTTCTCTTTCATTTCTTAGAGATGGGAAGATCACTTTCTTTGATAGGCTCTGGGCTTAACTTAAACTGGAGAAGCTTCTTCTTCTTTTTAAGCACCTTCTCTTTAGTCTCTGTATGCTGGCTTTGGTATGCAGTGATAAGGCCCCTCTTTAATAGGTCTTATATCACTGAACTACTGCCCATGATAAAATACCCCTTGCTACTAATCCCCCCAGTTCTTTTAAAGATCCATGAGAGTCAGGTTGAAACACTTCTTTACTATTCAACTGTTATCTTTCTTCACGCAATTTGTTTTGAATTGATTAATAATGAGTTCTTAAAGAAGGCAGCCTTTCGATTGAGATCCCTTCAAGGAAGCCTCTTGCTCTATACTTTCTTAATTGGACCAGGGTTTTATTTTTATCACGATGATCTTGTCATAGCCTCTGTCTTAACAGTGATAGGCCTGGTTTACGCTTTTAAGGCTAAGACCTTAAGCCCAAAAGCCTTATTCATTACAACTATAGCCTTTAACTGGTCGGCCTTATTTACTCAATAGATAAACCTTAGTGCATGCATTTGTTCTGATCAGCCAGAAGCTTAGTGACGTCCTTAGCATCTTCGTAAATATACCAATGCTTACTTATTGGTTTTTTATTAATAAGCACCTGAAAGACGCTATCTTTGTAATGCTTCTTAAGAGAGCAAACATCAGATGTTGGAATAATCTTTCCAGAGCTACAAGAAAACTGAATCATAAGAAAGAATAACGCCATTATTTTTAATTTCATAAGTAATACCCTAGTCTAAATCGTTTTCAAATTCGTCACAGTCTCTTTCCCTTCTAAACCTTTCAAGCTCACCGGCCCCTGGTATCGATTTGTAGAAATAGTAGTAACACTTATTATCTGCTTTATTCTTTTCCCTATTCATAACAGCGTCTCTAATATCCCATGGCTCATTCTTAAGGATATACTTGAAGCCACTGGCCAAAAGAGCAGAAGAGGCGGCCTTCACCTTAACTATAGGTGTAGCTAGAGAAACTTTTTCGAGTACTTCTTTAGGAGTTTCTTTAACTTTGTTCCTTGAGAAAGTTTCTTCTAAGTCTAAGAAGCTTCCGTCTTTGGCTTGGAGGCTTGGGAGAAATTCATCCCCTTTCTCTAAAAGATCTAAGCTAGCTCTAGAGAGGCTCTTTATAGAACTGATTCCATTTTGCCTAACTAGGTTTGAGTTAAAGGCTTTCCCTGGAGTTAGGCTGTAGGACTTAACACTTGTTCCAAGCTTAGAGAGGTTCATCTTAACGGCGCCCTTAGTAAGTAAGACATCCGTTGAGGGCGCTCCTTTGACCAAGTAACTATTGGCCAAGATCTCTGTTCCTCGTACGCCAAGAGCAATCTCAGCATTTGAATAGATAATAGTCTCCCCTTCTTTTCTTTTCTCTTTGATATGGGCCCTTAGCTTTCCTCTCAAGAAGTTAAAGACAGAAGTCCTCTTTCCATCATTAATCTTAAAGGTCTTAACTCGGAACATACTGTTGGGACCTAGAGAGATAAGGGTATTGTCTATAAAGCGAACCTTTAATAAAGTGGCGGCTTTTGTAATGATAGTATCCCCAGACTTAATGGGAGATCCCAGCTCTAAAGGAGTTTCTACTCCCTTAATAAAGGCGTTTCCTTTTACAACGAGAACCTTCGCCACTTCGTCAGCGGCATGAATTTGAGTGGTTTGAAATAAAAAGAATAAACTAAAAAGTGTAAGACCTTTCACACTTCCTCCTTGAAGCAATTTTGTTTAACCCATTATAAACAATTATTGCCAAGGGGAAAGCTCTACATGAGGAACGTCGTTACAAAGGATAGGAATTCCTTTTGCTTGAATTGACCTAGCTTTCTTATCAATAAATATGGCCTGAGAGATGCCAAAGATTTGAAGCTTTAAGTACTTTGTTAAAAGCTTGTTCAACTTCTTTTTGTGTTGCTTAGGAGTTCTTTCTAAGTAACGAGGTGCTAAGTCTCCTGTACGCCTTAAACTCTCTAGAAGATGCCTAAGGAGGCAATCATAAGATGAGTTCATCTCTAATCTTTGAATTTCGTTTTCAGTCTGTTTCTTAAAAGATTTATATCCCTCTTGAAGGGACGTCTTTAATCTCGATTTTATAGCTTTTCCTTTGGGAGATTGAGAGCTTAAATAAGGTCTCGGAATCTGCGAAGTATTTAGTATTATCTCTGGTGTAAGCTTCATATCTACGAAGTCTTCACACATAAAAGGGATCCCCATCTGGTTAAACTGAGCTGCTTTACGATCATATTTACGGGACTTAAGGATGATAAAACGCTCCCATAGGATCAGGTATCGGCTTATCTTGAGGCTGTCTTTGTTAGTGGCCTTGGCATAAAGGGGTTTTCTAATCTTATTAAGAACGATGGCGTCCTTTACATGATCATAAAAACAACGATTTAACTCCTCCCCTAGAACGGAAAAGCTCATTAAGATTGAGAATAGGATAATTAGACTTCTCATTCTTTATCAATAACGCAAAACATCAATAGCTTCAAGTAAACTGTAGGCTTTACGCAGTCTCGATCAGGATCCTTAGCATTCTTCTAAGAGGCTCAGCTGCCCCCCATAAGAGTTGATCCCCGACTGTGAAGACATTGATGTATTCAGGTCCGAGATTCATTTTTCTCACACGACCCACAGGGATCTCTAAAGTTCCCGTTGCATAAGTTGGGCTTAAGTATTTTAAAGTTTCTTCTTTGTTATTTTCGACGAATTTCACCCACGGATTTGACTCTTTTATTAGAGCTTCAATATCACTGATAGGGATGTCGTTTTTCATTTTAATTGTTAGGCCCTGAGAGTGACAGCGCATGGCCCCCATTCTCACGCAAGTTCCGTCGACGGGAATCATATTCTCTGTCTCTAAAATCTTATTGGTTTCGCAAACACCTTTCCATTCTTCTTTGGTTTGCCCAGCTTCAACCGGAACATCGATCCAAGGAATGAGAGCCCCTGCCAGCGCCGCACCAAAGTTTTTCGAAGGGAAATTTGAATCTCTCATCGCTGTAGCTACAGACTTATCAACTTCAAGGATTGATTTAGCAGGGTCTGAGAGGTCGCCTAGGACCTTCATTTGATCGAGAAGCTCTAACATATTCTTAGCTCCGGCCCCCGAGGCTGCTTGATAGGTCATGCTCGTAACCCATTCAACCTGACCGCTATTAAAGAGACCACCGATGGCCATTAACATTAAGGAGACGGTGCAGTTTGGGCCGATAAAATCTTTCTTTCCAGAGGCCACAGCTTTTTTTATGACATCAAGATTTACAGGATCTAGAACAAGGGTTGAGTCCTCTTTCATTCGAAGAGAAGAGGCTGCGTCTATCCAATATCCGTCCCAACCACTTGATCTAAGTTTAGGATATATTTCATTGGTATAATCTCCCCCTTGGCAGGTTAAAATGATGTCCATTTTTTCTAATTCAGTTATATCATTAGCGTCAAGAAGGACCTCACTTGAAGACTTATGTTTCGGAGCTTTTTCGCCTTTTTGTGAAGTGCTAAAGAAGTATGCATCGATAAGATCGAAGTCTTTTTCGTACTCCATTCTATCCATAAGGACAGAGCCAACCATTCCACGCCAACCGATAATTCCAATTTTTTTCATAAGTTCCTCGAGATAATAACTGACACCATAATTATAAAAAGCCTTTAACTTGTAAACTGCCTCTTTTTAGTCTAGTCTTTTATTTGTGTTGCCGAAGAGGTGCAGTTCACAGGTAGCTTAAAGCAAGGTCGTTGGTGTCCATTTGAGTTTTAAGTCAGGGGTGAGTTGCCGAAGTAAGATAGGCACCAATATCTATCTTACTGGTTCGTATGAGTTGATTCTCGCGGACTGTCATGGGATTCAAAGCCCCCGTGGAGAACTTCAGGCCGGATTATTCCGTCTTTAACTCACCGCTTTAGCACGCATAAACTTTTAATTTTTCAATGTTTTAAGTAACATTAGTCAAACTTTTGAAGGTAAATGATGAGTGCAGAGAAAACCAAAGTCACAGTAGCTAAGTTTGGCGGATCATCCATGAAGGATGCAACGGCCATTAGACGTTCAGCAAAAGTCGCCTTTGATCATAAGGCCAATATAGTGGTGGTCTCGGCCACTTATGGAACTACTAATCTTCTTATTAAATTAATAGACTTGGCCGTCACTGGTCCATGGGCGGGTTGCCAAGAGATCTTAAGTGACCTCGAAGATAGGCATCTAAAAATAGCTAATGAGCTTGAAGGGACGCCCCAAATAATTGATGAGATAGGCGAAGTCTTTAGAGAACTTGAAACTATCACTAAAGGCGTTAATCTTTTAAAAGACTGTAGCCCTAAGGCCACGGACGGAATCCTTAGCGTTGGGGAGAGAATCTCTTCACCTTTAATGACCATGGCGCTTAAAGAATTATATACAGATAAAGAAGTTGAGCTCTTTGACATTAGAAAAGTCATCAAGACAGATGATCAATTTGGTTCGGCCACGCCGGACTTCAATCAGATCAAAACCAATTCGGATAAGTTTCTCATTGGCGCTAAATATGGTGACGTTGTTTATGTCACTCAAGGCTTTATCGGCTCTAACGAAAATGGCAGCACCACAACTCTTGGCCGTGGTGGCTCTGATTATTCAGCATCATTAATAGCTGAGGGCATGGGAGCAGACTTACTAGAGATCTGGACTGATGTAGCCGGCATTGCCACAACTGACCCAAGGGTTTGTGACTCGGCAAGGCCTATCAATGAAATCACCTTCCAAGAAGCCGCTGAGATGGCCACAATGGGGGCCAAGATCCTTCACCCAACGACTCTTACTCCTGTCAAAAGAGCTGGGATTCCAGTCTTTGTTGGCTCAAGCCTAGAACCAGATGCACCTGGAACTTGGATCAAGAAAACAAGTGAAGAGGCGCCATTAGTAAGGGCCTTGGCCACAAGAAGTGATCAAAGCCTCTTAACATTATCAACTCCAGATATGCTCCAGCAGCATGGCTTTCTTTTTAAGATCTTTGAGATCTTTAACCGCCATCAGATTTCTGTTGATAGCATTACAACTTCAGAGATCTCAGTTGCTTTAACTATAGATGATTCAACTTTACTTAATAAGAAGCTCTTAACAGAGCTTGAGAACTTTGCCAGCGTTACAGTTGAAGAGGACTTAACACTGGTTAGTGTTATCGGTAATCATATCAATCACACAGCTGGAATCGCGCAAAAACTTTTCAATGCCCTTCAAGGGGATGATTCAAAAATAAATGTCCGTATGATCTGCCATGGTGCTAGTAAGCATAACTTCTGTTTCCTGGTACATGAAGACGATGCCACCATGGCGGTCAGACGACTACACAAGGAATTCATAGGGTGAAAATAGCTGTACTTGGTAAAGGAAAGACCGGAAAAAAAGTTATCGAACAGTTAGGTCATGAACATGATCATAGTGTTTTTCATAGCTCAAACCCGCCTACTTTAGAAAATCTAAAAGGCCATGATGTCATCATAAGCTTTCTTCCGGGAGAGCCCTTCTTAAGCTATATAGACATACTTATTGATTCAAAGATCCCTGTTGTTACTGGCTCTACTGGCTTTGACTGGCCTAAAGAGATTGATCAAAAACTAAAAGAGAACAAGACCCCGTGGATTAGGGCGCATAATTTTAGCCTAGGTATGAACCTAGTGCATGAAATGATAAAGGTTATGGCGAAGGCAGATAAGCTTTTTAAAGCTCCGAAATTTAAGATCCATGAAGTTCATCATATTATGAAAGTAGACGCTCCTTCAGGCACGGCCATTTCATGGCAAGACTGGAGTGAGCATGAATGTCAGATCACCTCTGCTAGAACAGGAGACGTAGTCGGAGATCATAAATTAACGATTGAAACAGAGACCGAAGATATCATCGTTCAGCATCAAGCAAAGGACCGCGGAATCTTTGCAGCTGGCGCTCTTTGGTCTGCTAAAAAGATTATAGATAATGAAGTCCCCGCGGGACTTAACAACTTTAGCGATTTGGCCATCAAGGAACTCTTATGAACTTAAATGACTACCCCCTTTGGACTGCAGTAATCACGCCTATGAAAGAAGATGGTTCGGTTGATTATGAATCCCTTGGCGTATGCCTTGATCAACAAGTAGAGGCCAAAAATGGGATCCTAATCTTAGGTTCTACTGGTGAGGCCTTAAATTTAGATTCTTATGAAAGATCAAAAATCATGGATTTTCTAAAAGAAAAAAAACCTGCCGCTCCTATTATGTGCGGAGTTGGTGGCTCTAATCTTGATGAGCAATTAGCTTGGGTTTCTCATCTAGAGACTCTCCCTATTGATGCCTACCTTCTTGTTGTTCCTCTTTATGCAAAGCCTGGAAGCGAAGGTCAGTACGAATGGTTTAAAGATCTTATGGACGCATCAACAAGGCCATGCATGCTCTACAATGTTCCTTCAAGAACAGGCATAGATATGAGCTTAAGCGCCCTCGGTCGTCTCAATACACATAAGAACTTTTGGGCGGTAAAAGAGGCCTCTGGTTCTGTTGAAAAATTTAAGCAATATGTAAAAGCAGCTGGAAACGGCCGCGTTTATTCTGGCGACGATGGACTCCTTCCTGCCTTTGCCCCCCATGGCTGCAAAGGACTTGTTAGTGTGGCCGCAAACTCATGGCCTAAGCAAACTCACAGATACACAGAGCTCGCTCTAGCTGGAGAGTTAAAGGACGCTAAGCTTTGGGAAGATTCAGCTAACGCATTATTTGTCGCCTCAAATCCTATTCCAGTTAAATGGTTAATGGCACAGAACAAGTCTATCGCAACAGGAGTTCTAAGAGCTCCCTTAACAGAAAAAGACATGTGTAAAAGTGAAGTTGTAGAGAAAGCAGATAACGACATAAATAATTGGTTTAATAACTTATAAGGAATGTTTATGAATTGGGAAGAAGTACTTAATGGATTAGAAGACGGTAGCCTACGTTCGGCCAATAAGGTTGACGGAAAATGGCAGGCCAATACTGAAGTTAAAGGCGCTATTCTAGAAGCCTTTAAAGCAGGAAAACTTATTGAAGAAAATGGCTTTGTTGATAAGCATAACCTTATGCCTCAAAGATTCACTCCTGAGCGTGGAATCCGCTTAGTACCAGGGGGCTCTTCAGTGAGAAGAGGCTCTTACGTGGCCAAAGGCGTGATCATCATGCCTCCGGCTTATATTAATATTGGCGCTTATGTTGATGAAGGAACCATGGTTGATAGCCATGCCTTAGTTGGCTCATGTGCTCAGATTGGAAAAAATGTTCACCTCTCTGCCGGTGTTCAAATCGGTGGTGTCTTAGAACCTATAGGCCTTGCTCCTGTGATTATTGAAGACAATGCTTTTATTGGAGCAGGATCTGTTATCGTTGAAGGGATTCAAGTCCTAGAGCGCGCTGTTATCGCCCCTGGGGTCATCCTCTCTAAAGGCGTCCCTGTCTTTGATTGTGTTAATGAAAGAATGTTAGACAGAGGCGAAGCCATTCCTGCTGGAGCCGTAGTCGTTCCTGGAACAAGACCTGTTAATGATAAATTATCATGGGCCAAGAGTCAGGGAATACAAATGAACTGCGCTTTAATTATAAAATACAGAGATGAAAAGTCTGACGCCAGCTTGGAGCTAGAAAGTTTCTTAAGATGAACCTACCCAAGCTTAAGCCAGAACATAGAGAAATGTTAAAAAGCGCTATGAATCGACTTGATTCAAGCTTTTATTATTATGATTTAGATGCTCTTGAAGAACATCTAACTTATATGCGTGACAATAAAGACCCGGATCTAAAGCTCTGGTACGCTTGTAAGGCAAATCCCCTTTCTGCCATTTTAAAACTACTTCGCAATTTAGACTTCGGTCTTGATGTGGCCTCTAAGGGTGAGCTCGATCAAGTCTTAAGTTCAGGCCTGCTTCCTCAAAATATCCTCTCAACAGGACCGAGCAAGAGCAGGCGCTATTTGAAGCAGCTCCTCATGGCCGACGTTGATGTCATCGTTCTCGAGTCCATCAACCAGGCCTATTGGCTAAATTCAATTGCAGAGAACCTACAAAAGAACCCCAAGGTTCTTCTTCGCGTTCAACTTGAATGGGACGAGGGAAAGTCAGTCTTAGGTGGAAATGACATCACTCCTTTTGGTATTGAACCAGATGAGTGGAAGAGAATGGAAAAATCTAAGACAAGCTCCCTTGATATCGTGGGCTTTCACGTCTTTCAGTGGGGAAATATCCTTGAAGTGGACCGTCTAGAGAAAATCTGGATGAAGATTGCTGAAGAATGCACGGAGCTATCAAAAGACTTAAATATTCCCCTACAGATCCTAGACTTAGGCGGTGGACTTGGTATTCCTTATAAAGAAGAAGAGTCCCCAGTCTCTTGGGAAGAAGTGAACTCAGTTCTTACTAAAGTAAAAAAGAAATTCAAACTGCCAAAGATCTGGATGGAACTTGGGCGCTTCGCTGTTGGGGAATCTGGGATGTACTTTACTCAAGTCATCGATAGAAAGTCAGTAAGAGGCAAAGAACTTCTCGTCACTGATGGCGGGATCAATCATATGGCAAGGCCTGCTTTAACCGGCCAGCCCTTTCCTTGTGAACTTTTTAGAAATTCTAAAGCAGAGCTCTCAAGATTCTATGTTCATGGACCTCTTTGTACGGGCTTAGATAAACTCGGAGACTTTGATCTACCTAGTGATGTAGGTCCTGGGGATTGGCTTTGTTTTAAACAAGCAGGGGCCTATGGCTTTACTGAAAGCATGCCTTATTTTCTTTGTCATAACCTACCAGCAGAAGTGGTTATCTATAAAGGTAATATGATGTCTCCAAGACCCATTAGACAGAGTGCTGAATGGCTTTTATGATCTCATCATGAACAAATTAGAAAGAATTGATTTCCCTCTGAAACAACAACCAAATGGTGATTACCTTTGGCTTAACCTCTTTAGAATTAACTCTGGAAACTCTGGGCCTCATGTTCATATCCAGGCCAATGTTCACGGGGCAGAACTTCAAGGAAATCTTGTTATTCATGAGCTCATGGATTTCTTTATTAATAATCCGTTTAAGGGAAGTATCACCTTTATTCCTTTTGCCAATCCTAGTGCCGTTAATCAAAAATCAGGCATGTATACTCAAGGGCGTTATAATCCAGTCTCTGGAAAGAACTGGAACCGAAATTATTTTGAATTACTAAAAAATAAAGATTCAGAGTTTAATTTAAAGGATTTCGTAACCCAGAATATATCTCATAATGAAGCTCAAATTTCGGAGAACTTTAAAAGCGTCCTTTTTAATATCTGTGATAATCTTGAAAAGAAGACGGCCGAGAGAGGCCTACAAAACGAAGACGGGCATTTTAACCTGCTTCTGCAAAAGGTAGCCTCTACCGCAGATATTGTTTTAGATCTTCATACAGGTCCAGTTGCCACTCGCTATATCTACACAACAGATCATCAATTAAAGTCTGCCTTAAATTTTCAATTTCCCCACTACCTTATCATCCCTCCTGAGTTTGATGGGGCCATGGACGAAGCCAGCTTTATGCCATGGGTAAGTCTAAGTGAAGAGTTTAAAAACCAGGGACGTGAGCTTAAGAATAATTTTGAATCCTATACAATAGAACTTGGAAGCGAAGAGCGCATCTCTTTTAAAGAGGCCAATCTTGATTCTAAGAGAATCCTCAATTACTTACTTTCAAAAAATGTTCACGACCTAAAGATTGAAGAGTTACCTAAAACTTCAATAAAAACTTGTTTATTAAAAGACTATAAAAGTTATTACGCTCCAAGAGGCGGGCTCTATGAGTTCTGTTTCGCCCCAGGAGAGGCCTTTAAAAAAGGTGATGTCTTAGCAAAGTCTTTAAACTTTAAACCCGTTAAAGGTAATGAGAGTTTTTCTAAGGCGGTTGAAGAGGTCTATGCCGTTGAAGATGGCATTGTCATCAACCACTCAACAAGCGCCAGCTTGGCAGGAGGTCATCCTCTCTACCAAGTCATGGAAAATATTCAGTGAAACTTAAGCTGACGATCAAATGATTCAACAACATCTTTTGGTAGATCGATAACTTTACCAATGTTCTCACCGAAACGTCCGCCGATTCCACCCCACTGACCTTTATTAACTAAGACTTTCTCAGTAGGGTTCATTAGGTTCTCAAACTCAACAGCACCATCAAGAACGATGATCTCTGTTTCTCCTAAGCTTTTCTTAGAAACAACGATGTAGTCTGTTCCCCTCACGCCCATAGAGGCCAGTTTAGTATAAAGCCTACCCTTTCCTTTTTTCCCTGAATCAGTTCTCCAGCGGCAGCGGCCGTCTAAGAAAACATATTTCTTCTTGGCGTCTTTATCAAAATCAAACTCCATCTCACTCTTTGGTCCAATCGTGATCTTGTTATTCCACTTCTCAACAGAGACTTGAGCAAAGCTTCTTTTTTCACTCTTAAGCACTCCTTTTTTTGTAATCAAATCACCGAGCTTCAAGAGCTTTCCATCAAAGGTCACTTTTCCTTTGATCTTAATGACTTTCGCCACAGGGCCATCAGCGGCAAAAGTGTTTAAAGAGAGCGCTAAAAGCGCCAAGACTAAAAATTTCATAAGGACTCCATGTTAATATATCAGCAAAATTATGACCTAACTCAGCAAAACTGGGAAGCGGATTCGTTTTCCGACTCCTAGGGTCAGGTGCTTTTACATTAGTATTACAACCGACTTATTTCCCCCGTGATAAATTTATTGAATAACCTTTGGAGAGGTAATTTATGGAAGGAAAGAAACGCTTTAGACTGAATAATCTGGATTGGGTAAACACCCTCTTTTTGACTCTTACACCCCTTGCCACCATTGTTCTTGTTGCAGCTTATGTAAAAAAAGATGGCTTTGACCCTCTTATGCTCATCCCCGCTGTCCTCATGTATTTTATCTCAGGCATGTCCATCACTGCTGGATACCATAGGCTTTTTAGCCACAGATCTTATCAAGCTAACAGCTTCTTAAAGTTTATCTACCTCCTCTTCGGAGCCGGAGCTTTTCAAAACTCCGCTTTAAAGTGGTGTACCGATCATAGACGCCATCATACTCATTGTGATGATGAAAAAGACCCCTACAATATTAGAGAAGGTTTTTGGTGGGCTCATATGGGTTGGGTTATGGTGAAAGAAGAAGAGAAGTATAATGGCGCTTACGCAAAAGACTTAGCTTCTGATAAACTCGTTTGGCTTCAACATAAGTATTACTTACCTCTTTGTGTTCTATCAGGATTTATTATTCCTACTATCATAGGCTACTTCATGGGCTCTGCTCTTGGTGGACTGGCCGTTATTGGCGTAGGACGAGTTGTCTTTGTTCATCACTGCACCTTCTTTATTAATAGCTGGGCACATATGTGGGGAACTCAACCTTATACTGATACTAATACTGCCAAAGACAACTTTGTTTTGGCCGTCTTTAGTTATGGAGAGGGTTATCATAACTTTCATCACTACTTTCAAACTGACTATAGAAATGGTGTTCGCTGGTATCAATACGATCCTACAAAATGGCTCATCAACCTTAGCGCAAAAGCAGGCTGGGCACATTCACTTAAGAGAACAAGTGAAGAAGAGATTCTAAAAGCAAAACTTGAAATGACAGAGAAGAATCTTGCTGTGAAAGGCGCTGATCTCTCTGCCCTTGATCATGTTAAGCAATCAATAGATGAGGCCATCCTTAATCTTCAAGAACTAAGAAGAGAACTTAAGAAGGCCTCTGATACTTCAGAGCTTGAAGGGCGGATCAAAGAAGAGCTTAAGGCCTTAAGAGCTGCCTTTGATACTTGGTCTTATAACGCCACTAAGCTTAACTTCGCTTAATTTAGGCACGAATTACCTGACTAAGACTCTGGTGTTATTAGAGATTATAATAACACCATGGGTCAACCCAAAGTAAAAGAAACAACATTCAGCTTGTATGAAGAGTTCTTTGAGAACTTTACTTCTAAGTACACTCGCCTCTCTTATGAGAGCGACCTTTCAAAGTTCTTTCTTTTTCTCAGCAATAACTTTCCAAAAGTCTCTAAGTTCGATCAGGTTGAACGGGGACAAATTATAGCTTATCGTAACTGGCTCTCTGAAGAAGGTGGTCGTTATGGAAGGGCCGCAGCGCCTAAGACTGTTTGCCGCGGGCTCTCCTCTATCTCTTCTTATTTTGACTATCTAGTTGAAAAAAAAGAATGCGAGTTCAATCCTGTTACTTCGGTAAAAAGGCCCAGACACGAGGTTCTCAAGCCCACCAATGCTCTTAAAAAGTCACAGGTAGAAGAGCTTATCTCCTCTATTGATATAAACTCTGAAAGTGGGCCTCTACACAAGGCGCTTCTTTTAACTTTCTTTACGACGGGTCTTAGAAAGTCAGAGATCATCAAGCTTCAGTTTCAAGATTATACGAGAATCAATGAACATCATGTGCTTGAGTACCGAGGCAAAGGTGGAAAGACTGGTCAGAAGGTTATTCACCCTATGTCAGTTGAGGCCATTGAAGATTATCTCTCTTACATGAGGGCCAAGGGACGAGGTCATAAGATGGGCGACTGGCTCTTTCAACCAACAAGAAATCCTCATAATCCAAGGAACCTAAACAAGTCTTTAAACCCAAGGACCATCAATGAGATCCTTGATAGCTATGCAAAAAAGATCGGTCTCAACTTTAAGATCTCCCCGCATTCGGCCAGGGCCACTTTTATTGGTGAGCTCTTAGAGGTCGGCGTTGATATCTATAAAGTGGCTCAAGAAGTTAATCATAGTTCTGTGAAGACCACTCAAGAATACGATAAGAGGCGCAAGAAACTCTCTGACTCCCCTGTCCATTTGCTCAATTTTGACCTGTCAAAAGAAGAAGATTAGGGTAGAATTCCACTATGGAATTTAAACACAGCGAATTATTTCAAAGACACCCAAAGCTTGAGTCATGCCGCGACTCAATCCAGAGATCACTTACCATTCTCATTGATTCTTTTGAAAAAAAAGGAAAACTAATGGTCATGGGCAATGGTGGCTCTAGCGCCGACGCAGAACATATGTGCGGCGAACTTACTAAAGGCTTTTTATTAAAGAGACCTTTATCAGAAGAGAATAAAAGTAAATTTTCAAAGATAGATTCAAGTATCGCAGATAAGCTTCAAATGGGACTCCCAGCTTTTAGCTTAGGTGTTGCTCACTCAGGAAACTCAGCTTTTCTTAACGATGTTGACCCGCTTCTTGTTTATGGACAACAGATCTGGGTTCAAGGAAGAGAAGTTGATACAGTGATGGGTATAAGCACTTCAGGAAATTCAAAGAACGTTATCGAAGGCTTTAAAGTTGCTAAGGCCATGGGCCTTAAAACAATCGGCCTTACAGGAGCTAAAGACTCCCTTTGTAATGAGTGGTGTGATGTCGTCATCCAAGTACCTGAAGAAGAGACCTACAAGGCACAAGAGCTTCATTTACCTGTATATCATGCTCTTTGTATTGAATTAGAGTTTCATTTTTTTGGCTAAGTAATTAAGATCATGACGAACTAGGCCTGTAAAAATGCCACTTTCCTTGAGAATTTTTCAGCGTTTGCTAAGAATAACTCATGAAAATCCTAATCCTCTCTCTTCTTTTTGCAGCTCCTCTCTTTGCGGGGCAAAAGTCTCTTAATGAGGACAATGTCCTAACTCATCTTCACTTTCTCTATAAAAGTGTAAAGATCAAAGGATCTATAGCAACCGTAAAAGGCCCAAAGCTTAGTAAGAAAGTTGGCCTTAACGAAGAGACTTCTGAGAGCTTTAGTTTTAGGAAAAGAAAATTTGAAATGCCACTAGGAGAGTTAAACTTTGAAAAAAAGCTAGCTCATAATACCTATAAGGCCGTTAGTAATAGTGGCATGTCTGTTGGGACTGCTTTTTATGTTGGTGGAGAATTTATCCTGACTAACTTTCATGTTTGGAATAATGAATACATCATGGATGCTTGTGATAAATTTAAGATCACAACCAATCCAGATCTAGGTAATAAAAGATTTAGCTGCAAGAAAGTTCACCACTGCGTAAAAGAATTAGACTTTTGTCTTGTTGAAGTTAAGCCAAGTGGAAACACTCCACTTTCAAAGATTGCCCACGCTCCCAATCTTAAAACGGCGATTGAAGAAAATCAGGTAATAAGACTCATTGGAAACGTAAAAGGCAATGGTCTTCAGGCCTCTAAAGGCAGAGGGCTTATTCATAAAGGTACTCGTTATTTTCATCAAGCGCCTCTTTTTAAAGGCGCCAGTGGAGGTCCTCTTTTTAATGAGGCCGGTGAAGTAATCGCCATTAATTATGCTGAATCAAGAGTTTTAAGAGGCTCTAAGGCGCGCAATTATGCCATTCCTCTTATTTACGTTTTGCAAGAACTTGAAGAAAATGTTGATCAAAGCATTCTAGACCAATTGGCCCTCTAAGACTAAGATGCTGCCATGTATTCCATCATCGACATCGAAACGACCGGGGTAAAGCCCGGTCACTCTAAAATAATTGAAATTGCCATCGTCAATCATGATGGCGAAAAGATCATTGAGAAATGGTCCAGCTTGATTGATCCCGAGTGCTCTATTCAATACTTTATAACAAACCTTACAGGCATCAATAACCAAATGGTTGAAGGCGCTCCAAAATTCTACGAAGTCGCTAAAAAGATCGTGGAGATGACAAAAGACTCAGTCTTCGTGGCGCATAATGTAGGCTTTGATTATGGATTTATCAAAGCTGAGTTTAAAGAACTTGGCTACGTTTTCAATAGGAAAAAGCTTTGCACAGTAAGACTTGGGAGAAAGATTATTCCTGGTCACAAGTCTTATAGCTTAGGAAAGATTACTAAAGACCTAGGTATTAAATTAACAAATGCTCACAGGGCCATGGGCGATACGCTGGCTACCGTTGAGCTTTTTGAAAGATACCTTAAGGCTGACAAAGATTATATTATTGAACAAGTAAACTCGCAAAGTGCGGCCTCACTTCCTCTTCCACCCCATGTTCCAAAGAATGAAGTTGATGCCCTTCCTGAAGAAGGAGGCCTTTATTATTTTCATGATAAAAACGGTGAACTTCTCTATGTAGGAAAGGCCAATAATATAAAAAAGAGAGTCTTTCAGCACTTTGCTACAAAGCCAGGGCGCGGGAAGGGTCTAAAGCTTCATAACCTTCTTCATCATATAAACGCTGAAGTTTTTAATTGGGAACTCCTAACTTTAATCTTAGAGAACTTAGAGATAAAGGCGCATAACCCTCCTCTAAACCGAGCGGGTACTAAGACAAAATACCCCTTTGGCATTTTCTATAACGAAGAAACCAAGGCCCTTACTCTTCGATCAGAAACCGAAGACGATAAGAGTCCCCTCTTGGCCTTCTCAAGTAAAACAACGGCTAATAGACAGTTTGAAAAAGTTGTTAAGAACCTAAATCTTAAAATGCTAAAAGATAATGAAGCGAAAGTGGATCAGCTTCATCTGAAAATCTTAAAGACTTACTGGGAATATCCTAAGAAGAATGTCCTTCTCATACAGGCCAATCGCTTCCTCAAAATAGAGAATGGAGTCGTTATTTCTCATGGAAAGATTGGAGAAGACGAACAATTTTATGACATCTCTATGATTCAAGAAAATCCAGAGATCAAGGCCCTAGTTTTAAGGTTTTGGGCCAAGCAAAACTTCATTTCGTGTGACATCAAGCAACAAAACGACCCCCATATCTTGGGTCATTCAACTTTTTGACCACCACCCGACCACAATATAGCGGAGACGCGAAACGTTAAGTGCTTGATGACTCATCGACTCGTTTTGATGTAAGAAAAAAAAAGTTTGTCCTGCGCCAATTAACAAACCCCCACCAATTCGGTCATTAGAAAAAGGGTCAAGTAAAAAGATCGCGTCAATCAATAGTTAAGTATTTTTGTCTACTAGATTAACTGTAGAAACATTTAATCAAGACATGTATTATTTTATTGAAGGTCCAAGGCACACACACAACATCCCAAAAGGATTTTGCCCCGGAGAACCTAGATAAAATAATCATAGGTCTCGTAAAACTCGTATTGAGTTAAGGTGCAAAGCTACGTCTGCTAGAAGATCTACTCAAGGATTTGAGGAAAACAATTTAGGAGAGAGCATGAGCACACAAGTATCAACAGACCCCATTTTAGCCCCCAACGAAGACCGTTTTGTCTTATTCCCTATCAAGTATGAATCAGTTTATGAAATGTACAAAAAACATATGGCCGTTTTTTGGACTGCTGAAGAGATCGACCTTATGGCAGATCAAAAGGATTGGGAGAACCTAAACGATAACGAAAGACACTTTATCAAGCACGTATTAGCCTTTTTCGCGGCTTCTGACGGAATTGTTAATGAGAACCTTGCTTTAAGGTTTTATAACGACGTACAGATCCCTGAGGCCCGTTGCTTCTATGGTTTTCAAATCGCCATGGAAAATATTCATTCAGAAACATACAGTTTACTCATCGACACTTATATCAAAGACCCAAAAGAGAAGGATCATCTATTCAATGCTGTGACGACTCTACCTTGCGTTGGGAAAAAGGCTAAGTGGGCGCAAAAATGGATTGGCTCTGATGCCAGTTTCGCCGAAAGACTTGTAGCATTTGCTGCTGTGGAGGGAATCTTCTTCAGTGGTTCATTTTGTTCAATCTATTGGCTTAAAAAACGTGGCCTTATGCCAGGTCTATGCACAAGTAACGAGTTTATCAGTAGAGACGAGGGACTCCACTGCGAATTTGCCTGTCTTATGCATTCACTTCTTACTGAAGAAGAGCAGTTAACAAAAGAGAACATCAAGCTGATTCTTCTTGAAGCTGTAGAGATTGAAAAAGAATTCATCACCGAAGCACTTCCTTCAAGTTTGATTGGAATTAACTCAGACACAATGACTCAATATATTGAGTATGTTTGTGATTACTGGTTAAGCCATCTAGGTTGCGCGAAACATTTTAATACAGATAATCCTTTTGATTGGATGGAGCTCATCTCATTAGAAGGAAAGACTAATTTCTTTGAAAAAAGAGTTAGCGAATATCAAAAAGCCGGAATCCTTGGGGATTCAGCATCGAATACATTTACGCTAGACGCGGAATTTTAAATAAAGGGATAGGGATAAACACAATGTACGTACACACAAGAAGCGGCGAAAAAGAGCCCATTAAATTTGATAAAATCACGGAAAGAATTAATCAGATTGCTTTTGATCTTGATGAAAATCATGTCGATACAACTCTTATTACTCAAAAAGTAATTGAAGGTATCTATGACGGAATTACGACAAGAGAGCTTGATCAACTAGCAGCCGAAACAGCCGCTTATTTATCAACAAGACATCCTGATTATTCTCAACTTGCGGGAAGAATCGCTGTAAGTAACCTTCACAAAGAAACGCGTGGATGTTTTTCTGAAAACATTAAGGCCATGTATAACTTTGTTAATGATAAAACAGGTGAGCACTCTCCCCTAGTATCAAAAGAACTTTTTGATCTTGTTATGGCCAACCCAGAAAGGCTCGACAAGGCGGTTAAAGATAAAAGAGATTTTAATTACGACTACTTTGGATTTAAGACTCTAGAGAGAAGTTACCTCTTGAAAATGGACGGGATTATTGTTGAACGTCCAGGGCAAATGCTCATGAGGGTTTCTCTTGGGATTCATATGGACGACCTTGATGCGGCCATTAAAACTTATGATTTAATGAGCGAGAAGTATTTTACTCATGCTTCACCTACGCTTTTTAATTCTGGAACGTCAAAGCCTCAGCTTTCGAGTTGTTTCCTGCTGACGATGAAGGATGATAGTATCGAAGGAATCTACGATACACTTCGCCAGACAGCACTCATCTCTCAAAGCGCTGGAGGCATTGGCCTTTCAATTCATAATATTAGAGCGACTGGCTCACTGATCAAAGGCACCAACGGAACTTCTAACGGAATCGTTCCTATGCTTAAAGTCTTTAACGATACGGCCCGCTATGTAGACCAAGGCGGCGGAAAGAGAAAAGGCGCTTTCGCTATTTATCTTGAGCCATGGCATGCAGATGTCTTTGATTTCCTAGACCTTAAGAAAAATACGGGTAAGGAAGAAGCTAGAGCGAGAGATCTTTTCTACGCTATGTGGACTCCGGATCTCTTCATGAAAAGAGTTGAAGAAGATGGCATGTGGTCACTTTTCTGTCCTCACGAATGCCCAGGTATGTCTGATTGTTACGGAGCGGAGTTCGAGAAGCTTTACACTAGCTACGAAGAAGCTGGTAAGGCCAAGAAGACGATCCGTGCACAAGACCTTTGGTTTGCGATTCTAGAATCACAAGTGGAGAGTGGATCTCCTTATATGTTGTACAAGGATAGTGCTAATGAAAAATCAAACCAAAAAAACCTCGGAACTATTAAGTCTTCGAATCTTTGCACCGAGATTATGGAATATACCGCGCCTGACGAGGTCGCCGTCTGCAATCTGGCGTCCCTCGCCCTCAATCGTTATGTTGAAAATGGCAAGTACGACCATAAGAAATTGTTTGACGTCGTCTACCAAGCGACCGTTAACCTAAATAAGATTATTGATATTAATTACTATCCTATCCCTGAAGCTGAGAAATCAAATAAGAGGCATCGTCCTATTGGTCTTGGCGTTCAAGGACTAGCGGATACATTCTTCAAGATGAGACTTCCTTACGAATCTAAAGAAGCTCTTGAATTAAACAATGATATCTTTGAGACCATCTACTTTGCGGCCCTTACAGCTTCAAAAGACCAGGCCATTGAGTTTGGAGCCTATGAAACTTATCAAGGATCCCCAGCTTCTCAAGGAATCCTACAATTTGATATGTGGGGCGTAGAGCCTACTGGTAAGCATTGGGACTGGACTAAGCTTAAGTCTGAAATTGCTGAGCATGGGATTAGAAACTCACTACTAGTTGCTCCAATGCCTACGGCTTCAACAAGTCAGATCCTTGGAAACAACGAATGTTTTGAGCCTATTACTTCAAACATCTACGTAAGACGTGTTCTCTCTGGTGAATTTGCCGTAGTAAACAAGCACCTTGTAAAAGATCTTATTGAGATTGGTGTTTGGGACGAAGAGATGAGAAATGAGATCATCGCCAACAATGGTTCAGTTCAGGGAATCCAAAGAATCCCTGAGGACTACCAAGAGCTTTATAAGACTGTTTGGGAAATCAAGCAAAAGGCCGTGATTGACCTAGCAAAAGGACGAGCTCCTTATATCTGCCAAGGGCAATCTCTTAATGTTCATATGGAAGATCCTAACTTTGGAAAACTCTCTTCAATGCACTTCTATGCCTGGAAAGCGGGACTTAAGACTGGGATGTATTACCTCCGAACAAGAGCTGCTGTTAATGCTGTGAAGTTCACTGTCAACAACGACAATGTCCAGAAGGCCCCTGAAGTCACAGCTGAAATGCTGGCCGCTAAGACTGAAGAAGAGAAGGCCGCCATGATCTGCAGTATCGACAATCCTGATGATTGTGTGGCCTGCGGATCTTAAACTTAAGACAACAATTTAAAATAAAAAAGCCCCGGGATCGGGGCTTTTTTTGGTTTAAAGTGCGTTTGTTTTGATGACTTCCACCATGATAACAAAAAGTGTGGCCGCAAACGCCATTAATAGTTTCATTCTTAACTCCAAGTTTAACTAAAATTGCGGCGCTTATACGCCCAAAGTAAAAAAACTCAAAGCTTTATTTTAGTCGATGTTAAGGAGGGTATATTTTACAAACCTGATGTTGTATTGAGCCTGACTTCTCGAAGAGCAGGATTAGAATCATTATCATAAATACAAAAGGTATAACTATGGTTCGTACCACCCGTTGCAACTGTTGTGTCAGTATGAGTTATGACCTGTGCTTGCGTGAAGGGAGAATTAAAGGTTTGCACCAAGTTAGAGCCATCAGATCCGTCACAATTGAAGGTAGGTGGACCAGATCCGACTCTACGGTAGACTTCAATCTTCTGATAAAACCTCTCCACTGAGACGTCATTCTCTAGTGTGATAGAGATATCAATTTCTTTAGTGCCCGCCCCGGTTGTCACGGATAAAGAATCGAACTTAGATATATTTGCATTTTGACTAATACACCAAATTGGTTGAGTTGAATCGCAATCTTCATCCCCTCTTGCCACCCATTCTGCCGTGTCCTTATCTACCTGCCCAGACATCCCCGTAAAAGTGTTTGTAGCATTCGTAAAAGAGAGGCAATGGTTAGTATCTAAAGATCCGTTCCCAAGGGTACCTGTCCAAACTTTTGAGTTTCCTGCATTAGAACCGTTCTCATCAAAATTGTTTGCCTGAACCATAGCGCTATCCCATAGGTCAAACTTTGAAGTTGCGACCACGTCAGAGTTCATAGAGTTGATGGTTCCATTAACGGCAATTTTCTTTTGGGCATTCATCAAGGTAGTACCGAGGACCGCCACCCAACGATCTGATGCTGTAGAGATCCCGGCTGAATCGGCCATGCTCTTACAGCGAAAATCAGCTCCTTCGTGAGCCTCGTTAAAGGAAGTGGCTAAATAATCCGCACTCAAGTTTCCATCAAAAAGCCCTGATGTGACAAAGAACTTATGTTTCTTAGAGGCGCTTATGCTCGTAAAAGTCTGGCTGCTAGTTTCATTACCGGCCTTATCTGTAATACAGGCCCTAGCTGAAAATATCCCACCAGGAAAATTCGTCTCCTGCTCATAGCTATCATCAGCGAAGCCCCCACCAGAAGTATAAGACTTTAAAACAGATCCAGAAGAGCAATTCGCAGGAGCAGAAGACCCCTGAATGCCTCGAATCTCTACTGTTTCATAATCAGAGACATCTACGGGAAAATCAACCACAGTATCTATCATGGCGTTGTTAAGCCCAACAGAAGTAACCCCAGAGAATGTACTTAAGACCGGAGGTGCTGTTGTATCCCAAGTAAAGCTCATCGAATCTGTCACGCTGTTACCGCCCTCATCCGTAGCTTCTAGTTGAACGACAAAGACTCCCTCGCTGAGGGCCGAAAGAGTCGGGTCTTCATTATTGGGATTTGTTATATTTAAGGTGATTGGTCCTGAGAGCCTAGTCCAGTTATAAGTTAAAGCCGAATCATCAGTTACAGTAGCATCTTGCACAGTTGCTGTGTTGACGTAAAGGTCTGCTCCAGCATCAATAACCGGAGGAATAGAATCAATCAAGATGGCCTGGTTGTCTGAAATTGAATTCAATCCGCCAGGAGATGCAAGAGTAAGGTCAGCTGCATTTGGAACAATGTCTCCAATTGTCCCCCCACTTAATGCTAATGCGCTAGTGCTTACATAATCTAAATCAAGGTTTATCTGCCCGGCCCCCACTGTGTATTGGAAGGTCAGCGTGTCTGAAGTAGAGCCTCCGCTATAGTTAACGACAGCATCAGTTGCGCCGGTCTCAAGTGTTAATTTAGGAATACCGCTAACAAAGACTGGTTCATCAAAGACGACCAAGATATCGATGACCTCTAAGGCCTTATAGCCACCGTTTGCCTTAGATGAGCGTACCTCTGTCACTTGAGGCGCAACTCCATCGATAACAATAGTCTTATCATCAGAGATCGAACCTACGGCCCCTGGAGTAACGAGGGTCAATGGAGCATCATTGCCTCCAGCATCCTTTATACTTCCACCCATTAGATTTAATGAAGAAGTGTTTTTATATTCTAAGTCAGAAGAGTTATGCCCACTGGCCACTAAGTAACTAAAGGTTAAAAGGTTTGTACCTGACCCACTTGTATATAAGACCTGAGCGTCTAAGACTCCTGTCTCTAGTGTTAAACGAGGAAATCCAGTGACTATTACTGATTCATTAAACTCTATTAAGAGATCAATATTCGCCCCAATACCATAAGAGCCATCTGTCTCTAGGGTGAGAACTTGATTTAACACTGGCGCCACAGTATCGATAACTAGGGCCCTATCATCACTAATAGAATTAACTGCTCCAGGAGCTGCTAAAACCAAACTTGCAGCATTGCCCGCAGGATCAGTAATCACTCCACTATCTAAGGCAAAGGTTGAAGCGTAATCTAAGTCTGAAGTTGTGTCCCCGGCTCCCACTGTATAGTTGAAAGTTAAGGTATCACTTCCGCTTCCCCCAGAGTAAACGGCAGGCTTATCAGTAGCGCCCAACTCTAAAGTTAATTGAGGCGTACCAGAAGCTACAATGACATTTTCATTGAAGATAACCTTAAAGCTTAATGGAGAACCAGATCCGTAACCGCCATCAGGATTGATAGCGTCTATGCTTAAAAGATTCGGCGCCGTATTATCAATCAAGATGGCCTTATTATCAGAAATAGAATTTGGTCCACCGGGAGTTGCAAGAGTCAGATCAGCTGTGTTCAACACGCTATCTCTAATCGTAGCGCCATTTAAAACTAGAGAGTTTGTCCCAAGATAATCAAGGTCGCTCGAAAGATCTGAGCCGCCTACTGTATAGGTAAAAGTAATATTAGATGTTCCACTTCCTGAAGTATAAGCAACATCTGTATTGGCCCCGCCCGTTGCAAGTGTAATACTAGGAGCGCCAGCTATGTCTACTGCTTCGCTAAACTCAATAATGATATCAATCAACTCGCCATTTCTATAGGAGCCATTACTCTTATTTGTATAAACTTGATTCACAACAGGATCTACTGCATCTATGACGATGGCCTGATTGTCTGAGATTGAATTAGTGGCGCCGGGGCCTGGCAGACCTAGAAGAGCATCTTGAAGACCGGCATTTTGAATGCTTCCTCCGTTAACTGATAAAGCTGAGGTTGAAACGTAGTCTAAGTCACTACTCTCCTCTCCTGCCGTTACAACGTACCTAAAAGTTAACGTGGCCGTGCCTGTTCCATCAAAATAATTTACATTCGCATCCGTAGCTCCAGTCTCTAAAGTAATCGAAGGTGTGGCGCTTACATTAACAACTTCAGTAAACTCAACTAAGACATCAACTGTTGTTCCAACTCCGTAACTTCCATCCGCCTTAGTGCTAGTAATGCTAGATACGCTAGGGCCTGTGGTATCAATAACTATCTCTTGGTTATCTGAGATTGACCCTAAGATTCCTGGAGTCCCTAAAGTTAAATCTGCGGGGTTTAATCCATCAGTAATTGACCCTCCATTGAGGTCAAGAGCTGCTGTATTTAAGTAGTCTAAGTCTAAACTTGAATCGCCAAGGCCTACTGTATAGTCAAAGGTTAAAGTTGAAGTCCCTGAACCACTTGAATAAGAAACGACTTGATCGACCACTCCCGTCTCTAGGGTGATCTGAATAGGACCTGACGCTATAACAGATTCATTAAAAATAACTTGAATAGGAATAACTGAAGAGGTTCCATAAGTAGCATCAATAGCGTTGACCTTGACTTCACTTACTACTGGCGATGACGTGTCAATGACAATGGCCTTATCATCTGAGATTGATAGCGCTAGCCCCGGCGTTGCAATCGCAATCCCTGAGTTATTCAAAGCAGGGTCTCTAATAAAGCCCCCATTTAAAAAGAGTGCTGAAGTACTTGTGTAGTCAAGATCACTACTTGAGTCACCTGCGCCTACTGTATAAGAAAAGGTTAATGTATCACTGCCGCTACCAGAGGAGTAAGAGACCGCTGTATCAGTGACCCCAGTTTCAAGAGTCAGAACAGGAGTTCCTGTTATATTCACTATTTCACTAAAGACAATCAAGAGGTCAATGACCTCAGAAGTACCATAGCTACCATCTGGCTTATTAGTCTTTACTTCAAAGATAGAAGGAGAAGTTGTATCAATAATTATTTGTTGGTTATCAGAGATAGACCCCACAGCACCTGGTGCTGCTAGAGTCAAGTTTGCACTAAAACCTATTTGGTCTTGAACAGTGGCGCCATTTAAGACCAGAGCAACGCTAGATACGTAATCTAAATCAGTATTTGTATCAACTCCAGTTACTGTATAATTAAAAGTTAAAGTACTACTTCCAGAACCACCCGAATAATTCGCAGGAAAATCACTAGCTCCAAGCTCTAAAGTTAATTGAGGAGTGCCACTTGTAACTATAACATCCTCATCGAAGATGACTAAGAACTCGAGAGTAGTTCCTGATCCATAAGAAGCATTAGCATTAGAGCTTATGACTTCTGTGACTGAAGGTGCCGTGGTATCCCATCTAAAGTTTATTGTATCTGATGAATTATTTCCAAATGAATCAGTTACGCTTTGCCTGATTACATAGTCCCCATCGACTGAGGCGCTAATATCGGTATCTTCTAAAGCTGGAGTTCCAAAGGTAACCACACCAGGTCCACTTACTTTCGACCAAGAAAAACTCATCGTATTTAAGTCAGTAACTGTTGCATCCTGAAGAGTTATAACCGAAACCAATTTATCAGTCCCAGCATTTACAACCGGTGCTGTTGAATCCCAATCAAGAGAGAAAGTATCAAAGCTTTGATTGCCAGCTATGTCAGTGACCGTAAGCCTCACAACATAACTTCCATCAGTGTCCACACTAACAGTGGGATCTTCTACATTTCCTGCGCTAAGATTTCCTGGACCTGAATCTAAGCTCCATAAATAAGTAACAGAATTATCATCAGTCACTGTAGCGCTTTGAACAAAAGATGAACTTTTTAAGAGAGCGTCAACACCAGCGTCGACGATAGGATTTGTAGCATCAAAAATAAAGATCATTGAATCACTTGCTGAATCTCCTGAACTAGAAGTTACCGTATAAGTTAATTCATAAGTGCCTTCAATTGAGGCCGTAGCTGTTGTGTCTTCAAGAGCGCTATCGCCAAAGCTTATAACTCCGGGGCCAGAAGACTGGACCCAAGAGTATGACTTCCCTTCAGCACTTGAAGAAGCTCCATCTAGATTTATTAAACTTGTTGCAGAGGCCTGATCGATACCAGCGTCAGCTGTTAGGTTAAGGCCTTGAATCGCCGGCTCGAAAACACTCTTTCCTGCATTCCCTGCCTTTTTACAAGAAACCATGGTGGCCATGAGGCAGAATATTAAAAGTATTAACTTACTAATATAATCTCCATGAAGAGCTTTAAACTCTTCTTTATAGTAAGTCTTATCGGTCTAATCGAAAGGATTTATAGGCAAATACTTAATTTTTACGAGTGCTTAGAGTGTTTTTCATCGAAGAGATGATGCTTTATCAAGGCCTTACAAGTACCTGTGTTATGGACTCTGCAAGAATTTAAAGGCAGTTCTAATTTTTAGCGCCAGAGAAGTTTATGGGGAGGTTAAAACCAATGACGACGGCATTAGTCTCAATTTCTTGTCCGTTTGTAAGATCCGTCTCAACTCCTGCTGCTGATGTTCTAGTTCTGAATTGGAGAAGCTGTAGCTTTATAAATGCATTGATAAAGTTTTGCGGGCCAAAGGCCAGACCAAACTCGAAACCAGTACCCTTAATTTTTGACTGGTCAATATCACTGACCTGTGAAGTTTGAATGACCCAAGTCGCCCAACCGCGAACAAACCCATACCTTCCCCCAATGAAAATCCCATATTGAAAGCCACTAAAAGACTCTTCCGTCTCATTAGCATCTTGAGATTTATAGGTTGGGTATAAAAGATTTGTATCAAGTCCAAATTCTGTATTGCTACTGTGCCAACCTATCTTAGTTCCAAATTCAAGTTGTTGCTGCGAAAAAGTTCTGCCGGCCAGCTTTGCATCGCCTATAATCTTAAAACCAGCATGTGGATCTAGTAGGAAACCTGCGTGGGCAAAAGTTGGAATGAATAAAAGAATTAAAATTAGTTTCACAGCTTTATTTTATCAATCAAACTCAATTTCAAAAACAGGCAAATTTGATCTGGTAATAAAGCTATGGCCTTGAGATCCCTAAGTCCTTGAACTGACTACAATTGCCAAGGTGCCTATGATCACGGGACCTTGTGTTTGGAAAGCTTTCAATACTTGAGTAAAGCATCTTTACATCATCATCTAGATTTGGATTATTTTCAAGCTCTACTAATAAGCTCCATACTCCATGCTCAAAGTAGGCCCAGTCCTCAAAGGCTCCACCAGCTGGATATAAGATGTCCGCATGAGTTCCCGTTGTATAACTATTATAACTAACGGCCTTTTGGGCCTTTAGTTCAAAGATATCGTGATCGAGGCTTCTGTAATTGTCGGTATAGATTCCCCATGGATAAGTAAGAGACCCATAGTAACCATGGATGGTAATGGCACCTACAATTTTCTTTTCTTCAACAAAGCGGGCCAATAGAGAGGTGCTCTTTAGCTTGAAGTCTTTTTTATTCACGCAAGGATCAGGGTAATCACGATTAGGGTCATGACTAACTCCAGCCGCAACTTCTTCTCGCTCTTTTTTATTATAACCACTCTTATTAAGGACAGGAATGATATAGATTCTTGAACCTTTAAAAGAATTCTTTTTAGTGGCTAAGGATTTTATAAATTCATAGGCGAGATCTGCGCTTAGAATTTCATTACCATGATGAGCTGCAACCACGAGATGATTGACCTTCTCGCCGCTGCCTTGTGAATCATAAACATAACCGTAGAGATCGGATCCTTCGTCATTCTTACCTAAGGTGAATTTTTTAAGAGAGTTTGAACCCTTGATGACCTTTGTAATCTTTTTATGCAGGCCTTCGAAGTGGTCAATGGCAAAGGCATCTAGGGCAAAGAATAAACTAAGAATGATAAGTATTTTCATTCCTTTATTTTAAGACGGTGATCAGTTTCATTCTATAAGCAGATCATGCCTCTTAATAAAATATCAAGCACCTAAGTACCAAAGTCTTTTAGTTTTTTTGAAAGATTCTCACTTTATACATCTGTACCCTCTCATTTCTAATCTCATCAGAAAAGCGTGGGGTGATCTCTTCGTAACCACTAGTATCTACTTCTGGCTCTCGAAGATAGTTCCTAAGGACGACTACTCCACCTGATTTCATAGCGGGAAGTAGCTTTTGCATAAAGTTCTTTTCGAGCTCTCCAGAGAAGTAGCTAGGAACATCACTGAGGCTAGCATAATCAAGCTCTTCTCCGGCCAATTCTGTAGAAGCTGAGACTAAGTCTTTTTCCCAGATCTTAACTTCTGATCCAGCGGCTAAGGCCTCTTTACAAGAATTAAAGTTCTCTTCGTCTGCTTCAATGGTATTTCCGTTTTCATTGGCTATTTTGCCTTGAAAACAAAGGTGCATAAAGAAGCTTTTATTAACAAGCCCTTCTGTAAAAAGTCTTTGATAGGCCTCTTGATAATATTCAAAATGAGTTTCAGGAACATTCTTCTTAATAAAATCTCCTTTATACAAAAGAGCATTAAAGACACTTTTATTACCAAGAAGAAAAAGGATGAGCTTCCACTTAGCTTTTGGAAATTTATTATTATAGTAATGAATCTGTTGATCTAATTTATCAAATCGAAGAGATTCATCTGCCGCCTTCCCTAAGACTAGCCTTACAACCTTAGACATAACTGAAAATATTTTCTCCCATTTCCCTTCGTACAATAAGGTTTTCCAGCCCACCTTCGCAAAGTAAGCGGCAAAGTATTCTTTTGTTTCATCCTGAAGATCTAATCTGGTGAAGAGGTCTTTTCTTCTGTCGCAAAAGTCAGTCTTATCATAGGGTGCAAAGCCCCAAAAGGTCATAAAATCCTGATAATTAAATTCTTTTAAGGCAGCATAACGGAGCTCGGTTATAAGAAGCTGAGGCTTAGCCACATCAATACAAATAAGTTTCTCTGGCTTACAAGCAAGTAGAGGTAAGGCCCTAGAGCCACAACCAGCAATAGTCAGAATCCGAGAAGGCTTAAGTTTTAAAAGAATATCCACTTCCATTTTGGTATCTTCATTGCCTAAGCTATAATTTAAGTCTGAAAAATATTCCGCTGCCATTAACTCTCCCAATCCTCTAAAGCACGAAGAGCGTGAACTCTACATAAATTAAACTCTTCATCTGTAATAAAACCACCATGCCCCATGATACTTGCTAGGCGCACACCATGCTCTCTTGCCAGTTTATCAATCTCTAATACTTTTTCGTAACTAATATTTCTACTTAAGGTAAAGCTTTCGAATTTTCCGGCCATGGCCAATAAGGCAGTCTCCGCTAAACAAGCGTAGACAATATTTCCCTCTAAACCAATATCGACATTAGAATCAACTTCACCAGGAAGCTGTACTTCTCCACTAGCGATCACCATGACATCAGGTCTTTGAAGAGCATCTTCTTCTTTAATATCAAAAGGCCGACTTACATCACAGATCACACAACCAGGTTTTACATCTAAGATGTCCATGATCTTTTTTCCGCGAGAGCTCGTGGTTGTAATGATTAAATCGCAGTCCCCTGAAAAACTATCAGGAGTTGTTCCGATTTCTATATTAGCGTCTGGCACTATTTTTTGGATGTCTTCTTTGAGCTCTAATAATTTATAAGCACGTGGAGCTACGAGGACAACTTCTCTCCAAGTCTGGGCCAAGATCTTAGCGCTAACAGCTCCAATACTACCAGTTGCTCCAACCACCATGACCTTCCCCTGATAGACTTCGTCTTTTTTCGAAACGAAGCCAAGCTTATCAATGGCAAACTTAGCGGCCCATAAAGTGGAGCAGGCAGAAAGAGAGTTCCCCGTTGTTACGGGTATCGGGCTTTGATTTGCTACAGTAACGCCGGCATCGCCGACAATCTTTGTATAGGCCCCAAGACCAATGATAGAAGCGCCTCTTCTATCAGCGTTATGACATAGGTTGGTTAGCTTTTTATAGATAACATTCGGGTCGCTCTCCATTAACTTTTTTGGAGTTTCTGTTACTGTATAAATAAGACCTTCGACTTCTTTTCCAGTCTTTTCACTGACAATGCCTTTTATTCTTCCGTAATAGAACCCAGGAGAAAGGGCCATAAGTTCCTCGGCGACTTTTTCAAGTGGTTTTGAATAAGGCTTTAAGAACTTAAGAGCAGGATGCTTGAAGACCATATCAGCCGATAAGGGATGAATGATGAAGGCAAACTTATTTTCACTTCCGGCAGGGACTTGATTTAACTCTTTTAACTCACTAGATAACTTCAAATTATCAATCCATTTAAGGACATCATCCGCATTCATAGGAGCATGAACCCCTAGAGCGCTTCCAAAGCTAATAAACAGAGCCTCTAAGACTCCAAAACTAATATTTGGGTTATCGACAACCTGTGGCATGCAAACAATAACATCCCCAACCCCGACTTGTTTGAAGCGCCTCTCTAAGCCGGGACTTAGAAAATCGACAATGACCGTCTTTCCCCTTAGATGCTCGAGACTGACTAAATTAAAGGTTGATTCATTTCCAACAAAGATATCTGCTTCAAAGAATTCTTTTAAGTTATTAGTGAGATCAAGATTGGTCACATCAAACTTTGATAGGTTTGAGCGCTTAATCTTCATTCTTTTAAAAACGGGTGTTAAAAACTTAATAAAATTTTCTAATTGTTTCGCATTCTTAAGATTAAAGGGAAGACCCGCGAAGAAGTAAGGGTCTGCCATAATAAGGTCGCAGCCAAACTCTACCATGACGTCCATCAGGCTTTTCTGTAAGGCTCCCGAATAAAAAGCGACTTTCTTATTGCCCATCAACGCCCGGTTCTTTAAATAGAACTGTCTAATGGCCCAAGGGATATAGACATCTTTAACCACCTGCCCATCTGCCATAGGAGTTTGTTTAGCAATGGATCTAATCTTTTCAGCTTGAGGATGAGAAAAAAGGTTTCCCTTAAAAGAAAGTTTTGGAGGAATCCCTGTGACGACTATAACATCACATTGCCCATCGTATTTCTGAATAATATTCTTGGTTAGATTGAAATCGAAGTTTGTTGAAAACTGAGTTAAGCGGACACTCTCCCCTTTAAACTCTAAGATTTCGTCAAAGTTATTTGTATCTAAAGAATAGGCTATGCTTAGGATATGTTTCATTTAAACATCCCTTTAGCATAATGATAAAAGGCTGATGAATAATTTTGATATGACTTTCTAGGCACTTTTGAGAAGTCATTTATAAGATGGCTTGTTTCGTATTGGCACTTGCCATACATATAAAGAAGCAGCTCAGAAGGCAGACCAACTTTAGGAAGAATCATCTTATAAAGTGGTGAATGAGGAAGAGGCACTACTGCTAGATCGATCCCAAAAGCTTTTAGAGAATCCTCTACAAAAGTGGCCACATTAGGAGGGGAATCCCCTATGACATGATAACAATTAAGCTCTCCATCTCTTGGATTGGCCATGGCCTCTTCAAGGATATTTGCGGCCTCATCTACAGGGATAAAAGGCATGACAGCTTTTTCATCAAAAGGCAGAGGTAAGTACTTTAGCTTATTTAAATGTTTGAACTTCCCTTTTGCCTTACTTAAGAATTTAAAGAAGTAATAGGGACCATCAACTTTGGGCATCTTGCCCGTCTTTGAATCACCAACAAGGATGCCTAAACGGTATATATGCTTAGTTCCCTTAAACTCATAGGCCCTAACCATGGCCTCAGCATCATACTTTGTTTTGGCATAATGGTTGCTAAACTTTTGACCTTCTTTAAGAGAATCCTCACTAAAGAGTCCAGAGAAATTTCCTGCAACAGCAATGGTGCTTATATAATGAATGTGTTTTAAATTTTCGCATTGATTAGCAAGGTAGAGAATATTCTGAGTACCCACAACGTTGTACATAAAACAACTGCTATAGGGACCTTCAATATCGTAATAAGCAGCTCCGTGAAAGATCACATCAACTTCTTCTTTTATTTTCTTTAGAACACCAGCTTCTTCAACAATATCAGGTCCAGAGATATCTCCCTTAACTAATTCAATATTAGATAAGTTCTCAAACCTGAGCTCCATTCTTTTAGAAGGCTTTCTGCAAAGAAGATAAATTTTTTCAAAATGGGGGGCCAGTCTCTCTACGAGCTCACTTCCTAAGAAGCCAGTCCCTCCTGTTAAAAATAATTTCATGACTCTATTCTAAGATAGGCTGACGTCGTTGACTAGGTCTACTAAATCGGTCCCGACTTGAGCGGAATAAACCTTTAAAGCATCCTTTTCAATTTCAATATCAAAAGAGTCGGTCTCCTCTGAATGTAAGATTTCGCCATCTCCAAAGAACTGAGGTGTCTTATTTGAAGAGAGGTTCTTGATATTTACTTTTTCAGACTCGAAGCTGATAAAGTTTGGATCGTTGATGGGTAAGGTGCCTTTAGCTATTTGAAGAATACATTGGATAAGTTTTTGTCTTGAATCATGAGTCAAAATGCTTACGTTAAACTTCCCATCTGAGTTGTTAGTTTTTGGCGCAATATTGAAAGTACCCGCAAGCATTGGTTGGTTATTAACTAAGATACATGAAGTCTTGATCTTTCCTGTGAATTCTTTTGAAGTAATATCTAAATGATACTGCTCAAAATTTACACTCAAAAGCTCTTGGGCCACAAAAAAACTATAGATTGATTTTCCAGAGGCCTTCATGATGCTTTTAAAGATAGGATACTTACGTCTTATGCTGTTGATTTTTTTAGCGACTTCACCACCAAGACCAATTCCACCATTAGTTGCCATTAACCTATTATTTATACGTATAAGATCAATTTTCTTAACTTGTTGATTTCGAATGCATTGGCAAATCTTCTTGATATTTTCATTCATACCTAACTCTGAAGCTAGGTCATTAGCTGTTCCACCAGGAATAACTAAGAGGCCTATGTCTTTATTGGCCAAGTTTTGAATCAAGGTATTAACAGTTCCGTCCCCTCCAACACTCACAACAGCGTCTACCTTGGCGTCTATATCGGCCTTAAGGTCCCTGTGAAGTTCTTCTAAGTTATCAGGAGTGCGGAAATTCAGCTTTGAACGAAAGAGACTACGCGTAATACGACCTTTCCAATAATCTAGATCAGTATTTGCTGCTCGCTGGTTTAAATAGACGCTGATGTTTTGCATTCTTCATTTTCCTCTAAGTTGAATACTCAAGTGTAGCCCTTTGAGAGGTTCGCCACGACTCTATATGCTGCGCCGTGTAGAAAATACAGGGACTGTTGGGATTTTTGACGATTTTTCCTGTATTATTAAGGCTTTGAAATATGAATAATATGGCCAAGGAGGGCCCAAGTTGGCAAATCTTAGGGTTTTGTTTGTCACCAGCCGCGTGACTTATATGCCAGATAACTATTTAGAACTCTTCGAAGAATTCCTAAAGCTCAACTCAAGTTGGGTCTCTGGACTCGTTTTGCTTGATAACCTTGACACTAAAACAACTCTTCAGAGTATAGGCCTTCCCTTTTTAGGAGCTAAGAAAATTGGTCTTCAACTTATAAGAAATATTATTGAACTTCCTTTAAAGAGGCGTGAAAATCTTTTCAAGAATTACAAGATCCCAGTTCTAACTTGGGATTCTATGAATAGTGAAGAGGCCTTAGATTATGTCTCTAAGAATAAGATAGATCTAATCGTTAATCTTCGAACGAGATGCATCTATAAAAAAGAGATTCTTACTGCAGCTAAGATTGGCTGCCTTAATGTTCATCATGGGTTATTGCCTGAATATAGAGGGACCTTTTGCGACCTCTACGCCCTTACTGAAGGAAGAGAAGCCGGATTCAGTATTCACGAAATGGTGGAGAAGATTGATGCAGGAAAACTTCATAAAGTTATCCCTGTTGCTTCTAAAGAAGATATAAAAAATGAAAACAAGTATTCGTATTTAAATTACTTAAAGAAGACGGCCCCTCTAGAGGCTAAGGCCCTCTATGATCTTTGCCTAGAGATAGAAAATGAAGGCAAGTTCCCACAAGGTAAGCCCAATACTGCAGAGAAAAAAGTATTCACTAAGAACCCTACTAAGAAACAAATAAAAGAATTTATAAACCAAGGCTTTGTTCTATGACTAACTTAGAGAAATTAACCTTTATCGGACACCATGGATCCCCAGGAACTCCAGCAGACTATGAAGAGATTCAAAAACTCCTTCCTGCATCAAAGTGGATCTGCCTGGATCGCTATCAAAACCCAACCAGACAACCGGAAGGCGCGGTCATCCACGTTGGTTATAGTTGGGGTAGCGTCGAAGCGATAAAGAGCGCTCTTGAGAACCCAAGTCTTACAAAGGCCGTAGTTCTTATTAGTCCCTACCTCTTTGTCAGTAAGAAGATGTCCCCTGCTATAAAAACAATCCTTAGCTTACCCATAGTTGGAAACTTACTTCTTTCAAAGATGGCCCCTTCAAGCATCGCCAAGATGATGGTGGATTCATCTTATCCCTCTGAGGTTCCAACAAGCTATAAGCCAAATGAACAAGTCTTTACTAACCCGAATGTTCTAAAGCCTGCTATGTTTGAAAAAGACATCCCTACTGAAAGCATTGTTAAGAACTTAAAAGAATTAAAGAACCTACCCATCCCAGTCCTCGTTATTCGCGGGGACTCTGATAAGACCTCCGGCGATGGAGATCAGTTTAAGCTTCTAAAAAATCATATTGATTTCTCTGAAGTGATAATCCCAGAAGGAGGACATGCTCTTCCATGGACCCATACAAAAGGAGTGACTGATGAGTTTCAAAAACTTGTTGATAACCTTACTTGGTAAGATCTCAAAAAGACCTGCTGGTTTTCCTCTTGAACTCAATGGGCAAAAGTTATCCGAGGCCAAGTCATTTGGTTATCATGAAGGAAGTTCATCTTTAAATAATGTAGCCTCCTTTTTAACTCAGCACTTAGAAACCATCCCTGATCGTCCTATTCTTAGTTGGGTTCATCCTGATAAATTAAAAGAGTGGAGCTATAATATAGACGACCCTCTTCCCCATGATTCAGTAACAGTAAAAGAACTTGATCATCTAGTGGCCGTCATCGCCACCGGCTTTAAGAAGCTTGGCATAAAAAAAGGCGACAGAGTCATCATCTTTGTCCCTATGTGTTTATACCTATACGCCGCTATGTTTGCTCTTCAAAAGATTGGTGCAATTGCTACCTTTCTTGACGGCTGGGCAAGACGAGATCAAATGGATGTAGCGGCCAAAGTAGTTGGGGCGAAGGCCTTTATATCAGTAGAGAAGGCCTTTGATTATATGGGAGACCTTCCAGAGATTGGAAAGATCCCTTTAAAGATCTCTATTGGTGAAACAGTAAAGAAATACGACGCTAGCATTGAGGCCCTAATGAAAGGGCTTATAAGATCTCAAACTGAACCTGTTGAAAAAGAACATACAGCTCTTATTACTTTTACCACGGGCTCCTCTGGAACCCCTAAGGGCGCCGACAGAACTCATCGCTTTTTAGCAGCTCAGCACTACGCTCTCGATAAGCATCTTCCTTTTGAAAGTAGCGATCAAGACCTACCTGTCTTTCCTATTTTCTCTTTAAATAATTTAGCCGCTGGTGTGACTACAGTCTTGCCTGCCATTGACGTAGGGCAATCTGGAGATAAAGACGCCTTAGTTCTTATCGCTCAAATGAAATCTGCTGGAGTCACCACGACGACTCTTTCCCCTAGCCTTCTTAGGCATGTTTATACTTACTGTTTAGAAAATAATTTAAAGATTCCCTTTCTAAGAAGAATCATCACCGGCGGCGCGCCTATCTCTAGAGACGACCTTATTAAGACCACCGAGATAGCTCCAAATGCTGAAGTCCTTGTTCTCTATGGCTCAACAGAAGTAGAGCCTATGGCGCATATTGAAGCTAAAGACATGATTGCGAGAAAGAACAATCCTGATCCCGAGTGGGAAGACGAAGGGGTTAATGTAGGCCGCTTTGATTCTGGACTGAAAGTAAAATACTTAAAAATAAACAAGGGCCCCCTTACCGTTGACTCAGATACAGATTGGAAGAATCTTGAAGTAGAAGAAGGCAAACCTGGAGAGATCATCGTTAGCGGTGAGCATGTTTGCCAGAATTATTATAATAATGCTGAAGCCTTTAAAAAATCAAAGATTAAAGATCATGAAGGAATCGTTTGGCACCGGACAGGAGATATCGGCCGAGTTGATGAACACGGCGATCTATGGTTCATGGGAAGGATTCATAACGCTATCAATAGAGGCGGGAGTTACTTCTTTCCTGTAAGGGCAGAAGTTATCATGAAGAAGCTTCCCTTCGTTGAATACGCCGCCTACCTCGGTATGCCTGATGCTGACCTTGGTGAGAAGACCTATGCTGTCTTTACTAAAAGAGAAGGGGCCAGTGGAGATGAAGCTGAATGGATCACAGAGATAAAAAGAGTCATGGAGAAGAACTCTGTCACTTGCGATAAGATTCTTTTAACTGACTCAATTCCCCTAGATGCTAGACACCAAAGCAAGGTTGAATACCAAGTGCTCCGCGAAAAGCTTCAGGAGAACTCATGAGTAATTATGTAAAAGAGAGGTTTAAACATCTTTCCAAATGGTGGATGTTTACTAGTGAAAGGTTTGAACCATTAAGCCACTTCTTTATGATCGCCCTTTTCTTTGGAGCGCACTACCTAGTCGCTGACGCTAGTAAGTATGTCATCTTAGAGCCTATTCATTTAGCCTGGGTTACTTTAGGAACAGCTGCCTTTTTTATGAAGCTTCGCTTTTATGATGAAATTAAAGATTATGAGACCGACGTTACTTTTAATCCAACCCGCCCACTTCCAAGAGGCCTCTTAAAAGACTTTGATATGAAAAAAGGGATTGAGCATTGTATCATTCTCGAGATTATTTTCTTCACCTCTTGTGGAATGCCTGGGTTCGTCGCAATTCTCATCGCAATTTCATATTCACTTCTTATGTATAGAGAGTTCTTCATAGGCGAAAAGATTCGGCCTCACCTAACGACCTACGCTACTAGCCATACAATCGTTACTATCTTCTTATCAATAGCTATCTTCTCGGCCCTTAGTCGTTATTACCCATGGGATCACGAGCCTGATTTTTATTATTTTGCGATCATGAGCTGGCTTCTCTTTAACATCTTTGAGCTTGGCAGAAAGATCTATCAGCCTTGTGAAGAAAGAGAAGGCGTTGATACTTATTCAAGTATCTGGGGAAAATTTGGCGCGACAGTCCTTATTCTAGTTCACGCCATTGGAGTGGGTATCTTGAGTTTATTGATCTCGACGATTGATTTCTTTTTTATGCAGGCCTATCAAGCTGTTGCCATCGGGATTTTACTCCTCGTAAGTACCACCTACCTGATTGGCAAAAAGCCCCTAACAGGAAACCTCTTTAGAAAATTTAGTGAAGTTTATATTGTTATTATCTACGCTGGAGTGATCGCTAACTACGTCCTTCGCAAGTTCTACTGGAATTAATTATGCTTTTAATTAGTGAAAACTCTGAAAGAAACTACGCCTCTAGAAATGCTGGAGGCAAAGGCTTTAACCTCTATGTCATGACCAAGGCGGGCCTTAAGGTCCCTAAATGGGTTGTTCTAGGTTCTGATACCTTTGATAACTTTAAAAGCCTCTCCGGCATTGAAGAAGAGTTTAAGAACATAGAGGAGTCAGACAGGACCGCTAAAGAGATGGCAGCTGCCATAGAGGAATTAATCCTAAAGACTCCCCTACCAAAAGCGGTTGAAGAGTTTATCTCTAAATCTTTTAAAGATCTAAGCCGAGATTTAATCTCCGTTAGATCAAGCGCCTTAGATGAGGATGGAAGTTCTCATTCTTTTGCGGGGCAATTATCTTCTTACCTCTACGTTCAATCAGTTGAGAATGTTTTAGAGTCTGTTAAGAAATGCTGGGCCAGTGCTTATAGTGAGAGAGGCCTAGTCTATAGATCTGAGAATAAGCTATCAGCTAATGACATTAAGGTCGCTGTCGTCTTACAAGAGATGATCTGTCCTGATAAATCTGGAGTCCTCTTTACTTGTGATCCTATTAATGAAGATCCTGAACATCTTTTAATCAACTCCGTCTACGGCGTTGGTGAAGGACTGGTCTCTGGTCTCTTTGATGCAGACAACTACAAGCTCAGTAAAGAGACAAAGAAAGTAATTGAACAAGAAATAACTGATAAGCCAAAGATGTTGGTTCAAGATATAGAAAAACAAGAACCAAAAGAAGTCGATGTTGAAGCTAGCTTAGTAAACGTTAGTTCACTAAGCGAAAGTGAACTAACAGAATTAGCTAACCTTAGTGAAACAATAGAGGACCTCTACCGCTTTCCTCAAGACGTTGAATGGGCCATCGCTGACGGTGAACTCTACCTGCTTCAATCAAGACCAGTCACAACAGAAGTTAAGTCAGGCAAAGGCAGGCTCTTTGTTTGGGATAACTCAAATATTGTAGAGTCTTATGGCGGCATCACAATGCCACTAACCTTTGGTTTCGCTCACTATGTCTATCATCAAGTCTATGTTCAGTTTTGTGAGATCCTTCTGGTTCCCGCTAAACAGATTAGACAAATGGATCATTTTCTTAAAGACATGTTAGGACTCTTTTATGGAAGAGTTTATTACAACCTTCTCAATTGGTATAAATTAACCTCTATCCTTCCGGGCTATAAATATAACAGAGGCTTTATGGAAACTATGATGGGAACAGATGAAGCGCTTCAAGATGAGATCGCTGAAAGGGTAAAGCCGCCGAGCTTTCATCATACTTTTGGCGCTACCTTAAGAAGATTCATTGTAGGCTTTAAGTTTCTCTACTTTCACTACAGGATTCAAACTGTGGTCGATGATTTTCTGGCCTATTTTTATAAAAAGTACAATGAATTTAGAAAATTAAACTTTGACCATATGCCAGCAGATGAAATCTATGAGCATTATCAAGAAATGGAAAAACAAATGCTATGGAAATGGCATGCTCCTATTATAAATGATTTTTTAACCATGGTTCACTATGGAATTTTCAAGAAATTGACTGAGAAATGGCTCCACCACTTAGGAGAATCTTTTCATAACGACCTTTTGGCCGGGAATGGAAATCTTGAATCAGCAGAACCTACCAAGAGGCTTATCATTATGTCAGGTAAGGTCTCAAAGATTGAAGGCCTTAAGAAGATCATTCTTGAGACTCCAAACGCGGACTGTCTCGAGAGCCTTAATCAAAGCGAATACCAAGACTTTTATAACGAGGTTAAAGAATATATCGACCTCTTTGGCTTTCGCTGCATGAGTGAGATGAAATTAGAGCAAAAAGATCTTCATCAAGACCCTTCTCTTCTCTTTGTCTTTTTAAAGAATCTTATCAACGCCGGTCAAACGGATCTTGAAGTCTTTGAAAAACGAGAAAAAGAAATCAAAGAAAAGGCTGAGGCCCTTCTTAATCAAAATATTAGTGGTTTTAGAAAACTGATCTATAGCTGGTCTTTAAAGCATGCCAGAAAAGCCGTTATGAATAGAGAGAACACAAGGTTTTGCCGTACAAGGGTTTATGGAATTGTAAGATCAATGTTCTATGGCATTGGACGAGACTTTACAGCAAGGAAGATCATTGATGCTAAAGAAGACATCTTTTATTTAAACCTAGAAGAACTTAAAGGTTCAATGGATGGAACTCTAACGACTCAAGACTTAAAATCCATTATCAACGAAAGGCGCAAACAATACGACGCTTACGGAGAAGGAGAAGAGCCGGCCCCAAGGTTTTATACGAGAGGCCCTTGTTATTGGCAAAATCAACACTTTCCAGTTGAAGAGCATGTTCTTGAAGATATTGAACTAGCAGAAAATCAGATGCGTGGTATCCCTTGTTGCCCTGGAGATATTGAAGGCATCGTAAAAGTTATTCTTGATCCTAACGATGATATGGTTCTTAATGGCGAGATTCTCGTTACTAAAAGAACTGATCCGGGCTGGATTCCTCTCTACCCTTCAGCTAAGGCACTCTTAGTTGAACGTGGCGGTCTTCTTTCTCACTCTGCAATCGTGGCGCGAGAAATGGGTCTTCCCACAATTGTTTCTATCAAAGGCCTAACCAAAAGATTAGAGACAGGGATGAAGATTAGAATGAATGGCGAGACAGGAATTATAGAGATCTTATAAAAAAAGGGAGGCATAGGCGCCTCCCTAACAATAATTATAATGCAACCTCAAGGAGGTCCCCTTCAAGGGCCTCCATTTCATCTCTTTCAGCTTTTTTACTTGCTACCCCTTCACCATGATAGGTCTGAGTATGAGCGGCGTTAGCTCGCCCAGACGGATCAATATCATAATCTTGCCAGCGTGGGATCCATCTTTTCACAAGCTTCACCATAGACTTATTTTTGAAGATAGAAGCGTAAACCTTTCTATAAAGAAAAGCTTCTTTTGTTAAAGGAGTATTGTGTGGAAAAAGTTTTTCACGCTTCGCAAATTCAATATCGGTGACACATTCTTCAGCAAACTCTTTTAATGAATCAACCCAAGAATAACCAACTCCATCAGAGAATTGTTCTTTTTGCCTCCAAAGGATTGAATCTGGAAGATAAGGATCCTCTGGCGTATCAAAGGCCTTACGAAGAACATGCTTCTCCATCTTCTCGCCGGCCTTAATGACTTTTAGCTCTGGATCTAGGCTCATGACTTCATCTAGGAATTCTAGGTCTAAGAAAGGTACTCTGGCCTCAACGCCTGCCCCCATTGTGGAGCGGTCAGCTCTTTGAACGTCAGAAGTATGAAGTCTTTTAACTCTTCTTACTGTCTCATCGTGAAACTCAGAACTTGTTGGGGCGTTACCAAAATAGAGGTAACCACCAAACATTTCATCCGCTCCTTCACCAGAGAGGACAACCTTTACGCCTTGCTCTCTTATATACTTTGTCATTATGTACATAGGGGTACTGGCCCTAATCGTCGTTACATCATAAGTCTCAACCTTTTCGATAAGCTCCCTCATATAAGCGATGCCTTCTTCAACGGTATAGGTTATCTCATGATGTTCAGTTCCTAGAAACTCTGCCACTTCTCTGGCTTTTACTAAATCTTTACTGTCTTTATTTAATCCAATTGAAAAACTCTTAACGGTTCGGCCTTCTTTTTTTAACTCACGTGCCACGATAGAAGAGACAAGTGAAGAATCAAGTCCACCTGAGAGAAGAACTCCCACAGGAACATCACTCATAAGCCTCTTAGTGCAGGCCTTTGTTAAAAGCTCTCTAATCTTAGAGGCATCTCTTATAGGCTTCTCTTCTCCAGTCCACCACTTAGGGGCGAAGTAGCGAACGAAGCCTTCTTCTTTAGTATAATAATGTCCAACAGGAAAACTCTCTACTGTTTCACAAATATCTTCAAGGGACTTTGCTTCACTAGCGAACCATAGAGCGCCTTCAGGATCTGAGCCAAAAAAGAGCGGCTTAACACCAATAGGGTCTCTAGCGACTAGAACTTTATCTTTATGTGAGATGATAAAAGAGAAGACGCCATCAAGTTCTTTTACGATGCTTACGCCTTTATCTAGATAGCCATGAAGAATGACCTCACTATCAGAGAGGCCTTGCCTTTTATATTCTCGGCTAAGCGAGGCCCTCAGTTCTTTATGATTATAGATCTCACCGTTATGAACCAGGTAGCTTTCATCTTCACTTTTAATGGGCTGCTTCCCGGTTTTTAGATCAACAATAGAAAGCCTCTCATGACAGAGGATGGCCCCAGAAGCTGTTACTATATGACCACTTTCATCTGGTCCTCTATGGGAGATCTTCTTTGAAGCCTTAAGCGCCTTCTCTAAAGTTGGCTCAACTTGACTCGCCCCAAAAACTGCTAAAATACCACACATAAAGACTCTCCTATTAGTAGATATTCTTTATGAATATCCCCGATCTGTTAGTAATCCTACCTCTAAATCGGTATTTTATTGATGATTATTTATGCTATTAGGCTATTTTTTGAGATATGTTAATTTAGACCTCACACAAGGGGCCTAGTTTTAAGATAATTTAATAAGGGCCCATATATATAGAGATCCTTCAATCAATTCTGTCTATTTCTTAGGCGCTTTATAGGCAATCTATGCAAACAACCATTATAAAACGCCAAAAAAACGTCAAATTGAAGGCATCAGACTTGCAGTTAAAGCCCTATGAAACTAATACTCAAAACACTCTTGGCAACATTACTTTGCCTTATTATTCCAACTCTTGTCTTTGCTGGCTCATCAAGACCAAAATTGACGGATCAACAAATAGTAAGATTAAAGGAAGTGACTTCAAGGATTATTAAGAAATCCATGCCTTCACTAGATAACGAAGTTAATAATAGATCCCGTAAATACAAACTCAAGTTCCATACTATAAAAAGCTCTAAATACTTTCTTGAATCAAACTTCACAATAGGAAGATTCTTCTTTGGTGTCCCTAAGTACAGAATCGGAGTCAATCCTATAATCTTTGAAAAAGAAATCAATGACCTCGCACTCGAGGGTGTTCTTGTTCATGAGCTTGTTCATTCAAGAGATTATTACAATGGATCAACGATTAGATCCATCATCCCTATAGGACTGAAAGTATCTAGAAAAAAAAGCCGCGCTCAGTATGAAAGAAAGACTGACCTTCAAACCATAATGCTTGGTTACGGCAGTGGACTCCTCGCCTACAAGGCCTTTCAATACCCACTTCTCAATGAAAAAGAACTAAAAACAAAAAGACGTGAATACCTAACACCCGAAGAGATCAAGTTTATCATTTCAATAAAAGATAATCACCCTGGCTTAATCAAAAAATGGCTAAAATCTAAGATTCCTGTTAATTTAGAGAAATTCAAAGAAGAATTTGAAAACTTTAAAAAATCTCAGTAGGAATCATTCATGGAAAAAGAATTTTGGTTAGATAAGTGGACAGAAAACTCCATCGGCTTTCATCAATCTAGTTATCACCCCCTCTTAGTTAAACGTATTGATTGTCTTGAAACGAAAGGTTTAGAGAAAACTATCCTCGTTCCTCTTTGCGGCAAGACCTTAGATATGATCTTTCTTAAAGAAAAAGGCTTCAAAGTCATTGGCTCAGAATTCTCAGAAGTTGCCTGCAAAGATTTCTTTGTGGAAAACAATATCGATTTCCAAATGAAAACTGAAGGCGACTTCAAGGTCTTTGAAAGTAAAATGATCACTCTTTACTGCGGAGATTATTTTAAGTTAGAGCTTACGAACAAGGCCTCATATTTATATGACCGCGCCGCTATCGTCGCCTTAGATCCTAAAGATAGACAAAGATATGCTCAAAAGCATAGCGATCTCTTAGTCCCTACCGCAAAGGCCCTAGTGCTCTGCTTTGAATATGATCAGTCAAAGTGCGAAGGACCTCCGTTTTCAGTAGAAGAGAACTTAGTCACTAAATACTTTAAGAATGATTTTGATATTGAACTTATTGAAGATTCTGAGATTGAAATTGGAAACCCAAGAATGATAAAGGCCGGTGTTTCTAAGGCCTCTCAAAAAGCCTACCTCTTAAATAGGAAAGCCGCTCAATGAGCGGCTCTCTTATGATCTTAAAATTCTGTCACATTAATTCTAAAGCATTACTTTAAAACAAATGGGCTAGGCATCGGCAATACATAACCTTCGTACAGAGCTCCATCCTTGGAAAGACCTTTTTCCGAATCCGTGGTCTTGATTTGCTTATGAGATAAATCAATAGCTTCATCAAGGTTCATTTTAAGTGTATTTTCTGCAGCTTGAACTGCACGATCCATATTTACATCTCCGCCTGCTTTCACAGTGGCTTCGTAACTACGTCTCTTATCAACAGTCTTCATAATGATCTTTTTAATTTGGATCGCTAGAAGCTCGCTATTTGTTTCAGAGATTCTTGCAGCAATATTGGCCACGTAAGGAGCCGCTTGAGAAGTTCCTGAAACCTTTAGGTACATATTATCTGGAACAGTTGAATTGATAGCAACTCCAGGAGCGGCAACATCTACAGTCTTCTTACCGAAGTTAGAAAAACCAGCAAGCTTCCCTGAACCGATAGTAGCAGCAACAGAGATTACGTTGTCAGCATCAATATTAGTCGGGAATGATCCAAACTCATCATTTGAAAGACCATCGTTACCAGCTGCGAATACAAAGAGAGTATTACGAGCTTCACCAACAAAGTGTACGCCTTCTTTATTAAGAGTTCCTAGGAAATGCTTAGCAACTTCAACAATTTCTTCTTCAGTAAGCTTGAATGGTCCACCGATTAACTCAGCAATCATTCTTGCTTGTGGGTAACCAGTTCCGAAAGATCCGTTAGCCACTCTAGCTTTATGAGAGTTTACGTAAGCTGCAATCTCACTCATCTGAGTAATCTGAGCCTTAGCAAGTTGACCTAGAGCTAATTTAGCAAGAGTCAGTCCAAGACCTTTTTGAGAAGCGGCCATTTCAATTTCTTTTTGACCAGGAAGAGCAACTTCAGTTGGAATTAACTTAACTGAAAGAATCTTAGCCGTAGGGTTATTAGCAACTGTAATACCAGCTACGTGAGTTCCGTGCATGAAGTTTCCATAAACCTGAATTGACTTAAGGAATTCTTGCTCACCAAGCTTTGTCTTGATCCATTCTCTTTCTTCTTCAGTAATTGTTCCGTAAAAAGACTTTGCCTGAAGGGCGAAGAACTTACGGATGTCTGGAGTAAGAGAGTTTCTGTACTTAGGATCGATAACAAGATTGTTTCCTTCAGCGAAGTTCCATCCGTAGATATCATCTTGATAACCATTTTGATCTTCATCACGGTCATTAGAGATTTCACCCTCAATTGGGTTGATCCATAGACTAGCTAGTAGATCTTTGTGAAGAGTATCAGTTCCAGAATCGATAACTGCGAGAGTCGTCGCCTGGGCCATAGCACTAACTAAAAATGCTGTGGCTAAAAGTGTTTTTATAAGTTTCATTTTGCCTCCTTGCAAAGGTGGTCTTTTTAGAGACCGAGCGTTTTAAACAATAATTAAGATGTGAAATTAAACTGCGCTATAGAGAGAAGGTCCAAGGATTGTTTCTTTCTTTTTCTGTCACTAAAAGGCTAGACTAAATAATGAGCAATTTTAAAGTCTATGTAACAGAAAATATCCCCTCCCAAGGTCTCGATCTCTTACGCTCTCAGGGCGTAGAAGTGGAAGTTTGGAGCTATGATAACCCTATTAGCACTGAAGAGCTTAAAGCTGTCCTCAAGGACTGTGACGGCCTCATTAGCATGCTTGGGCACAAGATAGATAAAGGGCTTATAGAAGCTTGTCCTAAGTTAAAGGTCATCTCTAATTACGCAGTTGGTTACAATAATATTGATATTGAAGCGGCTTCAAAGAACTCTATCGCAGTCGGAAACACCCCTGACGTCTTAACAGACGCCACCGCCGACTTGGCCATGGCCCTTCTTCTTTCACTCTCTAGAAGAATACGCGAATCAAATTATAGTGTTCATGAAGGTCATTGGGAAAAGTGGGAGCCACTGGGCTTTCTTGGAAAAAGCTTAAAGGGAAAAACCTTAGGTGTCATAGGTCTTGGCCGAATAGGCATGGCCTTTGCCAAGCGCTGCAGGGATGGCTTTGGCATGAAGCTTATTCATTATTCAAAATCAGAAAAACAAGGCTTTAATAAAACATCTCTAGACACTCTTCTCAAAGAAAGTGATGTCATCAGTCTACACTGCCCTTTGAATGAAGAGACTAATCAACTCCTAGGCTATGATAAATTAAAACTTACAAAGAAAGATTGCATCTTAATCAACACCGCTCGCGGTGAAGTTATTGTTCAGGATGATTTAATTAAGGTTTTAAAAGAAGGTCATTTTTTTGGAGTTGGCCTAGACGTCACGGCCCCTGAGCCTATCGATCCAAACTCTCCACTACTTGGAATAGAGAGAGTTCTCATCACGCCTCATATAGGAAGCGCTGATATTGAAACAAGAGATGCCATGAGTTTATTAACCGCCAAGAATATCTTAGCCGGACTTAATAAGAAACCTCTACCAGCTTTTGTGAATCCTGAGGTGTGGCGCTAGGATACTTAAAAGTAGTCCAAAGAGAAGGCTTAACATAAAGCCGCCAGGACCTCCTCTGCCTCCATCCATATCTACCGTACCGCAAGCACCGCCCTCATCGTCATAAGAAGGCGTGATCCAAGTATTAGTTCTATTGCCAGAGTCACTTCCTAAAAAAGGCTCACTAAAAACAAAGTCTGGATCCCCTACTGTACTCATGGCCATATTTACTGCTGCTTCAGCGTCTAATAATCCATCGCCACAGATGGAGCTATCGCAATTACTACTTGAATCAAAGCTGCGGGCAGAATCAATAAGGATTTGTCTTAACTGAGAGTTTGAGAGATCAGGATTCACTCCTGCCATTAAAGCGGCAACACCCGTTACATGAGGAGCTGCCATGCTAGTACCACTCATCTGCTTATAATCTTCAGTTGAAGGAGTTGTGCTTCCACTATTAATGGTAGACATAACCCCAACCCCGCCGCCACCAGGAGCGGCAATATCGATGAACTCTCCATAGTTAGAGAAGAAGCTTCTGTTTTGTTCATGATCTGTTGAAGCCACTGTGACAACTCCCTTACAGTTAGCTGGGGAGTAATGATTAAAATCAATATTTTGATTACTATTCCCTGCCGCTACTACAACCAAAGAGCCGGCTGCATTGGCGCCGTCTACTGCCTCTTGCATCATGGCCGAACAAGATCCTCGGCCACCAAGGCTTAGATTAATCACGCGGGCGGGATTTGGATTGTTAGCAACTCCAGACACAGGAATTCCTGCCGCCCACTTAATACCATCAGCAATATCAGAGGCCCAGCCCCCACATTTGCCAAGCACTCTTACGGGAACAATCTTAGCGTTAAAACTAATTCCTGCTACTCCAGTTCCATTTCCAGTTTTTGCCGCGATTGTTCCGGCCACATGGGTGCCGTGCCAGCTTGAGCTATGAAAGCTTCCATTATAACAAGGGTCTCCTGCCGTAACCCAATCCCCTGGATCAGAGGGGTCATTATCTCTAGAGTCCCCATCATTAGACATAGCAGGATCTGTTACCAGGTCGGCCCCAAAAAGAATCTTTGAATTTAAATCCGAATGATTTGTGATGCCAGTATCAACAACGGCCACAACCACTTCTTCACCAAAGGTGAGATCCCAAGCGGCCGGAAGATTGATTCCACTTAAAGCATCATGAGAATGCCACTGTGAGAACCAAAGTTGATCTTGAGTTGTTCCATTATCTCCTGGTTCAAAAAAGTGGGCCATGGCCTTATCCTCAACAACCCATTCAATCTCGCTATCGCCTTCGAAGCGAGCTTTCGCTTCCTCTAGGGCACGGGCATCATCAAAAGAATGCACTTCTTTATCGGACACCTTGAAGGCCTCGCGCATGACTCCCCTCGCAGGGATCTTTCGCTTAACAATTAGTCTGGGTTTCATGCCGCCAACAGCGGCCGAGGAATAAGAGGCCATGACCCATAAAAAAAGGCCAAGCCATGCATAGTAGCTTAAGTTCTTCATCGCTCTTCCTTGAGTGATACTTCTGAAGACATCCTTGTCTTCATACCTATATATAAAGCAAGGACCGTGCCGTGATTGAATCTCTGAATTTCAAGGGTTTAAGGTGGCGGTAAGGTGGCCCTAGTGGAGTTTAGTCCCTGAGCGTTATGGAGTGTTATTCAATTTTAGGTATAGACCCCTAAAACGCAAAAAGCCCCCAATCCTTGGGGGCTTCTTTACATTCTCTGCATATATAAAAGAAGAGGCGCTCATACGTCGCCTCTTATTTTAATTTGTAGATTATTTGTTGTTTTCTTCTACTAGAGTCATTAGGGCTTTGATGTTTGTGATACGAGTCACATCTTCACCACGACAACCTTCGTTTGTACACTGCTTAGGAACTCTACATCCTCTAGTGCTATCGTATACATAATCAGTCTCACCTCTAACTAGGATCCCTTCTACTGTTCCAGTTTCTGAATCAAATACTGCTGATCCTGAGTTACCACCAAAAGTATCAAGGTTTGAGTTAAAGAATACTGGTCCGTTGTTATTTCTAACTACTGCACCGGCTGCGATCTTTGAAGGAAGACCTGTAGGGTGTCCGATAACAACAAGTTTTGTACCATCAGCAACTTTTCCTGAAGTACGAACTGTTAGAGCGTCACGGTCATCAACATTTCTTTCTAGTCTGATTAGAGCGTAATCATCTTTTGTTCCACGGTTAAGATCTCTAGAGATGATCTCAACACACTTATATACTGAAGTTGTTGGAACTGCTTTAGCATCGTCATCTGAAGTTTCAACTGCGAAGTCAAATACCCAAGCGCTGCTCTTACAAGCTGACATGCTAGTGATACAATGTCCGGCCGTTACGAGAAGGTCTTTACCTACTAGGAAACCTGAACAATTAGCAGCAGTCATTTGATCAGCAAACTTAGCTGACTTACAAATTCCTCTTGAAGAAAGAGCTCCACCACTGATTGAAGTAGTACCGTCTCCGTTATCTGTTAATTTTGAGTGTGAGATCATTGCAGCTGTTGATTTTGCAAGATCAAGGTGTAAAGCATTCGTTGCTTCGAATAGGTCTAGTCTATCATCATCACCATAAACAACTTTGTCGCCTGCCATTACTGAAAAGCTAAGAGTCATAGAAACCAATAATGCTGAAATCGTCCTTAATGTCATTGAATTGTCCTTTTAGTTTGTATTGCCGTTTTTTTCGTTGAGCCATAAAACCAAAGTGCTAAGGTATTGCCAACTTACAACTTCTTACAATGCAAGTCATAAAACTTTTGTGACGAAAGCTTGTGAAAACTTGAATGAAAACAATAGGATTACACGACGCAACTAACGCTTAATGACAAACTCTAAAACGCCAAACTCTTCCGTCAGGGTCAGATAATTCAAGCTCTTTATGAAGATCATCTTCAAATTTTTCACTAAAGCTGCATTTTTCACCGAATCTATAATGAAGAAACTGGGCTTTTTGAGAAAGTTCTTCGAGATCTTCAACTTCATTTACTGTTAGATCAAAAACAGTATTGCCGCGGCTCTTAGTCTTGGCCCCTGGAACAACTTTGAATTCTACGTGCTCACTCTTCAGTAGGATCTCATCAACGCCTATGGGCAGGATCTCAAGCTCGAGTAGCTCTGAGAGGTAACTGACAGTTGAGGGCACATCCTTTGCCTCTAGGGTGACTGTTCTAAAGTTCATTCTTTTATTATAAGGGAAAAAGAGAAATCCTGCCATTAATGAATAATGACAGGTTATAGATAGGCTTTATTCTAGAAATCTAAACAATCACCTGGGATAACCGGATTACAGTCAAGCTCACCAATGCCATCAAAGGAAAATCCTGGGAAAGCAAAAGGATTTTCTTCCTCTTCTACTTCAGTGGCGATTGGCTCAACAGGAGTCATTCCAGGAACAAGCTCAGGGATAACCGTGATTCTTGTTACATCTTCCCCTCGGCATTCATCATCTTTACATTTAAAGACTCTGTAACAACCTGATTCAGAGTCATAAGCATAGTCGGTTTCCCCTCTTACAAGGATTCCTTCAACAGTATTTGTTTTTGCATTAAAGACAGCTGATCCTGAGTTGCCACCAAAAGTGTCTAGGTTAGCTTGAAAGAAAAAATCATTGGTATTTGTTCTAACATTAGCTCCACCTGCGATAATTGTTGGAAGCCCTGATGGGTGACCAATAACAACTAATGGATCATTATCTTCAATCTTTCCTTCAGTTCTAAATTTAAGAACTTCTCTGTCTGTTACATCTCTATCTAGTTCAATAAGAGCGTAATCATTCTGACTATTACGGCTTAAAGCGCGAGAGATGATCTTCTTACAACCATAAACATTATCAGAATTTACAAAGAGTTGATCCTCGCCTTCGGGGACAAGATCTTGTCTAAAATCAAAGACCCATTTATTATTGGCACAAGCGAACTCATCTTTAATACAATGCCCTGCCGTTACTATTTTATTTTTACCAACAAGAAACCCACTACAATTGGCGGCCGTCATGACTTGGCTAAATTTCTCATCCTTACAGACTCTTTGAGTTTGCTCTAATGTTCTGCCTTTAATAAGTGTTAAGAGTCCGTCAAACTGACTTTCTAACTTTGATGTTGGAATCATACCAGCAGTGCTTCGGGCCAGCTCTTTATAGGCTGCCATTTCACTTTCATTTAAATGGTCTCTGTCGTCGTTTCCGTAGATGACCTTATCTGTGGCAAAGGCGTTCATACAGGCTAGTAAGGTAATAGTGGTAATAAGTGTTTTCATAAATCTCCCCGATCTCTTGAGGCACACTATCTAATAGGATAGAATATGCCAGCAATTGACCCCTCGCATCTATAAGGAATACTCGGTTTTCAGCCAAATGTAAGTTCTTGTTGGCCAAGTGTAAGAAAATGACCAAGTGCGACATCGTGAACTCTTAAATAATAGGGGTTTATCGGTAGGTTTTCTTGCCAATTAAGGAGGATTCCTAGGTGTAAGAGTTCTGTCATTTTCGGCCCTGGACTGGCCACTTTTTTAGCTACTGACTTTAAAAATGACTTCTTTGAAACACCTAAGACCCAGCCTTTATCAAAACTTTTAACTAAATCTGGAAGTTTTTGAATGAGCTCCCAATTTTGATCAAAGGTCTTAGAAAAACCGAAACAGGGATCTAAAAAAACCTCTTGATGAAAGCTAAGTGACTGAACTCCCCTCTCGAAGAAACTCTTTAAATCAAGGTCTTCTTCAAGGTAATTCATATGATCACTTGTAAGGAATCTAGACGGGGCGAGGTTATGAGAGAGAACATAGGTGCATCTTGGATACTCCTTTAAGGTTTCTTTTAGAGAATCATCTACAGAGCCGCTTACATCATTCCAAATAAGCTGTGCCTTAGAATTAATCTTATAGACCCTCGAAGCTACTTCTCTAAAAATCTCAGGCTTATAGGTATCGATACTGATGGTTTTATTTAAATGAAGAATCTCTTCTAAGACTGGGAAGAGGTTCTCCTCAAAACGGTTAAGCTCAGAATCTATTGAAATTTTTTCATTGAAGGGAGCCGTGGATTCTGCTCCGAAATCAAAGCAATCTACACCTAACTTTGTCATTTTAAGGCAATTTGAGAGGACCTTCTGAGGAGTCAAGTTTTGGCCACCGTCTGAAAAAGAATCGGGGGTGATATTAATCACCCCCATCATCTTAAAATTCTTTTTAGACATTTACTTAGGCCATAACAGGATCATCTGAAGGATCCTTATCTGGTGTTTCTTCTTTTTTAACAACGGCTTCTTCTTTCTTTTCTTCGTCTTTATCTTTTTTCTCTACAGTAAAGATTGGTTTCCCAATATCCTTACCATCGACTAGATCTTGAACTTGATTCTTATCAAGAGTTTCCCAAACGATCAGAGCTTCAGAAACTCTATCCAGGATATCTCTATGCTTAACCAAGATGTCCATGGCCACGACATAGTTTTCATCTACAATTCTTTTAACTTCTTGGTCAATCCTCTCCGCGGTTTCCTCAGAGTAATTCATGCCCTCAGTTCCAGGTGCTGAAAAAGCAGTCTGACTTGAGCGATGAAATCTAAGAGGACCCAGACGACTCATTCCCCAATCACACACCATCTTATGCGCCATTGAAGTCGCTACTTGGATATCGTTTGAAGCCCCAGAAGTTACGTCATCAAAGACAAGCTCTTCGGCGCAACGCCCACCCATTAGGATAGCAATACGATTAAGAGCATAGTTAGTTGTCATCGATAAGCGGTCTTCTTTTGGAAGCTGCATAGTGATCCCAAGAGCTCCACCACGAGGCATAATTGATACCTTGTGAATAGGATCTGCTTCAGGAAGAAAGTGACCTACTAATGTATGCCCAGCTTCGTGAAAAGCTGTCAGTCTTTTTTCTTTATCACTGATCACAAGAGACTTTCTCTCAGGTCCCATAAGAACCTTATCTTTAGCTGATTCAAAATCAACCATCTCTAATTTCTTCTTATCATATCTTGCTGCGTTCAAGGCGGCTTCGTTAACTAAGTTGGCAAGGTCAGCCCCTGTAAAGCCAGGAGTTCCTTGAGCAATAGTTTGAAGTTCAACATCATCAGCAAGAGGTGTCTTCTTAGAGTGAACCTTTAGGATTCCAAGGCGTCCACGAACATCTGGAGGCCCTACAGTCACTCTTCTATCAAAACGACCCGGTCTTAAAAGAGCCGGATCTAATACATCAATTCTGTTAGTAGCGGCGATTAAGATCACGCCTTCATTTGATTCAAAACCATCCATCTCGACTAAGAGTTGGTTAAGAGTTTGCTCTCTCTCATCGTGTCCACCGCCCATACCGGCACCTCTATGCCTACCAACGGCATCGATCTCATCGATAAAGATAATACAAGGAGCGTGTTTCTTACCTTGTTCAAACAAGTCTCTTACTCTAGAAGCACCAACACCTACGAACATCTCTACAAAGTCAGAACCTGAAATTGAAAAGAAAGGAACATCAGCTTCACCAGCGACGGCCCTAGCAAGAAGAGTCTTACCAGTCCCAGGAGGACCAACAAGGATAACCCCTTTTGGAATCTTCCCACCAAGCGCAGTGTATTTTTTAGGATCTTTTAGAAAGTCGACAACTTCCACTAATTCTTCTTTTGCTTCTTCAACGCCAGAGACATCAGAGAAGGTCACTTTCTTATCATTAGCAGAGAGCATCTTAGCTTTAGACTTACCAAAGCTCATGGCCTTTCCACCACCGGCTTGAATCTGACGGAGGAAGAAATAGAAGATAACAATCAAGAGGATCATAGGTCCCCAGTTAACAAGAAGGCTAACAAAGAATGTTTGTTTTTCTTCTTCTTCATACTCGGGAGTTATTCCATTTTCTCGAAGGATCTTAAAAGTGACTTCACCAGTATCACCCGTTAAGTTAAAACTTCTTCCACTTTCGTAGTCAGTCATGAACTTACCGATGATTTCTTTCTTGCCCTTAAAAACTACTTTTTCAATCTTCTTAGTTTCTACGGCCTGTATGAATTCAGGATATGTGATTTTTTTACGAACTGTTTTTTGTTCGGAAGCGACTTTCGCTACCAAGGCCATCATCAAGATGACAACAATCCATAAGGTCAAAGTTTTCTGCTGCGGTTTCATAGGCTTTTCCTTAAGCATTTAGTAATCAGCTATCTTCATTCCCTGAAAATAACATTGGCTCTATTTTAAAACCTAGGGCCCTTCTTTACAAGATATCCCAAGGTTTTCCAGCATTTAATCCTTAGGATTCGCCGCTGTAGGCCATGAATCAATCTTTATGAGAGGCAGTTCATACTTGAGTCTTTTACCTGCGTCCTTAGTCAGTAAACGCGGAAGCTCCCCTATATAAAGCCCATTACGAAGGGCGAAGGCCGTACTTTGAGGGAGAAGTGGGTGTGGCCTCTTCCTGCTGGGCGGCAATCCCATTGATTTTTCAGTGCCTTCTTTTATTCGAGTAAAAAAGAGAAAAGGAAAAGGATCAGTGTTCATCCGTCCGGCTAGGTTCTTAGTTGGTACATTAGGAATCTGCGAAGTTGAAGCTTTTCTTAAAGAATGAAGAAGGACGCGGTCAATTTCCTTAAAGGTCTTAACCTTATCCCTTGGGATAAAATATAGAGTTCCCTGGCCCATATAACCAAAGACGCCACCAGAGAAAATAAAAGGACCTTGCTTGCCTTTAAACTGCGCGCGGATCATCTTATCTGCTTGAGACTGGAGGACCCCTCTTGGAGCGTCTGAGAGTTCTTTTACAATCTTAATAATATCTTGCTTAGATCCTTTAAAATCATTCTTATAATCTTCGCGGTAAAGAATCTTACCTCCAAAATTATCAGCCTTAATCTTGAAATCAACAATTTTTCTCTTCCCAAGCCTGGCGGCCCTTAACTTATAGGCCAGGTCATTTTGCCGAGAAACATAATGGCGGATGAAACCCGGGAATCTTTTTTTCAACTTAGGTAAGATTTCATGGCGGATAAAGTTTCTTTCAAATCTTAATTCAAGATTAGTTGGATCATTTACATAAGGAAGATCTAAGTCTTTACAGAGACCTTCAATCTGCGCTCTTGAGAGACACATAAAAGGACGGACATATGCGCCGTTAATAACAGGGATCCCAAGACTTGGTTTTAGGCTTCCTGATTTTGACTGCATCAAGAGTGACCATTCAATTGAGTCGTCGATATGATGACCTAGAAAAAGTGAGTCACCTTTATTGAGGTGAGACTTAAAGACTTTATATCTCTCTTTTCTAGCGATGAATTCAAAGTTACTTTTATAGTGAGAGAGATCCAATATTTCAATTTTGAGAGAAACCCCAATTCTGTAACAAAACTCTGCTACAAGGTCCTCTTCTTCATAATTGGCCTCTCGAGTACCGTGATTTATATGCACCGCTTTGAGAGATTTTAACCTGCCATCTTGAACGAAGCGGGCCATGACCATTAAGAGCAAGATGCTATCGGCACCGCCAGATACGGCAACAGCCGCTTCTTTGGACTTAGGCCATAGATTTCGATCATCCATGAACTCGCCCACATAGCGGCAAAGGGTTTTTAAACGGGGGTGGTTGTAAATTTGATCTAATTCTTCCATAAGTCACTAATATTCTTTGAGAGACTTGTTGACAGTCTCATGGGTTTATAATTAAACTGCGGTCATAAAAAGAGGATCGCGGCTTCGTAGCTCAGTTGGTGAGAGCGATGGATTCATAACCCATAGGTCGGCAGTTCAACTCTGCCCGAAGCCACCATTTTTTTATCAGTTTAAACCCCATAAATTAAGGAAAAAGATGAGACCATTGAAAATAATATTGTGCTCCTTCCTTTTTTTATTCTCACTAACTTCATGCAACCAAGAAAAGAATCCTTCAGGTATAGTTGAAGAGAATAACCTCTGTATATGTACTGAAGAGTACGCACCAGTTTGCGGTGAGGATGGAAAGACTTATTCAAATAGCTGCCAAGCAAATTGCGAAAAAGTTAAATACACCAAGGGTGAATGCTCAGAGTAATTCACTGCAGATTTTCTTAGCGCCCCAAAAGGCCTGAGACCAACCGTTCTTATAAGCCGCTCCTAAGATAAACACATCATCTTTAATTTCTTCAAAAAGAGGCGTCCTTTTAGGACCCTTCACTCTAGCGCCTATTAAAACCTCAGCAGTTTCTAATGAAGGGATCCAATCAAGGCCAAAGCTTAATGCTTTATTATAAAAGCTTTTTAATGCTTCGTGATCAGCACTGAAGATTTCTTTTTGTTGAGTACTCCCCCCGAGCATTAGACTTTGATCATCTTTTCTATAAACTAAGTTTGACCCTCCTAATCCATAAGCGAAACTCTTAACATCTAGGTTAATTTTCCATCTTAGAAAAGCGCCTGGCACTTCTTTAATTGTTTTTTCTGTTTTAATACCAAGACCCGAAAGTTGGGTAAGACCTATACCATGACAAAGAATTAATTTCTTAAAGTGAATTTTATCGCCTCCGAGAAAAAAAGCACAATGATCCTCAACTCCTATTAGGGTTTTATTCTTTAAAGGAATATTGAACTGTTCATCAAGTGAGCTCAAGAAAACCTTCGGGTTGATAAAAATGCAATCTTCTAAAGTAAAATAAACATCTGGTTGAGTCTGACCATAAGGAAGACAACCAGGTTCACAAAGCTCAACCTTTCCATACCTTGATTCAAGCTTTTCAAGATCTGTTTTATGAGAGAGGTCAAAGAAAGAGGACTTCTCCATTCCCATAAGACCAGTGCTATAAACATTCTTCATAAAATGCTCAACACCCTGACACAGGAGATCCCCTAAGGGGCTAACACCAGTTCTCATTCCATGCTTTGCCACGATAGCAGTGCTTGAAAGACTTGTTTTTGGAAAAAGTTTATCAGAGCTTACTTGAAGTATTTTTTTTTCACTAATCTGCTGTTCAAGTTCCCAGAGAAGGGCCTTTGCACTGACGCCGTCACCAACGACGAGAATATCAACCGATTGTTCTGACATAATCGAGAAAGTTGGTTTCTTTTTTAAACTGAGAGAAACTCATAAGGCTAAAGGCCATTGAAATTGAAGTAGGAACAATAAAACTGATGAAGACACCCATAGAGGTGATCTTAATAGGAATCTTTCTATCAACAAATTCTTCAGGCATGATCTCTACCCCGTAATGCTCCAAGAAATAAAGAACAATAAGCCCTAGAAGAAGGCCTATAATGACCGCACCGGTACTCATCAATAATAAAAAGATAGATGTTGATTTCTCTAAATCTGCTTTAGAGCCGCCCATAATCCAAAAGCTGGCTAAATCTCCTTTAACTTTTCCAAAGAAGATAAGCAGTCCAGAGGTTATGCAAAGAGATACTAAGAGGGTCATGGCGGCAAAAAGAAAGACCATTACAGTGGTCTCTAAGCTTAAGGCCCAAACCAGAGTGCTATTCATTTCATTCCATGATTTTAATTCAATGCTAGGGCCAAAGGTTTCCTTAAGTCCTAATCGTAATTCATCAAAGTCGACTTCTTGAAAGAAGCGAACCCTATTGGCCGCCTTCTTTCTCATCATGTTTTGTAGCACTTTTAGGCGAACCCAAAGATGATAGTGATCAACTTCAGGCACGTCGGTGCTTAGATAATCTTCTAAATAAAGAGTTATTGTTCTTGGAATATCTCCCATAATCGAATCAGTATGAGCCGGAGAAATAAGCCTTACCTGATCGCCAAGATCAAGGTTCACCCTCCTCGCTAAAGAAGGAGATAAAAGGACCTCGCGTAACTTAACATCTTCAAAGTAAGGGGGAAGATCTGACTTATCATCAAGACCGTGAACTATAACAGGAGCCAGATAGTTTCCGTTTTTAAGAAGAAGTTCTAACTCTTGCTCTATATAGCCTTTGATTTTCTTGGTTTTTAAATAACGCTTAACTTCTCGCGCCTTAGCATAGCCGCCTTCATTTATAAATAAGACACCATTTCCATTAACGCTCTTAGAGCGGCCAATTAATTTATCTTGGAGCCCCCCCATAGTGCTTTGAAGAACCAAGAGGGCGAAGGATGAGATGATAAGACCAAGAATCGCCAGAAACAAAAGCCTCTGCCGAGTCTTAGCGAAAAAGATGTACTTAAAAAAATAGCGAGTAAACGAAGCTTGCACCTAGGCCCTAAGCTTCGTAGAACTTTTTCTTTTGATCGACTAAGTCTTTTAGATAGCCACTTGGCTGATACCGATCAAAATCAACTTCTTTGCTAAATTTTTCTATAGCGGAAAGTATTCTTTCTAAACCTTCACTATCAGCATGCTTTAAAAGCCCGCCTCTAAAAGGAGGAAAGCCTATTCCGAAGATCAGACCGAGATCAACTTCTGCGGGAGTTTTTACAATTCCCTCTTCAAGAATGATTGAAGCTTCGTTAATCATCGGAAGTACAACTCTCATCTGAATCTCAGTTTCATCCATTTTCTTTCTTTGACTAGGTAACAACTTAGTTACTTCCTCATTAGGTCCAGCTACTTTTCCATTTTCATCATAAAGATAAAAACCAGCGCTAGTCTTCTTCCCTAAAAAGCCTTTATCTACTAAGAGATCTGAAGCTCCTGAGGCCTTAGCCCTGTCGCCGAGACCATCATGAAGGATCTTGGCGACTTTAACACCAACATCAATTCCGATTTCATCAAGAAGCCTACAAGGGCCCATTGGCATACCAAAGTTTAAACAAGCATCATCAATGTCTTTCATCGACACGCCTTCTTCGAGAAGAAAGCCTGCTTCATTGAGGTAAGGCATTAAGATTCTATTGACTAAAAATCCTGGGCCATCTTTAACGATGACAGGAGTTTTCTTTGAAGCAAGACACCAATCATAAAGGGCCTTAGCGGTATCGTTACTCATTTTTGAATGAGTGATGATCTCTACTAAAGGCATCATATGTACTGGGTTAAAGAAATGAAGACCTGCAAACCTCTCTGGTTTTTCAAGGGCCGTGGCCATCTCTTCAACACTAAGTGAAGAAGTATTAGACGTTAAAAGACAAGTTTCGCTGACATGCTTTTCAGCTTCAGCAAAGACTGACTTTTTGATATCCATATTCTCTACTACAGCTTCAATAACAAGGTCGGTTTTTTGAAAACCTGAGAAATCTAATTGAGGAGAAATACTTCTCATCTTCCTTTGAAAGTCATCTTCAGATAATTTTTTTCTCTTCATGGCCCCTTTAAAATTAGAGCTGGCCTGCTTTAAGCCTAAGACAAGAGCGTCTTCATTAAGATCTTTCATAATAGGGGCCATATCTGAATTACACATAAGCCATGCAATTCCGCCACCCATTGTTCCAGCGCCTAAGACAGCGCCTCTTTTTAAGCTAGGAACATTTTCAGTAGTCTCCCCACCAGGAAACTTCTTAGCTTCTTCAGTCATGAAGAAGATATGCTGAAGATTCTTGCTTTGCTCACTTACACAAAGCTCACCAAAAGCCTGAGACTCTGAAGAAAGATAACTTGATCTTCCCTTCATCATTCCTGCTTCCATTACATCTAATATTTTCAGAGGAGCTTGATAGAAGCCTTTAGTCTTTTTAAGAACAGATTCTCTAGCCTTTTGAAAGATAATCTTCTTTGAGAGAAAGTTTTCACTGGCAAAATTCTCTAAACTCTCCATAAGACCTTCGGCCTTCTTTCTTTTATCAAAATGTATAACGGCCTGCTCAAGAAGCCTCTCTTTTGGGAAAACACCATCAACAAGACCTAATCTCTTAGCTTTTTTCGCCTTAACCATCTTTCCAGATAAAATAAGATCTAGCGCCTTTGGTAAACCAATTCTTCTTGGCATTCTATAAGTACCACCAAAACCAGGAATAACTCCTAGCTTAACTTCTGGTAGACCCATTACTGTAGCGTTATCACTTGAGGCTATAATTGTATTACAACTTAAGATAAGTTCTGTTCCACCACCAAGGCAGACACCGTGAACACAGGCGACTGTAGGGATCTTAAGATCTTCAATCTTATTAAAGATCAATTGACCTTGCTCGGCTCCATGAGCCCCTTCAGATTCAGTCTTCATCCCAGCGATAAGCTTAATATCAGCTCCAGCTAAGAAGCACTTCTCTTTATGTGTAAAAAAGATTGCACCCTTGAGTTCTTTTGCTTTTCCATGAAGATCATCAACTGTATCTCTTAACTCAACAAGGGACTCCTCATCGAGGACAGTCATTGATTTTTCACAGTTGTAACCAAACCCGATATAAGCGATCGAATCTTTAATTTCAAAACTAATTCTTTTGTTGGTCATTATCTAATCCTCTTTAAACTAAATTTTCGATTATGGTAGCTCCGCCTTGACCGCCACCAATACATAGTGAGGCAATCCCGTACTTTGCTTTACGCTTCTTAAGTTCATGGGCCAAGGTAACAATCAACCTTGAACCAGTAGAACCAACAGGGTGACCAAGAGCAATCCCGCCACCGTTAACATTGAATTTCTCATCAGGAACATCTCCGTAAAGAGTATCAACATCAAATTTTTGAGCCCACTTCTTATCAGTAAAGCCTCTTCTTACAGCAATGATCTGAGCTGCGAAGGCTTCGTTGATTTCAACTAGGTCCATATCATCCATCTTAAGATTAGATCTTTTAAAGACACCGTCCATAGCGCGAAGTGGACCCATTCCCATTCTTTCTGGCTCAAGTCCTGCAAAATGATAATCTACAATTCTTGCCATTGGAGTTAGGTTGTATTTCTTTAGCGCTTCTTCGTCGCATAAAAGAAGGGCCGATCCACCATCAGTGATAGGACAAGCATTACCAACAGTAACGGTTCCTGATCCTCTCTCAAAATAAGGCTTCATCTTTCCAAGACCTTCAACAGTAGAGTTGGCACGTGGACCAACATCAACGCTAAGAAGCTTATCTAGTTTTTCACCAGTTAAAATAGGAACAATCTCATCTTTAAAACGGCCTTCATTAGTAGCCGCTATGGCCAGGGAATGAGAGCGGTTAGCGAATTCATCTTGTTGTTCTCTAGTAATACCTAGCTCACGGGCCAGAAGCTCTGCAGTCAGTCCCATGTTAAGGCCACAAAAAGGATCTGTAAGACCCTGTTCAATAGCGATGACTGGAGAGAGGTATGGTGGGCGAAAAGAACTTAGCGCCTTTAATTTATCTGGTAATTTTTTTGCCTTCATGACATTGATAAAAAGATCAGTCATCTCTTTAGAATAAATCAAAGGCATCTGACTCATATTCTCAATACCACCCACGAAGATTACGTTAGATCTTCCCGAGGCGATCTTTAAGAAGCCCTGACTAAGGGCCTCCATACCTGAGGCGCAGTTTCTATGAACTGTATAACCTGAGGTATGCTTATGAAGACCGGCTTCAAGTCCTATGACTCTCCCAACATTTGGGTACTTGGCTGGCGCTCCTGTATTTCCGAAGATCACTTCATCAATGGCGTCTGTTGGAATACTAGTATTGTCTAAGATATTTCTGACTAAGTAGGCCCCTAGATATGGTGCGGCTACATCCTTTAGATCAGCTCCTGATTTTGCTTGAGGTGTTCTTTTTGCATCAACAATATAAACGTCTCTCACGGAGACCTCCTTGGCTTCCTTAAAATTAATGAGGTCTAAATTATCGGTGGTTTATGGCCTAATGAAAAGAGCTGGGTAAAGGGGAACTTACTTACCCCAAAATAAGGAACGCCGCGTTTTTAAACGCGGCGTCCAATAAAACAAGGGAAAACGACAAAACCCCTATTTTGAGAAGAAAACTTAGGTATAGGGAGAATCACTCCTCGCTATACCTGTTCTAATTGGTTTAGAAATTGACTACTACTCCAAGACTGAAACCTGCAACACTATCTTCTGATAAAGAGTTCCCCTGCTGACGAAGTGCATTTTCGTTAGAGTTGAACTGAGTATTAAAGGCATTGGTATCATCAGTATCAGTAAAGGCTGAGTTTAAGAACTTTGTATAAGATAGGTTCAAGTTCATTCCTACTACGTCATTAAAGAGGATATTCGCCCCTAGATTAGCAGTTGCTGAATAAAGGCTATCAGTTAGTTCTGTTTCTTGTTCTGGGTTTTGAATTTGAAATCCACCACCAAAACCATTTGTATTAAAGTTATCATCCGCTGGATTTGTATCAGAAATTGTTACTCTATTGTAACCAACTCCCGCTCCAAGATAAGGACGGAACTTATTATCAAGTCCTGTAAAAAAGAACTTTGAATTAATATTTAAATTTAATCTTGAGTACTCATAATCGCTCTCACTCTCTGTGTTAGCTGGCTGAATAACGAAGAAATTATTATTCTTTGTTTCATATTCAGTCTTAGAGTACTTAATCCCAGCGCCGACTGAAAAGTTTTCATGAACAGCGTGGTCAACATTCAAACCTAAGTCAATCTTAGATTCATATCCTTCATCTCCAGTTGAGGACTTACCTATGCTTGGAGTAATTGAAGTCTTCTTTAGAGTCTTAATAGCAACTGGTGCAAGAGCAGCAATTCTTTGTGGAGCTGCTTGTCTAACAACGACTCTGTCAGATCCGCCACCAGTAAAGGCGCGTCTTAACTTTTTCTCAAGTTTCTTTTCAGACTTGATTCTTTCATTCTCAATTTTCTTGTGCATCATCTCTTCGTTTTGAGCTTCAAGCCTTTTACGAAGTTTTGCGATTCTATCAGAGGCTGACTCACGTCTGTCGTAAGCTCCATCGATATCAATCTGTTCTGAGTTTAGAACGTCATCTGTTCCTGCAAGAAGATCATCATCTTGGGCAAAAACAACTGCCGGGCTAGCGACCAGAGTCATTGTAATTAACAATGCCTTGATCTTTTGTTTGTTCGTTTTGATCGTTTTCATTTTAGTCTCCTTCATGGTCCAGCAAGCTGGACACTTTTTTTTCTTAACACTTTGAGTCAATATAAAAACATCATAACAATCTGATAAATAATTTCATTTATTTTTCTTAGAGGATGTATAAATTACAGGTTGTGTTAGGAAACAGACAGTCTAGCCATGTGATTACTTACACTTAGACTATCTTCTTATGGTAAAATACCTCATTGAGCCGTAGCTATTGAAGGTTCCGTTGAAGGTATTATCCATCTTACAGACGAAAGACTTGGTATTTCCGTTACAATTATCAGAATTGGCCAAGAACCACTCCTTAACCTGACCCATGCCAGAGATGATCACAACAACCATGACAAACATCAAAAGAATGTATTCGACGACAGTTTGACCATGATCTTGATTAAGCAGTTTATTCATATCTTTATAATACAAAAAAAAGAGTAGCGGTATTTCCTACAGAAATTGTTGCCCGTCTTTAATCTCCATTAAGCTAGAAAGTAGCCCTAAAGGCCCTTCTTTATAAGGTCCAAAGTAATAGACCTGACTTAAGCGCTCTTCGATTAAGGGCTCTTTTACATTCGTTACTGATACAGACTTTGGAAAAGGAATATCACCTTTGATATTTCCCTTCTCCCCTTCAATCCATACTTCAGGACCCCATTCTAATGAGGGTTCACCTAGGTCGATCCCAAGACCTGGGAAAAGGCCTTCAAGGTCAACTTTTAAAAGATCTACAATATGGTTCTTATGAAACTCTATCTTAGAGCCTTTTAATTTTTTTACGAAATACCTAACTTGCAAGAAGTCTTCAAAGAAGACAGCTTCCCAAAGGGGACCACTAGTTCCAAGCATCTCTTTTTTGCTTCTTAGAAATTTAGAGCCTTTCCATGGGATAGTCGCTCCATCTTTATAGTTATAATTAATCTTTAAGCAGCCATAACTTTGGCCTAAGTTATCAAGCCTGATTGAAAGCCCAGAAGGATCAGCCCCAAGAAGAGAGATATTCTTGGGGTGAATGATTCCATCGTAACTAGCAAGCTCTAGAGACCAAGGCTTAGACTTGTGAAACCTCCATTCTCTAATCCTGGTTCTTTTAAACATCCCGCCACGGGATACCAAAACCTCTTCTAGGTCTTCAAGAAGATGGTCCTGGTCTAGTTCGTAAAGCGGACTTAAGAGAGTTAAGAAGAGATGAAACAGTTCAAAACGACTGAGGTCCATTGAGAACTTCTTTTGAAACTTACCGCGAGCCATAAAGAAGAAAGTAAGCTCAGTTAAGTAGTCTGAATACTCTCCACTATTCATGGCATTGAAAATCTCTTCAAAGGATTCAAAACAAGTCTTTATATCTGGAGGACAGTGAGTGAGAAAAACATTGGTGTTAAAGCTTTGAACGGACTTATACCTAAAAGCATTCTGGGCCACTCTTTTAGAAAAGGCGACGAAGGCCTCATCAAATTCTTTTTGACCTTCAATTGTTTCAAAAGGCCAAGTTATCTCTAATCCCTTTGGTAAGATCTCAGGAAGTTTTCTCACAATCTCGCAAAAGTTATGACTAGGTCTTCCCCCTAGAACTATTCGCTCGATTCCAACAACAAAAGTAAGCGGCTTATTAACAAGGTAAGTATCAATATTGATAAGAGGAAGGATATCTTTATCTTCCCCCCAAATTCTTAAGAAATCGACTTCAAGTTGAGGAAGAGAATCACTATAGAGTTGTCCGTAACTTAATCGGTCATCATCTAGAAGAAGGACAACTTGCTTCCTTTCAAGTAATTCGAGCCCTAATAAAAAGCTTAGATAGTTCTTACCCACAAGGGCCATATCTAATTCTTTTTCAATCATACATCTGTCTCAAGCAAGAGGTTAACAATTCTTTCAAAATCTGAGTATAGGGCCATCCCTAGTTTATGGCGAGCCTCTGTTTTATCTAAAGCAGGAGTTGCTCTAAAGGTCTTATAAAAACCCCCTAACTCATGAATGACATTAAGGTCCTCGGGAGAATTTGCCATGACAAAGTCGATCTCCGTAGAGCGGTGAACCTTAGGTCCACAATAGATATGGCAGCCACTGAAGAAAGGCTCTAGAACACTATGAACGCTTCTGCCGTGACCACCTCCAATATAACTATGACCAAAATAAGAATAAATCTCACAAAGTATACCGCGAATATTAAGGACTAAGACTCCGGGGCTCTCTTTAAACTGGGCTAAAAGAGAGTTTAAGTCATCGCCCTCATTATAGAGGTAAGTTTTCACTGTCTTTATAGAAGCTCTAATTTGGGGGTCATATTGATGGGGAAGAAGAACAACTCTTAACTCTCCCTTTTCGATGGACTGGCAAAACTCAGGGTCATTAAAGACTTTAGTTTCATTCTCCCATACAGAGCCAAAAACAATCCTTCCGGCCCTTGGCACTTCTGAAATCCAACTAAGGATCTCCTTAATCTTTAAAAGAGACTCTTCCCTGTTTTTAATCCGCTCCATAATCTGAGGCACTCTAAACTCATAGGTTTCCACTCTCGCGTCTTTAGAAGCAAGTTCCTGCATAAGGGTTTGATCACTCTTACTAGTGCAGAGGATTGAATCAAAGCTCTTATAAACTTGCCTTAGGAACCATGAAGGTTTTTCTTTATTTTTTAAAGTGGCAGAAACTAAGGAGAATTGAACATTCTTTTTGAGACCATATAGAAGGAGTTCTGGATAAAAGTCGTAACGGCACAGAACTAAGCGCGGCGCCGTTAGGAAACTTTTTATATTTTGACTAAGAGTAAAACTATTTGAAAAGGCACTAAAGCTCATCACGGGTAATCGTAGAGAGCGAAAGCCAGCTTCCTTCTCAGTCAAAGAGAGCATCTTGTCCTCTAAGGACTCCGAGGCGTAGATAACTTCAACGATAAGGCCCTTTCCTAGGAGATGGTCAATCAAAGGACGGACCTGTTCAAACTCCCCTTCAGAACTTACCTCAAAGGCCATATAGGCATTTGATCTTTTTGGGTCAGGATCTTTTAAGAAATTCTTCACTTCAAAATTGAGGCGATCTCTCACTTTAGCGCTTAGAGGATAACCAATAACGATGAGGAGAGGCCCAATAAGGCACCTGAAGGTTTGAAGTAAATAGAGTATAAAGATAAAGTTTTTTCGTTCCATGAATCAAATACTTGCTAGTGTCAGATTGTCTCATGAGGGAATGCAAGTGGCTAGATAGCTGATATTCCTTTAAATGACACAGCGATTTCTTACTTAAACTTACTTTCTCCGGTAAATGTTTCAACATCCGACTTTTTTAGTTGAGATTATTCAAACTTAACGTATTTTCACGAAGTCGAAATATTTAACTGATGACTGACTTTCATCAATATAAAGAATTACAACAAAACTTTTGAAGGAGTTAACATGAACGCAAAATTAGTAATCGTAGCTTTGGCAGGGCTAACATTAGGGACATCTGCAATGGCTGCAGGTAAAAGTTTAATGAACTTTTCTGAGGCTCGTAAGATGCTTCGTAGTTCACCACTAGGACTCTCTTTACTTCATGCAGTAGATGCAAGAAAAAAGACAGGATCTAATAAGACTGTGGGATCAAAGCAAACTCACATCGCTTATCTTAAGTATCAAATTACTCCAAAAGATAGGCTTCAACTTGAAACACGTTATACGTCTGAAAAGACTGCTGACATGACAGAAGCAGATCATTCATTTGCTCGTTCAGTTATCAAGTACACAAGAAGCGGAATCTTAAATCAAGCTGATCACGGTATTAACCTTTCTATGAACTTAGAAAAACGTTTTTACCCAGACAAAGATATCAGAAATGCAATTAACCAATACGGTCTTAACAGACTTTCAGCTTCTATGAGCCGTAGTTTTGGTGCTGTTAATCTAAGTGGAACTATTTACGGTGCCGTTAGAGACAGAATCGACACTAGTGACCATAGCACAAGCACTCATTATGGTTATGTTGTATTAACTCAATCATATTCAATCAATGACAGCTGGTCAGTTTCTCTTACTGAAGAATTCTTTCAGAGTTACAACAAGAACCAAGACAACCTAAGAGGTGGTCAAGGTAATGTTGATATTACTATGGAAGTTGGTAAGCAATTATCACCATCTGTTTACGCCGGTGTATCTGTTGGTGGAGCTCCTTTCCAAGCATATGATGGAAAGCTTATTGCTAGCAACTGGACACAAGGTTTTAGTTACGGTGCAAATGTTTACTGGAGTGCTTTCTAGTAAACCCTTCAAAAGCATATATATAAGAAGCCGGACTTAGGTCCGGCTTTTTTTTGTCCTTTTTCTTAGTAATCCGGAAATAATTACCAAAAGACACACCTAAATACCTGAGTCATTTAATTCTTACTTAAGCTTCCCGATGAGTTCTTTGCGGAGAACCTATGAAGGATAAGAATAAAAATAGCAACAGAAGAACATTAGAGGCCAGTGAGCTTCGACTTGATGTTTCTGAAGATGCAAAGATATATCTTCTTATAGACGCTCAAAGATCTGAGGCCTTTCAAAAGGATCAGATCATTGAAAAAATTAAAAATAAATCAATCCTTATCACTGAATATGCTTCACTCGATGGAAGCAACTGGTATCAGCTCTTTCAATTTAACGGCTTTGATAGAAGGCTCGCTCACGATGAAGAACTTCCTGGCCTTCCAGGGGTCAATTCTTTTGTAGCCTCAGATAAAGAAGTTGAAGAAAAATTAACACAAGAGAATGATACCTTTGTTGAGAAAGAGGCCATGGCAGGACTTGCTTATATTGGGCAAATCAATAGTGGCAAAAAAGCTCAGTACAGTGATGATAAGTATAAATTAAAAGAACAGCTTAATAGTGAGATGCCTGATCATCCCGAGATTGAGCCCGTTATCTTTGAAAAGAAATCACCTAAGAAAGAAACTTATATTTGGGGAGCAGTCCTAAGCTTCGCCCTTATCGGAATCATCTATCTCTTCAACTCTTCGCCAGAACAATTGGCGTCAAATAAAACTGAAGTTAAAGAGAGAAAAGCTTCGGTGAAGAAAGTTAATAAGCCGGCGAGAAGAATTGCCTCAAAAAGAGTAAGACCTACGGCAAAGAAAGTTATTAAGGCAAGAAAGAGGTCACCCTCCTTTACTAAATCTAAGGCCTTCACTAATAGAGCTCCTAGAAAACCAGCTCGGAAAATAGTAAAGCCAGTCGTTGAAGATCCGGATGATTATTACTATGACGACGGAACAGACCCTGTTGAACTAGACCCTATTAGATCAAAGATCTCTAAAGAGACCTTTGACCCAGAAGATGATGAAAACTTAGATGATTATATGCGTGAAGATGACGCACCTAGAGAACCAGCATCTGAATTTGATTCTGAAGAAGACCCTGAAAAGGCCTTCGAAGCACTTTACGAATAGTTCATTCGAGAGATATTCTATCTCCCATGTCTGAAATTTCAAAAGAACTCCTAGATTGTTTTCGCCCCCCTGCTTTTCCTGGAAGCTTTTTTCTTAGCTTTGAAGGTATTGAAGGCGCGGGAAAATCAACACAACTTAAACATGCCAAAGAGTTCTTAGAAGAAAAAGGCTTTCGGGTCCTAGTTCTTAGAGAACCAGGTGGAACAAGTTTTGGTGAAAAATTAAGAAAGAGCATCCTTGAATCTAAAGAGCCAATCAATCCTTTAGCAGAGGCCCACCTCTTTTGTTCATCAAGAGCTCAACTCCTTCAAGAAGTTACCTTAAAAGAGTTAAGCACACCGGGCACTGTTGTCATCTTAGACCGTTACCTAGATTCAACTATCGCCTATCAAGGAAAAGCACGAAACTTAGGAACACAGACCATTCTAGAGCTTCACAAGCACTTTCCTTTAAACCTAGTGCCCCACCTTACTCTTTATATAAAGATTAGTTTAGAAACCTCACATAGCAGGCAAAAGTTAAGAAATATTCCAAAGGATTATTTTGAATCCCAAGGGGATGATTTCTATAAACTTCTGATAGAAGGCTACGAAGAAGCTGCTAGGCTTTTTCCTGATCGCATCTCAACAATTGATGGCGAGCAATCCTTTGAAGCCGTTCAAGAAGCTATCTGTGAGAGACTAGAATCCTTGGCCCAAAGCCGCCAAGAGGCCAACAAGTGAGCAACGATCTCGCAAGCATCCTCTTAAAAGGCTATAAGGCCCAAAGACTTTCACCCTTTTATATTCTCAAAGCAGGCCCGGGCTCATCTGATCCTCGCACCTTCTTAGAGAACTCCATGAAGACTTTCCTCACTAAGGTTCTGCTTGAGAGCAGAGATGCTTCGTTCGAAGAATGCCTCTCTCTCGTCAATAATGGTCACGCAGACTTTCTCTGGCCTATTCGAGCTGATCTAAAGAAGAACTATAGCCTTAAGGATAATGAACTAGGTGAGCTCTTTCGCTTTATGGAATATGGTGCCATGGAACTACCTTGGCGCTTTGCTGTCATTGAAGATCCCCATAAACTATCTTCAGCTTATTTAAATAAATTACTAAAAACCCTAGAAGAGCCAGCGGCCAATACCTCAGTCTTCTTTTTAAATAATACGGATGAGCAGTTTATTGAAACCATTCACTCAAGGGCCTTAGAGCTCACTCTCTTTGAAGAAGGTAATAGCCCAAAGTGGAAACCAAGACCCACAGAAATTAAGACTAGTCTCTGGCTAGAAGAGCGTAAGGAGTACTACCCTCTCCTTCTAGGATCTGATGATTTAAAGGGCCTTCTTGTGAATTATATTGATAACGACCAAGGCCTTGGTGAATTAATTGAAAAACTAAAAACAACGACAGGATCTGATTTAGAGATAAGCGGCCTTGTAAGTGAATATGAATCAGACCGCCCAGGGCGAGTTACTCAAAAAGAGCGTCTTTGCCAAGAATTGCAGTGGTTTGAAAAAAGTAAGACTTTTAATAACGCAGGTTGGGAAAGATCCCTTGGTCTACTCATGGTGCTTAACTCGTAACGGCATGCCTAGACTTTTGGATCAAAAGAAACCAAAATAGTCACTTCTAAATCATTGAGAAATAATACAATGCAAAATAATACAGAAACTGAAGAGGCTACTCCTGAAGAAGTAGAGATGCCTCAAGAAAGTGAAAATACAGAAATAAACACTGGTGAAGACGATACCGAATCCGGTAAGTCTTCTCGTTATAACGAAGGTGACCCTCTAACATTTGTTCGGGTAAGATTCCCAGGAAATGCAAAGAGCCAGCCCTTTCTAGTGGGAACCCGCTACTTTCAATACGGCCAAAAAGTCTTGGCCATGAGTGATCGCGGAATGACCGTGGGTTATATCAACTCCTTTCCTTACGACATGACCTTTAGAAAAGACATGCTCCCTCTAAAGAGCATCTCAAAGGTCGCCTCTGAAGAGGATATCGTCGAGCAAAGAAGTTTTACGAATCAAGAAAAAAAGGCTGAAAACGCCTGTAAGAAACTTATTGAAGAATTTAAATTAGAGATGAATATAACCCATGTTGAGTTCATTCAATTTGGAAAGAAAGCCGTCTTTTATTTTAATGCCCCAGCCAGAGTCGACTTTAGAAACTTAGTTAAGTCTCTTGTTGGTGAGCTTAAGATGAGAATAGAATTACGTCAGATCTCAGTTAGGGATAGAACGGCTGCCCTAGGGGCCATTGGCTCTTGTGGGCTTCAAACTTGTTGTTCGAGCTTCTTAAAGAACTATGGAAACGTAAGCATTAAGATGGCCAAGAACCAAAACCTCGCCCTTATCCCAAGTAAGCTCAACGGTGTTTGTGGTCAGATTAAATGCTGTATTAAATACGAAGATAATGTTTATTCAGAAAAAAGAAAGCGCCTCCCTAGAGAACATTCTTTTATTGTTGCGGCCAACGGAGACAGAGGTAAAGTTACCCGTCTTCATATTCTTATTGAACAATTTGAAATGCTTACAGATAAAGGCGTGTTTAAGAAATACGCTCTCAATCAGTTTGATAGTGCCTTAAAACTTCCTGATGATTGGAAGTTCCCTGACAGGTTCGATCATATTACTAATGAAACCTCAGAGATCATCGGGCTTGTTAAAGACGATATAGTTAAAGGCGAACTCTACTATGAGAATGCTGAGGATTTTGATGCCGAGGTCTACCTCGACTCTCTCTCAAGTGGTACCGAAGAAATGACAGAAGAAAAGAAAGAAACAACAGAGCAAACACCGACTAAATCTCAAGAAGAAGTAAAAGCAAAAGCTGATCCTTACGAGGATGAAGTGGAAGATAATGAACCAAACTTTAATAAAGAAGAGTTCAATACGTCTGAAGAGATTGATGCCAGAGATAACAAGCGACTCGGAAACCGTGGAAACGGAAGAAGTAATCCAAACAGCAATAATAGAAACAATCCAAATAATAAGAAAAAGAAAAACACTAAGAAACCTCATAACAAGAACCGTTCTAATCCAAATCAAAATAAAGACGGCGCTCCTACTGAGAAAAAGGAAGGGGAAGAGGGATCAAGCAATAACAGGAATAGGAACCGTAACAGAAACAGGAACCGCAATAGAAACAGAAATAAGCCAGCTGAGACTAAGACAGGTGGCGATACTTCTGGAGGAAGCACAGAAAGCTAAGGAGACTTCCCATGTCCCATCGTTTTTTTCATACATCCGATTGGCATTTGGGCAAGAAGCTCTTCAAAGAGTCTCGGCTTCCAGAACAAGAAGCCTTCCTCTCTTGGCTTTTGGTCCAGATCAAAAAAGAAAAACCTAATGTCCTTTGCATAAGTGGCGACATCTTTGATACGCCCCATCCCTCATCTGAGGCTCAGGCGCTCTATTATGGTTTCTTAAAAGAGGCCGTTAGTGAAAATGAGTTAGAGATCTTTATCATCTCTGGGAATCATGATAGCGGCCGCTTCCTTGAAGCCCCTATTCCCTTTTTAAAAGATCAATCTATTCATATTGTAGGATCTCTTGAAGGGCAGAAAAGAACTTATAGCTATCATAGAGAGGGGGTTAGCTATCACCTCTTTCCCTACTTTAGAAGTCATGAACTTTATAACTACGCTCGCACAAATTTCCCTGAAGAGCTTGGGGCGATTGAAAAGGCAGATGCAACTTCTGAGACAATAGGTCTTTTAAATAAACTTGTAGATAGCCTCTTTGAGTTTAAAGAAGGACAAAAGAATGTTCTTCTGGCCCATCATCTCTTTGGCAACGGGGAGCTCTCCGGCTCTGAACTAGGGCTCTCTCTTTCAGGATTAGAAAGTATCCCTCTATCCTTATTAAAAGAAAGATTTGATTACGTCGCTCTTGGGCATCTTCATAATCATCAATACCTATCAAGAACGGATCCTATTGTTTGCTATTCTGGAAGTCCTATTTCCTTTCGTTTTAGTGAACGAAAGAATAAAAAAATGAACATGGTCTCTCTTGAGAATCAAAATCTAGAAGTAGAAGAACTAGCTATTCCCGTCTTTAGGCAGCTCTATGAATTAAAGCTTACTCCAGAGAACTATAAAGAGAACCTTCTAGAGTTGGTAAAAAACCAGAGTGAAGAAAAATTAGAGAGTTTCCTTGAAGTGCAAATCAAATCAAATATTCCACTCAAAGGAATTAGTGATGAGATTAGATCCTTAATAGAGCAATCCCCTATAAAGCTCCTCTCTCTTCAGACAAAGATCACAGGCCATAAAGAAGCTGACAAAGAAATGAGAGATTCTAAAGATATCTCGGCTGAAGAACTCTTTGAGCAATTCTATCTCAACAAATATGAAGGCGAAAACAATCTTCCTATAGAGCTTAAGAACCTTTTTAATGACCTGCTTACTGAGGCCAGAGGTACTTCGTGAGGATTCAATCCATAGAGATAGAGAACATAACCTCACTTCGAGGAAAGCATCAGATCAATCTAGCTGACTCACTTCAGGGTGAAGAACTCTTTGCTATTACTGGCCCAACGGGATCTGGGAAGTCATCCCTCCTAAGCGCCATTTCCTTGGCCCTTTATGGAAGAACCTATAAAGGCTCTTTATCGGCCAATGACTTTGTCACTACCGGTGAAGCCTATGCCATGGCCGCCATCGACTTTACCCTCGCGGGTAAGAATTATTCCGCTAAATGGAGCATCAAGACTTTAAAGAAAAATGGTGACCCCATTAAGGCCCCAAAGCCTTCAAGGGAGATCATCTGTGAAGGAATTGCCTTAGAAAATGCTAATGCTTCGGAGATCCTAGGACTAGACTTTGATCAATTTTGTAAAACCATTATTTTAAACCAAGGTCAGTTCGCACAGTTCTTACATTCTTCTTTTAAAGAAAGAAAAGACATCATTGAAAAACTCTATAGAACAGGTGAACTCTCAGAACTTGGAAAGATCCTTAAAGAGAAGATTAAAAAAGAAGAGCATGAGCTAGAGCTCACCCTGGCCCATTTCGAAAAAGCACTTCCCTACACTGAGGAGGAAATAAAGATAATTAAAAAGGATCTTAATCAAAATCAGGAACTCCTTAAGACCCATGAGGAGCTAACCAAGCTCTTTAACCCAGCTTTCACTGACCTCAATCATCTCCATCAAAAACTAATTGAGGAAGATGATTATCAAAAAAAAGTAGCTCTCTCTAAAGTAAGTTTAGAGAAGCTAACAAATAACTGGAATGAATCGAAAAAGAATCTTCAGGGCCTTAAAAAAGAATATGAAAAAGCATTGAGTAATTCGACTAACGATTCCCCTAAACTTAGAGAGGCCATCAAGCATAAGACCAATCTTGATAGTTCGACTAAACAGCTAGTGATTCTTGAAAAAGGCCTAAGCGATGCTAATGCCTCATTAAGTCATTCAAAGAAAATTATTCTAGAAAAAACAAAGCAAAAAGAAGAAGTTACTCAAAAATTGTCTAAGCTAAAGGCTTCCTATACCAATAAGAAACTCTTTTTAGAGAAAACTAATAATCAGATCTATTCATTCAAGGAAGACCTCATCAAGTTAAAGCAATATGCTGAAGAGATAAAAAAGAATAGAACAGAATATGGCCTGTATAAAACTCAAGTAGAAAAGATTTCTCTTGAAATTGATGAGTTGAAAAAAGAACTAGAGGCTAAGAATATTGAAAAACTAGATTTAGCAACTAATAGTAATCTTATCCTAGATAATCTAAGAAGGCAGCGAGAGGCTAACTTAGACCTCTTCAGCCAGATGGATCGAGCCTCTACTGAGCTCTCCATTCTTATGCAAGAAAATCAGGAAGTCACTAGTAAACTCTTAAGCTCAAGCGATAGCTTTGACTTATTAAAAACAAAATTAGAAAACTTTTATTTAAAGATAGAAAATGAACGCCTTAGTTTGGCCGTTGATGAATGCGCCGAAGAAGCTCGAAAGAATGGCGAGTGCCCTGTTTGTAAGAGTAGCGAACTATCCTCACTTGAGAATCATAAAGGTACTTTAAAAGTTTCAAAAGACGGTTTAAAGGACCTTGAAGAAGAGGTCTCAAAGCTCAAATTTCAGAGGGAAGCTGACAATAAGAAGGTTGAACTTAACAAGATTAAGATCAAATCAACTTTAGAGATGATCAATAAAATCTGCCTTAATCTCTTTAAAGGCTTTGATAAGAAGATTGATTGGACTAATTCTTCCGAAGTCGACCTAGGGCTAAAGATCCTTAAAGAGATGCATCAAGAGAGCTTATCAAGGAACTTACACAAACAAGAATCGTTAAAGGCCCTAGCCTCACTAAAACTAGAGGTCACTGGGCTTGAGGCTAACCTCAAGAAAAACTCAATTGAAATATCGAGCCTTGATGAGGAGCTTAAAAAGACTAATCATCTCGTTGAACTCTTTATGAACAACTGGAAAGAGATCCTCCCTAAAAAAATGGAGCCCGCCTCCGTCCTCATTGAATTTGAAAAAGACTTAGAAGTCTTCAATCAAAATATACAGTTCGATCAAAAGCATGAATCACTATTAGAATCCATAGGAACAGAAAGCACTAGATCTGTTGAACTAACTCTTAAGTTAGAAGTTGATAAGAAGATTAAAGTCGAACTTGATAAAACCATAAATGAGTTACAAATAAAGCTCAAAGAAATATGTGATGGGCGCAATCCCATCGAGCTTCTAGAGTCACTTGAAAGGCATGAAAGAACCTCTCAAACTAAGTTTCAAAATGCCCAAGAAGAATTTAACCGCATAGAGAAAAGTAAGTCAGCAGAAGAACAGTCCCTTCGCATCTATGAAGAGCAAATTGCTGATCTTCAGCATTTACAAAACTCTTATATAAAAAGATTAAAGACTATCTTTAAAGAACTAGGTCAGTATTCTTCGAAGATTCCAGAATCCTACCCTCTTTACAACTCTTGCCATGATGTCTTTAAGTCCTCAGCAAAATGGATAGACCTTCCTCAGGGAACCACTTCACTAGAATTACTCCCTATTATTGAATCAAGACTTGAGACCACATGGAATGAATTAAACGAAAAGATCTCTGAAGTTTCCTTAGACTTAAAAACAAGCGTTCAAACTAATAAATCAAGAATTGTTGAATACAATCAAAAACTTGAAGGCCGCGCCTCTCTTGAGGAAGCTCTCGAGAAGCTTAAGAAGTCTCTAGATCTCAAAAAGAGGCTGGCAGAAGTCTTTGGTAAAGATGAATTTAGAAGCTACGCCCTTGGGCTCTTAGAAGAGGAACTTGTCATGGGTGCTAACGCTGAGCTGGATGAGCTTTGTGATGGTAGGTACCAATTGAAGCTTCTTCCTGGCCGCGGAGGTCAGATGGAGTTCTTTGTCTCTGATCAATGGAGAGAATCAATCCTTAGGAAGATCGACACCCTCTCTGGAGGAGAGACTTTCTTGGCCTCACTAGCTATGGCCTTGGCACTAGCAGAACTTACCAGAGGTCAAAATGAGATTGATTCATTCTTTATCGATGAAGGCTTTGGTCATCTTGACGGGGACAGTATTGAAGAGGTCTTAGAAGTCTTGATGAATATTCAAAACCGCGGGAAACAAATTGGGATCATCTCCCATGTAAGGGCCCTAACTGATAGGATCCCAGTTAACCTGACTCTCCAAAAGACTAGTCTTGGAGAATCAACGACAGCGTTTGTCTATAATTGAGATTTTTCTGCTTTATGAACTCTTACTAAGAGTTCTTTGATCGCCCCAATATCCATCTTTGCTAGAGGGTGAGATTCAGGAAGCTCTTTGGCGTTATCAGATTTCTCTAAGGTGCCAATACGGTTATTAGCAACCATTCTAAGTTTTCTGAGCTCTTTAGGATTCCAAGAACCAAGTTGAGTAATATCTTTTAGTTTTATATCGGCCATTAAAAATCCGCGCTTTTAGGTGTTCTAGGGAAGGCAATCACATCCCTAATATTCTTCATTCCTGTTACGTACATCACGGCCCTTTCAAAGCCAAGCCCAAAGCCTGCATGTGGAACTGATCCGTACTTTCTAAGGTCTAGGTACCACCAAAGAACATCTTTATCCATACCCATCTCATCGATCCTACCCTCTAGCTTTTCTAAAGAGTCCTCACGTTGAGATCCACCAATTAACTCTCCAACACCAGGAACTAGGACGTCCATGGCGCGAACAGTTTCCTTACCCGCTTCTTCGTCAGCATTTTGCTTCATATAGAAAGCTTTGCATGACTTTGGATAATCAGTAACGATAACCGGAACATTGAAGTGTTTTTCAGCTAAGAATCTTTCGTGCTCAGTCTGAAGCTCTGCGCCCCACTCTGGCCTAAATTCAAATTTCTCACCAGAAGCAGCTAAGATCTCAATCGCTTCAGTGTAAGTTATTTTTTTAAATTTACTATCTCTTACATGCTTAAGTGTTTCTTGATGGTTATTATCTTCGATCTTTTGCCACTTACGCCACTGCTTAAGAAAGTCTAACTCTGCCTTATTCTTTTCTAAGGCCTCAGAGATCAACCTCTTAATATACTCACTCGCAAGCTCGGCTACATCATCAAGGTCAGCAAAGGCCACTTCAGGCTCTACCATCCAAAATTCCGAGAGATGCCTTGGAGTATTTGAATTCTCTGATCTAAAAGTAGGTCCGAAGGTATAAACTCCCCCGAGTCCCATAGCATGACATTCAGCTTCTAGTTGCCCAGTCACGGCCAAAAATGATTTTCTTCCGTAATAATCTTTTGAGTAATCAATCTCACCCTTATCATTGGTCGGTAGTTTCTGAGGGTCTAGGGTAGAGACTGAAAACATCTCCCCCGCTCCTTCAGCATCATAGGCCGTAATGATTGGTGAGTTTAAATAGTAGTAACCTTGCTCGTGAAAGAATTGGTGCGTGGCCATGGCAAGGGTATGCCTGATTCTAAAAATGGCCCCAAAGAGGTTTGTTCGAACTCGAAGGTGAGCATTATCTCTTAAGAACTCTAAAGAAGTTCCCTTCTTTTGAAGAGGATAAGTATTATCGGCTTCGCCATAGATTTCAATACTTGCACCCTGAAGCTCTATGCTTTGACCTTTACCGCCAGACTCAACCACCTTACCAATAACAGCTAAAGCAGAACCAGTAAGAAGGTTACTCGCCTTATCATACTCAGGAAGATCATCGTTGATCACAACTTGAAGATTATCTTGGCAAGAACCATCATTAAGGACGATAAAACTGAAGCTTTTATTCTTTCTCACAGAACGAATCCATCCTGCGATCTTAACTTCATCTCCTACTTTAGAGCCTTCAAATACTTTCTTTATTGATAACCGAGCAGTCATAATTAACCTAATACCTCTGACTTAATTGTCATTAATTTATCTTTTCCAAGTCTTGGACCAAAAGCTGTTACTAATTCACTAGCCGCGCGGCAAGCAAGCTTTCCAGCTTTTTCAAAGTCGTGACCATTAGTTAGGGCGTAAAGAAAAGATCCAGCAAAGAGGTCTCCTGCTCCATTTGTATCTACCGCTTTAACACTAGTGGCTTCGATAGAAATATTCTTATTCCCATCAAAGAGAAGTGCGCCTTTAGGCCCCGCTGTAATAGCAATGGCCTTGGCCACCTTTTTCAATTCTTCTAGAGCATCGTCTAGGTTTTCTTTCTTACTGAATTTTAAGGCTTCGTCTTCATTGCAAAAAAGAAGATCAACTCCTTCACCGATCATCTCTTTAAGACCGTCGCCAAAGTACTCAACCATTCCTGGATCACTTAGAGTGATAGCCGTTTTTACGCCAGCATCCTTAGCTATATTATAAGCACTAATGGCTGCTGCCTTACCTGTAGGAGAAGTCACTAAGTAGCCTTCCATATAGAGCCACTCACTATCTTTTAATTCTGATTCAATAATTTCTTTATTTGAAAAATTTTGAGTAATACCCAAGAAGGTATTCATTGTTCTATCGGCGTCTGGAGTAACAAAGACCATACACTTTCCAGTGATGCCAGCTTCTCTATCTCCATGAAGATTTGTTTGAACACCAGATTCAACTAGATCAGTAAAATAAAAATCTCCAGTTTCATCGTTAGCGACTTTACATGAGTAAAAGCCTCTTCCACCTAAATGACTAACTGCAATCATAGTATTAGCAGCAGAACCACCACATGAACGTTTATGCACCTGACCAGAAACGGAGGCTAAAAGCTCTTCCTGACGATCTTGCTCTACAAGTGTCATTAGTCCTTTATCTATGCCCTGATCCTTTAAAAATGAAGCTTCTACTTCAATTTCCATATCAACAAGAGCGTTCCCAATTCCATATACATGATGCTTTTTCATTGTGAGTCATTCCTTTACTAAAGTTGGGGTCCAAATTACCTCAAATGCCGAATAGTAACAATAGGTTAATTGACCCATCTATTGCCTTCCGCTTAAAATAAGAGAAATTCTAATTCGAGGTAAGTAATGGCATTTCCAGATTTTTTAAGTAAGCAAAAGAAAGACAAGAAAGGTAAGGCCTTTGACCCAGTGGCATTCAAAGAGAAGTGCCAAAAAGTACTCTCTCAAATTAAGTTAATTAACGAAGAGAAGTATCAAAAATTAAATAGAATATTCAACTCACAATACGATAAGGCCAATATCCAAAAGAAAAAGATTCAAGGCTTCTATGCTCAATTAGTTAACGAATTAAAATCACTTCAAGGAACTGCCCAAGAGAGGCTTTACGCCACTGGTCAAGATCTTGTAAAAAAAGCAGAACAAACAGCTAAGAAGAACCCTAAAGCAAAGGCCGCCATTAAGAAGGTTGCTAAGGCCGTTGATAAAGTGACGAAGGGCGATGCTGATAAGAAGACTAAAAAGAAAGTAGCCAAAAAGACTGAGAAGAAAGTAGCGAAGAAAACCGCTAAAAAAGTGGCTAAGAAGACTGAAAAAAAAGTAGCAAAGAAGACCGCAAAGAAGGTTACAAAAAAGACTTCTAAGACCACGAAAGCTAAGAAGAAGACTAAATAAAAGACCTATTTTATGGGCAATCTGCCTAGGGCTTAGCATTAGTAAGGCACCGTATTTAGGTAATTTTTTACTCTATTTTCGATTGCTCTTAGTATTCGCTAATGGGAAATCAAGCACTACGCAGTTGTCATGACTGGAACGAAATTTTAAATGTCTTAGAAGAGATCAGAACTGATGGCTCGGCCATGAGTATCTGGGCCAAGGGGCAAAGCTCAAAGGCACGCCAGTCAACGGGGTGGGAAATTGACTCTGCTAAGGGTCAGATCAAACTAAAAGAATCATCTCTTGGGTTTCATTTTCTTAAAAATAAAGAAGCTACCGTCTATATAAAAGGAAAGGAGAAGAGCGTTCTCTTTAGACAAAAAAAGATCTTCTCCATGGGCGATACGGTAGTTTTAGATATACCTGAAAAAGTTAATATGTACGATAGAAGAGGAGTTGAGAGGACTTCTTTTGGTTGGCATTCAAATCATTTTACCCAGCTTAGTTTTACAAAGAACTCAAAAGATTATGACCTTCTCTTCAGCATCTTTGATATCTCCCCTGGTGGACTTGCTTTAAATATTAGCCCTCATGAAGAATCAATCTTTCAAGCTGGAGATATAATCCATATCCACAAACTTGGACAAACCAATTTAATGATCCCTTTAAGAGCGCAGGTTAAACACCTAGGGACTCTCGACTTTATTGATAAAGGGGTTCACTTTAAAAGAATTAAGCTTGGGCTCGAGTTTACAAAAAACCTTAACCTTTTATGCTTCTCAGAGCTTTTCGAGGAGTAACTTAATCTGTTACCATAACTTCACACACTAAGGAGTTATGGATGAAATCTATCTTAATTATGGCCCTTCTAGTTCTTACTAGCTGCGCCTCAAAGCAAACAGTCTTGAATTCAAATTTTAATACAGTTAAGGTCAATAAGACCGGAGCCCTACTCACAATCGATCTCGACACTGATGGTAAAATTAAACGCGGACAAAGCTGTAAGCTCTATATTCGTCACAATAATACGTCCTATCAAATGCCCCTCAAAGAAGGAGCTTACAACTACGCCCTTCCTCTAGGTGCTGGTATGGCCAACCTTCAAGAGCTCAACTGCGGAGCTTTTTATTACTATAAATTAGACGATCCAAGATCTACCTTTACAGTTCAAAACGGAAAACTCTCCTACCTCGGAACTCTTGATTTTAAACTAGAAGAAAAGGGACAGATGACTTGGGGACCTAATACAAAGAAAAGGCAACTTCTTGAGAATCACCTAGGTGAAATGGGGCTTACTGGAGATGAAGTAAGTATCGAACCTTTGGCGCTATAACGCATAAGGTCGATGTAAAGATTCCCGATTTCCAACTGTTTATTGACTCTCAAGGCCAATAAATCTAAAACGGCCTATGATCTTTAAATTCATAGGCTTCGTGGCCTTTTTTCTATTAAACAATGCAGTAGCATCTGATCCCGGATTTAGAGTGCCGCATAGGTACTTCGAGCCAGAAGCCATGCTTTTCGATGTGGCCCCGACGGAAGCAAACCTCACAAAGTATATTTCAAAGATGGCCTCAGGTAGGTCTCAAGAACTTATCGATAACAATAGACTAGCAAAAGAGATCCTTCATACAAGTGCTTGCTTTGGTATCGATCCGCATATCCTTACAGGGCTTATTCATACCGAGAGTTTCTTTAATAATAATGCCACCAGTAATACTGGGGCAGTTGGCTTCACTCAATTTACTAATATTGGAGTAAGAGAGGTTCACGATCAACTAGGTGAACGCGGTAAGCACGGAGCTATCACCTCTACGATAAAGTTCTGGAAGATTATCTTCACAGATTGTATCGACCCTGAGTGGGTGCCTCTTTGGAGACGAACCCTTCATTTAAATGAGGATGAAAGAAAGGCCTATCAAAAGAAGATCATCAAAAGAGACCCAGCATTAAGCCTAGCTTATGGCGCTCTTTTGTTAAAACTCTACTGGGGAAGACAATCTCAACTCTGGCAAGAGAGAAATGATGTGACTAAAGAGGAGCTCTTTTTAAGGGCCCTTGCTAGGTACAATGGTGAACCTGACGGTAGGGCCCAAATCTATGCTGAAAAGGTCATGAAAAGGGCTCACGCCCTCAATCAATTCAATCCTTAGCGAAGAGCACGTTCAACAGAACGCCAATTGCTATTTACACAATTCGTAAAACTAAAATCTAAGCTATCTCTACTAAAGTTTGAGCAGTAACTTAAGAAAACATTTGTAGCTCTTAGGGCCCTTTCAATCTCTCTAAAATTTCTTTGGACACAACTAGTGAAAGAAAATGAGACAGTCTCACCATAATTAGAACAATTGCTAAGAAAGAGGTTTCCCTCTACTTCTCTTTCAATGGCCCTGAAATTATTATTGAGACAAAATTGGTAACTATAACCTACGGCGTCTCTTCCGTTAGCATAATTATGACAACTTGAAAGAAAGATATCTGCATTGGCATTAGCGCTAAGTACTAAAAGTAGTGTGATTAAAAGTGATTTCATTAAAGCCTCCTGACTAGGGATTATAGTAAAGCTTTACTCGATCACCTGTAATTTCGCGCCACATCTTACGGTTGAGGACCTCTCCTTTTTTAATTTGGCAGGCCATATTAAAAGGCACATAGCGCTTGAATCTTTGAGAGACCTTTCCCTGAGCGGGATCCACGAAGCTCCAAGCATAGACTGTGTGGCTCGAGGAATTGTTTAAGGTATTGTATTGAACGGTTTGCCAGTTATGACCTTCTTTGATCATGGTGTCTTGATCCAACTCTAAGTTCACCTGCAAGATACACCAATTACCACTTAGATCTCTTTTGACATCATCATCAGTTGTATAAAGCCTTCCTTTTTGAAAGATCACGGCCCGCATTCTTTGCTTCGCCGTTGAAACATTATAGCGCACCTTGATAGCAGACTGAGCCGTAAAGCTTATGTCTGCTTGAAATTCTTCAAGTGGGGTTAGATCATCAAGAACTAGCTTCTTAACTTCTTTAATCTCTACGGCCGGCTTGATTTCTTTTTCCTTAGTGCAGGCTAAATCCCAACCTGGAGTTAGAGAAATCTCAAACTCATCTCTCGAAAGTGAATACATAGACTGAGCTTGAGAAGCATTCTTTGTGTTTTGAATCTTTACCGAAATTTTCTTGTCTCTAATCCCTAAGAAATAAACGAAGTCGTTAAAACTTCCTCCAGTTCCGCTGCCATGCTTTTCAGTATCAAAGACAAAGCCTTCAATTAGTCCAGCCACCTTTAATTTACAATTAAAGGTCTTAGTAAACCCAGGGCCACTAAAAGCACAAAGGGTAATAAACAAAATAATGCGAGAATTCTTAAGAAGTTTCATAGTCGATATTATCTCGTAATGTACCTTGATGGCCAAGAGGAAAATGAAGAATACGCCCTTTTAGGCATAAGAAATTTCTTTGACTAAGATTTGCTCTCTATGGAGCGAGATTGAAGAAGAGCTCTAAGGGGTTTAGGCTCTGCCTTAAGATTTTATTCATCATAGAGCTATTTCCCTTTGACTCATAATACCCCGCCAGCATTCCTTCTTTTAGCATCTGTCTTCTGAATCTTAAGTGAGTAAAGTATTTCTTTATCTTACTATCTTTACCACTTTGAACCTCTGCAAAAAGAAGAAGTTCATAATAACGTCTTTTCTTATAAACAAAGTTGGGTCTTGAAAAATCAAAACTTAAAGAAGGCGTATTATCTAGAGCCTTGTTTTGATAATAAGGATTTATCCAAACTTCTTCACCGCGCTTCATTTTTGTTTTGGCAAAATAAGGGTTAGCAAAATAAGGTGAATGATCATAAAGCTCGCCAAATTCCACAACTATTTTCAGAGAGTCTCTTCTAATCTCGATTAACTTCTTCTTCCCATAACTATCCCAGTTCTTGGAAAGTCTTCTGCGGCTAAGGATATTATGCTTTTTAATATCCCCTTCTAAGATTGAGCTAACCGCCTTACCAACCTCTAAGTCACTCATCCCAAGGTCTTTTGCTTTAAAGTTAACTAAGTAATGAAGCAAGATAGATTGATGATAGGTTCTAGAATCCTTAAGAAAACCAATATATCTTTTCACCAGGTAAGCAACAACTGACTCATCTTTGATGCTAGGAAAATACTTGCTTACTTCTTTTAAAGTCGCGCCTTCAATTTTTCTATAGTGCTTATTCTGATAAAAGAAGGTGGTATTTTCTAGATTAGAGACTGTTCTAAAACCTACTGTTGAAACTTTCTTAAACTCAGAACTAAGAAAGAGGTTAATCTTTTTAAAAGCATTACTCTTGATAAGAACCCCAAGTTGATACTTTCTCACGGTCTCTAAGATTGAGTTTAATTGCCTGTTGATTTCTACTGACTCAACTTCAGCTGAAGGTGATATAAACTCAGAGGCCATGCTAAGAACAGGTGACTCTTTAATAAACCAATCAAAGTATGTTTGAGAGAAATTTTTAAAGCTAAGCCTCGTATGTAGGCTTTTATCGATAATCCTTAAGGCCCGCCCTTCTTCTTCACGAATAATTCTAAAACGCTTTTTATAGGCGTCCAAAGAATCTTCAGCTTGAGAGCTAAAGGTGAATAAAAGAGTTAAGAGAATAACCAATTTAACCAAAGGATCCTCCGAGGATTCCAACGCATTGAATTAAAAAGGTTTTACCCAGCAAAGACCTTACTGTCCATGACCCTGTAAAAAAGCCCGAGGAAAGCAAACTGGTAAGTTATTGAAATAACTTGGACTAAAAGGAACTATGCTATAATATCGGCATGCGTTTTTAAGAGGTCGTTATGAAAAAGAAACCCTTTATCTTTATTGTTTTAGGTCTGCTCCATATTATCGAACCTATGTTCAAGATGCTTTATTTTAAGCTCTCAACTGGTTTTGATTGGGCCGTTGTGGCCACTAATATACTGGCCGTTAAATCCCCCCTTGATGTCTTTCACTTTTGGCTGCTCTTCCCCATTGCGGGCTTTGCTCTTATCAGTGTTAAGAAATGGTCTCATCCCCTCTTTGTAGGAATACAGGCCTATAGCCTTTATATTCATTTTACCTATGAGAAATTCACTTGGCCTTATGTCGCTGAGACTCCTTTTCTTGGGAGCCTTATCCTCTTAAGCATTAATGCCATTATGATCATCTACTTTTTATTCCCTCATGTTCGGAAGCCTTTCTTTGATAAAGATGTGCGCTGGTGGGAACATCATAGAAGATATAATAAAGTCTTTCCTTGTACCTTTAGCATCGTAAACCCTAATAAACTTATTGATGCCTATGCCCTAAATATCAGCCTCTCCGGTGCTTTTATCAATCATCAAGGGATCGTTGAAGATGGTCAGCATATGATGGTTAACCTAAGCTTTGATAATGTTTATTTAAGCATCAAAGCTGAAAAAGTGAGCAACCATGCCTTTGGCGGAAGTATGGGTATGGGGATTCAATTTATCTATGAAAGCTATTGGGATCGTATCAAGATGAAGCGACTCATCAAGGCCATTGCTAAAGCAAATAAATTTGAAGAAAAAATCGCGTTAGCGGCTTAGAGCCCATATAATATGGGACATGAAGATCCTCATGTCCCTTTTCATCCTTTTTGTAGGCCTATGCTTAACGGCCATCTTTTTCCTCTACCGCACAGAGATGCCAACAAGCGGCGAGTTAAAACTAAATAACCTAAAAGATAAAGTTGAAGTCTACCGTGATGAATACGGCGTGCCACATATTCAAGCCTCTAATAATGAAGATGCTTATAGAGCTTTAGGTTTTCTTCAGGCCAGTGACCGTCTCTTTCAAATGGAATTATTAAGAAGAATAGGAAGTGGGAGCTTAAGTGAACTTCTTGGACCAGATCTTTTAAAAACAGATCTTCTCCTTCGAAGCCTAAGGCTAAGAAAGACAGCAAGTGAAATTATTAAACGTAGTCAATCTTCCTGGCCCCTTGAACTAAAAAAAGAAACAAAAGCTTTTATGGAAGGGGTAAATGAGTACGCCGCAACTATGCCACTTCCCATAGAATTTATTATCCTTGGGACTAAACCTGCCCCTTTTACAATCGAAGACAGTATCGCAATCAGCGGCTATATGGCCCTCTCTTTTGCTGAAGGCCTCTTAGTAGACCCCTTGTTCACAGACTTAAAGGATGAACTCTCCCCAGAAAAACTTGAAGAGCTCTTTATAGAAACAAAAGCTGATAAGAATTCTATTCTGCCTAGAATAAAAACCAGTTATCAAAGAAATATGCGAGAGGCGCTTCTTCCCTTAGAGGAAACCTTTGGTCTTTTTCACGGCTCTAATAGTTGGGTCATAAGCTCTAAAAGATCCAAGAGTGGAAAGCCTCTTCTTTGCAATGATCCTCATGTGGCCTTTAGCCTCCCTGGTATCTGGTACGAAGCTCATATAAAGACGCCTCAAATGGAACTCTATGGTCATTATGTTCCTCTCTCTCCATACACGCCTATGGGTCACAATAAAGAAGTTGGTTGGGCCGTAACTATGGCAGAAATAGATGACCTCGATCTTTACTATGAAAAGCTAGTTGGTGATCAAGTTTATTATAAGAACAAGCTTGTTGATCTTAAGATTGAAGAAGAGGTCATTAAGATCAAGGGCGATAAAGATCATCATTTTAAACTACTCTCAACCCCTCATGGGCCTATCTTGAACAATACACAATTTGCTAAAGAAGGCGAGAACCTCGCTATCAAGTGGAGTTTTCATCACGAAAAAAATGATACAGTTAGGGCCCTCTATCTTCTTAGTAAAGCAAATAAAGTCGATGATTTTTTTAGGGCCGTCTCCTATGGTGCGGCTCCGGCGCTAAATCTAAGTTGGGCCGATTCTTCAGGCAATATTGCTTGGAAGATTATGGGCCTTATTCCCATCAGAGCTAAGGGGACCAATAGTAAAGAAGTCCTAGAAGGCTGGAGCGGAAAGCATGAATACCTAGGCTATATGAATCAAAAGGATAACCCTTCTCTTTTAAACCCAAGTGAAGGCTTTATAGCTAGCGCTAACTACGCTCCTATCTATGAGGGCGATCACCCTATGCCTGGTTATTATCAGCCTAGTGAACGCTATGAAAGGATTGTTAAACTTATTGAATCAAAAGAGAAATGGTCTCTAAAGGACATGAAAAAGATTCAAACAGATCAAGTCGTTGCAACGGCAAGCTGGATGATTCCTATACTTCTCAATCAAGTTAACTCACCTTCTATAGCTAGTCGTTACCTTAAAAACTGGCAAGGCCAAAGTGATATAGACTCAATTCCTAGTAGCTTTTATCATTTATGGACCGTTCATATTTTAAAGAATATTGTCCTCGATGAATTAGGTGATATTCGTTACGCTAACTTCTCAAGAACAGCTGATAGCTGGAACTTCTTCAAGGCCATCTTAAAGAATCCTAATTCCACTTGGTGGGATAATATTAAGACAAAAGAAGTTGAGACCATGTCTAAGATAATCAACCTTAGTTTAAAGCAAACAATTAGTTTTTTAGAAACAACCTTTGGGAGCGATCAAGAAAAATGGAGTTGGGGTAATATTCATACTCTTGAATACCCACATCCTTTTGGTAAGAAAAAACCCCTTGATCTAGTCTTTAATAGAGGCCCCTTCAAGGCCGGTGGAGGCTTCTTTCAAATTGATAATATGAGCAATAGCAGGGCCGACTTTAGTTTCTCAGTCAGCCTAGGACCGAGCGTAAGGCGTCTGATTGACTTTAACAATCCAAAAGATGCCCTCTCTATTTTACCAGCAGGTAACTCAGGGAATCCCATTAGTAGATTCTACGATGATCAAATAGAGATGTTTCTAGAAAAAGATTATAGAGAAGCGACTATGGACTGGGATAAGATCATTAAATCCGGAAAGCCACTTATCTTAAAACCTTAACGTTGAAAGAGATCAAAGCGCACTGTCTTACCTTTAAAGATGGCAGTTGCTTTAGGTTCAGTAGACTGGGCCTTGACTGGTCTCTTTAGAATGATCCTCTTCGCCCCAGAGTTTAACGCCCAATCTAAGACCTCTTCCTGGTCATCATCTCCAGAAGTTAAGATCTTAAACAAGGCCATCTCTTTTCTTGGTCTAGATTTCTTTACGTCTTCTTTAAACATGGGGTCATAATAAATAGCGTCCGGCGTCTCAGATTGAGAAGTCTTTGAAGCCTCACCATAGGTTATCTGTAAGCGCTCTTTTAATTCAGGGGCCCTACGAAGAGCGTCAATTAAAAGCGCCGCTATGACAATATTTCTCTCAAACATATGAACGTCATGACCCCATAAATAAAAATTAAGGCCATCTCTTCCCGTTCCAGCAGTTAAGTCCCAAACTAATTGTTTGGCCTCCTTGCCGAGGGCCTTTCCTAGAAGTTCTTTTGGCGGTGGTCCAAGTTTGCGCGCAAGATCTGTTAAGATTTGGTTAAATTCAAAAACTTCCCGCCTTTCACTCTGATGATGCTCGTCATACCAATGAAAGGCCAGGACCTTGCCGTCCCAATAAAGACCGGACTCAGGTGAGTCGTGAACCTCTCTAATATCAGTAAAGTACTGAGAGATCTCAAAGGGAATTTCCGTATTAAACAAACAATGAAGGACGTCGTGCATAAGCTAATTCTACTAGATAAAAGGCAGGCTTTCATGGTAAAAATAGGGAAAATTATTGCCTTTTACCCGGAGCGAAAATGGGTCACCCTTTTGAACGCCTACCTTATAATCCTAAAGAACTAGAACGTGAACTTAAGCCCTTTTATATAAGCGCCTCTGATCAAGAGATCGATGAAATGCTCCAGAACATTGGTGCTAAAAGCCTTGATGATCTCTTTACCCATATTAATAAAGATGTGCTCTTTGATAAGACACCAGACTTTGGTCCACACCTAAGTTACGAAGACCTTATTGTTCACGTTGAAGAAGTAGCAGCAAAGAATAAGATCACCCCTCATTTTTTAGGTGCCGGACTTGAAACTTATAAAGTTCCAGATCTTGTTGGCTATGTTTCAGATATCAGAGGTCTTACGACGGCCTATACTCCATATCAACCTGAGAGAAGCCAAGGAACTCTACAAACACTTTGGCTCTACGCAAGTGCCCTCTCAAAGCTGACCGGCTTTGAAGCGATCAATGCAAGTTTTTATGAAAGATCAACTTGTCTTTACGAAGCGGCCAACACGGCACTTAGGATTAAGAAAACAAAGAAAACAGTTCTCGTTACAAAAGGACTTTATAAAGGCGATAAAGAAGTTCTTGAAACTTTAGCTAAAGAGACGGCCTTAAACTTTATTGAAGTTCCTCTTAATAAGAAAACAGGTCTTCTAGATCAAGACGCATTAAAGAGATTAACCGAGGCCAATGATGACATTGCGGCACTTATCTTTATGCAAAAAAATAATAATGGAACCTTAGAAGAAGTTCACGAACTGACAAGGTACTGCGTAGAGAATAAGCTCCTCTCTATTGGTGTTATCGATCCTATGCTCCTAAGCACAGGGGGTCTTGTTCCTCCAAGTGATTGGGGAGACACAGGCTGCACGATGATCGTTGGTGAAGGACAAGGCATGGCCATTGGTCCTAACTACGGAGGCCCAGGTCTTGGAATCTTTGGCATCAGATACAATGAAAATGATAAGCTCTCCATCAGGCAAACAGCTGGTCGCTATGTTGGTAAAGCAAAAGATAGTGAAGGCAAAGAGGCCCTCGCTATGGTTCTCTCTACTAGAGAGCAACATATAAGAAGAGAGAAGGCCACGAGCAATATTTGTTCTAATCAATCTTTCTTAGCCACTCTTGCTGGTGCGGCCATCTTGGCCCGCGGGGAAGCAGGGATGAAAGAGGCTACCCTTAAGGGACAAACAAGTGCTTTTGAACTAGCTTCTACTCTCTTAGGTTTTGAAGGAGTTGAACTTGCCTATTCAACTTCATTTTATAATTCATTTTGTTTAAAGCTTACAAAGACTGATGAACTAAACAAAGAGGCTCTTGCCGCTAATATTATTCCTGGAGCTTTTATAGAAGAAGATCATCTCTTAGTAACTGTAACTGATCTTCAAACAGATGATGATCTTAAAAAATTAGTGGCAGTCTTTGAAAAGACTTATGGTCCAAGTAAAGACAAAATAGAAGTCTCTCCTATTAAAAAGGATCTTCTAAGAGAAGGGGTTGTAGGCCTGCCTAATTTCAATTACCAAGAACTAACTCGTTTTTATGATGAGCTAGGACAACAAAACGTAAGCCCTGATGATAATATTTATCCATTAGGTTCTTGCACGATGAAGTACAATCCTTATATCAACGACTACGCTGCAGGACTTCCTGGCATAACTGATCTCCACCCTGAATGCCCTGATGAGTTCGCTCAAGGCTCTCTTGAGATTCTCTATGAAACTCAAGAGATTTTTAAGACCATTACCGGTCTTCCAGGGCTTACTACAGAACCAGTTGCTGGCGCCCAAGGTGAGCTTGTCGGTCTTAAGTTATTTCAGGCCTACCACAGAGATAATGGGAACGGAGAGACTAAGAACATCATCCTTATTCCTAAAAGTGCCCATGGTACTAACCCCGCCACTGCTACTATGGCAGGATTTGAATCAAAGAAGATTGATGGAGTTCAAGTAGGTATTGTGACTATTGGTGCTGATGAAAGGGGTCAGATCAATTTCCCTGAACTTGAAAACTTAGTTAAAGAGTATAATACGCGAATCGCTGGCATCATGGTGACCAACCCTAATACTAGTGGAATCTTTGAAGAGCGCTTCAAAGACATGGCCGATCTAATCCATTCAGTTGACGGTCTTGTCTATATGGACGGAGCTAATATGAACGCCATCGCAAGTTGGGTTGATCTTGGAGCTCTTGGAGTAGACGCTGTTCACAATAATCTTCACAAGACTTGGACCATACCTCACGGAGGCGGTGGACCAGGAGATGCTATTGTAGCTGTTAGCGAAAAACTAATTCCTTATCTACCTGGGATTCAAGTTTTAAAAGAAGACGGCGTCTTTAAAACAAAACGTATGGAGAAATCTATTGGTTCTTTTCATCGCCATTATGGAAACTTCGCTCATAAAGTCAGATGCTATACTTACTTAAAGGCCCTTGGCAGTGAAGGAACAAGAAAGATGTCTGCCGTTGCCGTTCTGGCGGCAAAGTATCTTTATGAAAATATTAAAGACCTCTACCCTACTCTTCCTGTTGGAACCGAATCCGTTCCTCGCATGCATGAGTTTATCTTAACCATTAAACCAGAGACCTTTGCCAAGATTGAAGCATCAGGAACTCCTAAGGCCCAATCCATTGCTAGGATTGGAAAGCTCTTTTTAGACTTTGGTCTTCACGCCCCAACTGTGGCCTTCCCTGAGATACTTGGGATGATGGTTGAACCGACTGAATCCTTTGATAAAAAAGAACTAGACTCATTCTTAGATGTCTTAAAAGCTATCCATACTATAGTGAATGAGAACCCAGAAGTTCTTCTTAGCACTCCACATTTTACTCCTATAAAGAAAGTAGATGAGGTTAGCGCCAACAAGAATCTAAGGCTTAGTGAAGATGTTCAAGTCCTTCCAGAAGTTCTTAAAAATATTGTTGACCCAGGTGTTTTAACTAGTATGAGCAAAGATGCTGTTATAGAGCGTATTCTAATAGCTCATAAGGAAAACACTCTTTAATTTAGGCACTTACGGCCCTGTGTAATTAGTACGTCCAATATTGCGCAGGGTGCTATTTAGTTGTATGTTCACCCCATATTCAGAATTCCAGGGGGAAAAATGAGCATGACTAAAATCGCTTTGATGGCCACTAAGGCCCTTATCATTACAGGTCTTACATCTAACTTTGCTATCGCAGGGGCTAACCAAAACAAGTTAATCTACGGCGTAGACAACAGAGAAGATGTTGCTAATCATGCTGATGCACAGTTAGTAAACCTTGCAAAAAGTGTTGCTGGGCAAGTTCGAAATAGTAACCTATACAGCTTAGATGATGAGTTCTTTGGGTTTCCAAAAAGAAATTTAAGAGACATGGGTATTTGTAAAGAAGAGAGATTTTCTGAACAAACAACTCTACCTCGTTGTTCAGGATTCTTAGTAGCTAAGGACATCCTTGTTACTGCCGGTCATTGTGTTACTGACATGAATGATTGTACAGGCCATAAATGGGTCTTTGATTATACTGCCGGTACGGAAAAGATTGCGAAAAAGAATGTCTATTCATGTACTGAAGTCCTAGGACAAAAATTAACGATGGGAATCTTTGCCACAAAAGATTATGCCATTGTTAGACTTGATAGAGCTGTTGAAGGCAGAGAGCCTTTAAAGTTAAAGATGAAAGGTAATCCTAAGACAGGAACAGAGATTGCTGTTATCGGACATCCTTCTGGGCTTCCCTTAAAGATTGCAGGCGGAGCAACTATTAAGAAAAAGAGAATCAACTTCTTCTACGCCAACCTAGATACTTATGGTGGTAACTCAGGCTCACCTGTCTTTGACGAAAACACTGGTGAAGTTCTAGGAATACTTGTTCAAGGTGCTAGAGACTACGTAAGATCTGCAACTCAGTTTTGCCAGGTAAGCAACAGAGTTTCTAATGATGGAGGAGACGAGAAAGTCTTCAAGATTAAAAAAGTTAAAGAGTTAAAGAAATTGATCGACTAGGAAGTTAATCGCTTGAGAGAGTTAATATATAGGGGCCTCGGATGAGGCCCTTTTTTTTGGTCTTTTCTTGGCCTGACATATTTGCCCTGTATTTGTTAACGCATTGTGACACATAGAGCGTAAAGCATGCTAGAAAGATTTAAATCAAAACGGAGCATTTATGAAATCTATATTCACTCTTCTCTTTCTTCTTTTAAGCTGCGAATTAACAGCTGCCGAAGCTGATCATTACACTTTTAATGACCTTCCTCTCAGAGATGAATCTCAAAAGATCAACGCCATGGCGAATGAATCTTTAGACATAGCCACTCAAAAACTAAATGCTCTTGGAAGCTGTGATAATTCCGTAAAAAGCGAGAAGGTTCTTTATAAGGAGCTGACTAAGTATTTTTCAAATCATACTAAAGGAAAACTAGTCATTGATATTCTTCATGAAGATAGTATTGCCAAAAGAACCATCCCTTTAAAAGAATCAATTTATGGAACTTGGAGCATCTTTAACGGGTACCTTCTAGGAAAAAAGAGCGCAGCTGACTCTCCACTAGCTTTAACCGCCATGATTAAAATGGGTGATCAGGTCATTGGTGTTGATAAGTTAGAACATATGTTTGGAATGGGGCAGATCTACTTTAAGAGCTATTATCTAAAAGGAAAAAAGATAAGACGAGTCCTCAAGTCTGGCATCGCTAAAGAAAAAACTATCCTAGGTGGGAATATCCTAGCAACAGGAGTCTTCGCTTACGCCGACCTAAGTGCCAATTTTAATGGCATGAGGTTTTGGAATCATGTCCTTCAAAAACGTGATGACATCCTAGGCAAGGAACATAATCTTGGTCCTTACGTAAGCTGTACTGAAGGTAGCTGGGTAGTAAATGAAAAGAAGGCCATCGACTTTAATGATTATATAGATGAGTCCATGGATGAATCTATTAACTGCTCAAAGTTTGCTAGCAAAAAAGGTCTTAAGAAATACAAGGCCCGAATGACAAAGTTAAACCCAAGTTTTGCCTGCCCTATGTCTCAAGCAACTCTAAATAAGATGCTTAAGAAGTATGATGTAACGACTCCTAAGGACAGAAAACAAAGACCACTTTCTCATTGGATTATCAATAATAAGGGCCTAGAAAAGGTCTCTTATTTCAATGAATTCTAAGGCTTATTGCCCCTGTAATAAGGGCCCCTTTCCTTGAATAGGGCCTTTATCTAACATAAGCTTATTAAATGAAAACCCTTTTACTCTTAGGACTTATCCTACCATCGATTCTAATGGCCTCTCTTGAAGGCCCTGCTCAGGATTATTGGCCCACCAAAGAGTGGAAGAGCAGGCCTCTGAATAGTCTCAATATTAATCAAAAGAAATTTGACCTCTTGATGGATTATATCTGGGATAAAGAAGCAAAGTATAAGACTGACGCCTTTGTTATCATTAAAGATGGATACATAGTTTATGAAGGCTATGACAGAGGTCATGATAAAGATAAGAAGCATATGTTTTGGTCTTTCTCTAAGAGTTTAACTAATATCCTTATGGGGATAGCCATTAAGAAGAAGATCTTAAATCTTGAAGACTATGTTCATCAATACTATCCTTCTATGAACAGAGATAAGGCAAAGGACGTTAAGCTTCACCATGTTTTAAATATGGCCTCTGGTTTTCGTTTCTATGAAGAGCATCCTCTAAATATTATCCTCAGTGATTCTATCTATGTTTATTATTCAGAGAACAATAGAATCGACGCCGCTTTAAGTATAACGAATCGTAAGATGAAGCATGCGCCAGGAACTCAGTTTAATTATGGTACTCACGAGCCTATCCTCGCCATGGGGATCCTTAAAAAAGCTATCAATAATAAAAAGACCTATAACGACTTTCCTTGGACCGAACTCTTTGACAAGCTTGGGATGAAATCAATTCACTTTGAGCAAGACCTATCAGGAACCTTTCTTGGTGGCTCTGGTGGTTGGGGAACAGCAAGGGACTACGCCAAGCTTGGCCTTCTCATGCTTAATAATGGTAAATGGGAAAATGAATCCCTCCTGCCTAAGACTTGGGTAGAGTGGTCAACAAAAAGGATTTCTCCAGCTCTGTTTAGGCCTAAGCGCGAAAGAGGCCAGAGAAGGTTGAACGTTGAATCCTATGGTGGTTATTGGTGGTTAAACTATAAACTCCCCATGAATAAACACCGACCCTATCCTCATGCACCAGAGGATCTTTATCAGGCCATGGGTTTTCGTGGTCAAACTATGGGCGTGATTCCTTCACTTAATATGATTATTTTAAGAATGGGAAGTGATGGCAGAAAACCAAAACAAAAAGTAAAAAGAGATACTATGTATAAGCTTCTCTTTGATGCCATGGGCTTAGATTTTAATATTGAAAAGAAGAAATCTGGCAGAGGGGTCTACTAATGAAAAGACTGCTCCTCCTAAGCATCCTCTTGATCACTTCATGTAAATACAACGAAGCGCCCTCAATGGGCTTAGCTAAAGAGATGTGCTCTTGCTTATTTGTAGCAGAGCAAAGCATCTCCTTTTGTAAAGAAGTGACTAAAGAATCAAGGACTCTTGCAAAGTTTAAGGTGAACTGGACTGATAAAACTGTTGAGGCCAGAGGCCTTGGTAAGAAGGCCGTTGGCATCTTAAATGACAACCCTAGATTTGGCTGCCAGATTCACGAAGTAAGCGACTCTGAAGTTAAGTTTAAAAAAGATCACTACTAACGCTTAACTCCAGGGAAAAAGACCCTCTCTCTTTTAGTGCTCGACTTCTTTCTTCCAAATATTTCAAACTTAGGTTCTTCAAGGTAGTACTTATCAATAGGCTCCCCAGTCTGGAGCTTCTTCTCTATGGCGCTAACCACTGTGATAGGAGTCCTATGAGCTTTCTTTAATAAGAGACCTACTAAAGGAGAAATCCTAAAGCCTCCTCTAACAATGCCCTCTGGTAAGGCCAATTCATAATTCTTAAAACTCTTTATCTTTTTCCCCTTGATACGGAGATTCTTTACTGTGAACTTCCCAAAGATATTCTTCTTCCATTCAAAATCAATCCCAGAGAATGTTAAAGGAATGCCTAAGTTCATGACAGCTTTAAACATCCATTTGATCCAATAACCTCTAATAGTGGCCCTATAAACAAACCAGCCCTTATCATCATTAAAATCAAACCATCTAGGATGAGAGTTATACAGATCAAATCTAGTGACTGATCCAATTGGAAAATATGGCCCCCCCATGCTTGTGGTGTGTATGGAGACGTCAGAGCCTGTACTCTCTAAAATAGCGTCAGTTGTATAAGCGTTCCAAATCTTAGCATCATCCCCTGCTTCAAGTTGAGAGAATCCTACTTCTTCGTAGAGATGATTATGCCCATATTGGTTTTCTAAGTCTTCTCTAGCCACTTCAACAGCGTCAGCAATCTCTTCATCTTCCTGCACACCTCTAATAGGAATGAGTTCATATTCTTTGATACCTTTAAAACCTGATTTTTCTATATCGATGATCATTCGCCCGAGAACTGCAGCGTGAGCCCCGGCCTGAACAATAGGGATCCTTTTTTTATCTTTATTCTTTTCATAGTGAGGCTTATAAAGAAAGTCATGAGAGTGACCGCCAATGATGAGGTCTAGGTTCTTTGTTTTAGAGGCCAGTAACTTATCTTTCTCTAGGCCTATATGAGTCAGTCCAATGATGACTTCATTACCCCTGTCTTTTAAGATCTTATCAAACTTAACGCCGTCTTTGAGAGGCTTTCTAATGCCTCCATTATAGACCCTCCAGCGAAACACGATTTCATCTGTTGTAAGGCCTAAGAAGGCAACCTTGACCCCCTCAATCGTCATCTCATGGTAAGGCTTAACAAACTTATTGATGCCTTTATAACGAGAGTCTGCGTGAAAGTTTGCTCCTAAATATTTAAATTTTGGGTTAACGTCATTGAGGATTGAATCCATCTCATCGGTACCCATAAGATAATCATGGTTTCCAATGACTGAGATATCGTAGCCAATCTTATTATGCATCTCGAAGCTTCTTCTTCCATTCTTTGCCATATAAAAGAAGTTTCCTTCCATAAAGTCACCGGCATCTACGACTATAGTCTTTATTCCTTTTTTTAAAGCTTCTGCTTTATAGAATTCGATCATAGTCTTAAGGCGGGCATAGCCCCCTTGATCTTCATCATGCTCAACATGATCAAAATAGGAGTGAATATCATTGGTATGAAGGATCTGAACCAATTTGGCTTCGAGAGCTGTAGAGAATAAAAAGATTAGATTAAACAAGACAATATAAATGGCTTTCATTGGGACCTCATCCTAAGGTTAGACTTCTCACTACAGTTATTTCCTATAACTGCTTATCGACAATATCATTGTTGACCTTTTTACTTCCAGCCAATATTTCTCGATGTGGAAAAATTTACAAGCGGTTCGGAACGAAGGTGCGGTTTTGACCCCAGTCAGATGTCTTAAGTCCTTTATTTTTGGTTGATCCATCATAAACGCCTAAGTCAGCGCCGAGAATTCTAGTCGACTTTATCTTGTTTTCTAAGGCCTTCCACATAGTCATCTTGCTCGCCTTCATCTTTCTAAGAATATAAGCAACCGAGCGAGAGATCCCAAGACCTCCAATAACAAGTCCTTCAGGAAGAGCGATCCTATACTTTTTCGTAGCTACAATTGGCTTTCCATCGATAAGGATATTGGTCACGCGTAGTTTTCCGCTAACGCCGTAATACCCTTCTAACCAATCACCCGTTTCATTCTGAGGATTTTCAACATCATGACCTAGAAAGTTAAGATCTATTACATAAGGATTGTTTTCTCTATCAACAAGATCAAAACTAACACCGCTAAAGACCATGGCCCGTTGATATTTTAGGGCGGCCCTAATAACACTCTTCAATAAAGCGCCGTAGATATCTGCTGTGTATAAGTTCCATCCATCTTTATCTTCAAAATCAAAGAACCTTGGATAGGCGTTGATCATGTCTTCTCTACTAATAGGCCCTTTAGAAAGTCCTGTCCCCGTTAAATTCGGTACATGGACAGCTACGTCTGCCTTAACGGACTCTCTCATGGCGTCGGCAATAAAGGCACTCCAATAAGTTAATCTATCTGCCTTATTAGTCAGGTCGATAACTGTAGTCCCGATAATTTCATCAAGCCAATCTCTTCCGTATTTTTGACCAAGCTTTATGTCAGTAGAGCTTACAAAGTCCCTAATGACGTTATCTTCTTTAATATTCTTTTTAATAACAGGAAGAAGCTTATAGTTAGTAACTTTTAGCTCCTCTCCTTTTTCCAGCTTAAGAGTAAGTCTTCCAAGATAATTGCCATGCTGACCAGCTTGAACGATTCCTATCTTTCTGCCTTTCTTGTTCGGGTGATAATAAACCTTTCTTAGAGTTGAATGACTATGCCCACCAACGATAAAGTCGATGTCTTTAGATTTTTCAATAATCTTCTTATCTTTCCAAAGGCCTGTATGATTTAAAGAGATGACATAATCTACGCCATGTTCTTTCTTAAGCTTCTTTGCCAGCTTTTGACTTGTCTTAACCGGGTCATAGATCTTTCCATTTTCAAAACGCCATGAATAAAAGAGCTCGTCAGTCGTTATTCCCATGATGGCCACTTTCATGCCGCCAATTTCTTTAATAATATAATCTTTTACTGTTTTCTTTATGTCTCTATAGATGGGATGACTTACTTTAAAGTTTGCCCCTAAGTAAGCAAAGGTCGGCGGTACTTCTTTTAAGAGTTTATTGAGATCCTTTGTACCCATCAGCCAGTCATGGTTTCCAACAGTAATAGCGTCGTAACCCATCTTGTTCATGATATCAAAAGTACTTCTGGCATTATCGGCCATATAATAAAGAGAACCTTCTAGAAAATCTCCTGCATCTAAGACTAAGACTTCCATTCCTTGATCGAGTGCTTTTTGCTTTTCTTCATCGATCATGGCCTTGATCGTAGCGTAGCCACCTTTATCTTTTTTCTGTACTGTGCTTGATAAGAAAGCGTGAAGGTCATTGGTGTGAAGAATCATAAGATCCTTTGCCTCTGCCCTTACAGCTAAGAATGTCACCACTACTATTAAAGCCAATAGCCTTATATATAGACCCACAAATACCTCAATGTTTTATTCCTTTATGGTTTAACCCGTATAGGGATTAAAGGCCAAGGGGTTAATATAAGAGGGTTTTTTTTACATTGTTTTTTAGCTTAATCTTCTCGGTCCATTAATATTATTGAGTAAAAACAGAAAGTTTTCTCTCTTTTTGTCTAATCTTTAGGCAGTGTAAAAATAATTCACGGTCTCTAATTCAAATCTTCAGGAATTTACGGCCTCTCATCTTGGCACTCTCCTTGCTTTATCTAAAGTATCTTTTAAATCAAATCGGGAGAGAGAATGAAGAACTTACTACTACTTTCAGCATTACTATTAGGAACTTACTCAGCATCAGCAAACGCCCTTGAATGTGGTGATTCAATTGAAGTCGATACTGTCATGGAAGCAGACCTTGATTGCTCTAGTTATAGTGGCTTTGCGGCCCTTGAGATTAAGGGAGACGCTGTCTTAAATGCTAAAGGTCACTCAATCAATACTCCGAATACTTCAGTAGGTATCTACGCTGAAGGCGGACTTATTAAGATTAAAAACCTAGACCTCTCGGGTGCTCCTGGTGCCATTGGAATCATGGGTTATAATGTTAGAAAATTAGTTGTTAATAAAACAACCGCAAGAGATATGTTTATTGGTGTTGATTACTATACATCTGATGATTACGATTGCGACAGAGTTAGAGTTAGTAATTCTGATCTAAGCGATAATGACTACGCAGTAAGAGTGAACTCACCGAATTGTGACTACACACCAAGGTTTGTTAATTCAAACTTTTCAAACTCTAAAGAATACGCTCTTTATTTAACGGCCAAGAAGATAAGAATCAATGGTCTTCTAGACAATGATTTTACTGGTTCATCCAATGGTCTACTACTTCAATCATTCGAAAAAACAGTTATTGTAAACCTTGACCTCTCAAATTCAGATATTCAAGGAACTCAGGTTTTCGCTTACGAGTCTCCACTAGTTAAGATCAAGGACTCTCAGTTTGGAAACAACGCAGGAGAAGGTGTTCACCTTTATGATATTAATAAAGTCATCATGAGAAGAGTAAGCTCAATTAATAGTGGTGTGGGTATCAAGATCGCTAACGATAGAGTTGGCACTGAGTTTAAAGGCCGTAAAATTACAACTAATGGAAATGATATCGCAGGTCTTATTTTATCAAGTTCAAACGATATTAAGTTCTCATCAATTGACCTTCCTGAAGAGTCTAACTCGATACTTGATTTCTTACTTATCGATAATCAATAAGATTCAAAGGCCAGGAGATCTTCTCTTGGCCTTATATATATTAAATATCAAAGAGTTATCATTTTATTTTACCCAAGATCTGTTTAGTAAATTTTACCTGAATCCCCATTCTCACTTCAAATCAATTTTAAATTCGTATAACCTCCAGATTCAAAACATGCGGTTTGGGGAAATATGAGAAATATCACTTTAGTGGTCTTTACGGCCTTTATTGTTAGCTTTAATAGCTTTGGTAATACCAATCACGCACCCTTACATGAAAATCATGTATCAATCGCTGAAGACTTTATTTCAAGACATTTAAAGAATGATCAAGGTCTATACGATATAGCTACCTTTGAGAAGTTTTTAAAGAGGCTTAAAAAAGAAAGAAAACACCTTATCTCTGATGCCTATGAAACAAAGTTAATAGAAAAACTTGAACTAGAGCTTGAAGGGTTTAAGGACGCAAAGAAAGCTGCTCTTAAAGAGTTAGATGAAAAGAAAAATGGCCTTATAAAAGGATACAACCTTTATTTAATTCCAAAAATTAAAAAGGCGATTCAATTAGTAAAGTCAGAGTCTCCTGAGCAAATGATCGATGGCACCATCGACGAGTTCATTGAACTCTATAAGATGTATTATCTTCCAGAGGCCATTAGAAATATCTGGCATCATGATATCAGCCCCGTCACGAGAGTCCTTGGGTTAACAGGTTATGGTTACTCTCCTACTAAAGAAGTAAAAGCTGAGGCCAATAACTTAGTGGTTGGCTCTAAAATAATAGACAAGATCAATGCATGCTTATCAAGCACATATAATAAAGATCATATCCTTCTTGAAACTGAGATTAGAAAACTAAAATCCTGTCATATTGATATATCAATATTAAACCCTGTTAAGAACCCCCTTATGGACCTGGTTCCTAACCCAGAAGTAAAACATAAGGTTATTTTTCCAACAGAAGATGAAAAGCTAACCTTTAGAAAGATTAAGTACGGAAGCTCTGGCTCTCCAAAGATGCAGGCTTCTTTTGAAAGAGATGGAAAGACCTATAAAGTTAAAGTGAAGATGGGCTTTGAGGTTCATAGCGAAGTGGCCACTTCAGAACTAGCTAAAAGCCTTGGCATGCACCAAGACCCCATCATTAATAGAGCAAAGGTTAAGCTCTATCTTGGCAAGAATACTTACGAAGCATTTATCGCTAAGTGGAGAAGAAAGTACCGCCAAGATAATAGAGATGTTGCTAATTATATAGAATCAAGAAGCTCAAGTGATGAAAAAGAGCAATGGGTAATCTTAAGAGACGTCGCTATAGAAAGCTCGTTTGAAGGGGTTGAAAGACTAGAGGGATATCATCCTGAAGGTTGGGATCATTTCAATAGAAGAGAGCATAGATCCCTTATCCTCTGGTATGGTTTCGTGAATATGTTTGATACAAAGGCCGGTAACCATAAGGTTCTTATTGAAAATATTGATTCTGAGCCTCGGATCCTTTATTCAATGCAAGATGTTGGCTACTCTCTTCACCACCAGGTTAATTTCTCTGATCTAGTAACAACAGTTAAAGGCGCTTTTCGCTACGGTGTTAATTCTTTTAATAAATCAATGCTAAGTCAAAAGAAGAATGGCGGCGTTCATATCTGGTGGGCCGATGTGATGCAAGATCAAAAGAAGTTCCAGGGAACGACTTGGTCTGATGTTAAATGGATGGCCAGACGAATCGCGAACCTAAAGAGAACAGATATTGAAAATGCTTTTAAAAAGGCCTCTTATCCAAAGCCAGTAGAGCAAATGTATATCTATAAGATCTTTAACAGAAGAAATGAGATCATCAAGGCCTTTGATCTTGAAGATGAATTTGAATACTACGAAACTCCAGATCTAGACACTTACTCTGTTCCTGGAGTTATTGAAGACGGTGAAGTCATCGTTGATAACTTTGAAGGCTATACTAATAATAATCGATCTCACTTAGGGCTACTCCCTATCATTCTTGACGCCGTTAGTAGTTTTTTAAACACAGAGCTTATTGCTGGAAAGATCATGGGAAGAATCTCAAGCCGTATAGAGCTAGGCGCTAATGATGAAAATAGCCTCTGGGATGGAGAGAATACTAAGAACTTCAATTTTAATAAGATCATGAGTAACTTTGGAATTAATTTTAATAGAAGTGTTTCAAAGAACTCTCAAAGAGTAGACCGTGGACCTGAGAATAATCAGGTTTGGGTAGTTAAAGACAAGCTCTCTATCAAGATAGGGGTAGGCACAGGATTTCTTAGCAAGGTTATGAAGGACTTCCCTGTTAGTGTGGGTGCTGGTCTTAAAGTTTGGCAGAGAGATTTTGAATATATTCATTTTGCCAATGATTGGAAAAAAGGATTTCTAAAACCTTTTGAGATCTTTAAGTATTTTTACCGCTATAAAAAGGCTATTCCAGAGCTTCTTAAGAAAGGAGAAGTCTTTAAAGTAAGTGATTCTTACGGCTTTAATATTGGGGCAAGTACATCATCTTTAGTAAATGGACTTCAACTTGACGCTTCAATTCACTATTCCTGGCAAAAATCAAATCCAGCCTATTTTGGAAGAGACAACTTCGGGCAGCTTTATGTTCTTCAAGAAAAGATTAGAAGCAAAGGCATCTCTGCCGGCGTCAATTATGGTCTCTCTGATTTTATCATGTTTAAAGCCCCTATCTTGGGTCTGAATTTTTCTTTTAACAACTACACATATGAATCAGAGTATTATGAATTTGACCTTCCTGTTTATGAATTACTAGGAAGCCGTTATAGAGAAAATAAAGAAAATGAACTCATCGCTTTTAATATGCTTCTAAATGAAGGAAGCGACAATATCCCGGCCCTTGCAAGAAGAAAGTACTCAATTATTGGAAAGGCCAAAGTACGAAGACTCTATTCAAAGTTCCTCTTCTTGTTTGGAAGTAATGTGAGTAGCGGTGAATCTGAGATTGATGTAACACTCAGAAACGGTGTTAAAAGAAGATTCTACCGCGCCTTTAGAGAATCTAGCCAGCTAGGCGGCGTTGAAAGAGTTAACTTTATAAGTGATCTCTCTCATACCTCAGTTCTTCAAGAGAATACGGCCAGTGTTTGGGTAGAGACTGATGCAGAAGACTTAGAGAGGATGACAGGTCTTTTAGAGTTCACCTTTTATAAGAGAAGACTTAAGAAAAAGAATCTTTTAAAGTTTATTGACCGCTTGAATGATAAATTCTCAAAGTCAGATAAGAAAGAATTCTTTAGAGACTATGTTCTTCCTTCAAAAGAGGAAGTACCCATTTATAGAAAACTCCATGCTAAGACGAGAATCTTTGTTAAGGGTAAGGAACTAGTAAAAAGGCTTCGCGAATTAAAGCAAAGTGAGCTCTCTCACTTTTTTAGAAAATTTGAAAGAAGATGCCTAAGGGCGCGAAGAGCTGGTCTTTGTAAGGAGAATACTTACCTAGACAGGTTTACAAAGCTTAGATCAAAGATAATTAAAGCAGAGAAAGACCCAAAGAAGTTAACAACTCTCTTTGCTGAGTTTCTCTACCTCTTTAAAGTTCAAAAATATGGACTTGATGTCTTAAGGCAAGTCATGGGTCCTAAGGCCATCTTTGTTATGGGCGAGATTCATGGGATACTTCCTAGTTTTACAACCATGCAACAACAAGAGGCCGTGGCCGGAAGGCGCTTTGCTGGACATAGCTGGGGAAGCTATAAGTACACACCGCCCATTAGAAAGTTTTTAAAAGAGAATGATTTTTCACCAATATCCATTCATGCCAATACTAATGGAAGCTTGATAGATCTTTTATTTGGAAGACCACCAGAAGTTCAGGCCCCAAGGCCTTTTTAAATTGAGAATGATCATTTAAGAGATATTTTTGTTAGTCTTTAAAATCATAAAAATGAGAGGGAAACTCACCTTTTTCATTTGAATCTAATTTGTATTCCATTCTTTTTTTAGATAATTCAATTGGCCACGATGAAGCGATGCTCTTTATCTTTTTCTTATTCTTTAAGCTAAAGACTTCAGCCTTTTCCCCATGAACTCCCTTAGTAAAGATCAACACAACAAGGGTGTCTTTCTTTGTTTTTAAAGTGGCCCATTTAATGAACTTATTATCTAAGAATTCTTGTTCAGTTTCATACTTAAAACTTCCACATTTCAAAGAAGTCTTAAAAGACTTCTCAATCTTAACCTTCTCTACAGTGCAGCCTTCAGCATTACCTAACACAGGCTTACTAGGGGCTCCTATAGCGATAAATGGAGTCCCTATAAGAATAATAAGAAGAGTTATTTTACAGTTTTGTAACATGAGCTACCCGATCCACCTTTTTTAAAACATGGAATACAATTATCAACAACGTTTTTAATATACTTACTTTGACTATCTCTATCATATTGGATGATGGCCCTTTTGAGAATTTCTGCTTCAGAGAGAGATTTATTCTTCCAGCGTATATGCTTAGCATTACTGCTTAATATCCTAACAAGAATCTCAAACTGCATGCCAACATCCCCGCTCATCTGAGAGTGAATTTCTCTGACTGATTTTCCTTTATACTTTGAAGAAAATGGCGAATTTAACGGCATCATATCACCATCAGGATTTCCACTCAATCCATTCATTGTAGACCTCGTGATCTGACCGAGACCATGTGCCGTGCTGGCCATTTTTTTATTACAAAGAGTGTAGTTAACTGCGTAAGGATTAAGGTTCCCTTTTGTCTCTTGATAGGCCAAGCAAGAAATCACGGCAGGCGTAACAATTGGGTCTATATAATGACCATTTACAAAGTTCTTATAACGGCTTCTATTTTTAGAGTCCTTAGTACCAGATGCTTTTTTTATTCCATCTAGAACCAACTTTGCTTCTGATCGTATTTTATTTGCCCTTCCATCTAGGGAAAGCTTTCCATAGGGATGCTTCTTAAGAAACTCACGCTGGATCTTTTCTTTTTTATTCATGCAAGACCTGTTACCACCGGCTCTTAAACTTGTTCTCTGATCAGTAAGGTATTTATAAGAACTTCCAGAAGGCGCCGCTATCTTAACTAAGTTCTTAGGTCTTAGCTTTGGCCTTACACTCGTTTTAGGCGCTGTCGCCTTAAGGCAGTCATCTTTAAGCGCCTTTAACCTTGTCGCCTCTTTTTGGATAGTCCCAAGGGCTACCACCTGCGATTTTAAGCGGTCTGAATCAATGTACTTCTGGGAGATTTTATAGGTTCTAGGTCCACTGACAGGAATTCCTTTATGATCAACCAAAGCACCGTCATCATCAACAAACTGAATGGAGTAAGTCCTCCAGCCTTTATTTACAGAACTGACAATTATATACTGCTGATCAGGATACCCTGTAATAGTCTTTTGAGATAACTCATCTATAAACTGGAGGTTGTTTGTGATCTTATTTTTAAGGTCCTTATTAAGGTACTCCTGAGAGATCTTTAAGGTTCCATCCTTGATTTGTTTATTGTTTTCATCAACGAGTTTAACCTCGTGAAACCATCCATCATAATTCTTCTTGAAATTGACCAGGCGGAGATAAGTCCCTGAAGGAACATCTTTAATTGAGCCTACGGCCTTCAAGCTTGAACTCGTCAATATTGGTGGTGGTGGATCTGCGGCGAAGGCATTGCCTAGAAGAAGCAGACTGATAATAAGTAGGGTTCTATTCTTTAGTTTTCTCACCAATTCTAATCGGTGATAAAACGCCAATACATTAACTAACCCGAGTATTGGCGTAGGTTATCTTTAAAGAGCTAAGTAAGTATCACCAAGGTTCTCTTCAACGAATTCGATGATCTCCCCATAAGGAGTCTTCTTTGGAGTAACTCTATACCAAGATGAGACACCACGATCGTCCCAAAAGGCCGCTCCACTTTGCCAGTACTGATGACCATTATACATTTGATCAACGTCTAACTGAGTTTCTGAACTTCTATAGAGGGGTGATGCTTTGCCTGTTGCAAGAACAACCTGACAGCCTGAGGCCTTAGCTACTGACTTTGCAAATTTAGTTGAAACATTGCAGGCATAGAATTGGATAATACATTTATTACAAAACTTTATATTGCCTTTTTTAACTTCAGAGGCGAGGTCTTCAGAGGTTCTGCTAGCTCCCCATTTCTTTGGCCTAGATTCTTCAGAAGCATAGAAACCATTATTTCTTGTTCTTCCTGAGAGACCATGCCAATCCCCTCCACCTTTACGTGAGGCCCAACCATGTGATGCTGAGACAACCTTAGGTATACAAGTAACTGAATCACTATATTCTTCTAATCTTTCAATAAGTTGTTTTCCACTATTCCACTTCATCTTTGTTTTAGAAGTCTTACTAAGAATATGCTTAAAAACATTTTCCTTTCTATTGGCAGATTTAACTAAACCAAGACCAATCTTATTATTTTGAAAATGAGTAATTCCGTATTTTTCATAACTAGTAATACCGTGCTTACTCATAAAATCTTCTCTGTACTGAGTAGCAAATGCCTTTTCACCAACAACAGAAGGAAGCCCTTCGCCATGGTTCGTAGAAGTTGAACTAGCAGCTCTTAGGCCCCCGGATAATAAGACAGCTGTCGTAAAGATAACTAAGTTTAAGTTTTTCATAGATCCTCGCTAAATTAGAAATTAAACAAAAACTATGACTTGCAGGAGGCTTTGCCTAGGGGGGCTGTAATGATTACCCAAAAACAACTCATCGCGTTAATAATTAAGGACTGTATAGACTTCACCCTTTTCTTTATCCTGCTCAATACTAAGGGCTAGATTGAACTTCTTAGAAAGGATCTTTGCGATAAAAAAACCAAGTCCATGGCCTTTGGTAGAATGATTTACTCTACGGCTCTCTGTCGGTCTAATCATGTTTAAATCTTCAAGGACATCAGGGCTAATAGGAATACTGCTATTGGTTATTATAAGTTTATCTTCTAAGACTTCTATATAGATAGTTGTATCATCTTTAGAGAACTTAATAGCGTTACCTAAAAGGTTATTGATGATCTCATTTTTTAACAATTCATAAGGAATCCTCAACATAAGCTCTAAGTTTTTTTGATTTTTAACCTCAATCTTTAACCTTTTCCTTAAGATAAGGTCTTGATTAATTTGAAGAAGATCCTCCAAAAGTTCCTTAAAGTTGATCCTCTTTTTCTCCATGTCTGATACATCTCTACTAAGATAATCCAAATGCCGGATTGAAGAGATGATCTCAATCATCTGCTTAATTCTTTTCAGCATTTTAGTTAAAGAGGCCTCTTCTGGGTTTTTCTCGGAAAGGTCATAAGCATAAAGCTGAACCACTGCTAGAGGATTTGAGAGGTCATGAAACATAATCCTTAATAGGTTTTTTTCACTCTTAGCGTTTACAAGAGAACTTTGAACTTCATCTATCTTTCTAAAGTAAAAATAAAGCGAGAGGCATAACAAAAAGATAATAAAGACTATATACAATAAAAAATCAGTGTATTTTTGAATAAGCCGGTTTTTAAAAGAACTTATATCAGACTCAAAGAGTAGCACCCTTCCCTCAAAGGCCAGTTCAGTCCTTACAATATTATCCTCAACCGTAGACTCGAAACCTTTATGAAAATAACGTTTAGTAGACTTATCTATAATTGAAATACTTGAGTATCTTTTCGCATCAGAAGTTAAAAAAGACGATAAGAGTTTATCAATCCTAATGACAATATTTTGCCAGCCATAGTCTCCATTTTTAAAATTAACAGGAGCGTAAAAGACGATGGCCTTTCCTCCTTGTAATATATCAACTGGCGGAGAAAAAACGATATTACGCTTACCTATGCCTTCTAGGAAAAGTTTTCGAATCTCTTTGTCTGGATGCTCTTTGAGATTTTGACCATGCGCCTTTAAATTAATTTTAGCCGGATATGTATGAAGGACATAACTATTAGAATCTACATAATTGAAGGCTTGAACCGTGGGGGCCAATAAAGTAAAGTATCTTGCATAGGTTCTATATTCAGTCTCTGAGAACTGTGGCCAACTTTCAAAGTATTTTTGCCATAAACCTATCTTTATAAAAATATCTTTTAAGTAAATTTCAATTTTCTCTGATTGCAAAGCCGAGATATCAAGGGCCTGCTCTTTTATACCGACTAAATCTCTTTCAAAACCTTTACTAATAAATAAAGCAGAGAACGAGCTCAGGATGAGGAAGACTAAAATAGTTTTGATGATAGCGTTTTTCATAAACTCACAGGGGCTAATAATGCTCTTGTATAACATAGTAATGTAGCTTTTAACATTGAGATATGTTCAATTTAGGTTAGACGACGCAAAGCAAAGACTAGCAGTTTACTGAGACTATGCCCTGAGCTATAAGAGGCATTGAAGGAGCTCTTTTGCTGGATCGAATCTATATTGAAATTTCAAACCTTTGCAATGTTCAGTGCAGTTTCTGTCCTGTAGTAGAGATGGACAAGAAGATCATGAGCTTAGAAGAATTTGAGAATATTCTTATACAAGCTAACCCATTAACAAAAGAAGTTTGCTTACATCTCATGGGAGAGCCCTTGGCCCATCCCCAATTTAAAGAGATCTTAAAGCTTTGTGAGAAGCATAAAACTTTAGTGCAGCTCACAACTAATGGTCTTCTTCTAGAAAAATATAAAGACCTTCTCCTAGATACTAAGATCATAAGACAGATCAACTTCTCTCTACAGGCCTTCAAAGATAATTTTCCAAATAGACCTCTTGATAGCTATCTTCTTCCTCTTCTCAGGTTTGCCAAAGAAGCTTCAGTTATACGTGAAGAGCTTTATTTGAACTTCAGACTCTGGAATCAAGAATCTCAAGATTCAGATAACGAGGAGATCTATCAGTACATAGAAAAATACCTTAGCATCAACATTAATAGAAATATTGAAGTTGGGGCCATTAAGTCTAAAAGAATATGGAATAGACTCTACTTACATTTTGATTCTAGATTTGAATGGCCTTCCCTAGACCTACCTGTGCAAGGTGAGGCTGGTAGGTGCCATGGCCTTTTAAAACATGTGGCGATTCACTCTAATGGAGATGTCTCCCCTTGCTGTCTTGATAAGGAGGCCATCATTAATTTAGGTAACTCACACAAGACACCCCTTTCAACAATCCTAGATTCTGAGCGCGCTGTTAAGATGAGAGAGGGGTTTCAGAACAACAAGCTCTGTGAGGAGCTCTGTCAAAAATGCAGCTATATTAATAGGTTTAAAAAATGAGCTTTGACTTAAAGACTAGGTTTATAGAGATAAAAACCTTCTTAAGCCAATATCAAGAAGTTCATTCTCTTGAGTTCTTAAAAAAATACCCTACTTCCTACCCAGGATTCATGCAAGAGTGGCTTTTAGAGATGCGTTCCTGGGATGATGAAAAACTCTCAAAACTTGAATCAGGCCCCCATGAAGATTTGGTTCTGAATCAAGAATTCAAAGCATACCTTAAAACAATTAGGCTTCTCTCAACAATTCCTCTGGCGAATTTTACAAGCACTGCGCTCCCAAAAGAGATCACAAATGGATTAAATAAAAAGAAAATCCATGAACTAAGCCTCCTAAAAAGCAAATTAAATGAATCTTCAAGTAACCTCATCGTAGATATAGGCGGAGGCATTGGTCATACCAGTTTAATGGCCGTGCACGGAACTAAGAAAAGGTCTGTATGCATTGATCAGGATTTAACTCTCCTTGAAAAAGGCAGGCTTAAATTACAAAGAATGGAAAGTCTTAAAGATACCCAAGTAGTGTTTCAAAATCTAAATGTTGATTCATCAAGTGATCTTCATGAAAGTTCAGAGAAACTCTTAGTTGGCCTTCATAGCTGTGGGGACCTAAGCACTCATATCCTTCGAGCATTCAAAAAGAACCCTCATGAGTTGATCTTATTCGGCTGTTGTTATCATAAGATCATTGATGGTCTTTACTTAAGCCAGGAGTCTCTTACGAATAAATTAGAGCTGACGACAAATGCTCTGCATTTAGCTTCGCGTTCTGCTAAAAAAATTACTGCTGAAGATATAATTAAAAGAAAAAACTTTAAGCGCCACCGCTATAGCTTGCATTACTTTATGTTTGATCGCTTTAAAAAACCATTCATGCCCCTAGGAAATACCGCCCCAAAACTCTATCAAGCCGCCTTTTCTGTTTATGCCAAAAGCATTGATGCCTATTCTGAACTGAAAGATATCCCCGCCTTAGACCTAGAAGATTTCTATGCTCATGAAAGAACCAATGCACTCTTCAAGGATAACTTTAACGCCGACGTTATAAGACTCCTTCTAGGAAGACTTATTGAACTCTATATCATCCTCGACCGCGCCATATACCTTGAAGAACAAGGCCTAAAAGTGAAAATCTCAGAGGTCTTTGACAGGTCTCTAAGTCCCAGAAATATCATGTTAGAAGCGAGCCGCTAAACAAAATTCTGAGAATCCGCCCATTTTTATTGCCAGGAAATTTACCTTTTTTTAGAGCTAACTTACCATAATCATGAAAATACTAAGGGAATACTCAAGTTTATCCGATAATTGGATTGTGAGAGACTTTAAGAAACTATGCCTAGTCATGGCAATGCCATTTACATTCTTTGCTTGTGAGGATCAAAGCTTAACCACTGATACTCCAAGTCTTTATGGCCAAAGTAAGACGGCCGATAGCGCTTATGTCTCTCGCTTAAATAGTTATAACAGCTCGCCTACCTTCTCGACTAACGGTTCTGACTTCTCCACAAGGTTAAACAGCCTTATGGGCGGACCGACTGAAGGCCTCACTTGTGGCGGCGCCGCAGGCGAAGTAGATCTTGGACCAGAACTTGATTCAAAGATGACAGAAGAGCAGCGTGCTTATCTTGATTCGGAAGTGGGCGATCCCCCAACAGCAGGAGGAAGCGTAAACACTCAACTTCCTGATGCCAATAGAGGAACTGATGACGCCGCTAAGTACGGTTACTACAGATATAAAGATGGAGACAAAGTTGTCTACGGAACTGAAAGAACTGTTTGGCGTTTAAGGGCTGCAGGGAAACTTCTTGCAAAGCAAAAACTAGTCATGGGAGTGGGAGATATCTCAAGAAAAGGCGGCGGAAAAAGCCCTCCTCACCAATCCCACAGAAACGGAAGAGACGTTGACCTAAGACTTTTAGGTCCAAATGGAGAAGCTACTCAATGTAGAGTTACAGATTCTTCATGTTACTCTCAAGATAATACCTTTAAGATGCTAAAGGCGCTTATTGATGTAGACCCTAAGAAGGTAAGAACAATCCTTGTCAACGATGCCACTCTTCGTAGTAGAGTTAATGCCTATTACAAAGCTAAAACGGGTTTGAACAAGAATATTACCCAGTATTGCACTGGTCATGATGATCATATACATTTTAGTTGGAACGATTAATGAAATTGATACTGATAACTCTATTCACTCTATTTAACTTCAATGCTGTTGCTAGTAGCTGCAAAGTATTAACTGATAAAAGTTACTTTGAAGATATGGAAGGAGAGCCAATAGGAAATCCTAAATCAAAAGAATATAAGATTATCTATGACAAAGTAACGAAGTTCACACCAGACCCTCCTATGGAGGCCTCACTCAACTTTCCCACCTCGGGAGACTGTAGTGACCTCATCGTCTTTAAAGTCGAAATTTACCGTGCCCTAGGCCCTGATAAGCTCCCTGGAGGAGACGGACATGAAGGCCATAACGCTCAAAGCGCAAAATTAACCTGGGACAAGAAGCCAAACTATTCAGGAAAGAAAGACTTAAGTTTTAAGAAAGACTTAGCTGTTATTAAGACCTTTAATATAAGAAAGATGATGGAGAAAGCTCCTAAAGACACTCATATCTGGAAGTTTAAGTTCATCGTAAAGTACCAAGAAAGCTCTGGCAGTACCAAGAGCTTTGAGAGAATCATCGATTCCCCTCTCTTGCATTAGTCATGGCGAAATAACTCTCCATTTTCGCCGTTTAGCCTCTCTAAAGTTAAGTAAATATTTCATTCTTATCGAGTAACTCCCCCTATTGCTCTATTCTAGGCTTTTATCACTTTGGAGAGCCTGTGAAGCGTTTAAGCCCTTTTTTCTTATTATTGATCCTTATCCTTTCAAGTTGCGGCGGAAGCAAGAGCGGCGGGACACCAGTAGATAATAAACAAGTCTTTCCTAACCTTGAAGAACTTCAAGCTGCCCTCTTAGATAGTTCCGTCTTTTGCGCTGATCAAACCAACGGCTGCCCAACTAACGTTGCCAAACTTACCTTCTGGAGCAAACAAGAAGATGGTTATGGACTAGCTGTTTGTTCAGGCACCTTAGTTAACAATAACTTCATCATCACAAACTCTCATTGTATTCCAGATAATTTAAAAGAAGGTGATGCTTGTGATAAACAGATGCTGGTTCAATTTCCAAGAACTGACAATCTTCCTTCAGAAGATATAAAGTGTAAAAGCGTCATAAGAGTCTTCCCTATGCAAGAAGGTCAACCAGACCTTGCGGTCATATCAATAGAGAATTCAATCCACCAAAGATTTGATACTCAAATTATAACTAATCAGTTCTTTGAAGGTACAAAGACTGTCGCCTTTACCATGAACCCACACCCAGAACTTGGAATGGTTGGAACTATTCAAAGAAAAGACTGCACCATCTCACATAAAAGCCTTCTTTCAGTTGGCGGAAATGAGAACTCTGGAAATGCTCTTCTTTCAGGCGATGCCTGTAATGTCATCGGTGGAAATTCAGGCTCCGGTCTTTTTAATATGGATGGGAATATGATTGGTGTCATTCATCAAAAGATAGAGGTCTCTGTTCTTGCAGAATTGTTAGAGCAACTAGGCCTTAAACATGCCCCTCTTACTTATATGGGAGTGGCCGTAAACACAGCCTGCCTAACAACTAAGGAAGAAGCAACTTGCTCCGTTCATAGTATTGGAACTCAGGAAGTAGACATCAACCAGTTTATTAATGATGAAGTGGCCGCTAATGGTCTTCAGGGACAAAATCCAGATCAAATTAGGCTTACAGTTAATAGTGATTTAAGCCTCAGTATGACTCAAGATTTAAACGTTGATAGTAGCGACTCTCTTACTACAATGCGCGCTACTATAGTCGAGATTTTTAGTGAGGCAAAAGCCGCTATGCACTCTGTACTAAAGAAAGTCTTTAATTAATGGCGAGGACTCTCGCCTTTATTTAGAAAATACTTTTTGATACCTATTAGAAATAATCTTAAAGAGGTCCATCTTTTTATCAAACCAAATCTCTGATCCTACTTTTTTGTTTTTTACAGTAAGCTCTATAGTTTTAGAAGAACTCCGCAGCCGCCTCTTTTTCTCATTAAACTTATACTCCACAAGGGAGTTATATTCTTTTTTCTGACTTGGGCTTAGTTTCGAGACGGGATAGTTTCCATCTAAGGCCAGATAAACATTCTTGTAAAAACCTTCTTGAAAGATACCACTCTTCCTTGATTTCTCACTACCACTAACTTTATCACTGCCTAAGATTTTTGCTGAAGTAGGAGGAGAATACATAGCAAATTTAGTTACATCGTTATTTAAGATAATGGACTCATTTCTTTTTCTAGAGCTTTGAGATTTACTTTTAAGCCCCCCACCACCAGAGTAAGTGCAGCCAGTCCCAAGACAATCTTTATCACCAATAGAGACGGCCTTACCAAAGCCAAACTTATGGGCATCAGAGCCTTTAAACTTACCTAGTTCGTGAGAATCAAACCTCGAGGCCGATGGGGATCCTCCTTTTAAATTAGCTAACCTGGTAAGAGCACCTTGATTTAACAAGACCCTTTCTTTTTCATTTAAAGAATCTATTTTATAACCAATCTTCTCTAGGATCTTCATTCCTTGAATTCTAGCAGGTGTATTTTGAATCATATTTGTATTACCCTTTCGGATAACCGCCCCACAAGGGTCAGGGTGCTTTGGAATAGTTTTATTAGGAGCATCTAGAATACTCATGTACTCTGCAGTCTCTTTTGCTAGAAAGTTCTTACCTTTCATATAAAGGCGGCAATCCTTTAAGATGGACTCTCTATTAGGCATTGCATTTAGAGCGCTTGAAGAGCTAGACAGGGCCTCTTGCTGCTGGATTGATCTCTCCTCTACTCTTCCAGCTTCATTTTTCTTCAAAGTCTCAGCAACAACTGGTGCCATCATTTGAATGCCATCCCCTTTTTTAAACTGCTCAAGCATTTTTTTACTTTCTTCTTTAGAGCTTTTATTTTGATTTTCTAATTGCTGTTGCCTATCGATAAGAGATCTTGAATGAATATCAGCTGCTTCTTTACAGGCCTCAAAATCCACTGCCTCTGGTGAGTCCTTTACACAGATATACTTGCCATCAATACTTTTATAAATAAGAGGCTTGTTATGCTCACTTCCTTCAAAGTTTGCCGTCTTCATCATTCGTGCCTGGGCAATACATTGCTCCCCTAATAACTTCCATTCAGAAGCTGAAGAGGCCTTTATGGCATCATAAGGATTTTCTACTTCGTTATTTAATCTTTCATCCATGGCCACAAGACCACAGGCAAAGTACTTGCCAGGATCGCCACCTTCTTTTCTCGTCTCTTCAATAACGTCAGAGTATTTTGCAGGGGCGCAAACTCTTTTTTGGCAATCTTGAAACAAGTCAGACCCATTGAAAGGAGTTCCTTGATTTCCTACTTCACCACTTGAAGCACTTTGATCAAAGGTATTTCCCTCTCCTTCGTCTTCACCTAAACTCATAGCCTGCTTCAGTGTAGGCAGGGCGTTTTCAGTTCCAAAGGCAGAGTGCTCAGAACCACTCATGTCAAAGACGCCAGTTGGGGTGCCCTTTCCTTGAAGATTAAGCAGGCTTTCAACGCCTTTATGTTCAGGGTCTGTATCAGGGCCTGCGAGGTTATCTCCCCCTGGGACTGAAGCAAAGTCTTCGGAGGCAACGCTTCCCCTTCCGCCCATAAAGGGGTAGCTTGCATGGCTTTCTTCGTCACTAGCATAGATAAGTGTTCCATCCACAACTAAATCATAAACTAGTTTTTTGACATTATTATAAAGAGTCAAACACCCTGCTGAAAAGGAGGTCCTCGCATAGTCTCCCCCATGAATCACGACGGCACGGCCGGCGACCGTTCCATCTGAGTTAGTCCTATGGAGCATCTTATGATTAACCCCATTTTCAAGGCCATGAAGCTTAATAGATTTTCCATATTTACCATTATAGTAGCTTCCAACCTTTACAAATCCTCTGGAGCTTTTCCCACTACCTATTACGTTACCAAAAGTTGCGGCTCCTTCATTTGAATCTAGTTGAGACCCATAACCATGAGCGACGTATTCCTGCCTTAACATCTTTGGATTATTACCAATTTGAAAGATGAACCATCTTTTTGTTTTTCGGCTTAATTTATAATTAACAATAGACATGACATTTTTTGCTGGAATGGTTCCATCTTTTGTATACTTAAACCAGCCTCTTACGGCCGTCTCAAAGACTTCAGGAGAAACCTCATCAGGCTCAAAACCTATTTGCTGATACCACTGATCGATCTTCTGCTTGACCTCAATTTCATCACCAGGAGCTCCTGTCATTGAGTGTAACTTAAGAGCAAAAAGCAAAGTGAATAAGAGGAATAAAGCCTTTAATCTCATGGCATTATCTTAACATGGGAAGGCTTTAGAATATAAGAAAGGCAAATATAATCGTCTAAAGTACTGTAATTTAAAGCTCTGTTATTAGCTCTTTCAGATTCTTATCTGCCCACTAACTAGGACCACTCATATTCTCCCTAATCCTTTAATTTTAATAGGCATTGGAGTAAAATCTCATAATGGAAAAGACTCTAAAAGAGCAGTATGATTTTATTTCAGAGCTTACAAAGTCCAAGGACTTTACTAGCGGCAATCTCAATGGCCTGGCCCGATCAGTAGTAGGAAAAGTATCCTCACTTTTTAACATTAGGCGAGTTGGGGTTTGGTTCTTTGATGAAAGCTTTGACACCTTAAACAGCTATATCCTTTTAGATAATAATAGAATTCAAAATAATGTGACCATTCACTCATCAGATTTTCCTATCTACACAGGAGCCTTAAGATCTAAGCGCTCCATTGTGGCCCATAATGTTTTTGAAAATGAAGACCTACAAGAATTGATTGAAGTCTATATTGAAAAGATCGGTGCCTCCTCTATGCTCGACTCAGCGATCAGAAATGGGGATGAAATAATTGGAGTCTTTTGCCTGGAACATATAGGTCAGCAAAGGCAATGGACCTTAGAAGAGATAAGCTTCGCTGGGGTCCTTTCTGACCTCCTTTCTCAAGCCTTTATTATAGGAGAGATGAAAGAAGGAAAGAGAAACTTAGAGGAAAAAAGCCAGGAATTAGAAGAGTCTAATATTGCCTTAAAGAATATTCTTTCTCGCTTTGAAGAAGAGAAAAAAACGACTAAAGAAAACATCGCCACTAATATTGAAAAAACGATTAAGCCCATCATCGTTGAGTTAAAAAAGAACAAACACGTTCCTATTGAGACTATCAACCAACTCGAGGTGGGAGTTGATAATCTAAGCTCTGGCTTTTATCAAAAATTAGCTCAGTTCAAGGTTAAACTAAGCCCTACTGAAGTTAAGGTATGTCAGAAAATTAGCGCCGGCTATCAAGGCAAAGAGATAGCCGATCTCTTAAAGATTTCTTTTAGTACTGTTGAGACGCATAAGAAAAATATTAGAAAGAAACTTAACTTAACAGGAAAGTCAGTTAACCTAAAAGTTTTCTTAGAGGAATTAAGCCTCTAAGAGAACAGTCTTCGAAGTTGACTCAACTCTATCTTCAGTCATCTCTTTTTCTAAATGATAATCAAGAGTTTTCGCCATATCTTCTATTATGGCCTTCTTTAAAACTTCTTTATCAATCTGAAGAACATGACTCAACCTATATAAAGACTTAAGCGGCGTTGAACATAAGCCTCTTTCAATATTACTGATGAACTGGCCGTTCTTATATCCCATGGCATACGAGAGCTCACTCTGAGAGTATCCTTTAGGATGGTTTTGTCTTGAGTCTTTTACTAACTGAGCGATATTTCCGAAATGTTTCATAATAGATCTCCTTTACCCTTATAATAATTCAAATCTATTTAGATATGTGATGGCCGATCGGGTATAAATCGGGGAACTATCGGGTACATAAACCACCCGAAAGACCGTATGAAGCCGTAATTAGAATTATTTATGGCAGATTTATTGCTTAAAACAAGGACTGCATTATTCTCCCTTTATTTACTTAAGATCGAGAACGAGCACATGAGTACTTAACGTCTTCATGGCTTAGGTGAAACAAAGAGGCGTTTCCTTTAACTTTAAAGACAAGCTCCCCATCTTTTTTAATTTGATCCCCGTAATCATCAGTCATTCGAAATTCCTTTGTCCTAAAAAGAACAACACCAGCCTTAACTAATTTGTAACTTCCATACCAAAAAGTTTCGACTTTCTTGTCTTTTCCTAAGTGGGAAAACTTAAAATTTCCCCTCTGAAATGAGAGGGTCATCTTAGAAGTTCGCTTACTAGTTTGAACCTTGCAGTGGTAGGAATTATTATTGAAAATATCTTTGTTGACCCTACCCTGCATAGACTCTTGCATAGCCTTGTTGGCCCTTGCGTACGGTGTGAAGAATAAAATAAACAAGATTATCTTTATCATTTTTTGTATAGAGCAGTCCCTCATATATAATCCTCAAATCCATCAATTGACCACGGAATCCAGCTGAGTATAAAGCCTAAATTAGGCCCTACCTATCGCGCAGCGCAATTTACTAAATAAAGGCCTTAGCTTATACCTACTTATCTCACTTTTTTGGAAGACCTATGGACTTAAATTCTAAACGCGCAACATTCGCTATTATCTCTCACCCCGATGCTGGTAAAACGACCATGACTGAGAAGTTGCTTTGGTTTGGGCAAGTTATTCGCGAGGCCGGGATGGTGAAGTCTAAGCAAGGGAACTACGCCAAGAGTGATTGGATGGAGATGGAAAAAGAAAGAGGGATCTCAATTACTTCCTCTGTCATGAGTTTTCCATACGCTGAAAGGGCCATGCACCTTCTTGATACTCCAGGGCATAAGGACTTCTCTGAAGATACTTACCGTACCCTGACGGCCGTTGAATCGGTTCTTATGATGATCGATTCAGCAAAAGGCGTGGAAGAGCAGACTAAGAAATTAATGGAAGTTTGCCGTATGCGCGACACTCCTATTATTACCTTTATGAATAAATTTGACCGAGATTCTCTTGACGCTTTTGAGCTTCTTGAGAATGTTGAAGAGAATTGTTCGATTCAATGCGTGCCTATGACTTGGCCTATTGGTGATGGCGTTGATTTTAAAGGTGTTTACGATATTAGAAATAAGACCATTCAGGTCTTTGAAGATAAGAACGATCCAAATAGTCCAAAAGTAATTGATGCTAGTGACTTAACTTCTCAAACAATTATTGATTTTATAGGGGACACTCTCCAAGAAAAACTAATCAATGATCTAGAGATGATCGCTGGTCTTATCCCTGAATTTGATGAAGAAGAATTCCTCGCGGGAATCATGACTCCAGTCTTTTTTGGATCAGCTCTTAATAACTTTGGTGTTAAAGAAGTTCTTGATTCCATTGCAACAAATGCTCCAGGGCCTTTATCTAAAGAAGTTAAGCTTCCTCCATACGACGAAGCAGCTGCCACAAGAACTGTAGAGCCAAATGAGCCTAAGTTTAGTGGATTTATCTTCAAGATTCAGGCCAATATGGATAAGCGCCATAGAGACCGCGTGGCCTTTATGAGAGTCTGTTCAGGTAAGTTTGTAAGAGGTCAGAAGATTCATCATGTAAGATCTGGAAAAGATATAAAAATTCCATCTCCTTTAATGTTTCAAGCTCAAGACAGAGAAATCACTGAATTTGCTCTTCCTGGAGATATCATTGGTCTTCACGATACGGGAAAGTTTCAAATTGGGGACACCTTTACTGAAGGTGAACAAATTCAAATCACAGGTATCCCCTCTTTTGCTCCTGAGATTTTCAACAAGGTTCTCTTAAAAGATCCTATGAAAGGAAAGCAGCTTGATAAGGGCCTTCAGCAATTATCTGAAGAAGGAACGGTTCAGCTTTTCACAAGGCATACTATTAACGAAAAGATTCTTGGGGCCGTTGGTATGCTTCAGTTTGAAGTTGTTAAGGCCCGCCTTGAAGACGAGTATAATGTTCAAGGAGCTTACGAGCATTATCCTTTTATTGGAATCCGTTGGCTTAAGTTTCCAAATGAAAAAATAAAAGATTCATTTATCTCAGCAAATGGATCAAATATTTGTTACGACGGTAAAGCTAGGGTTTGTTTTTCTGTTCGTTCTGAATGGGATCTAAAACTTGCCATGGACAAGAACGAAGAAGTGAAGTTCTATAAGAACTCAGATTATAGAGACTAATCAGTAAGGATGCGAAAGAGGTTCTCTCCATCTTTAGAAAAGTTATCAGCCGCATGACTTAGGCATTGATTAAACCAAAGATCAGGAATGATCTTGAGAATGCCTGAGACTGCTTTAGTAAAACGCTCCTTCTCGATAGGTGATAAGTTCAACCTAAAGAGATTCGCAGGAGCAAAACCCGCGAGATAGAAAACATCATCGAGATCAATTTCCGTTAACATTGTATATTGATAAATGATAGATCCAACATTGACTGGGGAGAGAGTTAGACTAAGCCCCCCTGTTAGCCCAATAGCATCGCAGCTAGAGATACTCTTATCAAGTTCGGTCACCACCATTTTAAACTGACTAAGATCCATAGCATAAGTTTCTTCCATGATAAGGATAAATTTTAAAAAGCTCTTTATATGATGGGCCAAGGGTTTTAAGTTAAGGGTCTTGTCTACTCCATCTTCTTTGGTGAAGTTTTTAAACTCATCAAAGGAATGATTGAATTCATTAAGCACTTCCTTTTCACCAAGACTTAGAGCGATCATCTTTGAGATGATTAAGTAGGAGAACTGATCATTTGGATTCATCCCAAGCCTTGCCATCAACTCAAAACTTTTTGCGCTAAAGAGACTAGTCTCCGCGGTCAACCTAAAGAGATCAAGCCTCCCCGCCTTTTTCTCACGGGCCATGGCCTCTAAAAATTCAGAGAGCCCAAGACCTAGAGCGTAGTTAGCGCCAACATTAAAAGGAAGACCTATGGCCTCACCGCTTACTCCTGCTGTAAAGCTAAGAAACTTTCCTTGATAGTCTTGATTATCTCTGCAGCCTAAAGTCTTAAATACTCCAAAGTCTAAAGAGACACCTATATCAGTTTGAGCCGTAACTCCTGGTGCGCAAAAGAGCGCCATCTTTCTATTATGAATGACGGCCTCAAGTTGAAGTGTTCCACCAATTCCTAGAAGTGCCGTTCCACTAGCGCTAACTCCTACACCATGCATTCCATTAATTGATTTATCTTTAACAAAGCCTAAGGCATCCCTCACTTTTAAAAATGACTTCTTTATAAGAAAGACAGTCTGCCAAACTTTCTTAATATCCTTAGTGCTTAGATCCAGAAAAGGAATCGATAAATTATTAAAAAGAGTATTTTCATTAACCTGATTTAAGGACTCTTCTGTCTTAAGGTTTTTTACTAGTTGATTAAACCTCTTCGTGGACTCTGGGCTTCCATGCTTTTCACTGCAAGAAAGACTTCTTTTTGCAAAGCAGTCATTATATAGAATATGAACCTTATTCTTTTTATTAAGATACTTGTACTGAAGTTCAAAGAAGCCTTTTTTTATCTCGGTATAAGGGTGTTTTTCATGGCACGACCTTCTTACCTCTTCAAAGCAAGAACTCGCCATCTTAGTAGAGGCAAAGCTCCGACCCAAATCATGAGAACAAGAGCTTAAAAAGAGAAAAAGTGGAATAATAAGAATAAGGTGTCTCACCCTATTCTTATCGGAAAATGAAAATTATTTTAAAGGAAGGTGATAGAACCGGCCTAGATTGTTCAAGTATTTCTGAGTAACCATACCGTAACCTGGCTTAGGTTCTCCGTTAAACTTAAAATCACGCCCAAAGCCTTTTACGCCCCAAGAATTCTTAAAATAGTAAACGCCTTTATAAGTCGTTGTTTTCCAAGACCCGTCATCCATCAAGAGTCTTGAGGTGATAGTCTTTTTATCATCAAAGCCTACGATGATTATTGAATGCCCACCGCCTCTTTCATCACAGATCCTACGGTCTTTAGAGCCAGCTTCTGGGTAACCAACGACACCTTTATACCAAAGTGACTTATCACGCTTTTGAATACCAAACTTATCAGTTTTTGAATGATTCCATGAACCGTAATAAAGCTTTATACCAGCGATAACCGGAGTGCCTTTAAGAAGAAGCCTCTTGGCCTCACTCATTTCTATTTGATAACTCTTAGATTTAGTAATCCTACTTCTAAGGTTCATATCATTCATAAAAGTCTTAGCGTCTTCTCTTATATGAAAGAATTCTTCATCCATCTCAAGAACATAATTATCCTCTCCTCGTAGAAGCTCAGGGTTTTGATGACCAAATAAACAACTTAAAAGCTTATCACCACTAAGAGATTCGCAGCGTGATCTGGCCAATGGATTAGAATCTAGGTCTGTCCACTTCTCTCCCACATAAGGCCATAGCTTTTCTGTCGTCATTCCAAAGAAGCGAAGTTTTTTAATATTTCTATTAACAGTAGAGCCTTCATCATTTTGATTACTCATGGCCAAGTACTCTAACCACTCTTCAGAGAGGTCGATATCTTTAGCGGCTAATCCTTTTTTAATAAGAAGCGCTTCAAGAAGACCAGTAGTTGAGAAGATCGTGCAAGTACCACGGCTTCTTTGGCTCTTAACTTCAGTCATATAACTCATGATCTTTAGCGTATCAGAGCTTGAATCTCCTGCAATAACAGGAGAAGAAAATAGTAAAATCAATAAGATAAGGAGTGAATTTTTCATAAAGAGTATTGGAACCTGATCCTTCCCAAATTGCACGACACAAACGGTCAGCTACTCCGGAAGAATTTGCTGAATACCACCTATAATCTGCTTCTTATACAATATGCCTAAGCCCTGCTGAAAAAAATTCAGAAATGCGGTAAGATTGTTAGTAATAATAAGTACACAAACCAAGGAAGGATTATGTACCAGTGCCTAAAGGTAGAAAGCAGACCAAATCGTAACGACTCAAAACCAAGTTCACTTAGAAGTGAAGGATGGATCCCTGGAGTTATCTTCGGTAAGGGAATTGATTCAGTTTCGCTTAAAGTTAAAGCGCAAGATTTAAAGAAATTTCTTCATCAGTCAGGTTCAGTCTTTGAAATTGAAGTTGGTGGAAAAAAACATCTTTGCAACCTAGATGATCTTCAAAAAGATGCTCTTGGAAGTCATATGATGCATGTTTCTTTTCATAAGCTTAAAGCTGGTCAAAAAACAACAGTTAGTGTTCCAATCCATTATGTTGGAGAGGCCCCAGGAATTAAAGATGGTGGTGTTCTTAACTTAATGGTTGATCATATTGACGTAGAAGGACTACCGAAAGATATTCCTGAGTTCGTTGAAGTAGATCTAAGCTCAGTAGAGCTTAACGGACAGATTCACCTAGGTGATGTCCCTACTCCAAAAGGTTGTGCTTGGACTATTGATCCAGAGACTAACCTATTAAGCTGTCATGCTCCTAAAGTTGTTGTTGAAGAGCCGACAGAAACAGCTGCTGAATCTGTTGAAGCGACATCTGAAGAAGCTTCTGAAGACACAGAAATTAAAGAAGCTTCTTAAAACATCTTTTAAATTCAATACTAAAAAAAAGGGCTCCACTTGGAGCCCTCTTTTTTTCTAGTTTATTTTAAACAATAGCTTAGATAAACGGACCAACCGCATCTAAACAACTATCCGTTCTTCTAAAGTGACCTGGCACAACTCTGTCCGGAACGATACCATCTCTAAGAGCGTCAGCCTGATTAATGGCCTGAATTCTCTCATCATGAGTCATCGTATTGTGAGCGTCAGCTGGACCTGCACTCCAGTGTCTTCCTTCTGAACCAATTGGCTCAGCTCTAGAGCTTACAGCTTGCCCCCAAGAAGGCTGCTTTGGATGAAGCGCGTGCTTCGCTTCTAGTGACTCAAAAAAGATTGATCTAGTCGCTAAATCTGTATCACTGATTCCTTCCGCAACGGCTGGCCTATAATCATCGATACTTAGTCCTAAATCATCACAAAGCTTTTGAAGGTCAGAATAGGCTTTATCAGTATTACCTAGATAATCCTCATGCTTAACCTTCTGAACAGCCCCTGAGAGTTCACCGTCTTCATTAAGAGCTTTAGAAAGCATGGCCTTCACAAGTCTAATCTGAAGAGCAGATTCCGCAGCATCTCTTGGAGCATTGAACATTCTAAACTCAGCTTTTCTAATTCTAGGGTCAACTCTGAATTGTCTACGCCACGGGTCTGTAGGCGATTTAATATCAAAGTCTTCCGTAATAAATTCTTCAGGAATAACATCTTGGAAATAAGATGACATCTCTAGTTGAATATACCGAGACTTTCTTCCGTAGCGAGTATTGTAGTACTGCTCGTTATAGAGAAGCTTCTTTAACTCTTCTTCTGTACCTGTAAAGTTTTTAAGGGCTGAAGAAAGCGTCTCGCTAATCTCAATAGGCGCACCAGCTTTTAATCTATTCACATGTTGAAACATCAAGGCGATAACACCACGATGCTCATGGAAAATAGACATAAATCTAGCTAATTGTTTTGGTTTTCCGTCAAAGGCTGCAAGGTCAATATTAATATGCCCACCACCACTCATAATATTTGGCATAATATTATTCTTGGCCATGGCCTTAAAGACTGCTTCCATCTCTGCTGGCTCTGGAACAAATTTTGGAGTTGGGATTTCAATTGAACCCGCTCGAGCAGAACCTTCAATCACATTTCCACTTGAATCGTAAGATCGTCCAATACCATCCCATTCAACAATCCACTTTCTGTTCTGAGTATCTCTTACTTCATAAGAAAGCTCTAAACCATGTCCGTGACCACCAGCATCTACCATTTTAACCGGCTCTATATCACTTCCTAATTCAGTAGCTAAATCTTTAGCGACTTGCTTAATAAGAGATTCTCTTTCAATCATTGTTAAATCGATGTTTGTAGAGATCCAAGCTTTTTGACCATCAGCTAGTCTATCAGCTGTAAAGTTAGCATCTAACTTAAGCGGAAGACGACCTGAGTACTCAATACCTAAGTCAATATTGTTAACGTCAACTGCTGATGCAACTAGAGGTCTTCCCTCAGGAGCATTAAAGTGAAGTAGATCTTCAGTTAAATTAAGGCCTCTTTTAGGCTTTAAATACTGACGAAGTTCTTGACCTAAGTTTGAAGATTTTGTCCATCTTCTCATAAGCTCACGGCCTACAACTTCATGATCAGACTCAATAGCAGCTGCTTGGATAATAAAATCTTTAGTAATCGATTTTAACATCTGTCTTTTTGGGTTTCCAATAAAAGGATTGTTCTCATCAATCCAGTTCCAAAAAGGAAGTTGAAAAGTCGTTTTGATATTAGCTGCCTGAAGATTATCTAGTGCCTTTTGCGCTATATCTTCAGTTACACCAAATTTCTCTGCTAGTCCGCTTGCTGAAGGTGCTTGACCACTGTTAAGAGTCCAAGAACCAACATCAGCAATACCTGAGAAGTCATTAGTCGCAACTCGAGATGCTAAAACCGTCTGATAAAAACGAGAGGCCTTAATATCTTTGGTACCTGCTCTAAATTCAACGGCGCGGGTATTCTCTCCCCACTGTGAACCTTCAAGACGAATCACACCACGGCTAGTGGAGAGACTAGTAAGGGCAGAGTCAGTTTGAACTTGCTTATAATTAGCCTTTTCAATCCCCGTCTTTCCTTGAATACCATCAACAACAATCAATGCTTGAATTGCTTTATAAACTTCTGAAAGCTTTGCTTCATCTAGCTCAGGATGTTTAATAAAAACCATTCTATGGTGACCTGGGGCTTGGAAAAGTTTTCCTGCATTTTTTAAGCTTTGTCTAAACCATGCAATGAATTCTTCGAACTCTCCATATGTTTTTTGAGGAAGAAAATTAATCTCCCAACCACCACCTACACCGCCACCATGGCCATGAGAAGCTGCTACATACTTTTCAGGTAAACCAAAATTCGGAACCCAACTTGTATAACTCGCAGCTTTTTTAATATTATTACTGCTGTCTAAACCAGGCAACTGACCTTTAAAGAGTTTAGACTGAACCGAAGGTTTAACAAACGTCATTGGTTTTCCGTCTGTCATCTCGAGCCATTTTGTAAACTTAGCTTCTAAGACAGAAAGATCTGCTGTTTTGTAATCGACGCCACGAAGTTCATCTAAGTTAATAAGCTTAGAATCACCATTGATATCTTTTACATCAGAGGCAAGATCGACAACGACCCCTTCTTCAGTTTTGAAAGTTCTATAGCCGTTGGCATTTTTCATATAATTATCTAGAAAATCTGAAAGAAATTCTTTTCTTTTAGATTCCTCTAAACCATTAACCATTGACTGAAACTTGTCGCTTGGAGGTCCCATGACTCTAGTGATTAGGGCTGAGGAGGCTTCTTTTTCAGCACCCCATGAAACTCCAACACCTTCAGTAAGGCCCGTTTGCGCCATATCTCCATTTACCATTACTGCTTTTGCATTAAAGCTAGTAGCAGATTCTTGAAGCTGCGAGTAGATATCAAAAGCTGACTGAGCCCCTTCGTCTGCTACGCCACGTTTACCTTTTTGGGTACAACCTACAGATAAACTTAATGCCAACACAGAAGCGATGACAGTATTTAAATTAAAGTATTTTAGAAAAATTGATTTTTTCATACAGCACCTCCCTTTATTGGAAAAAACAACGTTTTGCTTTTAATGTATCGATTCTCGATGTCATATTAGCGTCGTCGCCTGCTTTTTTAGTTAATAATTTGTAAAAGGCATCTTTCTTAGAAATTTTACTCTTTTTAGCTTCCTGGCTAACTTCTCTAAGAAGTGTAGTCCAACCTTCAAGCTCTGCTTGAGAGGCATCATCAGCAAAAAGTTTCCAAAGCTTATGAGGATTACTTTGATCCACTAGCTTAATACCTTTACTACCTGTAGAGATCTCTTTTACAGCCTTTATAAATTCTTTCTGTGCCTTTGATCCATACTTTTCTAGACCAAGAAAAAGAGCAAGGGCCCTTTCTTCCTCAGAAGAAACCATTTTATCAAAGTCACGACCAGTACCACCAAATTTCTTCATCTCTCTAGTGACATACTTGCTTAAAGAAGTAGGATCTTGAGGAAGAACAGAGGTCAGAACTTGTTTGGACTGTCTATTTTCAACTAATTCCATTGTGAATTTAAAGCCATTTTTAGAGAGGTTTTCACTTACACATTGGGCACAAGCCAAAACAGAACTAGACTTTAGTCCATAACGATTTGCTAGATAAATGAGATTGTTAACAGCATCAACAAAATCCCCCTTAGTTAACTCTCCACCCTTCTTATTTAAAAGGACCTTAAGCTCACGAACGATTCGTCCGTCTTTTCCTTTTGAAGGAAGACCACTTAAAGCTTTCGCTAGTTGTCTTTTTGTTGGCAATGTCGATCCACCATAAAGGGCGACTAATGAATTTTTCACCGACCTCTTTACATGTGATGCAGCTTGTCCGCGAATCCCACTCTTAGAAAGAGCAGATGCGACACCAGCATCACTTATAATCATATCGACTAGGTACTTTGCTCCCGAACCAATACTTTTATTTCGATCGTTATCTTCAGCAAATGCCGGAGAGGCGAAGGCAATAAGCCTCCAGATGGCGACGAACGCCAAAAACTTTCTCATATTACGTCCCTTTGTTTGGTTCTCTCACAAACCGGTTTATTGTTCTCAAAAATGAGGGTACTCGTCTTCTCATCGGGAACTGGGATTAATACTTGAGTATTTAATTTCCTTGTCATATAAAATCAATATGTTAACGCGCTAAATCGTGCCATTAGCCGCATCATTTGATCCACTACTGACCTACTTATTTAAAGGAATATTCGTGAAAGGAATCACTCTAGTTTTAAGCCTCATGGCCCTTATTCAATTCTCATTCGCTGATGAAGTTGAGTCCCATCTTATTGAAGGAATTAAATACTCCGATGATAAAACTGAGTCAGTAACTTCAAAAGCGATCATCCCTAATAATTCAAGCTTTGATCGTGGCTTTAACGACCTTGTTCCTTTTGTTATTGGCGCTCCTTATCAGGATAACGCCGGCTCTTGTTTATTCATGAGCCATACAGGAGCTCTTGAAGTTCTTATGAGTAAAAAAAGAAGACAGAAAACAAACCTCTCTGAAAGATACTTTATGAATCTTCAAAAAGCCTCTATCGGAGAGAACGCTATTGAGAACTGGCGCACTGATACAATTGAGCGCATAAACGCTACTGGAATCACTTATAAAAACAGAGACTTTCCTTTTACAAAGGGGTGGTACAAAACTGTTAATGGGAAGAGAGTTAAGGCGCGCGAAGAAGATCAAGGAGCCTTTTATGGTACCCGTTACAATTGGATCGTAGAGCTAACTTCACTCAACTCTCTTCCAAAGATCAAAATCCCAAAATTAAAACGCGATGTAATCTTTGCTGACCCTGCAAAGAATCAATGGAATGTAGGAACTGCTCCTAAAGATATTACTTCAAAAGTAAAAGATGCCCTTAAAAAGAATAAAGCCCCAGTAGTTGTCATCTATAATCATGTTGGTTTTTGGCACGCTACTTTAGTTGTTGGATTCAATGATCATGCCAGCACAGAATCTTGTCCTTTTGTTAGTAAGTACGACGAGAAGATGAATAAAAGAGCTGATGAGATTGTTGAAGAAGCCAGTCAAGTAAATGAAGAGAGCACTAAAGCAAAACTGTTAAGAAAAGCTAAGAACTTTAGAAGGCGTGGAGCAAGCGTTCAAAAGAGTTATCTAAAAGATGGTGGCTGTAAGCCTCGTGGTGTCTTTTACGTTAGAGATAGCATCTACCCCAATAAAGAGCAGCCTCTCTATGACTATGATCCATTAACTCGAGGTGAAGAGCAACATCTTAATGCTCCTGTCATTCTTCGCGAGTACGCATGGCTAGAGCAACTCTCTAATCATGCCATTCAAATTAGGTTTGAGTAAATGTCTGCCATCCTAGGCAGATTAAAGAAAAACTATAAGCACTTAAAGAAATGGGCCTCTAAGAATAATATTGAGGCTTATAGAATCTATGATAAGGATATCCCTGATTATCCTTATATCATTGATGTTTATAAAGACTGCGCTGTTATCTGGCACCGCTTAAAAGACATCGACCAAGACCCCAAGAAAAATGAACATAAGACAGAATTGATCAGCGCCTTAACTGAACTAGGCTTTGATATCGAGAATCAATTTCATAAAGAAAGAGTTCGTCAAAAAGGTAATACTCAATACGTTAAAGTTGATGCTATCGAAGAGAAGATGATCATCAAAGAAGGTCCTCTTAACTTTGTAGTTAACTTAAGCGATTTCCTAGACACTGGGCTCTTCTTAGATCATCGGCCACTTCGTTCAAAGTTACTTGAACTAGAAGAGGGAATGTCTCTCTTAAACCTTTTTAGTTACACTTGTTCCCTAGGAGTGGCTGCGGCTACTGCTGGAGTTAAGACGACGAATGTCGACCTCTCAGCAAAGTATCTAGACTGGGGAAGAGAAAACTATAAGATCAATGATATCGATGCCAATCAACATGAGTTCATGTCTGCTGATATCCTTGAATTTATAAAAACACATTCTCACACTTATGACGTTATTCTTTTAGATCCACCTACTTTTAGTAATTCAAAAAAAATGGAACAGGACTGGGATGTACAAAAAGATCATGGCTGGATGATTAGAAAGGTTGCTAAATGTTTAAGGCCTGGTGGTTTTATCCTGTTTAGTAATAATAAACGAGACTTTAAGATTAACACTGAAGAACTAGAAGACTTTGAAATCGAGGACCTACAAGGAAGCTCGATTCCTGATGACTTTAGAGATAAGAAGATACATCAAAGCTATATGATCACTAGGAAAGCTTAATGCTTGGATTAGAGCTTTGGGTATGGATTCTTTTAGGAGTAAGTGCTGCTCTTACAAGTATCATCTCTGCCGTTGCTGGCATGGCAGGGGGAATAGTCCTCCTTTCTATAATGACCCTCTTTCTTCCCTTTCCAATCCTTATACCTATTCATGGAGTCATCCAGTTAATAAGTAACTCTACGAGGGCCTGGTTCTTACGCTCTGATATTAATTGGAAGATCTTTAAATGGTTTTGCCTCGGCCTTCCATTAGGCTCATTCCTCTCCATATTGATTATTAAGACCCTAGAATCTAACACCATTCCCCTTCTTCTTATTGCCGCTCTTATCTTCTACGCAGTCTTTAAGCCTAAGAAGCTCCCTAGCCTAATGATCCCTCTTCCAGCCTTTATCTTTATTGGCTTTGGTGTTGGCCTCTTAGGTCCACTAATAGGAGCGACAGGCCCGTTTATGGCGCCTTTTTTCTTAAGAGATGATTTTAATAAAGAACAGATCATTGCCACAAAAAGCAGCGTTCAGGTCATGGGTCATTTGGTAAAACTTCCCGCCTTTCTCTACCTAGGTTTTAATTACCTTGAGTACAGCTCACCAATTATTGGACTTACCATTTGTGCAGTCATTGGAACAAAGTTAGGGATCATGTTGTTAAATAATGTTGATGAGAAGCTTTTTAAGATCATCTTTAAGACCGCGTTATTGGCAGCAGGATGCAGAATTCTTTATAAGGTTTTTAGTTCAATGAATTAAAACTGAGGATAAAGGCGTTCTCAGCATAGCTATCATCAAAGTAGAGCTGACCCTTAAATTTCTTTGCGATATTAAAGCTAGAGTTTAGCCCCATACCTAAGTTCCCAGAATCAATATTTGTTGAAAAAGTCTCATAAAACATATGAGATTGAACTTCTTCGTCTAACTTTTTACCATTATCTTTGATAACAAGTTCAATATACTTTCCTGATTTTCTAAAACTAAGGTTAATCTCTGGGTTTTCTATTGAACTTAAATGAGTAAGACTTCTTTTAAGAACATTTATAATAGCTTGTACGCAAAGTGAAAAGTTAACTTCAACTTCTTCACTACCATTTGAGTCGAACTCAATACTGCCCTTAAAATAAATATTCTCTTTCTTAACTAAAAGAATGGCTTTATCAACGAGAGCAACAAAGCATATCCTCTCTAGAGGAAGGATTAAATTCTCTTGTGAATAGGTTAGTAAATTCTTAACAATCGAATTAATTCTTTCACTTGATTTTTTAATAGCGTCCACATCTTTTGATAAATCGCTATATTCAGATTGCCCATGATTCTTTTTAATCTTTTTAGAATAGCCTTCAATGATCATTAAAGGATTGTTGATTTCATAGGCCACTGATTGAGCAATCTCAGTCAGGTTATAAAGCATAGAAATCTCGGCGGAGAGGTCCTTATCTTTTAAATCTTTCTTTTTATTGTCTTCGCTCATGTAACTATACTAACAAAGAGAGCTATATTAGGAAACCTTTCGCTTCAGAGTCTGCCCATCTATCTGAGTAGTATGATCAGTTTTTATGGCCTTTTGATAAACATCGATATGCGAATCTATCATTTTTTCAAAGGTATAAAGTTGATCGAACCTCTCCCGTCCCGCCTTACCCATCTTGATGCTAAGCTCTTTATTTTGAAAGAGCATCTCCATGGCCTTTGAGAGCTGATCGCAGTCACTCGGGTTAACAAGTAAGCTAGTCTTCCCTTTTTCCCCTACTAGAGGCACTCCGGAGCTTAGATTAGTCGCTATAACGGCCTTTGAGCAATACATGGCCTCAAGTTGAACAATACCAAAGTTTTCATTAGAGCTTATTGAAGGAAGAACAAAGAATTCACTGGCATAAAAATAAGACCAAAATTCTTCAAGGTCCTCTACTCGCCCGAGGATCTTTATTCTATCCTGCAGGCCTAATTTCTTCACTAAAATTCTTAACTTCTCATTTTCAGGACCCTTCCCAACAATAAGAACAGAGCCTGTAATATCCTGGCTCGCTTTGATTAAAATATCGAGACCTTTATAACCTACTAGCCTACCGACAAATAAAGCGAAGCTTCCATATTTTTCTTTAAGAGAAGCCACCTTTTCATCAAGGTCATTACGCTCTGGCATGTTACAAGTCTTTAATCCAAAAGGAATGACTTCACACTTTTTTTCAAAATCAGGAAGAATATCAGAGCAAGTTATATGATTCGTTGTGGGCACAATAATTTTATCTGCACGCTCAAGGATTCTTTTTTGAAGAGGTTTATAAAAAGGAAGAAGAAACTTTTGTCTAATAACGTCAGAATGATAAGTCACAATAAGAGGCTTGTTCTTTGGTATAAAAAGTGAGGCAAATTCTGCTAAAGGATTTGGGTAGTGCAGATGGATAACATCATACTTCTTTGCCATAAAAAAAAGCTTAAAGAAAAGAGTTGGATTTAAGCTTTGAGAAAATAAAGTTCCTAGCCGAGAGAGCTTCGTCACTTTTACATTATTGATGGTTTCGGTTTTTCCCTTGAAACCTGTTTCGCTACAGAGCACTTCAACATCTTGATCAGAGCTAGCAAGCCCTTCACAAAGGTCTTGAACCACCGATTCCATTCCGCCTCTAAAGGGGTAATAGTATTTCCCAATATGCAAAATCTTCAAGCCTGGCCTCCATGCCTACTTAGCCTAAAACTGACTACCTTAATCTTATCGGTTAACTGTCACTAAATTTGACGTTCAAGTGTTAAAATTTTAGACAATTTTTCTTAACTTGATAACGTCAATTCGGAGACTTACAGCGCTACGACTGGCCTCACTCGTGCAATAAGATACTTGATGAAATGGATCAGTATAATGTCTCTATTCTTTAGTCTTAATGCCCACTCAGCTCCTAGAGAGAAAGAGTGGCGGATCGTTATAGAAAATAAGTATAAGAGAAGTAAAAAGATCTGGGGGACTTACGGTCTTACCAGCGAGAAGTCATCTATTACAAATAAGAAAAGATCAATAAGTCATAAAATCAACCCTGAAGCAAATATGATGCTTAAGGGCGGTAAGATGGTCATGATCCATCCTACTAGCAGCGAAGGAAAAACTAGTTATAGAGTAAAATCTTTTCCCTATAAAAGAAAGAAAGGGAAGGCCTATAAGATTCAACTTACGGGTAATAAAGAACAATTCTTGTCTATCTATAGAGAAAGAATAGTTTCAATTTTAAAGAAAAATAAGATCAATTCAGATTTGGTTGATTGGAACTCACTTAAAGTTGAGTCTATGAATTGCTTTTCTAAGAAGGTGAACTTTGATTGCAAGATTCCCCTTCTTATCAAAATTAGACCTAATAGTTAAAGCCTAAGCATTCAACATTAACAGATCCTGCTCCCTTTACGACTTCGCCTATGACCCAAGAAGATCTTTTATCTAAAAGGGCCATCACTTCATCAGGCTTATCGGTAGATAAAACAATCCCCATTCCCATATTAAAGGTTCTATAGAGTTCCTTATCTTCAAGATTCGATCTCTTCTTTAATATACTAAAGATGGGAGAAATATCATCAAGACCAGGAAGAAAGTTGATCTTATAATCAAAGTTCTTATTAACTCTTGCGATATTAGTAAGACCGCCACCAGTAATATGAGCGGCAGAGCTTATAAGTCCTTTTTCAATCAAGGGCCTTAGCTCTTCTTCATAGATCTTTGTAGGGGTCAGCGCCATCTCTAAGAGGGAGGTCTCATCATCTTTAATAAGTTTTCTAAGAAGAGAAAAACCATTGCTATGAGCTCCACTTGAACCTAAAGCTATAAGGGTATGCCCTTCTTTTACTTTATCTCCGCCTAAAAGATTTTTCTTATATACTTCACCAACACAAAAGCCAGCTAAGTCATATTCGCCATTTTGATACATACCAGGCATCTCTGCCGTCTCTCCGCCTATTAAGGCCGCTTTAGATTGAAGACAACCCTCTACCACGCCCTCAACAATCGAAGCGGCAGCCTCTACGTCTAGCTTTCCTGTGGCCAAGTAATCCATAAAGAAAAGCGGCTTAGCGCCAGTGCAAAGAACATCATTAGTACACATGGCCACTAGATCAATGCCAACTGTATTATGAATCCCAAGCTTCTGAGCAAGCATTAGTTTTGTCCCAACACCATCTGTTCCTGCTGCAAGGATTCTGTCTTCACCCATATCATAGAGGCAAGCAAAACCGCCGACACCTTCTAGAACTCTAGCGCCATAGGTTTTCTTCACCTTTGATTTTATCTTTTCAACAAATGCGTCGCCTTTCTCAATATCAACGCCAGCTTCTTTATAATCCATAACTTCCTCTCTAGTGCCTAAAGTGCCTACGACCTGTAAAGGCCATTGTTACGCCAAGTTCATTGGCCCTCGATACTACTTCCTCGTCTCTTATGCTTCCACCTGGTTGAACAATATTGAGTATGCCCTTTTCATGAGCCGCTTCCACGGTATCTTGAAAAGGAAAGAAAGCGTCCGAGATAAGAATCGCTTCTTCAAGAACACTATGACCATTATCATTTGCCTTATCAGTGGCCTGAGTTAGGCTAATAAGCCTATTCGGATTTCCCATCCCAGCACCGATTAAGGCGAGACCGTTATCCATTTCTTTAACTAAAGCGATGGCATTACTTCTTAAATGCTTTCCAACATAGATTCCAAATTGTGCGAGAGGGATATTATTTTGAGAAAACTTTTTTTCAGTCATTGATTGAAATTCTAAATCTACGCCTAGGTCTTCATTTTGGACGACCCAGCCACCACTTATACTTCTCACCATCATTTCAGATCGATCAGGAGAGAGCATATGAGATTTTAATAAGCGAAGATTCTTTTTCTTACTAAAAACATCAAGAGCATCAGAGGAGAACTCTGGAGCAATGATTACTTCCACAAATTTAGAACTTAACCAATTGGCGACTTCTAAGTTTACCGGGCGGTTAAAACAAATAATGCTTCCAAAGGCACTAATAGGATCTCCATCCCAGGCCATTTGTAAGGCCTCAAGAGGATCTCTTCCCATTGAAGCGCCACAAGGATTCAAATGCTTAACCACAGAGACAGCATACTTATATTCATCAGTACAAAGAGAATGTAGATCACTAGTGCATCTTAAGGCAGCGTCTGCATCTAATAGATTATTATAGCTCATGGCCTTACCTTGAACGGGATTAGCATGGGCCAGGCCTTCTTTAGTAAAGTCTTGATAAACCCAACCTCTTTGATGAGGATTCTCTCCGTATCTTAAGGGACTTGAGTTTCTTGCTGCAAGAGTTAGGGTTCTATTTTCAGCGCCGAATTCTTTTTCTAAAACATTAGCAATCATACCGTCATAGGCTGCCGTATGCCGAAAGGCGTCCATAGCAAAGTTCTTTCTAAGACTTAGGTCTGTATTTCCATTAGAGTCCTCGATGGCCTCTAAAAGTAAGTCGTATTGCGCCACATTCGTACAAGTACAAACTGCTTCGTGATTCTTAGCCGCTGCCCTGATCATAGTCGGGCCACCTATATCAATGTTTTCAATAAGCTCTTCAAACTTCCCGCCTCTTTTAACAACTTCATCAAAGGGATAGAGGTTACAAACAACAAGATCAATAGGTTCGATCCCAAGCTCAGCCGCTTCCATAATATCTTTACTATGAGTTCGTCTAAATAATAAAGAAGAACCGATTTGAAAACTTATGGTCTTCATTCTTCCAGAGAAAGCTTCAGGATTTCCCGTAATCTTCTCTACTGGAGTGAAGTCAATTCCTTTATCTTTAAGGAAAGCACCAGTTCCACCACTGCTGATAATCTCAACACCAAGTTTCTTTAAACCAAGACCAAGCCTTTCAAGACCTTTCTTATCACTAACAGATATTAAGGCCCTCTTGATCTTTCGAAGTTCACTCATAAGTTCTTTCCTTGAATACTTTGACTATAATTTACTGAGTTCTTAAAAATTTCATACCCTACAGAGAAATCAAGTGGGTTCTCACTACCTTCTGGTGAAGTGGCCTTAAAAAGATCCGCCTCAGGATGAGGCATAAGTCCAAAGACCAGTCCTGTTTCATCACAAAGACCCGCGATGTTCTTATAAGAGCCATTGATATCACTTTCATAGGAAAGAACAATCTGTCCTCGCTCCACAAGGTCTGAGTAAACTTGATCCTCTTTTAGAACAACACGCCCTTCACCGTGGCGAACAGGAAGCGAGAATGCTTTATCGAGACCCTTTACCCAAATACAATTATTTTTTTCATGAGGAATCACCCGTGACCACTTGTTCATAAAGGCGCCACTTGTATTAGGAGCAAGACCAATCTGGCGATCACTAGAATGGTCAAAGAGTCCGAGTTTTACAAGAACTTGAAACCCATTACAGATTCCAATGATTGGCTTTTTATCATTGATGAATTCTTTTATCTCAGCACCAAGATGCTTCTTAAGTTTTAGTGAAAAAACATGACCACTTCCAATCTCATCTCCATAACTAAAGCCGCCAGGAATGGCCAAGATATCAAACTCTCTTAGAGCTGCAGGATTCTTAATCACTTCATTTAAGGTTTGAATCGAAGGGACAGCTCCAGCTTTTTCAAAAGCAAAAGCTGTTTCACGTTCACAATTGATTCCTTCGCCAGTTAAGACGAGAACTTTAGGCCCTAACATATTGGTGTCCTCCAAGTCTCTTTAAGAGACTCTGTGCTAATATCTATCAATTTCTTATCTTGAAAACCTATCTTTAAGGTTGAGTCACTTGTTACTTCTCCTAAGAGAATGGCTTCTTTGAACAAGGCTTTAAAGCGCTTTGTTTCATCCTTCTTAACCGATACGATAAAGCGTCCAGGAGTTTCGTTAAAGAGAGCTTCTAATGGATTAGAATCATCCGGAAGAGTAATACTCATTCCCAAATCTCCACCGAAGCAAGATTCAGAGAGGCTTACGGCCATGCCACCTTCAGAGACATCATGTAAGGATGAGAATACCTTCTGAATATGCCCTTGATGAATATTTTTATAAAGTTCGAAGTTCTTTTTTAAATCAATACTCGGAAGCGTGGTCTCTTCTAATTGGGTTGTTTCTAAAAATTCAGATCCTAAAAGACCACTTCCTAGCCCGCCTAAAAGAAAGACTTGATCCCCTTCTTTTTGAAGCGCCGTTTGTTTAGACGAATTGATGTTTAACTTACCAATGGCGCTTATTAAAAGAGTAGGAAGAACGCTGACTTTAATATCTTCTCCATGGCCATTTTTTCCACGAAAATCATTCTTCATAGAATCTTTTCCGCTCACTAATGGAGACCCATAGGCCTCACAAATATCTGAGAGCCCCTTGCAGGCCCGTACTAGTTGAGCCAGTTTATGATCTCCATCAATATTCTTGTCTTTATGGAAAATAGGATCAGGCCAACAAAAATTATCTAAAAGACAGACTTGCTCTGGGTCAGCACCGCTAGAGACAATATTTCTAAAGGCCTCATCCACTGCGAACTGGGCCATAAGGTATGTATCATAAAGACTAATTCGAGGAGCAATACCGCAGCCAATAGCGACGGCATTATCCATCTCTCCCCCATGAGGGCCTAGCCAAATAACTCCACTATCATTGGGAGCGTTTCCATTTTCACCACCAAAAGGCTTTATATGTGTAGCGCCTCCAACTTCATGATCAAAGCGGCGAACATATTCTTCCTTTGAAGCAATTGTTGGTCTCTTTAAAACATTTTTGAGATGCTCTTCCATCTGACTTTGATTTACCACTCCATTATAAGCAGCAGGAAGTTCAACCCTCGCCCAATTGTCTCTTTTATAAATCTCTCCATCCCAAGAACTCTTTAAGTTCATCTGAGGAAGTCCATTATGAAGAAAGTCTAGATCAATCTTGGCGCACAGTTCACTTCCATAAAAGATATCGAGACTTCCACTATCAGTGAATTCCCCTATGTCTGTGGCCTCCACAGAGTACTCTAATGCTAGTTTTTCAAACTCCGAAGCGCTAGAGGATTCAACACTAAAGGTCATTCTCTCCTGACTCTCAGAGATAAAGAGCTCATAAGGTTTTAAACCAGGATACTTTGTAGGAGCTTTCTCTAAATTAACAGTTGCTCCACCAGGAAGTTCTGCCATTTCCCCTACACTACTACTAAGGCCACCGGCCCCATTATCAGTAACAGAAGTAAAAAGGCATCTATCTCTGGCCTCCATCATAAAGTCCATGACTCTCTTTTGAGTAATAGGGTCGCCAATTTGAACGGCTGTTGCTGGTGAGTTTTCATCTAATTCTAAAGAGCTAAAAGTAGCGCCGTGAATACCATCCGCTCCAATTGCTCCACCGACCATATAAATACGATCCCCTGGTTTTTGCCCTTTTCCTTCAGTTGTTCTTCCATCTTTTAAAACTTGAGGCATAACCCCAACTGTTCCGCAGAAGACTAGTGGCTTACCAGCATAATTATTATCAAAGAAAAAGGCTCCATTAACAGTGGGAACACCGCTTTTATTACCACCGTCCTCTACACCCTTATGCACACCCTCTATTGTTCTTCTAGGAGGTTTAGGTCCAACAGGAAGAGACTTTCCATGATCATGATCACCAAGATTTGAAGGAGCAAAGCAAAAGACATCTGTATTAGCGATAGGTCTTGCACCAAGCCCACATCCAAGAATATCTCTGTTCACTCCTAAGATTCCCGTTAAGGCCCCGCCGTAAGGATCAAGAGCGCTCGGAGAATTATGAGTCTCAGCCTTAAAGCAAAGATCTACATTCTTATCAAATCGGACGATACCAGCGTTGTCAGAAAAAACGGAGATAAGCCATTCAAGGCCTCTGTCTTTTTTAATCTTTTCAGTAGTATCTTTTATGTATTCTTTAAATAAACTATCGACCTTAAAACTACCTAGTTTAGGTCCATACTTAGGCTCTACTGACTCTTTGTATTCAATATTGGCAGCAAAGATCTTATGCTTACAATGCTCCGACCATGTTTGCGCCAAGACTTCTAGCTCAACATCAGTTGGGCAATTCGGTAGTCCCGCAAGAGATCTCGCTTGTATAACTTCTTCTTTTTTATAAAAATTCTTTATTTCATGAAGTTCGTCTGTGGTAAGGGCCAGACATCTTTCTATTGAAAGAGCTGCTAGCTCCTTATCACTCATCTCTAAATCAACGGCCTGAACTTCACCTGCGCCCTCAATCTTTACAACCGGTAAGACAGAATTTGAAAAACGATCTTTTTCTAAATACTCATTAGTAGTCATTACTTTTATTGAGTTAAGAAGAGGGTTGGCCAGTATTTCTCTACTAACTTGTTCTGCCTCGACTCTATCTAACTTACCAAAAAGCCAATAAATCTTACCCGTTGAAATCTTTGATTCGATCTCAAATAATTGAAAAGCATCAATAACAGACTTAGAAAGATTATCTGTAACACCTGGCTTAAAACCAACTTCAACTGCAAAACTTGCTTTTGAGTTTACCCAGTTTTTATCTTCAAAAATATCCAAGACAGGATCACTTAGAACTTCTCGAGAAATAGACTCCTCTACTTTTGAATCTGTTTCTAAGAGGTAGAATTTTGATTCTTCTATTCTTTCTAAATTAAACTTTAAGACATCTCTCACTTCTGAGGTCCAACCCAGAAGATGATGACCTTGAAATTTATTTGTGACTTCGATCCTAGAGTTATTCATAGAGGTTATCCTGGAAAAGTTTTTCCACTGCTTTTTTATAAAGTTTGTATTCGAGATTTAGTCCACGCTTTTTAAAGCTTGAAAAATCATCGTTCTTAGATCTTTCAAATTCTTCTTGAGCTATAATATTACCGGTATCAATGCCTTCATCGACGTGATGAACAGTTACTCCACTCACTGAGACCCCAGCTTCCCATGCTTGTTCATAAGCATTGATGCCTGGAAATTGAGGAAGAAGAGCGGGGTGGATATTAACAATTTTACTTTTTTCTTTATCGATTAATGAGAACTGCTTGATAAACTTAGAGCTAAGAATACGCATATAACCAGCTAAGAAAACCCATTCGACTTTCTTTTCATTTAAGATGGCCATGACCTTTTGCTCTTGCCTTAACTTAACTTGAGAAAATGCTTCATCAGCATCTTTTTTCTCAAAAGGAACAACATAACAATCAACTCCAAACTTCTCACAGCGAGAGATCACTCCGGCTCCGGGCTGATCAGTGATGACACATTCAACGCTAAAGAGTCCGCTTTCAGCGGCGTAAGAGAGCAGGTTCTCTGCATTGCTACCAGAGCCGGAGGCCATGATAGCGACTTTAAAATTAGATACTGGCAATATCTTTTCGATAGTGCATCCCCTTAAAGTTAAAGGCCTCTATATTTTTATAAGCGAGGGCCCGCGCTTCTTCTGTTGTCTTCGCTATTGCAGAGAGGCCTAAGACCCTACCACCAGTATTTACTAGTGATGAGTCCGAAGAGCTGTTAACCCCTGCGAAAAATAAAAAAAGATCTTCATCTTGATCATGATATTTAGATGGGTAATCGATTGTATTATTTAACTCTAATGGCGTTCCATCAGTTGAAGGATAACCTCCACTAGTTAGAACAATATGCACACAACTCTTATCAATAGGAGTTAAGTCACTATTTTCAGTAAGTCTTGAATTCGCTACATCAAAAAGAGCGCCATCAAAACGCTCATCTAAAAGAGGGAGAAGGATCTGGGTTTCAGGGTCTCCCATCCTTACATTGTATTCAATGACGTTTACATCATCTCCATCAATCATAAGACCTACGAATAAAAAACCCGAGAACTCACGCCCCTCATTTTTCATACCCTTTAAAGTCTTTGAGATAATATTATCAATTTCTTTTTTAATAGTTGGGCTCGGCCAATCAGTTGGTAAGTACCCACCCATGCCACCAGTATTAGGACCTAGATCATTTTCATAGACTCTCTTATAATCACAGGCATAACCTAGGGTGGCGTAATGATCACCATCACATAAAGCAAAGGCAGAGAGCTCTTTACCATCCAATCTTTTTTCAAAAAGAAGATCAGTCGTATTTACTTGGCACTCACTAGATTCTAAGAAATCAACAACTGTCTTTTTAGCCTCTAAGAGATCTCTTGTAACAACAACGCCCTTCCCGCCAGCTAAGGCGTCTGCCTTAACCACAATTCCATTTTCAAAATTAAGGGAATCTAAATAATTAAGGCCATCTTTTACGGAATCTACAATTTTAAACTCTGCTGTCGGAATATTATTTCGGCTCATGAACTTTTTAGCGAAAACCTTTGATGATTCAAGTTCCGCCGCTTTTGCACTCGGGCCTACCACAGGGATCTTTGCTTCACGGAGCCAATCAGAGACTCCTTCTGCTAGTGGCGCTTCAGGTCCTATGATGACATAACTAGGGTTTTCTTTTTTAACTAGGCTTAAAAACTCGTCCTTCTTCTTCCAAGAACCTTCTAGCCTCGTCACTTTGGGTGTCATAGTCATGCCGGAGTTCCCTGGCATGACGACAACTTCATCAATCTTAGCGTTTTTGGAAAGCTTCCATGCCATAGCATGTTCTCTTCCTCCTGCACCTAAGATAAGAACTTTCATGACTAATGCCTCTGGCTCGTCATAGAGTTATTAACTTGATCTAAATCCCAACACTCATCAAAGATCTTCTTTCCTAGGAACTTCTCATTTAAACTTTGTGCGAGTGACTTATACATTTGCTCACATGAGTTCTTTAAGCCTGGATCAAGCGCAGGTGGCTCTGTCTTAAATTCTTTAACACAAAGGTCTTTCCAATCTTTTTCACCGCGTTCATCAGCGAGAACCTTTGATTTTTCTACATCTTCATACCAAGATGACTTTCTATAGAATTTTCTAAGAGTTTCTTTTGATAATTGATTGCCTTTATACATAAGCCTTAATTCATCGGGCCCAATTGAATCTACGAGAGTGAACCCACGTTCACCTCTAGAGTTCTTCTTGCTAAAAGCAAATTCAAATTTCCCATCCCAAAGTTCAACGTCAATCTCGCTAAAGATATCTTTAATTCTAAGAGCGACTAAAGAAACAAAGTCCTTTAGGTTTTCGAACTCTTCTTCGCTAAGACCAGCGATGTCTTTGGCCCCTTCGTAGGAAGTAAACCTATCACTTGGTTCTAACTTAGTTGAAAATTCAATAACCGGTAGAGTAAATTTCTCTCCGATAAGGGGAGTTTGCTTAAGGCCTAACTCTTTAACATATTCAGGATTAGTCGTTCTCTTAAGCAGGCTAGAGCCTCTTGGAACACCAAATCTAAAGATGACCTCTAGAGGAACTAAACACTCTTCAGGTTTTTCTCTATAAGCACTATAATCCCACTCTCCATTACCTTTATATTCAGGTTTAATTACGTCAACAGCTTTGATCTTGTATTGATTCTTATCAGTACCTAGACCTATTCCGTGATGCCTCATTCCATAACATTTAAATTTTTCTAAAAGTGGCTTACGAGAGAATGCTTTTAAATGATCACTTATTTCCCAATCAATCCAAGACTTCTTATCCCCTAAGTATTCAAAGAAGAAATTGGCCATAGAGGCTAAGGCTACGCCTTTTCCATCTAAAGTATCAGGCATGGCTCCCCAATCAAAAACACTAAAGCGATCAGAGAATTCAAAGATAAAATCCCCAGACTGTGGGACTTTTAAAACATTTTTTACAGAACCTTCAAAAAGTAGTTGTGCTTTTTCCATAATATCCTCTTATTAATTCCACTTCTCTAAGAAAAGAAGTGCATTTCTACTATTATTAACACCAAACCAAAGTCCACCTTTCTCTATCCAGTTTTGAACAGTCATAGCAGAGTTTGTTTTCTTCCTAACACTGTCATCCATAAGAGGAATATGTAAGGCCGCTTTTTGCGTATTGATATCTTCACCGTCATGAACAAATTGAATACAAAGATTTTTTGAATCAAGAGCTTCTTTAGAGTTAATAAGGAGCTCCACATTCTTCTGTGAAGCTAAGACCTTTAAACGATCTAGCTCTTTATTTACGTATTCATAATTTAAAAGGTTAGGTTCAATAAGGACATTGATCATCTTTTTTTCTTCGAGGGAAAGAGATTGAATCTTCTCTAGAAAATCAAACATAGAAGTATTATCCCCAGGAGGAAGACTTCCTACAGGAATACCGTAAGGCATTTGGCTAATTGACATAACCGCGTCCATTCCACCAAATTGCGCTTCGACAGCAATTCCAAAAACAGGCTTCTTTGTCATGGCCGCCGCCACTCCAGGAAGATGAGCTGCAAGCCCTGCTCCTGCGACGACGAAATCAAAATCGTCCATCATCATTTTAGAACGTAGAGCCTCAGGGTCTCTATGAGCACTTAATACCTTAAACTCAACTTCATAATTTTTCTCTAAGTCAGCAACTAACGGATTGTAGACTAACTTATCAGATTCACTTCCAAATAAAACTAAAGCTTTCATACAGCACCTTCTTTATTGATTTCTCGCTGGCGAGCAAACTCTTCACTCGCTTCTATTGATGTTGGGTATTTCTTATTCACGCAGGCCATGCATAGTTCAGTTCTTCCGATGGCGTCTTTAAGATCTTGTTCATCTAAGAAGATGACTCTATTCGCGCCTATATGCTCTGCTATCTCTTCAGGCGTCTTATCGTTGGCGATAAGTTCAGACTCTTTTGGAAAATCAATTCCATAAAAGCATCCGTGACGAAGAGGTGGACAAGTGATGGCCAAAGTAATTTCTTTAGCCCCATATCTTTTTAAAAGTTGGATGATCTTCTTAGAGGTCGTTCCTCTGACAATACTATCGTCTACTAAAAGGATATTCTTTCCTTCGATTTCAGAGCGAACGGGAGAGAGTTTTAACTCAACTGCTTTTTCTCTCTTATCTTGAGTATTAAGAATAAAGCTTCTTTGGGTATAACGGTTCTTGATAAGGCCTTCACGATAAGGCAGGCCTAGGGATTCAGATAAAGCGATAGCCGAGGTTCTTGAAGTATCAGGAACAGGGCAGACAATATCAGGGTGGATCACATTATTTTCTATCAACTTACGAGCACGCTTACCAAGGACTCTCCCAAGGTTCAGCCTTACACCATAGATTGATTTTCCTTCAAAACTTGATTCTGCCGCTGAGAAGTAAACCCACTCAAACATACAAGGAGCTGCCTTCTCGGGCTTCATAAGAACTTCACTAAAGATCTTTCCATCTTCTCTAATAAAGATGACTTCACCCGGTTCAATATCTCTTACATAATCAAAGCCAAGGAAATTTAGAGCGTTCGTCTCACTAACAAGACAATAACTAACGAGGTCTTTCTCGGCATCCCAAACTTTTTTCCCAAGAATAAGAGGTCTTATACCTTTAGGATCCCTAAGACCAAATAAACCAACTCCAGAGAGAAGGCCCGCAATAGCATAAGCACCGACTGCATTTTCAAGAATATTCATGGCACTGGTTTTAATATGAGAGAATTCAATTTCTTTTTCAAAAGGAAACTGCTCTTGAATGCCATGACACCAAAGATTCAATAAGACTTCCACGTCATTATTAGTAAGTTGAGCAATATTATATTTTTCAGCAAGTTCTTTGGCGAGTTGATGGTAGTTAACGAGGTTTCCGTTATGAACCATGCCTACGCCAAAAGGATAACCTGTGACGATGGGCTGTAAGTCGCCCTTGCCATCAGTGCCGACAGTAGCGTAGCGGGTATGACCGATGGCCATGGATCCTTTTAGATTTTCAAGTTTTTCTAGGTCAAAGACTTGGCTTACTAGGCCTAAGTCTTTTTCGCCCTTGAAGCGGGAAGATTCTTCGTCATAAGAGAGGATCCCAGCGGCATCTTGGCCTCTATGCTGAAGAGTGAGAAGGGCCCTATAGACCTCGTAAGAAGCTTTATTAAGCCCTAATTCCTCACTTTTAGGGTGAACTAGCCCAACTATTCCACACATAATGATCCTTTGCGCTGTGATGCGATGTAAAATCTGTCTCACTATCAGTGTAGGGAATTTGCCTTTCCTTTGGCCAGTACTTTATTAAATAAATCTAATAATTACTATTAGTTTGAACTAATGTGACGAAGGCCTTTTCGAAGAGTCCTTAATAGTTTCCAAAGATGACTTCTAGCTTCAAGAAATAGCTCATGACCGGGGTCCAATCTTCGGACTTTTGATAAACGATTGACGGGCCTGTCTCTAGATAAAACCACTTCTTATAGAGGAGCTGACGGTAATTGATTGAAGATTGATAACTTTCAATTAACCAAAAGGGCTTGCTGGTCCCATTCGCCGTGGCCGAAAAAGAGACGGCTTTTTTTTCGTCAAGAGTCCAAAAAACAATAGGGCCATGGGCCGAACTGAATTTATCCTCTGAATCTGTCCATGTGGCAGAATTTCGAAGCCTGAAAAGAACTGCCCTACTAATAGGCCTATCTATATCAAAGCTTGTGGTTTCTCCAAAACCATCTCGGCTAAACCAAAAGAACTCCTGAGCTCCACGCAGCTCCCACTTCCCAAGAAAGAGTGACTTCCTAATACTTAGGTTAGTAAAGAACTGCGGTGGTATCTCAAGCTTTATCCCCGTATTAACATTCATACTCCAGCTACGAGGCTTTCTTTTAACGACAATATTTTTTGCAGGAGGAAGGACTTCCTCTTTAACTTCCTTAGTCTCTTCCTTTTTTTTATCTGCCGGCTCATTTGGATCAGTACTAAAAGACACTTTGAGAAGGCTTTCTAAGTAAGGCAGCTTGAGCTTGTATTTTACAATCCCACCATGGTTAAGCTTTTCAGATTCAGTTTTAGAAATAATATAAGCAAGTTTGATCTGAGTTCCATTGCCGCTATTTTCAGACCTTTTTGACCCAAAGAATTTATCTATTCGATAACTAAAACTAGATACGGTTTTAGAAACTCGGTCGTGAACTAAGTCTACCGTGTTTGGGGTTTCTCCTTTCCGATTATGCTCTGCAGCATTCACCGTTAAGATGGCCAAGAATATAAAACAAATCATGATTTTCACTTAACAAGATTTTAGGAGCTTAGAGCTATCAAGGAAAATGCTTTGAGTCATTATCGTCACTAAGTCCTTGGAAACGAGAAAGCTACGTTAAGTTTCCTTGACGTAATAGCGGTCAAAGTCTTTAATGGCGCTTCGAATGTAAGGGGATACGTTTTGAGCAAAGAAAACTTTCAGTATAGTGAAACTAGCGAACTGCTTCAAATTGAAGCGGCACCTTTCTATATTCCAGAGAGGTCTTCACCAGTTGATAATTACTTCTTCTATGCCTATACAATTAAGATCACCAATCACGGTCAACAAAAAGTTCAGTTAATCTCTCGCCATTGGCAGATCAGAAATGGAAATAAAGAAGAGAACGAAGTTCGCGGTGAAGGTGTTGTTGGCGAAAAGCCATTTATTGAGCCAGGTGAGTCATATCAGTATACTAGCTTTTGCCCCATCACGACTCCTACAGGAAACATGAGAGGCAAGTTTAAGTTTAGAAACGAAGCTGATCTTGATTTTTGGGTTCCGATTCCCCTCTTTTTCTTAAGAAAACCGGAAACCTTTTTTCCACAAGCTCACGCTTAGTCTACTTTCTCAGTTTAGAAACAATCGTATAAGCACCAATGAACTTGATCTTCTTAATAGTCATTTGTACTTTTAGCCAACCTGTCGCTTTAACATCTCTATGATACCAAATATAGGCCCACCATTTTCCAGAGATTGGTAAAACCTTAACTTTATAAGCATCTTTATACTTACCAATATCCTCTCGCCCTTCAAAGACGAGCGTTGCCTGATCATTTTCAAGCTGACCATCTCTTTCAAGGAGCTGGTAACCTTCTGGGGTTGCAAACTCAATAGGAAGAATCTGATCCATACCACCTGATTGATGTTTCTTAGGAAAAGGAACAAAGAGTTTAGGTTTGATCTTATATCTTAAAGATACAATGAATTGTTTCTCGTTAAGCTTAAGATTAGTGATCTTTATATCACCACGTTTATGATATTTACCTTTTTGGATATCGTGGTGAATCGTTGCCTGACCATCGATCAAGGCATCTAATTCTTCGTTAAACTCGTGAATAAAGGCCTTTGATTCAAACGAAAACATGGCCACTGCTACCAATAGTGCCAAAGCACCATACTGGGCTAACTTCATCAACATCCTCCCTGACATTGCAACAATACTCTAATACTTAATTAAAGCAGTATAATTTAAGGTTGTCCCAACCTAAGGAGCTTTGTAAGAATTTGTTAACCGACTAATTCAGTCCACATATCGCAACTATTCCCAAGTTTCGCTATACTTGGGAAATGAAAAAACTCATCTGCGTTCTTATACTTCTTTGTGCCTCTTGCCAAAATATGGCCATCGAAAGAGGACCTAATAGTTTTGATTATAAGTTTGTCCCAGGCGCTACTTGTGATGAAGTTCAAACAACACTTGAAGAGTTAAACAATCATAACGAGTTTAAGTATGACCCTAAAGAGACCTCAAAATGGGTTGAGGCAAAGACTGATAAACCTAAGGCCATAGCCCTAGTGGCCCATGGGCTTAACTTAAGACCAAGCAAGATGGATTCTCTCGTTGAAGTTTTAACAGAAGAGAATATTGAAGTTCTTCGCATAAGCCTTGGTGGTCACCGTGGTTCTAAAAGAGAAGGCCTTTTTAATTCTCATCAAGGTTGGAGAAATGAATTTCAAGCTCATTATTGCTTGGCCCTCAAGAAAGCTTCAAAAGAATCTCTTCCCATATATTATCTAGGCTTTTCTTTAGGCGCCTTGATCGGGTTAGATTTTTTAAACACTCAAGACTTCCATCATATTAAAAAGATGGTCCTCATCTCCCCGGCTTCTGATGTTCATTGGTACAGTAAGATCCCAGGAAAACTTGGGTGGATTGGGGGAAGAATAAGTTTACCAAGTAAGAATCTAAAAGAATACAGAAGCCAACCAAGCACTAGCTTAGCTTCTTATAAGTCCATGAAACTTTCTCAAGAAAGCTTAGAAGACATGAATATAAACTCACTTAATATTCCAACACTTATTTATGTAGACCCAGATGATGAATTGGTTAGTTTAAAAAAGATCAAAGATAGAATCTCAAAGAACTCACTCGATCATTGGAAGCTTTCAACTATCTCAAACGAAGGATCTACTCTTAAGAAAACTTATCATCATCTAATTGTTGATAGGCCAAGCATGGGTCCTAAGGTTTGGGACCGAGTTACCACAGATATTAAAAATCATTTCAAGTAGTTAATCCTCTTACTTGAGGTAAATGCTTCTATCATTTCAGCTTGTTAGCGAAAATGGAATCTCCGTGGTACCATTAGATAAGAACCTATTCGGAAGGTAGCCGATTAGGACTGGAGTCCAAGCATGAGAACGTTAGTGCTGGATAGTACGTACTTCCCCGTTAAGATCGTCGGCTGGCAAAAGGCCATGATTCTAATGATCTCAGGAAGAGCCGAAATCGTCACAGAGTATGAAGACAATATAATACGGTCGGTAAGCGAATCCTTTCAGCTTCCAAAAATCCTACGCCTTAATAATAAACACAAAGCCCAGAAAAAAGTTAAGTTCACCCGCCTCAATGTTTTTTGGAGAGACGCTTTTAAGTGTCAGTACTGCTTAACTCAACTCCCGGCCAACGAGCTCACCTTTGATCACGTTATCCCCTCCTCAAAAGGGGGCCCAACTTCTTGGGAGAACGTCGTTACCTGTTGCGTGGGATGTAATACTAAAAAAAGTGATAAGTCCCTAAAGAAATCGGGATTCAAACTCTATAAGAAACCTATCCAACCTGATTGGTCACCACAATTATGCCTGCGCCTAAAGATCGATGACCCGGATGAATGGTTTGATTGGCTCCCTGGTAGCAGGGCCTTGGCTAGTTAGCTTCTTCTTCGGTTACTTCATCTTCTTCAACAGGAGTTAGGTGTTTCTCTCCATCACTTTCGTGATGAATCTCTAGTTCAACAACAACTCTGATAGTTCCAACATCATCAGCAGAATAGGCATTGAAGGGATCATCTTTTAGATCCTTTGCTTCCATCTTTTTAATCCAAAGGTTTCGACCGTCGCCTAGGGACCATTTGTTAAAACCAGGTTTTTGATAATCTGGTTTTGCATTGACCTTAAAAGACTTAGCACTTGCTAGAGTCGTTCTTTCAAAAGCATTCGGGCCACCCCTAACATCAACTGCGCTGTACTGAATGGTTTCTACTCCATTTTCGTCAGTGAAGATTTGAGTATGAAAGTAGCGTGTTCCAGGAAGGTTCTTCTCTGTTCTTACAATCTTCATTGTGCCTGTATAAGGATTACTATCAACAGAAGTAATGGGTTTTAGGCCAAGAGAGATCAGTGAAGATCTAAGGGCCTTTGAATCTTTTTTATTATTAATAGTATCACTTATCAGCTCAGTCATCTTAAGCATGGATACTTCATTTTCACTTGCTGGTTCAAAGTCAGGAACCTTAACCGGCTTATCAAGGTTAGGCTTTTTAACACTATGGTTATGCGCCTTAGTGACTTTAAGAGGAGACTTTTTTACATCTTTAACGAAGGGAGACTTCTTATCGGTGGTTTTTTCTTGAGTACTCTCATGATCTGCTTCTTCATCATGAGAGTGTTCGGCTGGACCGTTTACTGAGTAATAATAAGAGATACTTAAAATTATAATTAAAACGATGCCAAGAGCTTTTTTCATTTAGAACTTTCCGTCTTCCCATTTTAGTAAGTACGGAGTTGGATCTAGAAGATCTTTTCTTCTTTGATGCCTAGTAGCGCTGCTTGATCTATCAGTTAGAGAGCCCGTTAACTTACCGCTGTATAGCTCAAAGTGTAACATAGGACGGCAACAATTTGAATTTACTTTGCCAATATAACCAACTCTGTCACCCATTCTTATAGGCTTATTCTTAGCTATATTCTTACTTGGTTTTGTTCCTGTTAGTTCACCATATCTTGCTACGAACCCACCATCATGCCTAACTTCTAGAGCGTAAGTCCCCTCGTAAAAGTAGTAGAGGTTTCTAAGAATAACTCCAGGTCCAACAGCAAGAGCTGGCTCGTCTTTATAACGGTAAAGATCACAGGCAGCGTGAAGGCGTCCACCAGATCTTCCGGCCTTAAACTTTCTCATTCCACTTGTATAAGCGTGAGTTGGCTTCTTTACTAAGGGAAATTCACAGCAATCTTCATCGTCGATGCTTGTGATTGTCGCATTATGATTTCTAATAAAAGTATTATTATTAATCCACTTACAATCGCTTTTTGCTTTAACAAAACTCTTAGCTACCCAGCCAACAGTCTCATCCTTAGCTTCCCTATCAGGGAACTCTGCTTTTATAAAAGTATAAGTCGATCCATTGATTTCTTTAACTTGCTCGTTCTCACCATCCCAACTTTGAAAGATTTTAACTTTCTCGCCGCGAACAGCGCTAAAGAGAACTTTTCTAAGATCTATATCTCTAACATTAAGAGTATCAGTTCCGATGCAAACAACATTTTCAACGCTTCCTGTAACAACTTCTTCTACGTCTTCAGTTTCTTCAATCTCAATAACCTCTGGGGCTGGCGCCTCTGGTCTTGTATCTAGGGCCTCTGAAGGATCTTGATAGCTAGTGAGATCACCAATATAGTCAGAGTTAGCATCTGCTAAAAGATCGTTCACTCTTATAGGCTCTAAGACTGTAGGGATTAATTTATGCGCCTGAATCTTTGAGATGGCTTCGTAAGATCTAAAGATAGAAGTCTCATCCCAGTATACACCAACAAGAGCAGAAGGCTCCTCTAGGTTCTCAGGAGTATAGACTCTAAAGAGGATGTACTCTCTTTGAGATCCGAATTCTCCACAAACTAATTTATAATAAGTTCCTTCCGCAGCAATATGCCACATCGTCCCGACTAATGATTCTCTGATATCTCCAAGAGATGTCTCAGGAGTTCCTTTCCTTAAAGAAAGAACATAATCTTCAGCGGGTAATAACGATCTTGTATAAAGATAGCCTTTATCACCTCTTTCAGAGAACCATCTATTTGGTCTCACACCAGAGAGTTGATTACGGGCAACGACTTCCATACTTTCAAAGTCTTTCTTTCTTTTTCCGTCCATTAACTTAACAAGTGAATTATTAACTAAATGCGATTGGCGGACACCTTTATAGTTACGTAGGTTTTCAGTGATGCTTACTTTCTTTCCAAAGTACTGTGAAAAACGAAACCTATTTGTCTCAACTTCTACAATTCCGCAGCCCTTCGCAGGCACAAGTTTGTCCTGATTATCCCAATAAAAAAGTGGGGTGGCGAAAGCTGAATTTGTCATCAGCGCAAGAAGGAGGAGGAGAGCTTTTTTCATAGTTCTGTTTCGTCTTTGTTAAGGTTTGACTCATAAAAGCATAGATAGGTCCCCGATCATAGGGAGTCTGTAATCTTTACGCATTGCATCGTCACGACGAAGTAAGTAAAATCGTGTACTTAAAGACTATTGTCAGCTAATTAGCGCCTCTCTATAATCCGCTCATGATAGAACAACAAATTAAAGACACTCTAGAAGAACTAAAATCCCAAGGGGCCGAGTACGCCGATATTCGCTTCCACGCTCTTGATATGAATGAACGTATTCATATTAGAGATGGGCTTATGAAGAACTATAAAATGGAAAGTAAATCTGGCTACGGCGTAAGGGTTCTTTGTGATGGGGCCTGGGGCTTCTTTAGTAGTGAAGACATAAAACTCTTAAAGGCAACGGCAAAGGTAGCTCTTGATAAAGCTCGTTCAGCTTCATTGTTTATTCAAGAAAAAGTTTCCTTAAGCCCAAAAAAAGCATTTAAAGATACATACTCTTCAAATATTGGTACCGATCCTTTTAACGTAAACCTAGAAGAGAAGATTGAGCTGCTAAGAAAGATCAATGCAAACCTCACTCATGCTTCTTTTGACTTTGTTGGCGCAGGCGCGAGCTTTAGTAAAAGAAATGTTCTCTTCTTTGATACTGAAGGATCTGAAATTGAGAAAAACATCCTAGAGGTTGACCCATCTTTTTATGCCTACGCAAAAGATTCAGACGGCCTTAATCAAAGCCGCTCTTATATCATGTACCAAAACAGCCTAAAGGACTCTACCGTAGGGTATGAGAACTTACTTGATGAGAAGCAATTCCTAGGTCATCCAGAAAGAATTAAAGAAGAGCTCATCTCTGTCTTAGAAGCACCAATTCAAAAAGAAGAAGTCTGCTCCTTGATACCAATGCCTGAGATGATGGCGCTTCAAACCCATGAGACAATAGGTCATGCCTTAGAGCTTGATAGAATCTTAGGTTACGAATTAAGTTACGCCGGTGGCTCTCACGTAGACCTTGATCACTTTAACACTCTCGAGTTTGGCAGTAAGAAGTTAAATGCGAGGGCCTCTGGAGTTACTCCTAACTCTCCAGGAACCGAAGGTTATGACGACGATGGTGTTAAAGGTATTGATGTTCAAATGATTGAAAGTGGCATTTTAAGAAATGCTATTACTTCTAGGCAAATGATCATTGAAGCTAATAATAAAGCGGGCAAAGAGATCTTCACTGAAAGTGGTGGAGCTTGTAGGGCCCAGAGTTATAATTGTCTTCCTATTGAAAGGATGAACAATATAAATATTGACCCAGGTTCCGACGGAACTCTTCAAGAGATTATCGCTAAGACTGAAAATGGTCTTATGGTTGAGACTCCCCGATCTTGGTCAATTGGCTCAAATAGAGAGAACTTTCATTTTGCCTGCGAGATTGGATGGAAGATCAAAGACGGTAAGGTTGATTCAGTAGTTAGAAATCCAACTTATAAAGGTGACTCCCTTAACTTTTGGCATTCACTTGATATGGTTGGAGACAAGTCAACTTGGCAACTGCAACAAGTTTATAATTGTGGAAAGGGTCAACCAAATCAGATCATGCACCTTGCCCATGGCATTCCAGCATGCCGTTTTGATCAAGTAACAGTCGGGAATAAATAATGAACAAAATAGTGATCCTCGAAGGCCTTAAAAAAATCATCTCTAGTTATAAAGATTCAGGATTAGATATCTCCCTGACTTATAGAGGTGAAAAGTCTCACCTTATTCGCGCTGGCCGGAATCAGATTTCTCTGAATGTGGGTGAAGAAGGATCTAACTTCCAAGTTAGTATTCAAAAAGGTAAACGTTTTATCGGTGGCTCTCTTACAGCGAGTGAAAGCGATACTTCAAAAGTAGAAACATATATCAATGAGCTCATCAGTAAGATTGATCTTATGCCAGAAGTCCCGCATTTAAAGAACAAGAACCCTCAGGCGGAAAACATAGAGCAAGAAGAAGCTGATCCTAAGATTAAAGAGTTTGATTCCGCTATTGCTGTAAACTATTTCAAAGACGCCTTTGAAAGATTCAAAGATGATAATATTGAAGTCTCTGGTGCTTTTAGTGCTGGTTTTCATAATATCGCTATCATCTCCACTATCTCACCTATCCCTTCTTATTATGAAGGGACTGATTTTAATATAGAACTAGTACTTCAACTTCTTGATCACGATAAAAAAGAACTGAGAGTCTCTCAGGTCGGAAGAAGCCTTAGCGACTATGATCCTGAAAAAACATTTAATCACTTAAAGAAAGTGATGAAGATTAAATCTAAAACAAAAAGAATAGACCTTCCTCCTGGGAAATATGATGTTATCTTTCATGCAGACGCATTTGCAGAGATGACGGCCTATATGTCTTGGTTAACTCTAAGTGGTGATCAATGGCTTTATCAAACGGGAATGCTTCAAAAAGACTGCCATGAACTAGGATCTAAAATCTTCGGTGAGAACTTTAATATCACTGATGACCCCCATGATGAGGAAGTCCTGTTTCACCGCCCTTTTGGACTTAATGGAGTCGTCCGCAGTAAAAGCACACCTGTGAAAACAGGAATAGTTGAAGAACTGTACCACTCAGATAAAGAAACTTCAGACAAGTTTGGTGTAGAGGTAAACAACTGCTCTAGCGTCTCTAGTTTTAAAGTCGCTAAAGGAGACGGGCCTTCGAACTTTGAAGACTTGGCCTTAGAATCTAAAACAAAAACTCTTTACATCCCTTTTATCCACTATATGAACTTTACCAACCCTGCCAAAGGTGAATTCACCGGTACAAGTCGCTTTGGAACCTTCCTTTTGGAAGATGGAAAACTACAAAATCATATTTATAATTTGAGGATCAATGATTCTTTTCATCATATCTTTAATCAAATTGAATGGCTTAGTTCTAAATTAGAGCATGTTAACCTCTCAAATACCTATGGGCTAAGGCTTGCCAACTCTTTAACCTGTCCGCGCTATGTGAAAGTCTCTGGAGTAAATATTAGTGGCTCAAGCGGCACTTCTAAAGCCTAGTTAAAAGTTAGGTAATTTCCTTGTGTTAGGTTAAAATAGAAGAGTGAAAGCCCTTTATATTTGCTGTGAAAGAAACAGCTGGAATTCAATCATCTCGCTCATGCGTGAGAAGCTTCCCGAAGTAGAACTTTTTTGTGCAAGAAATGGCTCTGATGCCATCGATATTATAATTCATGAGTCCCCTATATTAATTGTCATCATTGATGATCTACTTGAAAAAGAAGAGCAACTAACCATTGCCGAAGACTTAGTCGATGCTGCTGGTCAGAAACCTATCATCTTTTTAAGTTCAGGAGATAAGGTCAAAGACCTTCTTACAAGTGAGTTCTTTAATCTTTACTTAACCAATGAGGTCTTAGAAAAGCCTTACAGCGATGACATTTTTGTTGAGAAGATAAAAAAAGGCCTTGAATGGAGCGATTTGGAAATCGTTACCGAGAGCCATAAAAAGGTAACTGAAGATGAGTATGTTCCGGTTAAATTAAAAAGTTTCTATCTTTATGAAAAAGTTGGGTATGACGTTTTTTTTAAAGTCTATACCGATAATTATATGAAGGTCATCACAAAGAATAAACGCTACCCCGAATCGACTATCGTTAATCTTGCTAAGAAAAATGTAAAAGACCTTTTTTTAAAAAGAACAGAAAAGATAAAGTTTCTTACAGAGTCGATTGAGAAGGCCATAACGGTTCTTTCAACTCCTGATATAGAAGTTGAAAAAATAATGACTTCTCAAATCTGCGGTACCTTTCTTATACACGAAATGATCAATGAAATAGGTGTAAATGAATCTTTAGTTAACCTTGCTGAACTTATAATTAGTGCGACTTCAACGGTGGCCCTGCAATACAGAGATTTTAAAAGCCTTGCTCGTGATATTCCTATTACCTATGGAGATCTTGGAGAGCAGGCAGTTTACATGCTTTATCTATGTCATTACCTAACTAAGGAAATGGGCTGGGAATCAGATTTGACGCAAAAAAAGTTAGGCCTTTCATGTATTCTTCATGATTGTAAACTTAAGTATGACGACTTAAGTTTGGTTAGAAATGAAAATGATGAAAGCTTAAAAGAGTTTAACCTACATTCATTAAAGATATTTAAAGAACACCCTAAACTTGCCGCTCAAGTTTCTACTGAGTTTACAAACTTTCCAGACTGCGGTTTTATCATTCAAGAGCATCACACCCTTCCCGAGAAAAGGTATACTCATAACATGAACTCAATCAGTTGCCTCTTCGTTCTCATTAGAAGGTTCACTACTGAGCTTGCCAATCATGGTTTTTCTGGTCTTTGTTTAGATCAATCGATCGAAGAATTACAGGTTTATGATTTTGGAAATTTTAAAATATCTTATAATGCTTTGATGAAGATCCTGAAGTAAATTAAAGTTTTATTGTCTCTAAATGCTTAGACATCTTTTGATAACTTTTATTGGTATACCTTTCAAGAAGGTCACTAACTATCTTTTTACAATTAGGTTCAAGCCCTTCGTCTCTCGCTTTTAAGAACTCATCAACAAAAGCTTCACCAATTAAGATAACCTTTGCAAGTGGTGAAACATCATCTCCTGGGTCCATAGCAAAGCCTATCCCATTAGTAGCACCGTGATGTTGAGTAGTGATGGTATCAACTCCTAATGGACACTTAGGAAGAGACTTTAGAGCGTTACCAGCTTCCTTGGCATGATTGATGATAATATCTTTTTCAGCATCATTGAGATCGGGAGAGAAGATTAAGTCTTCTTCGTATTTAATATCAGCATGATCGTTATAGACTGGAACTAAGAACATATCGTGAAAGAAGAGGACATAGCTTACTTTTTCAATATGCTCTTTACTTCCCCACGCGATCTTCTTTAATAAATAATGGCAAACATAAGTAGTTAAAACTGAATGCATATAAATAAAGCGGGACTTATTATTAAGCATGCTTTGGAGTAACTCTCCTAGAGTTGAATCAACTTCTAAGACTTCCCCTATTGCTTCAACACATTGGTTTGATATCTCTAGGACTTCTTCAGCTATTTCTTCAGTTGAAAATAGTGATTGGGCCATAAGCTCGAAGCCAGATTCAACCGCTTCAAGACGATCCCCTTGAGAGAGGTTCTTATCTTTTACTTTTTGTGAAATTTTTGTTGTCACCAGATTGGTTATGCTTAGTCGTTCACTTGAAGGGATAAAGAGGCTAAAGATCTTTAAGTCCTTAAACTTATCAAACTTTTTATCTATAGGTTGTCCCTTACTCCAGACTAAAGAAAACTCTTCTTTTTGACCTGGCTTACTTATCTTATAAAAAACATCACAAGGAGCCTCTGTAAGCCCTATAAGAACCTTTAAGGCCATAGGATAGTATTCACCTACTTCTTTGTTGGCCATATCTTGTGCTGTTACTCCTAAGAGCTTAGCGGCGCTTCTTAAAAAGAATTGAATATTTAAATTGCCTGGAATTGTAACAACATCAGGAGTATTACTAACTTCAGACTTCTCCCCAATGATGATAAGAGGGAGATTTTTCTTCTGTGATATCTCTATTAAAGACTTACCAGCATCAATTTCTCCTATCATTGAAAGAGTGACCAAAAGATCAAAACTGCCAGTGAGGATTCTCTCTTCAATCTTATGAGGGTCAGTTTCTATTTCAAGATCTGTATCGACATAAGTTGAAAGATTAACAGTATAGAGGTCATTTATAAATTCATTGTCTGAAAGAAAGAGGGCCCGTTTCACTTAATCTCTTTCTTTTAGGAATCGGTAACCTTTTCCATGAGAAGACTTAATCGTGTACTGACTAGGACTTATTTTTTTACGGATCTTTGAAATATGCTGATCAACCGTTCTATCTACGACAAAGTTACTCTTCCCCCATATCTCAGTTAGGATAACTTCTCTAGACATGACGGTGCCTTCTTGCTTTGCCATTAAGTAGAGGATCTTAAATTCGATAGGCGTCATATCAACTGGAGTTGCTACTCCACTGATTTCTAAAGATAAGGCCTGAGTAGAGAGATCAAAACGAAGGTCCCCTTTGACCATAATATTAGCTTCACCCGAATGACTTGTTCTTAGCCTAGCTTGAATCCTGGCCTTTAGCTCAAGGGGTTCGAAGGGCTTGGTGATATAATCATCAGCGCCGGATTGAAAAGCGTTGAGTTTGTTCTCTAGTTCTTTTTGAGACGTTAACATAACAATAGGAAGATCTGGCCTCTTTAGTTCTTGTTTAACATAGTGACAGAATTCGCTGCCTCTTCCATCAGGAAGCATTTCATCGAGGATGATGAAGTCAAATTCCTCTTTTGAGAATTCGCTTCTGGCCGAGTTAATATCAGAAGCCCAAGTCAGGTCATACTCTGCTGAAAGTGAGGCATGAACGAGGTTAAAGATATCTTGGTCATCATCAACAACTAGGATTTTTTTCATTACTTGAGTATTCCGGTTTTATTAATTACGTCAGTTAGTTAAATTTTAAGGTTTTTTTGAAAAGTTTCCTACAATAAAATTCAATTGATTGATAAAATCATAGAATAAAAGGTGTGATAATAATATGACTGAAAAAGTAATAGTTCAAATCGACAAAGACATTGAAGAGATTGTCCCCATGTTTTTAGATAATAGGCAAAAGGATCTTAAAGAGATTGATGCCTTCCTCTTAGAGAAAAACTTCCAAGGGATTGAGGTTATCTCTCATAAATTAGCTGGCAACGCCGGCTCCTACGGCTTTACAGACTTAGGTTTAATTGGAGCAAAAATGGAAGCTTGCTGCCAAAATGAAAACCTAGAGGAAGTGAAAGAGCAGTTTGAACTTTATAAGAGCTATCTTAGTAACCTAGAGGTCGTTTACAAGTGAGTCTTAAAGGTAAAGAAATTTTAATTATTGATGATGATACTCAGTATCAATTTTTCATGAATAATATCTTGGCCAATATTGGTGTCACCATTGTTCAGGCATTGAACTATGATGAGGCTCTTGAAAAACTTGATGAGTCTGTCCCTCACTTAGTGATAACAGACATCAAACTTAATGATGAGAAAAGTGGAATCGATGTTCAGCGCTACCTAAAAGATCATCCCAAATTTAAAAAAATTCCAGTCTTTGTCATAAGCGCTGATGCCAACAGACAGACTATCTTTCAATCATTGGCCCTTGGTGCTTCTGAATATATGCTTAAGCCTATTGTTTCAAAAATCCTCATCCAGAAAGTAAGAAGAATATTCATGGACTATCAAAGTCCTGAAGTTCTCTTTCTTAACGATGAAGGAGACTACAAAGATGAGTTTCAAGTTGCCTTTGAAAATAATTTTGATGTTGAGGTTGAGACTGATATTAATTTAAGGTCTATCAATGAGCTCTCTTGTATTTTGCAAGGACCTTTAAAGTTTCCTAAAGGAACAGTCATTGAGTTTGAAAATGACCTCATTAATAAGATGGGCGGCGAGGGTCTTGGCTACAGATCCATTGAGAACAGCCGAACAACCGGAGCTGGGTCTTTTAGCACTCGTTTTAGCCTAATAGGAATTGATGAAAAGACCGCCCAAAAGATTAGGGCCATGAGGGTGACAAAAAGCTAATGGAAAAGAACCTAATCCTAACCATTGATGATGATGAAGACTTTAATAGACTTATCTCTGTCATTCTGAAAAAGCACGGCTTTGAAGTTATCACTACAACTAATGCAAAAGACTTCTTAAGAATGCTTCATCATAGAAACCCTTCCCTTTGCTTAATAGATCTTAACTTAGATGAGGCCTTCGGAGCAGGCTTTCAATTAATTGAGGCCATACGAAAGACTAAAGGCTCTAAGACCCCTCTTTTTGTCTTAAGCTTCCGTCATGATAAAAAAGATATTGCCAGGGCAATTCAACTTGGAGCTAACGATTATATTCATAAGCCTCTTGATGACTTAGTCCTTCTCGATAAAATAAATCAGTACGTAAACGTTAAAGACCCTTTTCAGCCCCTTCCTTATTTTGAAGTCACAGAATCGAAGAGACGCTCTAGTATGAAAATTACTCACAAGATTGTTTCAATCAATGAGTTTGGAGTAACTATTGAAGGCCCTACGCTTATAGCTAGAGGAACCCTCTTAAAGATAAAATCAAATGTGGTATCAAAGATTCTTGGCAGTCCAGATCAAGTCTTAAGGCTTTTTGTTACTGATACATGGATGGAAACTGAAAGAAGTATGTATAGAGCGTTTTTAGAATTTAATCCTGATAATCACGACTTACTTGGTGCAGTCAGGAGCTGGCTTGTGGCCAACTCCGACAGTTAATACAATTACTTTCTCACCATAATACTATGACGGGCACTTCTAAGACCAAACCTAAAAGTTATTGAATCATAAACAGATGGCTGAGTTCTAAGGTAAGGAGCATTGTACTGACCCCAAGAGTTTACTCTTCCATAGATCGCAGACCAATGACCCTTTTGAGTAAGGTTAACTCTTCTACCATTATAAAGCCCCTCTGCACGCATAGAAACAAAGCCTCCACTTCTAGCAATACTCATTCCCCAAAGATAAATAGAATCAGGGCTGGCATCAATCATTAATGACTTACCAGTAGATTGAATCCCGCGGTCACTTGCATAAGTCACATCAATCCTGGCCGAAAACCTATCCTGACTTCCAAAAGGAGGTAGTGAGAAATAGAATTCTCCATTTTGCCTCTCTCTTCCGTTATTTGATCTAAATTGCGATTCAGCAGTTACATCTTGCTTTGATCCGTCATCTTTATAGAGGATGGCACGGAACTGCTCGTATCTTTCTGCTTTAATAAGGTAGTTATGCTCAATCCTAAGCTCTTCACTTAGGGCCGTTAAACTTAAAAGGGCCAAGGCCAGGCCAAACAAAAACTTCATAGTCTCTCCAATTAATTAGGTACCTTACTATCATTTCAAGTTCTATAGAGCATAGTCAAGGCTTCAAAAAAGTCCTATATTCAATAACTTAGTCACTTCTCGTCGCCTTTACGACGCACCGTGTAATCATTACAGTTCAATGGAGATGAGTGCTGCAGTGGGCTAATATTAGGTAATTACTTTTATTGTATGGACAAGGAGCCTTTGCGTGAAAAAATCACTTATCGCTATTTCAATTCTAACCCTTTTAGGTCAAACAGCGTTTGCCCAAGATGCCGGTCAGGATAAAAAGAAAGAAAAAGAAAAACAAGAAGTTGTCTCGGATAAAGAAGAAACAGACGACTATGCCGATATTGATGATTTTTCTGATCTTGATGATGAATTAGACGAAGGCCTTGAGAGTGATTTTCAAATCTCTGTAGATGGAGAGATTAATGCAAACGCTATTAATGGCGGAGCTACTGACGGAGCAAACTTCGATGAGTCTTATGTTTCATTAAGTGTTGTTTATAAAAATAAGATTAGAGCGGTTATTACTGCGAAGCTTGAAGAGATCTTCAAGGAAAATAAGATTGATCTTAATGATGACTTCAGCCTTGGAGAATTCATTAAAGAAGCCTATATCGAAATTAGAGAAATCAAAGGTGCACCAGTTGCAGTTATCGTTGGTAAGCAGCCAATTGCTTTTGGTCAAAATGTTCAGGCCATGCCTATCTTTAAGAACAACCCATTATCAAACCTTCAAGAAATCGATGAAGTCTTTGGACTAACCGTTGAGTTAACAGAAGGACTTTTTGGACTCTTTGATCAAGCTGAAGTTTCAGTCTTTGAATCAAAAGAAGGTGACCTAGAAATAGGAAAGATAGACGGTGTTTCAATTCGTTTATCTAAAGCATTAACAGACAACTGGCTATTAAGCCTAAGTCATGTTGAGCAAGGGAATAGCCACTTAACAACGGGTAAAGAAAGAAGAACTTCAGTTGGCCTTATCGGTGAAACCTCTGATGGCGCATTAGTTGGTTGGGTAGAGGGAATGTACTTCTCAAATAACCCTGAATACCCAAATTCATCTTTTGGTATTACTGCTGGTGGAATGATGAGAGTTCATGAAACAACTGACATCATCGTTGAATATACTTGGATTGAAAAAGAGGTAAGCCAAATTGGATTAGGTGCAAGAGTGGCTCTTACTCAAAACCTATCTCTCGGAGCTGAAGTTCGTTATAGCGACTACGTAAGCAGACAAGATGGATTCTCAGTTGGACTTAACTTAACTTATACTTTCGGAACAAGCGGAAGAGTTCAAAACCAAACTTCAATCTTTGGCGGAACTGATGAAGAAGAACCAGATAACTTAGACTAATCAATAATAATCAGGGCCCGTAACGACAATCGGGCCTTTTAAATCTAAACGAAGAAAACGACTTATGAAAAACTTAATCTCAACAATTATCATCTTTGTTCTCCTAGGCTCTATAGCCTCTGCCAATGAAATCCAAAGGTTTTGGATAGCTGGTAAGGTCATGAACAAGATCTACACTAACTATGATGTCTATCAGTATATGGAGCGCGCTATCTTAGATGACGCCCAAAGATCTGAACTTTTTGAAAAAGCGGGTAAGGACTATAGCACTTATAAGAACCTTGTTCATAGAACAACAAAGAAGTCTTTTGAGTCTGCTCTTAAGGCCCTTATGTTCAACAAAGTTTTAGAGCACCACGCTACTTCTGGTAAGAATATCCGTGAATGGAAGGCATTTCGAATTTCAAGTAATGACTACTATAAACAAATTGAAGCTCTTGAAAGTGAAGTTTTAAAGCCATTACTAGATAAGAGACTCGGGATTGTAAAATCAAGAGATCAATTCGGAGAATACTTAATTAAAAGTAACTTTCCTCATAAAGAGGGTGAATCAAATACAGACGTTTACTTTCGTTGGTACTACGATCAAAAATTCAGACTCAAGCATCAGTTAAGAGCCTCTGAAGCTAAAAAATATGAGGCCATCGCTTCAATGGGTCACCTAACAGAGATCTATATTCGTCCTTTCGAGGCAAATGATTTTTATAAGTCTGGAAAGAAAACCATTGAAACTAATCTCAATGGAAAGATGATGACTCAAACTGAAGTTTCACAGTTCCTAGCTAAAAATCCTGAGTTAAAGCTTCTTATTAAAGACATCAATTACCTAAGCATAAACACGGCCCCTCTTTCAAGAATCCTTGAAGATAGCGAATCTAAGTTTGAAGCAGCTCACCAAAAGGCTATTGATGGAATCAGACCAAGTCTTAGTGAAGTAAAGATTAAAAAGATTCTTGGATACGAAGCTTTCGCAACTAAACTTGCCTTAAAATACAATGATGCTGAGCAACTGCATGCTAAGAGTAAAACGGCTATGGCCTTATTCATGAACACTGGTAAGTATAAAGATGCAATGAAGTCTAGACTCTATACTTTAGCTGCAGCTCAACTTGAGCTAAAAGCCGATAGAACTAATCTTCAAGCTAATCTCTCAACTGTTCTAAGATCTTCATTTACAAATGTATTAAGCACTCTTTCTTCAAAAGAAGCTTTTACAAGAGACGACGTAAAGAAACTTCTCTTTGAAGACGCCGTGTCATTTCACTTAAAAGAAGAGTTTCAAAATCAACTTGGTTCAGACTATCAAGGTTACACAAAAAGAGTTCTTGCTCTAGGCGCATGGGTACTAGAATTCGATGCTAAGAAGATCGCCTTTAATGCTGAAACTGAAGTATCAGTTAGCTTAAAGAGCTTTACTGACTTCGATACTTATAAAAAGATTCAAGAATATATTAAGATGAAAGAGTTTAAGAAATTAAATAAGAAGTTTAGAGATAGAACTTTAAGACAAGATGTTGAAGGAATGTTTTCCGTCAATGTCGATGGTGATTCAGAGCTAAGCGGTTTTGGTGGTATGGCCTATGATTGGCTAATGGCCCGTTAAGCAGCTTTCTTTTTTAATTCTTTTACCCAATCCGGGGAGATAAAATTACTCTTCGGAAAGGGAAGCTTGTTCACAACAATATCCTCAAAGAAGCTAGGCACATAATTACAAGGAACCATCTCTCCTATATACCTACCCGTTTCAGGGTCTTTTCCCGTTTGAACCCATCGAAAAATATCTTTTACAATATAGTTGCCATGAGAATCTAATCCTAGGATTTCACTTATATGTGAAGTTCTTCTGCCGCCATCGTGATAACGGCTGCATTGAACGATGACCTGCATAGCAGAGCCAATCATTTTTCTAATAGCGTCTGGCGGTATTTGAGTTTCACCCATAAGGCATAAAGTCTCAAGCCTAGTACAGGCATCTAATGGATTATTGGCATGAACAGTTCCCATTGAACCATCGTGACCTGTATTCATAACTTGAATAAGATCTAAGGCCTCATCCCCTCTTACCTCTCCAACAATGATGCGGTCAGGACGCAGCCTCATCGCCGACATCACTAAGTCCCTTATCTCAACCGGAGTAATACCTCTAGCAGGGTCAGCTTTTCTCGTACAAAACTGGACGACATGCTCTGCTTTAACCTGAAGTTCTTTTGAATCTTCAATAATAATTAACCTCTGGGTCTTAGGTATTCTTCCCCCTAAAACATTAAGCATCGTCGTCTTGCCTGAACCAGTACCACCAGAGACAATGATATTCTTTCCAAGATACATACAGATATCTAAGAAACGAGCTCCCATTGCGGAAACAGATCCAAATTCAATTAAATCTTTTATTCCTAATTTTTCTTTTGAAAACTTTCTAATTGCTACTGTCGTTCCATTTTGGGCCATCGGTGGAATCACAACACAAACACGTGAACCATCTGGAAGTGTGGCATCGAGGCGTGGGTTATCTTCATCGATAACTCTCCCTACTTTCTGAGCAATCGCCCGCATAGCAGACATCAAAGCATCTTCACTAGGGAACTTATTTGGTGTTTTGTAAACGAGTCCCTTTTGTTCAACAAAGACTTCGTCAGGACCATTGATCATGATTTCAGTAACAGACTCATCTGCTAAAAGATCGCCTATCGGAGAAAGCAATCCTTCAATGGCATCATTAAATACACTCACGCTTTAATACTCCCTAGGAATCCAAACACTATTTTTCTTAGGTTCAGATGCAATCTTACGTTTTATTTTTTCTTCTTTATTAGGTTTTTCTAAGACAGTAATCCGTCCTTCTATTTTCCCTGTTGGGCAATAGAACTTATAGACACCTGCTTTTTTAAAATAAGCACTCCCTTCAGTTATCTCTCCAACATTCGCCGACATAAAAAGATCTTTATCAGGAATAGTTAGGCAACTAGGGTTCTTATCTTTTCCGGTTAGGAATATTTTTAGCTTCTCACCTTTAAAGATTGAGATTCTTCTTGGATAGAAACCTTCATCAGTAGCAATGATGGAGACTTCACGGACAGGGACTGTGAATTTCGTGCTCTTAGCATAATAACTATCTTCTAAGGCCATAGCTCTATTGAAGATAAGTATCCATGCTGTTCCTAATATTAATAAAACCACGCTCTTCATGGTCCCTCCTCGATACTCAACTTATCGGTCTTACGGAGGAAAACTTTACCGGTGTATTAGGCTCAGGAATATGTCATTTTAGATAGTTATATCGCCATCAGACTTAAGAAGTGGTGAGATCTTCGGGCCTAGCTTCTTTTTAGGCCTTAAGAACTTGTCTCGTTTATAGATATCAGAGACCTTGGTTTTTGGCAGCTTGATAAGGATCTTGCCTGCTTTGTTTTCAAATTCAACTCGAGTCTGGTCCACACCACTTGGAACAGAAAAAGTTCTCATGACGGTTCGGGACTTTTTATAAAAATGAGAGCCAGTCCCTGTTCTCTGTTCTCGCTCTTGGGTAACCTCGCCTTTTAAGATGATATGATTGTTCTCAATCTTAATTTCAAACGGAGCATCTTCTTTTAGAGTCATCTTCAAAATAAGAATCTTCTCAAGGGGTGTTTCTATCCAGCGGAAGTCCCCTTCACCAAGGTTATTGGTAACCTTGCTACCCTTAAGGAGTTTATCAACATTCTTTTTATCAAAGAAGTTTTGAAAACTACCAGGGTCAGAACTCTTTAATACTTTTTCAATCTCTTTATCAAACTGCTTAAAAAGATCACCTTTGAAATACTTCTGAATAAGAAGTCGGTCTTTTTGCATATCCTTACGCCATCTTTTTACCGCTTCCTCTTGCTCGATTTCCCATAAAGCGCGCTGCTTCTCAGCTTCTTTATAGCGGTCCTCTCTTCTGTCCTCGGCAAATAAAGTTGAAGATAAAAGAATATTGATAAGCAAAATTTTGATCATAGATCCTCTAAACGGAAAACTTCATAGGCCGGGGTTTCGTAAGGATGGGCCCTTTTCAAAGCTGCAATCACTTCTTTAATGTACTTATCTTCAACCACCATTTCAATTCGGGCCTCCTCTACTTTCGTAAGGACCCCATGCTCGCCTAAGGCGGGGTTTGAGCCTTTCAAGGGTCTAAACTGGCCTATTCCTTTACTGATAAAACAGCAAGAATCATAGTTTCCAATCCTCCCTCCACCGCTTTCAAACATCTCACTCAATACCCTATCAACACCGTCAAGATTAACAAAGGTAGCTATTTTATACACCGCAAACTCCTCGAAATTAGGTAATAAAAACCTAACTTTCTGGTCAATTTTTTGACCGAACACTAACGTTGCTAATAAATTCTTACAACTAATATAACCAAGTTCTAATAATTAGACAAAACGCCACCACTAAAGAAAAATTTATAAAAATTGAAATGGAATGAATCCATTACGGCGACCCCAAGTCGTCAATCACGGAGGAGAAACTCATGAGAAAAGGACTAATAGCTCTCGCGCTTGCTACTGTACTGTCCGCCCCTGCATTTGCTTGTGACATGCACGGAAACAGTGGTTTTGTAGAAGAAAACAATCTTTGGATTTCAACAGATGCTAAATCGGTAAGCACTATTGACGAAAAAGAATTCACTAAAATTATGGATAAAATCGAAAAGATCTATAAGCCTGTTATTGCCGCTAAAGGTAAAACACTAGAATTAATTCGTAAGTGGGAAGACGGTACAGTCAACGCTTACGCTCAACAAACTGGAAACGTTTGGAAAGTTTCAATGTTTGGTGGTTTAGCCCGTCATGAGACAATTACTTCTGATGCAATGGCATTAGTAGCTTGTCATGAGCTAGGACATCACCTAGGTGGACAACCAAGAAAGAAATCATGGTTTGGAACTACTTGGGCCTCAAACGAAGGTCAGTCTGACTGGTGGGGTAACATGAAGTGTATGAGAAAATACATGGAAGACGAAGACAACATCACTATCGCTGGTAACCTTAATCTTCCAGAGCTAGCAAAATCAAAATGTGATGCTAACTTCTCAGACGCTAATGAAGTAGCAATGTGTTACAGAGGTGCAATGGCCGGACTTAGCCTTGGTAACCTTTTCAGAGCTCTACGTAACCTTGAAACAGAACTGAAGTTTGATACTCCAGATCCTAAGAAAGTTACTGCAACTAACCACAATCACCCAGCACCTCAGTGTCGTCTAGATACTTATTTTGCTGGAGCTCTTTGTGATAGAGATGCTTACGCTGACGTTGACGGAACTTCTCATACTAAGAACGTATGTAGTAGAACTGCTGGTGATGTAGACGGTCTTCGTCCACTATGCTGGTACAAAGTTAAGTAAGTTTAAATTAAATATCCGATTAAAAGAGGGCTCCCGATGGGAGCCTTTTTTATTTGAGAAAGTCTTTCATTTTTTCGTTAAATTTATTCACTACAGAGCTCTCGTAGGTAATCTCACCATGGCCGCTCATACCGACACCTTTTATAAAATGATTATCTGCCCCTGCTATAGGAGAGCCATGAATACCAAAGCGTAAGGCATCTCCTCCTATCTTAAGACCTTCGCGGTCTTCTTTTTGATAGAAGTTAATATGATCTTTTACATTTGTAGCTTTATACAAACTAGAAGGTTGACCGCCAGACCAAACGGCTGAGTAAGGGTAATTCTCGCCTTTTCCCCCCATAATCTTCCATCTGGCATAGCGTAGGGGTTCACCTAGCTTCTGCGGTAACACCTCTTCTACGGCGTGATGAGCCTCTTTAACAGGGTCTATAGAGAAGGCCAGGTCAACATCTACACCAACATCTTTTTTCATATGCTCGGCGAATTTAACAAGGCTGCGTCCCCCTGAGCTATGACTAGTAAGAACAATCTTTGGAGTTACCCCTAAAAGCTTAGCTTCTTTAATATAATTTTTAATGCAATGCCTTGCGTTTTGAATACCTTTTGGGTTGCTATTAACAGAGTTCTTAACATCATCAACGAGTTGGGTAAGTGAAGTGTCTTTTAGTTTTTCAAGTCCCGCCAATTGCTCTACTTCTTCTGAAGGGAAACTAAACCAATCGACGTTCTTCCCCCCATCCATAGACATCATCTCAGACATAACTCCTGATTGGAGTCCCGACCATTTTGAGTCCCGCCCTTTTTTTGCTTTAAATACTTCTCTAGTATCTGAATAAACATTACTAAGAATTTTTTTATCGACCTTTCCTCCAAAGCACTTATTAAACCTGGCCATGGTAGCAGGAACCAACGGCTCATAAGCTCCAGTTCCTTCAAAGGCTATAACTAAGGCTTTAGAATTTTTTGAAGGCTTACAAGCATTTAGCTTCTTCGTTGCTTTATGCCTATCGGGGTCATCATTCAGGTTTGCCTGATCAAAAAAGAATTCTAAAACCTCTTTCATATCTTTTTTTGTTTTAATTTTCGGCAGACTCTCACAGATCTTCTCTTGAGTGATGAGATCTTCGTGTTGAATCTTGGTTAAGATATCATTCCAAGGACAATCCCCTTCACTTGAGTAAAGGGCCGTACTTAGAAGCAGACTTATAAATAACATTTTCTTCACTATTTAATTCCTTCTATTGATTGAACATCTTTAACTACATCCACTGTATTGTTCTTAGTCGTAAAACCAAGTGTTCCAAAATGATTATAAGTATTACTTGTATGCGTGAATAAACTTACGCATCTCTTGCTACCGTCTTTTAGCTTCTTAGTCTTAGGATCTAAATTGTCTTTATGAGTTCGTCTGGCCTTTCCACTATAGACTTCAAACTTATTAGTATTAACTTGAACCCCAAAGGATTGAACGAGCTTATTGGCACCGCAAAAGGCGTTAAACAACTGATCAGAAGCAGAGTTTAAGAGGAACATATCTTTTTTAGAGCTTTTAGTTATCTTACAGGACTTACTCTTACTCCCGACTCTGTCATTCCAGGCCTTCACACAGGCAGCAACGTTTCCGCTCATAGGAAGTTGATAAAGGCCTACATTTCTTTTTGAGTCTTCCTTCGTTTGGGCCTTATCATAATACAGCTTAACGCCTGGAGGTTTTTTAAATTTTGATACACCATATTTAGAACCAAAACTACTGGCATGACCTTTTGAAGATTTATTATCTGCTGTTGAAAGCGACTCGTGATTGGCAAGTACACCCATTAGTGTGGTGTAGAATTGATCAAGAAGTGCCTTATATTTAGCGGCATTACTTTTATCCTTCTTCGCCACTGCACTAAGATATAAGCTTCTAACTTTATTAAAATGTTTTGGGATAGAACTCATAGGGCCCTTAACTCTTTTGGCCCTAGCTTTTTTATCACTACTATCTCTAACGGTTAATTTTTCATCAAGCGACTCACACATAGGATGAGAATAAAGACCCACGTCTGAAGTCCACTTCTCACTATTATAGGTCTTTGATATATGACTGCTAAGGGCGTTTTCTCCTGGTTCTGCATTTAGTTGAACAGCGAGAGAGATTGATTCTTTAAAGTTTTTTGGTGAAATCTTTTTTAAACTCTTTAGACAGGTATCAGTAAAGCTTGAAACAGAGCGAGGCTTAGTAAGCTCAGTAAGTTTTACTTCCTCAACGATGATCGCTTTAGGAATAGGACATGGGGCTTTGTCTTTATTGATCGCCTTAATCTCGTCTTTAGTTCTTTCCATCTTTCCAACAAGCCTTGAAACTTGTTCCTTAGAAAGCTCTTCGCTGAAAGCTGCTTGAGTTAAAAAAATAATGGCAATGACTAAGGATTTAATAATAGCTCCAGTCCTTTTATTCTCTCAAGAGTTACCCATATTCTTTAGAGAAAACTTGTTTTCTCTTTGAAGTAACTAGAATGAGGATAAAATCATCTATTATAGAATTAATCATCTGCCTGAAATTTAAGGCAAATTCTCTCTTCTCACTGTTAACCTTATCGTAATCTGGAGATAGGACTTAAATTGATTGAGTAAGAGAGTTTTATTGAGGAAGTTATTGTTTTTAAACCAAAAAAAGGCCTCTTAATGAGGCCCTTGTTGATAATATCTTAGTGATTATGTCCACCTGGACCGTGAGCATGGCCATGAGAGAGCTCTTCTTCTGTTGCTGCTCTCACTTCTTCGATCTTTACATCAAAGTTGAGTGTTTTACCCGCCATTGGATGATTTCCATCTATGCTTACATTCTCCCCTTCAATCTTTGTTACTTGAACAACAAGTGGGCCAACTTCAGTCTCAACCTGAAATTGATCACCAACTGCAAGAGGCTGACCTGGGTCAAAGTTTGATTTTGGGATATCCTGAACGAGTTCATCTCTATAAGGACCATATCCGTCCTCTGGGTTGATACTTACTTTAAGCTCTTCGCCCGTTGTCTTACCTTCTAGGGCCTTCTCTAGACCTGGTATAAGGTTACCATGCCCTTGAAGAAAAGTTAGTGGATCTTGTCCATCTGATGAGTCCATTACATTCCCATCGTCACCTGTAAGGGTGTAATTGATAGATACTACACAGTCTTTGGCTATTTTCATTTTTAATCCTAGTTTAAAATTGCGGCCCAAGAGGACCAAAAAAAACCCCTCTTAAAAGAGGGGTTATCAAAAGTTTTTTTATTTTTTCTTTGGAGCTGGTGTCTTAGCTGCTTCGTCTTTCTTTTTGATTTCAAAAAGCTCAACATCAAACACTAGAGTTGCGCCACCAGGAATCTTTGGAGGTGCTCCGGCATCACCGTAAGCAAGAGAAGCAGGGATTACTAGTTTAATAGATCCACCTTCTTTAATTAACTGAAGACCTTCAGTCCAACCCTTGATCACTCTGTTAAGTGGAAAAGTTACCTTTGTTCCTCTGTCTTTTGATGAATCAAAAACTGTCCCATCAATAAGAGTCCCATGGTAATGAACTTCTACATTATCCTCTGGCTTAGGAGTTTTCCCAGTTCCTTCTTTAATGACTTTATAAGCAAGACCTGAAGCTGTCTTAGTCGCTCCCTCTTTAACAAATTTAGCTAGGAAATCTGTTCCAGCAACTTTAACTTTTTCAGAGTTCTTCTGCATTCTTTCACGAAATACTTTTTGAACTTGAGGTTGAAATTTAGCAACATCAACTTGAGACTTAGCTCCAGTTGCAGCGTCTCTTACACCTTGAACTAAAGAGCTGATTTCACCTTCGTTTAAAGAGAGGTTGGCCAATCTTGAACCAAACATATTTCCTACTGTGTAGAATACTTTTTCATCATCTGTTGATGGAGTCTTTCCACCTTTAGCACTACCACCGTTTTTGTTACATCCAACTGCTAGAAGTGCACCCATAAGAAGGGCAAAACTAAGAAACTTCATTTAACATCCTTTGTCATAATTTCTATATTACTGAAAATTCTAATGAACCTTATTGCTTTTGCAAAGATAATTCATCAAGTTTAGTTTAACGGCTCAGGATAGAGATGCTTTTCCCATGCTCGTTGTTTGCCTTGCGGCGTGATCTTGTAGTTATTATTATAGAGCGCCCACTCCCAATCGCCGTAAAGGGGATTAGGCAGAATAATAAATCGATTACCCCAGTCTTTTTTCTTACTATCAACAAGAGTGGCTCTAGCATCTAACGGTTTTCCGTCAAAGATATCGTCAAAGTCACCAAGAGTATCACCCATTAAAAGAACAATATGAAAACGATCTAAGACCTGCTTTCTTCTCGGGCCTTTCTTACCAGTAGTCGTCTTCATTAATAGGTTTTCTTTCTTAACCGGGAAACCAGCTGTCTTTAGGTTTTTATATGTAGCATCAAAAAGGCCAATATTTCGATTAGTCACATAAAAGACTTCTACACCTTGGGAATTCGCCCAAGTAAGAAAGTCTACTGCGCCAGGAAGACCATGGGCGTTTGCTTTTTCCGTCCACTCTTTCCAGTTTTCCCTATTATAACTCTCCCCATCTATAATAAGCTTGGCCTGAAAAGGAGAATTGTCTAAGACAGTCTCATCCACATCAACAACTACTGCTCTTCTTTTAGAATGTTTTCTGTATTTAAGGTCAGTGTTTAGGCGCTGCTTAGCAAAATTAAAAGCCTGGTAACTTAAGGCTCGGTACTCTGCTGCATTTTGAATCCAAAGAGTCGCCCCAACCATAAAACTTTGAGGGTTAGACTTTTGAGTGATTTGAGAACATGAAACCAAAGCCAATAAGCTTAGGATAAGCGCAATTTTTTTCATCATAAAAATACCTTTATTAATAACCATTATTGTCGAGGGCCTGATTGGCCAATAGATCACAATACTCATTTTGAGGATGACCTTGATGGCCTCTGACCCATTCATAACTAATATTTGAAAGTTCACCAACGAGTTCATCTAAGGTCTTCCACCTTTCAACGTTCTCGGGCTCTTTCTTATCTGCTTTTTTCCAGCCCCGGGCCTTCCAGCCAGGAACCCATTTTGAAATTCCATCTAAAACATATTTTGAATCACTAACCAGCCTAACCTCAGTTGAGGCAGGAAGGTTCTGCTCTTCAAAGTACTCAAGAAGAGACTTTATCCCTTCTATTGCTCCTTGAAGCTCCATTCGGTTGTTGGTGCTATGATCTTCAACCCCTGAATCGAAGAACAGAACTGATCCATCACTTGATTGAGCCACCATTCCCCATGCCCCAGGACCGGGATTCCCTCTGCAGGCGCCATCACTATAAACGGCGAAGCCGTTTTCTTTTAGGTTTGAGGGCGCCGGAAACTCTCCAGAGCTTGTTTTCGAAGGGGAAAAATCAAGAGACTCCCCTTCATTTTCAAGATCCTCAATGAGTCCAAGAGCTTTTTCATTTGAAGAAAAAACTTCTCTTAGATACTTAATATGTTTCTTTAGTTTTACTTTACTCATTTTAACTTTAAGAATTTTCTCTTACCGACTTTAATAACCTTGCCAGCAAAAGATTCATCGAGAACAGCCTCAATGCTATTAATCTTTTCTTCGTCTACAATACCAACAGCATTGGCCTCAACCATCCTACGAGCCTCTTTTTTAGAAGGAACAACTCCCCCCTCAAGAAGGATATCGATAAGAAGCGCGCCTCTACTAAATTCAAGTTCAGGAGCATCATCAGGGACGCCGCCTTTCTTAAAAACAGCTTCAAACTTCTCTCTCATCGAAGCCCCAGATCCTTCACCATGAAAGAAGTCCACAACATTCATGGCAAGTTTCTTTTTGACTTCGTTTGGATGAAGGGATCCGTCTTTTAGCCCACTAAGAATGGTTTCAATTTCTACCCGCTCAAAGCTAGAGATATACTGGTAGTACTCTGGCATTAATTCATCAGGAATAGACATGACCTTTCCAAACTTATCAAAAGGCTCATCTTTGATGGCGATATAATTATTTAAAGACTTACTCATCTTCTGACTGCCACAGGTTCCTGTAATAATCGGAAGCAGCATGGCCACTTGTGGTCTCATGCCTCTATGTTTTTGATAGTCACGCCCCATAAGGACATTGAATTTTTGATCACTTCCGCCAAGCTCTACATCGGCCTTAACATAAACTGAGTCAATTCCTTGTAGAACAGGGTAGAAAAGTTCGTGAAGAGAAAGAGGACTTCCCTCTTTAAGTCTTTTAGCGAAAGTATCGTGAGATAAAAGTTTTGCGCAAGTGGTCTCAGCGGCCCAGCCAATGATTTCTCTAAGACCGACTTCTTCAAACCATTCCGTTTGATAGCAAACTTCCGTCTTATCAACATCAACAACTGTATAGACCTGTTCCATATAGGTCCTGGCATTAGCACGGACTTCGTCAGCGGTTAAAGCGCCACGACTGGCGTCTTTTCCAGATGGGTCACCAATACTCGCTGTATAATCACCGATAATAACAACACCTAAGTGACCTAGGTCTTGAAATTGGCGCATCTTTTTATAAGGAACTAGGTGTCCTAGATGAACATCAAACCCCGTAGGGTCAATGCCACATTTAATTCTTAGAGGTTTTCCTTCTTTAATCGAATGCCTAAGCATCTTCTTAAAGTCAGGCTCAGGGGTGATCTCAGAGATGCCAAAAGAGAGGATATCCCATTGGCGTTGAAATTCTGCTTCTTGTTCTTTTGATAATTGGGCGTCAACAACTTCTGACATAAACTAGCTCCATTTAGATAACCGCAATAGTTTAACCAAATTCACTATACTTGTCCCATTTTTTACCTTTGATGCGACAAGTAATGCTCTTGCTATCGAAGTGCTCTGACCTTAAAATTAAAATACTTATTTTGGGAGAGATATGAACATTGTTGATTTAAAGCCAGGTCATTCTGTAGAGGGTGACGATATCGCTGCTTTTCGTTCTGAAACGAAAGGACAAAAATATGTTTATCTATTAGCCGGTGTTCACGGTGATGAAGTTGAGGGAGTTTATGTTCTTCAACAACTTGTGGATTGGTTAAAAGATAATGATGATTATCAATTACCCACAATAGTCGTTCCTATCCTAAATGTTGATGGCTACCGGGCCGGCACTCGAGTGAACGCTCACGGCGTTGACCTTAATAGAAACCTGCCCTCTACCAGCTGGACGGACGAAGCTAGAGAACCAAAATATAACCCAGGCGCTAAAGCTTTAAGTGAGCCTGAGAATATCTTTTTAGAAAAACTTTTTTCAAAGTTCACTCCAGGAATCATTCTCACCATGCATTCATGGAAACCTATGGTGAATTATAATGGTCCCTGTAAAGATATCGCAGAGATCCTTCATAAACATAATAACTATGAAGTCTGTGATGACATCCAAGGACACCCCACGCCGGGCTCTCTTGGTGACTACGCTCCTGAGAAATACTCTTCGCCTGTCCTTACCTTCGAATGCCCTATTATTTCTGAGACCAAGGCCCTGAAAGATATTTGGGAAGAATCTGAAGCAGGCTTCAAAGAAGTCATGCTCTCTGAGAACATCAAAGCCTATATCTAAGTACCCGAAATTACGCACTGTCTAAAGATAATACACTAGTGCCATTTTGCGCTACGTCCCCAACCTAAATTCAGCTACATTAGACTAAATCGGTCCGGTAATGACACTGAAAGGATGGCACTCCTATTGCACTCTTATCAGTAAACGAAAAGACATATGGATTTGTCATTAAGCTTCAACATGAGGAAAATCATGGCTTTAGTGCGTAATTCAATTTGTATTCTTGCTTTAATGAGCAGCGCTTATGGTGCCGATGTGTCTAAAAGTTCGACAGATCTCAATCCAGCTCCAAAAAAGAACTACAATATCGGCTTTTCTTCAGTCCTGGCCTCATCACTTCATAAAACAAGCGATATCGACCACTCACTTTCAAACGAATTCTCAATCACTCCAAGCATTAGTCTTGATGGTGGATATACCTTTATAGCAGGACTAAGCGGGACTAAAGATTTAAAGGGAGAAAGAAAGTTTCATATGGGTAATGGATTTATTGCTCTTTCTAAAGGTCTTAGAAAATATGACAAGCTTAGCATAAGTGCTTCAGTTTCTGCTGTTATTCCATTAGCGGAAGCGACTAAAGATATTCAAACATTAAAAACAGGAATTAAGCTCTCTCCAAAGTTCTCTTATAAGACAACTGAGAATAGCTCGCTTTCATACGCTCCTGGCGTGAAAATTAACTTTCATGAGTATAAAACCAGCTTAGTTGGCTCTAGCAATACTCAGTACTCTCTAAGCCAGTCTGCAAGTTACAACTACAATGCTTGGGACCTCTTTAGCCTTTCACTAGGTGGCTCTTACGCAAGAAGATTTACTTATAACGGAAACTCTAAAGACTTCTATTCATTAAGTCAGAGTATCTCGTTTGCCCCATCGGATGCTACAGGCATCGAAATTGGACATTCAATTGGCGGCAACCCACTTTCAGCAAATGGAACAGATTCAGATATAAATATTTTTAATTCAAGGGAATCCGGCGTTTACGCTGGTTTTAGCTTTACCTACTAAAGGATGATGTAATGAAGGTTAAGGACGAAAAATCAATTTTGAAATCAATGATGACTCTTGTCTTTCTGGCAAGTTTACTTGTTGGTTGTGCTAAAGAATTGCCTGAGGATGTTAGTGATGACATTCAAGAAACGGCTCACTCTTTAAACCTCTTCAAAGGCTCGGTCGAAATTTCTTCCGACGATGAAGAAGGAACACTGGCTCTTCAGTCTAAAGAAGAAGTCAATGATATCGTAGCTGTTAACGAATTAGGCCTTAGATCAGTAACAATGACTAAAGGACCTTCAGAGCTAGCTGCTTTCTTTACAGGACTAAAGCTTGAGTCTTCTTTTCCAGGAGAGAAGTTTACTGTCCACTTCGCTTTTAATAGCAAAGCACTTATTGCTTACGCTGAAGTAAAGAATCAAAGAGTTACATTAGTTAATTCTCAATTAACAAAAGCGATCAAGACTTTTAGCGGGGCTGTAGTTAATGCCTACCCTATCTTTCAGTATAACGTAGATGCTTTTGGAATCCTTGAAAGAGCAACTAACGCCCTTAATGAGGAGACGAGAACAGTTATCTTTAAGACTAAGACAATGGATTCAGCTACTCATATTAAGATCGATCCAAAGCAAGAAAAAAGAAAGAATGCAGGATTAAGATTCTCTGACCTTGATAAAACAAACATCATCTTTAACAAGCAAAGACTATCTCAAAGACTCTTTAAAACTAAAGACCTTGTATCTCTTTTTAACGATACAGCTCAACTACAAAGATTTTCGACTCTAGGAGATAAAGACTTCTCTAGAGTTAAGATTGTCGGTGATAAGCTTTTCATTCAAAAGCCTACTAAGAAATCAGACTTAACTTCGATTGAACTTGCAGCTCTTTTAAATGCCGCAAAAGACCCAAGAATAAATATGTGCGATAAAACAATCGCTCAAGCGGTTGGAATTGAAGTTTCTAGCTGTGTACTAAGACCATATGTATCTATTGCTATCTCTCACGTTGAACTTCAAACCAAAGAAGTTGATGGCGTTACAATGGCTGAGATTGACGCTCCTAAGGTTCTTTCAAAAGCTAGTCGCTCAAAGCTTGTTCAAATTGATCTTGATGAAAAAATGACTTTAGAGATGATCGGAAAAGACATCAATATGGTTGACGAGATTCTAACTAATAAAGAGAAACATTTTGATGTAAATGCTGAGTACATCTATGTTCCTATGACTATGGGAACTCCAAGAGAAGTTATTGCAGCTGATCCTTTCTACCAAGGTAAAGAAAAGATTGTTAAAATGAAGTTTTCTAAAGATGGACTTGAGATCTTTGAAATTGAAAAAGATGAAAGATTCCAAGATAACGATTTAAATAACTCTCCAGTTTTTACTATTCCTGGAAAGCATCTTGATTTTAAGTGTACTGAAAATAGTGATGATGAGTGTATTGGTGGAGATACTGTTGATACTGATAAGTCATGGGACCAAAAGAGATTCTTCGTTCCTTCACTTGATAACTTAAAGACTGTTGAGATTAACCCACTAGACGTTATGACTGTAGAGTCTGATAACTGTCTTATTAAAGTTGATACTCAACTTGTTAGCCATACTATTAAAAAAGGTGTTCTAAACATCGAACTAGAGAAGACTTATAAGACAAGCAACTCTTGGAGATGTATTGCTGAGCACTATTTTGATGATACAGAGAATATGACTGGATTTTCAAAAGCTGGATTTAAGGTAAGGTTCTTTTATTCAATTGTTGATATCAAGAGTCTTGCTAGTAAAGACTATACTCCTGTAGCTTACCCAATTCCTGATCATGATGAATTTGGTTTCTTCAAAGATAAGATCTCTAAACTTTCTTCAGACTTTGATCGTCAAAGAAAAGAGAATAACTACCGTCTTAACAGATGGAACCCTAATAAAAAGGTAATCACTTATCACTTAAGTGATACTTTTGATAAGCCAAAGAACAAGCTTATCAAAGACGCTACTTATAAGGCCTTTGAAGGCATGAACCGTTCACTTAAGATGGCCAACACTGGTCTTCAACTTGAACTTAAAGAGCCTTCAGGAAAGAAATCTGGTGACCTAAGAAACAGCATGATCGTTCTTATTGATGATCCACTATCAAATGGTCTTTTAGGATACGCGCCAACAGTAACTAACCCAAGAACAGGTGAGATCATCCAAGGACATGTAAACATGTACTCAGGAGTTCTAACTTCTATCGTTCGTCATAACTGGGAAGGAATGGTTGATTTTACAATTGAGAAAGCTCAAGAAGAAAAGAAACTAGAGAGCCTGAAGCTTATTAAGACTGAGAAGCTTGCTTCAGCAGAGAAGTCTAAAAAAGAAAAGTCTGATACAGACAAGTCAAAGCTTCTTAAGACAATCACTAACAAGAGACTTTTACAAAAAGCTCTTGAAGGTGGTCCAAGAGCCGCTGGTCATGTACTTGGAAACGATCTTCACCATAGAGTGCTTACTAACAAAGTTGAATTAATCACTAAGAACACTAAAAAAGCTCAATCTGCCATGAAGAGAAGACTTCGTGAAAGACAAGTTAGAGTTAGTGATCGTGATGATTCACTAGAGCACTTAACTAAGTTTGAAAAACTTGCCCACAAAAAGCAAGTTCGTCTTGAAAGATTCGCGGCAAACAACGCTCTTTCTGACGAAGCTTATAAGATTGCTCATACTGTTAAGCAGTTAATTCCAGGAATCAAAGAGATCAAAGATGTCTTTAAAGAAGATGGAACTTTAAAAAGATGGTCAGAGCTAACTGAAGTTCAAAAGAAAGCGGCAACTGATATCATCGTTCCTTATACTTATTCAGCAACTCTTGTTCACGAAGTTGGACATGGGCTAGGACTTAGACATAACTTTATTGCTTCTAAGGATGCTGCCAATTATTGGACTGAAGAAGAAGCTCATGCCCTAGGCCTAGAGCATGCACCAGCATACTCATCAGTTATGGATTACGCTTTTGATTCTCTAAACGAAAGTACTGTCTTTGGTAAGTATGATATTGCTGCCCTTAGATTTGGTTATGCTCGTGAGGTTCAGTTAAATAGATCAATGACTGCTAATGGCGAATTACCAGAAGATGTTAAGCCAACTGAGTTTGTTAAAGTTGAATCTACTTTAAATAAACTTAGTAAAAAGATTGAAGAAGAAAATGCTGCTAGATCAACAGACGAAGAGACTCCTGCCTTAGTTGAATCTCTTGCTGGTTACCAATTCTGTACAGATTCAAATGCTGGACTTTCAGCTAGCTGTAATCGTTTTGACGAAGGATCTAATTTAGTAGAAATTGTTAATCACTATATCTCGAAGTATGAAACTTATTACAAGTACAGAAACTTCAGAGATGGAAGAGACACGTTTCAGGCCGAAGGCCTAGGCGGATACGCAATCGCTCGTTACAATGAGTTCAATAGAATCAGAGGGATCTTCGAAGAATGGGAATTCTTCGCTGGAATCTTCGGTGAAGAACTAATGGTTCAAGGTTGTGGACCTGCAGAAGTTAAGCTCTACCCTATTTGTAAGGATATCAATGAGAGAAGAGATTCAGTCTTAATTGCTGGTGACTTCTTCTTAAATATTCTTAAGACTCCTGATCATACTTGTGCTCTAGCAAAAGCTGAAGCTCCAGAAGTGGTAGTTGAGTCAAAGACACTTTTTAGCATCTATGATGATATCAAGTTTACAACTGATCACGTAACTAAGACTTGTTTTGACCAAGCTGTTAAGACAAAAGTAGCCGAAGACGGATTTGTAGTTGTAGGTGAAGCTGGTAAGTTTCTTAACGGATTCAAAGACAATAGTGACTCTCATATTTATTCAAATGATAGAGCTGTCCGTGGTGTTTGGGTTGATAAGGTATTCGCTCTAAAGGCACTTCTTCAAAGAGAAAGTGGTAGAGGACTAACTGAGACCAATCATATGGCCATGGTAAGTCACTCTGGAATTTCTCCTAAAATTGGGAACTTCTTGAACCACCTTATCTTAGGCGATGACCTCATTCAGCCAGTCCTTTTTACAAAAGAGGATGGATCACTTTTTGAACATAAGTATGCCATTGATCTAGAATACAGTATCACTGGACCTCAAAGAGGTGTTGCGTGGCTTGCTGACTTCTTTAATATGGCACCATCAGGTAGTTCAAAGCTTCTTGGAGTTCTTTTATCGAACGCTAAGCAATTTGGCCTAACTTACGGTGAAGAAAACGGTCAAGAGTCGCACAATATTGTAAACCTCTTTACTGTTAGAAAGTTTAAATTAGGACAAGCTAGAGACTTAACAGACCTTGAGTACATCTTACTTGAAGATACGATCTTTGCTGCTAATGAGAACAATGCTTTAGCAAGCACAATGATCACTTCATTTAAAGTTCTAGAGATTCTTAAGGATATTGATCCAGCCCTTATCGCAAAAGTAGCGAATGCAAGGATTAACCCTACTCTTCCTGATGGTCTAAGCGAAGTTGAATTAGCTTCTCTTACTCTTGATGTTGCTCTCCTTAAGTCACTAGTTGGCGCTATAGAAAGAGGCATTGAAGTGGAACTACCTTTCCTAGTCGAAAGATTTGGAGAAGAGCAAGGAACTAAGATCTTTAATGCTTATAAGCTAGGTCTTGAGGGATTAACTAAACTAATTGGTATCCAAGAGTCTCTTGGTCAAGCACCGGATCTCGCCACTGAAGTAGAAGTTAAGCTCTACAATATGGAGATTGAAGAACTAGTAGGCTTTCTTAATGGAAGCTTAGAGAAGAGTATCGAGCGCTATGAACAAGTTCTTCCATACCTTCCTGAAATGGTTCACTTTAGATAAAAATAAGAAGAAAGATTAAGTAGAGAAAAGGGCACTTTGATAGTGCCCTTTTTTTTTAGTTAGCTTTAGTAAATTTAATAATCTCAACCGGACAAGCTTCAGCAGCTTCTTCAATATTAAGACCGTTCTCTAAAGGAGCCCCTGGTCTTACAATACAACCACCGTCTTTTACTTCAAAGACATCAGGCGAGATCGTCTCGCAAGCATCACAGACAATACAACCATCTTCGATCCATACCTTGGCCAAAGTAAAGTTCTCAACAGCCGCACCGGTGTCGCCGCCACCAGCAGCGAAGTCACCAGCAAACTCAGGATTACTTTGAATCTTAAGCGCCATATTAGAGGCCGGTAGTGGTTCAGCAATAAAGCTTCTTTGAACTGTTTGATAGACTGGTTTTTTATAATTAAGAGCGTGGGCTTCGTTATATTCATCAGCTGATTCTTTAGCTGCGTCCAATTGCTCCTTAAACTTCTTACCTTTTAACTTAAAGTATTGAGAGATCCCTTCTTTACTTGAATTGATTTCAATTTCAATAAGGGCATCATCAAAGCCTTTTGCTTTGACCATATTATCAAGACCGATTCCAAAATCTAAGTCTCTAGCAAAGGTTGAGCTAGCAGCTTCGAAATCTCTTGTAACATCAACCTGAGTTGGTGTTCCAAAAGGATTGAACATTCTTAATCTGATAACATTAAAGGTGACTGGTTCTCTTGAACTATTCCAACGAAAAGCAAAAGCAAAACCCGTACTTCCTTTTTTAGACTTTAATATTTCGTAGCCAGGTCTTGCGAAAAGAAAATGCAATCCACCGCTTGTTAAACTTAACAGACCAATACCGACAACGAGGCCTATGGCCATAAGTGCAGCAACACCTAATGAAAGAACCTGAAGACTCAAACCTAACTCCTAATCTTATGAAATTACTATGCTTCTAAGATAATATCCTTAGCCCATCTTGCCAATGAGTTTTAAGAATTTTGAGGAAAGTTGAAGAGGACTAGGAGGTCTTCTCCTACGCGCCTAGCAAGGCCGAGAAGCTCTCCAGATGGGGACTTTACCCATCCATGCTCATTATCACTAAGATGCGACGCACAATCTGTCGCCCTTAGTTTCATGCCATTTCTATACTTCTTTTCATTTTCTGGGTTATTCAGGATAACTTCCTGTCCAACATAGAGCTCTTCAGGACTTAGGGATTGCTTAGGCCATAACTCTAGATCGTTGGCCTTATCTACTAAGTGAGGCCCAATAGAGACTCTTCTTAGTTGTTCTAAATGCCCAACTGAACCAACAGCTTTTGCCATGTCTTCAAAGAGAACACGAATATAGGTTCCAATACCAACAGTTACTTCAAATTCAATTCTTGGTAAGTCCCAATTAATTATTTTAAAATCTAAAACTTCCCTTCTCACCTTTTCTTTTTCAATGATAACTCCCTCTCTAGCATATTCATAAAGGTTCTTGCCCTTATGTTTAGCTGCTGAGTAAGCAGGTGGTCTTTGAAAGTATTCAGTGGAGAACTCTTCTAACCATTTTTTCTCTAATTCATCTTTATCATGATTCTCAAAGATTTTTTTCACATCTTCTTCGTTGTGCTTATTCTCTAACTGGCCTGTTCTATCGCCAGTATTAGAGTGCACGCCAAAAAGACCTATCGCTCTATAGACTTTTTTATAATCGGCATGAACATAATCTGAAAGCCTCTGAGAGCCGTTAACACCAATGATAAGGAGTCCTGTAGCAAAAGGATCTAAAGTTCCAAAGTGGCCTATTTTCTTAAAAGGTTTAGGGAGGTTTCTTTTGAATTGCCTAACGACATCGGTACTCCCCATGCCTTCAGGTTTATCAACTAAGAATGCTATGGGTTTCATTTTTTATTTGTTGAGAGAAGCTCAGTTATATTCGCCTCACACTCAAAAGAGTCATCATAAGAAAAATTAAGCTTTGGTGTATGACGAAGTTCTAGTTTTTTAGAAATGATTCCTCTAAGCCTAGAGGAGACTTTAGCGATGGCCTTCTTTGCATCCCCTCGTCTTGAACTATCAAAAGTATCCCAAGAACAAGAGGCTTCAGAGAAGTCGCCGTTTAAGGCAACCTTTGTAACGCTGACAAATTGTAATGACGGATCGTTTACAACACCACGAAGAGAGGTGTTGATCTCGTTCATGATCCTCTCTTCAAGCTTAATCTTAGTAAACGTTTTCTTGGCCATTTTATATCCCTAGAGACTTGTTTCGTTCTCTACTTCTTCAGCTGCAGCTGCGGCTTCCGCTTGAGCTGCTAATTCAGCTTCTTCTTCAGCCTTTTTTAGCTCAGCTTGCTCCACATCTTCAAGGGTCCGTTTCTTTTCTACAAGCATATAGGCCTCAAAGAGGTCTCCAGCCTTTAAGTCACTGTAATCTTTAAGACCGATACCACACTCTAGGCCGTTTTTAACCTCTTTAACATCGTCTTTGAAGCGTTTAAGTGAAGATAACTCACCATCAAACATGATTCTTCCACCACGAAGGAGCCTAATATGGCATCCAACCTGGATTTTCCCGTCAACAACGAGTGATCCAGCAATCTGACCAATCTTCGGAACAACGAAAGTATCTTTAACTTCTGCTCTACCGCAAAATTGCTCTTCAGTATCAGGATCAAGAAGGCCTTCTAGGGCCGCTCTAACATCGTCGATTAATTCATAGATGATCTGATAAGTCTTAACATCAATGCCTTTTTCCTCAGAGAGCTTTCTCGCTGAAGTAACAGGTCTCATTCCAAAGCCGATAACAACGGCTCCTGAAGACTCTGCAAGGTTGATATCACTATCAGTAATAGGACCTACTCCGCCGCCGATAACTTTTACGTCAACTTCAGTATTCCCAAGTGGTTCAAGAGATTGCTTAATAGCTTCAAAAGAACCTTGAACATCTGTTCTAATAATAAGGTTAAGGGTCTTTTGCTCGGCGCCTTCGTTAGCAGCAGTTCCAAAAAAGTCTTCCAGAGAAACCTGTTTCTTCGTAGGTACACTCTCTAGTTTCTTTCTTTCATCAATTCTATTTTGAACAATCTTCTTAGCTTCTCTTTCATTCTTAACTAAGTTCATAGTGTCACCAGGACTTGGTGGGCTATCTAAACCTAGAATTTGAATAGGAGTCGAAGGTCCTGCTGCTTTAAGCATGGCACCAGTTGAGTCCATTAAGCTTCTCGCTCTTCCGTAAGTTTCACCTACAACAAGAGTATCTCCTTTAGAGAGTGTTCCTTTAGTCACTAGGATTGTAGCGATTGGTCCACGACCTTGCTCAATCTTAGATTCAATAACTACACCTTCAGCATTTCCTTTAGGATCAGCGCGAAGTTCCATCATCTCTGATTGAAGAGCAATCCCTTCAAGGAGTTCATCAATCCCGTCACCCTTTAAGGCTGAGATGGGAAAATATTGAGTTGATCCGCCCCAGTCTTCAGGAGCTAAGTTGTACTCAGATAGTTCTGATTTAATTCTGTCAGTGTTAACGCCTTCTTTATCCATCTTGTTAACAGCGATGATAATTGGGCAACCAGAGATTTCACAAAACTTAATTGATTCTTTCGTCTGAGGCATAACACCATCATCGGCAGCAACAACTAAGACAACAATATCAGTTACGTCAGCTCCCCTTTGTCTCATTGAGGCAAAGGCCGCGTGACCAGGAGTATCAAGAAAAGTAAGAGTTTTCTTATCTCCAACTTTAACTGAGTAGGCTCCGATATGCTGAGTGATACCACCGGCTTCACCGTCACATACTTTGGCTTGTCTAATATGATCAAGAAGAGTTGTTTTACCATGGTCAACATGACCCATAATAGTAATGATCGGATTTCTTGTAGGAAGCTTTGAATGCTCTTCCTCTGAAAGAGTTTCTAATTCAAGAACTGCATCCTCATCAAACTTCTTATCTTCAACTCTATAGTCATAAAGGGCCGCTAGCTCTTCAGCTAGGATGATCCCAACAAAATCTTCATTCTTAAGAAGAAGATTTAATTCGAGGGCCTTATCAATAAGCTCTTTAGACTTAACTTTTAATTTCTTAGCAAGATCTACAACAGTTGCTCCGCCATGAATATTAACGACTCTTTTCGCGTCTTTAACATCAGTGATCTCAGTCTTGTTTTTAGCTCCTGAGTAGATTCTTTTCTTTTTAACTTGAGTATAGATCGGACGACCCGTTCCACTTAAAGCTGCATAACTTTTGAGTTCTGAATCAGCTCTTGTTTGAGTAAGAAGAGCTGACTTACTAACAGCCGCTTTCTTCCCAGACATCATTGAGGCTAGGCCACCAAATTTTTTCTTTGATGGGTCATTATCAGCTGCAGTACCTGCGGCCGTCGTTGTTTCAGTTCCTGGTTTAGCAGCAACTTTTTTAGGTGCTTCTTCTTTTTCTTCTTTTTTCTCTGGAATAAAGACAGGAGTGAACTTATGAACTTTTTCTTCATAAATATCTTTTTTCTCTTCAGCTGGAGCTTTTGGTTCTTCTTTAACCTCTACTTCCGGTCTACTTACAACTTGAAGACCACCTTCTCTTTTTTCTTCAGAGGCAGGAGCCGTTGTTTCTTGAACATCGCTTGATTCAGTACTTTCTACTAAAGCCTCAGCTATTGGAGCAGTTTCTAGAACTTCTTCAGGTTCTTTCTCACCAGACTTTCTTCTAATAACTGTGCTCTTTTTTCTCACAGTAGTTGAAGCTTTCTCTGTATCCGCCGTAGCGGCCGCTTTTTTAGAACCAGCTTTCTTTGCCGTTTTAGCGACTTTTTTAGTGGTCTTGGCGGTAGCAGCTTTCTTCTTAGTCGTCTTCTTCTTCGTCTTCTTAGTTGCGGCATCTGCTGCTTTGGCAGTAGCTTCTGCTTCTTTTAAAGACTCAAATTTCGCTAAGTCATCGTCACTTAAGAGGCTCATATGGTTTTTAATACCATCGAAACCTTTGGTCTTAAGCTCCTCCACTAAATCAAGTGGTTTCAGCTCTAATTCTTTTGCCAGTTCAAAAACTTTTTTGGGCATTCTCTACTCCATCGATAAGGAAGTTCCTTATCTTGTGTTATTTCAATTTAAAAGCTGCAAGTTCTTCACGAAGACGTCTTTCAGCATCAGAGAATTTCTCTTCGTCTGTTTCGCCTTCACCTTCAGATTTTTCAATTTTCCCATGATAAGCCGGGATAGCAGAAGCAGAGACCAGCTCTTCTTCTTCATCAATTTGTAAACTGATCTCACCTTTTTCAATAAGATCATGAGTTGTTTTAAGCATTTCTTCAGCTTCAGCCGCTTCAATATTAAGAAGACTAACTAACTGCTCAACTTCCATAGCTGCAAGATCGCCAACACCTTCAACACCAGATTGAACCATAACCTGAGCTCTTGATTCAGCGATAACAGGAATCTGCATAAGATTCTCAACAGCTTTCTGGATTTTCTCCTGAAGCTTAGTTTTAGAAATGATATTAACTTTATAGCCTGTAAGCATGGCCGCTAGACGGACGTTTTGCCCTCTTCTACCGATAGCTAGGCTTAATTGATCTTCTTCAACAACAACCGCAAGGTTTTTGTCATCGTCATCAATCATAATATTTGTAATTTCAGCAGGTGCAAGAGCAGCTCTAGCGAAAGTCTCTAAATCTTCAGAGTACTTAACGATATCGATCTTTTCACCTTGAAGTTCATTAACAACGTTTTGAACACGGCTACCTTTCATACCAACACAGGCCCCTACTGGGTCGATGTCTTTATCAACAGAAACAACAGCAATCTTGGCTCGATGTCCTGGCTCTCTAGCGGCGGCTTTGATTTCAATAGTTCCATCTTGAATTTCAGGAACTTCTACTTCAAAGAGCTTAACTAGAAATAATGGGCTTGTTCTAGAGAGTCTGATCTCTGGACCTCTGTTCGTCATAACAACTTCAGATAAATAAGCTTGGATTCTATCTCCAGTCTTAAAGTTCTCTCCAGGAATGATCTCTCTTCTAGGTAATATAGCGTCTGCCTTTCCAAGGTCAACAATGATATTTCCACGTTCATATCTACGGGCAATACCAGTGATCAGTTCAGTTTCTCTATGCTTAAAATCAGCAAAAAGAATCTCTCTTTCTGCGTCTCTTACTTTTTGAAAGATAATCTGTCTTGCAGTCTGAACATCAACTCTTGTGAAGTTAGGGTTTTCAATTCTAATACCTAATTGATCGCCAACTTCTACTTCTTCGTCTAATTCTTTTGCATCATTTAAAGTGATCTCGAGGATTGAGTCTCTAACTTCAGCAACAACGTTCTTATACTGAAAGATTTCAATCTCATCTTCTGCGTCATTATAACGAGTTTCGTACTCACCTTGGATTCCAAACTTTTTTCTAGCAGTTACTAGGAAGGCTTGCTCGATGGCCTTAATCACGATGTCTCTTTCGATTCCGCGATCTTTTCCTAATGTTTCAATTACTTTTCCAATTTCTGAAAAAACCATATATTCCTCACTCTTATGCTAACTAGTCTTCTAGGTTAGCTTTTTTTATTTCGTCATATTTAATATTTAAACTTATTCCTTCTAATTCTACGTCTAATGAATCTTCATTCACTTTAGTAAGAAGAAAGATCAAATTTTTCTGGGACTTAAGCCTCTTTGGAAGTCCTTCAAGTTTTGCCTCATCAAGCTTTTGCTTAAGTTGAAGTTGAACACTTTGACCTTCTACATTTTCAAAATGCTCTATAGTCGAAAGGTTTCTATAAACTCCAGGACTGCTTACCTCTAACGTTAATTCAGCCGGCATCCATTCTTCTTCTTCAATAAAGGGGGTAAGAGCTTTATCGACTTTCATGCAATCATCAATGACGGCCGTGTTTGTTTCAGGGTTGATAACAAAGATTCTTAACTCATGGGAGCCATGAAGATAATCCATATCATAAACATGCAGACCTTCAGCTTCGCAAACCTTCGAACAAAGTTCGAAGAATCGCTTATCTACTCCGGTACGCTTTTGCCGTAAAACCAATCAAACCGCCTATAAAAAAAAAGGGCGGAAAAAAAATTTTACCGCCCTTAAATAATATTCAATAAAAGAACTGCTACTATGTATCAAAGCGCTGTTGAAAAGACAATATAGGACACTGAAATTATTAAACTAGCTTCGGTAGGATATGCTCTAAGGCAAGGCCATCACGCCCAGCGCCATAAAAGCCTTTTTTCTTCACAAGCACTTGGTAGCCGTGCTTTTGGTAAAAGGCTAAGGCCCTAAGATTAGATTGTTCTACCTCTAAATAGACCGAAATGTATTTCCCATGTTGTAAATGAGACTCGGAGCGCAAAAGAAGTTCTTGGCTTAATCCTGATCCCTGCTCATCTGGGGAGACTAAGATTTTATAAAGATGTCCCGTGTCAGGATCCGCAATTCCAAACAAGATTAACCCCACGAGACGCTTATCTTTATACACAAGTCCTAGCATGCAAGGACCCAACTCTCCATTACTCACCTGATTCCACTTAGCTTTTGTCCATGGGTTCGGGAAGTATTTGGAGTCAAAAATTGAGGTTTCTTCGAGAGATGCTTGAGAGAGATCGGCGAAATGTTTATGCCCGGTCATGTTACTACCTGGCGAAAAGAACTCAAATTCAAAAAAATCTGGATTAAAAGAAGAGGACATCAGTAGATTTACGGCTAATTGTTGAAAGAAAAGAATTAAGCCTAATCTTAAGGTCTTCGTCCTTTTTAGCATTATCGATGTAGCGAGACTTTAAATAGTATTCAAGCTTTACCAAGTCTTCCACTTCAGTGGACCAAGACTTATGGCCTCTAGGAAAACAGCTTGATTTGTTAACTTTTGAGAGATCGTTGTCGTCAATCTTAACTAATTGCTCTTTAGCAAAGACCTTGAGTTTTTGAAGAGTGATAAAGCGCTCAATGAACTGTTTTTCTTTATTTAAAGCTGCCTTTGAAAAGCCTAGCTTTGGAAATCTTTTATAGTCTTTGTTTGAGAGGTTAGTTAACTCAAGAGAAACCCAGTCACTCTTTAGGCATCTAAAGCTTTCTAACTCTGAGATAAGCTTCTTTGCCTCACTTAAAAAGATGACTTTGTTTTCAAAACGAAAAAGGGCCCGGTCTTTACCGTAGGCCCTCTCTATCCCTGCTATTTGCAGTAAAAATAACGTGAAAACTAAATATTTATTCAAAATTAAACTGGTGAACTTAACTCAACGTTCCCAATAGTCCTATCAACTTGAGGTTTTGCTTCCATATGAAAACGAATCTTAGCTAGAGGATTAAAAGTATAACCATCTTTACCGCGGACAATATACTTTCTCTTTTGTCCTTTATCATTCTTAGGCTCAATCAGCTTTCTCAGACGAGAAACACTTGTATAGATTAGCTTATCGTGAATAAGAGGATTGTATTCATCCTTCCAAATAGACTTAGCCAGAGCGTCTTTATCATAATAAGAGCCTGAGTTCTTAGCCAGAAGGAAAAGGATCTCAAGAAGAACAAATCTATGCTTAAAATCGATTGTTCCAAGAGATTTTTCCTTAACTTTTCTATTAGCTCTATCAAGATAGAGGTCAACACTAGAATCGTTAACGTCTTTGATCTCTTTATCGATAAGTTCAGCTAGTCTTCTAAAAGTGGCCTTATCAATTGACTCTTGAGCTAGTTGAAAAAGACCTAGAGCACGGTCATAATCGCCCATTCTCTTATAGACCATTCCCTTACCAAGAAGGATATAACCATAAAGGTTCCAACATTTCTTATCTTGAAGAGTTTCATTGGCATTTTTGTAGTTTTGAAGAGCTTTTTCAAAAAGATCAAGCTCTGTATAAACCTTAGCTGCGAAAAGGAACATGGCCCCTTGCAGGTAGTTTTTGTTGATGATCTTTAGTAGCTGATTTAGCTGAGCTAAGTACTCTAATGATGATTCATAATCTTTTCTATTGTAGCTATTCGTAGCAAGGGCAAGAAGACATTTTGACAGAAGCTCAGGCTCATTCTCTTCCTTACTTCTCTTATAGGCTAATTCAAAGTTCTCTCTAGCTTCGTCAAACTTACCTGAGTAGTTCTTCACAATTCCAACATTATAAAAATACTCAGAGTTAAGACTTCCTAGGATTCCGGTAAGATCATTCGCGATTTTTTCAGCTTCATTGATGTAATAAGTTCCTTTTTCATCATCTTGCCTCTCTGAAGCAATACGAATAAGAAAACCAAGTATCTTTAATACAGAAAAAGCATCTCTTGGAAGCTCGGCACACTTATAGGCCTTAAGAAAATCCATTTCTGCTTTCACTAAATCAGACTTATCGTAGTGAAGTTTACCTAGTTGATAAAAGGCCCGACCCACTTCATGTTTCGTAAGTGATTCTGGTTTTATCATTAAGTTTTCATCAACCTCCATAAACCCCAAAGCCGCTTCTACATCAGCGATTTGCCCTGAAGGAATAGTGTTCATGTTAACTTCTGTTGTCTGATCCATAATTCTGTCTCCGATAAACTAATGCGTAATACCCGAAATTAAAGACTTTTTCGCATAGTCTTACTTCTCATATCACACTAACCTAATACAGGTCAAAAAGCCTCAGGAAAGTATGTAATTTTTAGCCTTACAAGTCATTGATTTCCTAAGGTTAGATTGCTAATGTAGAGGCGGAAATATTGCCCAAATACTACGTAATTTAAAGGACTTATATGTCGGAACAGGCCCCTAAATTTGATATTGATACATTAAGACACTCCTCAGCCCATCTTATGGCGCAGGCCATCGAGAGATTATGGCCAGATCAGAACGTTCAATTTGGCGTGGGACCCGTTATTGAAAACGGATTCTATTATGACGTGAAAATGGACTATCAGATCAAAGATGAGGATCTCAAGAAGATCCAAGACCTCATGAAAAAGATCATGAAAGAAAAACTCCCTATCGAAAGAAAGGTCATGAGCCGTGACGAGGCCATCAAGTTCTTCTCTGAAAAAGGGCAAGACCTAAAAGTAGAGCTTATTAGCGCCATTCCTGAAGGGGAAGAGATTGGCTGCTATCAGCAAGGTAATTTTATAGACCTTTGCCGTGGGCCCCATGTTGATAATACAAATCAGTTACCAAGATCCTTCAAACTGCTCCATACAGCAGGCGCCTACTGGCGTGGTAACTCTGATAATGAAATGCTTCAAAGAATCTACGCCGTTTGTTTTGATTCAAAAGAAGAACTTAAAGACCATATCCATTTCCTAGAAGAAGCTAAGAAGCGAGATCATAGAAAGCTTGGAAAAGAGCTAGAACTCTTTCATTTTGATCCAGTAGCCCCAGGCTCACCCTTTTTTATGCCTAAAGGCGCCTTTGTTTATAACGAATTGATCGACTTCATGAGAAGGATCTACCGTAAGTTTGGCTATGATGAAGTAATCACGCCTCAAGTCCTCGATAGTGAGCTTTGGCATACTTCAGGTCATTATGAGCATTATAAAGAAAATATGTACTTCTCTAATGTTGATGAAAGAGAATACGCCGTTAAGCCCATGAACTGTCCCTGCCATATGCTTATGTTTGGTCACTATAAATACAGTTATAGAGATCTTCCTTTAAGATATGCAGACTTTGGTAGGCTTCATCGTTATGAAAAAGCTGGCGCAGTCACTGGACTCACGAGAGTAAGAACTTTTTGCCAAGATGACGCCCATATTTTTATTCCACTAGAGAAGATTCAAGGTGAGATTCAAGACCTTATGAACATGTTCTTTACTTGTTATAAGCATTTTGGCTTTAAAGACATCAAGGTTCACCTCTCAACAAGGCCTGAGAAGAAAGCTGGGGATGACAAAACTTGGGATATTGCTGAAGGCGCTCTTAAAGATGCCCTCGAAGCTAGTGGACATGAGTATGAGATCAAAGAAGGCGATGGCGCTTTTTACGGACCTAAGATTGACGTAGAAATCGCGGACGCTCTTAACAGATATTATCAGTTAGGAACAATCCAACTTGATTTTCAACTTCCCGATAGGTTCAATTTAAAATTTACAACAGCTGATGGTAACGAAGAAAGACCTGTGGTTATTCACCGTGCTTTACTTGGAAGTTTAGAAAGATTCTTTGGCGTTTACCTAGAGCATGTGGCCGGGGCCTTTCCTTTTTGGTTAGCTCCAGAGCAAGCCGTTATCGTTCCAGTGAGAAATGAAAATCATCTTGAGTATAGTAATAATTTAGCTAAGACATTAAACGAACAGGGCTTTAGAGTTCGCGTCGATGATAGAAATGAATCCATGGGTTATAAGACTAGGCAAATACAAAAAGGCAAAATTCCTTTTATGTTAGTTGTTGGTGACCAAGAGATGGAGACAGAGACTTTAAACTTTAGGCGTTATGGATCAAGAGATTCAGAGAGCATAAAGATGGATGAGTTAACGGCTATGTTCACGGAATTGAACTTAGAAAAAATGCCTGAATCTTTAAGATAAGGCCTATAAGGGAAACGGATGACCAAGAAAGAAGTACTCCTCATTTGTGGTGGCGGTAGCACTGAGCATGAAGTGTCTCTTGTCTCCGCTGAGTTTATCTATAATCAGTTAAAAGATTGGGATGAAATCAACCTTCATCATGTTGTCATAGAAAAAAACGGAGAAAGAAAAGACCGCTCCGGTGCCCTTTGCGAGCTTCGTAAAAGCGGTGAGCTTGTCTATCCCGATAAAAGTATCAAACTAGACTTTGTTATCCCAAGCATCCATGGCTACCCAGGTGAAACGGGAGATATTCAATCAGTCTTTGAAATGATGAACCTACCCTATCTTGGCTGTTCACCAGAGACCAGTGTCATCTGCTTTAATAAAGTAACCACTAAGTTATGGTTCGATAACTTAGGTATTCCTAATACTCCCTTTTGTTATCTAACTAGCCTAGAAGCTGATGAATTAACAAAAGCAGATAAGTTCTTTAAACAAAACAAAGACGTTTATATAAAAGCTTCCAACCAAGGTTCAAGTGTTGGTTGTTTTCATTGCACTGATTCTGAGAAATACCATGGCTTTTTAAAAGAGGCTTTTAAGTACTCTGACTATGTTTTAGTTGAGAAGACCATCAAAGGCCGTGAGCTAGAGATGAGCGCCTATGAATTTAATGGCGAAGTTCATATCTCAGACCCGGGAGAGATCATCTGTCCCAATGAGTTTTATACCTACGAAGAAAAATATAATGCTGAAAGTTCCACCATCACTATCCCTAAAGCAAAAGAAGTAAGTGAAGAAGTTGTTAAGAATATGAAGAAGTATGCCCTTAATGCCTTTAAAGCGTTAAAGCTCAGACACCTCTCCCGCATCGACTTCTTTTTAACTGATGATGGAGATATTTACCTAAATGAGATCAACACCTTTCCAGGCATGACACCTATTAGCCTTTTCCCCCTAATGATGAAGCAAAATGGACATTCATATAAAGAATGGATCAGGTCGATCATTAGTATTGAGAGCCGAAAATGAAACTAGACTTAATTAAACGTACCGATGAAAGCTTTGCCAAAGAAAAACTAGATGTCTATTACGAGGGTGGACTCCTACCGGCTGAGAAGAAACTATACTTAACAAAGCTTAGAGCTTCTCATGGCCCCTTTATGGGAATCGAAGTTGATGGGCAAAGAACTCATTATCTTATGGACGCTGCCAGCCAGATCGCTACATTAGGTCTTGGCTTTAATTCTTCCGTATTCATGGGCCCTTCTCACTTCTTAGAATCATGGACCAACGAAAATCATACCAAGTCTGTCGCTAGTGTAAGAACTGGCTTTGAGTCATTCTTAAAAAGAAAAACCAATTGGGACTCTCTTCACACAACCTTTTGTAACTCTGGTGCCGAGGCCAACGAGATTGCACTTGGTTATTGTTACCGTGCTAGAAAGAATACCAAAGCAAATAAAGTCTTGGCCTTCAAAGGATCCTTTCATGGAAGGATGTTAGTCTCACTTCAAGCCACTTGGAATCCAAGTAAAAGAGAGCCCTTCTTATTTCCTGGCTTTGAATGCGCCTTTACTGAATACCCCGAGCTCAAGGGTGATGATATTCACCAAGAAGCTCCTGCCAATTGGCATCAATTCTGGGAACAAGGAACTCATAAAAAGATAACGACTCCTACTGAGTGGGATAAAGATAGTATCTTAAAAGACGAGGTACATTGCCTAAGTTTGATTCGTAATGAGCTTCTTAAGGGCGAGATCTTCTCTATCATCGTAGAGCCTATGCAATGCGAAGGTGGAGATCGTTACGCGAGTGGACGCTTTCACTCTGCCCTTCTTCTTTTAGCGAGAAGCTTCGGCGTAGGAGTTATCCACGATGAAGTTCAAACAGGATTTCACCTAGGGCGAGAGTTCTTTTGGCATAAGATGCTTAAGCTTGAAGATGGATCAGGGAATCAATTAAACCCTAATTATGTTGTTTGCGCGAAAAAAGCGCAGATCGGTCTTGTTCTCTCTCATGGGGATGAAACTCTCATCAATCAAGGATCCGAAGAGTATTCAGTGGTCTCAATGATTAGAGGTTACTTTCATGCAGTGGCCCTCGATCAGGCTCAAGATAAGATCATTAAGATGGAAGAGACTTGTAGGGAAAAACTTCTTGAGCTTATTAAGAAGCACGAAGGACTTATCGAAAGGCCAAGGCTTAAAGGCCTAAGTTTCGCTTTTGATATCTGTGATAAAGAGAAAGTCGCTTCTTTTATAGGGGCAAGATTTGATCATGGGCTTCTTTATTACCCAGCGGGTGATAAGACTCTTCGCTTTCGTTTAAACACTGCTTTTAGCGCCAAGGATATAAATTTTCTTTTTGAAAGACTAGAGCAACTTGTTGGGAGTGTTCTAGGTAAGAGTGAAGCTACTCTTGTCGACACTGCAGATTCAATAGAGAGAAACCCTGACAATCTATATGAATGGAATGAATTACTCCTTGATCACAGGCTGTTAAGTCTAAATAATTCTCCTCCATCTAAAAAAGAAACTTGGAATGCTATTGAAAGAATCCTTACTAGTGATAATGGTCTCAAGGGATCAGAGGCCATTAGGTTAAATAAAGATAACTTTTCAAATTACAAAGACGATATTGCAGCCATTCAAAAAGAAGTCTATGAAACGGAGAGACAAACTTCTCTTGAGACTTTTGAAAAAGCAGTTTCAGATAATACCTCTGTAGCGATTCTCCTTTTAAAAGATAAAAGAATCGAGGCTATGGCCATTAGCGGAACCGCCTCACAATTTCCAATGGAACGTATCTTAAGAAGAGACCCTGACTTTGAAAAGAGCGAGACTTTATACATGGTCGACTGCACGGTTAGACCAGGTCATCAAGGAAAAGGACTCGGTCGTCAGATTAAGTCCGCTCTCAATCTTCTTGCTATGAGTGAAGGAAAAGAAAAGATCGTTGGTAGAAACCGCGACCGCTTGGCCGGTGCCATGCTCTCAATCAACTTAGGACTAGGCGCGAGAGAAGAGCTCTATGTTCCTGAAGACTATCCAGACTTTGAAAAGCATAGAGACGTCTTTTATTATAATAATGAATTAACCTGGAGTGATGAGAACTATAGACTTGATAATGCCTTAGTCTCGCCTTTAGACTCAAGTGATTTAACAAAAGAGTTCATCCAAGAACAACTTCCCTATCTTACCAATAAGGTTTGCCTTTCAAACTTTGTCAGCACTCGCTACTTAGATCATTTCAAAAAGATGATGAGCATGCTCCCTATAGCTCTTCGTCATGGTTACTCAGCTAGCGGACAAAGTGAATGTGTCGATAAGATTAGTAAGTCACTTTTTGTGGCAGACTCTGAAGATAGAGTAAAGATGATCAGTTTTAAAGGTCATTACTTTGGACTTGGAAGCTTTATGAGCAGAAGCTTAAGCCTTCAAGAAGATGGATATTTTCCAGCAACTCATTTTGACTCTCCTAATGAAAAGAACTGGAAAGAAGTCCTTAAGGCCATCAAGGATCAATCAAACCCTAAAGAGACTCTCGCCGTATGGATCGAGCCTCTTCCTCAAAATATCTTAGAGCCAGTCCCTTTAAGTTTTCTTCAAGAACTAAGAAAGTGGACTAAAGATCATAAGATCAACCTAGTCTTTAATGAATCGGCTGCTGCCATGAACAGGTTTAATAAAGAAACATTTTGCGCCTCGAATGAAAGCTCGATTGAGCCTGATGCTGGGTTTATCTTTATGGGCGGGCAAGCAGGTATCGTCTTTATAAATGAGGCCAACTTTATGAGTAAACCCCTCATGATGATCTCTACTTGGGATGGAGATGAGTTTTCTTATGGAGCTTATCTTAAGGCCCTAGAGCTGCGAGCTAAATCAAGTACTGTCATTTCAAAGTTCACAGAGAAGCTAACAGCAATAGTTAAAGAAAATAATATAAGTGAATTTAATATTCACAATGGAGTAGGTTCGATCAAAGGTGATCTGCCCTACTCACTATCGAGCCTAATGACCCCTATGGGTCACGGCCGATATAAATTCATCCCAAGTCTAGGGGCGATGAAGAAATTCAACGAGAGGTTTTAGTGAGTAAAGACTGCGGTTTCCCTATTATTGAGTATGAAAAAGGAAAGTCTTTTAGGCAGTGGGGTCAATTCCATGGTGAGTCTCATAGAGATGCCATTAGGGAACTTTTTGAAATTAGAATTGAACTAATGCTGGCCAAGAACCCGGCCTTAAAACCTAATATTGCCCCACTTGCTGATGAACAATTAAAGGTGACTCGTGAATTCGCTCCTCATTTAACAGATGAGCTAGAAGGAATCGCTGAAGGCGCTGGGTTAACAAAGTCTGAGATTGTTATTTTAAATAATTATACTGACTTTAGAGATATAGAAATGCCTGAAGAAGGCTGTTCAACGGTACACGTCTCTAACGCTGGCAAGGTCTATAGCGGTCAGACTTGGGATATGCATTCATCTGCTAAAGATTATGTTTGCCTGATTAAGACTCCAAATGATCACGGCCTGCCTGCAACAGTCTCTTTTTCTTTAGTTGGCTGCGTTGGTATGATGGGCGTTAATTCTTATAATAGCCTTATTGGTGTCAATAATATTAACACTTCAAACGCTAGGGCCGCTTTGATATGGCCCGTTCTCGTGAGAAAATGCCTTGAAGCTAAGAACTTAGTTGATATGAGACAGATTCTTTTAAACTCTCCCGTTACTTCAGGTCATAATTATATAATCTCTGATAAAACTGGTGGCGAGCACTGGGAAGTGACTCCCCTTCATAATGAAAAGGTTGGATCAATGGCCGCTTCTGAAGTTGGTGGAACCTTTCATACTAATCATTGCCTAGGCGTTGAGGTCTCTAAGATGGAAGATAAGAATTCAATGAGTTCAACTACTCATTGCCGATTTGATCTTCTCACTGAAAAAATGCCGAAAGTTAAAAGCTATGATGACCTAAAAAAGTTACTTCAAGACCATGATGGTTATCCTAAGAGTATTTGCTCTCATTTTGAAAATGGCGCCCAAGACCCTTCTATGACTTGTGGGGGTGGGATTGCTGATCTTACTGGAAATGACTTATCCTTTTGGAGAGGCTGCCCGGTTCATGATGATAACTATGTGGAGCATTCATTTAAGTTAGAGAAATTTGGCGATGAAATGGATATCAAAAAGGTTTAAGTATGAGTAATCATCCCTATTATATAACTTGGTCAAAGCAAAAGGGAGCTTCTACCTATCCACTTGATTCAGTAGAGGATCACTATTTTTATTCTAATGGATCAAGGATTGCTGATCTATCAAGTATTAGCTATCAGGCCAGTTTTGGCCTTAAGCCTAAGTTTGCTTTAGAGGCCGTAAAGAATCAACTTGATAACTTTACTATCGTAGCCCCTAAAGCGACTCATGATTTAAAAACAAATATTACTAAAAGATTGATCGATCTTATTTCTCTTGATGGAGGAAAGATCTTCTATACAACAAGTGGTGCTGAAGCAGTTGAAAATGCTTTGAAGATGGCCCGCCTTTATACTGGAAAGAAAATTATTCTCGCCAGAAGGCCAAGCTATCATGGTGCAACCTTAGGCGCTGTCTCAGTCACTGGTGATTGGCGCAACGATGATGTCCCAACTCTTGATCAGTGGACTGTTAGAATACCAGAGCCTCACGAAGACCCTGACCTCTCTAAAACAGAGAAAATATTTAAAGAAACTAAAGACCTAGTTGGGATAATCTTAGAGACTGTTCCTGGTAATAATGGCGTGTTAGTTCCAGAGCTTTCTTGGCTTCAAGGTATTCAAAAACTTTGCGATGAAAATAATGTTCTTCTTATTCTTGATGAAGTGATCTGCGGCTTTTATAGACTAGGCACAGCTTTTGGTTTTCAGCAATTTAACCTCAAACCGGATATTATTACCATGGCCAAAGGAATCACCGCAGGGGTTATCCCCTTTGGTGCTGTTTGGACCAATGATAAGATTCACTCACATTTTAATGATAAGACTCTTAGCTGCGGCCTGACCAACTACGCCCACCCTCTTGGCCTAAAGGCCTTAGAATCAGTCTTAGATTATACGAATCAAAAAGAATTTAAAGACCATTTAAAAGAGTTCATTGAAGTTTTTACTAAAGACATCGAGTCTCTTAAACATAAAACCAGGTCAATCGGGCTCCTCGCGGCCATTGATCTAGATAAGGCTCCAAGCTTTAGAGAATGTCTTGATTCAGGTCTTTCTCTAGTTGCTCAGGAAAAGAGGTTGATCCTCGCTCCTCATCTTAATCTTCCTCTTAAAGAGTGGAGTAAATCATTTAAAACTTTGGAGGCCCTTCTTGGCTAAAATATATAAAGATGCCACTGACGCTCTTAAGGACTTTAAGTCTGGAATGACTTTAATGAGTGGAGGCTTTGGGCTTTGTGGTATTGCAGAGAACTGTATCGACGCTCTAACCTTAATGGATGTTAAAGACTTAACAGTTATCTCAAATAATATTGGAAACTCTGGAAGAGGCCTAGTTAAGATCTTGATACAAAAAAAGATTAAGAAGGCCTATTGTTCCTACGTTGGTGGAAACCCAGATCTAGAAGAACAGATGCTTAAGAATGAAATTGACGTGGAGCTTGTTCCTCAAGGAACCTTTTCTGAAAGAATTAGAGCTGCGGGACTCGGCATCAGGGCCTTTTATACTCCTACTGGATATGGAACCTTGGTTGCTGAAGGTAAGGATGAGAAAACCTTTGACCGTCCTTGCATCTTAGAGACCGCCCTTCACGCAGATTTTGCCATTATTAAGGCGCAAAAAGCCGACCCTTATGGGAACCTATGGTTTAAAGAAACGGCCAGAAACTTCTCCCCCTTAATGGCCATGGCCGCTAAGACGACTATTGTAGAGGTAGAAGAACTTGTAGAGCTTGGAGATATTAAAGCTGAAGATGTTCATCTCCCTGGTCTTTTTGTTCAAAGAATATTTCAAGGTAGTGATTATAAAAACGAAATTGAATTTTTAAAACTTGAAGGTGAGAAGTGAGCTGGAGCGTAGATCAAATGGCCGATGAGGTCATCTTACTAATTGGGTCAGATGTTTCAGTTAACTTAGGCATTGGCCTTCCCACTCTTATAGCTGAGAGGATGAATCCGGAATCAAATGTAATGATTCAATCAGAAAATGGAGTCCTTGGAGTTGCGGGCCGTCCTACTAAAGAGACTCTCTCTCCTACTTTAATAAATGCAGGAAAAGAGACTATTTCTATCTCAAAGGGCGCAAGCTTCTTTGATTCATCTCTAAGCTTTGGAATGATCCGGGGTGGTCATATAGATTATTGTGTTCTTGGAGGCATGGAAGTTGACGCTAAGAGGAACCTAGCCAATTGGATGATCCCAGGGAAGAAAGTTACGGGGATGGGCGGGGCCATGGACCTCGTTAATGGAGCACGCCAAGTTATCATCATGATGACTCATTTCAATAAACACGGAGAACCAAAATTGCTTGGTCAATGCGTCTTACCACTGACAGGAAAGAATGTAGTTGATCTCGTTGTTACGGATAAAGGCATCTTTAAACCAAATGGCTCTAAGTTTGAAGTTATCAAACTCGCTCCTGGAGTTAACGAAAAAGACCTAAAGCTCGCCTAGTCTTTAGATTGTCCTTTAAAGTACTTGGCCAAGAGAAGGTATTCTTTTTCAGATAAAACCTTCGGAACTTTTAAAACCTTTCCCATTTTATTCTTGGGCTCAAACTCAAGCATCCCATAGGACATTGATTGTACCTTTGGTAGATAGGCGGCCACAAATTGAGAGGTTGCTACATTAATAAGTTCCGGCCACTCATCATACTCTTTTCCATAAAGCTTTAAATCAGCGAGTTTATTTACAAAAGGAATTCCCCACCATCTATTTCGATAAGAAACAGAGTTTGAAAAAGCAGGTGTAAACTTGTGGGATATCATTCCATAGACTTCCATGAAATTGATGAGATTGAAGACTTCTTTTTTATGAAGATAAAAACTAACAACCTTTGAGCCGGGATCGAGTTCTTCGTCAAAACCAATGGCCAAGATTTTAAAAATATCAGAGAGCTGATAGCTATGACCCTTTTGTATATTCTTTCTAATCAATCCTAAGGAAGTAAAATAAAGATCGATCGGTTCAACTTCAGTTTTGTTTAGTTGATCTCTAACCCCGCTAGTCACTAGGACACCTAGTTCGTTGAGGGATTCTTTTCTTCTTATAAAAGAGTCTTTTGCGGTAAAGATAAAGCTATCATAACTAAAGCCTGTCTTCTCTAGGAACTGATTAAGATGAACTTTATAACTTGAAATCGCCTTCATCATCTCTTGGTCAACGGGGATACTATCATCGACCTTTAAAATATTATCCTTATTTAAAAGCTTAAGATCGACTCCATTCCAACTTAGCTTTAGCTTCCCTAGATACCTACCAAAACTACCGGCCTGAACTAACAGGGCCTTCTCTACTCTAATAGGCCTTGGGTAAACCACATGAGTATGCCCCGCTATAAGTAAATTAATACTAGAGACCTCCTCGAGAATCTCTACATCTTCAGGATGACCACCATGAATAAGACCAATGACAATATCTAGTTTCTCATCCTTTTTTATTTTTTTAACAAAGTCATTTAGATAGTCAGTTAAGGCATCCATATCCTTCTTGCTCTTACTATCATCATAACCAATAAAGCCCACGTCACTACGGGTAGCTAAAGACACTAAAGCCCCATCAGGTCCTAGAAGACCAATAATACCAACCCTTAATCTCTTATTTCCTTGAACAAGCTCTTTGACGACATATTTTTTTATCGGAAGGTCTTTGCCATAAAACTTTTTAAGAACAGAGTCTTTGTTTTGAAAGAATGAATTACTGCTAATGATAGGTGTCATCACCTTCCGGTCAATCCACTTATTTAACATAGTTTCAAGACCTAAGTCTCCCGCATCAAATTCATGATTTCCAAGCGTAGTAGCGTCATAGCCTACCAAATTAAAAAACTCAGCTTCAGGAAAGATGTTTATCTTTTTATTAGGTCCTAGTGCGTGAAACAAAGTCCCTGCAAAGAAGTCCCCTGCATCTAAAAGAAGATTTGGTGTTGCTGATAAAGACTTTTCCTTTTTAATAAGATGAGCCAGCCTTGCATAGTGGCCAGAGACAATATCGCCATCCCCTTCTTTTTCCGTAAAATTTGAATCGGGGCCGCTTCCTTCAAAGTAAGAATGGAGGTCATTAGTATGAAAGACCGTAAATTCAAAGGAATCAGAGGCAATTGAAGAGTTAACTAGCGCGAGTAAAATAATTAAGAATTTCATATAGGGTTATTTTAGAACGAATCATGGCGTTTAGTAATAAAGAAAAGGCCTCTCTCAAAAAAAGAGGCCCTTTTCTTTATTTAATCTACAAATATTCCATTATCTATAGATTCAATTTCTTTTAAGCTCTTTTGAGAACTTGGTGAATTAGGCGTTGAAATTGGTAAATCAGAGAATCCAATCTTTTCAAAAACAAAACGGTCATCTTTAGTGCTTAAGGCACGATAAAGAGCTTTCCCATTATCCTCAGGCTTCATCAAAGCGATTTGGTATCCTAAAGTGTGAGGGGTAGTGATTTCGATTGTATAATTATCAATCAACTCATAACTAACACCTGCTTCAAAAGAAAAGTAGTCACCTACATTATCCGAATTCAGACCAATATTTGTTCCACCAGTTCTTTTAACTGAAAGCCTCATAGTGTCTGTGTGAATGGTTTGGATTAAAAAGCCAACTTCATCTAAGTATTCTTGGCATGTTGATCCCATCCCTTCTCTATACCAATCAGTTACATCAATTGAATCTAGGTATTCTATAACTAAACCATCAAGTTCTAACTCAACAGTCATAGACTTAGACAGACCAAAGGCAGCTGAAACAATCGGTAACCCAAGAGATAAAAAGCCAAGATTACCTTGAAAGCTATAACGGTATGACTTACTAATATTTGCTCTATCCTGATCTCTTCTTAATTCATCAGAAACAGGAAAGCAGGTATCATGACCAGAAACATAAGCTAAAGCAGAAGGCCTACCGCCGACAAGAACACCAGTATGAGTTCCATTATCAGCGCGGTCCATGGCATTTTGAAAACCAATAAAACCATAAGGACTTACAAGGGAGTCTAATACTTTTGTTGGATCTGTTTCTGGTTTTTCTTCAACGCAAGAAGTTGCAGAAACTAGTAATAAAAATAAGCAAAGTATAAAAAGGTTCTTCATCGTTTACTCCTAGTTTAATTGCTAGAGCATACGTACTAATGAGTCGCAATTGGATAGGCCTATGCTAAAGCAATGAGATAATCGGGATAGCTCATAGGACTATAGGAGGTTAAAGATCATTCTTTTCTTAAATATCGACTCGAAAAGTTGTCACTTAAAGGAAAGCTACAACAAGGGGCAGCATCTCAAGAAATTTCCTTAAAGATTGTAACAAATGGCTTCAATCAAGCACTAATATAAAAATTAAACTTAAAACTTTTAGGTAGTTGGCTATAATAGAGTGGTCTGGAGAAATTTATGAGTTATGCAAAAAATGAGTACAAAAGAAGTAAGGCAGAAATTTTCTTTATTGCCGTCTTCTTACCAACTGTCTTTCTCATGTATTCGGTTTATAAATGGCCACACTGGTTTGTCGAGCAAGGCTATGTTGATTCTCTTGATGCCTTTTGGCTCTTTGGGAAAAGCCCAAGCTTTTGGTACTCAACCGTTTATACGGGTATCGTTTGTTGGATCTCAGGAAAGATACTCCTCAGTAGTAAATCCCCTTATAAAAGAGGAAAGAATCCTAAGCTATCTAAGTATCAACGTAATAAATTCTTAAGTATTTTCTTCGTTCAATTAATAATTTTCTACCTACTCCCTTATGTCATCTCCCCCCTCGCGGCGGGCAGAAGTCTTCTTAGTGATCCGGTCGCTTCAAGTTATTTTTCAGCCTATGTTTATATCTCAAAAGGATTTACTTCATGGGGTTCAATGATTTATTGCTTTGTCTTAATTCCTATATCTGTTTGGTATTTTGGTAAAAGGTATTGCTCTTGGTTCTGTGCATGTGGAAACCTGGCAGAGACTATTGGCGTGACGAAGTGGGGAGCAGCTTGGGTAAAACACAAGACTCCAACTGGTAAGACAGCCGAAAAGCTAGAAAGTATTCAAACCATCTTTATGATCTTTGGCTTCTTCTTTGGCTTCTTGTTGTTCTTTGACATGCTTAAGGTTTTCTCATCATCAAGTTTAATTGAGGCCTCAAGAAACTTTGAAGCCTTTGTCGTCGACTTTATCTTCGGTGCCATTATAGGTGTTGGTGCTTATCCATTTTTAGGGACAAGAATCTGGTGCCGTTATGGATGTCCCTTAGCTAAAATGATGGAGCTTTTTGGCAGGTGGACTAAAGGTCATTTTAAAGTCAAGGCCAATGAAAACTGTAAGGGTGTCGATCTCTGTAGCCAAGTCTGTCCTATGGGTATTGATGTCGCCTCATTTGCGCATAAGGATAAAAAGCCTATAAACGGAGACTTTGGCCTCTATAATACGACTTGTATTGGTTGTGGTGGCTGCGTAGATGTTTGTCCTTTTGATGCCTTAGAGTTTGAATATAAAAACTGGGCCTAAAACTATTGTCAGGCAATATTTAGTAAAGTTATGATTCTCCCATTATTAAAAGGAGAATCATAATATGAAAAGAATCACTACCCTCTTTATCGGCTGTATCCTCATTCTAAGTTCTGGAAAGATGACTGGAAATAAAATCAAAGAAGCTCCCTTCTACGGGAAATATATAAAGGCTGACTCAGCTCCTAGCTTAGAAAAAGTCACAAAAAACTTTAAAGAATATCAAGGTAGGGAAATCACTTTTGATGCAAAAGTCGGAAAGGTTTGCGTGAAGAAAGGTTGTTGGATGGTTCTTGAAAATAAAGCAGGATCGACTCGAGTTAAGTTTAAAGACTATGCCTTTTTTGTTCCCATCTCATTAGTAGGCTCTAAGGTAAGAGTCTCAGGAATCTTAAAGAAAAAAATCCTCTCAGTAAGTGAGGCCAAGCACTATATGGAAGATGCCGGAATAAAGAACCCTAAGGTCTCAAAGCCAATCACTGAGTACTCAGTCATGGCAACTGGTGTTAAGAAGATTTAAGCACTTAGGCGATCGAAGGTCTTATACTTCGTCATCTGCTCAAGCAACGAAGGTAAAACCACTCATTTCTCTGGAGCAAGAGTCCCCTATAAGTTAGTTTTCCTAGGTTTTAACTAACCTAGGATTAACTATGAAAAAGCTTCTACTTTTATGCCTTTTATTTTTATCAGTCCAAGCAGAATCAAACACTCAAGTTGCGAACTGCTACAATAGTCTCTCTACAGAAATTTCTCGTCATAGAGCTGCCATCCTTTGCCAAGGTACAACGACAAGCTTAGAGGTTGAATCCGTTAAAGATTGTTATAAAAATGCTACTGATCAAAGAATTGAAAAAACGAGAGCCGCTCTACTATGTAATCGTTCTTTCTCTATAACTTCTCAAAAGGCAAGAATCTCTTGTTACCAAAATAAAAATGGCGACATCTCTTACCAAAGATCTGCTATTCTTTGCGCAGGAATCAAAGACTCAACTGAGGCTGCCTCAATTATAAAATGTTATAAAGAATTAACTGGAACTATTAATAGAGATCGCGCTTCAGTACTTTGTAGTCATTCTGCTATTGGTGCATGGGTTTTGATTAAGAATCTTTATCATTAAAGAAAAGACATGGAAGTAGGCCCAACTTGGGCACTACTTCCAAAATAGACTTATTAAGGAAAAGGGATGAATCTTGGAGTTGGCTCGAACTTTAAAGACTTGATCATAGGAATGATTCTCATACGTAGACAGCTTCTATAGCTGGAATCTACAACAACCGTATAAGTAGCTTCAGTTTTAGTGTTGATGATAAATGTATCGATCTGAGAAATACTAGTTCCACAAACCATTGGGTGCATATAACGAGGCTTCTTAACAACGCAGTCTGCTCCGTTTTCAATTGTATCCTTTTTTACTAATTCGATAACCGCTTGGTTTCCTCTAACAGTAGCCGCTTCAAGCAGGTTCATATCTCCAGAGGTACAAGTATTAAATTTAAATTCTTCGTGTCTAATTGATCTTGCGCTTGCCGAGAAGGCACTTACTAAAGTGATTAAGACTAATAATGTTTTCATGTTAAATCCTTTTTCCCTTTGGGAATATTTCTAGTTTTTTTTATTGTTAATAAAGAGCTCCTCCTAACGAAGGAGCCCTAGTCCTAAATTAAAGATCAGATCCAATTGAATCAAGAGTGATAGCTTTAATTAGTCCCTTAAGACTAGTGGCCGCTGTACGGTCATAAGTATTCTTAGGGTAAGTCGCACTTGAAACCCAGCAACCACTTGGTCCATCTACTAATTCCATTACACCAGCAAAAGTACCTGTGTTGTAGTCATACCCACGAAGAACAGAAAGATGATTATTAGACATTGTAGGTCCTGGCATCATCATACAAACAATTTGGTTTGTTCTTCTTTCAATATCTGCCCCAGAGAGACGAGTTATGTCTCTTTTAAGGAGAGCGAAGATATGCTTGTTTAATGGCTTTGAAAAATTGGCCTCTGCTTCACTTTCTCCATCAATAAAGAATGGGAAACTTCCACTTGAAGTATTAAGAACAATATTAAGTTCTGCTTCTTCAGTAATAGTAGTCACCATATGGTGAATAATACTTTTCCCAGCGACATCTTCTCTAACGGCAAAGCGGTAGCTCGCTAAGTCCTTAGCAAAGACGTTGGTTGAAAAAAGTAGGCCAATTGTGATTAATAGTGATGTTTTCATGTCTCTCTCCAGAGTTATGGGTCATTGCCCGTTTGTTTCTGAGGCTTAATTAGCGCGGAGGGACATTTTTAAATAGATTTTTTTAATTAATTTATATACTATTAGCTAAGTATTTTATTAACTCATAAATGTAACCAGTTGAAATTATATGAAAAAGACGGTCTTTGAATATAAGGATTATAAGACATATATCCATGAAAAAATCTTAGCCTCACCAAATAAGGGCCGAGGGATTAAGCGCAATATGGCGGCCTTCCTAGGCTGTCAGACGGCCTATGTCAGCCAGGTCTTAAACCAACATGTTAACTTCTCCCTAGAGCAAGCGGTAAAGATGAATCAGTTTTGGGAGCATAATAAAGAGGAGTCGCGCTTCTTCTTGCTCTTAGTTCAATTTCAAAGGGCCGGCAGTAAGGACTTAGAGAACTTTTTAAGAACTGAGATGGAAGAGATAGTTGAGAAGAGATCAAACCTAAAAGAGAGGCTTAATATAAAGGACTCTCTTGATGAAACAAATCAGCATATTTACTATTCAGCCTGGTATTACGCTGCCGTTCATATCCTCCTTTCTATTCCAGAGTTTCAAACTCCAAAATCAATTGCGAATCATTTACGTCTACCTCTTAAACAGATCCAAGAGATCTTATCCTTCCTAGAGACGACTGGACTCGCCGTTCAAAAAAGCGGCAAATATGAAATTGGATTAACGAGGATTCATCTTAGTAAAACAAGTGTTCAAATAAGAAGGCATCATACCAACTGGAGAAATCAGGCCATAACTTCTATCGATAAGAACGAAGAGGAAGCACTTCACTACTCTAGCGTCCTTTCCATGTCAGACAAAGATGTCCCTAAGATAAAAGAAATCATGATTAAGGCGATTGAAGAATGTAGGGAGATTATAAAGGTCTCAAAAGAAGAAAGGCTTCAAATTATAACCATGGACTTCTTTAAGATCTAGTTCCTACCTAGGCTTAGATTCGGCAAGAAATATCAAGAGTCTTTTGAATTCGAATATTCTTCTTAAGGATCAAAGTTTTAAGACGGGTCTTAACTTTATAAGAATAACGGCTAAACTCTACCTCTGAACATGCGGCAACTGTTGAGTCTCCACCTGTCTTAAGATTACCTTCACAAGCAGTTAAGCTAAGCTTATTTGTTTTTTTGTTATAGCCTAAAGTAACACTATAATTCTTAAGTTCTACGGCAGGTGACACCGGCACTTCAACCCAATTGCTAGGGTTTAATTCAGCACCTAGGGCAATTCCGTGAAGCCATCTGTCAGCAAATAAGTAAGTAGTAAACTGAATAGCATTAAGAGAAAAAGACTGCTTACTTAGAAAGCTAACTCTTTTTCCACCATCACTTAAAAGCTTTGCCTGACAACGAAGGGCCATAGGAAAAGGAGTGATAGGAAGACCCATTCTTCTTGGATAATTCATAGGGCCTATAGTGTGTCCCCCACTAGATTCTGCCCCGTTAAAGACATCTTCAAGGTCACTAAAGTCTAATTCAAGATTTGGTATATCAAAAAGATCACTATCAAGATCATCCTTTATGCATGGGATCGGTTTAACTGATAAACGAACTACTGCCGAACTACAGGCAGGCTTATCTCCATTAATAAGATCAATAAGGTCATTTGCCTGAACCATAGATGACAAAAGGGTAAGAAGAAATAAGATTGATCTTTTCATAGCGCTAGCTCTCCAGCGCATTTAATACAATAAAGTATGATTCACTTCAACAGCACTTAGAAAGTTTATAGGGGGCTTACATTAGTTTCTACAGGGTTTGAGCAACTTATCTCTCTTTCTTACAGGGGAAAGTTACTAAAGTGCCCTTTCGGCTCCAAGAACATAATTCGTCTTGATTCATTAAGGTCTATAAACACAACGAAAACCGATGCCTGGTGCTGAGGAGCCATCTTCTTCTAAAGATAAAGCAAAGGCCCCGCCACTTGCTCCCCACTCCAGACCACCACCTCTTGCACTATGACCAGCTGTCGGATCTGTTAAAGCAAACCAACGCCCAACACCTTCAGTTGCTGTGTATGTATTATCAGTTGGCTGAATGTCTAAAAGAGTAAGAGAGCCATTGATATCATTGACTTCCCTAGGGTCTTCAACATTGGCTGGGCTAGTATCATTAGGTCCTTGAGTAAACCCAGCGGTATCGTCCCAATCTACCCATTCCGAGGCATTTCCAGCGAAATCCCAAATGTCTTCGCCAGTAGAGAGAACAAAGGTTCTTTTGTATTTATGTGTTCCCGCGCTAGCACAGGTCTCAGCCGCCGTATTGAAAAGACAACTACCCTTACTAGATGAGGCCAATGAAGAGTTAGTCCAAGCATCATCTGCACTTTCAGCGGTCCATCCTCGGGAGAGATGACCTGTGCCAACTGTCGCTGATGACCAGTTAGCATCTTGAACTTCAACATTCCTAGCAATAGTCATCCACTCTGGATTTGTAATTAACTTAAAGCTTCCTGCGAAGCCTGATTCCATAATCTCACCGCATTCTGTATACGCGTCGTCCGCAGATATATTAACGTAGGGAGTTCCTAGAGAAATTGATTTAAGAAGACCTGAGTTTGACCTAGCTTCGTATTTCATGACACAAAAGTCATCTGTTCCTAATGTCGAATTCCCAGGGATACTTACAAAACCTGTAGGGCATTTTAGGGGACTGATATTCCCCTTTGAATAAGTCACAAACCATTCTGTTCCACTAGAAGCTACTTCTACAGAAGAGAACTTATTATAAAGTGAAACAGTATTGGCCCCATCTATAGTCTCTGCCCCATCGCCTTTAACTTTTACAATATTAGAGGCATCATTATTTTTAATAGTAACAGTAAAGCCGTTTCCAGCAGTCGCTGCTGGAGGTAATGTGATGAGAGAATTACCTGTTACGATGAGTACTTTAGCTTCATCACCAGAGACAACAGTATAGTCAGCAGATTTTGTATCTAAAGAAATCGAAGTGCCGCCTCCTCCGCCTCCACCGCCACCGGCTGCCCATGCGAGGTTTCCAGAACCATCAGTTGATAAGAACTCACCATTTGCCCCATCTGCACTAGGAAGAGTAAAGGTAACACTTCCAGAGACTGAGGCAGGTGATCTTAGACCTACATAATCAGACCCTGAAGAGGCCAGTTCTGTGAATCGTAATTCACCTACATTACTAGCATCTATATCTGTAATACTAAAAGTACTCGCATTAGTTGCTCCACCGCCACCGCCACCAGGGGTTGACCAAGTAAGAATACCGGCTCCATCTGTGGTAAGAACCTGACCACTCACTCCATCACCTATAGGAAGAGTCCATATTAAATCCGCCGCTAAATTATCCGCGGCTTTAAAACCAACATAGTTTGTGCTACCAATTTCATAGAATCTAAACTCGCCTGTTTGCCCAGCTCCAGTATCGTAAGCTTTGATACTGACACCTGCCTGATCATTAGTTTCTAAAGAGTTTATACTTAAGTCACTTGCCACAGATAAAAGAGCTTGCTTAGCAGCTAAGGCATCAAAGACAAGATTACTTGAGGGAGATTTTGTTGCAACTCCATCAGTGATAGTCGCTGTTTCTAGAAGATCTGCTCTTGCCCTAGTAGCTGTATAATAGACATTTGAACCTTCAGGAACAATATCCGTGTCTAGCGTTTGCCAAGTTTTATCCCCTCTATAGTACTGTGCTGACGTACCTTCAGAAAAACCTGGCTCTTTTGTATCGAGTTTATTGATAGCGCTTAGGACCGTATCACTCGCACTAATGACTCCTGCTCCTGAAGAAAAGCCGGTTAGAGTAACGGCCCTAACATCAGTACCGAAATCACCAAGACTAAAGTCACCTTTTAAAAACTGTGAACTAGTTCCAGAGGTTATCGCGTTTTGTTTATTATTAAAATTCGTCCAATCTCCCATGGCAAGAAAGCCATCAGTTGTTCCATTTGCTTGAGATAAAGGTGCACTAACTGATTCCCAATTCAAAACCCCCGAGCCATCTGTGCTCAGTACTTGTCCATTCGTCCCGTCACCTGCTGGTAAGGTCCAAGTAATATTTGCGCCTATCACAGTAGGTGCTTTAAAAGCGACAAAGTTTGATCCAATCGCTGAAAGCTCTGAGAATCTCATCTCTCCCGTCGCTCCCGCATTAATTTCAGAGATAGTAAACGTACTAGCGCTTGTTCCACCGCCGCCACCAGCTGCTGTAGTCCAAGATAGTATTCCTGCTCCATCAGTAGTAAGAACCTGCCCACTAGAGCCATCTAATGAAGGAAGCGTCCATATTAAATCAGCTGCTAAACTATCTGCTGCCTTAAAACCAACATAGTTTGTGCTTCCAATTTCGTAAAACTTAAACTCACCAGTTTCACCAACTCCAGCTCCATATGGCATAATACTAACGCCATCTTGGGAATCAGTTTCAATAGAGTTGATAGAAAGATCTACTGTATTATTTAAGTTATCTTGTTTTAAAGCGAGCCTATCAAAGACCACATCACTGCTTGGTGCAGTCGTTGTTTGCCCATCCGTTAAGCTTGCAGTTTCTATTAAGTCAGCTCTAGCTGAGGCTGAGGTATAGAATTGATTTGTTCCTATTGTTAAAGAATCAGTTGTTAGAGCTTGCCAAGTTTTATCACCTCTAAAATATTGCGCCGTCGTTCCGGCTGCGATGGCCGTTTCCTTATTATTAAAAGTCGTCCAATCTCCCATGGCCAAGAAACCATCAGTTGTTCCATTTGCTTGGGCCATAGTAGAGCCTGCTGCGATCCAAGACAGTTGACCCGATCCATCAGTGCTAAGAACTTGTCCTGTAGATCCGTCAGAATCAGGAAGGGCCCAAGTGATGTTTGTTCCCATACTATCTGATGCTTTAAAGGCAGCGAAGTTTGTTCCATTGGCCGCTAGTTCTTTAAAACGAACCGCTCCCGTTTCCCCTGCATTCGTTCCATAAGGATCTAAAGTAAAACCAAATTGAGAATCTGAAAGAGCAGAGTTTACTAAAATATCAGAGGTGTTACCGATGGCGTCTTGTTTATTATTAAAGATAGTCCAATCGCCAGAAGTTATATAACCATTTTGACCGGCATTTCCTGGAGGTAGGGCCGCGCCGCCAGCTGGAGCAGACCATGAAAGAGTTCCAGTACCATTAGTTGTTAAAACATTTCCACTCGTTCCATCAGTTGAAGGAAGAACAAAGGCTAAATCAGCGGTGAGTGAATCAGGTGCTTTGAAGGTTACATAATTAGTACCGTTCGCTGCTAATTCTTGATAGCGCATCTCTCCAGTTTCACCAACGCCTGTTCCAATTGGAGTTATTTCAAAAGTTGAAGCACTCGATCCGCCGCCACCAGTATCAGTCACCCATGAAAGAACTCCTGAACCATTCGTGCTTAAGATTTGACCAGTGCTTCCGTCACTTGGAGGAAGGGTCCAAATGATATTAGAGGCTACGGTATCAGGAGATTTAAAAGCAACGTAGTTTGAGTCGTTAAGATCATAAAAACGAAACTCACCGGTCTGCCCGGCACTACTTCCAAAAGAAAGTAGGCGAAGTGCCGCTTGAGAATCTGTTGTCACAGAATTTATCGTTATATCAGAAGTATTAATTAAATTATCTTGCTTTAAGGCAAGTCTATCAAAAACAACATCACTACTTGGAGCCGTGTTTGTTTGCCCATTTGTTAAACTCGATGTTTCTATAACGGCACTCTGAGCTCTTGCTGAGGTAAAGTAGAGACTAGAGCCTTCTGCGACACTATCAGTATTTAAGGTTTGCCAGGTTTTATCTCCCCTATAGTATTGAGCTGAGGTACCAGCGGCTAAACTTCCTTCTTTATCTGAAATATTACCATCTAATTTATTAAGGGCCGAAATGATAGAATCTGTCGCACTTAAAACCCCAGAACCAGAACTAAACCCGGTAAGCAGTGAAGAGAGAACATCATCATTAAGAGTTCCAAGGGACAGATCACCTTTAAAATACTGGGCAGTCGTTCCTGTTGTTAAGCTGTCTTGTTTATTATTAAAAGTTGTCCAGTCACCAGAAGTAATATAACCATTTTGCCCCGCATTTCCTGGGGGAAGGGCCGCGCCCCCAGCTGGAGCAGACCATGACAGAGTTCCAGTACCATTAGTAGTTAAAACATTTCCACTCGTTCCATCAGTTGCAGGAAGAATAAAAGCTAAGTCTGCTGTAAGAGAATCAGGCGCCTTAAATGTTACATAATTTGTTCCGTTCGCTGCTAATTCTTGATAGCGCATCTCACCCGTTTCACCGGCATTAGTTCCAATTGGCGTTACATCAAAAGTCGAAGCGCTTGCTCCGCCCCCGCCAGTATCAGTCACCCAAGAGAGAATTCCACTACCGTTTGTACTTAAGATTTGCCCAACAGATCCGTCGTTAGCAGGAAGAGTCCAAATAAGCGAGGCCCCAAGGGCGTCTGGCGCTTTAAAGCCAGCATAGTGAGAACCGTTTCCAGTAAGTTCATAAAAACGAAACTCACTTGTATTACCGGCAGCGATTCCATAAGGAGTCATAGAAACACCAGCTTGAGAATTAGTTGTGATTGAATTTACGTCAAGAGAGTCTGTTGTTGAAATAACATCTTGTTTTAAAGCTAGCTGATCAAAAACAACATCACTGCTTGGAGCTGTAGTCGTTTGTCCGTTAGTTAAGCTAGCTCCCTCAATTAAATCTGTTCGCGCTTGAGTCGCTGTATAGAACTTATTTGTACCTATAACAAGTGAATCAGTTGTTAGTGACTGCCAGGTCTTATCACCTCTAAAATACTGAGCTGCTGTTCCTGCTGAAAAAGCAGCTTCCTTTGCATTTACATTTCCATCGAGTTTATTAATAGCACTAAGAATTGTATCCGTTGCATTAATGGCACCAGTAGTCGAAGAAAATCCACTTAAGTCAGTCCCTCTAATTTCAGTTTCAAAATTACCTAGGCTAAAGTCTCCCCTTAAAAACTGGGTTGAAGAACCTGCTGTGATAGTTGCCTTGTTATTAAAAGTATTCCAATCCGTACTTGAGATAAAGCCATCAGTACTTCCATCGGCCTGAGGAAGAGCTGCCCCTCCACTATCATCATCTGCAATGATCCAAGATGTTCCATCATACTTTAAGATCTTCCCATTAACAGCGCCCGTTGTATCAACATTGGCAATATCAGTAAGAGAAGAAGTAGTTTTATCAATCTGCGCCCAAGTATAATCATTTGCTAAAGGAACAACAGTTCCATTTCGGCCATTAAAAGTAACAACTCCCGCGGCGTTATCAATTTTTTCCCATTGGTTTAGTGTAGAGTTCCAAACAACCCAATCACCACCTGACCATGAATCAGTTCCAGCGCCCCCACTTAAATCGTAAGTTCCAGCATTGCTGACAATATAATACTCACCAGCACTTCCCCCGCCAGAGAGGTCAGGAATATTTAGACTTCCATTCCAATTCCCTGCATAAGTTAATCCAGTCAAGTCATTAGGAACCCAATCAGTCCCATCGAAGGTTAAGACCTGCCCAACACTGGCTCCCATATCTGAGAGCATTGATCCTGTGATTGATCCATCAGAAATAGTAAAAGTAACTTGAAAGGTTGCAGCACCTTCTGCATTTGAAATAATTAAATCAAAGACGCCATTCATGACAAACGATATATTTCTTAATCCGTTAGCTATTAGAGTAGATGAGCTTTGAGATTCGATACTTAAAGTTTCATTAAACCCGCTTGGTCCTGTTATCTGCACTGAGTTTACTAGAGATAACTTTTGGCCATTTAAAACGAATTGATTATTAACCACTGAAACTGAAGAGATCGTCGAAGTAAAACTTGTAGGTGGTACTGCACCTCCACCTTGTGAAGGCGCAGGTACCTTATCTCTCCCTGAACTTGTCTTCTCTCCAACACAGGAAAAGCAGGTAAGAATTAATAGGATCAAACAGATTCGATTCATCGAGCGTTAACCACCGGGCCCCAAAAATAGGACATTTTCTCATAATTCTAATCGGATTAATTATATGTTGATTTAAGGTTTATTAAGGAGAGCAATGATATTTCGGTAACTTACAGGAATATTATTTTCTTAATCTCACCTTAGTAGCCAATGAATAAAGGCTAGAGCAGCATTCTCCTAAAATTACCTATTTAAGGGCTTAAGGATAGGACTTTGAAAGAGCAAAAGCTTTCAGGCTTAACCCACTTTTCATATTTAATTTATAGGCCATTATTGAATAGTGTTTATTAAGACACTTCTTTATTTTGCCTAGAAAAAAATCTTAATATTTAGGAACATCCACAGTTATAAGAGTTAAGAAATATAGTGTTTGTCTCTCAAAATCTCTTCAGAAAGAATCTACTGCATGTCGACTCCGGCATGACACCTTACCTTTTTATCCCCTAGAAGTTTTCACAATATAACGAGATATCTTTATCATTTTGACCATCCTAAATTCTTCTCATACCCAGCGAATTATGAAATGTTGCGCTCTATAAACCGACAAGGAGACAATATGAAAACTTTATTTCTAATGACAGTTCTAATGATTTCAATCAATGGACTAAATGCTACTGAAACAAACCAAGAATGTATCAACGAAGCAACAGATCGTTACAACCTAACAGCAGAGCAAGCTGCCAAATTCTGTGCTGAAGAAAATAGCGATTTTAAAAAATGCGTTAACTTATACACAAACCGTTATGGATTTAGTAATGAAAGAGCAATCCTAGCCTGTATGTAAAAAGACTTGGGTGCCTAGTATAACTGGGCGCCTTTTTAGGCAAAGATTAGGACAAACCAAAAAACCTACTTTAATTTCCACCCCAATAATTTCTGTTAACATCAGGAAACCTCTCATACCCGACGATAGAACTTAAGTAAGGCTCCAAATAATTTTATACAATAAAGCCTCAAATTCAGTAAACTAGTCCTATGAAAAAACTTAAGATTGGAATACTCATTGATAGCTATGATCAAGCTGCTTGGTCTGCCACTATGATCAACAATATTATTAAAAGCGACTTTGCTGAGATCAAGCTAGTTCTTATTGATGATAACCCAAAGCCCGTCCCTAATAACTCACTCTTAAAGAAAATAACGAACAATTCAAGCAGGATCTTCTCTGTTATCACAAGAAAACTATGTGAGACTATTTACAATAAGATCATAGAGCGAAACGTATACCTCCCCGACTCAAACGCAGTCGTTAATATTAAGTCAGACTTAGAAGGGACTCCAACTTTAAAGATAAAGACTCTTAAGAAGAAGATCTCTGAGTATTTCTTAGATAAAGATCTAGAAGAGATAAGAGCTTATGACCTAGACATCTTAGTCAGGGCCGGCTTTGGAATACTACGAGGAGAGATCCTAAACCTTGCAAAGTATGGAATCTGGTCTTTTCATCATGGTGATAACCTCCTCAACAGAGGAGGCCCTGCTGGTTTTTGGGAAAGTCTAGAAGGCTGGCCAGAGACTGGGTCTATCTTACAGATCCTCTCTGAGGATTTAGATAATGGTAAGGTCCTATACCGCTCCTTTTCCTGTACAGACTCTCTATCTATTCAAGACAATAGAAATAATTACTACTGGAAGACCCTCTCCTTTATGACGAGAAAGATGAAAGAACTTCATAGAGATGGTGAAGCAGCATTTTTCTCAAAGGTCGATGAACTCAATCAAGCTCCAACCTTTTACTCTCGAAAGCTTTATAAGAACCCTACAAATAGTGAGTATGCCTTTCTCGTTTTTAACAAGTTAAAAGAAAAAATCACCACTATCATTGGAAACAAGTTTTATATGAATCAATGGATTCTTATGTTTCATATGAAAAAAGAATTCTCCTCTTCCCTTTGGCGCTATAAAAAGATTGTCCCACCAAAAGATCGTTTTTGGGCCGATCCTCATATTCTTTTCAAAGACAATAAGTATTATATCTATATAGAAGAACTCCTCTATGCTACTCAAAAAGGGCATATCTCTCTTATTGAAATGGATGCTAAAGGAAATTACACACAGCCAGAAACTGTCTTAGAACTGCCCTATCACCTCTCTTATCCTTATGTTTTTGAACATGAGGATGAGTATTATATGATTCCTGAAACCATTGCAAACAAGACCATAGAGCTTTACAAGTGCACTGACTTTCCTAAGAAGTGGGAGTTTCAAATGAACCTTATGGAAAATATCGAAGCCGTGGACGCGACTCCCCTCTTTCATAATGGCAAGTGGTGGCTCTTCGCTAATTGCATAGAAACCAAAGGCGCCTCAAGTTGGGATGAACTCTATCTTTTTTCATCAGAGAACCTATTAAGCCAAGATTGGAAGCCCCATAAGAACAATCCGGTTGTCTCTGACTGTAAGAGCTCAAGGCCGGCTGGAAAGATCTTCAAAGAAGGATCTAAGATCTACAGGCCCTCGCAAAATTGCAGTGTCCGCTATGGTTATGGATTTAACATCAACGAGATCATTCACTTAGATGACGAAAAATATGAAGAGAGAGTTGTCTCTCAAGTAGAGCCGAATTGGGATAAGGAAATCATTGGAACCCATACCTTCAATAGAGTTGAAAACCTTCATATAATCGACGCGATTTATCGCCGCCGAAGATAAGGATTAGCCCAATCAAAGAATTACTCTTAATCCCACGAAGCGCTTATATCGAAAAACCATGGAAGAATGGTCAGGGCATAACCTTTGAAATTGCCAGCAAACCCATCACTAGTAGCGACAACTTTATCTGGCGCCTGAGCATGGCCTACGTCACAAGATCTGGCCCCTTCTCAAGCTTTAACAACGTTTCTAGAACGATTGTTCAACTCGAAGGAGACCCCACGAATACGTCCAGGTTAATGTATACTTCTTAACACATCTTCTTTCTCATAGCTAGGCAGCACGGCTAGTGGCACTGGGCTTCTGTAACCCAGAGAGCTATGCGGTCTAACTGTATTATAATCTCTTCTCCACTTCTCGATCAAAACCTGTGCTTCCTTTAGCGAATAAAATATTTCTCCATTTAAAAACTCATCTCGCATTAAGGTAAGGACGAACAAACACCCTATTTGAAATTAGGCTCTCATATAATTCTCTATTATATGAGGTAACTCTCCCCTTCCGAAGAAAAACTTTAAGAAATTTTGGTGTGAAATGCTATACTTCTATATATTTAAATTTTTAAGAAATTTTGTTGGGACCTGCTATACTTCTATATAGCTTAGTTGGAAGAGGTTTTTGTCTATATTAAATCTAAGTAAAAATATCTAAAAAAGTTCTTCAGTAATCTTTTAAGTTGTTTAATATCCATAATAAGTTCAACCTCTTAGCTTCTAAAAATAAGCATTTTATCCATCGGTTAAAAGAAGGACATCCCTTATTATTCAGGCTACAATCTCTAACCAATCTATCCACTGAATAAGGACTTCTTTATGCTTTGCAAGGCATTTACGCTATCTCTAATATTTTTTTCTTTAACCAGTTGTGCAAAAAAGGAAAAAGATAAATACGCCTCAGTCATTTATACGAACGGGAATATAATTACAATGAATGACAGTTTTCCAAAAGCGAAGGCGGTTGCCGTCAAAAACGGACTAATTCTAGATGTAGGCTTGAACCAAAATGAACTTGTGTCAAAATACAAGGGTCCTAACACGAAGCTTGTAAGCTTTAACGAGAAAACCGTCATACCTGGTATTGTGGACGCTCATAGCCACCTTACGACTGTCGCTGTTCAAGCTGTTTCGGCAAACCTTCTTCCTCCTCCAGATGGTGGGGCTAAGGACATACCAACACTACAGAAAATTTTGAAAGAGTTTATTAAGAACTCACCTACTATAAAAAAACATGGAATTGCGATTGGATTTAATTACGATGACTCTCAACTTAAAGAAAAGCGTCACCCTAACAGGCAAGAGCTTGACGAAGTTTCAACAGAAATTCCAATAGTGATAATGCATCAGTCGGGACACTTGGGGGTTTATAACTCCCTTGCATTAAAGAAAGCGGGAATAGATCAAAACTCAAAAGATCCAGCAGGAGGAACTATCTACAGAGAGAAAGATGGAAAAACCCCTAATGGTCTTATGGCAGAGAATGCTCATTTCATAGTCGTTTATAAATTAATTCCTAAGTACACTAACAACCAGATTCAAGAGATGCTTCTCAAGGCTCAAGAAGTCTATCTAAAGAACGGAATTACAACAATACAAGATGGAAGAACTGATCCAAATGGTTTGGCGTCACTAATCTATACGGCTAACAATAAGAAATTCAAAGTTGATGTCGTTGTATATGCTGATTTAGAGATGAATATGGATAATAAAACTCTTCTGGGTCCACTAATGTCAGAAGCCTATACCAATCGACTTCGTATTGGCGGCGTCAAATTATCTTTGGATGGATCTCCTCAAGGCAAAACGGCCTGGTTCACAAAGCCATATTTAGTTCCTCCACATAATGAAAAAAATAGCTACAGAGGTTTTCCAATATTTAAAAACATAGATAAACTTCAGAAGCTAGTCGACTATACGCAAAAAAAGGGTTGGCAACTATTAGCCCATGCCAATGGAGATGCAGCAATCGATCAATTAATTCAAGTTGTAGAAAATACTAAAAAAAACGATGGGGAAAAAGAAATTAACACGGTCTTAATTCATGGACAGTTTATCAGGAAAGACCAAATTCAAAAGATCAAAGAACTTAATATCTTTCCATCAGTCTATCCAATGCACACGTTTTACTGGGGAGATTGGCATAGAAAATCAGTTGCTGGTGAGCAAAGAGCAGCCTTCACATCTCCAACGGCATCTTTAATGAAGGCAGGACTTAAATTTAGCATCCACACAGATGCACCTGTGATTTTTCCAGACTCTATGAGACTTCTAGATAGTGCCGTGAATAGGGTAACAAGGTCTGAGTTTATCCTAGGACCAGAAGAAAGGATCACCCCCCTAACGGCTTTAAAGGCAATGACAATTTGGCCAGCAACTCAGTACTCTGAAGAGTCAAGAAAGGGATCTATAGAAGTTGGTAAACTAGCTGACTTTGCAGTACTTTCTCAAGACCCTCTAACTATTAAGCATAGAGATCTAATTAAAATCAAAATACTCCAAACAATAAAAGAGGGTCAAAGCGTTTATAAATTTGAATAAAATTAATGAACTACAAAAAACTTCTACATTCCAAGTGGACCGCAGTCTCCCCTAAGAATAAAGAGAAGCACTTCAGTGTCATAAAAATATTAAAGAATGTTGACGATCCTCAACTGATTGAATCCGTAACTTTAGAGGCAGTCATGACAGGACGAAGCTTCAAGTTAAAACCTCAGGATTTAAAAGACACTGAACTCTGGCTAGAAGGCTGGAAATAATAATAGAATTATAGTTTTATCCATCATTTCCAATAAGTAAGTAGATATTTAAAATAAGAAACATTAGCGCAGGAAGTATCTGAAGATAGTGATCTTTAACTTTTATTCTTACGGAGAATCCTAAAAACATCAGAACAGCTAAGCCCAGCGCCGACAGAGTGAACAAGGGACGATAAAAGTAATACCCAACGAGAAGCCCCACTCCTCCGAGAAATTCCAATAAGCCAGTCAGAAGCCTAAACTTCGATAGGCCATAGCGCTTAAATTCACTCTCCATATGCCTCGTAAGTAAACATAGAAGGCCAAGGTAAGGACGAACAAACACGCTATTTGAAATTAGGCTCTCTTATAATTCTCTATTATATGGGGTAACTCGTCCCTATTAAATTTTAATATTTAAGGATTTTTGATTGGTGCTGCTATACTTCTATATAGACCCAGAGAACCTAAAGATCACAAAGCTTATTATGGTCGCCACAAGAGAAGATCGAAGACCTTTTATCAGTCACCTCTTGTGGAATATGCGTAAAGAAATCATTAATAGTTAATCTGCTCTTCTTATCTACAAAGAGCAGATTTTTGTGTTCTATGACGGAATTTTACTTGAGATAACTTCTCTCCAGAAATCACCATCGTCATATGAACTCCACAACGGCGAGCATCAGTAAAGATAGACTTAAAGAGAATATTATTACTCCAAGCCTCTTGCCCTACTTCGGCCATTAACTTTGAGAACTCAGTTCTCGTAGCTCTCTTCTTATCAAGCTTCTCTAAGGCCTTATTAAAACTTTTAAGGCTAGACTTGAAGCTTCTTTTTGTTTCTCTTAAACAATCTGAATTTCGGTTTGCATTATTAGCACAAAGCTCTCTTCTTAAATCATCCTTTGAAAAGACATTGTTAATTTCTTGCATGCCTATTTTTTCAAGGTTTTTAAGACCAACTTCATTTCTAGCTGTGGCCAAGATAATTTTCAAATAGTCTTGAGAAAGTTTGTATTCAAAATCAATCTTAGTAAAACCAAGTTTCTTATGCTTTGGAATTTCAAAATCCATCATTTCATAAAGAAGAGTTGATTGACGAAGCTTCTTAATCGCTTTTGTTAGTTTTTTAGAGTTCGACATATTATTGGCGTACTTCCAAGAAAATGAACTATTAACTTTTGTATTTGTAAGAACATCATCTTTAAAAGTCTGAGCCATACCACCACTAAATGCCGTTAATATATTCTTACGGTGCTTAAAGTGACGCCCATTATATGTTTTCTTATAAATACCATACTCAGTAATTGTTCTTACATTTTCATCGTGATGAATTGTGTTTTTATACTCATAGAACTTTCCTTTTGAAGAAGACATGGAAAGAACTGGATATAATGGCGTTGCGATCTTAAATGTTCTCGTTTTTCCATTAAGACTAAATTTCGAAGAGCTAACGGGCTTAACAAAAGCAAATGCGTCTTTTTGCGCCTGATACTGAACTTCCTCTAAGTTTCCTTTTAACATGGCAGAATAAGCACTTCTGGCTTCTTCACTATCAAGTCTAAATAAATACTTGAAGCCACTTCCTCTGCTTCCAAGTCTTGTTAATGATATTGAAGCAAGATATGCACGACCAATGACAGATGCTGACTTGGCCTTAGATCTAAAAACTTCAATAGAGGCCACATTTTCAGTTTCTTTAGTAATCGTATAACCAAACTCTCCATTAACAACAATGCTTGAACCTGTTCCAGCAAATAAATATCCTGCACCAGCATGGAAATTCACTCCACCGCTAGTCATATAATTTACAGAATCCCCAGGTGCCCAATTCTCTAGTGCCGAGGCAGTAAATGGTATCTTTCTTTTACTAACCTTAGAGATATCTGACTTACTAGCCGCATAGGCAGAAAACTTAGCCTCTGATCCTTTTGTGAAACTTAGAGAAAGCGCTCCCCAAACATTAGCTAGATGCGTGTAACGATCTCCAGCTCTTGGGAAATCAAATGCCGATATAACACCAACTCCAGCACTCATCGTTCTAGTTTTGATTACGTTAAATCCAGAACTATAACTTTCATACTCTAAAGAATGATTTGTTAAAAAGTTCGTTGGTGGAGTTAGGTTTTCAATAACTTTGTAGCTATCAAAGAAACCAAAGGCGATAGGGGCCACAGTGGTTCTTAACTCTAGCTCGTCTTCATTCCAATCACCGACGTGACCATTTCCAACGTTGTTATTTCCGTTATTATTATTTCCACGGTTATCATCACCTACGTTCTGATTACCTGTATTTCTATCCCCAACATTCTGATCACCATTATTATCATTACCTTGGTTCTCATTACCGTTGTTACGATCACCTACGTTGTTATTCCCGTAGTTAGAGTTTCCATTATTGCTATTACCTGTATTGAAACTTCCATTGTTTAAATTACCAAAGTTAGAGTCACCAGTGTTTCTATTGCCTGTATTAAAGTCTCCGTTATTACGATTACCAACATTAGAGTTTCCGGTGTTTCGGCTACCGTCATTATTATTACCTACGTTGGCACTACCATTATTGCGATTACCTTCGTTTCTATTCCCAGTATTTGCGTTGCCTACGTTGTTGTTTCCATCATTACGGTTTCCAGCATTCCCGTTCCCAACATTTCTGTTTCCAGTGTTTCGGCTACCGTCATTATTATTACCTACGTTGGCACTACCATTATTGCGAT
>CAJXVS010000004.1 GCA_913061265.1 uncultured Halobacteriovorax sp. | reverse complement strand
ATAGCAGGTCGCTCCTTTTTTAATAAAACCCCTCAGTCATGTGAAAAGTTTTTTTTCACAAGTCTTGAGGGGTTTTTTTTTGCTTAAAATCGAGATATTGGGACCAGAAGGCAAAGCGAGAGTGGGTGCTTGCTTAGGTAAAGTAAAACACTAACTAAACCAAAAAAAACCACTCGTACTGAGTGGCCTAAGAAATCCGTAAATATTTAAAAGCTACTAATCGATGCAATAAAAATCACCATCACCAATATGAGCAACAGCTTTTGAGTTCTCATCCAGAACGGCTCCGTAAGAATTTCCACCATCACAGATATCTTCTGAAGTGTAGACAGCATGAAAAACTTGTCCAGAGATAGTTGAAAAAGATGAAATGGTGATGTTCTCATCTGAGCAGTGGCTAATATCTTCCACCTTACCAACTTCTAGTCTTACCTGTGGAGTTAGCTCAATTTCACCACCTTGTAAGTCGGTATAATTCTCTTCTTCAAATATTTGATAAAGAGACCCATTATTTAGTTCACTTGGTATGACACAAGCATAGCTTGAGAAAGACAAAGTTATGGCTATTAAGGTAAGGACTTTTTTCATTGGCTCTCCAGATTTATTTTTTCAGGATAATAAAAGATCTTAGGGCTCTGCGCAATGTTACTTGTAGAAATTATCTAGTCTTTAAACGTTATAACGCAGAGCAAGGCCATGGTTATTATTACCTTGTTGGACACAGGCATACTGTAGCGAGTAAAATAATATTATGTCGGGACTAAATTCAAAGATCTTAAAAGCACAATTACTTATCCTCTTTCTACTTACAGCAGTTAGCTTCTTTGCTTTCTACTTTCATGACTCTTTGCCAGACAATTTTATGTCAATTAGTTCTGAAGAAAATGGAGTTGGATTTTTCTCATACTACAGTAGTTCTTTAGTGAGCTTTGTTGGTTATTATTCTGGTCCTTGGATATTCTTTCCTTTCTTAAGTTTTTCTCTTCTCTACACATTCTTTTTTTCTAGAAGAGATTTTAAATTAGATACTTTAAATGCTTTTTTATTATGTGGGCTCTTTTTAAGTTCTAGTATGTTGATCTATCCAAGATTCTTAGGTGATGGGCTGTTTTATCTCTTTGGGTCTTACTTAAATCAAAGCGATGTTATTTTCTTGGCCTTCTTTTTTCTAGTTTCAAGTTTAGCTTGTAGCTTTCGAGGTGGTTTTAGAGACGCAATGGTTTCGGCAATGAATTTAATGAGAAATCTACCAGGTATCCTTAGTAGAACTTGGTATGTGTGGAGTTCTTTCTGTGACCGAATGGCCCAAAGAACAAGGGGTGCGAGTGATTTACTTAAAAAGAAGATTCCGTCTGGATTATCTGGGCAATTAGAATGGAAGAAAACAAAAGCTGAACCTAACTCATCATACGCACAAAGTGTAACTCCTATTAGAGAAGAAGCTAAAACTTATGTGCCAGAAGCTCACTCAGTGGAAGCTGAAAACGTTTATAAAAAAGAAGAAGTTCAGGTTAAAGAAACACCTAAAAAGATATTACCGAAAGCTAAACCTCAAAGAAATGCCTCTGGTGAACAGATTGAAATGAATTACTTTGCCGCTGTTTCTACGGTTTCAATGAAGAGGGATAATCAACAAAATATTCAGCCAGATAGCGAATACTTCAGCGATATTATCGCAAGAATTGTTAACACCCTTGAAGAATTCAGAATTGATGGGGAAATTATTAACATCTTAAAAGGCCCGGTCGTTGATACATTCGAATTGAAACTCGGTGTTGGTGTAAAGGTTTCTAAAGTAACTAATACTCATAAAGAATTAAGTATGGCCCTTTTAGGAGCTCCTATTAGGATTGTTTACCCAATGATAGGTAAACAAACCGTTGGGATTGAAGTACCAAGGAATCCTAGAGAGATCATCTATTTAGATGAGGTTTTAAATACACAAGAATTCAAAGACTCTAAACATAAGCTTCCTATTGCTATGGGAAAAAATGCTTATGGGGATACATTTGTAGTAGATCTAGCGGCGATGCCTCATATGCTTGTTGCTGGAGCGACCGGGGCTGGTAAGTCAGTTTTTATCAATGCTCTTCTTGTTTCTTTATTAGTTAAAAAATCGCCAGAACAAATGAAGCTTATCTTAATTGATCCAAAGCAACTCGAGCTTGCTCTTTATCAAAAGCTTCCTCACTTAATTATGCCTGTCTTAACTGATGCTAAGAGTGCAGCCATTGCCTTAATGTGGGCAGTTCAAGAAATGGAAAGGCGTTACACGATCTTAAAAGAAATGGGTGTGAGAAATATTGAAGGCTTCAATCAAAAAGTTAAGAAGGCCGATCCTGATCAGCTTGCTGCGATTAAGCAATATTATGAAGATGACGGTGAAGTTTATGAGCTACCTTATTTGGTCATTATTGTTGATGAGTTCGCTGACTTAATCCTAACTAAGGCCGGAAAAGAAATTGAATGCAATATTAATAGGCTTGCAGCAAAAGCGAGAGCTGCCGGTATTCACTTGGTTCTCGCAACGCAGAGACCTTCAGTAGATGTTATTACAGGTACTATTAAATCTAATTTTCCTACTAGAGTGAGTTTTAGGGTTACGGCTAGTCAGGATTCAAGAACAATTCTTAATACGGTTGGAGCAGAGATGCTTCTTGGTAAGGGTGATATGCTCTTCAAGCAAGGAGCTCAAAGTATAAGATGCCATAGTTCGTTTGTTGATGAAGACGAGATAGAAGTCTTAACTGAAAAGCTTTCTTCAATTCCTACTGACTTTAAAACCCAGGCCATGGAGTATTTAGAGAATGGTGGGGACTCTGAGGTCCAGGATGAGTATGCTTATGGATCTCACATTGCGTCATCAAATGACTCTGATGTGAAAGATAAAAACTTATTCGAAGAAGCTATCAGAGTTGTTGCTGAGCAGCAGTCAGCTAGTGCTTCAATGCTGCAGAGGCGCCTAAGAGTTGGTTATAACAGGGCTGCAAACCTCATTGAGGAACTTGAAGCTAAGGGAATTGTTGGTCCAGCAGAAGGATCAAAAAGACGTAAGGTTTTAGTTCCTCCCATGTGATATTAACAGAGTGAATCAATAGGTCTAAACCTTCGTAATCCCTTACTATAAGGTTGTTCATCCAGTTTCCCTATGCTATTTAATGCATACATTTTTATACCCTGCGGGCACTCCGCAGATTATCAACATTCGCATCACTGCGGTGGTCCCGAGAGGGTCGTAGGTGCGATTAGAAAACCACCCGTTAAGGAGAAAATTGTGGCTAATGACTTACAATTACAAGAACTACTAGAAGCCGGAGCTCACTTCGGTCACCAGACACACAAGTGGAATCCAAAAATGAAGAAATACGTTTTTGGTGAAAGAAACGGTATTTACATCGTTGATCTTGGAAAAACTATTCCTCTTGCAAAACAAGCTCATGACTTTTTGAAGAAAACTTCTCAAGAAGGAAAGCCAGTACTTTTCGTTGGTACGAAAAGACAAGCAGCTCAAGCTGTTAGAGATGCTGCTGAATCATGTGGCGCTTTTCACGTAACTAACCGTTGGCTAGGTGGAATGCTTACAAACTATAAAACAATCAACCTTTCTATCGATAAGCTTCGTAAAGTTGAAAAGATGAAAGAGACTGGTGATTTTGGTCTTCTTACTAAAAAAGAAAGATCTAAGATCGAAAAAGATATGATCAAGCTTGAGAAAAACTTAGGTGGGATCAAAGATATGAGAAAACTTCCTGGAGCTCTTTTTGTTGTTGATCCTAACAACGAAAGAATTGCTATCCAAGAAGCTAACGTACTTGGAATTCCTGTAGTTGCTATCACTGATACTAACTGTGATCCTGCTGGAATCTCTTATGTTGTACCTGCAAACGATGATGCTATTAAGTCTGTAACTTTACTTGCTGGGTATTTCGCAAGTGCTGTTAGTGAAGGTTCTAAAAGTGTTAAGAAATCTCAAGCCAATAAAGAAACTGGTGGAAGAGACGCTTCTCTTGAAAAAGAAATCATTTCAAAGTTTGAAAAAGATATCGACCTTCAAGGTGAAGAAACTGCTGAGTAATTAATAATTTTTTAAAGAGGATATTAAAATGGCAATAACTGCTAGTGCTGTAAAAGAATTAAGAGAACAAACCGGTGCCGGAATGATGGCCTGTAAAGACGCCCTTAAGGAAACTAACGGGGATCTTGAAGCTGCTGTTGATTACCTTCGTAAGAAAGGTTTAGCTGCTGCACAGAAGAAGCAATCAAGAGTTGCTGCTGAAGGTGCTGTTGCAACTATCGTTGATGGTAACAATGGTGTTCTAGTTGAAGTTAACTGCGAAACTGACTTTGTTTCAAAGGGTGATGACTTCCAAAACTTTGCAAAATCAATTGGTGAATGGACGCTTGCTAACAAGCCTTCAGACATTAATGAATTAAAAGACTCAAAATCTACTGAATCAAATGAACTTACACTTAAGTGTGGAGAGAAAGTTGATATCAGAAGATTTGTTGCTGTTAGCGCTGACGGCGTTCTTGGAAGCTATAACCACGGTGGAAAGATCGGTGTTTTAGTTAATCTTAAGTCATCTGATAAGGGTGAAAAAGTTCAAGGCCTTGCTAGAGACATAGCTATGCATGTTGCAGCAGCATCTCCTAAGTTTTTAAATGCTAGTGAGATTGATGAAGATTACAAACAAAGAGAAGCAGCTATTTATAAAGCTCAACTTCTTGAAGAAGGTAAACCTGAGAATATGATTGATAAAATCATCATGGGTAAACTTGGTAAATTAGCTAAAGAAGTATGTCTAATGGAGCAAGCATTCGTTAAAGATCCAGACATGAACATCAAAAAGCTAATCGCTAGTGTTGGAAGTGACATTGAAGTTGTAGCTTTTCATAAGCTTAACTTAGGTGAAGGTATCGAGAAGAAAGAAGATAACCTCGCTGATGAAGTTGCTAAAATGACTGGTAAGCAATAGTAAATAAAATTTCGAATAAATAAGGGGACTGTTGCGGCAACGCGAGTCCCCTTTTTTTTGCATAGGAAGTTGAATGAAATATAAAAGAATACTTCTTAAATTATCAGGTGAAGCTCTAGCCGGTAATCAAGGTGGGGGCATCTGTCCCGAAACAATCACAAGTTTAGCTGAAGATATTAAAGAAATTCATGAATTAGGAATTGAGATTGCTCTCGTTATCGGTGGAGGTAATATTCACCGCGGAGTTGCTGGATCTACTAAGGGAATGGATAGAACGACTTCTGATCATATGGGTATGCTCGCTACTATTATCAACTCACTTGCTCTTCAAGATCATCTTGAAAGAATAGGGGTTTTTACAAGAGTGACTACGGCCATTGAGATGCAAGAGATTGCTGAGCCTTATATTAGAAGAAGAGCTGTTAGGCACTTAGAAAAGAAAAGAGTCATTATCTTTGCTGCAGGAACTGGTAATCCATACTTTACAACGGATACGGCCGCTGCACTTAGAGCAAATGAAATAGATGCAGAAGTTATTCTAAAGGCTACAAAAGTAGATGGTATCTACGATAAAGATCCTGTTGGAAATGATGATGCTGTAAAATATGATAAATTAAAGTTTATCGACGTATTGAAACAAGAAATTAAAGTAATGGATTCCACTGCAATTTCTCTATGTATGGACAATGAATTAGATATCATTGTTTTTGATATTTTCGAAAAAGGGAATATTAAGAAAGTTGTAGAGGGCGAGAAGATCGGAACAATAGTTACAAATAAATAGGAGCATTTCATGTTAGATGAAATTAAACCAGTTTTAGAAGAAAGTATGACAAAGGCTTTAGAGTCTTTAAAACATCAACTAACAAAAGTAAGAACAGGAAGAGCCTCGGCAAATGTTCTTGATGGTGTCTCTGTTGATTATTATGGTTCATCGACTCCTATCTCTCAAGTTGGTCAAATTAGTACACCCGAAGCTAGGCTTCTCCAGATTCAGCCATTTGATAAGACTCTTATCGCTGATATTGAAAAAGCAATCATGGGTGCAAACTTAGGTCTTACTCCTTCAAATGATGGAAACTTAATTAGAATTCCATTTCCAGCTTTGACTGAAGAGAGAAGAAAAGATCAAGTGAAAGATATTAAGAAGCTTGGAGAAGACGCGAAGATTGCTATAAGAAATGCGCGTAGAGATCAAAACGATCTTGTTAAGAAAGCAGAGAAAGATAAGTCCATTGGTGAAGACGACTCTAAGAAGTTTCAGGCTGAGATTCAAGTTGTTACCGATAAATATGTAAAACAAGTTGATGAGATCATGGAATCTAAAGAGAAAGAAGTCCTTTCAGTTTAATAATGAAAGAAACTCTTGAAAATCAATTCAAACATGTCGCAATCATTATGGATGGTAATGGTAGGTGGGCTGAAGCGCGTTCTCATGCGAGAGTTTGGGGGCATATTCGTGGAAGCCGGATTGTTTCAGAGATAGTTGAAGAAGCGGATGACCTAGGGGTTGAGTCATTAACTCTCTATGCATTTTCAACGGAGAATTGGAGCCGTCCATTATTAGAAGTAAAGACTCTCTTTTTATTACTTAAGAAATTCATTAAGAAAGAAAAGAAGCGAATCATCGCAAACGATATTAGATTTAAGGTTATGGGGGATATCTCTCCTCTTCCTGATGAAACAAAATCTCTTATTTACGAATTAGAAACCCTAACAAAGAATGCAAAAGGACTAAAACTGAACTTTGCATTTGGTTACGGTGGAAGAGATGAAATCATCAAGTCAGTAAATTGCTTTATTAAAAAGAATCCAGGAAAAGAACTCACAAAAGAGGATTTGGCGGAGAATCTATTGATCCCCGAAATCAAGGATGTAGATCTTCTGATTCGTACTGGCGGTGACATGAGGGTTTCTAACTTTCTCTTATGGCAAATCGCTTACGCTGAACTATATTTTACAAAGACAAAGTGGCCTGAATTTAAGCGTAGTGAGTTTAGGCAAATAATCCTAGAAACAAATGACAGGGAAAGACGATTCGGTTCAGTAGAAAAAACAGACTCATTGAATGAAAACGAAATGAGAGCCGATGAGAACTTGAGGCTAATGTCTTCTTCAAAGACAGAATGGAGAGGTAATTAGTGTCTAATACAAATAAAAGAATCGCATCGGCACTTGTGCTCTCCGCTTTGGTGGCATTTCTCATTTATTTGGGGTCAAAACCAACCATCGGCTTTGTTATCTTAGTTGGTTGTTTGGCCATAGATGAGATCTATTGCAATATCTTTAAAAGAGAGAGATGGAATTTAAATTATTTTATTTCTCAAGCTATCTTATTGATCCCAGCGATCTTTCTAAATTTCTTCGACAATACGATGGGGTTATTCAACGTCATGAATAATGCTGCCGTTTTATTTAATATCGTTCTCGTTGTTTATCTCTTTTATGTAAATATTGAAGGAAACTTTTTGGAGTTTGTTTCATCTAAGTTTCCGGCTATAGGGGGACTTATGATTGTCCTTCCTGTCACGGCCTTAACTTCACTCTTTCATTATGGGGATTGGCGTGAATTCTTAGCAGTCCTTCTTCTAGTAAATTTTGGCATGGATACTGGGGCTTGGTTTTTTGGCAAAAATTTTGGAAAGCATAAGCTTTGGAAAGCCGTCAGCCCGAATAAAACAATAGAAGGCCTTATTGGTGGAATAATTACCTCAGGTATTGTCGGGGGTGTTAGTTGGCATCTCTTGTTCGACGTAATGTCAGTGCAACTGTTTGTTTTCTTTAGCTTTTTAGGACTTATGTCACAAGTCGGTGATCTGATACAAAGTAAAATAAAAAGACAAGCAGAGGTAAAGGACAGCTCTTCTTTGATCCCAGGGCATGGTGGGGTTTATGATAGAATAGACAGTCTAATATTCTTAGCTCCGTTTTACGCGCTTGCTTTGAAGTACTTTAACTTTGGTTAATCGATGCTTGAACAAATTTTAATATTTATCATTTTCTTAGGTCCTTTAGTTTTCTTTCATGAGCTAGGGCACTTCCTGTTTGCACGTCTCTTTGGTGTGAGGGTTGAAGTCTTCTCTATTGGGTTTGGTCCTAAACTTCTAAAATACAAGATGGGTGATACTGAATACGCTTGGTCCTTAATTCCATTAGGTGGCTACGTTAAGATGTTCGGAGATAACCCACTCACTAAAGATGAAATTCCTGACGAAGACCGTCCTCATAGTTTTACTCATAAAAATAAATGGCAAAGATTTTGGATCGTCATGGGCGGACCACTTGCAAACTTCGTTCTTGCTTATTTTATTTTTTATGCTCTATTAGTTTCAGGGGAGAGAATTCCCGAGATTAGAATTGGTGTTATCGAAAAAACAAATGTTCTTTACTCAAAAGGTTTGAGATCTGGTGACGTCATTAAAGAAGTTAATGGTGTACCTGTTTATAATCCTAGTGACGTTGTTGTTGAAGGCCAAGATGAGATAAAGGGAATAGTCGTTAGTCGTTCAGGGAAAGATGTTGCGATTGCTTCAAGTGTTTCTGGAGAAAACTTTCAAGAGTCTTTTGCCAAATCCCCTTTAATGCGATCTCCAGTCATTACTAATGGCAAGAACGAGCGATTTGCAGTTAGTCTTACTGAAGATAAGGTCGATTGGAATCTTTCACTTGATCAAATACAGCATTCAGAGAACCCAATCTCTAAACTAACACTTTTTAAAGTTAAAAAAGACGCTACGGCCAAAAAGGGAGATGCTTACGCTACCTTAGAGCTTGAAGAAAATAGTAAAAGTACTATTATCCTTAGTGATCCTACAAAAGCTCTTGAGTCTCTTAAAGAAGCTGGATTTTATCCTATTGATCTCATGATCAAAAGTGTGAACATGAAGTCGCCCTCAGATGAAGCAGGACTGAAAGGTGGGAATGTCATTATTGGTGTTGATGGTAAGAAGTTAAACTCTTTCTATGACCTACGTAATGCTATCGATAAAGCTAACGAGGGCGCTGTAAATCTTCAGATTATAGATAATGGTGTGGAGAGGAATGTAAGCCTTACCCCTCAAGTTAAAACAATCAAAAAGAAAAAGATAAAGCTTATCGGAGTATATAGTGCAGGTGTATTCCAAGGAATACGTTTCTATAATACGAACTCACGAGGGTTTCTTAATTCATTCTATCTCGCTTTCCCTAGAACATGGGAAAGCATTCTCAAGACGGTTGATGGATTCAAGAAACTGATAACAGCCGAAGTTTCTGCAAAAAATATTGGTGGACCTTTGGCCATTGGGAAAGTTGCAACGGATTCGTTTAACACAAGCTTTTCTTACTTCTTTCAGTTGATGGCGCTTATCTCTATCAACTTAGGAATTATCAACCTATTCCCAATTCCAGTTTTGGATGGTGGGCATATAATGTTTATTTTCCTTGAGGTTCTCAATAGGGGTCCTGTTTCTAGGAGAAAGATGGAGATCGCGCAACAATTTGGACTGTCATTGCTGCTTATGTTGATGGTAGGCGCTCTGTATAATGATGTTGTAAGATTTTTTTAAAATGAGCTACTCTTTATTTGTCGATTCATCAGAGTTTTTAACAATCGGATTGCTTGATAAAAATTTGAATTGGGCTGAATTTAAAACATATAAAAACAAGAAAAGTTCTGGAGTCTTTCATGGGCTCCTAGAAGAAATTCTTACTAAATATGAAATAGACTTATTTAAGTTAGATCGCGTCTTTTACTGTGCTGGGCCTGGTAGTTATACTGGTGTTAGGTTAGTTGAAGGTTTTGCTCAGATCCTAAGATGGAAAGAAATTAAAACGAATTCTTTCTATTTCTTTGATGTGCCTAAATTCTTGAATCATCAGAAAGGAAAATGGATATCAGAGGCCCACAAAGGTGAATACTTCATTTTTTCTTGGGATGGAGTAAAAAGTGAATCTACCTTAGTACCTAAAAGTGAATTCGTTGTTGAAGAAGAAAATATTTTCACTATCTCTTCGAGTATTGAAAGTATTCCAAAGAGTATTTCAACCTTAGAATTAATTGAAAATAATTCCAAAGAGTTATTTTCAAGAATTGTAGAAGATGATTTATCAGAAACTCCTTACTATTATAGGGCAATAGATAAAGAGTTTACTAAACCCAAGCAAACGAAAGGTTTATAGTGAGATATTTTTATATAAATAGATTTATTCACTTTCTATTCATTTTCACGACTCTCGCTTTTTTAACTTTAGGGTTCTCATTACTTTCATTAATTTCATTAGTTTCCTATGGGTTGGCCCTTCTCTTTTTCAGAAGAAAGGTAGGAGTCTATAAGGAAAATCTTAGTATTACAGATGGAGTTTTGTATGCTCCGTCTAATGGCAAAGTTATTGGTATATTACCAAACGTGGATCATCCAACGCTTGGTAAAGATTTTACGGAAGTGGTTGTTCGAATTCCTTGGAACGTTGAATACGGGATCTACCTTCCTTTTTCGAGTGAGATAAAAGACTTAGTTAGTGCAAAAGGAAGAGAGCATTTTAGATACTCAAAAGAAAAAGTATTGCTAGATAGGGCAGGTCTCTTGATCTCCCTCAAAGATTTAAAAGGTGACGAAATTGGTCTACAACTGATTAAGTGCCCCATGGGACTTTGGCCTGAGATTAAAGTCATGCCTGGGGATAGAGGAAAGAGACAAGCGAATATTGGCTTATTACCTTTTGGTGGCACTCTGGTCTTATATATACCCAATAAATATGAGATACTTATACAAGTTGGACAGGAATTAATGGCAGGCGAATCTTTGATTGCAGGTCATCATTGAGATTTTTAAAATGGTAGACTCAAAAAAGTTAGCATTCTTTTTACCTAATACATTTACTGCCTTAAATATGGCATGTGGATTTGCATCGATAATCTTAAGTTACCAAGGTAATTTTTATTATGGTTGTTTATTGTTGGCCCTTGGAGCGATCTTTGATTCTGTTGATGGAAGAGTTGCAAGGCTTACGGGAACTCAATCTAGTTTTGGTGAACAATTTGATTCATTAAGTGATTTAATTTCATTTGGAATGGCTCCTTCATTCTTAATCTATAACCAGTTCTTATCAGGAATGGGCAGAATTGGTTATGTAGTCGCTTTTATTTATGTTCTTTGTGGAGCATTGAGATTAGCGCGCTTTAACGCCAACATCGACAAAGTAAGCTCTGACTTTTTTCAAGGCTTACCTATTCCAGGTGCAGCCTTGGCTATTATTGGATTTGTTTTATTTAGCGTTAAGTTTCCAGAACTTATTGAATATAAAATATTGGCCTGCGGCTATACTGTTTTCTACGCATTATTGATGATTTCTAATATACCTTTTTTCTCTTTTAAAAACTCTGAATTAGCTAAGAAGAATAAGAAGCTGGCGTTGGTCATAATCTTTTTATTCCTCGCTTTAATATTTGTATATGAGCAGCTTATGATAGCCATTATTATGGGATTGTATGTAATCGCTTCCTTGATATATTTTTTTAAAGCTCGAGGTAAATCAGATGAAATATTCAATTGGAAGAGTGATGAAAACGAGAGCTAGTTTAACTTTTCTTTTATTCTTATTCTCTCTAAATTCTTACTCAGAAATTTCCATACCGCTACCTGGTGTTCCTCTTAAAAATCCTAGGATTATTGAAGACCTAAAAGTAAGAAAGGCTCCTTTTGTTCCAGAATCTATTGAAGAAAACTCGCTACCAGAGACAGATGAAAAGTCAGTCTATGTAACTGATGAAGAGCATGATCAAGGATTAGGCAGAGATATCACCATGGCTGAAAAGTTAAGGTCTTATGGAGTGACTATTCCACATAGTATGGAAGGCGGAACAAGCTACGAAAGAATGAGTAATAGGGATCTTTTAAAAAGATTCAACAACGAAGGAACGAGAGGTTTTAGTTTCTATTATATCAAAGATGAATATGATTTTTTCGACTCAACGGGAGTTTATGACAGAACTTTCGGTGAGACAGCATCTCGCTCTATGCAAGGAGGATCGCTGCACTTTTCCTTCGAAAGGTTTTGGAGTCATAGGTCTATTTGGATAGGCTGGAGTATGAACTTTGGAGTTGGATTAGCTCAAGGAAAGGGCTCATTTACGTCAGGCGGTACAGTGGCAGAGAAGTCGGAAACGACATTTTCATTGTGGACACTGCCGGTAGATCTCGGCTTACTAGTAGAGATACCAGTCGGGTCTTGGTTAAAGATAGGTCTCTCTGGAGGACCTTCTTTGATGGGTCTTTATCAACATAGAACAGATAAAGATAATGGTGAGAGTGGAAAGAGAGTGAGACAGGTCTCTTACGGTTATTATGGAAAAGCTAATTTGAAGATTAGCCTTTCTCACCTAGCGCCAAAACTAGCTGTTAGAAACTTGAAAGCCTATCAGATGACAAAGACCTACCTAACTTTAGAAGCTAGGCTTCAAAGCTTTGAGAACTTTCAAGACGAAGATGTTTCGATCACGGGAAGCTCTTTCGGTATTGGTTTCGCTTTTGAATACCTATAAGGTAAAGATTCAATATATTGGAACATCATATTGTGGTTGGCAGATACAACCTTCAGATAAGACTGTTCAAGGCTCGCTCAATAAAGTTCTTTCTCAAATTTGTAAGACAGATAACATCGTTACTTTAGGAAGTGGGCGAACTGATAGTGGAGTCCACGCCTTAGGGCAGGTCGTAAAGATAAGTATGCCTTTATTAATAGGAAACGAAGAACTATTAAGGGCCTTAAATTCACTGCTGCCTAAGGATATTCGAGTTTTAGAAGTTGAAAATGTGAATGAGAGTTTTCATCCTATTCAGCAAGCGCAATGGAAGGAATACTCATATCTCTTTTCTACTTCTAGAGATCTTAGCGTCTTTCACAAACAATATGTTGCTCAGGCCCCTACAGGGCTAGATCTTGATTTAATGCAAAAAGCTACCCAGTTGCTTGTGGGGGAGCATGACTTCAAGGACTTTCAATGCGTAGGGACAGAGGTTAATTCAACTACAAGAAATATTTTTTCATGCAAGCTTGATCCTTATTCAGAAAACTGGGGACCATTCCCAAAAGAAGAAGAGATCTATGTGCTAAGCGTTAACGGTAATGGATTCTTAAAACAGATGGTTAGGTTAATTGTGGGTACCTTATGGTCTGTTGGTCAGGGAAAAGTAACTCTTGAGCATCTTGAGTCCTCATTGTCTGCTCCAACCGGCGAGAAGCTAGGTATAGTTGCACCTCCAAATGGACTCTACTTAAAAGAAGTATTTTACCCTTAAAACCCCTGATTTATTGACTTTTACGGCCATTCTCGCTATTTTCACCAAAATTTAAGCAAACAATTACGCCAAGAGTCAGGAGCTATATTTATGTCGTATAAAATTGAAGATGTTAACGGTTGTACTAAGAAGATCGCATTCAACTTTGAAACTCTAGATTTAACTACAGAAATCAAAGCAGAGTTAACAAAAAAGCAAAAAACAGTGAACATGAAAGGTTTTAGAAAAGGTAAAGCACCTTTGGCGATGGTTGAAAAACTTTATGGCCCACAATTAGAATTCGAAGCCCTAAACCAATTTGTTCAAAATAGATTAATCGAAGCTATGACTAAAGAAGAGTTAAATCCAGTTGGTCAGCCAAACTTTGAAGATATGAAATATGACGCCGGTAAGAGTGTTAGTTTCAACGCAATTGTTGAAATCTTCCCTGAAGTAGAATTGAAAGATATGTCTAAGCTTAGCTTCAAGAAAGAAAAAGTTGAAGTTAATGAGGAAGACGTTGAAGGTATCAAGAACAATTATCTAAGCTCAAAAGCAGAAATGACAGAAGTTACCGATGAGAAAGCAACTTTATCAAAAGGTCATACAGCGATCATGAACTTTCAAGGCACAACACCTGATGGTGAAAAACCTGAAAGTATGAAAGGTGAAGAATTTCTTTTAGAAATCGGTTCTGGTCAATTTATTCCAGGGTTTGAAGAAGGAATGATGGGAATGAAAAAAGGGGAGAAAAAGTCTTTAGACCTTACTTTCCCTGAAGAGTATCACTCAGAAGAATTAAAAGGAGCCAAGGTTAAATTTGACGTTGAACTTCTTGAGATTAAAGAGAAAAAACTTCCTGAGTTTAGTGATGAGCTAGCAAAGGAATTTGGTTTTGAGTCAGTTGATGATTTCAATACTAAGAATAAAGAAAATCTTGTTCAGCAAAAAGAAAGAGCAGCTGATGAGAAGCTTCACCAAGAGATCCTTGAGAAACTAATTGAAGAAAACCAATTTGATGTTCCTGGTGTTCTAGTAAGCCAACAAGAAGATTACTTAAAAGAAGATGTTAAGAAAAACCTAACTCAGCAAGGGTTTAATGAGCCAATGATGGATGAGTATTTTGAAAAATGGGCAACTGACTTAAAAGAAAAAGCTCAATTTCAAGTACGTTCAGGTTTAATCCTAGATACTCTTGCTAAGAAATTTGATGTAGAAACTTCTGAATCAGATCTTGATGCAAAAATCGAAGAGACAGCGAAAGGTTCAGGCCTTCCTGTAGAGCAGCTTAAGCAATATTATAGTACTGATGAAAAGATCAGAAAAAACATGATGTATGCTATTAGAGAAGAGAAGACTTTTGCTAAGTTAAAAGAACAAGTAAAAGTTGAAGTTGCTTAATTAAAATTAAAATTCAATAAAAAGAGGGAACCTAATGGTTCCCTTTTTTTTTACTCTTTCTTTTCGTTACTTTCTACGAACTTTTTAATCTCTTCGATATTTTGAAGAATATAAGCCGCTTTTTTATATCCGAAGCTTACGATTGTTCCGAATTTTTCTACTTCATTTCCTTCCTCGTCGATCTTGATGATCTTTAGGATCTTGTTTCCCTTGAATTCGTCTTCTACACACTTATGAGGTTCAAATTCCATATACTTTCTCCTTGTTGGTTCTAATGTCTCCGCCCATGCAAGTCGAAACTGACGTTTCGCCTTTCATGACGGTAAAGCAGGAGTCAAAATTCTGTGAATTTTCTCCTTGTATAATTACACTCTATTTTTGTATCTGCGCCTTCATCAATCTTTCCATTTCAAAAACGTCAGTGGCTCTGAACCAGTCATTACCAGCGCCTCTTGCTACAGGATTGAGCTTCTTTGTATTGATCCTTCCGTTTTCATAAACAGACTCATCTACATGAACCTTAACAACCTCACCGGTAATGATTTGACCACAGCCCGGTTCATCCCCGTAATTTAAACGGTCTCTAAACTTACATTCAAAATGAATTAAGCTTTCTTTGATTCTTTTAGGGCCTACGATACTCGAATCTATGGGAGTTAAGCCTGAGAATGCAAACTCATCTTCGCCGTAGGGAAGTTCAGTGCTGCAAAGATTTATTTTGTCAGCGATTGATTCTGAGACAATATTGATGACGAACTCCTTACTTCTTAGAATATTCGTAGGCGTATCTTTTGGCTTACCTGTTGCTGATCTAATAAGGGGAGAAAATGCAATGATCATAGGTTTTGCACTTACTGCTGTGAAGAAGCTAAAAGGGGCTAGATTGTTTGAGCCATCCTCATTTAAAGTTGAAACAACCGCAATAGGCCTTGGAAGTATACTTCCGATTAAGAATTTATAATTTTGTGAAAACTCACCATTCGTATCAAAACTAAGCATAATTTACATCCATGATTTCCAGTAATCTTTAACTTCAAACTCAGTAAACCACTCTGTTGGTTCAAGAGGGTATCTTGTATCAATCATTACTGCGTATTCGTCTGTATAGGTTTTTCCATTGGATTTCTCATACGCCTTTGGATGAGGACCATGATGAATTCCCTGTGGATGAAAAGTCATAGCGCCTTCGTCAATATTATCTCGGCTGAAAAAGTTTCCTTGGTGATAAAAGAGAACCTCATCGTAATCGATGTTTGAATGATAAAAAGGAACCTTTAGAACACCATGTTTCTCATCCTCGAGAGGGCGTTCAACAAAGGAGCAAACGACAAAGTTCTTACTTACAAATGTAGTATGACCTGATGGAGGAATATGATAGCGGTGACTCATGATGGGGCAAAAATCATAGATAGATAACTTATAAGGGTAGACACTTCCTTTCCACCCTTTGGCATCTAGAGGATTAAAAGGATAGGTTACTGATGTAATCTTCCCTAACCTCTTAATCTCAACTTTATACTCTTTTAAGTCTTGCTCTGATCCAAGGGCTGATTCGGGAGTTACGATTGCTGTTTGATCATAAAGTGCATTAGGTCCTAAGATTCCTCGAGAAGGATCTTCAAACTCGCCACTTGATTCAACTTTCATGATCTTCGAAGGAGAATCAATAAAGAGCTTATAAGTGGTGCCTCTAGGCATAATGATATAATCGCCTTTTTCAAAATCAAGGTGACCATAAATAGATTCGATTTTTCCATTACCTGCATGGATAAAGAAGAGCTCGTCGTAGTCTGCATTCCTGAAAAAATGCTTGAACGAAGAGCTATAGTGCCCGGCACTGATGATGCAGTCATTATTCTTTAAGACTGGCATAAAGCTATTTTTCTTTAAGTTTTCTGAAAAGAGAGGAGGCAAACATCTAGGCTTTAACTCGCCTTCTATATTTGTCCAATTCACTGGTGGATTCTGATGATAGATCTGACTGACCTTACCAAAGAATCCTTTTCGTCCATGCTCCTCTTCGTATAGTCCTTCAGGAATATTTACGTGAGCTTGTTTGGTAAAAGTTCCACTAGATTTAAAGTTTTCCATAACGCTTAACCTGTTTGTTACCAACTTTGTTGGTAAGCTTTCCGATATTTTCAATTTCTAGTTCGATTGTGTCACCACTTTTTATCCATTTATCTAGCTCGAGTCCACAGCCGGTACCAACAGTTCCGCTTCCAAAAAGATCAGCAGGTAAAACCCATTCATCTTGGCTAACGTGAGCTATCATTTGAGCCCAAGAAAAATGAGCGTCTCCAGATTGGCCTCTAGACCATTCCTCTCCATTAATCTTCGCTGTCATTAAAAGGTCTGGTTCTTTAAAATCAAACTCATCAAAGGTTGTTATTACTGGACCAAGTACAGAGCAGAAGTCTTTTCCTTTCGCTGGACCAAGTCTTACTGCCATTTCTTTCTTTTGAATGTCTCTTGCCGATACATCATTTAAGACTGTGAATCCAAAGATATGATCGAGTGCATGAGATTCTCTAATATTCTTCCCGCACTTACCAACAACCATTCCGAGTTCAAGTTCATAGTCTAATATATCGGTATAGGCAGGCCACAAGATCTCACTCTCATGTCCTATAAAACCACAGCTTGGACCTTTGTAATAAGCAGGAATCTGATACCAAGCCTCTGGAATCTTTTCATTTCTTTTTTCAAAACCTTTTGCAACATGCTTTTCATGAGCATAGAAGTCTCTATAGGTCTCTATTTTATCCATTGGGCTATTTAGAGATACATTCTCTTCACTAATCTTAAATGAAATCGAAGTACCATCTCTCATGGAGTCGATTCCTATCTTTTGTAGAAATAGATAAATGCCATAACCTTCTTCGAGTACTTCAATAGGATCGTCACTTCCATTTAAAATCTTATAAAGTGAAGAGCTGCATTTTGACTCAGCTCTTAATAGGGGGTTAAATCTTCCTTCACGTTCATACTCAGTTGCCCAAGCGAGGTTAGGATCAATAATAATTCCTTCTTCTTCGATGAGTATTCCAAGTCTTTTTTGAGGAAGGTGTCCCGTATTATAGGTGTAGTTACAAATCTTCATTCAGCACGTCCAAATTTTTTATCATATTCAGGTAGCATTTTATCTAAGGCTTCAAATAAGTGATCCATCTCTTCAGGAGTACCTATAGATATTCTAATAAATTCCGGCATATTATTAACTTTAAGCGGTCTAATGATTACTCCCAAATTAAGCAAGAAATCAAAAAAGAAGTCACTTGCTTCTGATGAACCTGTCTTTAGGGTAATAAAATTTGTAACAGAAGAGATCGGCTTAAAGTTATGTGCCACTAAGTAATCAACACAACGTTTGTACTGAATCCTGTTATTGCCCAATGTTCTCTCTAAATGTGGATCATCTAAAAGAGCACCTGTTGCTCCTAGTTGTCCGATAAGGTTTGGCTCAAATGGAAGCTTAACCTTAGTTAGGTTCTTGATAAGCTCTTCGTGGCCAAAGCCATAACCAACTCTAACTCCTGAAAGACCGAATGCTTTTGAAAATGTTCTCAAGGTGATGACGTTATCGTATCTATAATCCATAGAGTCAGGATAGTCGTCGAACTCTTTAGCAAATTCAAAATAAGCTTCGTCTAGTATAACGAGAACATGTTCTGGAACAAACTCCATTAAATAATCGAACTCTGTCTTAGTGATATAAGTTCCCGTTGGATTATTAGGATTAGCTATATAAATTACCTTAGTTTTATCGGTAATTGCAGCGGCTAAAGCTTTAACATCAAACCGATAATCAGAAGTTAAGGGAACCTGCTTTGTTACGGCCCCAACACTTTTTGCTAAGATGTAAAATCCAATAAATGTATTTTCACTTGTTAGGACTTCGTTTCCTGGTTGAAGAAAGGCACGAGCTATATAGGCCATAATCCCTTCACTTCCATTTCCTAAGATAATATTTTCTATCTTTAAATTATTCTTCTTTGAAAGAGCAGTTTTCAATTTAAAAGCATGCATGTCCGGGTAGCGGTGAAGGTCCCATAGTCCGTTTGTCATTTCACGTATGGCGAAAGGAGATGGACCAAGGGGATTCTCATTACTAGCTAGTTTTGAGATTCTCGTTAAACCTTTTTCCCTAGCTAGTTCATCAATCGGTTTACCCGCCTGATAAGTTTGTAGTTCTCTAATGTATTTAGGAACAAGTGACTGGGAAATTTGCTGACTCTGATTAGACATAAAATACCTCTTAAAACGATAGACTTTTTTATCATATTTTCGCCTTTCACGATAATTTGCCGCGCCGCAAACAAGAGAGTTAGTGATAAACTTAGGACTGCAAGGATTAGTAAACATGAGCAACTACCATTACGGTCAATTCGGACCTGAACACCTAGAAAACACCAAAGAAGGTGTGCTACTTTTTAACCAGCAAAAGTATTGGGAATGCCATGAAGTTCTTGAAGATCACTGGCTTGAGGGAAGAGGAGATAATGCTCGCTATGTTTACTGGGCGATCATCCAGGTTGCTGCTGCAATGATCCATTATCGAGATAGTAACTTAAATGGAGCGAGAGGATTACTTTCAAAAGCTAAAGAGAAGTTTAATAAGATTGATGAGTTTAAAGTAGGAACAGATTTACTTGAGAATAATTTAGAATGGAAGCGTTTAAAGGACGAAGTCTTTGCTATACCAAAAGAAGCAGAGTTGACTAAGTTTTCAAATTTGTTTGAATTTCGTTTTAAAGATCCATCAAAATGGGAGTTAATGTGAAAAATATTTTTTCAAGCTTTGGTGTTTCATTATCAATTATGATGAAAGATAAGATCATAATCTTGTTTAGTCTTGTTCCTATTCTGGTCGGCGTTCTTTTATACTACTTCTTAGGTCAGTTAATCTTTACAGACTTCTTAGATTGGATAAATGGGCTAGTTGTTGCAAAGATTTCTTCTGACGGGCTTGGGAAATTTATAGGTTACCTTATTACTGCCACGCTTAGCGTTGTTATGTATTTTGCTGTTTCATGGACCTTTGTCATGATCGTCTCTTTAATAGCATCTCCGTTTAATGATATTATAAGTAACAGAACAGAGAAGAATCTACTGGGAGAAGTCCCTGAATCAATTGATAAGTCACTTTCTAGGTTATTTAAAAGGATAGGTTTTACGCTCGTAAATGAGCTTAAGAAGGTCAGCTTTATTTTAACGATGACAATCATTGCCTTAGTTTTAAACTTTATCCCTGTATTAGCGCCGGTATCTTTCATCTTAAGCGCATTACTTTTATCTGTAAGCTTTGTGGACTATACTTGGTCTCGGAAAAATAAAAAGTTTGGCGAATGCGTTTCGGATATGAGGAATTCCTTTATAGGCTATACTATCTCAGGAAGTATTTTTATCGGACTAATCGCTATACCTGTCGTTAACTTATTCACCTTACCTTTTGCAGTTGTTTATTTTACTGTCTTACAAATTAAAAATGAAAACTGAAATATCTAAGATCTTAATTTTTGCTCCTAAGGAATCGACAGAACTTACTGCAACGATTCCATTCTTTCATGTTTTACATGAGACTTATCCGGATGCTCAGATACAGGTAATTATTCCAAAAGATTCTGAAAAATATTATCAATCCTTTGCTTTTGGTATCGAATGCTTTGAATACGACGATAAGGAATTGAGTTTACCGAGTATCCATAAGTATGCGGTCAATAAAAATGAGATCATTAATGTCGATCTCTTTTTAGATTTAGAAGGAACCATGAAAAGTTGCTTCTTAGGCTTTTCGTTTAAGGCCAAGAATAGAGTTGGCTTTGAAAATGGTATTCATAAGTTTTTATTAACACATAGAGTAGAGCCCATTGATTCATACCGTCCTGATAGAAAATATCTAGGTCTTTTAGAGAATTTCTTAGAGGTCTCCCTGAGTGATAAGAAGGTTATTGGTGTTGAAAAAGTCGCTAAGCAAATGGAGAAGAATCCGGAAGAGCTCATAAACCTTCCTCCTTACTTCTTGATTCATGCAAATGATCTTCTGGAACAAAAAGAATTTTGGAATGACTTCTTTCGCTTCTTTGATGATCAGCACTTTGTTGTTTGGTTTGAGCCTAAGCTAGGAGAAGAAGTTCTTTTGGAGACTGAGGCTTTTCTAAAAAAACTCGATACTGAAAATAAGTATGAATTAAGGACTGGAACTGATGAGTTCTTTATGAAGCTCCTCCTTCATTCAAAGATTTATATAACGGAAAATCTTATTTGGACTTGTTTCGCTAATTACTTAGGGCTAGATACTTACTGTTTAGTCTCAAAGGCGACGGACATTCCCTTTATGGAACATTTCCAAAAAACTCCTATATTGATTGAATGGAAAGAGGGAATCCCGAATAAGTGGATTGCACCAGATAGTAGCCAGCCTATCGGTACTGTCGATAAGCTAGTTAATATCTTTTATCAGATCCACGGATTATGATTTAAAGTTCTTTAAACTTTCGTTTATAGCGGTAATTTTTTTTCCAAGTTCTTCAGCATTGCTGGAAACCTCGGCCCTTACTTCTTCAGGGGCATTATCCATAAACTTTTGATTATTTAGCTTCTTGTCATATTTACTAAATTCTTTCTCAGTCTTTGCTAAATCTTTTTCAAGTCGTTTGATTTGTTCTTCTAAGTCGATAACTCCTTCAAGAGGGAGAAAAACTTCCGTGTGAGTCGTTGCCTTCATGACTGACTTACCTGGTTTTGCATCACTTCTTTTAAGAATCTTAGGAGACTCAGCCTTTCCGAGATCAGATAGACAAGCAAACTGCTCTTTGTAGTAATCTATAAGCTCTTGATCTGCAAAGAGTTCAAAGTTAACTAGCTCTTTCGGTTTGATATTTACACTGGCCCTTAGATTTCGAACAGCTGTTACTGTCTCCATGAATTTTTCCATCATTTCCTGATCTTTTGAAAAATCTATATTCGGATCGAACTCGGGGTAGTCTTGTATTATTAACAAAGGCTCATCTTCTTCTTTTAGAAATGTCCAAAGTTCTTCAGTTATAAAAGGGATCATTGGATGAAGAAGGGCAACGACCTTTCTGAAAACGTATTTCAAGACAGTCGCTCTTCTTATCTTTTCTTCTTCATTTTCACTTTCTAGCGTTGTTTTAGATAGTTCGATAAACCATGAGCAAAATTTATCATAAACAAACTGATAAATTGCAGAACAAGAATCATCGTATCTAAACTCTTCCATGGATTCATTCATGACTTTAGAGACTGCATTCAGCTCTCCAATAATCCAGCGTTCATGATGATCTAATTCTTTTGGAAGTTCACTCTTTGCATTTTCGAGGTGAGGTGAGATGAATCTATAGGCATTCCAAATCTTATTGATAAAGTTTCTGTATCCCCCAATTCTTTCAGGATCTAGGTTAAGTCCTCGGTTGTATCCACTACCTGCTGCCAATGTGAATCTAAAGGCATCCGCACCGTATTCAGCGACCATATCTAAAGGATCTATCCCATTGTCTAAGGATTTACTCATCTTTCTACCGAGCTTATCTCTAACAATGGCGTGAATATAGACTTTCTTAAAGGGAACCATCTTTGTGAATTTTTGTCCCATCATCATCATTCGTGCAACCCAAAAGAAGATAATATCGAAGCCGGTGACTAAAACAGATGTTGGAAAAAAAGTATCAAATTTCTTTTCTTTCATAAGCTCTTTATTTGGCCAGCCCAGTGTAGACATAGGCCAAAGAGCAGAACTGAACCAAGTGTCGAGAACATCTGGGTCTTGTTTAACTTCAGATGAACTACATTTTGAACAAGTTGTAGGTTCTCCTTCATCGGCCCATTTGTGATCACAAGAACCACAATAAAAAACAGGAATTTGATGGCCCCACCAAAGCTGTCTACTTATACACCAATTTCTAGGCTCTCTTAGCCAGCTAAAATAGGTGTTTTCCCAGCCTTTTGGATAAAACTTAGTCGTATCATCCTCAACGGCTTTTACTGATTCAGCGGCCATGTCTTGAACATTTAAGAACCATTGCTTTGAAACTAAAGGTTCAATAACAGCTTTCGATCTATCTCCATGCCCAACTTGGTGAACATGAGGCTTAACTTCTTTAAGCTGTCCTAGTTCATCGAGTTTTTTGACTATCTTTTTACGAGCTTCTTTTGATGTCAGGCCTTTCCACTCAAGACCTTTATCATTTAAAGTACCATCGCCATTTAGGAGGTTTATAATGGGTAGGTTATGTCTTTTTCCAATTTCAAAATCATTAAAATCATGGCCAGGTGTTACCTTAAGGCAGCCCGTTCCTTTTTCAATATCAACGTAGTCATCCCCGAGGATAGGAACTTCTCTATTACAAATGGGAACGATAGCCACTTTTCCTATTAGATGTTTAAATCTTTCATCTTCTGGGTGAACCGATACTGCCGTATCACCTAAAAGAGTTTCTGGACGAGTTGTTGCGATTTCTAAGATTTCATCAGAGTCTTTGATCTTATAATTAATATGATAAAAATTTCCATTTACTTCTACGTGTTCAACTTCTGCATCTGAAATGGCAGAACCTAATACTGGATCCCAGTTTATAATATAGTCACTTTGGTAAATAAGACCCTCATTAAAAAGATCTACAAAAACTTTTCTTACCGCTTGGTTGGGCTCTTTATCCATGGTAAACATGGAGTAATCCCAATCAGGACTAGCACCCATAGATCTTTGTTGTTTTGCAATAACTCCGCCGTACTCTTCTTTCCATTGCCAAATTTTTTCAATGAACTTTTCACGGCCATAATCATGCCTAGTCTTTCCTTCTTCTTTTGAGATCATTCGTTCGACAACATTTTGAGTGGCGATACCGGCGTGATCCATTCCAGGAAGCCATAAGGCCTCAAAGCCTTTCATTCTTTTAAATCTGATTAAAGCATCCTGAGTTGTAATATCGAGAGCATGACCTGCGTGAAGTCTACCGGTTACATTCGGAGGAGGCATAATTATACAATAGCCTTCTTTGGCCTTTCCAGGACGAGGTTTAAAATACTTTCCTTCTTCCCAAGTTTTATACCATTTTTTTTCTACTTCTTCGGGGGAATACGTCTTTGAAATTTCACTCATTTTAAAAAACCTTTTATTTCTTCAATATTACTTATCAATATGTCTTTTTGATTTTTATCACTTAACTTCTTAATCTGTATGACACCACTTTCAATTTCATTTGTTCCCAAGATACCTACAAACTCGGCACCCTTCTTTTCTGCAAGATTAAATACCTTATTCATCTTTAAAGTTTCTAAGTGAGTTTGAACTGAAATCCCTTCTTTACGTAAGTCTTTTGCTAACTTTAAAATATAAGGGAGACCTTTTTCATCCTGCGTACTTAGAAATATCTTAGTTACAGGTTTTGATAAATCAGGAAGAAGAGAGTGGGTAGTTAAGAAATCTCTGAGTGTTACATCGCCAAGTCCAAAGCCAACACCAGGCATTGGGTTTTCGTTAAAGATCTTAAGGATATTAGCGTAGCTTCCACCGCCGCATATGGCCCTTCTGTTCTCTGGGTTTTTATCAAAGATCTCAAAAACGATACCTGTATAATAATCAAGGCCTCTTACAATCGATGGATCATACTTAACAAACTCATCGATATGTAGCTTCTCTAAATGCTCACCTAATTTAAAAAGGCTAAAGCCTTCAGTCTCTAGTTTGTTTGATTCGAGAAACTTCTTTAGTTCATCAATTGAAGATAAGCTTAGGTAAGTTAAAAAGGCATCTTTAGATTCAACACTTAAATTAAGTTGTTCTAATTGCTCATTGAATTTTTCTCTTGAGAGTTTTTTATATCTATCAACGAGCTTATAAAGTTTTAAGCTAAGGTCACCTTCGCTCTTAAGAACTTTATTAAAAATAAGGTCTACGATTTCTCGGTCATTAATTAATATTTCAAAATGCTCTGAAGTGGCACCGAAACTTTCCATTAGGCTAACGGCAATTTGAAGTATCTCAAGCTCTCCCATTGTCTCAGGGGCGCCAAAGATATCTACATTAAATTGCCAATGTTCTCTTAATCTTCCTCGCTGGGGTCTTTCATAACGATAGAGGTTAGGTATGGAGAACCATCGGATAGGTTTTGAAACTTCTTTATGAACTTGCGCAACCATTCTAGCAACTGTTGGAGTCATCTCCGGCCTGATCGCTACAAATCTTTCTCCACGATCGTGAAAGCTGTAGATTTGATCATTGATAAGTTCTTCACCAGATTTTGCCTTATAGAGTTCGACTTCTTCTAAGAGAGGTCCATCATAAGATTCATAGGCATAGAGATCAGCCGTTTCTTTCATCTTTTGAAATAAGTAATCTCTGATTCTTTTATCTTCTGGGAAAAAATCCCTAGTACCCTTGTAAGGCTTCTTAGAGAGGCTCATAAAACTCCTGTGATTTCAAACACCTCGGGTGTTTAATGGGGACGAATATAGCAAATTAAATTGGCTTGGTCTAAGTTATGCGCTGTTTAAAATACAATGTAAGTGATTGAAATTGATCTCTTTTACCACTCTTCAACAGGGGTAGGGAGATTTTTGGGATCATCCGTGTTCCCAGTAGCTTTTAGAACTGGAGTTGCCTCGAGCCCTTTTGAGAATTCGTCCTCTTCTTCAATCCAGTCATCAACGGGAATAGGTAAGTTTTTATTTTTTAAACCACTTAATAATGGATCTAGGATCTCTTCAACAGTACTCGGTTTCCCGTCACTATTTATATTTAGTTTTTGTTTTGAAAAGTAACTGATGTTTTGAATTTCTTTTTTCTTGTTGGGCTTCGAGAAGTCTAATAAGTAATTTCCTTTAGAAATAACCTTTTCAAGAGTCTTTAACATTAAAGGTCTTAAAGAGTATTCAAATAATGCTATCTCTTCGCTCATAAAACTTTGTAACCATGGAAGTAAAAAATTCATTTTCTTTTGAATAGACCGAGACTTACCAGAGGTTAATGCGCCTTTATTTCTTTCATTTATAAAACTAGGAAAGTGTCTGCTCTCAAAAAGGTTATTGAGATCTTTAAGAATTCCTGCAATCAGCCAATGTGAAAAACTATTAAGCTTAGTTATCTTAAGTTTCTCGTCAACTTCTAAGATAATCTCTTTTGAATAGAATTTTTCAGAAACCTTAAGTGGTGGCTTAAAGGCTAATGCTGTTTTGTATAATTCCGTTTTTGATAAAAAATAAAGTTCTTCTTTGGTTAATTTCTTAAAGAGATTTTCCAGTTTTAGAAAGATCTTCTCGTTCTCTTTTAATCTCTCATTATTTCTAAGATCTATCTCTTGCATTGATTCTGTTAGATAGATCATCTCTCGAGGAAGCTTGTCGGTTGGCATTAGGACTTCAACAGCTGTAAAGGCAATGGAAGAGTAAAGGAAAATGAAGAGAGTATAATACTTCATGGCTTCACCTCACGTTTTTTTAACCGATCATTCTTAGTGAAATCGCCCTTACCTTTCAGTACATAGTACTTTCCAAGGTGGGGCATTAAAAGGACGCCGTCCATGTCGATAATATGGCTAGCAAAATTGATATCACTTATCGTTTTGATCTTCTTGTCCAATATGTTTAACTCAACCACTTCATAAGCTAGTTTTTTTCTTTCGGTAAAAAGGTTCTTAACGAACATTAGAGAACCTTCACAATGAATATTTCCAATATCATTAAGGCGAGATTCATAAAGAATCTCTCGCTTTGAGAAATCTAATGCTTTTGCTTTAAGCTTTGAAATGATGCTTCCCGAGTACAATTCATTTACTCCAAATTCTCCGAAAAAGAGGTTTTCCCCACTAAAGCATAATTCATGCTTGGTTGCAGGGTTACTTCCTTTGTAGAGGACAGAGTTTTTTTTGGTAATCTTATCGTAATAAACGACTCCTGAATGCCCTGACTTATTTAGGTCTGTATAAATCACCGTATTGTTATTTGGCATTACCACATAGGGAACAAAATAGGGATTAAAGGGGTTTGAAATCTTTATTTCAAAAGAGAGCGCACTTGATCTTAAATTTAGAAATTGAATAACTTTTGTAATGGGTTGGTAAAACGAAACCCAGTTATCATCTAAATGAAGTTGAGGGTTCTTTCCCATGGCAATTTTTTGAGTATCTTTTCCACCAAAATCTAACTTGAAGATTGCTTTAAGTTGCCTTACACCTAAGAATTTATGAAAAGAGGCCTGTTGGGTGACTATTAATTTCTTTCTCGATCGAGTACCAATAACTTCGTATTGAGTGCCTGGTTCTCCTTTAATAATTTCTTCAACTTTGTAATTAGTCGATAGCAAAAGGCTACCGTCTCTATTTTGATAATAGGTAAAGTTTCCATCTGAAGAAATAAACCTAAGATTATTAGTGGCTTGCTTAGTCGCTAAAGCTGGTAAAGTCGAATTCGCCATAGCACTAGAAGCTATTATAGAAAAAAGTATTAAAAGCTTATTCACTGTCACCTTTCCTTTGTTGAATACCGTATAGGGTCCAAGTATCGAGTGGGTGAAGAATCTTATAGCTCGCTATCGAATTGAAAATAAAATTCCAAGGTATTTGCCTCGGCGAATGAATGTCATCTATGGCAAGGCGAGTGACCATTTTAACTTGAGAGCCTTCTTTAAGGTATCCATCAATGATAAACGGAAGAGGCGTACATTGGTTAAAACTCTTCTTACTTAGAAAATGGGGGATAATATCCTCAGCACAACCAATACCATGAACTATATTGGCAGGCTTTCTATCTAAGAAGTAAATAAGCTCTGTGAAGTTTCTTATTTTAGAATCCTTAAGCTTAAAGGTCTCTTTGAGTATATTAGCGAGGCTAAACTTTTCCTTTTTAAAGTCGGTAGGGAAGTAATCAAACTCTTGTTTGCCTACATATTTAACATCCTCGATCTCTCTTAAATTAAACAAGATCCTCTTTGGACATTGCTGAACCGTGCATTCCTCAGGATTATAAACAATATAGCATCCGGTTTTATATTTTAGGAAATTCGGGTTGAATTTTCTCTTACTGATGATTTCACATTTTGTATTACTAGGAAGTCCACGAGTTCGGTGAAGGATGTTAGCGACCACATTACTTTCAGACATCTTATCTAATTCGTTATTTCCAGGAATATAAGAGTCACATCTTTCTTTATCCTCAATCTTATCCATATAGCATAGCTTTAAGGGCCAACCTTTTTCATAATTAAAATCAAAGAGAAGATTAGCAAAATTTTGATTTGTCTCGTTCACACATGTTGTTGGAGTTGAGTTAACCTTAGCTCCTTTTAGGTGATTTATAATTCTGTGAACATTCACCATGCCTTCATTATCGATATAAGCCGGACAGTCATGATAATTTGTTTCTAGCTGAGATACCATTAATGAGTCTGAGATTGAATCGCAATGAGGCATAGGAGAGAACGATCTAAAATCTCCTTTTCCTTTATTGATACAGTACTTTGGCTCTGACTTAAATTTAGAAGCACATGAATTAAGCTGGGCTTTAGTAACTTCTTCTTTATTCATGGCCGCCTTACATTTTGGGGCAAGAAGATAGTCTGGAAATTCACCACTTACAACCTTCGACCAAATATCGTCAGAAATATAGGGCTGACAGAATTTCTCTTTATTAGATAGGCCGTAGCAAAGGTTATTCAAATATGAGCGCTCAAAATAAGGAATCTTTTTCTTAAAGAATTCACCTTTTCTAATAAGCTCTACATAATACCTTCTTTTAGAGAAATCAGTATTCCCAGTCCTCTGTAGTTTCTTGCGAGCAATGTCTGAGAGCCTTAAGGCTTCTGGGATTCTGCAAAGATAAGGAGTATATGGATTTCTTTGCCAATCCTCTAAGATTGTTTCGCAATCATTCTTAGTTTGTGGAACAGGCAATGTGATCTTCTTTAATGTACTAACTAAATTCTCATTATCAAAAAGAAGAGAGGTCTCTTTTTTATTGGGGCATTCAAGCTTGTAAACTTGCTTTATAAAATCATTTTTTGTGAGAACAGCCGATTCTTTTTTACCATCAGTCGTAGTGAAATTTACAATCACATTTTGAATACGGCCTTCAGCAGTTTTTAGGAGATCATTTTCTATTAGTGAATAGAAGAGGCATTTGTTTTTCTTAGCTAAGTTTAAATACTTCTCATCGCTGTTAAATAAGATGCTTCTCATGAAGAACGGATGAAGGTGAATCTCTTTTAGCTTTGAAATATTAGAAAGAACTTTCGGATTTCTACGAACTTTAGAATTTAAAAGTTTGTATTGCTTTTTCTGCAATTCCACAAGTAGTTCGAGTGATTCAATAACTCCGGGTTGCTTCGTCGACAGCTTATTTGCATAAGCCTTTCCGAAGCAACTGAAAATTATTAAAACTAAAAAACTTTTAAAGAATAGACTTGGCCAATATCGAGGCCACATCTTCAATTTCAACATTCTCGGTTTTAGTCCTTTCCGACTTTCCTGAATTAAAGTTAATCAGGCAGTAAGAGCAAGCGGTAGCTAGCTTCGTCACATCTTCAGATCCAACATGTTCTAATCGCTTCTCAGACATCTCTTCACCTTGATCGATTTCGTACCACATATTTCCACCACCCATACCGCAGCATAGTGATTGATCCTTAGTTTTTTCCATCTCATTAATTTGTACACCTGTAGCCTTCAAGATCTCTCTTGGGGCATTGTATTCGCCATGGTGTCTACCTAGGTAACAAGGATCATGAAAAGTTAGCTTAGTATCTTGCTTCTTCTCAACCTCTAATTTACCTGTCTTTAAGAGGTCAGCTAGAAGTTCTGTATGGTGAATCGTTTCAAACTTCCCATCTTCAAACTTTGCATATTCTTTGCCGATGGTATGCAAGCAGTGAGGGCAATGGGTGACGACTTTAGAAAAATCGTATTGATTCATATTAGCGATGTTTTCAATGGCGATTTCGTAAAAGGAGTATTCATCTCCAAATCTTCTTATAGGGTCGCCATTACACTTTTCGGTTTTCCCCATGACAGCAAAATCAACACCTGCTTTCTTGAGAAGACCAACTGTATCCTTAACGACTTTTTGATTTGCAGCATCGTAAGAGCCGGCACACCCGACATAGTAGAGATAATCAACTTTCTTTCCTGTTTCTATAACTGGAATCTCAAGTCCATCGGCCCAATTGAATCTATCATCTTGAGCAATTCCCCAAGGGTTTCCATTAATCTTAACTTTATTTGCGGCGTCTGCTGCTGATGGTGGTATTTCACCTAAGGTAAGTGTTTTATACCTTTTAGCCTCCATGATGAGTTGCACATGCTCGATATTGGCAGGGCATTCTTCCATACAAGCGCCACAAGTCGTACATGAGTCTAACTCTGCAGCAGTGTAGATTTGATTTTCCCAGAAGTCCGCATCTTCTAAGCCTTTGGCCTTAGAGTCTTCAGCGAAATCTCTAGCCTTAGAAATTATAAGCTTAGGATCTAAGGGCTTACCTGCATTATTAGCAGGGCAAACATTTGTACAACGCCCACATTCAACACAAGAGATCATGTCTAAATTATTCTTCATTGTTAATTCACTGAGCTTTCCTAATCCAAAAGTTTCAGCATTTTCGTCTTCGAAGTCCATCGGGTTTAAAACAGCCCCTCTTCTTTTAGGTGTGATAAGAGCCTGTAAAGGAAGTAAGAAAATATGGCTAAATTTTGTATAAGGGATTGAAGCTATAAAAACAAAAGTATTGATCATATGGAACATCCACAGGCCTTTCCAAATTCCTGCTAGTGTCGTATCTGATAAACCAGTTGCTTCAAAGAAGTTTGCGATTTGCCAACCAATCGGAGACCAAATCTTTTCTTTTGGGCTAAAGAGAACATTAGTATCTCCTGCTAGCCAAGCGCTTCTCGTTCCTTCAATTCTTAGTCCTTCAAGGAGATATCCAAGAACAACTAAAAGAAAAAGCATTAGATACATATACTTTTCTCTATTTGGATTTGTAGCTGAAAGGTAGTCGGGCTTTTGAACATATCTTCTAAAGTAAGCAAGTCCTAGACCTACAAGAATCATAATCCCTGCAATATCTGCAGCAAAGCTGACAACTATATAAACAGGACCTTTGAAGATTTTAAAAGGTGTATCAGCATGAACGGCAACTAAGTCGGTAGCAATCCAAAGAATAAAAAATCCATAAAAAAGAAGACCGTGAAATATTGCGACTCTTCTTACTCTTGGAACTTTTCCGGTTAATAAGGAAGTTTTAAAAAAACTTCCCCAATTTAATTTCTCTGGAAGAAGTGCTTTTAAAGCAGAGAAGCCTTTTCCAGAAGTTACGAACAGAAGCTTTTGATAGTAGCCTTTTGAAAATATCGCCATAGAAACTATAAAGAGAACATACATAATAATTTTAAAATAGAGTGGAATGTTCCACATGATTTCTCTTTCGACAGCGCTCATGGCCAAATCTCCTTAAAGCTAATAAATTTATCTATTTAACCAGTAAAGAATAATGCAAAAAGGCCGATAGTTAAACTAAACCTGAATACTCTTGTCAGGATTAACGCTTCGCGCTTTAAGTATTCCTAGCGCTCAGGCCGATTAGTTTTTATTATCAATCAAATGAATTCATTGTTTAAAAATTTATTACTTATTCTTTTCCTATTTTCGGGCTGCTCTAGTGTGCAAACCCTCAATCTTTCCCCCCATAGCTTTGGTGGGAAGGCTAAGAATATAATCTGGATCCAGATTGCAGGCTTTCAGGCAGAGCACTTGGCGATGATCCGCTTTAATTCGCCCCAATCGGCTATAACCTCTTTTGAAGATGTTCATTGTTCAGGATCCGCTTGGAATTATAATCTTTACGGCCTAAGACCAAAGGCATCTGAAGGTTTCTTGAGTCAAATTGTAGGAAGTAAAAATATTACTGGAACTTGTGAGGATTATTCAAGAAAACCAATATGGGGATTCCTAAATCAATCGAGTCATAAGGTTGGAATCTTTGAAATCGAAGCTGGCAAGGGAAGCTTATCAACTGCTAATTCTTGTCTTGGAAAAGAAGGTTTTCTTTCAAATACTATTCTTTGGAAAATGGAAAAGGGTGGCAAGGATGAGTTGTTTCATTATTTAGGCAAACAGAAGTTTGAGAAAAGTAAGGTCTATTATGACAAGTCTTGTCTAAAAGGAAATTGTTTTGCCACGCTTTATGACAATGTTAAATCTCTTTGGAATAGGTTTAAAAAAGAGCAAGGACAGTCAGTCTTTATCATCAGAGACTTTAGTTTTCTAAAAGCTTTAAAAGCAAGGGATATTCCAAAGGCAAGGGAGATCTTAGTAGAACTTGAAAAAACCTTAAAATTTATGAAAGAAGAAAACCAAAAAACGAATGATACCTTATTTCTTGTAACTTCGTCTGAGTCTCAAAATATAGAATTGCCTAAAAAGGGCAAGGAATGGTTTGAGTTTGAATCTAAGGGAAGAAATGTCATCTTTAAAAATACTTCTCTTTTAAGTCCGGTTTTTGCTAAGGGTCCTGGCGCTGAGAACTTTTGTGGGATCTATGAAGAGTTTGAAATTCTAAAAAGATTCTTTTGGGAATCTGATAAAAAGTCTTGGAACCCGCTAGATGTCTTTTAGGTTCGCTTTGATTTCCTCTTCTGGAAAAAGGTAGAAGGTTTTGCAATAGTCACATTTTGTTTCTAGCTCTTTATCACCTTGCATTAGCTCTTCAAAGCCAGAAGCGCGAGCAAGACCCAGAATGCCAAGAAGCATTCTTTCTCTAGAACAAGAGCATCTTAGCTGAATATCTTTAGATCCAAGAAAGACAAAATCTTTTTTAGTAAATGCTTTTTCGATAGGCCCTTGTTCATTGTAAGCCTCTTTAAAGACCTCTTCTACTAAGGGGTTTATATTATCCCAATATTCTTTTATAGAAATAGTTGGTGTGATGTTATCGACTTTATCAACATTCTTTTCAGGTAACTTCATAAGAAATACAGACTGATCACTTGTTTTACTTAAGTGTATGTTTCCATTGATCTGAAATGATTCTCTAAAGAACTGATTAACAATTTCATCAATTCCTTTATTTTCGATATTTATAATTGTGTTGTAAGGGTCTCTTGACCCCTCAGTAACCTTGGAGACTCTATAGACTCCAGAAATCTTGTCAGGAAACTTATTAAAGTTCTCCGGAAGCAAGAGTGTACGCATATAGCCTAAGAAATTTGTTTCAATCTTAAACCTAAAATAAGGTTCTTCTGAATCAATATAGAAACCATAATTCTCTTTATTTTTTAAGAAGACTGAAAGGAGCTGAGTTCCGAGTATGGAATCTCTTAGGAAATGAAAGCCTTCCCCTTTAAGGTTATGAAGAATAGCTAGGTCGTGAATAAGTTTTTGGCCTTCAAAAAAATAGAGCATGAAGCCATTTTTATTATCTATAAAACTCAGAACTTTACTTGTAGAAAGCATGACTAATTCCTCTTTTGAAGCTAGACTAGCTTTGAAACCTCGCCTTCCATTATGCACGAGATTAATCTTTATGCTAAGTGTAAAACTTCTACCGTCTAATTCAGAAATACTCAAGCTCGATTATGTTAGTACTCTCGAAAAAGAAGACCTTTTGATTGTATGCCCAAGCCCAGTCAAGGCCGATGGAACGAGGGCCCATATTCAGGCTACGGGGCGTCTCGTCGATGTCGTAACTATATCTAAATTCATAAAAGAGGCCCTCTCAATGTTAGGGGATGAGGCACCGCAAATTTCTCGTAAGTCTGATTTACTCTTAAAGCTTTCCACAATTTGGAAGATAAAGTTTCCAGGCTACGAGTACGATATCTTCACAAAAGCCTTTAATCTTTATACCGAGCTTCGTGGGTTTAGTTTGAACCTTGAAATGCTTGAAGATGTTCTAGAGGAAGAAGAAGAGAAGATGGCAACGGCCGTCAGGTTCTTCTGGCTTGTAGCAGAAGAGTTGAATCTTCATGATGAGCATAGCTCATACGGAATTCTGGCTGAAGAACTTCGATCTATGGAGAGTCCTGTCCACGAAAGTGTCAAAGGCAAGGTCATTGTTTTCTTGGGCTTTAAGCATCTAAGTGGTGGGCAGTTAGACTTGTTGAAAAGTTTGGGCATTCGAGCGGAAGTTGTAGTGCCCATTCATCAAGAAATTTATAAAAATGCAGATTCACTCTCTTGGATTTCTTGGCTTGGTGAAAACACAGAGGTTATTGAAGAGGTAGTCTTAGAAAAGCAATCATTGAAGGTTTATAGGTTCAAAAAAGGGCGTTTCTCTGAAGAGTCTTATGCAAAGTTAAATGAAATTACTCGAAGAGGGGCGGAGGTTCTCATTCCAACTTCAACCCAAACCTTTCAAGAGCTAAATGTTCTCCCAGTTGAAGGTCTTTTCTTTAAAGCGGGTATCGATCCCTTTAAGCCTATCTTGACCACCATAACATCTGAATTAAAGTCATTAACAGATTTTGGAAGTATTGAGCTTCCTTTAGATGAGGTAAAAGAAGTTCTAAATAGCTTTGATGAGAAGTCTCAGAGAGGCGATTACTTCTTTCGATTCTTGAAAATTAAAAGCTTGTATCTAAAACTACTTGAAGACTGGGAGGAGTTATCTGATGCAAACGATAGCTTTACCTTCTTTGATGCGGAAGTTTTCTTTGAGATCTTAGACTTAGATTTACCAAGAAATTATTTGATTCCACTTTTTGATACTGAACCGACACATTTTCTTTCATCTCTTGATAGTGCTGAACTTGTTAGTAAAGAAGAAGCTGTTTTAATCGGAGGTTCATTTTTAGGACCTCTAAAAGGAGGAGAGTCTAACTTTTCTGATATTCAGTTAGACTCATTGGTTACCTTAGGTCCTATTAGAAGTAGTGAACTAGATTTTTTAACAAAGAAAGTCGCTTTTAAGGACCTAGCCTCAGAGGTTAAAGTAAGTCTCTTTCTAGAAAAAGACTTTGAAGAGACAGACCTCTCTTGGCTTGAAATCTTAGAGGAATTTGAAACGGAGGATATAAACCTCCATTCTGAAGTGGTTGATAAAATCAATTTAATATCCGAAAAAGAGAATGTTGATAGTTTTCAATTAGAAAAAGCCTCATCCACATCACTTCAGTCCTATCTCGATTGTCCTAGGAAATTTTATTATAATTATATAGAGAGAGTTGATCTTGAAGCTCATCTAAGTGAAAGGTTGCAATCATATCATTTAGGAATAATAGAGCATGAAGTGATTGGGCAATACTTTAAGACGAGTGATAAGAATCTTGAAGAAATAGTTATTAAAGAACTCAATAAAGTCTTGGCTAAGGAATCTCTTAAATTAAATCAGGTTCAATACCAAGAAGCTCTTTATGAGATCAACCTCTATGCAAACCGAGGAATCAAGTTTGTAGAGGCCATAAACAACTTTTTTGGGAAAGCCAGTTTTGAGTTTGAAAAGAACTTTGAACATACTGTGGAAGGCATTAAGCATAGAGGGAGTATCGATTTTTTCTATCAAAGTTCTGATACAAGTATCATCATAGATTTCAAAAGGTCAGCAGCTGGAATCCCGGCGGTTGGTAAGTTTAAGAGTCACGAAAAATTACAGGCTTGGTATTATCTTTCTCATTGTGGAGTTGATTCCGCGTCTAATGCGTTAATTGGATACTTTAACCTAAAGGACCCAAGTGCCTCATTGCTTTTTTCTCCTGATAAGGAAACGGCAAAAGAATTAACGAGGTTCTTATCTGATTTAAGTGCAAGAGTAGGGCACTTGAAAGACTACGAAGAACTTACTGAGTCCTATCTTAATAAAGAAAAGAAGCTGATAGTCGATCTTAAAAGTGAGAAAGGGTATCCGGCAAGGCCACTAGACAGTGGCTCGTGTTCTTATTGTCCTGTTGAAAATATCTGCGACCGAGGTGCATTGTGAGTATAAGAGAGCCAAATGCAGAGCAAAAGGTAGCAATAGAGCATAGTGGTGGCGTTCTCCTAGCAGCCGGTGCAGGCTCTGGTAAAACGTTTGTTCTTGTAGAGCATATAATTTACCTGCTTAAAGGGTTGAGAAGTAAAATAGGAAGTAATGAGAATCTAGAGCAAGATATTAAGAAGTATCTAAACTCTGTCGTTATGATGACTTTTACTAAAAAAGCCGCTGGGGAAATGGGAACTCGGCTTTATAAAAGATTAATTGAAGAGGGAGAGATAGGTGGAGATAGGGAATTTTGGGATCTTGTCGGTAAGAACTTAAATAGCCTTTACGTAGGAACGATCCACGGGTTTTGTTATAAGTTAATTTCAAAGAACTTCTTTCCTGAGCTAAAAGCAAATTTTGACATCATAGATGCTGACTCACAAAAGTCTAAGATTCAGGATTTATTTGATGAGTGGTTTCAAGAAGGAAAGAAAGAAAGGCAAGGCTTCATGAATGAAGTGTTGCTCTTGAATAGGAAACAAGTCCTGGGGTCAGTCTTTGAGATATTCTCAAATCCGGACCTTCGTAATTTCTGGGAAGAAACCTCTCTTGAAAGCTTGATCGAAACAGATATTGTTAGAACCGTAGAAGAGATCATTGATAATGAGACTTGGGGATATGTTGTTGATGGTCGATTTGACCTAGGACCTTTTGGAGCAAGTGAATCAAAAGCTTGGTTTAAGAATATTGATACCTTTTTAAAAACCGTTGAATCAATAGACTGGTCTAGTGAGAAGTCTTGGCAAGACCTTGATGATTTTTTCTCTAGTATTTCCAGATGGTCGAAAACGACAAAAGTGGATAAATCAGAAGAGGTCGATCAGTTTATTGACGATATAAAAGAGTTTAAGAAATTTCTCGCTGTCGATGGAAAAGCTATCCAGGCTTTTTTAAAGAATAAGGATATATACGCTAGTTGGATAGGTGAGTTCTTTAGCTTATTCAATTTTATAAGTTCGAGGTACGATAAACTAGGCGGCTTAACTTTCTCAGACTTAGAGTATTATGTTTTGAAGGGAGTGAAAGGAAGTCGGGAAACGATCGAAAAACTAAATTCACAGTACAAGTATTATATCGTAGATGAATTTCAAGATACCAGTGAAGTTCAATTTGAAATTTTGGAAAATCTCATTGATAAAAATTATGAAAGGCTTTTCTGTGTAGGAGATCTAAAGCAAGCTATATACGGTTTTAGAGGAGGGGACTTAGGCGTTTTTAAAAAATGCCAATTCTTAATGCCCAAAAGTTTATTTTTATCTAAAAATTATAGGTCTGAAGCAAAAATAATAGAGTTGAACAACACTCTCTTTGATTTCCTTTTTAAAGTAGGAGTAAGCTTTAAAGGACTCGAGAAAAACCCTGTTGTTGTTGATTATCAAGAATACCCTGGTGCTGATGAAGAGAGCGGGGATGTTCGTAGATTGATAGTGGAAGTTGACTCCGAAGAAACGATTTCCTCTAAAGACATGGATCTCTTAGAGGCCATTGAACTTCATAAATCTATTGTAACGACTGCAAATTCAGAAGAGACCATTGGAATCCTTTATAAAAACCTAGGAGCCTCTTCTCATTTAATACAAAAACTTATTGAATCAAATCTTAGCTTTACGGCGCAAGTTAAAATACCAATGAGTGAAGGCCCGCTATGGGCCCTCTTCTATACTTTGCTAGAAGCTTATTTAGATAAAGGAAAAGAGTCGAAGCCTGATCAAATTTCATTTCTTATTCAAGGAATACTTAATTGGCTTGGTTTAAAGATTGAAACAGAAAAGGTAAGTGGCTTTTCTAATAAGTTCTTCAGTAATGTTGGGGTAATGGGAGTTCAATCATCTTTTGAAGTCTTCATGTCCGATTTTGGAATCTGTGATGCAGATAATGGGAAGAACTTTTCAAATATATCTCACTTGATAGAATTAGCTGGTGAAGATCCTGAAAAACTTTTCGATCTTCTAAAAGAATTTGGGCCCGAGAGAATTTCGGTTGAGTTTCGTTATGGAGAAACCCCAGAGAATATTTTCTTGATGACAGCTCATGGCTCAAAAGGTCTAGAGTTTGATCATGTCTTCTTAGGTGGCATTCATACAAACGGGAGAAAGAACAATAATTCGCCTCTTCTTGGTAAAAGGCCAGGAAGTATTAAATGGAAACTAAGTGCTGATCAGAAAGACTACTTCAAATCGCCGATTTATCTTTTAGAAGAAAAGATTTCAACGAAAAAGGATTTCGCCGAATCTAAACGTCTCTTCTATGTCGCGTGTACAAGGGCACAAAAAACTCTTACGTATGCCGATCTAAATACTGATGTAAAACCCATTAAATATTCGGATGATAGTTGGATCAATGGATTTAGATTATACGAGCAAAGTAATGACTTTATTGAGAAAAAGGTTAGTAGCTCAAGTGCTCAAGTGGATTATGAAGGGAGAAACCTTTCAGATGAAGTTAAGGGACCTCTTTTTCAACGAGATAACCTCGGTTTATTTCTAAAAAAGGAAGATCAAAAGTCTCTAGGTCTAATATCTGAAATATCTGTCACTAGACTTGCGACTCTGGCTCAATGCCCACGTAAGTTTTACCTTAGCAATATCTGTAAGATTGACGAGGAAGATTTAGAAAGAACTGGTTATGGAAGTGAGTTCTTAATTAACGATCAAAAACATATTAAAGAAGAAATTGAATATGAAAAACCAAAGCCTAATACTAGAGAACGGGGAATTGAAGTTCATGATGCTTTATCAAGGGCTGTATTAGGAAATTTAACATGCCCGCTAGATGTTTCTGAAAAGAATCTACCAGCTGTGAATTATGGGATCGATCTTTTGAAGGAAAAAGCTTCTTATGAATTGATTACGGAAGTTCCAGTTAAGTTTTCTTTATTCGGACAAATGATCTCGGGTACTCCTGACTTAATCCTATTACCTGAGGATAAAACTAAGTCTCCTGAAATATGGGATTTTAAAACGGGGACTCAGAAAGAAAACTCAGAAATGGCTTACTGGTTTCAACTATATTGCTACGGTATTCAAACCTGCGATGAACAAGGACTTTCGGACTCTGATGAGATTGTTTTGGCCTTAGTTTATGTTGATGAGAAAAAAGTAGTTGAGCAAAGGCTAAGTAAAAAGCTTTTAAAAGAAAAACTTTTTTGCGAGTGGCAAAAACTAGCAAACTTTAATCAAGTAAACCTAGATCATTGTAGTACCTGCTCTTTTGGAAATTTATGCCAGAATCTCACCTAGATTGTTGCGCGGTTTTAGTCCTATGTTAGAATAAGTTATGATTATTTAAGGAAATTGTTCCATGATGGAACAAGTTTTTTTGCGCAGGATGCACTATGGTCAAGAAGCTAACTCTTATTTCTCTGTTTTTTATTATGTTATTTAGCCAGCAGGTTCTATCTGCAGAAGGCGATACATACTCCTTTACTTGGCTCGATCAAGATAAAGAAGTCTATGTCTTACAAAATCGTAAATTTAGAAAGAAAGGTAAATTTCATGTTTCTTTAGGAGCAGGGATGACGACTTCAGGATCTTTTGTAAATGGATCAAACCTACAGGGAAGAGCAGGTTATTTCTTTAAGGAAGAGTGGGGTTTTGAGCTGCTTTACTCTAAGAATGCCGGAGAAGAGAATGCTGACGCTCAGGCCGTTCGAAATACTACTGCCGCAGGATCTACTCCCTTTAGACAAATAACAAATTACTATATGGGCGCCATGTTACTTTGGTCTCCCTTTTATACGAAAATTAATACCTTTAATACCATCGTCTACATGGATTATATCTTTGGTATAGGCATTGGAAAGATTGAAGAGACTAACAATCGTTTAGAATTACAGAATACTGTTAATAAGAATGAAACCGTTGAAGCTCACAATGCTCTTCTCTGGAGTATGGGAATGAAGTTTTATGTCAACGACAGCTTTAGCATACGCCCAGACTTTACAGGTGTTATGTTCAAATCTTTAAGACCAGATAGAAACGAAGAAAATGTTTATTCCCATTATGACTTGAGTCTTTCTGTAGTTATGGACCTTTAGGATGAGTATGAATCGATTTGCAAAATCTATCATTGTTCTAATATTTCTCGTCATAGCTTCGGGAAAAGCTAACGCGTCCGCCGAGCGAGCATGGGATCTACTTGTATCTTCAAACGGAAGTATAAAGAGTTATCCAAGAGTTGTTGAAGAACTAGTTCAAGATAAACTCTACTTTGCCGCTGTTCCTTATATAAAGGAATATTTAACTAGATCATCAAGTATTGAAAATAAAAAAATTGATCGTTTAATTGATACAGTTGTTACTTATGTTGGGGTGAAACAATTTGAAGTTCTTCCTACTCAAATATTAAAAAAGACTTCTGCTCCTTCTATGAAATATATCTTGGCCAAAAAGTACTTTAGAAGTGGTAAGTATAAAGATGCCCTTCGTGCCCTTAACGGGACTATTCCAAAAAGTCATACAACTAAACCTTTTGCCCTTTTCTTAGAAGGAAGCATTCATAGTATCGAACGCCGTTTCAAATCTTCTGTGGCCACATACAATGAATGCGTATTGGAATCTCGTAAACAGATCAAGAAGACACGAATAGCAAATGATAAAAAACAACTTGAAATAAATAGAGATTATTGTTTAGTGGGAATAGCAAGAACCCAGTTTGCGAATAATGACTATGAAAGAGCTAATTTGAGTTATCTAGATCTGGATAAGAGAAGCCCAATTTGGCCGGAAGTTTTATTTGAAGAAGCTTGGAACAGCTTTTACCTTCAAGATTACAACAGAACTCTTGGAAAGCTTGTGACTTATAAAGCGCCAATCTTACAATTTCTCTTTAACCCTGAAGTTCCAGTATTAGAGGCCATGACCTATCTTGAAATGTGCCTCTATGAAGATGCAAAAAAAGTTTCCGATAAATTCCAAAATGAATATGAGAACCAACACTTAGGATTATCTAAATTACTAAGAAAGAATGGGAAGAACTATCGATACTATTACCTCTTAGCTAAGAGTAGAAAAGATGGAAGAATTAGAGGTAACAATCTAATTAACAGACTCCTTAATAAGATTAATAGAGATTCAGCCTATATAGAACTAGTCGATCGATTTGTAAGTGGAAAAGAAGAAATTGAAAGAGTTAATAAAATTAGGAATCAGAAGTTAAAAAAAATACTGACAATAAACTTGAAGGAATCTCTTCTTTTACAAAGAAACCTTATTGGTGCCTATGTTAGGAAAAGCCTGAATATTGCTGAACATCACCTCGAAAGATCACTTGAAGCACTTACTTATATTAAACTTGAGATGCTTAAAAGATCTAAAGATAGATTGTATGGAATAGAGCCTGAACCTTTAAGAGGTAGGGGGGATATTCGTTATATTAAAAGAAATGAAAAGCAATATTTCTGGTCCTTTGAAGGTGAATTCTGGGCCGATGAGCTTGGGGATTATGTCTTCAGTCTGAAATCGGAATGTGAAGTTAGCTTATGAAAAATCTGAAAGTTATATTTTTCCTTATCTTCTTTTGCTCAACCGCATTTGCGGCTTCCATTGAAGAGAGAAGAACCAAGGTTATTTCTATAATTGACCAAGAGTTAAAAGAAATAACTAGGCTGAACAAGCAAACAGGAAGCAGAAACCCCAATCTTTTATTGAGAATGGCGGAACTTCTTCTCGAAAAAGCTCGTCACGTTAAGGAACAAGAAAATGCAGTTTACTTAGGTCTTGATTCACTTCAACGGGCCAGTGTAAAGAAATCAAAGTACTTCAAGAAATCCCAAAAGTATTTTGTACAGGCTCAAAAAACTTGTTATTACATTCTAAAAAGATTTAAGAAGTTTAAGCAAAAAGGTGATGTTTACTATATTCTCGCCTATAACGCGAAAGAATTTCAGCAACAGGAAAAGGCCCAAGAGTTCTTTAAAAGAGCAATGAAGTACTCAGCCCGAAATTCTAATTCTGGTCAAAAATCTAAGATTGCCTTAGCTCAAATCTACTATAATAAAAAAGACTATAGAAAAGCGATTCCTTTATTTGAACAAGCTTTTAAAAGTAAGAAGGACCGTTGGTATACAAAAGATGCTTACAATCTAGCATGGTGTTATTTCAGAACAAAACAAAGATCTAAGGCCATCAAACTGATGAACGAAGTCTATGCTCTTAGTAAGAACAGCCGCTATGTGAATATGAGTAGCGCTGTTGAAAGAGATCTGGCCTTCTTCTACACAGAGGCTGGTCAAACTAAATCTGCGATCAATTTCTATAAGAAGATAGGTAAAGACATTTCTTCAAACCTTATAAAGGTAGCGAAGTATTTGATCACTCAAGGGAAAAATCCTACTAGTGCTGAGAGAGCATTAACAGAAGCTAAGAATTATGTAACTGATCCTAAAGAAAGAGTTAATGCCAATATCGCTCTTTTGGGCCTTTATGAAAGGTTTGGCAATACAACTAAACACTTAAAAGTTTGCCAGGAACTCTATGGAGATTTTCAACAGGGAAACTTGGATGAAGACTCTCTAGATCAACTAAAATATCATGTTCAAAGAATGTCTGCCTTGCTTCAAAAACAAGTAGCTTCAAAAAGGTACGAAAAGCAAAGAAGAACAAAAAGAAACAAAGCTAAGAAAGCTGTAGCCTATTTTAATATTCTAGCTGGCTTAGATACAAAGAATACACATAGGGCCGCTTTTCATGCCGCTGAGACGAACTACGCAAGTAATAAATATGATGATGCTGTTGTTCAGTATGATAGAGCTTACAAATTGGCTAAAGAAAAAGGTGATTCGAAGATCGCAGGCTTGGCCCTCGAAGGGATGATAGCTTCCTTGGGGTCAAAGAGTATTAAGAAAGCGACAACTGACAAGTATTTAAGCAAAGTTTATCTTTTGTATCTTCAAAATAAACCCAAGTCGAAAAAGAGTTACAAGATCTATCAAAGACTTTTTTCTTCATATATTGAATCTAGAGAATTTGGTAATGCTGAGAAAGTTCTTTATGCCTTTAAAAAGAACTACCCCAAAGATCACTCAACCCAAGAGGCCATGATTGCTAAGATCATGGATCACTATAAAGATAAGAATGATAAAGAATCAATAAAGTTATGGGTTACTCGAATAAATCGCGGTGAATTCAAGGTCTCCAAAAAATATGCAAGAAAGTTAAAGCTTCTTCTTCTTACAATGCAGTTTGAGGGAGTAGAGAAGTTCAATACTAAAGGTGATAAAACGAATGCACTTAAAGGATATGTTCAAATATATAGAAATAAGGACAGCAGTAATGACGCCAAAAAGAACGCTGCCTATAATATTGCAGTCTTATTCTATGAATTAGGAAATAAAAAATATTCATACCTTTGGTCAGAAAAAGCGTTGAATCAAATGAATGGCTCTGATGTTAAAAAGTTCGATGGCTCATTCTTGGCCATTTCAAGCGACCTCTTTAATAGACAGGAATTTGCAGGATCAGCAAAGATTAATCAATTAGTTTTATCTAAGCTTTGTAAGCAAAATTCAAAGAATAAGAGGCTCTTTTTTAGAAACTCAAACGTCATATTATTATCTGAAAAGAAACTTAGCGAGAGTCAAAGCTTGATTAAGAAAGGTCTTCAGTGTTCGATTGAGGCAGATGAAATCAAAAGAGCAAGAGTTGACCTGATGAATGCCGTTATTGAAGAGCAAAAATGGGGGCTACTAGAATCTCTGATAAACACTCTAAGTGTCGATAAGTCCTATCGAGCTGAACTAATACATCCTCTAAGTATTCTTAGAAGTGCATTTGTCTCAACAGGTAGAGAAAGTGAAGCAGAGCGTATTAAGAAAAGAATTCTCTCTTATTATAATACTGCTAGAAAAAGACGGCAGTCTATCCCTCTTGAGGCCCTAGACGTTGTAGCAAGCTTTGAACTTTTATCTCTCGAAGCAAAAACTAAACAGCTTCAAAGGGTAAGGTTGGAGTTCCCTGAAAAGGTTTATAACAACCGACTAAAGAAAAAGTTTGAGCTCCTAGATCGAGTAACATCAAAAGCCCTGAAAATCTTAGAAATTGGATCTGGTGTAGGTATCGTAACTTCATACAAGTATCTTGTTCTTAGTTATCAAGGATTAGTCGATGATATCTCAAGATTTGCACCAGCTGGAAAATCCCCAGAGTATGTGAAATCCTTTCAAGGAACAATGAGAAAGATCGTTCTTCCTCTGAATCAAAAAGCACAAGACTTTAGACGTGAAGCTAGAAAACAAATTTTAAAGAGTTCGATTCTTTCAAAAGAGAATAATTTCTTTTTGAACGGAGAGAAACTTAAATTCTCACTTGAATTTTCTCCTCGTCGTGAAGGGGTACTGATGGATAGAGGAGGTGGACAATGAAATATGTATTGATGGCCTTTATTCTTGTAGTCAGTTCTTGTGGTAGTACTGACAAAAACAATAGCGAAGGCAACTCGCCAGAAGATAAAGAGTTTGGATGGATTGAAAATAAGGCCTTTAATAAGGTTTCTGAGGTTCAATACAATAGCTCTGAAGATATGTTTAAAGAAGTCATGGGAGATGATTCGCTTTCATCAGAATCGATCTCGCGTTTACCAGCTCCTAAAATTGAAAGGATCTCCAAATCAAGTGATCCAGTAAGCCAGGGAATAGGTAAGTGTTATGGTAAGGACTTTGCTCAGGCAGAGAAGATTTTTGAAGCCAATTATAAGCGATATAAAAATCACCCAGGGTATTGGAACCAAATAGGAACATGTCAGTTCTTAAAAGGCGAATATAGAAAAGCTCTCCTCTTTTATAATAAATCACGTGGGCTAAACTCGAAGTATGCCCCACCTGTGAATAATATTGGTGTTATTCATCAAAGGCAAGGTAGGGACCAGAAAGCGCTTTCAGCATTTGAAAAAGCAGTCGAGCTGAATAAGTTTTCTTTGACTCCGCTTTTTAACTTGGGACAACTCTATTTAAAGTATGGTTTTGTCGATAAAGCCGAGGGTGTTTTCAATACCCTCTATAGAAAGAACTCAAACGATGTTGATGTTCTAAGCGCTTTAGGGACAAGTGCCTTATTAAAAGAAAATTATTCTAGGGCAGTTGCATTCTTCTCAAAGATTCCAAGGAAAGAGTTAAGTAAAGCACAGGTTGGATTAAACTTCTCGGTAGCGTTAAAGGCTGCTGGAAGAATTAAGGATGCAAAGACAGTATTTGAGAGAGTAGACCCTCAAACACTAGGTGACCTTGGTGGTTACTATAATAAAGTAGGGAGATTTATCAATGAGTAAATTATTAATCTTACTGCTTTTTCTTTCGGGCGCTTCGTTTGCACAAACGAGAACTCAAAAAAAAGAAAGAATAATCTATAAATACAAAAAATATCAAAAGTTTGATTTTGAAGATCTTACTATTGAAGGTGAAACTGGTTCACCTCCTGATTTAGGTGATGGAACTAGAACACAACAGAAATTCAGAAATAAACTCCCTTATCGCAAAAACTTCAATCCTGAGATTAGAAAAGGGATTGAGAGAATAAGGTAGTACAAGCAAGGAGAGCTTGTGGAAGTCGAGAATGGTAAAAAACAGGTCGCGTTCGAACTTAATCCTATTAATGGTAAGGATGAAGGCGGCTATCCAATTAAAAAGAAGCGACTTCTTGTTGGCCGGTCGAAGGCCTGTGACATTGTATTAGATCATGATGATATAACAGCAATTCACGCTGTCATTGAAGTTACAAAGTCTGGGAACAAAATTTACGATATGAATTCCACTAACGGTACTTTTGTAAATGGAAAGAGTGTTGTCGTTGAAGAATTCAAACTCGGCGATGAAATACGGTTTGGATCAAACCACTATACTTTTAAAGAATACTCAAAAGAAGATATACTACCTCCGCCCTTGGCGATGCTTGACGATGGACTTCCTCCGATTATTGATGAATCTCCACGTCTACCAAGTCCACCTAGTGAAGTAGAAAATCGAGAGACAGCAGAATATGTCCCTGTAGTTGAATATCCATTAGCAAGAGATCCAAACGCCGAATTCAGTGAATATATCTTTGAAGATTCAGATCAACTCTATCCGATCTTTAAGTACGATGTGTCAAAGTCATCCGTAGAGATTATTGTCCTCTTTAAAGACAGGGTCTATTCAGTTGATTATCTTCCTGATCGCGATGGGGTTTATAACTTAGTGGGATTTCAGCCTGATGAAAGTGATGTTGAATATTCATACCTAGGTAAGGATGAGAAAGTACCTCTTGTTAAGATGGCAAATGGACACTCTATTGTCTTTCCTATTCCTGGCTACGAACTACAGTCTTTATCAGATAATGATATAAGTGCGAATAGCAGTGAAATCGAACTTAACCGTGATGATATCTTAAGATTCAAAAATGGAGATCTTCAGGTTTTCGTAAGAGGGGATGAAGCTCCACCGAAGGTGGCTCCAGCTCCAATACTTAGGCGAGATAGTGGTGACTTAAAGAAGTATTTTTTACTTATGCTACTCCTTGTCACTTTTGTTATGGGAAGTTTATCCTTTATCGAAGTCGACGAAGAGATAGAGAAAGAGAAAGTTCCTGATAGGATCGCTAAGATTCTTTATAAAAAGAAGTTTAAAGCTAAGAAGTCTCCAGCAATCGACAAAACAAAGGATAAGCCAAAGAATAAAGTACAAAAATCTAATACCCTGGCTCAAAAGAATAGCGCGACTCAACAAAAGAAAGTAGTCGTTGATAAGAGTAAAGTTAAAGTCGGTTCCAAAGGAAGTAAGAACGCTAAGAAAACAGGTTTAGTAAAAAAAGCTTCACCTAATAAAGGCAAGAAAGATAATCTAGTCGATAAAGTGACTCCTAAGAAAAAAAGTGGAAGCGGAAAACCTAAAAGCACCAATAGACCTGCTAAGGTAACGGCTAAATCTAAATCAAAAGGAAGAGTAGACACTTATAAGTCTTTTAACTTCAAGAGTACGGTAAGCAGTTTGTTAAGTAAGGGCGGCGCCACAAGTACTTTCAAGGCCCAAAGTAATTCAGCTTCAGTTTCAGACTCAAGTAGTGTGGACTCAGGTGATACAGATGGAGCAACACTTAAAAAAGCTACCGTAAGCAATAACGTTGGAAGTTTATCAGGTTCAGCTCAAGGTAAATTAGATTCTAGTAAAGGTGTAGAAGGACTTGTTGATAAAAAGAATATCTATACAGCTGGACTCCCTTTCAAAACGGTTGTTTTAGGTGGAATGGATCCGGATATCATCAGAAAAATCATTGAGGATCATATTCCTCAATTTAGATATTGTTATCAAAAAGAATTAGATAAAGCGGCCAGAGAATTCAGTGGAGTTGTTAGGCTTAACTTTATTATTGGGGCCAGTGGTCACGTCACAAAAGCCGGAGTCGATTCATTTAGCCCATTACCTGTAAGGGTTAAGGGTTGTGTGGTTAACGTTCTAAAAGGAATCAAGTTTCCAGAACCTCTAGGTGGCGGTGTTGTTGAAGTGAATCAACCATTTAACTTCTATCCTAAAAGGAAATGACCCGCAGTCAAATTGCAAAGCAATTTGATGCGGAGTCATCGTAAAGATCCGAGGAAGCGGCAGCGCCCGACAGATCGCGCGGAGTATCTCTCTCATTTAATTCAAAGTCATGCGGGCATCAATTTGATGCGGAGTCATCGTAAAGATCTGAGGAAGCGCCAGCGCCCGAAAGATCGTGCGGAGTATCTTTCTTGCTTAAGTCCATAATAATAGAGAGAGTTGATTGATATAGAGTGACTTTGGAAACCAAAAAAAACCCGCCAATAAAGCGGGTTAAATAAAGCCAAGTTTAAAAACTATCTAATTATCCGTCCCCAAAACAACAAACTTAAACTGAGAAAAACCAGCTGAAGCACTAGTGTGCATTATCCGTTGAAGAAAACTATACTTAATCGACTTATCAACAAGTAAGTTTAATTTCCCCGTGAACTCTTTTGCTTTAGGGGCTTGTTTGCTAATCTTTTCAATCTCAGCTTTCTTTTGTCTAAGGACTGTTAAAAGAGGAATGATCCTATTCCCACGATCAGAGTATTTAGATATCGAAGCGCCTTTATGAATGAGAACTTCTTTATCATCGACCCAAATCGAAGAAGGTGAGACTTGGACAATGGTTCCAGAGGAGCTAATGGATTGTGATTCAGAGATGGGAAGATCAACACCTTTTGGAACTGTGATGACTTGACCTGAACTGTTATAACTTTTTAAAAGGAAAACAAGAAGGATAACTAAGATATCCAGAAGGGAAGTAATATCAATATCCATTACTTCTTTCTTCTTTCTCTTGCCTCTATTTCTAATAGAACGATTTCTCATTATTTAGCCTGGGTTCTTACAATACTGCTAATATTGCTAAAAATCATTTGGTCAAAAAGAACACTGATTCTTTCTTGAATACCCTCTTTAGATCTTCCATATATGGCTTCATCTGTTTGGCGAAGGATTCTTGCAGCATCCATTATCTTAACAAGCTTGTCGTAAACTAAGTCTACTTGAGGCTCAATGATAACTCCGCGTTCTGATTTATACCTTTTCTTAAGATTGATGAGGTATCTGTGAAGGGCTTCATTGTCGTATTCACCTTCATTATTCTTTCTTATAAACTTTACACTTTTACTGGGCACGCCTGTTAGAACGTTTACCCCGTTATTACTTATGGATAGGGTAAGTGCCAGCTGCTTCTTCTTTGAAGGAGGTGTCGAAGTTAGGATAGGAACGTCACTTGGGATTTCATAGATCTTAACGAAACTTGCTGACATCAGTAGAAAGAAAATAAAAATAAAGACCGCATCTAGAATTGGAATAAGATTCGGTTTAGTAAACGCAGGTCTTGATCTATTTTTTCTTCTACTTGGAGCTTTATACATCTTCTAGTCCTCAGCTTTCGTTGTTCCTAAAAGATCAAGCAACTTAACTGAGAATTCATCGATCTCATTTATAATCTTTTCAGACTTAGACTGAAGGAAAGTATGAAGCATCATTATAGAGATAGCAGCGAGGAGACCTAGGAACGTAGTGTTCATAGCTTTTGAAATACCTTGCGCTAGCAATTCAGCTTTTTGAGATGGGTCCGCGGCAGCAACAGCTCCAAAGGATTGGATCAAACCTTGGATAGTTCCAAGTAGTCCAAATAGTGTAGAGATATTCGCAATGAGTTGAAGATAGTTTAACCTGAGTTCAACCTTGGGGATAACTTCTAGCGCGGTAGCATCGATTGCATTTTGTATCTGCTCTGTCTTTTGCGTACTTCTTTTAAGTCCACTCTTTAGGACCTTTGGAAGGGCAGCAACAGATCCGGAGCAAACTCTAATGGCTCCTTGGATATCATTTGATAAAATATACCTTTGTAGTTCATTCATGAATGAAGCACCATCGACATCAAATTTAAAAAAGAGTTTTGAAAATCTTTCTAAACTGATTGCAATACCGAAGGCCCAGATAATTACGATGACCCACATAAAGACGCCTCCGCTTTGAATAAATTCGGCGAGGCCATTTATAGATGCCATCAATCCTGTGGCTTGTTCAACTGCTTGGGTTTCCATTGCTTCTTCTCTCCTGTTGAAACGATAGTTCCGTCATTTCTATTACTTATAGTAATATTGTACAGCAAACATGGATCTAGCTGTTCAAAAAATGTCTTGGAAAGAATTACCTAGAAAACAAAAAAGAGTATTTAAGTATGAGGTAGGGGCAGGAAGACTGCCCCTATTATTTAATTTTGCTTAAGCTAGTTCTTCAACTAACTTCTTGATCTCTTCTTTACTAGAAACACCAACTAAAGTTTTAGCGATTTCTCCGTCTTTAAAAAAGATCATAGTAGGAATTCCACGAATCCCATATTTTTGAGCAATGTCACCATTGTCATCTACATTAACTTTAACAATGTTAACTGATTCTGATTCACCAGCTACTTCATCGAGTATTGGAGCTAGCTGACGACAAGGTCCACACCACTCTGCCCAGAAATCAACAAGAACAAGTTTCTCTGATTTAAGAACATCTTGGTCAAAATTACTTTGGTCAACTTTACCTACTGCACCCATGAAAACTCCTTTACTAATTTAGGGACCACTTTTTTAACTTATTGGCCTCTTTATGTACATAATTTCCCCTGAAAAAACTTGTGCACCGTGTTTTATGCGGTATGGAAAAAAAAGCCTTCTGTCCCTAAAAAATTCAATGAGATACAATGGTAGAAAGTAATAATTAGTCGGAGACTAAATGAACAACAGAAAGTACCTACTAAAAAGGTCGATTAATGCAGCGAGATTGAGCCGTTTAATGGCCAAGGCCATTGATCTTTTTATAGTTCTCTTGCTCTCTGTTTTCTTCTATCCACTTGGTTTAATACTCTCAGCAGCTTATATGGGGATTGCTGACTCGTTACAAAATGGTCAGTCAGTGGGTAAGAAGTTTATGGGCTTCGCTGTCATCTCTTTAGAGGATGGAAAGCCTTGTACGTTAAAGCAATCAGTCATTAGAAACTTACCTATACTGATACCCTTAGTTTTTGCTGTAGTGCCTATATGGGGCTGGATCTTTTCGTTTATTGTAGGCATTCCACTATTAATTCTAGAAGTTTATCTCCTTTATAAACTCGATAGTGGTCACAGGCTAGGCGACGTTATGGCAGATACTTCTGTTATGGCAAATGATGGAAGCCACGTGGCAATTAAGAATAGAAAGTCATCTTGGTTTGAAGCTACAGGTAGTCAAGCTAGTTCCTAAAATGTTAGTTTAGTCCAAAATTTTCTCTTGAGGACTCAATGAAGAAACGTCTCATCATAATCGATGTCAGTAATTTTATTTTTCGTGCTTTTTACGCCATTAGAACTTTGCATTCTCCAGACGGTACTCCCGTTAATGCCGTTCATGGAGTTCTAAGTATGTTCATGAAACTCTTTTCTACTTATAGGCCAACACATGTGATTGTTGCCAAGGATACTTCGGGTGGAACTTTTCGTAATGAAATCTATGAAGATTATAAGGGACATCGTCCACCACCTCCTGAAGACTTGATTCCTCAATTTGCTTTAATTCAAACCCTCATTGAAAAGATTGGTTTGTCTTGGATTGCAGAAGATAATTATGAAGCTGATGATATTATGGGAGCCGTTGCTACTCAGTGGAAGGATGACTTTGACGAAATTTTGATTGCTTCAGGTGATAAAGACCTTATGCAATTTGTTGGGGATAATGTTTTTATTCTCGATACTATGAAAGACATAAAATATGACCGTCAAGCAGTCTTTGATAAGATGGGCGTTTGGCCGGAGCAGATTGTTGACTACCTTTCTATGGTAGGTGACTCCTCAGATAATATACCTGGAATGAAAGGAATTGGAGCGAAGGGTGCAGCTAAGCTTTTAGATGAGCATAAAACTTTAGAAGCCTGCATCGAAGCTAAAGATACATTTAAAGGAAAAAAATTAACGAACGCATTTGAGAATCACTTAGATGATGCTCTTCTTTCTAAACGATTAGTTCAGATTGTGACTGACTTAAGTTTAGGGAAACAGCCAAATTCTACAGAATTTTGTTTTACACCCTCAGATGAATTAATTGAGTGGTTAAAGAGTCTAGGTTTTAAATCAGCGATCAAGAAACTTGAAGATATCAGAAAGGGTGTCGAAGAGGCACGTTTAACTGATAAAGCTCAAGAGTGGGCTGGCTTTAAGGAGCAATCAGTTCAAAAAGAAATTGCCGTCACTAATGTAACTGAGAAAAACATAAAAGAAGTCCTGTTACAAATTGAAGCGGCCACTGGAATGGCTTTTCATACAGAATATGATAGCCGGGACTTTCTAACTAGAGACCTTGTGGGAATATCTGTTTCGATTGAAACAGATAAAGCATTTTACTTCTCTAAAAGTGAGTTAAAGCTTAGTTATTTTAAAGACCTTTATGAAGTAACTCTTTGTGATGAAACCAAAGAAATTTGCTCAAGTCACGTCAAAGAGGATTACTCTTTTTGCAAAAGAGAGGAAGTCTTATTTAAGGCTCAGCACTTTGATGTAATCCAAGCTCATTTTGTTTTAGATGCAGGAGCTAATCATGGGTTTTCTAATATAGTTAAAGAGTACCTCGACTATTCATTGGTCGAACTTGAAAAAAAGAACCCTTACTTGAATGAAAAAACCTTAGAAGAAGCTAGTGCTATTGCTGGTGAGAGAGCGGCTAGTATTTATTCACTAAGCTCAATCTTTAAGGAGGAATTGAAGGCTAAAGATCTTGAATCTGTTTATTATGAAATGGATGATAACCTCTTTGAAATCCTCAATAATATGGAATACGAAGGGATTCATATTAATAAGGATTTTTTTACTGAACTAGAAGAAGAGTTAGCGGGAAAGCTAACTGATATTGAAACAGAGATTAAAAAATATTGTGATGGAGAAGAGATCAACCTGAATTCTCCAAAACAAGTTGGGCAACTACTTTTTGAAAAATTAGAATTACCTGTCGTTAAGAAAACTAAAACAGGCTACTCAACAGACGCAGAAGTTTTAGAGGAGCTTTCCTCTAAAGATCTAAGTCCAGTACCAGCACTAATTTTACAAAATAGGGAATTAAGTAAGTTACAATCTACTTATGTTAAGGCCCTTCCTCTTCTCATTAACGAAAAAACGGGAAGGCTTCATACAACCTTTGATCAGCACGTCGCTGCAACAGGACGTTTAGCCTCAAACAATCCTAACTTACAAAATATCCCTATTCGTACAGAGATGGGAAGGAAGATTAGGAAAGGCTTTATGGCCTCTCCTGGAAACATACTATTAGCATGTGATTATTCTCAAGTAGAGCTTAGGCTTCTCGCTCACTTCTCTGAAGATGAGACAATGCTTGAAGCTTTTAAAACAGGCGTTGATATTCACTCTCAAACCGCTAGTGAAGTAATGGGAATTCCTTTAAAAGATGTAACTTCAAATGATCGCTCTAAAGCTAAAGCTGTTAATTTTGGTCTTATGTATGGTCAGTCTAGTTTTGGACTGGCAAAAGCTCTTAGGATATCAAGAAGAGAAGCGAAAGATTATATTACAAATTACTTTCAGCGGTTCTCTAGCGTGAAGTCCTACTTAGATTCACTAAAAGAACTCTGTGAGGAAACAGGTTATGCTATCACTCTTAATGGTAGAAAGAGATTTCTTCCTGACATTCATTCTAAGAATAGAACAGTAAAGTCTATGGCAGAGAGGATGGCCGTGAACTCACCTATTCAGGGAACAGCTGCTGATATTCTCAAAATCGCGATGATTAAGATCGATTCAGAGATTAAAGAGAAAGGTCTTAAGTCTAAGATGCTTCTTCAAGTACACGATGAGCTAATCTTTGAAATTCCTGAAGACGAGCTTTCGGTAATGAAGAAACTTGTCGTTGATGGAATGGAAAATATTGTCGAACTAAAAGTGCCTTTAAAAGTTGATATGGGAATTGGTGTTAACTGGTTTGATTTAAAGTAATTGCTTTAGGACTAGCTTTTTAGACCAGTGTTTTCATCATCATCTTCATGGGTAACATGATAGCCAAACTTTGAAGCGATATTCTCTGCTGTAATAATGCCGAGAACTTTTCTTCTATTTACTCTACTAACAACAGGCAGTCTGCTTACATGAAACCTTCTTAACTTATGAAAGGCCACTAGTAGCGATTGATCGGGATAGACAGTAATAACCTTTCTTTCAGATATAACAAAGATCTCTCTATCTAGATCTCCTTTAGTAACACAAGCAAGGATGTCATTTGAAGAAACCATACCTACAAGTTCTCCTTTTTTAACAACGGGAAACCCCGAGTACTTTTTATCTTCGATTAACTCAGATGCTTTTTGAATCGTTAGACTTGCTTCTAGCGTATAGACATCAGTGATCATGGCATCTTCGATATGAAGAGTTTCTAATACTTCGTTATCCTCATGAGAGGGAAGATGAATACCATCTTGCTCAGAGATCATTTCGTAAACAGAGCCCTTTTGGATATGCAAACTTATAAGATAGGCGGTTCCGTTAGCAATCATTAGAGGAAGGATAATATTATAATCTCTAGTAAGTTCAAAAACGATAAGGACTGAAGTCATTGGGGCTCTAATGACTGCTGCAAAGTATGCACCCATTCCGACAATAGCAAAGGCCCCTGAGTTGGTAACTAGTTCAGGGAATAGATTTTCGCCTAAAGCACCGACTAAACTTCCGAGAGTTGCCCCCATTAAAAGTGTAGGCATGAATAGACCACCACTAACATTTGAGCCATATGACAGAGCGGTAGCGATAAACTTCAAAGAGAAAATCCCTAGGAGCACCCGCCAGTCTAAGATGAGTGAAAGAAGAGCTTCCCTAATTGTGTGATGACCAGACCCTAAAACCTTTGGGTTTAGATGAGAAATAACAGCAATGATTAAAAAGGTAAGCATAATATTAGTAAGCTTGTGACCAAATAATAATCTTAAGTTGTATTTTCTAACGGCTAAAACTGACTTAACCCATAGTGGCCCAACTAAGGCAGCTGAGATTCCGATAAATAGATAAAAGATAAGTTCACTTACAGAGTTTAGTTTATAGTTAAGTTCTACAAAAGGGTGAGTATCACCCGTTAGTAAAATAGCTGTAACAGAAGCTACAACTGATGAAATAATAATAGAGCCAAGCATCTTTGCATTTAAATCCCCTATGATTTCTTCTAAGGTGAAGACAACGGCAGAGATTGGCGTGTTGAAGGCGGCAGCGATGCCACCAGAAGCTCCCACAGCCACAAGGGCCTTTACTTTGTTTTTAGATAAGTGAAAGTAGCTTCCAAGTGCTGATCCAAATCCACTAGCAATAGCAACGGTTGGCCCTTCTCTACCAAGAGAGAAACCTGAAGAGAGGCTTAAGATCGTTGTAAAGAACTTGGCTATAGTAGACCCAATGCTGATTTTTCCGTGATAGACGGCAAGCGCTACACGAACACCAGGGATTCCTGATCCAGCAGTAGAAGGAAATTTCCTTGTTGTTAACCAGCCACTAATAAAGATGGCAGTTCCAGCTAGTAGGGTTGTTCTGAGGGTAAAGGGTTGATCCGAATTAAAGAAATCGGTTAAGACATGAACTGACTTATTAAGGGCTACTGCAACTACTCCAGCAATGACTCCCGTAAGAATCGTAAGGATGAAATAGGTCCTCTCTTCAGTAACTTGATTCTTAAAAACAGCTTTAAAAAGTGAAGGTTTTAGGAGAGTTGAAAAAGTATTTTTAATGCGTCGCAATGAGTGTTCCTCTTTATATGGTGAAATTACAGCATGTTAGTGCCTGAGGGCAAGGGACCATGTAATTTAGTTTGCTAGGCCACCCTTGACACTCATCAAAGCGATATTACATTGTCACAAACTGTTAAAACTAAACCTATGAAACATCGCAGTATATCTGCATAAACGGAGGAAGTATGGAAGTGAGACCATTACAAGATAGAGTTCTCGTTGAAAGACTTGAAGAAGAGAAGAAGACAGCTGGTGGAATTATTATTCCTGATAACAACGCTGAAAAGCCTGCTCAAGGGAAAGTTATCTCTGTAGGCCCAGGTTACTTAAAGGAAGACGGATCATTCCGCGCCTTAGAAGTTAAGCCAGGTGATACAGTACTTTTTGGAAAGTACGCAGGAACAGAAGTTAAAGTAGAAGCAAATGATTACCTCATCATGAAAGAAAGTGATGTATTTGGAATCATTCAGTAGTTAAACCGCGAGGTTTAACCTTGCTCACAAATGTAAACAATAAGGAGCTATAAAATGGCTAAAGAATTAAAGTATTCAGATGACGCTCGTCATTTAATCTTAGACGGAGTGAACGCTCTGGCTAACGCAGTTAAAGTAACTCTTGGACCAAAAGGTCGTAACGTAGTAATCCAAAAATCTTTTGGTGCTCCACATATCACTAAAGATGGTGTTTCTGTTGCTAGAGAAATTGAACTTGAAAACAATTTCGAAAACATGGGCGCACAAATGGTTAAAGAAGTTGCTCAAAAAACTAATGATGATGCAGGGGATGGTACAACTACTGCAACTGTATTAGCTCAAGCTATTTACAGAGAAGGTGCAAAATTAGTTACTGCTGGTCATAACCCAATGGATCTTAAAAGAGGAATTGATCACGCTGTTAACACTGTTGTTGCTAAGCTAAGTGAAATATCAAAGCCTGTTAAAACAAACGAAGAAATTTCTCAAGTAGGAACTATTTCAGCTAACAATGATGCTGAGATCGGTGGATTACTTGCAGAAGCTATGGATAAAGTTGGTAAAGAAGGCGTTATCACAATTGAAGAATCAAAAACTGCTGAGACAACTCTAGATGTTGTTGAAGGTATGCAATTTGATCGTGGTTACTTATCTCCTTACTTCGTAACAAATCCAGATAAAATGGAAGCTGCTTTTGATCTTCCAAACATTCTTATCACTGAGAAGAAAATTGGTTCAATGAAAGAACTTCTTCCAATCCTTGAAAAAGCTGTTCAGACTGCTAAGCCACTTATCATCATTGCTGAAGATATCGAAGGTGAAGCTCTTACAACTCTAGTTGTTAACAAGCTTAGAGGAACTCTAAATGTTGCTGCTGTTAAAGCACCAGGTTTTGGAGATAGAAGAAAAGAAATGCTTAAGGATATCGCAACTCTTACGGGAGCAACTGTAATCTCTGAAGAGCTTGGAATGAGTCTTGAAACTGCTGAACTAGAGCACCTAGGATCTGCAAAAAGAGTTTCAATCGACAAAGAAAATACAACTATTGTTGATGGTAAAGGTGACAAAGCTGCTGTTGAAGCGCGTGTTGCTACAATCAAAAAACAAATCGAAGAAACAACTTCTGATTACGACAAAGAAAAGCTACAAGAAAGACTAGCTAAGCTTGCTGGTGGTGTAGCTGTTGTAAATGTTGGTGCTCCAACTGAAACAGAAATGAAAGAGAAAAAAGACAGAGTTGAAGATGCATTAAATGCAACTCGTGCTGCTGTTGAAGAAGGAATCGTTGTTGGTGGTGGATCTGCACTACTTCACGCTTCTATTTGTCTTGAAGGACTTAAAGCTAACAACGAAGAGCAAGAATTTGGTATCCGTATCATCCGTCGTGCTCTTGAAGAACCTCTTCGCCAGATCTCTAAGAATGCTGGAAAAGAAGAATCAGTTGTTGTTAATGAAGTACGTGTAAAAGCTGATGCCAATTGGGGTTACAATGCACGTGATGATAAATTCGAAAACTTAGTTAAGGCCGGTATTATCGATCCAACTAAAGTTGTTCGTTCAGCACTTCAAAACGCTGCTTCTATTGCAGGCTTAATGCTTACAACAGAAACTATGATCGCTGATCTTCCTAAGGAAGATGGTCCAGCCATGCCAGGTGGAATGCCAGGTGGAATGGGTGGAATGCCAGGGATGATGTAGTCGGAAAGAGGAGTTGGCCAAAGCCAACTCCGGCTTACCGACTGGCCTCGCAGAGGGGCTAGTTCAAAGAAATTTAAAAAAATTGGGAGGTCTCGTACCTCCCTTTTTTTTATCCAAAATCCTGATATAATACTCAAATGAAACAAGTCTTCGCCGTAATAGGTAAACGCCCAGTTGAAGGGTATTCAAAAACTCGCCTTGCAGCTGTTGTAGGACAAGAAGAAGCCTATGAATTATATAATTCATTTATAGACGATTTCTTTAGTAACTTTAGAAAGCATACAGCTAAAGCGCCTTTGTTCTTTTACGGAGCTCCAGCTATTTCTCAAACAGAAGATTACTTTAAACAAATGTTTTTGAAGTGCCAGATCCTCGACTTCCAGTTTTACTTTCAAAAAGAAAAGCCCTTCTTCGAGAGGCTCTCTGATATATTTGAAGATGTTCGCTTTAGGGAAGATGGAGAAACTTTTGTTCATCTCACAGGAACTGACATTCCTGATTTTCCTTTCTCTCATATTAAAAAACAAAATATAGAAGAGGCTGATGTTTTTATTGGACCAGACAAAGATGGAGGTTTCTACTACCTTGGGTCTAAAGCAAAGAACGATGAAATCTTTGGATTTATTAGCGAGAAGAAAGAAGATGAAAGTGTTGTAGAGGCCCTTATCTCAAGGTGCCGTAATCTCAATTTAAAGGTCAAAGTTTTGAATGAGTGGTCGGATATTGACACCAAAGAAGACCTAGAAAGTACCCTGTTGAGAAGCTCAAAAGAAGTTTTACCATCAACCTCCGAGTGTTACAGTCGCCTATTTGAAGATAAGGATTGGTAATCATTTCCGTAAGTAAATCACAGTAATTCACATTTCTAAACATAGGTTTAGGAGTCAAAACTTAGTTCCACTTTGCCCCTACATAAGCTCTTAATTTTAAAGCATACCCACCTTAATGACTCTGGCGAAGTGGAGCCTGAAAGCCCCTTACAGAGCACCTATCGGCTACTTATGCCCTCATGATTTATGGCACGATATCTGCAATACTAATAAGTATCAAGCCACCAAGGAAGGAGGCTGTAGTGATCAAGGATGATTTAGATGAAAGGAGCCTTAGGGACGAAGCACTTTTCGAAAAAACAGATAGCAATTTCTCTCTCTCTTGCGATTCTGTTTGCGCTTAATTCCAATACCGCTCACGCTATGATGAAGCTCAATGTTAAATGCCCAAAAAAGTTCGTTGGAACAGTAACGAAAATTGCAAACGCTGAGGCTCCTTCTTTCTCTAAACAAGCTTTTAATCAGTTAAAAAAAATCGATGTCTATTTTAAAAATGATGAGACCATTAGAGGTTCCGTCGAAAATAATTTAATGATTCAAACTCTAAAGCACGGACCCACCGCATTCCAGGAAGGAAAGCAATATGAAGTCGAGCTAAGAGGGAATTATATCTGTTCAGCTTCACAGCTGGGGGAAATAGAGACACAGGGCTTCTAGGAAGGAAACCCTATAGACAAGGATGTTGTATTGAAGAAGAATTTCTTCAAGCTTGTATTACTTTCAGTGATGACAATCACAAGCGCACACACGTTTGAGTATACAAGTGACTTTAATAACGGTTTCTATTGGGGCTCTTTACCAATAGGAGTGAACAAGTTTGTGACGGACCCGAATGATGGACCTGAACTTTCGCAAATTGTTGGTAACTCAGAAAATGCATGGGAAGGTGCTGCAGGGAGAGATCTTTGGAGCTTTAACTCTGGCGTTATTGTTACCGGATCCTACTCTGGAAACTACATAAGATGGTCTGATAACTTCGGTGCTGAAACAGGCTATGACCCGACTCAAACTCTCGCAATCACAATCAGGTATACCAGCGGTCCTCATATGGTTCGAACTGAAATTATCTTAAATGGAAATATGCCTTCACTAAAAAATAACGAAAATGGACTTTTAGATAAAACGATCTTACATGAAATGGGCCACACTCTGGGGCTTGATCACTCTTTTCAGAGCGCTATCATGGGAGCTTATGCTAGTAATATAAGTACTCTTCAGTGGGATGACGTTCAAGGTGTGAATGCTGTCGTCTCGGAGACTTTGTATAGACAATCAATAGGCTATGTCTCGCCGCTAGCGGGCTCGACAACAACTGAGGAATATTCGAGTTGTGGATCAGTTGCTTTTATTTCTGGGGACGATAATGATCGCAAAGGCCCACCAGGTGGCTTTGGTGTATCTCTCTTGCTAGGACTAGCACTATCGGCACTTTTAGCCAGTTTTAAATCTAAAGAAGTTTAGTCAACTAATCTTAATTTATTTTCGAGTATTCCGATACGTTACTTATGAATAGTGACGACCAAGAACATTATATTTTTTACGTTCAATATACTAGTAAGCTTCCGCAAACTTTCTTTGCTTTAGGTCAAGTGTTGAATAAGTTCAACATCACTCTTGTTCCGATTGTTCCAAGAGAGCTTGCCAATATTGCGAAAGCTAAAAAACAATTTATCATTTCTATAACTGCGGACTTAACAAGTCTAAAAGGATTAGAAATGACGAGAAGAAGTTTTTTGGATTTTGCTTTAGTGAACCAAAAATTTTGTATGTTTGATGTTTCGTCGTTTGGTAAAATATCTATTTCTTATAAATTAGAAAAGAATAGGTCTTATTTTCATTATGCACTTCCGATGAGTTTTAAGAATATTGCAGCTAATATCGCTTCACACTACTTTTCAGAGCTAGGTACAGTTAAACGCTGGCCAGGTGGTTCTAGAGCAAAACTTCCAGCAATGGCATAGGTGATAGATGAGTGATTCTAACTTTGAAATTCGCAAAAGTATCTTAACAATCTTGAAACTTGATTCTAAAAGACTGTATGAAAGAATTGTTGAAAGAAGAAAAGAATATATGGCGACATTCGCTGTAAAAAGAACTCGAGAACACTTTAAGGAAGTCTTCAAGAGTCGTTATGATACGATTACTTTCTCAGACTTGAAGCTTCTCTCTCCTGAACTTATTGGCTGTTTAGACTCTTACTATACGTTGGTAGATAATTTAAAGTGGTATCTTTACTCAACTGAAGATATGCCAGCTACTGTTCAAGATAAAACTTCCAAAGATGTAAAAGAGTTAAAAGGGAGCTTTGATACTTTATCTCTCTATTTGGATGCTGAGCTAGATGTATCTCAACAGGCCTCTGAAGAAGTTGCATCCTAAGCTAAAATCTTCTATAAAAAACTATGTATAAATTTTCCCTCATTTTCCTTTTTACTTCTTTAACTCTATTTGCCCAAGATCGTGGCTCTCAGTCTGGTGGGCGATTTGAACTCTTATCTGGAACTAAGAAAGGTAAGGAAGTAAAAACTTATTGGGATAAAAAATATAACAACGATGAATATGTCTTTGGTAAAACCCCCGCAAAATTCTTGTCACTCAATTATAACTATATTCCTGCAGGCTCTAGAGTCTTAGACATGGGAATGGGCGAGGGGCGAAATGCCGTATTCCTAGCGAGAAAAGGATATAAAGTGACTGGTGTTGATATTTCATCTGTTGCAGTTAAGAAGGCTAGGCTCTTGGCCAGAGAGTTTGGAGTTCGTATAAATACGGTAGTGGCCTCCTTAAATAACTATAGAATTCCAAAGAATACTTTAGATGCTGTGGTCTGTTTTTACTATGTGGATAGATCCCTGAATAAAAGAATGGTTGAGTGGTTAAAGCCCGGAGGGATTCTTATTTATGAAAGTCATACTGATAATCAAAGAAAGGTTAAAGGTAACGAAAATTATGATAAGCGTTACCTGCTTCGTGAAGCAGAACTACTTACCATGTTCCCTGGAATGAGAGTGCTTAAATATGAAGAGCCGGTTCATCAAGGTAACTATACAACAAGCATCATTCTCCAAAAGAAAAAGCCTGAATAGAAAACTCAAGTAAATGAATCCAACCTAGCGCTAAATTCAGGGCTGGGGCATAATGGAAGAATGAAATTAATTTCATTCGCACTTCTTTTCATCTTTCTAACTTCTCAAAATGTTTTTGGTGAAGATGATGTTGCTATTTTTTCGGGAAGAGCTTCAAGAATAAATTTTAAAGCAGACCTACTCAGAATTAAGATTGATTTTGGAAATGTTAAGTATCTTAACGTTAAAGATAAGGTTGAGTTTTGGGATGAAAGAGATTCAAGCAAAAGATGTAAGGCCTATCTCGTAGGGAAGTCGAATGATTATCTGCTATTTAAAGTTCCTTCGATCAACTTCTGTAAGACTAAGGTTTTTCTTTCGGTAGGTGCTTATTTGAAGTTTTATTCAATAGACCTCTTTAACAATATCAAGATGGGAAAGAGTCTAATCGACATTCTTTTGAAAAAGCGCTTAGCGTTAAGTGGAAAGCTTCGTCGTGAGCAAAAATCTTTAGACAGCTTTATAGAGAAAGTGAACAGTGTTAACGCGAGATATCAGATCCTAAGAGACAAATTAGAAGCCGAATGGAGAGATCAAATCGGCTCTCTTGAAGAAGATAAGACCACCAGTTTGAGAAATTTCAAAGACTTAGAAATCAGACTGGAAGGTCTCGATAAGAAGCTGCAGCGCTACAGCATAGAAGACAAGAACCTCAAGTTAGACCGCTGGGCACTTGACCCTAGGCTCTACTTCAAAAAGTAGTTTTCCTTCATTTATGAACTATTCTCAACTACTATATGTGGGATTCAATCGCCCTAAGGGCCTTATTTTGTGAGGAAACATGAACCCCAAAAAATTTCTCGTTCTATTATTTTCATTTTCACTAACCGCGTCAGTTTTTGCGGCTGTTGGAAATCCTAAAGCGCCAAAAGGCGGAACCTTTAAATACAACCTAGAGTCTCAACCGCCAACGTTGAATGCCCTTTCATCTTCAGACTATTACGCTTCTGTTGTTCAGAACTATGTAATGGAAGGACTTCTTACTCGAAATCCTGAAACGAGAGAATGGGAACCAGGCCTTGCTGCCAAATGGGAAATTAGTAAAGACGGCCTTAAGTATACTTTTACTTTAAGAGACGGAGTTAAGTGGCATGATGGTAAGCCCTTAACAATTGAAGATGTTAAATTTAGCTACGACGCTATTATGCATCCTAAAGATAAATATAAAACAGCGAGACTAAAGCCTTACTATGAAAATATTAAGGATGCTGTTGTTATCGATAAGAAGACAATCGTCTTCACAGCTAAGAAAGTTTACTTTCTAAACTTTGATGTTGTGGCGGGCCTTACAGTTGTTCCAAAGCACCTTTATGAGAACCCAACTAAAAAACAAAAGAAAAAATTAAACAAAACATTAGTCGGAACTGGTCCTTATACTCTTCATAAATTTAAAAGAGGAAAGAGTATCACACTGAAAAAAAATAAATCGTGGTGGGGCAGTAAAGAGAAACACCTAGCTAACGAATATAACTATGATCAAATCTTAATGAGATTTGTTAAAGAAAGAACGGCAGGACTACGAAGACTTGAGAAAGGTCAGTTAGACTTTCAAGAGATGACTGCTGAAAACTACATGAAGAACACTAAGGGTGATAAGTGGGGAAAAGAAGTCTTTAAAGTTAAGATGCAAAATAAGGCCGCTAAAGGTTATGGCTTTATTGGTTGGAACTTGAAGGACCCTATTCTAAAAGATAAGAAAGTACGTAAAGCACTTTATCATCTTCTTGATAGAGAGAAAATGATTGAGAAGTTTCGTTATGGCCTTGCAGAGCCTGCAACTGGTCCACTTTATAGAAAGAGTGTTTATGCTAACGGAAACGTAAGACCTATTCTTTATAACTTTAAAGAAGCCAAGTTCCTTTTTAAGAAAGCTGGTTGGGCCGATACTGATGGTGATCAAATCCTTGATAAAGTTATCAATGGAAAGAAAACGAAGATGAGTATTACAATTCTTGAGCCTAATAAAGAATTTGTTAAATACTTAACGATGTATAAAGAAGACGCTAAAAAAGCTGGTGTTGAGATCAATGTTAAGCTTATTGAGTGGAATGCTTTCTTAAAGCTTCTTGATGAAAGAAAATTTCAAGCTGTTAGACTTGGTTGGGGAGCAGGATCAATTGATTGGGACCCAAAACAAATTTGGCATTCGGCTTCTCAAAAAGGTGGATCAAACTTTATCGGTTATAATAACCCTGAGGTTGATAAGCTTATCGACGAAGCAAGAACTCTTCTTGATTTCAAGAAAAGACAAAAAGTTCTTCAGAAAGTTTTTAAACTAATTGCTGATGATGTTCCTTATGCTTTTTTCTTCAACGACAAGTTTGGTTTTTATGGCCACACAAAACGTATGAAGAGAGAAAAAGACTCATATAACTACAGTGTAGGAATTTCCTACTGGTGGATTAAAAAGTAGGTTAAATTTTGTTTGATTATATAATTCGAAGAATTCTAGCAATGATACCAACACTATTCGGGGTTACCTTAGTAGTGTTTGCTATCATTAACTTAGCCCCTGGATCTCCTGTTGAGCAGAAGATCCAGCAGATGCGTTTTGGAGGAATGGATTCTTCAAATGCTGGTGTTGGTGGCGATAGTAAAGATAGTGCTGTTTCTCAAGAAGTCATTGACGCTCTAAATAAGCAGTATGGTTTCGATAAGCCGGTTCACATTAGATATCTTATCTGGCTTAAGAACTTGGCCCGTCTAGATTTTGGAGAAAGTTTTACTTACGAAGAGCCAGTGACTGATGTCATTATCTCGAAGTTTCCTGTCTCCCTTCAATTCGGAATTGTTTCTCTCTTTTTGTCCTACGTGGTTTGTATCATTCTTGGAGTGGCAAAAGCTGTTAAGAACGGAAGCATGTTCGATACCATTACAAGTACTATCATCTTTGCGGCTTATGCGATCCCTGGATATATGCTAGGAGTTCTTTTAATCGTTTTCTTCGCCGGTGGTCAGTTCTTTGAATGGTTTCCATTAGGAGATCTTTATTCTGATGGTTATGATGAATTTACTTTATGGGGAAAGATTACTGATAGAATCTGGCACTTCGTGCTTCCTCTGATCTCCTATATGATTGGATCTTTCACAGTCTTAACTGTTCTCATGAAGAACTCTCTCTTAGATGAAATTAGTAAAGATTATATCCGTACAGCGAGGGCCAAAGGTGTTGCTGAAAAATGGATCTATTTCAAGCATGGCCTTAGAAATGCTTTGATTCCAATTGTGACTGGGATCGGTAGTTTTCTGTCTGTCTTCTTTGCAGGATCACTTCTCATCGAAGTTATTTTCCAGTTAGATGGAATGGGACTTCTAGGTTATCAAGCGGTTCTAGAAAGAGATTATAATGTTCTGATGGGGCTAATTTTTATTCAGTCATTACTTATGTTGGTAGGTAACTTAATAAGCGATTTGGCATATGTTTTTGTCGATCCAAGGATTGATTTCAAATGATAGGACTATTGCTAAAAACAGAAGTAGCTAAGAAAAGATATGCTCGATTTAAAAAGAGAAAGACCGCTGTCTTTGCGGCTTGGTTCTTCCTTTTTATGTGTCTCTTTTCATTTATGGCCCCTGTCATTTCAAACTCGAGACCTATTATTATGTCCTTTAAAGGGACTTTATATTTTCCAGCTTTAAAGATGTATCACCCTAAAGAGTTTGGGGATAATGAAAACCTTATGATGGATTATCGTAAGCTTGAGCTTGGAGAAGGGGATTGGGCCACTTGGCCTTTTAATAAGTGGAATCCTTATGAATCTAATGATGACGTAGATGAGTATCCTTCACCACCGTCAGGAACTAATATTTTAGGCACCGACGAAGGTGGACGTGATGTTTTCTCAAGACTTCTTTATGGCTTTAGACCTTCAATTATTTTTGCTGGATTAGTTTGGTTCTTTTCATATGCCTTAGGGATTGCTTCAGGCGGAATCATGGGCTTTTACGGAGGTAAGGTTGATATTATCGGTCAAAGACTTGTAGAGATCCTCTCTACTGTTCCTCAGTTGTTTTTAATTATTATCTTAGTTTCCATGTTTGATTCAAGCGTTGGGTTACTGGCGACAATTGTTATTGCCTTTGGCTGGATTGGGATTAGTTATTATATCCGTGCGGAATTCTTAAAAAATAGAAACCGAGAATTTGTTGAGGCCGCAAGGTCTATGGGAGCCTCTGATACGAGAATCTTTTTAAGACATATTCTTCCAAACTCTTTAACACCAGTTATCACCTTTGCGCCGTTCTTTATCGCAGCTCAATTTGCGACCTTAGCCTCTCTTGATTATCTGGGGTTTGGTTTACCGGTTCCAACGCCTAGTTGGGGTGAGATGCTAGCTCAGGGACAAAAGTATTATTCTGTTGCTTGGTGGTTAGCAGTTTATCCATCACTTTGTTTATTCGTGACTCTTTATATGCTCAACCTAGTAGGTGAAGGGCTTAGAGATGCAATGGATCCTAACTTAGTTTAATTCTTTAAGGGGAGCACCGAAGGCTATAAACCATGGGTTTCTTAGGTTCTCCTTATTATATTCAAGCTTCTTAGTGGTATCTTCATATTGAACAATGCCACCACCAGACTCTTCTAGGATTATTTCTCCTGCAGCTGTATCCCACTCACTAGTTGGGCCGAGCCTTGGATAAATATCGACCCTCCCTTCTGCAATCCTACAAAACTTTATGGCACTACCAATAGGGTGAGTCTCATAGGACTCGAACTCTCTATCCATATACTCAGAAGTTATTTTAGTTAAGTGGCTAGCGCTTACTGCAACTTTAACTTCATTCTTTGGAGCCGGTGCTGTCTTAATTGGGAAAACCGAGCCGCTAGGGTCTTTCTTAAAAGCGCCTTTCCCTTTTTCAGCATACCAAGTCTCTTTAAAGACAGGTGCGTGAATGACGCCCAGAGTGGGACGATTATCTTCCATTAAGGAGATAAGAACTGCGTATTGACCATTTTGTTTAATAAACTCTTTTGTGCCGTCAATTGGATCTATTAAGAAGTACTTCTTCCAAGCCTGCCTCTCTTTCACATCTATAGAGCCGCTCTCTTCGCTCAGAATTGGTATATCAGGGTAGAGGTCACTTAGGGCCTTTGTAATGTAGTTGTGGCTGGCTAAGTCTGCTTCAGTTACCGGAGTGTTATCTGACTTAATAGTAACCTTGAAGGCCTTCTCTGCGACCTTCTCTACTACTCTTCCTGCTTCTTCAGCTATCTCTATTATTTTTTGAATCATAGACCTAGTCTAACTCCATAAGGAGATATTTCCAATGACTTGCCGTCCCATAATGGGACAGATATTTTGAGCAGATGAAACATATACTTATTTTAGAAGATAACGAGATTTACAGAAAAATGCTTAGAAAGAACCTTTCTCAATATGGCCGTGTCTTTGAAGCAAACAACGTTAGTGATGGGCAGAAGATCCTACAAACCTTAAGGGTTGACCTGGCTTTTGTGGACTTAGACCTAAATGGAAAAAAGCTCGCTGGACTAGAGTTCTTAAAAAAGTCTAAAGGGACTAGATCTATAATTTTAAGTTCTCATAGTGAAGAGGATATTATTGAAAAAGCCTATGACTTGGGAGCAGAGAAATTCCTAAACAAATGGGACTTTGATGAATATCTAGCGACTACAATAAAGAAACTTTTTCTAAACACAAAAATAGATCCCAATGATTATTATGAAAGTCTAAACGTTGAATTTCAAAAAGAAATAGTCGCGACAGTAGCTAACTTTGAAGGTTCAAAAGATTCTCTTCTTGTAACCGGAGAGACAGGCTCTGGAAAAGGGTACTTTGTTAAGTCGCTACTAAGGGATAAGAAATTCGTCCATGTTAATCTCTCTGAATTTTCTCGAAGCACTTTGGAGAGTGAGCTATTCGGACATAAGAAGGGGTCTTTTACAGGAGCGATTGAAGATAAAAGAGGAATATTAAGAAAAGCAGATAAAGGAATTCTCTTTTTAGATGAGATTGGAACACTCGACTTAGAAATACAGAAAAAACTATTGAGGGTTCTTGAAGAGGGAGAGTTTTATCCCGTTGGCTGTGACGAGCCGGTTAAGGTTGATTTTCGCTTAATCTGCGCCACTTGCGATGACCTATCAACTATGATCTTGAATGGGAAGTTTCGAGAAGACTTTCTCTATAGAATCAATGGCATTCATTTGAAGATCCCTTCTCTTAGTGAAAGGCCTGAAGATATTCTTCATCAAATTAAAGTATTTAACAAAACGAATGTATCAAAGATTTGTTTTTCTAAAGAAGCCAAAGAACTTATCTCTCTACATAGTTGGAAAGGTAATTATAGACAGCTTCATTCTTTCTTTAAAAGGCAGCAAACAGTAAATAATGGATTGATTTGTAGAGAAATGATTGAACAAAGCTTAGTTGAAAATGATGAGATTGATTTCTTAGATACAAAGATGAAGGCCTATATCAAAACACAAGGGATGGGTTCTTTTATTAATAAGGTAGAAAAGGAAGTTGTCGAATGGGGGAAAATTATGAACCGAGGGGCACTAAATAAAACTATCAAGATGCTAGGCATTTCGAAGAGCCTTTTTTACAGGATTGAAAAATATCAATCTTAGTAACGCCAGTTGAAACCAACATGAAAATTAAATTTCTCGGTATTAAAATTACTAATATCGGTATAGCTTTTATTTAATAGGTTATTGAGTTTAAGCCAGAGTAGGAGAGTCCTTCTGTATTCAAAGTTTACGCTACCGTTAAATAGTGTATATCCTCCAAGCCTAGTCCTGCTAAAAGTCGAACCTGAATCTTTTGGTCCTGAATAACTAGAGCTAAGTTTGAAAGAGTACTTATCGACTTTATACTTTCCTGTTATGGAGGCTGTTGTCTCAGGTCTATTGATGAGCTCAAAGCCGTTTTCATCTTCAGTACTTAACTTTGTAAAATCCATATCGATAAAGCGTGATTTGAAATTAATATTAACGCCTGTGGACTGAGCTGACTTTAGATTAATATATCGGATGTTAGGGAAGACCCCTGTTGTATCAATGAGATTAGTTATATCTAGATGAAAGAGTACTGCTTCAACGGAGCCAATATTTGCTAGTAGAGTATTAAAGCCTAGTTCATAGGATTTAGATTCTTCGGGGGAGAGCTCTTGATTTCCAAACGAACTGCTATTTCTCTGAAAGAGGCTAGGGTTTTTAAAGCCAGTACTATAGGAGATCCATACTCTAGAGTTTTTAAACTTTAATCCAGGAGCGATCTTATAAGTAGCTTCAAGGTCGTCTTCAATTTTTTGAACTCTTGCGCCAGTGGACCAGAAAATATCAGATTCCCTTTTATGGAGAAAATAAAGAGAGCTGTTCTCTTCTTTAGATCTGGAAAGTCCGGAAAGTGTTCCAGAGCTGAGAGATTCTGTTTGCCCACTTTCAGACTCGTACTCCATTCCGCCAATTAAGATATTCTTTTCATCAATAGTGTAATTGTTTTGATTATGAATTTTTTTCCTATTAAATCGGCTTTTGAAAGTAGAAATGGTTGAGCTTAGGGCATCTGCCTCATCTAAATCATCCCGTTTATTGCTTATGCTACTAATAGAGAAGATCGTCTCTAAGTTACCTTCAAAGAAAAGACTGTTGGTCTCAGCTTTGTAGAGAAAGTTTCTCGATTTGGATTCATAATTTGTATCGTCTCTAGTTGCTCCAAAGCCTTTATCTAATTCGGTATTTGAACTTACGAGATTAGAGACAAATGAAATTTTATGGTTCTGGTTTAGGGCGAACTCAATCTTTGTTGTAGCCGATCCGGCGGTGTATCCATCTTTTTCACTATCTTCACTGTTTCTTACTGAAGTTTGATTGAGTCCGTTTGACCCTCGTTGATTGAGGTTAATAAAATATTTTACTTTATCAATCTTATTATAGTGAGTAACTCCTAATGAATGCGTTGATTTTGAGCCGTAAGATCCATTGTATTCAAAGAAGGGTCTAGAGATCTTTTCAAAGTCTAAAAGGTTAATACTTAAGACTCCTCCAATTGCATCTGAGCCATAGAGAACACTCTGACTTCCTGGTAATACTTCTATTGAGCTTGAGGAATTGATGGATACTTGAGAGAGGTCGCTCAAGTTTCCTGTAGATGAGGCGTCATTAAGCTCAACATTCTCAAATAGTACTAAACTATGGCGAGATTCTGCACCTCTTATAAAGACTGTGGTTGTTTGTCCGAGTCCTCCATTATTGGATACAGTAACAGTTGGTACTGATTGGATCTTTTCCCAAAGGAGAAGCCCTTTATCAGAACTTTGATTGTTTATATCAAAGGAAAATATTTGGTTACTCGTCGTTTCTCGGTTTCCATCAATTCTATCAGCGGATACGATGATTTCCGCATTGAGATGAGTAGATATAAAAAGGCATAATAGAAAAGTTTTCAGCATGATTTCTCCCACGAAAATCAGGTAAGTAAGATCATTCTGAATTAGGTATTCGGACTTTAGGGCTTTATACTACTTGTCTGACTTCCCAGGTTTTACCCAGTGTCTAATAGACTTTCGATCCCTTTACCGCTGCGGGGCAGTTTTAGCTTCTCACTAAATTCCCTTCTTCAGAATGGGGCCATTATCTGCTAGAAAATGTAAAAGTCAACTAAGCTCAAGTGTGCTATATTATTAACATGTCTAAATTGTTGATATTCTTTTTTACTTTGAGTTTTAGTGGATACGGTTTTGCTACCGGAATTTCTGGAATCTGTGCGAAGAAATTAAAGCAGAGAAAATTCTTAAAAGTGCAAAACAAGTATGCCACTGGCTTTTCTATCAAGAGATATAAAGGCTTCTTTCATCTGACTATTGAGAAACCTTGGTTAAGTTCAAAGAAGTCTCAAGAGATCTTCTTAGTTGAAAACTCTCTTAGCTTTCCGAGTACTTGCCAAAAATATTTCAATATAAAGATTCCAGTTAAAAGAGTGGCAAGCCTCTCCACAACACATATACCTGCACTAGAGCTTATAGAAGAATTGAAAAGCATAAAGGCCTTTAGCAATCTTAATTTTGTTTATAATAAAGCGGTTAAAGAGGCTGAAAAAAAAGGAGATATCTTTGAACTAGGATCTCCACCATCAGGTGAGAGGCTTGTGGCTTTAAAGTCTGATGTGGTCTTCTCTTATTCCACTTCTGAGCCACGTGTTGAGGGGATCTCTCAATTGATCGACTTAAAGATACCGCTAGTCTTTATTTCTGAGTTTAGAGAAAAGCATCCATTAGCGAGGGCTGAATGGATCAAAGTTTTTGGTCTCTTTTATGGAAAGTTAGACTTTGCTCATAAGAAATTTAAAGAGATTGAAACTAGGTACATCGAAGTCACTGAGATTGCTTTAAAGGCGCGACCTAAAAGGAAAGTCTTGGTAGGTGAGTTGATTAAAGGTGTTTGGAAAGCTCCCGGTGGGAAGAGTGATCTTGCTACTCTCATTTCTGATGCCGGTGGGGATTATGTTTGGGCTGATGAGAAGTCTACCACCATGCTTAATTTGAATATTGAAAAGGTTCTAGTTGATTCTACTAAAACAGAAGTTTGGCTTCCTCAAAATATGGCTATTGACTTAAAGAAGCTTTATAAAGAAGAAAATTATAAATCAATCGGAAGTCTTCAGACTTTAGGTGTCTATAATATTGTGAATAGGATGGGTCCTGATGGCGGTAATGACTATTGGGAATCAGCTCTAATGAGGCCTGATTTGTTAATTCAAGATTTATTGAAGATCTTTCATCCTATCCTAATCCCCGGACATGACCTTATTTGGTATAAAAACTTGGAATAACATTGATTAAGAATCATAAGTTCATATTCACTTATTTAATTTTTATTGTCATGATCTTGATTTTTTCTATCCTTTCATGGGGAGCCGTTAAGATTCCCTTCAATGAAATAGTTAGTATTGTATTAGGTTCGAATATTGAAGAGGATAGTTTTAGACAAATTATCTGGGAGCTACGCTTACCAAGGGCCTTTTGTTCTATGCTAGCCGGGGCCTCTCTAGGTTTAGCTGGTCTGCTCATGCAAACCTTCTTTCAAAATCCACTTGCTGGACCTTTTGTTTTGGGAATTCATAGCGGATCATCATTGGCCGTAGCTTTTTGGATTATGACTGGTACTGCACTAGGAATAACACTTCCTGAAAGTGTCGCAGTTGCCGGAGTCACTTTTTCGAGTATCTTAGGAGGAGCGGCGGTTTTCTTTATGCTCTTGCTGGTTTCAATGAAGATAAAAGGAAATATCATCCTTCTCGTTATAGGGCTACTTTTCGGTTACTTCACGAGCGGTCTTATAAGCTTATTGATCTCAGTAACAGATGCTCAAAAAATAAAAACCTTCCTGATGTGGACTCTTGGAAGCTTTCAGGGAAAAACTGCACTTGAATTAATTATGTTATCTTTGATACTAGGCATTGGGCTGATTTGGTCTCTTTACTTGGGGAAAAGACTAAATGTTCTTTTATTAGGTGAGGAGTATGCACTTAGCCTTGGACTAAGGTTTAAAAGATTCAAGATAGAAACCTTACTTCTAACCTCGCTTTTATCAGGGGCCGTTACTTCATTATGTGGGCCAGTAGCTTTTGTTGGAATCATGGCTCCGCACATCGCTAGGAAACTTTTTTCTTCACAAGATCATTTTGTTTTAATCCCAGGTTCCTTTATTATCGGAAGTATTCTCTGCCTTGTTGCTGAGTTCTTAAGTGGACTTGGCGTAACCTTGGTTGTGCCTATCAACGCTATCCTTGGTCTCTTTGGAGCTCCTTTTATCGTCTTCTTCTTATTTGGGAAAAGGAGATTTAGAGATGCCTAGTAATCTTTTACTCGAAGTTAAGAATTTATCTGTCGGTTATGAGAAGAAAGCAATCCTTTCAAAACTTGATCTAAGTATTTCAAAAGGAGAAATGATTTGTCTCATGGGACCGAATGGCTCTGGGAAATCAACCTTGTTGAAATCCCTTGTAGGAATACTACCTTTTTTAGAAGGCGAGATTCAGATAAATGGAAAACGAATTGATAAAATTAAACAAGAAGAATTATCGAAGATCGTAAGTATTGTCTTAACGAACAAGGGCGATGTACAAGGCCTTACGGTTGAAGATGTGGTTCGCCTAGGGCGATTTCCGCATACTAACCGTTTTGGAAAGCTACAACGATCAGATAGAAATATAATAAAAGAAAGTATCGAGACAATGAACCTTGAATCAATTCGCGAGAAGTTGATCTCTGAACTTAGCGATGGGCAAGTGCAGAAGGTTTTCATAGCGAGAGCCCTAGCTCAGGACACTGAACTTATAATCCTAGACGAGCCTACAACATACTTGGATATTGCCAATAAGATGGAGCTGATGTCTATCTTAACAAATATCTCAAAAGAGAAAGGAAAGACTCTTCTTTTTTCTTCACATGATTGGAGCTTGGCCTTAGAGATGTGCCCAAAGGCATGGCTTTTAGATCATTCAGGAACTATCTCAATGGGAACACCAGAAGAGTTTCTTTTTAATGGGACTATGCAAAAGCTCTTTATGAATGAAAAGTTCTTTTTAAACAGCTCAAGTGGAAGGTTCTGCGAGTTGAAAAGCACACCTAAAGAAATTTACTTAGATTGTGAAGACTCGAATATTAAGTATTGGAGCCTTCATGCACTAGAGAAAATTGGGTTTAAGTATGCTGAAGAAGCCGAACTTCGAATTTATTTTGCAAATGGAGAGTTTAAAATTGAAGGAGGTAAGAGTTTTAAGTCTCTTTCTGACCTCCTACTTAGATTAAAGTTGAGTTAGCTTAATCTTAGCCGTCTTCGACTTTCCTTTTCTTTTATAAGTTACTGTTACTAAATCACCAGCTTTATATTTCTCTAAAACATGATAGATATCGTCGAAGTCTTTAATCACTTTTCCATCAATCTTTGTGATGATATCGCCTAGGTAGTAACGACCATAACGGTCTCTGCCCATACCCTCAAGACCGGCTTTCCCTGCAGGTGAAGTCTTGTCTACATACTTTAAAACGATTCCGGTCTCTACACCAAAGTAGTGCTTATGGTGATCATCTAAAATTCCGATACCAAGGCCAGCTCTATTCACCTTGCCGTATTTAATTAACTGAGGAACTATGGCTTTAATCGTATCAACAGGAACAGCAAAACCAACACCTGCACTTGTTCCAGATCCTGAAAAGATCATTGTGTTCATACCTATAAGAGATCCTTGTGAATCTAGTAATGGACCACCAGAGTTTCCAGGATTAATAGAAGTATCAGCTTGAATCATCCCGTGAATTTTCACACCACCAATACCTTGAATCTTTCTTCCTAAAGCTGAAATTATTCCACTGGTCATGGTGTGATCTAATCCAAAAGGATTTCCAATGGCCATGGCTTTTTGACCAACTAGAAGTGTTGAAGAGTTCCCAGGGGTGATTGGTTGAAGGCGCTTAGGCATCTCTTGAAGTTTTAAAACAGCGATATCTTTTTTAGGTTCTGTTCCAACAATCTTAGCCTTATATTGTTTTTTATCACCTTTGAATGAAATATTAAAAAAATCACTATCGGCTACGACATGAAAGTTGGTGACGATATGACCTTTATCATCCCAAACAAAACCTGATCCAGCTCCGCTTGGAACTTCCATAGGCTCTGGGTCAAAGAAATTTCTACTTCGCGTAACTTTAATACTAGAGACGTTAACGACAGCGTTACTAACATTTTGAAAAACATTAACAGTATTTCTTTCAAACTCTAAAAGATGAGAAGTGTCTGGTGGGGATTTAGTAAAAGCTAAACTGGGAATTAAACAAACAATAATAAGAAGTATTTTCATGCCTATTTTGCTCCTTGGGTAATTCTTTGACCTGTTGGCCCTTATAGGTATAATTCTGTTCAGTAGTTTAATCAAGCTAGACTTGTGTCAAAAGCCTGTCAAAATGGAGTTAACCACTTGAAAATACAGTATTACAATAGAGGGAAGGGTTGTCTTGAGCAAGAGAAAGTTTACGGCGATGGCGCTGTAAAGTGGATGTATCAGACCCTTAGCGGAAAGCTGTTAACTAGGTTACTTATCACGGCACCCGTAAGTGTTGGTTATGGTGCTCTTCAAAGTTCAGGTCAAAGCCGAAAGAAGATTGCTAATTTTATTAAAAAATTCGAAATAAAAATGGAAGATTATGTTCCTGAAGAAGGAAGAAGTGAAAACGAGCCTTATTCAAGTTTTAATAAATTCTTCATAAGAAAGTTTAAAGAAGGGAAGAGGTCTTTTTTATCTTCTCCTGAAGTTATGCCTGCCTTTTCTGAAGCTAGATACTTTGGCTACGAAAGCATGACTGACGAACAAACGATTCCTGTTAAAGGGAAATTCTTAGGAGCCGAGGCTCTTTTAAATTCAGAAAAATGGAATAGTACTTTTCAAGAGGGACCACTTCTTCTTGCAAGATTATGTCCTGTTGATTATCACCGCTTCCATTATCCAGATAATGGAAAGGTTTTAGACTATTATAAGGTAAAAGGAAAACTTCATTCAGTTAATCCGATTGCCCTTAAAGAATATGCAGATGTTTTCTCAAGTAATGTTAGAGAAGTAACTATCTTAGAAACGGAGAACTTCGGAAAGCTAGCCTATATCGAAGTTGGCGCTATGATGGTAGGAAAGATTGTTCAATCTGGTGACCTTAAGAGCTTTAAGAGAGGCGATGAGAAAGGCTATTTTCTTTTTGGTGGCTCGACAGTTATTGTCCTTGGAGAAAAAGGAAAATGGAAACCTGATCAAGAGATCTTAGACTATACCCAAAAAGGAATTGAAACGTATTTGCAGTTAGGGGAAAGTACCGCTTCTAAATGCTAAACTGTGCTACGACAGGGAAGTGATCAGAAGGGTAGATGCCTTCTTTGTTTTCTTTGATAATCTTTATACTCGAACAATCGAAGCGCTTATCGGAAATGATCCAATCAATCCGCGAGCCTTCTTCTAACTTTCCTTTAAATTTATGAAAAGTTGTTTCTTCAGGATGATTGAAATCAATCCAAGGATCTACTAAATTATCTCTCATAGTCATTAAAGTCTTTCTTACTTCGCCTTCAGGATTCTCATTGAAGTCGCCACATAATAAAAGTGCTTCATTACTTGAATTGATCTTATAGATTTCTTCTAGAAGGACTTTTACTTGTTCTACTCTTGTATCAGAGAAACAATGATCAAGATGACAATTAACAATGAAGATCTCACGGCCGCTATCTTTAATGGCAAGCTTGGCCCAAGTACAAAGACGAGGAAAGGCACTATTAAAAGATTTTGACCCTGCTTCATTTGGAGTTTCACTAAGCCAAATATCTCCAGACTCTTCTACAAAGAACTTGTCTTTATTAATATAGATACAAGGATACATTCTTTCCTTGATCCAATTTCGATGTGATTCAATTATATCTAGGTTCCCTAAGAGTGTGTTGAACTCCATTAACTGGGGTCTTCTTCCTTCTTGGCTACAAACAATATCGGGGCTCTCCGAATTGAGGAAGTCACAAAGAATTTGCTTTCTATTATCCCAAGCGTGATTTGTATCAGCAGGGTTATTAAAGCGAATATTAGAAGAGATGATTTTTATATCCATAATTTCATTTGTAAGTATAGGCCGGTCTAATTCAGACCACAAAGTCTTAATATATGCCGCTTTCGCCTAATTAGATACATAATTTCAATGCCTTATGTTGGCTAACCCCTTGCTATATAAGACTAAAACAAGGGGTGGTTATGTTGCAAAAAGTCATTATGGATCAGTTTCAAAAGAAGTTTTCAAATCCAACCTATAAAGAAATGGTTGAGTTAACAGGTATTGAGCAAACCAGATTGTTTAGGATTAAGAATGGTACGGCCATGAGGCTCGAGGAGTTTGAAAAGATCTTGAAACTTATGAGTAAAACAAGCAACCCGATGAGCTTGTTCTTTGATTGTTATCGATACCTAGATCAAAAAACACTCACAGAAGTCGAACAAAGCATTAACAGAAAAATAGCACTAGCTAAACTTAGGGGATATTGATGGAAGGATTATTAGCAGTAGAAAGAATGGTATTAGAGTCGATCGCAAAAGGTTCAACCGCAGAATCAAGTATTGCGAAGGATACATCTCTTAGTGAAGGCTTCGTCTCCACTCTCGTAGATAACTTAAAAGATTATCAACTAGTTGAGCTTGATAAAAGAAAACTCATCTTAACTAAATCAACGAAGAACTTAGTCCAATTTAACAAAGCCGATAACGTAAAGATGGAGCTTAAAGATCTTTTCGAGTCCATGGTGGATAATCATTACTCTCAATCTCCTCTAGGGGAAAGAGAACAAATACTAAAGATGCAGAAGATCTGGTTAACTGAATATGAATTCAAAGTTATGAAAAGCATGATGAGCAATATCGAGACCTATATAAAGTCGATCAGAAAAGACCGCTTACTTCACCCTGAAGAAGAAATTCTTTCAGAGCAAAGGGTTATCTTCTGGGGAAGTGACACTTATTCAAACTTAATTGAGTCGACACTGGCAGCTTAAAAAACCTCGCCCTTAGTAATTTAAGTTAGGGGCGAGCCATTTTTCAACTGTTTCTACACTCATATTTTTTCTAGTGGCGTATTCGGTAACTTGATCTTTATCTATCTTACCAAGGTTAAAGTACTTCGATCCTTGATAGCCCATATAAAAGCCCGAAACTGAACTTGCTGGAGTCATGGCAAAGTTTTCAGTAAGAGTAACACCAGTGTTCTTCTCAGCGTCTAAGAGCCTCCAAAGAAGTCCTTTTTCCGTATGATCAGGACAAGCAGGGTACCCAGGAGCTGGTCTTACGCCTCTGTATTTCTCTCTGATAAGTTCTTCATTTGTTAGGTTCTCATTGAGGCCAAAGCCCCATTGATCCCTAATCTTCTTATGCATAAGCTCTGCTAGAGCTTCAGCGACTCTATCGCCAAGGGCCTTTACTAGGATTGAATTATAATCATCTAGATCGTCTTTATACTTTAATGCTAGTTGCTCAACTTCTGATCCTGCAGTTACAACAAAGCCACCGACATAGTCTTTATGAGCCGATTCTTTAGAAGCGACAAAGTCTGCTAGTGATTTAAATGATCCACTCTGCTGTCTTAGGAAATGAAAAGTCTGTAGAATATCATCTCTATTCTCGTCATTATAGATTTCAACATCATCCCCTGTGCTGTTCGCAGGCCATAGACCTAGGACCGCCCGTGGGTTGAAAAGCTTCTCGCTAACAATCTTCTTGAGCATGGTATTAGCGTCCTCAAAAAGCTTAGTAGCTTCCACGCCGTATTTATCATTCTTAAGTATTTGCGGGTAACTTCCTTTTAACTCCCAAGTCCAAAAGAAGGGGGACCAATCGATATAGGGAATTATTTCATCAAGGCTTACGGTTTCAAAGATCTGAAGACCTAGTTTCTCTGGGATGAACTCTTCAGCTTTTTCCCATTGAATCTTAGTCCGCTTTGAACGAGCTTCTTTTAAAGGGGTTAGTACTTTCTTTTCTCTAGAGTCAAAGGCTGTCTTTGTTGCAATTTGTTTCTCTTTTAACTCAGTAACAAAGGCTTCTTTTGTGTTTGGATTAAGAAGCTTCTGGCAAACTTCGACAACCAAACTAGCATCACCTACGTGAACAATTGGCTCACTATAATGTTCTGCAATCTTAATGGCGGTATGAGCACGAGAAGTAGTAGCTCCACCAACGAGGAGGGGAGTTTTAAACCCTAAGCGTTCCATCTCTTTAGCGTTAAAAATCATTTCATCTAGAGAAGGAGTAATAAGGCCTGAAAGACCTACAATATCAGCGTCAAGCTCTATAGCTTTTTTGAGAATTTGATCACAACTTACCATGACTCCCATGTCATGAACTTCATATCCATTACAGGCCAAAACAACGGCAACAATATTCTTACCGATATCATGAACGTCACCTTTTACAGTTGCGATTAAAAAGACACCTTGCTTTTGAGTAGGGTTCTTTTTCTTTTCTTCTTCCATGTAAGGTTCTAAGTAAGCAACGGCTCGCTTCATCACTCTTGCTGATTTAACAACTTGAGGAAGAAACATTTTTCCTTCACCAAAAAGCTTACCTACAACTTTCATCCCTTCCATGAGAGGGCCTTCGATAATATCGAGTGGCTTATCTAACTCTTTTCTAGCTTCTTCAGTATCGATCTCTATAAAGTCTGCAACACCGTTAACCAGGCTGTAAGTAATTCTTTCTTGGAGAGGGTTATTCCTCCATTCATTAGTTATTCTATCTTTCTTTTTACTTTTTCCTTTAAAACCTTCCGCGAAATCAAGGAGTTCTTCAGTGGCATTAGGAGATTTATTTAAGAGAACATTTTCAACTTTTTCTTTTAGATCTGGCTGAATATCTTCGTAGACTGCAAGCATTCCTGCGTTCACGATACCCATATCTAGGCCAGCTTTAATAGCATGGTAGAGAAAAGCAGAGTGCATCGCTTCTCTAACAACGTTATTACCTCTAAAACTAAAACTAATATTAGAAACACCACCACTAGTTAGTGCTCCAGGGCAAACCTTTTTGATTTCTCTAATCGCTTCAATAAAATCTACTGCATAAGAGTCATGCTCTTCAATACCAGTAGCGACTGTTAAAATATTTGGATCAAAAATAATATCTCTTGGGTCAAAGCCAACTTGATCAACAAGAATATCGTAAGCTCTTTTACAAATCCTCACTTTATCATCTTTAGTAGCAGCTTGCCCTTTTTCATCAAAGGCCATAACTACTGCAGCCGCGCCAAAGTTCTTAATGATAGTGGCGTACTTAATAAATTGCTCTTCACCTTCTTTTAGGGAAATCGAATTAACAACGCCCTTACCTTGAATACATTTAAGGCCAGCTTCAAGAACTTCCCACTTCGAAGAGTCGATCATAATCGGTACTCTACAAATATCTGGTTCACTTCCGACGAGGTGTAAAAACTTCACCATACATTCAACAGAGTTAAGAAGACCTTCATCAAAGTTGATATCAATAATATTTGCGCCGTTAGCAACTTGTTGTCTTGCTACTTCAAGGGCCTCATCAAAATTATCTTCTTTAATAAGCTTATTAAAACGAGGAGAACCAGTAACGTTAGTTCTCTCTCCTACCATTAAAAATGGAGTCGCTCTTTCATCATAAATATTTAATGGCTCAAGTCCAGAGAGGCGTGTGCCGTCAGTAAGATCAGGGATCTTCCTTGGAGGTACGCCTTCAAGAGACTTAACAACAGCAGCAATATGATCTGGAGTTGTTCCACAACAACCACCAACAATATTTACATAACCACTTTCAGCAAAATCTTTTAAGTTACTTCCGGTAATATCTGGAGTTTCATCATAACCAGTCGGAGCGAGAGGGTTAGGCAGTCCAGCATTTGGATAACAAGAAACAGGAATATCTGCTACTTGAGAGAGTTCTGCTAGAAATGGTCTCATCTCGGCAGCACCTAAGGCGCAGTTAATACCGATACTAACAGGATTAGCATGACGGATTGAATTCCAGCAAGCTTCAACAGTTTGCCCAGAAAGTGTTCTTCCTGAATTATCAGTAATTGTTATTGAAACCATGACAGGAAATTCTTCATGCCATTCATCTTGAAGTTCTTTAATGGCGTAGATCGCCGCTTTTAAGTTAAGAGTATCAAAGGTTGTCTCAGGCAAAAGAATATCGCAGCCACCTTCTAGAAGCGCCTTACCTTGTTGGTAATAATTATCTTTTAGTTCATCAAATGAAACTGCTCTAAACGCAGGGTTGTTAACATCCGGTGACATTGAGGCGGTTCTGTTTGTTGGTCCTAGGGCTCCAGCGACAAAACAATATCTTCCAACTTCTTTAGAGGCCCTTTCAGCAGCACGTTTTGCAACCTTAGCTGACTCTCTATTGATATCATCAACGGCATGTTCAAGCCCATAATCAGCTTGGGCAATTTGAGTCCCACTAAAAGAATTGGTCTCAACAATATCAGAGCCCGCAATAAAATATTTATAATGAATTTCTTCAATGATCTCAGGACGAGTAAGAACCAAAAGATCGTTATTACCTTTAAGATCAATCTTACTGTCTTTAAAAATCTCACCACGAAAATCTTCTTCTTCTAAGAATTCTTGTTGAATCATGGTGCCCATTGCACCATCAAGAAAAACGATTCTCTCTGAAAGGAGTTCTTGAAGCCTAATATAGGCTTGGCTTTTTGGCTTACTCATAGATCACTCTTATTGTTGTTTTTGAAAATGTGAAACGACGTCAACTACCGATTCCGTATCGTTCATAATATAAAAATGAACATCAGGAACTCCAAAGTTTAACAACCCTTCGACTTGTTGCATGGCCCATTTCTTACCAAGCTCTTTAACATGATCAGGGTTGGCCATAACTTCTTCAACAAAGTCATCTGGAAAGTTAATATAAAAATTTCTTGGTAGTGACTGTAATTGTTTAATTGATTTAAGAATCTTTAGTCCTGGAATGATAGGAACAGTGATCCCAATCTCACGGCATTTTGTCACAAAGTCATAGTAGTGTTGATTATTATAAAACATTTGAGTTGTGACATACTCAGCGCCAGCATCTACTTTTTTCTTAAGCCACTGGAGATCTTGATTTAAATTGGGAGCTTCAAAATGTTTCTCTGGATAACCAGCGACGCCAACACAGAAATCTAATGGTTGAGAGTTTGCAATATCATCAACAAACTTACCGGCCTTCAATTCTGAGATTTGCTCTACAAGATCAATAGCGTATCTATTTTGAGAGCGTCCTTTAGAGACGACTTTATTATAGTTAAGTCCATCACCTCTAAGGGCCAAGACGTTTTCAATTCCTAAGTAATTAAGCTCGATCAAGGCATCTTCAGTTTCTTCTTTTGTAAAACCTTGGCAAAGTAAATGAGTGACAGTATCGATCTTAAAACGGTTTTGAATAATTCCACAGATACCAACAGTCCCTGGGCGTTTTTTATAAATTCTTCTCTCTACGGAACCATCATTTTTTTCGTTATAGTAAGCACCAGCTGAATGAGCGGTCACATCAATCCACGGTGGATTAAGTGGTTGAATGGCCTTAACAATATCAACGATATCTTTAACAGTTCTTCCTCTTGGAGGTGGAACAATTTCAAAACTAAAGGGGGTTTTTTTGGCGTTCGCCAGATGCTCTACAACTTTCATAATTTCCTCGTCACCCCATGCGGTTATTAAAGTTACACAGGGTAAGCCTAAATAAATAATACACTAGATTATAAGCCTAATTACCTGATTTTCAAAGGGAAGTTATTTGGACACTGCCATTAAAGGAGATTTATTGGAGAAGGGCAGGCCATTGAAATTAAACGGAAATTTTTCGAAAGGTTAGGTTAACCCTCGGCCCCATAGGTAAAGAAGTTTTGGCAATTCTGTGACGCCAATACTTTTGGGTCTCACCTCTCATAATTATAAGGGAACCTCCCTCTGTGGAGACGCTAATCTTCTCAATGGTTTTATCCTCAAAATGCTTAAATTGAAAAAGCCTGGGCTCCCCAAAAGACAGAGATGCAATGACAGGTTGATGGCCTAATTCTTTTTCATCATCATTATGCCAAGACATGTGATCACTCTGATCGCGGTAGTAATTCAAGAGAACACTATTAAATTCTGAACCAGTGTAGGTCTCAATTTCTTTCTTTAGGTTAAGAAGAAGGGGCGTCCATGCTAGGGGATTGTTCGTAATTCCAGAGTAGGTATATGAAGCCTCTGGGTCGCCATACCAAGCAGTTAGTCTTGGAAGGTCTACGACTTTACCAAACATATTCATCTTATCTTGAGTCCACTTTGTCTGCTCAATCAATTCTTGAAGATGATCAGCTTCTATAAAGTGAGAGTTAAACTCAACCTCTCCATCCTTGGGAAGTAAGTTTGGTGTATTGATGTTTTTTATTCCTGGGAGTTCCACCCTTATAATCTAACTAGCGAAAGGACCGTAGTCTAGAGAATCAAAGAAACTTTTTGGAAAACACATTATGATATTCGTACCAATATATGGAGTTGAAAGAATCTTTAAGCTTCCTCCAACTTTATTCATAAAATTCATACTCGAAGAGAGACCTATTCCAGAGCCTTCCGTCTTAGTCGTAAACCCCTTCTTCTTATGAACCTGCTGAATATCGCTAGCATAAAATCCAATTCCATTATCAGTGATCTTTATTTGTATCTCATCTCTATTGCAGCCAACTTTCACTAAGACTTGGGTAGCGCCAGCCTCAACGGCATTATTTAAGATGTTGGACACGGCTCTTTCAAAGTCTTCCTGGTCAAATGAAAAGATTAAGTCTCTAAGGCTTGGTTGGGCATTCAAAGAGAAGACTACCTTAGGGTCCTCCATTTCTTTATGGCTCAATGATAGCTCTAGTGAATCGAGCAAATAACTGGGCTCTTCATTTAAGTCCAAATGAAAGTGAGCCTTTAGCTTTCCTGCCAAGTCAAAAAACTTTCTATAAGCTTCATGCTCTAGTTGTTGATCCCTCTGATCTGTCTTAATTAGTCCCTTAAGTGCACAAAGCGGTGAGTTGATATCGTGTATAAGCGCCAAAACCTCATTCGTAATTCCTGAATTCATATTATCCCCTGTAAATGTTGTAGAAAATTCTTAGAAGGGATTTGCCTAAAGGTCGAAAAGATTCCTCTGTGGGACAGAGCTTACCCACCGAGATGGGACGTATCCCAATGCGGGATATATAAGTACTTGATTCTCTTTCTTACAGGTAGACATGATTGTCCCGTGGCGGGCCAAAAAGGTAATTATTTCAATACGTTTGAACTAGTGTTTCCCAAATTATACTTAATCTCTTACATCAATAAATAATTACGAATGAACCAAAGGGGATGCATGAGCACATTTGCACTACAGGATGAGGATCTCTGCCAAGCGTTGCGACGGCGAGTGAAGCATTACAAAAAGGACCACCCGGCCCTGAGCTCACAGCAAATAGCTAAGAGATTTAAGATGTCTAGTTCGACACTTAATAGGATCGAAAATGAAGACATCAGAAACCCGACAATTGATCAGGTTTTAAAGGTTCTGAGAGGGACTGGAGAGGCTAACGATTTGCTGTCTTTTATTGAAGAGTACTATCCGGATATTTCTGAGACTTATAAGAAGATCTACAGTCATAATCTTGACAACAGCAGAGTTGATTTTGAGTTGGAAAAGTATTTTGAAGATCCAGATACTTTTTTAATAATGGTCCTAGCTTACACTGATAAAGGTACTAATTTTGGCGAGATAGAAAGAGAGGTAGGGGCCAAAGGAGTAAGGACTCTAAGGCACTTAATAAAGAAAAATATTTTAACTGTTAACGAAGGAATCATTAAAGGCACTGATCAAAAAGTAAAATTTTCTCAAGAAACAACTAAGAAAGTTTTACTAAACACGATTGAAAGTTGTTCACAGTCTGAGACTATAAATAAAATGAAGAACTTTTTATCTATCCAAACGACAGGCCTTAGTGAAGAAGGAGCAAGAGTAATAACCAATATTTTAAAAAAGACCTACGAAGAGGTTGATAATGTTTTAAAAAGTGAACAATACAAGGGTGAGAACAAGTACTTCGTAGGACTAGTCTCAGATTTCTTGAACTACAAAGAGGTATAAAATGAAAAAAATAGCAATAACATTAGCATTAATTTTAAGCTATACAACACAAGCTCAAGGAATTGATGCTGGAGGTGGAGGATACTTCATTGAAAGTGTTAATGCAGGTGATGGAAGTTCTAGAGTTCTTACCGATATTGGTTCAGGTGGTGGTGGGTCAGGTAGAGTTACGAGTGGAATAGAACTGCTTAAGCTTGAAAGAGTAAGTGGAACTTCTAACTTCGAGTTAAAAGATGCTAGACCTAAAATTAATGGTTTCCTTAATAGTAATTTACGATCTGATAAAATTATAAAAATGATGAAATTAAAAATCATGACGGACTTTAATAATATTGAAGAGATAACTTTAAAGGATGGTACCATATTAAGGGCAGATGAGATTCTTAAAGGACAGAATTAGAAAGGTATAGATTCGATATAGTCATCAACCTCTTGGTAGGTTAACCCTATCAAGAGGCCCATTTTGAAATATTTTTCGTCTATATGCTTTGGAAGTAACTCATCATAGGTTGTTCTATAAACTATAAGACGACTAAAGGCTGTACCGAATACATTCTCAAAAGTGGAATAGGTCTTCTTATTTACAAATTCAAAGAGAGAAAATTCTTTAATAGTTTCTACTGGATAGTTACTGTTAAACAAGAGGTCTACTCGATGAAAACCGATTTTCCAATTGATTTTCTCTGGAAGAACACCTGTGAAAATATAAACTTCTTGCTCTTTCCATTTAAGTTTTTCTTTAGGAATATTAGATAAATCTTTTGGGAAAATATAGCCTAAATACTCGATTCGTTTTAAATCCGATTTAATATTCTTTTGAGTTTCTCTAAGTTCATTCAGTAGAGATAAAGTTTGAGTTACTCTTGATTTTGAAGATTTTATAAATCCAATATCTTTTCTATTTAAGTAGATAGAGGCATCTTTTTTAAAAGTATCAAGTGATTCTATATGTTGGTTTAGGGCCTTAAAAAAATCTTCTTCGTGAGTTAAGGCTGCAGTCGTATGATCGTCTGATAAGAAAGAGAAATCGACTTTCTCTAGCGCATGTTCAGATTGGTCTAGGACTTCCTTATACCGAAAATAGTCAGAGAATTTTTGTTCAATCAACTCTAATTCGTTAACCTTATTCTCAAATTTGATGATTTCATTTAAATCGAATTCTTTTTTAAAGCTGAGTGTAAGGAATCGAGTTGTGTTCTTATAAGTAGATATTTCTTCGAGAAGAGAATCTCTTAGATCTAGATCTGTTATCTTCGTTAGGATGAATTCATCAGTTTTAGAACTTATGGTTTCTAAGTTCTGAAGGGCCTCATCTAAGGCTTCCTTTGAATCATTTAGTTTCTTGATATCGGTTAAAATTAACTCATGCTGATACTTTTGACGTATTAGTTCTAGCTCGACTTTCTTTATGTTGGTCGTATCTTGTGTGGTTGAGAGCAGGTTTTTATATAGGTTTGCTTTATCTAAGAAAGCAATAAAGAGGCTCTCTCTTTCTGCTAATTTTTTCTCTTTTGAATTAGTAAAGTCTTCAAGGCCTTTAGTGTAATCAATTTTCGCATTCTTAAGTCTTTCAGTAATAAGAGGTTGGCTAGACTCCTCCGAAAGAACAGGGCCAGGAAGTGGAGCTTCTGAGTTGTTTTTTGAGCACCCGCTGATGATCAAGGCTGAAAGTAGGAAGATCTTTATTTTCATATTACGCTTCGCATAATATCTGATTATAAATTGAAGTGTAGTAATTTGAAATATTTACAGATCTTGGCGCCGCGTAAGTTATTGAAAACAATGATAAATTTCATGGAAAAGGGTAGAATTGGGATACTAAATTAACCAATCTTAGATATTGAGGAAGTAGTAATGAAGATATTAGTGACCGGAGGAGCCGGCTATATTGGATCGCATGTTTTGAACTTGTTAGGGATGACAGGAGAGCATGAAATAGTTGTTGTTGATAACTTATCGACTGGGCGTAAAGAGGCCATGCTTTATGGCAGGCACGTGGAAGAGAACCTAGAAAATACTGAAGCTATTGATAAGCTTTTTGAAAAAGAAAAGTTTGAAGCTTGCATTCACTTTGCTGGAAGTATTGTGGTTCCTGAAAGTGTTACGGATCCGATTAAGTATTATAAAAATAATACGGAAAACTCATTGAACGTCATTTCTATGTGCGTGAAACATAAGTGTAATAATTTTATTTTCTCTTCGACGGCAGCCGTCTATGGAGATCTTGAAGGTGGTGTTTGTACTGAAGAGTCAATCACTGTTCCTATTAATCCTTATGGTACTTCGAAGTTAATGACGGAAAATATGTTAAGAGATATTGCAGCTGCAACAGATATCAACTTTGTTGTGCTTAGATATTTTAATGTTGCTGGCGCTAATGTTGATCTGAAAATTGGGCAGTGTACGCCAAATGCTACTCATTTGATTAAGATTGCTTCGGAATGTGCTTCTGGAAAACGTGAGAAGATGGCGATCTTTGGAACTGATTATAATACTCCTGATGGAACTTGTGTCAGAGACTATATACATGTTGATGATTTAGCTCAGGCCCATGTTGATTCACTTTCTTACTTAAAAAATGGTGGTGAGTCTCAAATTATGAATTGCGGGTATGGGCATGGTTTTAGTGTGAATGAAGTTATAGATGCTGTTAGAGAAGTTACTGGGGTTGAAATCATTGCTGAGAATATCGAAAGAAGAGCAGGAGACGCCGAGAAGCTTATTTCTGTTGCTGATAAAATTAGAAAGACGATAGGCTGGCAGCCAAAGTATGACGACCTTAAGTTAATCGTGAAGACCGCGTATGAATGGGAAAAGAAGCTAAAGTAAGGCTTGGGGATTTTATGAATAGAGTTCAAAAAGACTTTGAAGGATCTAATGGGATTGAAGAATTTTCATCTCGTTACTTTGATTATTTGAAAGAGCTCTTCTCTAAGATCGATACGGCAAAGATTAAGCTATTAGTGGATACCTTTGAAGAGGCTAGAGCGAATGGCAAGACTGTTTTCTTTATTGGAAATGGTGGCTCTGCTGCAACGGCATCACACTTTGCTAATGATATGGGCGTGCTTAAGAATAAAAATCTTAAGCATCTTAAGGCCATTAGCTTGTGTGAAAATAATTCTAAGATAACCGCTATCGCAAATGATTATGGTTATGAGTATATCTTTGAGAAGCAGCTTGAATCATTAATGGAAAAAGGTGACGTCCTCGTTGCTATTTCTGCCTCTGGGAACTCTGCTAACCTTGTAAAGGCCGTTGAGTTCGTGAAGCTTAATGGTGGCAAAACCTTTTCTCTCGTTGGGTTCTCTGGAGGAATACTGAAAGAGATCTCTGATCATTCTTTGTATATTCCAACCGGTGATAAGGAGTTTGGACCAGTAGAAGACATCCATAGTATCTTAAATCATCTTATTGGAAGTTATTATACTTATTCAAAATAGATAAATTCAAAATCACCAGAGTATCCAGCCTTATTGAATAACCAGATCCATTCCTCAGTAGAATAAAATGAATCGCAAGTCAGTTGCCAATAAAGTAGGTTCATTTTCTCAAGTTCATTTCTGTAAGACTCTACACAGATCCACGAAGAGCCTTTCTTTACCCTTTCGAGTTCTGCAAGAGACATAAAAAGTTTATCAATCGTGAAATTATGAAAAGTAGTATTTGAAATGACTAAGTCGAATTGCTTATCTTTGTAAGGAAGTTTACTGGCGTCACCAACACTTAAAAACTCCTTAACTTCTTCTTTGGCATTTTTGATGGCATAGTCTGATATATCTATTCCCGATATTGTTAAATCAGGAAGGATTTTTTTTAATTCAAAAAGTAAGTAACCTTTTCCGCAGCCAATATCTAAAACAGATGACTTATTATTGAGGGCGTAGTTCTTAATCAGCTTCTCAGCCACCTCTTTCCATCTACCATCATAGCTATATCCACCGTAGCCAAACTGTCTTTCTCCGTCCCAGTAGTCCTTTCCAAATTCTTTAGCAATGATGGCGCAATCAGCTTTGTTGAAGGAGGTTACTCTTTCTAGATAATCTCTCTTGGAACTTTTGTGTAGAGGGGTAACAAAATCTTTTATCCTTAAGAGAGAATCAGATATTGATGATGCTTGAGAAGGACTATTGGAAAGGGCTTTTATTTTAATTAAGCCTGATAAATCTTTAAGATCTTTTTTTGAGGCTAATTTTTTTTCTTCAAGAGCAAAATGAACTTCTTTACCTACAGAGAGATACTCTTCTATAGAGGAAAGTATCTTTTGAGAGAATATAAATTGATCAATCGAATAGAAAACGATTCCATCCTTACTCTCGTCTTTTTTAAGTAAAGATTTTAACGTTTGATCAGAGCCTTCAAATGAAAACTCCGTTGAACTAAGGAGAAAGTCTAATGAGTTTGATTCACAGTAATCTCGTATCACAAGGTTTTGAACCCGCTGGGGTATAAATGGATTTAAAGTATTCCCACTAACAATGTATCCTCGTAGAGCCTTTCTCATAGGGAGTTGTTCCTATCTTGGTAATCAAGCCCTATTTGAGTTGCAGGCTTTAGAGATATGGGTCTAAATGATTCTCCAAGCCCCTTGCTACCATAAGGGCTTAGGACTGATTTAAACCGGACATTTATACTTACTCTTGTATCAGGCTCACTATTAGTTCTATTTCCGTGAAAAAGAGTATGACTAAAGATGACGGCACTTCCGTAAGGAACATCCAAAAAGAGGAGGTCACTTTCAACTCTCTTGAAGAACTCTTCAGTTGTTAAGTCTTTGTACTCAGAATAGTTCTCTAAGACGGAGAGGGACTTTTCTCTTGGTAGAATAAACATTGAATTAGTTTTAGAGCAGTTAACAAAAGGTAACCATAAGACTACTTCATAAGGAGAGTTTCCAGACCAAACATCTGTATGGATCGGTAAGAGAGAGCTATCATCGTTTGGCATTTGGATACTTAGATTAACTGTTCTTTGCATTACAAGCTCATTGCCAACTAGAATGTCGAGAACAGGCTTTGCTAAATGATAGAGTGAAGGTGAGAAGTCTCTTGAAGAGTTTATTTTCGAAATAGACGCGAGACGAACTTTGTTTATATCGCTTGTACTTGTCGAGAGGTGAATCTTTTCTAGTTCTTCAGTTCCTAAAATCGAATCAATCAACTTTGACTTTAAATGGTCTAAAGCCTCATTGTCTTCTAATTTGAAGATATAGTATCCATCTTTAAGAAAGGCATCAGATATTTCTTTTTCTTTAGAAGATTGAAAAGAGTCTTTTAGATTCAATTTAGACTCCTATAAAGCTTGGATACTTTCTTTGTAAGAGTTTCGGTATCTAAACCATAATGAGAAATAATTAAATCCTGTTGACCGTATTTATCAGGGTAACAATCTGGAAACCCATATCTTTTAAAAGAAGGTCTATTAGGGAGGAGTGACTCCGACAGAACTTCTCCAACAGCAGAACCTAGTCCACCTGTTATATTATGTTCTTCAAAGGTTACGATAAGAGATGAACGCTTTGCAGCTTCTTCAATAGCTGGTTTATCTAAAGGAGCAATCGAATGAATATTTATTACTCCAACTTGAATCTTAAATTCTTCTTCAAGTTTCTTCGCCACCTCTAAGGCCCTATAAACCATCACTCCTGTAGCGCAGATAGTAATTTCTCCCGATTCTTTGAGAGTAATGGCCTTACCAATTTCAAAACCGTTTTCTGCTTGAGAGGTTTGAGTTTCACCACCTCGGCAAAGCCTTATATAGATAGGTCCTTGCCATTTCTCAGAGGCCTTTATTAATCGTGCCATCTCTTCAGAGTCGGAGGGATGGACAATGGTCATGCCAGGAATACTTCTCATGAGGGCAATATCATCTACGGCTAGATGAGTTGGCCCAAGAGGAGCGTATACAACACCTCCACCATTAGCGTAAAGCCTTACATTGTGATTTCCAGTAGCGACATCCATGGCTATTTGATCAAAACATCTTCGTGTTAAAAAAGTAGCTATGGTGTTGATGTATACTATCTTACCTTCCTGAGCCAGGCCTGCGGCCATTCCAACTATGTTTTGTTCGCTTATTCCTTCCATATAGAATTGATTAGGGCATGCTTCTTTGAAGTCATCCAAAGTCTTATGACCTAAGTCAGACCCTAGAAAGATAATCTTATTATTCTTTTTTGCTAGGTTGAATATTTCTAAGAGTCCTCTTTTTCTCATTTATCACCATTGAGAGTTGACTTAATAGAGTCGAGGGTTTCATCGGTGATCTTAGACATATGGTGGTACTTTAAGTCTCCCTCCATAAAGCTTACACCTTGGCCTTTTATTGTATGCAAGATGACGGCTGTTGGTTTCTCAGAGTTCTCGCCAACGTTTTCTAATAAGGTTTTTAGATCTAAGGGGCTCTTTTGCATATCAACTTCATGAGTATCAAAACCAAAGGCCTTCCACTTATCAGTAAGGGGCTCTAGTGAACAAACCTCTTCTGTTTTCCCGTAAGATTGATACTTGTTGTAATCAACTAGCACGATTAGGTTGTTAAGCTTATTTTGAGAGGCGGATAAAGCAGCTTCCCAGATTGAGCCTTCGTTGCACTCACCATCACCAACTAAGACAAAGCATTTTGAATTTCGTTTATCAATCTTTGCATTGAGAGCGATACCCACTCCAATAGAGAGTCCGTGCCCGAGAGATCCCGTTGAGGCTTCGCAGCCGGGAATCTTTTCTTTTGTAGGATGACCACCAAGGTTACCGTCTAGTTTACAGAAGCCTTCAAACTCTGAAGTTGGGAAAAACCCTTTTCTTGCCAAGACTGAATAGTAGGACATGCATCCGTGGCCTTTACTCAAAATAAAGCGGTCACGATCATCCCAAGTAGGATCCTTGGGATTAAGGTTTAAAATATAGTCAAAAAGGATGACAAGCGATTCAACGATAGAAAAAGAGGAAGCAATATGTCCTCTTCTTCCGTGTCTCGCCATTTCAACAACATCTAAGCGAGTTTGAAGGCATCTCTTTTCAAAGTTCTTTTGTTCCATAATTGATCAACTCTTTGCTAAGAGAGTTTAGCATTTGAGTTGCTCTTTGCAATCTCGATCGGGATAGAGATTCTATATCTAGGTGAGGGAAGAGTTTTGATCTTCTTTTTTGCTGCTCGGTGTTGAGTGCGTTTAGTACTATGAGAATCCATTCAAATTGAATCAGAGGTTGAACCAAATTAAACCTCTGCTTTAGGCCTTCAATCTTGGAATTTTTTAGATAATAGCTGACTATTTCGCTTCGCTTATCTTTAGGTAGTGAAAAGCCTTCGTGATAGAGAAAGTCCAACCAGAGCTTAACAGGATCGTCTTTTCCAAAGAACTCAAAATCAATAAAGTGTAAATTCTCTTTATCAAAGAGCATATTATGAAGACCGAAGTCTGATGGACTTGGGATCAGTTGGTCAGCTGAGAATTTTTTTCTAAGATCCAAGCTAAGATCATTGGACTCTAAGAGGACTAAGTTTAGAATAACTTCTTTTAAGTTAATGATCTTGTGATGAAGAGTAGGCGCGTGCTTAAAGAGGTTTTTATCTAGCGCTAGTAATCTTTTTTCAATAGAGAGGAAATAGTCCACCAAAGAAGTTCTTGCGTCCTTAGCCCAATTTAACTCATTTATATTTTTATGTTCAAGGGCGAGGATTGGTCCTGCGACTTTTTCAACCTCATAGGAAGAATCACTCTTATGCTCACCCACGTACTCCATTATAAGAGCGGGGTGACCTTTAAGCTCATCGATTAAATGTGGAGCGTTTAAAGATTCCTCATTTGCGTAATACTTTAATGCGGAAACTTCTCGGCCTTTTTTATCTGATGTAGCAAAAACTTTTAAGACTGTTTTTAAATGTGCCTTACTCATTAATAAAAAGACTCTGTTGTTTCCTTTTATGTTTAAGGGACGGATATATTTTAATTCACTTTTAAGCAAAGCCTTAAAGGTTCTGCAATCGATCGTGAAAAGAGATTCAAAGTAATGAGTTATAAGATTCCAATTCGTTAATGTAACTAATGAATCCATTTTATTCTTAGAAAATAAAATGGGAATACAGGAACTAGGAAAAGAGGGGTGTTTGAAGACCTTTTCTAAGTCATCAATAAAGAAATGGCAGTTGATTTCCTTTATTCGGTTATTCTTTTTTTCGAGAGTCTCTTCAAAAAAGATATTTTTTAAACTGATTACTTTATGAATATTATTTTCTTTGATCCATTTCTTAGCGAACTCATGTAAATCTTTTGATTCATCAAAATGGGACTTCTTAGACTTGTGACTAACTATATAGACTTCACATCCAGATCTCTTTAGAAACTTTATGCACTCAAGAGCTCCGTCAAAGCTTTTAGCCTTAAGCATATGCTCTGTTCCATAGGCCATTGATTGTATTTCTTGCCACTTTAGATCATTAGGCTCTGAACTGAGTAAAACCTTTTTTAACTGCTCCTTAGTCGCTTCACCCTTGGCAAGAGGCCACTTTTTAGATTTTATTATCTGCTTAAAAAGTTTGTCGTAAGAAACAAGAGTATTATCAAAATCGATACCTATTCTCAGACCTTTCACCATTACCTCAGGTTTACTTCATTCATTAATTTAACATTGAAGTACTTAGAGTCATTAAGGGCATTTGGTAGTAGCCCTTCTTTAAAGGCTTTTTCTAAATCCGAGACAGCGTCGAGGACTCCTCTCGAAGGAGTGAATCCTAGCTCTCTAGATAATTTTTCTGAACATATATGATAGCTTCTAATATCATCGGTTGGGGTCCTTTCTAACTCTATGTTTGGACCTAATTTTTGTTTAACAATCTCAGCGATTTCACTCACCTTGAGGTTTTCACCACCAGCATTAAAGATCTTGCCTGCGATCTTTGATTCTTCAATATCCAATAAAAGAACGTAGAGATTAGTCATATCCTCAATATGGATATTTGGTCGAAGTTGATCGCCGCCAAAGATTTTAATCTTTCTATTATGATAAGCATGATTTGTAAGAATATTAACGACTACATCTAATCTTTGCCTTCTTGAATACCCACATACTGTAGCGGGGCGAATTGTGACGGTAGTAAAATCTTTTGATTGATAGGTTGATAAAACTTTTTCACAAAGAGCCTTGTATTTTGAATAGTCAGTGAGTGGTTCTAGTTCACTCGTTTCGACAACATTTCTTTCAGACTTTACTCCGTAGACACTTGATGAAGAGGCATAGATGAAGCGCTTGACTCCAGCGCTTTTAGAGAGCTTGACGAGAGGTTCAAAGGCATCGAAATTAACTTCTTTACCAAGAGTGGGGTTTAATTCAAAGCTAGGATCATTGGAAATACAAGCTAGGTGTATGACAGCATCTACAGCTTCTAGAGACTTTTTCAATATGGCTTCGTCTCTGATATCTCCAGCTATACATTTTAAATGAGGGTGTTTATCTAGGACATCTGACCCGTATAGGAACAGATCAAGGACTGTAACTTCATGGCCACAAGTTAGAAGTTTAGGAATTAAAGATGAGCCAACGTAGCCACCACCACCTGTTACTAAAATCTTCATATGTAAGTCCTGATTATTTAGGGCATTAGAATGATAACGCCTGAAGAGGTAGAAGCATAGCTCAGGGGTTGAATTACTGATGGCATTAGATAAAATAGAGTGTCTTTTGACACGTTGGGACGAATGGAAAAATGCATATTTTTAGATAGAGATGGGGTGATGATCGAGGACGTACACTTGTTGTGCCGGCGTGATGACATTTCCATTCTGAGCTCTCTTGAGAAGTTCCTAAGCTGGGCTAAAAGTGAAGGGTATAAGATTGTCGTAGTGACGAATCAAACAGTGGTATCGAGAGGATTACTTTCTTATAAAGAAATGAATGAGCTTAACCAGTTCATTTTAGATTCAGTTGAATCCTTAGCCGGTAAGAAATTATTTGATGGCCTCTATATCTGTCCCCATCATCCTGAGGCAACTTTAAAAGACTATCGCATTGATTGTGAATGCCGAAAGCCAAAGCCAGGAATGTTGTTAAAAGCTGCAAAAGAATTGAATCTAGACTTATCAAAAAGCTTTTTTATAGGTGATCGTCTAAGTGATGTTATTGCTGGAAACCTCGCGGGAGTAAGAACAATCTTACTTGAGGGTAAGTTTAGCGAAAGCACTCTTATTAAATCTAGTCTAAAGATCGAAGAGAAAGATAAGTTGCCTTGGAAAAGAGCTTCATCATTTGTTGAAATTATTAAAACTCTAGAGGCGCTATGAAGGCCGTTATATTATGCGCTGGGCGCGGTACTAGATTAGGGAGTCATACAGATGAACTTCCTAAACCTCTTTTAATGATTGGAGATAAATCAATAGTTGAACTTCAAATCGAGAGTCTTGAGCGGATCGGGGTTAAAGAAATTTACATCAATTTAAACTACCTTAGCGAAAAAATAGTAGATAAGCTTGGAGATGGTTCTCAATATGGTGTTCGTATTAAGTACAAAAAAGAAGAGACCCTCTCTGGAACCGCTGGAGGGGTAAAGCTCTTTGAAGATGAACTAAAAGATCAACCTTATTTTTATGTTCTGTATGGAGATATTGTCACGGATGAAGACCTCTCTAGGATCGGTGAATTTCATGTAAAGAACTCTGCCCAGGCGAGTATCTATTTACATAAAAGAGCTTCCTCTAATTCTATGATCTCAATTGATAAGAGTGGGCTTGTTAATAAAATTATTGAAAGGCCAACAGATAAAGATCGAAACGATTGGGAAGGGGACTCTTGGGTAAACTCGGCCATTTATTGTTTAAACCCAAGCGTGTTGGGTATTATTCCACCCGATTCTCCTGTAGACTTTCCTAAAGATATATTTCCTATCCTAGTAAGAGAAGAATCACTTTTTGGCTTAGAATTATTAGGAAAAAGATTTGCAATAGACTCAGAAGAAAGGCTGTTTCAGGCCAAAGAGTATTTTAAAACTGAGGAGAGCTCTTGAGGGCTGTAGTAATTGGTGGTTGCGGTTTTATCGGAAGCCATCTTGTCGATTCATTGCTAAAAGACGGCCATAGTGTCCTTATTGTAGATAATCTATCTACAGGTAGCCTTACTAATATTCAGCAACACCAAGAGAATAATAATTTAGAAATCTTAAAAATCGACATCACGATTGATAAAGAAGCGCTGAAAGATGCCCTCGTAGATGCCGAATTTGTATTTCATCTCGCGGCACTTGCAGATATTGTTCCGAGTGTTGAAAACCCTGAAAAATATTTTAAGGCTAACGTAGTTGGAACTTTAAATGTATTAGAAGCGGTGAAGGCTCATGGAAAAATAAAGAAATTTATTTATTCGGCTAGTTCTTCCTGCTACGGATTACCTGAGAACTTTCCAACAAAAGAAACGGATTTAATTTCACCGATGTATCCTTACGCATTAACGAAGAAAATGGGTGAAGATTTAGTTTTACATTGGGGAGAGCTTTATAAAATACCAGTGATCTCACTTAGATTCTTTAATGTTTTTGGACCTAGATCTAGAACTAAGGGAACTTATGGTGCAGTCTTTGGCGTTTTCCTAGCACAGAAACTGGCAGGTAAAGCCTTTACTGTAGTAGGTGATGGAAAGCAGAGTAGAGACTTTACTTTTGTAACAGATGTTGTCGATGCGATTGTTATGGCCAGCAAGTCTAAAAAAGAAAATGAAGTCTATAATATTGGTTCTGGAAACCATTATTCAATTCTACGCCTTGTAGAGCTATTAGGTGGAGAGATTGAATTTATTCCTAAAAGACCAGGAGAGCCTGATTGCACCTTCGCCGATATATCCAAAATTAGGAAAGGTATTGGCTGGTGTCCTAAAGTTGATTTTGAAAAAGGGATTGAAATTATGCTGGAAAATATTGATAACTGGGCCTCAGCACCCGTTTGGTCCTCTAAAGATATTGAAAGAGAAACGAAAGCCTGGTTTGAGGCCTTAAAAGAGAAGTAATATGAAAGTAGTGTTGCTGCATGATTGGTTGACTGGTTTTCGAGGAGGAGAAAGAGTTCTCGAAGTTTTTTGTGAAATGTTTCCAGAGGCTCCTATCTACACTCTTATTCATAAGAAAGGATGTGTTCCTTCTTCTATAGAGAACAGAAAGATTGAAACTTCTTTTTTGGACTCTATTCCATCAGTTTACACTCAGTATAGAAAGTTCTTACCACTTTTTCCCATGGCAGCAGATGGGCTAAAGATCATTGAAGAAGCTGATGTCGTTTTATCAAGTTCTCACTGTGTGATAAAAGGAGTTAAGAAACCAAAAGGCTCGATCCATATTTCTTATATTCATAGCCCAATGAGATATTTGTACGATCAGTTTGACTCATACTTTGGTCCAGGTGCCCCATTCTATCAAAGACTTGGAATGAAGGTTTTTAAGAACTACCTTACGAACTGGGATATAGAGTCCAATCAAAATGTGGACTATTTTGTTTCAAATAGCGCCTTCGTTAAAGAACGTGTGACGAAATTCTATAAAAGAGAATCTGATGTCATTCATCCTTTTGTTGATTTAGATGACTTTCAATTTGTTCAATCAAACCCTCTTGAAAAACAAGATTATTATATTATGGTGACGGCCTTCGCTCCAAATAAAAGAGTGGATTTGGCTGTTCGTGCCTTTAATAAACTTGGGTTTAATTTACGAATCATTGGATCTGGACAACAAGAAGCTGAATTGAAAGAGATGGCCAATAATAATATTAGTTTCCTTGGAAATATAAGCAGAGAAGAAGTTGTTAATTGCCTAGCGGGAGCTAAGGCGATGATCTTTCCTGGAGTAGAGGACTTTGGAATCACTCCTCTTGAGTCAATGGCCAGTGGAACGCCTGTTATTGCTTATAGAGCCGGTGGAGTGCTTGAGACTTTGAATGAAGATGTGGCTGTCTTTTTTGATGAACCTTCGATTGAAAGCTTAGAAGAAGCCGTTAATAGCTTTCAAGATAAGAGCTTTGATAGAGAAGTGTTGCTGGCCCGAGCGAAAGACTTCTCTAAAGAAATCTTTAAAAAAAATATAAAAGAATATGTATTAAGTAAATTCCAAGATAAATCTAAGTAATATTCAGGCTCTTAAAAAACTTTCTCCAAAGAAATGGAGAGATAAGAATATACATAGAAACAATAAGATAAGAGTAAACAATTCCAGCGGTTTCAAATGCAAGAATTCTAAAAAGAAAAAGAAGGCCAAGAGAGCCGTTAAATATAAGCATAGAGCGCTGCTCAGCTGAATCAAACTCGTCTTTTAAGTAAAAGAGAAAGGGAAGAAAGCCGAGCATAATCAATACCCTGTAATGAAAACAGATAGTCCCAAACATCGTACAAATCATACCTACTGAAAAGATGGCATTAATGATGAATGCTTTTCTCCACTTTCCAAACTGATCAGTAAATAATCGATATAAGATAAGCGAAGCTAGCAAATGTAGAAAAGGAAATAACTTAGAGAGCCATAAGGGAACTTTCGTTCCTAGGCTAATCCCCACAGGGAGTAGGTTGGCTTCGAACGAGAGTATTATATTTATGTAGTCTTGAAAGTGACTCGGCATTATGAATGCCGAAATAAGGATGCCTGCCACAAAAATAATCCAAGCGGGAAGAAATGATACTAGCCTTTGAAATAAATCTTTTTTGGGAAAAAGAAATAGTAAATAAGGCCAGATTAAAAAGAGAAGAGGAAAGGATGCCCACTTCATTGAAGCCAGTATCGCTGCAAAAAAGAAATACTGAAGCTTCTTCGTTTTGAAACCTAAAAGAAGTGAGATGAGTCCCGACGCTGCATAAAGGGAGTGTTGACCTCTTTCAAACCATGCCAGTCCCACCTCCGTAAAAAGTAGTGCAGTTAGGGAAAGCGTTACTGACCAAGCAAGAAGGTCTATGTCTTTAGACTTGTACTCTCTATGTACTAAAAAACAAAAGATGATAAATATAAAGATTTGAATGAAAATATGAATAAAGAGAGAGGTGCTAAAATCAAAGTACTGAGTAAAGAGAGAGTAGAATAAAACCTGTAGGGGCGGTGAAGTTAGAGTCCCAATATTACTTGAGAATCCAGAATCATTGTAAAGAACATCTCTTTTAAACAACATTCGAGAAGGGAAATAGACATTAGAGAAGTCTGTACCTGTTTTACTTCTAGCTTGAGTTTCTTCTACGATAGGTTCTAGAGATTTATGAAAAGGCTCAGATCCTTTCTTTAGGCTTTTAGCATTTATAGGAAGATAGCCATAATAAGGCTTTACCATCGTTTTCTTTATTTTTCCGGTGCTTACATTTTGAACAAACTTAACCATATTGAGAGAAATCAATGTGATAAATACAACAATTACGAATCGTGAAAAATACTTTAACACAACAGGCCCTTCTGGTTTTTGAGACTTTCTTAATCCTAATCGCCTATGCGCAAAAAGACTAGAAGAGAGCCTTAAAAGGGAAAATTATTTTAAAACTAAGCTAAAACCCTTACTATTAAAGTCTATGAAATTCTTAAAGATGAGTTACCCCAATTTTTTCTTTTTGGTTGTCTTTGCTTCAATCAATCTGACCTTTCTTCTAATGCCCGTCGATTTAGATCACATGTGGAGGCAGGCCGATACTGCTAGTGTCGCTCGGAACTTTATCCAGGAATCCTTTAATATATTTCTTCCTAGGGTAGATATAAGAGGTGCCTTGACGGGAATTACTGGGATGGAATTTCCCCTCTATAATTGGATAGTTGCGGTATTGAGCTTCTTTACCACGTTGCCTTTGACATTTTTAGGAAAACTTCTGTCTCTCTTATCGGCTATCATCTTTTTCATATCATTTGAAAAGGTCTACAACACTTCAAAAACCAAGAAAGAAATATTCTTTATTACGGCGATTTCCTCTCCGTTACTCTTTATTTGGTCGACTAAGTTTATGCCTGAAACTTTTTCTTTGGCCTTCACTTATTTAGGGCTCTTATTATTTTATGATTATGAGGAAGATCAAAAGACTCAAACCTTTATACTTAGCGCCATACTCTTAGCAGTAGCCTTTCTTGTCAGACCTTATTATATATTTACCGGTTTCGTATTGATTAGTTATTTATTTCGAAGATTCTCAAAGACGAAGGAAATTGACTTTAAAGTCCTCTTTGGTGGAATGATTATCCTTCTCCTTTTCTATCTCTGGTATGGATACTGGAGTCAGTATCTTAAATTAACTTATAACTTAGAATACTATTTTGAAGGCAAGTCCTTATCAAAATCAATAAAAGAATTACTAGAATTTGAAACAATTAAAGAAGGAGTTATCCTGATCTTTTTCAAGCTTTCAAATTTCATAATGTTACCTTTTCTTATCTTTGGAATAATCTCGTTCGTTCAGGGAGGTTACAAAGAAAAGAAGGCCTTGGATCTCTTCTGTAGCTTTGCCCTAACCCTTGTTGCAATACCTCTTCTTGTTGGTGATCATTTTATTTTTCACTCTTATTATCTATTACCCTTGTCTCCCTTTCTCATTTATTTAACTTGCAAGGGCCTAACCTCAGATCTCTTTAAAGAAATCACCAAGAAAGACTGGGTACATTTATTGATGGCCATCTTTATGCTTGTTATATCAATGCTGGTTTTTAAGCCCATTGTAGGGAAATACAAGATCGTCACTTACTCTTGGTTTATTGGAATAATATTTTTATTGATAGCTTTTTCTTACTCCCGTCTTAGTTTTATCTTTAAGAATAAACTTATACGCATCTTCTTTGTATTAATCTCTTTGGGGGTAGGACTCGGGATATGGAAGAGTAAAATAATTAAGCCAAGTTCAGAAAGGCTTGGGGTGGAAAAAATTTATCAAGAAGTTCAAGAGAGAACAAAGCCTGACGATTTAATCGCAATATATCATAAACAATTTTCTTATCCTTTTTTTATGCTTAATAGAAAAGGGTGGGCGAGGCTTCCTGGATCCTATGAATATCACCAAGCAGAACTTAGGACCTTTAGAGACAATGGGGCTAAGTGGGTTATAAAAGACTCTGAAGATAAGTCAAAGTTAGTTCTTGTGCCTATCGAAGAGATTATCGGAAAATAAAGGAAGAAGAAGGAATACCAATACAGCAGGGATTAAGAATGTTTGTGAAAACTGCATAACTACAACTAGAAGAAGAGTTATCGGAAATAACTTAACGAAGTCTTTATTAAGTAGGGAGCCTTCTCTTATATAGAAATAGAGAAAGAGTAATAACAGAAGAGCCCCAATAAGCCCTTGTTCAAGAAGTATTTCAATATATAAGTTACTACAGCCTTCGACATAATAATGCTCGGGAGCCGTTCCTAGAAACCTTTTATTTAAAGATTCATGACTGTTTCCAAGTCCTACACCAGAGACTGAGTGATCTTTAAAAAGCTCATAGCTTCTCATCATAGAGATGACTCTTTGACTATTCCATCCTCTATCAATGAAAACGATGCCGGTATCAGTGTTTAGTTTTCGAAGTTTTTCTGGATAATTACTCTTATCCCAATTTACTTTAGCAGTAACTCTGTCCTCGTTACTTAGAAATGAATAGTATCTTGGATTAACTTGGTAACTAATAATGAATGCCAGTATTGCAATGCCGAATAATGGAGTTACTTTTAATTGCGTTTTTAATTTTCTAAATAAACAAAAGAGACCAATTACTAAGAATCCAAGTAAGAAAAGCCTTGAATAAGATAGGAAACCAGCCGTTGTAAAAAGCGCTAGCGTCGCATAATTCAATAGTGACTTGTTCTTTATTAAGCCCAGATAAGCAATCAATGGAATTATAGATACAGCGAAGTAGCTAGGTTCACCACTTAAGCCAATGCCTCTAATCATTTCATTGAAGAAGTAAGGCTCAATAGGCTTCATGTAGAAAAAACTTGGATACAATAAAACAGAGAGAATTAAGTAAATTGAATTTAAAACTTGGCCACAAAGATAACCCTTAATGATAAAGCTAATTCGTGATGAATTATAAAGACAGGCTAGAAAAATAATAGAATTGATTGATAACCAAATAATAAACCCAAAGCTTCTTCCATTAATAGCATCTATAAGAGCTAAATTAACTAGATTGTAACCAATTAAAAGAGCGATTAAGATTGATGTAAATTTAAATTTTTCTAATAATCCTTGAGAAGTTTGTTTCAAAGAAAAGAGAAGCTCTAAAAGGAATGGTATTAAGAAAATGTATCCCAAGCGTGTAGGAGTATTAAAAATCTCAATTTTAGGTAAATCAGAAAGAGGGGATATAAACGCCCAAAGAAAAAGTGAGATATTAGCAATTTGAATTATTGTTTTTTTGCTAAGTGTCATGATTCTTTATCTAGGCTATCCTAATAGGAGTATGGAAATTGATCTTCAAAATTTTATTCTACAGAGCAAGAGGTGTAAATAACCATTCATTTAGAAAGTTATATCTAATCCTTTGAATATACTATCGTTGACCTTGTGAACATCATACCTTTCTTGAGCCAGTTCTAAGCTGTTTATACCCATTTTTTGTCTCAGTATTGGGTCATTAATCAAAGTCTCAATTGCATTAGCTAAGTCTACAGCATCTTTAACTCTTACTTTTAATCCGTTATGGCCTTCCTTAACAGTTTCTCTACAGCCAGGGACATCTGTTGTAATTACGGGCATTCCCATTGCCATGGCCTCTAGAGTGGACCTAGGTGTGCCTTCCCTATAAGAGGGGAGGATGAAGACTTCTTTATTGGATAGATATCTTTTAACGTCGTCAGTGAATACTGTGTGAGTAACTAAGCCTTCCTTTATCCAATTAGCTACATCACTCTTGCTAAAAGAAGCAGGATTATTATCCGTATCTCCACAAAGGTGAAAGTTTGCATCAGGGTAACTTTTCTTAATGATCCTGATAGCATCAATAAGCTCGCCAATACCTTTGTCTTTTAAAAGGCGACCTACAAAAGCAAAAGATTTATCCATTTTTATTGTTGAAGTCGTAGACTTAAATTTATTTAAATTAACACCTGAGCCATTGATTAATACCGTCTTATCTTGGTGAACCATTTTATTCGAAACAAAGAGGTCTTGATCATCTATGTTTTGGAAAAATACTCGGAAGTTAATACTTAAGGCGGTTCTATAGAATAGTTTTACTATAGATCTAAGAACTTTCTTTTTAAAACCATCTCCTATGAAAACATATCCTAGACCAGTTATAAAAGAAGCGACCTTAGCCTTACAGGAAAAGTGAGCGGCTAGGCTTGAAAAGATGACTGGCTTGATTGTGTAGTTGAGAATGAGATCTGGTTTTTCTTTTTTGAATATTCTTGAGAATTGATAACACGTTTTTAAATCAGTGAAAGGGTTCATACCTTTTCGATCCATATCAACTTGAATAAGTTCTATACCAAGATCTAAAAGAGCATTGTTAAAATCATCTTCTTTTGAGCAAATTACCTTTACTGTGTCGCCACGATCAATGAACTTTTGAATTAGCTCTGATCTAAAATTTGTAATTGTGAAACCGATGTTTGCGACGAGGATAACTTTCATTCTATGTAGTACTTGTAACTTCTCATAAGGACAATTATGAGCGGCAAGAAAAAGAGAGTACAAAGACCAAAATAGAATCTAATACGAGCTATCTTTAGTAATGCCTTTGTGTCATTTATCTTAAAATTAAAGCTAAGCTTTTCCTTAACCATTGTCTTATAAAGGGCAAATATGAGAATCGATGTGGAAAAAAGAGTAAAGTAAATTGGTGTTGGTAGTTTTAGATATACACTTTTTATATGCCTAATTCCTAAAAATGGAACCTGCTCTGAAAAGAGACCTTTTAACATCAGCATCTCATCAGTGTTTCCAGGCCAGACAAAATAATTGAAACCAAAGAAAGCGAAGCACATGAAAACTTCAATCATTAGAAATCTTTCACGTTTTTCAGACATTAAGTGCATTAGTGTTAAAAAAGGCATTAAGACCAAAGGCCATTGAGGATTCCAAGCAATCAGAGAAAACATAACAGCATAGACAATATATGAAACATATAAGCTAAATAGGTTCTTCTCTTCATCGTTGTTAAAGTCTTTTAAGTAGCAATAAAAACAAATGAGGCCAAATAAAAATAAGAATATCGGGTAAATAGCGTATGGACCAGAAGCCACGAATTGAGCAGATAAGATTCTTCCGGCACCCTCAAACTGTAAGACATTCTCTTTGAAGGCTGGAGATTTTAAATATGGAAGCATGAAGAGAATGGTAGGGAGAAGAGCTACGAAACCCGCCTTAAATACATTTTGAGCTTTTTTCTCGCGAATTAAAAGCAAGGGGAGAAAGATTAAGAAGGCATGATACTTTAATGAAATTCCTAAGCCAAAAGCCAATGCTCCTTTGAATGTTTTTTCCTGAAAAAATAAATATGTGCCTAAAAGAACAAAATATAAAGTTAAGCTATCATATTGGCCGAATAAAAACTGTGAAAAGAATATAACTGGAGAAGTGGCAATCAGGCCCACTGCTATTTTGGAGTTCGCTTCACTCGTCTTATTTAATCTTAAAATCTTATAAACTAAGTAGAGGCTTCCAGCCCAAAATAGAGTCGTTAATAGTTTAAACCAAAAGATTGCAAAGGGAGCATTATCAAGATTGTCCGTAAATATTTTTACAGGTAGTCCCCACAGCGCAAATATAATATAAGTCGATGGCATATAAACTGCCGGTGGAGATAGGGTTTTATTTACTTCGTAAAAATTAAAGATATTTCCATTTAAGTATTGAAAGGCATGATTAACAGTGTCAATCATATCCTTATGTTGAAAACCAAAAAAGGAGAAAAGCAATATAAAGACTAATAGAGAAATTTCAGCTTTAGAGAATTTTGATAATAAGTCTTTCATCTTATATGAAGATCGGGCGAATTAGCCCTTCCGGAGTATGGTTTGTTAGTCGTTCTAAATAGAATTCTCCAGTCGGAGGGTTTTCTAAAAACCCCTTAGCTATTTCATCATCAAACTCAGCTCTTTTTGTGTACCTAACTTCTAAGTCTCTATTTTGAACAACTGGTTCAATTTCAAAGATTTCATTGCTTTTGATCTTTTCACAGACGGCTGTATGGGCTGCGTATACTGCTTGCATACCTAGATCAAAAGGTAGGTAGTCGCTAGGCTTTGGCATAGCATGATAAAGGATTGGACCATTATCTAAACCTTTTGAGATGAAATGAATTGTTGAGCCTACGTATTCAGGTTTTTTATCAAAGAGTGGCCAAAAGTTAGTTCCAGCTCCTCTGTAGAATGGAGAAACTCCCATATGTAAATTTATGCACTTTTTAGAGACAAGAAAGTCTATGAGTTCGCCTTTTATGTAACTTCCACCAAACACAATATAAACATCAGAATCTAAGGCCTGCTTTATAGTTTCTAGTGGGATTTGATTCAAATCGCCCATTCTAATAGCAAATTGTTTAACATTAGACGGGAGAAACACATCAACTGGAAATCTTTTTTCTTCAGCTTCAATAACTTTAGAAAAATAGGTTTGCATAGTCTCAGACTTCTTATAAAAGTCCTCTACCTTTCCTGGGAATACTGTTGTGCACTCTTGAACAGCAAAAACTTCATCAGCTATTTTGGAGAGACACTTTATAAGGTGGAGGTGTCTTGTTTGATTACATGTGAAGACTGTGATTTTCATAAATTCAATTCCTTGACTAAATTCGCATGATCTTCTCTTGGAAATTCAAATTTGCCACTACTTTGAATCTTGGCCATATTTGCTCTAAAACCAATCTTTACACCTAAGTTGTTTAAGATCTCGATTGTCGATTTGTTGTATGAGTTACAAGGATGAGACATTGTTAAAGATTTTTGAGTAAGATGTTTTTCAAGATAGACTTTATTGACTTCATATTCACTAAGCTGGTTCTCATAGCTTAAACCAGCAACCATTGTCGGGTGACTATGAGTATGAAGGCCTAGAATATGTCCATCTTTTTCAAGTTCTTTTGCATGATCTAACCCCATCCATAATTTGTCTTTAATAGAAGCGGGGTCGAAGTCTCTTAAGGAAAACATTTCACACATAAGGCTATTATATTTTTCAACTCCAAGGATCTTATCTCTAATATACCGAAACTTCCTGTCGTTAAGAGTGTAAAAAGGGAAGCCGGCTAAATACTTATCCGGGTCAAAGCCACTTAGCTTTTTAAAGTCTTGTTCTGATGAATCCTCAAAAGCTTTGAAGAAAACACTATAGAAGTCCTCAACCCCATCAAAACAATTTGTTCTGAAATATCTGAATACCTCCAGGAGTTCTAAGTTTCCTTCAAGTAATGAGCTGCATAAGAACCAAAAGGCGTTAATTTTAAACTCATCGAGAACTGGCTTTGCTATGTCATATTGACACATAAGAGAATCATCAAATGTTAGACAGACATCTTCACTCTTAAGTTCGTCCTTCATGGCCTTATCAAGCCAAGTATCTGCCGAGATTAAGTTAAATTTTTCATCAAGGTGTTGAATGATCTTTTTAAAAGCTACTTCATCTATTGATCCCTGTGATGAAGGGTGATCTTCATTATGAAAATGATGAAACATAACCCCAAAAGGGACTTCTCCTAAATGATATTTTTCTTCCAAAATCTTACTCCAGCATTAGTACGCATTCTTATTAACAAAACCCTTAAACAAGGTGAGAAATAAAATTTTTATATCAAACCAAAAGGTCCAGTTCTTTATATAATAAATATCGCAATCAATTCTTTTTTGAAGTGAGGTATCTCCTCTCCAACCATTTACTTGGGCCCAGCCCGTAATACCTGCCTTGATCTTATGACGAAGCATGTAGCCAGGAATCTCACTTCTAAACTTCTCAACAAAGAAAGGTCTCTCTGGCCGTGGACCGACTAAAGACATGTCACCTTTAAGGACATTCCATAATTGAGGAAACTCATCTAGGCTTGTCCTTCGAAGAAAATCTCCGATTGCTGTTTTTCTAGGGTTTTCTTTTTGAGACCACTCAGTCTCATCCTCATTGGTTGTTGCTACTCTCATTGTTCTGAACTTCCACATTAAGAAAGTAGAGCCTTTTAATCCAAGTCTCTCTTGCCCATAAAAAACGGGACCTTTCGAGGAAAGCTTTATCAGGAAGCTAAGAATTAAGAACATGGGAGATAGAATAATAAGACCAAGAAAAGAGCCTAGGATATCGACAATTCTTTTTAAAAGAAGGTCAAGAGTACCAAAGCTCGGTTGATTTACTGTCAATAAAGGTATTCCGGCAAAGTCTTCAATCTGGTGCCCAATGAGAGAGAAAGAGAGGTCTGGCAATATCTGGATAGGTGTTAGGTCATTATAGTTTTGAGATAGGAATTCTTCTACTTTATGACTATCAGCTCCTTTATAGGAAACAACTATCGCATCTGGAGTTAGTTCTGATTTTACTTGTTGATAAGAGTCCATAATAGGCTTGATATTCATTTTCGATGATTGGTCTTCTGAATCAATCCAGCCAATGAAATTGATTCCACTGTCCTTGAACATTCTAGCATTCTCAACATAACCAATTATCGGAGCACCATTTCCAATTAAAAGTACGTGTCTTAAATTCTTGCCTTTTCTTCTGAGCGACCGAAGCCCATTACGAACACACATTCTCACGATGATTAATAAAAACATGGATAAGAGGTAGTAAATAATAAGAGTTAAGCGGGAAAGCCTTTCATCGCCAAAGAAATATAAAAGTAAGATAAAGCTAATGGTAGCAAGAGCATGACCCTTTAGGACTGAAAAGACTTCCTTGTATCTATGGGTGAACCTTTGGCTTTCGTAGAGGGCATTTTTTGTGAAACTGAATAGAGTTACGAACCCAAGGACGGGAGTTAATTTTAAGAAAAGTACTTCAAGTCCAGTTTGTGCATTTGGAAGATAATAGAATCTAATGAAATATGAAACCCACCAAGCGAAAATAACGACTAAGAGATCAAGTAGCTTTTGTAAGTTTGAAATCGAGTTTTCGTGAGCTTTAAGCATATTTGATTTCAGACCTATCTTCGTAAGTTATCAGTAGAGTAGTAAAATTCAATTGATTTCTTTATCCCTTCTTGAAAACCTATTTTCGGAGACCAACCAAGAGCTTTAATTTTTGATACATCTAGTAGCTTTCTCATCATTCCATCTGGCTTTGATGTGTCGAAAACCAGTTTTCCTTTAAAACCCATTTCTTTGGCTATGATCTGAGCAACTTCTTTGATTGAGATGTCTTCTCCTGTTCCTACATTGAGAAAGTAGGGAAGGTCTCCTTCGTGCTTCAAAACGGTGACACAAGCTTGCGCCATATCGTCTACATAGAGAAATTCTCGCTTTGGATTTCCTGAACCCCAAATTGAAAATTCATCTTGGTCCTTTTTAATGGCATCATCCATTCTAGCTATTAGACCAGGAATGACATGACTCTTCTCTGGATGAAAATAATCATTCTCACCAAAAAGATTTGTAGGCATAACAGACATATAGTTTTTACCATATTGTCGTTTATAATTCTCAGCGAGTTTGAGTCCCGCTATTTTAGCGATAGCATAAGGCTCATTAGTAGGCTCTAAAGGTCCTGTAAGTAATGACTCTTCTCTTATAGGCTGCTCTGAATTCTTGGGGTAGATACATGAACTTCCGAGAAAAAGTAGCTTATCTACATCTGCTTTAAAGCAGGCTTCAAATACATTGTTTTGAATGGAAAGGTTCTCGATCAAATAGTCTGCCCTATATGTATTATTTGCAACTATTCCACCAACTTTCGCAGCGGCTAAAACCACATGGTCAGGCTTATTGGCCATGAAGTATTCTAAAGTTTCCTTTTGGCTTAAAAGGTCAAGCTCACTTCTTCCTGGAGTAAGAAGGTTTGAAAAATTATCGGACTGCAGGTTTCTAACGATAGCAGAGCCAACCATTCCTTTTGATCCAAGAATTAGTATCTTATCTGATTGCTTCATTTTCTGTTAAGTTCCTTAAGATCTGAATCAATCATCAGTTTTGATAGCTCTTCAATTGTTGTCTTTGGTTCCCAGTCTAGCTTTTCTTTTGCCTTAGAGGGGTCTCCAACTAGAAGTTCAACCTCTGTAGGCCTAAAATATTCAGGGTCCACTTTAATAATTGTTTTACCGGTCGCTTTGTTTATACCGAGTTCATTGATTGTGCCTTGTTCTCCTTGCCACTCGATGGCAATGCCAGCGTGCTTGAATGACATCTCAACAAACTCACGAACAGGAATTGTTTTTCCAGTAGCTAGAACAAAATCGTCTGCTTCATCTTGTTGAAGCATTAGCCACATTCCCTCAACGTATTCCTTAGCATAGCCCCAGTCACGTTTTGCATCTAAGTTGCCTAAGTAAAGGCAATCTTGCTTTCCTAGGCTAATAGCCGCTGCAGCCATGGTTATTTTTCTAGTTACAAAAGTTTCGCCACGGATAGGTGATTCGTGATTGAAGAGGATTCCATTACACGCATAAATACCATAGGCTTCACGATAGTTAATAGTGATCCAATAGGCATACATTTTTGCTACAGCGTAAGGACTTCTAGGATAAAAAGGTGTCGTTTCTTTTTGAGGAGTTTCCTGAACAAGACCATAGAGCTCTGACGTGGAGGCTTGGTAAAAACGGCATGTTTTTTCTAATCCACAAATACGAATAGCCTCAAGCAATCTTAATGTTCCGATGGCATCTGTATTTGCGGTATATTCTGGAGAATCAAATGAAACGTGAACGTGGCTCATTGCTCCTAAATTATAAATCTCATCAGGTCTAATTTCTTGAACAAGCCTTATGAGGTTAGTTGAATCTGTAAGATCGCCGTAATGTAGGTGTAGCTTAACATCTTTTTTATGTGGATCTTCATAGAGGTGATCAATCCTACTTGTATTAAAAGAAGAGCTTCTTCTTTTTACACCATGAACTTCATAGCCTTTTGATAATAGAAGCTCAGCTAAGTAAGCTCCGTCCTGGCCGGTGATACCGGTTATTAATGCTTTTTTCATTTTTACCTCGACGAAGGCATCTTTATACCTAATAAAAGCAAGTTTGGGTATTTACTCCTTCTATAATGTCGTTGTGCGCAATGGTTTAAAATTGCTAAAGTATTGGAAGATTATGCTAAAAAAACTTGAAACCTATTTTTTAGAAAATACTGAAAAAAAGTTGTTCCTCTGGGCGCTTTGCACAAGAGTATTGTTTCTTGTTTTGAACCTAGGAGATTGGCAAAACTACCAAGCTCCAGACTCAGTAATGTATATTAAGATCGCTCAGGATATAGCAAATGGTCTTGGGTATAACGATCCGGAAAGACTTCCTATATATGGAAGTATCTTTGGATTATTTACTCTTCTTTTTGGAAAGTTTTCAATTGCTGCGATGTTATTTTTTCAAGTAGTAATCGACTCAGTAACAGTAGTTCTATTTTATAAAATTGCAGGAATATTCAGTTCTAAAGTTGCCTGGCTAATAGGGCTAATTACAATTTTTAATACTAATCTCATTGTTCATTCTGGGCTAATTTTAACAGATACACTTTTTATATTTTTCCTAACGCTCTTTTTACTGAATTACTTGAAAATTTTAAAAAATGAATCCATGAAGTCATTAATCTGGGCCTTTTTCTTCTTAGGACTAGCGACACTAGTTAAACCAATAACTCAGTTTCTTATCTACTGTGCTCCTATTTATCTAATGCTGTTTCTCTTCTCTAAAAAGAAACCAAAGAAGGCGATAAGTTTCTTGATTCTTTCTATTCTTACTTCTCAAATTTTAATTTCACCTTGGTTATTTAGAAACCATCAAAAATATGGAGCCTGGGAATTTACCTCTCAAAAAGGGGTAAATATTATGAGCTGGTATTTACCTCTCATTAGGAGTTACTCGAAGGGTAGCTCTTGGGAAAGTGAAGTTGCTATTACAAGGCTAGAGTTTGAGGACTTTATAGATAGAAAAGGAATCTCATTAGATGGCCTAAATGCTTTTGAAATAAGTGCCCATCAGGTTGAAGCGGGCAAGGAACTTCTTTTAAAGGAAAAACCTCTTAATATCTTGAACGCATGGATTAGGGGTAGTGTTCTTAATATTTTTGCTCCAGGGATTACCTCTGCAGCTTTATTAGTAAACATGAAAAGACCTGGATTTTATAATTCAAAAGGGGACTCCTTCTTAGGGAAACTTTTTAACTTTTTATTTCATCGTGATAATAGGCTTTACTTGTTCTTAATGATTCCGTCCGTTGCTGGACTACTCATCTTTAGATTTTTACAAGTGTTAAGTGTTTATGAATTAGGTAAAGGAAGTCGTCTCTATTTTGGAGCTAGTCTCTTTATGTTTTGTTATTTATTGTATTTTCTGGCCTTAACTGGGCCGGTAGTGAATGCATCTCGCTATAGACTTCCCATTGAGATTTGCTTTGCTTTAATTTTGATTCCAATATTTGATAGGTTCTACGAAAGGTTTTTTAGTCGTTCGCGCAGTTTATAATGCTCAATTATTTGATTTGAATTAACGACTTTTCCTTTAAATAGAAACTCTTCTAGAGCAATAAAGCAGTCTGACAATTTAAAGACCAAACAACCATTGAGTATGAACAAGCTCTCGTCCGTTTTAAGATCAATATTCATTTCTTTAATTTTCCAAATACAAAAAGAAAGATTCTGAAAATCAAAAGAGATTCCAGATTTAGGTTGAATAGCCCTTAATTGGTTATTGGTTTCTTTAAAAGAGTAGTTTGGATTTAGTTTAACATGAACGCCTTTGAAAGACTTATCATAGGAAGAGATTGAATTATCTTGTGGCAAACTTGCTAAGGGAGCTTTGAGAGACCTTGTGATAATTTCATTAGATAGATTTGCCATTAATAAGGCAGATTTAGTTTCTAAGTCCCCTAAGTTATCATCATCTTCTATAGGGAATTTATCTTGAAGTATTATTTTACCCGTATCAAAGCTCTTATCAACAAAATGGGCGGTAACTCCTGATTCCTTCTCATCATTAAATAAAACCCATCTATTTGGTGTACCACCTCTATACTTAGGTAGAAGCGAAGGGTGAAAGTTAATAAATCCTCTTTTGGGAATATCTAATAGGCTATCCGGAATGAGCTTATGAAATCCAGCCATGATTATTAATTCAGGCTTAAGACTAATTAAGGCACTTTTAAATACTGACGTTTTTAATACTTTTGAAGAATAAATAGGTATTTTATTTTTCTTCGCTATCCTTATAGGATTTGGGAAATCTTCGTATAGGTCCTTTAGTTCAAAACTATTTCCAAGAGTTATATTAAAAAAAGCCAGAGAGCTTTTTATAGAATCCTTAATTTTCCTTTTTAAAGAAACCTCTTTAGTGAGAAGCCCAACTATTTGGATATCACTTCTCTTTAGAAGACTCTCTAAAATGGGACCCATGGGACCTTTATTACCGACTAAAAATATTTTCATTTGTAGAAAACTTTATTTTTCAAAGACATTTTTAGAAGGTCCGTAAAGAGCATCAAACTCTTCTCTTAACATGGCTAACATTACGGTGTCGTAGTAAGTTCCATTTCTAAAAGTTGTTTTCTTTTGAGTCCCTTCCACCTTCATTCCAAACTTTTCATTGTTTTTAATAGAAGCAATATTGCAAGAAACGGCTCCGCTATAAATCCTCTCTAAACCTAGAGAATGAAAGCCATATCTAAACATAAGTTCAAGAACCTCTGTTCCAACACCTTTATTTCTATAGTTCGGATTTCCAATCAGTCTTCCATAAGTGCAATTTCTATCAATCCAATTAATATTCCCTAGACGACAGTTTCCAACATATTCATCACTTTGGACGTCGCAAATCGCAAACATAACTGAATTTGGGGGAAGAGCATTTTTTTCATAATACTGAATCAGCTCACCTTTAGTTACTGGGTAGTTCCCAACGAGGCCGCCAGTAGCAAGTTCATCGTTGATCCACTCATGCCATCCGTTGTCGACATCGCTTAACTCGATGGGTCTTAAGTAGACCTTGTTACCTATCATTTTTGCTCTATTCATGTGGAACCTACAATTTTAGTAAAGGGAGATTTTAATTCTAACTCTATTATAAGAAATTGATAATCCTTATGAATTTCGCGCCGCGTTCTGGATGGACAATAAAAGCTTTTATGATAGGTTCTGCTTAACAACAATGAGAAGCAACTAGAAATGATTAAGTTTACTGAACCATATATCTCAGGCCTTGAAGAAAAGTTTATTCAAGAGGTCTTTGAAAAAAGGAATTTCGCTGGAGATGGTCAATTTTCAGAAAAATTATCCTCGTTTTTTAAAGAAAAGTTCTCTTTAGATTACTCTCTCATTACTCCTTCTTGTACCCACTCGCTAGAAATGGCAGCCATTTTAGCTGATATTAAAGAAGGGGACGAGGTCATACTGCCTTCCTTTACATTTACTTCAACTGCTAACGCTTTTGTTTTAAGAGGAGCAAGGCTCAAATATGTCGATATTAGAAAAGATACTTTAAATATTAATGAGACGTTGATTGAGTCAGCTATTACGAAAAAAACCAAGGCCATTATACCTGTTCATTATGCTGGAGTCTCTTGCGAGATGGATCAGATAATGGAAATTGCGAACGCAAAAGATATCTTTGTGATTGAAGATGCGGCGCAAGGAATTGATGCAAAATATAAGGGCCAGTATTTAGGTGGTATTGGCCATCTCGGGGCTATAAGTTTTCAGCAAACTAAGAATATTCATTGTGGAGAAGGGGGAGCTCTCTTCTGTTCTAATGAAGAGCTTTTTAAGAGAGCTGAGGTTATTCGTGAGAAAGGAACTAATCGTAAGCACTTTTTAAGAGGTGAAGTTGATAAGTACTCATGGGTAGATATTGGATCTAGTTATCTTCCGACAGAGTTAGCAAATGCCTTTTTGTATGGGCAGTTTGCTAAATATAAAGATGTAACCAAGAGAAGATTAGAGATTTGGAATAAATATTTTAGTGAACTGTCAGATCTTTCAGATCAAGAAAGGGTTATTTTACCTGGGGTTCCTTCTCACTGTGAACATAATGCTCATCTTTTTTACCTAAGAGTAAGTACTTCTAAGGAAGCAAGTAGAATGGTTTCTTATTTTAAGGAAAATGGAATACAGGGGACTACTCATTATGTGCCTCTTCATTTATCAAGTTTTGGTAAGAAAGTAGGAGAGTTCGTAGGTGAAGACAAGTTTACGAGTAGTGAATCTAGCCAAATGGTAAGACTACCTCTTCATATGAACTTGAGTGATAAAGATGTTTCTAAAGTAATTGAAGTCATAAAAAATTTCTTTAAGAGCTAGATCCCCAACCGGCTTCAAAGCTTATTCCTTCGTTAATCTTTCTAATTTCTTCGCTTGAATCAATAAGATCAGTAATTTCTTTAACTGTTCCCTCTAACCCTTCCGCCTCAAGTTTTTTTACAACGAAGTCTACGACTTGTAAGTCTTGAGGGTAATCTACAGTGTATCTAAAGTTTGAAAGATTCTCGTTTCTTTTAAGTTGCCGTGTCTTAAATAGATCTTGGTTTTGCCACATATAAAATGTCACGTGTTCCCTATCTTGCTGTTTAGTCGCGAGCTCATGGGTTCTTTCTAAAGTTTTGAAAGAGAATATTTCTACATCACTTCCATTTGGAAAAGTTGATTTATTCCATGGTACAGTATTAGCGGTATAGTCAGATGACTCTTCTTTATGAAGAGCATGAACTTGATCGATTGTTTGGGAGCAAATAAGAGGGCAATCAGCAGTCAGTCTTATGATTGTATCAGCTTTATAATTTTTAGCACATTCATAGTATCTAAGTAAGACATCCTGTTCATCACCTCGAAAACATTCAATCCCTCTAGCTATGCAAAAGTCTTCTATTGGATTGTCTGTCTCAAGAGTACTAGTCGCAATTACAATCTTATCATGACAGTTAGTTTTCTTAACACGTTCAACTTGTATATCTAAAAGCTCTCGGCCACCAGCCTTTCGAAGAACCTTTCCTGGAAGTCTCGTTGACCCTAGTCTGGCTTGAATTATGATAAGTACCAAAATATTCTCCTAATTTAGTCTTTTGAATCCATCTTCTCTAGGGGCTGTTTCTAATAGAGAGTCGAGGGTATCTTCTTTTATTGCTTTAGCCATAGTCTCAAAGACCGTATCACAGGCACTAAAGTACTCATCTAGTACATCTTCAGTATGGCATAGAGTTAGGTAGATTGAACTTGCTGCTAAGTATTTTTTCTTTAACATTTCCTGAGTAAATAAAGTTATTAACTTTTGATTCTGATCACCGTGATCCAACTTAAAGGTAATAAGCGGTTTATAGTCAGTAACTGAAAGATTTAAACCGTGTTTCTTAGAGAGCTCAAGCCACTTATCCCCAATAATTGTACCTATTGAATTTAGCTGGACCCAGATCTTAGTTTCTTGCATTCTTTTTAGAGTCGCAAGAGCTGCAACAAACCCAACCCTTTCAGTGAAGAAAGTACTTGAGATAAAAGAGTCTTGAGAAGAGTCCATTACCTCTTTAGTTCCAAGAATAGCAGAAATAGCATAACCATTTCCTAGTGCTTTACCATAGACAACGATATCAGGCTTCAGCCCATTCAGTTTAAAAACGCCACCATCAGTCATCCTCCAACCTGAAGTAATCTCATCTACTATGATTAAGATTCCTTTCTCTTTTGCTATCTTTTGAATAGCTTCAAGAAATTCGGGCTTAGGGAAGTCATACCTTGCTCCTTCAATAATGATAGTACCGACTTCATCAGAAATTACATTGTGTAGGTCTTCAACATTATTATAGAGGAAGGGACGAGCTGTTCCTTCTAAACCCTTAGGTACACCATTAGGGGAAAGACCCGGGAGCAAGTGTTGGCTTAATTTATTATCACCTTTTAAGTTTGTCGCGAGATACCAGTCAGACCAGCCGTGATATCCACTAAAGGCAACAACATCTTTCTTTGAATGAGTTCGCGCTATTCTTACGGCCATTGCCATGGCCTCTCCACCTGTCCGGGCGAATCTAACACCAGAGGCGAAAGGATTTAGCTTAAGTAATTCCTCTGCTAGGAGAACCTCTTCAGGAGGATTTAAGGTACAACTTACGCCTGTCTTTACTGCATCAATGACTTGGGAATCTACATAATCATCGCCATACCCAAGGATACAGGTGCCTATTCCCATTTGGGCCATATCTGTATATTCGTTATCTTCAAGGTCCCAAACTTTAATCCCTTTAGCTTTAGAGAAATAGGTTGGCCAAATATCTGGTGCATATCTATCAGGTCTTTTGGAAAGTAATCCATTTCCACCTGGGATTGCTTTCATCGCTCTATCCCAAAGTTTTAGTCCTTTATTTTTCATTTTTCGTCCTTTTTAAACCAGCCATGATAAAAAGCCTGTGTGCTAACTTTACTAAAATTTGAGTTAGTATAAACTTTATTGGCAGCTAAGTTTTCTTTTTGTGTTGAAACTTTTAAGGTTCCCGATTTTAAATAGTGTTCGATGGCGCTAATTAATTGGTAAGAGAGCCCACTACCTCTATGTTTTTTATTAATTCCTAGTAATCCGATTCTATACTCATTTGAAGGAAGCTCTTTAATGGATGAGAAAGCTGTAATCTCTTTACCTGATTTACTTATAAGGCAGTAGTCATCGAAGCTTCCTAGAACAGAGTTTTCAATCCACTTAATATAAAGTTGGCTAGATAGAATTGGGCTAATGTTTTTGTCTTTGTAAAAGCGGCTTATATTGAAGCTATCTTTTACTAGGTCAATTAGCTGCGGAATATCTTCTCTGGTCGCTTTTTCTAGGCTGATTGATTCTTTACAGGGAGTGATCTTCTTTTCGTAGAAGTAGTTCTCTTCCATGAATTTGAAATTTGAAGAATCTATTTTTATTTTTTCTAAAAAGCTAATTTGAGGTGTGCAAATCTGTATAAAGCAGGGCGCTCGATTATTAGCTTGAGAGATGATCTCTTCAAAATCTTCACTTTCTAACTTCTCCTCGATCATAACCTTGAAGGATTCAATGCCAAAAAATGAAGTATCCCAATCTAGCTTTTGAGAGCTGTGTTTCATAGTGAGCTAGGGCGCCTATATTGTTCACAGGGAGCTTGAGCATCCGTTAACATTACTTGTCCTGAGCCTAAGATACTGTCTACTTCTTTTAGGTTTTGAACAAGCTGACGCAATTGATCTTCTGTAATTGAAACAGGTGCATCTATACAATCCATGGCTTCATCTATTTTAAAGTGCTTTTCAAGGACTTGTGCGCCCATAGCGGCTGCGAATGTTGGAACTTTGATATCATCTGTGTGATCAGATTGTCCTATAACACAATCGAAACTTTTCTTAAGGATTTCAATCGCTCCTAAGTTCGCATCTTCAGGAGCCGTTGGGTATGCAGAAATACAATGAAGGAGAGTTACTGGGGCTCCCTGTTCTGTAAGGATAGAGTAAGCCGTCTTGATTTCTTCTAAGTTAGACATTCCTACTGATAGAATAATTGGTTTCTTGGTTTTCGCTACTTTAGTGAGAAGCTTGTGATTTACAACATCGAAAGATGCAATCTTATAAAGGTCGCATCCTATCTCATTTAAAAGATCGACGCTTTCTTCATCAAATGGTGTTGAGAAAAACTCTAAGTTTAAATTATTGGCAAAGGCCTTAAGCTCTGAAAAGGCTTCAAAAGGAAGTTCACATTTTTTTAAAATATCAAAAATAGGTGAATCCTTAGGAGTTCTTTTCTCAGTAATATAGGTTTGAAACTTCACAGAGTCGACACCTGTTCTAGCAGCTGACTCGATTAGTTTTTTAGCAACTTCCATGTCACCACCGTGATTAATTCCAATCTCAGCGATTGTGTAATAGCGGTTGTTAGTCTTATATCCGTATTCTGAAAGATTTTTCATTAGTAACTCCTTAAGTTTACCAACAGCTCATTCCGCCATCGATTACCATATTTAAACCATTAGTATATGAGGCTGCTGGGCTAGATAAATAAACCACGGCACCTACCATTTCTTCTGCTAAAGCCATTCTTTTCATGGGACATCTAAAGGCGTAATGCGATTGGAAGTCTTCTCCTTGTGGGCTTTCTGGATTTAAGATGCCTCCGGGAGAAACTGCGTTAACTCGAATATTTCTATCTGCTAAATGAACGGCAAAGTATTTAGTCATTTGAATGACACCAGCTTTGGTGGCTCCATAAACTTCCGAGTTCTTTCGGTCACAGTCTGTATAGATTCTAAAATCAGGGCTAATTATGCCGTACATTGAAGCGATGTTTACAATAGAGGCATTCTTAATTTTATTCTTGTCGGCGAGAGCAACAAATTTTTGGAGGCAAAGGAAGGTTCCTTTTAAATTTGTATCCATAACCCAATCAAACGATTCGGCTTTTCTATCTTCAAAATTCTCGAAAGTACTGACACCTGCATTATTGATGAGAATCGAAGGTGCGCCATGGTCTTTATTTATTTCTTCAAATACTGCTGAAACATTATCTTCATCGCTAATATTGCAGGCGTAAACTGGATAAGGGAAATCTTTAGATTCTTTTAAATCGATACCTATTACTTTTGCTCCTGACTGATCTAAAGCTTCGCAAAACTTTGAACCAAGCTGCCCAGTAGCACCAGTTACAATAGCAAGCTTTCCATCTAAACTAAAAAGTGAATTAGTCATTGATAATACTCCTAACTTGTTTCAGAGAATCGATTAACTTATCCTTGTCTTTGTAATACTCCACGGTGAAATACTCTAAGCTTGGATATTTTAAGAGGTCCTTAACGACTTCTAATATTTGTTCACTAGGATACTCGTGGGCATCAAAGGCTAGACCAGAGTCATCACCAGGAGTGCAGATATGAACTTGGATCATTCTCTCTAAGGGGAGTTTACCAATATAGTCCTTCCAATCAACTTTCATGTTTTTTGCTGAAACCATTGAGTGAGCGATATCGAATAAGAAATAAAGGTCATTCTCTTTAGCTAGGTCTGAAATGAATTCAGCCTCACAAACATGTTCGTAAGCTTTTGTTGGATAGTAGTTATTATTTTCAATGGCAAATCTTACGCCATCGGGAAAAATTGTTCTGAGTCTTTTGAAATTAGACTTAGCATTCTCTTTCATCTCCTCGACAGTATAAACTCTTCCACCTTCCTCCCACATCCTTCCATTTAGAATCGGCTGATCACAACTTGAAGCAACATGAAATGAAACCATTTTAATATATGGCTTTGATTTAGCGACTTTTTCAAAATACTTCCAGAGAGAATCACTTAGTTCATGAATGGGTTGATAATCTGAGTGGAAGATTTCTTCTTCAGGAAAAGATAAATTATGAGTTCTATCTCGGCCTTCAAGACAGTCTGAATATTTAATAATGTCTTCGTAGACACTCTTATCTTCGTAGAATAAATGTGAAATAGGAGTTGCTAGTTTTCTCATCTTTGTTTTTGAGCATACCTAAGAAGATATTGCCCATAAGTTCCATTTTTATATTGATTAGCAAGTTCTTCAAGTTGGTCAAGAGTTATATAACCTAGGTGATAAGCAATCTCTTCTAGGCAAGCGATCTTTACACCTTGTCTCTTTTCTATGATCTCAATATATTGTGAAGCACCAAGGAGGCTTTCATGTGTCCCAGTGTCTAACCACGCAACTCCGCGCCCGAGGGTCTCGACGTTTAAGTTCCCAATGTCGCTATAGTGCTGAATCATATCGACGATTTCAATTTCGCCACGTTTAGAAGGCTTTAGGCCTTTTGCAATTTCTGCAGCATTATTATCAAAAATATAAAGACCTGTAAGGGCGTAGTCTGATTTTGGATTTTCGGGTTTTTCTTCTATAGATAAGATTGTTTTATTTGGTCCAAGTTCAACAACACCATATCTTTGAGGGTCTTGAACTGTGTAGGCAAAGACAGTAGGTGTTTTTGATTTGATAGCGGGAAGAATATGTTTATTAATAAATTGATCACCGTAAAAAAGATTGTCACCTAAGATCATAATAACGGGATCATCACCGATAAAATCTTCTGCTAGAATAAAGGCCTCTGGGAGACCATTAGGGTTTTCTTGAATTTGATATGTAAGGTTAATTCCTAAATGAGATCCGTCGCCTAAGAGGTCTTTAAAGAATGGAACATCTTTAGGTGTGGTTATAATTTGAATGTCACGAATCCCGCCAAGCATCAAGAGAGAAAGGGGATAGTAAATCATCGGCTTGTCATAAACCGGAAGTAATTGTTTAGAACAAATTTTTGTAAGGGGATGAAGTCTTGTACCACTCCCACCTGCAAGGATAATTCCCTTCATGAAAACCTCTATTGACGCACGGTTGTAAATATGCGAATGTTAAAGGCTCAACTTAGCACTGCCTTCTAGAAATGAAAAACTCAATATGCTCAGGAAATTCATGATTAACACAGAGGAAAGAGCTTTTTTGCGTTGCGCTGTTGATGACAAATCTCCAGTCTTTCTTCATTCATCTTTGTCCTCCTTGGGAGACAAACCAGTTGATGTAGCGGCTTTTATAGAGGAGTTCTTTGAGAGCTTAGGTAGAGATGCGACACTAGTAATGCCAACCTTTTCGTTTCAGTTTAATGAAGAGAAGTTTTACGACCCAATTGACACGAAATGTGGCACTGGGAAAATTCCTGAAACTTTTAGAAAGATGACAATCAATAATGAGAAAGTTCTACGTAATCTCAACCCAATGCAATCTATTGCAGCGGTAGGAAAGCATTCTAGGGACTTGGTGCGAATGGACTGTGAAACTACATTTGGTAATAATTCGGCCTTTGATAAATTACTTAAGCTTGATGGAACTATTGTGTTGTTGGGTTGCGACTATAATAAAATCTCCTTCTATCACTATTTAGAAGAACAACTAAGAGTTCCCTACAGGTACTGGAAGACTTTTTCCGGATCGATAAAAATTAACGATAAATTAAGGACTGTTGATTATAAAATGTTCGTTCGCAAGTTAGAATACCTTCCTAATATTAATCATTTCGGGATGGAACTTGAGAAACAAGGGAAAGTTGAAGTTGGAAAAATTGGTAGTGCTATTGTGCGTATATTAAAATTTCGAGATATCTTTGAGTTTCTTAAAATTGAAATGGAAAAGGACCCTATGGCACTCGTTAACACAAACCGAGATGAATGGGGAATTCGTTGTACTGAGAAACAGATGAAGGTGCTTTAGTGATATACTTATGCGATAGCGAACTCGTGCTTGAAGAATACTTATCTAACGAAAACATAAGTCTTTCAAACGTTTTTACATGTTCACCTAATATTATTCGAAACTTTAAAGAAGTTAATCAGTTTGATGCCCGTTGGGATACTCATTCGCTAAAAGAATTTCAAGAAAGTATAAAAATCTCTCTTGAGAAAATAGATTCTTATTTAGATGATCAATTAGGAAAAAATAAGTATACCGCATTGATTACGAGTGTTCGATTTTTTAGAGATGTTTATAAGTTAATGGGCATCGATCAGAAGAAACTTGATGGGGCCATTACTCAAATTAAGTATAAAAACTCAAAGAAAGATCCTCGGTTAGCTCATGTCGACTTTCGATGGAAGGAATATCTAGAAGGGGTTTGCCGCTTTTCTGAAGTAGATGTGGAACTTTCAAACGTTGATGATCTCTTTACAAAAGATGGCAAGATTACTTTGATTGAGAAATTAAAGTTAAAGTCTATGAAACAAACCCTTTTTAAAATAGGTAAGAGGTTCATTAGAGGTAAGAAAGGTAAGGTCTATTTCTATAGGGAGAATGAACTTCTGAACGATGCTTTAGCTGAGATGTTCTTCAATGGATACGAAGTACAGAGTATTAAACCATCTTCAGAAAAGGGAGTAGAACTTTCTCAAGAAAGTAATGATAAGATTCTACAAGTTGGTGAATATATTTTTGAGACTATTTTTAAAGACTTAATTGTTGAAGAATTGGTTCCGAATTCGAAAGAAGTATTTAAAAACGATTTAATAGCCGCCTATAAAGAAAATTCTTCATACACTAAGTCATGGAGTGAATTAGTAAAACAAATGAATCTTGAGAAAGATTTCATATTTTGTGGATATACGTCTATACCGGCGATGCTCTCCTTAGCAGCCTTAGACAAAAGGCCCGCTTTAGTCTCGTTTCAACATGGAATTTCAAAAGAATTATCTGATCAATATGATGAAATTGATTGTATGTCGGACGGTAATATATCAGAAGTTTGTTTTTTCTATAATAATGAAGTGAGAAAAGTAGAGGAAGCGAATAGGTTTTTTAGTGCTAAAGCAGTCGTTAGCGGCGCAAGTAGTTCTCATCATAAGATCAAGAGAAAAAACAAAAAAGCTCCACCTAAGAAAATTGTTTATCTTTCAACCAACCTTTATAGAGGGAATTTAGGGTTGTTTGTTTCGTCGGAGAATGATTCTTTACAGTCTGAATTTGAATATGAATTAGTTAAGAACTCACTTTCAAAGATTGATTCAGGGGTAGACTACAAGGCATATCCTATGACAACACTTAGGTACTTAGAAAAAGACTATGTACTTAAAGAAGTTATAAAACATCAGAATATAAATTTAGTTGAAGAGAAAAAAGATGTACGCTACTTCTTACGAGATTATAATCTTATAATTACAACACATGCAACGAGTACTCTTTCTTGGCCAGTATTCTCAGATATTCCAACTGTCTTTATAGACAAAAGCTACAATAAAACCATTAAACCCGAACTAAAAGATTTAATGTCGGAAGCATTATTTGTCTTTGATGAAAGTGAAGAGAACTTTCATGAATTGTTAGCTGACTTTATCAACTCAGATTTGGATAAAATTGAAAGCGCATGGAAGGCAAAAGAAGCTAGTAGGAAAAAGCTAGTAGATCAATACTTCTCAACTGAGATATCTCAAAAGAAGGTCTTTTTGAATACACTTGAGAACCTTTAGAATCTACTAATTGTATGACATCGATTTACAGGTTGTGCTAGGATAGCGTTAATGGCAATTTGTCTGCGAGGTTTTAATGTGCGGGATTTATGGATTCATTTCAACGAGTGTATCAGATTTAAAAAATATACCGCATGAAGAGATTACTCAAAAATTGTCTCATAGAGGCCCCGATGCTTTTGGTTTCTTTAGAGATAAGAATTTATTTCTAGGTCATACACGTTTAAGTATTATTGACGAAGCAAATGGCATTCAGCCCATGACTTCAATAAGTGGAAATTCAACAGTTACCTACAATGGTGAAATTTATAACACGCCTCTACTTCAGGAAAATCTTAAAAAAGAGGGTGTAACATTAAGGACAAACTCTGATACAGAAGTATTGGTAGAGCTATTTGATCTTTATGGGATTGAGAAAACTCTAGACTTGATCGAGGGGATGTTTTGCTTCGCAGCCTATAGTAAAAAAGATGATAAAACATTTATAGCTAGAGACCGGATTGGTGAAAAATTTCTTTATTATGCAAGGAATGGATCTTCACTGGCCTTCGGTTCAGAGATAAAAGTAGTTCTTGAAACAGGCATTATTACAGATCAGATTAATGAAAAAGGACTATACGAATACCTATGTAGGGCTAAGATTTCAGGAGAGAAGACAATCTATAGAGATGTTCTTGAGTTAAAGCCAGGTCATTACCTCGAGGTTGAGAACTCTACCGTTAATATTTCAGTGAGAGAATACTGGTCCCTTATGAATTATCCTTCTGATGGTAAAACTCAACATAACCAAAGCCCAAAAGAAAAAATGTCTGAAATGCTCAAAGAGAGTACAAATAGTCGAATGTTAAGTGATGTGAAGGTAGGTCTACTAATTAGTGGGGGGCTTGATTCAAGTTATCTTGCAGGTCAATTAGCTGAGAGTGGGCATAAAAACCTTAAAGGCTATTGCGCTGGGAATTATCTAGATGAAATAGATGAGTCTCCATATGCAAAAAAATGTATTGATTATATAAATGACAATTTCGATTCGTCATTTGAACTTAATGTTATTAAGAAAAAAGATATGGATTTAAAAAGGTATGTTCCATATTTAACTTATATTCATGATGAGCCTCTAATCTTTTTAAACTCTATGCAATTATATGAAATTTGCAAGCAAGCTCATAAAGATAAGACTAAGGTCTTAATCTCTGGGGAAGGAGCGGATGAGATCTTTTGTGGGTATCATCGGCATGTTGACTTTATTAAGCGTCATCCTGAAGGTGGGGACAAGTCTACTGTAGTTGAAGAGCTTTATTATGGTGGAGGACTAGGAAGCAAAGAAATAGTCGCAAACCTCTGCAAAGATATAAAAGATATCGAATATGGTGAATGTTGGGAGTGGCTTGTTGAAAACAAGGAAAAAGATTCATCTTCCCTCATATTGCTATTTGATCAACTTTATAGACTTCAAATTCTTCTTCAAAGGCAAGACAGAATAGGTATGGCCACTCATGTCGAACTTCGGCAACCATTTTTAAATTATAACGTCTTTGATTATGCAAACTCTTTAGATGTCGATTTAAAATATTCTGCTAAAGAAAATGTTCCTAAAAAGATATTGAAAGAAGTAGCTAAAGACAAAGTTCCACTCGAAATCATAGATAGGGAAAAGACGGGTTTTCCATCTGATCTATTCCTTTGGTTTGATAGTGATGAAGGAATTGACGAAATTGAGAGCTTGGTTTTTGAAAAGGACTCTATTAGCACTGAGTTTCTAAACTCGGATGCTTTGAGAAACCTCTTTGAGAGTCACCGCTCAACAAAGAAAAACAATTATCTAATGCAAAGGTTGTATTTCTTAGAGTGCTTCAGGAAGTTCAAGCGTGAACAGCCAAGTACCTAAGCTTAGCCTAAGTATCTAAAATCATAAAATTAGCATGCTGCATCTTTAATGATGCCCTTTTTCCTATGCCGCGAAGCTTCTTACAATTCCACAAATTCTTGTTTTCATTGGAATTGAAGGTAATATTTGATATTTTAAAACCTCTTAAAACGCTACTAAAGACCTTAGAAAAGGATTTCGACGATGAAAGACTGGAGTCGAATTACAGTTTCAGCTGACGAGAAAATCATAAATACAATCAAGATAATTGATGCAAACTCCTCACGCTTTGTAATGGTTCAAGATAATGGAAAACTTGTTGGAACTATCACAGATGGAGATATTAGAAGAGGTATGATTCGAGGAGTGTCTCTTGATGAGAGCGTCTCGAAGATCATGAATACAGAGCCTGTAAAAGCTTTGGCCCCAGTGAAAGACAGTGAAGCTCGATCGAGGATGAAAGAAATGTCGATTCAGCAATTACCTGTCGTTGATAATGAAAATGTCATTATAGGGCTCTATTTAAACTCGGAGTTACCTGAAGTAGAGTTAAAGGAAAATGCCGTTGTTATTATGGCCGGCGGGCTTGGAAGCCGACTTGGTGAACTAACGACTAATTGCCCAAAACCTTTGTTGAGAATTAACGAAAAACCAATCCTTGAGCATATTGTTGATTTTTGTAAGAAACATGGTCTTTATAAAATACATATATCCGTAAACTATTTATCCCATCAAATTGAAGATTATTTTGGAGATGGCTCCCGATTTGGAGTGCAGATAAGCTATCTGAAAGAAAAAGAAAAAATGGGCACTGCAGGAGCACTTTCATTAATTGGGGATACTGGTAATGAACCAGTAATTGTGATTAATGGAGATTTGATGACTGAAATTAATTTTTCAAGACTCCTAGAATTTCATGATGAAAAAAAGAACTACGCAACTATGTGTGTGAGAAACTACGAGTTCCAAATACCTTACGGAGTCATTCGAAGTGAGGAAGGAAAAATAAAAAGCATAGTAGAGAAGCCTGTTCATAGCGTTTTTATTAATGCAGGTGTTTATGTCTTAAATAAAAGTGCCATAAATGAAATTCCCAAAGATTACTATGACATGACGGACCTATTTAAAAAAATTACTGAAGGTGAAAAAACCGGAGGGGTTTTTCCAGTGCATGAGAACTGGATAGATGTTGGACGAGTTCAAGATTTAGAACATGCAAGAAAACAATTTGATAAAGATTTAAAATGACCTCGAAAAATATAATAGCTATCATTCCCGCTCGAAGTGGATCTAAGAGAATACCAGGTAAAAATGTAAAGTTGATTGCAGGAAAACCACTTATTGCCTGGAGTATTGAATTTGCTCAAGGGTCAAATCTCTTTAATAAAATTGTCGTATCAACTGATGGTGAAGAAATCATTAACGTTGCTAATCAGTATGAGAATGTAGAGATCCATAATAGAGATGAATCAATATCAAAGGATGATACTCCAACAATTGATTCTATCTTACCATTTCTTAGAGAGTGTAACCCCGAAGACATTGTTGTTCTCTTACAACCCACATCTCCGGTTAGAAATAAAAAAGATATTGAAGAAGGGCTCAAGCTGTTAAGCCTATCAGATAAATTCGAATCAGTTGTTAGTGTCTCAAAGGTAGAAACTAGCCCCTTCCATACCTTTTTACTAGGGAAGGATAACTATCTTTCACCAGTATGTGACATGAAAGATGTAATGAAGAGGAGCCAAGATCATCCAAAATTCTTTCAGTTGAATGGATCTTTTTATATTATTTCAGTAGGCTCACTACTAAGCAATATGTCATTCCTGAATGATAGAACGGGGCAAGTGGTTTTAGGAAAAGATTTGTCTATCGATATAGATGAAATTGAAGATTTTGATAGAGCGGAAAAAGTACTAATGAGTAGAGATAATTAATAGAAAAACAGCTCACAGGAGAGTCTTTTGATTTCTGAATTAACGCCATTCGATCATAAATATACTTTTCAAATGAGAGCCGAGAAGTTGAATTTTGCACCTACTATCATTTGGATGTATGGAATGAGTGGCGCAGGTAAGTCTACTCTTGCCAGCGAATTAGATTATTTCTTAAATACTTCAGGGTTTAATTCATCAGTTTTAGATGGTGACACTGTTAGGCAAGGGCTTTGCAAAGACCTTAGCTTCTCTAAAAAAGATAGAGAGGAAAATATCAGGAGAGTGGGAGAATTGACCAAGAACATGTATCTTGCTGGTAATATAGTGATTGGAACCTTTATAACACCTTTTGAGACTACCAGAGAAACTCTAAGGGAAATATTCTCAGGCTTAAATGCTTACTTTGTTTATGTTAAGTGTGACTTAGAGGAATGTGAATCAAGGGACCCTAAGGGGTTATATATAAAGGCGAGAAAGGGAGAGATTTCTAATTTTACAGGAATTGATTCTCCTTTTGATGAACCCGAAAATGTAGATTTAGTTTTAAATACAACAACAGCCACTTTGAAAGAGTCTTTTGAAGATCTAAAAAAATTTACTCTTAATAAAGTTGAAAAAGATAAAGGATAAAGATGTTTGATTTCTTAGAAAATACGATTGTTGTTTCTGCTCCAAAGAGGTCAGGTGGGACTCTGTTGACTAGGTTGTTTGATGGACAACCTGGTGTTTGTGACTTTGTTGATGAGGGATACTTTTGGGAACATGCTTATAATTACGAGTCTGAAGGGTTAGAGCAATTATTTGTAAATATCTTTAAATCATTTCCAGTAGAAGAAATTGAAAACTCTCTGATTGATAGAGACCTCCTTCCTTGGTGCGAAGGTGTGTACAAACAAACAGTACCATATGACATAACTTGTGATTTAGATTGGAATAGAGAAGTATTCTTATCCCATTTAGATAAGTTAAAAGGAGCAAAGAACATTTCTGACCTTTGGAATGGACTTGTTTATGCTTATACCCAAGCCGTAGGGAAAGATTACTCCAATAACCGGACTGCTTTCTTACACGGAGGCGACTACGGTCGAGCAATGCTAACTACTAAAAAGACACTTAAGAAGTCAAAAGGGATCTTCGTGATGAGAAACCCTTACTATGCTATGGAGTCTTTAAAGAAAGGAAGAATCATCCGCGATGTTAATGTACTTCACCCTGTAAACTTTGGTCAAAACTTGAGTTACTATTACTTCTTTTGGAACAATAGGGACCAAATCCTTCATGAAGATACTATGCTTGTTCGATTTGAAGACATTGTTATGAACCCAGAAGAAACAATGAGGAAGATTGCTGACCATGTAGATGTTGAATTTACTGATAATCTTCTTGTTCCTACATTGAGAGGAAAGTCTTGGGTAGGGGATAGCTCCTTTCATGAACTTAAAGGGATTGATAAGTCGACGGTTAGTAGACCCATAAAAACGCTAAATAATTTAGAAATAGATTTTATTAAAGAAAACCTCAAGGACTTAATTGATTTCTTTGACTATGAATTGCCTGAAGTTAAAAACTAATAAAAAATGGCTAACTAAAGGACTCTTCTAGCTTAATAAGAGATTTCATGAGCGCCTTGTCAGAGAAGCCATGCTGATCATAGACGGACTCATTTTCTAAATCATAGGAAATATCAATAACAGCTTGAAGAAACTTCTTACCGTCTTTTTCAGCTTTTGCAGAGTCAAACTTGCTTGAAAGTGCTTCTCTTATAAGTCTTCCTTGGTCCTCGGCTCTCTCTACACAAAAAACATGATCTATAAAATTGTAAAAATTATGTTTTCCAATACTTAAAACAGGCTTTCCAAAAACAGCCCCCTCAAAACCAATGGTTCCAGTCATAGTCACTACTAGGTCACTTTTTTGAACTATTTGTACGCCTTTCATCGAAGGGTCCAACATAACAACATTCTTAAAGCTAAGTATTTGTTTGTAAAAGTCTTTAGGCCTACGACCCATCCCGATGAAGTTCTCTTTAATTAAGAAAATACAGTCCGGCGGTAAGTCTCTTGATACACTTGCGATTGTGCTTAATTGAGAAAAGTCCAAAGGAGACATCTGTTGTAGAGTAGCCTCGGGCTCAATATGAAGACCGAAAAAAACTAGTTTCTTACCCTTAAACCTTTCAAGATCTGAGACTGATCTTTTCTTTAGCCAAAGGTAGTCCTGTCGCTGTTTCCAGAAGAATTTAATAGTATCAAATAAGTAATAACCTTTTGCTTTTTGATAGCCTTTTAAATGAGCATTGATTCTTTTTAAAATAGTTATGACTGAATCTTTAATTGTGTTATGAAGCCGAATACGCTTTAAAATGATATCTCTATTAATATTATGTAGGTGATAAGCATCTTCAAGTTTTAAATCAGAATCTTTACTTACCTTATTAAAAGCCTCTTCAAACTTTGGACTTTCAAAGAATTCATTGAAGGACCAGTACCTGAAGTTCTTGTAGCGAGATTCTGAAATTCCACGATGAACTACATTATTAGTTCTCATCATGTTCGTGATCAGTTTTGAGCCTCCAATGAAGAAGTCCAGACTTAGACTTTTAACGTTTTTATCCCAAAAATCAATTTCTCTTATAAAAGCCTTTAAGCCTTGAAAGTATGATGTTGACTCTGAGTAGCTAGATCTAGGGTGGCGAAAGCCTCCAAGTGAGTATCCTCGCCCTAAATGACGGTCAACCATGAAAAAATAGTTAAAAGGGAAACCAAATCTTTCCTCTAAGGCTTTAGTTTTTTCAATTAATGATGGTATCTCTTTTTCTTCAAGTTCGAGATTTGAATATAGAAATGGGACCAGAGTTACACTTTCGAAGCCTTCTTCAGTTAATTTTTTTTGGGTAAATGAATCTGTACAGAAGAAGTGAATGTTGGCACCATTTATCTTCTTTAGTTCGTTTGCAAGTTTAGTGTAATACCCACCACGCTCATTATGATACATCAATCCAATATTCTTAAACTTTGCTAGATTACTAAAGTCCATTTGGTCTTTATCATTACTAGCTTTAGTCATTTAATCCACCACCCCAGACAGTGTGCTTACGCTTCCAGTCTCCAGAAGAGTCCTTGCCCCAAAGGTGAGGTGACCTTCCTTTATTACACAACTCCATAAAGGCTTCTTCTTTTATATCAAGATATTCCATTGTTTCAGAAAAATATCGATCAGGGAATTCTCCATCATATTTCTTAACAAGGGCTACAGCTTCTTCACGGTTGATATGAGAATTTCTGATTTCTTGAGAGGCATCGTAAGTTGCTCTGCCAATTCCAAATTTAATAAAGGTTGTATAGTAATGAAGGTCATCAATTTTATCATCGATGCTATTATATTTAGAATAGGTTCCTTGAGTTCTAAAAGGTCTCGCGTGAAATTCAGTGTTCTCTACAGAGAAATAATAAACTTCTTGTGGAGTCCACTTTAAGTAATAACCTAAATAATGAACTTCAATATTGGTCTTCTCTAGTTCGGAAACTTCCATTGGAAGAAACGTTTTAATATCACTTAAGCTAACATCGTAATTTTCTCTTAATTCTTTTACTGAGACTCCACCTAAGTACATTTCGTCTAAGCTTTTATAACTAAAGTAGGCTTTGTCCCTTAAAGAACTGGTATTATCAGCGATAGGGTTTCCATATTCAGCTTCATTCTCCCCATAAAAAATAAGGTTAATGTCGTACTTCTCTGCAATCTTCGGGGCTAGGTTCTTTTGTCCTAGGATAAATGTTTGAAAAGGATGTAAGAGGTTTTCTATTGAGAGCTTAGTCAGTAGCCTCATAACTCTTCCATTTCGCATAAAAGAGATATTATCAAACCCTCCATAATCTACCCAGTTCTTCCAATTTCTGTAGCCGTAATCAGTATAAAGAATGGGGGCCCAAGTGATAGTTAAAGGGTTCATGCCATACTTATGTTTTAAAACATAAGCTTGATAGACACTATCTTTTCCTCCACTTCCAGGAACAAGGCAATCGTAAGAGCCGTCATTTTTTCTGTGTTTATCGAGCAATTTAATAAGCTCTTCTTCTCTTTTGTGCCAATCAATATTGTCTTTTTCTAAGTTAGCGACACAAGCGTCACAAATACCTTCATTATCAAACTGCATCGTTTGCTTTTTACTGTCTTTAACATGGCGGAACTCTTGAGTTGAAGTAGGCCTTTGATTAGACATTACACATCGCTTACAGAAAAATACTTCTTCAGGTAAACCATATAGCGTTTTTGTTTTATTTTCTGACATCTTAGTTCCTATTAATCTTTTCAGCCCATTTTCTATAAACTGCGAGTCCAACTTCACCACATTTCTCAGGGTGAAATTGAGTTCCAAAAATATTATCTTTTAAAATACTGGAGCAATACTTTACTCCTGCATAACTTGAAGTTGATAAAATAAATTCATCTTGTTTTGGTTGGCAATAGTAGGAATGAACATAATACATGTATTCTAGGTCAGCCAAGGGCTCGAGAGGAGTCCCTTTTTTATCTTGATTCTCGTTAAGCTTAGTTTGTCTCCAAGAAGTTAGAGGTACCCTAACTTTCGTACCATCATCTAGTTTCTTCTTAAAAGGCTCAACTGAACCTTCTATTAAGTTCAATCCTTCTGTTTTTCCATGCTCTAAGCTATGGGAAAATAAAAGTTGCATTCCTAAGCAGATTCCGAAGAAAGGCTTCCCATTTTTTGCTTCTTCTTGAAGAGGAAGAATTAAATTTAATTCCTTTAAGTTCTCCATTGCTTTTTTAAAGGCACCAACACCGGGTAAGATAATTCCCTTAGCGGCTTTCAAGTCTTCTGGAGAAGATGTTAATTTACTTTTTAGACCTAAATGCTCACAGGCTTGTTGGACACTAAAAAGATTTCCGAGACCTAGGTCAATGATTGCTATATCGAAATTACTCATTATCGCACCTTGATTCCTGAATCGCGTAATCGATTCTTAATTTCTGGAAGTGACATGGAATTGATCTTTCCAAATAATCTTTCTTCCATAGGTTTTTTCATGAATTCAAAATTACCTTCAGTTTCTTTCGAAAAATCTCTTTCATAGGTCTTTATAAAGTCATAGTGAAGCATAGAGGCAAGAGCAACTCCTGTAACGTCAGTTTCCTTGATGACTCTTTCGATAGCTTCATAATCACCTGCACCACCATGAGCAATGACTGGAATACTAACAGCATCACAAATCATTTTTGTGATTTCGATATCAAACCCATCACCACGGCCTTCATTATCAACAGAGGTGATCATAATCTCACCAGCGCCGAGGTCTTCAATCTCTTGAGCCCACTCAACTGCATTTACATCCGTGTATTCTCTTCCATTATCTGTAAAGCATTTGTAAGTGCCGTCTTTTTGCTTAATCGTTTCGATGGTCGTAACAATTGTAGAAGACCCGAATTCCATTGCTGCTTCTTTTATGAACGCAGGGTTTTTTAAGGCTGCTGTATTTATACTGACCTTGTCTGCTCCAGCTCTTAGAGTATTTTTAATATCATCAATACTTCTAAGACCACCACCTACAGTGAGAGGAATAAACATATCCTTAGCTGTTTGAGAAATAATGTCTTTAAGGTTGTTCCTTTCAAATAGGCTGGCTACAACGTCTTGGAAAATAAGTTCATCCGCGCCTTCCTGATAATACCTTTTGGAAAAGTCTTCCGGAAAACCTAATGCTCTCAAGCCTTCTAAGTGAATCCCTTTAACTAAATGGGGTCCCTTAACGTCTAGCTTTGGTATAATTCTAACTACTCTATCTTCACTCAAGGTTCATCCCTTTTTTGGTTTATCATTAGTTATCGTTTTTTAACTTAATGGGTAAATCGTTTTAATCTTATTGCTATCAATATTAAAGTCTTCTACTAGAGCTTTCTGGATTGGCTCATAGAATGACATGGCACTGATGATGACCACATCGAAATCGAGAGTCTTATAACTCTGAGGGCCTTTGATCTCTTTGTTATTAGCAGAGATAAACTTACCGTGCTTATAAACATCACCATCTATGACTTCAATGTTGGCATGATTATCAAAACCACAGATCCCAAGAAGATTATTTAATCCGTTAGTTGCCCCATGGAAGATTATTTTCTTATCTTCTTTTAAGAGATTACCAACTTGCTCCGAGAAGAATGCTAAATTTTTCTCGAATATTTCTATAGATTCAGAAAAAAGATTACCGGTGTACTCTAAGTTAAAGCTCTCTTCAGAAGGAGTCGTGTTGTTTTTTCTTAGGTGATAATAATAAGTATCTTCTCGTTCATCAAAATCGAGAATATCAAATCCACTCTTTGTAAAAATTTGATCACATGATTCTTTGGTGAAATAATTAACATGCTCATGTAATAAAGCGTTGAAATCACCATTTTTAAATTGCTTCTCTATTCCTGGAAAAACTAAGACGGCTTCACCGTTCTCGCTCAAGTCAACGCTAAGTTTTTTGACTATCTCTCCTGGATTAAAAACATGCTCTAAGGCATTAAGACATATACAAATATCAATCTTATCTTCGAGATTTAAGTCATCGTTGTAATACTCTTTAACAATCTTGATCTGATCTCTATTTGCCGTGTGACGAATTCCTGGGTCAACGATTAGGTAAGAATTGATTGAGAAGGTATCTATAATTTTATTTGAGATGTATAAACTTCCCGCACCAATTTCAATGATGTTTTTACCTTCAATAACCTTTCCAACTTTTTCAGCGAAATAGTCGAAGTAGATATCGCCTAAGCGGTTAGCCCACTCTGAAGCGCCTGGAGGGGGTGTGATCCAGTTGTAACCGTCGTCCTCGTATTCGGTAACTAAGAACTCACCTTGCTCTGGTTCAGAAACTTGCTTGATGTAACCTGAGTCTTCCAATGAGATCACGAATGGTTTCTTTACTATAGGACGGTGCTTGTTAGACACTCCGTGCCAAACTGGAAGTTCGCTCAAACTATATTTTAAACTTTCCATATAAATATTCCTTTCGTGGATTCACGAGTTTGAAATAGACCTAAAAGCATTGAAGGCTTTTTGACTCTCTTTTTACTCTGTCTTATAGTCTTTGACAGGCCCTTTAGGTAAGTTGAAAGAAGTTATAGTATGAAAAAAATCGCGATAATTACAAGTACTAGGGCAGATTATGGAATTCTTCGTCCATTAATCAGTGCACTGCATAGTTCAACTCAATTTGATTTAAAAATTATTGTCACAGGCATGCACCTATCAGAGGACTTCGGAAATACAGTCGACGAGATTTCTGAAGATGGTTTTTCTATTGCAGAGCGCATCAATATAGGTATAAATAGAGACCATAATATCACAAGCTCAATGGGCCAAGCTGTTTCTAAGTTTGGAGATTACTTCCTAAAGAACAGGCCTGACGTTGCTGTCGTTCTAGGTGACCGCTTTGAAATACTTGGCGTAACTCAAGCTGCTCATATCAATAGCTTGCCTATAGTTCATATTGCTGGCGGCGATATCACTGAAGGCGCTTATGATGATGCGATTAGACATTGTTTAACTAAACTATCGCATATTCACTTCACAACAAACGAAGAAGCTAAGAAGCGTGTTATTCAAATGGGCGAAGACTCGAATTTAGTCTTTAACGTAGGGAGTCTGGGTGTAGAGAATATACTTCAGACTAACTTTATGACGACTAGCGAACTAGAGGAAAACTTGGGAATCAGTTTTGGGAAAAAAAACTTTCTCATCACCTATCATCCTGAAACTAATTATTCTGATAACTTAGCTTTTGATAACTTATTAAGCTCCTTAGATAAACTTGAAGATACAAATTTCTATTTCACTTACCCAAATGCGGATAAAGGCGGAGAGAGAATCTTTAAATTATTAGATGAATTTATAAAAAATAAGAGTAATGCTTTTGGCTTTAAGTCTTTAGGAACGCAGCGCTACTTTAGCATGATTAAAGCTTGCGATGTTGTTATCGGAAACTCATCAAGCGGCTTGTATGAAGTTCCTTCATTTAAAGTTCCAACAGTTAATATTGGGGATAGGCAAAAGGGCCGGATTCTAGCCGAGTCAGTCATTCAGTGTGATGAGTCTGAGGTTGGGATTACGAATGCGATAGAAAGAGCACTATCTCTTGACTGCTCTAAAGCTATCAATCCATATGGAGATGGAGAGACATCAGAGAAGATGATTTCCATATTAAATGGTATTAAAGACTTTAATACTTTGTTGAGAAAAAGATTTTTTGAAAACTAAAAGGTGTTTAAATGAAAACTTATATTATTGCTGAAGCTGGAGTAAATCATAACGGATCATTTGATATGGCAAAACAGTTGATTGATGTTGCTATTGAATCTGGTGCCCACGCCGTGAAGTTTCAGACCTTTCTCTCTGAGGAAGTTATAGCCAAAGACACTCCAAAATGTGGATATCAAATTGAACAAACGGGATCTGATGAGTCTCAACTAGAGATGATTCAGAAACTACAATTATCATTCGATCAAAAAAGAGAACTCTTTGAGTACGGTCGTTCAAAAGGAATCGAAGTTCTTTCAACTCCTTTTGATTTGCAAAGTTTAGAGTTCTTATTAGATCTCAAAATGAGCCGAATTAAGATCGCAAGTGGAGAGATTACAAACCCGTTATTGCTTTTAAATGCAGGTAAATCTCAAAAACCAGTTATTTTATCTACAGGAATGAGTACTCTTAAAGATATTCAGACAGCTCTTGAAATTCTTGTTTTTGGTTATCTAAATAATGGGGATGAGCCTTCATACGAAAACTTTACTAAAGCTTTCTGTACTGCAGAAGGGCAAGATCTGCTTAAAGAAAAAGTTACGATCTTACACTGCACGACTAATTATCCAGCTCCCTATGATGAACTCAATTTAAATGTTATTGAAACCATGCAAAAAGCCTTTAGGGTTGATGTTGGTTACTCGGACCATTCAAAAGGTTTCTTGGCTTCATGTATTGCTGTCTCTAAAGGTGCTACTATCGTAGAGAAACACTTTACCCTAGATAACGACTTACCTGGTCCAGATCATAAGGCTTCGCTTAATCCTCAAGACTTAAAAGACTTAGTTATTAATATAAAGAAAACAGAAGAGATGCTCGGCAGAAGCGAGAAAATACCATCTCATGGAGAACTTGAAACAGCCGCTTTAGTTAGAAGAAGCATTGTTGCAGGTGGTGATATTTCTGAAGGCGAAGTCTTTACTGAAGAGAATCTAAAATTAAAACGACCAGGTACAGGGCTAGGGCCTGAAAACTACTTCGATCTTATTGGTAAAGAATCTAAAAAAACTTATAAGCTCGATGACTTTATTAATTTGTAGAAAAGGATTGAAAAATCAAAAAAATATTAAAAGAGCGTCAAAACGATATTGTTAGTGGCGAATATAGTTTCGACTTTCATTTACATACGACATGGACGGACGGAGCAAACTCTAGTCTTGAAATGTATAATGCCGCACTAGAGAATGACTTAAAGTTTATACTCTTTAGCGAACATGCCAGACAACAAAGTGAAGATTGGTTTCCAAAATTTGCTGAAGAGATTAGATCTTTACCTACTGAGAAATGCAAATCATATGTTGGTTGTGAAGTTAAGGTTTTAGATTTTGAAGGAAACATTGACGCGACCAAAGTTATAATCGATAGCTGTGACCTGGTCATGGCAAGTGTTCATAGATTCCCAGGCGAGAAGGGAAATGTTAAAGACTTTCGCGATACCGATCCATTAATAGCTGTAGAAACTGAATTCAAATTATCCATGGCTGTCTTAGATAATCCTGATGTTGATATATTAGGGCATCCATTTGGAATGAGCTATCGTAGGTTCTCTCAAAATCCAACTGATAACATGATTAAAGAATTAATCAAAAAGTGTGCTGCTACCAATGTAGCTTTTGAATTAAACTCTAGGTATCACGACCGTATAGATGAATTTCTTCTGTGGTGTAATGAGCTAGGGGCCCCAATCTCTTTAGGCTCAAATGCACATAAGGTAAGTGAAGTTGGTGAAATCAAGAGAAAGCTAAAGGCTTAGTAAATGAATAAAAATATTAGAGTATGTGTAACTGGAGCGGGTAGCGGTGTTGGTCAAGGGATTATAAAATCTCTTCAGAAATCAGAGCTAAACCTTACGATAATCGCTGCAGATATCTCTCCATTTCACGCCGGTCTTTACGTAACTGATGAGAATATGCAGATTCCAAAAATGGAAGACGATGGATCTCTAGTTGAAATTATAGACCTTTTGAAAAGTAAAAAAATAGATGTCCTAATGATTGGTTCAGAGTTTGAGCTAGAGTTCTTTTGCGAAAACAAAGAAGCTATAGAAAAAGAAACCTCCTGCCACATCGTTGTCCATGATTTAAGCGTTATTGAAATGGGTCATGATAAATTTAAAACATATGAATTCTTAAAAGCTAATGACCTTCCTTTTGCCAATAGTTTTTCTCCAGACAATCTTGAAACAGCGCTTAAAAATGCAAAAGAGTTAGGCTATCCTTTAGTCTTAAAACCTAGAAAAGGTACATCTAATAGAGATGTTTATATCGTTGATAGTAAGGAAAAGCTCGAAAGGTATTTCCCAAGAGTTTCAATGCCAATGATTCAAGAGCTTATTAATAGCCCTGCAAATACCTTACAGAATGAATACACCTGCAGTATTTTTAAAACAGTTAAAGGTGAGGTCATAGGCCCCTTTACCGCCAAACGTACTTTACGTTCAGGAAACTCTTGGGTCGTAGAGGTTAAGCAATTCGATGAAATAAAAGATGATCTTATTAGTCTAGGTAAGAAGCTTAACTTTGTAGGCAGTATAAATATTCAACTAATGATCAATAAAGAAAATAAGCCTGTGCCTTTTGAAATCAATCCAAGGTTCTCAGGAACAACAGCAGTTAGGGCCTATTTTGGTTTTAACGAGCCGGACATGTACCTAAGAAATGTTCTTTTAAAGCAAGAATTAGATTCAAACCTTTCTTTTTCCAGTGGAATGGCTTTTCGCTACCTTGAGGAGATTTTTATCGATGGTGTTTCTGAATCAGACTTAACAGAAAATCAAAGCTTTATAGGAAAAAAAGATCCCTCTTGGTTTTGAAACCCTACGCTTGTTAAACCGTCTCTATAGCCCATAGCTTCAGGCCAAAAAATCGTATTTTGATAGGCAAAAAAATAAGAAAATGCTAATTTGTCTTTCATCTAAACTTATTGAATAGAGGTTACAGTGAAAGATACAGGTATTTTAGTTACTTTAGGGCCATCTTCCTTTGGGCAAGGTGTTATATCTCAGCTTAGTGAAATGGGTGTTAGTTTATTTAGAATTAACTTATCCCACACAGATGTTAAAGACCTTCGCACACTTGTTGCCCATATTAGAAAAAGCTCTACTAAACATGTTCCTATTTGTTTTGACTCTGAAGGGGCTCAAGTAAGAACATCAAAAATTAGTACTGGAACAATAAACGTCAATGACAACTCTTACTTAAGGATATCGAAGAAAAAGGTTCCTGGAGATTATGTAGCTATTAATTTAGTACCTAGTACAGTGGTCGATGATCTTGTTGTTGGTGACTTTATTAGTATCGATTTTAACTCTGTTCTTTCTAGGGTTATTTCTAAGGATAGCGAGGGAGCCACAATTCAGATCCTTAACGGTGGAAAAATTGGGGAAAACAAAGCGGTCACTATAGAAAGAGACTTTCCTCTACCAGCTTATTCTGAAAAAGATCTTCAAGCTTTTGAGATCGCCAAAGAATTGAATATTGAATATGTCGCACTCTCTTTTGCCCATCTAAAAGAAGATGTAACCAATCTTAGAGAAATTCTTGGTAAAGATATAAAAATCATTTCAAAGATCGAATGTAAAAGCGGAATAGAGAACCTAGATAGTATCACTGAAATGTCAGATGAAATCTTAATTGATAGAGGTGATTTATCACGAGAAGTTTCAATAGAGCGTATTCCAAAAATTCAAACGCGAATTATTGAAACTGCTAAAAGACTTAAAACTCCTGTTAACATCGCAACTAATTTACTTGAATCTATGATTGAGTCTCCTTCGCCGACGAGAGCAGAGGCCAATGATATTTATAAAGCTTTAACTGAAGGAGCAAATGGCTTAGTGCTTGCTGCTGAAACCGCTGTCGGTAAATATCCTCTTCAGGTTGTTTCTTTTGTTATCAAAGTTATTGAAGAATATAAAAATCAAGGTGGGACCGAAGGTTCATTTAAGTATTTCTTCGATGAAGCCATCTCATTCTTACCTAGCCCTCATGGTGGAAAGCTTATTGAGTCTCTTAACCCTGAAAAATTAAGTATTAAGGATCTCGATCTATCAAACGCTATAGAGATAAGTGAAGAAGATGCAATTGATGTAGAGCAAATCTGTACAGGAGTTTATTCTCCCATCGAAGGGTTTTTTACAAAGAGTGAGCTAGAAAGCGTATTGAGTGACTTAAAGATGCCTAATGGAGTGTCGTGGCCTATGCCAATGCTACTTCAGGTAGAAGAAAAGGTTTTCAAGGGATCGAAGAATGGAGAGAGGCTCTATTTTAAATATGAAGGAAGGGTTCATTCTTATATAGATCTAAAAGAAAGCTATCAAATTGATTTGAATGAAGTGGCCAAAAAATGGTACGGAACCGACGATGATTCACATCCTGGTGTAAAAAGGCTTTTTGAAAGAGGCAGGTTTTGTCTATCAGGAAAAGTATCACTTCTAGCTAAGAAGGTTTCTGAATTTGATAATGTTACAATGACTCCAAGAGAGTCGCGGTTTGTTTTAAATAAGAAGGGTTGGGTAAATGTCGTTGGCTTTCATACGAGGAATGTTCCTCACCTTGGGCATGAGTTTATTCAAAAGAAGGCTCTCGAAAGAGTGAATGCGGATGGATTACTACTTTCTCCTGTTATAGGACCGAAGAAGGCGGGTGATTTTCTCCCTGAGCCAATTATTCGATCTTATCAGGAGCTTATTAACTTTGGTTTTCTTCCTAAGAATAAATCCATACTCTCGCCACTCGTTATCTATCCTAGGTACGCAGGCCCAAGAGAAGCTTTGTTTACTGCTATTTGTCGTCAAAATATGGGCTGTAATTATTTTATTATAGGTAGAGATCATGCTGGTGTTGGAGAGTTTTATAAGGGGATTAATGTCGAAGAATTCTTTAAAGAAAACTCAGAAGACCTTGTTATCAAGCCACTCTTTTTTAAAGAGGTAGCCTTTTTAGAAGAAAAGGGGCGTTTTGAAGAGATTGATGAAGATAATCTCTCCAAATACCGAAGAATTAGCGGAACAGAGCTACGAGGGCGGATTGATTCAAATTCAGAAGTACCAGAATGGTTAGTACGTGATATTATTTGGTCTGGGTTAAGAGATTTAAAAAACGAGAATAAAGATATCTTTTGTTAGGGGATTGCATTGTTTAAGAGCCTGAAGAATAGCCTCGAGTCTACGATTTACTTCTCTAAACAGTATAAATCTGAAACGGCTTTGGTTTTAATTGGTCTTTTTGTGTCTGGAGTTGTTGAAGGGATTGGGCTTGTTGCTTTACTACCTCTTCTTAGTCTCGCCATTTCTCCAGAAGCAGTTAATGAGACAAGCGCTCACTTTCTTTTTATAAAGAAAATATTCTCTTATATGAGCCTTGAGCCCACTGTAGGAGTCCTACTTTTCTTCATCTCTACAATAATTATAATCAAGTCTATTATCTCTTTCTTCTCTATGCTCTATGTCGGGTACACTAGCAATCGGATTATAATTGATTTAAGAAAGAAGATTGTGAACTCTACCTTAAATGCTAATTGGTCTCATCTATTAGATACTAAATCGGGAAGACTTTCTGCTGCATTAGGAACTGAATCTGAAAGAGCAGCGACTGGTTATCTCGCCTTTGGGAAAATTGTTTCATCTGTTGTCCAAATGTTTTCATATTTAATTGTTGCTTACAGCGTGTCTAAAGAACTTACCTTGTTCTCCGTTTTAGCCGGTGGCTTCTTTGTATGGATTTTAAAAGGATTTATTCGAATGAGCCGGAAAGCTTCAGAGGATGAATCAATTCATAATCAGAGTTTTATGAGTATTTTAATTGATGGAATCAAAGGACTTAAGCCGATTAAATCAATGGGAATGGAAGGGAACTTAGAAAATATCTTGATTAAAGATATGAATGGGCAACGAATTGCAAAAAATAAACAAATCTTTAGCTCTTATTTCTTAAATAATCTCCAAGAGCCCATACAAACGGTGACTGTATGTGTTGGTCTATACTTCGCAATAACTTATATGAATACGAAGTTTGAATCCTTGCTTGTTTTGGCCCTTGTTTTTTATAGAGCGATTCAAAAGATCTCAGCTATACAACTATACTCTCAGAGTGTCGCCAACTCTCAAGCACCCTTTCATTTTGTTCACTCTGTAATTGAAGACGCGGAGTCTATTCGGGAAGAATCCACAAGTGGTGAACTAATTGAAGAAGTTAAGTTCATTAACTTTAAAGATGTATCATTTGCATATGGTGAGAGACAAATTCTCAATAAGGCTGAGTTAAGCTTTGTGAAAGGTCAGATATCTCTGCTTCATGGTGAATCTGGGGCTGGGAAGACGACAATTATTGATTTACTTACTGGCCTGCTTAAAGCGAGATCAGGTCAGATCTTGATTAACGATTTAGAAATTTCAGAAATAGACCTTCGTAGCTATAGATCTAGAATAGGTTATGTTCCACAGGATCTCACACTACTTCATGATAGTATCTTTGAGAATGTCACTCTTGGAAGCAAAGGTATCAGCCGGCTAGATGTTGAAAACTCTCTAAAGAAAACGGAAGCATGGGAATTTGTTGAGTCTTTTCCTGATGGAATGGACACTATTGTTGGAGAGCATGGTGGAAAACTCTCAGGTGGGCAGAGGCAAAGACTTTCAATTGCTAGAGCATTAGTTAGGAATCCTGATATTTTAATTTTAGATGAGTCTACAACAGCTCTAGATCCCAAAACAGAAGAAGAAATTTTAAATACAGTCGCTAAAATATCTAAAGAAATGATCGTTGTTGCTATCTCTCATCAAGAACTAATCAATAAAATAGCAGACAGTATTTACTCTATACAAAATGGTGAAGTTAAACTCTTAGATAAGACCAGGTGAGCTAGGAAGGTTAATTATCCTCTTACTAAGTGAAGTGGCTACCTCGAGGTCCATCTTAGGGTAGGCTTTAAAAGCATCTAGTTCAGATTGTAACTTCCAAACAGGCCTAACCATTATACCTTTCGCAATACAAGATTCGATGGTCTTATTTCTCAATTCGATATTTTCCTCATCGAGTAAGATTGCATTCAACCAGTAGTTTGATTTTGTATCTTTTAATTCGCTAATTAAAGTGACCCCATTCATGTCTAAAAAAAGATCTTCGTATTTACTATGAAGGCTTCTTTTACTTTTGAGATGATCACTTAGTTTTGTCATTTGTGCCACGCCGAGTGAGGCGTTTAGATTAGGCATTCTGTAATTATAGCCTATTTGATCATGAATAAATTCATAGGCATGAGGAACCTTAGCAGTTGTCGATAGGTGACGAACATTGGATGCAATTTCTTCATCATTCGTGATGACTGCCCCTCCGCCTCCAGTTGTTATCACCTTATTGCCATTGAAGCTTAGTATTCCTGCGGAGCCGGCAAGCCCCACATGTTTTCCATTGTCATAGGTACCTAAGGCCTCTGCTGCGTCCTCAATAAGTTTTAAATTAAACTCTTCGCATACTTCTAGAATTTCTTTGGTTTTAGAGGCAAGCCCAAAAGTGTGCATTGAGATAAGGCCGAAGAGTTCTCGACCAGTAGTTGAATTAAAGGTTTTACCGTTTTTTATTAATACAATTTTCTTTAAATAACTTTTAAGTTTTTGAGCATCGATTCCAAGAGAGTCTTCTTCGCTTTCAATAAAATGAGGAATGGCATTTGAGTATAATATTGGATTTGTAGTCCCTACAAAAGTTAGAGCAGGAGTAAGGACCTCTTGGTTAGGCTTTAAACCGCTACAGATCATTGAAAGGTGAAGAGCAGCCGTTCCATTTACAGTTGCAATGCAATACTTTGCTCCAGTCATCTCTTTAAGTAATTCTTCGAACTTCGTAATTTCTGGACCCGCGGAGGATACCCAGCCTGACTCAAGACATTTAACGACTTCATCTATATCAACTTTATCGATTGATGGCTCAGATAGGTGAACAGAACCTTTTTCGTTAAAAAATTTTCTTAGAGTGTCAGAAATTTGATCAGCTAATTGATTCATATCTTAAATATTGTAGAGGTTATATTTATAATTCTTTAGATTCTCTGGCTGTGAAAACCATTGGGAGGTTTCTTTAATTCCCTTTTTAAACCCTTCTAGTCCACCAAAGCTTGGGCTCCAGCCCATGAGTGAAGTCGCCATTGAAGTATCAGCAAACAGTCTAGAGACTTCACTTTTTTCAGGTCTCATTCTGTCATCTGAACTGATAATTTTAATATCCTTGCCCATAGCCTCGCAAATAACATCAACTGTGGATCCGATTGAAACCTCAAAGCTGCTGCCAATATTTAAGACCTTCCCTACAATTTCTTTGCTCTCAAGGGCCTGAATAAAACCTCTGGCAGTATCTTTTACATAAGTGAAATCTCTAGTAGGAGTAAGTGAGCCTAGCTCTATCTCTTCTTTACCGGCGGCAATCTGAGTAATAATTGAAGGGATGACGGCCCTTAGTGATTGCCTAGGTCCATATGTATTAAAGGGTCTAAGTACTCCGACTTGAAGATCGAATGACTTGTGAAAGGAGAGTGAAAGTTGATCAGCAGCTATTTTTGTAGCTGCATAAGGTGACTGAGCAGAGAGGGGGTGCTTCTCTGATATTGGAACGCTTTGCGCGCTTCCATAGACTTCACTAGTAGAGGTCGTAATTACTTTTTGAATATTAAGCTCTTTAGAAGCTTGTAAGATGTTTAAAGTGCCAGTTATATTTGTGTCTACGTATGAGCGCGGCGCACTGTAGGAATAAGGAATAGCAATCAAGGCGGCTAAGTGAAGAACAGCTGAACAGTCGGCAAGGGCCTCTTTGACGCAGTGGTAATCTCGAACATCTCCAGTAACAATCTCTACCTGATCGAGAATCTTTGGGTCTACGCTATCTAGCCAACCCCAAGAGTTAAAAGAATTATAGAGGCAGAATGCTTTAACGGAGTAGCCACTATGGACAAGTTCTTCAACGAGGTGCGAGCCGATAAAACCGTCAGAACCTGTAACTAAAACCTTTTTGTTGCCTTGCTTCATTTCCGAACTCTCTTTGATCTAGATAGGGTGTTAAAGTCATTTTAAACTAGCAGATTTCATAAGAATGTAAAATCTAAGAAATTGAAAGTGTGAGTATAAAACCTAAGTAAATGAGACTATATTTTAAAGATAAAAACAAACTATAAGGATTTTTAGAACCATGATTAAAAGTTTGCTGAAAAGGGTTTTGATGAATAACCCGACAAAGGCCAATTATAAATTTGTACTCAAGAGTCTGGTACCTGTGCTTGATTGCGAAGTTACGCGAGATGTTATGGAGAGTAAGCGAATTTCCAGCATTGTTAGGCCCGTTGTCATGAGTAATCTAGAGTTAAAGAAAGTGCTTCTTATTTCTCCACACACTGACGATGAGACTTTCGGAGTTGGGGGAACTTTGTTGCAGCTTGCTGAGTCTGGTTGTGAGATTCATATCGTTTATGTTGCAAGTAAGTTTGAAACTGAGGAAGAGACTGATGCCTTAAGAAAGGAAGCAGGGTTGGTTTCTAAGGTTCTTGGTTCTAAGACATATTTTTTAGATGCTAAGCCTGGGAACATTCCTTTAGGTGAAGGTCTAGAAGAGAAGATTAAGAATATATTTGATGATGTTAAGCCTGAAGCCGTTTTTACAACTTTTTTGCTTGATGATCACGATGACCATCGACGAGTGAATAATCTCATATGTAAATCTCTAAGAGGAACCAGTCATCATTTTGAAGTATGGAGTTATCAAATATACTCAACAGTTATTCCAAACGTGGTTATCGACATAACTAATGAGATTGAAGCGAAGTGCCGTTTAATGGATATATGGAAAACTGTAAGAGGAAACCGAAACTGGACTCATTATATTAAGTCATTGAATGGTTTTAATTGTCGCTACTTACCGACGAAGAAATCGGTTTATGCAGAAACTTTTTTTGTGATTCCATGGCCGGATTATTTTGAGCTAAGTGAAAGATATTTTTCTAACGATTTGAAAAAGATTTATTCAAAGGAAAACTATCAAAATGATTAGCTCTACTTTAAATAAACAGTTCAGTGAAGTACCGGAAGTTGTTCGGCGTTATATAAACGAAAAAAAGAAGCTTTCAGTCTTCAATAAAGAAACTTGGTTAGAATTTGGAGTTTCAAGTGAAGTAGAGCGGCTTTATTTTAGTTTTTTAAATGAAGGTAAGTTTGTCGCATTCATGTCAGGTTTTGTTAAACAAGACGGGCTGTATGGAAAGATCTTTATTCTTGACCCACGAAAAGGGGGAATCTTCTTAACGAAAGGTAAGGATCCAGAAAGTATAAACTTTGTTATCAATGAAATCACTAAAAGCTGCAAAAACGAAGGAATTTCCTTATTAGATCTAAGATATCAATTTTTAGATGACCCTTCTTTTTTAGGTATCCTGAAGGAAAATAGGTTTAAGATTGAAAACTCTAACGTCGATCTTATAGCAGAGATTCAAAATAACTTTAGCGACCAAAGGGATGGGTTCTCTAGTTCAAGAAAGAGCGAATTGGCTCAGGCCATAAAAAATGAGTTAGTGTGTAAGCAAATTGAAGATGAAGTAGAATATATAGATTATTTTTATCCACCTTATGAATCTTCGATGAAGAGAAAAGGTGTAAAGCCGATTGAGAAAGAATCTCTATTGAAAATGTTTCAAGAGTTAAAAGATGACTTTCTCTTCACCGTTGTCTTAAAAGATGAAGTCCCTATGGCGGCTGTTGCCTTTGTTAAAGATGAGTACTCTAAGAGCCTTTATTATTACTATAGTGGCGTCGATCTTAGCTTTTCAAAACTTAGACCAATGGAGATGACCATTGCATGGGCCTTCGAGTGGGCTATAGACAATAAGTATAAGTATTTTAACTTCATGAGTACCGGTTCTGATATCCGCTCGGGAGTATTCAAATTTAAAAAACAGTGGGGTACTTTTCCTGGCAATTGTTTAAGTGTTCAAAAACCGTTAACCCTAAAGAGTAAGCTTATTAAACTTCTTCTCTTTCTTAAATCTACTTTTTTGTGAAAGTCTGTCTAAAAGAAAAAAATACTTGGTTGAGAATAGAGAAGCCAGAGGTCACAATGTGGTTTAAAGGCTACATCGTTGACAAAAAACCACAGCAATTATTTGAAATGTTTTTAGTGTCGATTGAGGACAAGAAAAGTATGAACGAGTTATTAGATGAACTCGTTGGGCACTTTAGTGTTGTTCTCCAAACTAAAACGAATATCTTTTGCGCCGTTGATAAAATTAGGTCAATCCCACTTCTTTTTAACAACGAAATAATATTTTCTTGTGAGTCTGATTTAGATAAAGGTGAAAACTCTTTAGTCTCGTTAGATGAAGAGAGAATCTTAGAGTTGAGAATGTCGGGTTACTGTTTAGAAAGGGGAACTATCATTCAGGGGCTAAGGTCTCTTGAATGTGGAGAATACGTAAATATAGACAGAGAAAGTGGAGAGGCTCATTTCGAAAGATATTATACTTATCAAAAGACAGAACTGAGTAAAGCTTCTAATGAAGACCTCCTAGAAGAGCTGAAGAGAGTTACTCTACAAGTATTGGAAGATTGTGTTAAGCAAGCTGATGGTAAAAGAATTGTTGTTCCCCTTAGTGCTGGTTACGATTCTCGTCTAGTCGTATCAGGTCTTAAGAAGCTTGGTGTCGAAAATGTTCATTGCTTCTCCTATGGAGCTAAAGGTAACTTCGAATCCATAGCAGCAAAAAAGATAGCTGAAAAATTAGGGTACTCTTGGGAGTTCGTAGAAAATCGTCCTAGAAATCAAAGAATATTTTACAAATCTAAAAAATGGAAAGAGTTCAAATCTTATTGCAATAGTTATAGTGCTTCTCCATTTGTTCAAGATGTTTCAATCCTGCCTAGATTAAAGGGTGTAAATATTGAAAAAGAGAAGCTTCTTTTTATAAATGGTAACTCAGGGGATTTTATTTCTGGCCTTCATATAGACAGAGAGTTTTTTGAAAATGATAAAACTTCTCTAGTCGACATTGTGAAGCTGGTTTTTAAAAAACATTATTCTCTTTGGAAAAGTTTAAAAAACAAAAAAAATGAAGAAAAAATTGAACAAAAGATTTTAGGAATAGTTAAAGAACAAAACACATCTTTGAAGCCTTATCAGATTTACGAGGCCCTAGAGTTAATAAATAGGCAATCAAAATTTGTCGTTTCCGGTCAAAGGTCATATGAGTTTTGGGGACAAGATTGGGCCTTGCCACTATGGAGCAACCGCTATCTAGATTTTTGGGTAAAAGTACCAAAGGCACTTAAAAAAGATCAAAGCCTATACCGGAAGATGCTTCATGAAGAGAACTGGGGTGAAGTTTGGGAAGGAATTGAGTTAAATAATAAATCTATAAAACCGCGATGGGTAATGATCTATCGCTTTATCCTTAAGGCGTTGTTCTTCGTTTTTGGGAAAGAAAATTGGCATCAAATAGAGAGAAACTTAGTTGTTTATTGGACTGAATCAGTATGTAATGCTGCAATCGAACCATATTATAAAGTCGCCCTATCTTTAAGGGGAGCAAGGCACGGTGTCTCTTGGATAACAGATAACTACTTAAGAGAAGAAGAGGGTAAGTTTGCAAAAAAATAAATCAATAAATACTCTTCATGTAGATATCGAGGGAGGCTTTGGTGGCTCGGCTCGAAGCTTATTTGAAATAGTAAAACTCTTAAAAAAGGCCTCTTATAATCCTTATATTATTTATGCTAAAGCTGGTCCAAATAAAGAAAGGTACGAGTCAATAAATGTAGAAGCAGAGCTCTTTCCGGAATTCTTTACTTTCGTTCCACGTAAGATTAAATCTTTAAAGAATTTTATATTCAGCTTACCTAAAATAAAAAACTCATTCACTCTCGCTAAAAAGATAGAAAAAGAAGTTAACAATCGAGAGATTGACGTTATTCATTTGAATTATGAAGGGTTATTTGCAACTTGCTTTTGGCTAAGAGTATTAGGCGTAAAAACTCCAGTCATAATGCATTCGCGAGCTATAATGCCTATGGACAATCTTTTTACAAGGTGGATTGTCCGTACTATCTCGCGCAATGCAAGTTTTGTTTTCTTTATAAGTGATAATGAAAAAGATGTGTTTAAAGGTATAAATCCGAAGTTCGAGAATTACGAAATATTGTTTAATATTTCATCGGCAAAAACAATAGAAGCACCAAATTGGGAATCGAATGAAGTAGTTTATATGGGTAATCTTAATTACTCTAAAGGTGCAGATCGATTAGTTGATGTTGCAAATGAGTTAAAACTGCTTAATAGCAAATTGAAGATAAAAGTTTATGGAGAAGATCGGCAGGGGAAAGGCTTTGAAGGTAAAATTCGTTCTAAGATTAAAGAGTTAGATATTTCAGATTATATAGAACTATGCGGTCATACTAAAGTTCCTTATGAGATTATGGGAAAATCATTTGCTACTATTAGGCCTAGTCGCGAAAATGATCCTTGGGGAAGAGATTTAATCGAATCAACGGTTATTGGTATTCCTGTTCTAGCGACAGGAAGTTACGGTGGAGTTGTTGAAGACTCAAAGACAGGGTATTTGTTTGATTCATTTGATGCTAAAGAAATGGCAGAAAAGCTAGAAGGACTAAAATCGAATAAAGAGATTTATTCAACGGTCTATACGAACTCGGTGTTACGAGGAAAGGAAAAATTCAGCGGTGTCGATCAAATAGAGAAAATCAAGAATGTTATTGATAATCTATTAGAGAGTCAGTTATGAAATTTGTACTGGTTACTCAAGATCTTAATATAGGCGGTGCTCAAAGAGCAATCATTGAACTTGCCAATAACTTAGTTAAATCGAATCATGAGGTTTGTTTAGTAACGTTAATCTCTCAAAATGAAGAATACTTTAAAATTGATGAAAGAGTGCAGCTCAAAATACTTAGTCAAAAAGAAAGCAACAACACTCTTTTTAAAAACATAAAAAGAATCATAAAGCTAAGGCGAATTGTTAACTCATTTAGACCGGATAAAGTAATAAGCTTTTTAGAGCATATTAATATCTTGACGATTCTTTCGACCTTGGGCTCTCTCTCTGAGGTGAATGTTTGTATTCGAAATGATCCTCGAAGAAAAAAAATGAGTATTATCCATGGGTATTTACGGAGACTAACTTATCCATTCGCAAATAAAGTAATTGTTCAGACGAACTCGGTCGCTCAGTGGGCATCAAGCTTAGGCTTAAATGAAAAAATTCAGGTTATTCCAAATTTTGTAAGAAAATTAGAACTAAAGAAAGAGAGCTATGAAGTATCGTCAGTCTTTAAAATAGTGATGATCGGTAGGTTAGTGGAACAAAAAGGAATAGACCTACTTTTTAAGGCACTCGCCTTAATTCCTAAGGGAAGTATTAATTATTCATTAAGTATATATGGTGAAGGGGAACTTCTCGAAGAGCTTCAAGGTAGGTCTGAAAAACTAGGCTTGTCTGAAAATGTCGACTTTAAGGGAACTACGAATGAAGCCAATAGGGTTTTGGCTGAAGCGGACCTGTTCGTCCTTTCTTCAAGGTATGAAGGGTATCCTAACGTTTTAGTGGAGGCTCTTTCAACCGGGACCCCAAGTGTGGCCTTTGATTGTCCTAGTGGTCCTCGTGATATTACTCTAAACGGTGAGTTAGGATTATTGATAGAAGATGGAAATATTAGTAAATTAGCAAATGGAATTGTCGAAATGTACGAATCCGAAAAACTTAGAACTGATTTAGGAAAAAGGTCTGTTAATTATTTTTCTAATATTGATAATGTTAGCATCCTCAATAAATGGCTTGAAAATTAAGAGCTTGTAGAATAAAAAAAGGAGTTTTTTTGTCTTATCAAATTGACCAAAATTATTATGATCTAGTTGAAAACCTGTCTTCTTTAGATGCAGAGGCTATTTCCAAAAAAGTCAAAGCTCTTTCTGAACTTCTTGTTTCTAATCCAAGAGAAACGAAAAGAAGGGATCTTATTTCTAAGATTATTGATCTAACTCCAGATAAAAATATAAAGATATTAGATTATGGGTGTGGTGGAGGACAGACTGTTATTTACCTAAGACTATTGGGTTATGATGTAACTGGAATTTGCCTGACTCCAAAAGAAAAAGCTCAAAGTATCTCTACTGCCTTTAATTTGGGAGATGATATTTTCCATGTTTATGATGGAAAGAAGTTACCTTTCGAGAGTGGTGAGTTCGATCTCATTTTCTCAGAGCAAGTATTAGAGCATGTAATGGATCTTGAAGAGTATTACTCAGAATCGGCTAGAGTTTTGAAAAGTGGAGGACGGTCATACTTTTCTTTTCCTCAAAGGTTTATTCCTTTTGATACCCATACTAATCTTTGGTTTGTTCATTACTTTCCGGCATCCTTAAGAGACTTTCTTTATAAATCCCTGGGAAAAGATGTGGGTTACATCAATAAGATCTTAAACTTCAAAACGACCAGTGAGCATAGAGGCTTAGCTCTTAGTTTTTATCAAAAATTTGAGAATCAAACTGCTAATAGGTTGATTGACTCTTCTAAAGATAGCCTCGAGCATTATGAAGGCCCTCGTAAGATTAGAGCTGCAGTGAACTTTGTCCTTCAGGTGCCATATGTTGGGAGGCTTTTAGCTAACCTCCTTTGTCATTTATCGAATGCAGACATTTTACTCAAAAAATAGATCTCGAGAGGGTGTTAGAGCAAGTTTAGTCTAATTATTCAAGCAGGCATCCTTTCCATGAAGTAAGAGCTTTAGTAAAATGAGACTTAGAGGTAATTATGAAGAATTTCGCTTTAATGGGTGCAGCTGGGTATATAGCTCCGCGTCACCTTGAAGCTATTAAGCAAACGAATAATGACTTGGTCGCGGCCTGTGATCCTCATGATTCTGTAGGTATTTTAGACCGCTACTTTAATCAAGTTAGTTACTTCAAAGAGTTTGAGCGGTTTGACCGTCACGTAGAAAAACTTCGCCTAACAAATGATAAGAGTAAGATTGATTACGTAAGTATTTGCTCACCTAATTATCTTCATGATGCCCATATAAGATTTGCCTTAAGGGTAGGTGCAAATGTCATTTGTGAGAAGCCATTGGTTATTAATCCTTGGAATATCGAAATGCTCTCTGAGTTAGAAGAGCTTCATTCAAGGAAAATTAATACTGTTCTTCAGCTAAGGCTTCATCCTGCAATTAAAGAGTTAAAAAAGAAGATAGATTCTGCACCCGTTGGTAAGGTTCACGATATAAACCTGACTTACTTAACATCAAGAGGACCTTGGTATCACTATTCATGGAAGGGGGACGTAGAGAAATCAGGCGGCCTTGTGACGAATATCGGGATTCATTTTTTCGATGTACTGCAATGGATCTTTGGAGAGCCTGATCGCTCAGAAGTTCATGTTTCAAATGATAATATCGTTGCAGGATATATGGAATTAAAGAAGGCAAAGGTTAAGTGGTGCCTGTCCGTAGATAAAGAAAATCTTCCTGAAGATGTTAAAAAGAAAGGGCAAACAACTTACCGTTCTATTACGGTAGATGGTGAGGAAATAGAGTTCTCTGGAGGCTTTACTGACCTTCATACAGAAGTTTATAAAGAGGTTCTCGCTGGAAGAGGTTTTGGTTTAAATGATTCAAAGACCTCAATTGAGATTGTTCATGGAATCAGGAATGCTGATGTCATTGGGAAAAATGAAAACTCTCATGAGATCATCAAAAACTAATGCCTAAGAAAATAATCCTTATCAATTCTTTAGGAGGTGGTGGTGCTGAAAAACAAGTCTCCTATCTCTTTGAAAGTGGTCAAGTCGATGAGGTCCTTACTCTAACAAATGAAAATATTTTTCCTCAAGTTAAGTCGAGAGTCATCTTTAAAAAAAGAAAAAATAGATTGCTTGAAATTATTAGTCATTTTATTCTAGGCCCCTTTCAGTTGATTAAGAATGTAAAGAGCGAGGATTCGGTACTTAGCTTCTTAGAGGTTTCGAACTTTATAAATTTAGTGGCAAAAAAATTCTTAGTCGGGCACAAAGCAATCATTAGTATCCGAATCTCTCCTTCATTCTATAATCAATATAAACTAGGCTTTCTTTATAAGATTTTAATTAATTATCTATACCCATTTGCTGACAAAATAATTGTTAACTCCTTCGATAATGCTAAGGAATTGATTGAAGACTTTGGATTAGAAAAAGAAAAGATCTTTGTCGTACCAAATGCTGTTGATAAGGTTTTTTTAGACAGTAAGAAGGGGGAGCCAGTAGAGATCTCTTCAGATTTTCTGATATCCGTAGGAAGGCTTAGTCCGCAGAAGAATATGGTGGCCAGCCTTAAGGTGTTCGCGCTTCTAAAGAAAAGAAATATCGGGTTGAAGCTTTTGCTTCTCGGGAAAGGACCTGATTTAAATAAGCTCAAAGATCAATGCCGTGAACTTAATTTAGAGTACTCAGCAGAGCTGACTTCTTCAGCAGATGTTCTCCTTCCAGGCTATGTAGATAATCCGTATGCCTATATGGCAAAAGCTCGTTTATTAATACTCCCATCACTATTTGAAGGATTACCTAATGTAATCTTAGAATCTATAACTTTAGGAACTCCTGTTATTGCCGCTGACTGCCCTACTGGCCCTAGAGAGATCATTTGCCCTGAGGGAATAGATATTGGTGGAAGGCTTTTAAGTATTCCCTACTCTAAGACTGATTACTTTATTTGGGCCAAGGCAGTTCAAGAAATATTAGACGATTCCCAAAAGGAAAAGCTATTGGGAGTGGAAGCTTTGGCCAGATCAGAGTTTTATTCAAAAGAAAGAATCATTTCACTTTGGGAAAAAATCTTAAACTGATTTTTTAACAGCCTCTATAATTTTGTCTTGTGTCTCTTCATCTAGGTAGGGATCGAAAGGTAAACTCACAACCTTTTGGGATATATCTAAGGAGATGGGCTGTGGCGTCTGATTCAATTCTTCATAGATAGGTTGTTTTGATAATGGTCTCGGATAGTGAACCATTGTCGGAACACCAAGTTCAGACATTTTTTTCATAAATTCTTCCCTATCATCTACTAAGATAGAATATTGAGCCCACGCTGATGAGTTGCCGTCTAAAACTTTTGGAACACCTACATAAGAAGAGAGTAGTGATGAGTACCTATCGGCTATAGCTTGTCTTTTTTCAATCTCATCATCGAGAATTTTTATCTTTTCTAACAGAATGGCTGCTTGAATTGAGTCAAGTCTGGAATTCATTCCAATTCTAGTGTGATAATATCTTCCTTCCGCTCCATGGAGTCTTAAAGATCCAATATGGGCTGCATATTCATCATCGTTAGTGAAGATTGCGCCACCATCACCATAACAACCTAATGGTTTTGTAGGAAAGAAGCTTGTTGTCGCGAAGTCTGTTAAAGAGCAAGATTTATTCCCATTTTGTGTAGCACCAAAGCTTTGAGCGGCATCTTCGATAACAGGGATATTATGTTTTTTTGCAATCTTATTAATTGCATCAAGGTCTGGGCATTGACCGTACAAACTTACAGGGATGATCGCTTTAGTATTTGAAGTAATTTTTTCTTCGATCTTAGAAGGATCTAAATTATAAGAGATCGGATCAATATCGCAGAAAACAGGTACTCCACCTAGGATTGAAGCACTTTCGGTCGTTGCGTAGAATGTAAAATCAGGAACAATAATTTCATCACCTGGCTTTATTCCAATGGCCAATAAAACTAAAGTCAAAGCATCTGTTCCATTTGCACAAGCTATGCAATGTTTCACTCCAACATATTCAGCAAGTTTTTTTTCGAGTTCTTTTACTTCCGGACCCATAACAAAAAAGCAATGCTCTAAAACTTTCTGGATACCAAGATCGATTTCTTTTTTTATTCTTAATTGTTGCTTATCTAAGTTTATAAAAGGGATCATTTTGAGACCTCTAAAGTATTTCCGCTAAGTGTATATTTTTCATCTGTGTGAGGGCAATTTACTTGAGCCTCTCCCTTTAGGGGAAGATCTAATTGTTCACCAAACTTACTTATCCATCCAATTTGTTTGGCAGGAACTCCAGCCATGAGGGCAAAGGCTGGTACATCTTTATTCACGACAGCTCCCGCAGCTATAAACGAATACTCACTTAGGGTAACTCCACAGATAATTGTGCAATTAGCTCCAAGAGTGACGCCTTTCTTAACTAAGGTTTTTCTGTATTCTTCTTTGCGGGAAATATGTGACCTTGGGTTATAGACATTAGTAAAAACCATACTCGGCCCACAAAAGACATCATCTTCAATTATGACTCCTTCATAGATTGAGACGTTATTTTGAACTTTGACATTGTTTCCAAGAGTAACATTATTAGCGACTAGGACGTTTTGGCCTAGATTACAGTCTTCTCCAAGAATGGCTTTCTCACAAATATGAGTCCAGTGCCATATCTTGGTACCTTTGCCTATTATCGCTCCAGGGTCTACAATTGCTGTTTCATGCTTTTGATATTTCATGTATAGAAAATTATCATTAGGTGAGCTTATTTAAAATACAAAAGAGATTAGTAATGTGCGGAATCGTAGGCATTCTTGGCAGTGGAGATAATGAGGCACTGTGTCGTCGAATGTCTGAGTTAATTCAGCATAGGGGACCGGACGGTTCTGGCGATTATTCTGTTAAAAATATAAGTTTGGGGCACCGGCGCCTTAGCATACTGGATTTAACTGAATCAGGCTCTCAGCCAATGGTTTCCCGTTCTGGGCGATTTGTCATTTCTTATAACGGAGAGATCTATAATCACGAAAGTTTAAGGGCGAAGCTTGGACTTCCTCTGAATGGGTCCTCTGATACAGAAGTTCTTTTAGAATCTATTGAAAAGTATGGTCTAGAGAATGCCCTTCACGAATTTTGTGGAATGTTTGCTTTTTCTCTATGGGATAACCGTGAACAAACATTAACTTTAGTTAGAGATCGGTTCGGGCAAAAGCCACTTTATATTGCAAAGCTTGATCAAAAATTGGTTTTTTCTTCAGAATTAAAAAGTATCACAAAGGTTTTTAAATCAAACTTGAGCTTGGACTCTAACTCTTTGAGTGCCTTTTTTAAATATAACTATATCCCTACACCTCGCTCAATCTTTAAAGAAGTTTCAAAGCTTGAGCCATCTACCTTTGCCACTTACTCGATAGATGGATCAGAAATAGAGAAGAAAAAATATTGGTCTCCAGAAGAATTTAGCCAGAAAGAAAAATTAAATATTTCATTCGATGAAGCTAAAGTTAAAACAAAGAATGTTCTTCTAGAAGTCATCGAAGAACAGATGACCATGGATGTTGATTATGGCTCTTTTTTATCTGGAGGAATTGATTCATCTTTAGTTACCTCTATGATGCAAGAGATAAGTAGTACCCCAGTGAATACGTTCTCTATTGGATTTGAAAGAAAAGAGTTTAACGAAGCTAATTATGCGAAAGAAGTAGCAAGTCAATTAGGGACTTCACACAACGAGATTATTTTAAACCAAAAAGAGGTTCTCGATATAGTTCCTAAAATGGCAGAGATCTATTGCGAACCATTCTCTGATTCATCACAGATTCCAACTTACTTGGTTTCTAAAATGGCCAAGAATAAAGTAAAAGTATGCTTAACAGGAGACGCCGGAGATGAGGTCTTTGGTGGGTATAATAGATACTTTTGGATCCCAAGATTACACTCGAAGCTCTCTAAATTACCTAGGCCTCTAAAGGCTCTAGGTTCAAAAGGAATAAAGAGTTTTTCACCGGAATTTCTGCAAAGTCTTGGATTTGGAAAAAGAAACTTTGGTGACAATCTACACCGTATCGCAGATTTATTAAAACTTGAAACTCTTGAAGAGTACTACTCTTATGTTGTAGGTCACTGGAGTTGTCCTTCAGAACTAGTATTAAATTCTGACGAAATTCCAAAGGTTGATTTTTCTTCTATAGATTTTTTAAGTAGTGATATTGAAAAGATGATCCTCTTGGATCAGAAGACTTACTTAATGGATGATATTCTGGTTAAGACTGATCGCGCTAGCATGGCGAATAGTTTAGAACTTAGAGTTCCCTTCTTAGATAGGAGAGTTGCTGAATTGGCATGGCAACTACCTCTTGAATACAAAGTAAGTGGTAACGAAGGTAAGTTAATTCTTAAGAGTATTCTAGGAGATTATATTCCAAAGAGTACCTTCGAGAGACCTAAGGTAGGCTTTGGGGTCCCTCTCTCTGATTGGCTTAGAGGTGACTTAAAAGAATGGTCCTGGGATCTCATCAATCCTGAGAGACTTAGAGCTGAAGGTAACCTGAATCACAAAATGGTCAGTGATTGCTGGAATGATCATCAAAGTGGAAAAGCGAATAACGAATTTAAGCTCTGGGATGTGGTTATGTTTCAAGCTTGGAAAGACCAATATTATTGAATAAAATGTTCATCAGAAAAGTAAGGAGTGTACTCACTCACTATCTTTTTAATGAATGACTTAATTTCTTTATCTTCTGTATCTAGATTAAAAGACAATAAAACCTTTAAGTAATCATCTAAGTTATCTGTTACCTTTCTAGCACAACTCACTCTTACTAATTGATGAGAAGTCTCAAGAGTATTTTCATCACTTGATAGTAATTCTTCAAAAAGCTTCTCTCCAGGTCTTAGGCCTGTGAATGTTATAGCAATATCTACATTAGGCTCATGACCTGATAACTTAATCATCTTTTTAGCAAGATCATGAATCTTAATCGGATCGCCCATTTCAAGTAAGAATATCTCTCCACCTTTCCCCATTGCTCCTGCTTGCATAACTAGTTGTGAGGCTTCTGGGATAGACATAAAGTATCTGACAATATCTGGGTGGGTTACCGTTACCGGGCCACCTTTTTGAATTTGCTCTTCAAAGAGAGGTATAACTGAACCTGCGCTGCCTAATACATTTCCAAAACGAACAGTCATAAACTTTGTCGCAGATTCTTTAGACTGACATACCATCTCAGCAATTCTTTTCGTCGCTCCCATTACATTGGTTGGGTTAACGGCCTTATCTGTCGAGATCATGACAACTCGCTTTACTTTATTAGCTATGGCAGCTTCAGCAAGTGTCTTTGTTCCGTGAATATTTGTTCTAATACATTCAATTATATTTTCACCCTCTTCCATTAGGGGAACATGCTTATATGCAGCAGCATGATATATAATCGATGGTGAATATTTTTTTAAAGTCCAGTTTACTTTCTCAGCATCTCTGATATCCCCAACGAGAGGGATCGTTTCTATTTCAGAAAAGGAATCACACATAGTGCGGTGAATTTCATATAAAGAAAACTCAGAACTATCAAATAGGATGACTTGGCGTGGATTAAATTTACCAATCTGCTTACAAAGCTCTGAACCAATAGATCCACCAGCCCCTGTTACAAGAACTACTTCATCTGTTAGAAGTTTTCCAATTTCATTTATATCGAGTTGAACTGGATTTCTTCCAAGTAAATCTTCTGGATTCACTTTTCTAAGAGAAGAGATATCAACTTTGTTATCAGGCAATTCATCAATGCTTGGAAGTGTTCTAATCTCAACACCTTCTACATTATTTATACTATTGACTAAGCTCCAAATTAATTTTGAATCAGCTTTTGGCATAGCTAGAAAGATAAGACTTGCCCCATGCTTTTGAATTAAAGATTCAACATTCCCTAGGTTACCAAGAATTGGAATCCCATGAATTGTACGACCTATTTTGCTTTCGTCATCATCAATAAAAGCGACAATATTGGTATTTAGATTTGGTCGTCTTCTAAACTCTCTGGCCAATTGCTCTCCAGCAATTCCTGCCCCGATGATGATTGCTTTTTTTTCACCGCTTCCCGTTCGAGAATCTTTAAGCATTCGGTAAATAAATCTTCCACCGCCAACAGAAACTAATGAAAGGATCCAGAAAATAAAAACTGTGGATCTAGGAACATGATCTAAATTTTGAGTAACAAATAAAAGACTGTAAGTAACAAAGGTTGTCCAAGTGACAGCTTTAATAACAAGCTTCAGATCATGAGTACTTGAGAACCTCCAAAGTCCTTTGTAGAGACCTACAAAGAAAAATATCAGCTGTTGAGAAAGGACTACTATTATAATTTTTTGGTAGAGGCTTTCAGATCCAAAGGTTGGAGGATCGAATGTTCCAAACCTTAAACAGAAAGAAGCTAGAAAAGAAAAGAGCACAACTATAGAGTCGTGGGAGAAGGCTAGGAATAGCCTCATTCTTTTATTAAGTCTTATATTCATAGGTTTCAAAAGGTAGCAGGAAGGATACAATATTACTATTGCAACTAAGATTGGTGCCCCATGTTAAAAAGAGCTTTCGACATTAGTTTTTCTATTCTACTCCTAGTCCTGTTTTCGCCTCTGATGCTCTTGGTGGCCCTCCTTATCCGCTTAACTGATAAGGGGCCAGCTCTTTACTGGTCGGAGCGTGTGGGCCGAGCTTGTCGTAACTTCCAAATGCCTAAATTTAGAACCATGAAGATCGGAACACCCCAGGTTGCCACCCACCTTCTTGGTGATGCATCAAGTCAGCTCACGAAGTATGGAGCCTTTCTCAGGAAGACTAGCTTGGATGAGTTGCCGCAACTTCTCTCTATTTTGAAGGGAGACATGAGTTTTGTTGGCCCAAGACCTGCTTTATTTAATCAAAATGATTTGATTGATCTCAGAGAACAAAAAGGAGTTAATTCTTTGGTTCCTGGCTTAACAGGATGGGCGCAGGTTAATGGACGTGATGAGCTCGCCATCCCAGATAAAGTGAGGCTTGATGAAGAGTACTTACAGAACCAGTCATTATTTTTAGATCTTAAGATTCTTTTTTACACATTTTTTCGTGTTATTAAAAAGGATGGAGTTTCACATTAAATGGAACTCACACCCATTACATTAGTCTAGTCTTAATCTTTAAAAATCCAACAAGAGTCATTTTTAATAGCATTAGTCCGTGACTGAAGCGGCTGATATTTGTGTCGCCATAAGTTCTATCTAAATAACGAATAGGGATGTCTATTGTACCAATTGATAAACTTGCAGCTGGAAATAAAAGATCGAAATCGCCAAAAGGGTCATGCTTTCCAAAGTCATCTCTCCATCTTAGGAAGCGGTCATAATCCCATCTGGTAAATAGTTTAGTTCCACAAAGTGAATCAGTATAATCGTGATCTAAAACCCAGCTAAGTGATTTAGCAAAAAAGATATTTCCAAGTTTATTTAAGAACCTCATAGCCTCTCCCTCCATAGGGTAGAGAAGACGGCTTCCGTTAATAAATTCAGCTTGTCCTCTAATATAGGACTTATAATAACGATTTAACTGTTCAGGTGGCATAGTTAAGTCAGCATCTAAAATAGTGAGAAGCTCTCCCGATGCAAGTTCAAATCCCTTCTCGCAAGCATTAGACTTTCCTTTTCCCGTTTGCTGACCAATTTTAATCTTCCATTGGTCTTTATAGGCTTCGGCTACTCTTTGGATTTCATCCCATGTGTCGTCAGTGGAGTTACCTTCTATGAAAATTATTTCCATATCTTCAGCAAACTTATCTAACCTTTTAAGGGCATTTTCAATATTACCTGATTCATTTCTTGCAGGGATTACTATACTGATCGAAGGCTTATGAATTTTTTCTTTAATAGGTCTTAAAACAATTATAGAAGCTAGGCTTAAATGACGAACAACAGGTATTGCTACAAGCACTTTATTTAGAAAGGTCCCTAACCCAAAGATTGAAAAAGGAATATGAGCAACATTACGCTCTCTTACGACTTCATAATTTGCAAGCTTGGCCAAGTTATTTAAATCTTTGTGAGTCATGAATGTTTCAGGAGCCTTACCTTTTATAAGCCCAATCTTATGGGCAAATTTAAAAATAAAAGAAAGGTATGGGTTGTATAAAACGGCAACCAGCCTAGATGTTTGCGATAACTTTTCATGAAAGCTATCTAATGTTTTTTGAATATCGTAATCGTAGTTTAAATTTCCGTTAAGTAGCAAGAGTGATCTCTTGTCTAGTTCTCCGCTTAGGTCACTGAGTTCAATAGAATTCTTAACCTGTTTCTTATTTGGGATATCAATATAGTCGTAAAGGTGACCTGTATCTTCATCTCTTTGGTTTACCTGAATGAGTTGATCGTAATATCTAGAGAAGACTGATATTTCTCTGGCTATCAATCTATTTATATAGAGTCTCCAACTAGCTTTTGAGATGGATGGAGAGTTCGTTTGCTGAGTCGTTTGTTGCATAGGCGTCATATCGGTTCCTGAAATTTTGTCAGGGTGAAGACTACCCTTAGTTCTTTTGTTTTTCTACTGTAATGCGCATAAACATCCCTATTAGAGGGCTAATTGGCCTCAATAGTACATCTTCAACGAAGGAGACAAATGGATATGACCACGATGGTACTAGCGCCATCATTGACACGCCGCCACTGAGTAAATACCTAAAAGGATGAATATACTGAGGACTATCGATTTTTAAATGAGGAAACTTCTCTTCGAATATTTTTTTATCTCTTACAAAAACAATTGAGGGAAGAGCCCCATTCGCCATGGACATTGGTCCGCCAGGGGGGAGCTTCCAACTTTTTGAGTCCGGAATAAAAGGTTCGTGATGGAAGTATTTGAAAAAGAACCTTCCCCATAATGTATTAGCGGGTTCAATCATTATGATCTTCCCGCCAGGTTTTAGGCAGCGGTTAGCTTCTTTAAGAAAAAGCTCCGTATCCGGAAGATGATGGAAGACATCTGTCATACAGATACATGATAGTGATTCATCAGGGTATGGTATTTCTAAGGCAGAAAAAACTTTATCGAGATAAGGAAGTTCTAAAATATCAGATGTAATGAGGTCACCGACTTTCTCTTTGAGAAAGCTTCCCCCGCTACCGATCTCAAGCTTAATTCCATCAGGACAAGTATTGATTTCATTCACAATATGACTGTAATGATCAAGATATATCTTTTTTAAAAAAGGCTTCGATTGTATTAAGTCTCTATGCCGGATAGTTGTAGCGACGGAGTCTATATCTGCAGATTGTGAATCCGAATTGATACCTATAATTTTTTTAATAAAACTATTAAGAGAGCTCATATTATTCTGGGAGTTCGATTGTATTTAAAAAATCGATATTTGTTTTGTACCAATCAATTGATTCCTTAAGACCATCATCAATGGAAACAGTTGGTTCCCATCCTAAAATATCTTTAGCCTTTGAAATGTCTGCCCAAGTCTCATTTATATCAGCCTTATGAAAAGGCTTTAAGTCACGTTCGCATTTCTTATCTAGAGAAACCTCTATCTTTTTGATGATCTCGTTTAGTGAAATAGGGTTCTTACCGCCACCTAAATTAAAGATTTCATAGCCTACTTCTTTTAGTGCACAGACAGTTCCTTTTGCAATATCTTCGACAAAGGTGAAGTCTCTTGCTTGAGAACCATTTCCGAAAAGAGTGATTGGTGTTCCTTCATTGATCCACTTGATGAATCTGTAAATACACATATCCGGGCGTCCAGCGGGACCATAAACAGTAAAATATCTCACAACACTAACATCAATCCCGTAAAGGTAATGATAACTGTAGGCCATAACTTCGGCTGCTTTTTTTGAGGCTGCATAAGGAGAGATAGGAGTATTCACAGCGAGTGATTCAAGAAAAGGCATTTCCTGACCAGCGTAGAGAGAAGATGTGGAGGCCAATACTAGTTTCTTAATACCTCGTTCTCTGATCTCTTCTAAAAGGTTCAAAGTACCAACAGCATTGGTGTTCATATATAGGTGCGGGTGTTCCATTGAGTACCGAACACCTGCTCTAGCGGCAAGGTTTATAACTGCTTTGATATCATGCTTATCAAAGACCTTCTTTAATCCTTCTCTATCTTCAATATCAATTTTTTCAAACTCAAAGTTCTCTAATGCTGAGAGAAGCTCAAGACGATGTTCCTTAAGTTTAGGGTCATAATAGTCATTCAGATTATCAATTCCAATGACATAGAAGCCTTGCTTAACTAATTCTCTTGCAGTGTAGGCACCTATAAATCCAGCAGCACCTGTTAATAAAACCTTTTCCATAACGAACTCTTCTTATAATGAGAAATATTCTAAATTATTTTGTTCTGCCTGCTCTTTTGAATAAAGACTTTTAATGTCGATAAGTGGAGCTCTTTTATTTCCTAGGATCTTTACGCAATTATCTAAACTCAGCTCTTGGCTAAAGCACTTATGACTTACGGCCAATACTAGGCAATCATATTCACTTGAAATCTTGTCAATCAACTTGATTCCATATTCATTTTCAACTTCTTCTGGGTCTGCAACGGGGTCATAAACGTCTACTTGAACATCGTATTCTTTTAATTCTTTATAGACGTCTACAATTTTAGTGTTTCGAATATCACCGACATTTTCTTTGAAAGTGAAACCGGCAATTAAAACTTTAGAGTTCTTGGGAGTTAGATCGCACTTAATCATTCCCTTGATAGCCGACTCAGCAACGAATTTACTCATGCTATCATTGATTCTTCTACCACTTAAGATAACTTGAGGGTGATAACCGATCTCTTCAGCCTTATAGGTAAGGTAATAAGGATCAACACCAATGCAGTGTCCTCCAACTAATCCTGGCTTAAAAGGAAGAAAATTCCATTTCGTTGAAGCAGCCTTAATAACATCTGTTGTACAGATATCCATTTTATCAAAGATAATTGAAAGCTCATTCATCAAGGCTATATTTAAATCTCTTTGGGTGTTCTCAATAACCTTTGCTGCCTCAGCCGTTTTGATTGTAGGAGCAATATGAATGCCCGCTGTTATAACTTGGCCATAAATATAGGAGACGACTTCTAAGGACTCTTTTGAGTCTGCCGAAACAACTTTAATTATCTTATCAATTGAATGTTCTTTATCACCTGGATTAACTCTCTCTGGAGAGTAACCAACATTAAAGTCTTTTTTCCACTTAAGCCCCGAAACATCTTCGAGAATAGGCACACATCTCTCTTCTGTTAATCCCGGATAAACAGTTGATTCATAAATAACGATATCGTTCTTTTTTAAAACGCCACCGATTGATTTTGAAGCACTTTTAATTGGGCTTAGGTCCGGTTGATTAGAGCTATCTATTGGAGTTGGGACGGTAATTATATAAATATTAGATTCTTCAGTATCTTTGAGTTGATTGGTAAAGCTAAGAGTAGGTGATTTTAAAAGTTCAGGAAGAACTTCATTTGTTCTATCGAAACCGTCTTTTAGCTCAGTGATTCGCTTTTCTGAGATATCAAACCCAGTAGTTTTGAACTTTGTTGAAAGCAATTGAGCTAGTGGGAGACCAACGTAGCCAAGTCCAACAACAGTAATTTGAAAATTGTCATTATTCATTGAGGTAAATTATCAAAACTGTTGAGTTTTAGGTACCTACTTTTTAACAGAATCCTTATCCTTGAGAGAGTAGGCTAACCCAATCGATAACGCTGCGTAATAGATGAGGCGGATTTGAAAAAGGTATAAGCAGCTAAGTAATAGAAATAACTGAAGATGTCGGTTTGAGCTGTCTGAGTTTTCGCGGCGCAAATTTTGGTAGAATGCGAAGAAAATAAAAATTAAGAGCCCGAGGCTTAAAGCTCCGCCATTGGATAATTGCAGCAACCAACCCATATGAGGGAGTGTGTTAAAAGCATTTTTCTCTGGTTGATGATCTTGGCTTAAATACTTGTCGATACGATATTCAACTGAAGGCAAGTATATAAGTCCTGGTCCTGTTCCAATAAGAAAATGAAGTGGATTCTTAACAAGAAAATTTAAAGCGGCAGCTTCTTGGTCTTCTATTTTCTCTAGAAAGCTTGTTCCAAATAGAATGTAAGATCTTTTGCCTAAGTGACTTTTAAAATTATCTTTTGTTTGCTGACCTAGTACGAAATAACTTAAGGGTAACAATAGGGTTAATATAAGGGTTATTTTAAAAATAGAGGACTTAAAGAAGGCTAGCCTTTTTTTCAACAAGCTGAAAAAAATTGTAAGTGTGAGACCAATAAGTAGAGTTACAATACCTGCAGCTGACATCGACATTATAAATCCAAAATAAATACAGAAGGGTAGAGAGATAAATAGAACCTTCTTAGGAATTCTGTCGTAATAAAACATAAGAAGAGTTAGTCCAACAGCCGTAGATTGGCCAAGACCACGTGGTTCGTAAGAAAATCCTCGGGGTCTTAGAGAATTCATTATCATTTGATTTCCTTTCGTAAAAAAATGATAAATATCTACGAGGAAGTAGCTTTCTATAAAAGCCCCAATGCAAGTGATGAGAACTCCTAATAAGAAAACCAAAAAGAAACTATCTATTAGACTCTTTTTCTTAGAGAACTGTACTCCAAGGTAGATAATGGCCATAAATTCTAAAAAGAGACTTCCTAGATGAAGTATCGCTCTTGAAGGAGCTAAGTCTTTAACTGCTCTTATCCCTGTAGGGTCAACCCATGGAAAAATTAAACCAAAGATGACTCCTAAGATTAATAGATAACTAAAGTAGACAAGAAGGAGTCGAATCAATTTATTTTTGAAGATTACTTTGAATTGTGAGATTAAGTAAGGAGTGACTACTAAGCCTGTTAACTTGAAAGCCGATATGTTTAAAAACTGCTGAGAATTAAATAAATCGATAACACATATAAATGCGATCCAGTAAGCGAGTAGCTCATGTTTCTTTTTTAAGAGTAGGGCTGCAGGTAAGAGAAGACCTATTATGATAACGATTATACCCATTAACTGACCCTATATCTTCCCAATATACTAAGAATATTCCGCAGAAATATTCCAAAAGAGGACTTTTCGTAAGTGGTTCCCGTGGAAGCCGAAATCCCTTTTGCGATTGGATATCGCTTGAAGCTGCTAGGAGATAAACGAGACAGGTGGTTGTAGAAGACAACTTCTAGATAAATGCCTTCTTCATCTCGAACTTCTTCATATTTCTTTAAAAGCTTCTCTTTGTAGAAATCGATATTTACTTTAAAGAAGCGAGTATCTACAGATTTAGCACCTGGGGCTGCGAGGTTGAAGTAATTCTCATCGTCGGAGTGTATGGAGAGTATCTTATTAATGTTCGCAATCTTGATTCTTCCCGTTACTTTATAAAAAGAATCCGTTTGTCTTAGTAATTCACTTTTACTCAAGGCATGCTCGATGATCTCACCTTCAGCAAATCCTTTTCCAAAATCCATGACCTTTTCATTTCCTATAAAAAGGATAACTTCTAATTCTTTACCATGCTTAAGCGCTTTCTTTTTGAGAGGGGTGTAGTCGTACTCAAAGTTGCTATTTTCACAAAAAACTAGGTATTTAAATTCACTTTGGGTAATCCAAAAGTCGAGGGCATCTAGATAGGAGTTTAAACGCGCCTGCTCGTCTTTTATCGAAATAAAATTATTTATTGTAGGCTTGATACAAGCCGTTATAAGCAAGGCGTCAATCATATAATACCTATTATAGTTAGTTTCAGATAAAATACCTACTATAAAGGAGTAAACCAAGTGCTTTCTAATATGAGAAATATTTTTAGAATGCGTTCAGTTAAGAATATTAGTTACCTAGTGGCCGAAAATGCTTTTCGCTTAGGGGTAGGTTTTCTTGTAAGTATTCTTGTTGCTAGGCATCTTGGACCTGAAAGCTTTGGTCACTTTAACTACGTCTTATCATTTATTTTTCTCTTTATTCCTCTTTATACCTTCGGTCTCGACGAAATTATTGTAAAGGACTTGGTTAAAAGTCCTGAGTCTAGGTCATCAATACTTGTTAACGGCTTTGTGCTCAAGCTTATTGGAAGCCTAATAGCTTTTTTTATAACCCTCATATCTGTCAATATTATTGAAGTAGGTGTGGAAGTTAAGGGGGCCATCATCTTGATGTCCCTATGGATGTTCTTTCGTTCAATCGATGTCATTGATTACTGGTACCAGTCAAAAATAACAATAAAGAAAATATCATTCGCCAGAACAATTACCTTTTTAATCGGGAGTGTTCTTAAACTTGTATTAGTATTTTGGAAGAAGGATTGGCGCTACTTTATTTACATTTCTTGTTTTGAAATCGTTTTGATTGAAGTGCTTTATATGGTGGTCTACCAATCTGAATTTAAAGTAAGTATCTTCAAATTCTCTGAGGTCTCTTTAAAAAAAATTAAGCGTTATACTGGAAATGCATTTCCAATAATTTTGACTCTTTTTTTATCGAACTCTTTAGCTAGGGTTGATCAGTTAATGATCGGTTCGATGGTTGGAGCAGAGGAACTAGGAAAATATGCTGTAGCTGTTAAACTGGTAGATATTTGGCAATTTTTTCCCTTTGCCGTGATAAATTCCCTTTTCCCTTTGGTTGTCTCTAGCTTTGATAAGGGAAAGGATGAATATAGAACCATCACAATGAAGCTCTATTCAATACTTATTTGGCTTTCCTTAGGCCTCTGTTTTGGAACCTACTTGTTTGGTGAGAATGTGGTGGACCTGTTATATGGGGATCGTTTTAGTGGGGCTGGGCGGTTGCTTACTTTTTACGTGTGGACCACAGTGTTTACCTTTTTTCTGTTTATAAGAACAAAGGTACTTACCATAGAGAATGCCTTGAGGTTTGGGGCTTGGATATCACTTATCTCTTTGGTTATGAATATCGCCCTTAATCTCTACTTGATTCCTTTAATGGGTGTAGAGGGAGCTATTATTGCATCTTTATCTTCTTATTTTGTTGGAAATCTAATTGTAGCTTTTTTCTCGAAAGAGATTAGGTGTCACTTAATTTGGTATTCCAAATCTATTTTTTTTCCAATTGGGTTATTGATTAGTTCGTTTAAAAATAAATGAAAACCAAAACCTAAATAGAATATAGATACTTGCTCCATTGGTATCTTTAATACTCTCAATTCCAAGTGGTAATAATCTTAAAAGAAAGTAGAAAGAGTTTTTCATAGAGAAATGCTTACGTTGAAAATAAAGCTCATTAGTTAGCTTTGATACTAGAGATGCTTTGGATTTAGAAATATTATCACACCCACCGACTTGCCTCATATGTGTAACGACAGCTTGGCTATCATAAAATGAAACAGGTTTTGTTTTGCCAATTCTCAAATATAAGTCAGTCTCCTCTCTCATTGCTGAACCTTGAAATTTCTCGTCAAATCCACCTGCTGTGAGAACATTCTCTTTTGATGTTGCCCAGTTGCATCCTCTTGCACCATTAATCCTGATGAGCTTGTCTGAGTCGAGGTCAAAATTGGAGATCATATATGAGTTGTTTTTGATTCTGCCTACATAGTTCTTATTAACCTTAAACTCATTTTCTTTTTCACTGCTGGAGCTGAAAACTTCGAGCAAGGAGATGAGACATTCTCTGAAAGCCGACCTCTTTAAGGTTGGAGGATTTACGATCTCTCTTCCTCCAATGAAACCTGTATCTACTGATTTATAAAATTGGTCGTGATGTCTTTCAAGACAGTGTTTATGAACGATGACATCATCATCAAAGAAAATGAGAAAAGAGCCGGTTGAGATAGCAATGCCATAGTTCTTGGCCATTGTTACAGAAGGCTTACCGCCTGTAATATGGATAATTTGTATTTTTTCAGTTTTTGTTTTTTGATAATTGGATTCTCGAAGGTGTCTAACGTAGTCGACTGTATTATTTTTCTCGTAATGACCTTTCAGCTCTAATAAAGGAACATTCTGATCAATAAGTACTATTTCTGTTTCTTTTGAGAGCTCCAACTGATGTTCAAGTATAGAATCAATTGTTCTAATAATGACATCTTTTGATCGACCGTAAGTTGGGATAATTATACTTGTAGAATTTTTCATTGTTTATACTTTAACCTTTTTATTCTTCGAAAGAAAAAAGAGAGGCCTGGAAGTTTAAAAAAACCTCTTAAAGTGTAAAATAAGATCCTTTCAAAAAAAGTGAGCAAAGTAATGGGAGTCAGTGAGTTATTTCTATTTATCGAAACAAAGCATTCCTTGATTGATCTCCATTCATGCTTAACAGAGGCACCGGATCCATCCATCAGGACAGATGTCAAAGGGAGATACCTACCTTTGTGGTTTTCTTTAAGTAGCCTTAGAACTAAATCAAAATCGGCTGATAATTTAAAAGAGTCGTCAAAGCTATTTATTGAAGTGAGCACTTTTTTTCTGACGACCATTGATGGGTGTTGAAATGGTAAACCCCGACCAATATCTCTCCCAGAAGGCTTCATTAAAATTTCTCCAACCCTCTCATCTTTAAAAATAATATTTCCGTGAACAAAGGAAATTTCGTTGTCTTCAGAAAGAACCTTAGAGGCTTTAATCAAATATTCTTTGGAATATAATCTGTCACCACTATTTAGAAACTGTATCCAGTCTCCCGTAGAGTTCTTTATGCCTTTATTAAAAGCATCATAGATTCCTTTGTCTGCCTCATTGATAACAATATGTTTATAAGGAGGTTTATAACTTGAGAGGTACTCTAAAGTTTTGTCGCAACTTCCTCCGTTAACAACAATATGCTCAAAAGCAGAGAGTCCCGATAAGCTATCGATTGTGCTCTTAAGGTCTTCAAAGTTATTGTAAGTGATAGTTACAATAGTTAGCATAAGTTCTTGAGGTACCAATCAACAGTCTTTAATAAGCCAGACTTAAGATTTTCTGAAGGGGACCAACCCAACTCATCTTTGATTTTGGTTATGTCCACAGCATACCTCATGTCATGGCCAGGTCGATCTTTTACAAACTTTATATGGTCTTTATATTTTCCATCTTTAATGGGCGCTAGCTCTTCGAGGATTTCACAAATTGTATTAACAATCTCTATATTTTGTTTTTCACATTCCCCGCCAATACAATATGTTTCGCCAAATCTCCCTTTATCAAAGACAGCACAGATAGCATCGCAATGATCAGTAACATAAAGCCAGTCTCTAACATTTTTTCCATCACCATAGACAGGGATATCAGATCTGTTTACAGCATTTTTAATAATAGTAGGAATTAGTTTTTCATTGTGCTGCTTAGGTCCATAATTATTAGAACAATTTGTAATAACAGCATTGAATCCATAGGTATGAAAATAACTTCGAACGATCATATCTGACGAAGCCTTTGAGGCTGAATAAGGAGAGTTTGGTGCGTAAGAAGTAGTTTCAGAGAAATATCCCTCACTTCCTAGTGATCCATAAACCTCATCGGTTGAAATATGTTGAAAGGTTGAATCACTATATTCACTTTTATTTTGCCCAGGACCATCTTGCCATTTCTTTCTGGCAGCATTGAGAAGGGTAAAGGTACCGTGAATATTAGTACGAATAAACGCTTCAGGGTCAGTAATAGAATTATCTACATGAGACTCGGCTGCAAAATGAATAACATCCGTCACATTATGATCTTCAAATATCTTAGCAACAAGTTCCATATCACAAATATCGCCTTCGATAAAAGTGTAGGAAGAACTGTTTTGGACTTCACTTAGGTTTTCGAGATTTCCGGCATAAGTTAGTTTATCTAAATTTAAAACTTTATACTTTGGGTATTTACTCATGAAGTAGGGAATAAAGTTAGAACCAATAAACCCGGCCCCTCCAGTAATTAAGACAGTTCTATTAGACATTCTTTTATTCCTTTATCCCAATGGGGGATCTCAACTTTAAAGGTACTTTTTACTTTCTCTTTAGACATTGCCGAATACGAAGGACGTTTGGCCTTGGTTGGATATTCTGAAGACTTTATAGGATGAACTTTGAATTTGGGGTCAATTTCTTTTGCTATAACACTTGCAAATTCAAACCAGGAAACCTGTCCTTCACCTGATAGGTTATATATTCCGGGGGCCCTGATTTTAGTTTCTAAAATCTCAATAACTTTTTCAGCTAACATGACTGTAGATGTTGGGTTGCCGATTTGATCACTTACAACTTTCATTTCACCTTTTTCTTCTAAAATTCTCTTTACCGTCTTTAAAAAATTATTTGAAAAAGGGGAGTAGAGCCAAGACGTTCTGAAAATTAAGTAATCTTTTAAGTTCTCTACGATATACTTTTCACCTAAGTGCTTTGTTTCACCATACCAATTGATAGGCGAAATCTTTGAATCCTCAGACGAAGGAGAATTTTCTGTGTTTGAGTAAACATAGTCGGTAGAAAAATGGATTAAGAGATGATCATTCTTTTTACATCCGTCTGCAATATGCTTAACGGCCTCAGTATTAATGGAACTTGATAGCTCTCTTTCTTCTTCAGCTTTATCTACGGCAGTATAAGCTGCGCAATTAATAACTATTGACCCTGCTGGAAGGCTATTTAAATACGATTGAACATCTTGATTATTAGTTATATCGAGCTCATTTCTTGAAAGAAATTTAGCATCACTATTATGCGCGAGGACCTTTTTGAATGACTGTCCAAGTTGACCATTACAGCCTAAAATGATCACAAACTGTCCTTTAGAGACGAGAAGCTGCCAAGCTCTTTGTCCTTTTCTGAGATTACCGTTTCGTTGATCGGTACTTTCCAGTCTATAGCTAATTCTGAATCAGAAAAAATGATTCCACCCTCAGACTCTTTTGAATAAGGAGCATCAACCTTATATTCTACTATTGCAGTTTCAGATAAGACTGAAAAACCATGAGCGAAACCTTTTGGTACAAATAACTGTTTAAAGTTTGTATCGCTAATCTCAACGCCATGCCATTGCCCAAATGTAGGACTTTCTTTTCTTAGATCTACGGCCACATCCCAAATTATTCCCTGAGTAACTCTAACTAGTTTTGATTGAGCAAACTCGCCTTTTTGAAAATGAAGACCTCTAACTGTGAACTTTGTCGATTTTGATTGGTTGTCTTGAATAAACTCGTTTGAAATATTGATCTTTGAAAACGTTTGTTTGTTATACGTTTCAAAGAAGTAGCCTCTATCATCACTGAATACTCTTGGAGAGAGGACTAATAAATCATTAATTGGTGTCGCGATGACTTCCATAAAAGGCCTGCTTAGTTAAAAAATCTCAATCTAATTAGTGTAAAGATATAAGTTATAACGAATTGAGGTAGGTTTCTTTTTGTTTCACCAAACATTCTTTGCTTAAAGCTGAATGGCAATTCTTTGATCTCTAAACTAGGAGTCTGCTTGATAAGCTTATAAAGAATCTCCTCAACTACATCAAAGTTTTGGCAATTTAGATTGATGTTCTTTAACATCTCTCCGTTATAAAGCTTGAAGCTGTTAGAGACGTCCTTACATTTGATGTTTAAAACAAAAGCATATCCCCAGTTAACGATCTTACTCATGAGTACTAGGGCAGAACTATTTTCAGTATGGCCACCTTCTATATATCTTGAGGCGATGATGATATCGGCTGAGTCTTTTTGCGCGTAAAGCTTTTTAATAAACTCTGGGTAATGAGAACCATCTGAGTCCATAAAGATAATCTTTTTCCCTTGAGCAACAGATATTCCGGTTCTAATAGCAGCGCCATAAGTATTACCACCTGTTCGGTTTACATAAGTAACACCGGATTCCTGGCAGGCCTTAGCCGTTGCATCCATCGGTTTTTCTGTATCAACGACAATGATTTCAGATGAATTGGTTAGTTCATTTGCGACGCTTTTAATTCGAGGAAGAAGCAACCTGAGGTTTTCCTCTTCTAGGTAAGCGGGCATAATAATACTTAAATCTTTTGATAGTTCCATAGCTCTACTTTTTACAAAGGTAACAGCAGAAATTGTACCATCTAAAAAGCATTTCGACTTTTTCAAATCCAGCGTCTTTTAAATTATTTATTTGGTCTTTTGGCGTCAAAGGAACAAGAACGTTCTCAAGTGCTTCTCTTTTTTGGGAAATCTCTAACTCGCTATAGCCGTTACGGCGCTTAAAGTCATAATAAAGCTCAATCATCAAGTCATTGATATCTTGCTCTGTGCTAACTATTTTCTCTGCTAATAAAAAGACTCCATCGTCCTCAAGAGAGTTATAAATATTAGAAAGAACCTCTGGTCGTTTATCCTTAGGGATAAATTGAAGAGTGTAATTCATAATGACGGCTTCAGACTTTGGAAGTTTAAAGTCGACTATATCGGTGCAGTGAATTACCGCCGAGTTTACCTTGTTCTCACTTAGTTTCTCGTTTGCCTTTTCTACCATCGGTTTTGAGCTATCAATCCCAATAAAACTTGGCGTAAACCCTTTATTTTTAAGATTTTTGTCGAGTAAGCAAATAGTTGTCGCAGTTGAACAACCTAGGTCAATTATGGGTAGCTTCCCTGTGTAGGTTCTTCCTATGACGTCGAGTAAAATACTATGGACCTCATTGTAGAAAGGGATACTTCGACTGACCATGTCATCAAAGGCTAGGGCGACATCTTCATTGAACTCGAATGGGAGAACATGTTTTTGCTTATTTTTGAAGACTTGATCTTTACTCATAGAATTCTTGATAACGTTTATTGATGCAGACTGTAAAGGTAATAAAACTTAATAGAATGTAGAAAATTTGGTAGATTTACTTCTGAAATTCAATATTTAGGAATCAAAAATTATGAGAGAAGAAATTCTTGGAAAGGCGCGCCATTTTTGGCGTGGAGAGCATGGGGATAAGAAAATTATTCCTGGTGAAAATATGATCCAACCGTCAGGGAAGGTAATCGATGAAGAAGACTTAGTAAGTCTTATTGATTCGTCACTAGACCTTTGGTTAACAACAGGAAGATATGCAAAGATCTTTGAGAAAGACTTCGCGAAGTATATGGATCAAAAACATTGCCTCCTCGTGAACTCTGGCTCTTCTGCAAACTTATTGGCCTTTGCTGCTCTAACTTCTCCGCAGTGGGAAGAGAGACAAATTAAAGCAGGCGATGAAGTCATTACTGTTGCAGCTGGTTTCCCAACGACTGTAAACCCAATCATCCAACACGGCTGTATTCCTGTCTTCGTGGATGTTTGTTTAGAAACTTATGAGATTGATTTATCTGAAATGGAGAAAGCTCTTTCAGATAAAACTAAAGCCGTGATGATTGCCCACACCTTGGGTAATGGATTTGACGCGAAGATAGTAAAAGAATTTTGCGATAAACATAATCTATGGCTGATAGAAGATTGTTGTGATGCTGTTGGTACGACTGTTCATGGAAAGATGGTTGGAACTTACGGAGATATTGCAACAGTTTCATTTTACCCTGCTCACCATATGACTATGGGAGAGGGTGGGGCCGTTCTTATGAGCGATCCTAAGATGAAAAAAATTGCAGAGTCCTTCAGAGATTGGGGACGAGACTGTTGGTGTCCTCCTGGTAAGGATGATACCTGTGGCAAGAGATTTAACTGGTCGCTTGGTGAACTACCAGATGGCTTTGATCATAAGTACATTTATTCTCATATTGGATATAACTTAAAGGTTACAGATATGCAGGCTGCTCTTGGAGTTAGCCAATTAAAGAAACTTCCTCACTTTGTTCAGAAGAGAAAAGATAACTTTAAGTACCTTCGTAGCAAGCTTGAAGAGTTAGAGGACTTGTTACTCCTTCCTAAAGCAACAGAGGGAACTGACCCTAGTTGGTTTGGTTTTCCCATATCAGTAAAGCCAGGCGGGAAAGTTTCCAAGCAAGAACTCGTTGAGTTTCTACAAAAGGAAAAAGTTGGATCTCGAAATATCTTTGGAGGGAACCTTTTAAGACAGCCTCTTTATCAAGATGTTGAAAAAAGAGTTATCGGTGATCTACCTAATACAGATTATATAATGAACAACAGCTTTTGGGTTGGGATTTGGCCTGGGCTTGATGAAGTACACTTAGATTTTATAGCAGATAAAATTAAAGAGAAAATAAGATGAAGTATTTGATTACTGGTGGATGTGGTTTTTTAGGGTCCAATTTGGCGGCAGAGGTCTTAAGCCTCGGTCACGAATTAGTTGTCTTTGATAATCTGTACCGTGAAGGAACAGAGAAAAACTTGGAGTGGCTAAGAAGCCTCGGTGAATTTACATTTTATCGCTCTGATATCAGAAATTTTGACGATGTAAGTACTGTTTTTCAAAAGGAAAAACCAGATGTAGTTTTTCATGTTGCCGGTCAGGTTGCTATGACGACTTCCCTGGATAGACCTCGGTTTGATATGGAGATTAATGTGCTAGGGACTCACAATCTACTTGAGTCAATTAGGCGTTATTCACCAGAAGCTATGGTTGTTTATTCATCTACGAATAAAGTTTACGGAGATCTTGAAGATCATAAGTATGATGAGGGCGAGAAACGTTACTCAATGCCTGATTTTCCTAATGGACTCCCAGAAAGTACAACCCTCGACTTCAGAACTCCTTACGGTTGTTCAAAAGGAGCAGCAGATCAATATATGCTTGATTATAGTAGAAGCTTTGGAATCAAGTCTGTGGTCTTTAGACACTCATCAATCTTTGGAGGCAGACAGTTTTCAACATTTGATCAAGGTTGGATTGGTTGGTTCGTAAGTAGGGCCATTGAAACAAAGCGCGGAAATTTAAGTGAAGCGTTTACTGTCTCAGGAAATGGAAAGCAGGTACGTGACGTCCTTTTCTCTGAAGATATTGTTAGATGTTACTTCAGCGCCATAGAAAATATAGATAAAACCAAAGGACAGGCTTTTAACATCGGTGGAGGGGCGAATAATTCGCTTTCCATCCTTGAACTTTTTGAGATGTTAGAAGAAGAAATGGGAATAAAATTAAACTACAAAGAACTACCACCTAGATCGAGTGATCAAAAAAGTTTTATAGCTGATATAGCAAAAGCTAATGAATACTTTAATTGGAAGCCGACGGTGGATAAGCGAACTGGAATTAAAAAAATGATCAATTGGGTGGAGACTATATGAAAGTATTAATATTAGCTGGTGGATATGGAACCAGAATTAGTGAAGAAACTGGTATTAGACCAAAACCGATGGTTGAGATTGGTGGTAAGCCAATCCTTTGGCATGTTATGAAGGCCTATAGTCAGTTTGGTTTCAATGAATTCGTCATCCTTTGTGGTTATAAAGGTCATATGATTAACGAGTACTTTGCTAATTACTTTGTAAGGCAAAGTTCAATGACTTTTGACCTACGTAATAATTCTATGGAAACGGTTAAGTCTAATGTTGAACCGTGGAAAGTGACTTGCCTAGATACTGGAGACGGTACCTTAACAGGTGGTCGTATTAAAAGAGCTCAGGAAGTTATAGGGGACGAACCCTTTATGTTAACTTACGGAGATGGTGTTTCAAATATAGATATCGAAGCCCTAGTTAAAAGCCATAAAGAAAGTGGTCGTCAGATAACGATGAGTGCCGTTCAGCCAGCAGGTCGATTTGGGGCTTTAGAGTTTGATAAAGATGATCAAATCACTGCCTTTAAAGAAAAACCTCAAGGTGAAGTGGGATGGATCAATGGTGGATTCTTTGTTTGTGAGCCAACCGTCTTTGATTATATTAAAGAAGGGGATAAGACCATATTTGAAAGAGGTCCACTAGAGGCCTTAGCTTCAGAAAACCAGATGAACTGCTATAAGCATAAAGGTTTTTGGAAATGTATGGATACTCTTGCGGATAAGCAGGCTCTTGATAAGTTACTCGAAAGCGGAGAGGCTAAGTGGAAAACTTGGTAAATAAGAAACTTTTCTCCGGAGTCTATGAAGGGAAAAAGGTTTTTTTAACGGGTCATACAGGATTTAAAGGATCTTGGATGATGGCCTGGCTTGAGGCTATGGGAGCAGAGGTTTGTGGATTCTCTTTAGAGGCTCCTACAACGCCAAATCATTTAGAGCTCCTAAAGCTAAAGGGTAAATCTATTATCGGTGATATACGTGATAGAGAACTTTTAAGTAAATCGATTGCAGAATTTAAACCAGATATTATCTTTCATATGGCAGCTCAAGCTCTTGTTAGACTTTCTTATGAAGAACCACATGAGACCTTTGATACTAATGTATTAGGCTCACTCAATGTGTATGAGGCTGCTAGGAATTGCGACTCAGTTCGTACGATTATCACGATTACTACGGATAAAGTTTATGAAAATAATGAATGGGTTTGGGGATATCGCGAAAGTGATAGGCTAGGGGGTAAAGATCCTTATAGTGCTTCAAAGGCCGCGATGGAGTTAATGACTTCATCTTATAGAAATTCATTTTTTAATTTAGAGAAGTATGGAGACTCTCATAAAGTGCTCCTTGGTGTTGTTAGAGCTGGGAATGTTATTGGTGGAGGAGATTGGGCAAAAGACCGCTTGATTCCTGATATCATTAAAGCCTCATTAGAAGGAAACCCGGTAAGTATTCGGAGTCCAAAAGCAGTAAGGCCATGGCAACATGTCCTTGAGCCATTGTCTGGTTATCTTTTACTTGGTCAAAAACTGATTGAGGGTGGAGTTAAGTTTGCTAAGGCCTATAACTTTGGACCATTGGTTCAAGAAGAGATGACAGTACAGCAAGTTTTAGAAGAACTTAAATCTCATTGGGAAGCGATTGATTATAAGATCGAAGTTCCAAAAGATATGCTTCATGAGGCAGGTTTATTAAAATTAGATTGTACGATGGCAAAAGTCGAACTTGACTGGTCGCCAGTATGGACTACTCAAGAAGGTCTTAAGAAAACCATTAATTGGTACAAAGACTTTAACAATTCAAACTCTGTGATGACCGCAGATGATTTGAAAACTTATGTATCGGATGCCATTGAAAGAAAAAAATCCTGGGCAGAATAGAGTCCTACTTTCAGGAGGAACAGGTTTCCTTGGCAGTTATATAGCAAAAGCTCTTGTTAAGTCAGGCTTCGATGTTTCTATATTGAAGAGACAGACTTCAGAATTAAAGAACCTAGAAGGAATTCTTAACGAAATTAGTCTAATTAATAGAGATGAATTCTCCGGTGGAAGCTTTGATTTCTTTATTCATGCTGCAACAGTCTACGGTAGAAAAAAAGAATCAAAAGAAGAAATGTGGAAAGCCAATGTTGATTTCCCTATAGAAATCCTTGAGAAAATAGAAAATGATGACCTTCATTTTATTAATCTTAATACATCTCTTCCTTCTAAAACAAACCTCTACGCAGAAAGCAAGCACCTCTTTGCAAAAAAAACACGGGATCAATTTCCACGGCTTAGGATGTCTAATCTCTTGTTAGAGCAATTCTATGGACCTCACGATGGAACTTTTCTAAGCTTCTTGGTGGAGAGTTTTAAAAAGAAGAAGGAAGAACTGGACCTAACAGAGGGTCTACAGATAAGAGATTTTATCTATTTTACTGATGTTATAAGCGCCATTAAAACAGTTATGACAAAGTCGGAGCTCGGAGATATTCCCATAGGCACCGGGGCCGAATATACAATTCAAGATATTGTAAAGTTAACGGCTGAATTAATAGGTGACTGCAATACCAAACTCAATTTTGGCGTCATTCCCTATAGAGACAATGAGGTCATGAGTTCAGTAGCCGATATTAGTAAGCTCAAAGCAATAGGCTGGAAGCCGCAGTTCACCCTTAGAGAAGGAATTAAAAAGACCTTGGAGAACTGGTGAATATCAAGAAGTATGGCGGGCTTGCTTATTTTCTTTTAGCTCTACCATTACTCTTGCTCTTTAGAAATATTCGACTCCTTCTCAATAACTGTTTTCATGCAACAGACTTAGGTATTTACCAGCAGGCCATCTTTGATATTGCCTATAATTTAAACCTAAACCCTTATATTACGATTAGAGATGTAAAGATCTTAAATGATCATTTTGACCCTGTTATTTATGTGGCAGCTCTATTTGTTAAAGTGTTTGGCTATACAGCGGAAAACTTGATTATCTTTGAGTTTCTTTGGCTCATTCTCTTCTTTGGACTCTACTTATTTATCGTTAAGAAGGAAAAAGCAGAACTACCATTTTATTTGATTATAGCTCTTTTTTCTAAAGGACTATTGTCGGCATTCCTATTCCCAATCCATCCTACAACTTGGTCCGCCGCCATTGCATTCTTGCTCTTTTACGGAATGAATAAGTTTAAAGAGAGGTACATACTTCTCCTTATTGTTAGCTTGTGTTTTTTTCGAGAAGCGATTCCTTTTTGTACTTTTATGCTTGGATTAGGATTGATTCTTAATAAAAGATGGATGCCCGGAATATTGACCTCTCTTTTCTCAATAGGATTATTAGCTTTTGTCTTTTTTGGAAGGCCGGCCCTTATGGGACCAACTATTAGTTATGGAACTGACGTTCTTTCGTTAATTAATTGGAACCTTATAACGGCTTTTAATTATAAAGCCTTCTTTAAGCTGTTTACCCCTTATCTCCTTACTTATGGCCTTCTTTTTAGATATTTGAAATGGGATGTCTTTAGAGGGAGCCTTGGTCTTTGCCTGGCCTATCTCCTTCCTTTATTTGGGATGCATTTTCTTACGAATAATTTTCATTTTCAATATGGGGCTCTCTTCGCTGCTCCTTTCTTAGGTGTTTTCCTTAGTGAGAGGATTGATAAGGTTTTAACTAAAAAGGAACTGGTCATCATTGCTCTAAGCTTTATCCTGACTGGCATGGGATCTTGGACAAAAGTATTTAAGGAATCCTTTCAAACAGATTTGAATAAATGCATTATTTCAAAAGAGAGAAATGATGAATTTAAAATAGCTAAGTCCTACCTTTGGGCCTTGCCTTCTGAAAGAACAATACTTTCAACCGGGGGAGCTGTCCCTCAGGTCTTAAAGCCTAATATGCAAATATACCAAGCAGGTATCTTTTCTAAAAAACTAGACTCCTACGATTACCTTTTGTTTGAGCATAATAGATCTGGAGACACTTTTCCTTTTTCCAACGAGGAAATGGAAGAAAGTAAGAAGAACTGTCAGTTAGAAGATCATATTTATAAGAACGAATGGTTTGTTTTGATAAAAGACCCATCGCCAAAATGTTTTAAAGGATTTTTACGTTGAATATAACTTCCAACAACAAAATCATTTTCCTGTTTATTGTGCTGATGATTTTTTCTTGGCTTTATCCAGTCTATTTTGTAGCAGATGATTGGGAGCACTTAAATGCCTATTATGGCGTTGGCCCTGATGTTTATCTAAGACCATGGCTCTTTAGGCTACCTGGGCTTTATATAACTCATCAACTTATCTTTCCCTTGTTTAAGAATGAACTCTTTTTCTTGGGTAACTTCTTATGTTGGAGTTTTCTCTTCTCTGGACTTCTTTTAATTTTGGATTACTTGAATGTTCTGAAGAAACTATTGTCTGAGCCTCTTTGGTTCTTTGTTAGCTTTTTCTTTATGCTTGCCTTTAACGGAAATAATTTCGAATGGCTTTTTTGGCCTACTGTTATGGTTAATTTTCCCGGATTCTTTGCAGTAGGACTAGGCCTTTGGTTAACTAAGAATAGTAAGCACTGGTTTAGGCAAGTCATTAAGGGCATCTTATGGGGCTATGGATTTTACTGTTATGAAAGCTTGTTTTTTATGGGAGTGCTTATACAAGTAAGTGGAGAGCTCTTAAAAAATCGAAAATTTAAAGATTCGATGATCCCTATTTTAAAGCAATTGTTTATTTCAATCCTTTTTTTAGTCATAAGTAAGTCCATCCTTAGCTCCATTGAGTCTTATGGGTATGTCTCTAAAGTTGGGTTTAAGAAACACTTATTCACTCAATCTATGAGTCTTATCTTCTTGCATGATTACTATAAAACTCGTTGGCTGACCGGAGGGATAAACTTATTAGCAATTTTATTTCTCTTGTGGACGACTTTTAGATCCCTTGACCGAAAGAGCTTACTGAATAAGGCCCTACCTATATTAATCGTCTTTATGGTCTCTATCTCTTATTATTTTGTCATCATGGACTATTCTGCGAGGCGAGCCATTGGGGGGCAGGTCTTCTTCTCTTGGGGCTGTCTTTCTTTGATGTATCTAAATATTAAGTGGAAAACTCACAAAAATAAAATTGATAAAGCCGTATTGATCCTCTTTCCGCTTTGCTGGATTCTTCACTTTTCTTATGTCACGTCTATAAAGGCCATTGATAAGAGATCTTATCAAGAGAACATTGTAAGTGTTAAGAAGAGGATATCAACTTCAGTTAATAAGCTCTCAGTCACTCGAGAAGAAATGGTTGAAGGAGTTGAAACCGGCTGGAACGTAGTGAATAAAGATCAAGAAAGAGGCTGGATAAAGCATGTTCTAACTAAAGAAGAGATTGAGAAGGTTTCCTTTTAAACACTTTAAACTCTTGAACAGTTCCTATTAACTCAGAAGAATTATAGATCATCTCATAGCAGGGGTTCTTGCTGCCTGATTCAGACAAGATATAATATTGAAACTTCTCTAGTCCAGATGGGTTAGAACATTGATCAAAGAACCTAACTTGTGGCTGGGTTGGGTAGTGGTGAAGCCTTACAAACTGTGGAGCATAGAACTGCTGCGGAAAACGGTCAGAAAAGACATGAACAAGTTTTTCCTTCTCTCCTTTTTGGACTAAGTCCCATACACGAGATCGTGGAATCCTTTTTGAGATAATTTCCTTACTGCTTAAATTTGAGAGGTCGACGAGGTTGTTCTTAACTCTAGTAAGGGACTTGTCTAACTTAGAGTCGACAAGAACGAGAATAAGAAGAACGGGGACAATCCATTTTTTTTGAAGATGACTAGAATCTAAAGCTCCAAAGCATCCTATGATTAGGAAGAAGTAAGAGGAAAAGAAAAACCTTGGGCTTGGAACTGCTCCGTTTACGAATAAATAGAGGGAGAAACAAAGGATCGCTATGATGAAAGGGGCGGTATTGATTTTTTTCTTTTGAAAAATAAGCACCGGTATAATCAGTAAGCAGATAATCTTACCTAAAAAGAGGAGTCTTAAGTTCTCAATTAGGCTGGACATACCTAGCTTCGCAGCAAGCATTCCACCATAGGAGTCGATAAGGTACTGGGGGAGTTGATCTGGAAAGCTATAGAGTAGTCCTGGGAATAGAGGATTACCTGTCATTTTGAATTTATAAAGACAAATTGGAATGAAGATTAGAATTGAAGTGACTCCAAGAATGAGAATCTCGATTAATTTAATTTTTTTGAAAACGATCTCATTTAGAATAAGGGGCAGAGCAATGAAAACGCCTGATAGCTTAATACTCGGGAGAAGGCCTAGGAGTACTCCTTTTCTTAATATGGATTTATTAGAAAAGTAATAAAAAAGAAGAGAAGCACTTACAACAACTCCGTCATTCTTAGCATACAGAAACATGTCCCCTGATTTTGCTAGGGTGAGAGCTGCAATTCCTGCTATCCATTTCAATTGATTATCTTTGATAATCTTAGTCATTAGAAAAGAAGCGAGGCCTTGGCCTATTAGAAAATGTAAAAGCTGTGAAGATATTTGACCAGCCAAGGTGTTCTTAAAAAGAGATAGGGGTATCAAGTAGAGTAGGTCAAAGTAGCCCGCGATAACTGTGGGGAAGAATTTAGAAAGAGTATCTGTAAAGCCCAATTCAATTATATGTTTAGGAATTATGAGATGGTAGCTAAAGGCGTCACCGTGTGAGAACGGTGTAAAGCATTCGAGCGCCTTTAAACAAAGAATAAAGAAGTAAAAATACTTAAGAAATCTGTTCATTCTTTTTAGTCGCCATAACTTCTATGTTCTTTCCAAAGTATGCACCTAGAAGTGGATCTAGTAAGCGTGAAAAAGGAAAGACGATCTTATCATAAATCGTGATCGCTGTTTTACTGACATCCTCGGAATTGGAGATGATCTTAAAAAGGTAAGCTACGAAAAAACCAATCGAATCTCTATAGGACCTTTGCTCTATTTGAAAACCAGCTTCAGTTAACTTTTGGACAAGGTCTTTCTTCTTGTATCTCCTGTAGTGTCCTATCTTCTTATCAAATTTCGAATATAAGACAGGGAATGCTGGAAGATAGAGGTAGATCTTCCCGCTGCTAGTGAGCATGCGGTGAAACTCTTTTAGGATCCCAAGGTCGTCTTCAATATGCTCGAGAACATTGATTGAGTATATTTGATGAACACTACCTGATTCAAAATCAGCTGTGCTCTTACTGACATCAAGATCATGATTTTTAAGGACGCCTATTAAGGTAGGGTCAATCTCTATGCAAGTTATTTTGTAGTCTTGAGATTTTAGCTTTTTAGCATACGTACCAGCACCAGCTCCAAAGTCTAAAGTTAAGAGGTCTTTTGAAAAGAAAGAGTTGATTCTTGTCGTTATAGAGTTTGTATAATTATGGGCAGAGTCGAGTAATTCTAGCTCTTCAATTCCATTATATTTTTCTGATTGAGTCATTTATTGTCCGATGCGTTAAGCTGGTCACTGTTTGATTAGAGTATTATTCTCTAGTTAATGAAAGTTAACAAATTTTTGAGTGAAAATGGATTCTTATTCTTATTGGTACTGGGCGCTGCACTGTATTTTCAGCATGCGTGGGTTCAGGGCTTTTTCCTAGATGGCTATCTCTACTCTGCATTTGCTAAACATGCAGCACAAAATGGGGATTGGTTAATACCTCATTTAAGCAAGACAACATATTCTCAGTTTCCTGTTCACCCTCCCTTTGTTTTCGCCCTGAATGGATTGTTCTTTAAGGTTTTTGGCTCTAGCTATACGGCGGCGAGAATCTTTAGTGGTTTATTTAGCTTAGTTTGTTTGGCCTCAGTTATTAGGTTTACTCAAAAGCACGACAATGAAGAGAAAGCCTTCTTAACGGGTCTCATCTTTATTCTGATACCGCCTTTAATCAAGAAAACTAGGTTTCCATCTTTAGATGGGCCCTTGATGCTCTTTGTCTTTTTAAGCCTCTATTTTTATTTTGAAGCTTATAAAAAAAACAAATCATCTTCATGGCTATTATGCGGTGTTTTCTTTGGGCTCTCATTATTAACCAAAGGACCAATGGCGGGACTTATTCCCCTTGCGATCTTAGTTCATTTGGCTTTTACGAAGAGTTTTATAAAACTTAAGCAGCTACTCCCTTGGCTCTCTTTCTTACTAGGTTTTGTGATCTTTTCGCTTTGGCCAATCGCCTTATTAATAAAGGGGCGATCAGATGTTCTTAACTTATATATAGAGTCGACATTCTTTCATACTATGCTTGAAGGAAGGGGAGTTACAAAGTTTAACTATTTTGACTATGTCGTCTTTCTCTTAAAACAAACAGGGCCTTGGCTTTTACTTTCTTTGTATTCATTGTACCGGATCAAGAAAGGCTTTAAGAACGAGCTCCTCCTCTTTTCGTGTACAACTTTTTTCTCTCTCTTGGTTTTCTTATCTATTCCAAAGTTTAAATATTCAAACTACCTTCTGCCTCTTTATCCTTTTTATGCCATTATCGCGGCTAATGGTTTGTCTTTCTTTTTGAATAGTAAGAAGCTTGAAAATATTAAAAGAGCTGTTCTTTACCTTTTTGTTGCAACTTCTTTAACACTGCTTATCTTTCCTCTTACAGTTGAGACAAGACGAGACAAGCCTATCTTTGATATCTTAAAGATCTCTAAAGGCCTCAAGAGGCAGCCTGATCTTTGGTTAACAATTAATGGCTCTTACCCATTTTACTCACTAGCTAATTTGGTAGGTTTCGAGCTGAGCGGCGAAGTGGTTAATACTAGTTTGGTTTGGTTGAAGGGATATTTAAATGGGGATCAGAAGCTAGAGTTTGAAACAGAAATGCCAGTAAGTTGGGGAAGTATGGAACCTTTGATTCTGATCCGAACTAAAGACTTTGAAGACTTAAAACTAAAAACAGGCGCTACGCTTAGAAGTGTCGCCTATTTTGAAAAAGAAGATATAGTGGTTCTTATCAGGTCTGAGAATATATCTTCAAAGGGTATAAAGTATTAGTTTAGCTCTTCGAGAATGTTCTTAGGTGGTTTTGAGAACGACTCGTTAATTGAAGTGAAGAGGTTAAACTTTATAATACTCCAGAGAGCTGAAAAGCCATCTTTCCAGCCGATCTTTTTTCCTTCAGCATAAGTTCTACCATAATAAGAAATTGGCACTTCATAGATTCTGAGCTCTGGAAGTTTAGCAATCTTGGCCGTCATTTCTGGCTCAATCCCAAACCTATTTGAGACAAGTTTCATGTTCTTTAAAATAGGGGCACGGAAGACTTTATAACAGGTTTCCATGTCGCTTAAGTTTAGGTTCGTGAACATATTACTTACATGAGTTAGGAATTGATTTCCTAGGTAATGCCAATAATATAAAACTCTAGAGACATCCCCTTTGAAACGGCTTCCGTAAACAACGTCAGCTTTTCCGTCTAGGATTGGCTTTAGAAGGACCGGATACTCGTAAGGATCATATTCAAGGTCTGCATCTTGGATGAGAATGATATCACCTGTGGCCTCATTAAAGCCTCTCGCGATAGCAGCACCTTTACCTTTGTTATGAGGCTGAAAGAATAGCTGAATATTTGAGTGATCTTTAAATGAGTCAGAAAGAACGGCTTTAGTTCTATCAGAAGAGCCATCTTCGACGATAACGATTTCAAAAGATGAAATCCTTGCCTCGATCTTTTTGACAGCATCGAGGACGAGCTCGATTAGGCCTTTTACAGTATTTTCTTCGTTGTATACGGGTATGATGATTGATAATTTCATGGCAGTGAGTTTATTTCCTCATTTTGTTTATGACTATGCGCAGTGCGGAATGTACTGGCGGAGTGTTACTATATTTATCTAGAATGAAAAACAGTTTTAAAACAATAGATTCAAGATTTGAGAGTAATTTTAGGAAAATTAGCCTTGGCCTATTTTGGACTATCTTTACTTTAAAGCTTTTTGAAACGCTCTGCTTTATCAATTATATTGATCCCTTTGCTTATCATATCGCCTTTCCAAGGCAATGGTATGAGACCTCTTTCTTAGAGGCTTTAAAAAGTAATGACCTTTACTTGATAAGTGGTCTATTCGATTACCTCTATATAATTCCCATGTTGATCTTTAAAGGTGATCGATTCCCAGCGCTTTTGATGAGCCAGAGTATGCACTTTATTTTCTCAATAGGGATAGGGTCACTTATTCTCAATAATTGGTTTAAGAAGTATTATTGGGGGCCAGTAGCTGGTCTTTGTCTTTTAACGATCAGTAAGTCTTCGACATTTTTCTTAGTCGCCAAAAATGACGGTGCGCTCTCATTGGCCGTCCTCGTCTCTTTTCTTATTATTTACGATGACTCTTTTCTCATTAGATTAAAAGGAATAGCTAGGGCCATCGTTATAGGACTTTCACTAGGGCTTATTCCTGCAATTAAGCTTAACGGTCTTTTATATGTAGCCTCGATAGGTCTCTATTTTGTTTTAAAAAACAGAAAGAACTATGCGTTGGTTGTTATAGCAGTACTCTCTTCGTTAGTTCTTTTTTTGCCTTTTCTGATTAAGAATTGGTTGCTTATTAGATCACCTTTTTTTCCAGCTCTTCTATCACTCTTTCCAGGGGAAGTTAGTTCACCGATGCACAGCTTCTACTCAAGGTTTATTGGAAGTAAGTTTGAACTAGTCCATTTATTTAAACACCTTCAGTACTTCTTTTTTGGAAAGGTGTTCTTTGTAACTTCGATTCTCCTTTTGGGCTTTAAGTTTCGCAGAAAAGAACCTCTTACTCTTTCGAGCAACTATATTTCCTTTATTATTTCGGCAAGTGGCTATGTCCTTTATTTATTTATCAATGGCGGGCTTCCTACTTATCGTTTTATCTTTCCGGGTTACTTTCTTATTGTTTATTTCATTTTCAACGAATTAAAAGGATACTCGTTTGAACTGAATAAATTTAAAATAGTTCCTATACTAATACTGGTAATCATCTTGGCAGACTCTAAAGTGGACAAATCCTTTAAGAGGTTAATGAAGAGATGGGATGACCGTAATATGAGTTTTCGTGAGGTTGCGAATAGAGATTTTCCTTACTCACAGTTCTGGAATTATGTGACGGTAGAGCCTAATCAAAAGACTTATGTAATCTCTGATTTTCTCACTAATACGTACTTTGCTCCAAAAGAAGTAAGGATAAAGGCGAGTGTAGTTCATAGAGAGGGAAGAATTATCACAGTATGTGATGATGTGGAAAAGCTGAAAAAGTATCATTATGCTTTATTGAGATTTAAATCACTTAATAAATGCTATCAGGAAATTGAATCGAACTGGGAGAATGTTTACTCTAAAGGCGAGATTACTTTGTACAGAGGTAGATATTGAAGTTTCTAAGAGAAAAGAAAGTATTCATTCTATGCCTAAGCCTTTTATTATTGATTCTAATATCTAATATAATTGCCGTCTTTAACAACTGCCTTAGCTCTTACGACTTAGGGTTATATTACCAGGCCTTAGTGAATATGGCTGATGGAGACATCAACCCATATCTTACGATTCGGACTTTAAATATCTTTAATGATCACTTTGAGCCCATTTTGTTTCTTGCTGTTCCATCAGTTATCCTAACCGGCTATAGCCCAGTTGGGCCTGTAGTCTTTGAATGGATTATCTTCTGTTTATTTATTTATGGACTTATAAAACTGTCACCCAAAAAAGACGCCACTTTAATCTTCTTTCTTTGCTTATTTTCTAGAGGAATTCTGACTGCTTTAAATTTTCCTATCCATCCTAATACATGGTCAATCCTCTCTTGGTTAGCCTTGGTTTACTTTATTCAAAAAGGAAATCTGAGATTTATTTTATTAAGTGCCTTTAGCTTAATCTTTTACCGAGAATCAAATGTCTTTGGACTAATAGGACTCTTGTTCTTTTATCTAACTAGCTTAGATAAAAAGAAGATCGCATTCTCATTGCTCACCGCAATCGCTGGACTCTTTATCATCTTTAAACTTCGGCCCTTTTTGGTAGGGGAGACCTATGATTATGGGGGAGTCTTTATAAAAGGAATTCTCAAGGATCATTTATTTTTTGTCTTTGAGAGGCTTAAACTTGTGGATTATAGCTCTTTTCTTAAGGTCTTCATCCCTTTGATCTTGCCCGTTTACTTAACTCTGAGAAAGGAATCAAAACCGTTTATAAGAACGAACTTTTTCCAATTGATTTGTATCCTAGGTCCTATCTTTTTCCTTCATTTGTTAGCCGGTAAGATTCATTATCATTATGGAATAACATTTGTAGCTCCCTTATTATGCTATTTTATATTAAGTCCTAGCTTCAGCAGTATCTTTGAGAATAAAAAAACTAAGATCTTTATCTTATTGACCTTCTTTGTCACGAGCACTTCTACTTATACCAGGTGGTTCAAGCAATCCCTTTTTAATAAATCACGAAATTGTGTCATTGACTCAAAGAAGAGGGCCTCAACTAATAGATTAAGATTAGTTATCGATAAGAATATGAACGAGAATCACACACTCTTTTCTTCAAATAGAGTTGTCCCTTTAATAGTGAAAGAAAAGAGGAAAATCTATGTTCCTTCTCATTTTACGAATCACCTTCCTAGTTATGATTTCATTCTCTTAGAGAAAAGAGATAAGGGATTGGTTAACTCTTTGTCTGAAGTTGAATATAAAGAGGCCATGGTGAAATGTAAGGTCGGCGAGAGCGAAACCCTTTATGATGATCAGTACTACTTATTAGTCAAAGGAGAGTTTGTTCAAGACTGCTTTAAACTCTTCTCATCTCTGTGACGAGGAATATTTAAGAACCAAAAGATTGAAATGGGAAAGAGACAAATAAAGTATGTAGTGAATGAAGATTTCGTAAAAACAATAAAGATGATAAATGGGATTAGAATCTTATCCCAATCAGTAGAACATTTCTTTCTAAGAGAAAAATAGATCATAAAGATTATGGCGGCTAAAGATATTGGCCACCTCGTGAATTCTGGAAAATCCTTTAGTATCGTATTTCCAATAGGCGCAAATAAAAAGACTTCAAATATTTGTCTGTAAAGAGTCTTAAAGTTGTTAATCGCAAAAGGAAGTAGAACCGCTGCCAAAACAAACGAACTTATGATCACAACACGAAATTTTTTATTTAAGAAAAATATAAAGCTTAAGATAGCTCCAGGGTACTGCTTAAAGCCTAAGCATAATCCAAGAACAATTCCACTTAGGCTTCTTTTGTTTTTATCAGAGAGAAGTATGGCCAAAAGCATTAAAAAAGCAGGGACAAAGTCGTTGGTCCCTCTGTTAAAAGACTTGGTAAAGACATAATCAATAGATAAGAAGAAGAGGCTTCCTAAGAGAAAGTATCCTTGCCCATATCTCTTTAAAGTAAGGACCAATAGAATGAAAACCCCCCAGTAGGCGAAGAAGTTTCCAAGGTACATTCCTTTCCTGCCTAGCCAATGAACAAATGGGGCATAATAAATAATCCCTAAAGGTGTATAGATAAAACCACTATAGGTATCGCTTACTCCATTTCTTACTATGGTAATGGGAGCTAGTTCAAAAAGAATATGATTGTAAGGGTTCTCTTTCTTAACAAAGAGATAATCGATGGCTTGCTCATGGACGACTGAGATATCCTCGATGGCCTTTAGTGGGCGAGCGATATTGTAGATTGATTTTCCCATTCTAAAACTAAATAAAAGTACCAATATAATAGTTAAATTTTTAATAAGCTTAGGTCGTGAAAACAATTTTTTTAGTTCATCATCGATTTGAGTTCGATTGTGAACGATAAGAGCTAAAATGGGAAAGATAAGAAGACGCCACCATGGATTAAGAGCATCAATCGTCTTGTGATAGATTAAAAAAAGGCTGATTAAAGCAATGGTGTATTTCATTTCTATCATTCTATGGGATAATCTATATCTAAAAAAGGCTTTTTGATGCTTCTATCGAGGATATTTAGTTTAGAAACTTTATCAAACCGAAAACTTTTAGTTTTTGTTGGTATTGTGCATCTTATAACGGCCTTCTTCTCGGAAGGTTTCTTTCAATTTGATGAGCATTTTCAAATACTTGAATTTCTAGGCCATAAATTAAATGGCACCAGTGCGAATGATCTCCCTTGGGAATACAGGGAACAGATAAGACCCTGGTTTCAAGTTCTTCTCTATTATATCATCTTGTTACCCCTCAAGAGTCTTGGTCTTACATCCCCTTTTATTCAAGCCACTCTTTTGAGAATCGTCACTTCTGCTTTTAGTATCGCGAGTCTCTTTTACCTTAAGGATTATCTACCTTTAAAAGAAAAGAGACAGAAGCTTGTGTTCTTAGTCTTAAGCCTTACTTGGTTTGCGCCTATGATTCACGTCAGGGCCAGTAGCGAAAACCTCTCCGCTTCCTTTATCTTCTTTGGTCTCGTTCTCTTATTTAAAAATTTAAAGAATGAGACAATTATTAAGGGTATCCTAGCTGGACTTGCTCTAGGTGGAGCTTACTTAGTTAAGTCTCAACTTTCTGTAGCTGTGGCCTTCTTATGGTTTTGGTTAGTTCTTTTTAATCATAAGGCCTGGAGAACTTACCTTGGTGTGAGTTTAGGAATCTTAATAACTATTGGCTTAGGTGTAGTCATTGATTATTGGGGTTATCAAGAGTGGACCTTTACAACTCTTAATTATTTCAAAGTGAATATATTAGAAGATAGAGTTTCAGGGTTTGGAATAGACCCTTGGTGGAACTATCTAAAGTATAGCTTTATGAAAGGGATTCCCCTTCTTTCATTACCTTTTATTCTTGGAACTTTTTACTATTGGTATAAAAAACCAAAAGATCCTATCACGTGGCTAACTCTTCCTTTCTTTTTGATTCATTGCTTTATAGGGCATAAAGAACTGCGTTTTATTTTTCTCGTGGTTCTCTTAAGTCCCTATATGATGATTTACGCGGCCGAGCAATTGAACTTACTTAAATCCTCTAAGATTCGAATATTTGTTATGATTAACTTTATCCTTTTAACCGGAGCCAGCTTTAAAGCCGCAAACTCTGGAATTCGATTTTATAAATACCTTCATGATGAAGAGATAAAAGAGGTGAAGGCCTTGGATGAAGACCCTATGACAATGGTTGGGTTGAAGTTAAATTTTTATCATCCTAAAGATCTAAACGTTCAGGTAAAAAAAGAGTTCGCTCCTAATGAAACAGGTCTTCTCTTTTTCAAGTCTGGATCGAAATACTTTGAGTACAGTAAAAAGAAGAACTGTAGCTTAAACTATTTAAGTTATCCTAAATTTAGTCTTAAGTTTAATATCGGTAACTGGATCAGTAGATCTAGAGTTTGGAGCCTTTGGAATTGCACTAAGTAAGCAAGTGCTCAAAGTCCTTCATCGAAAGCTTCCCAGAGAAATATTGATCATCATTTTCAGGAAGGAGATCATTAAAGAGGTCTTTCTTCAGTTTCTGGAGCTCAACAACTTTCTCTTCAACAGAACCCTTAATAATAGGTCTATAAACAGTAAGCGTATTTAACTGACCAATCCTGTGCGCTCTATCAATGGCTTGGGCTTCAACCGCTGGGTTCCACCAAGGGTCCATAACAAAGACGTAGCTGGCTGCTGTTAAGTTAAGCCCAACTCCACCAGCTTTTAAACTAATGAGAAAGATAGGACATTTTCCCTCTTGGAACAGATCAACTTGCTCTTGTCTTTTCTTAGCACTTTGAGATCCGTCAATCCTTGCGTACTTCCAATGTCTCTCTCCAACATGGTGCTGGATCATATCTAAGTAAGTCGTGAACTGAGAAAAGACGATGGCCTGGTGACCTTCATCATGAATCTGTTCAAGAGTATTCATAAGGAAATCTATCTTAGTAGAGTTCATATTCGCGTAACTCGTCCCTTTTTGTTGCCATAGGCAAGCTTGTCTAAGCTTTAAGAGGCCTCTAAGGATTTCTCCATACTTCTTTTTAGAAGGAGACGTCTGGATTCTGTGTTTGATATCCAGAAGGGTTGCCTCGTAATTATCATTTTCCTCAGGGGAAAGGGTGAGGTACTCATCGACCTCAATCTTTGGAGGAAGCTCTGTTAAAACTTGTCCCTTAGTTCTTCTAAGAATAAATGGACTCGCGGTTTTTCTAGCGAGTAGCCGTGACTTACTCGTTGAAGTCGTTCTAATGAATTGAAGGTCTCCCCAAATTCCTGGAACTGATAGATCTATAATATTGAAAAACTCAGCCAAGTCATTTTCTACGGGTGTACCAGTTAAGCAGATTCTAAAATCAGCTTTAATCTTTCTCGCCGCAAAAGCGCCCATTGATCGGATATTTTTTAGATGCTGAACTTCATCGAGGATAAGGACGTCAAATTCAACATTCCCTAAACTCGTTTCTGCCTCTCGTTTCATCACGCCGTAACTAGTTAGGACGATCTTAGTGTCCATAGGAAACTCTCTAGCTCCGCCATGGTAGATATAGACTTCCATATCTGAGAACTTCTGTATTTCCTTTTCCCAGTTGAGAAGAATCGTAACAGGACAGACTACGAGGACGTGATTAACTTCTTTATATATAGAGTTAATAAAAGCTATCGTTTGAAGAGTTTTACCAAGTCCCATATCATCTGCGAGACAAGCTCCTAATTTACTTTCATGTAAAAACTTAAGCCAATTATAACCGGTCTTCTGATATGGCCTCATGATGTCAACGAGCTGCGGGGGAAGAGGGTATTCTGGAATCTCTTCAAGAGTAGCTAGTTTTTCACAGAGAGCTTCTTCTTCCGGTGTTAGAGCGCCTTCTACTCCGAGTTTCTTTAATTCAAAAAGCTCAAAGATTCGCGCCCTATTAAAAGGTAAAATGAATTTATTAACATCATCGTCTGATAGCGACTCTTCTGGTTGCTCTTGTGATACATCTAGCTGACCTTCGTGAAGAGTGTACTTCTTCATGAACTTAAGAAGGTCTTTTTGCTCTTTTGAGAGTAGGACTAGCCCATTATTAGTAAGGGCCAGACCAGTATCTAGATCGGCATTTTTAATGATTTCTAAATCTTCTTGAGAAACATTTAATTGAAGGTCAAACCACTTCGTCGTGGTGGCCCTTCTTTCAAAACGAATCCTAGACTTCCAGTTTCCAATCTCTTTTTTATCATAGAAGATCTGAACTCCATGAAGTCCGACTTTATAGTAAAAATCTGAAAGGCCATTAAAGAGGTTTGTATTGGAGATAAGAAAGTTAAGTTCTCTATCTTCAATACTTGAAGAGGAGTAGCGAAAAAAGAGCTCTCCAAAACAATCGTAACTAAGCTTAATTAATTGAACGAGGAAATTATTATCATAAAGAGTAATCTTTCTAGTTCTATGGTCATAAAAGCGAGTCTTATCATTTTCTAATGCAAAGGTGAGAAGCGCCATCCAGCGCGACTTTTGATTCGAAGATGAAAGCAGCTTTTTATATTGATCATCTTTGTATTCAATTGAATCAGAGAGCGCCTTTATAAACTCATAGGAGTCTTTCTTACGCTTAAAGCTACCAAGAATCCCACCTTCAAAGGTGAAGGCACTTAAGAAGTCAGGTGGTTGAACTAGGTTTTCTTGAGGGTCGAAGAATTCATACTTAACTTCGATTTGGCCTTTCTTCTCGGTTCTTTTAAGAGTGACTCTTGATTGAATCTCAACTTCTTCAATTTCTTGAAGAGGTATATTATCGATGACAATGTCACACTGCTTAAGAAGAACTTCATTGGAGACAAGCTTGATCAAATCATTAACAGTTAAGCTCTTCTCATAGATTCTTATCTTTTGAACTAGGTCTCTTAACTCACCAGGCATGTGAAAGGCTTCTCCTGAAGACCAATCAAATAAATAGAGGTTTTCAAAGAGAGAGATCTCAGAATGCAGCTGACCTTCGACGGGGTCATACTTAAACCTAAACATAGGCATTGATTCAACAACGCCAGTTTCAGGGTTAAACCTATCGGCTGATGAAATCTGTATATATAATTTTCCTACAAACTTACTCGGAATAGGGAAATTGATAACTTTATTATTTGAGAGGGTGTATTGCATCGACGAATAAGTCGGATTAGGTGGGGCACCAACAAGTTGATGTGGACCACCTATAATAAGACCATACTCTTCAGGGCAAACACCAATACTTGAAGTAGCTTTGATACTCGTGGCCGCGCTATCGCCTAGAGCTTCAGGATTTGTATCGTGAAGAACTTGAAGATGGTAATTTAAGAAGAGGCAACAGACATGGGCGCAGTGGCTTTCTTCAGTCCAAAGATGACAATCACAATTTGAAGAAATGGGGCCTTCTGGTGTTTCCTTTAATCTGTTTTTAAAGACAAGCTTACTTTCATGGCTTCTATCATCTCGAACAATTCCAGAGACGATATAATAAGTCTCAGGGGTTCCTTTGGTAAATGAGATGGAAACTCTACTCAATTGAACCAACTTCAAAGCCTCTGTCATGACGACAGGGTTAAAGTATTCTTCTGCTTGAGTTTTAATTTCAGTAGGTAATTTCCAGCTACTCATAGGGCCTTTTTGAAAAGTAGTTAATCGTATCATTATAGGGCACAACCGTGCGTTTGCCACTAAGCAATTTTGGCGTCTGGATTACCGTCATGCGTAATAGAATAAAAAAGGCCCCGCATTAGCGAGGCCCTTAAGATTTCAATTTTAAACTATTTTAGTTGTTGTCAACATAAGCCTTAAGCATCTTAGCTCTAGACGGGTGTCTAAGCTTTCTAAGTGCTTTAGCTTCAATCTGACGAATACGCTCTCTAGTAACAAAGAAATCTTGTCCAACTTCTTCAAGAGTATGATCAGATTTCTCGCCAATACCAAATCTCATTCTAAGAACTTTTTCTTCTCTTGGAGTTAAGGTTGATAGTACTGACCTAGTTTGCTCGGAAAGTGTAATACTCATAACAGCGTCAGCAGGAGAGATGATCTTCTTATCTTCGATAAAATCTCCAAGAGAAGAATCTTCTTCTTCACCAATAGGTGTTTCAAGAGAGATAGGCTCTTTAGAGATCTTTTGAACTTTTTTAACTTTATCTACCGGAAGCTCCATTCTCTCAGCAATTTCTTCTGGAGTTGGCTCTCTTCCTAGTTCCTGAACAAGCTGACGGCTTGTTCTAACCATCTTATTGATTGTTTCAATCATATGGACAGGAATACGGATTGTTCTGGCTTGATCGGCAATGGCTCTTGTAATCGCCTGACGGATCCACCATGTAGCATAAGTTGAGAACTTATAGCCACGACGGTACTCAAACTTATCAACGGCCTTCATAAGACCAATATTTCCTTCCTGAATAAGGTCAAGAAACTGAAGTCCTCTGTTTGTGTATTTTTTAGCAATTGATACAACAAGTCTTAGGTTAGCTTCAACTAATTGTGCTTTTGCACGATCGGCTTTTTCTTCACCATCAAGGATAATATTATAAACTCGTTGGATATCATCAAAGCTCATTCCACAATCAAGGCTTAGTCTTCTAAGCTTTCTTAGGATGTCTTCTTGGTTTCTTACGAGCTGCTCAATCTTAGCATCTGTTGTGAAAAGTTCTTTTGCGAATTTTCTTTTGAATGCATCGTCATCCATGATCTTTTCATAAAGAACACGGTAATCCTTTGCAGATGAAACTTCTAAGAATTTATAGATTCTATCTTGTTGATCAAAAAGCTCTCTGAATTGTAGGTAATACTTTTTTACAGGTTCAACAAAGCTGTTAATGATTTTTCTGTTAAATGTTAAGTCTGCAAGAGCAAGAGAAAGATCGTCCATATTCTTGGCTTGATCTTTCGTGAATTTCTTAAGAGTACCATCTTCTTGAATATTGGCATCAAGAAGAAGCTTTAGACCATCAACAACGCCGATGATTCTAGCAGTAAACTTTTTAATTTCAGACTTTGATGAATCATCATCAAGACCACGAACTAGTTCTTTTACGAACTCTTCCGGATTTTCAGCTTGAGAGATTCTATCTTTAAGTTGAATGATCTCCTTGAGAGCATGGGTTGATTTGATTGAAGAAAGAATAATTTCTCTTTCACCTTCTTCAATTTCTTTTGCAATAACAACTTCGCCTTCTCTAGTAAGTAGAGCTACAGAGCCCATTCTTTTTAAGTAGAGTTTTACTGGGTCGGTTGAAGCTGATCGAAGCTCGGCTTTTTCATCTTTTGAAAGGGCCTCTTCAATAATCTCTGTTCCATCAAGGCGAATACCATCTTCGTCCTCTTCAGAAATAGGATTTTGGATTTCAACTTTTGCGTTGATGATTTTTTCCATGATGGCATCTAGATCCATTGCCAGGACAATGCCGGCTGGGATCGCATCATGAATCTCTTCAGGGGTTAAATAGGTTTGATCCTTACCCTTGATGAGAAGTTTAGAAAAATCTTTTGAGTTAATAAAGGCGACGGCTTCAGACATTAAGTCTCCTAAAGGTTTATCGAACTGCTGTTCTAAGTTCGTTTATTTCTTTGTCAATTTTTGAAAGCTCTTGGAGAAGGTTTAACGACTCTTCGTTACTACTTGCTTCTCTTTGTTTTTTCAAAATATTGTCACGCTTAGTTTTCAACTGGTCGGCGATAAGTTTTCTTTTTAGATCACCTAATAATTGCTTTGCTACTTTTTCATTCAACGTCGAAGGTTGATATTTGTATAAAGCACTTCCAACTGTTTTAACTAAGTCTATAGAGTACTCTTTACTGGCTAGATAATTATTGACCACGCTTATGTATTGGGAGTCGCAAACTTCTAGAACCAATTTCTTGAGCTCTAAAACATACCTTTTTACCTCAGCAGACTCTATAAAATCAAGTAATTCACTAGTCTCAGGCATAATTAAACACTCAGGGTGTTGGACTAGTTCTTGCAGTAAGGTCTTTTCTGCCCTTGTTAGGAGAGGATTCTCTTCAATATGCTGTTGCGGGGTGTCCATTTGGACTTCCTCTACATGCATCATCTCTTCCATTGGAGGAGCTTCTCTCTGAGGGGAAAATGGGGCTTTTGAAGATTTGTTGGCCTCTAAAAACTTCTCATAGGTCTCTACAATTTGTCCGGCATCAGAGTGAAGACCTAAAGTTTTAGCCATTTTTATTATTCTTTCTGTCGCTTGAAGTGATTTTTCAAGAGGCGAAACGATATCAAAAGCGCTCTCTAGAATTTCTAGTTTTCTATCGGAGAGTTCTGGGATTTCACTTGGGATTAGTCTTTCAATTCCAATATCGATAAAGGGGCGAGCCTTTTGAATCCTCTCAGAAAAAGCAATCTTTCCTTCAGCTTTTAGAAAATCATCAGGGTCTTTATGTTCACCAAGATCGATAAACTTTGGAGTGATGCCTTCTTTCATAAACATTTTATTAGTTCTTTCACTACACTTAAAACCAGCATCATCATTATCAAAACAAAAGATTACATTCTTAGTAATTGAGAGAAGCCTCTTCATCGATTGTTCACCAAGAGCAATTCCTTGAATAGCAACGGTGTTTTCAAAACCATTTTGGAAAAGTGAGATCTGATCCATATTTCCTTCTACAAGGATGGCGTAGTCTTTCTCTCTCATCGCTGGTTTTGCTAGGTGAAGTCCGTAAAGCAGATTACTTTTATTGAATACAATCGAGTCGATTGAATTCATATATTTTGGTTTTTGATCGTCCCTGATTGACCTTGTGGTAAAGCCAATACAGGCTCCGAATTGATCCCAGATGGGGAAAACAATCCTCTCTCGAAATGTATCGTAGTGAGATTTCCCATCCTGGCGGTCATAGGTACTTTTCTTAATGATTCCTATTTCTTCAGCGACCTGTAGTGCAAAGGCTCGTTCTTTTTCATCTTGAATATTCCTATGGAGATAATCAATGATGACACCTGTTTTAGGAGCAAAACCTAAGCTAAAAGTAGTTGAAGTTTCGTCTGTTAAGCTTCTATTTTTCAAAAAACCATTAAAGATCGTACCTTCATTTTGGGCATATTTTTTATAGATTAAAACGGCTCTTGAGAGAATCCTCTTAGCCATTTCAGCTTTAGGATCTTTCTTACCTTCTTGGTGATAATCGTCAAAACTCCAACCCATTACCTGACAGATATCTCTTAGGGCGTCTAGGAATTCAACTTTCTTGAAGAGCTTAACAAAGTTGATAGCGTCGCCTCCGGTGTTATCAACGAAGCATTTGAACATATTTCGAGAGTCGTTAACATGCATGGAGGGGTTACTGTCATCATGAAAAGGACAGACGGCTAAGACCGAATTTCCTTTTCTCGACAAAGTTAGGTAGCGCCCAATAATTTCTGAAATGGGAGTCTCTTTGATCCTAAGTTTTAGTTCATCAATTGAAGACAATGGGCGGTCCTATATTTTTTTCGTGAGAACAAAAGCTTTGATTGGCTGATTTTGCTTGATAAAGATCTTCTCAAATTTTGTCGTATATTGGCAGAGGAAATGATCTTTATAATCACTACGTAAATCTTTAGTAGCGAGCTCCACGTCAAAAAGGTCCGAGCCGTCTATGACTTCCTGCATATGGTTAGCATAGTCATCATGGTCAGTTTTTATGAACATTTTCCCGCCAGGCTTTAGGGCCTTGTGAACGATTGGTAAGTAGTGACTTTGAAAAAGTCTTTTCTTTTTATGACGCGCTTTTGGCCATGGGTCTGGAAAAAAATAGAGAAGACTATCGATCTCATTTTCTCCAAAGAGAAAACCTAATCTCTCACCCTTAGCTCTAAGGTATTTCATATGATCTAGATTTAGATTCTTAAGTTTCTTTGCAAGTTCAAAGCTTCTTTTAAAGCGGTAATCCATCCCTACATAATTATGCTCAGGAAAGTCTTGGCAGTATTCGCGCATAAACTGACCATAGCCAGAACCGATCTCGACGACGAGAGGCGCTTCTCTTTTAAAGAGTTCAGAATTCCATTTACCTTGAAACTCTTCAGCTTCCTCATCTCTAAGGACGAAGTCGGAAAAGTTAGCGAGGCGCTCATGGTACGGATTTTTATGGGTATATTCGAAACCCTTATTATAACTGTGATCTAGCATCCGGCTTAAGTATCAAACCTATAACTGTTGCGCAACGTTGTAATTGTTTCACGCGTCGCGCAATCGCCTTGATGCGCAATGTGTCAAAAAGATAAGACTTATTTATAAATCAAGACCGGAGAAAAACATGAAAATACATGCCCTTATTTTAAGTATTGGCCTTTTTGCCTCAAATTTGGCCCTAGGAGCTACAGCTTCAACATCATCAGCTGGCTTTTGTGCTGATAGAAAAAGCGTATCCTATACAAAGGAGCTAGTTGGGACCAGAGCTAATCAAATCTCATTTACTAATAGAGGTGGCTTAGTAAATGGTGGTGTTTGTTGGTGGCATAGCCGCTTAACACGTAAATTCGCTTACTTAGCTGTTTTTCGTCCAGATCTTCCAAAACCTTCGAATAGAAAGGCTGAAAAGATCATTAAGAGCATTAGAATGGGGAAGGTCACCGAGGTTCCAGGTTTTAGCAATCTTTATGATTTTTCTAGAACTTTTGGGCAGGAGATTCAGGACCGTTTAGAGAAATGGCAAAAAGGAGATGGTTTTCTAAGGCAACAGTGGACTGTTGGACTTTGGGGATCTTCAGAAACAACAGCAGCTAAACTTAAAGAAAGAATGGATGACCTTTACCAATATGTTGAGGTTGAAGGGAAGCTAGCTTATCAAATGCTTCAGATAAAAGGCATCACTTCTCATGCATGGTTAGTTTTGAATGTAGAAAAAATGGGAAATGGATACGAGCTTGAAGTTTTAGATAGTAATTATACTTCTACAAGTACTATCCGTTACCGTAATGGACAAGAGACAATCAATAGCTACGGCGGGTTAGTTCCTATTACAGGAAAGAAGGCCGAGCTTAGAAAGCTTGAGAAAGCTGTTAGTAAGTATTGTAAAAAGGTTAACTAAGAAATGCCTTCACTTCATTGGCGACGAGCTTAACTTCGTCGCTAGTGAGGAATGGGTGAATAGGTAAGCATACCGTTGACCCAGCCTTTCTTTCTGCCTCAGTTTTTTCTCCCTCTAGATGACTCAATGGCCTCTCGCCTGAAAGAGCCTTTTCATAAAAAGAAGTATTTCCAATATTTTTAGATTTTAAATGCCCCATCAAGGAGCTCGCCTCAGCTTTGTCTTTTAATTGAATAGGAAAGAGGTGCCAGGAACTGGTTTCAACGTATTTCTTATTAAGGAGGCCTGCATTGATACCCTCTAATTCTTTAAAATAGATTGCGGCGACTTTTTTTCGTTGATCGTTATACTGAGAAATCTTTTCCAATTTAAGGTGGAGAACTGCTGCTTGAATATGATCACAACGGCTATTGCGGCCTAGTCTTTCTTCATCATCTCGCCCGTGATTTCTAATGGCGCGGATAGCTTTTGCAAGCTCGTCGGAATCTGTAAGGATGCAGCCAGCATCACCAAATGCACTTAGATTTTTAGTTGGATAAAAAGAAAAGGTTGTAAGGTTTCCGCTTGATCCTATTGGTCCTGATTCTAGTTTCGCTCCTTGAGCTTGAGCGGCGTCTTCAACAATAGAAAAGTCATGAGCCTCTGCTAATTTGTTAATCTCACTTATGTTAGCTGGTAATCCGTAAATATGAACGGGCATAACCGCCTTAAGATTGTGATGAGTAAGTGTTCTTTTAAGGGACTCAATGGAGATAAGACCCGTGTCGTATTCAACATCAATGAGAATAGGGGTGGCCCCAATATTTAAAACAGCTTCAGCAGAAGCATAGAATGTGATTCCTGGGACTCCGACTTTATCCCCATGGCCTACGCCACAAGCTAACAAAGAGATCTCTAAAGCGTCCGTTCCATTTCCTACTAAGAGACAATGCTTACTTCCTTGAAGCTTCGCAAATTCATTTTCAAATTTAGTATTGTATTCGCCTTCGACAAAAGAGCCATCAGAGACAATCTTAGCGATTCGTTCCATGGCAGCTTTTTGAAAACTGCTATCGTGAAGACTTTCGAAATTATAAAAAGAAATACCCATAAAAACTCCAAGTTAGAATTGGAGCTTATCACTGAGAAATAAAATAGGCACTTATTTGTTACTATTCATTTTTTCTTTTAGCATGCGCTCAATAATCATGGCGGCTTTCTTGGCCATCTCGGGGTCACGAAGCTTCTCAGCAATTATCTTTTGATACTGCTCAACCTCTTCCTTATCCCCAATATTATTAGCTGCTGCGCCTCCATTAAAGAGACGCTGAAGTTTTTTGACTCCCATGGTTAAGCTGCTACTTCCGCATTATAATGCCCAGCTACTTTTTCCATATGGTCTTCGATGACTTCAAATAATTCTAGTTTTGTCGTATGAGGATTCATACCTTCTGGTAGGGCAGAGTAAACAATGTCGTTCTGAGTTTCAGTGAATACGTACCAAGTGTTACCTAGTTTTTGAAAAAGAACTTCTCTATCGTTTTGCATGCTTCCCTCCTGGAATGCCTGGACCATCTCATCCTGAGTTGGTTTATCCGTTGTAATTAACTTATCGAGAGAATTTTGTATAAACTTTAGACATTTTTTTCTTTTTAAACTGTTGAAAATATAGACATTTACTAACTAAATACTGGAGTGAATTAGTTTTTTAGTAACTAGATTGGATGCCAACAAGGAAGGTTAAGATCCCAGCGGAAGGGGAGACTACATTGTAATCTAAAGAATCATTGTACTCCCAAATATCTGGGTTAACGGGGGCGCTTTTAGCTTTATAGGTTTGTGCAGAATGAAACTGCATGTCTATTCCAAAAACTAGATCGAGGTCTTGGATGAGGACATCTCTCCAATGAAATTCAGAAAACACTCTAGGGGAGATGCTAAAGCCTTGAAACAATCTTTCTTCACTCGCCTGTTTGAGAGTTAGGTTGTTGATCTTCACGAAGTAGCGGTTCCAGTTAATATTAAATCCACCACCTACGTTGATAAGCCAATCTTCTTGCCTATGAACGTCGTAGCTTAAGTAAGGTCCAAGAGAGACTTGATAACTAATTTCTCTAGTAAAGTCATGCTCGCCACTTGTGAAAGTATAGTTGGCTTCTGAAGTGAGAACATGACCGTAGCCACCAAGGTAGAATCTATTTTCATTATCCCAACTCACTTTCTTTGCGTAACCGACGGCAATTCCTTTTCTTAAAGAGCGATCAGTGGAGGCGATGTTTCCTTCATATTCATAACGAGAGCGGACGGCAGGGCCAAAGACAGTTTGAATAAAGGCTCTTCTTTTATCAACATCAGTAAAAGGATAACTCCTAGGAAGAGGCTCTTCTAAGCGGTAGTCCGTAGGATCTTCTATAAAGGGATTAACATTTGAGAGGTACTCTCGATCGTCTTTATAAATGAGCTTAACATGGCTACGTTTTATAAAAGCTGTCTTGCCATTCCTATCCATGGTCTCAAAGAAGCCGGACTTTCGTTGGCTGTCTAAAAAGTTCTCATTCTTGATGGCGCGAAGTTCGGTAGCATTATTCATTGAGCTATAGTCAGGAGAAAGTGGAGAGTCTCCAAATTCGCTGTCATGTATCCATACCGTTTGATTTTTTCTGGCTAGTTGAAGGACTTTTGAATTGGCATCATTCTCTTTATAGAGGGCGGTTTCAAGTACAATAACAACGGCTTCTCCAGCATGAAGCGAGAGGGAAAATAAAGAGAAAAGAAGAATAAAATTAAATTTCAAAATCTAACCTATAACCTAAAAATAAACTCGTACTGGTGAGTTCTTGTTTATCATCTTTAAAATTTGAAGAGAACTGAGAGGTCTCTAATTGCCATGTCATCCTTCTAAATCCCCAACCAAATAATATCGGGCCGATAGGGCTATCATAAGAAGCCTCAAGCTCAATGTCATAGGAAAGACTAGAGAATTCATTAATCGTATCGCCTCTGACAGCTTTAAAGTTAAAAGACCTTTCAACTCCAACCTTAGTGTTCATCTTTAACTTTCCCCATTTGCCGAACCGCCATCTCAAAGAAGGCCCGAAGGAACCGGACTTCCAGCTTACAGGATTATCGGCTTCATTCCAAAGCCCCGTTTGGAAACTGAGGGAAAGACCAAAGTCCACTGGGAGAAGAGAGTTATAATAAGTCTTTGATTGAAACCGATTAGCAGTTGAGAGGGTTTCTGTACCCCCATAAATATCAGCAAAATATGAATTACTAATGGCCTCGGCATGAAAGGTTAAATGAGTCTCAATCTTTAGCGAAGGGTCTATAGTTTGATGCTTTTCTTGAGAGATATAAACATTATTAGGATTTACTTTGGGGTACAAAGTTACATCTGTCTCGATAGACCTTAGGTTCTTTGTAAAAGTCTTATACTTGGCGATCTTATCTTTAGTAAGGATGTAGCTTAGCTGACTTCCTCTGGTTTCTTCTTGCGCGTAGGCGTAAATATCAGACGAAGTGAAATAGACTTTTTCAGTCTTCAAATCAATGAGACGAGTTCCTTTAAGAATCAGTGCTCTAAAGGGAACTGGGGACCATGGCTTTTCTCTTTCAGAATAATACTGTTCTCTGATGGCCAATTTTTGTGACTGATCTTCTTCGTCGGAGAGCTTATCAATGAGGGAAAAGTCACTTGCTTCAATCTCTTCGGAAAGTGAATCAGCGAGAAGATCATCTTGAGAAAAGATGGGAGCTGAGTAGATCAATATTAAGCAGATAAAGAGTCGCATTTTGTTATTTAGAGTATATCACTTATTCGCCCTACATGATGGGCAGCAGGTCTCTAAATAGCTGTTTTATATTTGAGTTAAATTATAGTGATTCGGTGTGTTGACCCGATCTCTCCAATTGATAAAGTGATCTTGAGAAATGCTTTCTGTACGTTGATCCAATATAATGCTCTCTCGTTCTTAAGGGATACCCAAGATGAAACCACTTGTCTCAATGGATTCTTTCGATAGACCACCTTTAAAAGTAGTTATTAATGGAAGAGAAATCCAATACCTAAACTTCTCTAGACCAAAGACTTGCCATAAAAGTCCAATCGTCTTCTTAGGAGGGGCTTTTCAAAAGTTTCATTCCTTTAAAAAGGACGTAGAGCTGCTTAGTGATGTTCACCCCATCCTTTTAGTCGATCTCCCTGGATTTGGAAGTAATAGCGATACTGGGAGTGACCTCTCTTTTGAGGACCTGGCCGATATACTCTGCCAATTTATGGATCAAATGGGGATAGAGAAGATCACTCCTGTGGCCTCTTCTTTTGCTTCTGCCATAGCCTTTTCTTACGCCTCAAAGTACCCGAATAGAACTGAGAAGCTTATCCTTGGAGGAACAACTCCAAAGGTTCGTGAATCAATTAGGCTTTTATTAGAAGAAAGCATCATCTCTGTGAATGAGGGAAAGATTGAAGAGTTTAGCGCTGGCATAGTCTTAAACCTTCTTAATTTTTATAGAAGGCATGAGATTAAAGGCTCTCAATTGCTACAACAAGGGCTTTACCGAAATATGATGAAGCTTGAGGCCTTAGAGTTATGTAGGTACGAAGCTTCAACAAGGAGGCTTCTCTCATTAGAGAAACTACCAGAAGGCCCAACCTGTGAAACCTTAATCTTAGTAGGGGAGTATGATAACTTTACAACACCGGCTGAATGTTTTGAAGTGGCAAGGATGTGTCCGAATAGCACTTTTGGTATCTTAAAAAATGCCGATCATATCTCTACTTGTGAAAATAAAAAACTAACCTCTAAGCTTTATAAGAAATTCTTAGCAGGCGTGCCTATCAATGGTACCTCTGGCGTAAAGGTATTCAACCGTTCAGAGTACCCGGTCATGATTCAAAGGTTAGAGCCACGTTACGAGGTTGATGACCTTACTATTATAGAAGGCTCTGGATCATTCTTTCCCGTGAATATTGTTAATATTTCAACGGCCGGAATCATGCTTAATAAGTCCATGTCTGGAGATCTTCCTATTGGAAATCGAAACTTAAAGATAAGGCTGCCCTATAAAGAATTAGAAATGGAATTGTTTCTAGTCGATGACCGTGAAGAAACCGTTCGAGGAATCTTTAAGCGTTATAACTTCGGGCAGTGTAAAGAATTGGAAGAGTTTGTGCGATTTATTGCAGTGCAGTCCAACGGCTTTTGCGACGCGGCTTAAAAAAAACTATTTCTAACACCAGTTTCGATGCGTTAAGAGATTAAAATCTTTAGGTTTTCAGGTCCTTCTGTCGGCCATGTTTCGTTGTCTCATTGAAGAGCCCTTGTTATAGTTGACCTCTATGGATGGAAATATCGTACTTCGTTTAGCCACCGCCCTTCCGGGCTTTTTACTTGGAATTGTTTTCCATGAATGGGCACATGCGTGGACGGCCAAGAAATTTGGTGACGATACCGCTGAAAGGATGGGACGCCTTTCCATGAATCCAGTTGTTCACTACGATTTAGTGGGAACAATAATCTTCCCTTTAGTCGGAATTGCTATGGGCGGGACTATGTTTGGTTGGGCCAAGCCAGTACCTGTTGATCCAAGAAAATTTAAGAATATTAATAAAGGAATCTTTTGGGTTAGCTTCGCAGGGCCGATCGCAAATATTGTTCTAGCGATACTAAGCTCACTCCTTTTGGCCATTCTCTACACACAAGTTAATTCAAATTTTGGCTTTAACACGGTTGTGTTAGGGATGCTTCAATCATCAATCTATATCAATATCATTCTAGCTGTTTTTAACCTTATTCCTTTTCCGCCCCTTGATGGGTCTAAGATGGTCTCGACTTTTTTAGATTACGAACAAGCGAGAAAGTATGAAGAGCTACAACGTTTTACATTTTTATTTATAGTCATCCTTTGGATGACGCCTGCATTAAGTTACATAATGGCTCCGGCGCTCATGATGGGCAATGGAATGACAAGTTTGTTTATTAACCTCTTAGGTTAATAAAATGAGAGAGACACATGTTAGACACTAGTATACAGGTCAAAACGGATCATTTTGACGGGCCTCTAGCACTTCTATTACTTCTTGTTCAAAAAGAAGAGATGGATGTTAGAGAACTCGACCTAACTAAAATTACTCAACAGTACTTAAGCTATCTTGCAGGAATGAGAGAGCTTAACTTTGATGTTGCTGGAGATTATCTATACCTCGCGGCCACGCTTCTCTTTTTGAAATCAAAGAACTGTGTCACTGACGAAGAAATGGGAAGACTCCAAGAAGGCCTTGATGGTTCTGGAGAGTTAAATATTACAAGTCAGTCAGAACTTGTTCGTAGACTTGAAGAATTACAACATTTTCAAAAGATGGGTGAGGCCCTATGGGAGCTTCCTAAGAAAGGTTATGAAATCTTCTGTAAGCCTAAAGTAAATAGAAAAGCCATTATCAATTCAATCCTGACTCCTTTAGAGCTTGATGAGTTAACTGGTGCCATGATTGAACTCATGCAAAAAGAGAGAAAGAAATATACGGTTATCAAAAGAGACCGCCTTTCAATTAAAGAAAAACTAGAATTCTTAAAATCATATTTAAAAGTTGGAAACAAGACTGACTTTGAAACTCTTCTAGATCATGACGGAGAGAGATCAATAGATAATATTGTGATCACTTTTATTTCTCTTCTTGAACTTGCAAGACTTCATAGAGTTGAGATCTCTCAAAACGAAGCCATGTCTAATATCTTCGTCAATGTAACAAAAGACTTAGAAGACTTTAATCCAGAGCAGGCAAATGGATTTGAAGATGAGGACGAAGAAGAAGGGCTTCAAGTTGGTGAAGAGATCAATGCTGAATCTTTAAAAGAAATGGCAGCAGCAGCTTTTGAAAAATCAGAAACTCAGTTACCAGATCTACCTCAAGTAGAATTAGAAAAAAACGACAACACAGACAATGACAATATAATCCTTCAGTAGGACGAGACACTTATGGAAGACACACTAAACGTTGAAGAATTTGAAATGATCGAACCACTTTTCCCTGAAGGGCTTGATGCTCTTTATCCTGGGGATGAGGTTCCAATGGAATTGGCTCAAGAAGAGTCTGATGAAATTGAAACTGAAGCTGAGCTTGATGAGAAGAACTTCGCTCTTGATTTAGACTTTTTTGATCCTGACTTACAAGAAGATAAACTATGGCAGGCCAGAACAGGGCTTAATGAAGAATCTCTTAAAGGCGCCATTGAAACAATCGTCTTTATGGGTGATAAGCCAGTTTCTCTTGAAAGAATTAGAAAACTAATTGATGAAGATCTTCCTCTTAGAGTTGTTCACGAAGCACTTGAAAATTTAATGGAGAGTTATGAAATTCCTGGTCATGGGATTCGTCTTGTTGAAGTAGCTGAAGGGTATCAGTACAGAACTAAAGCGACTTACTCAAAGTATGTTCAAGACCTTTTTAAAGTTAACTCTCTTGTTCTAACTCCAACGGCTCTAGAGGTTCTAGCGATTATCGCTTACAAGCAACCTTGTTCGAAGATTGAAGTTGATAAAATTAGAGGTGTTGATAGTGGTCATATTGTTCGTGGGTTAATGGATAAAAGACTTGTTAAGGTTGCAGGTCGATCTGATGAGATGGGAAGACCTGTTCTTTATGGAACAACTCCTGAATTCTTAGAAGTATTTAACTTAGCAGATCTCTCACAACTTCCTCCTGAACATGAAGTTGAAGAGATGAGTAAAGTGAAGACATCTAAGATGTCTGATATTAAGAACATCGTTCAAGAGGGTGATAAAGAAAGATTTAAGTTCGAAGAAATGGAAGAGCTTGAAGAGTTAAGTGAGTCTATTAAAATGATCGCTTCAGATACTGATTTTATTAAGTCTTTGAACGCTCAAGATAAGAAGAAAAATAAAGCTGAAGATGGTGAAGAGGCGAGAAGCGCTTTTGACCTTCTAGAAGAATACGTAAATAACCAAATGATCATCGTAGAGAACAAAGCCTCTATCGAATCAGAACTAATGACTGCTGTAACTGATCCTCAAGTTATTAGAGATCTAACGGCCGGTCCATTTAATGTGCCTGAAGAAGATGATGAACTTCTTGATGAAGAATTTGAGATGATCGACCTTGATACTGGGGAGCCAATCCGAGATGAAGAAGTCTTAGGCATGGATCTTTTAAAAGGGGATGATGAAGATGAAGAAGCTGAGTTATCAGCAGCTTTAGATGAGGCCTTTGAGCGTCTAACAGGTGAAAAGCTTGAAGAGGTAGACGAAGTTCTTAAAGAAGAGCTAGGTCTTGGTCAGCAAAAGATTGAAGATAAAGAGGATGAGTTAGAGGCTAAAACCCATGATATTATTGATAAAGCCGACGAGCTCGATATCGACCTTTCCTTTCTTGGAGAGGATCTATCTGATCTAGAGACAAAGGAAGAAGACCTAAATTGACATAACGCGTGGGGCGGCATAGATTCGCCCCCAAGTTATATCTTTTTATAACTCTTGAACCGCCGTGAGGCAGATGAGGAGATCCAAATGAACAGAGCTGTTCGCTTACAAAAATTTATTGCAGATTGTGGAATTACTAGTCGAAGAAAGGCAGAGGCCTTAATTCTTCAAGGACGCGTAAAAGTTAACGATCGATTAATCACGGAAATGGGAACTAAGATTGACCCAGAGACCGATGCTATCTTTGTTGATGGTCAGGCCATTGATAACAAAGTTGAAAAGCTTTATATCGTTCTTCATAAGCCACGTGGTTTCATGACTACTCTTTCAGACCCCGAAGGAAGAAAGACAGTTATGGATCTCGTTAAAGAATTCAACGAGCGTATCTACCCAGTAGGAAGATTAGATTATCTGTCAGAGGGATTGCTGATCCTTACTAATGACGGAGAATTTGCCAACACTGTCATTCACCCAAGTACAAATATTGAAAAAACATACGAAGTAAAAGTCTTTGGATCTGTTACTCATGAGCATTTAAAAAAGATGAGAGATGGAGTTCAAACAACGGAAGGTTTTCTAAAACCCAAGTCTGTAAGAGTTATCAAGCAACTTCCAACTAAGACTTGGTTAGAGTTTAGAATCACTGATGGAAAGAACAGAGAAATTAGAAGAATCTGTGAAGGCTCTGGCCTTACTGTTGATAAGCTAAAAAGAATCGCCATTGGTGGTCTTCCTATTACTGGAATTGCCCCAGGTTCTTATATTATCTCTACTAAAAAAGAACTTCTTAAGCTTATTGGTATTGATGAAAATGGACAGGCCGTTCATAGCGCTAAAGAATACTTCTCTTTGAAGAAGACTGTGAATGTCGCTAGAAAGGGAGCTCAAAATGGAACTTCTGCGGATGATTCAACTTTTCATAAATTCAGAAAAGACTCTTATTATGATTCACTGAAGGCCATCAAAGAGACGAAGAAAGATGCCCGTAGAAAAATCTACGAAGAAGAAATAAAAGCTAAAGAAGATGCTCACCAGGCCCGTAAGCTTAAAAAAGCTAAAAGAGTAGCTAAAAAAGAAGCGGCCAAGAAGCACGGACACGTACAAATCATGTAGTTGTGTTATAATTGAGAGGTGATAAAAATACTGATCCTCTCAATTCTTTTTCTTTCTTCCTGCTCAAGTTTATTTGATTGGGATAAAGTTGTTATCCAAGGAATCAAGTCTGAAAAGACTGCTGAGTCTAAAAAACCTAAAAAAGTAATCGATCCAAGAAGTAAATTTATAGGAAGGTATAAGTTCGTTGGTGCCAATATTGAGCGAGCAACTTCAAGTCATGTTCCCATAAAGTCCTGCCCAAAAGACTCTCTCTTTGTTGATAAGAATGATTTTGAAGGTCTGTCTCTGACTTTTAGAGAATTGAGCTCAGAGTACTTTTACGACAATATCTACTTCATAGGCTCAAGGCCCCCGCTTAATTGGATTGCAGAGGAAGACTTAGAATCGAATTACTCTGGAAACGCGATTAAACAATCTAGGAAGAGGATTCAATATAAAGGTAAGACTAAGGTCTATATTGAGTATCTTACGACTGTAGAGAGGGTGGATGACCTTCTGTTCTATTCTTCAAAAGTGACTGTTTATAAGCCGAGTAAGATCTTTTCTGATGAGCTTATCCCAGATTATTTAGGAGAGTTGCATTGCGCTTATGGATTTGATTCTCTGACAGATGAGCAAAAAAAAGCCCAAGTCAGAGACATGGGCTATTAAGATATAAAAAAATTCTCTTCAATTAATTATCGTAAGTAACAATCTTACTGAGAGTCATATGCTCACTGAGAACATCAACAGCAAATTCTAAGGCCTGATCAGCATAAGGAATATTGTCTTCGGCCATAAGGTTTTCAGTAAATTGGCTTTGCTTAATGAGGCTTGCGCACATTCTCATGAACTCAGCGCTTCCATCAAAGAATTCAGACTCTTCATCAGTTATTAGTAGATGAGTAAGCATGGCGTTAAGCGAGCGTATCAATCTTACCTGCGCTGGACTTAGCCCGTTGGTATCAATTTCGATATTAAGTTTTTTGCTAGTCATTTGAACGTTTGCCATAAAAATCATCCTTAAATTCTTTAATTAACTTCTTTCAACAATTACTTATCGGCGCTAGGACGCTTTATTTTAGCTATTTAAGCTGGAGTAAGAGAGGTTGGTAAATAGTGGACAAAGGTGACAGGATATTCTATTATCCTGATCCAGGCATAATGTGAAATCAACAGTTTGACGCGGGATGGAGCAGTCTGGTAGCTCGTCGGGCTCATAACCCGAAGGTCGTCAGTTCGAATCTGGCTCCCGCAACCAAATTTTTTATAAAAAAACGGCTCCGCAAGGGGCCGTTTTTGTTGGTAGAGTGGTTAGTGAAATGACGGATAAAAAAACAATACTTTCAGGATCAACAGTTACAGGAAACCTCACTTTAGGAAACTATATTGGGGCGATTAATAATTGGACGAAACTTCAAGAAGAGTACAATTGCTTTTATATGGTAGCTGATCTTCATGCCTTAACCGTCACTCAAGACCCAAAAGAATTACGAGCCAGATCATTAAGCTTCTATGCTCAGTACCTAGCTCTTGGTCTTGATCCAGAAAAGAATGTCATCTTTATGCAGTCTCATGTGAGTGAGCATTCAGAGCTGGCTTGGATCCTCAATTGCTTTACGCCAATGGGGCATCTTAACCGCATGACTCAATTTAAAGATAAGTCTTCTAATACTAAGAACATCAATGCTGGTCTTTATTCTTATCCAGTCTTAATGGCCGCAGATATTCTTCTTTATAAAGCTGACGTTGTTCCCGTAGGGGAAGATCAAAAACAGCACTTAGAATTATGCCGAGATATCGTTGATATGTTTCATCATCGTTATGGGGAAACCTTTGTTGTGCCTGAACCGCATATTGGTTCAGTGGGTGCGAGAGTCATGGCCCTTCAAGATCCTACTAAGAAGATGAGTAAGTCTGATGATAACCCTAAGAACTATGTTTCCATCATTGATGACCCGAAGGTTATTCAAAAGAAACTTAAGGGTGCCGTTACTGATTCTGGTGAAGTCATTTCCTATGATGAAAACAAGCCAGGCATTGCGAATTTAATGACTATCTATTCCGTACTATCGGGAATGAGTTATGAGCAAATCGAAAAAGAATTTGAAGGGAAGATGTATGGCCATCTCAAGATTGGTTTGGCCGACCTTGTTTGCGATACACTGAAACCAGTTCATGAAAAATACTTTGACCTTATGAAGAATGAAGATTACTTGAACGATTTACTTAAGAAAGGCGCCCTTGCTGCCAAGGCCCGAGCTGGCGCTACTCTTAAGGAAGCTTACGATAAGATTGGACTAGTCCCTCGCGGATTTTGATTTTCTAATAAAAATACCGATAAATTATTAAATATGTATTAAAATCTTAATTAGATTAAGGGGATAATAATGTCTAAGAGTGATAAGATAGAGAATTTCAAATTAGATGATGTTGATCGAAAGATCCTGAACTACCTTATTGAGGACTCAAGGATCTCCTTTCAAGAGATCGCTAGAGACCTGATCATCTCTGGAGGAACCGTTCACGTTCGAGTTAATAAGATGAAAGAGGCTGGGATTATCACGGGCTCTAAGGTGACTGTGGATCATTCAAAGCTAGGGCTTGAGGTCTTTGCTTTTGTTGGTATTAACCTAAGAAGTGCAGGTGATTATAAGAGCGTTTTAGATAAGCTCGAAGTTCTACCAGAGATAATTGAGGTCCACTATACGACCGGAAACTATAGTATGTTTGTAAAAATCCTTGCAAAAAATACTAAGGAGCTTCATCTTTTCCTTATAGAAAAACTTCAGGCAATCCCTGAAATTCAATCAACAGAAACTTTGATCTCTCTTGATAATCCCATCATGAGAGATTGTGAGATTCCTAAGATATAGTAGGTTTACGTGGGTAAGGTAAAATTAAAGAAAGTCGTTGATGTCTCTCCTTTTCGAAAAGTTGCAATGGGGACATGGAAGACGGCGAAAGATCCTTCTGTCTATGGGCTCGTTGAAATTGATATGCAAAAGACCCTGGAGCTCTTACCAGCTTACTCAGAAAAACATGGCGTAAAGATTACTCCAGCTCATTTAGTCGGGAAGGCCATCTCTTATTGTATGACCAGAAGACCTGAGATCAACGCCATGATTAGGGGGAGTCGAATCTACCTTCGCGAAAACGTGGCTTTGTTTTATCAAGTTAATATTCCAGGGGACGGTGAAGATAAGGTTAAGAAAGCAACTCTAAGTGGAGCAGTTCTGCATGAAGCTGAGAACCTTGAAACCTCAGGGATAGCGAAAGCCCTAAAAGAAAAAGCTTCAAAGATACGAACAGGAAAAGATGAGGAGATGAAGAAGAATATGGATGTCTTCAAGATCCTTCCATGGTGGTTTGTTAGATACTATTTAGATATCGCTTCATTCTTAATGTATGGGCTTAATTTAAACCTTAGTTTCTTAGGAATCCCTAAAGATCCTTTTGGTTCTGTGATGATAACGAATATTGGTTCACTAGGAATTGATATTGCTTGGGCGCCTCTTTGCCCTTATACGCGAGTTCCTCTTCTTCTTACTGTTGGCGCCGCTACTGAAAAGCCAGTGGCCATAGATGGAAAGGTTGAAGTGAGACCTATCCTTCCTATTGCTGTGACCTTTGATCACCGTCTCATCGATGGGGTGCACGCTGCTAATATGGCCAAGGACTTTAAGAAATGTTTTGCAGAACCAGAAAAATACCTCCTGAATGACTAGGTGCATGGGTCTTTTTTACAAAAAATAATTGATTAAAATCAATCACTAGACGCGCCACGCATCGAAAGTTTTAGAATCCTTGTTGATCTGTCACAATAATGGGTAAGTTTACACTCAAGTATAGAAAACTATAAGGATTTGCTTATGAAAGCCGTCATTATTTTGCTTATTACTTTAATCTCTACCTCCGTCTTTAGTGGGGAAAATCCGTATCTTCTTTTTAGAGATATCGATAAAGATCTTTCGACTCTAAACTTAGGCTCAAACAAAAACTTAAGCCAAGATCAAATCCTAGATAATACTTACGAAGCTTACCAAAAGATCAAAGCACTTCAGGATCGCCTTAGAGTTTTTTCGAATGAGTTAAATACCGATATTATTGACCGCGTGAATAGAGATGTTGCCATCATCGGGCAAGACTTAACGATTATGCATAAGTCGGTAAAATACTTTCTTCATTTAAATAGCCGCTTATTGGCCTTATCAGCACCTATTACTCCAAATGAAATTGATGACCTTGATGAGGCTCTCATAACAACAGATGAAATCGAAAGTAGACGAAATATTTTATGGTTCGCCATTCAACTAAGTGTTTTAGATGATTACCTTCTCGGTTACAGAAACTGGATGAAGAATCAAAAGTTTAGAAGGATTGTTAATGCCGAGGACAGCTCTTATAAGATTAAAAGAAAAGAGCTTAAAGAGTATATTCAATCAATCCTAAGTAAGAAGCATCAAAAGATGTTGAATAGAGCATCAAAGGGGTTTGATAATTTTCCTACTTGGAGAAACCGTCACAGAACAAGAAACTCTCTCTTTGCTAAGATTGAAATGGAGATAACAAAGATAAATTCTAAGAGCTTTGTTTCTTCTAAGGATCCTGCAAAGAGTTTAAGGAAAGAGCTTCGTAAGGCCTATAGAAAAGATGGATTTAAGAATTTTCTTACCTTTAGCCTTCATCATATCTCTGGGTTTGTAGGGAATATCGCTGGGGCCATTAAGTGGAGAAAGGGCTGGCTTTATAAAAGGAAAGAAGTGAATAACGAGATTTATGCTCACCTAGAGCCTCTTGATATGATCACTGAAAAAACTCCTTTTATCTTAACCGACACATTGATCCCTGGTCACTTTGGGCATAATGCTATTTGGCTTGGAACTAAAGAGCAGCTTATCGCTTACGGTTTATGGAATCATCCTAAAATTAAACCTGTCCAACATATGATTGAAAAAGGTTATTCAATCATTGAATCAGATAGAACTGATACTCACTTAAGAAAGCTTGAAGACTTTATGAAAGTTGATGAGTTTGCCATCATGAGAAATAAGAATATCTTCTCAAAAAACAAAGAAGAAGTAGATAAGGTTTATGACGTTGCTTTAAGACAACTAGGAAAGACTTATGACTTTAACTTTGATGTTGAGACGACTGATAAGTTAGTTTGCTCTGAACTTCTTTATCAATCATTTGGACATGTTGCATGGCCTACTGAGAAGTACATTGGAAGAACAACTATCTCTCCAGATAATGTAAGTGAACTTCTTCTTTATGGTAAGGCCCCTAATGAACTTGTTTACTATATTGCAGCTTACAAGAAGGGTGATCTTCTTAGAAAAGACTTAAAGAATATGGGCACAGATATGGGTTATAGGCTTAACGCTGAAAGATCGACACCAGAGCTTCCATACTTTGAAAAACCCTCTAAGAAATGCCGTAAGCTTCTTAAGGATGATAAGTTTTGGAGAAGCTGCCAAAAGGTATGGACTCATAATGTCTACGTTGCTCCAGTTCCTAGAGACTTCCCTGATTTAGGTGAAATAAAGCTCTAACTTCGCATATGGCCCAGAACTATTAACTCTCTGGGTCTTGGTCTTTATTATCAAAAGCTTAGGGTAGAGCTCATAGAATTCTCACAAAGCTAATATATTTCTAACCTCAACTAATTGAATTTACACTGTACTAACCTTAAAGTTTGACATATCAAACTCTTGGTAGGATGTTCAATCCAAATCAGGGGGAGTTATGAACACAACAAAAGCTATTGTTTTAGCATCATTATTATCGAGTAATATTTTTGCCGCTAATATTCCAGTTATTGGATTAGACAAAAATGGGAATGCCGTAGAAGAAGCCGTGAGTGATTTAGAGTTTAGCGGTTTTATGAAAAAAGCAGCAACGGCTTCAAGAGAGATGATCCAAGAAGATCCAGGGTTAAGAACGACGGAACAGGCGGGATTAAAGCTCCAGCAGGTTGATATTGGGATGGGGTTCAAAGCAGAGGTAGGTCTTGGAGATACTATAAAGGCCAGTGTTGAACCAACCATTACATTTCATTTTAAGAGAGGTAACTAATGAAAGAATTAGTTTTAATAATGACTCTATTTATAAGTCTAAGTGCTCATGCAAGCCTTCCTTCCCATTGGTATGACTTAGAGGGAACTCAAAAATCTCTTGGGGATGAAGTTGAACTTCAGGAAACTATTGACGCCATTACAAGCGCCCAAACTGAAGTTCTAGAGAATGAAGAAGCAAGCAATAAGTTAAATGCTTTTAAGTTCTCTGGAATTAAAACGGTTCTTGCATTAGGCCTATCGGGAAAGATTGGGCTTAAGTCATGGGGAGGAGCTAAGGCAGTTGAACTTAACTGGGCGAGAAAGACGAACTCTAAGATTGATCTTCAAGAGAATAATAATCTAGTCACTTTAAAAGGTGATCTTACAGACAATGATTGGCATCAAGTACTAACAAAAGTTTCAAAGAACTTTGAAGCGGAAGGGCTTATAGAAGGTTCAGAGGGATTTACTAAGCACTTAGAAAAAGAAACGGCAGTTTTTAGAGAATTAATTAAGGGCGCTAATGAGGTCAATCATAAGAAATTTAAGACCTCAAAATTAAGATTAGATCTTAACTTCGGCTTTAGTCATTCTGTGACTGGCTTTTTCATTAAAGCCGGTGGAGACCTTAGGCTTCGTTTTGAATGGGCTCCTGTCGCTGGTGCTTCGAAAGGGAACAAGGGCCTTCCATCAAAGGTTCAAAAGCAAATGAAAGAGCTTCTTGAAAAGATGGGACCCCTTCTAGTGGACGCTATGGATGAGGAGTATTCAACGAACAAATCAAATTTTCACGATAAGTATAAACTAAAAGAATTCAAGCTTGCCGTTTCAACTTCTATTGAGGGAGATCTTGGCTTCACTAAAGGATCTCAGGGGATAGCGGCTCATGTTTATTTTAAGCCCGTTTCTCATAAAGAAAATGCTGAGAAGCTTGATGGGGATATTAACTTTGTAGCTGAGTCTGAAGATAAAATTTGGCCCTTTAAGAAAAAGAAAGTGGTCAAGCTTTCAAAGAGAAAGATTAAAAAGGGCATAAAGAAGGCTATTCGTTTTGGGCATTACTTTGGAGAAAAGATTAAGGACAAAAGAGGATCTAGTTGGGGAGTTAAGGTTCTTAAGACTAGTTATACTTTTTCTCTGAAAGGAAAAACGGGCGTTGTAACTATAAAGGGCGCTCCTACAGTAGAGATTGCCTATGTTAATACGGAGTTCAATAAAGCGCTAAAAGGTATTGATAAAGGACTTTTTAATCAAGACTGGGGATTAACAACTTTTCGAGTAAGAACGAGGTTTAAGGGTGGAGTAGAGATTCCATGGTTAGCTAAGTTTGAACTTAAGCCTTTTATAGAAACCATCTATAAAAAATAAGTGATCACTGGGCATTTTTATTTATGATAAGGGTGCCCATCATTGATTGTCGTAGCTCTGTAGATTTGTTCAACAAATAATAAGCGGGCAATCTTATGTGGGTAGGTGAGTTGCCCTAGAGAAATGCACTCATTGGCCTTCTCTTGAATGGCCTGTCCATGTCCGGAAGCACCACCAATAACAAAGAAAACATTTGAATGACTTTCTAAGTTTGAGTAAAGCCACTTAGAAAAACCTGGAGAGTCGAACTGTTTGCCTTTTTCAGCTAAGAGAACAATATGACCTTTACCAATTGAGTCAATCTTCTTGATAACTTCAAGAGCCTCTTCTTCAAGCCTCTCTTCAATGGATTTAACTTCATGAATTTGTAAGGAGGGGTTCTTTACTCTTTTTAAGTAGTCAGACTCAAGGACATCTAGATTCTTATCCTTGAGCTTTCCAACTACTATGAGATGAATTGACTTCATTTAGAAAAAAGAACGTCCACCGGACTCGTCTTCAGAATCAGTAGGTTCTTCAAAATAATACTCATTTGGAATCTTTACATGAGGAGCATCTGCCCAAAGCTCATCTAGATTATAATTGGTACGGGTATTATCTAAAAAGATATGAACAATAATGTCTCCAAGGTCTAAAAGGATCCATTCAGCGTCGCTAAAACCTTCTTTAGAAAGAATATTTACATTATATTGCTTTAACTGAGTACAGATTGTATCGGCCATTGATTTAGCTTGGGTCATATTGCTTGCTGAGCCCATGATAAAGTAATCAGCAAGAGATCCGCGCTTTCTCGTATCTAGGACTTTAAGGTTAAGACCTTTAAAGTTTCCCATGATCCAAGCAGAGGCCATCGCTAAGTTTTGAGGAAACTCGAAAGACTCGTCTTTCATGATCTTTTCAACTTCCGCATTTACATATTCAACACTCATATTAATTCCTATTTTAAACTTTTTAACATTAGTACTTTTAGCTCTTCTACATTTCTACTCGTGACGGCTGAAAGAGGAAGAACCTTTTTATCTAACTGATCTTCAAAGAACTTTACGTACTTATCAATCTCTTCTTCAGTCATAGCATCAATCTTAGTTAAGCAAACAATCTCTCTTTTATTTAATAGGTCTTGGTTAAATTTTCCAAGTTCATTTCTGATAGTTACGTATTGCTCAAAGGCTTCGAATTCTTCTAAGCACCAAGAAACATCCACTAAGTGAACAAAGGCACTTGTTCTTTCAATATGCTTAAGAAACTTGTGACCAAGTCCTTTTCCGTCAGCAGCATCCTCAATTAAACCTGGGATGTCGGCAACGACAAAGGAGCTTTCCTCACCCATTGATACAACACCTAGGTTTGGCTCTAGAGTTGTAAAAGGGTAGTCAGCGATCTTTGGCTTAGCCGCGGAGATAACAGATATAAGAGTCGATTTACCAGCATTTGGTAAACCTACTAAAGCGATATCAGCAATAAGCTTAAGTTCAAGCTCGAGCTCAAAATAAACACCTGGTTCACCATCTTGGGCATACCTTGGGGCCTGGTTCGTAGAGGACTTGAAGTTCATATTTCCAAGTCCGCCTCTTCCACCTTCAGCGAGAAGAATCTTCTCCTCGTGCATAGTTAAGTCGGCAACAATTTGACCTGTTTCAATATTTCTTATGATTGTTCCTACGGGAACTTTAAGGATGATATCGTCGCCATTCTTCCCATTTCTTTGAGAGCCGGCTCCGTTTTCTCCTGATTGTGATTTATAGTTCTTCTTACCTCTGAAATTAACTAAGGTATTTACACCATTATCCGCCTCAACGAAGACACTTCCACCATCACCGCCATCGCCGCCATCTGGGCCGCCAAATTCAATGAATTTTTCACGGCGAAAGCTTACGGAGCCTGGGCCGCCGTTTCCGCTTTGTACTGTGATTTTTACTTCGTCTATGAAACGCATATTATTCTCTTATTTTGTTCTTATTTAGCTTTGTGCTTCTTGGGGCCTGTTCACTGGCCCTCCCATCCTGGTCGGTCCTGCGTTGTTCGGCATTAACTAGCGTCCTGCTAGTTAACGCCTCCAAAAAAAAAAGGGGACTCTCTTTCGAGATTCCCCCTTCCATGGTCTTTATATATTTTTTTAAATTACGCAGGTACTACAGTTACGATTTGTTTTTTCTTACTGTAATAACCAAATTTCACTTTTCCGTCTGTCATTGCGAAAAGAGTAAAATCCTTTCCTGTTCCAACACCTGGACCAGCGTGAATCTTTGAACCAGCCTGACGAACAATGATGTTCCCAGTGATTACAACTTCACCTGCATATTTCTTAACACCGTACATATTTGGGTTCGAGTCTCTTCCGTTACTTGTTGAACCACCAGCTTTCTTATGTGCCATCGTGCACTCCTTCTATTTAATCTAAATTATTTTAAAAATTTCTCAGCGTTCTTGCTTTTTGGATCGATCTTGTCGCTGTTACCAGCTCCATTGATTTCCGTAATAAGAAGGGCTGAATAATGTTGACGGTGTCCGTTCTTTCTTTTGTACATACCGGGCTTTCTTACAAAGATAAGCTCTTTTCTAGAACGATCATGTCTAATTACTTTAGCAGTAACTTTAGCACCATCTACAGTAGGTAGACCTACAACAGGCTTATCTCCACCAATGAATAGAACTTTGTCTAACTCAACAGTAGAACCTGCTTCGTTATCTAATTTCTGAACATCAATTAAGTCGCCAGCTTTAACTTTGTATTGGTGACCACCAATTTCAACAACTGCGTACATATTTCTTCTCCTCGACAAATCCCAGGGGCGCGTTCACGCTTTTGAAATCCCCGGACCTAGTCCTTATTGTGACCTTAAGGTAGGGAAAATAAGTCATTTTAGGGCCCTATGTCAAGGAATAGACTGGACTTAGATTGCTTTGCTGCTTAGCGCATTCTGAGATCGGCAAGAATTGCCTCCATCCGTGAGCAAAATCAAGGGTAATGGCCGAAATGCCGATAAACAAAGGGTATGAAAGAGAACAACTGGACCTATTTTCAATATCAAAAAGAGCAAGGACTCCCTGTCTTTGTGAGGGCCGAGCTCTCAGGTTTTGACGCAAGCCTAAGCCCCTTTCTAAAACAGATGGGCTTTAGTGAAATGGAGAATCAAGAGTCATTAGCTCTCGAATCAACTCTAGATACTCGCTTTGAGGGCAATCTCTTAACCTTAAAGATAGCTGGACCATCAGTTTCAAGACAGATCAATCAAGTGGCTGAAGGGGACCGTTATGGTTCTGAGTGCATTACTCCTAAGGAAGGCTACAAAGTATATCGGTTTAAATCTAAAGCTCTTTTAGTTTACTCTTTTGGCGTTAGCCAGTGGGAGATGGGCTGCTTAAGTGACTTTGGAGACGAGGCAGCTTTTAGTGATTACCGCTGTATCATGAACCGCTATTTAAGTTGGGCCCTCGTTGCAGAAGGTATTGTCGGTTTCTGGGGAGTTCCTGTTGAAGAAGGAATGGTTGTTTTAAGAAGAAAGGAATCTCAAAGCGAAGCAGTTTTTATTGATGTGAGAGAGAATAGAATCTTCTCAATCGATGGAGTGACTCCGCTTAAATCCAATTTTACAATTTTAAGACTTGATAGTGTCCTTAAAGATAAGAATGTTCCTATGAATAAAGAAGAGCTGATCTCTTTTCTTAGTGTGAATTCTACATTTTTTGACTATCAAGGACTCAATGTCCCTATTAGACAGGCGATTCAGAGCTTGGCTAAAGTCGTCAGTGGAATTGTTCATCCGCGAGAGAGTTTCAAACCGCGTACTGACTTGTCTTTATAAGAAACCTTGATAACCTTCTTTAATGAATAATTACGTCGTAGATTTTGATCCCGTCATTTTTGGTATTGGTCCTCTTGAAGTTCGTTGGTACGGGCTTATGTATGTCATTGGTTTTGTCCTGGCAGGTCAGCTTTGTAAGGTTCTTATAAATAAGAACTTCTTTAAAGTGACTCCCGATAAGATTGACTCTCTTATTATGACGATGATTCTTTGCATGTTCTTAGGTGCAAGGTTTGCTTATGTTTTTATTTATAATTGGGATTATTACGGAAATCATTTAGATGAGCTTCTTTCTGTTTGGAAAGGAGGATTGAGTTATCATGGGGCTCTTGCAGGACTGCTTGTGGGTGGGCTTATCTTTTCTAAAAGAAACGGAATCAGTTGGGGTCAGACCATGGACGTGGTTGCTCTTTCTGGTGCTCAAGGAGTTTTCTTTGGAAGGATCGGTAACTTTCTTAACGGTGAGCTTTATGGACGGACAACTGAATCTGCCTTTGGGATGATCTTTCCTGGCGGTGGTCCTTATCCTCGTCACGCTTCTCAATTATATGAAGGAATACTCGAGGGCCTAGTGCTTTGGTTAATTCTTTGGTTCATGTTTAAAAGAGTGAGGCATTACGGAGTTATCGCAGCTACCTACGTTATAGGTTATGGCTTCTTTAGATTTGTTGTTGAGTACGCAAGGGAAGCTGATAAACAATTAGGTTATTACTTTGGTGGAACATTAACGATGGGACAAATTCTTTGTTCTATTATGATGATCTCTGGAGTGATTGCTTTGGTGTTCATTAAAAAGAAAGCGGAAGTTATTGATTGGAGCCCCTCTTCAACGAATCTTGAAGACTCGAAGCAGAGTTAAACTGATCTACTAATTTCTTATAATTATTCATTCCTGACGGAGGCTTATTTAAGGCCTCCGAGAAATAGATGGGAAAGCATGTAATGGTGCAGGTCCCAGAATAGACATAATCAATTCCCTTTTTATTTTCCCATTTATAAAGAGCGTTGTTTTCGATCCTAAAGTACTTATCCTGTTTTCCAATTCTATTGATAATACTTTGATGAAAGATATCGTGAAGAAAGTAGGTCGGTAGGCGAGCGTAATAATCCACTACTTTGTTTTCAAATAACTGAACAAAGACGGGAAACTTATATCTAATCTGCGCGACGTAGTACTTGAGGATAATAGTCTTATTACTCTTCTTCCAAACCTCACCTTTGCCATAAGTCTTCTCAAAGGCAGCACGTGGCGTTCCAGGTTTAAAGACCTTCAATGAATCGAGTGAGAAGTTATAATTAGCAGGGGTCACCTCTGCTAATAAAAGGGAGGGGATTGATAAGAATAAAAATAAAAGAATCTTTCGCATCCTGTAACTAGTCCCTTGCTGCTATAATAATCAGCAGTTATTAAATTTTATCAGAAATTCGTATCAGTTTGTGATTCGTATTAAAGGGGAAAGAAATGTCTTCCGCATCTTCAAAGAAGGACGCCACGAGAATTGGCATCGCCATGGTTCTCGGTCTTATTATAGGTATGATCCTGTACAATACAGGGCAAGGTGACCTTGTATCCTATGTAAAACCAATTGGTACCGTCTTTATTCGCTTATTGAAGATGATGATTGTTCCCCTCGTCTTATCATCCATTTATATGTCTATGGTTAACCTTGGAACCCCTGAGCAATTAGGATCCATGGGAAGAAAAGCCATGGGTTACTACTTTGTGACAACGGCCATTGCGGTTATGTTTGGTCTTATCTTTGTTAACTTGATCAACCCTGGAGTAGGTGCTGATCTTGGAACTCAAGGTCTTGAAGGTCTTTCAACTTCTATGTCAGAAAGAGTTCAAAGTAATGAAGGTCTCTGGAAAACAGTTATCGGTGTTATTGTTGATGCTATTCCTACAAACCCTTTTGGGGCCATGGCGAATTCAACAATCCTACAAGTGATCGTCTTTTCGATCATGCTTGGTTGGGCAACTCTTTATCATATGAAAGAAAGTGAGCCTATTACTAAGTTCATGGGTGCCTTAGAGCATTTATCATTAGTCATGGTTAATGGGATTATGAAGCTTGCTCCCATTGGTATCTTTGTACTTATGTTAGATGTTATGGCCAAGTCCGGTTATGGAGCTTTGGTCTCTTTATCTAAATACATCTTAACAGTTCTAGTGGGACTTCTTTGTCATGCTTGTTTCTTAATGTTTATCGCTAGCTGGCGCTTAAAGAAATCACCTATGTTTATCATAAGGGGAATCTTTCCTGCTCTTATGACTGCTTTTTCTACTTCTTCTTCCGCTGCGACACTGCCAGTTACAATGAAGTCAGTCGAAGAGAACTTAGGTGTTCATAATGAAACGGCTAAGTTTGTTCTTCCTCTTGGGGCCACAGTGAACATGGATGGAACAGCACTTTACGAATCAGTTGCGGCCATCTTTATTGCTCAGGCCTATGGTATTGATCTAAGTATCGGTCAGCAGATGATCATCTTTATGACGGCTTCACTAGCTGCCATTGGTGCTGCAGCTATTCCGGGGGCAGGGCTTATTACAATGTCCATTGTTCTTGGCGCAGTAGGGCTACCTCTTGAAGGTATCGGTCTAATCCTAGCTGTTGATAGATTACTCGATATGTTTAGAACAACTGTTAACGTCTTTGGCGATGCAGTTGGAACAATTGTGGTGGATAGTTACCTAGACCGCGAAGGCTAGGGCTTGTGGGCCTCTACCAAATAAAGTTGTCAGATTTTAAGGACTTAGAGCTTTCTAAGTGGGTAGAACTTGGCTAAAATGCCTATTGTTTGACCGGTATTTACAGAGGTGGGACAATAGTAGATCTGGAAAAAGGACCTTCTAGAACCAAAATAAGGACTTATATGCTTAATCGTAATTTCAAATCTTTTGCCCTTCTTATGATTGTTCCGGCCCTATTGGTGGGTTGTGCTAGTCAAAAGAAAGAAGTTCAAGATCCTGAAACCTATGAAAAGAATATTTCAAAGAACATGCAAAACGCCCTTGATGCTCAAAGGCAAGCTCTTGTTCAAAAGAATGATTCTCAGATTATAGGTTCTGCAGAGATTACTTCTCCAGATAAACATAAAACTAAAACCTACTTTCTTTACGGGGCAGAACATTTAAATTTAGAGAATTATTATTTTGATATACCTGTTGTTTATAATAAGAGTGTTAAGAAGTGGATAAAATACTTTTCAAATAGAGGCCGGGGGTTTTTTGAAAGATACTCAGGTAGAGCGGGAAGATACGCTCCTCTTTTAGGAAAGATCTTAGAAGATCACGGTCTCCCTAGAGACCTTATCTTCTTAGCCATGGCCGAAAGTGGTTTTCAAAACAAGGCTAAGAGTTGGGCCCGTGCCGTTGGTCCTTGGCAGTTCATGCCTTATACGGGGAAGCGCTTCAAGTTAAAGATTGATTGGTATGTTGATGAAAGAAGAGATCCTATTAAAGCCACTATAGCGGCTTCAAAGTACCTAACTAAACTCTTTAAAGATTTTGGTTCATGGGAATTGGCCGCCGCTGGTTATAATGCTGGTGAAGGTAAGATGGGCCGTGCCATACGCCGTTACAAGACTGAGAACTTTTGGAAGATTGCCAAAGGAAGATATCTAAAGCCTGAAACAAAAAACTATGTTCCTAAGATTATGGCCCTGGCTATTATCGGAAAGAATCTAAACTCTTTTGGTTTTGGAGATATCGTCTTTAGTGAGCCTTTAGACTTTGAAGAAATTGAATTACCAGGAAATACAGACTTAATGAAAGTGGCTAAGGCCATCGACGTAGAGTTTGAAGAGATCCAGAGATTAAACCCAGAGATCTTAAGATGGTTTACTCCACCAAATGTTGAAAGCTATCGTTTAAGAATTCCTGTTGGCTATCAAGTGGCTTGGAGCAGGTGTTGTGAGTCTCAAGACATTGTTAAGTCTTTTGCTGCAACTGAATATAGGACTTATAAAGTAAAAGGAAGAAACGCACGCCTCTCTCATGTGGCTAGAAAGTATAAGATTAAAAAGCCTTATGTTCTTGAAGCGTTGAACCCTGGTCTAAAGAGCAACTCCAGGCTTAAAGCAGGTCAGGTTATTGTTCTTCCTTTTAGAGACGCTCAAAACTTAAAAGCAAATATGTATGCTGATCTTTATGAAAGACCTAGAAAGAGCGTGAGAAGACATAGGGCCTATAGAAAAAGAATCAATATCGCTAAAAGAAGAGGGAAGAGGATCCCTAACCCTCAGGTTTACTATACGGTTAAAAAAGGTGATTCCCTTTGGACTGTGGCCAGAAAGAATGGGCTACAGTTGAATGACCTTATCGCTTCAAACCTAAAGTTGTTAAAGCGCCGAATGATTAGACCAGGTGATCGCTTAGCTGTGCGTTAATTAAATAATCAACTAACTATATAAAAAGACGAAGCCTGCTTCGTCTTTTTTTTTGCCTAAACCCAGATCCCACCAATAAAGAGAAAATAAAAGCTAAGAATTCTTGATAGGCCTTGTCCTTGTTTGTAGTATTGAGTCACACAATGAAATAGGGGCAAAGCCATGAGCTTTAGTGACATCCGCGCACTTAAAAAAGAAGAATCAATCGAAACTGTATCCAGATTTGTAAGGCACCTAGTCGTAGGGGAAGACCTCTACTCAGTGGCTTTGTATAAATCCCTGGTTGAAAAGTTTGGAAATGAAGAGGTTCAACTTCTTTGCCACCCACAGCTAACACCTTTAGAAATCCTCCCAAAGGGACCTACCTCTTTAAGAGGGCAAGTAAATATTGAATCCTTTAAGAAGCTTTTTCCTAATATTGAAATTAAAGAAATTGAAGGGGAAGCGGAATACTTTAAAGAACAAGAATTTAGAAAGTTTAGCGGAAGAGGAAAGCCTGAAGCCCTGCTATGGGGAGAAGCTTACTTTAAAGAACCACGAGCTGAGATAGACTTAAGCCAGATCTATCCTTTTATAAATGACCTTGAATTCTTTAAGAACCTTAACGAAAAGAAATGGACGAATACCTTAATTGGTTTAACGCAAATTGAGAGCACGGACCTTATAGAGAACTCTAGCTGGTCGCTGAAGACTTCTAATGGTGAAGAGCTTAACTGTGAGAAGCTTTATTGGGGAGCTGGTCCTCAGAGCTTTCTTAATCACTATGAAGATAAGAATAAGCTTGGTGATAAGTTCATCGAGTTCTGTGAATCAACGATAACACCGGCCAGTCTTTATATTAAATTTATCTTTGAAGAGAACATTGCTGATAAAACAGAAACTATCTTTGTTCCTTTAAGTTATACCCACGAATGGGGACACTTTATTGGTGAGTTTGGTGAAGTAGAAGGCAAGCAATCGATTGAATTTGTGCTTCATATTGATATAAATCAGCAAAATGAAGAGGATATTTCTAGGAAAATTCGCCTTTTAAAGCGTCATATTGAAAAAATATTTAAAAAATCGAAAAAAGTTTCATGTGAAGAATTCATCACTTTAGACAAGAATAGTCCCTGTCCAAAAATTGACGACAGTCTTTATCAGGAATCGAAAACGAGCGTTAAGAATCTTCATTTAGTGAGTGTTAATGGGCCATTCGAGAATACTGCCCCTATGGAGATAACATGCGAAGATTCCGAATGCGCTCCGACTCATTTGATGCGAGCGCTTGCAAGGCAGAAGGAAATCGAAGGGCAACTTCAATAACAGAGGGAATTTTTTTACTCCAATGTGTTGACATTTATGGGCTAGGCTCTGAAAATTAGAATAATAATAAAAGTATAAAAAAAGTTTTAGAAATAACTAAACTTGGTTTTACAAATGTTGGATGTAATTCCAATCATACTTCAAGGAGAAGATTTAATGAAAAAATCATTATTAATCGCAACCGGACTAGTGCTTCTCTCTACTAGTGCCTTTGCAACAAAAACAAGAATGACTTCTTTAGGTCAGGATACAGCTCGTGGATCACATTATATTGATGATACTCGTAACGTATTCATGAACCCAGCTCACGCAGGTTCAACGACTAACTATGTAACTACTGAATGGGGAACTGCTGGTTCTACTGCTGAAGGTGGATTCTTTAAAGAAGCTGGATCATTTAATTATGGTGTTTACATGAACGACCAAAGTGATTCTCAAAACAACATCGCTGATGCTACTAGCAACGGTTATGCTGGAGTTGCTGGTTTTGGTAACGCTGGTGTAGTTGATCGTTCTGATAATCTAGATCTTTTCTTCGCAGGAGATATGGGATTTCAGTGGGGAGCTAGAATCGGTTATTCTGCTTCAAAAAACAAAGGAACTACTGTTAGTGCTCAAGAGCAAAAGCATGGTTCAATGAGTCTTGGAGCTGGTGCCGTATTTGGTGACATCGAAGGTTCTGTAAACTTTGTAATCAAAGACAAGTATGAAAATACTACAAATGCTTCAACTACAGAATCTGGAAAAGTAGAAGCCGATAACATGGACATCAACCTTGGATACAACTGGGGTAACTGGACATTTTATGGTATGTACGAAGCTAAGGGTGTAGATTTCACTTCTGGCGCTACTAAGTCAGAAACTAGCAGAAACACTATTATGGTTGGTGCTGGTCATACTCATGAAGTATCTTCTACAGCTAGAATTTACACAGATGTTACTTACAACATGGCTAAGTCGGAAGATAAGCTTGCTGGAGCAACTCTTGCTCAAGAACTTAAAACTAACAACCTTAAGGTTAACTTAGGATTTGAAGTTGATGCTAACTCTTGGCTAACTCTTAGAGGATCTGTTCGTCAGAACGTTCTTATCGATAGCACTAAAACAAAAGCTGCTACAGCTGCTGCTTTAGAGTCAGATGTTAACGGAAGTTCAACAGCCTACAACGCTGGTGCAACTCTTAACTTTGGTAAGCTAAAGGTTGACGGAAATATTGGTACAGGTACAGGTGCTGGTGCAGTTGGGGATCTTTCAACAGATGCTCTACTTACAGAAGTTGCTGTTCATTACTGGTTCTAATCTCTTAATTTAAAGATTAAATCATATTTAAGAAAAGGCCCCTCTTCGGAGGGGCTTTTTTTTTCCTAAAATTGATTAAGGATTTTCTTAAGGTCTTGGTTTTCTGGATCTAATTGACTAGCTTCTTTGATCTTAGAGATGGCCTTATCTCGGTAGCCTAGTGACATATAAAGTTTAGCTAGGTTCATCTTAATATTTGTATTGGTCTTATTTAATGACTCAGCTTTTTCAAAGAGTGTAAGAGCTTCAGACTTATTGTTTTGAAGAGCGGCTGATTCAGCTTTCAGATAGATGATGTTTATATTATCGGGGGATCTTTTAAGAATAAGATCAAAGTTTTGATCAGCTAGCTTGAAGTTCTTGGCCCTCATATTCCAAACGCCATAGGTGTCTAAAAAGCGCGGACGGTGACTCGAGCTAGAATAAGCCTTGCTTATCTCTGCTAGCATCAGGTTGCTAAAGATCTTCTTATCTCCTTCAGGAGTCAATGGATCTGAATAATAATCCTTAAAGCGATTGCTCAAGCGATAGAGAGAACCTTGTGGATCAATAAAGGGTTTTTGCGAGGTGAAAGCTCTCCAATAAGGTCGAAAATCCCGTTTTAGGTCCAATGAATCTCTAGCTTCAGTGACCAATGAATTCTGCTGAACTTGTTTTACTGAGATAAACAAAATAACCACGATCGCACTGACTTTTAATGGGATATTAAGGGCTTTTGGCATCTCAAAGTTCTTTAAACTGTCGCTAAAAAGATAATAACTTATAAAAAGGATGACCAAGGTGTCGATGTAAACAGGCTGTGAGAATAAGTAGAGAAAACAAAAGAAAATGTAGAGTCCCCAGAAGATTCTCTCATCACTTTTTTTATCCTTTAACTCTTTCAAGAGAAAGAGCACTGAAGATGCTCCTAAAAGAAATCCAATACTTCCGAGTTCCGTTAAAAGATTAAAAGGAAGAGAGTGAGCATTATCCACCCACTGAATATCCATAGTGAGACCAGCAGGAAAGTGGCTCCAGAAACCATCATAAAGGCCTTGAAAACCCCAACCCAAGATAGGTTTTTCCATAAAGGCTTCAATCGAGCCTTTCCAAATATCAAGGCGATGAAAGGCATTTGATCTATTTAAGAGACCGTTTAAGAAATTTGAGTCAATGAACAAGTGATAAAGGGCGCCCATTCCTAAAGAACCAAGACCCCAAATGAGAAGAGTCTTAAGAGCTGGTCTCTTTAGATAGAGAAAGTAAATGCTAAGGCAGAGGATTAAGCCTCCGAGGGCTGCTCTTGAACCAGAGCTTATGATTCCTACTGTGATCACTATTCCTATAAAGAAATTGAAGAACTTATAAGAGCTTAATTTGTTCTTTAAGAGAAAGAACAAAGAGGTCGTTAAAAGAAAGGCCGTGGCATTTTGGTTACCAGTAAAAAGGGTAGATCCTGATCTTGTATAAAAAAGAGTTTCTATCGAAGTTGCTAGTGCAATGATGCTGGCTAGGTAGACATAGGTTTTTTGAAGAATTTCTTTTGAGCCTTGAGTACCGTTGAGGAGTATTAGGCCGCAGAAAAGAGAAATATAAAAATAGAGACCAGTTCCTCTCCATAAAGCTCCCGTCCAAACTAGGTTTGCATCAGTCGCCCAAAAGCTTGAGGCAGCTGCCCAAAGGATTAGTCCTAAAAGAGAGAGAAGAAAGGGATTGGTTTTTATACTGGATTTAATCAATGCCATAAGGCCGATCACGATCCAAAGCTGGATAAAGATAATCTTCCCATAGATAAGAGTTGAGAAGTTGCTGCTATAAATAAGGGGGCTTATAAGAAAGCCGAGAGGCCAAAGATTTTTCATGGAGGAGGGGTATCATGGTCACAAAGCTTTCGGAACCATCGACTTATTGTGCTCGGCGCAAAAAATGTTTAAGTATTTAAAAATCCGCTCAGGTTTTTTATAAAAACATCAGAATCATTCAGGCAAGGAATGAACTTTAGGTCATAGTCGCTATTATCCGCTTCAAAATCTTCTTTAAGCTCCATTCCAAGTTCTTCAAGTGTTTCCAGGCAATCGGCTACAAAAGACGGGCTAAGGACAGCAAGGCTACGTACGCCTCGTTTTTTTAACTCATCAATGACTAAGTCAGTATAAGGCTTTATCCAAGGCCTCTTTCCAAGTCTTGATTGAAAAGAAGTCATGTATTTACTCTCTGGAAGACCAAGAGACTTTGCCACGAGCTCTGTTGTTTTGTAGCACTGGGCCCTGTAGCAATCATTGATAAGGGCTGAGTCTTTGCAATTCTTTGGTGACTCTAGATTACATTCAGCGCATTTTGCGGGTAGATGATGAACTGGGATTCCATGGTAGCTAAAAAGGATAAAGTCCTTTTCATCAATATTGATCTCGCTTTTGATCTTGTCTGCAAGGCTGCTGATAAAGAATTCTTTATCGTAAAAAGGCTTAATGATATTGATCTTTGATTCAATCTTTAACTTCTTAGAAGCTTTTTCCACTGCTTCAAGGGCCGTTGTAATACTGGACTTTGTGTCGTGGGGGTAAAGAGGAAGGACCTCGATTCTGTCATAGTCTTTAATTTTTTCAAGCTGAGATAAGATTGAGGGTTCGCCATACCTCATAGCATAAGAGACATCGTATTGATCTAAGGCCTTATTTAGTTTTTCTGAAATATTCTCTGTATGAAATAAGAGAGGGGATCCTTCTTTTAGCCAAACTCTTTTATACTTTTCAGCGCTAGCAAACTTTCTTTTTGGAACAATAAGCGCTCTAACGAGGAACTGCCTAAAGATATAGGGCAGATCAATGACATACTTATCTGTTAAGAACTCTGTTAAATAATCACCGACATCGTTAGGATCAGTAGATCTTGGAGTTCCTAAATTGATGAGCAAGAGTGCTTTTTTCATATGAGTTCCTGAGACATTTTTATTGAAAGTAATTTATTTTGTTCAATTATTCCAGAAAGACCAAGGTTGCCTAAGTAATTTCCAGTGAGAAAGACTGATTTTGGAAGGTTGGGCTCTTTATAGAGAAGCGCTTCTAGTTCTTTACCATAAAGAGGGAAGGCCTCTGGCCAGTGATGGATCATGGAGTCTACCGGAGATTCATTGGTTTTAAAGACTTTATCCCTATCTTCTAAGATCAATTCGAGCAGCTTATCTTTTGAAAGATCTGTCTTATTACTTAAGATCCAGGTTTCAGAGTAGCCTGTCTTAGTTCTTCCTTCAAACATGCTTGTGTTAAAGAGTACGCCTTGCGAGCTTAGGTTCTCTTCTAGCGGAAAGAGAGTGCCAAAGCCTTCAAGAGGGGGAGTACCATCAAAGAAAAGAGTGACGGAGCTAACATCTTTCAAAGGAATTATAGGGAGGTCAATATTTAGCTCTCTTGCTTGTTGATAAGAAGTCGCAATAACCACTGGATTTGAGATGGTGTTAAAATCATCTACCTGAGAGTCATAATGAAATTGAACATGATTCTTAATTAAGAATTTCTCAAGAGCTTGGATAAAATTTCCCATTCCCCCTTTAAAGTTAACAGGTCCCTTAGATCGACTCTTTTTCTCTTTAGTGAAAACCTTCTTTAAGACAAGAGAGGCTGAAAGATTATTTGCACTATCTGCATAGATACCTGTCATCGCGGGAGAAACTAATTTTTTCGTTACTTCGCTATTAAAGACCCTATCAGACCATGAACTAAGGCTTTCGTTCTTAAGCGGTGCCACTTTCTTCTTATTAAGCAATAGTTTTACGATGCCCTTAAATAAGGAGAGAAGATCAATAAGTTTAAGAGGAATTCTTTTTGGAGAATGATTTACACAGATGTATTTCTTTCGCGACTTCTTCTTAGGTAAGAAGCAGTTGATATTGATATCTTTGATAATCTCTTCGAGATCAGAAGTGAGAAGAACACTTGTAGCTGCTGTTTCAACGAGACCTCTATCGGTCTCAATGGTTTGAATCAGTCCACCGGGACTTGATTTAGTTTCAAAAACTTCAACTTGAAAGCCTTTCTTTATTAAAAAATAGGCCAAGCTAAGTCCAGAGAACCCAGCCCCGATGATGGTTACTTTCATAGGGACTGTGAAAAGATCTTTGTTTCAGGTTTCTTAGTAAGCATTCTTTTATCTAAGGTCATGCATATATTACGAATAAAGGGACGCCCTAGTTCTGAGACGGATAATTTTCCGTCCTTTAGGCTGCATAACTTATCTTCGATAAGGGGCTCTAACTTAAGCGCCATCGGACTTAGGATCTTCTCTGGAATATCTAATTCAAAATTAGTCATAAGCTCTAAGATGAGCTTGCGATGATAGAGGTCTTCTTCAGTGTGAATATGACCTCTAAGGGTAGGAATCTCGTTTTTACTTACTTTCTCTTTATAGAGATTCAGAACCTTCTCATTTTGATGGAAGCAATCTTTAGATTCAGAGATCGAACTGACTCCAAGACCTAGAAGAACATCGGTTTGATAAGGTGTGTATCCCATAAAGTTTCTATGAAGAGTCTTTTCATCGACTCCTACTGAGAGTTCATCAGAGGGAAGGGCAAAGTGATCCATTCCAATCTCATGGTAACCAGCGCCTAATAACATCTCTCGGGCCACTTCATAGAGAGCGCGTTTTTCAGCGCCGACAGGAAGTTGCTCATCTGTGAACTTTCTTTGAGCGGGCTTGATCCATGGAACTCTAGCGAAGCTATAAAGAGCGATGCGGTCTGGTCTTAACTCGATAGTCAGTTTGGTTGTTTGAGTCATCTCTTCTATTCCCTGACAAGGAAGGCCATAGATGAGATCGAAATTAACGGAGTCGTAAGAGAGCTCTCTTGCTGCGTCAGTGATCTCTTTTGTTTGCTCAAAGCTTTGTACTCTATTAACAAGCTCTTGAACTTTTAAGGTAAAGTCTTGAACTCCAAGAGAAATCCTGTTGAACCCAAGTTCTGAGAGGACTTCTAGTTGTCTTCTATTTGTTTTTCTTGGGTCAACTTCAAGGGAGCCCTCAAAATTATCTTTATCATAATTAACTTTTGAAAGAATAGGATCAAGCATTCTCTTAAGATTTTCAGCGCTAAGAAAAGTAGGAGTCCCTCCACCTAAGTGAAGTTGCCTTAATGGCTTCTCTAAAAGTTCTGGAACCGATGCTATATAGGTTTCCCATTCTTTGATAACACTATCGACGTAGTCTCCTTCAAGATCATGGTTCTTCGTGATGGTTGTGTTGCAGCCGCAAAAGGTGCAAAGACTTTCACAAAAAGGAACATGAATATAAAGAGACCAAGAGGAATCACCTTCTAGGCTAGAGCTTAGGCTTTGAATCCACTTGCTCTTACTTGGAGTTTCATCCCAATAAGGAACTGTTGGGTAACTTGTATAACGAGGAGCCGGAATGTCATATTTGGCCAGAAGTTCTGAACTAAGCATTGAATTCCTCTCTTATTGTATTGATGAGTAGCCTGACATTTGATTCAGGTGTCTTTGGTAGAACGCCATGGCCAAGACCACTAATCCAGCCTTTTCTCTCTGAAGGAGTTAGCTCTTTTAAAGGCTCTATATATGAGGCTAAGTATTTCTTAAAGTTTGATTCGTCAGCAAAGAGAAGGGTTTGATCAAAGTTTCCTTGAACAAAACCAGATCTATCCTCTTCAAGAAGAAGCTCTTTCATACTAAAGCGGTGGTCATACCCAAGACCTGCGAGTGGTAAGTGCTTAAGAAGGTTGGCTTGATGATGAGTTGTCTCTTTAGCGTAGTAGCCAACTTTTCCTGGATTAGCCTTAGCTAATTTTTCAATGGCAGGAACAACGAAAGATTGAAAATGCGAAGTTGATAAAGATCCAGCTGAAGTATCAAAGATCATAACAACTTCAGCGCCACTTAGTAGCTGCTCTTTAATACAATTGTTAAGAAGAGGAAGAAGAACTTCAGAGAATTTTATAAAAAGATCTGTGTTCATTTTTGAATCAATCATATGACCTTTATGAGAGCATTCAACGGCGTAGGTAAAGAGAGTCCAAGGACCACCAATAAAACCAATAAGAGACTTATCTTTAGGAAGAAGTTCTCTCGTTGCTTTAACAGCATCTTTTTGAAAGCTAAGAAATGAACTTGCTTCGTCTAAGCTTTTTAGGTTGCCGAGAAAAGCGTCATCTAATCTTGGGCTGAGAATTGGACCTGGGGAATACTCTAGGTCAAACCCAAGGGCCTCTAGAGGGTAGAGGATATCGTTAAAATAAATAGAAGCATCAAAATCAAAGTCTCTGATGGGTCCTAATGCCGTTTCTGCTGCGAGCTCTGGATTCTTACATAGTTGCTCAAAGGTATATTTCTTTTTTAGCTCTTGATAGTGAGAGTGATACCTTCCTGCTTGGCGCATAAACCAGATAGGTGGGCAGTTTTGTTCAACTCCGCTTAAAGCATTCTGAAATTTTAAATTACTCATTGATAGGCTCCTGAATCCATTGATAACCGACACCTCTGACTGATTTAATATAGAGGGTGGCGTTTTTTCCTAAGAATTGTCTAACTCTAAGGATTGAATTATCTACTGTTCTATTTGTGGGAAAGGAATCGCTTCCCCAGTATTTATCTAAAAGTTCTTCTCTTGATACGACGTTTGGATACGAAGCGATGAGAAAGGTTAAGACTGAAAAATCTCTAACGGATGGGTAGAAGGATTGACCATCTTGATCAATCGTCATGGCCTCTAAGTTGATCTTAAAATCTTCAAAATAATATTCATTCTTTTCTAACTTTGGCTTATCACCAATCGTTTTTTGAATTCTTATGATGAGCTCTTTAAAATGAAATGGCTTAGGTATGTATTCATTGGCCCCAAGTTCATAGCCTCGAAGTCTATTCTCTGCGCTGTTAAGGGCGGTTAGGAATATTACGGGAAAGCGTCCCTGAAGTTCTTCAGCGAGTTCAAAGCCGGATCCGTCCGGCAGTCCTACATCTAGGATAAGAAGATCAAACTCTACGGAATTAACTAGTTCTTTAGCGGCAAAGAGAGTTTCTGCCCAATCGACTTGAAAGCCTTCTTTTATAAGCCTCTCCTGGATAGCTTCACCAAGGGAGGGATCATCTTCTAGTAAAAGGAGTCTCATCTTATTCACTGAGAAACTCCAATTCAATCTTCAAAGATTTATCATTAGAGAGAGAGAAGGCAACCTTCCCGCCTAGAGATTCACTAAGAGTTTTTACTAAATAGAGACCAATGCCTGATCTACTCTTATGTTGATGCCTATAAAAGAGTTCTCCTAGTCTTGGTAGCTCACCTTTAAAGGGCTCTCCAAGATTAGTCACGATAACAAGTCCAGCAGATCCTAGCTCAAAGGTAATCTCGCTAGCTTTGGCATGGATGATGGCATTTTGAATAAGGTTTTTGATAATAACATCAATCATACGACGGTCTGCTCGAATGATTGAATCGCCTTTAATAGAAATCTTTATATTCATCCACCCTTCAGAGAGTCCTAGTAAGTACTCTCGTAAGTTAATAGACTCCATGAATATTTGTCTGTTCTTTGGTTCTGAAAAGATAAGGGAGTTCTCTAATTGAAGCTCTAATCTAATCGTGTCGCTAACTATCTTTGAAGCAGCACGCGCCTCATCTTTTCCTTCTAGGTCTTCACTTAAGCCTTCAGCTCTAATCCTAAGCGAGGCCATATAGGTTTTTAATTCATGATTGGCCGAAGCGAAGAATTGATTCAATTGAAAATTTCGTTTTCTTTCCTCTAAGATATAATAAATAAGGGCAATGCCACCACTAGCTATAAAAACAATAAGAGTTAGTCCTTCGCCTATGATCATAGATTTCTTAGACGTGCTATATTGAAGGCCTAAAGCTAGCCACCAGCTAGCTAAAGAAACAGTGAATAGTAACCAGATCATTGCCGAGACAATTTTCCAGTCTATAAGTTTATCTTTCTTCATTCATCACTTTGCAAATTACTTTTATGAACTTGTCGCTTAATTCTTGAACCATATCATTTGTAATCGCAGCAGAGAAAAAGCCCACTTCATAGGCCGCCGGGGCGATATAGATTCCTTCTTCAAGAAGTAATGGATAGAGTTTTTTGAAAAACTCCCCATGATTCTTCGGAAGAGAATCAATATCCCTAATAGGCTTCTCTGTTTTCTCAGTTATAAAGAAGAGTGAGGCAGCCTGAATACATTGAAGAGGAAGTTCTAGGTCGAAGAATGCTTTATTTAAGTTCTTTGCAAAAGTACTGCAAGCAAGGTTTGTCTTTTCAATAACATTATCTCTTTTAATCTTTTTAAGAGTGTTAAGACCTGCAACCATGCAGATTGGATTCGCGCTAAGAGTTCCTGCCTGATAAACAGGGCCTGTAGGAGCAAGCATTTCCATTATCTCAGTATTTCCTGCAAAGGCACCAACTGGAAACCCACCACCAATGATCTTTCCATAAGTCACAAGGTCTGGAACGACGTCAGAAACTTCTGCCATACCTCCCATTGAGACTCTAAAGCCTGAGATGACTTCATCGAAAATGAGGAGGGCGCCATTTTCTTTTGATATCTTTCTTAGAAATTGTAAGAATTCTTTTCGTTGAGGAAGGAGCCCATAGTTTGCTGGAAGCGGCTCTACTATAATGGCGGCAATATCAGAGCCTTCTCTTTCAAAGATCTCGATGACTTCTTTTTCACTATCAAGTTTCGCCACTAGGGTTTCAGATGCAACTGCTTCAGAGATTCCAGCGCTTGAAGCAGTGGCCGTTCCTGCGAGTCCTGAACCTGAGGCGACTAACATAGAATCAACATGGCCATGGTAGCAACCATCAAACTTTAAAATCTTGTTTCTACCGGTATAACCCTTAGCAAGTCTTAAGGCCGTCATTACAGCTTCAGTTCCTGAGTTAACAAATCTTATTTTTTCAATCCATGGAATCTCATTGATGATCCATTCAGCAAGATCTAGTGAGTAGGCTTCTGGAGCCCCAAAGCTCCAAGCATTTTCAAGGATCCCTTGAATACTTGCCTGAACTTCACTATCTCGGTGACCTAGAATTAGAGGGCCAAAGGAAGAACAAAGATCAATATAAGTTTTATCTTTTTGATCAATCATAAGAGCGCCCTGACCACTTTTGAAAAAGAGTGGGGCTTGATCGAGACCTTTAAAAGCTCGAACGGGAGAATGAACTCCGCCTGGAGTAACGCTTTTACTTCTTTCAAAGAGTTGTTCAAATAATTCCATGTCTTATCCTATTTTGCTCTGGTACCACTTCTCATAACTTAAGTAAATTTCTAGCCTATCTATTGGGACTTTCTTACTTATTTCGCTATGCGTATATCCTGGCCCACAAGCGTGGTTTTTATCAATGATTTCAGGGGACTTCTCTAAGGCCAAGTTAAATTGACTAGCGCTCATCCAATAAAAGAATCTTTTATTTTTTAATTCAGGTATGTCTTTCTTTGGACTCAACTCGTAAGTAGAAAGGTTCTTTCCTGGTGCTTTAGTATGAGAGAGTTTTAGCCACTTGAGTTCTCGGCCTAGGAGTTCCTCGAGGTTAGTCCCCCATGGTTCTCCAAGGGATTCGCTTGAACCTACAATCCAATGCCCCTTTTGCGCTAGCTTCTTCCAAGAGAGAACTCCTGAAGTGAAGATGATTTGATCTTGATTGTTGTACTCTTCTGGAAGGGCGTAATCTTTTGCTAAGTAGAGGTCACAATCCTTTGGAACTTCAGTACTTAATCTCTTTCTATCAAAGAAACTAGTTGCCTCTAGGACTTCTTCTTTAGCTTCTGGCTTTAAGTCATTGAGGTTCGTCTCTAAGTTAAGCTCTTTAATTTCTTCACCATCAGGCTTTTGGCCGCTGACAGAAAAGTAGTTACCATGCTGATGAGTTAAAGAAGTCATGCCAAGCTTTTGATGGCATCCCCCTCCAAAATTACTTAAGAGTGTTCTCTCTCTTCTCACATTTTTAAAGGTATCTGAGCAATGAATTTTTTCTAAAACAGAGATGACTTTCTTATTATTCTTGTTTACTTCTATGGCCAAGGCGCCTTGAGCTGCAGCCGTAGGAAAATGAGAGAGAGGAAGGATCATCATGCGGCATTGATCTAAATAATTTCTTAACTCAATCTTAAGGTCATTGAACTCTTCGACTTCGCTTGAGAGAAGTCTGTCTAATGCAGCTTTCGCAATAATCAAAGCGTCCCCATCACCTTGAATTAGCTTCTTAAGTCTTGTTGGAATATTTCCTCTTACTTCTGCTGTTTCAATCTCTTCAAGTCTAAGGGGATAAAAGTCTTTTAAGAAGGGTATGATATGGTGAATCCTTCTTGGGGATGAAGTAAGTACTTTTAAATGAAGCTGCTTTGATGAAGATTTTCTAACTAACAGAAGATCTCTCGGGTCTTCGCGCTTTAATGTAAAGAGCTGGCTATGTGCAGGTAAGTCGGTGGGAAGGTCTTTCCAAGAGTGAACAACAATATCAAATTCATTGTTCTTTATTCCTTCTTTAAAATCTTCGGTGAAGGCACCTTTCGTAGGCATTTTATCTAGTGAAATCTCGGGATTTAAATCACCAAAAGAAGCGCTAAAGAGATGTTCAATCTCTATTGAAGAGTCTGCTTTTCTAAGAGCGTCTGCAACTAAAAGAGCTTGAAGCCGCGCTAGATCTGATTTTCTTGATGCTATCTTTAATAACATAGATCCTCCCACCCAAAGGGTCTGTTCTGGGCTTTCTTATTCCATTTATGAGAGAGCTCTTTGATTTCGATTTCTATTTCATGACATATTTTTTCTAATTTTTCTTGTGTCTTTTCTATTTCGCTAAAAATTTCATTAAGACTTTTATAAAGAAAATCTGTTCCTAATTTTAATTGAGGACCATCACGAGTGGAGCGCATATCTAGGATAGATGATTGGTAAAAATTCTTAGAGATTAACTCTTCTAAGGCAATGCTCTCTAAAGGGGCTGCAACGATTACGAGGGATTTTTTATAAGAGAACTCATCCTCGAAGGACTTAATCTTCACCTGAGGATATTTCTTAAAACTTGCCTTGGCCTTTTCAAGATTCCTGGCCATGACTATTATATCTCCAGGATGATCTTTAATGATGGGAACTATATCTTGCGTAAGAGCGCCAGCTCCAAGAAGGACAATACTTTCAAGCGACTTTGATTCTTTAAGAGCAAAAGATCCATATGATTGAGATCCATAATTCTTTAAGTACTTTGTTCTAATCTTCTTTGAATCTTGAATCAATTTCTCTGAGATCTTTCGTGAGATGACTTCAGGGTTCTTTTTAAGAAAACCTTTGAACTGAGCCAGGATCTCTGTCTCTCCAATCATAGGAGATTTTAGGCCGCAGATAACCTGTAATAAGAATTCATAAGCCTCAGTACCTGAATGGGTTGAGGGTAGATTTCCTTTATGAAAGCTTATTGATCTTAGGCAAGTCTTCCATTCAACGTAAGCAGCGTCCCAAGTCTTGGGATCTTCTTCTGCGCTTCTATGATGTATTTTCAGCTGATTTATCACCTGTGCATCTTAATAAAAATGACCCCTTGGTTTGTCACAAGTATGTCGTAAAGATTGTGGTGCGCCGCGTTTTTAAATTGATCAAGAGGAGGATTATGATGCGTTTATGATAAAGAACAGACCGAGACGAAATAGACTGAATGACTCTTTGAGAAGCATGGTGAGGGAAACTCACCTAAGACCAGAAGATATGGTGCTTCCTCTTTTTGTAACGGAAGGAGTTGGGGTCAAAGAAGAGATCTCTAGTATGCCTGGGTGTTTTAGATACTCAATTGAAAACCTCTTAATAAAAGCTGAGGAAGCTTTAGAAGTTGGGATTCGTGGGATAGCCCTCTTTCCAAAAATTAAGGAAGAGAAGAAAGACTCTCTCGCTAGTTATTCCTGGGATGAAGAGAACTTTTACCTAAAAGCAATTACAGAACTAAAAGAAAAACTACCTAAGCTCATTCTTTTTACAGATGTGGCCATGGATCCATACTCAAGTGATGGGCATGATGGAATTGTAAAAGAGGGTGTTATCTTAAATGATGAGACTCTTGAGGTCTTAGGCAAGATGGCCCTTGCTCAGGCAAAGGCCGGAGCTGATTTTATTTCTCCTTCGGATATGATGGATGGAAGAGTCGGTTACCTTCGCTCAATTCTTGATGAAAATAACTTTAAAGATGTAGGCATCATGGCCTATTCAGCAAAGTACGCCTCTTCATTTTACGGACCTTTTAGGGATGCCTTAGAGTCAGCCCCAAAAGCTGGGGATAAGAAAACTTATCAAATGGATCCAGCCAATAGAGTTGAGGCCGTTAGAGAAGTTCGCCTTGATCTTGAAGAAGGCGCTGATATGGTTATGATTAAACCCGCCTTAAGTTATCTTGATATAATCTCTGACGTTAAGAAAGAATCAACTGTTCCCGTTTGTGCTTATTTTGTTAGTGGCGAATACGCTATGATCATGGCAGCTGGCGAGAAGGGATGGCTTAATGCCGAAGAGGCTCTCTATGAAGCCACTCTTTCTGTTAAGAGAGCAGGAGCTGATGTTATCTTTACTTATGGGGCGATTGAATTAGCTAAAAGAAATCTGTCTTAGTGCTTCGTAGGCAGCAGCAGTTGCCACGTTAGAGAGGTTTAAACTTCTAATATGTTCAGAGTATTGGGGAAGACAGTATAGGCTGTCTTTATATTGTTCCATAATATATTCAGGAAGTGCTTTAGTCTCTGAACCAAAAACCAAGAAACAATTCTCTTGATAGGGAGCTTCGTAGTAATTCTTTGCTCCAGTTTTTGAGTAAAAGATTAAATTCTGAGGGGATTCAGTTTTAATAAAGTCTTCCCAAGTCTCATACTCAGAGAGTTCTATATGTTTCCAATAATCTAGCCCAGCTCTTCTCACTGCTTTTTCTGATAGGTCGAATCCATAAGGTTTAATTAAGATGAGTCTAAGCCCAAGGGCAACGCAAGTACGCCCGATACTTCCAGTGTTTCCTGGAATATCGGGCGCATGTAGTACGATATTAAATCTTTGTTTATTCATTAAGCATTGCGAAGGTAATCACAAACTGTTCTAACGATTAAGCCAGATGCACCACTTGCTGGGCAATAAGGCTTATGAGCACCTTGTCCACCACTGATACCAGCGATGTCTAAGTGGGCCCAAGCAATGTCTTTATCGACAAAGTTTTCTAAGAAGGCTGCTGCTTTTGCAGTTCCACCCCATCTTGATCCACCAATATTCTTTAGATCAGCGATAGGTGATTTCATATCATTGTGAAACTCTTCAATGATAGGAAGTTGCCATGCATATTCATCAGTATTCTTAGCTGACTTTAGAAGGTCGTTGATTAGTTTTTGATTATTACCAAGAACGGCACAAGTCTCAATACCAACAGCGATTAGACAGGCACCCGTTAGAGTAGCCGCATCGATGATCGCGTCTGGTTTCATTTCAGAAGCATAAGTTAAAACGTCACCAAGAACGAGTCTTCCTTCAGCATCTGTATTTAAGATCTCAACAGTCTTTCCGTTCTTAGCTTTAACAATAGCATCTGGATAGATTGCTTTTGGTCCAATTGCATTGTCTGTCATACCAAGAAGGCAAGTGATCTTAGTCTTTGCACCTGTAAGGGCAGCCGCTCTAAAAGCAGCATAAAGAGTTGATGATCCGGCCATGTCAGTTTTCATGTTAACCATGGAAGCGCCTGGCTTAAGTGAAAGTCCACCAGTATCAAAAGTAAGTCCTTTTCCAACAAGAGCAATATGCTTAGTGTTTTTAGTCGCTTTTGGAGGAGTATAAGTTAGTTGCACTAATTGTGGTTCAAAGTCTGACCCTTGATTTACAGCTAGGAACATTCCCATTTTTTCTTTCTTTAATTCTGCTTTTCCTAAAACTTTTACTTTAACACCTTTGATTTTCTTAGCGTCTTCAACAACTCTTTTGGCGTAAGTTTCAGAATTTAAATCGTTTGGAGGACAGTTAACATAGTCACGACAAAGATTTACTGATTCAGAAACATGAACGGCAGCAACAAGAGCTTCATTAGCTTTCTTAGCTTTTGACTTTGGTAGTTTTGAATCAAAGATTACTGACTTTAATTTAATTTCAGATTTCTTAGACATAAAAACTTCATAACGATATTCAGTTAAGAGAAAAGCTTCAACAATAGCTGTTAGGCTTTCTTCTAATTTAGATTTAACTAAAAATGAATCTAGGTTAATTGAGATTTCTTTATGAGTATCAGCTACTAATTTATGTAGAGCAGAGACCGACTTTCTAAGAGACTCAAAGTTAAGCTTTGATTTCTCACCAAGACCGTAAGCTAAAGCTGTATCACCGTTAGCAAGTGGGAAAGCTAGGCTTTGACCACTTAATCCATTAAATGTTTGTGAAGCTTTAAAGCTATTGAAAGCTTCTTTAACTTCTTTAGGCCAATGACTATTAACCAGCTTGTTTTCTTTTTTCTTTCCTTTCTCTTCTGTTTTAGAAAATCCAGCAAAGACTGCTACTTCTGACTCTGAATGATTTTTTGCGTTAAAATTAAGTTGAAATTCCATATTTGCCTCACTTGTTCGGGAGTTTGCATTATCTTTTGAGCGCGTTAAACTAACATAGAGTCACCCTTAATGTCTAAGAAGGACGAAATTGCTACTTAATATCAAACAGCGCTACTTAGCTTATAACTTTATTCCGCCCTTTTTCTTAAGTGCGTTCTTCTTCGTGGCCTTCCTCTTAACCTTTCAGCTCTTTAGGCTTACGCGCATTATCACTAAGAAGGGCGTAGACTTAGCTCAAGTATTAGAGCTTGTAGGCCATATCTCTATTAGTTTTTTACCAATGGCGATCCCTCTATCAGCTTTTTTCGCCACTATTTATACCTTAAACAAACTTAGTGAAGATTCAGAGATTGTTGCTATGCGTTCGTTTGGAACTACCAAATGGTCTCTCTTGAAACCTTTTTTAATGGTGGCCTCAGTCATTGCTGTCACTTTGTTTAGTATGAATATCAATCTTATTCCTCATTCTAAAACTCTGTTTAAGAACACTGTGATCAAACTGACCAGTAAGGGTTTTCTAACAGATATAAAGTCTGAAAAATTCTTTACCGATATTCCTGGTGTGACCTTGTTTGCAGAAGAAGTCTCTGAAGATTCAGTCATCTTAAAGAATGTCTTTATTTCTACTTCTAATGTTAAAAAAGGAATCGATAGAGTTATCTTTGCTAAGAAAGGTGTTTTGATCAAGCAAGTCATCTCAGGAACAAGTATGCCTACTTTAAGGTTTAACTTAACCGACGGTAATATCCTAAAGACAGAGAAATCAAATGGTGACGTTGAGAAGATCCTCTTTCAAGAGTATGACTTTCCCATTTTAACAGGTGGCTATACTCCGGGGTTTGTTACAAAAGATGCTATGAGAACTAACAAAGAGCTCTCCTCTATTATTGATGAAAGTAAGAAAACTCTTGAGTCACTAACTAAGAAAGAAAGCCTTACTAATGAAGAGAATATTGAACTAAACCATATAAAGGCTAGGTTACCTAAGACAGAGCTCGAGTATTGGACTCGCTTTAATGCCCCCGCTCAGATCTTTCTTTTTATTTTTCTAGGCTTTAGTTTAGGAATAAAGAAAGGAAGAGGTAGGACCAAGAGTTCTGGTACCGTAGGTTTACTTTTTCTTATTGGTTATTATGCTCTTTTCTTTATAGGGGTTAGTCTTTCAAGAAAGGGGATTATGCCACCAGTGTTAACTGTCTTTATGCCAACAATCTTCACTGGATTAGTAGGATCTCTCTATTATAGAAAATTAGACTGGATGTCTTAGTTCTGACTTTCTTCTAAGTAGTCTTCACTTGTTTGTACTGAACCATTTTTCTTAAAGATAAATAGTGGAATGACAAACTCAGAGCTTCTTTCCTGAGGGATAACTAGAGACTTAACTCCAGAAGGACTACTCATGGTCAATAGCTTATTGTTCTTAAAGACCTTAACCGCCCCTAAGTTACCAAGAAAGACTCTTATTAACTTTCCACGAATAAGAATAGTTCTTCCTTTTTTTAGGACAAACTTCTTTATCGGATCGTCATCAGACTTATAAGTAAGCCATGAATCAGCTTTAACAGCATTAATAAAAATATTCTGTTGGCCTTCAACAATAGCAGCTCTGTATTTAGTTGGAAGTAATCTATCAAATTCTTCCTGAGAGAGGCTTGTATCTTGTTGATAAAGAATTTTTGCTAATGGCTTAAAGTCTATCTTTTCGTCTTTCTTTTTAGGCTCTACTTTAACTTCTTCTTTTTTCTCTACTTTCTTTTTTTCAACTACCTTAACTTCTTCTTTTACTTCTTCTTTTTTGGCTTCTTTTTTAATCTCTTCAAGTTGCTTCTTAGGAACTGGAGTCGCTAATGGTTTTGGAAGTGTCTCTGAATCAGTTTTAGTCTCCAAAACTTCCTCACTAGCATTGCTTGTCTCTTTAAGGGGAGTAGTGGCGCCAAGAGTTTGAGGAATGACCTTTTTATTTTCTTCAACTTCAGGTTGAACTTCTTCTTGGACAACTTCTTCAGATGTTACTTCATCTTTCTTACCTGTATTATTTAAGATCAAAAGAAAGGCGATGATAGCAAGTGCTCCAACGGCTATCCCTATCTTGATTCCTTGGCCTTCTCCATTTTCTGATTTTTTAGATGGCGCTTGCTGGCCGGCCGTCATCTGTGGAGATGAAGGCTCTTGAATAACTTCTTCTTTTTCAATTCCGTAAGTCATGTCTAAAAGTTCAAGACAATCATTTTGATTGAGCTGAAGAGCTTTTGCATAAGACTTAACATAACCTATTACATAAGCACGGTTAGGAAGGGCATCAAGATCATCCGCTTCAAGCTTTTCTAAATTGCTAACTGAGATCTTAGTATGCTGACTGATGATCTTTAAATTTATACCTTTCTCTTCTCTCATTTGGCCTAAGAAGGCTCCAATAGTTGAAGCCATATCTTCATTACCAGGAAAGGGTTCGGTTATTTCTTGTACAGGTTCTTGGATTTCTGGTTCAGAGGCAGACTCTACTTCCACTTCTTCTACTAGCTCTTCATCTTTTTTTCCGGAAGATTTTTCTTCTTCAAAAAGGGAAGTTGCTTCTTCAAACTTGAGAGGCTCTGAGTCTTGGTCAATTTCGGCTTCCTCGAAAGGATCTTGTTTTTTTGTCATTTATTATAGAAGTTGTTGTTATTTTGATTAGAGTAAAACTCTTGTTTCTCTAAATTATCTAAGTCGTTCAGTTTAACTTTAGCGAGAGTGTCGTAACGAGTTCCCTTAAACTGATTCTTTACATCAGTAAGCTTAAGTCTTGCTTCAGTATATTTCTTAAGTTGAATCATGGACTCTGCTTGCCTTAAGTGAGGCTCGGCTAAACTGTAACAGCTACCTTTTGTTGCATCTCTGTAATACTTAAGAGCTGACTGGTAATCATATCTTCTAAAAGCTAAGTTACCCATCTTGAAGTTAGCCGGACAGTAGTCGTCTTTGATTTCGATTGCTTTCTTAAGTTGAACGATAGACTTATCGTAGTTACCACGTTTTTTTTCAACAATGGATAGATTGTAATGCACTCTGTACTGATGCTTATAAACCAAGTCTTTTAAAACAATTCTATAATGTTCTTCAGCTTTATCGAGTTGGTTGATCTCTAAATAAAGTGAAGCTAAGTTTGTGCGAGCATCAGAGTTCTTTGGACCATTTTTTAGAGCTAGTAGTAAATATTTTAAAGCCCGTGGCATCTCTTTTTTAAAATAAAAGGCCATACCCAAATTATTTAAAATATTGGATTGATTAGGTTTAAGATTATTGGCCTTAATTAAATGATCTAGCGCTGTTGTATAATCTTTGTTCACAAGAGCATCAGTTCCATGAGCGTAGTGTAGATCAGCTTTTTTAAGATTAGATTCTTTTTCTAAACTTGATGACCCACATCCTACGAGGATAAGTTGAGCTATTAAGACAAGTTTTAAAATATTTTTCATGGCCATCCTGTAGATCAATTTAAAAGCGTTGAAACAGTTTATTTTACTGAGTTAAAGCTTCTTTGCCAAACTTGAAAGGGTCTTTGCCGACTATTTGAGTCGGTTATTTTTTAAGAAGATTATCGATTCATAGTGATGGGTTCCTGGAAAGAAATCCAGTAAGTGAATAGATATGGCTTCAAAATGGGGAGCTATCTTTTTTAAGTCACGGACCATGGTATCAGAGAAGCAGCTTTGATAGCCGACGTAGCGGGGCTCTAGATCATTTAGCCACTCAGCTGTTTCTTTAAAACCACTTCTTGGAGGATCAAAGATAATAAGATCTGCTGGAGAATCTGGAACTTTAGGACTCTTATAGAGATCAGTTTTAATAAATTTTTGATGCTCTGATAATTTTGATTTATCACAAAAATTATCAAAGATAGAAATCTTAGATTCAGTAAAGTTTCTAGTTAGGTTTCCTGATCCGCCAAACACATCATAAACGCTGCCTATTGACTCGCAAGAATCATAAAACTCTTTCCAAATTTGAAGCGCTAGATCATTCATAACTTTATTTACTTGGCTAAAACCAGCAGCTGCATAGTTCTCATTCCAGACGCAGAGAACTTCATTATTTAATTCATAAAGCTCTAGATGCCCATTGAGAGGGGCATCCGACGGGGCGTTCTTGATCCACGCTTGGTCTTCATAAAGAGCTTTTAAGGACTCTTGTATTTTTAGGCTTGGAAGTAAGCAACCTGGAACTTCTGCAATATGATTTGATTTGGCCTTATGAAAACCTAGAGTCTTTCTTTTTAAGTCATAGTGCAGTTGAATTCTATTGCGGTAGCCAATTCTGGTAGGGGCACCATGAACAGTGACGGGAGTGTTTTTAAACGGACTATAACTAAGAAGCCTTTCAAACGAGGCTTGCTTGGTCTTAAGCTCCATTTCGTAATTGGTATGAAGAAAGTCACAGCCGGAACATTCATCAAAGTGCTGGCAGGCCGGCTCTTCTCGGTGATCTGAAGGCTTTGAGAGGGCAGTTACTTTTGCAAACTGGATTCCTTTCTTTTTACCTACAACAAGGGCCTGACCCTCTTCACCGGGCAGGGACTTTGGAATAAAAGTGATCTTGTCGTCTATCTTACTAACGCCTTGGCCTAGTGAGTCTAAACTTTCGATTTTAAAATTAATGATTTCTGTTTTCATACTCTATAGCGCTCGGTAAATAATGCTCTTAATGGTTAAATAATTAATCAGTATTATCATAGAGTTATGCTCAGCGGTCTGCACAAAATTCCATTCATCCTTGAACTGTTCCTCAATGGTTGTTTCATCCTACTCTATTCTGCTCAGTCTATGGGAAAAATTCCTACGTCTTGGAACGGAGAGTGGGTTAGGGCCCTTATAAGAGCAGGTGGCTTGATTGTTCCGCTAGTTTTGCTCTTAAGTGTTTTTGTAAATTATATAAATAGCAAAAGTACGGAAGACTTTTTTAGAAAACATATCTTCTCAATTGTTGTTTTCTTTCCTCTGCTTATCACTTGGGGCGATGTGGAGTTTTCTTTTTGGCTAGGCTCGGCTCATCTACTCTCAAGTGTTCTTTCTCTTTATGATGACAATGGGAAAACTAAGGCGACTTCCGGTGGTTTGGTTAAACAATCAGGAATATTTAAAGGTTTAAAGCTTGGTTCTGCTCAGTGGGTTTTACTTTCTTTTTCTGGAGTGATCTTAGTTGGAACTTTCCTACTCATGCTTCCGGTTTCTACAAATCCAGGGAAGGCCATGAAGTTTATCGATGCCCTTTTTATGGCGACGTCGGCGACTTGCGTGACTGGTTTATCCACCATGAGTTTAGAGACAGACTTTTCTCTTTTTGGACAAATCGTTATCCTTATTCTTATACAAATTGGTGGACTCTCTATCATGACTCTTTATTCATCGATGGCCCTTCTTATGGGAAATGCTATGGGGATGAAAGAGAGGATGATTATGCAGGATCTTTTAGACGTAGCTAGTCTGGAGGAACTCTTAAGTATGATTGTCAGCATTGTTAAATATACTTTCTTCATAGAGCTATGGGGAGCTATCGTCCTAACCATTGGTTTTAGCTTTGAAGGTTATGAATTTGGCTCTGCCATTTATTACGGCTTCTTTCATTCGATCTCCGCTTTTTGTAATGCTGGATTTAGCCTCTTTGATACATCGATGGAATCATATGCAACTAAGCCGCTTATTCATGGAACGATAATGGTTCTTATTACCCTTGGTGGGCTTGGGTTTATTGTTCTTAAAGAATTAAAAGAAGTTGTTGTCGGAGGTAAAAGTATAGTCAGGCTTGGACTTCACTCAAAGGTTGTAATCGTTACTTCTGTTATTTTAACCGTAGCAGGAGCCCTCTTTATTTTCTTTGGAGAATTCTTGCATGCCTTAGATAGCTATACAGTCTGGGAAAAAATTCAACTTTCTCTATTTCAGTCTATTACTTTGAGGACTGCTGGGTTTAATTCAATACCTTTAACTAATCTCAATACCTATACGTTGTATGCCATGACCCTCTTCATGTTTATTGGTGGGAGCCCTGGTTCTACAGCAGGTGGAATTAAGACGACGACTCTTGCGATTTTATATCAGTCAATCAGATCGACCCTGAAAGGGAAAAGATCAGTTGGTATCTTAGATAGAAAGATTCCTGGGCCTCTAGTGGTTCGGGCAACGGCGATTACCTTTATCTCAATTCTGATTACATCAGTCTTTATCCTTATTTTAATGAGGCTGGAGAGTGATCAGGGATTCTTGGCAATCTTCTTTGAAGTCATGTCGGCATCTGGAACAGTCGGTCTTTCACTTGGCATCACACCGGTGCTATCGGTTATGGGTAAAATCTCCATTGCGGCTTTAATGCTGATTGGAAGAATTGGGCCTCTAACTCTATTATTAGCGATTGCGCAAAGGCAGAATCCGACCGGAAAATTTGACTACCCTGAGGGTAGGATTATGATTGGTTAATGCATAGGGTATAATGAGTGAAAACGAAAGGTTAGAAATCTTATGATGGTAGCAGTGATTGGCTTAGGAACGTTCGGTTCAAAAACAGCAACTCGTCTTTTTGAGAAGGGTGCAGAAGTTATTGCTATCGATAAAAACCCAGAGCTTGTAGAGAAAATTAAAGACCGTGTAACTCATGCGGCGGCCCTCGACGTGACTGAAGAGCGGTCTCTAAGAGGAGTCAATATTTCTGATGTCGATGTAGCTGTTGTGGCCATTGGGGATTCTTCAGAACAAAGTATTATGGCCGTGACTATGCTTCGTAAGCTAGGTGTTGGCCGAGTGATTGCTCGAGCTATTTCTACTTTGCATGAGCATATTCTTCATGAAATTGGAGCATCAGAGATCATTAAGGTTGAAGAGCAGATGGGGGAGATTATCGCCTCAAAGATCGTCGCTCCTCACGTTCTTCAAAGATATAACTTCGCAGCCGGTTACTCTATTGTTGAGATTAAGCTTGGTAAGAAATTCGAAGGAAAAACTCTAGTAGAAAGTAAGATTAGACAAAACTATAACTTAAATATTGTGGCCCTTCAAAAGCGTGTTCCTTATATTGCTGAAGATGGAAAGTCTGCCTATAAAGTTGAAATCAATGATTGTCCTATGCCGATGGATGTTATTGAAGCGGATGATATTGTCGTTTTAGTTGGTTCAGAGAAAAACTTTAATAAACTGTTTGCAGATATATCTGAAAGTTAAGAGAGAAGAGAATTGAATTTATCACTACGAAATAGAGTTGCTGTTAGTTTTATCGTCGCCAATATGGCGGTGTTAATTCTATCGTTTACTGTATTTCATTTTCTCAATGCTCTTAATAAAGATATCGAATCTATTACTGTGCGTTCAAACAGAGTTTCTTTATTAACAGATGAAATTAGAATTAGTGCCGTCTCTATCTTGAAGTATCAAAGAAGAATCTTAACTTCAAAGCCTGATCAAAAGACAGTTGAGAAGGTTGTTAATCTTTGTGAGTCTTTTACGTCTCAATTGCATACGCTTGATTCTCTATATAAAGACCCTGAAGTCAAAAAGGTTGTGGCGCAAATGCTCTCCTACGTAGACTCTCTAAAATTAATTTTAAGTAAGGCTGCTATTTATAGTAATAGAGATACTTTAGGCATGAGCTCTGTTGGTGACTTGGCCGATAAGATCCTTGATGCTTTTTCAGACTTTCAAGACATTCAATACTTTCAAAGTGTGGAGCGTGATAAGAAGATTAAAAAGATCATCAATGAAACCAAAAGACATATGATGATTGTATTAATCATCGGGTTCTTAGGAACTATCGTTTTAGCCCTAGTTGTTCCAGGTAAGATTGCCCTGCCCTTTAAGAAGATTAAAGACGCCATTAGAGAACTTCAAGACTGTAACTTTGATGTTTCCATCTATTATTCTCAAGATGATGAAATCGGTGAGATTGCGCGAGAGATGAATAAGATGATCCATTCCATAAAGATCTTCGATGAATTGCGTACGGATAGGATTGGTGTTGAAAATAGAAAATTTGATGCTCTTGCTAACCTAGTGAGAAGACCAGTTCTTGTTGCTAATGCTGAAAGTAAACTTATTTACATGAACAACCAATTGTACTCACTGCTTCAAGTTCAATCTGAAGATGTTATTGGTAAAGATATGACTGAGAGTGTTATACCTCAGACTATTATTGATGCTTACGAACTAGCGATTAAGAGAAGATCTAAGATTGAAAACGCGGAAGTTGTTATTCCTAAAAAGAAAGTAAATAGCGAAGAAGATATTGAGGCTGGGCTCCAAGCACAGGCCCAGCAGGAAGAAGCTGAGGCCATTCATGCTGCAGATAACGCGCGTAGTGGTGAGCAGGATATTCCAAAGAAACTAGAGGAAGACTTTATTTTCAAAGGTTTTGCCAATGTTATCCCTATCCGAGGGAAAGACAGTTCCCTTGATTATTACCTTATGGTAATGTCCAAAGACACTTTCAGCTAAGAAGCAAAAAGAAATGGACCAAAAGAACATCCGCAATTTTTCAATTATTGCCCATATTGATCATGGGAAATCTACACTTGCAGATAGAATGCTTGAGGCCACTCATACAGTTACTGATCGTGAGAAGAAAGACCGTCTTCTTGATAATATGGACCTTGAGAAAGAAAAAGGTATTACTATTAAAGCTCAGACGGTTCGTTTGAAGTATAAGGCCCTCGATGGAGAGACTTATTACTTTAATCTTATCGATACTCCAGGCCATGTGGATTTTACTTACGAAGTAAGTCGTTCCCTAGCTTCATGTGATGGAGCCCTTTTAGTTGTTGATGCTTCTCAGGGAGTTGAGGCTCAAACCTTGGCCAATGTTTATATGGCCATAGAAAATGATTTAGAGATTATTCCAGTTCTTAATAAGATTGATCTTCCTCATGCAGATATTGAGAAAGTAAGAACTGAAATAGAAGATATTATTGGAATCGATTCTAGTGAGGCGCCAGAAGTTTCGGCTAAAAGCGGAATTGGAATTGAAAGCCTTTTAGAGACGATTGTTCATAAGATGCCTCATCCTCTTGGAAAACCTGAGAATGATTTGCAGGCGCTTATCTTTGATAGTTGGTTTGATCCCTATCAGGGTGTTGTTGTTCTTGTAAGACTTGTAGAAGGAACGCTTAAGAAGCGTGAAAAGATTTTCTTAAAGAACTGCCAAGAAGAGTACGAAGTCTTAAAACTTGGAATCAATTCTCCTTTTTTCGAAGAAGTCCCACAGCTTGAAGCTGGTGAAGTTGGGATGCTTATTTGTGGTATCAAGACTATTCGTGACGTAAAGATTGGCGACACAATTGTAAATGCTAAGAAAAAAGATACACCTCTTTTAGCTGGATACGAAGAAATCAAGCCTATGGTCTTTTGCGGGATCTTTCCTGTGGACTCGGTTGATTATGTACCTTTAAAAGATGCTCTTGAGAAACTGGCCTTGAATGATTCTTCTTTTACTTACGAAGCTGAAACATCTCAGGCCCTTGGATTTGGTTATCGTTGTGGATTCTTGGGAATGCTCCATATGGACATTATTCAAGAAAGACTAGAGAGAGAGTTTGATTTAAACCTAATCTCTACCGCTCCTTCAGTGAACTATACGGTTACAAAGATTGGCGGAGAAGAGATCTCTGTTGATAACCCTTCTGAAATGCCAGAGCCGGGTGATATCGAAACGATTACAGAACCCATTGTAGGAATATCCATTCACGTTCCCAATGAATTTGTTGGAAAGATTATTACTCTTTGTGAAGAGAAGCGTGGGATTCAAAATGAAATTAGATACATAACTGAGGATAGAGTCCTTATTATGTATGACCTTCCTCTTAGTGAGATGGTTTTTGATTTCTACGATAAGCTAAAAAGTATGACTAAAGGTTATGCTTCTATGGATTACGAGTTTAAAGATTATGCAGTTGCGGACCTCGTTAAGGTCGATATTCTTTTAAATGGTGATAACGTCGATGCGTTAAGTATTATTTGTCACCGATCTAATTCTTATTCTAAAGGTAAGTTATTGGTAGAGAAGTTGAGGAAATTGATCGGCCGTCAGCAGTTTGATATCGCTATTCAGGCTGCAATCGGAGCTAAGATCTTAGCCCGTGAAACCGTGAAAGCCCTTCGTAAGAACGTTTTAGCCAAGTGTTACGGTGGTGACATCAGTCGTAAACGTAAGCTACTAGAGAAGCAGAAAAAAGGTAAAAAGCGGATGAAAATGGTTGGTTCTGTAGAAGTTCCACAAGAAGCTTTCCTTGCGGTGCTTAAAGTAGATGAATAATTTATCGGTTATAATCTAGTCCATGTTAGAAGAAGCCCTCAGTCATTTAGATAAGATTTTAGGTACTTACTCAGAAGGTGAGCACTACGATAAAGTCGTTGAAGCAAAGAAACGTTACTTTGAACTTACGGGCTTAGCTAACGAAGAAGATGATGACTTTGAAGCTAGGATGAGATGTTTTAATGACTGGTTCATCCTTCGCTATCCCTTAACGAATGGTTCAACGGCCATAGAAGATTATCTAGAAAATAATGATATCACTGAAGAGTCTCAAGAAGTCCTAAGAGGAGTTCGCTATTCAATCTTTGAATTTACGGGGAAAAATCTAAGTGGAAAACTGGTGATTAAGGATTTACTCTCAAATGAGAAGTTAATCTTCACGGAAAACTCTTCTAAGATTCCAGTATTTAAAGCAGACTTTTTTATTGGAAGAATCTTACGTTATGAAAATGACTTTCTTCTTATGAATGGTATTTGCCTTCTTCCTAAAGAAGGTAAGTCGATGATAAAAAAACAAATCAAAAAGGTTCGTAAATTAGCTGATCCAATCATCGAAGAATCTTTTCTCTTAGAAGTAGAGAAGCTAAAGACCAAGTGGAAGAGATTTGGTCACGTAGATCCTTCTAAAATCTTCACTTTCGAAGAATTATAAAAAATGAAAGTGTATGCTTTTTCACACTTAGATAATGCCATTAAAGACAATACGAGCTTTAGAGAGTCAGTGGCTTCCCTGGTTTCTATGTCTGATATGGTTCACGTCTTTATTAAAAAAAGTATTGATGGAACTTCAAACGCCTTTGAAGAATCTGAAAATCTCCATATTCATCATTACGAAACTACCGAGCAGTTAAATATTCTTCAAAGCCTAAGAGAGCAATGTGAGAATATCCCCGATGCTTGGGCCATTTACTTGGAGCCCGATGAAGTTCTACACCCTGAAGATGGTGAACTCTTAAGAGAAGACCTTAAGCGTGCTTCTGAATTACACTGCGAGGCGATCAGTTTCAGAAACCTCAACTTCACCAAGGATCCTCATCATATAGATGTCTCAAAAAAGGCTGTGGCCCATAGTATAAGACTTTTTAGACTAGGCTCCAGTGACTTTTATCGCTCTGAAGAAAAAGTTATAGAAGCAAAGGTTTATTATTCTGAAGTAAAGATCTTCAATTATAAGAATCTTAGAAAAGAAAAAGAAGGTATAGAGAGTATTCCAAGTAATAGACTACTTAGGTATTTAGGTAGTCATCCACCCATAATGAAAAGAAGAGTTGAAAATTGGAATGGAGTTTGGAACTGGATTGATACGGCTAAGGTTTATATTCTAGGTGAGCGCAGAGATTTCGAAGATGACTTTATAAAGAGAATAAAAGCTAAAAAAATCGTTTGGGCCGGAAGTATTGTTGATATTCCACCTGAAGATAGGCCAAAGGCCATCATCTTAAAACCAACTCCCTTTCAAAAGATCTTTAGGCGTTCAGTTGTTCCCTCAAAGATGGGGGATAGTAAGGCCCATAGATGGAACTTAGAGTTTATGCTTATTTTAAAATTATCTGAAAAAGGAATTGGAATCTCTTAGCTTTCTGCTTGGTTCTCAAATTGCTCAGTTTCTTTTAAGCTATGACGTTTTCCGCTAAAGATATAAGGGAAGAAGCCTAAAAGATTGACGAAGATTAAGCAAAGAAAATAAAGGTTGAATAGGCCAGCTCCACCACTAATTCCGACGAAAGAAAAAAGCTCATCAAAAGCAAAGTGACCAACGCCTAAGCCACTTGGTGAAATAGGTACGGCAACAGCTATATAGCCTAAGGGAACAAGGGTCACGAGGTGTTGAAAAGAAAGTTCTTTTCCGTAAAAAGGAGAAGTCACAATCCAAAATGAAAAGATGTTCATTAATTGAAGGCATATTGAAATCAAGTAGCTGTATAGAATGACTTTACGATCTGATCCAATAAGCCAGCCTTGGCTTAGGGTCTTACTAATATACTTGCCAAGAACGGGAACCATATCGGTTAAATTTAAGATGGACTCTTGGAATCTCTTAGGAAGAAAAAGAAGGGTCATAAAGAAGATGGCCCCAATAAAGAGTAAGAAATTAATCTGAATAAGGGGTTTCATCTGAGGAGATAGTTGAACCACCTCTGAATAAAAGATCATGCTAAAGAAGCCCATAATAGTAAGAAGACCCATAAGTCCTAGGATCCTATCCATAAAGACTGTCGTCACAAGAAAGGTCTTTGAAACATCCTTATCTAAATCTTTTGCGTATACTAATTTAATTAAATCTCCTGTAACCGCACCGGGTAAAACAGAATTAAAAAAGAGACCGATCCAAGTTAACTTTATCATCTCTAAAGCAGGTAGCTTAGATTTGACGCCTGGTTTTAAGATGAGCCTCCAACGAAATGCAGAAAAAATATCTTGTAAAATAATGCAGAGAATACAAATAAGCCAGCCGTAGCCAGTGGTTAAGGACTTGGTAATTAAACTAAAATCGAGCTTTCCGCTACTTGTTAACCAGTAGATAATTCCAGCTGCAAAAATAAATTTTAGTATCGTCTTAATCATGCCAATAACGCTTCGAGTAAAGTTTTTCCTTTTCTTGCCTAGAGTATAATATACTACAACCTACATTTGGAGTCTGTATGAAAGTTGTTGTTATTGGCACTGGTTATGTCGGATTGGTAAGTGGAACTTGTTTCGCTGAAATTGGCCATGAAGTTACATGTATCGACATTGATGAAAAGAAGATCGCGAAATTAGAATTAGGTGAGTCTCCTATTTATGAGCCAGGTTTATCTGATCTATTAAAAAGAAATATAAGTTCAAGTCGTTTGAAATTCTCTTTAAGTTACGACTCAGTTAAAGAAGCTGATGTGGTTTTCCTCGCTGTAGGAACGCCTCCAGGGGAAAATGGTCAGGCTGATCTTAAATATCTTTATGCAGCAGCAGATTCAGTGGCCGAGAATATTGTTGACGGTGGTATTATTGTTATCAAATCGACTGTTCCTGTTGGCACTTCGACTTTGTTAAAAGAGCATATTTCAAAAAATACTAATAAGAAATTTTACTTAGTTAATAATCCTGAATTCTTAAAAGAAGGTTCTGCTGTAGAAGACTTTATGAGACCAGACCGAGTTGTAATAGGTCATAAAGAGAAAGAATCAGCTGAGGCAATGGAAGAGCTTTACGCTCCTTTAGTTCGCCAAGGAAATCCTATCTTTTTAATGTCCAACTTATCGGCAGAGATGACGAAGTACGCAGCGAATTGTTTCTTGGCGACTAAGATTTCTTTTATCAATGAGATCGCGCAGCTTTGTGATCTTGTTGGAGCTGATATAAACGAAGTTCGAAAAGGGATAAGCTCTGATGTTAGGATTGGAAAACATTTTTTCTATCCAGGCCCCGGTTATGGAGGTTCATGCTTTCCAAAAGATGTTCAGGCCCTTGTTCATACCGCGAAGTCTCTTGGAACTGACTTGAAGATTGTTCAAGCAACTGAAGAAGTTAACAATAAGCAAAAAACCTATATGTATAACAAAGTAAGTAAGCATTTTGGTGGCGATCTAAACGGTAAGACTTTTGCCTTTTGGGGAGTCGCTTTTAAGGCCAATACTGATGATGTTAGAGAAGCGCCTGCTATCTATATGAGTAAGGCCCTTATCCAAGCCGGAGCAAAGATAAAGTTTTACGATCCTGAAGCTTCTCAAAATTTTTTAGAGTTAATGACTGAATATCCAGTTGCTGAAGGAAAGCTAGAAGCTGTTGAAGACATGTATGAATGTCTAAATGACTGTGATGGTCTTATCACTATGACCGAGTGGAGAGAGTTCCAAGCCCCAGATTTAAAAAGAGTAAAAGAGAAGCTTAAAACACCAGTAATCTTTGATGGACGAAACCTTTACAGCACTGAAAAAGTTCTAAGTGAAGGGTTTGATTATTATGCTATTGGAAAGTTCGTTCCTAAATCATGAAAAAGAAAGTAGCCGTTATTCAAATGACTTCAGCCTTAGATTTTTCTGAGAACTTAGAGAAGTTAAATATCTTCTTAAAAGAAGCGAAAGCTCAGAAAGCGGAGATTGCTTTTTTACCAGAGTGTTTTTACTCAATGAGTAATGGATCAGAGCCTACACCTTTTCAAGTTCACCGAGATAATGAGCACTATGAAAATATCCGCTCATTGGCAAAGAAGCATGAGATCTATCTCATAGGTGGGACAGCTGCGACTTCCTATAAAAAAGGATCTATTAATAGAACTTATAACTTTGATCCTGCGGGGAAAGATCTAGGTCACTACGACAAGATTCATTTATTTTCCTGTGATATTAAGAATTCAAAGGGTGAACATAAGAAGATCGATGAAGGGGATATCTATATTCCTGGAAGCGAGCCTAAGATGCTTGAAGCAGATGGTATCAAGGTTGGCCTTGGAGTTTGTTTTGATCTTAGGTTTGCAGAAATGGCAGCCGCCTATAAAAAAGAGGGGGCTCAAATACTGACCTTTTCCTCTGCTTTTACAGTACCTACAGGGAAGGCTCATTGGGAAGTCCTTCTTAGGGCCCGTGCCATTGAGAATCAATGCTATGTGATAGCTTCTGCTCAGTGGGGAAGAAATAACGAAATCATTTCTACTTATGGGCACTCAATGGTTATTGATCCGTGGGGTAAGGTTCTTGCTAATGCTGAAGATGGGGAAAAGGTTATATGTGCAACCATCGACCTTTCCGAAATTGAAAAGGTCGAACAGTCTGTCATTATGGGACGAAATTAGCCTTTAAAGTTTGCTTTGTACTTACGAGCATTTTCTGTCGTGTTCTTGATAAACTCTTTAACAGTACTATCTTTCAATGCTTCTTTGACCTTTGCACAAGTTCCTTTTTTTACATAAACCCATTCATTGGCATCAAAGTCTTTTGTCGCAAAACCGCCACAACCATGACCATTTGCTCCACAAGAGTTAGCGCCTTTAGCAGCAACACCTTTACACTTTTCTTTATCTCCACTTCCTGAAGCAGTAGCTGTTTGAACGTTGGCCCCAAGTACTAGGCCTGTAATAGCAGCACTTAATAATAAGTTTTTCTTTTTCATCTGTTCTCCTCATTAGTTATTAAATTAATTTGTAATTCTTATATTCACCCATTCTATATCCTGACGCACTTTCGACTAAGTCAGAAATGGCCAGTCCAATGTTTTTCCACTCAAACCTCATAGGTAGTGACCAAAAATCAATATCATTCTTATTGTCTTGAATCCATTGATCCATGATCATAGGGTGGGTTTGATCGAATCTCTTGAGCCCCCAAATCCTATCGTACTTATATTCTTTAACTTCGTGGTCCGCCCCGTGATAGAGCTTTTCAAAGGCTTCTGTCTTCTTCGCCATCAGTTGTTCTTGTCTGGCCCAACCGTAATGATAGATGGAGGCCTCTATTTGTTTACAATTTAATTTTCGAGTCCCGTTCACTTTAAAACCTTGTGCATCAAGATGACTTTTTGCTCCAATATTATTCTTTATGGCGCGGACTTCTCTTCGATAGATATTTCTCGTGTGTTTAACGATATCTACATTTCCGTAAAAATGAATATACCTATAGACGAGGCCTTCAATCTTTGGGTCTCTTAACATATCGAGATGGCCGTCATGAATATGGTGGAAGTCATTTTCATGAACGGCTTCATCACCTTGAATATACTGACAGACTTTTCCGGAGCAAGCATCTAAGGCAATATTTGTTTGCTGGCTTAAGATCAACCCTTGGCTTGTGAGCTTAGGATCCCAGTAACTTTTTAAGAACTTAAATTTCTTATGAGTAAAATGATCTTTTAAGAACTCATAGGTGCCATCATCTTTGGTGCAAGCTTCATCTTCAAAGCCTACGTTGATGATAACCTCATCACAAAGTGGTTCAATACTAAGGATGCTCTCTTTGACTGGATAGCCTAAGGTGAATCCATTTTTAATAAAAGTGAATCCTGATACATCAAGCATCTGTCTGAACCTTTTGAGTAGGTTTTGGTAAGACTTCCATTAAAATCCAAATAAGCATGATGAAGAAGAGGTTCTCACCATCACCAAAAGTGTTTTGAACTTGCCCGGAGACCACCAGTGTTACTAAAAAAGGAAAGCCTATCTTATGAATAAGGCCTTCATTTAAGTAGGCTTCTCGGGCCCAGCTTATAAGAAAGAATAAAAAGGCGGAGATGCCTAAAAGACCCATGGATGCCAAAACTTCTAAGAAGATATTGTGGGCATCTGCTCCAAACTTTGGATAGGGAATATTATACTTAACCTTTAATCTCGTTACATTAGGCTCGTAATTCTTATAACCCCAACCAAGAATTGGCTTCTCTTGAAAAGCTTTAATTGATGTATGGTAAAAGGCAATTCGTTGAATATTTGATACTGACCGGCTCTTACTTAAAAAGGTTTCTTTGAGGCTAGGGGTAGAAATAACAAGAACTGCAAAGAGGGCGTTGATTCCAATAAAGATTGTTAAGAACTTCTTTGGGTACTTCTTAAAAAAGAAAAAAGGAAGGCCTAGGATAAAACCTAGCATTCCGCCTCTTGCGTAAGACAAGATGAGGCCTACAAAGTTAATTATAACCACAGGTAATAAAAACCTTAAGGAAAACCATCCTTTCAATTGATCGCGGTAAATAATTAGACCCGAGGCAAGAATTGTAAAAAACGCCATGCCGTAACCATAAGTCATGTACATGCCGTAAAGACCACAGGCCCTTGTTTCATGACAGGCATTCTTAAACTTCAAGGGATTAAACCCAGTATAAAGACCGATGATTCCTGAGACTGTGGCCACAGTTGTGGCTATCAAAAAGAGCCTGATCAGAAAGAGTGATTGCTTCTTCGAAGCTTCCTTTGTGAAAAAAGATTTGATGGCAGGAAGGCTTAACAGAGGAATCAAAAAGTATTTAATCTTAAAGATGTTTTTTAAAGGATGTTCGATCTCAGTCCAGTTAGAGAGGACCGATATGACGATGGCGATGATAAAAAGCAAGAGCGAGAGCCTGGTTGCTTTTTTTATTTTAAGTTCGATTAAGTATTCACTTGGATTTTGGTAAGCATAAACAATCGTCCCAAGGGCCAGAAAGATATGCGAGACGCCGGCTATTGAAATAGATGTAAAGATAGACCCGGCCAGCAGGACCAAGGATATAAAGATTAAGTTTTTAGGTAAGTTTTGCATCGGGCTTTATTCTACGCAAAAGCTTACCCGCTGTTAAGATTATTTGGGATGCGTCATTCACTTAGATGTAAAGAGTTGCAATTGGGCTAGGGCAGCAAAGCAGGCAATCTCAACCCTTAAAGTCGAGGGGGTTATTTCAATGGGGGTGAAACCTTTAGAGATAAAGCTATCATTTTCACTTTCCGTAAGCCCGCGCTCTGGACCTAGGACTAAACTAATCGGCTTTGAGAGATCTGGCGTTACTTCAGAGAAGCTGCGGCCGGACTGCATTTTAAGCAGGTACTTTTGGTGATTTGAGAAATCAACATCTAGGGGAAGCTTGCTATGCAAGATCACTTTTGGAAGATCAAAGAATACTTTTGATTGAGAAAGTCCAAGGGCCAAGTACTCTTCGTAAAGTTTTTCTCTAAAGAGTTTGGCATCAAGAAAACTTTTCTCTGTTAACTTTGAGATGTAAAAGTGAAAGGTAGATACCCCAAGAGAAGTGCCATGCTCCAAGATCTTTTTCATAGTAGGAGGTCTTGAAACCGCCACAAAAAGATTGAGGTCATAAGAGATCCCAGGTCTTTTTTCAAGGACCTCAATAGTTATGCTTTCATCAGTTATTGAAGTGATGACTCCTTCACCTAATCCAGAATTTACCAAACAAATAGATAGTCTCTCCCCAGTTTTTTTCTTTAAGACTTCATTTATATGCTTTAGGACTTTGGCATCCTTGAGGCAATAAAGGTTCTCTTTTTGAAGTTCATGGGGAAATAAAAGCACGTTATTCAATTGTATTCCTTAATTCTGACTATTTTTATGATTAATACCCCGAGGCGCCTTTTATGCCAAATAAATATGTCTAATCCTATAAGTTCTCATGCCCTCTTTCTACTTGCTCCTGCTGGATCAGGTAAAACCACCCTTGTTTTTGATTTCTTTCAAAGAAATGAGAGGAATATCCTTATGATCTTGCCCTTAAAATGCTTAGAGAGGGAAGTGAGATCAAAGGTGAAAGCGCATTCAAAAGAAGGCTTTTTCTTTGAGGCCGTAACTGCCGAAAAAGCCATCCATTTCATAGAGGGCTTAGAAATTGATAAAAGAAAGGACTTACTCATAGTTCTCGATGAAGTTCATCTATGGAATTTTTGGGGAGACGACTTTAGACCTAGGCTTTGGGAGTGCTTTTATTATATTGCTGGAAATAACTTTGATATCTTAGGTCTAACGGCAACCTTGAGGGAATCTTATAAGCAAAGTTGGATTGACCTCTTTGAAAGTGGTGGGTACTTTTTTGATTTCTTAGACTTTGGAAATGGTGAGTTGGTCAATCTTCCAGAGCTTGAAGAGAGTTACTTTGGTTTAAAGAAAAGTCAGATGAAAAGAAGGATCTCTTATGAGGTCGATGCCAAAAGAACTTGTTTGATCTTTTGTCAGTACCGAGAAGAAGTCTTTGAGCTAGAGAGGTTTCTCCTAAGTCAATCAGCTGAGTTGTCTCTTTTGACTTGTGTAGGGGGAGGAGGAGTTCAGTTCTCTGAAGAGCTTGAGAATGGACCTGCCCCACAAGTCATCATTTCTACTTCAACCCTTAGTCATGGAGTTAACCTTGGGAAGATTGAAAGAGTCTTTCTAACCTACGAAGTTTTAGATTGGGACATCTACCTTCAAATGAAGGCCAGAGGGGGAAGAGGTGGAGAAGCCTTTCAAGTCATTGGCTGGCAAAAGGATAAAAGCTCACTTTATACGAAGATTAGATTATTGCTCTTAGACAGATACCTTAGTCTCTTTTATGCTTAGGGCATGAAGACTAAGATTGAGGGGCTCATCCTTAATAAAACAGAATTTCAAGAGAGGCATCTTATATGTTCGGTTCTCTTGCGTACGGGAAAGAAAGTTTCGGTTCTTTTCTATGGTGGGCAAGGTGGTGGCAAGAAGATTAAGCCAACTCAGCTAGAAATAGGAGCGATGTTAGAGATTGAACTCTCTGTTTCTAAAAAGAACGCTGATGTCCATAGGGCCCGTGAGTGGAAGACTCTTTGGAAGGCCAAAAATATCAGAACCAATCATAAGGCCTTTATTCTTCTCTGCGCTATTTGTGAAATAGTGGCAAAAATAATTGGAGAAGAAGACCTCCATCATGATGAATTAACCCAAGAACATGAAGGAATCTTTAGAGTTGTAAGCAATGCTCTTTTTTATTTAGAGAAGTCTCTTGAAACGGAGCAGTTTAGCTTGCATAAAGAATTTACGATCTTTCTAGGGAAGCTTTTAGGCGAACAAGGAGTCTTTCCTCAGCGAGAGAACTGCTGTCATTGTGATCTTGAATTAACAGAACAAAATATTTCTACCTTAAACTTAGAGCATGGTGGCTTTACTTGTTCAGATTGTAGCCCTCGAAGGGGTGATTTTTCTTCTATAAATGACCTTTGGTTTATCTTAGGACCCATTGGGTCGCAAAAATACCCAGAGCTAATGCCACTTAAATTAGAGAATACGGCTGTTTCCCGCCATTTGATGGACTATTTCCTTTATCAGTTTCATTTTGAGGCGAGTAGCTTCAAATCTCTTTCTATGGTTTTTCAACTTTGATAGTATCTAGTCATGCTATCGTTTTTAAAGAAAAGGCTAATGCCTTATATAAGACCACATAAAGGAAAAGTTTTCTTAACTATTCTTCTCTCCTTTGCCTTGGCTGCCATCGGCGGCCTACAAGTAAGCTTGGTCAAGCCAATCTTCGATAGTGGATTAAGCCCTAATTCATCAAAAGAAGAAGTCTATCTTTTAGCGGCAAAGCTTTTAGGCTTAGGGCTTCTTCATTTTCCATGCCGCTTTATTCATTTTTATTGGATCCGTTATATTGTCGACAACGCCACTTGCGAAGTGCGCTACGATATCTTTAGAAAACTTCAAAGGCTTCCGGTTGGCTTCTTTACGAAGGCCCGTCAAGGTCAGCTCATCTCTAGTGTCGTCAATGATACTCAGGTTTTCTCAACTGGCTTTAGAGCCGTTGTTGATTTAATTAGAGAGCCGTTAAAGGCCATCGTCTTTTTGGGCATGGCCTTTTGGGCGGATTGGCAATTAACTTCAGTCATCTTTGTTATCGCTCCATTTTTGATTGTGATCTTTTCCATTAGCGGGAAAAAAGTAAAAAACAATCAGTCTGTTGTTCAAAAAGAACATGGAGAACTGACTCATAATACGGCCGAAGGCATCGCAGCCCAAAAGATCACTAAGGCCTTTAACTTACAAAATTTTGTAGGGGAGAGGTTTAAATCAGCGCAGAATCTCTTTTTTAAAGCACAGATGAAAACAACCTTTGTTGAAGAAATGGCCCATCCCTTTGTTGAAATTGTAGGAACAATGGCCTTCAGTGCGGTCATCGTCTTTGCTCATCATAGGATTCAATCTGGGGCTACTACCATAGGGGAGTTTATCTCTTTTGTTGCGGCCTTAGCTCTCTTTATGGATCCCATTAGAAAGTTTTCTCAGGCCAATGTTAGGCTCTCTCAAGGACAAGCTGCAGGGGACAGAATCTTTGCTTTACTTGATGAAGAAGAAGAGAATTTTTCAACAGGCGAAGTCATCTCTAGTTTTAAGCAAGGCATTGAAGTTAAGAACTTGAGCTTTGATTATGGAGAAGGCGCCATTATTAAGAACTTAAGCTTAGAGATTCCTAAAGGAAAGAAAGTCGCTCTTGTTGGACTTTCAGGTTCTGGTAAATCCACTCTTATTAATCTTTTGCTTGGACTCTATCCTGTGGATAAAGGTTCGATCTTTATTGATGGAAAAGACATTAACGATTATGAACTTGAGTCTGTTAGAGGCTTAACGGCCTTAGTCTCTCAAGATATCTTTTTGTTTAACGATACTATTAAAAAGAACTTAACCATCGGCCAAGATTATTCTGATTTAGAAATTAAAGAAGCCTTGAAGGTCTCTTACGCTGATGAGTTTGTTAATGATCTTCCTGAAGGACTAGAAACAGTAGTCGGTGACCGAGGGACAAGACTCTCTGGTGGGCAGCAGCAAAGAATAACTATTGCCCGCGCATTCCTTCAAAATAAAGACATCATGCTCTTTGATGAAGCAACTTCGGCCCTTGATAATGAATCCGAGAAGGTTGTTCAAAAAGCCTTAGAAAATGCTGCAGGGGGAAAAACCGTTGTTGCTGTGGCCCATAGGCTTTCAACTGTGCAGGAATACGATTGTATCTATGTTCTTAAAGAGGGATCCCTTGCTGAAAGCGGCTCTCATCATGAATTGATGGCCAAGAATGGTGAGTACGCGAAACTTTACGAACTATCTCAGAAAGCATAGCCAGAAAACCTCACTATAAGGTACTTTTACTGCGAAAATTCATTGTAGGAGAGGCGTAGTGTCAGAATCAAATCTAAAGTCTATGGCAGACCTCGTTAGCTTAAGTAAGCGGCGTGGTTTTATTTTTCAAAGCTCAGAAATCTATGGAGGGCTACAGTCTTGTTGGGACTATGGACCTTTAGGTGTCGAGCTAAAAAATAATATTAAAGAAAGATGGTGGAAGTCCATGACTTACAGAGACGATGTTGTTGGGATTGATGCTTCGATCTTTATGCATCCTACTGTTTGGAAAGCCTCAGGTCACGTTGATGGGTTTAACGATCCTATGATCGACTGTAAGCAATGTAAGGAACGTTATAGAGAAGATAAGATCGACGCCACTAAGCCTTGTCAAAAATGTGGTGCTAAGGATTCATTTACAGAAGCTAGAGACTTTAACCTTATGTTCAACACCCAAATGGGACCTGTTGAGGATGAGAGTGCAAAAGTTTACTTAAGGCCAGAAACGGCGCAAGGAATCTTTGTTAACTTTCTCAATGTTCAAACAACGATGAGAAAGAAGCTGCCTTTTGGAATTGCTCAAATTGGAAAAGCGTTTAGGAATGAGATTTCTCCAGGAAACTTTATTTTTAGAACAAGAGAGTTTGAACAAATGGAAATGCAATACTTTCTAAAGCCAGGGACTCAGCAAGACGCCATGGAAGCTTGGAAAGAAACCCGTCTTCAGTGGCATATAGACAATGGTATCCGTCCTGAAAAGTTGAGATGGCATCCACATGTTGGTAGTGAGCTTGCTCATTACGCAGACGCAGCTTCAGATATTGAATATGAGTTCCCTCATGGATTCGATGAAATGGAAGGGATTCATAGCCGAACGGATTTTGATTTAAGACAACATCAAGAATTCTCTGGAAAGAAGTTAGAGTATCTTGATGCTGCCGATAATAATAAAAAATACCTTCCTTTTGTTGTAGAGACCTCTGTTGGTTGTGACCGTTGTTTATTAGCGGTAATGGCTGATGCTTATCGTCTCGAAAATGAAGGGGATAAAGAAAAGGAGAGAACTGTTATGAAGTTTGATCCTAAACTTGCACCTATTAAAGTAGCGGTCTTACCACTTATGAAGAAACTAGAAGAGCCTGCTCGTAAATTATATTCGGAAGTTCAAAAGCATTACCGTAGTGAATATGATCTCGCTGGTTCAATCGGTAAGCGTTATAGAAGACAAGATGAAATCGGAACTCCTTTTTGTATCACTGTGGATTTTGATACCTTAGAAGATAATGCCGTCACTATTCGTGATAGGGATTCAATGGAGCAAGAGAGAATTCCACTGGATAATGTGATCAATTATTTAAATGATAAACTAAAGTTTTAATTTAAAGGATAGAGCAATGACCACTAAATGGGTTTACGGATTTAGTCCAGAAAAGACAGAAGGCAGTAAAGAATTAAAAAACCTCTTAGGTGGAAAAGGTGCGAATCTCGGTGAGATGTCGTCCTTAGGGATTGCAGTTCCTCCCGGTTTTACTTTTACTACTGAGGCCTGTCTTGAGTATCAAAGATTAGAAAACAGCTTTTCTGAAGAGATGAAAACTCAAATCAAATCCGCCATTATAGAAGTCGAAAAAAACACGGGCAAAGGCTTTGGAGATCCAAAGAATCCTCTTTTATTCTCAGTTAGATCAGGAGCCCGGGTTTCAATGCCGGGGATGATGGATACTGTTTTAAACTTAGGTCTTAATGCTTCGACAGTTACGGGGCTTGCCGAACTAACCGAGAATCCTCGGTTTGCTTGGGACTCTTATAGACGTTTTATTCAAATGTACGCCAATGTTGTTCTTAATTTTAACTTATCCATGCTTGAGTCGACGCTAGAAGATTTGAAAGAAGCTAGAGGCGTTGAGCTGGACACTGAGTTATCGGCAAAAGATTTAGAGCAACTGTGCCAAGTCTATAAAGAGATGATTCTACAAGAAAGTGGAATCAGTTTTCCTGATGAACCAATGGATCAATTATGGTTAGCGATCGCTGCTGTCTTTGGCTCTTGGAATAACTCACGTGCCATTAAGTATAGAGAGATAAATCAAATCCCTCATGAGTGGGGAACCGCGGTCAATGTTCAAAGCATGGTCTACGGAAATATGGGAGACGACTCAGCAACAGGTGTCTGTTTTACCAGAGACCCGAGCACTGGGGATAAAAGATTCTTTGGAGAGTTTTTAATAAACGCTCAAGGAGAAGATGTTGTTGCTGGAACCAGAACTCCGCAGCCTATCAACGACGAATCCAAAAATGATTCAAATGAAAGCCTATCAACCTTAAGTTCAGTTATGCCTGAAGCTTATAATGAACTCGTTGAAGTTTATAAAAAACTAGAAATGCATTATCGAGATATGCAGGATATTGAATTTACCATTGAGAAGGGAAGGCTTTATCTTCTTCAAACAAGAAATGGGAAAAGAACAGCTGCTGCGGGAATAAAGATTGCTGTAGATTTTGTCAGTGAAGGGCTTCTTTCAATTGACGAGGCCATCATGAAAGTCGCCCCGGAAGATTTAAATCAATTATTGCATCCAAGGCTTGATCCAAATTTTAAGAAAAATATCTTAACAAAAGGTCTTCCGGCATCTCCTGGAGCTGCCAGTGGAGAGATTTGTTTTGATAGTGATAGCGCTCATCTTAAAGCAGAAGCTGGTAAGAAAGTTCTCCTTGTAAGACAAGAGACTAGCCCTGAAGATATTTCAGGAATGGTAGCAAGTCAGGGAATCTTGACGGCAAGAGGTGGGATGACTTCTCACGCTGCTGTTGTGGCCAGAGGAATGGGAAAACCCTGTGTTGCTGGATGTTCAGATTTAAAGATAGATGCCAAAGCAAAAACAATGGTAGTGGGAAGTAAGACTTTTAATGAAGGCGACCCGCTTACAATTGATGGGGCCACCGGAGAAGTTATAGATGGCTTAGTTCCAACAATTGCAGCTAGCATTGATGAGAACTTTTCTACCTTTATGAGCTGGGCTGATGAAAGAAAGAAATTAGAGATAAGAACTAATGCAGATAACCCTGAAGATACAAAGATAGCTTTGTCCTTCGGAGCTGAGGGAATCGGTCTTTGCCGAACAGAGCATATGTTCTTTGAACCAGAACGTATTATTGCTGTAAGAGAGATGATCTTTGCTGAAAATACGACAGATCGTAAAAAGGCCCTTAAAACAATCCTCCCGTTTCAAAGAGAAGACTTTATTGGCATTTTCTCTGCTCTAGAGGGGCGTCCTGCAAATATTAGATTATTAGATCCCCCACTTCATGAGTTTCTCCCTCATCAAGAGAATGAGAAGAAGCAATTAGCAGATCATTTAGATATAGAGCTAAAAGAGGTTGAAGAGAGGATTGAAAAATTACACGAATTCAACCCTATGTTAGGTCATAGAGGTTGCCGCTTAGGAGTTACTTATCCTGAGATATATCAAATGCAAGTAAGGGCCATCATTGAGGCTGCTCTTATCTGTAAAGGAAAAGGTATTGAGACTAAGCCTGAGATCATGATTCCATTAGTAGGGATTGATCTTGAGCTTTCATACTTAAAAGAAAAGGCTCTTGAAGAAATTGAAAGAGTTTTCATTGAGAAGAATGACAAAGTTGAATATAAATTAGGGACGATGATAGAGCTTCCAAGGGCCGCTATTACGGCCGGAGATATCTCTAAGCATGCTGACTTCTTTAGTTTTGGGACAAATGATTTAACTCAAACGACCTTTGGACTTTCAAGAGATGATTCAGGAAAATTCTTAGGACAGTATATTGATAAAAGAATGCTTCCTATAGATCCCTTTGTTTCTCTAGATCAAAAAGGTGTCGGCTTTCTAATAAAGCACGCTTGTAGTGAGGCATCAAGAGAAAACAGCTCGATTCATTTAGGCATTTGTGGAGAGCATGGAGGAGATCCTAGCTCCATTCATTTTTGTCATGAGATTGGATTGGATTATGTTAGCTGTTCTCCTTATAGAGTTCCCGTTGCAAGATTAGCTGCAGCTCAAGCGAATATAGAGGCTAAATGATTTTTGACGATGCTATTGATTCGATATTTCCCGACTGTCCCTTTGATCATGTAGCAGCTGCCTTCATCAATTTTGATACAAAAGAAACTAAAACAACTCAAAGAGGTCATCAAGGGGATATTTGGTTCGATCTAGCGAGCTTATCAAAGGTTTTAACTCTCGCGAGTACTTATCATCAGCATCAAAATTTATTTGGAGAAGATGAAATTCTTCTTATAGAACATAGAGCTGGTCTTCCTGCATGGGGAAGGCTCTCAAAAGATGGCTGGAGAGAGACAGTCACAAAGTATTCTATTGTTGATACTCCTCATCTTTATTCTGACTTCTCGGCGCTTCGAACGATGATTGAGCTTGAGAAAAAAAGCGGAAAGAAATTAAAAGAATTATGCTCACCGATTTGGGACGAAGAACTCCTTCATTGGTTAGATTTACCAGAGTATTATCATAGTCCTGAAACCGGTTTTAGAAGAAAAAGGATTATCCGCGGGCAAGTTCATGATGATAATGCTTATGTCATCGGAGAGTTCTTATCTCATGCCGGAATGTTTGGAACGATTAAAGGTGTCTCACAAACTCTTCTCAATCTAGATGCTAAAACGGGTTGTATTGATTCTATAAAGAAACTCTATGAGACAGATCAAAAGCGTGGTCGTTTTTTAAGAGGCTGGGATACAATGGAAGATCCTGAGACAACCTTGGCCGGAAAAGGCTGTTCACCCATCACTTTTGGACATACCGGGTTTACCGGAACATCACTTTGGATGGACGCTGAAAAAAGAATCGGTTGGGTGCTTTTAACCAACTCTACTCAACATTATTGGTATCACAGAATGAAGCTAAACGAGCTCCGTCGAACTTTGGGAGAAATTGCTTGGAAATCCAAGTAATTTCAGCTTGATACAGCCTTTTTTTCTCTAAAATTTTCTTCCTTTTTCTCCGAAAAGTAACGGAGAGTTTTTTTACTATAAAGGTAGATTATGAAAAATATTAGCGTACTTCTGTTACTTATTGTTAGTTTCTCTATGACCTCCTGTTCTTGGGTTGGCTTTGGGGATGGTTCAAAAAGAGTTAGATCTCTGGCCAATCCTGTCGGAGACATCGAACACCTTTTAGGCATTGATCGTTTTCATTATTATATTAATGAATTTGCTGGCTTCCAAGAAGGAAAGCTCGATGATGAAGTTATCGAGGCCCTTCGTAAGATTAAGCCGCAAGACCTAATAGCAGAAGGCTACTCACTTCAGAGTTTAAAGAAAGCGCAGAATTATGATCTTATGATCTATAAATACCTGACTCGGTATTACCCAGATCTCAATACGCCTAAATCTAAGGTTAAATGGGAATACAATTTCTTAAAAAATAAATTAAACGAAGGCTTCTCACTTAGAGAAACAAAGCTTGAGGAAATTCTTTACCATGATGACTTTGTTGTCCCAGGTGAAGCTGCTGAAAAACTTACTTTAACAAATGTAAATCCTGATACCCAAACTTTAGAGAGTGGGCATTATATTTCCAATAGAACGACGAGAGCAGCCTTTTGGGATGCTGTTGCAAAGGACCGTAAGGTTGAATTTCACCTTGGGGATAGTCGAGAGTTTCTCAAGAACCTTTCTGCCAATAAAGGGGAGATCCTTTATGAGATTAAGCCTCTCGCTAGAAACTATAATAAGATCTTTCTGGTTAAGTACCCTGGGGACTCTAGTTACCGTGTTGCTATAACTAATATTGGTGGCGCTGATCGCTTAGAGCATATGGTCCATCACCTCTCTCTTAGCAAATTAACAGCTAAGACACTAAAGAATAAAGTAACGGTCTATGGTGGTCTAGAGGAGTTTCATGAAAGGCTTTTCAAGAAATTAAAAGGGCAAATGAAGCATTTACCTAAAGCTGATAGAGTTGTTATTGGTCAAAAGGGAGCCGTCGAAGGCATCTTTAACCTGCATCTAAAGCTAGAGGGGATGAGGGCCTATTATAAAAAAAGTAAGTCTGCCTTAAAAACTAAGATTGGAGCCGCAGAATTCTCTGAGCTTGAAGAGATCTTAAAAGGAAGTGACACCGATTTTGATATAGTCGCTATCAAGAAGAAAGTCGAAACTTCTTATGACAAAGTGAAAGTAATCATCGAAAAAGATCCAAGTTTAAAGCCTGCATCATTTAGAAAGTATAGCGCCGATAATACAACGACTGAAATGGCCGACTATGTTTTTAAAAACAAAGCGGGAAAAGAAGTTCGTTGGAGAATTGTAGGAAATGTTTGGGGAGATGAAATTGTTCCTCTAGCAAAAGCCTTAAAAGAAACGGGTCATACTAATATTACTTATATGGGGACCACTGGTGCCTTCGCAGGTAAAGGTTATGAAGTTGGTGATCTTGTCATCCCAAGTCATGCTAGAGACTTAAAAGGAAAGATTAAGTTTAAAGGGACTGCCATGAATGTCCCTGGGGCAAAGATTGGAGGAGTTGTTGAACATGTGGCGAGTCCTTTTAATGAAACAGAAGCCTGGTTGCAAAAGACACGAACAAAGGCTGATTTAGTAGAGATAGAAACCAATTATCTAGCGCGAATCTTTAATGGTGCTAATGATCATATGAGGGCCTATCTTTTAGTCTCCGATATTGTAGGAGCAGAAGGCGAAACTCTTGCTCACGCTAGTAGTAGTAAGAGAAAGAAGAGCCTTAATAGTTTATTAGGAACATTATTTAAACGAGATAAGGCAGCTGCTCCAACAGTCGTTGCTGATAAGACAGGTACTAAGGTTGAAAAGCTAAGGGCCGCCATTGATGAGCTCTTTGGCACTAAGGGTGCGACTCTTAGGTACTATATCTTTTCTCATTTTAAGAATCAGGAACTGCCTGATAAAGAAGCTCTCATCGCTTTTGAGCAGAGCTTTTCAAACTTCTCAGATAATTACTTTACTAAAAGACTAGTCTCTTCAAGTGAAGCCTTATCAAATATTATGAGAGTTATAAGTGAAGACGATGCTATGCCTAAGATTGGGCTTAATAAAGAATTCGTTGAAGGCAGCTGGCATCCGAAGAACGATCAAGTCAAGGTTCAGATCTATGCTTCGAGCGCTGCTCAAGAAGAGAGGTTTAAGGCAGTCTTAAATCGATTTTCAGATATGACTGATGATGTAAGTTCGTATAGCAGTTTTGAAGTGATAAGGGGGCCGCCCCCAACAGGGATGGTGACAGTTAAACCTGAAGGGGTTGTTGACCAAGATTTCTTAGTAAAGGTTTATGCAGAAGCTGGCTTTAGGCAGGCCGGACTCGATTACGAAATAACTTATAATGGAAATATAAAGTATCATTTCTTACCAACTGAAAAACAAACCAAGGTTTGTGATGCCGCTAAGAAGTTTTGCTCCTTAGCTTATTTTGCTCCAGATGGTCCTACAAGAGAGCTTCTTGATAGGCTCTCTTCTATTCCTGGGGTCAATCCAAAACAAAAACTAAAGCAGTATGTGACTGAGATGGATAACACTATTAAGTCTTATAATGGTGACTTTAAAGGAACTGTGAAGATGACTTCTGTAAGCTCCCTTCCTGGTGGAGATCTTGCTCAAATTGTTCCAGAGTTTAGTAAATCTAAAGGGCTTATCGTTAATCTTAAGATCACTCAAGAGGGATTAAATAATCCTATGGTTGTCTTAGAAGAAATGGCCCATCTAAAACAAATCTGTGCTCGCTATGATGCTTACTTTAAAAATCCATTATTATGGGCGGAAATGTCTAAGAACGCAGAGTTTGGCTCTGTAAAAAGTCAGGTGTTTCTAGCGAAGGCAGAGATAGACGCTATGGATGTAGTAACCAATGATCTCTTAGAAGACTTTGGAATAAGTGATAATAATGATGTGAACTCTTATATTTCAAAAAGAAAGGCCCACGCTACAAAGCAAGTAGCAGAACTTAAGAAGTTAGAAAAAATAGAAAAAAAGAGTCGTAATGCCATGGCAAAGCAATGGAACACTCTTCAGACTCAAATGCAAAATGCCAATCTTAAGCTTGATGATTATATAGCCCAAGGTAATAGAAAGAAAGTTGTTGAGATGATCAATACCTTTATGCCATGGGAAGATATGGAGCCAACTGAAATTGCAGCATGGCAGAAATGGCTTAAGGCGATGGAGAAACCAACCAAGCTTAAAAAGAATAAAGTCTTGCTCTTTAGAGGTCTTGAAGGAGATCTTGTAAAAGAAGGGGCCAAAGAAGGGGAACATTTCTTAATGGCGAAGATGCTAACTAAGAATCAAGGGAATTATACAAGAAGACTGAGATCTCTTAAAACCCATAGAACAAAGATGGTTAAGAAAGTGAATGTAAAAGTTCCTACCGATGTGCCCTCGATTGCTTCAATCATGCAGGCCCATAGCCATGAGCCTAATGGTTCACCATTTTTATCAGCATCGAATTTTAATACTGCTAGTTCATTCTCTGATTCATCAGGAGATTTTAGTATGGCGGCGATGTTCATTGATAAAGATCGGTTCATGACAAATGCCATTAGTACTTATGGAGAGCAAGAAAGAATGATTCCTTTAATTGTCTTTCCTGATGAGATTGTTGTCATGGGTAAGCCTACTGTAGATGATACAGGCTATAGGTTTTTTGATGATCAGTCTTTTCTAGCAAAGGTTAAACAAAAGATAGGAAGAAATATAACAGCAGGTGAGAAAAGCTCTTCAGGATGGGATAAGATTCAGCCAACCCAACAGTGGTGGGATTCGATCAATCCAAAAGGGGTAACGGCAGCCAAGTCTCCGGCTTCTTGTAAGAAGATTATCCAGCTGTTCCTAGGCAATTTGTAGTATTTGGCTTAGACTTAAATGATGATTTTAACTAGCTCTGACCTTATTGAAAGAAAAGATCAAATCAAAAAGATCTTCTTCTACCGAGTCTGCGGCACCGGCATGGGTGCTGCTGCCTGTTTACTTAAAGAAGCGGGTTTTGAAGTCTCAGGCGGAGACAGTCTTTTTAATCCTCCCATGAGTACTTATCTAGAAAAATTAAATATCGACCTCTATCATTTAAATGAAATTAATGCTGAAAAACTAAAAGAGTATGATCTGATCGTTGTAGGAAATGTTGTTCCTAAAGGATCAGATGATGCAAAGCTTTTAGAGTCTGTGGATAGACCTTTAACTTCCTTTCCTTCCGCCATGGGCGGACTTGTCCTTAAAGGAAGAAAGACTGTGGGTCTCTCTGGTACTCATGGAAAAACGACGACGACTTATTTTGCGACGCAGATGTTTGAAAACCTAGGTGAAACTCCTGGTTACTTTATTGGAGGAGTCTTAGAAGGTAAGAATAGTTCTGCAATTGGAACTTCAGATTACTTCTTCTTAGAAGCAGACGAATATGACTGTGCCTACTTTGATAAAGTCTCAAAATTTAGAAGATATGAATTACAAAACTTAATCATCACTTCAATTGAATTTGATCACGCGGATATCTTTGAAACTGTCGAAGATATTAAAGATCAGTTTCGTCCTCTTGTTTCAGAACTTGATGGATGTGTGATTGCTTGCTCTGACTACCCTGAAACGATCTCGATGCTTGATAAGATGGGGCATGAATACCTAGAGTATGGCGATAAGTCCGCTCTGGGTCCAAGAGTATTGAAAGCTAGAGCAGACGGTACAGACTTTGAATTAACTCTTGATGGTAAAAGCGAAGAGTTTGTTACAGACGTAACAGGGATTCATAATATTAAGAATATTTCGTCTCTTATTCTCTTTGCTCATAAAGAAGGGTTTGAGACCGCCAAAATAAAGAAGGCTATTAAGAATTTATCCTTAGTTAAAAGAAGGCAAGAGATTAGAGGGTTCCATAATGGGACGGCCATTATTGATGACTTCGCTCATCACCCACGGGCTGTCGAGGCAACTCTTCAGGCCATCTCTCAGAAATACCCAGACAAAGAATTGAATGTTCTCTTTGAGCCGCACTCCGCAACTGCGAGGAGTAATGTCTTTCAAAAAGAATTCCAGCAGGCATTTCTAGCCGCGCATAGTTTAGGTATTACCAAGTTAAACCGGTCAACTTCCGTCAAGGATGCTTCTGATCTTGATTTAAATGCAATGTCAGGCTTCTTAGATAAACATGATGTTAAGACTCAGATTTTAAGTGGTCTCCCAGATATCCTTAGTTGGGTAGAAGAACATTGTTCTGAAAAAAGTATTATACTAGTTCTAAGTAATGGGACTTGTTTAGGATTTTGGGAATCAGACTTTGTTAAGAGCCTTAAGAAATAGCTTTATTCTTTTTTGCCTGCTCCTTGAAGTCTCTCATTCAAGACCTGGTCCTATTTTAAAATTCAAATCAAAAGATAATAAGATAGTTGCTGACTACCTTGTTAAGCATAAAGATTTTTTTAAGAAAAACTGTAAACCTGGGACTGAACAAAAGTACTGGAACCTGTACCACCGCTTTCGTGGGGACGGTCACTATATCCCGGTCCTAGAAGACGATAAATTAGATAAATTGACGATCAATAGGTTCTTACCAGAGTTAGATAGAAAGCACGCTTGGATTAAATCCAAGAAAAAAGAGATTGAAAAGATCAAAGACTTTAAGAAATTTCTTGTTGAGATAGATTCTCTAGAAGAAGAATATGAAAAAATTCTAAAGTTAAAACAAGTCGGCCTGGAAGGGAAAAATAGTGCAGAGAAAAAGAAAGCAAGAAATGCTTCTAAGTACTCATTGATAAAGTTCAAGATTCGCTTTAGAGAATTCTTAAATACTATTGATTTTTTAACCTCCTACCGTTTTCCAGTTGATCACGTCGAGCTTAGAGAAACCTATGATTTAGTTAAAGAGAAAAGAACTCCTGAGGAGCGTAAGCGCTCCAATGAAATCTACTTTTATAGAAAGATTGTCCAGGATGGGGCGCTTAATCCTGATCGCTCTAAAAGTGATAAATTCCTTAGAGCAAACTTAGATAATATCATTAGAGAATTTAAGACGAGTGACGATTTTCTCTCTGAGAATCTTCGTTACGATATAAACTCAGCTTTTTCAGGACTCAAAAGAATCTTAAAAAGAGGAAAGAGATACCAGCTTAAAAGATTTGGCGAATGGACCGGAAGAGTTGGTAGGAATATTAAATTCTATAAAGACCTTCAGGAAAATAAGAAAATTAACGGAAAGCAATCAGCTGAAGAGCTTGTTAAGGAAAGAGTTTCAGGACGATACGCTCTTAAGAACTTTGTTTTAGAAAAAGAGGCTGAGTCTTATAAGTATTGGTTAAGCGAATCAGAACTAAACCGAGCGCTCTTTTCAATAGAGACAATTCTTTATAACGAGGTTGGCGCTATTGATGGAGTGGACGCATTAGAGAGAAAAGATGTCACTCAAGTGGTTATCAATAGAAGATATCTAAAAGAATATAATACTATTGAGACGACAGAGCCTCTTTATGATCATCTTAAATTAAAGACTGATGGAACCAATATCGAATCAAACCCATGGTTGAATCTGTTATTTAAAGAAGGTGAATTCAGTTTTACCTATTTTTTTATTGGAGGAAGTCTTCGCATCTTCTGCCCCGAGCAGACTCGTTACGGGAAAGTTCTTAGAAAACAAAACCTTTATCTAGCGCTTAAGCTTCTGCGTAATCCAAATCCCTCTTTTGATGCTGTCCGCTACTTTAGCCGAGCAGCGATGCTAGGCAGGATTGATATGAGAAACCTTTGGGATGACTTTATTCCTCTTCCTGAGAGAGTAGGTAAACCTATAGGAAAGAGTTTAGAACTTAAGAGGGCCTTAGCGCGAGGTCAGTACAACCTTTTCTACGAATTCCAGAATGAAAGCGGTCATCGTTATAAGGTCTTGGAAATTAAAGAAAAAACTTATGTTTTCGATAACACATCTAAAAAATTCTACAAGTATCGAAACCCCCATTATTTTACCTATTTTAAGGACTCCTCTAAGCAGCCCTAAATCGTTGTTTACTTAGGTAAATCTAGGTATAGTTCCCCGTCACGAAATTTATTTCTATAAGAATTAACGCTAAGCGAATATTGGAGTTTCAAAATGTTAAAAGATTACGTATTTACCTCTGAGTCAGTTACTGAAGGTCACCCTGATAAGATGGCCGATGGAATTTCAGACTCTGTCCTAGATGCCATGCTTGCACAGGACCCAAAGTCTAGAGTTGCTTGCGAAACAATGATCACAACTGGTCTTGTTGTTTTAGCAGGTGAGATCACAACAAACGCACAAGTCGATTTTCAAGAAATCGTAAGAAATAAGATTAAAGATATCGGTTACGATCATAGCGACAAAGGCTTTGACTGCAATACTTGTTCAGTAATGGTAGCTCTTGATAAGCAATCTCCTGATATCGCTCAAGGCGTGAACGAAGGTGAAGGATCTTATTCAGATCAAGGAGCTGGGGATCAAGGCTTAATGTTTGGTTACGCTGTTAATGAGACTGATAGCTTTATGCCTCTTACAGTAGACCTTTCTCATAAGCTTGCTGCAAAATTAAGTGAAGTAAGAAAGAATGGAACTCTTCCTCTTCTAAGAGCTGACGGTAAAACACAAGTTAGTGCTCAGTATGTAGATGGAAAGATTACAAGACTTGATGCCATTGTTGTTTCGACACAACATGCAGCTGAGATGACTCTTAAGCAAGTTCAAGAAGGAATCAGGGAAGAAGTCATTAACCAAATTATCCCTGCAAACCTTATTGATAATAATACTAAATTCTTTATCAACCCAACTGGTAAATTTGTTATCGGTGGACCTATGGGTGACTGTGGGCTTACAGGTCGTAAGATCATCGTTGATACTTATGGCGGTCACGGTGCACATGGTGGTGGAGCTTTCTCTGGAAAGGATCCATCTAAAGTTGATCGTTCGGCTGCCTACGCTACAAGACATATTGCAAAGCATATCGTTGCTGCTGGCCTTGCCGAGAGAGCTCTCGTTCAAGTTGCTTACGCCATTGGTGTAGCAGAGCCTATGTCACTTCTTGTTGATACTTTTGGAACTGAAACTGTAGACGTTACTAAGATCAATAAAGCGATCAATGAAGTCTTCGACATGAGACCAAAAGCTCTCATCGATAGACTTGATCTTCTTAAGCCAATCTATACTCCAACTTCGTCTTATGGACACTTTGGAAGAGACTTTCATTGGGAAAGACTCGATAAGATGGACGAGCTTAAATCACATTTCTAATTATCAAGGGGCTCTTAGAGCCCTTTTTTATGTTATCCTTATTGCATGTTTCTTGATTTCTTTTATTTTCTTCTTCGATATACACCCTGGTGGGGCGTACCAACTATAATGATGGCGGTGAGCTTTGCTTATATTTGGTGGCTAAAAGAAAATTGGCCGGTGGTCTTTATATGCGCAGGACTTGTGGCCTTTTCTTCAGTCATGCTTATTTTCTACATTTGGGCTGGTTCACCGAGTCAAGCGGTCTATTATTTCCGGGAAATGATCCACGCAGTATCTAACTAACTCCATGTAATTAAAGTCTTTAATGCTAAGCAAGAAAAAGTCAGTGACAATAAATTGACACTGATTGCCTTCAAAGGGTAGGATTTTTCAAGCCTACTTTTTAGGCTCTAGGAGCAACATGAACGACTTTCACTTTCTGCATACTGCTTTTGATCAAGATAAACCAACGACTAAGAAACCAGTTGTTGATTCACCTCCTGATATCTACTTAGTAGAAGATGATAAGGTTTTTGCAAAGGCCCTTAGGACTTATTTGCAAAAGAAACTTGGTCTTGTTGTTCATTACTACGCTAGTCCTTCTGAATGTATAACCGCCTTAGATCTAAAGCTTGATCTTGAAGGTGCTGAAAATCAAAAACCTTTTTGCTTAGTTAGTGATATCTCTTTTGACGAGGGAAGCGCCGATGGCCTTCTCTTAGTAGACCTTCTTAAAGAGAAAGGTCATACCTTTGTCTCTATCGTTATGACCGGGTTTGCCTCAATAGAAACGGCCATTAACGCTACTAAGAAAGGCGTTTTTCATTATCTGACTAAACCATTTGAAATGGATGTATTAGCTGACCTCGTTCTCAAGGCCTTAACTAGATATGGATATGAAGACATCCATATGAAGAATATTGTTAAGAACGACGATGCTAGAAAGAACAATCCTATCTTTAAGAAATTCAAGATTGAACCACCAAAAGAAGAAGATATGTTCTGTGGCATGATTGGTAGAAGTCCACAGATGAAGCAGGTCTTTGAAAGAATTCAAAAAGTGGCTTTATCTGATTCTACAGTTCTTATTAATGGTCCTTCGGGAACAGGTAAGGAATTAGTCTCTAGGGCCCTCCATAATCTATCTCCTCGTTCATCAAAAGATATGATCTCTGTTAACTGTGGGGCCATCCCTTCAGAGCTACTAGAGAGTGAGCTTTTTGGACACCTAAAGGGTGCCTTCACTGGTGCTATTAGTGATAGGAAAGGGCGTTTTGAGCTGGCTAACGACGGCTCTATCTTCCTTGATGAGATTGGGGATATGCCTCTTCTTCTTCAAGTTAAGCTTCTAAGAGTTCTTCAAAATAGAGAGATTGAACCTGTTGGCGGGAGTAAAACACTACCTGTTAATGTAAGGATCATTACTGCAACTCACAGGGATCTCGAAAAAGCTGTTAAAGACGGTGATATGCGTGAAGACCTCTTTTATAGGTTGAATGTTATTCCCATCAAGATACCTTCTCTTTGTGAAAGAAGAGAGGATATACCTCTCCTTATTAGTTACTTCTTGCAGCGATTTGTAAGTGCTGATGGCAGAAACTCTATTGAGTTTGATGATGAATGCCTTGAGATGTTAATGGGCTATGACTGGCCAGGAAACGTTCGTGAGCTTGAAAACCTCATTGAAAGGTTAGTTATCCTAAGAGGTGGCTCGATCATTAAGCCTAATGATCTGCCTATTAAGATCCTTCAAAATAACCCTACCTATGTGCAGAAATACGACAGTGTTATCCAGTTATCTAACGAGGGAATTGATCTAAAGAAGACCCTTTCAGATATTGAAGATTCTCTTATTGCTCAAGCTCTAGAGATGACCAGTGGAAACAAGAATCAGGCCTCGAAACTTCTCACAATGAATAGGACCACTCTCATCGAAAAGATGAAGAAAAAAGGTTTACTCTACACAACTCACTAATACTCTATAAGCTAGCTCGGGTGTCTAATTCTTGGACACCCTTACTTCTCGCACCTAAATCGGTGTAATCAGATGATCTCAAGATGGTGTCAAAATTTCACTAGGAAAAATTGTCCCCTGAGAAAAATTTTCCTGTGAATTTTTTGAAAAATTGATACACTTAACATGACAGACAGTTCAGGAAGAACAGATTTGTCGATGCTTTGAAGCCTTTCTGCCTAAAAGTAACTAAATTATGAAACAGGATGTTTCCACCAAATGAAGAAAAGAGTTTTCAAATTTTTGACTTTGCTCGTGGTTCTTTTTACCGCCCCTGCAAGTTTTGCTGAGTTAGTTGAACAACGTTTAACTAAGACTCATCTTCGCTGGAACGTTTTCGTACAAAGAGATATGGTCGTTATTGAAAAGAAAGGCGACTCTGTTTTTATCAAGTCATTAAATACCGAAACTTTAAAATCACTTAAGAATGATCTTCTCTCTCTAAGCCCAGTATCAAAGTACTTCAAGAAGATTGTCTATAATGAGCCATCGGCAAAAAACAATAATATCGAAAGCATTGAAGTTAAATTAGCTTCATCAAATATCGAACTCTTTAACTTCTATAGAGATAGAGAAAAGAAATATGTTGTCGACTTCTGGAGAGATGCAGATGCTGTTAGCGAGTCTACTGCTGCAGTTCAAAAGAAGATCAGTGATATAGATAAAGAGAAAAAGAAAGCAAGTACTGTAATAGCTCCAGTGGGATCAAAGACTAAAGGGATTAGTTTTACTAAGAAGCCAAAAACTAAAAAGAGATCTAAGAGTAGGATTGCAAAGAAAGCCAAGAAGAAGCTTACTCCTTATAGAGACTTTAGATACGGAGCTGCTTTTATTTGGGATTATGAAGCGCTTAAGCCGACTATTAAGCCTTATGTAACATTAAAGAGTAAAACGCCAGAGTATTTCTATCCCATTAAGAATAGAAACTTCGAGAAAGGTGAAAAAGAAGCTCACCTTCAGTTAAACCTTAATCTTTATAGAAAGAAAAAATGGGGATTGATGTATAAGTCCATCAAGCTCTTTCAAGAAAAATATGGTGAAGAGGCTAATGTTGACTTTAATGAGTACCTAAAAGCCAACGCCATCCTTAGAACAAACTTTGGAAAAGATAATATGCAGCCAGTAAAGATGGCCGTTTCTATGTTCAGCGTAATTGCAGCAAGAACAAAGAACTATGATCTTAAAAAAGGAATCTATAAGTACCTTCTTCAATATAACCTTGATGCCAAAGATCATATTAGCGCTCTTGAGTTATCTAAAAGGCTTTATGTAGAGTCTAAGCAAAACTTTGACTACGAAGAGAGTAATAAAGCAGCTGAGGCCATCCTTTATAACCTCTCTAATCTTAATCAAATTGAGAAGATTCGTGAGATCTTAAAAGAAAAGACTATTCGTAAGTTACTTCCTGCTCAGACAATGGCAGCCTACAAGATCTACTCTCTTTTTAAGTTAGGAAAGATTCAAGAAGTTCTTAAAGAGTATGAGATCATCGAACCAGGTTTAACGGGAACTGTAGATCCTGTTATCCAGTTCAATGCAGCAGAGGCTTACTTTAGAGAAGCTAAGTATCCTAAAGCGATCAAACTATTTGATGCCTTTATCTCTAAGTATTCTTATCACCCAAAAAGTTCAGATGCTAGGTTAAGAATTGCTCTTTCTTATGACATCTTAGGAAAATCAGAGTCAAAGGTTAAAGAGCTTTATAAGAATGCCATTGATCGTTCTCAAGACTTCAAGATTAGTTATGAAGCAAGATTAAGATATGTTGGTTTAACTTCAGTTAGAAAAAGAAAGACTAATGAATCTGATATTGAAACTAGAATCTTCATGGAACTTGAAGATTTAGAGAAAGGTAAGATAGATAAAGAACTTAAGAAGCTTCTTTGGTTAGTAAGACTTAGAACTTTTATTGTTGATAAGAACTACAATAAGGCGCTTAGTTACTTAAATGCTATTCCGGTAACAAGCTTAAGACCTAGTGAGAAGAGAGTCTTCGAAGCTGATGGTGCTGAGATTGTTTACGGGCTTATCGATAGCTACTTTAAAGTATCTGATTACTCAAACCTCGTTAGAATTTGGGAAATCTATAAGACTAGATACATCAATAAGGTTGCAGCAGATCCTTACTTAAACTTTATTGTGGCAAAGTCATATATCAAGATGGGTCTTTACGAAGCTTTCGACTCACATTTCAAGAAATATCAAAAGCTAAGCAGAACTCCGGTTAAGACTTTTCCGATCTGGTATGACCGTGAAATCAAAGTTTGGGGTGTTGCTCTTCTTAAAGAGATGGAGCTTATTAAGAACATCAACTTAAAGAACTGGGCTCTAGCTAAAAAGAACCTTAATCAGTTCTCTAAATTAATGAAGGGTTATAACAAAGTTAATTACTACAATGGGATTATCGCCTTTTATCAAAAAGACTATGTTGAAGCTCCCATTCATATTGAGACTTTCTTAACTCGTGAAGTAGGGAAGTCTATCTTTGACCCTTATGAAGTAGCAGAGATGATGAGAGCCTATACAGATTCTCTTTATCAGACTGGGAAGATTGAAAAATTTAAGAAAGTATCTGAAGCGGTTTTAAATGATACTGAATACTATAATCCTAATAACCGTTACATGTTCGAAGTAAGAGAGAGAATCGCTTATTTGAATATCGAACTAATCGCTGGAAAAAGAACTCCTAAATCATCGTTAATCTTAGAAGCGAGAATCAAAAGGTTTATGAAAGAGTTTAAGAAGTCTACTTACAAGGGAAGATTGAGCTACTTACTAGCGATCTCTCTTTTAGAAAATAAGAAAGTTGAAGAAGGAAAAAAGATACTTGGTTCTATCTTGGATGATAAATCAGTATCTGATTATGTAAAAGAAATGGCGAGATCAGAATTATCTCTCCTTAAAATAAAAGAAAGAACCCTTTAAGTTTAACTCTCAGGATGAGAGACGGATATGACAGGAGGTCAAATGAGTACAGTACAAGTTGAATTATTCGGAATGGATCCAAAAGTTCAAAAAGCAGTATCAGTAGCAAGAAATGTTTCTGTGACTAAAGCCCCAGTTCTAATTATTGGTGAAGTTGGAGTTGGTAAAAAGTCATTAGCGAGATTTATCCATGATAGCTCTACAAGAGCTGGAAAAGGTATTGAGGTTGTTGATTGTTCTAATGATGCAAAAGATGTTGAAAATCAGATTTTAGGTTTTCGCGACGAAGAGACAGGTCGTTTTACTAGAGGCGTGCTAGAAGCTGCTAACGGTGGAACAGTTATCTTTTCAAATGTCGATGGACTAGAAGATGAGTTTCAAAAGAAGCTACACAAAATTTTAAATGAGCTTTCTGACTACGATATTGATGTTCGTATTGTTGCTACAACAACTAAGAACCTATCAAAGCTTGTAGGGTCAGGAAGATTTTATAGAGGCCTTTATACTCTAGTCTCTAATAACTCAATCACTGTTCCACCTCTTAGAGAGCGTGCAGGTGATCTTGAGATGCTTACAAGACATTACCTAACTGAATTTTCAGGTGGAAACTCTGTGCAAGTAGAGCCAACTGCACTTCAGAAGATCCTTAGCCATTACTGGACTCATAATGTTCAAGAGCTAAAAGCTGTTCTTGAAAACTCAGTAGCTAACGGTGACGGAACAACTCTTTCAGAAGCTGATCTTGAAATCGGTGAGAAGAAAGCAGTAAGTCTTATTACTGATGAAGATAATGAAGGGATTAGACTTATGTCTCTTAAAGAAGCTGAAAAACTTCTTATCAAGAAGGCCCTTATCCATACAAGTGAAAACAGAACACAAGCGGCAAAGATTCTTGGTGTCTCAATTCGTACTCTTAGAAATAAGATCAACGAGTATAGAGGTATTGGAAACGCTTATTTCGTAAACTTGAGATAAGGAATAGGAGTTAGTAATGCAAATTGATGACGCTACAATTAAGGCACTATCTGCGAGTATTAAAATGCGCGAGATGAGGCAAGAAGTTATTACGTCTAATATCGCAAACGCTGATACTCCTGGTTATAAGTCTAAGCGCCTTGGTTTTGAAGAGGCCTTAGCAAGAGCTCTCGATGTAGATGGAGAGCAAAGCTTAAATACTTCGAATGATGGTCATTACGACGTAGGATCAGGTGGATTTGCAAATCTAGAGCCTGAAATTTACGAAGACCCTAATGGAGTTGTTTCAGCAGATGGAAACACGGTTGATAGAGATCATGAAATGTCGCAAATGGCGAAAAACAAGATTCTTTATGATGCGTCAGTACAGCTACTGAACAAGAAGTTAGGACTAATGAAATATGCTATCAACTCGGACAGATAAGAGGTAACGAATGGATTTACTATCAAGTTTGAAAATTAGTGCTTCAGGTCTTGCTGCAAACCGCAAGAGAATGGGGGCAATTTCTTCGAATATAGCGAATGCTCAAACAACTCGTACGGCAGAGGGTGGTCCTTACCGTAAGAAAGAAGTTGTCTTTGGAGCAGAGCCAGTTAGAGAATCGTTCGGTGATATTTTAGAAGGGGAGCTCGATGCTCAAGCTAAGGAAGTTCATGCGACGGAAGTCATATCCACGAACAAAGCACCTATCCTTAAGTATGAACCACACCATCCTGATGCAAATGAGCAAGGTTACGTGGCTTACCCGAATATTAATGTAATGGAAGAAATGGCGAATATGATCTCTGCCTCGAGATCATACGAAGCCAATATTAATGCAATGAATACGACTAAAAGTATGGCCCTTAAAGCCTTAGAGATCGGACGATAGACAGGAGTTAAATGATGAGTATTGAAACAATAGGTTCACTCAAGCAGATCTTAGGAAACTATGATGCTAAGAAATGGACTAAAAGTGCAGACTTAGAATCAGCTAACTTCAATGAAATGGAGTCTAACGTCTTTAAGTCTGGAGAGTCTAGAAAATCTTTCTCAGACCTTTTATCTGACAGTATCTCTGATGTGAATGGCTTACAAAAAGATGCCGACACGGCAGTACAAAAATTAGTGACGGGAGAGTCTAAAAACCTCCATGAAACACTCTTGGCAGTTGAAAAAGCTGAAATTGCTTTTAAGGCCATGAACCAAGTAAGAATGAAAGTAATAGATGCGTATAAAGAAGTCATGCGCATGCAAGTATAAGAGTACGCTTTAACTGCAGGGTTGAGTAGGCAGGACGCCATAAAGCTCACCTAGCGAATCAGGAGGATTCACTTGCAGGATTTTATCGAAAAGGTTGTAAATAATTTTAAAGAGTTCTTCATAGGTCTTGAACCTGGAAAGAAGATGGGACTTGTAGCCGTTAGTGCTTTCGTTCTTGTCTCTCTTGTTGGCGTGTCTATCTGGGCATCAAAAACAAGATTCCAAGTTCTTTATAAAGACTTAAACCGAGAGGATAGTAAGAAAATTGCTATTATTTTGGAAGAGAAGAAGATCCCTTATCAAACTGCTAATGATGGAAAATCAATTAAGATTCCTGAAGACATGGTTCAAAAATGGCGTTTAGAATTGGCCACTATGGGCGTAAACTTCTCAGGAACAGTTGGTTACGAAGTTTTTGATAAGCAGTCCTTTGGAACAACGACATTTGTTCAAAAGGTTAATAAGCAAAGGGCCCTAGAGGGCGAGCTTGTTAAGACGATCAAATATATAAGAGGAGTTAAGAGATCGAGAGTCCATCTTTCTATCCCTGAATCTAGTCCTTTTGTTTCTGAGAAAAAACCACCAGCAGCTTCGGTTGTTCTAGAGCTAGAAAGAGGAGTGACCATTACACCTCAAGAAATCAAGGGTATTCAAAGCCTTGTTTCTAGTTCAATTGATGGAATGAGACCAGAGTCTGTGGTCATCTTAGATGCTAGAGGTAAGAAACTTTCTGAGAATATTGGTGACGCTATGACAGCAAACACCGCTAATAGAATGGCACTTGAAAGTAAGATGAACCGTAAGTATGAATCTCAGGTCGAAGAAATCTTAGGTAAGGTTGTTGGCCAAGGGAAGATCATAGCAAAGGTTGCTGTGAACATGGACTTCACTGAATCAATTGCTGAAGAAACAAGATATGACCAAGAAAATACGGCGGTTCTATCAGAAGTAAACAACTCACAAAAGATAAACGGCTCAAGACCAAGCCCACAGGGAATTCCAGGAGCGAGATCAAACCTTCCAGGAGAGACTCCTCAACCAGGAATCCCAGAGACAAGAAATAATGTCGCTAAAGTTCTCTCTACAAAGAACTACAACGTCCCTAAGAAAGTTATCCGCTCAAAGCAGCCTACTGCAGGAATCAAAAGTGTCAGTGTCGCCGTTATGGTTGATGGCAAAAGAGTTCCAGTATTAGATGCAAACGGTGTCGCTGTAGTAGATGAATACGGTAGAGCTCAAACAAAGTATGAAAGATGGTCAGATGAGGATCTTGCAAACTTCTCAGCTATTATTTCAAGCACAATTGGAATCAATGCTAAAAGAGGCGATCAGTTAACGATTAAGAACATGGAATTTGCTCAAGAAGATCTTGCGGCCATGGACGCTGCGATGAGAGAGCGTGAAAACCGTGAGCTCCTTAAGAATATCGCTAAGTACTTAGTGGTAGGTTTAGCGATCTCACTCTTTTTCTTCCTAGTAGTAAGACCATTCATTCAATGGGTAACTGATAACACAGTTGAAACTGTTGAAGACTTCTTACCAAAGACCTTAGAAGAACTTGAAAAAGTACAAGCAAATCAAAAGTTACCTGGGCTTGAAGATGCTCTTCCTCAAATAGAGGAGAAGCTCAATCCCGAGAAGATAGAAGGTAATATGCTCCGTGAAAAGATTATTTCCCTAGTTGAAGCTAACCCAGGGAAAGCGGCGCAGATTATTCATGAGATGATTCACTCAACAGAATCGAATAAAGAAATTGCCTAACGGAGGAAGTGACGTGGCGGCTGAAGAAAATAATATTGATCCTGATTTAGAGTTTAGCCTTTTATCCGGACAGGATAAAGCTGGGCTCTTATTAAGTTCCCTAGGGGTTCAAACAACTCAGCTTATCTTCTCGCATATGAGAGATAATGACGTTAAACGCATGATTAATGCCATGTCTAACGTTAGCAGGGCACCTATTTGGCTTATTAAGAAAGTCTTAGAAGACTTTTATATGCAGCTAAACGAAGAGAACGATTTACTCTTTTCTGAAAACCGTGGCCGTGATTTTATTATCAACGCTCTTGGTGAAGATAGAGCGAAGCAGCTTCTTGGACAGATTGTTGATGTGGGAACTTCAAACACTCTTGAGTCATTAGAACTTGTTGATACAAGAACATTAGCTAACTTTTTAATTAATGAGCATCCGCAAACGATTGCTCTTATATGTGCTCACCTTAATGCTGAAAGAAAGGTTGATGTCTTAAGAAGGCTTCCGGAAGGACTTCAAGCTGAAGTTGTTCTAAGAGTCGCTAACTTAGATTATGTTTCACCTGAATTGATTGCTCAATTAGATGATGTCTTAAAGACAGAGCTTTCAACACTTGGATCAATCGATACTCAACAGCTTGGTGGCGTAGAACCAATTGCCGATATGTTAAACATGATGGACAAGTCCAGCGAGAAAAACATTATGTCGAGGGTCGAAGAGAAAGACCCAGAACTGGCAGAAGAGATCAGAAAACTTATGTTCGTTTTCGAAGATCTTATCTTTGTGGACGACAAGGGTATTCAAACGCTTCTTAAAGAAGTTGATAATGGAAAACTTGTTATTGCTCTTAAAACAGCACCTGAAGATATTAAAGCTAAACTTTTCAAGAACATGTCTAATAGAGCTGCAACTATGCTCCTAGAAGATTTAGAGGCCCTCGGACCGACTAAGTTATCAGATGTTGAAAAGGCGCAAGCTGAGATTGTTAACAAGGCCAAAGAGCTTGAAGGGCAAGGTAAGGCCTTTATCTCTAGAGGCGGAGAAGGCGACGCTCTTGTTTAATAAGAAGGCGAAGGTAGAGAATTATGGATAAATCTAAAATGAAAGATGAAGAAATTGTTGATTATCAATTTCTCGATTTGAAAGGGGCTCCACTCAATGAGTCCACTTCAAATTATGAATTTCTAGATATCAATAGCGTCTCACCAGCTCAAGAAAAAGAACATCAAGATGTTATTCGCAACGAAAGAGCTCATGCCACTCGTACCAACTTTAAGGTTGCTCCTATTGTTAAAGAGCACCGTGGGATGATTAAGCAGGAAGAGAATGAACGTGAGAATCAAATTCAAAACGAAGTAAGCCGTAGGCTTCTTATGATTGAAGAAGATGCTTATGAAAGAGGGTTTCAAAGAGGTCAAGAAGATGGCCGTGAAGAAGTCTTCCGTGAAACTCAGGCAGCTACTGATGAAAAATTAGAACTTTTAAATTCAATGATTAAAGAGGTCCTAAGTTCTAAAGCCGAAATGCTTAAAGAAGAGAGGGTTCAGGTTTATGAAACTGTAAAGACTCTCTCTAAATGGATCGTGCTTAGAGAGCTTAAAGAAGATGGGAATTATATTGAACGTCTTTTAGAGAAGCTTATCTTAGAGATGCAAACCAAATCAAATCTCTTAATCCATGTTAATCAAAGTGCTTTTGATTCAATGCCGGAAGTTTTAGAGCAGGTTCAAAAAAGAATCGGTGAATTAACAAATGTAAGGGTTGAAGTGGATCATAACCAAGATTTGCCTGGAATGGTCCTACAATCAGAAAATGGAATCTTAAATGGTCGCCTCGGTGTTCAATTCAAGAATCTAGATAAGCTCTTTTCTAATGTTGGACTACCTTTTGAAGATAATGAAGAACTAGACCTTTCAGTAGATGAAGAGACTCCGGTTCAAGCCGCTCCTGTAGCTGAAGCTGCACCAGAAGAAAATGAACCTACAATCGATGACTTTGATATCGATAAACTAGGTTCTGATGATGATGAGGAGAACAATGGCTGATCTCTCTTTAGACTTTGGTCCTATTATTAGGGCCTATGATTACTCAATACCTTACGAGAAAGTAGGAAAGGTTCATTCTAATAAGGGTGGCATCTATGAGATTAATCTATCAAGAGCAGTCATTGGAAGTAATGTTGAGTTTATCACTGAGTTTGGTGATAAATGTTTTGGAGAAGTTGTAGGAATCAATGGTAACCGTTGCATGGCCATGCCTTACGAAGAACTCTCTGGAATAAACTCAGAAACAAGAGTCTACTTAAAAGAATTAACGACTACGATTAAACTCTCAGAAGGACTTCTCGGGCGAGTTATAGACTTTCAAGGGAATCCTATTGATGGAAAAGGTCCTATTGAAGAAGAAGTTGAAGAAGTAAGAAGCATCTTTGGTGAACCTATTAATCCTCTCCAGAGACCGCCCATTCGAAAATCACTAGATACAGGTATTCATAGTATCAATTGCTTTATGACCGCAGGCATGGGGCAACGTTTTGCTATCATGGCCGGTTCTGGTGTTGGTAAATCAGTTACCTTGGGCATGATTGCTCAAAATACTAATGCCGATATTAATGTCATCGCGCTTATTGGGGAAAGGGGTCGTGAAGTTTTAGAATTCATCGAGTCCGACTTAGGAGAAGAGGGTCTTAAAAGGTCCGTTATCGTTGTTGCGACTTCAGATAAATCTCCACTTATTAGAGCGAAAGCGGCTTATGTAGCTACAACAATCGCTGAGTACTTTAGAGATAAAACAAAAGATGTTCTTTTAATGATGGACAGTATCACTCGTTTTGCCATGGCCAATAGAGAAATCAGCCTTGGTGCCGGTGAACCTCCAGGGCAAAAGGGTTATACCCCTTCTGTTTTTGCTAAGCTTCCAAAGTTAATGGAGAGGGCAGGAACAAAAGCTGGATCTGGAACTATAACTGGAATTTATACCGTCCTTGTTGAAGGTGATGATATGGATGAGCCTATTGCTGATGCTGTTAGAGCGATCTCTGATGGGCATATTGTCTTAAGTAGGGACCTTGCTTCAAGAAACCATTTTCCAGCTGTCGATGTCCTTCAATCAATTTCAAGGGTGATGAATAAGGTTGTCACTGGTGAGCATAGAGTAGTCGCTTCATTTCTAAGAGACTTGATGGCCGCCTACAGAGAAAACGAAGACCTTATTAATGTTGGCGCTTACTCAAGAGGATCAAATCCCAAAGTCGATAAGGCCATCGCTATTTATGATGATCTTATGAACCTCTTAAAGCAAGAACAAGGGATGCACGAGTCTTATAAGATTGAAGAGTTGTATGACCATATGGTTGAACTCGCAAGAAAGGCTGAGAGATCAGTTAATCCTGAAGCGTTTGAAGGGTAGTGTAGATGTCTAAGTATAAGTTTAAATTAGAAGGCTTATTAAAACTTAGAAAGTTTAAAGAACAGCAGTTAAAAGTTGAACTTGGACAAATTGTTAGTGAAATCCAAAGAGTTAACAATAAGATCCTAGAATATAAGGGTCATATCGACGAAGCTTATGACGGGCAAGAGAAGGTACTGCAAGGTGAGACAAGTGGAGAGATGATTAAGTTCTTTCCTTACTTTGTCGAAGCCAAGAACTCTGCCATTACTTATGAAGTTGAGAGGTTAAAAGGCCTTCAAGAACAATACGAAGAAAAAGTAATTGAAATGAAAACAGCTAGAGGTGAGACAAAGGTCATCGATAAGCTTAAAGAAAAAGATAAGAATATTTTTAAGAAAGATAAAGCTAAGAAAGATTTTGAAAAGATAGAAGAAATGAGGATCTTACGGCAGGGAGATGGGAGTTAAATGATGAATAAAATATTTATGCTTTTTATACTTACGATATCTATGCCTCTTTTCGCTGAAGAGACTGTTAAGAAAGAAGTTAAAGACCCGAGAGAGCAAAAGTTTAACTATGATGAATTTCAAGAAGCTGTTAATGAGCGAGTTGAAAAACAATTAAAAAGACTTGGGCGCGGGAAGATAATAAATTTCTCAAAAGAGCTTATGAAAAAAGAAGAGCTTTTAAAACTACGTGAAATCGAACTTGAAAAATTAGCTGAACAATTGAAGATGAACTCATCGGATTTCAAGAATAAGATCAAAAACTTTCGTGGAAACCAGGTAAAGTTCTTAGCCTGTCTAGATGACTCGGATAAACAAAAAGAAAAAAGAGTCTCTCATATGGTCGATGTGGTCAGCGGCATGAAGCCTCAGAGTGCTGCTGAAGTGCTCTCAGTCCAGGATTCAGAGATATCCATAAGGATTCTTGGAATGCTTCCACCAGAGAAGGTGAGCAAAATATTCAACTTAATGAAGAAGGAAATATCTGCCCGGCTTCAAAAACAGTACATGACTATGAAAAAATAAGAGAATAAGAATAGCTGTCCGCGTTAATAGGGATGGCCAAAGGAATAAATGAAAGCATTAGGAGTAAACATTTCTAACATTGAAAACAAAGCGGCAGCTAGCGTTAATGAAAACGCTGGTAAAACTTTGTTTGGAAATAATGTTGGTGTCGCCGAAGGCGGGGAGTTTGCAAACTTAATGGATATTCTTGGTGGTGCTAAGAACAAAACTCAAAAAGTAGATCTTCTTTCAATTCTAAATTCAGCAAAAGAAAATCCTGAAGCATTAAATGATCTTCCTAAAGAAGTGCTTCAGTTGATTGGTGAGAACTTCAAGTTCGATGGGAAAACAATCCTTAATCAAAATGGAAAGCCAATTCAAGTAGAAGATATCTTAAATAAGATAAATAAAATGAACCCTGAACTTCTGAATCAAGGTGCTTCTTCAAAAGAAGCAGATCTAATGGAAGTGAGAAATCTTCTTAAGGGTCATAACTTAGATGCCGCTTCAGCTCCAAAGAAGGCTCAATCATTATTTACTTCAGGAAATGATTTTGTTCAGGCTAAAGGTTCTGCTCAACCAGCTCTCGTCAACTCTAGTGATTTGAAGGGAGCTAAGAAGATGAATGGGTTGAATCAGTATAGTAAAGAATCGCAAAATCTTGATACCTCTCTTATTTCTAATTCAAATGTTGAGATGCCAGATGCGGCAGTTGGAATGACTCAGTTTAAAAATGAGTCGGCCTTTGATCAATTAGGAGCTCAGTCAAAAGTGATAGATCTCTCAAATGTTCAAGCAGGGGATAAGAGCTCTCTTATAGATCAAGTATCAAAGCTTATTGAACAAAATAATATAAAGTCAGCAGATACTATGGACGTTACTGTTAAGCACGATGATTTAGGACAATTTAAGATTGAAGTATCTAAGAACCCTAACTCTGGTGAGCTTGATGTAAGAATTATCTCTAAAGAAAAAGTAGGGCATAACTTCTTCGTTGAAAATGAAGCTCAGTTGGCAAAGAGTTTAAACCAATCTGGAATTAAACTCGCTAATATCAAAGTAAGCCTTAGTAGTGAAAATGTCTTTTCATCTAATGCTGATACAGGAAAAGATTCTTCAGAGAGCTTTTCTCAAAATTCAAAGAATCAAAATGGACAATTTGGTCAGAGAGATAATGAAAACTCTGATTCACAAAGAAGAAAGCATTTATGGCAAGCCTTTAAGGAAAATGCCGAATATGCCAGCGCCTAAATAAGGAAATCTAATGCCAGGAATGGGTAGACCAGCATCAGGAGCAAAGAATCAATTCGGAGGAATCCGAAAGACTCCGGAAAGTATTAAGAAAAAGGTGAACCCTAATTCTCTTAAGGCTGATCGTAATGGTGTTGGAAAAGAACTAAACAGACTAGCTGGTGTAAGACAAGAATCTCGTTTCGTAGATAAAGATCAACATAATAAAATGGATAAAGATGGCTTTTTAAAGCTTCTATCTCATCAGATGCAAAATCAAGATCCTTTTAAACCTATGGATCAAAAGCAATTTGCAACTGACCTCGCCCAATTTTCTCAGTTAGAACAAATGACACAAATGAATAAGAACATCGCTGGAATGGGAGATAATGCTCCTATGGAAAGTAAATTCTTTGGGGCAAGTTTTATTGGTAAAAAAGTAACGACCAAGGGAACTTCAGTAGAGTATGCAGGGGATCAGAGTAGAGTTACTCTTCCTTATACATTACCTGAAGATGCTGAGACCGTTACCATTAATATTTTAGATAGTAGTAATGTTCTCGTAGCCCAGGTAGAAAAAACAAATCTTTCAAAAGGTGCACATAATTTTACTTGGGATGGGATTGCCTTAGATGGAACTCCGGCCGTAAAAGATACTTATAAGTATTCAGTAAGAGCTACTGATGAAACGGGTGCTGACTTTAAAGGTCAGACCGCTGCTATCGGACTTGTGACTGGTGTTAGTTTTCATAACGGAGAAGTCATTCTCGAAGTGGATGGTAGTAAAAAAGTCTTCTTAAGAGATGCTTTAAGTTTCCAACAGGGTGAAAATTCAAGCGGTGCGGCAAAAACACCTGCATTGAAAAAGCAAGCAACTAGTCAGTATAATAATATTAAGGATCAAACGCAGTAACTGCGAATAGGAGATTATGACAAACGATAAGATCAACAACATTCTTATCCCTCAGGTAAATAAGATTTCTAATAAGAAATTAGATAACCTGAAGTCAAACAATCCCACCGCTGCTAATAAAGACGATTTTCAAAAATTATTAGATAAAACCCTAGGGCCAAAAGAACAACCGGCCTTAGAGATCTCAAAGCACGCCGCCAAAAGACTTGAAGAGCGTGATTTGAAGATGGATTCAAATGAGTTTGTAAAACTTCAAAATGCTGTTGCAAAGTTACGGCAAAAGGGAGGAAGAGATTCTTTAGTGATTACAGATAAGGCCGCTTACATCGTAGACGTTAACAACAACAGAGTTGTTACCGCAATTGATAAAACAGAGATGGCCGAAAATGTTTTTACAAAGATCGATTCAACATTAGTTATATAAGAATTAAGAATTTGGCTGGTCCTTTCCGGAAGCCTCATTTAGTCCAGTAGTTGTCTAAATACTTTCTTGATTTCTTTTCATTTAGGTCTAGGAGGGACAAAATGGGAATTTTACGTTCGTTTAACGTTGGTGTATCTGGTTTGACTGCAACAGGTCAAGGAATGGGAGTTATCGCTGATAACATCGCCAATGCTGGCACCAATGGTTTCAAAGGCTCAAGAGCAGAATTTCAAGATGTACTAGCGACTTCACTAAAAGGAATTGATGGTGGAGATCAGTTTGGTGCAGGTACAAGGCTCGCCCATATTAAACCAATCATGACTCAAGGTGATGTCGCAAGAACAGATTCAATTACTGATATTGCGATCAACGGAGATGGTTTCTTTAATATCAAGGCTCCTTTTGGACCAGGCTATACAAGAGATGGTTCATTCCACTTTAATAAAGAAGGCGAGTTAGTTAATAGTGATGAGTATCCAGTACTTGGTTATGTAGCGGATGCAAAAGGAAAGATCACTAACAAGATGGACGCCATTAAGATTGGTAATACAGCTATCCCAGCAAAGGGAACTGAAACTATGAATCTAAATATCAACCTCGACTCTAGAGCTGATATTATTCCTTTTAACCCAGAAGACCCAGAAAACACCTCACAGTTTGCTCACTCAGTAACTGTTTACGATAATATTGGTACGCAAAGACTTGTGACTCTTTTCTATGAGAAGACAGGTGTGAATCAGTTTAAGTATCACGCTATGGTTGATGGATCAGAAGCAGAAGGTGGAATCGAAGGTAAGTTCCAAGAGATGGCTTCAGGGACATTAAAGTTTAATGACAAAGGTATTCTTCAAGAAGAAATTGAAGAAGGGAATGCTTTTAATTTTAATAAAGGCGCGACTCAAGGTCAGAAGATTACATTCAACTTTGGTAAGTCAGTTACTGAAGGCGGAGACGGACTAGACGCTGCCACTCAATACGGAACAAACTCAAACGTTGCAAGACATACACAAGATGGTTTCCAGGCTGGAACACTAGCTTCAATGTCTTTCAATGATGATGGAGTTCTAACAGCTGTTTATGATAATGGTGAGTCTAGAGACATTTCTCAGATCGCTGTTGCCAAGTTTGAAAACAACGAAGGTCTCTTCAAGGTTGGGAAAAACCTTTTCAAAGAGTCACGTAAGTCAGGGCAAGTTGCTAATGGTAAGCCAGGCGAGTTCGGAAGAGGTGAAGTTCTTTCTAAGTCACTAGAGTTATCAAATGTTGATATTGCAAATGAATTTGTTGATCTCATGAAAGGGCAAAGAAACTTCTCGGCTAACGCGAAGACCTTAACGACAGCAGATCAGATGCTACAAGATGTATTACAAATTAAGAGATAATAAGTAACAGTATCCTTAGGAAGGTCTTCTCAACTTTCCTAAGAAATGGCTCAGTAACCTGGGCTTATCTTCCAAGAATTTGGATGTTAAAGGGGGGAAGTATTTTGCAGGTACTTCCCCTATTTATCTTCAGTTCCATTACTCCCAATTGCCTCTACAGGGCAAGCTTCTAGAGCTTCGAAACAGTTTTTTACTTCAGCTTCATTTGAGGGTTGTTTCATGACGAAGGCGTGGCCTTCTTCATCGTTCATGGAAAAAAAATGAGGGGCTTCAACTACGCAGGCATCACAAGCTATACATTGATCATCGACATAAAACATTCCCTCAGAGTTCTGAGGGAATTTATATTTTTTATCAGCCATTTAGCATTATCTTAAAAGGTTATCGTTTACTGTAACCTTAATATTCTCTTCTAAGTCTTTAAGAGCTTCTTGAAGATACTTTCTTCCCCAAGCAATCTTTGAAGTACTTTCAATTTTTTCAATTGAATCTTCTTCTTCACCTTTTACATTAGCTTTAGCCTTTGTAGGTAGAACTTGGGCCAGGAGAACAGAAGTTGCATTATCCCAGTTAAAAGACTTCATCTCATTTGTAGCGAATAGTTCTTTTAGGTTCTCAGCAGTTAGATTTGCTTCTGTACCAGCACCTTCAAGTCTATTGATTTGAGTTTCTCTTACAATACTTAAAGCGCCTGGGTATTTCTTCTCAAGGGCATCAAGAGATCTCTTGCTATTAGATTTAAGAGCTTTTGAAACATCAGTAGAGAGGCTTGCAACTAGGCTTTTATGCTCTTCAGTCTTTGTATCGCTGATTAGCTCTTTAGCAATCTTTGACTCATAATCCTTAAGAGAGGAGACAACGGCCTTCTTTTTTCCCGTAAGTTTAATGATGTGATAACCAAAGCTTGTTTTGATGGGCTTAGAGATCTCACCTACTTTCATAGCAAAGGCTGCTGTAGCAAATTCTGGAACCATCTTTTCTTTTGTGAAGAAGCCTAGGTCTCCGCCTTTACCTTTCCCTGAAGGATCTTCAGTAAGCTCATTGGCTTTTTTAGCAAAGTTTGAACTAGTAAGGGACGATCTGATCTTCTTAGCTTTAGCTTCAACAGTCTTAATATCAGCATCTGCACCCGCTCTTAATAAGATATGGCTAGCTTTGACTTGTTCAGGTTTATCAAGACCAGCTTTTCTTTGATTAAAAAGGTTAGCTACTCTTTCTTGATTTTCTTTTGTGCTTAGAAACTCTTTTACTTCTTTATTAGAAATAGGAACGAAAGCTTTCAATGCCGTTTTCTTGATTGTTGCTAAGTTTACACTTACTTCTTGGTCTTTAAATTTTTCAAGTGTTGTAAAGTAAGCCTTGGATGATGGAAAGCTCGTAAGAACTTCATTAGCGAGCTGTCCCTTAAGGTCTTGCTTAAAGTTAGACTCAAAATCTGAAGGAGTGAAACCATTTCCAGCTAGAAGTTGCTTGTATTTATTAATATCAAAAGTTCCATTGGTTAAAAAGTAAGGAAGCTTTTTGATTTCTTCTTTAATTTGAGTGTCACTTGGAAAGATTCCCATATCATCGGAGATTTTAACAAGAAGTTTTCTTTGAACTAAGTTTCTAATGGTGTTGTCTTTGATTTTAAATTGCTCTACTTGAGCTCTTGTTAAATCTTTACCACCAAAGATTCTTTTATAGAATTCTGTTTGTCTTTGATACTCTCGTTGGTATTCAGAAATCTTGACAGAAATTCCACCAACATTAACAACTGTATCTGGAGTACCTTGTAAGGTTCCATAACCAGTAACGAGAAACGACACCACGATTAGACCAATAAAGACCGTGAGAAATAGATTTGAAGTGTTTTTAGTAAACGAGGTCATGAATTCTCCTAAATGCTCATGAATTAGCTTTCGATCAGTATTCTGAGAAAGTCCGCAAATTATCCCTTAAACCCTTAAATTCGTAAAGAAAGGGTGACACTTCTAGGCATTTTAAATAATCTTTTTAAGTCATTAAATTCTTAAATGGAATACTATGAAAATCTTAGAAGAATCAGTTCAAAGGCAAAAAATCTTTTTTAATGTTGCAGTGCTTGCATTATCTCTTTTTAGCCTTAGCCACCGTCAGTTTTCATTTGATCGAACAACGGCGTTTGAAAACTTCATGGTAGATATGTTCTCGCCAATGCAGAGCTCCGTCACTTATGTGAAGACTCGGACCTCAAATTTCTTTGAACATTATATTATGAACATTAACGCAAGCCAGAATAATACAAAGCTTCAAAAGACAGTAGCCGACCTTAAGGATCAGGTATTTTCTTTTGAGCAAGTCTCTAAAGAGAACAAAAGATTAAAGGAACTTCTTCAGTTTGGAGGAGAGCTAGATCTTCAAAAAGTCTTGGCCCAGATTATTGCATGGGATGCTAATAGTGATTTTAAGGTTCTAAGGATCAATAAAGGTAAGGCAGACGGTATTGAGCTTCAATCATCTGTTGTGACTTCAGTTGGTCTTGTTGGTTATATCTTTCGTTTAACAGATCATTACGCGGACATTATTACCATTTTAGATCCTAACAATAGAGTCGATGCTCTAGTTGAGAGAACCAGGTCTCACGGAATCGTCGAAGGCTACTCGAGAAACAGGGCCATCATGAAATACTTAGCTGGTACAGAGCCAGTCATTTTAGGAGATTTAGTTCTATCTTCAGGTCTAGGAAATATTTATCCAAAAGGCTTAAAGATCGGAAAGATTACAAAAGTTGAAAGAGAGAGTTATGGAATTACTCAATCTATTGAGATTGAGCCCGTTGTTAATTTTTCTACCTTAGAAGAAGTTGTTGTCTTAGTTGGCACAAAGGACGAAGTTAAAGAAAAAGAGTGGAAGGCCCTTGATGACGCTGAAGGTGATGAGCAATGAAGAATGAAATCAAGCATCAGTTAATACCTTTAGGATTAACCATCATCATTCTGGTTCTCTTTGAAGTCGTCTCTACTGCAGTTTTCCCTGCCCTTGGTGTTAAGAACTATAGGCTTCCGTTTAATATTTTAATTGTTCTTTATTTAGGGTTTAAGGTTGAGTCTCCGTTTATCGCTATTCATATAATTGTCCTGCAATACTTTCACTCTCTCTTTTCTATTGAAGGCTGGGAGATGGGAACAATCTCGGGCATCTTAATTTGTATGATCATAGGTTATCTAAAAGAACTTCTCCATTTTTCATCGGCCTTTATTACGATCCTTCTGACTCAGTTGTTTCAAGTCTTTTGGTTTATCATCCTGGCGGCGATGCTTTATATGAAAATGACTGATTTTAGTTTAATTCTAGATAAATTCTATAGGTTCATACCTGAAAGCATCTTTATTTCTTTATGCGCACCTGTTGTCTTCCTTATCTTGGATAGATTATGGGGTGTGAGTTCAAAAGAAGGAATGCTAGGAGAAGAAGTCTAATATGTTCGGTGAAGATGACATTGTTAAATCGCACAAGGTTAGAGCTGCGATTATTACAAACCTCATCATTTTCTCATTCCTCGTCGTAGTCGTAAGGCTTTGGTATCTACAAATATATAGAGGCGACATTCTTTATAAGTATAGTTTAGAGAACAGGCTAAGAAAGGAAGTGGTTAAAGCTCCTAGGGGTCTTATCTTCTCTAGGAATAATCAATTGCTTGTGAATAATATTCCTCGTTTTGACGCCATTGTTACTCCTCAGTATTTAAAGAATAAGAAAGCGACCTTGAATAAACTTGCTCAGTCCTTGAATATGCCTTTGTCGAGCATCAATAAGATCTTAAAGAAAAATAGCTCCCAAGCTAGATATAGAGCTGTCGTTGTTAAAAAGAACATCTCTCAAAAAGAAGTTGCCGTTTTAGAGACAGAAGCTACTAAGATGCCAGGAGTCTCCGTCGATACTTTTATTTCTAGAGAATATAAAGATGCAGAAGTAGGCGGGCATCTCTTTGGTTATATTGGAGAGATTTCTCAGACTCAGCTTCCTAAATACAGAAAAAGAGATAATTTTCATTACAGGTTAGGAGACTTTATTGGAAAAGCCGGTATTGAAGAAAAGTTTGACCTCGATTTAAGAGGGGAAGATGGTTTTCAATTTATGGAGGTTGATGCCAGAGGCCGAATGAAAAGAGTGGTCAGTACTGAAAATCTTTTTGGAGAGATTGAGAATAAACCCGCTAAGCCTGGAAATAATGTAAGACTTACTATTGATAGAGATATGCAGATCGCAGCCTTTAAAGCCTTAGAAGGTAAGGTAGGAGGCGCTGTTGCTGTTGATGTGAGGACAGGAGAGATCTTAACCATGGTCAGTCGTCCTAGTTTCGATCCTTCAAAGTTTTCAAGAGGCCTGACTTCTGAATACTGGGCCAGCTTAGTTAATAATGAAAATAATCCTTTAAGAGATAGGAATATTCAAGATCATTTCTCTCCAGGATCAACCTTCAAAACTATTACGGCCTTAGCTGCCCTTGAAGAAGGAATTGTTACTCCCACAACTGAATGGATGTGCGGAGGAGCTTTTAAGTTTGGTCGTCGTTACTATCATGATTGGAAAAGAGGCGGGCATGGGCTCACCAATGTTTATAAAGCGCTAAGAAGATCTGTTGATGTTTATTTTTATAAGATTGCAACAATCATGGATATTGATGTACTCGCCAAGTATGCCACTAGTCTTGGCTTCGGAAGAAAGACAGGAATTACTTTACCGCGAGAGACAAGAGGCCTTATCCCAACAAAAGAGTGGAAGAAGAAAAGAAATGGAGAAGATTGGCAAAAAGGTGAAACCTTAAGCTGCGCCATTGGGCAGAGTTTTGTCCTAGTAACGCCACTTCAGTTAGCAATGGCCTATGGAGCTATTGCTAATGGTGGCATTCTTTATAGGCCTCATTTAATAAAAGAAATCTTTAATAATAACGGAGATATCTTAGAGAAGATTCCACCTGAGATTGTAAGTAAGGCCAAGTTTAAAAAAGAAAACTTAGATGCTGTTAGAAAAGGTCTTTATCAAGTTGTTAACATGCAAGGTGGAACAGCTTGGTGGCATAGAGGACGCGGTATTCGCATGGCCGGGAAGACAGGAACAAGTCAGGTTATCTCTATGACTAAAGAAGAACTCTTCTCTAAGTGTGAAGACATGCCTTACAAGCAGAGGCATCATGGCCTTTTCGCAGCCTTTGCTCCTTATGATGATCCTAAGGTTGCTGTCGCAGTTATTGTAGAACATGGTTGCCATGGCTCTTCTGCTGCTGCCCCTGTGGCAAGAGATATCGTAACAACCTTTATGAAAAAATATGAACCTGAACTTTATGCAAAGTACGCAGCCGAAGATAAGAGCATCGCTAATAAAGCTTGGTTAGCTCAAAAGAAAAAGAATCAAGAAGCAAAAAGATTAAAAGAATTAAAAGAAGCGAACGCCAGCGAAGCCGCGGCTAGTGAGTCTGGAGATGATGAATGAATTTATCAGGTTTCTTAGAAGTTCTTAAAAAGTACGATTTCACTTTCTTCGGGATCTGCGGCGCCATCTTTCTCATGGGGATCGTGAATCTTTACTCAGCAACACATGCTTCCGCTTCGGTTCATCTTGCAAGTATCTACAAGACTCAACTTCTTTATTTCTTTGCCTCAATTACTGTTGGGATGGCGATAAGCTTTATACAACCTAAGAACTTTTATCGTTATAGTGTTTTGTTTTATCTACTGACTATATTTCTATTGGTCCTTGTTTTATTTTTGGGTCATAAAGGGATGGGGGCGCAGAGGTGGATTGTTTTAGGACCTTTAAGGCTTCAACCTTCAGAGATTACAAAACTATCTGTCATTTTTGTCTTAGCCAGGTTCTTTGCTAAGTATAACCCCGATAAAGAATTAGGCTTAAGAGACCTCTTAGTGCCTTTTTTAATGGCGGCGGTTCCTACTATTCTCATTATTTTAGAACCAGACTTAGGAACAGGGCTTCTGATCCTTTTGATCTTTATGGCCATTGCTTTTTATAGAAAATTAAAATGGAAGACTATCGCAGTCATTGGAATCCTTGGAATGCTCTCTGGAGTTGTCATGTACAACTTCGGCTTAAAGGAATATCAGAAAAAGAGAGTCTTAACTTTCTTAAACCCAGGATCAGACGCGAGAGGTTCTGGTTACAATGCTATTCAATCAAAGATCGCTATTGGTTCAGGAAAATTCCTAGGCAAAGGCTTTAAGAAATCATCTCAAGCTTCTCTTAATTATCTTCCTGAGAATCATACAGACTTTGTATTCTCAATCTTTAATGAAGAGCACGGCTTTTTTGGGGCCTTATTTCTTATCGCTCTCTATCTTATTTTATTCATCAGGTTTATTTGGTTAGCGACCTCGGTGACCAGGATCTTTGACTCGATTGTTGTCATAGGTATTACTGCGCTCTTTTTCTGGCACACCATAATAAATATGGCGATGGTGACAGGAATGCTTCCGATTGTTGGGCTGCCCCTTCCTTTTATGAGCTACGGCGGATCAAGCTTGATGACCTTTGGAATCTGTTGTGGAGTTGCCACTTCTATTAGTAATTCAAGGAACCTCTTCTAAGAAGTTGGCATTTGCATTGCACTATAAATAGGAGAAGTATCTAAACACCTATTTCTTTGGAGCAGAGAATGAAAAAAGTGATCAAAATTTCGACAGTTGTTATGGCCTTAATGATTTGCTTCTCTTCCCATGCCGCTTCTAAGAAGTTCAAGAACCCAACCTTTAAAAAACTAAGAACCAATCTTTGGTACATGGGTGTTTCAACACCTACTATAGCCTCTAAAAGCCCCTCTAAAGAAGCTCCAGTGTTACCTGAGGAGCTCAAGAAGGCCTTATCAAAGTCTAGAGGCCTTTAGATTTCAACTAGTTATCCCACATGATTTCAGTTACTTGCATGCTTTGGTACAAGCTGTTATAAAGTCTTAAAAGCATACTATATTTGTATGCAGGACTAAGTATGAAAAAGATCTCTCAAATTGGAAGCTTATTAAAAAGAATCTACAGGGTTTATAGCTCTGAGCTTTTGACGTCTTTACAACAGAGAGGATTCACAGATCTTCGTCCTAGCTTCCTAGAAGTCCTTCTTTTTATCTGTGAGAATGAAGGTCCTTCGATCAAGCAAATTGGTTTAGGTTGTGGGCTTAAGAAACAAACGATGACCAGTCACTTAAATGAACTTGAAAAAAGGGGCTACATCGAAAGACGAATCAATCCCCAAGATAAGAGAGAACAAAATATCTTCCTTACCGAGTACGGAGAGCGTTTTAAGTTTAACCTCTTTGATTGTATCGATGAAATCGAATCAAACTACTCGACTATCGTAGGTGAAGTTGAATTAGATAGAGTAGAGCATCTTCTCAAAAACTTTCACACCAAACTCAATGGTGCTTCTAAAGACCAATTGAACCTTAATCTTTAGCCAACTTCAGCTTGCTTAAATTTAAAGGCAGGCCAAAACTTAAGACCACCACTTACATTATTGATATTAAAAAAGCCTTTCTTAACTAAGAGCTCGGCAGCTTGTATTGATCTTAGGCCTTGCTCAGAAACAATAAGAACCGGAAGCGTTCTACTTTGAACTTCAGCATATCTTCTATTTAATTCTTCTAGGGGAATATGAACAGCGCCTTTAATCCTTTTACCTTGATACTTATTTGATGAGACATCAATCATGATGAAGTCACCATCTTGATCAGAGTAGATCTTGTAGGCCTGTTCTGGACTAAGATCATTATAGGGGCGTCCCATAAGGATCATAGAATCATCTACGTCTTCACCGTTCTTAATTCTAATAAGATGGTTTCTTTGCAATTGAATTGAGAAATCGAGTTTATCCTCAATACGGGCAATACCATTTTCGATATTACTAAGCCTGTTGTTCATAAACTCTATTGCTTGAAGAAAATTGATACTCATAGACATCTCCTGCTACTATTTTAGCTCGAATTCGAACTTTTTCGCAGGAGGCAAATCAAACCCGAGTGATTTACTCCGGGCTTAGAAAATAGGGTAGAAGTCCCCAAAGACGATGTTTCCAGTGATGACAGTTGTTAAAAAAGCAGCAGTAAAATAGACGGCCCCTTCAAAGACACCATAACCAAACTCGACTTCATCATGCTCCATCTTGCCATCAATAGACTCAATCTGAACCAGGTCATCTTGCATCTTAAAGATGATCTTAATACCTTTGATAAAGACAGGAAGGATTATTAAAGAAAGGATAAGCTTTAAGATGACTTGAATTCCATACCACTTAATATCATTTAACTCATGATTAAGTGAGCCAGCGATAAGCATAGTCCAACCCCATGTGAAACCGAGGTAGCTAATGGCCAGGGCCATGCTTTTTTGAACGAGTAATCTATTGAAAGAGAGCTTGGACATGATCGCAAAGGTTTTATTAGCAAAACCCATAAGGACCATAGAGAGTAACCACAAAAACGCGAGGATAATTAAAGAACTATCGGAAACGGCGATAATTGTTTTCAGAACATAGGCCACGGCAATTGCGTGAGTTGAGCAAATCATCGCATAGGCAAAGTTCTTTCTTTTCGGGATCTCATCTTGATATTCAAAATTATAGAGAACAATGCTTTCTTGGATATAAATGGAGAGTAGGTATAAAAAACAAGCGGCAATAGCCTGAATGAAGAAATCTAAAAGGGCGAACCAAAAGCCTTCGGCCATAAAGAATCTAAATTCTGTAAAGAGAATCCCAATCCCCAGAAGCCTTGAAAAGAGATGAAGTGTATCGGGAGAATTCTTTGAAGGATAAAAACGTTTAAAGAGCTGCTGGCGTGAAGAGGGGTAGAGCAATACATGGGCATACTTATAGATAAGTAAGATTAAACAAATGAATACTGTAAGGACTATTCTTAATATTAGTTTATCAAATAGTTCATTCATCTTTCTCTACCTTCACTTTCGCTGTCCACTTTGGGGCTGCGATAAATTTTTGGACAAAGCCTTTAATACTAAGCTTTTCAAACTCTCTGGTACTTACCTTCTCAGTGAAAGCTTTCTTAGTGACGGCTCCCTCTGCTCCAAACTCTTTGTTTAGGCCAAAAAAAGCTTGTTCATTTTTAATATGAATCTTCATTATTTTATAGAATTCGTAGTTAGGAACAAAATCAAGCCAACCAAAGACGCGGCTATAGTGTTGATAAGGTTTGTGAAAGCGCCAGATCTTCTCACCCGAGTTGGCATATCCCCATCTTCCAAAGGCTAGGTTTCCAATATAAAGAGATCCGGGAGGCATTGGGATAACACTTTCTTCTTGTTTATTTTCGTATCTTCTAAAAAGCGACATGCCTAAAAAGCTTTGATTCTTATCCCAAAAATCTTTTGAGGTTCGAACGATAACCTCTTCAGGACTTTTAAAGCCATGAACGATCTTAAGCCTCATAAAGTAGGTTCTAATTAAAAAACCGATTTGAAATGTTTCTGTTAAGACTACGCTTAGAGGGGCGCCTACGAAATAGTGACCGAGAACTTTTTCATCTTGAATATAAGGTGTCTTTTGCTCAGAGGGAGAAAAGTTTTTGGAAAGTCCCAAAAAGAGCAAAATGAGTAGTGTATATAAAGAAAGCTTATTCAATTAGCTCTTCCTGGATGAATTCAAACCTTTTCAATATTATCTCTAAAGAACGGCTTTAACTCAAGTTGTATGTATAAGATCAAGAATTGCTTGCTGTTTTTTCCCATCTAAAAGGTCAAAGTCACAGTGGAGTCTATTCACAGCGTGAGAATTAGAGAACTTTTGGAATAAATCAGTAGAATCGTTAATATTAAAGTATTGCTTCTTCTTAGACTTAAAAAGCTTACGCGAAACCTTCATTGTAAACTTATCTGAAGGGGAGTCGTCAGTATAATACTTTGATAAACGTCCCAAAGACGAACAACGGATATGCTCAATATTCTCATGTTCTAAGAACTCTTGAACCTTATTTAATGTACCTAATTGAGTTTCATTAAAGGATTCATAGATTTTCTTAGGGATTTTATTTTGAACTAGGTCCTTTGCGTATTTGTTTTGACTACTATGAAGAGTTTTCATGAGGAGGTTATCATCATGCTCAACATAAGCCTCAATATCCGCAGGGATAGTGTATTCATCAGGAGAAGAGGCAAAGTACTTATAAAGTAATTGTTCTAAGGCCACTGATCTATAATGAAAATAAACCATCATAAACATATGATAACGGCTTAGGAGAAAATCATCGAAAGTGACAACAGCTCTTTCGTTGATTCCTAGAAAAGCTCGGTCGTCGATGACACATGTTTCTAGGTTATCGACTAGCCAATCTAAATCGTAGTTTCCATAACTAACACCGCAAAAATAGCTATCTCTTAAAAGATAATCCATTCGGTCACAATCTAATTCACTTGAGACTAGTTGATGAAGGATGGGGAAGTAATCAACTCCCTCAATCGTAAAATATTCTGGTGAGTTGGTATGCCCTACGATGACATCTGCAATTCTTACTCTTTCAACACCAAACTTATCTTCTACTTGTTTGAAGGATTCAGCAAAAGAGCTGTCTGCAATTGACTTAATTGTATAATCTTCGTGAGTGGCTTGCCTGTCTTTTATCTTATCTTTTCCTTTTAGGAACTGCTCTGGAATCTTAAGCTCTGAAAGTTGTGGCATCACAGTTTCAGTTGAGTGACTTAGAGGAGCATGACCAATATCATGAAGGAGACAGGCCAGTTTAAAAGTTTCTTTAAGTTTTAATACTTCTTTGTTGTTAAGGCGTTCTTTAAAAAGAGTATCAAAGGCCTTTGAGCCAACAAACATAACTCCAATTGAATGAAGGAATCTATTGTGAGTCGCCCCAGGAAAGATTAAATCTGAGAATCCAAGTTGCTTGATATTTCGAAGCCGCTGAAAGAAAGGATGCTGAATAATAGGCCTTTCTTCATTGAGAATATGTATTGAACCATGAACTGGATCTCTAATTTCCATTATGCCTTCTTCTTAAGATTAGGTGCATTTTGCGCTAACCAATCCATTATGTCCGAGGACTCAAACATTGGCTTTCCATCTATATAGAGGCATGGAACCGTTTGCTTTCCAGTATCTGAGACAAGTTTATTTAAGTGCTCTTTAACAGAGAAGATATCTCTGTACTCAACATCTATGTTTAACTTTTCAATTGTTCTTAAAACCATCACGCAAAAAGGGCAGGAATCAAAATAGTAGAGGGCTAGGTGTGGAGCGCTCATTTATTTTTATTATCTTTCTTTTTATCAAGACCTTTTGCATATATTTCATCTTCATCAATGAAGTCACTTTGAGATTCATCATCCGGCTTATCAAAAGCTTCGTTATAGCCCCAACCAAATCCGTACTCACCTTCATTCTCATTGTCGGCGTCGTCATCAGGGTTATATTCTTCGTTAAGCCTAGTCGTTCCCTCATCGCTGTTCTTAGCAGGTTGGAAGGCCTTTACCTTAGGTTGACTTGAGTCTTCAGCATCGAGAGCTACCTCAACAACAGGAGGTAATGTTTCTTCTTCTTCCTCATCGTCTTCTTCAAGTAGGGCAGCAGGTACGACAGCCTTTTGAGATTCTTTATATCGGCGGATCGCCTCAGCTTTTGCTAATTCTTTTTGTTCCTCAGCAGTAAGCTTCTTTTCTTTCTTAACAGTTTTTTTAGGGGCTGCCGCTTTTTTAGGAGCTTTCTTTTTAGCTACTTTTTTCTTAGTGGCTTTTTTAGAAACCTTCTTTTTAGCAGCTTTTTTCTTAGCCGCTTTCTTCTTAGCTACTTTTTTCTTAGTGGCTTTTTTAGCGACCTTCTTTTTAGCAACCTTCTTCTTAGCTACTTTTTTCTTAGTGGCTTTTTTAGCAACTTTCTTCTTCGCGGCCTTCTTAGCAACCTTCTTTTTAGTCGCTTTCTTTGATGTCTTCTTTTTCGCTACTTTTTTCTTAGTCGCTTTCTTGGCAACTTTCTTTTTAGTGGCTTTCTTTGTTACTTTTTTCTTAGCGACCTTTTTCTTCGCTACTTTTTTCTTCGCCATGATTTTATAACCTCTTTTTACGATACCTAATATCTTGCTAATTCTTACCATTGTTCTTATGAAAGTTGATGATTCAGCGCCAAAATTTAGCTCTAGTATAGGTGATAGAAGGGAGTCATTTCAAGGAGGTAGTTTTAGAAAAAGAGTTTATCCCAAAGGTTTAAGTCAGCCTTGCTAAGAGTGTTCTTAATGACACCCGGCACGTCTTGGGGAGGACTCGTCAGGCTCTCCTCAATTAACATCCATTGACCATTCTTAGCATAACCCTCAGTTCCTCCTACTAGGCGCTCTAAGGGTACGAATTTGGTGGAATAAGAAGAACGTCTAGCACTGATAAGGTCTCCCCCTGAAGAAAGCGGCCCTGATGCTGGAGTGCTACCATCGGCCTGTGCGCCTTGTCGTTGCCCGGGCATATAGGCCGTCTTAAGTGAATTACTAGGGTAGTCATAAAGGCCTGATAGGGGAGCTATATGATAAGTGGCGAAGGCATCATTTTGACCATCTAGGTATTCTACAATTAAGTCAACAATAGGGGTTATGTCACAGGCCTTACTTGTTCCATTAAAGAAATGATTAAAGTTCTGAGCTAATGAGGCCCCTTTGCATTGGGGATCTAGGGGATTAGAAATATTGGGAAGAGTGCCAGGAGTATAGATGGAATCTGCAGCAGCTTGATAAGCACCAGGACCTCTTGAACTTTGAGCTAGGATACTTTCACTTACTTCTTTTAAGGCATTAATGAACTTTGCTACCGCCGGTTTAAAGCGGTCAATTGTATCGGCGATAATTTCTTGAGTTGCCGTTGCATCTTGAAAAAGCGTTCCTTGTCCAAAGAGAGGAGCGTAAAGGCTATAGCAAGGAGTGGGGTTAGATTCTGGGGGAAAGGGCTCTCCACAGTTAACACTTTGCCTAACAAATGGGATGTTTTCTGAAGGCAGTGATGAGCCATCTGGAACAACAGGGATTAAATAATTTACAGCATCGTACTTAGTTGGACGCCTGACTCTGTTGATTGAATCTTCTATAGTGTCCTGAGTGATGGCAGCACCGGAGGCGATATTTCCAGAAAAGTTAGACTTAAAAAAATCAAATTGAACCTTTGAGTGAAGACCTAAGAACTCGATTGGATTTTGAGAACTTAGGATTGAAGTTACACTTTCAGTAAAGCCTAATGGATCACCATTCACTTGCGAGTCCATAGTCGTATCATCGTATTCGTAGAGAAGATTAGGAACAGAGAAGAAAACATCACCTGAGTCGGGAGTTCCACCAACAGGATTTGAGTTAGATTGAATCCAGAAGTTATCTGTTAAAGGAATGGGCATTCCATTTTTATACTTGTCACCTAGTGCAGCTGTTTGCATTACAGTGGTGATCTTTGGAGCACTTAAATAAGCAGCACTTCGATTCACACTACTTTGAGTTCTTGCCGTAACAAATTTATTCTCTTCAATCGAAAAAAGCTTAGGGCCAACTCGACCCCCAAAAGGTTTGGCGGCAGCATAAGCGTTCAAGGTTATTCCTTCTGGGTCAGCAAAAGGATTAAAGAGTCCAACAAACTTTGCTTCAGATTTTACAGCGTAATAGGTCATCAGTTCTGGGTTCTTAACAAAACCAAAGAGAAAGCCTGGAACCGGCATACCTGTTTTAGAACCACCACAATCAGCTTCCTGATCAGTAACAGTTCCATTGTACTTTCCCGTTCCAGATATAAACGAAGTAAAGAAGCTAACGAGATTTAAAGGGTAAGCCTGTAAGTCTACGTAGTATTTAGTATTGGCATTATGACTTTGTCCCACGACAGGAGTATTGGGAATTAAATAATTGCTTAGAGTCTTAGATCCTGAATACTCAACTTTATTAGGTTCTAATTCAGTTAACTTAAATGAAATGGCAAAATTCTCAAGCCCAGAAGAATCACCTTTAAGATCGCCGCCACCTAAACTTCTAAAGGCGGACCAAAAAGCCTTAATGGGTCTTTCATTTCCGGGGTAGTTTGCATCAATTGATGAAATCTTCGCCCCGCCGTTACAGCTAAAACAAATACCATTTGTAACTGGTGGAACATTAAGTTGAGCCTCAAGATTTCTCATCCTAAGACCTAGTTCCATGCCTTTTACCCAAGCTCCAACTCTTCTTGAAGCGATAAGTGGCATATCAGAAAAGCTTAAGCCTGGTTTTCCTGTTCCGTAGGCCCATAAAAGAGCAGCTCCAAAATTAACGGCTGTTCTTCTCGAGCAATCTTTTGCTTTAGTATCGACAAGAGAGGTTAAAACACTTTCATGATGATTAGAAATTGAAGGCAAGCCTACAGTATTAAATCTTGGAAGACCCGGAAGTCTAACTAGGTCACAGATATTATGAGTGCTTCCAAAGTGAATACAAATACTGGGTAAGTTAAATCTTTCATATTCATCTTGGTAAGCGGGGTTTGTGGGGTCAAAGGGCTTGCCCCTAAATTGCATATTATTAGAACTTCCATTGTTTGGAGTGATGCCAGTATCTTTAACTGTACTTAGGGCAAGCTGACCTAAGACGTAAGATTTAAACATCCATTCTTTATAATTATTCCGCATTTCCCAATTGAGATAACTAATATTGGTTAACTGTCTGGCCTGGACCGCGGCACCTGACCAGGCGGCAGCATCAGTAGCATTTTGTAAGTTGATCTTGGCCTTTACAAAAAGGCCGACATTAATGATGAACGCCAAAAGCGTCACAATGATTGTCATTGATATGCCGAGGAAAACGGAGAGTTGTCCCTTTTCCTTATTTAACCTGAATTTTGTTGGTTTTTTCGACCCACAAACTGGATTCATTTCATCCCTTAAAACGGCACTTGATAGTGCCTAAATGGTACTGGTGTCCCCTTGTGATCGTCAAAGGATCATGACAAATAATTGATATTATTAGTCAATTGATTGCTGCTACGTGGCATCCTTATTGAAGTATAGAAGGTAGTCCATGAGCAGCCGAAGCATGGAAGCTGTTGTACGTGTGTTGATCGGCGGTCCTATCGCAAACTTATGTCTATGCACGAAAGTGTGTCCACAAAAAGCTTTTGCCTTCCTTCGGGCCATGGAGATGGCCCGAAGGTCTTTATTTACCCTCTCATATTGAACGCTAAATTTTGCTAAACTAAGGTAGAGGTATTCGTGAATCTAACCCCATTAGAGAAGAGAACATTTAAAATAAGGAAGCCAACTTTGAGCTTCTATTGTGCTCTTTGTAGGACGCCTAGGGCGCTCTCCACCTCATTTCGAATGACCATTAAGAATTACCTTCAGATCATCCTTTTAACGATGATGACCACAGCTATTTGCTATCCACTGATGAGCTTTAGAGGCGTCTTTAGCTTCTTCGTTTTCTTAGCTGGATTTGAGTGGGTGAGAAGGGCCAATTATCGTAAAGAGATCCCTTGTCCTCATTGTGGGTTTGACGCTAGTTGGTATAAAAAAGACGTTAAAGTGGCGAGACGCTTAGTGGCTGCTTATTGGTCAGAGAAGAACGGGCAGGCTGAAGCTGAGCCTGAGATTGATCCATCTAGTCAAGCCCCGGACGATCCTTACGAAGAAGCTAATTTTGACCATCGGTTCTAAGTAAGAACCTTTCACTCATTTGCCCTATCTTATTTCAGAGACTTATCGGACCAGCGTTCCAAACCCTTATGAATAGGTCTTTTCAGCAATTTTGCTAAAATTCTACTTCTAAAAGAGTTCCCGAAAGAATAAAGTTATTCTTTATAAAAATAGACTCTTTTAATCAATCATCGGAGGCATTAATGAGCGTCAACAAGGTTATTTTGATCGGTCGCCTAGGACAAGATCCCGAACTAAAGTACACACCATCAGGGACGGCCGTAGCTAATTTTTCACTCGCAACTTCAGAATCGTGGAACGACAAATCAGGTCAGAAGCAAGACAGAACAGAGTGGCATCGTATTGTAGTTTGGGGAAAGCTTGCTGAGCTTTGTAATCAGTACCTTGCAAAAGGAAGACAAGCATTCGTAGAAGGTGCTCTTCAAACACGTTCATGGGACGGTAAAGACGGACAAAAACGTTATACTACTGAAATCAACGCAAGGTCAGTTCAATTCCTAGGTGGAAATGCAACTACTGGCGGACCAAGAACAGAAAAAGATCCACAGTCTCAAGCGCAACCAGAAAGTGCAGGGATGATGAATCAAGAATACAACATCAACACTGATGCAAACTTCACTGCTGATGACATACCGTTTTAATAAATAATTAAAATATAAAGTATGGAAGCGCCCTCTAAGTAAGGGCGCTTTTTTTTGCCCAAGGATAAAATCTTTTTACTCGGGTACTCTCTAGAAGTTGATTCAAAAATTAACCTAATACCTCAAATTACCGATAAGTCAGTTGTCTAATAATGGACTCAGGGTAGTTAATGGAAAAAGAACAATTATCTAGAGACAGCTTTTTCTCCGTCGGGTTTGATCTAATCACTCTTGAAGAGAATCTAACTTATGATCTCTATATAAATTCAAGCACCAGAGAGAACTGTGAAAGGTTTGTGCGCATCTTTCCTAAAGACGGTCGTCTTCAACAAGAAGACGTTGAAACATTTAGAGATAAGTACCATCAGCTCTACGTTCTAGAGTCTCAACGAGCAGAGTACTTACAAAGCTTAGTTAAGAACGAGAATTTTTCTGATATCCAAAAAACAGAAGTCATCAAAGACTCTGCTATTGGTTATCTTCATAAAATATTTGATCCAACAAAAGAATTCACAACAGATATCTTAGGCGAGACCCTTGTTGGTTGCCGCGATTCTGTTGAGTATATGATTGATGTTCTTGAAGATTATGCCATTAATGAAGTTCAAGATTTAATTGGCGATCTAAGTTTTCATGACTTTTATACTTACGATCACTCAATCAATGTCTCTATGTATTGCATCTCATTGTTCAAGGCGATTAAGCCTGGGGCGAAGAGAGAAGAGTTAGTTCTAGCTGGTCTTGGAGGTCTCCTTCATGATCTAGGTAAGATCAAGATCCCAACGACTATTATTAATAATCCAGGGAAATTATCTGATGAAGATTTTGATATGATTAAAAAGCATCCTGGTTTTGGCGGTGAACTTCTCGATGAAAAGGCCCATTGCTGTGAAGGGGTTGATTTTGAAATCATTAGACGAGTTATAATGGAGCATCATGAAAACTATAATGGAACAGGATATCCGTTAAAGATGGAAGGGAAAGATATTCATGTTTTAGCAAGAGTTTGCGCTATCGCGGATTTCTTTGACGCCATTACAACGAAGCGTTCTTATCACGAAGTCCTTTCTACCGAAGATGCCTTGGCCGTTATGTCTAAGTCAGTGGGAAGAAAGATTGATCCAAAGATCTTTGAAATATTTTGCGAGAATGTAAATCAACTAGGGCTTCAAGGTAAGTTAAGAGTAGAGCTGCCAGATAGCTTTGATCCTTGCCAGCCTCAAAATGTTCTTCCATTAATTGCTCCAAATATTAAGAAACAAGCTGAAGACATCTTCAAAGATGAAGGTCAATCAGAGTTTGGAAAAGTTAAGGGTGACTCTCTCTTTGGTAATAAGAAAAAAGCCAGTTAGATATTCAAAGCATCGATCAGTTTATCAACTTGATCTTCAGTATTAAAGATATGAAAAGCTAAACGAACATTACCCTGACGAACACTTACATCAACATTGTTATACTTAAGTTCTCTTTCAAGTTCGATAGGATCGATCCCTTTAGTCTTTAGGCAAACGATATTTCCCATATTAGATTTTGGAGTAATAAGTTCGTATTTATCTTCTGGGAAGTTAGCTAAGAAATAATCACGGATGCCTTTATTATGCTCTCTTATAACAGGAAGAGTGATTTCATTAAGGAAGTCTAAACTTGCTTCAAGACAGGCCATCGTTAAAGGATTAGCTGTTTGTCCGCGGTCATACTTTCTAGCGCCTGGGAGAGTCTCAGTGGTGTAGTCCAAAAGAGAGTAAACCACTTTTGAGTTAGTGCTCACAACCCAGTTACCAGTTGATGCATGAATAAGATCTATGGCCTTATCTGAGAAATAACCAAACGCATGTCCGTAAGGACCCAGCATCCACTTATAAGAAGAGCAGGCCAGGACATCTATGTATTCAAATTCTTCTTTTGTAATTTCCATTCCGCCAAGGGCCTGAGTTGCATCAAGGACAAAGAGGATTCCTTTTTCTTTAAGAACCTTTCCAATAGCGATGATGTCCATCTTCTTACCTGTATCAAAGGTAATATAAGACATATCAAAGATCTTTGTTCCTTCAGGGAGGTTGGCGCGAAGCCACTCTGCCGTTGGAACGAGTTCATCACCTAAGCTTAAAAGCTGAAAGTCGATTCCCTTTCTCTCTTGGCAAACCATCCAAGGAAGAACATTTGATGGATAGTCTTTATCAATGGCGCAAACGACGTCGCCTTTTTTAAAGTCATAACCGTTAGCGATAGTATTGATGATATCTCCGGTAGAGGTTGAGTGCATGATATTGTCAGCGCTAACATCTAGGAGTCTTGCGATTTCTTTTCTGATTCTTTCTGAGATCCCCATCCACGAATCATAGGAATAAAAACTAGGGTCCAACTCTTTTTGAGTGGCGGCCATGATCTTTTGTTTTGCGGAGTAGGGGCTTGGACCGAAATAGGCAGTGTTAAAATAAACAGTGCCTAGGTGCATGTATTCTTTTTTGATGAGCTCGACGAGTTCAGACTTCATAAACCCGCCGACAACTTATTTAGTTTCTGGAGTAGTAGCTTCTGTTTTAGTAGCTTCTGTAGGAGCCGGAGCTACTGGAGCTTTTGCAGCATCATTATTAAGTGGTCTTGCAATTGGCGTTTCAGAATCTAAAAGAGAAGAACTTGATTTTGTACTTTGAATCTTTGCTAAGAAAACAGAGTTTCCTAAAAAAAGAACGGCTAAAACAACAGTCATTTTAGAAAGGATATTTCCTTGTTGAGAAGCCGTGAAAACTTCACCTGAACTTCCACCCATTAAACCTGCTTCAGCACCTTTACCAAACTGGAGTAAAACCAAAACGATCAGTAAAACTGAAATAACTACGTGGAAAATCATTAACGTTGTGACCATTACACAATCCTTCTTAATTAAGTTAGTAGCTAGAAATATAAAAATCACTGCTTTTTGGCAAGCATCAATTTAAAAATCAATAGCTTAGATGCTATATTATTCTTTTTGGTCCTCTGCCGCATCGCAAAGAGCTCTAAAATCAGCTCCTTTTAAGCTAGCGCCACCTACAAGGGCCCCATCAATATTTGTTTGATTAAGTAATTCTGCTACATTTGATGGCTTTACTGATCCACCATAAAGGATGGCTGCTTCTTTGGCGGCCTCTTCATTCCAGAGTTCAATAAGCTTAGTTCTAATAGATTGATGAACGTCTTCAGCTTGCGAAGGACTTGCCGTCTTACCAGTACCGATTGCCCAGACTGGTTCGTAGGCAATAATAATATCAGATCGATTAGCTTCATGAACATCTTGAAGACCTAATTCAATCTGGCGGTTAACCACAGACTCAGTCATTCCATTTTCACGTTCTTCTAAACTCTCACCACAACAAAGAATAACCTTGAGGCCTTTCTCTAAAGAGAGGCGAAGCTTTCTGTTGATAAAATCATTGTCTTCTTTATAGATGGCCCTTCTCTCTGAGTGACCTACAAGAGTGAACTCAGCACCAAGGTCTATTAAAGCTGAAGGAGAAACCTCTCCCGTATGTGCGCCAGTGTTATTGTCTGAAACATTTTGAGCGCCGGCTTTAATACCATTCTCTAGAACCTTACTAAGATGTATGGCCTGAGGAGCAATCCAAGCTTCGTACTTTTTATTATCAGGAAGTGTTCCTAGGTCTTTGAAGAATGTACTGATCTCAGAGAGGCTCTGGTTCATCTTCCAGTTTCCAACAATATAATACTTATGAGTCATAGATTTTTCCTAGCTAATTCCAAACTTAAGGGCCTGTATTCCGGGAAGGCTTCCTTGTTCAATATACTCAAGAGAAGCGCCGCCGCCAGTAGAGACATGTCCCATCTTAGCAGAAAGCCCTGATTTCTTAACCGCTGCTACAGAGTCCCCACCACCAACTAGAGTATAGCCAGTATTCATGGAGAGGGATTGAGCAATGCCCGTTGTCCCTTTAGCAAAGTGAGCATTTTCAAATAAGCCCATAGGGCCATTCCAAAGAATAGTTTTTGCTCTGTCTAATTTTGAATTAAAGACGGCCAAGGATTCAGGACCAATATCAAGGCCTATCATTCCGTCAGGAATATTGACGTCTTTAATCGTTTCAGGATTTCCCTCTATGTCATCACTAACAATATGATCAACAGGAAGCATAATCTTTGAACTCGATCCATGAAGAAGCAGTTTTCTCGCCAGTTCAACATCTGAGTCTGAACACATTGAAGAGCCAACAGTATAGCCTTTTGCTTTTAGAAAAGGATAGGCCATAGCGCCACCGATGATTAAAGAATCTACTGTGGTGAGTAGTCTTTCGATGATTTTTAACTTATCAGAAACCTTAGCTCCGCCAGTAATGGCGACAAAAGGTCTCTCGGGCTTGTTGACGATCTTATTTAAGGCTTCAATTTCGTTCTTCATAAGGAAACCGCCAGCGGCAGATCCTTTGAAAAAAGCATTGATTTCATAAGTTGAGGCATGCTTTCTATGAGCAGTACCAAAGGCATCGTTTATATAAACATCGCCGTACTCAGAGAGTTGTTTGGCAAAGTCATGATCGTTCTTTTCTTCTTCAGGGTGAAACCTGATATTTTCTAGAAGGACGATCTTAGTTTCATTAAGATCTAAAAGAGTTTTAATACCTCTATCAAGAGCGCTCTCCGTGAGAACAACATCTTCTTCAAGAGCTTCAGCTAAATAAGTTGCGACTGGCTCTAGTGAGAATTCTTTCTTAACTTGTCCTTTAGGACGACCAAGATGGCTCATTAGAATAAGTTTGCTACATCCAGCTTCTAGGATGTGTTTGATTGTTGGCAAGGCCAAGTCGATTCTTGTGGTATCGGTAATATTTCCGTCACTATCAAGAGGAACGTTAAAATCAAATCTAGCTAGAACTCTTTTATTTTCAAGTTCTAGCTCGTCTACGAATTTCAATGCCATCTTATAGCCTCTGTCCAACAAAGTTAGCCAGGTCAATAACACGGTTGGAGAATCCAGCTTCGTTATCGTACCAAGCAACAACTTTTACGGAGTCATCAATTTGATTTGTTAGTGCAGCATCGACACAACTTGAGTGACGCATCCCCATGAAATCGATACTAACAAGAGGTAGTTCTTCAAAGGCTAAGATTCCTTTAAGGCTTCCCTCGGCAGCTTCTTTTAAAGCTGCATTTACTTCTTTAACTGTTGTTTTCTTCTCAAGACGAACTGTTAAGTCGACAAGAGAAACGTTTGGTGTCGGGACTCTAACAGCATAACCGTCGAGCTTTCCTTTAAGTTCAGGAATGACGAGACCAACTGCTTTAGCAGCACCAGTTGTTGTAGGGATCATTGAGAGAGCAGCAGCTCTCGCTCTTCTTGGATCACTGTGAGATCCGTCTAGAAGTTGTTGATCAGAAGTATAGGCATGAATAGTTGTCATGAAACCATTGATGATTCCAAAACTATCATTAAGGACTTTTGCAACAGGAGCTAAACAGTTTGTTGTGCAGCTAGCATTACTGATGATGTCATGAGTAGCAGGGTCATATTGATCATTGTTGATACCCATAACAAATGTGCCGTCTAGGTCTTTACCAGGAGCGCACATGATGACTTTTTTAACAGTTCCTGTTTTATGTTTTCCAAGACCTGCTTTATCTTTAAAAACGCCAGTGGCGTCGATAACAATATCAACTTTATCTGAACTCCAATCAATCTCTGAAGGATCTCTTTGTGTGTAAAAAGAAATCTTCTTTCCACCAAAGTTTAAAGTTTTACTGGCTTCGTCGTAAGAAACTTCGCCATCAAAGACTCCATGAACAGAGTCGTATTTCATTAAGTGAATATAGTCGTTTGGATTTCCAGGGTTATTAACCGCTACAACTTCAAGAGAGTCATGAAGATTTCGGTTGAATATTTCTCGAAGAATCGTGCGTCCGATGCGCCCCATACCATTGATACCAATTTTGACCTGCGCCATAAATACTCCTAAAAGTTTGAAATTGCCGGCAATATGCCACAAACGGGCTGCCTTTTGAACGTCTTTTTAATGGTTTTCTTTATTTGGCCGACCTTGGGTGTCAGAGATAGGGGGGAATTTGCTCTCTTATGGCGAGGAGCAATATTTAATACAATTAAAGGTGATATGAAGACTAATGACGGAATTATTCATTACAGCTCTAGATCGGACTACTTGGCCAAGCGCCCCTCAGTCCCAAATCTAAGTAATAGCTCAAAAGGGGCGAAGGCCCTAGAGCAAGCCCCAAGTAAGGTGGACTTGTCTGAAACAGCTAAGGAAGTGGCTCAGAAGGCCAAAGAGCTTCCTGGTAAGGTTAAAGAGAAGGCGCAGGAAACGGTTAAAGCTGGAAAGCATCTCCTTGAGGGGGCAAGTAGTGTCTTCAAGAAAGCTCTTCAGACTCCAGGTCTTGATAGGCTTATGCCTGATCTCGGTGGAGGTCTGCAAGAAAGTAGGGTCTCTAAAACCAGAGGTCCATCTCTTCCAAAGACTTTAAATCAGCCGGCAGTGATCTTTATCAATGGTTATGATCTAAATATTTTTGATTCAGAAACCGGACTCGATATGATGGCCTCGAATATTCCAAGGTCTAAGGTTTTTAAATGGGATCAAGAGGATGCCATAATTGACCGCATTAAAAGAACCGCCATCGAGCAGCCTGTGATCCTCGTAGGTCAAGGGATGGGCGGTGATACCGCTGTTGAAGTTAGTAATCAGTTAAATTCTTTAGAGCATGGTTTTAGAAAAGTAGATATGTTGATCACGATGGATTCTATTGGTTTTGATAATGATATTATTTCTCAAAACGTAGCCAAGAACTTTAATGTAATAAGCGGTAGCGATATCTTTTTTAATGACGGGCCTAATATTGCTCGCAATACAAAGATGACTGAAGTGATTAACGAATTAAGACCTGAAGATGGATCTGACCTTGCAGAATCAAGTGAAGTTCAGTTTATGGTTTTTGATAAATTGAACGGCACCTTAGGTGATGCCGTTAGAAATAGAAATGCAGATCAAGCGCGGCTTAAGAGCCTAGTCGACAAGATCCTTCCTTCCTAGAGAGAATATACTCTTGATTAACAACATCGAGTTCAACACAAGCTGGTTTTGCTTTATCCAAACTTGATTTCATAAACTGATATATCTCTGAGCATTGGCTCTCAGAAAGAGGGAAGCTATAAGAGAGCTCCCACTCACTTTGTTTATTTTGATCATAAAAATTCATACCGTGAATAAAGCTAACGCAATCCAAGTTTACCTTTGAGAATTGACCGGAACTTTGGACTTCAAAGACACCATCTAATTCTGTATTTTGAAGGCCTTTAACTGGGACACGAACCCAACCTTCTTCAGCATAAACATTAGTAATAAAGAGCGCAGTTACTAATCCTATTAGAAATATATTCTTCATTCTCATCTCCGATACTTACTAGTCGGAGGATTTTTTTGTTGGGCTTAAATTTCTCTTAAGAAAAAGAAAAAAGGCAAAAACTGTTCTTATATACTTGAGAAAGGAGTTCCTCTATGGGGAGAGCTTTTACCTCGGCCATCTTCTGTGCAACTAAGGGCAGGTACTTTGGAGAGTTCTCGTTTCCACGAAAGGGAATCGGTGTCAGAAAAGGGGAGTCTGTTTCTAAGAGGATCTTATCTATTGGCGTAATCTCTAGTGCATCCCTAACATTTTGGGCGTTCTTAAAAGTGATGATTCCGTTGAAACCTAAATAGAAGCCATTATCAATGGCGAACTGGGCCAGTTCTAAACTTGAAGTAAAACTATGGATGACGCCACGTTTTTTCAAACTGCCTAGGTGCTTAGTTAGAATCTTTATAGTGTCCTCTTCAGCGTCCCTTGAATGGATAACGACGGGAAGGTCCATTTCTCCAGCTATGGTTAATTGTTTATCAAAGGCCTCTAGCTGATCTTCTTTCGGAGATTTAGTATAATGATAATCTAAACCAATCTCTCCAATGGCCAAACACTTTTGATACTTAGCTTGCTCTCTGATCTTTTTCTCAACTTCTTCACTCCAATCCTTCGCCTCATGAGGATGAATTCCTTGGGTGCAATAGATTGATTCGTTATTTTTGGCTATTTCAAGAGCCGTATCGAGATTGTTTGGAGAAACAGAGATAGTGATAAACTTTTCAATACCAACATCTTTAGCTTTGTTTATAGTCTCTTCTAAGCTGTCCTCTTTGAGATAATCAAGATGACAGTGAGTTTCTATAATAGGATTTGAGAAGCGGGGAATCTCCCGCTTCTTTTTCGATTGGCTCATTTCTTAGAGCGTGCAACGATTTCATCAAGGATGATATTGATTTGATCTATAGGGAGAACGCCTTCAATCTTAACTCCATTGATAAGCATGGTTGGAGTAGACGTAATATTGAAAGGCTTGGCCTCACTGATAATCTGAACGACAGCGTCACGTGTCTCTTTAGACTTATAGCAATCTTCAACGGCTAACTTTTTTGCTTTTTCTGTAAGCCATTTAGTCGTAAGTCCGCTTGAGTTTACTTGGTTAAAGATTTCATGATGAAGCTCTAGGAACTTTTCTGGAGCACAATAAGCTAGGTAACTTGCGTTACAAGCATTACGATGGATCTGTTGTTTAACAGAAGCATTACAGTTTACGTCTAATGGATAGAACTTGTATTGAATTGAGACCAATCCTTGGTACTTATCAGCCACTTTTAGGAGATGATCAGAAAGCATGCTACAAGCAGGGCATTCAAAGTCACTAAACTTAGTAATTCTAATGACAGCATCATCAAATTTATCTCCTACCTTTGCTACAAGAAAAGGAGAGTCAGTTGCCGGCTTTCCAAGGTTTGGAAGGTTAAAGAATTGTTCTATTAAACTTTTCGCTAGAGCGCCTTTCTTAGAGTTTTTCTCATTAACATTGGCATAAGTCATTCCACTAACAATTAATCCAACCAGAACATAGGCCGCGAGAGGCTTTAGAGAAGGGCTTTTTAGGCTTGAATGCTTATAGAATACAAAGAGAGCGAGAAAGGAGAACACATAATAAAGTGTGCAAAAAGGACATAAGGTCCCAAGAGCGATTAGTGAATAAAGAAAAAGAACTAAGCAGCCAACAGCATTTATCATGAGGATAAAATGATTTGTTCCCTCAATTTCTTTACTTTTAAAAAGATAACCAGAAGCTAAGAAGAGTCCAATTAAGAGTCCAAAAAGAGAAATAGGGACGCCCATAACATTTGAAAAGGGACTATTAGTAGCGGCACTACAAGTAAAAAAAGAATTGATATCACATAGAGTTCCGCCAACAAGTCCCGTAGGGAAATGAACGTCGAAATAATGACTAGTAAGATAAAGAGAAGTTGAGATCATGCCGAGAATGGCAACCCAATTTATAATATGCCAATTCATAGTGGCGCTATTTAATTCTTTATTATCTGACATGGTAACTCCTAAGTAGTTTTTCTAAAATTATAGATCTTTATTTAATCTTTGATAAGACATTCCAATTTCTTTGCGTAGTTCCATTTCTTCGATATGAGTGAAATTCTTCGTCGTTAAAGGTGGAAATAGGGCAAATTTCTATTTTAGCATGTGGGTAGCAGGATTTTATTTGGTCCTGAGTCTCTGCTCCTAAGTCGAAGTAGAGTTTTCCAGAGGCTTCACTAAAATGTTTTGACTTAGGGAAATTTTGGCGAAAATCATTCATGACTTCAAAATGATCAGCTTGAATAAAGGGTCCTATGAAAAAGTAGAAAGGCTCTAGCTCTTGAACTTCTTTTACTAAGACTATCTCTTGATGAACTCCTCTCCATCCTGCGTGAAGAAGCGACGCGCCCTTTTTTCCTAAAACAAAGATAGGTAAGCAATCTGCTGTTTTTATGGCGAGGGGAGTTTTTAAGTCTTTTGAATAAAGGCCATCGGCCTCGTTTTCTTTATTAACTTGTTCTAGATCATTGAGAACAACAGCGCCGTGAACTTGATTAACTTCAATTGTAGCGAAGTTCGGCTTTTCTTTATAAATACTAAATAGATACCCACCAAACTCTTTTTCGAAACTTAAGCTACTCATCTAAGCCTCTTAAAATCTCAAGAGACCTTTGAAAGACCTCTGGTGGATCAACTTCGAAATCAATCTTTTCTTTTGTTATAGGATGAACAAAGCCTAGCCTACGAGCATGAAGAAGCGGGTGAGAGTAGTCCTTTAAATGTTCTGCCAGCTGGCTTGGGATACGAAGCAGGTGTTGATTTGAATTACCATAAGTTGAATCACAAACAACTGCTGTACCTAGGAGGCTCGCCATATGAACTCTGATTTGATGAGTTCTTCCCGTCTCTAATTGGCACTCCATAAGAGTGCAGTTTTCAAAACGCTCTAAAACTTTGTAGTAAGTGACGGCGTCTCTTCCATTTTTTACATTGACGGCCATCTTTATTCTATTTGAAGGATCTCTACCAATCGTTGATTCTAATTTTCCTGATAAGAGTTTTGAGTTTCCAATACAAAGGGCTTGGTAAACTCTATCGATATCATGCTTAGAAAAAAGTTGAACCAATCCTTCATGAGCTTTTTGAGTCTTGGCCACGACCATTACCCCACTGGTTCCCTTATCAAGCCTATGAACAATGCCTGGTCTCTTAGCATCACCAATTCCACTTAAGTCAGGGCAATGGTGAAGGATGGCATTCACAAGTGTGCCTGTGTAATTTCCAGGCGCTGGATGGGTTACCATCCCTGAAGGCTTATTTACTATAACTAAGTATTCATCTTCAAAGAGAATAGGAAGGGGAATGTCTTCAGCTTTAGCATCAAGAGGTGGAGGAGGAGGAATATTAATATTAATAACGGTTCCAGGAGAAGGGAGCTTGTTAAGCTTGAGCTTAATTCCTTTTTCCGCTGTTATCTGTCCATCTTCAAAAAGAAACTTGATAAAGTTCCTGCTGAGATCCTCGAGCTTTGTTTTAAGAAAAATATCTAGCCTTTTGAATTCGTCAAAATCCTCGGCAGCGACGAGAAGTGTTCTTACTTCATCGATCGATTCTTTTTCGCTCATTCGCTTGTTTGATTTTTAAGTCTATAGGTATAACTAGTGGCCACTAAGTCAGGGTTTAACTTTAAGCATTTAGCATATTGGTAAACAAAGCCACGAACATAGACAATGGCCGGAAGGCGTGTCGTGTCCTCGTCTTCAATATTCTTAATATAAGTCTTAGAGACTTTAGTCATCTCACTCATTCTATTTATATCTACGCCTTTATATTCTCGAACTCTTCTTAAGAATTCTCCACTGAACTCTGTCGCTTGCTCAATCTCTTTTTCAAACTCTTCACTTACTTTGTATTCAAGTTGAAACTTCTTTTGGGCAACAATTTTAGTCATCGACTGAGGTTTTACTGATTCACCCGATTGATTGATTCTGTGATCAGTCTCTTCTTTAGTGAAACCAACTGAGGCGAGCCGACTTTGCTGTCTAAAAGAATCTGATAGATCTTGATTGATTCCTCTAGCTTCGTCGTACTGTCTTCTTTTATGTGGGTCTGAGATAATAGTATAAGCTTCATCTATAAGTTGAAGAATGTTCTCACACTCTTCTTTACTCATTAAACTATAAAGGGCCAAAGAATCTTGAGAATAGGCATTCTTGGCACGAAGGTAACCTTGGTGAACATCTTCAGGCGTAGAGGTAGAAGAGACTTCTAAAATTTCATAATAGTTCTTATCTTTAAATTCCATTATGCCTACGAGTTGAGAAGACGGTGAACGATTCGATCAAAGTTTGCCACAAGTCCAGAGTTCGGAAACTCCATAAGGAGAGGGCGGCGTTTTTTTACACTTTGCCAAACAGTTGCATCGTATTCGAGGTAACCAATATAATCTAAATTAATCCCAAAGTATTTTCTGCAGATTATCTTCATCGAAAACCCGATATCAATATCAGCTTGAGTCCTAACTTGATTGATGATCAGTTTAGGTTGAAAACGTGAGATTTCATTCTTTAACTTGTGACCCATTTGAGGATTGATTTCAATAACTCTATTGATAAGATCCGCTGGGGTAGCACTTTGTCCCATCTTTGCATTCATGGCCTGATCAATTAGAGGACCAATCTCGAGGAGGTCTTCAGCCATTTTTAATTTTCTATGATAAACCGACTTGATAAAGCGGTAGGTGTTTTCAATTGAGGTTGGCTCAGGAAGCGCTGTTAAGATTCCTTGGTCAGCACTAATAAAAAAGTCGAGGGTGTTAAAAGTTGTCCCTGCCCCTAAGTCTAATAAAACAAAATCAGCATCAAGCTCTGAGAGCTTGCCTAAGATCTTTGCTTTTTGCATATGCTTTAGATTGGCGATGCCCACGTCATCTTGGGCGCCACTGATAATTGAGAGATTATTTATTGGAGTTGGGGTTAATAATTCTTTTAAGTTTTTCACTTTTTTAGAAAGGTAGTCACTTAAAGTTTTATCAGGAATCGGAACGCCTAGACATGTATGGAGGTTTGCGCCCCCAAGATCTAAATCTATGGTTACTACTTTATAACCCATAAGGGCCAAGCAGATTGAAACATTTGCTGTAACGAGACTTTTACCAACTCCGCCTTTTCCACCACCGATCGCCCAAACTTTTACATTACTTTGGGAGCTGATCTTTGCAGATATTTGCGAACCTGATTGAGCACTATTTATATCCAAACTTCATCCTTGAAGGTCTTAAATAATCTTAGCGGGTTTCCCCTATTATCCATCTATTATAGGGGCAAATCCTAAGAAAAAAAGGGGGTTAAGGATCTATAATTATTACGCGATGCGCTAGAAAAGCTTTTGAAATTAGGGTAAGATACCGACTGATTCACTCTAGATTAGGATTAGACTTTTATGCAACTCAGCAGCGACAATCACACTCTTGATTCAAAAAGCCTTAGGGCGAGGCATGACTTGCACCTTTTAAGGAAGTTCTGGCATATGGGAACTGGTCTTACAGGGCTCTTTATCTACTCCTACTCGGGTTTAGAAGCGCAAAGCATGGCCCTGATCCTCTTTGGGCTTTCAATGGTTGGCTTCCTTTTTGAGTTTATCAGACTAAGAAACCCCGCTATCAATAAGCTAGCGATCAGTATGATGGGACCCTTAATGCGCGAAAGTGAAAAGGATTCTTTATCTGGATTACCATTCTACGCTTTAGGCGTTTCGATCAGTCTTTACTTCTTTGATGAAAAAATAGCCATTCTAGGCATCCTTTTTCTTATTTTCTCAGACCCCATTTCTTCAGCTATTGGGATTCTCTTTGGAAAAGATAAGATTCTTGGAGGCAAGAAATCAATTCAAGGTGCCGCAGCAGGCTTTGTGACTTGTTATATGTTGGCGCTTTTTTATACCTTAAACTTTGTTCCCTTAACTTATTCTCTTTTAGGTTTTGCTCTTGCGGCGGGAATCATTGGATCAATCAGCGAACTTCTTTCAATCTTTGTTGATGATAATTTAACAGTGCCTATCATCTCAACAATAGGCCTTACTGTTTTAAATTTTGGGTTTCAGCTTTACTAAGAATCAGTGACCGACTTTGGCCATTTTCTCTAGGACCTCAAAGCTTTTGATAGCATGAGTGGCAGAGATATCTTCAAAATATGGGGCGTGTCCCTTAAGAAGAGTGTCCAGCATTTGAATGCGCTCATTCAAAGAAGTATTCTCTAAAAGAAGCTGACGCATTTCTTCATCTTTAATTAAGAACATGGAGATGTAGTCCATAACCTCAGTAGCGGAATTGATCTTTTCTTGAAAGATTTTTCTTTCAACGGAATCAGAGATTGTCTCTAGAATCCAGTTATCAAGAAGTGCTTTTAATCGTTCTATCTTAGAATCTGATACTAATCCGTATGTGTCTTTGATGTCTGGGTATTCTTCACAGTTGTAGATTAGGTAGGGTAAGTTTTGTTCAACCGCTCCTAAACGAACCTTACCGAAACCTTTGATGAGCACTCTTAAGGTTCCATCATAAAGCTCTTCAAGGATAATAGGTTTTCCGATGCCGCAAATATTCTTAGGCGTCGGTCTTTTGTGACCAAAGATATAAACTAAGGGTTCTGCCATGGAGATGCCTACGAGCATATTTTCTTCTACGCATTCTTTTATCATCCGAATAAAGACCGGCTCTACCACGTAAAGAGGGAGAGAGGTTCCTGGAAAGAAGACCAAGTTTGGAATGGGAAGAACGGCAACCTTGTTTAAGTTCATAGACCTATTTTATCAGAGCAAAATGGACAGACTCTCGTTTTTACTTCTATCATCGTTATTTCAGGCTCTTAGATGTGATTTAAGACTAATGGGTTATAATAATAAAGATTTAAAAGTGACTCAATACGGAGTCAGTTTAGGAGGTAGGGCTTTGAAATTAGGTCACGGCTTTAAGTTGGTTAAGCCAGCTTCAGTTTATAAGATTTGGGGCGGCTCTCAGATGGCGGCCTTAAAGAATCTACCTTCATCAAAAGGGGCTGACTCTCTTGGGGAGACTTGGGAAGTTAGTGTTCATCCGGATGGCCCTAGTCTTTATGAAGATCAAAGCTTAAGTGAATATATTTCTGATACAGAAATGCCTTATTTAATAAAGCTTATAGATACAAGTTTGCATTTATCAGTTCAAGTTCATCCTGGGGACGAGTTTGCAAAGATTCATGAGAACTCTCAAGGAAAAACTGAATGCTGGATTATCCTTGGAGCTGAAGAAGGAAGTGGAATCTATCTTGGGCTTAAAGAAGGTGTTAAGAAAGTTGATTTTGAAAACTCACTTAAGTCAGGTGAGAGCATGGATCAGTTCTTAGTTTTCTACCCTGTTAAGCGAGGAGACTTTTTCTATGTTCCAGCTGGATCTATTCATGCCATTGGAGCTGGGGTCTTTCTTGCAGAAGTTCAACAGTCTTCAGGGATAACCTATAGAGTTTGGGATTGGAACAGGCTTGATAGCGAAGGAAAATCTAGAGAATTACATGTTGAAAAGGCCATGCAGGTTATCAACTTCAAAGATAAGCATAATGATTCAAAGACTTTTAAAATAAAGAAAGACGTCTTCAAAGAACGCAATAGTCTCTTAGTTGATCATCCTCAGTTTAACTTAAGACAAGTGACTCTCGAGGTAGGAGAAGAGGTTGAAATCAATCCTTTGGACTTAGGTCGTGCTAAAGGAATCCTTAACCTCGAGGGTAGCATTGAAATTGACGGAGTTCTTGTCGATGCATACCAATCTCTCGTTAGAGAGGAATCAGATAAATCTCCCATTAAAATTGAAGCTAGGGAAGCAGGTAGCCTGCTTTTGGTAGAATAATGAAATCATCACTTTGTATTTTTCTTTTCTCAGTCCTCTTAGGAGGATGTCAGGATTATTCTCAGGTTATTAAAGGAGAGAGGAATATGACCATTATCCCCAATAGGGTTAGTATTTCATCTGCGGAAATTGCTGATTGGCGGGTTGGTCCCTTACGTAGGCAAGAGGTCTCTAAGGGGATCAAGATCAAACTTGATTTTCCTCAGTTGGAAACCGAACACCTCCAAGATCTTGTTAACACTATTAAGATTGATAGCTGGATTATAAGAGTAAAAAGAAAGACTCTGGTTACTAGTGAAACTCTTGATTCTTTTTATGTTCCTTTGATTGTTCCCGGTAGAGGTAAGAGCAAATTTAGAATAAAGCAAGTTCAAGCGGGCTTTGTTAATATCTATTATTCGGCAGCTGCAATCTCAACAAGGTTTGAGAAGTTTCAGTGTCCTGCTTTTGATCACTCAAAAGAAGTGACTGACTTTGAAGTCATAGATACCGTAAGTAGAGAAAAAGCGATCAGGGCCAGTAGGACAAATGCAAGCCAAGTTTCTGGTAAGCTTGAGGCTTATTCTTATCGGCCATTTCCTATCAATGCAGGAAAGAATTTAACGGGAGAGTATCACTTTGAGATCGCCTTATATAACGCTAAAGAAAAACTAAGAAAGAGTAATTGGTTTGAGTTACACGAAGCTATAAAGGTTTCAAAAGAAAAGCATGTTGATATCAAAGGCTGTAAGAATTTTAAGATCCCCGAGAATGACTCTACGATTGATAATGTTCAAGATTTTAAATTTGGAAGATAAAAGAATCTTACTCAAGTGGACGTCTCTCCAGGGTCCACTTTTTCGATTATAAGATAAGCCTAGTGGCTATTTGCAACTTAATGGGTAAGTCATTTCATGACCTCTACTATTCTTAACAACCATATAGTCATCAACGTCTGAAAACTTAGAAGCATTATCGATATGAATCGTATGTTTCTTACCTTCAAAACTAAGGATCTTTGTAAATCCAGTAGCAGTCTTTTTTGTTCTTATTCCAGCAACAGAAGCTACTTCTCTTCCACCATTAATAGGTTGGTCGTTGAAAAAAGTGACTCTGCTATCTTCAATCTTAAATGTCTTATTCATTCTAGGAGTATGACATTCAATGCTTGCGAAGCTTGAAGTTGAAATTAAAAGTCCTAAAATTAAAGCCAGTTTTTTCATAAAGTCCTCTCTTAAAGCCCGTCATTAATTAGAGGGGCTACACCCTCTATTAAAGCAAGGGCTGTGCCAAAGGAAGGTTACTTGTTTCAGGGGTTTATAGGGCTTTCAAGGTAATGAATTATTGTAATAATGTATGACTGTCTAAAGTTTATACGATATTTTAAGCTCCTAACTGGAGATTATATGAAATCACTAAGCCTTATCTTATGCCTTCTCTTTAGCTTAAATGCCGCTTCTGAGCCCTCTGTCTCACAGATCTTAGAGTCTAAGAAGGTTCCTGGCAGGAGAAAGCTCCTAGGGAAATTTCACTATATAAAGAAGGATGACAAAAGAAACCCTGTAAAGGAATTTGAGTTCTTCTTTTCGTTAACTAACGAAAAAGGAAAAGGTTATGCCTACCCGGTAGTGATAACTGATGAGAAGGTGCTTAAGAAGATCAGATCGGGTGCGGGACAGCAGTTCTTAATTTACGCCACTCCTGATGAAAAAAGAATTTGGGTGGGAGAAAATCCTAAGGTGGTTCAAGTTCTTAAGGTAACTCATGCAAATAGCATCTCTTTAGGCTCTTTATCTCCAGGGGATATCAACATAAGTAGCTCCAACAACTACCAATCAGAGATGAGGGAAAAAGGTCAGCCTGATAAGGCTACAATAAGTGGTGTGAGTGATGCTGTTACGAATGCGGTGATCTTTGGTGCTGGAGCTGCTTTATTAGGATCTATTCTTCTAGGAAAGTAGGAAGTTCCCTGAGAAAAGAAGTACCGCTTTTTGGCGGCCCTCTTATCTCCCGAGACTCTGACTTGAATTCTTTACCCGTGTGCATAGTCACCTCCATGAGTTATCTACAAGTGGCGTGGGATAGGGTGATTCGGTTTCGAAATCACTCTATTTGTTAATTCTATTATTTGCGTAAGTCGTGCGTAAGTCAATCGCTTTAAGTTTGAGCAAACTTCTTTTAATTTTATTTGCGATTGCTAAGGCCTAGGTCTTCCCATCAATAAGGGCTCTCGAAGCTTTTAAAAGAAACTCTTTTTTTCTATCAGGATCAAGTTCATCGGAAGTAGGGGCAGGCCTAGATTCTGAGATACTCAAAATATGTCAAAATTCTGCCGCGATTGGCATGTTATAATTTCACTTATGCGTAACCTCTTTCTTATTTTTCTTTTTATTCAACCATTGTGGGCCGGAACATCTTTTGATCTTAGAGAGAGTGGATTCGTTTCAACGCCTAAGCTTTCAATGGATCATTCTTCTTGGGCCTATGCTGCTACTTCTTCACTAGAAAGTAATATTCTTATTGAGGGCTCGTGGGATGATCAAACAGTGGTGAAATTTCCTGAGAAACAAATGCTTGAAAATAATGCCTTCTCTAAAATATATAAAGGGGGAGATTATAAATTAGCTGCGGCCTACTTAAGTAATAACGGTGGCGTTAGGGCAAACTCTAATAAATCTTTTTATTTTCCAAGATCTATAGAATGGTTAACTCATGGAAGCTTCCAAGTAAATATCGAACGTATTCAAGAGAGCATCGCTCAAAATGGAAGTGTTGCTTCAAGATCAACTAAGTTTATCAGGCCTTGGGAGTATGATCTTGATGGAGAAGTGATTGATTTCAATTTTAGAATTCTTCCCCCAACTCAATTCGTAAATATAATTGGCTGGGATAATGAAAGAGTTGTTCCGCCTTTTCAAAAAGGTGTCTGGATAGTTCAAGATAGCAGAGTTCGCGGTGGCGTGAATTACTTTTTGACCCCTTATGGAGGGACTTGGGTAGGACAAGATAAAGAATCCGGAGGGGTTTCGTTCAATCAACTTAGGACCTTCAACTTTAAGAATATTTATAGTTATGCTCACCACGGTTGGCAGTACGAGTTTAATGCGGAAAAAGTATCAAATCTTTATCAACTAAAAGATGAACTCCCGATAAACATAGGCATCTATACTGTGATCCCTGATGATTCAGCCGTCGCTATTATAAGTGACCTTGATGGAAATATCTTATGTCATTCAAAGAATAGGTCCCTCTCAAACCCAGGCTTTTATCTTTTAGAACTGGCCTGTGGGAACAAGGATCAACTTACTCAGAAAGTAAGAGTGGAGTTGATCACTGAATCTGGGTTATATGCCTTAGATGGCCATAAGGTTTACCCTGGCCCTACTGAGAGTGATAAACCTGTTCTCATCAAAGCAACCTCTTCTTATAAAGAAAGCTGGGTCTTCAAAAATGGTAAGTGGATTGACCTTAAGACTTATTATTTTAAAGAAGAAAAGCAGATGGGATTAATCTTTAATAGAAGTGGTAGTGGCAACTTTGCTATAAACCTTTATACCAAATAAAATTAAGGTTTAACTTTGAAGACTAAGGTTGTCGTAGTCCCACTCTCATTTTCGGCGGTGCTTGAGGTAAGAGAAATTGAACCGCCAAAGGCTTCCATGAATTTTTTTACAAGAGGCATACCAAATCCTGTACCAGATTCTCCATCAGTACCTTGCCTTGAGGTTTCAACAGATTCATCAAATACATTATGAAGGATATCTGCGGGCATCCCAATTCCTTTATCAGAGATGGTCACAATGAGATTTTCAGCTTCCTCTTTAGTATTTAAAGAAATACTGGAACCTTCTTTTGAGAACTTAATAGAATTGGTTAAGATGTTGTTTAAGATAGAGTTAACAAGGGATGTTTCATCGGCTAAAACGACTTGATCCTTTTTGTGATTCAGATCTAACTTAATCTTTTTAGTTTCTATTCGTTCTCTCAGAATGATAAGAGACTTTTTAATAGCCTGATCTAAATTTACAGGAACTAGGTCAAGGGAGAATTTTCCCGTTTCAATCGCCTGCATCTTTTTGGTCAGCTCAATTATATCTAAAGAGATTTGAGCATTCTCTTTGATCTTAGGGATTAAATCGTCTTTTTCTTTTTGTGGAAGGAGGTGAGCTATATCAATAAGGCTGAAAATAGCACTTACGGGGTTTCCTAAATCATGGCAAAGAACATGAATAAGCGATTGTCTTTGCTTACTAAGTTGTCTCGCCTTGTTTTCAGCGAAGAGTCTCTCTGAAAGGTTTGATGAGTACCCATTGTAGATTTTCTTAAAGATATAAAGGAGAAAAACAATGATGAAAATTGAAACTAGGATAGCTCTCTTAATAAACGATTGAATCTTTTGACTTTGCTTATCCCTTTGATTGGCCATCTCTTCTGTTCTATCAAATATCTCAAACGAAAAACCTTCTATTTGCTGGTTAAACTGAGAGGAATCGATCTTTTCTTTAGCTAAAATCCAATTTCTATCTTCTAAATCTTTAATGATCTCTTTACCTAAACTGAAAAGTTGAGAGCTGCTCTTAGTGGTGTTCTTTGATGAGGTATTAAAATTTTGTTCTAAGGACATAAAGTTTATTTTTAAATCTTCTACAATCTTTAAGTCTCTATTTGAGAGGGCAAGCTTCAATTGATAATCTACAAGGTTTATTAATCTTACATTTATGGCACTTCTTTCAGTTGTCGGAAAATGCTCTTCTTCAATCACTTTAAGATTATGAGACATGGTATAGATTAAAAAAGAAGCAATTGCCATTAAAACAAAAGTAAAGAGAAGGCCCATTAACGTGGCCTTCTTAGGGAATAGAGTAATGTTTTTGAATTCGATATTTTCCATTATTGAAGTGAGAACTTCTCTCCTATCGATTCAATCTTAGTTAAATATTCAGGGGAAGCCTCTTTTTTAGAGCGATCTAATAAGTGGCGGTAGCAATCTTCGTCAAAGTGTACAAGTTTAAGCCTGGCTTCTGATTCATTGATGATCATATCGACAGGTTTTGTTGAAAAGATCTCTCTCAAGTACTTACAGACCTCCCACTCAAGAGTTTCTTTATCTGAATTCTTAAACTTAAAAAAAATGTCTTCCGATCCTTGAAGAAGTCCATAGTTTACAAGAGTCTTATAGAGGTTTCTAAGAATTTTTGGATCAAACTGTGAGTATTTTAAAGCTCGATTAATAAGAGCATTACCAGCGGCATCATCTTTTTTGTTGAAAAAATTGAGAGCGCATATTGCTAAACCGGCCGTGCAAAACCTTATGATATCAATATTGTTATTTTCCTTATCTAGAATTTTTTTACAGTAAACTTGCAACTCATCGAACTTCTTAAGAACAATCGCTAGTTTAAAAATCTCTAAGACTCTTCCTATGCTAAGAGGAAATTTTTCTAGAATTTTAATCAATACATTGTAAGATCGATCTAGATCACCAGTTTCAAAATAAAGATCATGCAAAAGAGATAAGCATCTAAAGTGATCTTTATTAAACTGAAGACCCTTTATACAATTTTGAATTGCCTCTTCTTTATTATTATCAGCGATTTCAACTTTTGCCATACTAAAGTAGGCAAGTGAGGGACGGGGATGTAAGGTCATGGCCATTGCAGCGGATACTCTTGCTTTTTTTAATTCACCATTTTCTAAATGTTGATTAACTTCATTTAGTAAGACTTTATATTCAGTAGGATTCTCTTTATGTTCGACTGATAGATTAATCTTTCGAAAAATCTTATTCTCTGAATAGGGTTCGACTATATAATCATCAACTTCTTCTTCTAAAGCTTGAGCGAATGAATAGATATCTTTACTTTGAGAAAAAAGAAGAAAGTACCTCTTAAACTTATTAGGAATAACTTTTTTATATTCATCAATTAGGTCAAAGACAGCTTTAGATTTAGGGTCGACATAACAAGCTAGAAAAGGCGGCTTTCTTTCCCTTAAGTATGAAATGGCTTCAGTTTTATTTCTAACTATCTTTATATTTTGATCTTTTACACCAGATTTTTTAAGAGAACTCGTGATCAGTTCTCCTATATTATTCTTGGGGTCTAAGATAAGAAAGCTTAGTTTTAGAACTGTTTCACTTATATGAGCTTTTACGTCGGGCATACTGGCCTTGATGATGATTCCTAATAGGGTAGGTTTATTATATAATAATCAGAGAAAATTAAAAGTTTATTGGATTCTATGAAAGTACTAATTGTTGATGACAGCCAATTTCAAAGACTAGTGGTTAAGTCCATTGTCTCTAACTATAGCGAAGAGCTAGAGGTAATCGAACTAACCGATGCTCAGAAGGCCTTAGACCTCTTAAAAGAAGGGGGAATCTCCTTAGTTTTCTCTGATATTAATATGGAACCTTTTACCGGAATTGAGCTTGTTGAAAAATCGAAAGAGGCGTCTGTTGAAACAACCTTTGCCCTCGTTACTTCGCATCTTGTGGATTCAATGAAAGAAAAAGCTGCCTCTCTTGGTGTTGAGTACTACATAACAAAACCTATAACCCAAGAAAAGATAGAAGCTGTCCTGAAAGAGGTATTAGGTGCTTGAGTTCAATCAATTTTCCAAAATTATAGAAACAGGTTGCTTAAAAACAATAACTGAATTTATTACACCTAAGTATGACGTAAAGATCGGAAAGGTCCGTGAAGAGCCTGTTCTTGAAGAGATCTATGGCCCAAGTGTTGAGGTCTCTGGGCAAAACTTTAATTACAGCTGTATTTTAGAGTATAGAGTAGAGGACAATCAGAAGATCTTAGACCTTTTATATAGAAAATATCCTTTTATAAAAAACGATGAAATTCCAGAGATAGATATTCTTGATTTTCTTGGGGAGTTTCTTAATATCTTATGTGGTAAAATCAATAAAGAATTAGAAAAAGAAGACAACCAACTTTCAATCGAAATCCCTTATTTTTCATATGGATTGTTTGTAGAAGAAGATCAAAAGATCGGAACAAAGACCTTTAGTTTTGATGATCTTTCATTCAAGCTTCATTATTATATAAATTAGTTTTTTATTTTCTTAAGTGTGTAACCGTCGGTTGAGGGCTGAAAGAAGTAAAGCCCCTTATCAACAACTCTTGGAACCTTATCGACTAGGCCTAAGGCTCCGTTAGTCTTTTTTACGTAATCAAGGGTTTTGTTATCGTTCTCTAATTCTATAGGGGGGTGACCCTTTCCTGAGAACAATCTTCTTCTCCAGTATTTGTTATACTGTCGAGGATTCATTGAAAGAACTTTATTGAGAAAGTACTTCATCGTGTCTGAAGACTTTTCAATATGAGATGGAAAGATTCTTTTTCCATTCTTCCAAAAAATACGATTTCCTAAATAGATGTCTCTTAGATCATCAGTATCAATTCGCTCTATGACAGGAGCTTCAGTTGAACTTAACACAATATATTTTGAGTTGGCGTGAGCCTGGTTTAGAAAAATAAGTAAAAAGAAAATTCTTATTATCATAGTCAACTATCGGTTGTTTTGTTATCAATATAAGGATGGTAAATTCTGGACTGAATGTCCAAGGCTATTCATGAAAAAACTAGTATTTGTTTTCTGTTTGTTTTCTTGCATTGAGTTATTTGCTTTTGATATAAGTACTAAAGGTTTTCTAACTTTCGCTTATAGAAAAAGTGACTCACCTATTCTCTATAATAATGCTGTCTCCGAAGAGGGGGAGTATTCTGAAGGAACACAAGCCGGCCTTCAGTTTCATTCAAACTTAAGTAATAAATTAGATGGCTTTTTGCAAATTTTAGCTGACGGTGGCAACGGTAGAGAGTTTTCATTTAATTTAGATATCGCCCATATCAATTATAGTTATTCAAGTAAGCATCAGATATTGGCTGGTAAGATTCGGCTTCCTGTTTGGATGATTTCAGATTATTTAAAAGTAGGTTCACTCTATCCTTGGATCAATGCGCCTGAGGAAGTTTATGAAATTGTTCCTCTAGACACCATTGGTGCCAACCATACTTTTTTCGGCGTCTCGTTCGAGGGGCTACTTTATCAAAAAGGTCTGCAAAGCTTAAATTATCGTTTCTATCATGGGGGTAATGAAAACAATCGCAACAATATCAGGTCGAGAGTCAAAAACCTCCACGGCCTCGTCTTAGAATATAAATTTGATGATTATTATTTAAAGTCGAGTTATTTAAATTCTGTAAGCAGTGCAGAGAGAGAAGTTTCTGTTGGGACATTTACGGATGCTTCTTTTGGACGAGGTGAGTTCTTCTCACTTGGAGGTAAGTATGATGGTGAGAAGCTTCTTATTCTTTCAGAGTTCTCGATGGTTCTTGCTGAAAATCCCGCTTACGAAGATGTTAAATCTTATTATTTCCTATTAGGGGGTTACATCTTTGATCAGACAGTTCTCTTACATGGAACTTTTTCTAAGGTCTTAGATAGTTCAAAAAGTAATATTGATATCTTTCAGCAAACTCTTACTTTTGGCGCAAACTACAACTTAGACCTTTCAACCATACTAAAACTCGAGTACAAGATCATCAGCCCTAAGAATCCCATTGCTAGGCCACCACCTCCAGGTGGAGGCGGAGCAGCTACTAATGGTCCAGCAGGACTTTTTTCTCAAAATCCTGGCCGTGATGTTAGCCTCTATGGGATTTCGATCAATACAATGTTTTAATAGCCAACCTAACTTATTGGTTTTTCCTTAGATTATTTATACCTTTTCCCTTGTTTTCTTTATTAGTGCTAAAATAATGGCATGGAACAAATACTTATCATTGATGATGACACCTCACTTTGTGAGAAGCTTAAGAAATACTTTGAAGGCTATCAACTTGAGCTCTCGGCAGAACATAATGGGTCTTCAGGAGTTGAGAGTGTTAAAAAAAATAAATATAAAGTAATTATCCTTGATGGAATGTTACCAGACTTAGATGGACATGAAGTCTGCAAGGAAATCCGAAGCTTCTCAAATATTCCCATCGTTTTTCTCACAGGTAAAGTAGAGGAGTCTGACAAGATTTTAGGACTTGAATATGGAGCGGATGACTATGTTACGAAACCTTTTAGTCCTAGAGAGTTAGTCGCTAGAATCAAATCTCAATTAAGAAGATTAGAAAGCACTGATTTAGTTAAGCTTGAATCTGCTGGTATTAGCTTAAATATGGGAGACTACTCAGCTAACTTTAATCAAGAGCCTTTGGATCTTACAGCCACTGAATTTGAAATATTAAAGTATCTTGTAGAAAATAAGGGCATCGTTAAAAGCCGAGAAGAGATAATGGAAGGGCTTCATGGTGAATCTTGGGAAGCCTTTGATCGTTCCTTAGATATTGCTATCAGTAGGATCAGAAAAAAACTAAAGAAGGTATCGGATACAGAATTAATTAAGACCGTCCGCCTTAAAGGTTATATGTTTATCAATGAAGCTTAGCCTACTCATCATAAATTTTGCTCTTATCATCACGACCTTCTTTTTAAAGGCAGATCCCATTGTTTTAATTGCGATCTTTGTAGCCACCTGTTTACTCTTTTTCTTTTTAATCAGCTTTGAGAAAAAAGAACGACTTAAGAATGAGAAGGTCCTCTTAGAGAATAACTTTATGATCAAAGCAAGAGATAGTCTCCTTCATGGTGTAAATCATGAATTAAGAGCACCTTTATCACGGATGAAGCTTGATTTAGAATTTATAGAAGATCAATCCATAAAGAAATCGCTGAATGAGGACATTAATCAGATCTTTAATTTAGTGAACGAGTTAATGGATATAGAGAAGATTAAATCTCAAGGAATCGTAAAAGAGCCTGTTGTCCTAGGAGATGTTCTAAAAGAAATTGTTGAAACATTGTATATCGATCATGATCAACTTTACTTTAATAGTGATCTAAACCTCGTTGTTGAAGGGAATCATTCTCAATTAATAAAGCTCTTCAAGAATTTAATTGAAAATGCCTATAAATATAAAACACCCGAGGGAAAAGTTAATATTAGCCTCTCGCAGAAGAATGACAATAAGATTGTTACTATTATGAACGAAGGAAGTACTATTTCAGGAGAAGATATTCCTTTTATCTTTGAGCCTTTTTTTAGAGTAAATAATAAGAATGAAGGCGATAAAAAAGAAGGAATGGGTATTGGGCTAAATATCTGTAAAGAAATCATTGAAGCCCATAAAGCTAAGATACAAGTGTCTTCTAAGAAAGGTTATGGCACAACCTTCAAGATTACATTCTAAAATAAATTGTGGAGATAATATTATGAAAGTGAATCATCAAGTTCCTCAATACGTAGCGGAATTTATAGGAACATTCTTTCTTGTTTTCTTTGGTTGCGGTTCGATGATCTTAGGCGAAGTCTACCCTCATTATAACAGTGGATTTATTCCCGTTATCTGGGGAGGTTCTGTGGCCATGATGATCTACGCTGTTGGGCATATCTCAGGGGCCCACTTTAATCCAGCGGTCACACTGGCTTTTTGGAGTGTGAAACGCTTTCCTGGAAAAAGAGTTCCTGGTTATCTCATCTCACAGATCTTAGGAGGCTTACTAGCTTCACTTGTTCATTTAGTCATCTTTGGAGCCGGTCATAAATTCGGAGCCACTGAGATAAGTCTTAGTCTATCTGGAGGAATCATCGTTGAGGTCATCTTAAGCTTTGCTTTGATGTTTGTTATCATTAGTGTGGCAACGGACTCAAGGGCCGTGGGTGAAATGGCAGGGATTGCTATAGGAACAACAGTTGCTCTTTGCGCTTTTGTGGGAGGACCTCTAACAAACGCTTCGATGAATCCTGCCCGCTCAATAGCTCCTGCTATTATGTCGGGAAATTATACAAATCTTTGGGTCTTTATTATGGCCCCCTTATTAGGGGCGGTCTTGGGCGCAAAGATCTATGAATGGATCCGTTGCCATAAAGATAATGATTCAGATACTCATGGGTGTTGTTAGGTTGAGAAATTCTTAAATGAAAGAATCAAAGATAAGAGACATTTTCGGAACTGAGGGCTGTGTCGTTATCCCTAGTTTCTTTTCTGAAGCTGAGCTATCAGCAATCTATCCCATCATCTCTAAAGCTCATCAAAGATGGTTAGAGATTAATCATAAAGAATATCTTAAGCATAAGATGATCAATTCAAATAATCTAACACTCAGTGATCACTTTGATTGCGTTGATTCTCAAGATCGAATTGATCTTTTTAAGTTTATTACTTCTGATAAAATACAGAATCTTATTGAAACTCTTATCGGGAAAGATGCTTTCTTTTTAGGCTCTCAGGTCTTTTTTAATCCTAAAGATCATTCAAAAGATGGTTATTGGCACCGAGATACTCAGTACACGGGACTCTCTGTTGAAGATCAAAAGAAGGCCATTATAAATGAGCCAGTCCTTCACTTCCATATTCCTTTTATAGATGATGAGCTTTTTGAGTTAGTTCCAGGAAGTCATAAGAGATGGGATAGTGAGGACGAGTTTGAGGTTCGCATGAAATCTAATAATTCACCTTTATTGAACTCTAAGTCTTTTGATTGTAAAAGAGGAGAGGTTCGAGTTTTTTCTGCCCATGCTATCCACCGTGGAAAGAAATACGGAGTGAGTCCAAAACGTTTTGTTTTTGATCCACTTTTTGCTCTTCGAACTGAGAAGTCTTCTTCATTTATAAACCCCAAGGCCATGCCAAGTACTGAAATACTTAAGCAACTTCCCAATAGACGATTGTTTTACTAGGTTACTCTTCCCTTAATTCCTTAGCTTACTCTATCTTATAGCCGATACGTCGGTATCGCTTACCCGATTGAAGTGGGCTGAGCAATTTTATAAAATAATCTTAGAGGTAACGAGTGAATTTCTATCAAGAATTAAAAGATTATATTGAAAAAGAAAAGATGTCATCGACTGAGATTGCCGATGCTATGGGAAAGACTGGGGCTATTCCTCATCTTCATCCTGTTAGTGAAGCGGACTTTGTTATCGGAAAGATGCGGTGCCTGTTTACAGCTAACAATTCAAATTATTACCTCCATACTCAACTCGATTTGATTGAAGAAGATGAAGTTGTTGTGGTCTTCACTGAAGGCTGTGAGAACAAGGCCATCTTTGGAGATATCGTCTGTAAATATATGCTCGAAGTTAAAAAGGCAAAGGCCGTTGTTGTCCAAGGCTTTATGCGTGATATTGATGTCATTAAAGAGAGAAACTACGCTTTGTGGTGCCAAGGTTATACACCTATTGGCTGTTTTAACAGAGAGACTTCACCATATCCTTATGAGAAAAAGAATATCAAGATGCAGAAGTATGCTGGAAGTTTAGTTGTTTGTGACGCTACTGGAGTAGTCTCAATTCCTGAATGTTACTTTAACCAAAGCATGCTCAATAGGCTTAAAGGCTTAAGGCTTCAAGAAGAAGTTTGGAACTATTGTATTAGTGACCTTGGTTGGAATACTGATAGAACTATTTGCAAAAAAGATTATCTTAATCATATGGATAAACTGCCTAAAAGATTTCAAGATAATGAAGAACTACTGCGGATTAAGTTTGGTGCTGAACCAGAACGCAACGATCAAATGAACTCTCACAAAGTGGCATCATAAGTTATATTGAAACCCGATGCCGCCAACCTTAAATAAAAAGATAAGAGCCAACATAATGATCATCGCTATTGTTTTATAAATGATTGGTTTGGTCTTTAGATTCGGTTCCATAGTTCCTCCACTAGTGCATAGGCTTCAACATAAAAAATCAAACTAAAAGTATAGATATTTAGAGTGATAAAGATAGCAAGGTATCTAATCGCATTACTTTTAAGATACTTATTCTTAACTTCTTTCTTTCCTAATTTCTCTTCTAAGAGTGACTTATAGGCGACCCAGAAAGCAAAGCAGACTCCGTAATATAGCCCCGTATAAAGGTATTTAAGACTGTCTCCATGCCATAGACCGGCGATGGTAAAGGTAATGAGAAAACTGCCTCCCATGAGTAGGCTAGTCGCTCTAATCTTGAGTTTATGCAGGAGGCGATAGAAGGGGTAATAAAGATAATCCCGCAGCCAATGCATAAAGCTAATATGCCAATTATTCCAGAACTCTTGAATGTTTCGTGCCTTAAAGGGAGCGCCAAAGTTCTCTGGAATCTTAACCCCAAAGATGCGCCCTATACCAATGGCTATGTCTGAGTAGCCTGAGAAATCAAAGTAAATGGTTAAGGTATAAAGATAAAGGCTAAGGACTAAATAGAGGCTTGGAACCTGTGAAAGATTCTCCATAGAAAGATTACTAACACTTAGATTGAGAAGTGTATTTCCAATGACAACCTTCTTAAAAGAGCCTTTTATAATACGGTAGACACCCTCAAAAAGATCTTCAAGATTATAGTCATACTCCGTATTTAGTTTTTCTCTAAAGTCTTCCATCCTCTCTAGAGGGCCTGATATAAAGCTTGGAAAGTAGAGGAGGTAACAAAAGATTTCTTTGATGCTTGGCTTCTCTTCGTCTTCTAATGTATCTGTGAATAAAGAGACTATTCTTAAAAAGAGAAAGGCCATGCCTAAAAAGATGGCAGGTCTTTTCAAAGTACTCACAAAGGGAATCAGTTCGATAAAGGCATTTGATACTAAGCTATACCTGAAAAAGAGAAAAGGTATGAGGGCCATAAGAAGAGAAGAGATAAGAGCGAGCTTACTTTTCTTTTTATAGATCCACGAGACGAGAACACAGGCCAGGCCAACGAGGGCGAGAAGGATGATAAAATGCTTCTTAGCGTAGATAAAATAAAGGGGTGTTCCTATAAGCGTTAAAAGGAAGGCCGCATTCACTTTTTTTAGTTTAAAGATCTTTGAAAAAAGATAAACCGAAAAAACAAAAAGGTAGAAGCTTAAACTATTAAAGGGCATTTTCTAGCTCCTTAAATAGCTCATTGGCCAAAAGGGAGTTACCTTTAGGAGTCAAGTGAACAAAGTCGAGAAAGTACTCAGGGTCTTTTCTAAAGAACTCCGAATAGTCCTTAAAGTGATAACCCCGTTTTTTTAAATAGTTCTTAGTCTGATGAGCAAGTTCTCTGTACTTCTCTTTATCCTCATTATCGATAAAGTTGATGGGCTCGAAGTAAAAAGAGAGAGTTGATCCCATACTCTCAGATAACTTCATTAAGAGATCTAGTTGCATGGCCATGCTTTTAAAGTCATAGACAGCTGAACTTCTTAGTTGAAAGAAATTCTTATTAAACTGAGGACCAAAGAGCTTTAAACGAAGATGATAAAGAGCTGTGGCGGTCTTTAATAATAATGGTGAAGGCAGGTTTAAGATTCCTAGTAAGTCATCAAGAGGGCCATTGATCATTCTCTTGGCCTGATCTTCTAAAGCCTTCCTAACCTCTGAAGGGAGAAAAGGGAGTAGGGCCCTTGAGTTCTTAAGACTATAGTTTCCATAGAGGCTTCTAAAATTACCAGGGTTAAAAGCGTAAATGATTCTTTTAGGAGGATCGGCCTTAAGATCTGCAAGGATGGCCATTGAATCAATGAGAGTGGCTTCCATAAGGCCCATATTAAAGAATGATTCTTTTTCAGTATCTAGGCTATTCATAAAATCCACGATTGTAGTGGATACGGGAATATTATTTCCACTAGCAGCGCTACTTCCTAAGAGAATCGTTTTATTCTTAGAAGCTGATGAAAAGTAGAGGTGGTTGTCTAAGTTTAGATAACTATTATTAATATAATTGATCTTATGATTTTTATTGTTGTGATATTGATAGGTAAGAAAGAAGATGCTAGTTAAAAGACAAAGCCCGAGTGAGGAAATTAATAAAGACTTATGGGATTCTTTATTCATCAAACATCTTTTTTATAGCGACAAGATCAAACTTGCCGGAAGCATTTATTGGAAACTCATCCACCAAAAGGATCTTATCTGGAACCTTTATAGAAGAGAGTACATTCTTTAACTTTTTCTTAACTTCTTTGAGAGTTAGTTTCTCATCTTTAACTTTGATTAAACAACCTAAGCATTCTCCGTAGTATTCATGCTCAAAACCTAAGATCACAACTTCTTGAATCTCGGGGATCTCTAGTATTTGTGCTTCTACTTCTTTTGGAGAAATATTTATTCCGCCACGGATGATGATGTTCTTCTTTCTCCCTAGGATGTAGAGCCTATTGGCCTCATCGACCTTACCGATATCACCGGTCTTAAAGTAGCCATCTTGAAAAGATTCTGCGCTTTGAGTAGGGTTCTTAAAATAATGATCAAACATAAAGGGAGACTTAACTAAGATCTCTCCATCAATGATCTTTATTTCAATCCCTTCAATGACTTCACCTAGAGAGCCCTTGGCCTCTTTTGTACTTTCGATAATGCTGCTTAAAAAGAAGGTTTCACTTAAACCATAGTTCTCAAGAAGATCAATTTCAAAAGACTTCTTAAACTGACTGTGGGTGACAGAGTTTAGAGGGGCCATACCTACGAAGCCCCATTTGATTTGCTTAGAAACTCTTTCCGTAGAGATATCCTCATCAAGGCCAACCTTAGTCAGCATAGACATCATCATGGGGTTTAGCCAAATCGAATTGATAGATTCATCAAGAATGGTCTGCCAAAAACTATAAAGATTCTTTGATCCAAAGGGCGAGTCAAGGATGATGCTTCCTTCGTTGATAAAAGGAATTAAGAACATATTATACCAACCGCCAAGATAGGCTAGAGGAAGTATATTATACATTCTTATATCACTTGTTATGCCATGACTCTTTGAGAAAGCTACGGCATTTTGATAGAGCTTATCAAAATTAACAGGGATTCCCTTAGGGATACCTGAACTTCCTGATGAATAGACAATCTGAAAGTAGGGAAGATCAATCGATTGGAAGATCTTTTCAATCGGAAGTTCCTTTTTTGCCTTAGAGAAGAAGTCTTCGTCTAGGCAATGAGCAGGCTCCCTTTCCATCTTATTTTCTGGAAAGAATAAATAGTGCCTACAATCAAACTGAGAGGTTATCGCCTTTATATCTGATTCTCGAAAATCTGGATTGATGGGGACAATGATCGCCCCTAAGTGCATAAGAGCTAAGTTAATTAGGATTGATTCATGACGGTTATCAAAATAAGTCACAACCAAGTCTGCTCTACCGATCTTAAAACTCGATGCTAAAGCAGTAGCAAGAACTCTTGAACTCTCTAGTAACTCAAGGCTTGTAAACTCTTTGCCTGTGCTCAATTCTTTTAAACTAAAGGACTTCTTCTTACTATTAAAGTGGTTGAGAAAGGGATGATTTGTCATTTAAATAAGAAGCTTTCCATCTTCCATGATCTTTTGATCATCTATGATTATAGTCGCGTGTCTCATGATAAAATCGACATGAAAGGAAACAGAGTTCATCCCACCAATAGTAGCGTTAGAGCCAAATCCAAAATGAATGGTTCCAAGGCAGCCTTCATCTTCAAGCATCCTTCCGCATAGTTTTGCTTTTGGGTTAAGTCCAATACCAAACTCAGCTAAGATCTTAGCGTTAGCAGGAAACTTATCAAATAAAGTATTTAAGTCATCAACAAGTTTCTTATCTTCACTCTCAAAGGAAGTGATCGCACCATTTTCAACAATAAGGTAAACAGGCTTCTCTAAAACGCCAAAGAGAGGATGAGGAATACTTCCATCAATACAAACCTTTCCATGACTGCCATTTTCTATGGGTGCTATATTGACTTCCATATCTGGAGGAGAGGACAAGCTTCCTTTCTCTCTTAAGATCCCAACACAATTATTGGCCGGCCTCGTTCTCAAATCTAAATTTAATTTAGTCCCAAGAGCGGATTCGACAACAGCGCTTGAGGCCCCTTCTAAGATTGAAGAGATCTTTGCGGCCACTTTTTCTTGAGCCTCAAAGTCAGCTTGAAGAGCGGGAGAGGCTAAGACGGATAAGTCATAATCAGGAAGGCTTAAGTAACGAGCACCTTTATCCGTCGCGGCCTTTCTGGCCTGAGTATGGGCCATGGAATAACTAGTAAGACCTAGGATCAAATCATAATCCAGCATCTCTTTAGCTATAGTCTCATCTGGCTCTTTTCCGTGAATCTCAAGGGAGTCAATTAAGATATGCTTCACTTTTAAATCATGCTTGATAGCAAAGGCTTCAAGGATCTCGCCAACTTCTTTAGTCGCTCCATCAGTTAGGATCAAGGCCATTTCTGTCTTTAGTAATTGGCCACAAGTTAATAAGAGGGTATGAGCCCCTTTTTGAAAATCAGCATCATTCATGATTTTTTCTTTTCGATTATTAGGCTAACCAAATCTCCAATATTTTGAAGACCCGCCACCTGCTTGTTTGAAAACTTAACTTCAAAGACTTCTTCAATCTTTAAGATCAAGTTCATATGATTAAGAGAATCCCAATCATCAACATCATCTGCCGTGGTTTCAATACTAAGTTCGATCTCTTCATCAAAGAGTTCAGTAAAAACTTTATTGAGAGAATTTATAATTTCGTCTTGATTCACGTAAATGATCCTTGTATGGATCAATTATATACTCTGAGTGGATTAAACAAAACTAAAAGAGGGGTAGTTGACTAAAAAGAACGTGCACCCATGAAAGGGTGCACGGATATTAAATTATAAACATTCTTTTTTAGCAAAGATACTTGTTGATCTAGCATATGCTTTAGCTAAAAGATCGCCTTCTTGGTTCTCTACAAGGTAGACAACTCCGCCTTCAACTTCAGTGATTCTTCCAACGCTTGTTGAGGGAAGATCTACGTTACAAGCTTTTTCAGTCATAGCAATGGCCCATCCACTTTCAGAAGGGAAATTTAGGTTAGTCATGTCAGCAGTTGAAGCAAAAAGATTAGTACAAGTTAAAATAGTCGCGGCTAATAATAGTTTTTTCATATTTCCTCCAAAGTTAGTAATTAAAGGCAACCTAACATCTAAAGAAAGACTCTCTAGCTCAATGAAATTAGTACTAGTTTTATTTTCGTCACCTAAAGTTATTGAGTCATGGTGAAGGGGATAAGTTAGGTTAACTATGGCTAAAGGCCTGAATTTACCAAAAGAAAGAGCCTTAATATGGAATAGGTAAGTACCTGAGAGGAAGGGCATTCCTGTCTTTTTTGTTCAAATATCCATTTCTCAGAAATAATACTGAGTGCCCGAAGTGTTAGTTATGAAAAATATAACTTACGCCCTAATCTTTACTACTTTACTCCTCCTTTCTTCTTGTGTGGAAGACCAAGGCGAGAACTGCTCTTCAGAATCTGCAGATACGGATTCAAAAGAATGTTCCCCTGCACAAGACGACTTAGGAGATCAGCCTGATCTTCCTGACGAAGTAGGGGATACAACTCCAACAGAGCCCATTCCAACTTCAGAAACAGATGTCTTTGAAGAAGTGGCCACTTACGTTGGTCGATGGGTAGATGACTCTCAATCTCAAAGTGAGCTCTTAGAGGTTCGTGACAACGAAGTTGAAACTGTGGCCGATAGTTGTCATGAAGACTTTGAAAATCAAGACCGCTTTACTGATACCATTGCTTTTTTTATTAGAGAGCAATCGAATGCTAGAAAAGTAACCATTCAAAGTATCGCAAGCTACTACGCTACTTCGGGTGATCTCTCAAGTCATACAGACGTAGGTCTTTTTAGCCACCCGCTTTGCGAGGTAACTAGTTCAAGTCTACGTAAGACTGTAAAAAAGGTAGCAGATAGCGCTACGATCGCTAAGGCCAATAAATTTGCCAGGCTTCATAACCAATACCGAACGGGTTATTTAAAGGGAGACTCAGCAGAAAAGATAAAACTAGAAAGACATTGGGGAGCCTTTTTTGGATGCCTCGCTTATACAGAATCCTTAAGCACGGCGGATAGCTCTTCCTCAAAAAGTGTCGCAAACTCAGAAGCCCCAAGTGGTTATAGAAAACCAGCGGGAGTTAAGTTTTATAACGATCCTTATCAGCCAGCTTCAAGCCGTCTGAATATTGGTCTCTTTCAATTCACACCAAAGGCCAGCGGAAATATCAACCCTTGTTTAAAACAATGGAATCAGGATTATCCAACTTGCTCAACAAGCGCGACCTCAAAGGACTCGCTTATTAAGCTTCTTGGAAGTAGTCATCAAAGATTCAACGCCTTTTGCGGAGTGAATAAATTACTACAAACTTTCTCCATTCAGGTTAACACCCGTTCAACAAAACATACTCATCCAAATAACAAAGCTAGCTCAGGCTTAAAGTCTGGAACGAATAGATGCGTAACGCCTCACTTCTATGCAGGCTGGGCCTATAATCATTTTGGGCCGCTTCAAAACTCGACGGGCTCTAATATGAAGAAGCTCTTTCAATGTGTAAGTGAATCACTTCCTGATGGGCTTTAAGCCCCTTTAGGTACCTGGTTACTTGCTCTAATGAAATGTTTTCAATGAGATTGTCTAAAGGGCACTAGAGTCGTAATTTCATCTAGATGCATAAGACAATAGCCATTATCTTCCTTTTTCTAAGCCTTAACGCAGTTGCGGATACCGCTCCACTTCTTATTGATTCAGATAAGCAGAGAAACTCTTGGGCGATAGAAGTAGATGAAGATCTAGGCTCTGAAGTCACTGAGGTCTCTTTTTACGAAGTGATCTCAAAAGTCTTTGCCCTTTACGCTAATAATGAAATGGATCGAAAGCTAGAACTTGGTATCGTTGATTGGAAGGTTCCCTATATGTCAGCTTGGGCCTTTGAAACAGACAAGGCCTTTACTATTAATTTCTGGGGCGGCTTCGCCCGCATTCCTGGCATGACAGACCGCGCCCTCGCTCTTACGGTTTGTCACGAAATAGGTCACGTCATTGGTGGCAGCCCCTATCACCTACCAGGGCAGAGCGTGAATATGAGCGCCGAAGGTCAGTCTGACTTCTTTGCAGCTTCAACCTGCATGAAGAAATATATAAACTTTTATAATATCCAAGAAGAGGTGACTGGCCTTGATGCCGTCGCCGCCTCAAAATGCTTTGAGCAGTTCGCTGATGAAAAAGAGAGGGGAGTCTGTTTTGAAATAACTAAGGCCGCTCAAGACCTTGCGAGCGTCTTTACTTTCTTAAACCCAGAGCAAGAGTATTCCTTTGAAACGCCATCAGAGTTAATAGTGGCAGAGACCCTTTTTAATAGCTATCCCACTATCCAATGCAGGCTTGATACTTTCTTGGCGGCTGCTTTAGCGCCTTATCCACTTCTAGATGGTGAAGAGCTTAGACCAGCCTGTTGGTTCAATCGTTAGAAGTCTTTTTTCCTTCTATTCCAAAAAATGAACGACAAATGGTTTTATTCAGTTAGCGAAAGGTGAATTTTTACTTTTTTTATGTATTAAACAATAAATTATTGCTATTTTTACAGCTGGAAGTGAAATTTAATATTTACGTGAAAGAAAAATCAATATGAAAGTAAGAATTAAAAACTCTCTTAGAAAATTTATATATAGCTCCATTAACTACAAGCACTGGTGTTTGATAAAAAGCTTTATGAAAGAACCTCGTTATGTTTTTAATTGTCTTTTTCGTCAAAAAAATAAGAAGACCGATATCACTAAAAAAATTCTTACTGAAGGTTTCTATACTGGAGACCTTAATAAGATAATGGGCGATTCTTCTTGGGAAAATACTCGTTCAGAGCTTTTAAAATTAAAGGACTCTGAGGAAGAGCGTTGTAAAAGTAAGCAGACTCGATATGTCGCTAGGAGCAAGGAACTTGTAGACTCAGGCTTTATCAATGAGTTTATAAAGGAATCTGGATTAGCAAAAATTGCTGAAGACTATATAGGAGGCTCAGGCTACCTCAGCGTTATTGAGCTGTGGTGGGCGTGGCCAAATTTTAAAAAATCAGGCTACCCTCAATTTCATCTAGATAGAGGAGATTTTAGGTCACTTCATTTTTTTATAAATGTCATAGATATGCCTAAAGGATCTGGTGAGAGTTTACTTATTGATAAGAAAAAAACAGATGAGTTTCTCTCAAAAAGGAAAACCTGGGGGGCTGAAATGTTAGAAGACAAGGTCATCTCTGACGTAATAGAAGGCTACGACGTTCAAAATGGATCTGGTCCTTCAGGAACGATCTTAATGTTTGATCCAGGGCATGTTTTACACTGTGGTGGGAGGATGACCCCTGAATCTGAAAGACTTAGCTTACTGGTTTCATTTCATTCAAAAGCTAAGTTTCTTAAAGAAGGATTCTTAAGACCGAGTACTAACTTTCATTAGTCCATTAATCTTTACTCTACCGGTACTTGATTAGTATCTTAACAGTCGTCATAATCTTTACATGATTAAAGAAAGAAAAGTTGGCCTCGATTTCCTGAGAAGCTTCGCTATTATATTTGTGGTTTATTCACATTATACGGGGGATTTAAGCTTCTTACCTACATGGCTCTTAAAGATTCAAAACCTCGGGTGGACAGGTGTAGACCTCTTTTTCGTTATAAGCGGTTTTCTTATTTCATCCCAGTGGTTTAGCGCCTTAAAATCAAAAGAAGTTAAAAAAGAATTTAAAATTTTCTTTATAAAAAGGGCCTTTAGGATCTTACCAAGTTACTTCCTAATACTAACTATTTACTTTTTTATTAGTCACTTCGTCCAAGGGCGAGAAACTGTTATTTGGCCCTACCTTCTTTTTATCCAAAATTATACGGGGCTTTTCTTGTTCACTCCTTCTTGGTCTCTATGTGTGGAAGAGCATTTCTATTTAATCTTTCCTTTTTTCTCCTATGTTCTGATTAAAAAAATGAATCGTTATAAATGGATAATTTTTTTATTATTCTTTGTTTCCCCCATTCTAAGATTCCTTTCAACAAGGCTAATGGACCCTTCATTCTTTGTTGCAGCAAACCTATCTGAGTTAGAGAATATCTTTTATTACCCAACCCATATGAGATTAGATGGCCTGGCGATTGGAATACTACTGGCCTATATAAAAGAATACTCTAAGCCTCGCTGGGACTATCTTTTAAAGGTGCGAACCCCTCTATGTCTAATAGGCCTCGTCATTTTAAGTCTTAGTTACTATAATTTAATGTTCTATCGTTTTGATCGTTTCGCATGGGTCTTTGGTTGCTCGGGCTTGGCCCTAGGGTTTGGTTTACTTTTTCCTTTTGCTCTAGAGTTAAAAGTTAAACGCACTTCTTGGGTTTCTTCTTTTTCAGAACTCTCATTTTCGATGTACCTCTTGTTTCACTTAGTGGGGTATGGCATGACTATTATTATTTTGAAGTCAGGTATAAAGCTTAATGGGATTAGCACACTAATTCTTTACTCCACTTTGTTGTGGGGGGCTTCGTTTGTTATGTTTAAGTATTTTGAAGGTTTTTTTATGAAGAAGAGACGGGTGGTTTTGGAGGCTCTTTAGGGGGAGGCGGTAGTATGTTTTTGTACCAAGGGACCTAGTCAGTCTGTTTAGTTTTTAGAAGAGTTTGTGGCGAAGCACCGGTGTGTCTTTCCCTTAAAAATAGAGGAACTATTTATGTTTAATTTAGCTTCATTCATCATCATATCTCTATACTTTGCAGGATGTGCCAGTACGAAAACAGGCACTGAACTCAAATTTCCTCCTGCAAGTACTAACTCTAAAGTCAGTAGTCAAAAACTCCAAATAATAAACTATAGTCACAAAATCAAAGTGATTCTTAAGAGTAATATTCAACATTTCAAAAGATGCTATTCAGCCGAGAATTCCAGCAAGAAGATAGATGGTGTTACTCAGTTAAACTTCATTGTTGGAGCAAGTGGGATTGCTACGAAAGTAAGGGCCGTCTCGAAAAGTATTTTGCCTCCAGGAATTAAGCGTTGTGTTGTTAAAGTGTTCAATAATATTCGGTTTCCCGCGTTTCCAGGAAGAGGGACTATTAAGATAAGACAACCTTTTCGGTTCCCTTAGGCTCTTCTTTTTATGCAGATGTGAATTCAATAAAGTAGGGTACTCGGGTCCTTATAGTAAATAGGGGACGCGGGGCTCTTTTACAAATCCCGCGCCTTTAGAACGACTAAGGAATTATATTATTTAACCCAATTAAGAAATTGAAGTTATATCTTTGATTCCAATCTTTATAGAGTACTGGAGCGGCTTCTTTAAAGTCTCGAGTTGTAAAAAATAGAAGTACGTTTGTTGATCCTCTTTCATCACCTAAGTCGATATAAAGATCCATATTTCTAATCAATTGGTTAAAGGAATTACTTATCATCTCATAGATAAGGTCTTTATCAGCAGTAAGCGCCGGGATTTGATCGATAGCTTTCTTAAGTTTGGGTAATCTGTTGTTATAATACTTTTTAAAAATGACGGACCTTCTTTCTTTTCTAAACTCTTCAAGTTTCTTTAGATGAGCCTTTATCTCATCTGAGTCAGGGAGTTTTGGTGAGAAGGCTTCCCACCAAAGAATGGTTTCTAAAGTTGGGTTCTGACCTAAGTGCAATAGAATATTGTGCTTTGCTAGTACGGCCACTACCTCTTTCATCCAGGCCTGAATCTCAGGAGTAACATATGCGGACACGTCTTCGCCTAGGTTTCTCCAAACGTCAGAGAACCAAAAGGTCGGGGCATCAACTAAATATGAGTTAAAGATATGACTTCGATGAGATTCACCTAAAACGACTGGGGTGAATGAGAAGTTCAAATCCTTAACCAGCTTTGAGACGTAATCGACGGTAAAGTCTTTATGTCTTGTGATGATAACTTCAACGAGCTTTCTAGAAGACTGCGAGTCTTTCTCTCCTCTGGATCTTGCTGATGCATAAACATATTCATGTAAGAATAATACGGTTTTAGAAATCATTTCATGAGCGGGATGTTTATAGGCCCTTGAATCGATATAAAGCTCATAAAAACCATTCTGATTTGCCTGGTTTGCAATAGTCGTTATCTTACAAGTTTTCTTGTTAATAATCCTTGGGTGCCCAGTATCACGGTTTTGAACGACCGCCCCTTGGTAAAAACGAATATTCCCTTGAGGTAGAAATTCTCTTCCTTGTAAGACAGTATTTTCAACGGAGGTTACATAGTGGTGAAAACGATTTGCAACTCTTGTAATATACTGCTCAGGAGTTTCATTTTCTTTTAAGGGGATGATATCCGGTTTTGTAGGTGGCTCAGCCCCTCTTTCTAGTCTGGCTTCAAATAGGTCTAGAGTTTGAATGGATTTAACATATTTTAGGTCGCTGAAGAGTTCATCTGGAAAGCTTCCGTCTTTATCTATTTTTGTAAATGCTTCCTTGGCAAACTCAGGATGAAAACAAACAACGGCGTTACCTCCACCTGAGGACCATCCGCCTTTTTTTAAGGAAGGTAATTGTTCAGCATATTGGAATTCGGCATTTGCGCTGAGGCATAGAAATAGGCAAAACATTGCAACTAGGTACTTCATTTATTTCTCCTTAGAAAAAAGTATCAATTCATAAACAGATTGTCTTTCAGTCCTGGATTTTGGTAAATTAAAAAGAAATTATTTTTTATCAAAAGGTTAATAAAAAATGAACAAAACGGTCTTTCAATTCGATAAGTACACGAAATTAATAGAACTCTATGTATCTCAGATGAAGGAGAGAGGGGCGAAATATACTTATCAGAAGCTGGCTGAGCAGATAGGGGTGCAGAAATCCTATTTCTCAAAGGTTTTGGCCGGGCAGGCCAATTTAAACTCGGATCAGTTCTTTAACTTTCTAGAACTAACAAATTTTGATGAAGAGCAAAGGAGTTTCGCGGAACTTTTACTCGCAAAGTCCCGCTGTGCAAACCCCGAACGTCTTGCAATTCTCAAAGAGAAAATTTCCGAGATTAAAAAGAAGAAACTTAAGACTGAGGAAGTGATAAAGGCTTCCAGAATCAGTGATAAGGAAATGAATCTTTATTATATCGATTCCTGGGCACAAATTGTTCATATGTCCTTAACTATTAAAAAATTTCGAAATAACCCCATGGCGCTTAGTGAGAAACTATCGATTAATGAGGAAACTCTTATGAGAACCCTGAATCTTCTTGAGGAGTTAGGATTAGTGACCTGGAGTGATAAGAAAATCCAAGTACTAGAGGACTCACTTCATATGAGTAAGGACTCACCATATTTTTGGGCCTGGAGAAATCAAGTTGTTGGGCATGCACAAAGGCAAAGTCAAAAAAATATTGATGCTTATAATTTCTCCGTTTTCTTCTCCTCAAGCCCGGAGATTAAAGAACAAGTGCATAGTGAGTTTTTGAACTATCTAAAAAAAGTTGAAAGGTTAGTCAGCAATTCTCCTTCTGAAAATCTATATCAAATGAACTTTGATTTAGTTCCATGGTTCTAGCGAATTTGATTAGGTGCCAGCAGACTTGTGAATTCTATGGTTGCTAAAGAGTGAGTAGGAATCTTAACCCCGAAAATATTGACTTAAGTAAGTGAGATGCTCCGCGCGCTTTGGGCTTCTTTCAGGCGGCGTCGGAATGATGTGGAGGCTGTAACTATGAGTAATTTATGACTTAGTTTAAGCCTTGGTAGCATATAGAAGCTGCTTAAATAGGTACTGCCATTTCTTTTCAATCTTCGATTTGTTTGCCTTCCCACCATGGGCAGATACATAGTTTATTAGCGCACCCATTAGATTTTCATAAAGCAATTCAGATATAATGCTAACTTCGCTGTTTTTAATATCAAATAATTTTTCTCGAATTCCAGCATATAGAATAGCCTCAATCTTTCCAATAGAGGTTCTCAAAATTTCTTGATTAAACTTTTTAATTTCAGGGTTATGGGAGGCCATATAATAGATAAGTAAAAGAAAGCGGGCATCATTAGGCTTTTTATCACACCACTTGAGGTTACCATTAAAATGTCCTGTGATTAGCTCTCTAGCGTTGTCTTTAGATGAAAGCAGAGAAGTAGTGAACTCATCGTTAGACCTCCAGGTAAAGTCTATGCAGGCGGCTAAAAGTTTGGTCTTAGTTTTAAATTGATAAATAATCGTTGTCTGAGCGACGCCACATAAATCGGCAATATGTTGAATACTGGTGTTTTCGATCCCCTTTTGACCAAAGCAGTTCACAGCAATTCTTAATATTTCTTTCGTTTTATTAACCATATAACAGTAGTTTAACTTAATGCTGTAATACTTACAACTGTGAAGTAATACTAAATGAAATTGAGTATTACTCAGTCTACATAAAGTAGGAAAAACTAAGAATTAAGTCTAACTTTTTATAAAAAACGCTAATGACTGTGTATCAACTTTTAAGTCAATTTTAGGGAGCATCAATGAAGTCTTTGTCTATATCGCTACTTATAGCACTAATTTCTTTAATTTCAGTTCATGCAAAAGCTAAAAGTTTTGAACCAGAAGTAGGGAAAACTAAATACCTAACTCCCATTCATGCTGCTTGCTCGTACAAGGCGCTAGTGAGCGTGAACTTTTCTAGCTTGAGTTGTATATATGAATATAGGTTGGAGTTTGATTCCTCAGTGCATTCTTATAATCATTTTGTAGACCTTATTTGCGAAGAAGATAATCTCTGTACTCTTTTTGCATACGAAAAGTCTGGAAAAAAAACCTTTAAAAAACATTTGTTCACGGAAGGAGTTTTCGAGGGATATGTTATTGAGAACGAAGGGGACTCTCTCGACTCTGTTAACTCATGGTCTGTTGGGCGATTCATTTCAAATAATGGTGAAGTCATAGAAAATGTAAAAAGTGTAAATATTGATGAAGGTAGATACAAAGAGCATGTTAGAATCGTACAAATTGTAGATGAATACAAGAGAAGCGTTAATCTTGGTGGTAAAGAGTATCGCTTTAAAGTTATTAGTCATGACAAAAAACCGATTAAGCAAAAACAATATTTTTTTCATAACAACAAAAAGATTCCCCATCTTGAAAATTCTTATTTTTTCAAAACTATAGAATTTATGGGAAAATTAATTCCTATCGATATCATTAGTTACACTACGACTGGGAATGTATTATTTCTATCTATAAAAGATGGTTTTCGCTTTAACCTAGAATTAACTTGCGGAGGTAGCCGAGTGCTCTTAAGAACGAACGGCCTCTCTAATTCATTGAAATTTTTTTATAATAAAAAATCAGATCTTAAATACCTGGAGATTCAAGGCGCCGATTTTACAAATAAGAAAGTTAGCTGCTCTAATCAGAGGTACTATTCAGTCAATCAGTCGATAACTTTTTATCCAAGTAAAGAGATAAAGAGTCTCTATTTGTTGACACGCCTTTATTTCAGTAAAACAGTGTACTTTAACTTCAGTAGAGAAATAAACTAACTCTATAAAAAGTGACTGAGAATAGATAACGTGTACCTAATTGGGAAAAAGAAATGGTCGGAATGACGGTAGGACTGTAAGTGATTGAAGTTAATCGCTTTTTTTTAGCCTTGGTAGCATTTGGAAGCAGGCTTTAAGTTTTGTCGGCATGATATATATAACATTTTTACAAGTTTTAACCGCATCCTCAAGATTCGGGTATATTCCCACTCATGAAAAAATTAGTCCTTTTTATGATCGTTTTGAATCTTCCCGCTATCGTATTCGCTAATGGGTTGATGGTCTCTAAGGAGCTCTTAAATAGGCCACTGGTTCTTAGTTCTGTAGCCAAGAAGTCTAATGGGCTAGTTAATTATTCAAAGGCCTATATAGTAAAGTTTGGGCAAAGAGATGACCGACTCTCGCTTACAAATTCTAACGGCGAAGTTAATTACGAATTCGAAATCCTCGCGCGCACGGATGCTGGTGTTGAAATCAACTTTGAAGAGGGATTAAAATCAATCTCCTTCCAGTCATCTATCTTTAAGACTGAATTGCCTCTGACTCACTCTCAGCTTAAGAGGCATGTGTTGCCTTCAAAAGTATTCAAGAAAGTGAAGATCGATACTCAGAACAATAAGCAGATCATCGCAACAATCGCATTAAATGTTCCTGGTTATGATTTTATTAGAATTGAGTTGGTCCCAGATACCAGTCAGTTCTTTAAGGCTAAGATGCATTCTTATGAAGATAAGGTTGGGGTGTACTCCACTTTCCCCCTTCAAAATGCTAAACAGTTTGCGGCAAGGCAATCCCTTCCTGCGACTTATGAATACGATCAAAAATTTCCAGAAGAGCTGATCTCGGTTTTAAAAGATGCTGTTAAGTATTGGAACAAGGCTCTAGGTGGAAAGTTCATCAAGTTAGTTAAGACGAACAGTAAAAAGCGCGCTCAGAAAATAGGAACCCATTATATTGATTATTACGCCAATAGAGATGAAGATGGCGGAGCCCGTGGAGTATTTAACCTGCACCCACATAATGGAAAAATTCTTTCTTCTTATATTTATGTACCCTCTGGTTTTAAAGTTTGGGGAACTAAATACTTCAAAGAAAAATTTCCTACTGTTAGTGATAAGAAGATAAAGAGAGCAGTTTTAGATTATCTTACTCATACTTTGGCCCATGAAATTGGTCATAGTTTAGGCTTGAGACATAACTTTGCTGCTAGTCATGAGAGTAACTTAACAGTTCATAATTTTGATAAGGTTTTTGATCGTTATCTTAAGAAGGCAAAAGTCTCTAAAAGGATTAAGCCCTCTTCATCAATTATGGATTATATCAGCATTGATTATTTCACCCTTATGGGGGCGAAGATGAGAAAGCATCAAAAAGCACTGTCCTATGATAAAAAAGCTATTCGTTGGATTTACTTTGACCGAACTCCAAAGACTTTTGGAAGCTACTGCACTCATTTTGATGAACCACCCACTCTAGAAAATGGTGGCACTGATTTTTGCCAAGCTTGGGATGAACCTCACCTAAAAAAATAAGTTAAAAAATGGTCGGTACTACGGTGGATCTGTAACTATTCGAAATCAATGATATTATTTATGCCTTGGTAGTATTTAGAAGCTTGCTATTATCGGCTAGCCTCAAGCAGAGATCTAAATATACACTCTTGAAGTATCGCTTTCGCTTTCATATACATACAACCATCTCAGTATAGGTACTTTTTCAAAACTATTGTCATTCTTATAAACTACACATAATTTGCTTTAAAATTAGATTAAATATAGATCTCAGAGATCCAAGGACAGTATATGAAAGCAGCACTTCTGTTAGTTTTGGTTTTTATTTCAACCAGTGCCAATGCGAATTTTTTTCGTGAAATAGAGCACAAAGAATTTGTAAGACTTATTAACACTTATGGAGAATACAATACGAATACGAGGAATGAAAAATTCAGAATCACTCCCTTAGAACCTGGTTATTGCGTATTCAACCTAGAGAGAATAACCAGCAAAACCCCTTTTGGAGGAGGCGAACTTAGTTTTCAAAGAGAGGAGGTCATTATCGACCTCGGTGTTATTTCGCATTTTAATAAAGAATCATACAATCAAAATCACTATGAATTTAACTTTTCTAGATGGCATCTTGGTTTTAACGAAAGAAGGTACATTCTTCCTTCATTCGATTTCGTGGCAGGAGTACTTCATAGCGAATTAATGAAAGAAAATTTTTCGATAAAATTCTCAAAACAGATTGACCAAGAAGAGCAGGCGGACTGGGATTTTTTTTATAACATCTTCCAGAATTTACGTGACTATTGTATTGAGGAACGAAATAAATAATACGTACCCAGTACTTAGGGCGTCGTAACCAGTATTATCATGTCCGAATAACAGCCTGTATGACGGAACTTCTCCAACTCGTTGAATATGTGAGTTTTTTTCGCTTTTGGTAGCATTTGATTTCAGTAAAGTAGCTGACTAGATTTCAAAAAAATATAAAAATAGGGTACGCGGGTCTTTTTTACAAAAACAGCCGCTTATCTGTTTCAGATTTAATATATGACTCGGTTTACTTTAAGTTTGCATTGATCGAGGACTAATCTTAGTAGAATATTTGCGGATGCCTAGAAGAAGACTTATTCGACAAGCTATGTTTCCTTATCATGTGACTACAAGAACAAATAATAAAGAGTGGTTCAAGATCCCTTTATGTGACGTATGGGACTTCTGTAAAGAATCGTTTATTTACGCTCAAGAAAAGCGTCCCGTTAAGATTCACTGTTTTGTTTTAATGTCTAATCACTATCATTTACTTCTCTCTACTCCAAATTCTGATATCGATGAATTTATGATGTTTTTTAATTTAAAACTCAGTAAGCTAATTCTACGTGATAGAGGGGCTATTAATCACTGTTTTAGCAATCGGTACAAGTGGACTATCGTGGATAATCAAAGTTACTTATTGAATACTTATAGATATATATATCAAAATCCCCTTAGAGCTAAAATAACAAAAAATGTTCTTAGTTACCCTTACAGCTCAATTCACTTCACGAGTTTTGAGAGTAAGAAATTTAACTATCAGCCCCATATATATTATGGACAAGAGAAATCGTGGTTCGAAAAAAGGTTTAGTGTTGATTTAGAAAAAATCATCACGAAGTGTCTTAAGAAAGAAAAATTCACCCTAAGCTCACGAGAATCTTCATTCAACAGAACAGCCCTTTCTAACACCCCCATAAAGTACCGTAATTGTAAAAAAGACCCGCGTACCTAGATATTATAATATGATTAAAGAGAATGGAGATTTATAGAAATGAAGCTTGTAGAGACTAAAAACTTTGAAAAATCATCGACAATACATGAAGAGATTTTTTCTTCAATAGGACAGACAAAAAAAGATTTTAGAGAAAAGGCACCGCTCTTAGAAGGGGTAATATTAAAAGAACTAATATTAAATGAAATTTGTATCGGTTATATTCTTTATCGGCATGAAAAAAATAGCAACGAATTGAAGCTGTTGTGGATGGGGGTGATCGATAAATATAGAGGGGGAGGAGCTGGTCGGTTCTTGCTTGATGATGCCATAAAATATGCACGAGTTAAAAAATGTAAATATGTTCGAGTTGTTACACGAGATAGGTTTAAATCAGCACTGAAGTTATACAAAGCTTTGGGTTTTGAAACTGAAGATATATTAGAAGATGAGATATCTAGGAAATATTTATTGGTACTTAAACTTCTCTAGCAAGTAACCAGGTACCTTTAGGAAAGAAATGGTCGGAATGAGAGGACTCGAACCTCCGACCCCTTCACCCCCAGCGAAGTGCGCTACCAGGCTGCGCTACATTCCGACATTTCAATGAGTTTGGAGTCTACTAAAAGCTTTAAAAGGTGACAATAATTTAGTAGCGTAGCGTAATAGTAATCCTTGGAGTTGTTATGCGTTATTTATTGGTTTTTTGCCTTTTTCTTGCCTCTTTTAGTGCCTTTTCTGAGGATCGTGTCTTTGATACGAAATTGAATCGGTTTTTAACGGTTAAGGAATTTGCTGATCTGATTCCACCGCGTGGTCAGGTTGTGATGGGTGAGTATCACTATCAAGGCAATATTCAGAAGGCCCAAGGGGTTATTATTCAGGCCATCGTTGATCGTCATTTTCGTTATGATGATTTTTCTGTGTCTTGGGAGTTCCTAAACTATACAGATCAAACAGCAGTAGCTGAGAGTTTCTTAGGTTATAGAAATGGTGAGTTTGATGCGCTGGAGCTTTTTAAGAAATGGTTCCCGGCTTCAACTAAGCCAGAGCAGAACCTTCCTTATAAAGCTTTTGTTGATGTGACTAAGAAGCTCGGTGGTGAAGTGATTGCGGTGAACGCTCCGAGAAAGCATAAGAGGGTTATTACGGCTGGCGGGATTGATGCTCTTGATAGAGATCTTCTTCCTCCTACTTATGAAGTTGGATCAAAGAATTATTTAAAGAGATTCAAAGAGGCCATGGGCGGTCATGTTCCTGAGGATAAGATTAGGAATTATTTTGAGGCTCAGTGTTATACAGATACGATGATGGCCCATCAGATGATGGCCTATTCTGCTTTTGATCTTCAGTTCTTGATAGTGGGCGCTTTTCATTCTGATTATCTTGATGGGGTAGTGAGAGAGATTGGTAAGACTCATGTTTATGAGACGACGACTGTGAAGATTGTTGATAAGGCGGAGCTTGATATAACTGCTTATAGAGAGATGCTCTTTGGAAGCCGTAGCTATGGCGCTTTTGCTGATTATATCTTTTTTACGAACTGGAAATGAGCGACTGGTTTCTTTATATAGTTCAAACCAAGAAAAAACGCCTCTACACAGGAATTACAACTGATGTTGAGAGGCGCTTTGAAGAACATAAGTCAGGTTCACCTAAAGGAGCGAAATTCTTTCGCTCAGACAAAGCCGATAAGATCGTTAGAGTTGAGAAGCATGAGGATCGATCCTCTGCTTCAAAGAGAGAGGCCGCGGTTAAGAAGTTAACACGGGCTGAAAAATTAAAACTGTGTAAGATTAAAGCTTAATTAGAGGTCTTGGTCTTCAGGGATCTCACCGTCATAAACAGTTGAATCATCTTTCCATTCAGGTTGTAGTTCACCAGGGACATTCGGGTCGACTTTTTGCGAGTAACCATATGGGCAGTGCTTGCAGCCGCTTTGGCAGCAATGGCCTTTTTTAAGAAGGTAGGACTCGCTCATTACCATGAGGCCCTCTTCGTTAAAGTAATAGTCTTCTCCTTCTACGAGGAGTGGCGAATCAGTCATTACTTATTATAGTAAACTCTTTTTAACTCTTTGTAGATTCTTTCATTCATATCTCCGGAGCGTGAACACATGAGGTCTTTTACATTGAGTTGATAATTGACAGCGACTTCTTCTTTTTCATCGTAGAACTCAAAATAACAATCTGGTAGGCGAAGGATATGCCCGTATTCGTGGCGAATGGTCCATTTTACTGAGTATTCATCGATCGATGAGTTCTTATCCATTACGATGATATTTCCGCTTTTTACATGAGGAGTTACACCGGCCTTAAACTCTAGGTAGGCCAATCCAGTTCCATTTTCTTTAAAATTGAACTCCATCTGCCAAGTGTCGGTCTTAAATTCATCTTCAATATTTTCTTTTAGCCAATTGGCGATCTTTTCATTCTTCGGATCTTTGAAAGTAACCTTCATTGTATTGGGAGATGTTGAATTCCATACAACGTCTTTTCTTGGTTTTGAAATCAGCCAAAAGGAATTCCAATTTTTAGTAGCTCCACTCCAGTACTTATTTTTAAACTTTAAGACTGTGCCTTTTTTACGAGCCTTGTCTAAACGTGTTGTGCAAGTTTTTCCTTCTACCTTGTCGTTAAGACAAATCTTATAGAGGTGCCCACTAAGTCTTTCTTGATCCTGGCTTGATAGAGATGAGAAGTTCTTTAGTTTTTGATCTAAGTTTTCTTCTTTGATCAGGTGATAGAAGCCACGGACATCTCTTCTTTGATTTTTTTTATAGTAAGGCAGCCATTTTTTGATATTGGTTTCCCAGCGGACGGCCGATTGATAAGTTCCAGAGATCTTTCTTCCAAACTCTATGAAGACTTTATCTTCAACAGGATTTTTAACAGTCATGGGGAGCTCATTATAGATGACGTCTAGCATCTCTTTAGGTGCTGTCGCTAGAATCTTCTCTATTCTTAGCTTTATTGTTTTTGGACCGTACTTTGATGGTTTATCAATGGGGATCCCTGCTCCTCTACTTGAGCTTGAGCTTGATGATAAGAGAAGTTGGTTGTCTGACTCTCTATTCTCATTAATTTTCTTTAGCCATTTTCCTAGGATTTCCCCGCCAGCGATGGCCTTGGCAACAAAGGGGTCTGTCTTAGTTTTTAGGCTCTTAAACTTTGTGGTGCTCTTATGCTCACTCCAAAGCTCTTGAGATTCTTCAAAACTTAGATCTAAAGGTAAGTGAGGACCTGACGCAAAGGCGAATACTGGAATTACTAGACTCAATAAGAGGATCGATTTCAATTAATGCTCCGCGTTGTGTATATAGTGATAAAGTAAGCTTTGGAGGTGTTTTATTCAAGGTATTTGAAAGATTTTCAGGATGGGGAGAAAGTCTGACCCTTGATTCCAAGGGTCCGCAGAGAACTCCATCCCATGTGTGTGTATGCATGCTGAATAAAGTCAATCTAGACCTTGAAATCAGCAAGTTATCCTATTCTGTAAGAACATAATGTTCCGTTGAATCGAAAGTGTGGGCATTTTTAACAGAGCACCCTCACTAGATAAAGTAAAATAATTGAATAATACCTGTCTAAATCATACGTTTTTTCTATTATGTTTTGTTGCACGAAGCCAAGCGAGTTTTTCTAGGCTCGCCATTCCTTGTTTAGATTCCCTAAAGCTCTTAAAATCTTTGAGTAAACAATTAATTTAAAAAGAGGAAGACCCATGGAAAAAGTTTGGCAATCTAGTTACGAGAGCGGAGTCCCTAATGAGATCGACGCTGATGAATATAAAAATATCCCTGAAGTTCTAAAGAAGAGTTTTGAAACTTATCCCGATCATGCTGCCTTTCATTGCATGGGAAAAACTTTTACTTATAGTGAACTTGAAATCCTTTCTAGAAAGTTTGCTTCATACTTACAAAATAATCTTGGGCTACAAAAAGGCGATAGGGTTGCTTTGATGATGCCTAATATTCTTCAATACCCAGTGGCCCTCTTTGGAGTTCTTAGAGCTGGTATGGTTGCTGTTAATGTTAACCCGCTTTATACAGCGCGAGAGTTAGAGCATCAGTTAAATGATTCAGAGTCACAAGCGATTGTGATCTTTGATGGCTCTTGTAAGACTCTTCAAGAAGTTCTTCATAATACAAAGGTTAAGCATGTGCTTACGACTCGTATTGGAGATTTTCTAGGTTTTCCGAAGTCGACTATTGTTAACTTTGTTATTCAAAATGTTAAAAAACTAGTTCCTGCTTGGAGTATTCCGACTTCAAAATGTTTTAAAGCTGAGCTCTTCTCTGCTAACGAAGCAAACTTTAAGGAACCTGATATTGATAGTGAGGATCTTGCCTTTCTTCAGTACACAGGTGGAACAACAGGTGTTTCAAAAGGGGCTGAGCTTACCAATAGGAATATCTGCGCCAACTTAATTCAGGCTAAGGCTTGGGTACAAAAGAAACTTGTTCCTGGTAAAGAAATTGTCATGACACCGCTTCCGCTTTATCACATCTTCTCATTGACGGCGAACTGCTTTATGTTCTCTACCCTTGGAGCTTGTAATGTTCTTATTACAAACCCAAGAGACCTTGATGGTTTTATCAAAGAAATGAAGAAATGGAAGTTCACGGCCTTTACTGGTGTGAACACATTATTTAACGGATTACTTAATCACCCTGAGTTTAAGAATATTGATTTTTCTTCTTTAAGATTAACTCTTGGAGGGGGAATGGCGGTTCAAAAAGCTGTTGCTGATCAATGGAAGTCAGTTACCAAAGTAACATTGATCGAAGCGTACGGGCTTACTGAAACTTCGCCTGCTGCTAGTATTAACCCACTTGATATGCCTGAACATAATGGGATGATTGGTCTTCCGATCTCTTCAACTGAACTGATCATCAAGGATGATGAAGGGAATAATCTTGCTCAAGGATCTGAAGGCGAGATTTGTATTAAAGGACCACAGGTCATGCGAGGATATTGGAACCGTCCTGATGAAACTGCAAAGGTGATGACGCCTGATGGTTTCTTTAGAACAGGTGATATTGGGATCATGGATGAAAAGGGATACTTTAAGATTGTTGACCGTAAAAAAGACATGATTTTAGTTTCAGGATTCAATGTTTACCCTAACGAAATTGAAGAAGTTATCTGCTCTCACCCAAAGGTTTTTGAATCAGCGGCAGTTGGAGTTAAGGACGAAAGATCTGGTGAATTGGTGAAAGTCTTTGTTGTGAAAAAAGACGACTCTCTTACTGAGGCTGAGTTAAAAGCTTATTGTAAAGAGAACTTAACCGGTTATAAAGTGCCTAAATTTTATGAATTTAGAAAAGACCTTCCTAAGTCAAATGTTGGAAAGATCTTAAGAAAAGAATTAAGAGATTAATTAGTGCATATTAAAAAAAGGGGCCTTTCTCTTAGAGGTCCCTTTTTCATTTCCCTTCTTTTTCTCTTCGCTTCTTGTGGAACCTTTAAATCTAAAGAAAATATTGTCATCGCTGACTCAAGCCCAAGGGGAGTTGAGTTAATGAATGAAAAAGGTGAGACTCTTGGGACAACACCTTTTTTCTTTAAGATAAGACCTGCTAGTAAAAGAAATTTTAGCTATTTATTAGAAGATCAAAAGAGAGAAGTTCCTTATGAATGTCAGCTTGATTGGGGAGGAAGTCTTGTTCCTAATCTTATTTGGTCACCTCTTTTTCCTGTCGGAACAATCTTAAGTACTGTCATGATGAGTACCGCTGCGGTTTCAAACGCCATGTATGAATGTAAGAGGCCAATTGAATTTAAAGTAGAAAATATTTCTGAAAAGATTAAAAAGAAAAGAATCGCTGTCATTCCTATTGCCGTTGGGAGTCATGAACTCTCTGAAAGGATTATAGGGTTTTGGAAGAAGACTTTTTTTGATAAGAATAAGAAAGATGAAACTTTTTTATGGAATGATGAAGTCATTGAAGAGTTTCTCTACAGAGGGATTGACCTCTATGTTGACACTTCTCCTCATAAGATTAAGAGAAGGTTTCTCAATCAAATTGGTCATAAATTAAACTTAACTCACTTTCTTTATTTTAAGGTTGTAGATAAAAAAGATCATTTTGAAATTAAACCGATCCTCTACGACGCTTTTAAAATTACTGAAGTTGAAGGCAAGTATTTAAAAACTTTTTCTTTAAAGAAAAACAAAAAAACGCTGGGAAGTATTTGGTCAAAGATCTTGAGGAATATTGATTTCTTTCCAAATTCAATTACCCTGACCTATCAAGGGCGAGCGAAAGAAATACGAGAAGTTCCTCTTGATCTAAGGCAATCGGGAGAGTTCAGAACTAACTCTCATCCTGATGCTATTCCAAAGGCCCTTACTCTTTTTGGAGTCGAGTCAGTTCATCATCCTCAGTTCTATGACCCGTGGGATTGGGGGGGATTTCTTTCACCTAATTTTGGAGCAAGCTCTTGGCGGAGTTCCTATTTGATAAACGGAAGCCCTTACAACTTTGATTTTGAATCTTACCTCTTTGGCTACAATGCTTACCTCGCGGGCTTTACTCCTCTTGGCCAATTGCGAGTAGGCCTTGGCCTAAACCTAGCCTATATAAGCATGTCCGATAATAGGGGATTTGAAAATTCAAAGATTGGCCTAATGACTGGCTCTTTTGTGAGTTATTATAAATTCTTTGGGGATCGTTTTTATATTACGGGCGGGGTGAAGAATTATAACGTGCCTGGAAGTTTTACTAACCGATCCGAATACCGCTTGAAGAGCTGGACTGAAGTTTATGGGGGAATAGGATACTATTTTCCAGAAGTTAAGAGCTTTGCCCGTAAACTTTTTGGACTGTAACACTGTCTAATCTTTAGTCGCTAATGGTTAAAAAACCTTCGTAAATTCAATGCTTTACCACCTCTCTAAGAGTCTTTTTCTGGCGGCTTTTTTGCAACACTATAGAGTATATAAACTTTAAGGAGAAGCTCGTGCAAAAAGCGATCGCAATTCTAGTCATTTACTTTAGCTGCTTTCAAATGGCGTTTGGACAAACGTTATCTGAAGCAAATAGAAGAGTCCCGGCCCAAGACTTTGGGCATGAGATCACGCTTCTAGAGCTAAATAAACAAATCGAAGATCTTAACGTTAAGGTTAACGGAAAGGACTTAGATTCTGACTGTAATTCTGAAGGAGCTGAAGTTCTTGAAGCTGCTGTTCAAGAAGAAAAAGCGAAAGCTTCACTTGAGACAAAAGAAACACTAGAAGAAATTGATCAAATTGTATCTGAGGGTGGCCTTAGTGAAGAAGTTGCAGAAGTTGTCACTGAAGAGCTTATCTCTGGATCTGGAATTAGCACTGAAGAAGTAGCAACTGTTGATGAGTGGGAAAAATACTTAACAACTCTTAAAACAAATGCCTGTGGTCAATATATCTATTCTTGGGACCCTGAAAAACCAGCTGAAGAAGCAAAAGATTGTAAGCCATCAAGACAAAAAGGTCTTATCGAGACAATCGCTGAGAAAACAATTCAAGATGAAGTTGATGAAAAACCACTAAGCGCTATGAAGCGTAATGATCCGGTTGTTAGAGAGCTTCATCAAAAAGCAGAATACCTTCAAGAGCAAGTAAGAAAGTACTTAGTTGATTCAAACGTAAAACTCGAAGAGCGCCAGGAACTTCTTTTAACTTATATTGATAAAGTGGCCCTTACTCTTCGTGACTTAATTGTTATTAGAAGAGCCTATGTTAAAGACGAGTACGATGGGATTCATTACTACGAATCGCTTCTTCCTGATTTTCCTCAAGAAATCTATGCTGGAAGCCAGGAGATGATGGATAAGCTTAATATGGGAGTTGATCCTTCAAACCGTCCTTTTCACTTAAAAGTTGAAGAAAGGAAGTGGGGAAGGGCGCGCCTAAGATTTAGAAGAAACGAAGTCATTAGCCGTGACATCATGACTCTCATGAAAGCACCAACAACTAAGAACTATGTTCGTTCACTTAAGTGGATGACTCTTCATATGATGTTTTCACAGATTTTTATCTATGATTCTATGCTTGGAACTAAAGAGCCTATAAAGGTGCCAAATACTTGTCAGAATCACCTAAACGGGGATCTACCTGATTCATTTAATTTTGAATTCGTTGACGGTCAAGGTGATCAGTTTATTGATAACCTTCTTGCGAGTCATGGACTTATCTTTAGCTATGATAATTATCAATTCCTAGAATACTATATGGATAATGTAGATAAAGATCCTACTAAAGACGGTTACTCTGGGCTTATGCCATTTGAACAATATAAGTACGCTAAAATGGCCCTTGATAAGAATAATGAAATAGAGCCCGATATCGACGATATCACTCACTTTGATTCTGCTTTTGGAATTAAAATGGGAAGCGCTATGTCTGCCTTCAAGAAGGATAGATTTACTTGGCTTGGAATAAGAGATGAGAAAAAATACACCTATAAAGGACTAAAGCTTTTTGAAAAGATAACTTCTAAACCGACTCAGATGGATGTTTATGAAGTTAAAGATAGTGAAGGTGAAGTTACTGAGATCAACTTTGAAAGACAAAACCTCTCTGTTTACCTTGCTGAATTAATGGAAAGAAAGAATGTTGTTCATTATGAAGACCTTATCTCTAAAGGGATGAAGTCTAAGTTAGAGCGATCAAACCTTAAAATCAAGATGCCCTCTTTATATGGATCTTCAATTTGGAGAGCATGGGGTCTTAGAACTCTTGGTGACTGGGCGATTGAAGCAAATGGTTCTTCTCTAAAATCTTCAAGCAAAGAAGCAATGGCCGTAAGCCGAGCTTGTATGAGTTTTGGTGGAAATGAAATCTGTAAAGAAAAGACTCTAGCAAAGAGATTAGAGAAACTAGCTAAAATTGTTGGTCCTTATTCAATTGTAGACACACATATTCCTCTTAGAAGACTTGAAGAAGAAAAGATCGTGGATATCTATCCTATGCTTCAAAGACTATGGGATAGCTTAAGAGATTCTTCGCCTGCTTTAGAAGAAGCAAAGCCTTCTGAGTATAAGTTTCTTATGAATCAGATGGCCGCCTTAAATCCATGGGCAAGACTTCGTCTTAGTTACCTTATTAGCTTAGAAGAACTTGAAGGTTATAGATCAAGCTATGAGCCTCAAATGAAGACGACGGCAAATGGTAGAGAGCATTATGATTATTCTCAAAATCAGTGTTTCTACAGAAATACAAATTCAGTTCTTGGAAAAATTAAAGAAGCAGGTAAGGAACTAGGGATCAATCGTCCATTGACTCCTAACTATGCCAACTCAATCCTAGACTCTGATGAAAAAGAATACCTTTGGAAAGACTACCTAGAGAAAACAGATGACTCAAATTCACAACTCTTTAAAGTAGATGCTCGTAAAGATAATTCTTACTATGATGTTTTAGAGAAAGTTAGTTACCAAACATTTTTAACAAAAGAAGAAGTAGAAAGCTTTACAGCAAAAGAACTTCCTTTTGGAGCTTCTCGTAATCTTAAGAATGAACTTGAAGCGGTTTATGAATCAGACGAAGCTAAGCTTGGAGATTTCTTTAAAGGACTTTACGATCTTAAAGGAAATCCTGAAGAGCAAGCTGAGATCTTTCAAGCTTTTACTGAAGATCACGGAATTGAAAATGAGTTCGTCGCAAAGTTAAACTTCTTAGGACTTGATAATAGTTATAAGCGTCCTATCTATAAAGAAATGATTAGAGAAGCGGCTAGAAAGAGAAAAAGCTCAGTTAGAGCACAGCTCGCTGAGTTTTGTGAGCTTGAAGATGATGATCACGCTCGTAGAAAGACTCTCTTTTACATGACAACGAAAGCACAAAGTCAGCTCAATCAAATGGCAGGACTTCCTGGAGTTCCAGAGAATGTTCTTGATGAGATCAATTCAATGTCACCAGAAGAATGGGTAGATATGGGATTAGGTCTAGGAGCTGGACTTCTTGGTGTAGGAGCTATTCTTATTGGTGGGCTTTGTACGGGACTAACTGGTGGGCTTTGCGCGCCACTTGGTGTTGGAATCATGGCCATGGGCGCCTCTGCTCTTGGGATGCAGATCACCTTAGTCGGGCGAGAGTTCGAAAGAAAGAAAGAAGCTGATGTTTATGAAAAGAAAGTTAAGAACTTTGAAAAATTAGGATATGCCACAACGGACTCTAGCAATAACGTAAGTAGAGGTTGGTTTTGGACCGCCTTTGAAACAATTTGTATCATCCCACTTATCGGAGTAGTTGCGAGAACAACTCAGATGGGAACTAAGATGGGAGTCGTTGCTACTAAGACTTTCATGAAGAACGTAGGAAAGACAGGTTTTAGAAGAGCTTGGGGCGCTGCCGGAAGAGCAGGGCAACTGGTTGTTAAAGAAACTGATGTTCGCTTTGCCCGTTTTGTTCTTGGATTTGACGATGTAGCCGCTCAACTTAGCCGCCTTGGAAAGAGATCAAAAGAGGCCATGAAGATCATAGATGACTTTGGAGCTAAGCTTCTTAGTAATGGTGTTCCGACTAAAAAAGTGGCTAAGGCCCTAAGTGACCTTAGAAAACTTCATTACTTAAGAAACTCAGGAAAGATTACTTCTCAGGCTTTTAGTAAAGGATTTGGAAAACTGGTTTACGGACTTAAGGCCCTTGTAAAAGGTACTGGGAAAGAGTCTGTTGAGTATGTATCAAACGTTGTTGTAAAAGAATCAGTTAAAGAAATTAATAAGAAGACAGCAAAGGTAGTCGCTAGGTATTGGGGGAATAACCCTAAAGCTCTTAAGTATCTTATGAGTACTTATTCTAAAAAATTAGATAAGGCGGCAAAGGTCATGAAGATGCTTGATGATACTAAGCCCTTTAAGATCAAAGATATTCCTCTTCTTGGAAGGATTCCTCTTTTGAATAAGATCTCTCTTGTTCACCTAGGACCTTCAAAATTTGGAAAGGTTCCTCTTCTAGGACCAGCTTGGAACGCAATTAAGAAGATGAGATTAAAGCATCTTCATGAATACGCAACGAAGATCAGAAACCTTGAAAAAGGACTTGAAGGAATTGCTAAAAATGGTGGGCGTCTCGATAACTTTATCTTGGCCAATATCGACGATATGACTGACATCTTTATGAAGATACCAATGAGAAGAAGAGAAATTCCATACATCTTTCTTCTTCAAGGTGGACCTCACGTTGGTGGGATCATGAAAGGCGCAAGAATACCAATCATCTACGGTTTTGCTGATGGTATCGTTATGAGAAAGTTTTTCAACGCTAGAGGACGCTTGGTTTACGAATCACTTAAGTCTCAAGCTAGAGCTTCTCTAGGACTCTCTCAGTATGTAGCAGCAGAGACAACTTTTAAGGCCTTTAGCCAATTTCAAAACTCAGTAGCTAATGCAGCAGAGAGTTTAAGTGAAGAAGAAGGGGCTAAGTTAATTAAGAGTTACGGTGAGCTTGAAGAAAAATTAGTAGAGAAGTTTGCAACTCATCTAAGTAAAGCAGGAAAAGAAGCTAAGTTTAAAGTTAATGGAAAGGTTATTCACCTGACTCCTGAGAACTTTAGACAAGTTATCTTCTACCCAGCATCTCTTGATGAAAAAGCTGTTGCTGAAACTGTTTGGAAATCAATGCAAGTTGATGACATGTTTGACATGAAAGAAATGGGTGAGCTTGCTCACAGAGTTGTTCAGGAATTATCGGCTTATAAAGGAATGAATCAATTTGATGATTTTCTCAAAGCGCTTAAGATCCTTGTGATTCATAGAGATCCGGGCGTTGTTGAAATCATGTGAAAAAAAAGGCTCCGGTTGGAGCCTTTTATATTATTTAAAAAAGCAGTTCTTCCGCTTCAAAGCACTAAGTTGCTCCCGAAGGACTGGATCATCTCCAGCAACCTTATCGAGATAATCATAAAAAGCTTTCTTAGAAGATCCTTCAGAGCCATCAGCTTTTTGGCTGACTTCTTTTAGCATCTTAGTCCAGCTATCCATAACATCATCACTCATGTCTTCTGAGAAGAGCTTCCAAAGCTTATGTGGATTCTCTCTTGAGAGGAGTGCTGTCTGATTTCCATCTTTAGAGACACCAACAATGGCCTCTGCAAGGTCTTTTTGTTTCTTATTTCCAAATTTTCTTAGACCTAAAAAGAGACCAAGGGCCCTTTCTTCTTCAGGGCTTACTAAGTTTGTTCTAGCAGCTGCTCTTGAATAATCTCCAAGTCCACCTTTAGACATCTCTTTAGAGATATAAGTTGTTAATTGTCTTGGCTCTCTTGGGAGAATCTTTGTTAAGACAGTCTTTGAAGATTTGTCGTTTAAGACTTCTAGAGTAAATTTAAATCCATGGCGAGAAAGAGCTTCACTAACACACTCAGCGCAGGCCAAGACTGTAGATCCTCTTTTACCAAAACGATTAGAAAGATAGATGAGGTTATTCACCGCAGTGACGAGGTCTTCTTTTGTGACTTTATCAGCTGGCTTTTCAAGAAGCGCCATCAATTCTTTTTTATAAGCATTATCAATATCAGACCCGGCGATGCTCTTTATAATCTTTTGTAATTCCTGAGCACCGGGTTTCTTATTGGAATAACTAATACTAAGGATAGATTCAGTAATATACTCTGAAACCTTCTTCGCTGAGCCACCTTTAATTCCTCTTTTACCAAGGATTTCCATGACACCTGATTCACTTAATAGAAGCTCTATTAATTTCCCGCCAGCAGCATGTGCGTTTAGGGTAAATGATAGAACGATGGCCAGGGCCGCAAAATAACTAAGGAGATTTTTACTTCTCATTGATTCCTCTCAATTTAATTCAATTTTATTCTCACTAGAATCTTTTCGGTAAAAGAGGGTGACAGCTTTAAGGGAAAGTTTCCTTTAAGATTTTTGCCTAAACAACCGATATTAGAGAAGAGAATTAATAAGGTATTGAGAGACAACGTATTGAAAAGACATAGAAAACTACCATTAATTGTATTGGTCATGCTGATATTCAGTAATCTTCTGTTTGCTGCAGACCTGCCTATTTTCTCTGAATTAAAAGATGATAAGAACCATTACATTTTAGAATACGATGTGTCGGCCAGAGTCCTTCACTTTAAGCACCTAAGAGGCTTTGATAAGAAACAAGTAAAATCGAGAACCTTCAAAGTTCAAACGGACGAAGAGGTTCAAACCGCCGAAGCTTCAGTAAATAGTTATCTTCAAGAAATGGAAGTTAATGATAGAAACTCTGAAGATTTCCTCTCTAAATTAGAAGAACTTCAACACCTCAATATGTCTCAATGCCAGGTGATTCACTTTCACTCAAGAAATCCCCATGGCAGCACCAATTTTGATAACCTTCTCTCAGAAGTAGAGAGGATCAATGCTCTAGAAAGAATGGGACCAGAGTCCTTTCGCTCTGTTCCTCTCTTTGATATTGCCCTAGAGAATGAAGGAGACTTTCAAATAAGAGGTGTTCTCGATCGAAGCAATGAGTTAATTAAACTTAGTATCGTTAGAGTCGACGGCAGTATTAAAGAATACTCTATTAAGAATGAAAATGGTGAATACCGATTTGTCTCACCAAAAGGTGAGCTTCTCTTTATCGTTAAACCAAACCTCTCTCATAATAAGAAAGGTTCTATCCTTTTAATGACTCCAAAGTCTGAAGGCGTAGAAAGTGTTCATAAGACTTACTTCTCATTATCTCAAAACGAGTCACGGTGGGACGTTAAAACTTTTAATTCTTCACCTGATTCGAGTAAGGCCATCAATGGTGTTCCTTTAATCAGATTCAACGTCTCTCATGAGCCGGTTTATCAAGTCAACGATAGTGATACTTTCTTTAAAGGAGTTGATGAAGATGAGCTCGATACCTTAGTTGAAAAGCTTGGGGGAAGTAAGCTAAGTCTCGATCATATCCAATCAAGATCAAGAAAGGCTTTTGCTGCTTGTATGATGGACCGAGTAATGGAAGAGAAGGCCCGTGACTTAGAAGCTAAGTCAAACCGCGAAGTCTGTTTGCTAGTGGCTGAAGTTGAAGTCTCATTAGAAGTTCAAAAGATTGAAGCAGGAAATTACTTTGAGAAATCACTCCAAGATAAGGTTGCTATCAATGAAATGATAAAGACTCTTTCTGAGGACTTCCGTATATGTTTAGGGCAAGGTGAAGGGTTCAATCTTGGAAAAGATTATCTTATCTATAACTTTGATTTTCTCTCAAAAAACATAGCTAAGTCAGAGAAGAAGTTGTCGCAGTGTAAAGATAGCTTTTCTTCGCTTATGGTAAAAAGCCTTTTAACAGAAGAAATAAGAAGAGATAGTGAGATCGCGGATATTATTCCAGCAGGAAATATTTTTGAAGGGTTCTTAACTCAAGTCTTAGTTCAGGGGTATGAAAAATGCTTAGGAGCAAAGGGAGATAAGTTTGTAGAGTGTAAGAGCTTTGCTTCTCTTTATAAAGATACTCTGGTTTTCTCCGCTGATATTAGTCATAGGTTTTGGCAAAAAAATGAACGTTCAGAAGAAAGCTTAAAGAAACATAAAAAACTCGTTGATTCCTATAAAGGTTGTATTTCAAAGATTCATGAAGGCTATCTAGAAGGGGAGGTAGAGTTGAGTTCTATCTTAAACTCACAGGGCCTTTGTTCAGGAAAAGTAGTTAAAGGTCTTGGAATGAATGAGAATGCTTATGATTTTTCTAAGATCATAAGCTCGATTGACCTCTTTCAGGGGAAGAAGATTAGCTTAACTATTGAGCAGTCAAAGCTTGCCAATGAAACCTATGAAGAATGCTTTTCTAAAGCCGTCAAAGAAATCGGAACAACATCTTTAGAGCAATTTGATTCATCAAAGTACCTTTGCGCTGTTGAAGCCGCAAAAGAATTGATTCCTGATCTCTATGCAGATCATATCGCCTCCGAGTTTGAAGAGTATCTTTGGTCTCCTAAAGAAGAAGAGGCTTTAAAGAAGTATACGGCGAGGCTAATTAAAAGGCGTATAAGTGATTTAACAGATCCAATTAAGATCAATGAAGCCTTAATTAAAGAAATGCCAACTATCTTAGCAAAAGCATTAGGCGGGGCTATTGATTCCATCATGAAGGGGAATTTTTCTGATGATGAAAACTTTGTGTTTAATGGACAGGCTCAGAGAGAAATAGAAAAGAAACTCTTTTTTCTTATTGCAGGAAATTCAAACAAACCACTTTCTTATGAATTAAAGAGGTTTGTTTTGAAGGAATTAGAGCAAGAAGGATTAGAGGGAGCAAAGCTGCGTTCAAGCGCTCTGCTTCAGGACTTTGTCAAAGTCGCTAGTCCTTTTATAGCCGTTAAAGAAATAGGAAACGAAGTCTTTATCAAAGCTGATAGAGACTCTCTGGCTAAGATTCTAGATAGCGATATTCAGGTTTGTCTGGATAGGTTTAAACCAAAAGGTGAAGCAAGCTTAAAAGAAGTTTATAAGTACTGTGAGAAGAAGCGCTTTTCCTTAAAAGAGTTTCTTTTAGCAAAAAGAGACTTTGAAATCCTCATTTCTCATAGCTTTCCATTATCAACAGATGCGGCTAACAGAGCACTAAGCCCCATTCACTATATGAAAGAATGTATTGATGGTCTTGATGATAAAGAATTAGAAGTTGGTGATTATGAAAAGATGGTTGGCTCGTGTATAAAACTATCTTCAATCAAGATTAGTCATAATATTGATCAAGAAAAGATTAAAAAGTTTAAGCCCTATATGAAAGATCACCAAGGTGGAGGGGAGCGCTACTCGGGCTTAACTTCGGCCTATTGTCATAAAGTCCTTTTCGTTGATGTGGCAAAAGAGATTGATGATAAGAACTTAACTCGAGAGATCTTAGAAGACTCAGGGGCCTATTTAACGGCCGGGAATACTATTTATAATGAAAAACTTCTAGAAGCCATTTCAAACACTGATTCATTAGATGAGTCATGGTTTGTTGAAAAGCTAAAGAAGTGCCGCGAGGGAACTCATACTTTCTTAATGCAAGGTCTTAAGAATCACTTGGTACAAATGATTCCTGCCATCAATTATAATGGTGTGAATAGAGTGGGTCAGAGTAATAAAGAAGTTTTAGAGTCCTTTCTTGACGCGGAATTATTAGAACTTGTTCTTAGATTGAAAGTCCATAAAGGTGATAAAGGCGGAGAGCTAAACTCAGCGGAAGATGATCCTACTCAAAAAGTGGTGACCTCGACTCTAACTCTAGATGCCCTATCGAACTTCATGAAGATTCTTGGAAGCTATATCTCAGATGGTTTTATCTACGAAAAAGATAAGATGAAAACTGAGCTTGTTATCTTTAGAGAAGAATTAAAAAGGGCCTTAAAGTGGATAAACGCTCAGGCCAGACCTATCCGAATCGCTGAGCTTGGAGACTTCTTTAGTGAAAGTACCTTTGCTGATCACTTAGCTCAGGCCATGGTGAGTGAGATGGTTAGAGATAACTTCATGTCCTTTATCAAAGACATGGAACAAAATGAATTAAGGGCCTCTAGACAAGGCTCTGGTTATACCCAATCAGAAGTTAAGGCCAAGTTCAAAAAACTGCGAACTCATACTAAGTCGATGACTTCCTATTATGACTTTAGCCATATCATCAGGCCTAAGTCCACCCAAGGGGGAAGGCTTTTAAAATTGATCAAAGAGAATCACCTTCTACCAAAGCTTATTGGTGACGAAGTCAGTAGTTATACCCGAGAGAAGATCAAGAATGATGTGGCGAATGCCATTTTGAAAGATAATACAGTGGGTGGCTTTGCTGAACTCTTTGTTAAAGAGATTGCCGAGCTAGAACTTTCAAAGAAGAAATCCTCCCATTGGGCGATCACTCGTTTCTTCTTTTACGACTCGGATGACTTTGACTGGGACGCGATTAGAAAGACCAAAGCCGGTAAGAAGGCCATTGAATATTATGGTAAGCAGATCCTGCTTCCGAAGATGCTTGGGAAGAGTCTTACATCATATGAAGAGGGTCTTCGCATGAAGAGATTCAAAAGCATTCTAGATGACGCAATCAGCGAAAATGACTAAATCTAATCCTCCATTTTGAATATTTACAAAGGGTTGACGCGTCACGTAGTGTTTGAATATGACCCTATGAAACGGTAGGCTTGTCCTTCGCATGGGGGGCAATTTGCGTAGTTTAATCATTATTCTATTCGTAGGTATTACATCTGCTTTTGGCGCTTCGCCGAAGTCCGTTTCCGCCGATCGCCTTGCTGTTCAGAAGTATCGCGGGCAATGCCTCAATATCAAAAAGTATTTTATTAAGACTAAATATAGTGTGAACTGCTACACCAATTACCAGCATTTTAACTCTAAGGCCCTAAAGGCCTATTCAAAGACCAAGGCAAAATCTAAGGGAACCATTAAGATCGCAAGCTATAATATGCTTCACCCTGGTTCAACTCGTTCAATGTTTAAAGATACGAAGCTTATGGCAAAGATGATGAACAAATGGGATATCGTCGTGGCCCTTGAGCTTCTTCCTGTAGTGGGAAGGCACCTCAAGCATAATATAAAAGTTTTGAAGGCCATATCTGGCTCTTCATCAAAGAAATACAGAGATCTTTATCGAGTTCCTGGCTACGTCCATATTCTCGATGAGCTTAGAAAGTTAGATAAATCTTGGGCCCTTCTACTTTCTCCTAGAGGGGATTCTGCCAAGTCGGGTCAAGTAGAAGAACTAGTAGGTTTCTTTTATAAGGCTAAGACCGTAAGACCTAAGGTAAATGAACATTGTGATGAGTATAAGCCTAAAGGCGGAGGTGTGGCCTTTGGTTGTTTTCCTAACTTTAGAAAAAGCTTTATGGGACGAGAGACTACTCATGTCTTTTCAAGACGCCCATTTCTCGCTTCGTTTGAATCAGGTAACTTCGACTTTAGCTTACTAGGAAGTCATATCATCTTTGGTTCTCCTTCAGACAAAGTTGATATGAAGAAGATCTTAAAATCTAGTTTCAACGTTACTAACTATAAAGATCTAGGAACTGGAGTAACAAAAGGGACCTATGCGCGATTTGCAGAAGCCGCTGTTACTTTAGAGTTCATGGAAAACCTTAAATATTACTATAATGAAGACGACCTTATTTATACTGGCGACTTTAACTTAACACCTGATAATAAGTTCTGGAGCGAGACTCTTAAGCGTCATCCGGGGGCCAAACTTTATCAAAAGCAAGCTTCTACGGTGAGCTTAAAAAAGACTGATAATGGTAAACCTACTGGTGGCCTAAGTTCGAGCTATGATCATTTTATTTTAAATCCTAAAGAACTTACTGAATGCGCTACTTCTAGCGGAAAAATTAGAGTAAGCCGTTTTAATACTTATAAAGGTGCGACTAATACTTATATTAATAAGCATTATGTAATTAGAAAGTCAGGAACCATAACTCCTAGCAATTCAGGAAAACAAAAAAGAAAGTATCACTTAGCTCAGTTTAAGAATTATCTTAAAAGCATCTATACCATTAAAGCGGGAAGGATTGTTTGGGATGATTATCAATTTGATGAGAGGGTTAAGGCCTATGATTCAAGATTGTTTGCTTCTCAGTTAAAGAGCAGCACTTATCATAAGGTTCAGCAGGAACTTCTTAGTGATCATATGCCGGTCTTACTAAGCTGTTCTACGAATCAATAAACTTCAACTTCACCAATTCTTTCACCCTTAAGATTATACCTAACAAGGGCCGTGATCTGATCAGTTGTCTCTTGGTAATTAAGTTTACTTTTCTCTAGATAACCAACCACTTCATTCTTAGAAACAATAATATAATACGAAGTAGAGAGGTAGTCGTAGTAGCCATCTCCAAGCTCGATAGAGAGGTTTGTTCTTTTAATATTCTCTCTCACTTCTTCTTCTAGAAGATTAAACCTTGAAGAGGAGAGGTATTTAACATTTCTATGACCTGGTCTTGCTCTTAAGATTCTATAATCAACATCAGACTTACATTCAAAAACAGAGATCACCTTCCAACCAGCGGGCTTAACTGTAATCTCTCCCGTGAAGTCGACGACCATAGTCTTGAATTCTCTTCTTAATTTAGACCGGCACTGAAGAGCTCCTACAACGACCTTAACTCTCATTAGAGTGGTTAAACTTCTTCCCTCAAATTCAGTCAAAAACCTTTCATAGGCCTTAAAGCTGCCACGTTTAATACATTGTTGAGTGTCGATGATGATAGGGGTTTCGTTGGCAAGGACCAGCTCTGAACAAATATCAGCCTGAGTGTTAACAGAGCGGATGCGAGAGTTTGTATTACTCCATTCTCCGGCCATAGCTGTTGAAAGAGAAATGACTCCTAGTAAGCCTAAAAAACGCATCATAAAAGATCCCTGATTGTGTGATGCGTTTTTTTACCAAATGAAAAAATACCCTGCAAGAGTACTGCGTCAATTAGCGTCTAAAGCTCCATTTTTGGAAAGAGCGCCTCTGGAGTCTTAAGGTCGTAAACCGTTTTTCCAAACTCAAGAGTTTCAAAGCCGCCGCCTTCAACCCCAAGGCACTCAAATGTATTAGTCGCCGAGGCCGGAAGAAATGGGCTAAGCAAAAGAGAGAGGGCATGGATCGCGTAGAGGCAGTTATAAACAACTGGAGTTAACTTCTCTGGGTCGTTCTTAAGCTTCCAAGGTTCAGTATCATTAACGAGTTGATTGGCCTGATTAACAGCTTCCCAACATACATCAAGAGCCTTGTTATGCTCTCTATTGTTCATATGAACTTTCATCTTTTCAAAGACTTCTTCGTAATGAACATTTTGTTCAACACCTTCGCCGCTTACTTTCTCAGGTAAGTTCTTAAGGGAGAGTTTAACAACTCTCATGATTAAGTTTCCAAAATCATTTCCAAGTTCATTATTATGTTTTGCCACTAGTTCTTCTTCAGAAAAAGCGCCATCACTTTGAGCGGGAATTCCTCTTAAAATATAGTAACGAAAGGTATCAAGAGGATACTTCTTGATCATGTCGTAAGGGTCGACACCATTGTCTAAAGACTTACTCATCTTTCTACCATCTGATCCTAGAACCATTCCGTGGACATAGATTTGTTTTGGTATTGCGATATCTAGTGCATGAAGCATGCATGGCCAAATAATGGTATGAAACCAAGTGATATCTTTTCCAATAACGTGAACACTAGCAGGCCAATAATCTAGTTTTGATTCTGCCTCTAAAGCAGAATAGTAGTTAACGAGAGCGTCACACCAAGTGTACATAACAAAGTCAGTATTACCTGGAACTGGAATTCCCCAGCCGTTGTTAGGTCGGCTAAAGGCAATATCTCTTAGGTCTTCTTTTTCTAGCCTAGAGACGATTTCATTCAGGGCCCTTTTAGGAACAATGAATTTTTCGTTAGTTTTAATATAATTTAAGATCCAATCTTTATAATTTGTGATCTTGAAGAAATAGCCATCTTCTTCTTTGAGTTCGAGAGGCTTATTATGGTGAGGGCAGATAAGATCAGGCGCTTGAAGTTCTGTATAGAAGTTCTCGCAGCTAATACAGTAGTGACCACTGTACTTTCCAAAATAGAGGTCACCCTTTTCTTCAAGCTTTTTCCAAAAAGATGTGGCTACTTTTGAGTGGCGCTCTTCAGTGGTTCTAATAAAATCATCATTTGAAATATTTAAGTCCTTACAAAGATTCTTAAACACCTCAACATTCTCATCAACGAAAGCCTGGGTTTCTTTGCCTGCGGCCTTGGCAGACTCCTGAAGTTTTTGCCCATTTTCATCGGTCCCTGTTAGAAAATAGGTATCGTCGCCTAGGAATCGATGCCATCTGGCGTAAGCGTCGGTTACGATCTTTTCGTAAGCATGACCCATATGAGGGGTACCGTTTGGGTAATCAATAGCAGTCGTAATATAAAACTTTGATGGCATAAGCTCTCCTGAGAAGAAGCAGTTTTAGCATAGTTAGGCCATGATCGAAAGGAAGTGTCTTTTCTAAAATTTTAACTAAATATTCTTTGAGATTCAGCCGATAGTATGTATACTGAAACTATAGTTTGACATATCAAACAAGGGGCGTATTATGGTGATTAGGAACTGTAAAAAGCTATTAGCTGACTTACACGAATTAGAAGAGAAGATGGAACACCTCTCTAGGTCTTATCCAGATCTAGACCCAGATTATCTTTTAGAACTGATTTTAAAAACTGCAGGGTAGAGATAGTTTCCTTATTTAAAGGACACTCCTTTTTCAGACAATTTCAACAAAAGGAAGCTGTCTCTATCCCAAGGTCTCGCAAGCTCTGAGAGCATGGCCTTGGGGATCTTTGATGGGTAGAGAAGTCTCTCTAGGAATTTGGGCTCTAGGATAACGGCGTTTGATCTTTGGGCCTTCGGAACTTCATTTAGTGAGTCGCACCAAAATACTTCTTTAGCGTTTATCTTTTCTTGAGTTGAAGCGGGGAATTGATCCTTTCTTCCGACTATAAAGACTTTTTCTTTTTCAGCTATGTTAAATTTCTCACCCATTTTCTCAATCCTCTCTTTCATCACAAGAGGATGCTTAAGAAGAACGGATAGAGTTTTAGTATCAGCAAAGGCTTTTTGCTCGCGCTTAAAGTATTTCTGAAACTTTTCAGACTGACGGATAGACTTGATTAGAAATTTTTGCTTTTCTTGCCTCTTTTCTTCATCACGAACATGACCATAATGATGAATATAAACATCGCTATCATAGACTTTTGTAAACCCTGAGAAGCCTTGAGCGTCCCCGTGGTTGATAACTTTTGAATCTAGCTTTACGACTCGAATTTCAGTTGGGTACCATCTTTTATTAATGGCCACTTCATAATGACTCTTCCAAAAATGAAAGTAACGAAGACGGATAGCATCACAGCCTTCGGCATCAGCTTTTTCAATATCTATTTTTAATTGTTCAATGGCTTCTTCATGAAGGATCTCATCAGATTGTAAATAAACGGCCCAAGCTGAGGGCTCACTTCCATGAACTTCTCTTATTTTGTTTAAGGCAATATTTGCTTGTTCCGAGAAAATTACTCCACCTTTTCCAAGTAGGTTCATATCCCAGACAGTATGAATGATTTCTAACTCTGGCAGCTTCTTTAGCTCTTCGAAAGTACCATCATCGTTTTGTCCTAAGGCTACATAGGTCTTTGAAGCGATGCTGGAAAGAGACTTGAATGCCTCTTTGAATGGATAATCGTAACGAACACCATCTTTAAGAAAAGAAAAACCGTAGATTTTAGTCATGTAGAAGTATTTTAATTTATTCTTCCCTATTCTACTACTGCGGAGAGACTATTTTTGGTAAAATTAACTTATGTCTGAAGAATTTAAAGAAGTTCCTTTGAAAATGGTAGATCCGGAAAATAACTTACCGGTAAACCTGTATTTACTGATCAACGACAAATTCATTCATTACTTAAATTCTGGGGATTCCGTTACTTCTCCTAAATATGACCACTTTCTTAATAAGAACGTGAAGAGCGTTTACGTCAAAGATGCTGACTACGATATGATGATGGATTGGTGCTTAACTGTTCGTCATACTTTTAAAGAAGAGCTTATTGAAGAAGCTGGGGCAGCGTCTAAAGAAATCATAGAAGATACCCTTGATATGGAACAAGAACTCTATGATGTCTTTTCTGATCAACCTTTAAATATTGAACGAATCGATAAGCTTCAAGCATATTCAAATGAATTTGTTGAAAAGGTAAAAGAAAAAGATAACTTTAAGAAAGCACTTTCTGCTCTTCTAAAACGTAATGAAACCCTTGCGGCCCACTCATCAAATACGGCAAATTTAGCCATCTTTATTGGAATGATTACAGGCATAGGAAGTAAATACGCCCTAGAGACTCTATATATGGCCTCATTGTTTCATGACTTCGGAAAAGTGAAGATACCTCCGCATATAATTGAAAACCCTAGTGATGCTCACTACGAATCTTTAATGAGAGCTCACCCGGAGGGGTCAGTTAAGATTATTGCTAAGTCTGAAGGAATACCTAAGCAAGTACTTAGGATGATCTTAGAACATCATGAGCAATGGGATGGAGCTGGATATCCCAATGGAACAAAGGGCGCTGATCTTTATGAATATACACCTATCTTAAGCATGGCCAACGAACTGGATAACTTTCTTGTGAAGAACCGTTTAAAGCCTGATGTAAAGAAATGGGAATTGGCCATTAAGATGTTAGAAAATGGTCGTGGTTCAAAATGGAACCCGATGTTTTTTCCTCGAGTTCCTGATGCTCTTAAGAAGGCTTTCTTACCAGAAGAGGAAGCTTAAGATTCCTCTGGGATCTGTGAAGTCTCTTCGCCCTTAGTGGCAATCTTTGGATATTTAATCTTTTGACCGACAAATAGCTTATCGCTTAACTTTCCATCAGGTTGATTTTTTCTAAGAAGCCAATAGGGTAGCTTTAATTCTTGAAGGATCTCGGTAAGGTTGTCACCTCGTTTAACCGTATAAGTTAACTCACCTTGAATCTCAAAAGTTTCATAAAAATCTTCTTGAATCGATAGATGGTATTCTGCTCTTTCATTGAGAAACTTCTTATGTTGATCCTCATTTAGGCTGATCTTTAGCTTTTGCCCCATATGAATGCTTCTGCCGTACTTCAATCTGTTTAGGTTTCTAATCCTTTGGGTCTTGATTCCCCCCCAGTCAGCAAAGTGTCCTAGGGTCTCTTCTGTTTCGATTCTAAATTGATATGTATTCTTGTTAATCTTTTTTAATTCTAAATGATAGGACTCTAGGTTAACTTTTGGATTTAGCTCTTTTACGACAACAGCGGTGGCTATCTTTTTAGGTGGTTCGACTACTTTTGGAGCCGGCGCTTTAATTTGAGGTGCCTTTGAAACTTCTTTCTTTGTTATCTTCCTAGAGGCGATGAGAGGAATCGTATCTTTTTTCCCTGGGATCTTAACTCTCATCCCTGCGTAGATAAGAGAAGGATTTGGAATATTATTAAAACGAACAATATCAGAAAGAGAAACTTTATAGATTCTTGAAATATCATAAAGGCTCTCGCCTTTAGTTATAATATGACTTTGCCCACCCTTTCTTCCTAGGAACTTATCTTTGATCTTAGAAAGGGCAACCTTGATCTTTGAGAGTTTAGACTCCTCTGTCACCGGAATCCTAAATTCAAATCCTTTTGGTAGGTAGAGGTTAGCGCGGTAAGCAGCTTTTCTGATGGCCGGGTTATATTCTTTGATTAGAGTATCGGAGAGTTTAAGTTCTCCTTTAATTTGAGAAAGAGTATAGGGCTTTGTAAGAATGATTGATGAGAAAACATAAGGCTTTGGCTTCTTAAAACTAGGGAAGTAGCCTTCAGGGTTTTCAGAGATTTCAACAGTGGCCATAAAGGTGGCGTAGAAGTTTTTTGAAGCAAAACCAAATCTTCTTCCCCCATAATTTTCAATGATCTCATTGATCTCGGTAGTGCCGACTTTCTTTACAGCGCGAGATACACTTCTTGGACCATGGTTATAAGCAGTAAGGGCAAGGGGCCATGTTTTAAGTAAGCGGTGGTTATCTCTTAAGAGTCTCGCAGCAGCTTTCGTTGCTTTTAAAGGGTCACGTCTTTCATCGACAATATAGCCCACCTTAAGTCCGTAGATTCTAGCTGTACTTCTCATGAACTGCCAGATACCAGCGGCTCCAACCTTTGAATAAGCATGGTAATTAAAAGAACTTTCAACATGGGGAAGATAAGTTAACTCATGAGGAATCTTTAGATCAGAGAAAACTTTTTCTATGTACTTTAAATAAGAATAGGATCTTATCAAGCCTCTGTAATAGCGATCACGGAGACCGTATTGGATCCGCACATCTTTTGCCATGGAGTAGAGTTCTTTCTTGCTTCTCTTTCCTATTATGGTCTCTAGGGCAGTTTCATCTTTATTTAAGTTCTTATAATCTTTCTTTGCAATAGATCTTAGAAGACCACGGATAATATTCTTTTCTTTTCGGGACTGAGCTCTTCTTCCTCTTCGGTTCTTACTTAGACGGATCTTTTTATAAATGACGGAGAGGTCATTTTGATCGTGAATAAAACCTTCTTCAGTGGTTATTTGGGTATAAACCTTCTTCCAAAAATCGACTCTAGTTCTCATGGAGCCTTTGACAGGAAACTCAGGATTACGGTGGAAGGTTTCAGCTGATATTGAGCTGCTTAAGAAAAATAAGATGAGAAGATAGCGCATAGGGAAGATGGTAGGGTTGCGTCTTTTCTGTGTCAAACTTGGTATTGTCAGTTCTCTGCAATTTTATATTATTTAGACTGGATGCGTTGATGGTTTCTATTATCTCTTTAGAATATTTGAATCTTTTATTAAAATGAGTTCTTCTCTGATAAGATATCTTTATTCATCAAAATTTAATCATACAAATAATCAGTAAGGGCCTGTATCAATGGACATTTCAAAAACCGCGTTGAAGAAAATAGACTATAAAGTGGAGATCCTCTCAGGACTCACAGTAGCTTTGGCCCTTGTGCCTGAAGCTGTTGCTTTCTCTTTTGTCGCTGGTGTGCAGCCTCTTGTTGGTTTATATGCAGCCTTTATCGTTTGCTTGATCACTTCCTTGATGGGCGGAAGACCTGGCATGATCTCTGGCGCCACTGGAGCCTTGGCCGTCGTAATGGTTTCCCTCGTTTCTAATCACGGAGTGCAATACCTCTTTGCGACAGTCATCTTAATGGGGATCATTCAAGTCCTAATGGGTTGGTTAAAGCTTGGTAAGTTTATCCGCTTAGTTCCAGAACCTGTTATTTATGGATTTGTTAATGGGCTCGCTATTGTTATTTTCTTAGCTCAGTTTGGTCAGTTTAAAGTTCCTGCAGTAAGCGGCGAAGGATTAGAGTGGATTAGCGGTCAATTCCTCTACATTATGATCGCTCTTATCGCGCTAACTATGTTCATCATTCAATACTTTCCTAAATTAACTAAATCAGTTCCTTCTTCTCTTGTAGGAATCATTGTGGTTTCGGTTATCGCCATTTCAATGGGACTGCCAACAAAGTCAGTTGGTGACTTGGCCTCTATTAAGGGCGGCCTTCCTCCTTTTGGAGTTCCTGATGTACCCTTTAATCTTGAGACTTTAAAGATCATCTTTCCTTATTCGTTAATTCTTGCAGGTATTGGGTTAATTGAATCTCTTTTAACTCTAACTTTATTAGATGAGATCACTGAGACAAAGGGACAAAGTAATAAAGAATGTGTCGCGCAGGGAACCGCAAATATTGTCACTGGATTTTTTGGTGGGATGGGCGGTTGTGCCATGATCGGACAAAGTATTATCAATGTAAGTTCTGGTGCTAGAACAAGAGTGTCTGGAATTGCAGCTTCACTATTTCTTCTTTTCTTTATTCTTTTTGGTTCAAGTCTTATCGAGCAAATTCCAGTAGCCGCCCTAGTTGGTGTTATGTTTATGGTATGCGTTGGAACTTTTGAGTGGACCAGTTTTAAAATCCTGCATAAGATTCCAAAAGCTGATGCCTTAGTCCTTGTTCTTGTTACTGTCCTAACCGTCGTCTTTGACCTCGCTATTGCTGTCCTTATTGGAGTGATTGCTTCAGCTCTTGTCTTTGCTTGGGAGAGTGCTGTTAGAATTAGAGTGAGAAAATACACTGATGATGAAGGAATTAAGCATTACGAAATTTGGGGACCACTCTTTTTTGCCTCAACTCAACTCTTTCAAGAAAAATTTGAGCCTCATGAAGATCCGACAGAGATCATCGTTGATTTTAAAGAATCAAGAATTATCGACCATAGTGGAATCGAAGCCGTGCAAAAACTAACGGCGCGGTATTCAGCAATGAATAAGAGGATTAGATTAAAACACTTAAGCGAAGATTGCCGTAAGTTGTTGGACACTGCTGGTAATATGGTTGAAGTCAATATTATGGAAGATCCTCACTATAAAGTTGTAAGCGACGAGTAAGAGAATAGGAAAGCTCGAATATGACGTTTTTGATTTATATTGGGCTTGGAATATTTGCGGGGATGCTTTCAGGTATCTTTGGAATAGGTGGGGGACTGGTCATAGTTCCTACCTTACTCTTTTGTTTTAAGTTCTTAGGCTTCCCTGAAGCTCATGTCATGCACCTTACAATCGGAACTTCGCTTTCGATTATCCTTGTCACTGTTTCAAATTCTACTTATGGGCATTATTTAAATAAGAATATCGAATGGAGTATTGTTAAAAAATTCTTAGGGCCATTGATAGTTGGAGCTATAGCAGGAAGCTTTGTAAGCAAAGACATTGCGGCCAACACTCTTGAATTAATCTTCTCCCTTTATGTGGTCTTAGTTTCAATCAAGATGTTCACGGATATAAAAGTAGAGCGAGAACTAAAAGAGACGAGCTCTGTTCTTTATGGGCTTGTAGGTTTAATTATTGGCTTTAAGTCAACCATCCTTGGAATCGGCGGCGGGACTATAAGCATCCCTTTTCTTTCGTGGAGAGGACTTCCCATGAAAAAGGCTGTTGGAATTTCAGCATCACTAGGAGTTCCCATCGCCATCGCTGGTACAGCTAGTTATATCTACAATGGACTTGGTATCAATGGTCTTCCTGAATATAGTCTGGGTTTTGTTTATCTTCCAGCACTTGGAGGCGTTGTCATAACAAGCTCTTTCTTTGCCCGCTTAGGAGCAAGGATTTCTCATAAACTGCCTCAGCAAAGAATGAAAAGAGGCTTTTCACTCTTTTTGATGATCGTAGCCGTGAAGATGATATCGGGCCGCTACTTATAAGATTCCGTATTTTTCTAATCCTGGATAGATCACTTTTTCAAGGGTCTCCTCCATAATAGGTCTGGCATCTTTAGGAGAGAGGATTCCCCATATGGAAAGATCTTGATTGGGCTTTAACATAGGAGCGATATCTGAAGAAAAGGCTTCTTTGACTAAGGTAGGAAGATATTCCTTTAACCAAGAGATGTTTTCGTTTTGGGCTTGCCTGTTAAGTTCCGCCCAACCAATTCGAGCATGATCAACCTCATCAACTAAGATCTCATGAATGGTATCTCTTATAATCCCAGAAAAGGCGCGCTCGTGCATTTCAATTAAAAGGGCGGTACTTAGAGTTTCAGTGATACAGCAAACACCAAGAGACATATAAAGAACTCTTTGTTTATCAGTTAAGTACTGAGGTCCAAATTGAATCTTAAAGTCTGGTGTAAAAGCGGGGTAATCTTTTTTGTCATTAAAGGAGAGGATTTCTTGGCACCTTCGTGCATGCCTAAGTTCGTCATCGCTAGATTTTAAAGAAAGAAGGGCGGTAAGGTCATCCTTTCCATAAAGAGTTTGAAGGTCACGCCCGAGCTGCTTAAAGATGATGGCCGCTTCAATTTCTATTGATTCACGGTTTCGCCAAACTTCAAAGACCTCAGCTGGGGCATGTGAAAGGTTGTTTTCTATTCCTCTATCGAGCAAGACGTCCCCCAACAACAATACAGTCCTTCTTTAACGACAATCTCACCTTGGTCATTTTCAACACATTGATTTTCATCTTCTGGGTTACAAAAAGCAGGGCTAGGTTCTTCTTTTGATTCTGCTTGAACATCTAGGGATTGGTGACCAAAGGCCATGGTCTCAGCGGAAGTCATTAGGGCTCCCCCAACAACAAGGACCTTAAAAAGCTTATCTATATTCATATATTCTCCTTTGAGTTAAATTAACTTCAAAGGGGTTTTCTGTAACTAAGCTAATGGCTATCGGTGTTATAAGAGATTCTTATAACCACAAAGAGGCTATCTCTTTAATACTAGACCAGATCCAGATCGATCAACTTACATTAAAACTCTAATGAAATGCTTCGCAGGCCACCAGCCGTGAAGACAAAAAGAGGACTTTATTTTTAATCTTTTAGCGACGCCTACAAAGTAACATTGCGTTTTTATTCTTAGGAAAACTTTTGTGCGCCGAGTCTTTGACCCGCCTTTATCAGGTGCTATGGTTCTACTGGGGGAGCTATGCAAAATTACATAAGCTTGAAACTTTCAAATCAAAGTTTAAGAACTTCTTATTTTGAAGCGGGTGATACTAGTTCGCCAACAATGCTTTTTGTTCATGGAAATTCTTCATCAAAAGAGACATTCTCAAGGCAAATTCAAAGCTTCAAAAACTCTTATCATGTAATTGCCGTTGATCTTCCTGGTCATGGAGAAACTGAAGGATTTAAAGAAGCAGACTATTCACTCGAAAAATTAAGTGAATTCTTAGAGACCTTTGTCAATGAACTCGGCCTTGAAATCAGTACTCTCTTTGGTCACTCTCTTGGGGGACATATTTGTTTCCAGGCCCTAAATATTATTAAGCCTACCTATCTGATTACTTGGGGAGCACCTCCTTTAACAAACCCACCAGTGATGGAAAAAGTGTTTGCACCGATTCCATGTGCCGCTTACTTCTTTAAGAATGAGGTTACTGATCAGGAGCTTCAGGAACTTTACGAAGCTTGTTATGAGAACCGTTCAGGTCAAGGCTTTCTAGATTTTTCAAATAGCTTTAATGGAACTGATAAAAAATATAGAGAAGGATTTTGCTCAGAGTTCATAAAGCATGACTTTAAAGATGAGTTTAATGAGTTAGAGAAATTCGAAGGCCGTTCTCTTTTTCTCTACGGATTAGAGGAAAAATTAATTAATAAAGAATACCTTTTTGAAAACTGCTTTGAGCATAGGATTCACCCTATCGAGTCTGCGGGGCATTACACGCATATAGATAACTTTGATGACTTCAATATCTATTGTCTTGGCTTCATTACTAATAGAAAAAATAGTATCAATATAAATAAACAGAGAAATTATTAAGATGGAAGTAAAAGACTTAGGCTTTATTTTTAAAAAATTAAGAAAGACAGCAGGCCTTTCTCAAATCGAAATGGCAAAGATCCTTCAAAGAGATCAGGCAACTATTTCTCGTCTTGAGAAGGGGACTCAGAGTTTAAGCGTTGAGTCAGTCTTTGTTCTCTCAAAATTCTTTGAAATTAATTATGAAGACCTTCTAAGTGGTCATGTTAACTACTGGCAGATTGCTAAGAAGTTTGATGTTCCTTTGAAGATCAATCCTAAATACCTAGATAATAACAACTCTTTGGTAAGAGAGCTTGTTCCCTTAATGCGTTTGATAATCAGAAAGAAGAAACCAGAAGGGTTGATGTCTTTTTTAAACACATTTGGCCTAGACGATCTCATTTATATGGGGCCTAGCGAGAAGATAAGTTATCATTGTTACTTTGACCTCCTTCAAGGAGCACTAGAAGCTAAGATTATTAACAAAGACGATATTCCAGAGTTGATTGCGACAACTCAATCAAGTGAATATCACGGTATGTTCTATAATGTTTATGAAACCCAATCTAGTCCTATCGAAATCATTAAGGCCTACAGCTATAACTCTTCACAGTATGAAGGAGCTTTCGAGCACAATGTTATTGATTTTTCTGATCGCGCGGTGACAATTGGCCTAAACGTTAAGGACTTTGCAAGGGATATTGATTTTTCAAACTCTGGAATGGGCTCATTTATTGTCGATTATAAGCAAGCCTTCTTCTCGGCCCTTCCGCAAACCTTTGGTTTCGAGGGATTGATCGCGAAGACTCCTACTAATAAGAAAAAGAACTTCAAAGAAGAGGTCTCCTTTAAGCTTATTCAATCGGCATAGATGGACTCATTAAAATTAGACCTTAATTTATTGAATAATAACTTTGATATGCTTCTTCAGAACGTAGGGCTTTTAAAGAAAGATATCTACGAATTGTGTAGGATTAAAGGCCTAAAAAAATTATCTTCGTTAACGATCGAAGAAGGTATGAGGCTTTCAGAGAAGTTAAATATAGATTTAAGTGAACTTCAAAAAAATAATATTTGCCCAAGTACTTTAAAGATTCAGCTAGAAGGTAACCCTTCAACTGTAAAAGAAGAGTTGATTGGAAATCAGGGAACAAGACTGAAAACAGTCTCTTCTGCCTTAAGTCTTGTTGATGAGAAAAGCCGTAAATTGATCTTACGAAAATATCAACTTAAAGAGGACGTACTGGCCCATGAATCAAAGTTGGTTTCTGCAGAGCTTATTAAATCGATATTCAAAGACCTTACAAAATTTAGCTATTCTAAAGAAGCTGATGTTGTCGGGCATGTAAATTGTAAGAGCTTTCTTAAAAGTAATTTTAAAGAAGAATTAAACCAATTTAAATCTCCGGCCGACGCGTATTCTTACTTTCTTGAATATTGCACGACCGTTGTCGAAAAGAATATGAACTATACCATTCTTAGCGCGACACCAAACAGGATTGTCTTTAAGTATGAAACAAAAGAATCTGTAAAAGACTATTTCTCTGTAAAGCACTTCGGAAACCTTAGTTTTTGTCAAAACATCCAAGGCTTCTTCGAAGAGCTTGTTAAATACCGCTATACTTATCCGGCAAAAGTTAGAAAGATCTCATGCGCTCATCTTGGTCAAAGCACTTGCTCTTACGAGATAATTTTCGACGGCATCGTGACCCACTGACGCATCACTTATTTGAATCCTTCCCTTCCATAAATAAAGATACTTCTTCGCCATCTCCAAGCAATGAGGAGTTAGTTCTTCACAAGCTTGAACTTCAAACTCTTCACCAGCATAGCAAGGAAAATTTATAGATCCTAACGGCTCACCATTATGGGTCAATGGGAGTAGGCCCATTCGGTGGTACATCGTATCTGTATGGGTGCGACAAGAACCAAGGGCCAATGATTTTTCAATCTTCCAATGAATATGCGAGTAAGCAAATAAAGGGATAAGAAAATCGATGGCCTCACTTCTGAATTCTTTTTCGATATTTGGGTCTATTGTAAAAGAGCTCGAGTAAGCAATATTAAGGTCTTTGTATTTATTCACAAAGGCACGAAGAGCACTCTTATGCTCTTCACTATCAGTCGTGTCGCATAGAACCTCTCCACTAAAGGGCATTCCATATTTCTCACACCTACTTCTCTCCATCACCCTATAGGCGGTTATTGGAAAGAGTTCACCATTTCTCTCTTGGCAAAAGGCCAAGTGAGTTCCATGAAAATCACTCTTATCAACGGGAGCATAGTTCAAAGGAAATCGTGACTGATAACCAAGCTTTTTAAGGAGGATGATTTTGTTAAACATATCTCGTACAAAGGGAGAATCCCAGCTAGCAAAGGGGTTGTCTAAGACGAGTATTCTTAAATTCTTAATCACGCGACACCTCGAACGATGAACTTGTTGAAAAACATAACTGAAGATTCATTCTCTAAAAGCCTAAGGTAGTTCTCTGAAAAATAAGAGCCTTCTTCTTTTCCTAGAACTTTAGAGATATCTTCCTTTATAGCGCTTAAGCGCATCTTGCTATTTTCAACTTCGAGAGATAAGTCATCTCCTTTAAAGTAAAAAGACTCCATCTTAGACTTAAACGAAGAGAAGCCCGCTTTGTTAAAGAAGGCGGGAAGCTTTCTTCCTACTTGTAAATCTACATCTATGGATGAGACTAACTTGCTTAGTTGTTGATTGAAGCTGTCGTTGATAGTGAAAAGGTTTTGAAAGACTCCATCTATATCAATAACAATGATCTCTCCTCCTTTTTTGCAGACTCTTTTGAATTCTTGAAGGACAGAGATGGGATCCTTAAGGTATTCGAAGACATAGCGGCAAACAATAAGATCAAAACTATCGTCTTCAGCATCTATGTTCTCAAGGGAAGAAGTGAAAAAGTCGCCACTTGGGTTCTTCTTTTTTGCGTGGGCAACTCTTAGGTCTGATTGATCACAACCATGAATTCTTGAACCGGTTGAATTAGAGATCAGATATTCTGAAACATCTCCTCCACCGCACCCTGCATCTAAAATCTTCTTATTGTTAAGGTCCACTCCCGCTAGTTCAGAATGGATAGAGTAAGCTTCAATTTCTTTTTGTAATTCAAGCCTTTGAGCTTCGTTTGAATGCTCTAGTATATAGGTCAAATAAGACTCCCTTTTTGAGTAGATTTATTTAATATGCTCATTGTGAATTACTCCTTTCGGAGAGAGAGAGGAGAACTTTAATCAAAAGATTTATGTAAAAACAGTATTTTAGGGATTTCTTTATGAATACTTTGTCCGCTGTATGCAATTGTACATATTTAGGATAGGATAGTTGTTATCAATAAAAAGGGTAGAATATGAGTTCAGATGTGAAGGTTTTGGCACACGATATTAACAACCAGATGATGGTGATTAAGTTAGTAGTAGAGCAGTTAATAAAAGAGCTTTTCTCTCCTAAGGCCAGTAAGCAAAAGGCTGTCTCCTTAAGTAGAAAGCTTGAAGATAGCCTGGATAAGATTACTGTCGCTTGTAAAGAAGCAATGGACGGTGAGGTCATAGAAGAAGTTAGGTTAAGTGAGTGCATTCAAAAAGCCCTTTCGTATTGTGATGATAACGAAGTAGAGACTGATTTTCTTAAGCAAAGGGACCCTGTAAAGGAGATCTCCGCAAACGCTTTTGAAAGAGTGCTGATTAATCTATTCAAGAATTCAATTGAGACGGAAGCCGATAAAATTATGATAGAGCTTCGAGAAAATTTTTTACTCGTGAAAGATAATGGTGGTGGTATTACTACTGATCAAATTAAAGACTTTAGATCTGGCAAATTTAGTTCAACAAAAGATAAGGGTCATGGCCTTGGATTAAAGTCCCTTTACGACTTTTGCGAAAGAGTAAATTGGAAGGCTGAGATTTCAAACTTTGATTACCTGCATGAAAGAAAGAAGAAGGGACTTAAGATTCAGATTTCCTTTTAAACCTCCCCCTATGGGACTTATAAGTACCCGAATAGTTAAAGCCTTTTAGAATGTAATGTAAGGAACTCTTTGCACTTATAGATTATATCGACTAAATTTATTGCTGTGTATTATTCAATATTGGGTTCAATCCCTTTTTATAAGAGACGGTGATTCTTATTAGGCTTTTTATTTTCATAACATTATCTCTAAGCCTCTTCCTTGTGAGTTCATGCACAAGTATTCCTAAGCGTCAGGGTCTTGATGAGACAATAGAACTCTTAGAAAAAGGTGAAGACATCAAAAAGATTGTTGATGCCCTCTCTAAGCCTTTGATTAAGTCTCGTGCCACTGTTGGAATGGTTGTAGCGGTTGTAACTCCTCAAGGGCAAAAGATCTTTACCTACGGACATGCGGATAAATTAAAAAAGACAAAGCTTAGTGAAGATTCCCTTTTTCAGGTAGGCTCGATAACAAAGCTGTTCACGACTTCTGCCATTTCTATCATGGCTAAAAAAGGACTTATCAACTTCAACGATAAGATTTCAAACTATTTTCCAAAAGGCTTTCACCCGGATCATCAAAGTATTAATAATATTTCAATCGATCAGATTGTGACCCATACATCTGGCCTAGATAGGGAGCATCAATCATTTGGCATGGCGCTCTCGGCGGTTAAGTTCTTATTTACGGGAAAGAATATCTGGGGGCATTTTAAGAAAAGAAATATGTTTGAGTATTTTCAAGAGTCAGAAGTCGATGAGTCAGAAATTGGTAACTATGGTTATTCAAACACCGCCTATACTTTATTAGGTGAGGTCATGAGTAACGTTGAAGCTGGAAAGAGCTACTCAGATCAGGTCAAAGAGAAAGTCTTGGCTCCTCTAGGGCTGAATGACACAGTCTTTGTTTTAAACGAAGACCAACGTTCTCGTTTAGCCTCAGGTCATGTCGGCTCGATACCTCCTTTTATGTTAAGAGGATCGAACTTAGAGCCCTGGTATATAGACAAAGGATTATGGTCAGCAGGAAGCCTGTACTCAACAGCAAAAGACCTCTTAACATTCTTAAAAGTTAATATGGGAATTGAAGAGTACGAACACTACGATATTTTAAAAGAGGCCCAAGAGCCAAGGTTTAAGACTGATGAAGGTTATGTGGGAAGGTCGTGGTTTATTGATGAGCTTCCTATTACTAAGAACGCTTTTACAAATATTAGAGGCTACTTCTCCGGGCATATAAGTTTTATGGGATTTGATTTAGAAAAAAGAGTGGGAGTCATCGTTCTTCAAAACTCTTTGAACTATAAAGATAATGTAGGTGTTCCGCTACTTGATAGGATCGTTAAGTTCTTAAATAAATCCCCAGAGTTTGGACTTGTTGGTCTTGAAGATCACAACCCTTCAGAAAAACGCGAGCTCTTCGTTCGAAATTCTTTATAGATATCAAATACTTAGCTGTGAGGTCGAGTAATTTGCCGCAATAAAAAAAATTACTTCTTGTTAAATACCTTCCCTAAATTAATGATAAAATAAGTTAGTGATAAAAAAGTCTTTCCTAATTCTTTCACTTGTTCTTTTTGCTTTCTCATCATGTAAGAAGCAAGGGACGGGATCTTTGTTTTTTCCAGCAGCACCGGCTGAATCTGGGCCAGATTATTCAAAGCTACAACCTGATTGTTTTAATCCTTATGCTAATACGCCTTTGATCGGACCAGGCAATGATTTCTTTACAGTTGATCTTGGTAACAACAAGCGTGCATCAACATGGGGTGATCCACATGTATTGAAAATTGGAGGAGAGTTCATCATGTATGCTTCGTCACTTCCAAATGACAGAGCAAATGACACTGTTGAGCATATAGCAGTTTACCGCTTAACTTCAAGTAATGGTATCAATTGGACATTGAGCCCAACAGCTCCTGTATTTCAAAGAACGGGGGCGGCGACTTGGGATGCAGATGGAACTGAAACTCCGTCAGTAGTTTTTTATAAGAATGAATATCATATGTTTTATACTTCTTATCCTAGTGACTTTAGCGCGGCGACTACATACCGGGTCGGTCATGCTAAATCTCCTGATGGAATAACATGGACAAGAGTAACAGCAGGAGCTCCCTTAATAGCTCCAACTGATCCGAATAATACAACACCGCAGTTAACTTTTAATCAGTACGTAACAGCTGAACCAGGTGCGGTTGTTTTCAACGATAAGATCTATCTCTATTACGCCGCAACAGGGTCAAACTTAGAGGCTAATTCAACAGCAGAAGTTATTGGGCTCATGACCTTCGATGGAACAACATGGAGCGCTCAGCAAGAAGTAATGCGGCCAAGTCAGGCAGTCTACCCCAGGTTAACAAGCCCATATTATAAAGGTTTTTCAACTCCTGCAGCGACAATCATAAATAATCAAGTTCACTTATTTACTACGGCAGTTATTCAAAAGGATGATCAAGGTGTGGCCTATAAACATACAAAGATTCATCATGCTTACTCGGCTGATGGAGAGAGTAACTGGGTTCAAGATACAACGGCGATTACAGATATCGCTGAACTAGGTTGGCATTCTTTTGACATTATTAGTCCTACAGCTCTCCAAGATGGTAATACTGTCTATCTTTGGCATGGTGGAAACAATGGAGCTCTAACTGGTTTAGGTATTGGACTTATGACTTGTGACCTATAAACATTTGTTTCTTAGCTGGCAGATCAACCCTTTTCTCAGTCATACTTTATGGCGAATCAAATCTAAGTATCTGTAAATACAATTGGTGTTTCGTCTCGTAAGAGTCCTTTTCCTTGATGACGAAGAGCAACTCCAGCTTTTTACACATTTCAACACTTAAAATTTCAACGTGTTAAATAATCCCCACGAAATCAACAACTGGGGTGAAAATTGAAAGCTTTCATTATCTGTGGAATCTTTTTTTCTTTAATACAGCAGGCAACTGCAAATGAGAGCCGTTCGTTAACGGGCCTCTTTAATCTTAATGGGGCCAAGGTTTCAGGAAACCTTAATGAGGCGAACGTCTTTGGTCTTTCTGTAAATCTTGATTTTAAACACCGCTTAAGCAGCTTGATTGGTCTTAACGCCAATGGAGGCGTTTCTCTTGAAACCGGTGAGAGTGAATCGAAGTATTCAGGAAGAAGCTTTAAGCCAAGTAACTCTTTAAATTTAAGCCATGCCTTCGTAGAAGTTAATCCATTAGATTACTTAAGATTTGAAGTTGGCGCCATTAATCAGTCTTATCATAACAACCCACTCTTTCTAACCAGTACAGCTTTTGTTGCTGCACGAGAAGTATTATCTGTTGAAGTTGATCAGTGGAAGTTTGAACTTGATATGATTCAAGGAATTCCTTCTAACTATAGTCTTTCTCAAAGAATAGGGAATGTTAAGGAAGGATCAAGTCGATTCTTTAATGAAAAGATTAGAGTCATCGGAAATGGCGACACTATAAGTGTTGAAGCTAGTATTGGTCACTTCGCCTTTGACCGCCTTAATTCTTCTATTGCTTATAATAGCCGCCTACTAGGAAATACTGTCTCAGGAGTTGGAACAATTAATAATAAGTTTCAGCAAAAGTATGTTGGCTGGAATAGTGACTTTAAAGTTAGTTATAAAAGATTGAGACTTGTGGATGTCTCGCTAGAAGCAGCTGCCCATAAGAATGAAATGGCGGCTTCAGGAAAGAACCTCGGCTACTTAATAGGACCCGTTCTTACATCAAAGTCATTAGAGAATAATTATTCCTTCGAAATCAAAACTCTTAGAAATGAGTCTGATTCAACTGTGGCCTATTACTCATCTAAATACGTGGGGCAAACTAATAGAGAAGGCGTGATGGCAGGTCTCTCCGTCATGAATAAGGCCATGAGCCTTCAGTATGGTATTGATACTTATTTTACAAAACCCATTGAATCAAACAGCTTTCAAGAAAAAGAAAGAATCATTAATTTATCTTTAAGGAAGAGCTATGACTTTCTCTAAATTACTCACAGTCTTTTTAGCCGCAACTTTGGCGCTTTCATGTTCTTTAAAGGTAGAAGATGAACAAGCCGGGCAAGAAGTAAGCAGTCCGATCATCTTAGACAGCTTAAGCATCTCTTCAGTTCAAAAGGTATATGATAACGCCTTAAGTATTACGAGACCAACACATAAGTCTTTTCTTATTAAGGCCTGCTTTAAAGAGAGCGTCTTTCTTGATCCTATTCGCGGTGAAGAATTTATTGTCTCTGGAGTTTCTTATACAAGTGATATCAATGGCTGTGTCTATTGGAATGAAAAAGCAGTCATGAGTTCAAGCATGGAAGAGCGCTATATACGCTTTAAAAAAGATGTTGTCCTAAAAGGCAGTGTTCAAGGACTTACCCAGGTTGAATACGCCTTTAACCTTCTCAATGACAGCTTCGTTGATCTGCAACGAACAAGCTTACCTGAAGATGCTTTTCAAATGATGGCCAAAGAAGAACTAAAAGTAGACTTTGATATGACTGATCTCACCATTTACTTTGGTGGTTATGATTCAGCTCATGATGATTCAAGAACCAATAAGAATGTAATCTCTAAATGGATTGGCTGCTTTAAATACAAAGTCGATATGCAATCACTTTCAAATCAAATCGTTGAGATGAAGGTTATTGATGAAAATGGGGAAGTTGTTCAAGAGATTGTTAATAAGACTGATCTAAAGGGCTGCCTGCGAGCAAACCTCAATACAGAGTATGATCAGTTTCAACCCATTCGTTGGATCTCTAAAAAGCTCGTTGTAAAAGTCGTTGAAGGTCCACTAGTCGGGCAAGTCCTAGAAAGAGAAATATTCATCAACCCTTGGGTCAATGGCCGAAATCATGGTTGGGATTCACGAGCTGGTGAGCCTCCGGCCAATCCGGTTGGAGAAAAAGCAAAGCTCTTCATCGATAATGTTAGGTACACCTTTCTTGGAAATAAAGAAAATGGCTATCAAGTAAATAAGTACCTAGATCTGGCCGTAACGAAAAGCTATCTTATAGAACTTAGACCAAAGATTGATAGGGGACATAGCTTTTCAAGTAATAGGATGATCGAAGATATCTACACTGGTCGCTTTAGGTTAAGAGTAGGTGTCCTCGCCGCTAATCAAGGTACCGCTGAGTTAACAGCAGAGAGTGCCGCGAAGTTTAAATATATTACTGGCATGGAGAAGATTGTAGAGGTTGTTAACAATAAGATCATAACCTCAATAGATCTTCCTTTTAAATTTGAAGACCTAGCAGAATCTTCGGCGCGAACTGTGGCCGTGATTGAGTTATCACCTATTAGTGATGATACAAACCTTCAAGCAGTGGTTGTCTCAGGGAACTTCTTGGCATCATCTCATCAACTAAGCGTAGGGTTAAGACCACATAATAGTAATCTAGATGTTCAATCAGAGTTAAATATTAGTAATTACCTATTGTCGCAAAAGCTTGATCAGATTAAAGACCCTAGTGATCCAGTAGCAGAGCTTGAATCAAGATGGATGGGAGATACACAGAATCTCTTCAATGCCCTACAAAAAGAAAACAAATTAGAGCAAGAGCCTATTACTAACTTAAAAGAAGAAGTCATCACTTCTCTTGAGAAGAAACAATTATTAGAAGGAAGCCAAACAAAACAAACATCAAGAAAGCTTTGCGAAGCTTTCTTCCCGAAAAAGACCGTAACTGGAATCTTTTATGACTCTTATAAAGTAGATCCCAAATTTTATGACTGTACTCGTAACCCAGAGAAGTTTATTTCTATAAGCCGTCATAAGCATATGCAAGAAATAATAGGGACCCCTCAGAAGCTCTATTCGAGCACTGATAAGATTAGCGTTGGAACAGGGTTTCTCGTCTATAACGGAAAGAGCAGAAGAACTTCTGTGGCCAAGAGGATATCTTTTGGCGCCTCACTAAGTTCTAAGCTAGAGATTCCTTTCTTAAAAATCTTAAGCCTAGGTGTTGGTGTTAATGCTGACATCTCAAAGATGTGGTCTAAAGATGAGATGACGGGAACAACTTCAAGAGCTCAGTTCTCAAGAAGCAGAAACCTTTTTGTGGACGAAATTAAATTAGGCTTTAAAGCTAAACTTAAAAACTGCGTTCTTCTTCAAGGACAATTCTATGAAGAAACAAGTGGCGGTTGGTTAAATAGTACGACTGAGCAAAAACAAAATAAGAAACGTTTTCAGCTTTGTGAAGCCAAGTCCTCCCAAGAATGGGTAGAAGAGAGCTGGTTCTATATTGGAGAGCAAAAGCCGGCTCATTCAATGTTAAGAGACCCTTGGAGTATCTCTGAGAACTATCTTGGAAAGATTATTAGAGGAAAACAAAACTATGATCAATTCTATAACTTGATGACTGACGATACTAAGGTGATCTTCTTAGAGAAGGTTGAGGTTATGCAGGATAATGATGTTTATATTCAGCGTTTTTATAAGTCTAAGGAAAGAGCCGTTTTGAAGGATATGGCAATTCCTGGGACAATCAATCTTTGATTTATAGGGCTGGGTTATGCCATTGTTTCTTTAGTATTAAATAATGTTATACTAAAGGTATTTGCGACCAAGGTAGTTCCTAAGATAAGAGATCTAATATGAAGTCAGTTTTTGGAAAAATGAACTTAGAAGATATTAGTCAGATTGTCGTAGGCGCCGCTGTTATGGCGGTTCCAATTGCTTTTTCTGAAGAGCTTTGGAAATTCGGAGAGACTCTTCCTTTACTCAATATTTTAATGCTTGCGATTCTATCTATAGGCATTCAATTCTTTTATACAAACTTCTCTCTCTTCCAAGGAAGAGAAGAATCTTATTTTCGAATCATCTTTAGAGTCTTACTGAACTACATCCTTACTTTTTTAACAGTGGGTATTATCCTTTTTCTCTTGAACAGACTGTCATTTTCTTCTGAGTTACTTGTTGGTTTTAAAAGAGTTATTATCCTGAGCTTCCCAGCTTCTCTTGGCGCGGTGATTGTTGATGGGTTTGATAAAGAGTAGTTTAGGTTAACTGAGAAGTTCCTCTGGATCGTGTATCGCAAAACCTCTAATGGCACCCGTCCCTTCGTTTCTAGGTACAAAAAAGCCTCGTATTAAACTAGGCGATGATGCAATCTTGAAATTTTAATGGCGGGAGCGAAGGGACTCTTCTCTACGCCAAATTAGCCCAATGATATTAACAAGATAGGAATGAAAACAAAGAGTTGCGGCTTTTTGGTTTCATCATCTTTCATGAAAAATCACAGGATTTAAGGTATCCGGTGGAGCAGGGTGGAGCAAGCGTATTGTCACTGATGAGAGATGATACCGTGGTGTCTTATTTATTGCCATAGGTGGATGCGATGCGATAGACGTAACAAACAAAGGTCGCCAATTCTTCTCTTATTTAGTTTCTTTAAATAAGCATAATATTTTATAATTTTCATGAGATTTATAAACAAACTAGAATCTAGTTTTTGGGATCAAGAAATGTATGTATTTATAATGTTTAAAAAACTAACAAGAGCTCTATTTTTAATAGCAATAATACTTAGTTCTAAAACCTTTGCCAAAGAGAGCATATTGATTTCTGGCGAGAGGAAAATCAAAGTATACGGTATAACGTCTGAGAATCTACAAAAGCTTGAATATATCTCCATCGATAAAGAGAAGCCTCAAGATATTAATCGACGTCTTGTCAAAAAATTACATCAACAAGGTTATATTTCTAGCGAAGGCTTTGTTATATCAAGTGATGAAATTTTTTTAAATCAAGGTGTAATAACGATCGTCAACGTATTTGGCCTTACTGGAAAAGTCGAATCAGCAGTTAAAAATATTGCGAAAAAACTTGTCGGAAAAAGGCCTAATGTTACGAAGCTTGATGAGACTCTCACACACATCAATTCTTTGTCTGGAGTTGATGCAACCTTCGCTCTCGAATCTTCCAAAAATAAGATTATGGATCCTCGAGGCTGGTCCCCAAAAGACAATACTACTCATTACACATTAATTGTTAAGGCCACAGAACAGAGTAAATATTCCGGTGCAGTAACTCTTGATAGTATGCCGCAGAAAATCCTTGCGAGGAATAGAGCAACTGTTACTCAAACTATTAATTCGGTATTAGTGGGTGGAGATCATGTTCAAGGATCTTTTACTCATATCTGGGGTGATAAAAAAGAAAACCAGAATGAAGGCGCTGCCACTTACTTTTTACCACTAATGACCAATGGTCTTTATGCTGAAATACATGGCTCATATACAGCTTCAAAAAACGAAATACGGCCAAATGTAAAACGTGATTTTAAAGGTACTAACGTTACAGGTACTCTTGGTTACCCTATTCTTCGTGCTCATAATGAAACTCTTACAGTCTTGGGCGGTATTGGAAATCAGGGGGAAGATCAAGAAGGTGGAACAAATGGTAAAACAGAGGCTATATACTCAACTTTGTTTTACAATCACTCTGACCCCGAAGGAAACAGCTTTACATCCGGTGTTACGCTAACATCCGGTAGTGCCAGTTCTCAAGGTAGCGCCAATGAAAATGGAGACTTTAAACATATACGCATAGGAATGGGTTATATCCATGCCCTGAACTTTATCGCCGATGATACTGAGTTAAGAGTTGAAGCTTTTGGTCAATGGGCAGATAAGACAGTTCCAAGTTCTCAAAAATTTCTTCTTGGAGGAACTGAATTCTTAAGAGGTTATCCAGTTGGCGAATTTTCTGGAAATAATGGTAGAATAGGGACGGCAGAGATTGGTCATAAGTTCTTATTTGAAAATAGTTTATTATCTGGTGTTAATGTAAAACTATTCTTTGACACTGGTAATGTATCGAGCAAACAAGTAGATGCAACATCAAACAATCGACCAAAAAATATGACTATTTCAAGTATTGGTATCGGATCTTCTGGTGAATTTTCGAATGGCTTTAATTTATCTGGGTGGTTAGCTTCAGCATTAAATAAAGACAATCAAGGGAAGGAACTTGATCCCGCCCTTTACTTAAAACTGACTAAAGGCTGGTAAGGAAATGAAAATGAAAATAAAAAAAATAGATAAAATGTTAATCTCACTAATTGCGTTATTATTTTTAAATATGCCAGCTAATGCTAATCCTCTGAAATGTAACTCTAAGCAACCTCTTTTATGTAGAAAAGCAATAATAGAGCTGCTTCAAAAGGCTGGGATAAATAAGTACTTTATCGAAGATGGCGACATCATTTTAACAATGAATCAAGACTCCTCTCAATATGCAGCAATCAAAGATACTCTTATAGGTATTTATGTTCATGAATATAATGGAGTAAATGTCGTAACTAGAGAACTAACAGTTGCTGATGTTGTAGGCTTCGAAAGTAAGGACTCTGCTACAAACGGACACCATCCGCGCTACGGATTAAATGTCTTAACGACGCTTGCAACAACTGGATCTTTCTCTCATCCTGTTCCACAACTAGTTAATGCAAAACTTCCTGGTCAAACTAAATCTGGTCCAGTTAAAGTCACTCTCGTTGTTGCTAGGGGAACTATTGCTGAAAGAACTGTTGAATTTATTCTAAGAAAAAATGATATGTCGACAGCTCTTGCAGGTATGCAAGGATTAGGAATTTTAGATAGTAATTTTAACTTAGTTATAAGTAAGCTTAATTCTGCTAATAAATACACTCTCACTGCAGAGGCACTAGCAAAGCTTGCAGGAGTATCTGTTAGTTCTCTACATTCTGGTGATAAAACTACATTTGAATATAGCTTTTCAGCTGCTAGTGAAGACGATGTAAAACATGACAGTCTCGATGTGAGTAGCACTCGTCTTGGTACAGCTCAGCTTATTCTAACAACACCTAAACCACCAGCTCTCGTTACAGTACCAACTGTAACACCAACTGAAGCAAGTAAAGCCGGTGCTACACCAACTGAGCAGGCCCTTCTTGACGCGTCTAATTTTATTGGTGTTTATACAGGTAGCAAAAATAGTGTCGATCAAAAATATCAAAAACTTGCCGAAATACAAAGTTTACTGGCCAAAGCTTCACTTCCAAACCAAGCTTCAGTAAATCAGAAGATTGATAATGTAAAAAAAATTGTACAATTGGCAGGTGGATTTTCTAACTTAGAAAAATGGATTCGTTTAGATTCTCAGAGTGGTCCTGGCGTTACACCTCGTCAAAAAGCTTTACTTCAAGTATTCAGGCTTAATTTTAAAACAATTAGTAGTGAATTACGTACTGGTGTTCTTGGCTCAAATAGTGCCGGGCAGGGCCTTGGAGATGAGCTGTTTACTAATAATGAACAATCAGCATTTAAGCATAGGGTCGCTGTAGGTGAAAACAGACATAGACAAGAAATTTATAATAGACAGCTAAATGCATTTAAAGCTTTCGAAAAAAAGCAGAAACAAGTTTCTGCAAGCTCTGCTGCTTCAGGAATCAAGTTTTATGCGATCGATGGTACATCAAGTTACTCATCGGCTAATGATTTTCTAAAAGCACATGGGCAAGTTGATTCAAGTACTGGGCATGTAAAAGCTTTTAATGAACTTACAAAGGCCTCAGCAAATTCTAATCATGGTGGCTCATTAGGTTACCAGCATTTTGGTGGTAGCCCAGAGTTTTTAACGAGCCACGGAAATCCTACTCCTAAGCCATATTGGGTTCATGAATATATATGTAAGGACTCAACTTGTTCGTCTTACACTGCTGTTAATAAAAAAACTATACAGTCATCAGATCAGGGTAAGTTATTTAGGCTTGATCAATATTCTGGGCCAACACGGCAAAGACTTGAGAATTTGATAATGAACGGTAACTTGGAGGGAGCCGACCCAAATGGTCGTTTAGTTCAACAAATTGGGGGCAGAATGTTTATTTTTGAACCTCTAAATAAAGATCCAGCAACGACATGGCAGCCAGCATTGCTACACTCATATAATCAAGCATCAACTGGAGCAGGTCCTAAAACTTCAATACCAGCAGATATGAGTGGTTTTTCAGTTGGCTACCAGGTATGTGGCCCTAATGGTTGTACAGGCTTAGATAAAAAATCAGGACTTTTAAGTGCTGGAGGTGCAGTAACGGACTTAGGAATTGTAGGCGAGCAAGCAAGTTTATTACAAAGTCTGCAGTCACTAGGTGCGATTGCAGCAAATGGGCAGATAAAGGGAATTGGAACTGACAAAGATGGGAAGATTATTGTTTTTACTCAAATTCCTGGAAATTCAGATCTAGTTAAACTTATTTTTTCAAAAGCTACAGACGCCCAAGTTGCAGCAGCAGGATTTCATCCTCTGAGCAAGCCTGTTGCGCTAACTTCACAATCTCCTACTTCAAAAACACCTGTAAACCCGCAAATCTACACAATCACAGTTAGCGACAAAGATGGTCACAATACTGCTACTAAGTATCCAGGAGTAGTGACTCAAGAAAAACTAAAAACTCTGATTAGTACTGGCACAGTTATTAATAAAAATGGGAAGTATGAAATTCAAGGGACTCATAACCCTGATGGAACAATTACAAGCGCAGTTTTGTTGCAAGGAACTGAATATAAGTTTACTTTTCATCCCGGGATTTTTGTTGGAAGTTTAAGTACGCCTAACCCAATAACACAGGCTTTGAACAAACAACAAGTTTCTAAATTCTTTAATTCTAAATCAGCTCAGGCCGCTGGTGTTTCTGCACTTAAACCAATTCCGAATACGGGTATTCAGGCCCAGAAAAATATTAATCATATCAACAAACAAAGAAGAAAGATTGCAAACCAAATGATTGATAATAACAAAACTCAGATACAACCTAATCAAAAACAAAAGGGAACACGTAGTACAATTACATTTTCCCATAAAGTGGCTCCTGACACTCATATTGATGGTCTTAACATAAACCAACACTTCGTCACACCCGCATCTGGAAATCAAATCGAATTAGGAGAAGCTCCGACTTTTGTAGATTCAAATAATAAGAAATGGCTATGTATGGTCTCTGGTTTGGGTTATCGAATAGCAACGAATGTAGAAGGGGAAAAGACTGTGCATGGACATGCTGAAACTTTGAATTTTAACGATCCATTGGTAACTGATATTCCTGGGTCTAAACATTCAACTTCTTCAAATTGCTTAATTTCAATTAATCATGATTAAGTATTTGCTCCGCATTCACCAAGAGTGACAGTTCAGGCTTAGGTTTACTTAAGCCGGTCACTTTACTTGAACTATAAGATTATGAAAAAAATATTATTGATTCTCTTTTTGTCATTACCACAAATATTATTAGCTAATGTTGCAATTACAACAAGTGGAGGAGTGTCACTTGGTGCCTATGAAGCTGGTTATCTTTATTATTTAAGCGAAATGCATAAATTGAATAAAATGAAAGATGTGAGCCATTTTACAGGCACCAGTGCTGGTGGAATTAATTCATATATTATGATTGATTCATTATGTTCTGAGCCAGAGGATCGCGCTGAAGAAAGTATCTTTTGGAAAATGTGGGTTTCTGTTGGGATAGAAAAGTTATTTGTCCCTAGTAAGGTTACCAAAATAAATGTTTTTACAAGAGATGCTTTTGCAGAGCCTTTTTCGAAACTCAAGGATAATTTTCTATCGGGATTTAAAAAAGATTGTAAATATGTTCTTGGCGTGGCTGTCACGAATGAAAAGGAGTACAGGTATAAAATATCAGAATCCTTCGCCGTTAATGGGTTGAGCGATCATATCTTAATACAAATTGAAGGAAAAGGCAGAGGCGTACCTCCTAAAATTACAAATTTTATCTTAAATAAAAAAGTTCAAAGGCAAGTCCTTCTGCCTTTTGGTGAAGGCCCTGAGAACGATTTCGAATTAATTAAAAAAACCTTGTTTGCGACAAGTGCTTTTCCTGTAGCCTCTTCGCCCGTTAGCTTACCGATCTGTGTAAGAGATATTTTTAATCCGATAACAAGTTGTGAAAAATTAAATGCCACCAATACCAATTTTATAGATGGAGGGATATTAGACAATTCACCTCTTGGAATTGGTCAGGCGATATCATATGAATTATCAAAAGATGGTAAAGAAAATGAATACAATTATATTTATATTAACTCTTCAAACTTTAGATCTTTAGAAGAAGAGGTTCAGCTAGACCCTGAACCTTCTGAAAAGGGCTTGTTGGGACTAGTCTTTGATTATCTTATAGACTTTATCGATGTTTCTAGAAATCGTGAAATTTCTAAAATTATTGAAAATGAACCAAAAATTGCTTCAAGACTACACGTAAGGTCCGGCGATTTCCCCCCCGTGAGTTCCCCCATGTACGCCTTCTTCGGATTTTTTGATAAAGACTTTCGGGTCTTTGATTTTTCTCTTGGAATGAGTGATGCTAAAGCTCTTGTCTTCAATTTAGCAAAAAAGAAAAAACTGAAGTTACCAAAACGAAAAGGCTGGGTGCTGTTTCATTGCATTGAAGCAGTAAAGAATCAAAATCGATTATCTAAAGAGATTTGTGAGAAAAAAATAGATACACTCACTAAAAATATCAAAGCATTATATGATGTCACACTTCATCGAATTTATAATTATTGTCAAAAACAGAATCACAAAAAAAGTTTCTGCGAACATCAGGAATTTGTGCCAGATTATATTAAAAAAAGAGGCAAGGGTAATGATTGGAGAAAAAATAAATCAGAGACTGAAGAAGCTTATATCTTAAGGTTGCTTGATTTACATAACTATCAATATGGGCAGTTAACAAAATTATATCCTAATGAGAAAAATGGTTCAGACCTTGTTTATGCATCTCAGAAGGAGATATTCGAATCTCTTCGCTCTAAGCAAAGCCCTACCGAAAAAATTTTGATTGGTGTTGTGGAGACTGAGTTGTTAAAACGATTACAATATCGACCTGTCGACATTAACTCTACTTACTTTAATTTTGGAACTAATCTCGAGTTTGGCTTCTCGACTAGCTTATCGCGCTTATCGAAAAGTTTAACTCTTCAAAGTTCTATTCATTTTCTAGATTTAGATTCATATCTGGGATCATCATTAAATAATTTGGCAGTAACACCCGCTGTGGGGTTTAGTTATGCCCCCCTATTTTTCCCTTCATTAGCGTATCGTTTCTCATTTGGATTTCAACTTGGGTATCAGTTTTCAAAGAGAGATAGGTTTGGAGGCCAGGAATGTCTTCGAGAAAACTTTGAGTACTCATCTTCTAACTGCTCAGGAGGAGTGGCAATACTGTCATCAAGCATTGTATTGCTAGATCGGATGAATCTTAAATTTGGGTTCATCAACGATATTAAGAAAAAATATGATGAATATGGTAGAAGCGGATTTCTCATGATTGGATATCAATTCTACTAGCTCCACCTCATATAATAAAAATCTAGATGGGGTAGGTTTTAAAAAAAGAGACTTTGTTTTTCCTCACCTTTCTTCAAAAAATTAAGTTTCTAATTCATTAAAAATTAAAGAAAATTTCAATCCGGTGGAGCAAGGTGGAGCATGACTGTTTTGGGAGAAGGCAAAAAAAAAGCAGAATGGGTTAAATTCTGCTCTTAGATATCTTAAAACCCCGAAGAGTATTAAAACTTGAATATCAAAAAATAGTTTGTGAAGGTGCGAAGTTTTCGCTGCCGGCTCCTGCCTCTCGCGAAATACCTACATACTGTAGGCAAACCCTCTATTGGGTCCGAGCCCCTTCGCTCTGATTTTGGGCACAAAAAAGCCCCGTATTAAACGAGGCGATAATGCATTCTTTAAATGTTAATGGCGGGAGCGAAGGGACTCGAACCCTCGGCCTTCGCCGTGACAGGGCGACGTTATAACCAACTTAACTACGCCCCCGCGTATTAAGTGTAATGAATATAATAGTTCGGAGGCTGACCAGTCAAGAAAAAATCAACTACCGTAAATGGAAAAGAGTATTTTTCCGGACATGACAATTAGCAGCACGACGAAAAGGCGCTTTGAAGTGGTTTTTGAAACGGTGCCACTAAGCTTTACGCCTAGTTTGCTGGTTAGTGTTGAACTTAAAAAGATGATGGCGGCTATGCCTACGTGTACTGATCCGACTTGGAGGTTTGCAAAGACTCCGTCAGTGATGGCCTGAGGTGACGCAATTAAGCCGTACCTGATCATTCCAACTAGGGTTCCTCCGATCATGGCGAAATTTGAGAAGGCCGGGACATAAGGTAGTGGAAGCCTGTGGATGGTAAGGAGGATGGGGACCATGATGATTCCGCCTCCGAGTCCAGTGAGTCCGGCCACCATTCCACCGCCGAAGCCGGTCAGGAAGGCGTAAAAATAGCCTAAGCTGTTAAGGGTTTTTATTTGATCGCTCTCTTCGGCTGGGGCTTTGAAGAAGAGGGTTCTTATTCCTGTCGCCACGAGGACGAGGGCGAAGATAAGACGAACTGTTTCGCGGTCGATATGCTGCACAACATAGGTTGAAATGATTACGCCAATCATCATCCCAATTGCTAAAAGAGCTCCCCAATCGTTGGGGACCTTTCTACCTAAGCGCCTAAAATTAAAAGTATTCACGATGGAGTTGAAGAAGATCACTGTGAGGGAAGTTCCTATAATAAGTGAGGGTGGGGACTCCGGAAAGAGGGTGTACAGGACTGGTACAATTAACACACCACCGCCTACACCAAAAAATGCAGAGAGAATGCCGACAAAGGCCCCCGTAAGGGATAGGATGAGAAGGAACATCTAACCAGTTTAAGGGTTGGATTAATGGAAGACAAATATGAGTTTTATCACCGAACTTTGGAATTATATTATAACGACGGCGCCGATTTTATTATTGGGTCTCGCCGTTGCTGGCCTAATACATGGATTTATAACTGTTGAGAGGATTAAGAAGGTTCTTGGTGGAAACACTATTGGCTCTATCTTTAAAGCCGCAATTATGGGGATTCCTCTTCCTTTATGTTCATGTGGAGTTATTCCCGCGGCTGTTACTCTAAGAAAGAGTGGAGCCAGTAATGGAGCCACTTCTAGTTTCTTGATTGCGACGCCTGAGTCTGGGATTGATTCAATCGCTATGACTTACGCCATGATGGATCTACCGATGACTATCATTAGACCTGTCGCCGCTTTTTTCTCGGCCTTTATTGCGGGGATCTTACAGTTCTTCTTTAATGACTTTGAACTAGATAAAGATGAAGAGATTAAGACGAGCTGTTGTAGTAAAACTAAAAAAGCCGCTGAAGCTCCTATCGAGAATCCTTTTAAGAAGGGCTTTAAATTTGCCTTTCATAATCTTATTAATGACATCTCTTTATGGTTGGCCTTTGGAATTGTTTTAGGCGCCGTGATTAGTTTTGCTGTTCCTGAAGAATGGATCGGCTCTTTAAATGGTTGGGGTGGGCGCTTTATCTTATTAGCCGTTGGTATTCCTCTTTATATCTGCGCGTCGGCGACGACTCCTATTGCAGCTTCATTGATGATGAAGGGACTCTCTCCAGGACTTGCTCTTATTATTCTTTTAACAGGGCCTGCTACGAACTTGGCCAATATATTAGTTCTTCAAAAGTATATTGGTAAGAAAGGTATCTTTATTAATATCTTGGCCATCGCTGTGGTGACGCTTATCTTTAGTGTTTTAGTTGATTATGCCTATACAGCTTTCGCTTGGCCTCTCAGTTTTAATATAGCTTCTCATGACCATGGGCATGGAGCTGCATGGTGGGAGAGCGCTTCGGCAGTCATCTTAGTTGCCATGCTTCTTAAGGGAATCTTTCAAGAAGAGATTCAGCCTAGGTTGAAAAAAGAAAAAGCAGGCTGTCACTAATGAAGATCTTTATCACAGGTGGAACTTCTGGGATTGGCCTAAGCTTGGCCATTGCCTACTTAAAAGAAGGGCATAGAGTTGCCGTCTGTGGTCGAAATATAAAGAAACTTCCTGAAGACTTTCTTAGCACTTATCCAAAAGCTGAAGCTTTTAATGTTGATGTGACTAAGCGTGAAGAAGTTCTCAAAGCAATTGAAGACTTCTCAAAAGGTCAGCTTGACCTTTTGATTGCTAATGCGGGAATCAGTGAAGGCACAAAACCTAATTGGCCTAATTTTGAATCTTATAGAAATGTCATTGATATTAATGTGAATGGCGTGCTTTATGCTTTTGAAGGTGCGCTTAATATTATGAAGAAGCAGGGAAGAGGTCATCTTGTAGGGATCGCTTCTGTTGCTGGTTTTATGGGGCTTCCTGGAGCTGGTGCTTACTGCGCTTCAAAGTCTGCTGTCCTAAAACTTTGTGAGAGCTTATCAATTGATTTAACGCCGCAAGGCTATGATGTAACAGCGATCTGTCCTGGCTTTATCGACACTCCTTTAACAAGACAGAATAAGCATCCTATGCCTTTTTTGATGGACGCTGAAGAAGGGGCGAGAAGGATTAAGAAGGCGATCGCTCGCAAGAGACCTCTCTATGTTTTTCCTTTTAGAATGAAGATCTTAGTGACGATCTTAGATAAGATGCCGAGGTTTTTATATAGGCTTATCTTTAAGATTCCCGGGGCAAGGCCTTAATCTTTGTCTTTGATAATACCAAAACGAAGTATTGTTCCAGCAAAATCATTGATGAAAGTTGACCAAGTCTTACTGAGAAATCCTTCTTCTAATTTAAAACGAAATTGATCTATATTCATCTTCTGAGTTTCAGTTCTATTGGACCACGATTTTTCAAAGTCCCTCTCGAAACTTAAAGTTTCATGAGTATCGTGAACAACTGCACCTAACTCTCTAGAGCTACCTTGAAGACCTTCAGGAGTGAGGTTTGAAGAGCCAACAATAAGAGTCTTTCCATCAAAGCTTAAGATCTTTTTATGAGCTTTCAAAGAGCCCCTACCTTCCGTTTTAGTCGTTCGGATTTCAATCCCAGCGTCTTTCATCTTTTGAATAAAGATGCTGTTAGGAAATCCATTGAAGCCAAAGCTTTCATTATTATCAAGCATGATCTTAATCTTTAGCGAAGGCTGAAGCTTCTTCTTTAAGATAAGCGCATCGACGATATAAGAGTCATAGAGAAAGAGTTGATCTATATAGATATGCATTGAAGACTTTTTTATTAGATCGATGATGGAGTTTCTCACATTCACAATCTTTCCATCCTCGCTTGCTTCGTTGATTCGTAGAACGGATTGGCCCATCGCTGGGTAGAGGTCTCTTTTGATCATGAAGGACTCTAGAATATTTGAGCTTTGAGAGAGTTTATTCTTTTTAATTTTGAGGGCAGCTTTAATGTCTTGAATATAAGAGTCTTGAATGAGAGCGGCTGCAGGACCCTTTACCCAAAGGGCGTTAGCATAACCATCACTCAAATTGGTATTACCAAAATAAGCTTCTGGGCTAGGGGAGTTTCCATCAATAAGAAGAAGTCTTGAATGATCTCTCGATGAGGGAGCTTGATTCTTTTTCTGAAGGAGTGTGACTCTTTCTCCTAATCTTGGGTCTTCCCCAATCTTTCTCTTGAGATATTCAAAGTCAGGCATCAATTCATCTTTCATATTATGAAGGATCAGAAGCTTGAAGCCTTCTTTTTTAATGAGGGCCTGATTGATAAGAAACCTTGAGAAACTCTCTCCCTTTCCTTTAGTGAATTGAAAGATATCAATAAGGACAGTTTCTTTAGAGCTTTTAATCATCTCTTTTATTCTTTTATTATGGGCCTGATTATCATCAATCAACTCCACTTGGTTTCCTACAGTTAGTCCGTAAGGATCAAGGCTATAGCTATCGATATCTTGCAGGTCTTCTTCTAACTTAATAGTAAAGAGCTTTGTTTCAAGCATGGCCTGCTTGAAGAAAATATCTTCTTGTATACGGGCCAAAATGGCAGCTTTGTCTGATAGGTCATTCTTAGAATAAGAATAAAAACTTGAAGCTTCCGCTTCTGGTTCGTGAATAAGCTCTCTTAATATATCTAAGGCCTTTAGCCTCTCTTTAGAGTCAGGAGTTAAGATATAGTCTCTTAAGACGGAGAGTTTATTGACTTGAATTGAAAGCAAGACTTCTTCAAGTCTCGATTGATTTGGTGAAATATACTTCCAATAGATTAAGGGTCTTAAGTACTTGCCCGGAATATAAGGGTCGAGGCTCTTAATCAGTTTGGTCACTTTCTTTTTTGTTTTCTTATCTAGAACTTTATAGGTTTTTATAAACTCACTCTCAAGAGCGTAAGATGGATTTCCAAAGAGAGTAGGATAGGTCTTTAGATAGAGTTCTCGCAGCTCAATCGAATCTCTTATATTAATATCAGAGGCGAGGGCCAGGTTGCTTAAAAGAAAGATACTTAAAAGGAGGTGCTTCATTTGCCACCAACTTTTTTAAAGCTATGTTCAAAACGATAAAGGGAGAACTCTTTGATCAGGTCAGTGGCCTTAGGGCCTAAAAGAGTTCTTCTGGTTTTAGTTTTAAAAGCTCGTTTTTGTCCGAGAGAAAAGCCATCCCAGTTTCCAAAAGACTGAATCTTCGAACTTTGAGAAAAGCGCTGATCTTCTAAATTGAACTCTAATTCTTTAATATGCATTGAGAATCCATCACCATTTAAGAGGAATTTATTTACGTTTATATCTGTCTCTTATACACATCTCCGAGC